>CBDBEV010000001.1:0-2970891 GCA_965204535.1 bacterium | reverse complement strand
GCCCGGCAATCTGAGGCGCCGCGAACTCGACGAACCCTTCCGCCGTCTTGAGACGACCTGCACGATGGCCGTTGCGGTAGCCCTGGCCGGGCTTCGCTCCGTGCTCGTAGTATTCCCGGCCCAGAGCGTCGCGGCTCTCCGCCTCCAGCGCTTCTTCCACGATGAGCCGCGTGGCGAGCTTCACCAGGTCGGCCCGCGCATCGGGACTCGACAGGCGGCCTTCGATCAGGGCGGACAGGGCTTGGCGAGTGTGCGTCGATGCCTGTAATCTCTTCTTCATGGGGTGCCTCCTCGGTTTGGTGCCGGCGCTTACCGGCACGGTTTTGTGATGCCTCTGCCGAGGATGCACCCCTCCAAAGTTTCCAGCAAGTTTAGGACTTAACCATTTTTTGCTTCTTACTAGCGGTAATTCGAGCCAATATCTTACATATTGTCGTCCGTGGAGCTTGAGGGCTTAGACTGAGCTGATCCTTTGTTCGTCGATTTGCCCGGCAATTCCGGTGCGACTTCGGAGATGGTTCGACTGATTTGCTGGATTTCCTCTTCTCGCCCGGTCCTTTCCATTTCGCGGATGATGGCCTGCGCAACGTACATTGCCGATCGCAGGAGATGGATTTCCGCTTCCGTACGGGGCCATTCGCGGCGCTCCAGGGCTTCCATCACGAGCTCTACCACCAGTCGGTTGGGCGACATTTCGCGTTTTTCGGCCTCACTTTCAATTCGTTTCCACTGTTCCGGCGTGACCCTGATGTTCTTCTGTATCGTCTGAACCATCCGTTTCGTCTCTCATTTCGAGAAAATTTTCATCCCTTCCGGTCGCAAAACGACCGCAAAAATTCTCATTTTCTGCACCAAACACACCCGCATCGGGTCCCAAAATGATACCCGTGACGCCGTTTCATGAACTACCAAAATGGTAGCCATCATAGCGCAGCGCACCTCCGGGTGCTACCAATCTGGTATCTTGCATAGAATCTCCGTATTACATCGTATTACAATGAGCCTGCGCCATTTTTAAGTGCACGGATTTCAAGGAGATAGCATGATACCAGAATGGTATTGCTTTTTCCGACACGACAGGGCTACCCGGGGATGCGAATTTTCACAGCATATCGCGGGCAGTCGCACCAACGCGACACCCGCATCAGCGATGCGTCCGGTGTACAACCCGAAACGCCGCAGGGCGTCAGGTGGAGGGATTTTATGGAACACGAGTCGGGGGAACTTTCGCCGGAGAGAATGGCGAGCGGGAGCCGTAGCGGCGATTGAGCGGACAGAGCGAGTGGCAAGAGGGAGTGAGGGCGCCGGAGCTTGCGCCTGGATTCACAAGCGGCGGACGCACGGGGCGCTGCAGCTTGCGCTTTACATCACAAGCAGGCGAACGACACGGGAAGCAACGAGCCGCGCCGCCGGTGGTGCGGGGATGGCGACGCGGCCCGTTGATCGTTCACGTCAGGCGGCGATTTTCTGGACGGGGATGCCGAGCGCTCTGGCCTTGTCGACGAGGTTGTCCGTGATGCCCGAACCCGGGAACGCGATCACGCCCTTGGGAAGGAGGGAGAGCAGCTCGTCGTTGCGCCTGAAGGGAGCGGCCCTGCCGTGGGCGTCCCAGTCGGGCTTGCAGACGATCTGGTGGACGCCGTTACGTTCGGCCCATCCCGCCGCGACCTTCTCGGCGCCGGGGCCGCCGCCGTGGACGAGGACGACGTCGGCGTACTTGGCTTTCAGCTTGTCGAGCTGGCCGATGATCTTGCCCGCGTCGGTGGCTTCCTTGCCTCCCGCGACGGCGACGAGGGTTCCCTGGGGGAGGTGGGCCGTGTTCTCGCGGTCCTTTTTCGCGCGCTGGAAGTCACGCGCCTCGATCACCGCAGAGGTCAGCTTGCCGGTCTGAGAGACGTGCGACCCTCGCCTGGGCCGCCATACCTCGCCGGTCTCGACGCGGTAGGCCTCTGCGGCCGTGTCGCGCAATCCTTCGAAGGCGTCGCGGCGGGCGGTGAGATTCTCGGCCCGGTCGGTGGCGAGTTCGAGTTCGCGCGACCTGATCTCGGAGCCGTCCTGCTCGCGCTGCAGTTCACGGATGCCGGGGATGAGCTTGTCGGCGGCGCGGTCGAGCCGCTGTGTCTGGGCGTCGAGGGTGTTGACGAAGCCCCAGAGGAGACTCGCCCGCTCGTCGGCCAGTTGCGTGCCGTCGGGCGCGGCCTCGGCGAGCAGGTGGAATGCCTTGAGGACGGCGGCGGTGGACTCCGCCTCGCCCCACACGGGGCGGTTGTCGAACTCGTCAGGGCCGGGGGTCGCGCCGAAGAGGGCGGCCTGCTCGCAGACCATGGCGGTGAAGGATTCGTTCTGCGCTTCGATGTTGTCAACCTCGTGCATGATGCTCTCCTTGTGGTCGTGTGTCGCGGTGGCAGTCATCGTTCACTCCTTTCGTTGTCCTCAGGCGAGGGGATGATTGAATTCGGGAAGAGCGTAGCCACGCTCGTTGCGCCCCACTTCTTTCGGCATCCCGTCGAGATACCTGGCGGCCCACTCGGCGGCGCGTGCGAGTACGTCGCCGTGGCACGGGAGGGGATGGCAGTGGCAGCCGAGCTCGCAGCCTTGCAGGTCGGCGAGTTCGTAGAGGTCCTGCTCCTCGCGCCGGATTCTTTCCCAGAGCCATCGCCGGTATTTCTCGATGACCTCGGCGCGCTCGCCGTCCTGGCCGATGCGGAAGGGGTTTCCCCACTTGGTCATGCGGTCGATCCTGACCAGCAATCCGCCGCCGAATTGAGGCGCAACGTAGTCGTTCAGGTTCACCACGGTGGTTTCCATGCCTTTCTCCTTCGTAGAGAGTTAACGGATGCGCTTCTTAGCGCCCCATTTTCAGCACGTAAGGGCATCGGACGGTGTTACCGATGCCCGTAGGCGGGCGAATCAAGGGCTTGTCATTTTCCGGGGGGTTCCCGAAAAACACGCTTCATAGAGCGGCGCTCCTGTTTTTCGTCGCTCGACGTTTTTTGGGGGGCACCGGCAAATGATGGCCGCCTGCGGCCACCCTTTATTCGCTCGGCGTTCGTGCTAAAATGAGGACGCTAAGAGAGAGAGGGTAGTACCGCCACCGGGACACAAGAGCCTTTGGTGTTTCACGATGAAGGCGAAGCTCATCGGGAAACAGTCTCTCATGCTGCGGAAAGGGTCATTTCGGGCCGTTTTTTCCGGCCCGAAATTCCCGCAGCGGGGGGTGGACCGAGCCACTATCTGGAATTATGGGATGATTGGCAGGAGCATGCCGATCTTCCGGGAACACGGTTTATCGTTCACGGAACCGGAGATTTACCGGGTGCTCCCGGTAGATGAGAGAGCAGGCAGGGCGGACTTCCTCTGGATAAGGAGCAGAAAAAAAGGGGCCGACGCCGAAGCGCCGACCCCTGGTGAGCCTAGAACGGGATGTCGTCCCCGGCTACGCCAGCCGCCACCGCCGTCGTCTCGGGGTGCGCGCCGTTACCATTGCCGTTCCCGTTCACCTTGTCGAGGAACTGGACGCGCCCGCCCGGCGCGATGAGGATCTCGGTCGAGAACCGGTCCGAGTCCTCATCGTCCTTCTTCCAGCGGCGGGTCTGGAGCTTGCCCGCGACGTAGACCAGGCGGCCCTTCTTCGCGTGCTTCTCGAACATGTCCACCAGCCCGGGCTGGAAGGTGACGACCCGGTGCCATTCGGTCTTGTCCACCCGCTCGCCGGACTGCTTGTCGACGTAGCCCTCATCCGTGGCGATCGAGAGGTTGGCGACGCGGCCGCCGCTCGCGAGGTGGTTGATGGTGACGTCGGCGCCGAGACGCCCGATCAGTTCCGCGCGGTTAAGTCCGAATGCCATTGTAGTACTCCTTCATGGTGTGGTGTGGATGATGAAGTGGAAGGGGCCGGGGAGCCTCTCTCCCCGATCCCCCGATCTGCCCTATTCCCTCCTGAACTCCTCCTCGCCCCCCGCCTCGTCGCGGATCTTGCGGATCGTGTACGCGTCGAGTCCGAGTTCTGCGAGCAGTTCGTCCGTGGTGGGAACGTCGACGTCGAAGTCGTTCTCGTACATGGCCAAGCCTCCTATCGGGTTGTCGCCGGCGGCGGGAGCTGGAGACCGTCTCCCTCTCGCCTGCCGGGCCTTTGCCCGGCCCCGAGCTTCGCTTCACCTCTCCCAGGGAGGTTCATAGCCGATGGGGACCGCCCGCCGGCCATGCCGGACTTGCGCCCGCCTTGGGATTCGGGTCAGATGGGACATGCTCATCGAAGGGGAGCAGCACAGACGGCGCGGCTTCTGGCCGCTCGCGCTCTTGTGGCTGCCTGTCGGGGCAGTCGTGACCGCCGCCGTGCGCTTCTGGGCGGATCCCGAGGGCTGGACGCCGATGCTGCCCTCCTCGGCGGCAACGCTTGCGCCGTGCGGCCTGCCGCTCGCCCTGGCGTGCCGACGGATGTGGCGGCTGGGATGGCGCGGCGGCGCCTGGGCGATGGGTGCGGTGCTGGGTGGTGTGACGGCGCCGCTGGTGGCGGGACTCTCCGGTCCGCTCGCGATAGCCGCCTGTACGGTCCTTCTCAGCCTGCCGGCCTGGGTGGCCTGGTGGTGGCTCGCGAGGTGGTGCGTCCGGGGCCGGTGACGGCGGTCCGGCGGCTGCGCAGCAGGGCGGCGCTGTCCTTCCCTCCGCCCCGGCCGGACGGCTGCAAGTAACCCGCCGGCGGGCGGACGGCGGCACGTGCCCCGGCGGACGGCAGGCCGGCTGCAAGTGCAGACCCGGCCGTGAGCCGGCGCTCAGTAGCCGGTGAGAGTTGCCATCACCGGGCTGTCCGTAACCACCTCGACCTCATCCCGTGAGAGTTTGCTGAACGCGAGGCACATGGCAACCTCCTCCCAGGAGTCGAGGGGTCCGTGCTCGATGCCCGTGGCGAGTTCGACCACGGTGTAGCTCGGCGGATGGATGGGCATCCCCTTGTGCTCTGCCGAGGAGTGATACGAACGCCGCGCGCAGGGAGTACATCTCACCCCTGCGTCCGCATGGGCGCCGCAGTCGACGCAAAGCCCCCGGGCCCGCCTGTCGCGATAGCGTTTCCTGCTCGCGGCGTTCTTCTTTGGAGCGCGTCCCTCCGCGAGCGCGGCGCACGGACCGCATAGCGCGGCGCCTGCGAACGTCGGCTCCCCGCACCGTCCGCAAAGCCCTTTCGCTCTCCTGGCGGCGTAGAGCTTTCGCTCTTCAGCCCGCCTCGCCTCCCGGCAGGGTTCGCAGACGGCGCCGTCCTCGACGGGCTCGCGTCCGCAGCGCGGGCACAAGCCGGCCTCCACCCGCTCGCGCCTGCGCTTCCTCGCCCTCTCGCGCGCCATGCGCCGGCGGCTCTCGGGGTCGCGGCCGCCATATGGGGCTCCCCCCGCTCGGGCTTCGGCGTATCGGGCGCGTCGGGTCTCCCGGTCCCTCTCGAGGCAGGGCTCGCACAGACTGCGCCCCGGCGCGGGAGGAATCTTTCCGCACCGGGGACACAGACCACGCGCGAGTCGGTCGGCGGTGCGTTTGCGGTGGCGTTCGCGATCGAACTTGCGCCTCATCTCCGGGTCCTTGTAGGGCATCCCGCCTCCCTCCCTGGGGTGGATGGAATCGTGCGGCCGGCGCCGGGCCGGCGAGACGTCTTGCGGGCGGAAGTCCTCCCCGGGGGGATTTCCTCACCGGGTGAGCATCCGGGCCCACACGAGGTGCTCGCCCCACAACTGCAGCCCGCTGCCGGGGACCCGGAGCCCGGTGCAGACGATGAGTTCGTCGCGCGCGGGCCGCATCTCGCGGACCGTACGGCGCGAGGCGGTCACGCGTTTCCTTCTGCGGCCTGCCTTGTCCCGGGCGGGCACGGGCCTGATCTCGCCCCCCTCTGCGGATCTGTAGCGTTCCACGGCGTATCTCTCGTCCGCCAGGCCCAGGGTGAAGAGATGGGTGAGGAAGGTACTCGCTTCGGGTTTGGGTTTCCGCATCGCGCGCCTCCTTGTTGTGGGATGGATGATGGCGGCGAAGGCGAGCCTCGAACGCGAGAAGACTCCCTCCCGGCTCCCCTCCGCCGCCCCCTCCCGGCCGGACTCGGCCTCCCGGTGACGCAGAGCCACCGTCGGCGGGAAAGACGGCGGTCCGGTTGTTCAGGGTGGTCTTCGTTCGGCCTGGGGCCTTCTAGGGGAAGTGTGCGTCCGGGTCCTGGCCGAACAGTTCCTCCTCCTCCAGCTCACGGCGCCAGGCGTAGCGTCCCGTCCGGGCGGACCACTCGAAGTCCTCTTCTTTCCCGTCGGGCAGTTCGTAGCGAGCGAAGGCGGACCAGTCCCCGTGGCGGGACCCCCGCCACAGGACGCAGGAGAGAGCCGTGAGGAGGCTCCAGAGAGCTGCACAGGCCCAGACGGCCCACAGGGGGCGGAGGCCGCTGCCTGCCGCGAGAGAGAGGATTGTGGCGAGGAGCGCCAGGGCGGGTCCCGCGAAGACGAGGGCACGGGTGTATCGGGATGGTTTTCGGTTACTCATGAGTCGCGCCTCCGGGATTGTGAGAAAGGGAATCGCGTGCGCCGCCCGGCCTCTCAGACCCCGGCTCCCGCACCCGCCTCCCGGCCCGGCTCCGCCTCTCGCCGGCGCGGGGCCTGGGTGAGGCGCGATGCGGAAAATTTTTTTGTCATATCCCCGCGCAGCCGGTCGCATGCGTGACCGCGCATGGCGCGCGGGCGTTGGCAATACGCTATCGAAAACTCTTGCAGACGAGTTGTTTTTGCTTTATTTACGCTCTGCATGCGGGCGATGGACGCCCCCGCCCGCATGACGCCGGAGGACCGGGGTGAAAGGTTCGAACACGAAGGAGAGACGCATATGAACGGGAATGTCGGGAACGTTTTGGGTGTACGGGAGCACCGCCGCGTGAGCGATGCGGCCGGACGCGCGGGTCCGCAAGTCAACCGCCCGAGGAGTTGCTGATATGGTCGCGTCGATAGGCGCCGTAGTCTCCCCCGCGCAGTGCGTGTCCTACTTCGAGCGCGACGACTACTATGTGAAAGACGATCCGAACCACCGGGAGGCGAGCGCCTGGCGCGGCAGGGGCGCCGAGGATTTGGGATTGTCGGGCCCGGTCGACCCCGACACCCTCCGCGCGGTGCTCGAAGGCGTGGTGCCGGACGGTTCGGGGCGCAGGCTCGGGAAAAGAGGCAAGGACGGCGTGATCCATCACCGTCCCGGCCGCGACTTGACCCTCTCGGCGCCCAAGTCCGTCTCGTTGCTGGCCTACCTCGGCGGCGACGGGCGCGCGATGTGGGCCCACCAGGTGGCCGTGGCGCGCACCCTGGAATGGGTCGAGCGGAACGTCGCCGAGACCAGGATGAGCGAGCCCGGGACCGGGCGAATGGTGCGGGCAGGCGATCAGAAGAGCGTGGTCGCGACCTTCCGGCACGACACCTCGCGCAACCTCGACCCCCTGCTCCACACGCACGCGGTAATCGCCAACATGGTCCGGGGGACGGACGGCAAGTGGAGGACCATGTCGAATGAGAAGCTCTATGCGAACAAGATGCTGATCGGCGCCCTCTACCGGACCGAACTCGCCCGGGGTCTCGAAGGGTTCGGCTACCGGGTGGAGAAGACCCACGCGGACGGGCGCTTCGAGGTCGAGGGCGTATCGCGCGAGGTGATCGAGGCGTTCTCGACCCGGCGGGCCGAGATCGAGAGGGCCATGGCAGAGCGCGGACTCGGCGCGACGGCGGAGAACCAGCGCGCCGCCCAGCGGGTCACGCTCATGACGCGGGACCCCAAGCGGGAGGCCGACAAGGGGACGCTCATGGCCGCCTGGCAAAAACAGGCCGCTGATCTCGGCTTCGACGCCGTAGCCCTCAAGGACCGGGCGATGGCGAGGAGCGGCTTGTCCCGCGACGCCGGCCGGAGCGCTCCAGCCAAAGAAACGGAACCCGCCCGCGAGGCCGTGGAATGGTCCGTGGCGCACCTCTCGGAGCGGGAGGCCGTCTTCGACCGCGCGGCCCTGCTCGCGGGCGCACTCGCCTGGCGGCCCGGCGCGGTGTCGATGGCGGGAGCGGAGCGCGAGGTGGCGAGACTCGAAAAAACCGGCGCCCTGCACGCGGCGGATCTGCCCGGAGCGAAGGACATGCTCACGACGGAGAAGGCCGCGGCGGCGGAGCGCGAGACCATCGCCCTGGTGGAGGCAGGACGCGGGCGGGGCGCGCCCGCCATGCGGGGCTGGATGGTGAGCGCGCACCTGCGCAAGGGACCGCTGACGCATGGCCAGCGCGAGGCCGTCAAGCTCATCCTCGCGGAGAAGGACCGCGTGGTGGGCGTGCAGGGCTATGCCGGCACCGGCAAGACGAAGATGTTGAAGCGCGCCCGCGCGCTATTCGAGAAGCGCGGCTACGAGGTCCGGGGCCTGGCGCCCTCGGCCTCGGCCGCGCGGACGCTCGAAGCGGAGGCCGGCATCGAGAGCGAGACGCTCCAGCGCTTCCTCGCTCGTAACGCAGGGGTCGCCGAAGGCCGCCTCACGAGAACGACCGAGCAAAAGATGCGCTCCGCCTGGCGCAGGACCGCCCTCGTCGTGGACGAGGGCTCCCTCGCCTCCACGCGCGAGATGCGCGAACTCTTCCGCATCTCGGAGGTCCTGCGCCTGCCCCGGGTCGTGCTCGTGGGCGACGCGAAGCAACTCGACGCCGTCGACGCCGGCAAGCCCTTCGCGCAGCTGCAGGCCGCGGGCATGAAGACGGCGACCATGGACGAGATCATGCGCCAGCGCGACCAGGACCTCAAAGCCGCCGTCGAGGCCACGCTCGCGGGCGACGTGAAGCGCGCCTTCGACAAGCTGGGATCCAACGTAGCCGAAGTGAAACCCGACAACCTCGCGGGCGCCGCCGCCGCGCGCTGGCTGGCGCTTTCCCCTGAAGAACGCGCAAACGCGGGGCTCATGGCGCCGAGCCACAAGATCCGCGAGAAGATCAACGCCATCGTCCGCGATCGCCTGGTCCGGGAGGGCGCCGTCTGCGGCCCGGTCTTCCTCACGAATCGCCTCGTCTCGCGCGGCTACACGAACCCCGAGAAATCGCTCGCCGCGAACTATTCACCCGGCGACGTCGTCGCCTTCCACCGCCGCTACAAGCGCCTCGGCGTCGAGAAGGGAGACGAGCTGCGCGTGAAAGGCGTCGACCACGAAGCCCGCGCGGTCATCCTGCAAGGGGGGCACGGGCGGGAAATCCGCTGGGAGCCCCGCCGCATCGCGGCGCGAAGCGGCGGCGTCGAGGTCTACAAGGTCGAGCGGATGGAACTGCGCATCGGCGACAAGGTCCGCTGGACACGCAACGACAAGGACCTCGGCCTGGTCAACAGCCAGGCCGCCGAGGTGACGAGCGTCAGGAACGGCCGCGTCACCTTCCGGGTCGAGGACGGGCGCACGATCGGCATGACCGCCGGCGTTCCCCAGCTTCGCCACGTCGACCGCGCATGGGCCTCGACCGTCCACGCCTTCCAGGGCCGGACGGTCGACACCGTCATCGCCGCCATGGAGGCCAATCACCCCGAGCTCACCAACCAGAAGACGCTATACGTCGAGATCAGCCGCGCCCGGGACCGGGCGGAACTCGTGACCGACGACGCGAAGGCCCTGTGCGAGCGCCTCGAAGCCGCGACGGGGGAGCGCATCGCGGCTCTGGAGGCGATAGGAGCGGGCAAGGCGGAGAGCATAGGTGTGGAGAAGTCGAACGAGGCGACCCAGGCAATGGAGAGGCAGACACCGGCGATGGAGAAGACACGATCGGATCGGGGGTTGGAGCTATAGGCCGATTCCCCGGGAGTGGCGCCCGGCGCCCTTCCCGACTGGAAAAGCAGTCCCACTGAAAACGGGGCCCAAGGGGGGCAACAGCTCCGATGGGGTGCAATTCTTCGTGAAAGCGGATTTTCCGTGTGATAAGTTTCGACGCGTGGTGATGACTGGAACCGCCTGACCGCCATGATGAATTCCATGCTTCACCGGGCGGACGAGGAGAGGACCCGTGGGGAAAATGCCGAAGTACGGGATGGACGAGGTTCTGACGAAA
The DNA here is from genome assembly GCA_965204535.1 of bacterium. Taxonomy (GTDB): domain Bacteria; phylum UBA8248; class UBA8248; order UBA8248; family UBA8248; genus Bin107. The sequence continues at coordinate 2,960,842 of CBDBEV010000001.1, read as the reverse complement.
ATCATGAGCCAGTTCCGGCGTCACGGCTATTCGGCGACGACGATTCGGGATCTCGAGGAGGCGACGGGTCTCTTTCGAGGCAGTTTGTACCACGCGTTCGGCGACAAGCGTGGGATGTTCTTCCGGGCGCTCCGCCATTATGGCCGCATTCATCGCGCGGAGCCGATCGCGGAACTCGAAAAGGGCGACTCGCCGCGCGGAGCGGTGCTGGCCGTTTTCGGGGCTGCCGCCTCCGCCGCGCCGGGAGGTGGTTCGCGAGAGGGCTGTCTCGAAGTCAAGGCCGCCCTGGAACTCGGGGCGCACGATGAGGAGGTGGCTTCTCTGGTTGCCGACGCCTTCGCCGGCATGGCGGAGTTCTTTTGCGCTTCCATCGAGCGGGGCCAGGCTTGCGGGGAGATTTCCCCCGAAGTCGATCCGGAGCGGACGGCGAAGTCTCTGCTCGGTCTGCTTCTCGGCCTCAGGGTGCTGGCGTGCGTTTCTCCCGATGAGAGCTTTCCGGAATCCGTCTTGGGGCAGGCCGAGGCCCTGTTGCCTTCGCCTGCCCGGGATTCGGAAAAGCGTTCTTCAACAAACCCGTCAGCGCCGTAACGAAGGATGGGGGCGCGGGTTTCGCCCTCCGGCGGGCCCGGGACAGGCCCCTTCGATACGCGGCTTCGACGCTGCTCGGGCCGAGGCGGAGCGGTCCTCTCCGGGTTCCGCCCGCGAATCCACCGGTCGTCACGAAGGCCGTGTCCTGGCTTTTCCCGCCGTCTTGCGGCGCGGGGCCCTGCGCCGATGCGGACGTTGCCGGCCCGGTCCTTCCCGACCCCGGAACCGGCCAATCAATGGAAATTCACCCCGGCCCCGTTCACCGCATCCTTGAAGTTTTGTCCCGCCTTGAACCTCACGACCCTGCGGGCGCTGATGGGCGCTTCCAGGCCCGTCTTCGGGTTGCGCCCCATCCGGGCGTTCTTCTCCCTCACACTGAAGGAGCCGAAGCGCCTCAACGTGACGGACTCGCCCCTCGCGAGGGATTCCCTGACGGCGTCGATGATGGCATCGACGGCTTCTTCGGCCTTGACCCTGCCGAGGCCCGTGTCGCCGGACACGAGGCTGATGATGTCGATCTTCCGCAAAGGACTCCTCCCGCACCCCGTCCGGGTGAAAAACCTGAGATGAATGATTCGGATAACCTGTTGAATGGAATGAAATTTATGGGAATTATATACAATAGTGCCGAAACTTTATTTCAAGGTTTTTCTATATAATTAAATCAATCGATTTTACTATGGCAATTCCTTCTCTTTTTCTTCCTGTTGTTTTTGTTTCTTTGCGGCTTGTTCCGCTTCCACTTTTGCGCGTGAACGTTCTTCTCTAATCGTTTCGGTAAGTTCGTAACACTCTTTCCTGATAGCGGTTTTTTCTATTGCTTCAACCTCTCCCCGTAACCTCGCCAATTCCGGAGACCTGTCCGTTCCACTAACAAAGAAAAGCGCCGGCCAAAACAGAATCAAGCCGACTGCCATTGCACCAGTACTTTGTTCCGATTCGGCCCTTTGGAATTTTGTTACCTCAATGGCCCTGTAGTTTACTCTTCTATATTCTTCAAGTAGTTGAGAACATTTCAAGGACCGGTATTGCAAGGGAGATACATAAGCAGCCGAAATACCATCGGGGGAAGGAACACAACCGAATGTCAGGAATGCAGAAAGGATCAAGCTCATTACTTTTTTCATTGCAATTCCTTATTTAAACCCCAAAAAGATTTTTGGACACATAGGCGGTTGTGGCCTGGGTAGTCTGTTGCTTGATTTTTTCCAGAAAGGTTTTGCAGGATGAGAATAATATTTATTTTGAAATATTTGTCAAATATTATGGAAACGAAATAGTTTCAGGCACTCCCGAATTTATCACCGGCTCCGGGCGCGGGCAAACACCTGGCCGGCGCGCGCCTGCTGTGACCCTACAGCATGTCTTCGGCGATGCTCTCGGCGACCCGCTCGGCCGCCTCCTGCGCCGAGTCGCGCGCGAGGTGCGCGTAGCGCGCCGTCGTCTCCATCTTGCTGTGGCCCAGGAGCTTCCCGATCACGGGCAGCGCCTCGCCGAGCGCAAGCGCCCGCGAGGCCCAGGAGTGGCGCAGGTCATGGAGGCGCACGCCTTCGAGACCCGCGCGCTCCCTTATCGTTCGCCAGGCCTCGTCGATGTTCCTCAAGGGCGTCCCCGGCTTCCTGCCCGGTATGACCCAGGGGCCGTCGTGGGCGCCGAGGAGACCCGAGAGGAGTTCGACCGCCTGGGGCGGGAGCGGGACCGCCCGCGCGCCCGTCTTGGAATCGGGCAGCCTGAGCTCGGCCGCTTCGAGCGCCACGTCCTCGCGGCGCAGCCCGAGCACCTCGCTCCTGCGGCACCCGGTAAGCGCGAGAAGGCGGATCGCCGCCACAGTGGAAGCGGAGGCGCCGCTCCGGGCCTCCGCCTCCTCGAGCGCTTCTCCCAGGCGGGTGAACTCCGAATCCGTCAGGAACCGCTCGCGCCTGCGCTCGGGGTATTTCACCAGGGCCTTGCAGGGGTTTGATAATCCCTCGGGGACCATTCCCCAGCCCGCGGCCAGGCGGTACATCGAGGAGAGGATGCGGAGCGCCGTGTTCGCCACCGCGGGCGTCTCGTAGAGGCTCTCGTGGAATTCCGCCACCTGCGCGCGCGAGAGCGCAGCGATCGGCAGCTTGCCCAGGGCGGGCAGGACGTGGCGGTCGATCACCGAGCGATAGAGCGCGGCGGTGCCCGGCTTGCATCGCACCGAGACGTATTCGGAGAGGTAGCGCGCGCAAAGTTCGGCCACCGTGGGGCCTCCCGCTGGCTTCATCGGTTCGGGCACCGCCTCCTCGCCCGCCTTGACCCTCGCGATGATGTGGGCGGCGCGCTTCCTGGCCTCATCGGCGTTTATCACCCCGTGGCGGCCCACGGCCACGCGTTTGGGCCCTTCCGGCCCCCGCGCCTGGGCGACGTAGACCTTGCTCCCGGTGGGATAGACCCTCACGCCGAAACCCGTGAGCTCCCGGTCCCAGAAGACGGTGTCCTTCTCCACCGCGAGCTTCCCGACCGCGCGGTTCGACAGCGTTTTGATTTTGGGCTGCGTCATCTTCACTCTACCTCCCTCGGCTCGTGACGTGCGCGCCGATGCTCCCGCCCACCCGCACCGCCGCCTCCCTCTCGGCCTCGCGCATCAGGTGCGCGTAGCGCGCGCTCGTCGCCACGCTCGTGTGCCCGAGTAGTTTCCCGATCGTGTAGAGGCTCTCGCCCAGCGCCAGCGCCCGGCTGGCGTACGAATGTCTGAGGTCATGGATGCGGACATCATGAAGCCCCGCCCGCGCCCGGACGGACCGCCAGTAGTATTGCAGGCCCGTGAGGCGCCTCCCCGGCCTTTGGCCCGCGATCACCCAGGGAACCTCCGGCTGATGGGGAACCCCGTCCAGCACCCTGAGCACGGGCTTCGTCAGGGGCACCATCCGGGGACCCGCCTTGGCGTCCCTGAGTCTCAGGTCCCCTGCCGTGCGGTCCACGTCGTCCCAGCGCAAGTTCAGTATCTCGCCCCTGCGGCACCCGGTAAGTGCGAGCAGCCGGATGGCCGCGATAGCGGGCGGCCATATCCCGCTCTCCGCCTCGGTTTGCCTGAGCGCAAGGCCCAGCCTCCGGTATTCCTCAGGCGCCAGGAACCGCTCGCGCGCCCGCGTCCTGTAGCGGCGCACGGCGAGGCAGGGGTTCCGCCCGGGCGGTACCAGCTCCCACGCTTCGGCAAGTACGAACATGCGCGAGAGCAGGTGGACCGCCTGGTTCGCCAGGACCGGCGTATCGCGAAGGCCGTGATGGAGCGCCGTGACTTCCGCCCCGCCGATCTCGTCCAGCCCCATACCGCCCAGGGCAGGCAGGATGTGTTTGTCGAGCGTGGTGCGGTATGCGGCAACGCTGGCGGGCTTCAGGTGTTTCTCCACGTGGGTGCGCATGAAGCGTTCGGCGAGTCCGGCCACGGTGGTCTCCGCCTCGGGCGCCGCAGCGCTGAAATCCTCGCCGCGCTTGATGCGGTCGATAATGAGGGCGGCCTGTTTCCTGGCCTCGTCGACGGCCAGCTCCCCGTGACGGCCGAGCGTCACGCGCTTCGGCCCCCCGGGTCCCCGGGACTGCACCACCCAGGTCTTCCTGCCCGTGGCGTGGACGCGCACCCCGAAGCCCGCCAGCTCCCGGTCCCAGAAGATCGCGTCCTTCCCGTCGGCCTCGAGCGCGTCGACGGTGCGCTTCGTGAGTTTCAGATCGCTTCGCTTCGGCATCTTCCCTCCTGAATCTGTAATCAAAACGCATACGTGCGACATCAAACTGGAGGCTATCTAAGCATATGTATGGCGAAAATGCAAGGGGTAGCTGGGTACGAAATAACAGAAATATGGTATTATAAACAATCAGTTATCGTAGACATACGTAGTCAATCATACTATCGCGCCGACACCGGGTTCATGACAATTATTAATCGTATTTTACGGGAAATATCATTATTTTTATTTCCGTGCCGTCCCTGAACCCATTCTCGCTACGCTTCCCCGCTCCATCACCCCATCCCATGAGAAAGCCTCCTCTGCCTGCGCCTCAATCCGCCGGGGAAAAACCCCTTCCCCGCGTCGCGCGCACGATAGCGCAGTCCGCTGTTTCATTGATGACGGCAAATGCGGGCAAATGCGCCCCCGCCCCGAAAACCACCCCCCTACCCCTCCTTGACGGGAGGTGAGAAAAGGCGACACCCGCCGCCGAGATGAACATAAATCAACTCCCCCCTTGAGGGTCGTCCCTTCACGCGCGAGATATGCAATCAACTCCCCCCTTGAGGGTCGGCCTTTCCTCCTCGGGAAGGCCGACGAAGAGCTAAGGGCGAAGCCCGCAAGCGATTCGGTGGGGGGACATGCCACGGATAAAAGCTCCCCCCACCGAGTCAGCCTTCGCACAAACCGCTCGGCTTCCTCGTCTGGCTTTCCCCTCGGGAAGCCAGACCCTCAAGGGGGGAGTGAATTGCTCTCTCGTCGGGTGGCAAGAACCCTCAAGGGGGGAGTGAATTTTTACCATCGACAGAGGGCAGAGATTTCCGTAGGGGTCAGACATATATGTCTGACCCTGTGGCCGCCCGTCGGTCGTATTCACCTCGATACAGGAAGGGCACGGGGGCCAAGGACAGGCACGGGGGCCTGTCCCTACGGAAACCGCAAACCGCCCGCTCGCCCCGAAAACCAACCCCCCCTACCCCCCCTTGTCAGGGGTCAAACGCGAGTGATGAACGAGCGTTTGCATGAGCCATTGACGAGAAACACATCGTCTTGCAAAACCTCCCTCTTCGGTCGGTTTTGACCCCTGATAAGGGGGGTTGCCTTTGTTCGCTGTCAAGGGGGGGTATGAAAAAGCGATGCCCGCCGCCGAGATGAACATAAATCAACTCCCCCCTTGAGGGGGAGTCGAAGAGCTGAGGGCGTCAGCCCGAAAGCGATTCGGTGGGGGGTATAATTCGGACTGGCAATAAAACGCATTTCACCCCCCACCGATTCAGCCTTCGCACAAACCGCTCGCCTTCCTCGTCTGGCTTTCCCCTCGGGAAGCCAGACCCTCAAGGGGGGAGTGAATTTTTACCATCGACAGAGGGCAGAGATTTCCGTAGGGGTCAGACATATATGTCTGACCCTGTGGCCGCCCGTCGGTCGTATTCACCTCGATACAGGAAGGGCACGGGGACCAAGGACAGGCACGGGGGCCTGTCCCTACGGAAACCGCAAACCGCCCGCTCGCCCCGAAAACCACCCCCCCCTACCCCCCCTTGTCAGAGGTCAAGCGCGAGTGAGGAACGAGCGTTTGCATGAGCCATTGGCGAGAAACACATCGTCTTGCAAAACCTCCCTCTTCGGTCGGTTTTGACCCCTGACAAGGGGGGGTAGGGGGGGTTGCTCCTTTGACAAAGTTTTTCAGGCAACCCCCTCGGGCCGGGATTCATCGGCTCCGCAATTCCCCGCATGCGCGGCCGACGGGGAAAACCGGTTCGCCCGCCACCCGGTGGCGATCACCGGATTCCCGGCGGCGATCGCCGGTATCGGGTGGAACCCCCTCTCCCCCGATATGCCGGGACGCCGTCAGGATTTCCGGCTTTCGTCGAATCGTTCGAGCAGCGCGCCCACCTCGCCCAGCGGAACCACTTCGCCGTCCCGGCGGGATCCCCGCTCCGAACCTCCGTAGACGACGGCCCCGAGAACGATCCGCGGCAACGACTTCGCCACCCGGGGAAAGGCGTCGAACCAGTCGGAGGCGACCGTTACGCCCGACTTGATCTCGATCAGGCCCACCCCCTCGCCGTTCTCGTAGAGAAGGTCGCACTCCAGCCCCCGGACGTCGCGGAAGAAGGACAGGTTGGAGCGGCGCCCCCGGTTGAAGCGGTGCTTGAGGGCCTCCGCGACGACGGTGTTCTCGAACAGCGCCCCCCGGAGCGGGTGGGTGCCCAACTGCCCGGCGTGCTCGATGCCGATGAGGTAACTCGCCAGCCCGACGTCGTGGAAGTAGAGCTTGGGCGACTTGACCAGCCGCTTGCGCACGTTTGCGAAATACGGCGGAAGCTGGAAAACGATGTGGCTCGCCTCCAGAATCGTCAGCCAGTGGCGCGCCGTGGTGTGGGAGACGCCGGCGTCCGCGCCCAGGGCCGAGAGATTGGCCAGCTGTCCCACCCGCCCGGCGCACAGGCGCACGAACCGGCGGAAGGCGGAGAGGTTGCGGATCTCGCCGATCCGGCGCACGTCGCGCTCCACGTAGGTTTCGAAATAATCGCCGAGCGCCTGGCGGGGTTCGAGTTTTTGATCGTGAATCCGGGGATAGAAACCCGAGTAGAGGACGTCGTCGACCTCCTCGCTCGCGCCCGCCCGCCGCCTCTCGGCGAGCGAGAACGGCAGCAGGCGGAGCAGCGCCGTTCGTCCGGCGAGCGACTGGCTGACGGCGCCCGGGAGTCGGAACTGCTCGCTGCCCGTCAGCACGAAGAGGCCGTTTCGCCCCGCCTCGTCGGCCAGCACCTGGAGATAGGACAGGAGTTCAGGGACGCGCTGGATCTCGTCCAGGACGGCGCCCTCGCCCAGCCGGGACAAAAAGCCCCGGGGGTCGGTTTCGGCGAATTCCCGCTGGTCGGGCGCTTCCAGGTTGACGTACTCGTAAGCGTTCGGGCGGGCCGTGATGGACCCGGCGCCGGGCGCATCGCCTCCATCGGATAGAATTTTCCCGGGCGACTGGTAACGCGATTCGACATGTGCTAATGATGTCGGCATGAAGATTCGCGCAGAAGCTGTCGAGACGGAGTTGGCGTTGGCCGAGAGGCCGGATGAGCCATGGCCTCATTCCCCCGGGTTGTCCACAACCGCAGAGGCGTACTGGCGTTCGCTGTACGAGCGCGAGCGTGCGCGCGCGGAGGCGGCGGAGGCGCGCTGCGAGGAGTTGCGTTGGGCGGAAGTGGATTCCCGCTCCCGTGCGGGCAAGCTGAAGCGGCATCTCGACGCCAGCCGGAAGAAGCTCGAGGCGGCCGCCGGGGAGGCGAAGGAAGCCCGCCGCGCGGCGAAGGACGCGCTGTCGCTCAAGGCGGAAGTGGCGCGGCTGGAGAAGCTGCTTGCGGAGGCGGGGGTCGATCCGCGCAAGCGCAGCCCGCTCATGTCGCTGCGCATGGAGGTCGTCCGGCTTCGCAAGGAGCTCTCGGGCGTGCCGTCGCCGGGGGAGGCGGGGCGGCTGCGCAAGGCCCTGGAGGAGCGCAAGGAGACGATTCATGCCCTGCGCAAGGAGGTCGGCCGGCGGGAGAAGGAAGTTGCCCGGCTCGAAGATCGTCTGGCCCTGGAGAAGCAGAAGTCGGCGACCGACAAGGAGACCATTCGGAGCCTGGACGAGGAGGCCATCGGGCTCTACAGGAAGTTGAGGCGATTGCGCGACCAGGCGGAGGTGGTCGAGTCGCTGTCTGCGGAGGTCTACCGTCTTGAAGTCTCCCTGGGGGCCGTAGGCATTGCGACCGAACGGCTGAAGGCGCGGTTGCTGCGCGCTCTCGAGGCGGCGCGCTCGAAGTCGCCGTCTCGTGCAGATGAGGAACTGCGCAAGGCCCTGGGGAGGTCGCGGCGCCAGAAGACGGCGCTCAGGTCGCTGTCGAGGGAGAACGGGCGTCTTCGCAGGGCGCTCCGCAAGTCAGAGACCATCCGGGCGCGGCTGGAGGCCGATCTCGCGAAGCTTCGCGCCACCGGAGCGGTGCTGGCGAGAAGACTGTTCGGGCGCAAGAGCGAACGGCAGGAGAGGCCGCGCTCGGAGCGCAGGCGCGGCCGGCAACCCGGCGCCGCCGGTCATGGCCGCACCCCGCGGCCCGCGCTCGATGAGAGGACCGAAGTTCGCAACCCGCCGGCCGGTGCGCGCGTCTGCGCCGGTTGCGGGAAGCCCTACGTGGCCAATGGCGCCGAGGTCTCCTCCATCTTCGAGATCGAAGTCTCGGCCCACAAGCGCGTCATCCGCCGTCCGAGATGGCGCAGGAGATGCGCGTGCGCGTCGTCTCCGGTGGAAGTGTCGGCGCCCGCCGCGCCGCGCCTGTTCGCGGGCACGCCTTACGGGACGAGCGTGTGGGCGCGCTTCCTGTTCGAGCGCTACGCCTGCTTCCGCCCGCTGCGCCGGGTCGCCGCGTGGCTCTCCGACCAGGGGCTTCCGGTCTCTGCAGGCACACTGGGCGACAGCACGCACCGCTTCACGCCGCTCTTCGAGCCGCTGGCTGCGGCGATCCTCGACCGCCAGAACGAAGCGGCGGTGCGTCACGGGGACGAGACGACGTGGCGCGTTCAGTCGCTTCGCGAACAAGGACGCTCGAGCCGCGCCTGGCTGTGGACCTCGGTCAGCGCAGACTCCGTCTACTTCCACGTCGACCCCTCGCGGAGTGCTGAGGTCGCGATGAAGCTGTTCGGCGCGGCCGGCTCCCATACGGTCATCGTCTGCGACCGCTACAGCGCCTACAAGAAGCTGGCGCGCATTCCCGGGGGTCTGGTGACTCTCGCATGGTGCTGGAGTCACGTCCGGCGCGATTATATCCACTGCGCCGCCGGCGATGAGCGGCTGACGCCGTGGTGCGAGAGATGGATCGAGCGGATTGCCTTGCTTTACCGCCTGAACGAGGCGCGCCTGGCCAGTTACGACCCGGGCGTCGAACGCCAGGATGCGGCGTTCGACGCGGCGCACGACGAATTGAAGAAGGCGCTCAAGGACCTGTTCGCGCAGGCCCGACGGGAGATGGCCGCTCTGCCCGCGCAGGCGCGCGAGGGCAAGGCGCTTCGCTCGCTGCTGAACCACCGCGAGGGGCTGAGCGTCTTCATCGAACGCCCCTCGGTGCCGATGGATAACAACGCCAGCGAACGTGCGCTTCGGGGCCCTGTGATCGGCAGGCGGCTCTCGTTCGGCTCCGACAGCGAGGCCGGCGCCAGGTTTACGGCGATGATGTACTCGGTCCTCGGAACCCTCGCGTCGAACGGGGTCGACCCGCTCCGCTGGCTGGAGGCATGGCTCACGGCCTGCGCGGAGAACGGCGGCCGGGCGCCCGGGGACCTCTCCGCGTGGCTGCCCTGGTCGATGAGCACGGAGCGCAGGCGCGCCCTCACGGCGCCGGGATGACGCCGTGACCGAGTGCCGCTACCACGGACGCGACTTCACGACGGAAGAGATGGCGCTGCTGCGCGAACTGATCGCAGGTCCACCTGCGCTCAACCGCCATGCGCTATCGAAGGAGTTCTGCCGCCGAATCGGCTGGTACAAGCCCGACGGCGGACTCAAGGACATGATGGCCCGGGTGACTATGCTGGCCATGCACAAGGACGGCCTGATCACGCTGCCCCCACCGAAGTGGCGCCAGAACCGGCCCGGGCCGATCGTCTTCGGACCCGACACCGAACCTCCCCTCATCCCGGCGCCTGAGACCCTCGACGAAGTCCGCCCCCTCGATATGCGCGTCGCCGTGCGCGGAACCCGCGAGGGCAGGCTCTGGAACGAGTTCGTCGCCCGCTACCACTACCTCGGCTACAAGACCCTCGTCGGCGCGCAGATGCGCTACGCCGTCCACGACCGGGGCGGCAGGCCCCTCGCCATGCTCGGCTTCTCCACCGCCGCGTGGAAGCTCGCCCCGCGCGACAGCTTCATCGGCTGGACGCCGCAGCTGCGCGAGAAGAACCTCCCCCTCGTGGTCGACAACCCGAGGTTCCTCATCCTGCCATGGATCAGGATCCTCAACCTCGGCTCACACCTCCTCGCCATCATCCGCAGGCGCCTGCCCGAGGACTGGACCGAGCGCTATGGCACGACACCCGTCCTCGTCGAGACCTTCGTCGAGACGCCGCGCTACACCGGCGCCGTCTACAGGGCATCGGGGTGGATTCACGTCGGTATGACCCAGGGGCGTGGACGCTACGACAGATACACGAAACGAGACCAACCGAAAAAGGACATCTGGCTACGACCGTTGCGCAGAAACTGGAAGCAAGTCCTCAACCGGTAAAATCATCCCCCATTCCGGCCCGAACTACTGCTTCAAGGCACTACCATCACGGCCCGCCCGAACGCTTACACGTACTCGAGGTGCGGAAAAGCCGCGCGGCAAAGCGTGGTTTTGCCGGACTGCCTCGGGCCGGTCAGCGTGACGAACGGGTATTGTCCGAACAACGCTTTGAGGCAGGGTGTGATCTCGCGCTCGATCATGGGGACAGGGTAGCGCGATTCAGGCATAACTGCAAGTATTGCTTTCAATATTGCAATACGCCGCATGCTCCCGTGCTCCGGCCGGCATCCGTCTTGACAAAACGCGCGGCGGCGCATTAGAGTTACGCGTATGAGGACCCACTAACGTGGGGGAAAACCGAATGACGGAATACGAAGCCGCAAGCCTCGCCATCCAGGAATCCACACTCGCGCTGCAGGAAGCATCCCTCGCCATCCAGAAAGCGTCCCTCGCGGCGCAGCAGGCCTCGGTGTGGGTCGCCGCGCTCGTGGGGGCCGCGCAGTGCTCCCTGATCGCCTACGGCCTCTACTTCATGCGCCAGGCCGCGCGCCACCGCGACGCCCAGCACCGCGAAACCATGGAGGCGATGGAGCGCACCCACCGGGAGAACATGGAGGCGCTCGCCGCCGAGCGCGAGGCGCAAAAAGACCAGCACATCGCAACCATGAACGCGCTCGCAGCCGAGCGCGAGGATCAAAAAGTTCAGCACATCGCGACCATGGAAGCGCTCGCTGCACAGCGTGAGGATCAAAAAGCTCAGCACGCCGCAACCATGAACGCACTCGCCACCCAGCGCGAAGAGCACAAAGATCAGCACCGCGAGAACATGGAGGCGCTCAAGGAACTCATCCGCCGCACCGCCGCGCCGCCCGGCACCTCTCACCCTAAGTAGCCGCCCCCTCGATACGGCCCTTCGGGCCTACTCGGGATGAGGTTCTTTTGCGTCACCCGCACCGGTCGTCTCGCCCCGAAAACCAACCCCCCCTACCCCCCCTTGTCAAGGGGGGTATGAAAAAGCCTCGATGAACGAGCAAGATAAACTCCCCCCTTGAGGGAAGTTGGCGACGGAGTAGAGAAAAGATTCACTCCCCCCTTGGGGGTCATCCCTTCACGCGCGAGATATGCAATCAACTCCCCCCTTGAGGGTCTGGCTTCCCGAGGGGAAAGCCAGACGGTGAGGTGAGGGGGGTTTTGCCCGAAACCGAACCGGTGGGGGGAGTTTTTTCGGTAGCATGTCCCCCCACCGAATCGGCCTTCGCCAAGGCTCGGCCTCTTCGACTCCCCCTCAAGGGGGGAGTGAAATACCTTGGGGGTCATTCCTGACTGATGAAGGAAGAACCAACGCAGAGGGGCTTTTCTTCCACCCCCTCGTTGGCGGGCATCGCCTTTTCTTACCCCCCTGTCAAGGGGGGGTAGGGGGGGTTGTTTTTATCCCCTGATGAGGAGGGGCTGTCCTTTCAAGAAAAAAGGCCGGCGCCCCGCGAAGGGCCGGCGGAAGGCGGGAGTTGCTGCGACACAATCCCTGAGGTCCGAGGCCCGGCCGCGTCGGGGGCGCCGGCCTGCATGAAGCGCGAAGTGGGGGCCGCCCGTTGTTCCCCCTCCCGGCTCGAGGACTCAAACTCACAGCAGGGAGCGGTACAGTTTGCTCCATCACGAGGGAAGCAACCAACGGGCAACCCCCTATTTCGTTTTCGCTCTCCTTTTCAGCCTCAGGCTCCAGGGCATGAAACCCCCGAGGCCGAAGGCGTCTGTCCGTTACCTGTGCGCTCCGAATGCCCCGATGAAGGCGGCGTCTCCCGCCGGATTGCTCCGCTGGGTGGCGTAAAATGTTCCCGCCACCGAACCGGGAGCCTGGGACGTATACGTTGTTGTTACGTCTGTTATCGTTGGATCACCCACGTTCGTCGCTGATGATACGGACCTTGTGGCTCTCTGTCCAAAAAACTGGCCCTTCCAGCCGCCACTGAAGGATTTTCCGTCCACCACGCCGACGGCCATACCGCCAGCGAAAGCGGCGCCTATGTCATCAGCAAGGGTCTGTTTCTGCAGCTCGATACTGCCCGCCATGGGTTGTCCACCGGCGGAGATGTTGCTGACTGCGCCCTGAATGCTGCCCCTCTTATCCCCAGTTGTCGGATTGATGAACTCGGCGGTGAGCTCGACGCTCCCCGTGAAATAGCCCGTATCTCCTCCCGCGATGTAGGCGCCGTTCGCATCCCCCGTGTAGGTGGCCGTTACATCCTTGCCGTCGTCAACGAATCCGCCGATGGTGCTGAACGCAGTAGCAGCAGGATTAGCGCATACTCTGCTAGTTGTATTGGATTGAGAACTAGTATTACTTTCAACTGTAGTACAGAAGGCTGGAGCGAGGGAGAGGGGTTGGCCACCATACGCGAATGCCGTGATCCTGGATGCGCTCAAAGTTGAGCTGTTCACCGTCAGCCAGATTCCGGCGATCAGATAGTCGGTGTCGGGCTTGTAGTCATACCGCTCGTCGTGAGGCGTATCAGGAGCATCTGCAGAGGTGATATTTCTTACCCTTCTCTCTTGAGCGATATCCGTGTAGGCGTTGACGAAGATAGTGGGGTCTGTGGCGGGGGTGCCGTTGTCCAGATCGAAGCCATGGGGAAGGCGGGCCGTTCCGGTAAGCGTAGGCGTCGTGCTGTCCGATACGAGGGTTCCTATTCGGACCGTCCGCTGTCCGGTAACCGCTGTCGCGCCCGTCCCGATATTCGCAGGGAATTCGGCGCACGGCGCAGCGCAAGCAGTACGAGGGTCGGTACTGGACGGGCCCGAGTTGCCGGCCGGGCCAACGAAAATGCTGCCGTCATTGAAGGTGTTACCAGTAGTCAGGGCGGCCTCGGCCAACACGGCGTCGGAGAGGAGTTTGTTGGCTCTCACGTGCTTGATGAGGGAGGAGTTGTTCGTCAGGGCGGTTTCGTCCGCTACCATTTGCTGGCGTTGGCTCGCAACCGCTTCCACGGCGCTTTGGAGAGACGCCACAGCCGATTGCGCGGCCGTCAGGTCGGCGAGCGCCGCCTGCGCGTCCGTCACCGCCGTTTGCGCCTGCGCGAGCGTGATGGCGGCCGCATTCCCGGCGTCCCTCGCGGCCTCGACAGCCGCCAGGGCCGATTGCGCGTCGGCTGCATAACCGAGCGCGCTTGCTACCTGCTCCGCCGTGGCGTCGGGGTGGAACTGCACCGCCGCCGCTACCGAGCTCGCCGTTGACGCCAGACTGCGAGCTTCTGTGAGGATGGTTGCGAGCATTTGCCTCGCCGAGGCTATCCTCTCCGCATCGGTCGGCTCGGTCGGTTCCGGGTCCGGGTCCGGGTCCACCACGGGCGGAGTCGTATCCGGCATCTGGGCAGAACCGCCGCCGCCACCGCCGCAACCGGAGGCAAATGCCGCAATGCACACGACAAATACCATCAATCCCAAAAGCTTGAGCATTTTCATCATTTGCCCCCTAAGGCTGGTTCCTTCCGGGAAAACGGAAGGGGCGAGCGGATAAAGCCAGATTCCATCTACTTCCTGCGCGACGCCTTGTGCCGCGTTCATTCATCCCCCGGCCCCGGGCGTCATGCCGACGCCCGGGGCCGAAAGGCGTGCTGTCCTGCTACTCCTGCCTGTGCGCGCCGAATGCGCCCAGGATGCTGACCCCTGGGGCGCCGGCAGGCGTTCTGGCGCCGAAGGTGCCGGCAGCCGTCGTGGGGAATTCGGTTCGGACCGCCACGCCCTGCGCCCTGTTGGGACCGTAGAACCTGCCTGTCCAGGAACCTTGCATGGCCCTGCCGCCCAGGGTGCCTTGGGTGTTGCCTCTGAAGATGTTAGCCGGGGAACCAGCAGTAGGAGCAGCCGCAGCCGCAGGATCACCGGCGACCAGCGGCGCCCTACCCAGCGTCAGCGAACCTTCGACGTCCATGCCGCCCGCCTTGATGTTGGAGATGCTTCCGGTGACGGCTCCCAAGAGGCCGTTGTCGCTCCCAGGTGTAGCGGGAGTGGAATCGTTGGCGCCCCTGCCGCCGAAATCGGCCGTCAGGCTGGCGTCCGCCTCGAAGTACTCGACCATGCCGCCCGCCGAATACAGGCCGTTCGCGACGCCGTTATACGTCGCCGTGCCCGTGAGATCGGCCGGGACCTGGAACGGGTCCCTGCCGCTGGCGAATGCGGCGACGGTTGCGGGGTTCGTAAGACCGGTTGCGCTCGTTGCTTGCAAGCCGTTTGGAACGTGCACCCAAACGCCCCAGGTCAGGTAGTCCGAGTCTCCCCGCATCACAGTCCCGGCTCGGGCGGGGTGGAACTGATAGCCCGCAACTCCCCTGAGGACACCCGAGGCGTCTACGCTTATGGAGCAGGGCGTGCCGGAAGGACAGAAGAACCGTCCCGACCGGGCCGGGTTGTTGTCTGTGGGGTTCGCATTGAACGTTCCCGTGAAGTGGCTTCCGTCTCCCGGAATCTCGCCGGTGATTACAGACCGGTTTACTGCAGGTGCATTTCCTGTCCCATCTCCAGTGGTGTCTACTACGGTTGCTGTAGAGAGATCAAGAATAGCGCCCGTTTCAGCCGTAGTATTGTAACTCTGCGCGGGCGGATTGATGTCCGTGAAGACGAGGGCATTCTGCCTGTAACCCGTAGCCGCAGCGTCAGTAGCGGAATTAGCAGCGGACGCGACCAATTCGACGCCCGCCCAGCCGCCGCGCGTCGTGATCGCCGTTGGGCTTTCGCCTCTCCTCAGTGAAGTAACGGCGTTGTTGGCGGTGTTGGAGTCGCCGACCGGCGTCGCCGATACCGTTAACCTGGGACCACTGCCGGTGTCGCTCGCCGATGCCGTGACCACTGCGCCTTGTTGGGTAGTATCATCTGCAGTAGTATCATTGTTACCGTCGACATTGCCATCGGCGCTCGTGGCTGTCGCCACCGCAGCGGCTCCTATCGCCCTGCCCACTCTTCCCGCATTGGATATCGGGGCGGGAACCGCAACGCCGACGAGCTTGGCGCTGTCGATGGCGGCCTGGTTGGCGTTTGCGTTCGCCAGCTTGGTGATTGCCAGGCCGCGCTCGCCGGCCGCTTCCATCGCCATGTCGCGGGCCGCTTCTGCCGCCATCTGGTGCTCCATGGCCGTCGCCGAATCCGTGGCCGCCGCCGCCGAGGCGGATGCTGTCATGGCCGCGTTTGCGTGCGCCTGCGCGTTCGCCATCGCCACTGGGTCCACCGCGCCGGCTACTGCCGCCGCCGCCGCCATATACGCCGCCATGGCGGCTTCCTGCGCGCCGCTCAGGGCCATCTCTTCGGCAAGGTCCGCGGCGGAGGTGCACGAGCCGTCCTCGTTATACCGGCCGCCGTCGGCCTCGCAGGTCTCCTCCGCGGTCGGTTCCGGCATCGCGGGCGGCTCCGGGTCCGGCGCAGCAGCACTGCCGCCGCCACCGCCGCAGCCCGCCAGCGTCAGCGCGAACACGGCCGCCAGCGCGAAAGCGTAGAGCTTGTTTATCGATTTCTCTTTGAACATCATTTAGTGAGTCCTCCTGGATACATAGAAAAAGGGATTTTCCGTGAATTTCCGGCTTTCTCCGATTAACCTCCTTTCGTCAGCTTTCATTTCGGGCCTTCACAAACTGGTGATTCGCATTTTGGGCCGCCTGGAATACGGCGGACTTGAACCCTTTCATGGTCCGGGCCGGTAGTGAGTCGTTCCGCGAGAGGCGAATCCCTGCGGTATGCGCCCACCTTTCCCGGCCTGGGGGCCGCTAATTGCTGTTATCAGCCCCCAGAAACCCCGTTTTCCGCCGGAAAACCCGTTTCGGGGCGCATTCGGGCTGCAAATGAGCGAAAAATAAGCGAAAAAAAGCGCAAAACGGCCTCCGAAACCCCTCCGGGGACCCCGGAATTGCGCTTGACATGGCCGTGAGAGATATTATATTGTCTGATAACAGCAATTATCGGACTTCAGAAAACCCGCCGCTTCGCTTGGGGCTCCGCCTACATTCGCCTGCAGGAACAGCTTTTTTTCTTGGAAATTCCCCGCCGCCGTCTATACTCGGCACCTGACGAGACCCCCGGGCGCAACGTGGCGCTCGAGCGGCCTCGGGAAACGGAAACGGCCGCCGACCCGGAAGGCTGGCTTCTCTCCATGACGACGGGGGCGACACCACCCGACCCGGTACAGGACGCCGCTTCGACGAGGGGGCCGGCCCTGGCGCCGGCCCGCCCGGCCGCCGACCTGGCGAAGGCGTCGATGTCCAGGAACACGCGGCGGGCGTACGAGACGGCGCTCAGGGGGTTCGAGCGTTCGGGCCGCCCGGAGACCGACGCCGGGGTGGCGGCGTACCTGGGGGACCTCTACGAGGGGGGGCTGTCCGCGGCCGCAGCCTCCATGGCGGTCGCGGCGCTGCGCTTCCGGGCGAAGCTGGGCGGGTGGCCCTCCCCGGTGGGGGCGGCCGCCGAGCGGGTGCTGGCCGGCTTCCGGCGCCTGGCCGCAGAGCGCGGGAGCGGCAAGGTGGCGGGCGTTCGCTGGGAGCAGGCGGACCGCGCGGCGGCGCTGGCCGAGCGCTCGGGGACCCTGGGCGGGCTGCGCGACGCGGCGATCATCGCGGTGGCGAGCGACGCCCTGCTCCGGGTGTCGGAGGTCGCGGCGCTCGACGTCGCCGACATGGACTTGGGCGAGAAGACGGTGCTGGTCCGGCGCTCGAAGACGGACCAGGAGGGCGCGGGCGTCCTGCAGTTTATGGGCGACCCGACCCTGGCGCGCGTCGGGGCCTGGCTCGAGGGGTCGGGTCTCGGAGAAGGAGCGCTCTTCCGGGCCGTCCACAGGTCGGGCCGGGTGCAGGCGGGGCGCCTCTCGGAGAGGGGCATCCGGCGCATCATCGTCCGCCGCGCCCGGGAGGCGGGCCTGGAGGGGCGCATCAGCGGGCACAGCCTCAGGGTGGGCAGCGCGCAGAGCCTCGTCACGGCGGGCGCGTCGCTGGTCGAGATGCAAATCGCCGGCCGCTGGCGCTCGCCCGCCATGCCGGGGCGCTACGCGCAGGGCCAGCTCGCGAAACAGGGCGCGACGGCGCGGCTGCGCTACGGGCCGTGAGGACGCCCGGCCCCGGACAGGCACGGGGGCCACGGACAGGCACGGGGGCCTGTCCCTACGAAAACCGATCGTAACGTAACGAACCCGTAGGGGTGTCGAACTTCCCGAAGAGGGGAGTTCGACCGTGGCCGCCCTTCCCCCGGCTGGAATGCAACCCCCCCTGCCCCCTCTTGTCAGGGGGGTAAAAAGAGCAACCCCCGCAAAAAAAAGATCAACTCCCCGCTTGGGGGTCTGTTGAAAAACCCTCCGGTGGAGAAGGAATCCCGATCATCGAATTGTTCACCGTAGGGACAGGCCCCCGTGCCTGTCCGTGCGAAGCGTAGCCACGGGGCAGGGCGGCCACAGGGGGCCGCCCCTACGGGTGAATGTGCTTTTGATTGTCATTCCGGCAATCAATTCCGCTCGACGAGGGGTTTTTCAACAGGCCCTCAAGGGGGGAGTTGATTTGCGTTCATCTCGGCGGCGGGGCGTCGCCTTTTCATACCCCCCTGTCAAGGGGGGGTAGGGGGGGTTGGTTTTCAGGGTTAGGAAAGAGGCGTCGGCGGTTTCCGGGGGACGCATACAGGGCTTTCCCAACGGCCCGCTCACCGGGGGAAAACCGCATTTCCATCCTGTTGCAACATTCAGCCGCAGTCCTTATATTAAAAGCAGGAATACGTTCATAAAAAGCACGCCCGAGGCGGAAAGGACGCTCCCTTTCCGCGCCGGCGCGCCGCCGATGAGGAGGATGAAAACGACCCGGAACAGTTGACGACAGGGTTGCCGTGATCCGATGCAAGATTTCGTGGGGGAATTCTCGCAATGATTCGTACATTCATCCTGCCATTCGTTTTGTCCCTGCCTTTCCTCCTTGCCCCGAACGCTTCCCTGGCGAAGTACAAGGCCGCATCCGTCAAAGACGGCGGAACCATCACCGGCAAGGTGAGCTTCGAGGGAAAGCCTCCCGCCCCCGTCAAATACATCATCACCAAGGACCAGCACGCCTGCGGCAAGGGCCAGGTCACCCGCCAGGAGGTGGACGCGAAAGACGGCGCCTTGAGGGGCGTGGTCGTCTATCTCGACAAGGTCAAAAAGGGCAAGGCGTATCCCGGGAAAATCAAGAGCGCCGTGGTGGACCAGAAGAAGTGCGCCTACGTGCCCTACCTCCAGGTCGTCGCCGAGGGGGGCAAGGTCACCATCCTGAACAGCGACGCCGCCCACCACAACATCCACACCTACGAGATCATCGGCCGGGCGAAGCGCTCCATGTGGAACATCTCCCAGCCCAAACAGCGGAAGAAGGTCGTCCGCCGGGCGAAGGTGCGGCGCAGCCCCATCGTCCGGGTCGAGTGCGACGTGCACAACTGGATGAAGGGATTCCTCTTCGTGGCCCGGAACCCCTACTACGCGCTCGTGGGCGCGGACGGGCGCTTCGAGATCGCAGACGTCCCGCCGGGGAAATACGCGCTGCGGGCGTGGCACCCGGCCCTGGGGGTCAAGAAGAAAAGGATCAAAATTTCCACCGGAGGAAAGAAGACGGCCGACTTCACGTTTTCTGCGAAATAAGACCGGATTTTCAACACGAGGAAGACCCGGGAAAATGAGAACCGACCCGCATGCAGTGAAAACACTCGAGAAGCGAACCGTTCGATTCGCATCCGCGGGTTCGCCCGTCCTGTCCCGGCGCCTCACCGGAGAACACGTCGAATACGGCCTGATGGGGGCCGCCCGAAAAGCTTCCCTGAAAAGGCCCATGGTTTCCAAAGGCGATGGTTTTGTAGGGGCCGCATACATGCGGCCCATGAGCGGCGGCGAAAAAAGGCAGGGTCGCATATATGCGACCCCTACAGATCAATCGAATTTCACCGGAAGGGACAACCCCCCCTACCCCCCCTTGTCAGGGGGGCAAGAAAGAGCAACCCCCCTTGTAGAGCGCTCAACAATCAACTCCCCCCTTGAGGGGGTCGGGCTTTCCCCTCGGGAAGCCCGACAGAGGCCGAGCGGTTTGTGCGAAGGCCGATGTGGTGGGGGGAGTTTTTATCCGTGGCATGTCCCCCCACCGAATCGCTTGCGGGCTTCGCCCTTAGCTCTTCGTCGGTCTTCCCGAGGGGAAAGCCCGACCCCCTCAAGGGGAGAGTTGATCCTTTTTTGCGGGGGGTGCTTTTTTATACCCCCCTGACAAGGGGGGGTAGGGGGGGTTGCCTTTGTCCCCTGTTTAAGGAGGGGAGTTGATTTGTAACCCGACCGATGAGGAGATGCCCGAGCCACACGGCTCTTTCAACAACCCCGAAGTCCGGGGTCGATATTCTCATCCGGCGCGGTCGGGCCGGATGTCCGATAGGGGATAGCGTCAGAAGACAGAACAGCCAGCCAGGGAGGTGCGAAGAATGAAATCAGTTCGCGTTGTCCGGCGCCGGATACTCTGCGGAGTCCTGCTGAGCGCCTGGGTTCTGCTCCCCGCCGCGGGCCTGGGGGCTTCTCTCGCGCCCCTGCCGGCGCCCAAGGCCCAGAAGCCCGCGCAGGCCGAACTGGGCCGGTACCTGTTCTTCGACCCCCGGATGTCGGGGGACGGAGGGATCAGCTGCGCCGCCTGCCACCAGCCCGCGAAGGGATGGGGCGACGGGCAGGCGCTCTCGGCGGGTTATCCGGGAAGCAAGTATTTCCGGAACGCCCAGACGCTCTTAAACGCCGCCTACAACAAGCGCGTCTTCTGGGACGGGCGCCTGAGCGGGGCCGACCTGCCCACGCTCGTGCGGGACCACCTGACCGAAGCCCACTTCATGCTGGTCGACGGGCGGCTGTTCCCCGAGCGGCTCAAGCAGGTGCCGCTTTACGTGAAGAAATTCAAGGAGGTCTACGGCGGGGAGCCCTCCTTCGGCGGCGCGCTCAAGGCCATCGCGGCGTTCCTGCACACCATCGCTTCGGAGAACGCGCCTTTCGACAACTACCTGAAGGGCGATAAAAAGGCCCTTTCCGCCGAGGCGCAAAAAGGCCTCGCCCTGTTCAGCGGAAAGGCCGGTTGCGTTCAGTGCCATAACGGCGCGCTATTGAGCGACGGCGGATTCCACGCGCTCGGCGTTCCCGAGAACGAGCAGATATTCAAGGACCCGCTGCGCCACATCACCTTCCGGCGCTTCAACAAGGTCATCGGCGTCCCGAACTTCATGAACCTGAGGGCCGACCCCGGCCTCTACGTCGTGACCAAAGAGGAGAGCGACCGGGGCAAGTTCCGCACGCCGACCCTGCGCGAAGTCGCCCGGACGGCGCCCTACATGCACAACGGCGCACTCGCCGCGCTTGAAGACGTCGTCGCCTTCTACGACAGGGGCGGCGGGAGCGGCCCCAACAAGAGCTCGCGCTTGAAGCCGCTGGGGCTGACTGCGGATGAGAAGAAGGCCCTGGTGGCGTTCCTTAAGAGCCTCTCGGGCGAGACGGTTTTTGCTGCGGCGCCGAAAATTCCCGATTATGAACTTCGCAAACTCGGCGATAATTGAGGAGACGGCCATGAACGCGCGAATCAAAAACTGCTTCCTGGGTTCCACGATGGCCGTATGCTTCATCGCCGCACTTCTGGTGGGAGGAGCAAGCGCGGCCCAGGAGGGGAAATTCCCTCCGCTGGGACCCTTGCCGCCTGTCCCGGTGCCCGCGGACAACCCCATGTCCGCCGCCAAGGTGGAGCTCGGCAAGCTGCTGTTTTTCGACGCCCGCCTCTCGGGCGACGCCAGCACGTCGTGCGCCTCCTGCCACAGCCCCGAGAGCGGCTGGGGGGACGGGGGCGATCTGAGCCGGGGCTATCCGGGCACGCAGCACTGGCGCAATTCCCAGACGATCCTCAATTCCGCCTACTACGCAAAACTCTTCTGGGCGGGCGAGTCTACGAGCCTCGAAGCGCAGGCGAAGAGCGCCGCCACGGGCAACGTGGCCGGCAACGGCGACACCATGATGATGGAGGAGCGCCTGCGCCAGGTCCCCGAATACGTCAGGCGCTTCCGGGCGGTGTTCGGATCCCCCTGGCCGACCATCGACGACGCCTGGCGGGCCATCTCGGCCTTCGAGCGCACGGTGGTTTCCAACGCGAAGGACGTGCCCTTCGACCGCTTCATGAAAGGGGAGGAGAAGGCGCTCTCGGACAGCGCGAAGCGCGGGCTGGCTCTCTTCCAGGGAAAGGCCGGGTGCGTCCAGTGCCACAACGGCGCACTCCTCTCGGATGAGGACTACCACAACGTCGGCGTTCCCAAGAGCCCCGCGTTCGAGGAAGATCCTTTAAGGCAGATAACGCTTCGCTACCAGCACGTGATCCGCGGCGTCCCCGAATCCGTCTACCGCAAGGCGGACCGGGACCTGGGGCTCTTCTACACCACCAAGCGCGAGGCCGATAAGGGGAGGTTCCGCACCCCGAGCCTGAGGGAGCTCAAATACACTGCGCCCTATATGCACAACGGCGCATTTTTCGAACTGGATGAGGTCATCGATTTTTATGACGAAGGGGGCGGCGAGGATGCGAACAAGAGTCCCCTCATCAAGAAACTGGGACTTTCGGACGAGGAGAAAGAAGACCTGCTGGCGTTTCTGGAATCGCTCTCGAGCGATAAGCCCCTGCTCGTCCGGCCCCCCGAACTGCCGCCGTATGCGGCCATGCCGTAAGGAGGAATCCATGACTCAGGAAGCCAAGGAAACCCGGCCTTGCGTCTCGCGGCGCGCCTTTCTCCTGGCCGGCGGAACCGCCGTGAGCATCGTGCTGGTCCAGGGCATCCCCGGCCTGGCCGGAGCGGCCCTGCAAAGGGCGGAGTATCCCCGCCAGAAAATCGGGACGCTCAGCGCCCTCAAGGTCGATGCGCCGCAATTCTTCCAGTACCCGTGGAAGGACGTCTTCTCGGGGTGCATGCTGGTCAAACTGGGCGTTCAAGCCGGCGGCGGCGTCGGCCCCAAGCGGGACGTGGTGGCGTTCAGCACCCTCTGCACCCACATGGGCGGCCCCCTGCAGGGGACTTATAACGCGCAGCACAAGGCCATCGGCCCGTGCCCGTTCCATCTGACGACCTTCGATCTGATGAAGCACGGCATGGTCGGGGCGGGGCAGGCCACCGAAAGCCTCCCCCAGGTGGTTCTGGAAACCCGAGGAGACGACATCTACGCGATCGGGATGATGGGACTGCTGTATGGTTATCACTCGAATCTGGCGCCGGTACAGCGCTGAGGAGGACGCATCATGGCAGGAAAGGTGACGAACTACTATCTTGCGGAAGACAGTGTCCCCCTCCCCCCGCCGAACGCGGAGGTGTTCACCACGGCGTGCGACTACTGCATCGTGGGCTGCGGGTACAAGGTCTACCGCTGGCCGATCGGTCGCGAGGGCGGACCCAAGGCGAGCCAGAACGCCCTGCGCGTGGATTTCCCCACCGCCATCATGAGCGGCGGCTGGGTCAGCCCGAACATGCACAACATCATCATGGTGGACGGCAGTCCCCACCACGTCGTCGTCATGCCGGACAAGGATGCGAATGTCGTGAACGTCGGGGGGAACCACTCCATCCGGGGCGGCGTCCTGGCCAAGAAGCTCTACAACCCCAACGAACCCTCGCAGGACCGCCTGCGCCAGCCGATGATGCGGGTCCGCGGTACCTTGCAGGAGGTCTCGTGGGATACGGCGGTGGGCGTCATGGCGGGAATCTCGAAGCACGTCCTGGACAAGTTCGGCGAGCACGCCTGGGCGATGAAGACGTATTCCTACCAGTATTTCGAGAACACCTACGCCATCTCCAAGCTCGCTTTCCGCGCCATCGGAACGCCGGCCTACGCCCCGCATGACAAGCCGGGCCCCGGCAAGGACACGCCCGGGATCGATTTTTCCGGCATCAACCCCTTCAGCGCCTCCTATGACGACTGGGGAGAGGCCGAGGTCATCTTCTTCTCGGGCGTCGACCCCTGGGAGACCAAGTCGGTGCTGTTCACCTCGTGGATCATGGGCGGGAAAACGCCGAGCAAGAAACTCGTCTTCGCCATGCCGCGCAAGACTTCGGGCGTGGCCTACGGCGAGAAGCGCGGCGGTCTCTTTCTCCCCGTCATTCCGGGGACGGACACGGTGCTCCACCTGGCCATCATCCGCCTGATCCTCGAGAACGGCTGGGAGGACAAGGAGTGGATCGCGCGAAAAATCTCGAACAAGTGGGAGATCGGCTCCGGCATGGGGCGCGGCACCCGCAACACGCCCTGGCAGTGGGTCACGACCTGGGGCAAGTACGGGACGGACTTCGAGGGCTACAAGAAGTGGATCATGAGCTATCCCTACGCCGAACTGGAGCGCGCCGAGAAGATAACGGGCGTGTCCGCGGCGTCCATACGCCAGACGGCTGAAATCCTCGCCAAGCCCAAGCCCGACGGAACCCGCAAGAAGACCTCGTTCATGCTCGAGAAGGGCAATTACTGGTGCAACAGTTTCGGGAACACGGCTTCCTTTGCGGCGCTGGGGCTGGTCTGCGGCGCCGGGTCGCGGCCGGGCCGGGTGATCTCCCGCGGCGGTGGACACCAGCGGGGCTGGATGGGAGGGGCCGGTTATCCGAGGAGCCTGTCGCCGGAGAAGGCGCCGGGGCGCCGCAAGAAGGAGATCGACCTCGACCGCTGGGTCGTGGACGGCCACGTGCGCTTCGCATGGGTCATCGGAACCACCTGGTGCCAGGCCATGGCGGCGTCTCAGGAGTTGATGGACGTCTTCCAGCGGTTGACGCGCCGCAACCCGCACCAGATCGAGAGCTTCGACGTCGATACGGCGGTGGACGCGCTCAAGCAGCGAGTGGATTCCGGCGGCATGGTCGTCGCCCACCAGGACATCTATCCCGTTTCCCCGATCGGAACCGAGTATGCGGACCTGGTGCTCCCGGCCGCCACCTGGGGCGAGGAGGACTTCACCCGGTGCAACGGCGAGCGCCGCCTCAGGCTCTACAGCAAGTTCGCCGACCCCCCCGGTGAGGCCCGGCCCGACTGGTGGATCATCGCGGCCTTCGCGAGGAAGATGGGCTTCAAGGGCTTCGACTGGAAGGACAGCAACCAGATCTTCGAGGAAGCGGCCCGCTTCGGACGCAAGGGGGTGCTCAATTACCACCCGCTCGTGGTGAAGGCCAAGCGCGAGGGGAAACGGGGCCACGAATTGCTCCGCGAATACGGGACCGACGGCATCCAAACCCCCATCCGCATGGTCAAGGGCGAACTCGTCGGGACGAAGCGCCTCCACGACGAGACCCTGGAACTCGGAACCCCCGAGGGGCCCACCATGCACCGGAAGTGGCTCACCTCCTTCGGGACCCAGAGCGGCAAGGCGGTCTTGCTGAAAAGCTACTGGGAGGATTTCAAGGACTTCTACGACCGGGTCACCCCGCAGGGGGACGAACTGTGGGTGACGAACGGGCGGATCAACGAGCTCTGGCAATCCGGCTACGACGACAAGCGGCGGCCCTACATCATGCAGCGCTGGCCGCAGCAGTTCCTGGAAATTCACCCCAAAGACGCCGGCGCCCGGGGCATCGAATCAGGAGACCTCGTGGCCATCGAGAACGACGACCTCCTCGTGCAGACGGGCGGATACATCGGCGTCGACGGCAAGGAGCAGACGTTCACCGAGCTCATGAAGGCCGGGAATATCAAGAAGAGCAAGGGGAGCTTCACCGCGGTGGCCATGGTCACGGACGCGGTTCGCGAGGGCGTCACCTTCGCCTATTTCGGCTTTCCCGAGAACCCGGCCAATTCGGTGGTCCACCGGGTGCCGGACCCCCTGACCAACCGCTACCGCTACAAGCTGGGCAAGGGGAAGTTGAAGAAGATAGGAGAATCTCCGCACAAGCATTCGCTGACGAGCTTAAGCTTTGTCCCCCGGACGCTTTGATGGAGATGGAGGTTTACACAAGCCCGTAAAACCGCGAGGGAGGTTGAATGCGAATGTCTCGATCGAGAAGGTTTCTCATCTGCGCCGGCCTGGCGCTTGCAGTTGCGCTCTTTTTCTGGTCTTCGGATGACGGGGCCGCTCAGCAGAAAGGCGACGTTGCGGCCGGCAACGTCAAATACCAGCAGCTTTGCGCCTCCTGCCACGGCGCATCGGGCAAGGGCGACGGCCCCGCGGCCAAGGCGCTCAACCCGAAGCCGAGGAATCACACCGACGCCAAATACATGAAGACCATATCGGACGAATATATCGCCAAGATCACCAAGCTTGGCGGCGTCGCGGTCGGGAAATCGCCGTTGATGCCCCCCTGGGGCGGGGTTCTTTCGGACGCGGACCTCCAGAACCTGGTCGCGTTCATGCGCTCCCTGGCGAAATAGGATCGCGGGCATGGGTTCAGGGAATCGGGACGCTCCCCTTCCCGAGCGCTCCTTTCGGGTCGAGTTGCCCGGCCACGACCACTGGCGGAAAACGATTTGCTGCCAGGACGCGTGTCCCGTCCATACGGACGCGCGGGGTTACGTGACCGCCATCTCGGAGCAAGACTTCGAGCGCGCCTACATCATCGCCCGGGGGCCCAACCCCTTCGCGTCGGTTTGCGGGCGTGTCTGCGCGGCGCCGTGCGAAGCGGCGTGCCGCCGCGGCAACATCGATGCGCCGGTGGCCATCCGGGCGCTCAAGCGATTCGTGACGGAACGCTACGGGGTCGAGGCCGATTTGTCGTCCGGCAAGGGAGAATCCTCCTTCTCGCACCGGAGCCTCAGGAGTATGCGCGACCTCCGTTTTCAGCCCTCCACGCGCACCATCAACGATTTTTCGGTGCTGGAGGCGGCCCGCCGAAAGCCCGAACAGGAAAAGACGGCAGGAAAAAAGGTGGCCGTCGTCGGATCGGGCGTGGCGGGGCTGACCTGCGCCCACGATCTCGCCCTGCTCGGCTATGACGTGAGCGTTTTCGAAAAACAGGGCGTTCCCGGCGGCATGCTGATGCTCGGGGTTCCCGAATACAGGCTCCCGCGCGACCTCGTTCAGGCCGAAATCCAGGCCATCCTCAGCCTGGGCGTGGAGCTTCGGCTGAACCAGGCCATCGGGCGGGACTTCAACCTCTCCTCCCTTCGCGAGGAAGGCTTCGAGGCGGTGTTCGTCGCCATCGGCGCTCATGTGAGTCGCTCTCTCCCCATGGAAGGACAGGACGCGGACGGCGTTTTCCGGGCCGTCGAGTTTCTGCTGAACGTGAATCTGAACTTCCGCGTCGATTTGGGCGAGCGCGTCGTCGTGATCGGCGGGGGAAACGTGGCCATGGACGCCGCCCGGGTCGCCGCCCGGGTCGCCGGCGGGGCGGATGCCCCCGCGGGCGCGGCCGATCAAACGGAAGACGCCGTCCTCATGCGCGAGATGATGGACGTGGCCCGGGAGGCGATGCGCGTGGGAGCGAGGAACGTCCACGTCATCTGCCTCGAATCGCGCGACGAGATGCCGGCGGCGGATTTCGAGATCGAAGAAGCCCTCGATGAGGGGATCGAGCTCGAGCCCCGGGTGGGGCCCGTCCGCATCGTGGAGAAAGAAGGCCGCGTGGTCGGGCTGGAAGTCCAGACGTGCACCCGCGTCTTCGACGAGGAGGGCCGCTTCAGCCCGGAATTCGACCCGGACACCAGGCGCGTGATTCCGTGCGATTCGGTGATCGTCGCCGTCGGCCAGGCCTCCGATCTCTCCTGGATCAAGGATGAGGACGGCGTCGAGACGACGCCGCGCGGGACGATCCGCGTTGATCCCGAAACCCTGGCCACGACCGCTCCAGGCGTGTACGCGGGCGGGGACGTCGCCATGGGTCCCCGTATCTTCATCGAGGGCGTGGAAAACGGCCACCGCGCCGCCCGCTCCATTCACACCTATCTGTCCGGCGGTCAGGCAGGCGTCCAGACGCATCTTCAGTGGGCCTCTGTCGAACCCTTGCAACAAGCGCTGCTCCAGGAGCCGGGAGACGGGTTTTCCCTTCCCATCGTCAATCCCGGCTACCAGAAAGTGTCTCGCCGAAACCCCGACGCGCTGCCCATCGAGCGCAGAATCGGCGTCGCCGAGGTGGAGCTTGGTTATTCGCCCGGGGAGGCGGTCGAACAGGGGCTCCGGTGTCTGCGCTGTAGTGCTAACCCGATCTTCGACGGCGCCAGGTGCATCCTCTGCGGCGGCTGCGTGGACGTCTGCCCCTCACGCTGTCTTCGAATGGTTCCCCTCGAAGCCCTTCAGGGTGGAGAGGACCTGGCGGCTCTGGTCCAGGCCCGCTTTGGCACGTCCGCCGGGGGCGCAGGAGAGAGAGGCGCGGCGATGATCATGGACCCGGACAAGTGCATCCGTTGTTCGCTCTGCGCCCAGCGCTGTCCCACGGGCGCCGTCACCATCGAGAATTTTTCTTTCCAGGAAGAGTGGGTGGAGACTGGATGACATGACTGCGAGCCTGGATGAACAGACCCCCCGGCGACGGATGCTTTTGGGTCTCGGCTGGGTTTCCTTCCTGATCTCCCTGCTGGGTCCGGTTCTCGCCAACGTCCGCTTCCTGTTCCCCAACGTCGTTTATGAGGGCGAGTCGGTTCTGAAGCTCGACTCCCTGGAGAAGTACCCCGTGGGGTCCATCACGTTTTTCGCAGAGAAGAAAATCGTTCTGTTTCGCGAGAAGGACGGGTTCCGGGCCTGCACCGCCGTCTGTCCGCATCTCCGTTGCGTGATCAGCCCCTTCGTCGGCGCGCCCGGCGCCTCTCCCGATATATTGAGGGCCCGGTGCCCCTGCCACGGCAGCACGTTCGACGGGCGGGGACAGGTGCTCGGGGGACCTGCGCCCCGGGGGCTCGACTTTTTCCTCGTCAAGAAATCGCCGGATGGCCGCGTCGTGGTCGATACGCGCAAAGTCGTCGCCCCCTCCGAACATTTCAAGATCTGAGCCGCCCCAATGGTCACCGAATCCCCGCAGAAATCAGGGCGCGGAAAAGCCGTATCGTGGCTTAGGGACAACCGCGTCGTCCGCTCGATCTTCCGCCGCGGCTATCCGGACAACGATCTGGATCGCGCGGCCGTCATGTTCTCGAATTTCTTCCTGCACGTCCTTCCCGCGCGAACGCACGTTCACAGCTTAAAACCCACCTACACCTGGGGACTCGGGGTCATCTCCCTGTTCTTGTTCATCATTCTTCTGGGCACCGGCTCCTTGCTCATGTTCTTCTACGTCCCCTCGACCGAGCGCGCCTACAGCGACATGAAGGACCTGCAATTCGTCGTCTCCTACGGCGTCGTCCTGCGGAACCTCCACCGCTGGGCTGCGCACGCGATGGTCGCCGTCGTCTTTTTGCACATGTGCCGCGTGTTCTATACGGCGAGTTACAAAGCGCCGCGTGAGTTCAACTGGGTCATCGGGGTGCTCCTCTGGGGGGCGACCCTGATGATGAGCTTCACGGGCTACCTCCTCCCCTGGGATCAACTCGCCTATTGGGCCATCACCGTCGGGTCGAGCATCGCCAGCTACCCGCCGCTGGTAGGAGAGCACATCCGCACGCTGATGCTCGGAGGCGATACGGTGGGGCAGAACGCGCTGATCCGGTTCTACGTCATGCACGTCATCGTCCTGCCGGGAATCATGATGATACTCATGGGCGTCCATTTCTGGCGGATACGCAAGGACGGGGGCCTCTCCCGGCCGCCCGCGCCGCCCTCTGTGGCCGCCCGGGGCGAGGCGGCGGCTTTTTCGCCGCACAAGACGTACATGCTCGTGGAGCTGGCCGAGGGCAAGACGCCCATGGTGGAGGCGCAGGCCCCCGAAGAAGAGGTCATGAGCTGGCCGCATACGGTCTTCCGGATGCTGGTCGTCTTCGTGGGCGTCGTGGCCGTCCTCTCCGCCGTCGCCTACTTCTTCGATGCGCCTCTGGAGGAGCTGGCCAACCCGGACCATCCGCCCAACCCGGCCAAGGCGCCCTGGTATTTTCTCGGGCTCCAGGAAATCGTGAGCTATTCCGCCCTGGCGGGAGGCGTCATCGTTCCCGCCGCCGCGATTATCGGCCTCATGAGCATTCCCTACATCGATCGTAACCCCGAGGGCCAGGGAACCTGGTTCACCTCGGGCCAGGGCCGCCGGATCACGCTCTGGTCGGTCGCGGCGGTCATCCCGGTCGTCCTCGTCCTGACCTGGCTGAACGAGCACTACGCCGTGCGGATACTGGTCCCGGGCGCCTCGCAGATCTGGGTCGACCTCCTGAATCCGGGGACCATACTGATCGTCCTCTTCGCCGCCGGGTCGCTCTACATCTGGCGGCGCACGGGGTCGAGCCGGATGGGGGCGTTGGCCCTGTATTCATATTTTCTGACGTCTTACCTGATTTATACGCTCATCGGGCTTTATTTCCGCGGCGCCAACTGGGCCTGGATATGGCCGTGGCAGGCGACGGGCCTGCACTGAGGCGGATAACGTATGGCCAATTCAAATCAGAACGATTCCCATGTGCCGTTCGGGTGGGTGGTCGCCTTCGCCGCCCTGAGCGTCTGCGCGGCCTTGTTTTTTCTCTTGTCCGTCTGGAAGGATTACGACCGCGAATGGCGGGGCTACCAGCGGACGTTCCGTGAAATGCTCGTCGAAAGAGCCGGAACCGAAGAGGAGCGCAAGGCCGCTCTGGCGAGCGGGGACCAGTTCGAGCAAATCATCGTGGCCGGCGGCGAGCGCGTGGACAGGTGCGTCATGTGCCACCGCGGCGTCGAGCACCCGGCGTTCAAGGATGCCGAGCAGCCTTTCGCCAGACACCCCACCATCCCGCCGCATCCCTTCGAGCGGTTCGGCTGCACCGTGTGCCACCAGGGCCAGGGCCGGGCGACGAGCGTCCAGGACGCCCACGGCGAAGTCGCGTTCTGGGAGGAGCCGCTGCTGCGGGGAGGGTTCATTCAGGCGAGTTGCGGCCCCTGCCACGCGGGGGCTCTCAAAGACGCCCCCCTCATCCAGAGGGGAAAACTGCTTTATCTGATGAACGGCTGTCTCGCCTGCCACAAGATCAGGGGCGCCGGCGGGGTCGTCGGGCCCGACCTGACCTTTGCGGGCGAGCGCCGGAAGGACCCGAAGTGGCACATCGAACATTTCAAGTTCCCGCAGAAGGTTTCGCCCGGCTCCGCCATGCCCGCCTACGGCCATTTGAAGCCTGAGGATCTCGAAGCGCTGACGGTCTACATGCTGAGCCTCCGCAGGGCGCCATCCGCCCTGGCGCTGGCCGCGCCCAGAGCGGCCGCCGCCGGGAAAAAATAGCCTGCAGGGTCAGGCCGCGACCTGCCCCTATTCCAGATCGGAAATTCCTCTCTATTGGTCGGGAATGACTCTCAAAGGGGAGTGATTTCATTGTTCCCTTTCGAATCCAGAACCCGTAATCCTGCTACTGTCAACTCAAGCATATAATTCCCGAAGAGAATCTCGCCGCCTATGAAAACGGCTCGACTTGTCGATGCGGGATTTTGCCGGGATGGTTCGCGTCACACGTGCAGGACGACAAGATCGTCCTCCACCGTTACCCGGAATGTTTCCACGGAAGGGTCTTCCTCTGCACTCTCCGGCCGCTCGACCGTCACCTTGTACGCCCTCACGCGGGTGCGGTGCGGGTTGAATACGGATCGCCCCGTGAGGATGTCGAACTCCCAGCAATGCCAGGGGCAGACGATAATCTCGCCGTCTTTCACATACTGAATCCGGTGAGGCGTTTCCGCATCCATGGTTCCGCGCACGGGCCCGATGCACAATGGCGCTCCCTGGTGGGGGCATACGTTTCTCAAGGCGAAATACTCGCCCTTGACGTTGAATACTCCGATGGAGCGGTTTTCGAATTCGACGATTTTTCTTTCGCCGGGAGGGAAATCCGACACCCTGGATACGATATGCTTTCCCATCAGGTTTCCCCGTTTTCTCCCGCCACGAGTTTATGGATCTTCGGGTAAGTGCCGAGCGCATTTCCATAAAAGATGCTCTTGTGCAGCTGCGGGTCGATGTTGGGGAAAACATAGCGCGGGTCGTCGAAGTCCCAATGCGGATAGTCGGAAGAAAACTGAAGCGTGTCTTCCGCATAGATCATTTTCAGCATCTGCTCGTTGAATTCGGGCCTGGGCGGCTCCTCGACGGGCTGGCTCGTAAACCGCACGTGCTTGCGAATGACTTCGCTGGGCGGCTCCTTGACCCAGGGAACCTCGAGCCGCAGGGATCTCCACTCCTTGTCCAGGCGCCACATGAGGCCTGCGACCCAGGCGTAACCCATCTCCTGGACGATGAATTTCAGGTTCGGGAAGCGTGCGAACACCCCCTCGCATACCATGCTCGTCACGTGCATCCACCCCACCTGGGGCAAGCCGCTGTGTAACTCGATGAAATAAGAAGGCATTCCCACGGCCAGCATCGGTGGATTGACGCCGGCGGTTTCAGAGCCGCCGTGAATCGCGACGGGCAGGTGGTGGCGGGAGGCCGCTTCGTATATCGGCCACATGTACCGCTGGCCCAGGGGGATGTCCATCGGGCAAACCTGGACCGAGACGATATCGGGATGACCGGCCAGTCGATCGATTTCCTCCGCCGCGAGATTCGGATCGCGCGGGCTCACCCAGATGCACGCCTTGAAGCGTTCGTCGGTGGAAGCCCACTCGGTGAGAACGAAATCGTTGTAGGCGGAGGCGTAGGCGGCGCTCAAGTCCGCATCCGGGATTCCCGAGACGCCCGTGGCGTCCTGACCGACGATGATGGCGTAGTTGATGTCGTGTTCGTCGAGCAGCTGTTTCGCCAGGAAGCCGATGTCCGAACCGATGGGGCCGCCTTCGGGCGGCCTGGCATCCACTCGCCCGGACCCCCCGGGGTGAGGATGGAAGAACGCGCGCCTGGGAACGGCGAACGTATTCCGGGGGTTCGCTTCGTCTTTCACCAGGGCGCCCTTCATCCCGATCCGCGCCTGCCACTTCTCGGGGAGATAGGGCACGAGAGATTGCACTCCTTTCGGCATTCGGGGATGAATATCGCAATCGATGATGTTCATCTTTTTGCCGGTTGAGGCGTCGATGATGTCTGTTGTGGTTTCCGCTTGAGCGACTGGATTCACGGGTAGGCCTCCCACTCGTATGTGAGATTATCGTTTCACGAAGTGTCCCTAATATGGTGTCTGATAGGAAGCGAAGTCAAACAAGACGTTCTGAAGACGCCTCGGCAAAGAATTGCAGAGGCATTCAACCCGATTGATGTGGTCGCATTTGCCGAGCGTGAAATTTTCTCATGGAATCTCCCGGCACGGTTTTCAAATTCAATGTGGCTCAGGGGATGAATTTCGAATAGTTGACATACGCCCCACGTCCAAGCGACACTTTACGTCAAAATTTCCCGTCTGGTTTTGATTCATGGATTGATGGCCTCGTTTTCAATGCCCACCGGAAAGCGGAGGAGATCAATAATGGAACCGCGTGACCACGTCGCAAAGGCGCAAAGAATCGAAGCCTCCCTTCGAAAACTGGATCCCGCCGACGACCCCGAAATGATCATCGAGACGTGCATGCTCGCCGCCACGCACTATTTCAACGCGGCTCTCCACGCGGAGGGGATCACAAACCAGTTGATGGACCACGCGCACACCTTCCGCCCCACTCTGGACGGATACATCAGGCAGCCCGGCGCGGCGCTTCAGGCCGCGATGGAACCCCTGAAATTCATTGAGCAGCTCCGCCCCGGGCATTGCCGGGACAATGAGCCGATTACCCGGGCAATCATGGACAAATGCCTTCAGAGTCTGGAGGAGGCGAAAGCCGGTTTTCTGGAGATAGTCGGAGATGCGGCCCGGCCTGCGGTCTGGAGAGTGGTATGAGCAGAAATTCTGGAGATGCGCCGTGAAAATCGAAGAACACATGGCCAAGGCTGAGCGGTTTGCGCAATCGGTGAAAAAACTCGACCCCGAGGAGGATTTCGAGGCGGTGATGTGGGGCCGCATGCACATCTGCTCGAATTGGATGAATGCCGCCCTGCACGCGAAAGGGGTCATCCCCGAGAACAACGACGTTGCCCATACCTGGTATCTCTTTGAACACGGGGACCATGATTTCCTGGAGGCCAACATAGACGAGGAGACAAGGCGGGCCCTCACCCAACTGACCGTGTTCGAGAGCCTGAGAACGACACACGTGCGCGGCCCCGCCACCTACGGCTCCGAGGTGTGCAAACTTTCCGAGAGAGCCTACGACCACATCAAGGAGTTTACGCAGAAAGCGATTGCCGCAATAAGTCCGGGCGCTTAGATAGTCGAGGCGTTGGTTAAATCATCCCGTTCAAGGATGCAAATCGTCCTGCTCTGATGAGGGAGGGTAAATTGATGCTCAAAAAGACTTGTCGCCAGCACTCAGCACGGATTGCAGCCTGCGTCGCCTTGTTTGTATTCGTACTGGTCGCTCCCCCCAAAGTCGAAGCCGCCAAAAAAGCGGTCAAACTGGGGGCCGCCACCGTCGCCAGCACACTCTATGTCATGGCGGGCGCTCTTGCGGACGTCTTCAACCGCAAGAACAAGGACTATTCCCTGAACGTCACCCTGGGCGGGGGAAAATCCAACCCGCAACTGGTGGGGGTGGGCAAGTCCGACATCGCCTACAGTTACACGTATTACGTGGGAAACGCCATTGCGGGCAAAAAACCATACAAGAAAAAGTATCCGAACTTGAGGGCCATGGTATGGCTCTATACGTCCGCCGTTCATTTCATGGCGGCGCCCGAACTGGTCGATAAAGGGATTCAATCGTTCGAGGATTTCGTGCAGAAGAAACCCAGGGCCGGAATAACCATCGGGAAGAAAGGGACGGGAACCTACAACATTGCGACCTACCTTTTGAAGGAGTACGGAACCTCGACCGCTGCGCTGAAAAAAGCGGGCGTGTCGGTCCGCCTCGGCGGAGGCCGCGCCATGATGCGCTTCTATCAGGACAAGCACGTGGATTTCGTCCTGTTCCACACCGGCCCCGGTAACGGATTGATCAAACAAGCGGCCCTGCGCCGCCCCATCAATTTCACCGGGGTCACCCCGGGCATGCGGCAGAGGCTGGAAAATTTCGGCCTGGTGGAATCGATTGTGGACGCGAATACCTATCCCGGCCAGAAGAAACCCCTCGATACCTACGGACTCCGAACGATCATTTTCACGAGAGGAGACCAATCACCCGACCTGATCTACAAGGTGACGAAAACCGTTTTTGAAAACAAGGATTATCTGAAGGGTGCCCACAGGCTTTACGGTTTCCTGGAACCCAAACGTTCCGTGAAGAACATGAAAGGCGTTCCCATGCACCCCGGCGCAGCCCGTTATTACAAGGAAGTGGGAGCGATGTAATCTGAGAAAGCGCAGTTTCACCACGCTGGAGGAATGAGCGGGCGCCGGGGATTCCCGCGATTATCCCGGCGCCCGTTTCCGCATAATTCCGGAAGGCGCTCTTCATGGCCAGTCAAGGCGTAAATTTTCCGCCCAGGGGATTCGTCGGTTATCTCCTCACGCTGGTTGCGATCGGCATGTCCCTCACCGAGGTCTATCTCGCCGTTACCGGCGGGATGGACGCGATTTTCGAGCGGCCGATGTTTTATCTGGCCGCCGCCGCCATCATCTTTCTCACTCCCCCATCGAAAAAAGCCGGGGTCTTGTCGCCTGGGTGGCGCAAGGCGTTTGTCGCCTTCCTCGGCGTCCTGGCGGTGGTTTCCGTAATGTGGCTGCTTTGGGAGTTCGACCGGCTGCTCGAACGCACCCGGTATATAGACGATGTCCTGCTCCTGGATATCGTTTTTGGAGTCATCTGCATCGTTTTGGTTCTCGAGGCCACGCGCAGGGCGATCAATCTGACCCTGCCTTTGATTGCGCTATTCTTCCTTGTCTACACCTACTTCGGCCCCTGGATGCCGTGGGAGTTCAAGCACGGCGGCATCGGGTTTCTGGACATCATCGATCATTTCTATCTGACCGACGGGGGTCTTTGGTCCGCTCCGATGTACGTTTTCGTCAATTACATGTTCCTGTTCATCCTGTTCGGGGCCGTGCTCGATGCTTCGGGCGCCGGGAAGATATATATCGACTTCGCGTTCCTGCTGACCGGCAGAATGCGGGGCGGACCCGCCAAGGCGGCCGTTGTGGCCAGCGCCCTCTCGGGAACCATATCGGGAAGCGCCACCGCCAACATCGTCACCACGGGCACCTTCACCATCCCCCTGATGAAAAAAATGGGGTATCGCCCCCACGTGGCGGGAGCGGTCGAGACGGCGGCGTCCACCGGGGGCCAGATCATGCCTCCCATCATGGGGACGGCGGCGTTTCTGCTGGCCGAATTCACCGGCACTTCCTATTTCACCATCATCAAGATATCGGTCATCCCGGCGTTGCTCTATTTCATGTCCGTTTTCGTGTTCGTGCATCTGGAGGCGGCCAAAAACGACATCCGGGGCCTGAGCTGGGAAGACCTTCCCAACATCCTGAATACGATAGCGCGCGCGCTCGTCTTCCTCATACCGCCGGCCGTCCTGATTTATTTCATGGTGATCGGGAGATCGGTGCAGTATGCGGGCGTATCCGGAATCATCGCCACGATTATTTCCATGATGCTGCTGGGAATGGTCGACTATCTCTACCAGGGATGGCGGGAACGAAGTTTTTCCGTGAGGCGCGCTCTCGATTATCTGAAAAGCGGCCTGAGCAAACTCATCAGGGCGCTGGTTCGCGGAGCGCAGCAGTGCGCCCCGATAGCCGCCGCCTGCGCGACTGCGGGCATCATCATCGGAGCGACGACGATTACGGGGCTGGGACTCAAATTCTCCTCCATCGTCGTTTCAGCCTCGGGCGGAAGTCTCTTTCTCGGAATCATTCTGGTCGGCGTGGCCTCCTT
This sequence comes from bacterium, assembly GCA_965204535.1. Classification (GTDB taxonomy): domain Bacteria; phylum UBA8248; class UBA8248; order UBA8248; family UBA8248; genus Bin107. The sequence continues at coordinate 2,924,449 of CBDBEV010000001.1, read as the reverse complement.
CGTTCTGGGGATGGGGCTTCCGAGCAGTTCCGCCTATATCGTTCTGGCGACGATGGCCGCTCCCGCCCTCATCGAGCTGGGCGGTATGAGCGCCGTGACGGCCCACATGATCATCTTCTGGTTCAGCCTGGATAGTTGTTACACGCCTCCCGTTTGCATTCCTGCCTATACCGCCGCCGCCATCGCCGAGGCGGATCCGATGAAGACCGGCTGGACTTCCTTCAGGGCGGCGAAAGGCCTCTATGTGATCCCGTTTCTTTTCGCCTATTCCCCCGCCATTCTGCTGAACGGTAGCGTGGCCGATATCATCCTGGTTACCTTGACAACCGGCATCGCGCTTGTCGCCGGAACGGCCGGCCTGAGTGGATATCTGATCGGGAGGACAACCTGGATGGAGAGAGGAGGCCTTCTCCTGGGGGCATTCATGATGCTTTGGCCCACGCTTTTTTCTCAAGGCGCAGGATTCGTCTTGTTGGCGATTCTCGTGATTTTCCAGGTCACGCGCCACGGAGGCTGGTTTTTGCGAAAAGAACTCATCGAGGAAAGCCTCCCGAAAAGCGGGTGAATGCAAAAGGGCTGGTGACTCTAAAGGGAGAGTCTGCCGGGCGTGAAGAAAACATCGGTTCGCAATTCCGTCTTCTTGAGACCGAATTGACCCCTACCCCGCCAACCCGTCTATGATGCCCCGCCACTCCTCGGGCGTGACTTCCACGATTCGCATCTCGCCTACAGAAACGCTGCATATCACGACGTCGACTTCCAGTTCCCTGAGCACCCTGAAGCTGCGCGCCAGTTCCGCCTCCCCTCCTCCGAACGCCTACTCCTCCGGCTCGTCATAGGAGATGAACGTGATGTCCACCGCCTCGTTGCGGCCGGGGATCAGGGCCTGGTAGCCGTCCGAGTAATACCATTTCTCCACCGCCTCCTGATCGGGGAACTTGAGGAGGACGAACATTTGCCTGTCGTGCTCGCCGGTGAGGACTTTTACGAGTTGTCCGCTCGCCGCCACCTCGCCCCCGACGGATGCGACGATGGCGAGCCCCTGCTCGGCGTAGCTGTTGAAGCCTTCTTCGTCCTTGACGGTGATGTGTCCGACCACGTATGCGCCCATGTCCGCTCCTTTCGCAAATGGGGCCGCCCGCCCGGCGGCTAATGGAATAAAGATTTCGAGCCGCAATCATAGCGGCGTCTCTCATGCCTCCTCGCCGACCGGCCTTCGCCGGGCTTGAAAGTGAGGCATTCATGAAACCTTCTGGATATCCCAAGGTTTCATAAATGGGCTTCGGGATCAACGCCGCCCGTGCGAAGGTGGATGACGGCGTAATGTCGGACGGAAACAAATCGACTCCCCCCTTGGCGGGAGATAAAACCAACCCCCCCTACCCCCCCTTGTCAGGGGGGCAAAAAAAGAAAACCCCCTTGACAGGAGGGCGGGAAAAAACAAAAGCCCCCCTGCCAGCGGCGGGTGCCGCCTTTTCATACCCCCCTGACAAGGGGGGGTAGGGGGGGTTGCTCCTTTGACAAAATTTTTTCAACAGCCCCCTTGAGAGGGAGTGAATCTGCTTCCTCCCCGGGCGCCTTCGCACCGCAATTCCGGGGACTGGCCGCCGGGTCTCTTTTCGGCTAGTATGAAGCCATACACAACGAGTCGAGCAAGCCACCGCCCATGGTTGGTTTATACGCGCACCAGCACAAGAGGGTTTCATACAGGTCCGCCTGTTTGTCTTTTTCGTTTCTGATTTTGTGGGGGAAATCCGGTCATGAAAAAACGAGACGTATTCATTAGCCTGGCTGTCCTGATGATGGCCGGCGCGCTCGCCGCAGGCTGCGCGGGCGAGGGGATGATGGACAAGAAGATGATGGGCAAGAAAAAGATGATGAAAGGCGGCGAGGACCCCACCGTCACGGCGCGCAAGAAGCTCATGCGCGGCATCGGCGCCGACATGAAGCGTCTCAGAACCGCGATGAAACAAGGCAGCGGCTGGGTGGTCGAGGAGCAGGTGCGCCAGGCCGCAGGCGACATGTACAAGAAGGCGAGCAAGATCAAAAAGGCGTTCCAGAAGAACACCCTGGCGGGCAAGACGACATCCGTCGCCGCCATCTGGAAAGACAAGCGGAAATTCGCTCTCATCGCGGACGGCCTGGCCGCGAACGCCGCCGCCCTGGCGCAGATCCACTACAAGGGCGGTCCGGCAGCCATCAAGAAAGCGGTGGGCCTCATCGGCAGGCAATGCGGCGCATGCCACAAGTCGTTCCGAAAGAAGAAGAAAAGATAGCGACGCTCAAGAGAAAGAGAGAAGCCCCGGCGCGCGCCGCCGGGGTTTTCTTATTTTGGAATGGCAATGATTTTCCCGTCCGTGTGGTTGTCCCTCGTCAGGACAGGCACGGGGGCCTGTCCCTACGGGGCGGCGCCTCCTCGTTCGATTTGGTTGCCCTCTCACCTGCATGAAAAGCAACCCCCCCTACCCCCCCTTGTCAGGGGGGTAAAAAAGTCCGACGCCCCGGCAAGTGGAGGATATGAAAAAAGACGACGTCCGCCTCCGGGTCGAAGGGGGGTTGTTTTTTCATACCCCCCTGTCAAGGGGGGGTAGGGGGGGTTGCCTTTATCCCCTGAGGAAGGGTTGTTGAAAAAGTCCCGATGAACGGGGATTGCAGGTTTTGTAGGGACAGGTCGCGACCTGTCCCTACCCTCCCCCACCGAGTGATTCATTCCGCATCCGGCTTCGCACCTCGCCGAGGGGACCGCTGTCGACCGCGAGGCCGTCGCGGTAGAGGATGACCTCGCGTGACCTCACCGAAACTTTAGGTCCTGGAATAACGATACCTATTAAATTCATCGGGTCGCTCGCATGGACGATGGTTGGTTTCCCCCGCGCCGGAATCCGCCGCACGGCGCGAAGCGCCTCCACCGCTTCGGGCAGGGCGAACTGCTCGCCGGTGAAGCCCGAGACGAAACGCCCGCCCCGAATCTCGCCCCTGGCTTCCAGGCGCCTGAATTCCCGCACGAGTTCGCGCCAGCGCGGAGCGCCGGGTTCGCGGACGGCCAGCTCGCGGAGCACGACGCCGTAGCGTTTCAGCAACTGCCGCGCATGGGCCTCGCGGCCGGCTTCCGCGTCGAGCGGTGCGGCGGCACTCCCCCAGAGCGACCAGCGGCCCACGGGCATGAATCGCTTTTTCGCCTCGCGCGATATCGCCCGTCCGCCCGGCAGGGCGCGCAGCCTGCGCTCGCCTTTTTTCTTCTCGTTCGCGCCGGCTATCAAAGCCCTCAATCCCGCCACGCCGTCGCCCGTCACCAGACCGCGCGCGACGAGCTCCCAGAGCGCCTCCTCGGCCTCGGTGCGCAGCCTGCCCGTCGCCGCCGTGATGTCGGCCAGGAAAGACGCCCCCCTGCTCTTAAGAAAATCGAGTATCTCGCATGCCGCGCGGGAGAGATTCCCCCGCCAGGCGTCTTCGGCCTCTTTTGGTCTCAGGAAAAGATCCAGGTGCTCTCTCATCAGGAAGGCCAAGAGCGCCCGCCGCGTGGGCGCAGCACTCTGGAGCGTCCTGGCGCGTTTCCCGTTCACGGGAGCTTCGACCGGCTCGGGCGGCGCGCCCGGGCGCAGGCGTCCCCAGGCGACCAGGCCCGAGAGGCAAAGCGCCTCTAAGTCAGCAGGGTCGTAGTTCTTGATGCGCGCGGGCAGAATCTGCTCCTCCCAGGCGGGTGCGGGGAGTTCGAGCCCCTGAAGCTGGCGGATCACCTCCAACACGCCGTCGCGCCCGTGAAGCATGGCGTCCTCGTGCACGTGCTGCCACCTGAGCAGATAGCGGACGAATTCCGCCGCCGTGACGGGTTCTATCTCTTTTCTCAGCTTGCCGAGCGTCATGCGGTGGATGCGGGCCAGCAACACGCGGTCGCACCACTCGGTTTCGGCTTCCGGCGAGAGATGAACGAACCGGCCCCGCAGCACCGCTCCCTCTCCCTCCAGGGCGGCCAGGGCGATCTCCACATCCGCCCGCGCGAGACCGACTTTGGAGGCGAGTTCACCTGCCGTTACGGGGCCGGACGCCTCGGTCCACCCCCGGACGATGGCGAGGGCCGCCTCATCCTGCGCGGGCGGTTCCGCCTCATCCCCCTGAAAGGATATTTCGCTCGGGTTGAGACTGATTCCCGGGAGCGCCGCGCGAATGAGCGCCATCCGCTCCGCCGGAACCCAGCCCTCTCGTTCCTTACCGTCAGACTGCCACTGCCCTTTCGCCACTCGGTTCCGGGCGAGCAACTCATCGACCCACGCGGACCACTCGCCCGCTTCCTCGTCAGGCAGAACGCATAAAGAAAGCAGCGCGTCGTGCAACTCATCCGCGTCGCGCGGGGCCGGCCAGGCCTGCGCGCACACCTCCTCGATGACGTCCGCGTCGAGCCGGGCGCCCTCGGCGTCATCGGGCAGGGCGCGCCTCAGCGGCACCGCGCGCGAGCGGCGTTCCTCCAGCGGGGCGTCGTCGATGAAGGCGTAGGGGTTCGCGTTCAGTATCTCGTGCGACATCGGCGAGGGCGCGGGCGTCTCGACGCCATAGGTTTTAATTTTCCTGCTTTCTATATCACTAATGAGTTTCCTAAGGCTTTCGATATCCATCGCTTCGCTCAGGCAGTTCTCCACCGTCTCGTTCACGAGGGGGTGGTCGGGCGGCTCGATGGGGCCGTGGTGGTTGTCCTGACACGCAAGCTGGGCCGGGAAGACGGCGGCGAGCAAGTCCTCGGCCCGCATGCGCTGGATCGCGACGGGCACCTTCTTGCCCCCGCTGTGCCTGGGGAGTGCCAAGGCGCGCGTGGCGTTCCAGCGCCACCGGTTGGTGAACATGGGCGACTGGAGCGCGGACTGGAGCATGTCCTTTTTGAGCGACGCCAGGCGCGCGAAACCGAAGATCGATTCGAGCGGAAAGCTGTGCTGCGAGGAGAGCGAGAGCACGATGCCGTCGTCCGTGGCGGCGGCCTGGAGTTCGAAATCGAAGGTGAGGCAAAAGCGTTTTCTCAGCGTATGACCCCACGCGCGGTTGATGCGCCCCCCGAAGGGCGAGTGGATGACGAGCTGCATCCCGCCCGCCTCGTCGAAGAACCGCTCCGCGATTATCTCTTCCTGCGTGGGCACGCGCCCCAGCACGCGGGCGGTCTCGCGGGCGTAGTCGAGAATCTGCGACGCGCCCTGTGCGCAAAGCCCGCATTCGGCGCGCATCCAGCGGATCGCCTCGCCGGGCGCGTCGAGACGCCCCGCCAGTTCGGCCCGCAGCGCCGAGACGGCTTCCGAGAGTTCCGCCGTGCGCGAGGGCGCCTCGCCCAGCCAGAAAGGGATGTTCGGCGGAAGCCCCTCGGCGTCTTCCACGCGCACCTTGTCGCGCTCCACGCGCTTGACGCGCCAAGAGTGGTTTCCGAGCAGGAAGATGTCGCCAGCGTTCGACTCGATGGCGAAATCCTCGTTCACCTTACCCACGAAGGTCTCCGCAGCGCCTTCCACCACGTCGTAATCCGCCGTGTCGGGAATCGCGCCGCCCGACGTGATGGCGCAAAGACGCGCCCCGCGCCGTGGTCTCAAGAGAGCGTTCACGCGGTCCCTGTGCAGATAGGCGGTGCGCCTGCCCCTGCTGGTCGAGATGCCCTCGGATAACATCTCGAGCACGTCCTCGAAAACGCTCCGCGCAAGCTCTCCATAAGGCTGCGCGCGCCTGACGAGCGCCCAGAGCGACTCCTCTCCTATCTCCTCTTGCGCCGCGACCTCGGCCACCATCTGCTGGGCGAGGATGTCGAGCGGCGCCTTGGGGAAGATCACCAGATCGAGCGCGCCTCCTCTCACCGAGCGGATCGCGGCGGCGCTTTGCAGCAGTTCGTCCCGCGTCATGGGAAAGACGATTCCCTTAGGGATAGCGCCCTTCCAGTGGCCCGAGCGCCCCACGCGCTGGAGCAGGGAGGCGAGCGTTCTCGGCGCGCCCAGGTGGCAGACGAGGTCGACGTGACCGATGTCGATGCCGAGTTCCAGGGACGCCGTGGCGACGATGGCGGAGAGCGCGCCCGATTTCAGCCGCTCTTCGGCGTCGAGCCTGATCTTGCGCGACAGGGAGCCGTGGTGCGCCGCCACCCGCCCCTCGCCGAGTCTCTCCGTGAGCCGGTGGGCGACGCGCTCCGCCAGCCGCCTCGTGTGGACGAACACGATGGTCGTGCGGTGGCTTTCGATGTGGGCGGCGATGCGGTCGAACACTTCCCCCCAGTACTCGTGCGAGGCGATGGGGCCGATATCCTGATCGGCCACCTCGACCGTGAGCGCCATCTCACGCTTGTGGCCCACGTCCACGATAGCGCAATCGGGAGCGCCGTCCTCCCCTCGCCTTTCCGCGCCGATGAGCAGGCGCGCTATCTCGCCGATCGGCTTTTGCGTGGCGCTGAGCCCGATACGCTGCAGCCGCGTATCGCATAGCGCGTCGAGCCGCTCCAAGGAGATCGCCAGGTGCGCGCCGCGCTTGTCCCCCGCGACGGCGTGTATCTCGTCCACGATGACGGCGCGCGCGGTCTCCAATACTTTTCGGCTGCGCTCTGCCGTCAGGAGGATGTAGAGCGACTCGGGCGTGGTGATGAGGATGTGGGGGCGTTTTTTAAGCATGAGCCTGCGCTCGCGCGCGGGCGTGTCGCCGGAGCGCACCGCCACGCGTATCTCCGGCAACTCCACGCCCTCTTTCTTCGCGAGTGCGCGAATCTCGCTCAATGGCTCCTGCAGGTTCTTCTGGATGTCGTTGCCGAGTGCCTTCAAGGGAGAGATGTAGACGAGGCGGCATTCATCATCGAGTGCGCCCGCGAGCGCGTCTCGAATCAGTCCGTCGAGCGACCACAGAAAGGCGGCCAGCGTCTTGCCGGTGCCCGTGGGCGCCGCGATGAGCGTGTCGCGCCCGGTGGCTATCTCGGGCCAGCCGGCATCCTGGGGAGCGCTCGGCTCCCCGAATTTTTCAGCGAACCAGCGCGCGATCAGCGGATGAAAGGAGTGTCTGTCCATAGCGGGGGTATTCTACCCCAAACGGGGCCGGATGGAAGGGGGCCCGTAGACCGTAGGGACAGGTCGCGACCTGTCCCAATAAAGCGATCCTGCCCTTTTTCGGTAGAAATGACCCACGGATACAATACACCGTCATTCCGGCGAATGCCGGAATCCAGAACCGGGTAGGTTGAAAATACGCGGCGTTCTATTACCTCGCATCCATAGAGCGACGAGAAAAAAAGAAAGACAAAAGACAAAACCCCTGGATTCCGGCATTCGCCGGAATGACGGCAATGTCTTTGTGGCAGCAGGGGCGGACCTGTGTGCCTGCCACAATAGATACAATGCGATCAGGACGGTAAACAAAAAGGGAGGACACGTAGTCAGACATATATGTCTGACCCCTACAAAACCAAAACCTCACACTACTCAGAGCGCACGTCCCCAAAAAACTCCCGCACCTCGGCCTCCGCTTTCTCGAAAGACTTGCGCCCGAGCCCGAATATGGCCCGGAGCTTGCGCGGGTCGTGCTCCATGAAGTCCGTCTCATAGGCGCGGTCGGTGAAGGAGTCGTTGATGCGCAGGGTACGGACGTCCGGGAAGAACATCCCGCGCAGCGTATCGACGGTGTTCGAACTCGTCCTCGATAGCGTCATGTAGGTCTTGAGCGGCCTGATCCCTGCGATGATCCGCCGCGTCCAGCGTCTCGATTCGGGATAACTGCCCGTCCCGACGCTTAATATCCGGATATCCTCGGGGGGGATTCCGAGCGGCCCGGTGGCGTCCGCGATGGCGAAAAGGGCCGGGTTGTTCGCCGTGAACCCGCCGTCGAGCGCCGTGCGTTCCTCGATTTTGGGCGCGGCGATGCGTTTTTGCTTCAGGAACGGATGCGCGGCGCAAGACGCCAGTATCGCGTCCGATATCTTCATGCCCTCGCCCGACAAGAAACTATCGAGATCGCCGTGCGATGGGCCGATGGTGCGCTTGAATACCATGGGGCGGTCATGATCCGCGTGGGTGACGAGGATGCCTAAGTCCATCTTGAAATCCTCGAAAGTCCTCTCGCCGTATATCGCTTGCGAGTGCCTTTGCAGCGCGTTCGTTTTGGAGCGCGCGAGCAGGGGCCCCAGCACGTCGGGCGCGAGTTCGAAATAGCGGTTCGCAATCGTCGGCTCGACCGCATCGCCCAGCGCAATCATCGTGGCGATGATCGAACCCGTGCTGACGCCGTAGACAAGATTGAACACTTCATGCAATGGGCGTCCCAACATGCGCTCGGTTTCCGCCAGAACGCCCAGGGTGTAGACCCCGAGCGATCCCCCGCCGTCGAGCGAGAGGATGTAGAAGGGCTTGCTCATCGAGGGTTGGCCCGGGGGAACACGAACAGATTTCGCCCAAAAGGAATTGTGAATTTTGCCGGGGAACGTCGGTTATTCATGGGGGCATTCTAGCGCAACGGGGCGGGGTTGTACCTGCTGGCTCCCAGGGGCGTGGTTACATATCCAGACGTCGCTCACGTCGACGCAAGTGTAGGGGACGCATATATGCGTCCCTCATTTTTCACCGACGTGACACGGGTCGCATTTATGCGACCCCTACAATCTCTCTCCTCGGTCGCGATTGCCCTAATCCATCCTCACATATTCATGCGCGCGGAAGGGCACGCCCAGCTCTTCTGTCGCCACCTTCTCGCACGCTTCGATGTCGATGAGGCCGCTCATCTTGACGGCCGTCACCTCCACCTCGGGGATGTAGTTCTTGGACCACCTCACGAACTCCTTGACCGAGGGATAAGGTTCTTCCACGCCCTTGGTCTTGCAGATTTTCGCGTAGGCTTCGGGGCTTTCCGCCTGCATGCTGATGGATACCGCGTCCACGAGGCCGCGGAGTTCGGGCAGAATGTTTCTCTCGTGCGTCTTGTTGGCGAGCCCGTTCGTCACCAGGCGGATCCGCCGGGCGCCGCGGCGCTTGAGCTCGCCGGCCACCTCTTTCACCACGTCGAGCCTGAGCGTCGGCTCGCCGAATCCGCTGAATACGACTTCGGTGAAGCGCGACGGGTCGCCGGCGGCGGCGAGCACCTCCGCCGCGTCGGGTTCCTGCGCGAGTTTCAGATTGTGTCCCTTGTAGACGCAATCACTCAGAAGCCCGCAGAAAAAGCACGAATTCTGGCAATCGTTCGTGACGTTGAGGTAGAGCGTCTCCCCGACCGAGTAGGCGACGCTTCCCCCGTCAGGCTCCGGCCCTACCCCGAACAGGCGGCGCACGTTCTCCGTCGTGAGGCGCGTCACCGCCTCCGTCGTCATCCCGTGGAGTTCGGCCAGGGTCTCCGCCACGCGCGCGACGTAGGCCGGCTCGTTTCGCTTGCCCCGGTGCGGCGGGGGAGCGAGATAGGGGCTGTCCGTCTCGAGCAGAACGCGCTCTACAGGAACCCGCTCGAAGACTTCCCTCAACCCTTCCGAGCGCGAGAACGTGATGGCCCCGCCCGCACCCAGGTGAAAATCGATGTCCAGGAATTTTCGGGCCTGCTCGTCATCGCCCGTGAAGCAGTGGATGACGCCGCCCGCGCGCCACGCCCTCTCTTCCTCCAGAATCTCATAGATGTCATCCGCAGAGTCGCGGCAATGGACGATGATGGGCTTGCCCACATCGACGGCCACCCTGATTTGCTCCCGGAACCACCTGCGCTGGGCCTTGCGCGGGGCGCCCTCCCGGTAGTAGTCCAGGCCTATCTCGCCGACGGCCACCACCTTGGGCTCTGCCGTGAGTTTGGCGATATCCTTGATGGTTCTCTCGTTCACGCCGCTCACGTCGCTCGGATGCACGCCGACCGCCGCGTAGACGCCCGCGTAGGAAGCCGCGAGGTCGACGGTCCGGCGGCTCGATTCCAGGCAGGTGCCCATCGAGATGATGTAGTGCACCCCCTCCTCGATGGCGCGCTCCACCGCCCCCTGGCGGTCCGGATCGAACGCCTTGTCGATGAGATGCGCATGGGTATCGACCAGCACGGGCAGCCCGTTCGTATCCGGCAAGTCGGCGATGATGACCTGGGGCCGGGCTTTTTTCCTCCGCTCGTGCCGCCAGCGGTTCTTAGTCCTGCGTCCGCCTCGCCCGCGCCGGGAATCGCTATCGCGCGCACCACCGTTTTCAGCGCGCTGGGCGGTTTTCTCTCCGTTTTGCGCGTGCGCGGCGGGTTCGGTCGCCCCGGATGTATTCTGACGTTCTTTGTGTTCCGGACGTTTTCCGCCCCTTCGGCCGCGTCTTCTTCTGCGGCGCTGGGAGCGTCCCTTTCTGTCCTTACCCGCGAATGAGTCCTTATCGCCGGATGAATCCGGCCCGGATTCCATAGATTCGTTCACTCCACAAACTCCAATCTCCCGGGCGGGGCTTCTCGTCTCTACCGGATCGGCGCGCCCGGCGTTGCCGTCTCGTCCACGCCTGCGAGCAGGAGATTCTTCCCGTCCTCGGCGGCGAGAACCATGCCCTGGGATTCCACGCCCATCAGCCTGGCGGGTTCGAGGTTGGCCACCAGAATCACCTTGCGGCCCGGCAAATCCTCGGGCGCGTAGTGTTTCGCAATGCCCGCCACGACGGTCCGGGGTTCCTCGCCGAGAGAGACGGTGAGCTTCAGCAGGTTTTTCGACTTGGGTATCCGCTCGGCCTCGAGCACCTCGGCGACGCGCAAATCCATCTTTTGAAATTCCTCGAAAGATATCCGTTCTGTCGCATCCTCTCCGGGCGCTGCCTCGTCGCCGCCCGCGATGCGCCGGGCCACCTTCTCCTGTATGGCTTCTTTCGCCTCATCCTCGATGCGCGGGAAAAGGGGAGCGCCGATGTTGGTCACCAACTCCTCCGGCAGCCTCCGCATGTCCATCAATTCCGAATAAGGCGCACTCGCCCAGTCTTCGGCCAGGCCGATTTGCACCGCTATCTTCTGCGCCGAGGCGGGCATGACGGGCGATATCATGGCCGCGACGACGCGCATCGACGCCACGGCGTGCCAGAGCACCGAGCACAGGCGGGCCTCCTCACCCTCTTTCGCGAGCGTCCAGGGAGCGTTCGCGTCGATGTATTTATTCGCGCAGGAAATCACCTCCCAGGCGGCTCTCAGACCGTTCTGGAAGTGGGTCGCCGCCATGCCGCTCTCGTATTTCCCGGCCGCATCGGCGACGAATTCACAGAACGCGTTCTCCGCCTCGGTATCGCCCGCCGCGGAGCGCTCGAGGCGGCCATCCCGGTAGCGCTTCACCATGTTCAGCGTGCGGTAGAGCAGGTTGCCCAGATCGTTCGCCAGATCGCTGTTGATGCGGTCGATCAGCGCGCTGTGGGAGAAATCCCCATCCAGCCCGAAGGGGATTTCCTTGAGCAGGAAGTAACGGATGGCGTCGACGCCGTATTCCTCGATGAGCCAGTGCGGGTCGACCGCGTTGCCCAGGCTCTTGGACATCTTCTGGCCCTCGACCGTCCACCACCCGTGACTGAAGACCTGGCCCGGCAGGGGGACACCGGCGGAGAGCAGAAAGGCGGGCCAGTAGACCGCGTGGAACCTCAGGATGTCCTTGCCGATGAAGTGCTGGTCCGTCGGCCAGGAGCTTCCCTCGTGCATCCCGCTCTCATCGAAGCCCGGAGCGGTCAGGTAGTTGCTCAGCGCGTCGAACCACACGTAGATCACGTGTTTCTCGTCCCCCGGCACGGGGATGCCCCACTGAAAGCTCGTACGCGAGAGCGACAGGTCCTTGAGTCCCCCCCGCACGAAGCTCATCACCTCGTTCCTGCGGCTCTCGGGCTGAACGAATTGGGGATTTTTCTCATAATGCGCAAGAAGCGGCTCGGCGTACTTGCTCAGGCGGAAGAAATAACTCGGCTCCTCCACCCATTCGACCTCGGCCCCCGTGGGCGCGAGTTTCACGCCGTCGGGGCCTTCGGTGAGTTCGCTCTCGGTGTAGAACGCTTCGTCGCGAACGGCGTACCAGCCCGCGTAGGCGCCCAGGTAGATGTCGCCCGCGGCCTCCACGCGCCGCCAAAGCTCCTGCACCCCGCGGACGTGGCGCTCCTCGGTCGTGCGGATGTAATCGTCGTAGGAGATATCGAGCTTCTCCCAGAGCTCGCGGAATTTCGCGCTGTTCATGTCGCAGAACGCGAGGGGGTCCATGCCGGCCTCTCGGGCCGCGCGCTCGAGTTTCTGGCCGTGCTCGTCGGTTCCGGTGAGAAACTGCGTCGGCTCGCCCCGGAGCCTGTGGAAGCGCGCCTTGGCGTCGCAGGCCACCGTCGTGTAGGCATGGCCGAGGTGCGGCTTGTCGTTGACGTAATATATCGGCGTGGTGACGTAAAACGGTTTTTTGCTCATCGTTTCGGGCCGTTTTCCCTGGGCAAGACGTTGAGGGATGTATCGTTCTGGACGCCGGTTTTAAGAGAAAACTGGCCTGTGGGCAAGCGCATCAAGTCCTCCGCGCGAACCGTCATGAAGTCTCCCGTCTCGAGAGCGAGAGTCACCTCTTCCTTGAGCAGGTCCTGGCGCACGACGGTCGCGCCGCAGTCGCAGCCGCCGACTTTCTTCTTGCAGGCGGGTAATCGCTTCTTCACCGACACGTAGTGGGAATGTTCGAAGCGCAGGCAGCACTTGAGCCGCCCGCAGCCGCCGGAGAGTTTTACGGGGTTCAAGCTCAGGTTCTGATCCTTCGCCATGCGGACCGAAATGGGGTCGAACGACTTGAGAAAGGAACTGCAGCAATAGGTGCGCCCGCAATCCCCGCAGCCGCCCTTCATGCCCGCCTCGTCGCGCACTCCGATCTGGCGCATCTCCACGCGAACCGAGAGGCGCTCGGCGAGCACCCGCACCAGCTTGCGGAAATCCACGCGGCCGTCGGAGGAGAAATAAAACGTCGCCTTCTTGTTCGAGTGAATGTAGCGAACCTCGATGAGGCGCATGGGGAGTTTGAGCTCGGATATCTTCATGCGGCAAAAATCATAGGCGCTCTTCTCATTCGCCTCGTTGCGGGCCACCTTTTTATCGTCATCTTCGGTGGCCAACCGCAACACCTCGGGCAGCGGATCGGGAAAATAGCGCGAATCCATGACCCGGGGGTTTTCGGATATCTCGCCGAACTCCGTATCCCCGTCCCTGGTCTTGACCATCACCTTCATGCCGACCCGAAGCCTGAGTTCCCCGTAGGTGTGATGAAGCGGCCGTGCGCCGAAGCGCGTCTTGACCCCGACCACGCCGATCTTGCGCGGCTCGGGCGGCGCCTCGAGGGCCGCGCCGCCATTGGTTGTTTCACTCATTCGTTCACCTCAAACCCCGGCGGGGACCGTCTCCCGCAGGGAATATACCAAAGTCTCGAGCGTCAGGGACGGGTTGGTGTTCCCGCCGTCCACGTCGCGCATGGCCTCTCCCACCCTCTCGAGGGCACGGGTCAAGCCTGCGCTCCCCCAGCGCTCTCCCATGGCGGCCAACGCCGCCCGAATGTCCGTGTGCCACAAATCTATCGCCTCGGGCGCTTCCTGGGTGATGAGTATATCGCGAAGCAGCCCCCGAAGCATTTCCAAAAAGAGAATTGTTTCATTTCTGCCAGTTGCCCCGCTGCCCGCCCGCTCGGAGGCGAGCGTGATGAGGGTCACCTCGTCCGCCCGGCCCGCCGGCGCGCTCAACTCCTCCAGGAACCTCATCGCCTCCTCCCTGCGCTCGGAGAGGGCCTCGACGTCGGAAGACACCGCGACGCCCAGTCTTCCCATGCTGAGGGAGACGAGTTTGTCCACGTCGGCGTCGTCGTCACCGAGGCACTCCTCCAGAATGGCGGCCATATCCGCCCGCGCCAGAGCCTGGAACCTGAGCCTCCGGCAACGCGAGACGATCGTCGGCAGCAGGGTGTGGAGGTTCGGCGTCACCAGTATCAATACCGTGTCTGCGCCAGGCTCCTCCAGCGTCTTGAGCAGGACGTTCTGGCTCACTCGCGTCAGCAGATGGGCGTCTTCGATGATGAAGACCTGCCGCATCCCCTCGTTGGGACGCTGGTGGGCGCGCCAGATCACTTCCTCTCGGACCGACTCCGCCTTGATGGAGCGAGACCCCGCGACGGGGCCGATGGAGACGACGTCGGGGTGTACGTTCGCGCGCACCTTCTCGCACGCCGCACAGCTTCCGCACGGCGGCGCATCGCCCGTGCATTGGAGGGCCTGGGCGAACAGGCGCGCAGCGCTCGCCTTGCCGACCCCGTCGGGGCCGTAAAACAGATAAGCGCCCGCCGCCTGGCCGGAGGATAAGTCCCTTCGCAGCAGGTCTAGGGCTGCGTCCTGGCCGCGGATGGATTCCCAGCCCATTCGAATCTTTCCTTTACGATGCGCACCACCTCTTCGTGCACCTGCTCAATCGCGCCCTCGCCCAGGGTGCGGAACCGCCCGGGCTCGCGCTTCGCCAGCGCGTCGAAGCCCGCCTGCACCCTGCGGTGAAACGCCAGACTTTCGCCCTCGAGCCGGTCGCCCGCGCTTCCGCCGCGCGCGCGACCGAGACCTTCCTCAATCGATACGGAGAACAACAGCGTGAGGTCGGGGATAATCCCCCCGCTCGCCATCCGGTTGAGCTCCCGCACCATCTCCTCGTCCAGCCCCCGTCCGAACGCCTGGTACGCCGTCGTGGAGTCGAAGAACCGGTCGCAAAGAACGTGGACGCCCGCCTCCAGGGCCGGCCGAATCACCTCGCTCACGTGCTGCGCCCGCGCCGCCTCGTAGAGCAGGAGCTCCGTGGCGGCATCCAAGCCCTCATCGCGTGGAGCGAGCAATAACTCGCGAATCCCCTCGCCGACCTTCGTGCCGCCGGGTTCGCGCGTGGCGCGAACAGGCAGGCCCACTTCTTTCATCCAATCCCGCAGGCGCGCCATCTGGGTCGACTTGCCGCAACCCTCCACACCCTCGAATGTGATGAAACGACCCCGCATCGGCAAACTCCCGGAAAATTCCCGCGCCACACCTTACCACAACCCGCTCATGGGGCGGGCGGCATGCGAGCGATCAGTTCCCGTCCAGCTTCCGGTATATGGTGCGCGTGGCGATTCCCAGGAGGCGTGCGGCGGCGCTCTTGTCGCCGCCCGTATACCGGAGAGTCTCCAGAATGACCCGCCGCTCGACTTCCGCGAGCGGGGTGCCGACCTCGAGATTGATGAGTGGCGAGTCCGACGCCACGGACTGCTCCCCATTCGTGGGCTCGCCCCGGGCGATTTGCGCGGGCAAATCATCCACCGAGAGAATCTCTCCGCGGCTCAGCACCACGGCGCGCTCCACCATGTTTTCGAGTTCACGCACATTTCCCGGCCAATGGTAGTTCGACATCGCATCGAGCGCCTCGCGCGAAAACGCGAGGACGGGCCGGTTGTTCTTCGCGGCGAAGCGCTGGAGGAAATGCTCGGCGAGCAGCGGAATATCGCTGCGCCTGTCCCTCAGGGCCGGCATGTGGATGGTGATCACGTTCAGGCGATAATAGAGATCCTCGCGAAACCTCTTGTCGGCCACGGCGGTTTGCAAGTCCGCGTTGGTGGAGGCCACGATACGCGCGTCCACCTTCAAAGTCTCCGTCCCACCGACGCGCTCGAATTCCCCTTCCTGTAAAACCCGAAGAATCTTCGGCTGCAAAACGAGGGGCATATCCCCGATTTCATCGAGAAACAGCGTGCCTTCGTGCGCGATCTTGAAGCGCCCCTCCTTCCGGCCCGCCGCGCCCGTGAACGCCCCGCGCTCGTAGCCGAACAACTCGCTCTCGAGGAGCGTCTCGGGAAGTGCCGCGCAGTTCACCTTCACCATCGCCTTGCCCGCCCGCTCGCTTCCCTCGTGCAGGGCGTTCGCCACCAGTTCCTTGCCCGTGCCGCTTTCGCCCAGTATAAGCACCGTGGCGGAGGTGGGCGCGACCTGGCGAACCATGTCCTTCACCCGGCGAATCGAGGAGTGGTCCCCCATCATGCCCGAGGTGTCTCTCAGGCTCTGGAGTTGCGCCCGCAAATCCGCGTTCTCGCGCAGGAGGGCCTGTTTTTCGAGCGCCTTGTCTATCGCCTTGAGGACAACCACGCGCTCCAGGGGCTTTGTGAGAAAATCATACGCCCCCTCACGCATCGCCTCGACGGCCGACTCGATGCTCCCGGCGCCGGAGATCAGGATCACTTCCGTATCCGGGCTGAGACGCTTCACCTCCTTGAGCAGGCCGATGCCGTCCATTCCGGGCATTCTGAGATCGGTGATCACCAGATTGGCGGGTTCCGCGCCGAACATCTCTGCGGCGGTTTCCGCGTCGTGCGCCATGGCGACGTCGAACCCCTCTTTGGTGATCATCTTCTGGAGGGCCTCGCGGCTGCCGCGCTTGTCGTCCACCACCAGCACGCGCGCCCCGGCGTGGTCGCTCATGCCTTCGCCTCCTGCGCAACCGGGAGCGGGAGTTCGACGATGAAGGTGGCGCCCGCCCCCTCCCTGCTCTCGAAGTGGATGCCGCCGTCGTGCTCGGTGATGATTTGCCGGCTCAACACGAGGCCGAGGCCGGTTCCGTTCGCCTTCGTCGTGAAAAACGGCGTGAACAACGAGGCCTGATCCTCGCGGCTGATGCCTTCCCCGCTGTCCGATATGCGGATGGCGAGATGCCGGTTTTCGAGTTCCGTTTTCACCAGGAGGCGACCGCCGTCGGGCATTGCGTCGAAACCGTTCAAGATGAGGTTCTGAATCGCGACGCGCATTTGCGTTTCATCCAGGACGACCTCGGGGATGTCCCTTTCGAGTTCCTTTTCGACCTGGATTTTTCTGCTCGCCGCCACTTCCGCGTGCAGGTCCAGCAAATCCTCAATCATTTCGTTGCAGTTGATAGGCGTTCTCTCCAGACTGGGCATGCGCACGAATTTGAGATAATCGGCCGTCACCTGGCTGAGGATAGCCACCTCCGCCCTCACGGATTTGAGCAGCGCCCACGCCTCGGAGGTGTCCGCCCCCTTGAATTGCGACAACTCATCGCCGAGCAATTCCGCGCTCAGGTTGATGGCCGAGAGAGGGTTGCGTATGGAATGCGCCACCTGCTCGCTCATCTTGCCGACGATCGAGAGCCTCTCGCTTTGGAGAACCTCTTTTTCGAGCGCCTTGCGCTCCGTCACGTCCTTCAAATACAAAATCACCTGCAACGTCGCTCCCGAGGCGTCGAGAATCGGGTAGGTATAGTATTCCATAGCCATCCGGCGTCCATCTTCCCATGAAATCGACTTTTCGAAAAAACCCGGCTCGCCGGTCGCGAACGTGTCGACCACGATGGCGCGCTCGACGAATGACTCCGGCACCGGGGTGAGCGGCGATATCTCCCATTTCTGATCCAGCAAATCGGACGTATCGCGCCCGAAGAGCCTCCCCATCGAGCGATTGAGCATCCGTATGCGGAAATCCTTGTCCAGAATGCCGATGGCGTCCGTGATGCCGTCGAACAGCGCCTGAAGCCGCCTGTTGCTCTCGAACACCTGCTGGGACCAGATGATTCTGTCCTCGGCCCGTATGCGCCTGCGCTCACGGTCGAGTATCAAAAGAGCCGCCAGAACCAGGGCGATGAACCCGAAACCCGTCAACAGCCAGCCTTTTCGGAAAAGTCGTCCGATTAACCCGACGAACTCGGTGGACGGCGCCGTGAGGGCGAAAGTCCATTTCTCGCCCCCTACCGGGAAGTTGCTGAATGCCGTCAGGTAACGCATGCGTTTTTCTTCGTTCCCGGGTCTCAAGTCGAGGTGCCAGTCAAACCCTTTCACTTCTTTCTTCATCCGACCAACGAGTTTTTCGAGCCTCTCATCCCGCAGCTCACGCGCGAGGGTGGACAAATGAACGCCCTCCAGCCGGGGGATGCCCGGAGGGAGGATGATTCTGCCTTCGCCGTCCACGAGCCACGCCCGCTCGCGACCGCCCGATTGAACGGGTTCGATGAAGGAACGCACCAGATTCGGCATGGCAATTCGCGCGTAGAGCCAGTCGCGTTTTCTCTGCGCCTCGGATCCTTCGGTCTCATCCCCGATTAACGCCACGGGGACAGCCGCGAACAGGGAGGAAACCCTTTGGGCTTCATCGCGAATCACGATGATGCAGGCGCCCTGCGACAAGGAGCAGTTCGCGAGTTTTTCGAGTAATCCCTCGGGAATCGCGGCGATCTGCTGACCCGCTCCCTGCAGGTAGCCCAGTTCATTTACCTGAAACCCTCCGCCCAGCCTTTCATACAGCCCCATCATCACCGCCATACGTCCGGGATGATCGGGCTCGATGGTGCGCAGAAACCCCGCGCTGTAGCGCAAAGAGGCCGTGAGCGCCTCCAGGAAGGAGGCGATACGATCGCCGGCCTGCTCCACGAGAAGAAGCTGCCGGCGATTGGATCTTTCCTCTATCTCGATCTTGGTATCCACGTAGATGCGATAGGAAAGAAAACTCAATATCACTATCAACACGAACGTCGCGCCTATCGTGCAGTACTGGAACTTCCGGTTCGCCCGGCGTGAGCGGGCGATGCGTGAACGCGCCGAATCCCCGGTTTCATGGATCGTCTCGTCGCGCGGCGGCGTCCGCCGCCCGAACCATCGCCTCCGTATGACTCGAAAGGCTCTCGTCCATGCGTTCGGCATCGGCTTCCCTCGAAAAGCGGCCTCTTTCGCTCAGCCCCGGCGCCGGGTCTCAGGGTACGGGTTTCTAATTCGGGAAATCCTTTCCCCGCCCCGGCGCCGCGCCCTTGACACGGGGAAAATCGCCCCATATCTTGCACAAATTAGCACTCCATGCGCCGGAGTGCCACACCAAAATTCAGCGCGAAAGACGCCTCAGCGGGAGACTCGCGAAATGGACGCCCTGGAACTTGCCCAGAGAAACCGGGAAATCCTGCGCGCCATCATCAACACTTTCGTGGACACGGGCGAACCGGTGGGGAGCCGCACGCTCTCGAAACACGCGGACATCGCCTTGAGCCCCGCCACCATCCGGAACATCATGAGCGACCTGGCCGATGCGGGATTCCTGACCAAGCCCCACGTCTCCTCGGGCAGGCTCCCCACCGACCTGGGCTACCGCGTCTTCGTCGACGATCTGATGGATTCTCACACCCTCACGAGCGAGGAGCAGGAATCCATGCGCCTGGGCGCTTCCGCGCAGGCCGCCCAGATCGAACAGGTGCTCGCGCAGGCGACGCGCGTGCTCTCGGAACTCACGAACACGGCGGGGCTCGTGCTCCTGCCCGCAGGGGAACAGCTCCACTTCAAGCACATCAACTTCGTGAAGATGTCGGAGGAAAAGACCCTGGCCGTCATCGTCTCCATGAGCGGGGTGGTGCAAAACCGCGTCATCCCGACCGAGACCCCCATGAGCCAGGACGAGTTGAACAGGATATCGAACATGCTGAACGAGGAGTTCGGCGGCCTCGCCTTAAGAGAGGTGCGCGAGAAAATCATCCAGAAAATGGCCCATGCGCGCGAAGGCCTCGACGCCCTCTACCGGCAGGCCCTCAAACTCAGCAAAGAGGCGCTCTCGGAAAGCGAAGCGGCGCAGGAATCCATTTTCGTCGAGGGGGCCTCGCGCGTGTTCTCGCAGCCTGATTTCGCCACCAACGCCGAAAAGCTCCAGACGCTCTACCGCACGTTCGAGGAGCGGGAAAAGCTGGTGCGCCTGCTGGACAAGTGCCTGGAATCCTCGGACATCACCATTCTCATCGGTTCGGAGAACGATTTCGATGAGATGAAGGACTGCAGCGTCGTCGCCCAGCGCTACTATATGGACGACCGGCCGCTCGGCAGCATCGGCATCATCGGCCCCAAGCGCATGCGCTACGATCGCGCCGTCTCGCTGGTGGAATGGACGGCGGATTCGGTGTCGAAATTCCTCTCCTCGGGCGAGCGATAGACGAACCGCGCTTTCCTTCCGGCTCCCCCCGGCGGAGGTCATGATTCCTTGAAGATCGCCGACGCTCTGAAAATCCTGGGCCTGGAGAAAAACCCCTCGGGGTCCCGACTTAAAAGCGCCTACAAGAAGCTGGCCCTGGAATTCCATCCGGACAGAAACCCGGGCGACGCGGAAGCCGAAAGGCGCTTCAAGCAGATCGTCATCGCTCACGAAACCCTCCAAAACCCGAAACGCCCGGGCCTTGGCGGGACGCCTCGGGGACGGAAATCGGCGCGCCAAAGAGGCGAATACGAGGAAAAATGGGAGGACATTTTCTCCCATATCTTCAAGAACGCGCGTGAGCCGGCGGATGAGAAAAAACCCAAGTCCCGGGACTTGCACGCCCAGGTCGAGGTGACACTCGAGGAACTGAAGCGGGACTCCGAAAAAGAGATTCCCGCTTCCCGCCGCGTCCGCTGCGCCTCATGCGAGGGCCGCGGCTTTGAGGCGGGCGCGCGGATGGGCGCCTGTCCGGCGTGTAAGGGCGCGGGCGAGGTTCGCTACAGGCAGGGACTCGCGGAGTTGTGGGTTCCCTGCTCGGCTTGTGATGGAAACGGTGCTCACACAGGTCTTGCATGCCGGGACTGTGGAGGAGAGGGTCGCGTTAGCAGGCGGGAGAACCTGAGAGTGACGATTCCCGCCGCGACCAGAGAGGGCGCTCAAATCAAGATCAAGGGCAAGGGCGATGAGGAGGCGCGATCGGGCGATGCGGGAGACCTCATCGTCACGGTGCGTGCGAAGCCGCACCCTCTTTTCCGAAGGGAGGGCAACGACATCCTCTTCGACCTGCCGGTGAGCATATCCCAGGCCGCCCTCGGCCACGAAGCCCTTGCCCCCACGCTCCAGGACGCGCGGACGATCAGGATTCCCGCGGGAACCCAGTCGGGCCGGGTATTTCGCCTGAAGGGAGCGGGGCTCTCGCCGGCGGGCGGACGCAACACGGGCGACCTGCTCATTCGCGTAATCATCGAAACGCCCACCAAGCTCAACGAGCGCCAGCGTGAAATTCTCGATGAGTTCCAGAAAATCTCCTCGCCGTCTACGCACCCGAGAACCCGGTCGTTTCTGGAGAAGATGAGAGGCCTTCTCGAATGAGGGACCCGGGCCGCCTTGTTGCGCCCTGAATTTCCTGCTACATAACTCATCCAGAAATCGAATTTCACCGCACAATTCAGTATACCCTCGTACAAAAGACACAGGAGCATCCTACATTGTCGAATCAAGCACATATCGATGAGTTCATCGAGAAGACACAAGCACTGAACGGCAAGCCCGTGCGCGAGCGCGAGGCGTGGAACAACGAGGCGAGCGCCGACGCCATCCGCCATTTCGCCTACGGCATCGACGACGACAACCCGCTCTGGCTGGACGCCGGATACGCATCCGGCACATCTCACAAGGACATCATGGCGCCGCCCGCGTTTCTGGTGTCGGTCCTCTACCCGATCCTCCACGGTGCGCCCATGGAAGTGCCCCTCTCCTCCCTCATCGGGGGCGTGGAATTCGAGTGGGAAAAACCCGTCTCCCAGGGAGCCAGGCTGCGCGCCGAATCCATCCAGAAGGATTCGTTCGTTAAGACGAACAAGGCGGGCCGACAGCTCATCTTCATCATCTCGGAGTGCACCTACTGGAACGAGGCGGATGAGGTCGTCGCCAGGGGTATCGGCACGATGATCAGGACTCTGCAGGAAGGAAATACGCTCCTCTACGAGCGGCCCGTCAAGAAGTACGACGAGGCGGAATTCCAAGAAATCGAAAACGCCTACCAGGCCGAAGAAAGACGAGGGGGTGAGAAGCGCCGCTTTGGGGACGTATCGGTCGGCGATGAGCTCCCGCCCATGCTCCGCGGCCCCCTCACCATCGGCGACATGGTGGCCTGGAACGCGGGCAACGGCCCCTCCTACAAGGCGGGCAGGCGCGGCTATCTCGACCTCAAAAAAGCGCCGCACAACGCCGTCCTGATCCCCCAGATCGGGATCCAGGTGAAAAACTCCCAGCAGCACGAGGACTTCAACCTCGCCTCGGGGCGCGGGATGCCGGGACCTTTCGACAACGGCGTCATGCGCTTCGCCTGGGTGAGCCCCTTCATCACGAACTGGATGGGGGACGACGCGTTCCTGAAGAACCTCTACGTCCAGGTGCGCCGCCCCATGATCTACGGCGACACCATCTGGCATAAGGGAGAGGTGGTCGAGAAAAACGAGGCCGAGCGCACCGTGAAGGTGGAGATCACCGGAACGAACCAGGAGGGCGAGCTGGCGACGGCGGGCTCGGCCGTCGTCCGCCTGCCGGAGTAAATCGCGAGAGCCTGTGAAGAAAAAATGGCTCGAACTCATCATCGAGGTTTCTGAAACCCTGGCCGAGGACGCCTCCGCCCGGATACTGGAGGCGGGCGCTTCCGCCGTGGAGGAGCGAAATGGCTTGGGGGGCGCGTCCGTGCTCATCACGCACATCGCTTTGGAAGACGGCGCGACCCAAAAACTCCGCGCGATAGAAGCGCTTCTCGCCGACATGGGCGTCGGGAAAAGCGCCATCACGTTAAAAAACATCGAGGATCAGGACTGGGTTGCCCGGTCGCGCGGCCATTTCAAGGGCGAAGCGTACGGCGAGAAACTCTGGGTGAAGCCGCCCTGGGATGAAAACGAAATACCCGAAGGGCGCGTCGAGTTGATACTGGAACCCGGCCTCGCCTTCGGCACCGGCAGACACCCTTCCACACGTCTGGCTCTCCTCGCAATTGAGCGCCAATTCGCACGAAAACCTCCCGAGCGTATGGTGGACTTAGGCTGCGGTTCCGGCATCCTGGGCGTCGCCGCCCTTCTCTATGGCGCAAACCACGTAACGGGGTTCGACCTCGACCCCAAAGCCGTGGAGGAAACCATTGCACTTGCGGAGCGAAACGGCGTGGGAGACCACATGACGGCGCTGGGCACGACGCTCACGCCCGGGGCGCTTGGAGAATGGTGGGGCCGGGTGGATTTCATTGCGGCGAACATTTTTCTTGACGCTTTGAGAGAACTCGCGCCGCTCATTCACGGGACGCTCGCCACGGGGGGCCGGGCCGTGCTCTCGGGAATCGGTTTTGAGGGGGCGGAGACGCTCGCCCGCATCTACGAAGAAGCCGGTTTCAGGGTCGAGAATACGAACCGGATCGAGGAATGGGCGAGCATCGAGGCAATAAAACCATGACGCGCGACGGGCTGCGGCTTTTCTACATCGCTCCAGAGGCGATTCAGGATGAGCAGGTCATCCTGGGGGCGGAGGAATCCGCGCACATACGCCGCGTGCTCAAGATGGGGACGGGCGCGATTTGCCGTGTCGCGACCGAGGATGGCCGTGAATACAAGGTGGAACTGACGGCAATATCCGCTAGGGAGAGCACCGCCAGAATCATCGAGCGCCTGCCCGAAAGACCACCCTCTCCCCTGTCGGTCGCCTTGGGGCTGCCCCTGCTCAAAGGGGAGCGTTTCGAATGGGTACTCCAGAAAGGGTGTGAGCTGGGCGCCGATGCCTTCCATCCTCTCGCGCTCGAACGCTGTGAAGTCAGGATTCAGGAGAAGAGAAGCGCAGAGCGCCACAGGCGTTGGCGGCGCATCGTCCTCGAAGCCGCCAAGCAGTGCGACCGCGTGCCCCCGCCTGCTGCGCATCCGCTCGGAGGGCTGGGAGGGTTTCTCGCTGCGACGGAGGATTTCGACCTCAAAATCTTAGGATTCCTGGGAGAAAATGCGCTTCCGGTCAAAGAGGCTTTATCACGCGAGACTGGAGGCAAAACCACCGCGCCCCTTCGCATCGCCATCCTGACTGGCCCAGAGGGCGACCTCACGGACGAGGAGGCGGAACAGGCGATGGAGAGCGGCTTCCTGCCGGTGTCCCTGGGACCCAGAATCCTGCGCGCAGACACCGCGCCCATCTCGCTCCTCACCATCGCGCAGCACGCCCTGGGCGACATGGGCTGATGCGTCCAGATCGTTTGACACCTTTTTTGCGCCGCCTTAGGTTGTGGGCATCACTATTTTCTCACGGGAACATCCGATGAAGGTCATCATTGTCGGCGGGGGCGGTCGCGAGCACGCCCTGGCCTGGAAGCTCAGCCAAAGCCCGGACGTGGAGACGATAGTCTGCGCGCCCGGTAACGCGGGCACCGCCCGGGTCGGGCGGAATGTACCCGTCGGCGCGGAGGACATCGCTGGTCTTCTCTCGCTGGCGAAAGAAGAATCTCCGGGCCTGGTCGTCGTCGGCCCCGAAGCCCCCCTCGCCCTGGGGCTGGTGGATGAACTCGAAGCGCTCGGAATCCCCGCGTTCGGTCCATCCGCCGAGGCCGCCCGCATCGAGGCGAGCAAGGCGTTCTCCAAAGCCCTGATGGACGAGGCGGGAATCCCCACCGCCGCCTACGGCGTCTTCGAGGATGCAGGCGCAGCCAGAGATTTCGTATCAGAGCGCGGCGGCGCATGGGCGGTGAAGGCGGACGGTCTCGCCGCCGGCAAGGGCGTGCTCCTTTGCGCAGACTCATCGAGCGCGCATGCGGCCATCGCGCAAATCATGGAGGAAAGAGCGTTCGGCGATGCGGGCGCCAAGTGCGTGGTCGAGGAATTCCTGGAGGGCGAGGAGGCGAGTTTTCTCGCCTTCGCAGACGGAGAAACCGCGCTCCCGATGGCTTCGGCGCAGGATCACAAGGCTATCGGCGAGGGCGACACCGGCCCCAACACGGGCGGCATGGGTGCGTATTCGCCTGCGCCCGTGCTCTCGGGCGCGTTGGAGGAACGCACGCTCGAAACCGTGGTCAAGCCCGCCATCCGCGCCATGGCGAGGCGGGGCACCCCCTATCGGGGCGTTCTTTATGCCGGCCTCATGGTGCAGGGCGATGATTTGAAGGTGCTGGAATTCAACTGCCGCTTCGGCGACCCCGAATGCCAGCCCCTGCTCACCCGCATGGAGGGGGACTTGCTGCCCGTCCTCATGGCGTGCGTGGAGGGCAAGCTGCACGAGACGACCATCCGCTACTCGAACGACGCCGCCGTTTGCGTCGTCATGGCGGCGGGCGGCTACCCGGACGCCTACCGGAGCGGCGACGCGATACAGGGAATCGAAGACGCCGACGCCCTGCCCGGCGTCCACGTCTTTCACGCCGGAACGAGCCTGAACGACGAAGGAGAAGTCGTGACCGCAGGCGGCCGTGTGCTGGGCGTCACCGCGCGCGGGATGGACATCCGCACCGCCATCGCGCGCGCCTATGAGGCGTGCGACCTGATTTACTGGGAAGACGTTTATTTCCGAAAAGACATCGGCGCCAAGGCTTTAAGGCGTCTCGGCTGATTCGGCAGGCTCCCGGTTCCGCATGCGCGCTCTCATCATCCTGATCGACGGGGGCGACCCCGCCTATTTCGAAGCCTCCCACACGCCGAATCTCGACAGAATCGAGAGCGAGGGGGCACGCTACACCGTCTCGTGCCAGATGCCCTCTGTCACCAACGTGAACAACGTCTCGATGATCTGCGGCGCGCCCCCCGCCGCGCACGGCATTACGGCCAACTACTTCCTGAACGCAGAGACGGGCGAGGAAGTCTATATGGAATCGGGGGATTTCGTTCTTGCGCCCACCCTCATGGAGACGGGCAGCGCGGCGGGACGTAAGACCGCCGTCCTGGCGTCCAAACAAAAGCTCTGCGACATGATAGGCAAAGGAGCGGAGACGGTCGTCACCGCGGAAGACCCGCCGGAGTGGCTCACCCGAATAGCAGGGCCTAAAGAGGAGATATACAGCGGGGCCGTGAACCTCTGGCTCCTGCGGGCGGCGCGCACAGTGCTGGAAGAGGAAAAACCGGACCTTCTCTACGTCACCACGACGGACTACATGCAGCACAAATACGGCCCTGAAAGCGAAGAGGCGCAGGCGCACCACGCCGCGCTTGATGCGGAAGTCGGAAAACTCGTCGATAGCTGGTTGCGTATTCACAAGGACGGGGCGATCTTCATCACCGCCGACCACGGCATGCTTGATAAGACGCGGGCGCTCGATCCGGGCGTCATTGTGAGAGCTGAGGGCGTCGGCGCGGAAGCCGTGCCCATCATCAAGGACCGCTACGTCGTCCACCACGGCAACCAGGGCGGCGCCGCCTATGTCCACCTGGAAAACGAGGATTCACTTGCCGAGGCCATCGCCATTCTGAAAGCGCACCCCGGCATCGACGATGCGCTCACGCGTCAAGAGGCCGCCGCGCGCTTCCAGTTGATGCCCGGGCGGGTGGGCGAGGTCATGGTGCTGGCTGATTCAGAGACCGTATTCGGCGTGATGGAAGAAGCCGAGCGCGAGGTCAGGCTCAGAAGCCACGGCTCGCTGCATGAGAGCATCGTGCCGCTATGGGCCCTGAACGCGCCTGAATTCGCGCCTAGCAATGCACCGCGTCATTTCGAGTGCGTTCGATACGTGATGGAAAGAATGTAATACGTTGTAGCCTCGCGGACGCGCCCTCAGGGATTGCGCTTCACCCACGGAAATTTCTCGTCGATGCCCGGCCATATCTCGCGGATGGCGAAAAAGCATATCGCTATCCAGATGGCGAGGCCGACGTCGAAACCCTCGAGCACCCGCACCATCCAGATGAAATCGAACACGCCCAGAACAAGGACCGAGAGATAACTACACCACGCGAACCCCCGCAGTGTCGCCAGCCCGAACAGGCCCAGGGCCGCTCCCGCCCCCAGCGTCGCCCAGCCGTAGCCCACCCTGCCCGGCTGGTCCATATACATCGCAGACGCGGTGAAGACGATGAGCAACGCGCCGACCAGCAGCGTGGTCCTGGCCGCGCGCTGCGCGTCGAACACTCTCTCTTCACTTACGGGGGGTTCGTTCATCTTCTCTCGCTTTCCCTTCGGACGCCGCCCCGTGAGGGTACGCCATCCGCTCCTCGTTGCCTAGGCGCTCTCCCGTGTGTTGTAATCGCGTGACTGAAATCCCATTCATTTATTTGAGGAGGACGCCCATTGAAGGCGATGGTGCTGAGAGGACCTGGAGAACCCTTTGTCGAGGAAGAATATCCGGACCCCGTGGCGGGGCCGGGGGAGGCGGTCGCGAAGGTACTGGCATGCGGCGCGGGGCTGACCATCCACCACGCCCGCATGGGCCGGGTGCCCGATGTGACCTATCCCCTCATCATCGGCCATGAGATCACCGCCGTCATCACCGCCCTGGGCGAAGGCGTGGAGGGCCTCCAGGAGGGCGACGCGGTGACCGCCCATTTCTACGTCACGTGCGGGAGGTGCAAGTGGTGCCTTATCAACCGCGAAACGCTGTGCGAGAACTTCACGGGCTACATCGGCCGCCAGGTGCAGGGCGCCTATGCCGAATACATCAAGCTGCCCGCACGGAATTTCATCAAAATCCCCGCCGGGCTGGATTACGAGAATAACGCGGCGGAGGTCTCCGTTATCTGCGACGCGATAGCCACCCCGTATAAAGTAACGAAGCGCGCGCGCATCGCGCCGCTCGAGAACGTGGCCGTCATCGGCGCGGGCGGCGGCGTGGGCATCCACATGGTGATGATGGCGAAGTGGGCGCACGCGAGGGTCATCGCCGTGGACGCCGCGGCGAACAAGCTGGGCAAGTGCCGCGACGTGGGCGCGGACGAGGTCGTCGACGCATCCCAGGGAGACGTGGCTGGCGCGCTCATGGACTTGACGAACGGGGAGGGCGTAGACGTGGTGGTCGACTTCGTCTCCTCCGCCGCCACGATGGAAGCGGGCGTTCAATCCCTGGGAATCGGCGGGCGCCTGGTGACGCTGGGCGGCACGGGGCAGCCGTTCCAGGCCGCGGCGCGCGATATGGTGACGAAAGAACTCGAACTCTTGGGCAGCCGATACTGTTCGAAACAGGAACTCAAGGAATCGCTCGATCTGGTGGCGCGGGGCGACGTCTGGCCCGTGGTGACGGAGACCTACTCGTTCAACGCCGAAGAGGTGGAAAAAGTGCACGAACGGCTGGAAGTCGCGGCCGTCACGGGCCGCGCGGTCATCGTGATGGACTAGGCTTAGGGATTTCTTGAATAAGCCCTGATTTCGTGATTCGGTGCGCAGGGTCTCCCCGTCGCCTCATCTTGAGTAGCGGCGAAGTCGCGTATCGAAGGTCAATCGCGCCTAATGCGGGGCTGTTGAAAAACCCACAGAAGGAGCGCGCTAGATTTCACTCCCCCCTTGAGGGGGTCGGGCTTCCCGAGGGGAAAGCCAGACGAAGAGCTAAGGGCGTAAGCCCGCAAGCGATTCGGTGGGGGGTATAATTCGCAATGGCGATAAAACGCATTTCACCCCCCACCGCATCAGCCTTCGCAAAAAACGCTCGGCTTCTGTCGGGCTTTCCCCTCGGGAAGCCCGACCCTCAAGGGGGGAGTGATTTTTCTCTCTCGTCGGTCAGTTATATACGACAAATCCAGTGTTCCAGGGTTTTTCAACAGCCCCAATGCGGAAGCGATTGCTCCGCCCGGCGCGAGGCGTTCAACTCCTCTCACCCTTTGATACGCCGCCTCCGGCGGCTACTCAGGGTGAGGAAAGAGGCGTTGGCGGTTTGTGCAGGGGTCGCATCCAGGGGTTATTCAACAACCCACTTAAGCGTCAGCGGGCTAGTTGGCGATCTTCCACTGTCCATCGGGCTGCCTGCAGGCGGTGCCGTAGGCGTTTTGCTTTTTGCCGTCTACGACGATCGTCTGCTGGAACTCCCGGCAGTACTGGTCGAGTTCGTTCTTGAAGGCCGGCCTGGGAACGACGACGCCGCAGACCCGCCTGTCGGGGTTGTCCCAAACGGTGCGCGTGCCGGAGCGCTGGTTCTCGAGCGCGTACTGCGTGGCGCTCGCGAGCCTGAGCCGCTCGGCCTCGTCCAGGTCGCGCCCGATCTGCCCGCCCACCACGCTGCCGAGAAGCACGCCCGCGAAGGTGGCCAGTCCGTGACCGCTTCCCTTGCCGAGTTGATGCCCGATGACGCCGCCGCCGATCGCGCCGATGACCGAGCCGAGAACCTCGTTGTCGTTGTTCGTGTAATAGACCGCGCAATCATCGCCCGTCGAATGATAGACGTAGCGCTCACGCGGGTAGGGGCGATAAATGACGCGCGGGCCGGTCCAGACCGGATAGCCATACCAGGCAGGATAGCCGTACCAGAAATTATGGCGAACGATGACGCGGGGACGGCGATGATGGCGATGCCATTTGCGATGCTGATGCGCTCTGTGGTGCCGGTGCGATTTGTATTTATGGTGCCGCTTGATTCCGTGGCGCCTGCCTCGACGGTCATCCGCCGCCGCAGAATTGATCAGAAAAACAACCGCCAAAGCACTCAATGCAATGATGACCCCATAGCGCTTCATCTGTCCGTCTCCCCTGTAGCTTTACCCGTTTGCCGGGAAAAGACGTGAACCAGCGACCTGCTTATTATACTATTCGACGCCGCCGGGTTCCATCTCACCTAACTTATTGATATTTTAATGATTACCCTGTTTCATCACAAAGCGCCTCTCAGCGAAGCCGGGTCGGTCGCCAAACATCCGCACGTTGATGTGAGGTCCTGCTTATTCCCGCAGGAGCGGTTTTGTATTCAGCGGGAGACCCGACTTACGGGACCACATGCAGATATTTGGCGGGAGAATGATGCAATGGCAAAATGGTTCTATCAATCAGATATATTCAAGAGAGGCCTTGACGCTTCTTGAAAATTTAACGGAGAATAGAAGACGCCTATGGAAAGGAGATACCATGACTTCCTATGAAATGTTCAGCATCTTCGGGCAGTACATCGGTCTTGGGCTGATTTTCTACGGCATTCACTCCATGAGAAAAGGGACCGAACGCAGGGAACAGGAAAGCATTCGGCGGCACATGGAGAATATGGAAGAGATCAGGACTAGCAGAGAAGAGAACATGTCTGCGCTCAAGGCGCTCATCGAAGGGCAGAAAGTGCTCATCGAGCGCACCGGAGGCTGAGACCGGAACCCGCCAGTTTCATATCCCGCCTTTGCGATGTTCCTATTTTATAAGTGAGGCACTATCGAGCGCGCGAACTTTGAAGATTTACGCGCCCGCCTGTAGAATCGCCTCCCGCGGAATCACACAACTATTCGGGAGGTTTCAGGTTTCATGAGCGAAGGCGTCGCGTTCGAAAAATGGGAAGTCGGGAGCAAATTCACCACCCGGGGCAGGACCATCACCGAGACCGACGTGGTGAACTACGTCAACCTCGTGGGCTATACGGAAAGCCTGTTCCTCGACATGGAGTTCTTGAGGGGGAAAGGCCACGAAAGGCGCATGGCCCCGGCTCTTTTCACCTGCGGCATCGCGGATACCCTCATCGTCCAGACGGGCGTTTTGCACGATTACGCGATAGCGCTTTTGGGCGTGGACGGCCTCGTGGCGCGCGCGCCTGTCTACGTGGGCGATACGCTCACGGTGGAAGTCGAGACGACCGACGTGCGCCCCTCCAAAAGCAGGCCCGATCGCGGCGTCGTCGCAACACACCAGAGGGTGCGCAACCAGAACGGCGAGGTGGTGCTCGAATACGATGTTAAGCGCATGCTGCTCAGAAGCGACACATAAAACCAGCGCTCTACAAACCGAAAAACGCTTTCGCCGTGCCGCTCCAGATTCGTTCCGCGTCTTCCGCAGAAATATCCAGCGCGTCCATCATGTCGGCGTGGCGCTTCACGGGCACCCAGGGGGCGTCGCTCGCGAACATCATGCGCGATGCGCCCATCTCCTTGAGAGAAAATTCGAGCGCCGTCTGGGAGTGAACCACCGTGTCCGTGTGGAAGCGCGCGAAGTATTCGCTCGGGTCGCGTGTGATGAGGTCCTGATCCTCACGGTAGCGCGAACTCAGGTTGTCCACCCGCCCGATGAACAGCGGGAGCGACGCGCCCCCGTGCGGCAGGAGCACCTTGAGGTTCGGGTGGCGCTCCAGCACGCCGCTCAGGATGAGCCGCAGCGCCGCCAGGCACTCATCGAACATGAAGCCGATCATCGGCCCCAGCCAGTGATCCTTGTACTGCGGCCCGGAGGGAGAAGGCCCCGGATGCAGCACGAGCGGAACGCCGCGCTCGGCCAATAGCCCCCACAAGGGCTCATAGGCCGCGTCGTCGATGTAGCGCCTGCCGCCGATGTAGGAGAACACCTGCAGGCCCACGAAACCAAGATCGTCCACGCAGCGCTGCAGCTCGCGGCAGGTCGCGTCCATATCCCCGAAGCCGAGTGAGGCCAAGCCGCGAAACCGCCCCGGGTGAAGCGCCGCCGCCTCGGCCAGCCCGTCGTTCCCGATTCGCGCGAGCTCGTCCGCGTCCCCGGGGCTTCTGGCGAGGTCCGGGCCTGGAATGTTCATGCTGATTAGGGCAATATCGATTTCCTGCTCATCCATTTCGGCGAGCTTGATGGAGATGTCCAGCGCGGGAGAACGCATCGGGAGCTTTTCATCCGGGCTCGCCCACGCCCACCAGAAATCCTCCGCCTTCTCGTAGTGCGGAAAATCGGAGCGGGCGGCGAGCGCTTTGACGTAGGCTTGTGGTACATGATGGGTCTGAACATCGATGCGCATGGAATTCTCCAGATATATGACGGGAACCTTGATATTGGACAGAGGGGATTATTCCCCCAGAATGAACCGGATGCAAATTCAAGTGAGGAGACGATTGTGAAAACGACAGGAGTAGCCGTCATCGGCGCGGGCGGCATCGGAACGCTCAGGGCGCATTCTTGCGCGCAAATCCCCCAGGTGGACTACCTCGCCGTGTGCGACATCGTGCCCGAGAAGCTCGACCGCCTCGCGGAGTCGGTGCGGGCCGACGTGGCGACGGAAAAATACGAGGTGGCGATTCGGGACGAGCGCGTGGGCGCCGTCATCGTCTCCTCGGACGAGGAGTACCACCACGGCCCCGCCGCCCTGGCGGCCAAACTCGGAAAACCCGTGCTCATCGAAAAACCCTTCGTCTTGGACCTGGACGAGGCGGACGACATTCTGGCGAAGGCCGATGAGTCGGGCGCCGAGATTTTCGTGGGCTACACCCAGCGCTACAGGAGGCGCTTTCTGCTCGCCAAGCAGGCGGCCTTCGCCGGACAACTCGGCGACATCGTGATGGCGCTCGGCAAGATCTACGTCACCCGCGCGGTGGGCGAGGCGGTGGCGAGGCGCTCGCCCAACACCACGCCCTCCATCAACACCCTCACCTACATGGTCGACCTCATCCTATGGTACATGGAGGGGAAAAAGCCCGTCGAGGTCTACGCCCGCGCGGCGAGCTTCGTGTTCAAGAAATACAACCGCGACGATTTCCAGTGGATGATCGTCACCTTCGACGACGGGAGCGTGGCCACGCTGGGCACGAGCTGGCTCCCGCCCCACCACTGGCCCGCCTATACGGCGACGATGGAGATCGACCTCCAAGGCACGAAAGGCTCGCTGAACGTGGACGACGCCCACCGGGACGTCATCCTCGCGCCCGAGGACCCGATTCCCTGCCCCTACACGCCCGAACACCAGGTGAACGTCGCCTTCCTGGGTTCCGCCATGCCGGGGGACTTCGTGATGGGCGAGTTCTTCGGCCCCATGAAGGAGGAAACCGACGCCTTCGTGCGCCACATCCTGGGAATCGGCGGGGTGGGACTCGCCACGGGCGCGCACGCGAGAGAGGTGCTCGCCCTCACCATGGCGGCGGACCGTTCGTGCAAGGAGGGCCAGCCCGTCACGCTTTAAGGCCCGGGCGGATGAAGCGCGATCGCTCCTGTAGGGAGTTGTTGAAAAACCCTGCAATGCCGGCAAATTGTAGGGGCCGCATAGTATGCGGCCCGTGTTTCGACGTCGAAAACGCAGGGACGCATATATGCGTCCCCTACAAAAACCGCCCCCTCCACGGTCGCGCCAAATCCTCAGGGGATGAATTCCAAGCGAGGCGGGCCTTCTCAACAGCCTCCGTAGGGGTAGTTCGCATTCCCGCTAGCGCGGCATGAGATTCCTGATCTGCGCCTCGAGCGGTTCGGTGGTGAGTTTCTCGTAGCCCAAGTGGCGGGAGAGGGAGTCGCCGTCGTGGCGCTGGCCGTCGCGCCAGATTTCCGCCAGGAAACCGCCGCTCTTTTGGTTGGCCCACCACCGCTTGCCGAACTTCGTCTTGAGAATTTCCGACATCTGCGCCTGTAGCATCCACGCCCTCAGATAATTCGCGCAGTAGAAAAACGGGTCCACGTCGTCGAGATAGGAGACGCCAGGGTATTCCACCCCCGTCGCCGCGCTCAGCTTCTCCCGGTAAGCGGCGTCCTTGCCTTCCAGACCTGCGCCCTGGTGAAGCGTGAGTTCATAGTCGATTTTCGCCGCGTAGCGCCTGAGCATGTAGAGTTCGAAAAGCGCGTGATGCGCCAGAAACGCCGCGTAGTCCGACGCCTCCCCGCCCAGGGCGTCTTCCAGCCAGAGCGGTTCGAAGAGCAGATGATCGAAGAGCATGGCGAACCCCTCCGTCACGGAGTTGTCCCCCAGGCGCTTCCACTCGAAAGGCGCGTCCGCCGCCACGCCCGCGAAATGAAGCGCGTGGCCGAGTTCGTGCCAGAACGCGCGGTAATCGTCATAACCGCCCCGGGGCCTGATGACGAGATAGACTTCATCCGGCACGCGCAGGGAAGCGCAAAACGCGCGGGGGCTCTTCAAGGGGCGGTCCTCGATGTCGAGGCGCACCCTGCCCGCCGCCGAGAGATCGAGGCCCATCGACGCGCAAATCTCCCGCGCAGAAGTTTCGATCTTCTCCGCCGGGAAAAGAGCGTCATACTCCGCACCCCGAAAACAGTACTGCGCATCGTGTCGCTGCGCGGACGCCGGAGGAACCCCCGCCTGGCTCAGTTCCTCTCCCATCGCCTCGGCGTAAAGCGCTTCGGTGCGCCCTAAAAACCGCGCCATCTCCTCACGAACAGGCTCAAGCGGGTAGCGTTTGAGCGCCGCCATCATGCCCAGATAGCCCTCGAACCCCAAATCATCGGCCATTTCATGGGTCGTGCGATGAATTTGCCGTAAAAATTCGTTCTTCTCCGCCAGGGCATCACAGCGGGCGTTTTCCAGAAAACGCCGCTTCTCACGCTCCGATTCGTTCAGGAGCGCGACGGCGCTTTGCCGGTAGGGGATGGATTCGCCCTCGGACGTTTTCACGGTGGTTTTGGTTTCGAAGAGAAGCGCCTGCTCGCTCAACTCCCTCGTCGCGTCGCGTATGTGGCCCAGGGTCAGAAACCCGCGCAACTCGGCCAATTTCAGGGCTTCGGCCGCATCTTCCTCCGGTCCGGCGAGGGAAGCGAACGCCTCGACGTTCTCGCGCGTGAAAAGATCGGCGTATTCGGCGAAAATCTCGCTCAGTCGCACTTCTTCCTTGAGACCGGCGCCGACCTCGTACCACTCTTTTCGCGATTCGCCGAGAAAAGCCTCGGCGCGGATTCTGATTTCCGATATATCCATGGATTTCAAATGACGGGCCGGGTGAACCCGCGCGGCAGGACGATGATGCCGGAAGGGTCGGAGACGGCGCCAGGGAAGGAATCGGCCCTTTCAATCGCCACCGAAGCGCCCGCTTCTATCTGGTTGAACCTGTCGACAATCGCTTTTTGCAGATGCGCCCCCGCCCCGATGTGGGTGTGGTCCATGACGATGGAATCGACGATCTCCGCCCCTTTTTCGATTACCACGCCGCGGCCGATGACGGAGCGCTCGATCCGCGCCCCCACAATCTGGCACCCCTCTCCGATCAAGGCGTCTTCCACCTGCGTGGACACGATGCGGCTGCCCGGCCCCGGATAGGCGCTGGTGTGAATCGGCCAGTCGGGGTTGCTCAAGTCAAGGAGCGGCGTCTCCCCCAAAAGGTCCATCTGCGTCTCCCAGTAGCTCTTGATGGTGCCCACGTCGCGCCAGTAGCCTCTTTCCTCGGTGGGCCGAACCCCCGGAATCTCGTTTTTCATGAAATCGTAGGCGTAGAGTTTTTTACGCTCGCCGAGAAGAGCGGGGATGATCGTTCGCCCGAAGTCGTGCTCCCCCTCACGCGCCGCATCGCTGATGAGCGCATCCATCAGCACCTGGGAGGAAAACACGTAATTTCCCATCGAGCACAGCGCGCGCGAGGGGTCGCCCGGCATGGGGCGGGGGCGGGAGGGCTTTTCGTCAAAACGCTCCACCCGTCCCTCCTCGTCCACGGCCAGCACGCCGAATTCCCGGGCGTCTTCGACCGGCGCGGGCAGGGCCGATATCGTCGCGTCCGCCCCGCTTTCGAGGTGAAAGCGAACCATCTGGCTCACGTCCATGCGGTAGATGTGGTCCGCCCCGAACACCAGCACGATGTCGGGCGCATTGTCGGTCACCAGGTTTCTGTTCTGATGGATGGAATCGGCCGTGCCCTTGAACCAGAACTCGCCTGCGCGCTGCTGGGGCGGAACGGCCGTCACGAAATTCTTGCCGAGCGTTCCGCTGATGTTCCACGAGCGCCTCAAATGCTCGATCAGCGATTGCGCCAGGTACTGCACCAGCACGTAGATGGACTGATAGCCCGAGTTCACCAGGTTGCTCAGCACGAAGTCGATGATGCGGTATTTCGAACCGAACGGCACGGCCGGCTTGCCGCGCGCGACCGTGAGGGGGTGGAGCCTGTTTCCGGCGCCGCCCGCCATGACGAAAGATATGACTCTGGGATCGCGCGAATCCAATATCCGGCTCCTCTGTTCGATTCGTCTCAACGCGGCTGCGGGCGCATCGCCTTTTCGTACAAACCGACGTAGCGGGGCGCGACGCCGTCCCAACCGGAGTCCTTCTCCATCGCGTTGCGCATCATCATACGCCAAAGGCCCTGATCCAAAAACACCCGGCAAATCCTCTCCATCCCGGTGAGGAAATCGGCCGGGGCGAACGCGTCGAAATGGAAGCCGGTGTCCGAGTCCGCTTCGGGGGTTGGGGATGAAATCACCGAGTCCGCAAGTCCGCCGACCCGCCGCACGTAAGGAAGGGCGCCGTAGCGCATGGCGTACAGCTGGTTCAGGCCCGAAGGCTCATAGCGTGAGGGCATGAGCAGGACGTCGCCGCCTGCGTACATGCGGTGGGAGAGCGCCTCGTCATAGGCGGGCACGAAGGCCACCCGGCCCGGATGGGTCGAAGCGGCTTCGGCGAGGCCACCTTCCAACGCCTCCTCGCCGGTTCCCAGAACGGCCAGGCTTACGCCCAGCTTCATCCATTCATCCATCGTTTCGAGGATCAGGTCGATTCCCTTCTGATGCGCCAGCCGCGAGACGACGACGCACAAAGGCCCCTCCGCGCCTGCGTCCAGCCTCAATTCCTCCTGAAGCGCCGCCTTGCACTTCGCCTTGCCCTCCGGGCGCGCGATCGAGAACGGCGCCGGAACGTGGGGGTCGCTTTCGGGATTCCAGACCACATCGTCGATGCCGTTCATGATGCCGAACAAAGAATCCCTTCTGAGAGCGACCACTCCTTCGAGCCCTTCTCCCTGCTCTTCCGTCAGCATCTCCTGCGCATAACGCTCGCTCACGGTGGAGACCGCTCCGCTGAACAGGATGCCGCCCTTCATGAAGTTGATGTCGCCGTGAAACTCAAGCCCCTCCATGCCCATCATTTCATCGGGCAGACAAGTGTGCGCGAAATCATCCCGGTGGAAGCGGCCCTGGTACGCCAGGTTGTGAACCGTGAAAACACTGGAGACCCCGCGCCATTTCGTTTCGTCAGCGCGGCGATACTGCAGCAAGGGCGGGATCAGGGCGCTTTGCCAGTCATGGCAGTGGATGATGAACGGATACGCTTTTTCGCTCTCCATGTGGGAGAGCGCGCCTCTGGCGAAACGGGCGAAGCGCTCCGCGTTGTCGGGAAACGCTCCGCGCGCGTCTCCGTAGAATCCATCCCGATCGAACAGATCATCCGCGGCGACGAGTCTGACCGAAACCCCCTCGTGTTCGAGCGAGAACACCTCGCAGCGCGCCTCGGCGAAGACGTCTGCGACCTGCGCGGGAGAACCGGGGTCATATTCATTGAGAGCAGCACGGTACGCGGGCAGGTAGACGCAGACCTTGTGGCCCAACCTCGCCAGGGCCGAAGGCAGCGCACCGATGACGTCGCCCAGCCCGCCCGATTTGGCGAAGGGGAACATCTCGCTCGCCACCATGGTGATTTCGATTGGTTTGTCCGTCATCCCGCCTATCCCAGGGTTCATGGGCTCCTCGCCCTGCCGCCTTACGCCGTCGATGCTCCGAAGCATCCGGCAATCTATACATGAATCATATCGTGTATGTTACAATCGAATGAAGGGTTCATGAAAAAAGCGTGGAGGTTCCATGCGTTATCTCGTGCGCGGAAAAGTCATCGAGGGCAAGAGCGCCGCCCTGCTCGAAGCCATCGAATCGGGCGAACTCGGGCGAGGCTCCATCGCGCACCGGACGTTTCTCAAGTGCATGAAAGAGGCGAGGCTCACCGAGAAAGGCCAGGTTCGCTGGCTCGAGGTCTGCTACTGCCGCGAGGCGTTCGGGCCGGGTTATGAGCTGTATGAGGAACTACCCTACTGGGAGGCGTATTTCGAGGAGATCGACGTGCGCTTCGCCCGCAAACCTGAAGATTGCGAAGGCTATCCCGTCTGCGGCGATTGCGACTGCACGGAAAAGCTCGAGGCGAAACTCGAAAAACTGGGGGTTCCCTTCTTCAAGCATCTGAAAGAAACCGTATCCTCCCCTGAAGCTTCAACTTGAATCGGCCCACCGGGACGGTCCCTGGCTTTTGGTGAGTTTCCACCTGTCATGGATCCATAAGTACTGCTCCGGCCCTTTTCGAATAAAATTTTCCGTCTCCTCGTTCACCGCCATCGTGAGCCTCTCGATTTCTTTTTTGGCGCTTTGCGCGTTCATATCGGGCGCTATCGGCTCGCTGAGCAAGACCTCATAGCGCCGGCCACCGCCTTTTCTGAGACACGAGATCAGGACAATGGGCCGGTTGTAGAGAACCGCGAGGGCTGCGGGAGCGAGCGTCGTCCTGGCGGGCTTGCCGAAAAACGGCGCGTCGATTCCCTCGCCACCCGCGTTCTGATCCGCCAGAATCGCCACCGAACGGCCCTTGCGCAGCGCCTCGCGCAGGTGAAAGAAGGCGTTTTTCTTCGAAAGAATCTCCTGTCCGGAGGATGCGCGCATTGCATACAGCGAGGCTTCGAGCTTTCGATTGTCCAGGGGACGCACCGGGATGGTGAGCGGAATTCCCGCCAGCGCGCCGGCATGGGCGAGGAATTCCCAGTTCCCCAGATGCGGCACGACGAACACGCAGCCGCCCGCATCTTCGTGAATCACGCGCACCTTATCTATTGTCTCCTCCGCCTCGTCCACGATCTCGCGCACCGTTTTCTCGGCGCGTCGCAAATCGAAGCGGGTCAGAAACTTCGCTCCCTCCAGGCAGGTGAGAATAAACGAACGGCAACTGCGCCTCGCCAGAACGGAGCGCTGCGCTTCATTGAGTTCGGGGAACGCGATGCGCAGGTTGGCGCGCGCGATGCGCCTTCTCCTGGGGGCGAAGCGGAAAATCGCCTCCCCTATCAAAACGGAAACCGCGCGGCAGACACCATAGGGCAGCAGGCGGATCAACCACAGAAACGAAACGAGCAGGGCGTATTCCACCCATTGGTGAAACGCGCCCTTGTCTTTGCTGCGTTTTCTCTTGGTGGATTCTGCGGATTTGTTCACTGCGCGGCGACGATGGTTGCGGAGGATTGCCCGCCGATGCCGTGACTCAGGGACAGGAACGCGGCCCCCGAGACGGCGCATTCTTCGGTGGGGATGTGGAGGGCCTCGAAGGCATCGTCTTTTTGCTCAAGGCCCGGCGTGGGGGGAAGGCGGCCCTCATTGAGGGCAGAGAGTCCCAGCACGATCTCGGCCAAATCGCTGGCGGAGCCCATGTGTCCCGTATAGGGCTTCCAGCCGGCGAGCGGAATCGGGCCCTTGACCTTATCGCCGTATTCCAGCAAGGCGGACAATTCGCCCGCGTCTCCCTGGGGCGTCGCACTCCCGTGGGGAAGGATGAAGGCCAGATCATCGCTCGTGACGCCCGCCTCGGCCACCGCCGATTCCACCGAATGGCGCACCGCGCCGGTGGGAACGGGAATATAGCGCTCAGAGGAGTATTCCTGGCAGTTCGCCGTCCCCAGAACGCGGCCCAGGGGCTTCGCGCCCCGCGCACAGGCGGATTCGGCGCTCTCGAGCACCAGGGCGGCGGCGCCCTCTCCGGGGAAGAATCCATCGCGCCTCCTGTCGAAGGGCCGGAACGACTCGGCCCCCTCTTTCGCCCGGGAGAGAATGCCCAGCCCGTCGAGTTCCAGGAGCACCATGGGGTGCGCCCAACTCCCGCAGCCCACGACGAGGCCGACGTCGGCCTCGCCGAAGCGAAGCACGCGGTCGCAATTCTCGAGCGCCTGCGCGCCGCAGGATGAAAGGCTGGAAAAACTGCCGTTCGGCCCCATGAATTCGTAGATGCCCGAGAGATAGCTGAAAAGATTGTTGGGCAATCCCTCGAGCAGGAAAAAAGGGCTTACCCTGTGGAGCGACGCCTCGTTGAGGGAGGCGGGTTCGGGCGCGTCCCACGCCTCGCCGGCCGTTTGTTTGAGCGCGGCATAGAAATCCACATAGCCCACCCTGGTGAAATCGCCCGAACCGACGTAGAGGGACTTTCTCTCGGGCGCCACCTCTCCCATGTCGAGACCAGAGCAGGCCACCGCCTCGGCGGCGGCGTAAAGCCCCAGGATGGAGCTTCTGTTCAGGAATTTGCGCTGGCTCGCGAGTTTGGGCGGCACCTCGGGCGGGTCTTCATGGCCGGGGATTGCGCCATGGTAGGCGAAATTATCCGGAAGAGAGCCGTTATCCTCGCTTGGATGACAGGCGACCCCGCATTTTCCGGCGCAAAGCGACTCCCAGTTTTCCCCGGCATTCTCGCCTATGGAAGTCAGCAAACCCACGCCCGTAATCCAGACTTCCTCGCCTCGCATCGCTCATCCCGCCTGGCTCAACCGAATCTCGCGTCCGAGAACACGAAAATGATGGCGCTGCTCCTCGGGATCCTCATAATCCGCGAGCGGCGCCGCCTTTCCGCCAAAATCGGCGACCACCCGACGCTCGCCCTCCACGGTGGCAACGCCCCTGAAGTTCTTGAGACCTTCTTCCTCTCCCCGCGCCTCCACGTTCAGGAGGACCTGATCCCCCGGAAAGGCGAATCCATAGTACCTGACGCTTCGAACCTTTTCCAAAAGAATCCACCGGGTGAAATCGGATTCCGCCGCTTCGAGCCAGCCTGCCAGCTGCACCAGCGCCTCGAATATCAGCGCGCCCGGCATGACGGGAAACCGCGGGAAATGGAACTCCAGAAAATCCTCGCTCATCGTGACGTTCTTCACCCCCTGGATGGAGACCCCCGCCTCCCACGCCGTCACCCTGTCCACGAGCATATATCTCAAACCAAGGACTCCTTAATCAGCTTCTTCCGGCGCGTCCTCGCCCAGGAGGATCACCTGGGCCACCGCCAGATCGAGCGTATGGCTCATCGAAATGGTGGACTGCGTGATCTTCTTTCGCGCGCTCATGCGCTCCATCGAGCCGCTCAGTTTGAGCGTGGGTTTGCCCGAAGCCATCGATTCCACCTCGATCTCGCGCAAACGCCCCCTGCCGCCCAGCCCGCCCGGCTCGGAAATGCCGAGGCCGAATGCCTTGAGGCAGGCTTCTTTCGCCGCGAAGCGGGCCGCGAAGTGGGGATAGGGGTTCCGGCGCTTCAGGCAATACGCCCGCTCGGCTTCGGTGAACACGTCCTCGCCGAACGCCTCGTGGCGCTCATAGGCCTCCTTCAAGCGCGCGACCTCCACCAAATCCACCCCCTGGTACAGCTGCATCCCGAATATCCCCCGCGCTCAGCCCGTGAGCAGACCGCCGTCCACGGCTATCGCCTGTCCGTTGATGTAATCCGATTCCGCGGACGCCAGGAACACCACGAGCCTGGCCACGTCCTCCGGTTCGCCGAAGCGGCCCGCCGGTATGCGCCCCATAATCACGTCGCCGCCCTTCTCGCGCACGCGCTCGCTCATGTCGGTGACGATCATGCCCGGCAATATGGTGTTGAACTGGATTCCCCGCTTTCCCATCTCCGCCGCGCAGGCGCGCATGAAGGCGATGATGCCCGCCTTGGCGGAGGCGTAGTTCGTCTGCCCGGCCCCGCCCGAAACCCCCATGACGGAGGAGATGCTGATCACCTTGCCGGAGCGCTTCCGGAGCATGATCTCGCCGGCCGCCTTCGTGCAGTGGTAAGCGCCGTCCAGGCTCACGCCGAGCACCTTGCGCCAGCCTGCGGGCTTCATGGTGAGCAGCAAGCCGTCCTGTATCACGCCCGCGTTGTTGACGAGAATATCGAGCGTGCCGAAATCCTCTTTTACCTGCTCGAACATCGCCGATACGTCCTCGAAAGAGGAGACGTCGGCCTGGTAGGTATTCGCCTGCCCGCCGGCCGCTTCGATCTCCCCCTTTACCTCCTCGGCGGCCTCCGCCGAGCGGCTGTAGTTGACCGCCACCGAAGCCCCCGCCTCGGCCAGGGCCGTGCAGCAGGCGCGCCCGATGCCCCGCCCGCCTCCGGTCACCAGCGCGATTTTTCCGCTCAAATCGATTTTCATTCCGTATCACCTCTCATCTAGGCCGCCTTTCTCACGAGCAAGGTGGCGTTTTGCCCGCCGAAACCAAAGGAATTCGTGATGGCGGCGGGCACGGGCATCTCCCTCGCCCCCCCGGCCACGTAGTCGAGATCGCACTTCGGGTCCGGGTTCTCAAGGCACGTCGTAGGATGCACGATATCGCGCGCGACGCTCAAGGCCGTGAAGATGAACTCGGGCGCGCCGCAGGCGGCGATGAGATGCCCGATCATGGATTTGGACGAACTCACCGCCAGCGCATCCGCCCGCGCGCCGAACACCTCGCGAATCGCCCTGGTCTCGACCGGATCGTTCAGTTTCGTGCCCGTGCCGTGCGCGTTGACGTAGGCGACATCATCAGGAGCCAGGCCCGCATCTTCCATCGCCTCGCTCATCGACCGAACGGCGCCCCGGCCCGCCGGGTGCGGGGCCGTCACCTGGTGCGCGTCCATGCTCGCGCCGTAGCCCGATAGAACGGCGTAGGGCGCAGCGCCCCGCGCGCGCGCATGGTCTTGCGACTCCAGAACCACCACGCCCGACCCTTCGCCCACGGCGAGGCCGGAGCGTCTTCTGTCGAAAGGACGGCAGATGGGGTCTTTCGATTTGGACGCCGCGCCCAGCAGGAGGAATATGGCCATCCCGACGGGATGGATCATCGAATCGGCCCCGCCGCAAAGAACCACGTCCGCCTCGCCCCTTCGGATCATGCGCATCCCGAGGCCAATCGCCTGACCCGCCGCCGCGCAGGCGGAGGTGATCGTGCCGGTGGGACCGGCGAGTTCGAACCACTCCGCCATCAGGGAGGTCGCCCGCTCGGGCGGGTTGTTGAAGTAGCCGGAGACTTGCGTCATCTCAAGCTCTTCAGCGAAGCGGACGGCGTCGAAGCCGTTTTCAGGGTCCGCCCAGGCGGCGAAATCCTCCAGCCGGTAGCTGCTCAGCCCGGTCCCCATCACCACGCCCGCGCGCTCGGGGGCATAATCGCCGGGGCGCATCCCGGCGTCCGTCATCGCGTTCTGCGCGGCGTCGAGCGCGAACAACACCCTGCGCTCCCCCTCGCCCGCATATTCCTCGGGAAGCCTCTCCCGGATGGCGCGGAGCGTCTCCTCAGAAACCTCGCCCGCTCCGGCGACGGGCAGCGCTTTCGCGTCGAAAGACGTGATCGGCGCGAGGCCCGATTCACCGGCCAGCGCCCGCCGCCAGCAAGTCTCCACGTCGGCGCCCAAAGAGGTCACCATGCCGAGGCCGGTGATGAATACCTGCGCGCTCATGCCGTCTCCTCGAACGCCAGCCAGCCGTAGCTTCTAAAGCGCTCCTTGAGGCTTTCTGGATCGTCATTGGGAAAGTGGGGATACACGAACCGCTCGGCTTTGGCCACAGCGACACCGTCTTTTTCGATACGCGCGCGGCACAGGCTCGCCCGTTCGTTCGTGTCGATTATCTCGCCATGAATCTCCACGGTAACGCCCGGTCGCAGGTCGTTCGCCACCTCCACGTCGTCGATGAGCGAGATGACGCACGAGGTCTTGAAATCATAGGTGTAGATTACGAGCCACCCCGTGATCTGCGCCATCGCCTCGATGAGGATCGAGCCGGGCACCCGGGGCGCGCGCCGGAAATGGGCGTTCAAATATGCTTCTGAGAGCGGAAACGTCTTGACGCCCACGATCCGCTCGCCGCGCACCATCTCCTTGATCTGATCGAAAAAGAGAAACCGCAATTTCCCGTTCTCCCGTCAAGCGCCTTTTCCCACCACCAGCCCCGAGCATACGCCGTCGAAGCCCTGGAGAAGCACCAGCGCGTTTCGGAGCT
Source organism: bacterium (assembly GCA_965204535.1). Classification (GTDB taxonomy): domain Bacteria; phylum UBA8248; class UBA8248; order UBA8248; family UBA8248; genus Bin107. The sequence continues at coordinate 2,881,065 of CBDBEV010000001.1, read as the reverse complement.
CATCCCGCCTGGAGCCATCTGCCGCATCCCGGAATAATTCCTTCTCCGATGCGGGAGATGGGGGCGCCGCGCCTTCGGCCAGGGCTTTCATCGCCATAATCAGGTCCAGCGCCGGGCTTCCCCCCCAAAGGTGGCCGAATACGCCCTTCGTCGCAAGCCCCCAAGGCTTGTGGCCGCCGAAAACGGCGGAAACCGCTTCCGCCTCGGCGCCATCCGCCCGAGATTCCCCCTCCCCATGAATCACGAGAAGGTCCACTCCCTCGGGCTTGAGACCGGCACACGCGAGCGCGCCCTGGGCCGACTCTTGAATTGCCCGGACGAGGCCGCCTCTTTTTTTTAACGCGCGCACAGAAGATTGGCCCTTGAACCAGCCAAGAATTTTGGACGAATGGGCAACTTCGGTCTTCTCGAAGCGAATCACGCCCGCGCCCTCTCCGAGTCCGCCCGCAGCGGGCCACGCGCCCCGCCGCTTCGCGCGGGCCAGCATTCTTGCGGAAACCACCCCGCTTACGCCGGCGCACAGAGCGAGCCTCGACTTGCCTGATCCGACCGAGTCCGCCGCCTCGCAGAGGGCGCGCGCCGTCGCCTCCGGGCCCGTGCTGAAAACGGCGTTCTCGCCCCGCCACCTGTGCTGAATCGCCGCCTGGCTGAAAGCTATCGCGTTCAACATGCCGAGCGGCCAAAGCGGGGGGATGGCGTCCATCCCCTCGCTGAAGAAATGCCCCAAATCCACCAGATCTTCCGATTCCCTCACTGCGCCTACCAAATCGTCTTTATCCGGATCGACAGAGTCCATGCCAGCGAAAAAGGCGATATCTTCCTCCGTCATCTCCGGGTCGGCAGGGGCGTCGGCCATCACATCTTGAACCGCCGCCAGGAGCATGTGGGTATGGTGGCCCATGATTCTCGCCGCACGTCGATACGCGCCGACCGATTCGGGGTCGATTCGCGCGCACTGCGCTGTTTCGATGGGGGGGAAGCCAGCGAGTTCGGGATCAGCATCCGGAGCAAGGAGGGAGCGGCCCGCGCAAAGGGCCTCCCAGGCGGGTTGGGCGCCTCGACCCGCCGCCGTTACGAGGCCGACGCCGGTGATCGGAATGGACGGAAAATTCACGCGATCTCGGGACCACCCAGGCAAAGGCAGGCGTTCTGCCCGCCGAAACCGAAGCTGTTGGAGAGAGCCACGCGATGGGCCTGCGTCCTCGTCTCGTTGGGCACGTAGTCGAGGTCGCACTTCGGATCGCGGTTCTGGTAGTTGATGGTCGGCAGAATCTCCGAGCGGCGCATCCCCTCCACGGCCAGAATCGCTTCGACGGCTCCCGCCGCGCCGATGGTGTGGCCGATCATGGACTTGTTGGAACTGACGGGCATCTTCTCCGCGTGGGCGCCGAACACCTCCTTGATGGCCCTGGTTTCGGTGGAATCGTTCTTGGGCGTCGAGGTGCCGTGCGCGTTGACGTATTCGACTTGATCGGGCGTGATTCGCGCATCCTCGATCGCCTTTTTCATGGCGAACACCGCGCCGAGACCCTTAGGGTGCATGTCGGTGATGCGAAACGCATCCGATGAATCGCCGTAGCCGAGCACTTCGCCGAGGACCTCGGCGCCCCGTGCACGCGCGTGTTCGTAGCTCTCGAGTATCATCGCGCCCGCGCCTTCGGACATCACGAAGCCGTTCCGCCTCCTGTCGAAGGGACGGGACGCGCTCTGCGGGGTTTCGTATCTCTCCACCAGCGCGGTGAGCAGGACGAACCCGAGAAACCCCACGTATGTGATGGGCGCCTCGCAGCCGCCCGCCACCATAACGTCCGCCTTCGCGTCGCGGATGAGGCGCACCGACTCGCCGATCGCCTGCGCCCCCGCCGCACAAGCCGAGCAGATGGAGACCATGGGACCCCGGCAGTCGAAATCCAAGGCGACGACCGAAGTCGCCACGTCGGACTTTCTTCTGAAAAACGTCATCAGATCATAGGCGCCGCGGCTTTTGAGGCCTTCGATGTCCCACCCGCCCTGTAAGGGATCGCTGCCTTCCGGCTTCCAGTAGGGGAAGATGCGGAGCAACTCTTCGACATGGGGGTGATCGCCGTGGGAGCCGAGCGCGACGCCGACTCGCTTTCTCTCGGGAACTTCGCCCAAGCGCGCCGTCTGCGCCGCCTGGGATACGGCCACGCGCATCATCCGCACGCCCCGGGTGGAGAATTTATCGAGCCTGCGCGCAGCACCGTTCTCCTGCGAGGCTATCCACTCGTCGTCCACCTCGCCGGCAATGCGGCAGGGTAGCTTTTCGGGGTCGAAGCGGCGGACCACGTCGATTCCCGAGCGTCCCTCACGAGCGGCGTCGAACGTGGAGGCGACGTCCTTGCCCAGGGGCGTCATCGCCCCGTATCCGGTGATCACGACCCGCCTGTCGTTACCGGCCATTCACATGTTCTCCCGGTAAAACGGCTTGAATGAAGCCTGCGGCCTCAGGAGGAGAAGAGGCCCCTTTCTTCCTGCACCCGGTTCAGCCAGTTCTGGACCACTTCATCGCCGCCGGGCAAAGCGGCGGGTTCGTTCGTCTGCGCGCATACGATGCGCGTTCCATCCTCGGCCTTCCAGTCCGCCCCCGCCGGGCTCTTCTCGGGCAGGCAGTTCAGTACGTCGCGCACCGCGCCCGCCAGCGTCTTCGGCGTAACGAGGGCCGGCAGCTCATCCACGGGGATGCCGGGCTCGAGATCCGCAGCGGCTTCGTTCAAGCGCAGCTTCAAGACCTCGACACCTGTTTCCGTCACCTCGCTCTCCTCGTTGATGGCCACGCCTTCGCCGAACATCTCCTCCACGTGTTCCAGAACGAAATTGCGCGCCATCTTGATGCCGAACACCTGCTCGAGGCGAAAGTTCACGTCCAGAAAATCGAGCGACAAGACGCCCAGGTCGTCCACCAGGGAGCTGTCCGGCTCGATGGTTTCCTCGTCGATTCCCGTGGTGTGGGCGATCGCCTTTTTCACCTCTTCCAAAATCGTATCGTCTGATACCAGGTTTTGCGACATAGCAGTCCTCTGTAACGATCAAGCGCGGCCCGTCCTCGTGTAGGGACGCATGCAAACCTCCCCCACGCATCCAAGCGTATACAACCAAGGAGGGGAACGAAAATCAACCTTCTCCGAGGAATCTCCCCCGCTCCATCACCCCGGGGGGCGGTTCAGGCGGTTGCTGAGTCCCCTGTCGACCACGAGGGTCTGCCCGCGTATGGAAGCCGCGCCGGCGCCCGCGAGAAAATAGACCGATTCCGCCACTTCTTCCGGCGTCACGAAATAACGCTCGGGCAGCTCTTCCAGCTCCGGCTGAACCATGCGCAGCGTCTTGAACGAATCGGTCTTCACCAGCCCCGCGCAGACGGCGTTGACCGATACGCCTCTCTCCTCGAAACTTTCCGCCCAATGCGTGACCGCCGCCTCCATGGCCGCCTTCATGGGCCCCAGGGGGTATTCGGGGTGATAAAAGCGGCCCCCCAGACTCGATATGAACACGACGGTCCCGCCCCGGCGCGAGAGCAACGGAAGCGCCCCCTGCAGGCAGAAGACGTTGCCCAGAAAATTCGTCTCCACCAAGAGCTTGAGGTCGCGCTCCAGGAGCTTCTCCCACGGCTTGAAGGGCGCGCGCGCCGCGTTCAGGACGAGCACGTCGAGTCGCCCGAACTCCTCTTCCACCTGCGCGAACATGGCCTTTACGGCGTCTTTTTTCGAAATGTCCGCAGGGATGGCGACCGCCCGTCCTCCGGCGGCCTCAAACTCGCGGCAAAGTTCGTCCGCCATCTGGACGGACCTCCCCTTCCCGTCCCTGTGGTTCAAGGCCAGATGCGCGCCCTCGCGCGCGAATCGCCTCGCAATGGCCGCGCCGATGCCGCGCGAGCCGCCGGTCACCAGGACGACCTTATCCTTCATATCCGACGATTCAGGGGCGTTCATAACCGATCCCTCACGTTCCACCCGCATTCGGCCCGCTCCTCTACATCTCCGCCCCGGAAGAAGGAAGATCGCCTCCCCCCGCCGGAAAACGCCGCAGGCTCACGGGCTGAAAATTTATATCCCACCGGCGCGCCTCCATCAAACGCCGCACGAGAATCCCCGAAATAAAGGATTGAATCCCCTCCCGAGACCTCATACAATGGTTTTCTTTCTTTTCTCCTTGAACCGATAAAGTCTTTGTTCTTGGATTCATAAGGCGGACTGGGGGGACAAACAAATGGAACATCTCGACATCAAGGAAACGCCGAAGCTCAGAGACCCCGCTTTACTCATGGCTTTCGCGGGCTGGAACGACGCCAGCAGCGCCGCCACGACCGCCGCCAGTTTCATCACCGAGAAAATGGGGGGGTCGGAATTCGCCCGGATCGATTCCGACCCGTTCTACAATTTTCAGGACATGCGGCCCCACGTCAGCCTCGATGAGGACAGCCGCCGGAAAATCACCTGGCCCTCGAACACGTTCTACGCATGCGAGACGCCGAACCTCGAACACGATGTGGTGGTGTTCCTGGGCGTGGAGCCTCATCTGCAATGGGAGCGCTTTTCGAAAATCATATTGTCCATGGTGCGCGAATGCCGGGTGCGGATGGCCGTGACGGTGGGCGCCCTGCTCGCCGACGTCTACCACCGAAGCAGGGTCCGGATTACCGGCACCTCCACGAACCCCGATCTCGCCTCTCAACTGGGCCTCAAACCCTCGCGCTATGAGGGACCCACCGGAATCGTCGGCGTGCTGAACAACCTGTTCCGCGACGAAAACCTCCCCGCCGTCAGCGTATGGGCGAACGTGCCCCACTACGTGAACGTGACGCCCAACCCGAAGGCGGCGCTCGCCCTCGTGGAGCGGCTCAGCGAGTTTCTCTCCTACCCCCTCAATCTCTCCGAGCTCGAGGCGGGCGCGCATGAATTCGAAGAGAAAGTCGACGAGGCGCTCGACAAGAACAAATCGGTGAGAGACTACGTGGAACAGCTAAAACTCAGAGACGACGGCTTCGATGAAGAAACCCAGCCGGGCGAGCTTCCCTCGGGAGATGAGCTGGCCAGGGAACTGGAGCGTTTTCTGAGAAACCGGGGCGCCGATGAGGATGCGCCCGAGGAGAACTAGCAACACATTTCAGCCCGACACGGGCGTTACCACAAGCCCACGCCATGAAAATCACGGGGCTGCGCCGATTTGGCTCCCGATGCCGAACGCGCCTAAGGGGACCTCCAGCGATTCAGGACGGCCTCTTTCACCAGATTCCTGAGACCCACGGAGTCCACCGGCTTGGGGAGGCAATGCGCCGCGCCCATATCGAGAATGCGCCTGCGTTCGTCCCCATCGACGCCGCCGAGCGCCACGACGCACGTTTCGCCGCCGGCCTCGCTCTGTTTTATCTGGCGGCACACCTCGTAACCATCCACGCTGGAATGATTCAGATCGAGTATCACCACATCCGGATGCGAACTGGAATAGAGGACACCGGCCCGGAACCCGTCGTGCGCCACCTGAATTTCATAGCCCGGCTCATCCAACGAGAGCGCTTCTTTGAGAGAGTCGGCAAGGCCCTGATCGCCATTCACGATGAGCACCCGGGGAACACCCCCCTTTTCCCGAAAGGGATGGGGCATGTCGCGTGATTCCAGGAAAGAGAGAAGCGCCTCTTTCCTCACCCTTCTATGGCCTCCCGGCGTTCGGTATGCGAGCAGCCAGCCCTTGTCTATCCAGTTTTGAATCGTGACCGGCGTGACGTCGCAAATTTCCGCGACTTCGAACGTGGTGAACACTTTTTTTCTGGACAATTTTTCCGCGCTGGACAATGGCCGCCCCGATTGTGGCTAGGATATGATGCCGCATTCGCTATATGTGAATGAATGGTGCGAAAAATTCGCAAATGATTTCTCGCACATTGCTCCCCGCATTTCAACCAAGGAAAACGACAAAGGGAACTTGAAAACGCCGCGCGGGCGGGGCGATGTTTCAAGGCGTTGAATTTCAAGAGACTCGCCGTATATTCTGGACCCATCGCCGGCATACGGTGGAACAGGGATAGCGCTGGCCCGGAGATAATAAAATGACCCCGCGGGACAAACGAATATGAGAGCCGTCGTTCAGCGCGTGAGCAAGGCCTGTGTCCGTGTGGATTCCGAGATCGTTGGAGAAATCCGGGGCGGACTCCTCGTTTTCCTGGGGGTCGGACGCGAGGATACTGAAAAAGACGTCGATTTCCTCGCCGATAAAACCACCAACTTGAGGATATTCCCCGATGAGGCGCAGAAAATGAACCTCTCGCTTCTCGACGCGGACGGAGCGATGCTCGTCGTCAGCCAGTTCACCCTGCACGGCGATTGCCGAAAGGGAAGGCGTCCCGCCTTCATCGCCGCGGCCCCGCCCGAGCAGGCGGAGCCTCTGTATGAGCGATTCGTCGCGCGGGTCGAAAATCTCGGGGTTCGCGTCGCGACGGGCCGCTTCGGCGCGATGATGGAAGTCGAACTCGTGAACGACGGCCCCGTCACCCTGCTGCTGGATTCCAAGGGCGCGTTCTAGTGCCTCTCAGGGCGGGAGACGTGCCGCTTCTCAAGGAGAAGCTGGACGCGCTCGCCCACGCCTATCACGACGGCTATCTGGCCACCGACCCGCTCGGCCTTGCGCACGCCTACCGGGGCGCGCGGGATCGCGAGGTCGCGGCGTTTCTGAGCGCATCCCTGGCCTTCGGCAACGCCGCCGCGATACGGATGAGCGTAAAGCGCATCATGGAGCGCCTCGGCCCCCGGCCCGCCGACGCGCTGCGCAGCCATCTTCCCGAGGAGAGCGCCCGCCTCTTCGAAGGTCTCTACCACCGCTGGGTGGGTCCCGAGGCCATCGGCGTTTTCGCCCAGGCGATCGGGGCCGCGCTCAGGAACGAGGGATCGCTCGAAGCGCTTTTCCTCAAAGGCTATTGCGCCGAGGAGGAGACGCTCCAGGGGGCGCTCAAAAGATTCAGGGAGCGCCTGTTCCGCTCCCTCCCGGCGGCGCCCGCGGACGCGAAAATCGAGCGCGGCATTCACTATCTCCTGCCCGATCCCGCGAGCGGCAGCGCGTGCAAGCGTCTCCACCTGTTTCTCAGGTGGATGGTGCGGCCCGACGACGGCCTGGACCTGGGCCTCTGGAAGACGCCGAAAACCCATCAGCTCATCATACCGCTCGACACCCACATCGCACGCATCGGGCGCCTGCTGGGCCTCACCGACAGGAAAACGCCCGACCTCAAGATGGCGCTCGAGATCACGAGAAACCTGAAGCGCATCGACCCCGACGACCCGGTGCGCTACGATTTCGCCATCTCGCGGATGGGCATCTTGAAGCATTGTCCGAGCAAAAGAGACATCAAACTCTGCGCGGGCTGCCCCCTGCAGGATGCCTGCCGCTACTGGCGGCGTCTGCCCCAGCGAAGAAAAGACGCCGCGTTGCAGGCGCGCGGGTGAACGGCGGGGATGTGTTTGTATCAAGCAATGGCTTCTGGGAAATATATAATCACGCATATTTCCGCTTCCCCAGGTAGATAACATTTGACAAAACATCGAAACAGAGAAAGGTCTGAAATGCACTTCAAACGAATTATTACGGCGGTATTTCTGTTCATCTTTTTTGGTGTTCCATTCGGACATGCGGACATGATTGAGCGTAAGTACCTACACGTCATTCCCCATGCCGATTTCAGGGACCCCGACGCTACGCTGCTGTGGGAAGCCATCAAGATACCCACTCGCCCGGGAGTCAAGCAAAGGTTTCTGGTTGCCAAAAGAGAAAAGACGGGATGTTTGGCGGTGATGTTGTTCATCGGCGGAAAAACGGCGCGGATTACGAAACGTAAGGGCGGGCGCTTGAGGCTGGGAGGAAACTTTCTCATCAGAAGTTCGCCGCTTTTCGCCAGAGAGGGGCTCATTACCGTTCTGCTTGACTTTCCATCGGACAAGAAAATGTTGAGCGATTCCTACCGTACTTCGAAAGAACATCACGAGGATATACGCGCGGCAGTGGATTTTCTCACGAAAAAGGAAAAGTCGTGCGGCGTCTATCTGGCAGGAACCAGCAGGGGCACGCTTTCCGTAGGATACCTAGCAACCGTCATGGAGCATCCAAACGTCAAAGGCTATATATTGACTGCGAGCATGAACGAAGTCGTCCATGATGCAAGCCGGATCAAACGACCGACGCTGGTTGTTCATCACATCGACGATGGATGCCGAGCAACGTCTTACGACGACGCCGCTCAAGGAATTTTCTATGAACTGCCCGACAATCCGCGCAAGCATTTTGTTACAGTGAGCGGAGGACGTGAACCCAAAAGCCGACCGTGCCAAGCCAGAAGTCAGCATGGCTTCTTTGGGGTGGAACGTGAAACCGTGGCCGCTATCGTCGACTGGATAAACGGCAAAACGCCGCCCAAGCATATAGCACCGCGAAACTAATCATTGTCCAACGAAGATTCATCATATAAATAGTTAGACTAAGGGTATTAGTTCCGCCGTGCTCGTTTTCGGCATGCGGTTGCCGGGGCGCAGACCCTGGGATACCTTGCCACCGAGGCTGATTCGGGAGATTCATCACGTGGCGACGAACATTGAGCGCATCGCACTGACCGCATGGGCGGAGGCGCAAAAAAGCCCGCTCGATTTCACCGGCCTTACCGCCTGGCTGAAGGAGAGAGGCTTCGAGGTCCATCTCGATCTGGACACGGCCCGGATGGCGGGAGAGGAAACGGGCGCCGCGCGCGAGGAGGTCGTCAAGCGCGCCGACCTGGTCATCGTCTTCGGCGGCGACGGCTCCATGCTGCGCACCGCGCACAACATCGGGGCGGAATCCCCGCTCCTTTTGGGCATCAACACCGGGCACCTGGGCTTTCTGGCGGACATCCCCCAGGCCGAACTCTACCCGGCGCTCGAGCGGATACTGATAAAAAAAGAATTTTCCATCGAATCGCGCATGCGCCTCGGCGCGGAGGTTCAAATCAACGGGGGCGCGGCGCCTGCGCTGTCCGATACGCTGAACGATATCGTGCTCACCACCGGGCCTCTGGCGCGCATGGTCGAATACGAGGTTCAGATGGAAGGCAGGCATCTGGGCTATTTCCGCGCGGACGGCCTCATCGTCGCCACACCCACGGGCTCCACGGCCTACTCCCTCTCCGCGGGCGGGCCGCTCGTGCTGCCCGATCTGAACGTGATGCTCATCAACCCGATATGCCCGCACACGCTCAGCAACCGGCCCATCGTCGTTCCCGCCGAGACGGAGCTTGAAATCACGATCTTCCCGGATACCGAAGCGGAAGGACGAGAGGTTCTCCTCACGCTCGACGGCTTCCCGGGTTGCGAACTCGAAGCGGGCGATTCGGTGAAAATCCGGAAAAGCCGCACCCCCGTGCGGATCATCCGGCCCAGGGGTGCGGATTTTTTTCAGACCTTGAGAGAAAAGCTCTTGTGGGAGACCCACCCGCGCGGCGGGCGGAAGATGTAACTCCCATGCTCCGCCTCCTCAAGATCACGAATTTCGCCATCATCGACGACCTGGAAATCGCCTTCGGCTCTGGCCTGAACGTCCTGACGGGCGAGACGGGCGCCGGGAAATCCATCATCTTCGACGCCCTGAACCTCACCCTGGGCGCCCGCGCAGGGGGCGACCTCGTTCGGGGGGGCGCAAAAGAGGCCGTCGTCGAATCGCTCTTCGAGATACCCGATACCGCAGGCGGTATTTCGGCCCGCTCCCTGCTCGAAGAAGCGGGCGTGGAAATGGAAGATGGCGGTGAACTCATCGTGCGGCGCCGGGTGGCGGAGGCGGGAAGAAGCCGTATCTACTTAAACGGTGTCCTCGGCACGGCCTCGCTGCTCTCCCGGGTGGGCGAGCGCCTCGTGAACATCCACGGCCAGCACGCGCACCAAAGCCTCCTGCGCCCCGTATCCCACCTGGGGCTGCTGGACGACTTTGCGGACACTAGCGGAGAAAGAGCCGCCCTGGGCGAGATGGTGCGCGAACTGAAAACTGCAGAGGAAAAACTGAACGCGCACCGCGAAGGCGTGCGCGAACGCGCCCAGAGGGCGGACCTCCTGCGCTTCCAGGTGGAGGAACTGGAAAAAGCAGCCCTGCGCGCAGGTGAACTCTCGGAGATTGAGACCGAACTGCCGAGGCTCAGGAACGCGGGCCGCCTGATAGAAGGCGCGGCGTCGCTTTATGAGCGGCTCCATGAGGCGGAAGGGTCGGTCGTCGAAAAAACGGGAGAAATCCTGCGCGAACTCGAAGGCATGAGTGAACTCGATAATTCACTGGCTTCCCTTGCGGAGGAAGCCGCATCCGCACAAGCGCAGCTTGAGAACCTTGCCGATTCGCTCCGCGATTACACAGATGGAATCGAGCACGACCCCGAACGCCTCGAAGCCCTGGAAGCCAGACGCGCGCTGATAAGAGAGATGATCAGGAAATACGGGAGCGACGAGGCGGAATGCCTCGCGTATCTCGAGGAGTGCCGGAGCAGCCTCGCCGCAATTTCGGATGAGGAGGGGACCGAGGCGCGCCTCGTGGAGGAGCGCGACTCGATCAGGGCCGAACTCGCAAAAGCCGCCCTCGCTCTTTCCGAGAAAAGAGCAGGCGCCGCAGAAAGCCTCGATGCCCGCATGGAAGAGGCGTTGGGTGAACTGGGCCTCACGGGCGCGAAATTCCAGACGCTCATCACGCATCAGGAAGACCCCGAGGGCTTCATCCACGTGGAAGGACGCCCCGTGGCCGTTCGCGCCGACGGCGTCGACCGCGCGCAGTTTCACTTCTCACCCAACCCCGGCGAGCCGCCGCGCTCTTTAAGCCGCGTCGCCTCGGGCGGTGAACTATCGCGGCTGATGCTGGCCCTGGAATCCGTCTTAAGGCGCGCCGACTTGATCCCCACCCTCATCTTCGACGAGGTGGATGCAGGGATCGGCGGGGCGGTGGCCGAGGTCGTGGGCAGAAAACTGAAAGGGGTATCGGCGAGCCATCAGGTGCTCGTCGTCACCCACCTGCCGCAGGTCGCGAGCCTGGGTGATCGCCATTTCCGGGTGGAAAAACACGTCGCCGGGGAGCGCACGCAGACGCGCGTAGAGGTTCTGGATGACGATGAGCGCGTGGAGGAGATCGCCCGCATGGGAACGGGCCTCGAAATCACCGACGCCGCCCGAGAGCACGCGAGAGAGATGCTCGGCAAGGCGGGGTGAGGAGACGTGTGAGGTAATACGCTTCGAAATCACTTCCCCTTGCGGATCGATTACTCGATCCCGTTTCCGGTGCGGCGGATGAGTTCTTTCAGCGCAGCCATGTTTTCGGCATGTTGCCTTTCTATAGCCGCCATCGTTTCCGCGTGAGCCGCCATCGTTTCGGCGCGCCGTGATTCCATGCCCGCCATTCTCGCTTCGCGTAACTTCTCGTACTCGCGCGAGTCCTCCCGCATCTGCCGGAGTCCGCTGAAGATCAGCAGGCATTGCGCGCCGCCGACGGCGAGTTCCACGACGGGACCGGCGGCCGTGGCCAGCAACATGTAGAACTGGTAATCCGTCATCTCTCGCCCCATCTCTCCGAATGAAGAATCAGATGGGTCTTTGAAGTCCTCGCGGCCCGCCATGAACCACGCTCATTCGGCCCCGTTTCCGGTGCGGCGGATGAGTTCTTTCAGCACAGCCATGTTTTCGGCATGCTGCTTCTCCAAAGCCGCCATGGTTTCCTCGTGCCGCGATTCCATGGCCGCCATGGTTTCTGCGTGCAGCTGTTCCCGCGCGCGCGAGGCCGCCCGCATCTGCCGGAGTCCGCTGAAGATCAGCAGGCATTGCGCGCCGCCGACGCCGAGCGCCACCAAGGGACCGGCGGCCGTGGCCAACAACATGTAGAACTGGTAATCCGTCATCTCTCGCCCCCATCTCTCAGAATGAAGATTCAGATGGGTCTTTGAAGTCCTCGCGCACAGCCACGATACCATGTCCCCGCGCGCGCCGCCAAATCGCCGGGAATCCCGGAGGAACCCTCTCCCGGTGGACGGGAGAGCGTCTCCCCTCGAAAACCACGCGGCCCGGCACTCCGCCTCACCCTGAGTAGCGGCGAAGCCGCGTATAAAACATTCTTAATTGTTTCCAATGCTTTTCAGGATACTTGGGAGTTAGCGCTCAATCAGAGTCAACTGGGTTCCGTATTTCACGCCCGCGACTTCGCAGGCGGTTTTTATGTATCGTTGGACTTGCGCTGTGCTGAGATGGTGCCCTAGCCACCATCCATTCTGCAAATCCAGTGATGATTGCTTTACGAACTTGGGGTCGTCATAAAGGTCATTGCGGTCTCTCGCCACTAACCTCCGTTTCCTTCCTACTGTTTCCTTCGCAAGGCGGTCCATGAAGCCGGGATCACGGTCTTGCAACTTTTTTAGTATTTCAGCCAGCGTTTCTTTCGCAGAACTGGTATTAAAAGATTCTTTGTCAAGGGAAAAACCAACGAGTTTGGATTTCTTGCCGACCGCTGATTGTGATGGGATGGAGGCTGATTTCGACGACTGGAATGGCAAGGTAGTAGCTGACTGACTCGCCCGACGATGAGGGGTCGTTGGTGCGGAACCGGGACGAAGGCCCTTCAAGAACGCCTCTATATCCTCAAGTTTCGGCTTGGTTCCACATTGGTTCTTTACTCCTTTAGCAAGCAAATTACAAAGGGTTGTATTCGAAGTTTCCGCAAGCTGTTGCCAAGCGACCGGAATAGCCTCACATGCCCTTTTGAGATTCATGTTATTGTCGTATTGCTTTTTTGCCTTATTTTCAGCAGTTTTTTTAGTAACGATACGATCCTTGCGTAAATATGCACTTAGACTAGAGGCATATTCCTTGATTTGCTCCTGTTCATTGCTGTCCAATTTCACTCGACAGATCAGCCTATCAACAGGCTTATCATCTCGCCTGCCTATTTTGTCGCCTGCGTAAAATGTCCAAGTCTGTCCATCTGTCAAAACGAGGAACAGAACTTTTTCATTCGCGGCATATTCAAATAATTGTTCCTCTGCCTTGTCATCGGCTTTGCCAATTTTTTTGGCTTCGATAAAAACTTCCGGGGCTTGGTAACTACTTTTTAGCGCGTAATCTACGCTGGAATCCTTACCCCTCTTTTCTGTATTGCGTTTCGTGACGTACTCCTTCTCCACATCATTCTTATGATGAATATCCCAACCTAATTTGCTCAAAATCGATTCTATAATCTGCTTGCTGTCCTCTTCGTCTTTCAAATCACTTCCGTGGACGCGCTCGACCGCCTTTTTCAAGACTTCTTCTAAGCTCATTCTTCAAGATACCTCCTCAAAAAATGTAATCGTGTCTACCTCAATACAAGTAAGGGACGCATAATATGCGTCCCCTACCAATAAAACTTCCGACCTATTTGCCCGACGTCCCCTACTCGTCCTGGTACTGCTGGAGGCTCTGGAGGACGGAGATGTCCTCGAGCGTCGTGGTGTCGCCGATCTGGTCCGCTCCCGAGGCGATATCGCGCAGGAGCCGCCGCATGATCTTCCCGCTCCGCGTCTTGGGCAGCGCGTCGGTGAAGCGCATGTAGTCGGGCCGCGCGATGGCGCCGATCTCCTTGACCACCCATTCTTTCAGCTTTTTCTCGAGCCTGTCGTTCTTCCTGTTCGCGCCCTTCATGGTGACGAAGGCGGCGATGCACTCGCCCTTGATCTCGTGCGGGATGCCCACGCAGGCGGCCTCGGCCACGTCGGGGTTCGCCACGAGCGCGCTCTCGACCTCCATCGTGCCGAGGCGATGGCCCGAGATGTTGATGACGTCGTCCACCCGGCCCATGATCCACACGTAGCCGTCCTTGTCGCGCCGCGCGCCGTCGCCCGTGAAGTAGCAGCCCTTCACGTCGCTCCAGTATTGCTTCTTGTAGCGCGCGTCGTCGCCCCAGATGGTGCGCAGCATGGAGGGCCAGGGTTTCCGCACGACGAGCAGGCCGCCGCCCTCGGGGCCTACCGATACGCCGTCTTTCGTCACCACGTCGGGCACGATGCCGAAAAACGGAAGCGTGGCCGTGCCGGGCTTGGTCGGCGTGGCGCCGGGCAGCGGCGTGATCATGATGGCGCCCGTCTCGGTCTGCCACCAGGTGTCCACGATGGGGCAGCGCTCCCCGCCGATGACCTTGTGGTACCACATCCAGGCTTCGGGGTTGATGGGCTCGCCCACCGTGCCCAGCAGGCGCAGGGAGGACAAGTCCCTCCCGTTGGGATGGTCGTCGCCCCACTTCATGAACGCGCGGATGGCGGTGGGCGCGGTGTAGAAGATGTTGATATTGTATTTTTCCACGATGTCCCAGAAACGCCCCGGATCGGGGTGGTTGGGCGCTCCCTCGTACATGACGGACGTAGCGCCGTTCAGCAGCGGGCCGTAGATGATGTAGCTGTGTCCCGTCACCCAGCCGATGTCGGCCGTGCACCAGTAGGTGTCCTCATCCTTCAAGTCGAACACGTATTTCGAAGTCAGGTAGGTGCCGCACATGTACCCGCCCGTGGTGTGCATGATGCCCTTGGGCTTGCCCGTCGTGCCGCTGGTGTAGAGGATGTAGAGGGGGTGTTCGGAATCGAGCTTGGCGGCGGGGCAATCGGTGGAAGCGTTCTCCATGAGATCGTGATACCAGTGGTCGCGCCCCCGTTTCATGGATACCTTGTTGCCCGTGCGGCGAAGCACGATCATCTTCTTGACGGATTTGGCACCCTTGCACGCCTCGTCCGCGTTCTTCTTGAGCGGCACGATGTTCCCGCGCCGGAAGCCCCCGTCCGCCGTCAGGACGGCCTTGGCGCGGCAGTCGTCGATGCGATCCCTCAGCGAGTTCGCACTGAAGCCCGCGAAGACCACGCTGTGCGGCGCGCCGATGCGCGCGCAGGCGAGCATGGCGATAGCGGCTTCCGGCGTCTGCGGCATGTAGATGATGACGCGATCGCCCTTCCTGATGCCGACGCTTCGCATCGCGTTGGCGAACTTGCACACCTCGCGGTGAAGCTCCTGATAGGTCAGGATGCGCGAATCGCCCGGCTCGCCCTCCCAGATGATGGCCGCCTTGTTCTTGCGCCAGGTGGTGAGGTGGCGATCCAGACAGTTGTAGGAGATGTTCGTCTGCCCGCCCACGAACCACTTGGCGTGCGGCTCGGTCCATTCCATGACCTTCCCCCACTTCTTGAACCAGTGGAAGTTGTTCGCCACTTTCGTCCAGAACCGCGAGGGCCTCTTGACGGACTCCTCATACATCTCCCGGTACTGGGCCATGGACTGGATGTGGGCCTGCTTGGAAAAATCCCTGCTTGGCTTGAAAACCCGTTTTTCCTGCAACAAGGTGTCGAACTGTTTGTCGTCGACCATGAGAGTACCTCCCGGCTCGGTCATGTGAAAATTTGGTAGTGGCTCAGTTTGAATTTAAGCCACATTATACAATTCCAAGTGTCCTCGAATAACAGAAATCAACTTTCGAACACCAACCGACTCTATTTTTATCTTTCTCTCTTTTCTGTCGCTCCAAGTAAGCGAGGTGCTCATTTTCCCTAGGTCTAATCTCGTAGGATTCATATGAAAAATGTAGCTTCTGGGATCAACGCAATCCGGGGTTTCTGCAATCATGGAAAACTGAAAAATTTCCTTCAAGATTGCTTGTTCCAATGAAAAATCTTTGCAAAATTTGGCGAGTAACCAATCGAAATTGCAGGAGGTAGCCGTATTCCAATGTTTCAAGAACATCTCTGGGATTTTATCCTTCCCGCACGACTCCATTTTTTTGATGTGCCTATCTGTAAAGCAACACACTGCAATACCTACCTGATGAGGTTTCAAGAGAAGTGTATTTAAGGCTGATGTAAAATCACCCAACTTAACACGATGCCTTTCCCCCCTGTCGTTTATTACGTCTAGGATGCAAGTTTCTGGGGGAGTGTCATTATTGAGGTCTAGGTAGCTCAAGTGAACAATCATCCCTAGGAGGCGCTTCAATGAAATATCTTTATCTTCTTCAATGGAGCGAATTTCTCTCTTGATTTCCGGAAATATAGACCCATCTGGATCCGCAAAACTCAGGAAAGCCAGAATGTCTCTTGCTACCAAAACATATTTCTTGAATGTGTAAGCGTCCATTGTCCCACCGCCCAATAAAGGGGTGCCGATATATTCAACTTGTTCCAGTTCGGAAATATGGATGCGTAGCAATTCGATCTGTTCATACAAAATCATTGCATTTTCATTTCTTTCCAAGCACTATTTCCGGGTCTACCCCTAAAAATAGAGGACAAGAATAAATAGTCCAAAAACAACAACCAAGAAATTTTATATCCTTGGCGATTTTCCGCTATTGTTGGATATTCGCGCGGATTTCTCAAGTAGGTGTGCGCGGATACGGGCAGGACGAATCAATTCGCAAGCGCCGCGCGCACCTCCCGCGCCGCACTGGCGGGGTCGTCCGCCGCAAGAATCGCGCCGATGAGGGCGACGCCGCGCGCGCCTCTTGCGAGACACGTTGCCGCGTTCTCCGCCCCCACGCCGCCCAGGGCGTAGACGGGGCCGCCCGCGAGAGTAACTTCACGCTCAAATTTATCAATCCCCATGAGGGGGCCGGATGAGAATTTGCTGTTGGTGGGGAATACGGGGCTGAGCGTGGCGAAATCCGCGCCCTCGGCGAACGCGCCCGCCGCTTCTTCTCCTGAATGGGCGGAATAGCCGATCAGGCCTCGATACCCGCCCGCGCGCACCGCCGAAACGCTTAACGTGCCCTTACCGAGGTGTACGCCGTCCGCGCCCAGGGCGGCTGCGAGTTCCGGGTCGCCGTTCACGATCAGGCGCGTGCCGTGTTCATTCGTGAGGGCGGCGACCTCCCGCCCCAGGCTAAACCTTTCCGTATAGGGCAGATCCTTTTCCCGGTATTGGACGAAGCGCACCCCGCCTCTTAGGGCCGCCTCCAGCGCGCCCGGGAGATCGCCCGATGGGGGAGCGTTCCTGTCCGTGATGAGGTAGAGCGGGTCGAGCGATGATGATTCCAAAATCTCGCCGGTATCAGCCCTAAGAGCCGATGACGCCGGCCAGCGGACTCGACGCTGTGGCGTAGAGCTTCATGGGGATGCGCCCGGCCTCGTGCGCGAGCCTGCCCGCCTCGACGGCGAGGTTCATGGCGCGCGCCATCTTCACCGGATCGTCGGCCCCCGCGATGGCCGTCTGCATCAGGACGGCGGCGGCGCCGAGCTCCATCGCCACCGCGGCGTCAGAAGCCGTGCCCACGCCCGCGTCCACGATGACGGGAACCGACACCTGCTCCAGGATGATCCTGAGGTTATAGGGATTCCGTATCCCCAGGCCCGAGCCGATGGGTGCTGCCAGCGGCATGACGGCGTGGCAACCCAGTTGCTCCAGCTTCTTGCAGATGACGGGATCGTCGATGCAGTAGGGCAGCACGATGAAGCCGTCATCCAGCAGGATCCGGCACGCCTCCAGCAGGCCCTCGTTGTCCGGGAAGAGCGTGTCCTCATCGCCGATGACCTCGACCTTCACGAAGTCCGAGCCCGTGGCCTCGCGCGCGAGCCGCGCCGTCGTCACCGCGCTCTTCACGTCGTAACAGCCCGCCGTGTTGGGCAGCATCGTATACCTGTCCTTATCGAAATGCGCCCAGAAGCCCTCGGACGAATCGTCTTCCAGGTCCACGCGGCGCACCGCGACGGTGACGATTTCCGTCCCGCTCGCTTCGAGCGAATCGCGCATCACGGCGAAACTCGGATATTTGCCGGAACCCACCAAAAGGCGGGAAGTGAACGTCCTGCCCCCAATCTCGTACGTGCTCATCACACCCCCTCCCGGCGCAGGCTCGGTGGCCGCGCCCGTTTTCACGTATGCTCAGCCCCCGCCCACGGCGCGGACGATCTCGACCTCATCCCCATCGGATAAATGCGTGTCCCCGTATTCGCCCCGGCGGACGATCTCCATGTTGAGCGCCACGGCGATGCCGTTCACTTCGAGCGACATCGAATCGAGAAGAGCGGCGACGCTCACACCCTCTTCCAGTTCCCTGTCCTCTCCGTTCACGCGGACACGCAAGAATTGATCTCCCCGGAAACTTCCCATCAAAAAAGCCGCCCCGCGATTCGGGAGCGGCCAGAAACACCCGGATTCTTCGGCCCGCTTCCCTTCGCTGGAATTACCCAGTGCAGGTTCCAAGGGTTGCCCGCGATTCCAGGCTCTCAGTACATACACCCCTAGCAGGGACTTCCTCCAAAGAGCATATACGGATGCGCCCCGACTTGCAACGCCCGAAGGGAACCCGGCGTGTGCAATTCGCGCCTTTTTCGGGTAAAAATACGAAAACCCACTCGATATCGCCGGGTTCAATGAGCCTCGCGCATCCCCATCGACCGAGGAGCACCCCATGAAAGCAGCCATCTTCCACGAAGTCGGCAAACCGATGACCATCGAACCCATCGAGGTGGAACCGCCCAAAGAAGGCGAGGTGCTCGTGCACTACCGCGCGGGCGGCGTCTGCCACAGCGACCACCACGCCATGGTGGGCCTGTTCCCGGTCCCCACGCCCATCATCATGGGCCACGAGGGTGCTGGCGTCGTGGAAGAGGTGGGACCCGGCGTGACGTCGGTGAAGCCGGGCGACCACGTGGTCACCGTCTGGCGCTACAGCTGCGGCGCGTGCGAACTCTGCCTCGCGGGCCGGCCCGCCATCTGCGGCGAGGGCATCCGCATGCGCGCCGACGGCACGCTCTCGGACGGAACGACGCGCTTTTCCATCAACGGCGAGAGGGTGCACCACTTCCTGGGCGTCTCCACGTTCAGTTCCCATTCGGTGATGTCCGAGAAATCGGTCATGAAGATTCGGGAAGACATGTCGCTCGAAAAAGCGGCGGTGGTGAGCTGCGCCGTCATCACGGGCGTGGGCGCGGTGGTAAACGGCGCGCAGGTGCGTCCGGGCGAGAGCGTGGCCGTGTTCGGTGCGGGCGGCGTGGGGCTGAACGCGGTGCAGGGGGCGGCCTTGATCGGGGCGGAGCCCATCATCGCGGTCGACCTGATGCAGAACAAGCTCGATATGGCGAAAAAATTCGGCGCGACGCACACGGTGAACTCCTCCGATGAGGACGCGGTGGAGGCCATCCGCGCGCTCACCGACGGCAAGGGCGCGCACTACGCCTTCGAACTCATCGGCGTGCCCGAAGTGATGTCCACCGCGTTCGAGAGCGTGCGCACGGGCGGCACGGCGGTCATCGTGGGCATCGCGGACGTGAAATCGAGGGTCTCGATACCCCCCGTCTCCCTGGTGACGGAGGAAAAGCGCCTCATCGGCTCCCTCTACGGCTCCTCCAACCCGCGCATCTTCGTGCCCCGGCTCATCGACCTCTACATGGCCGGAAAGCTCAACCTCGACGACCTGCTCACCAAGGAGTGGCCCATCGAGCAGATCAACGAGGCGTACGATGCGCTCCTGAACGGCGAGGTGGCCCGCAGCGTGGTCGTGCACGAGTAGGGGTTTACCGAGCGCCCTTGGACTGCGCTTGAGTGATCGCCGTCCGGTTCGTCTTCCGAAAAAAAATGGGCAATAGAGGCGAACATACGGCGATACCATTTGACATCACCCTGATTGCCAGTGGAATATATCTTCACCGCCCAAGTGCAGAGCGACCATGGCAGGCGTCTGGCTATCACGCCCGCCGCTGATACACTTATCAGGGGAATGTCCATGGACGATGAAACGAGGCAAGCCTTCGCCGGCATTCAGGAATCGCTTGATGAAATGCGGGAAACGATTGCAGGCGCCCAGGAATCAATGAATGAGATGCGATATGAAATGAATCAGAATCTCAAAAACGTCGACGACCGATTCGAGACCATCGATAAAAAGATGGATGATGGATTCGATAGAATCGAGAAATCCATGGACTATGGATTCGGCAAACTCCTGGCCCCTGATGAATGGCCGCCGCCAAGACCTACGGCGATGTAGGGAAGAACCAAGATACGACCACCCGTCCTTCATCCGTAACGAGCGAGTCGCGGCCTTCCTTGAGATCGCGCCATCGTTTCGCCGCTATCTCGAAATCAATCGCATCCTCGGCGGTTTCTTCCGTTTCGCTCGCCTGTTTATCCTTGCGCCGGTTTTTCACAGGATGGGTGCCCATCGCGTCTTCCTTCCCGTTTTCGCTTCGTCAAGAATTTCTCCAGGATACGTCTGCTTCGCACGTATAAGATTACCACACACAATCAACTATCTTTATACGATTCAAAAGGACCTCGTTTTCCGTTCGTTACCCTCCCCTTTGTCCTCTCCTCTCGAAATCCCCCGTTTGGACACCTGCCGCCGCTTTCTGGTAATCTGCTCCCGCCTGTCCCACCCCATCCCGCCGGAGGAGAGCCATGGCCATCATCGACATATCCGTCCCCGTAGTGGAAGGCGAAATGCCCATCTACCCCGGAAATCCCGGGCTTTCGATGCGCTTTCACAAATCCTTTGACGCAGGCGACGACGTCTGCCTCACCGAAGTCACATTCGGCGTGCACGCCGGCACGCATCTCGACGCGCCCATGCACTACCTGCACGATGCGGGCGGCATCGAGACGCTGAACCTCGAGACTCTCATGGGTCCCGCCCGGGTGATAGCGGTCGAAAACCACGAGTGCATCACGGCGGAAGAACTGGCGACCAAGAACCTCGAAGGCGCCACGCGCTTCTTGATCAAGACGCGGAACTCGGAAGATCAGTGGTGGACGAAACCCTACAGCCCCGACTACTGCCACATGACGGCAGAAGCCGGGCAGCTTCTCTACGACCACGGGATGGAACTGCTGGGCGTGGACTATCTCGGCGTGGACGCGCCCGACCCCAACGTGCCCGTCCACTCGCTGCTGATGCCGCTGGGCGTCGTGCTGCTCGAAGGGCTGAACCTGAGCGATGCGCCCGAGGGGGATTACGAACTCATCGCCCTGCCCGCCCTGTTCCCGGGGCGCGACGGCGCGCCCGCCCGCGCGGTTTTGAGGCCGCTCTAGGCCCTTCTCGAATCCGGCTTCCCATTTCTGGCGCGGACCGGCTCACGCCTAGAGTCCGCCTGGGCGCAGAACACCCCCCTCTTCCGGGAGCTTTGAAAAATCCCCCAAAAACAGAATTCGCAATCGACATACGCTTATGAAATGACTCCCCCTCCCTCAAAGGGGGATTGTTGAAAAAGCCCCCTTCGGTCAGGTTTGGTCTGTAGGGGACGCATATATGCGTCCCGGCCTTTTTTCGCCGCCCGTCATGGGCCGCATATATGCGGCCCCTACATCAGGCTTACGACCAAAACGACGCTCGGGGGTGGACCCAAGTATCCGCCCAGTCTCGAAACAGGCCTTTTCAACAACCCGCAAAGGGGCTGTTGAAAAAGTCCTCGTTGGGGGACATTACCTTTAGCGGGAAGGCCGCTTTCGCGCGAACCCCCGACCTCCCTCTTCGAAACCACCCCCCCCTACCCCCCCCTTAACAGGGGGGTAAGAAAAAACAAAAGCTCCTCCATCGGCGGCGGGTGTTGCCTTTTTATACCCCCCTGTTAAGGGGCCTGTTGAAAAACCCTGTTTCGGGAGCGGGCTGAATGGCGGCTCACGCGGCGGCGGAGAGGAAGCCCAATCGGCGCGTGAGGCCGCGATATGCGCGCATTCGGCGTCTCCGGGCGGCCCAGGCCCTCCACAGAGCGAATATACCCGCCGCAAAAGCGGCGGCCAGCCGCTTGAGGTTCACCGCAGTCGCCGTCAGGTAGGCCTGGATCCTCATGTTCGCAAGGCCCCGGCGCACCGCCCGCCCCAGTCCGTGCCGACTCTTCGCTTCGCCGTGGTAGCCCTCCGAGCGCCCCATGTGGCGGCGCCACAGCCGGCCCTCCTCCTCCCCCCGGCGCGCGTGGCGGCGGCGCGCGCGCAACAGCGCCGGATATTCATGCGGAATCAGCACCGTCCTGCTCGTGTGCGACTTGGGAAGACAATCCGACCTCAGCGCGCAGCCCGCGCAATCGCGCGTCCTCGAACCATAGTAGCGCCCCCGCTCCGTTTCCTTCCGGGGGCGCAGCGTCTTGCCGCCCGGACACTTCACCACCTTGCGCCGCTCGTCGTAGCGGAACAACTGCAGCGGAACACGGCTCTGGGAAGGCTCCTTCTTCGCCGGTATCACCGCGGCGACGCCACGCCGCTCCAATCCCGCATACACCTTCGAATACGCATAACCACTATCCGCCGTCACCACCGCGGGCGCGCGACCCGTGAGCTCGCAAACCGCATCCAACTGCGGCTCCATCATCTCCCGCTCGTTCAACGTCCCCGCCGTCACCTCTACGTCGAGGACAACGCCACGCTCGTCGTCCACCACCGCGTGGTGCTTGTAGCTCGGCTCGAACCCCGCCCGAGCGCTCTTGCGCGCCAGGCGCGCGTCGGGGTCCGTTCGGCTCACAGGCCCCGAACCCCCGCCCTTCTTCCCCGCCTCATCCGCCGAGTCGTTCTCCCGCACCACCTTCTCCGCGTGGCGCGCCGCCAGACTCTCCCAACTCACGTCCGCACGTATCAAAGACGCGTCCATGTGAACCACTTCCCCCTTCGCCACCTGCGCCTCCAGGCACGCCTGAACCGTGCGGCGCAATATCTCCTTGAACCGCGCCTCCCCCCACCGCTGGCGAATCCGCGTCAGGCTCGAATGATCCGGCAACTCCTCGTGCAGCTCGTAACCGATGAACCACCGGATCGCCAGGTTCACCTGCGCCTCGCGAAGCAGATGCCGGTCGTGAACGTGGCCCAGCAGAAGACCCGCCAGCATCAACCGCACCACCACTTCCGGGTCGATCCCCGGTCGACCGTTGTCCGCGCAATAGCACTCCGCCACCTCCTCGCGAAGCCAACTCAAATCCAGTACGCGGTTCACCCGGAACAATATGTAATCTTCGGGAATCAACTGCTCCAGCGAACCGGCCACGAACAATTCCATCTGCCCGCGCCTCTTGCGGTCCAACATCGGGGAATCTCCCATCTCGGGCGAGGGGGGATACATCCATACGATCACAAAACCAGGGGTTTTTCAACAGCCCCGTTAAGGGGGGGGTAGGGGGGGGTGATGTTATGGGATTTCGCTTTCAAGGGGGTTGCCATTACCCTCTCATGTATTGGCAAACCCTTGTGTTCACCCGGAATTGACTGCCCCTGAATTTTTTCCGGAGCAGGATAGACGACAAAGATCGGCGAAAAACCTTCTTACTCCAGATTCAGGTGCGGGAGCACCTCCTCTGTGAATCGCTCCAACTGGCCCATCTGATCCCGGTGGGTGAAGCGCAGGGAGATATGCGCAGCCCCTGCCTCGATGAAGGCGTTGATGCGCTCTATCAGGTCTTCCGCGGGGCCGTACGTGCCCCATTTCTCGATGGAATCGCCCCAGAACGGGGTGTAGTAGTAATCGAGCAAAAATTCCTCGCCGTTTTTCATGGCGGATTCCTTGTCGTCGTCGATGCAGGTGGTCATGTACCACGCGGGCGTGCCGGGGTCGCGCCCGTTCTCAGAGGCCAAGCGGACGATTTTCCCCCAGGTGTCGCGGAACTCCTCGGGCGTCACGCGGTTGGGGAACCAGCCGTCCCCAAATCTGGCCACCCTCTGCCACGCGGTGTCCACTGTGGCTGAGGCTACCCACATGGGCACGGTCTTCTGGATGGGCTTGTGCGCCAAGGTGACGTTTTCCACCTGGTAATACCTGCCCTCAAAGGTCACGTCCTCCTCCGTCCAGAGCCTGCGCATGAGCGTCATGTGCTCCTGCATGTAGAACATGCGCTTTCTGAACGGCACGCCCAAGGTCTCGAACTCATGCACGCACTCCTGGGGCTTCGGCGGACCGATGCCGACGCCGAGAATCACGCGCCCGCCCGAGATGACGTCGAGCGTCGCGACCTGATAGGCGAGGAATACGGGGTCTCTGAGGCAGGGCAGAAAGACGGCGGTGCCGAGCTTCACGCGCTCGGTTCTCACCGCCACGGCGGAGAGCACGCTGAGCGCCTCGAGTCTCGGTTTGGCGAGAACGGAATCCCCCACGAACACGGAATCGTAGCCGAGTTCCTCCGCACGCACGGCCAGGTCGATGACGGATCCCACCTCCGGGACACCTGTGTTCCAGAGCAGCACCCCGCGCGTGGGGAGAAGCACGCCCAGTTTTACTTTTCTATCCGCCACATCAAGGCCTAAAGGTGGATGCCCGCGCTCGCGAGAATCCCGCGCACGCGCTCGCGCTGCTCGTCTGGAATATGCAGCCGTTCCGCAAAGTCGCGCCCGGCGGGTTTGGTGGCGTCGACCCCCACCTTCGTGAGGGTGTGCGTCTCGGGGTCCGAAGTCGGGTCCAGGATGGCGCCCATCGCCCCGTGGATGAAGTTGATGTCCTTATCCGCGCGCGTCCTCGTGATGACCGCCCAGGCAACGTCGGAGAGATTGAAGATGTCCACGTCCTCATCGACCACGACCACGCACTTGCAGTAAAACTCGGTTCCGAGCGCCGCCATGATGGCCTGTTGCGGCTGGCCCTCTGCCGTCTTTTTCATCTGGACGATGGCCAGAAGCGCGCCCGCCGTGTTCGAGGGCACGTGCACGGCGGTGACGCCCGGCAGGTTGCGCCTGAGCGTGTTCAGGATCTCGGCCTCGCGGCTCACGCATGAGATGAGAATGTGATCGGCCGACATGCCCGAGGCCACGCTGTGGAGCATGGCGTCGCCCCTCATCTGCACGCGCTTGACGACGAACACGTTCTGCGTGCTGCGGTAGGACGCATAGCCGGTGAACTCGCCGAAGGGGCCCTCCTCCTCGCGCACCTCGTTCAGAATCTCTCCTTCGAGCACGATCTCCGCCCCCTCGGGCGCTTCCAGGTCCGCCGTGCCGCACCGGGCGACGCGATACGACTCGCCGAACAGGGCGCCGATGATCTCGTACTTCCGCACTCCCGGCGGGTAGTGATAGGCCATCGAACCCATGTAGTGGACGGGGTGAACCCCGATGACGACCGCCGCCGGCAGGGGCTCGCCGGCGTCTTCGGCCTTTTTGTGAAAATGGTACATCCGCCGACGCGAATGCAGGGAGACGCCCAACCTGTTCTTTCCCTTGAGCTGCAGTCGATGGAAGCCCGTCGTGTCCACGCCCGTCTCGGGGTCTCGCGCCACGATCTGGCCCGCCGTGATGTAGGGGGCCGCATCCACGGGAAAATGGAAGGGGATGGGCAGCTTGTTGAGATCCACCTCGTCTTCTTCGATGACGACTTCGCGCCAGGGGGCGTCCTCGACCACCTCCACGGGCAGGTAATTCTGGCAGCGGTCCTTGTAGGCCGTCGGCAGATCGCCCGGCGCCACGTCGAGACACGCCGCCAGGAGGTTCCGGTTGCCCGCGATGTTGGTGACGACCGAACCCTCGAAGCCCTCCACGCGCTCGAAGATGATGACGGGGTATCTGCCCGCGCGCTCGAACTCGAACACCGTGGGCGTGATGTCCTCCCTCCCGACGGGTTCTGCGATGCGCACGAGTTCTTCGGGGTGGTCTCGCTCCACCATCTCCAGGAAGCCGCGCAGGCTTTGATCCACCATATCGCGCGCCTTATTCGGCCCAGGAGCCGCGATCCGTATAGGGATTCTCGAGGGGCGGCAGGGGGGGAGGAGCGCCGTCGCGGGGCGGCTCCTCGTCCCAGAACTCGACCGCGATGACGCGCGCGGGCGCGCCCTCGGTGTCCTTGAGCTTCACCGCGCCCGTCACCAGCAGGACGCGCTCTTTGCGGATGGCGCCCATGTTCGTGCACCACTCGATGAGGCATATCCCGCGCTCCAGGAACTTGATGTGGTTGGGGCTCCAGTTCGGCGCCGGCCACTTGCGCTCCTCGGGGGGATGGAGCGGCGAGTCGCACGTCATGAAATCCTGGACGAGCGCCTTGATGCCCTTGTCGATGAGCCAGTCGGCCGCGTCGGTCGAGAGATAGACCATGTGCTCCCAGAAATCGCGCGAGCCCCACATGCGGTCGGTCCACTCCGTGCTGACGATGGCGATGTCGCCGGGGCGCACTTCGACGCCCGTGGCTTCCAGGTCCTCGGCCGTCACGGACTCGGAATTGCCCTTGCCCGGCACCTTGAGCACGCAGGCGTCGCCGCATACGTGATCGAGCGGCAACTCGTCGTTCTTCAGCCCGTCGTGGAAAAAGTGATAGGGCGCGTCGTAGTGCGTGTAGCTCTGCGTGGTGGTGGTGAAGCCGAAGTTGCAGATGTGGTCCACGTCCAGCGTCGCGATGGGGGTGATGGTCGTGCCTGGCGCCGGCTTGTCGTAAATCTCATCGCGCGGAAACTGAACGTAGGTGTCCTCCGGGTCGACGGTGAGCGAGAGATCGACAAAGCGGTACGGCATGGCTTTCCCCTTGTTGAAGCAAACGGTTTTTGAAATGGAAGCTCCCGCCGCCCATCCCCGGACGAACGGCGGGAGTCGAACCTCGATTCATGAACCGATAGCGGTTCTCGTTCCTGCTTTTTCTGGCGGCGGCGCACCTCCCCGCCGCTTGAACCATCAACTAATTCCAGCCCTTCTCCTTGCAATAGCGGGCCGCGCCGTCGTGGAACGGAATGCCCATCTGCGCTTCCTTGCAACCCGTCTTGGCCGGGTCGAAGTTCCTGAGGCCCTTGTGTCCCGCCCGCAGGTCCTTCACGTTGTCGAGCAGGGACTTCACGATATTGTACGCATCCTTGTTGCTCAGGGCGGTGGAGGCGAGGACCGCGGTGGTGAAGCCGAACGTGTTCTTGGGCTTGTCCTGTCCCGGGAACGTCTTGGCCGGCATGGTGGCTTTCAGGAAGCCGATTCCCAGAAGCTTGTTGCGGAACTCATCGGCGATACCCAAGAACTTCAGCTTCTTCTGGATCGCTATCGAGGTGAGCGCCGGGTGGCCCGCGTTCACGGTGTGGCTCAGCATGTCGGCCTGGCCGTCCTTCATCCGGCTCTTGATGGCGCCGAAGCCGGTGTGCGTCACCGAACCACCCATCTTCTTGATGCCCTCATAGGTGATGCCGTGCGCTCCGAGCATGGCGCGCGTGGCCCACTGGCCCAGCCCGCCGCGCGGAACCGTCACGTAGTTCACGGGCACTTTCTTGAGGTCGAGAATGCCGTTCACCTTGGGGTTCGTGGTAACGATGCCCAGGAAGTACTGGTCCAGGCCGCCAACCAGCCCGCGCAGGTTCTTGTAGGGCTTTTTGTAGGCCACCTTGCCCTGATACGCCCAGGCCGCCGCCACGCTGAAGGTGAGCCCCATACTGAACTTGCCGGTGCCGACGAGCTTGGGGTTCCCCACGCCGCCGCCTTTGGAGAGGGCGTCTATCTGAACGCCCACTTTCGCGTTGTTCACGATGTTCGCCATGGTGGCCGAGTACACGTGCCAGCCGCTGCCCTTTTTCCAGCTTCCCATCGTGAGGCGGGCCGCCTCGGCCTGAACGGCCACGAAGGCGCCGATGACCACCGCGAGAACAAGAACCATTTTCCAGGATTTGCGCTTCATGTCGAAAACTCCTCTGTTGGAAATAACACGAATATGCTTCCGTCTATGATGCGTTTTTCGCTAAGACACAGGACCCGCCGAATCCACGGCGAGGGCGCTTTTCCTGGCGCGCGTCATATGGCGCCAGAAAACGATGACCAGCAAAACGGAGCCGATGACGTCCGTCATCTTCTCGGGAACGATCAGCCCCAGACAACAGATGAAGAAAACAGCCCGCTCCCAGCCCGCCAGGGGGAGCGATACGTGCCCGGTGATCGCCGCCGCTAGGGCCGCCACACCGATGATGCAGGTGATCGTTACCCAGAGCGTCTCACCGAGCGGACCGATAAACAGCATGGACGGATTATATACGAACGCGAAGGGAATAAGAAATCCCGCCAAAGAGAGCTGAAACGCCTTCCAGCCCGTGGCGGTCAAATCCGACTCGGCCACGCCCGAGGCGACGTAGGCCGAAAGCGCCACCGGCGGCGTCAGCATCGAGAGAATGGCGAAATAGTAGATGAACATGTGCGCCGCCAGAACGGGGAGGCCGAGCTTGAAAAGCGCCGGACCCAGAAGCGTTCCCGCCATGATGTAGGCGGCGGCAGTCGGCATGCCCATACCCATGATGACGCAGCCGATGAGCGTCAGCCCCAGCGCGGGCAGGATCATTCCGCCCGAGATGTTGACGATGAGGCCCGAGAACTTGAGGCCGATGCCCGTATCGTCCACCACGCCGACCACGACGCCGGCGATGGCGCAGGGAACCGCGACGGGGACCGTCATCCGCCCGGCCTTCTCGAGCGCTTCGATTATCTTCTCGAACCCCATGCGGGTCCCACTGCGCACCCAACTGAGCACCACCACGCCGATGGCCGCCGAGGTGGCCGACCACATCAAAGTGAAACCGGCGATCATGTAGCCCAGGAGCAGGATGATCGGAAAGAGCAGGAGACCGCGCTCCAGGAGGATGCTCTTGAGTTCCGGCATCTCCTCTTTGCTCAGACCCTTCAGGTTCAGCTTCTTCGCCTCGAGGTCGACCATGAAGAACAGCGAGACGTAGTAGATGATGGCCGGAATGGCCGCCGCGCCCGCCACCCTCAAATACGGGGTGCCCGTCATGTCGGCCAGGATGAAGGCCCCGGCCCCCATGATGGGCGGCATGAGCTGCCCGCCCGTGGAAGCCACCGCCTCCACCGCGCCCGCGTAATGGGGAGCGAAGCCCAGGCGCTTCATCAGCGGGATGGTGAAGATGCCGGTTCCCACGACGTTCGCCGTCGCGCTCCCGCTGATGGTGCCCATGAGGCTGCTGCTCACGATCGCCGCCTTGGCCGGACCGCCCCGGAACGAGCCGGTGAGCCGGATGGCCAGATCGATGAACATGCGCCCGCCGCCCGAGACTTCGAGCGCCGCCGAGAAGAGCACGAAATAAAACACCACCTCCGCGCTCACGCCCAGCGGAACGCCCAGCAGGCCCTCGACGCCCAGGATCTGGAACTCGATGAACTCGGTCAGCAGGATGAAGCGATGCCCGAGTGCGCCCGGGATCAGGTGGCCGAGAAAATTATAGGCCAGCGCCACGACGGCGACCGAGGTGACGCCCCAGCCGAGATAGCGACGCGACGCCTCGACGGTCAGGAGGATGTATGCAAGGCCTAAGTAGACATAGCGCGTGGGCACTTCGTCCACGTCGCGGATGCGCTCGTTCAGGAAGTTCCACTCCCACAGATAGAGCACCGCGATACACATGGCGATGACGGTCAAAACGTAATCGACGGGGCCGACGCGGCCTTCCTTGCGAAACGGTTTGGTGAGAAAGACGATGCCCAGCGCGAAGCTCAGGTGAAGCGGCCTGGAGGTAAAGACGTGAAGCATCCCGAAAAAAGCCCAATACAACTGGATGACCGACCAGACGATGGCCAGCAGCGCGACCGGATTCAGGAATCGCTTCATGGAAATTCCGTCCCTTTTATAACGCCATTCCACGAAATAACGTCGGATGCACAAAAAGCGTCTCACATGAAAATTACAAGCATATTACGAGCGTATCGAAACTCATTCTCGCTTATCCGGCAGTATCATTCCCGGACATGCAGCGCCCATGTTATTCCGCCCACGGGCGCGTGGTGGTCGTCGTGAGGAGTTCGCATCCATCATCCGTCACGAGCACCATCTGCTCGATGTTCGTACCCCCCACCTCGGGCAGCACGAACTGCGGCTCCACGCAGAGCACCATGTTGCGTTCCAGCACCATCTCGTTATCCGGCCGGATGATGGGCGCCTCCACAGTCTCTAGTCCAATGCCGTGCCCCGCCATCGGGAAGAGATACTGCCCCGCTCCGTTCGCGTTCTCGTCCAGGAACCGGCTCGCCGCCGCATGAACGTCCGAAGCCCTGGCACCCGCGCGAACCGCGTCCATCGACGCCTCCGAGGTCGCGACCGTCAACTCCAGCATCTCCTCCACGTTTTTTTCGAGTTTCTTGCCGGGGACCACGGCAGTGCGGTTGACGTCGAACCCGTAGCCTTCCACCGCGCCCACGTAGTCGAAGCGGATCAGGTCGCCCGCCTCCAGCTTCCTCTGCGTCGCCTGCGGCCAGCGCGAACCCCAGCTTGCCCACGGGCCGCTGTGGACGCGGACGTAGCGCACGAAATCGGCCCCCGCGCGCATCCCCGCCGCATGGCCCTCGGCGCACAGATCGCTCTCGCTCACGCCGGGGCGAACCGCATCGAAAATGGCGGCATAGCCCGCCTCGACGATCTCCGCCGCGCGCTTCAGGTAAGCGACCTCGGTTTCGCTCTTCCTGGCGCGGAGTTGCTCCACCAGGGCGTTCGCGTTCGAGAATTGCGCCTCGGGGAGTGCCGTGGTCAAGTCGATGTACATCGTGGCCGGCATGATGTCCTCACCGGCGATACCCACCCGCGCGCTTCCGGCTCCCAGTCGCTCCAGTTGACCCACCAGGCCGGCGGAGATGTTCGCCTCCACCCGGACGTTCTCGACGTGCACCATCTCTGCGCGATAGTTTCTGTGATCCACGAAGAGAAGCGGCTCCTCCTCAATCGGCAGGACGAGCACGCCGTGGCCCATGCCGCGCACGGTATCGCTGAACGCGCCCGGCGGAAACGGCGGGAAATGGTTGGTGAGGTAGGTCAGGCTCCCCATGCGGTCATAAAAAGAACGCCCGATGACGAGGAGGACGTCGAGTTCCGCCTCGCCCATGAGGCCGCGCGCATCCGAAATTCTCCCCTTGATCTCTTCTATGGAAGCGCCCGTGCCGTTCTCGATGACCATCTACTCGAACCTCGGCAGGAGTTCTGAGACGAAATTCTCGAGTTGTTCTTCCTGGACGCCGCCCGCGAAGCGAACGACGAAGACGCGCGCTCCTTCCGCCGCGTATTCCCTGAGCTGCTCCTCCACGCGGTCGCCGTCCCCGGCGATGACGAGGAGTTGCTCCCGCACCTCATCGAAGGTCTTGTGGTAGTACTTGGAGAGAAATTCTCCGCACTGGGCTTCCGCCTTCGCGCCGTCGGGATTGATGTTCATCGTGACGTAGAGGCACTGGGGAATTTTTTCGATTTCTTCGGTGCGGCCAAACTCGTCGGAATACGAGAGAATCTTCTCCCAGCACTGCCGGTAGAGGTCCGCCGTGATCGAGTTCGTTATCCAGCCGTCGGCGAAGCGCGCCACGCGCTTAAGGCCTGAATCCACCAGGTTGCTCGATAGCCAGACCGGGGGGCCGCCGGGGGTTTTGGGCCTCGGCTCGAGCGCCACGCCCTCGAAGGCGAAATGTTTGCCCGCATAATTTGCCCGGGATTCCCGCATGAGGAGCTTGAGTATTTCGACTGTCTCGGAAAACCGGCGCGCGCGCTCGTTGATGGGAACGCCGATGGTCTCGAACTCGAACTTGAGGTCGGTGCGCCCCACGCCCAGGCCGGGCAGAACGCGACCGGGGAACATGCAGTCGAGCGTGCTCATCGACTGGGCGAGCATCACCGGGTGTCTGAGCGCCGCGAGCATCACCGCCGTGCCCACCTGAACGCGCTCGGTGGAGGCGAGAACCGCCGCCCAGGTGGTGAAGCTCTCCATGCGCGGCTTGGCCAGCACGCTGTCGCCGAGCCAGACGGAATCGAGACCAAGATTCTCGGCCTTTTTCGCCAAAGAAAAAATGGGGTCTGTTTCCGGCGCCTCGCCCGCCGCCGCCACGACGACGCCGCGCGTGGGCAGCAGATAGCCGAAATGAAAACCTCCTGCATGATTCATAGAATGAAATCCTTACCTACCAATGGAAAAGATGTTCTCGCAAATCAGAACGAGCAAATTGTCAGATTGAATACATTAGTAACATTTTTGGCTTTCGCCCGCAAAAACTCAAGGATACGAGGCGTCAACCGCCGGGATTTGGCCTCGCCCGGCGGGGAGCGCGCGGCTCGAAGCGTTGGCATCTCCCGGCGCATGTTTTCTTTGACACCTCTTGGCGCATGTTTTATGAAGGTCCGCATGAAACGCTTCATGCTGATCCTCCTCTTACTTACGCTGACGGCGGTCTGTTTCGGTGGCGGCTCCGGTGACGGCAACGCGAACTGAATTACGCCCCCACAGCTAAAACGCACCTCCCCTCTTCCTGAACTTCGCCCGCGCACACCGTCTGCGCGGTCTTCCATATCCTGACAGTCGCCCTGATGACCAAGGGCGCAAGTGGACGCGCTCCGCCATCATCCATATCGGCGCAAGCGTCGCGCCGGACCAGCGCATGGCGAAGGAAAACCCGGTACCTCATCAAAGGAATTTTGATTTGGAACGGCCAGATGCTAATATGCTTCCATTCAAGTTCCAAAATGAAATAATCAAGTGGCGTGCAATGGCGCGACGTGTTCCTGTAGTACCCATTCGATCCCGGTACACTCCATGCTCGGGGTGCGCCCGGAATTCTCAATAGAACCGCTGGCTAAAACAGGCGGACCGGAAAGGAGGCAAAACCATGCAAAGGTTTCTCATGACTCAGCTACTGGTCGGTATGGTAACAGCGCTTCTCTGGAATCCAGCTTTTGCCCAGCAAAGGATCACCTGGTGGGAACACAGCAACCCGCCGCACAACAACTACTCCAAACAGTTGGTGGCGGAGTGGAACAAGATGAACCCCAAGTCTCCCGTGCAGTATGATTTCTTCGCGATGACCCCCTACTTCCAGAAACTCACGGCCGCGCTTTCCACGCGCTCGGCGGCCGACATGTTTACGGTCATCGACACCCTTCTGCCCGGCTTCACCACAAAGAACGTACTCTCGCCCATTCGCCCCGAGTGGCTCGGCTTCAAGGACCTCGAGGACATGAAGAAGGCCTACCTGCCGGGGGCTCTGGACGGCTATATCCACAAGGGGAAGCTCTACGCCGTCCCTCCCATCTCTTCGGTATTCAGCCTCTACATCAACAAGAACCACTTCCGGGAAGTAGGCCTGGACCCGGACAAGGATTACCCGCGCACCTGGGAAGACGTTGGCCGCATCGGGAAAAAGCTGGTGAAAATGAGGGGCACCAGGATGGTGCGCGAGGGCTTCGATTTCGCCATGCACTCCTCCACCTGGACGATGTGGTACTTCAACACGACGATTCGGCAATACGGGGGAGAAGTCCTCGACGCCTCCGGGAAGAAGTGCACGGCCAACAGCGAGGCGGGCGTGAAGGCCATGAACGTCCGGGCCAGGATTGCGCACCACTACAAGGCCTCGGACCCCACCATCAGCCTGGGCACCAACGCCCTCCCGGCGGACGATTTGCCCAAGGGGCGCGTCTCCATGTTCATCACCCACGCGGGGAGCGTGGCGCAATTCGGCCCCAAGGTGATGAAGTACGTGAAGGTGGTGCCCTTCCCGCAGGTGGACCCCAAAAAGCCCGTGACGCCGATTTACGGCTTCGCCCTCGCGGTGAATCCCCATATTTCCGAGGCGAAGCAGAAGATAGTGCATGACGTGATCAAATACGTCGTCAAGGACCCCAAGACGTGGTACGAGCGGACGGCCTATCCCCATCCCGACAAAGGTTTCTTGAACCTTCCCGGGATGGAAGAGGCGCGAAAGACGCGCTACCTGGACGTGTTCGTAAATGACATCTCGAACGGACGCTATGTCCAGCGCTCCGCCAAGATCATCGAGATCAACCAGGCCATTCACCGTGCGATGGAGCGCGTGGTCTTGAGAAAGGACGACCCCAAGAAGTCGCTCGACAGGGCGTGTAAGGAGATCGACGCGGCGCTGGCCAAGAAGTAGGCGGAGAATCGATGGGTCGCGAGATCGGAGCCGGCCGGGCTTTACCTTCGATCATGCGGCGGATGGTGGCTGGCGGGGGGAAACGCTCCCTCCACAGCCACCTCCGCTGGGCGGGGTTTCTCTTCGTTCTTCCTGCGCTCATTCATCTCGTAATCTTCAAGTTCTACCCCATGTTGCAGGCCTTCCGGCTGAGTTTCTACCGCTACGACCTCATGAGCCCGCCCGTATTCACGGGGCTTGAGAATTACAACCTCCTCTGGGAAAACCCGCTCTTCCACCAGTCCTTCTGGGTTTCGGTGAAGTACATGTTCGGCGTCTCCATCCCGGAGTGGTTCTTCGCGCTGGCCCTGGCCCTCCTCCTGAACCGAAGGATGCCGGGGCGTTCGGTCATCCGTCTGGCGTACTTCTTCCCCATCGCGATGTCGCAAATCGTGGTGGCCATGGTTTGGAAGTTCATGTACCACCCCTACGGCCTGGTGAACACGATTCTGGAGACTTTCGGAGTCGGCCGCATCAACTGGCTCTCGATGGAGGAGTCGGCGCTGCCCGCCCTCATCGCCATCGGCATCTGGCGGGGCATCCCGCTCTTCGGCGTGATTTACCTGGCGGGCCTCCAGGCCATCCCGAAGGAATATCATGAGGCGGCCGTCATCGACGGCGCTGGCGTGTTCCAGCGCTTCATTTACGTGACGATCCCCCTGCTTCTGCCCACAATACTCTTCGTCATGGTGTTGTCTCTTCTCTCGGCCGTAAAGGTGTTCCTGAACCCTCTGGTCATGACCGAAGGCGGTCCCAACGGGACAACCCGGGTGCTTCCCTACTTCATCTATGAAACGGGATTCGCCTTCTTCCGGATGGGAGAGGCCGCCGCGGCTTCGACGGTGCTCTTCGTCTTTCTATTCGGCCTGACCCTGATTCAGTTGCGGCTCTTGCGCCGGGGAGGGGTGGAATGAGCCGAAAGACGATGCTCCGCTTGGGAGGCGCGCTCATCTCCCTGTTCACTGTCGCCGGAGTCGTGGTGATGCTGCTTCCCTACTTCTGGATGGTCTCCTCCTCTCTCAAGACGGGAATCGAGGTATTCGATCTCCCCATTCAATGGATCCCGAAGGTGATCCGGTGGGAGAACTACCCCAACGCTCTTTCCAAAGGGGCTTTCGGGGTCTATTTCTATAACAGCTTCGTCGTGGCTTTCGCGGTCATGGGGGGGAACCTCGTTTTCTGCACCCTGGCGGGCTACGGGCTGGCCAAGTTCCGCTTTCCCCACCGGGAGTTGTGCTTCCGCTTCATACTGAGCACCCTGATGCTTCCGCTGGAGATCGTGCTGGTGCCTACTTTCCTGGTGGTGCGGGAACTGGGTCTCGTCAACACCTATGGCGGGCTGATTGCTCCATTGGCGGTGGACGCTTTCGGCGTCTTCCTCATGCGCCAGTCCATCAGGGATATACCGGACTCCCTCATCGAGGCGGCGCGGATGGACGGATGCAGCGAGTTCGGCATCTTCTGGCGCATCAT
The DNA here is from genome assembly GCA_965204535.1 of bacterium. Lineage (GTDB taxonomy): Bacteria > UBA8248 > UBA8248 > UBA8248 > UBA8248 > Bin107. The sequence continues at coordinate 2,845,789 of CBDBEV010000001.1, read as the reverse complement.
TCTTCCCAACTGCAAGCCCGCGCTGGGCGCGCTGGCGCTGCTCGCCTTTCGTGACAACTGGGATCAGTTCCTCTGGCCGTTCATCGTGGCGACGAGCGACCATTTGAAGACCTTCCCGCTCGGCCTGGCCCAGCTGGAGGGCATCGATTCGGCCGCCTACCATGAGATTATGGCGCTCGCGGTGTTGGGGATGATCCCGGCGGCATTCATCTTCCTGTTCTTCCAGCGCGCCTTCGTCCGAGGGATTACGCTCACGGGGCTGAAGGAGTGAGGAGCATGAAAGCGCTTTTGCTAAACTTGTTTTCAGCCATCAAGCCCTTGAAGACCCGCCTTCCGGCCCTATGGAGGGGGGAAGGTTCCACGCCAGTGTCCATCGTGCTTCTCGCAGATAGGGGAAACTGAGATGGGGGAAGTTTTACTCGAAGACCTCACCAAGGATTTCGGCGAGGTGATAGCGGTCCGGGAGGTGAACCTCACGATCCACGACGGGGAGTTCGTCGTGCTGCTGGGGCCATCGGGGTGCGGCAAGACCACCACGCTGCGGATGATCGCGGGTCTCGAGGAGATCACGAGCGGGCGCATCCTGCTCGACGACCGCGTGCTGAACGACGTGCACCCGCGCGATCGCGACATCGCCATGGTGTTCCAGAACTACGCGCTCTACCCCCACATGAGCGTCTACAAGAACATGGCCTTCGGCCTCAAGATGCGCAAGGTCGCCAAGGAGGAGATCGACCGCAGGGTCAAGAGCGCCGCCGGCATCCTGGGCATCGAAACCCTGCTCGGGCGCTACCCGGGCAAACTCTCCGGCGGCCAGCGCCAGCGAGTCGCACTCGGGCGCGCCATCGTCCGCGACCCGCGCGTCTTCCTCTTCGACGAGCCGCTCTCGAACCTCGACGCCAAGCTGCGGGTCCAGACCCGGGTGGAACTCCTCAAGCTCCACCAGCACCTCGCCGCCACCTCGATCTACGTCACCCACGATCAGGTCGAGGCCATGACCATGGGGGACAGGATCGTGGTCATGCACGAGGGGGTCATCCAGCAGGTCGGCCCCCCGATGGAGGTATACCAGAACCCGGCGAACCAGTTCGTGGCGGGCTTCATCGGGAGCCCCTCGATGAACTTCCTCTCCGCCACGGTGCGTTTCGAGGCGGGGCGGACGTTCCTCGAAGGCGAAGGCTTCCGGGTTCCCCTGCCGGCGGAGCGCGCGGGCGGACTCCAGGGGCGCGGGGGCGGTGAGATCGTATTCGGCATTCGGCCAGAAGACATGCGCTTGGGCGCGGAGGGCGAGATTGAGGGGGCGGTCGAGATCATCGAGCCGGTGGGTTCGGACATCTTCCTCGACCTGAACGTGGGGGGCGCCTCCCTCACCGCGCGGGTGGAGTCCAGCGTCCGGATGAGCCAGGGCGAGCGCGTCCGCCTCCGCCCCGACCCGGCGCGCGTCCACGCTTTCGACCCGGAATCCGGCGTGACGCTCGTCTGAGGCAAACTCCCGCGAACCGGGGTTGTTGAAAAAGTCCTTGTCGTGGGGTATTGCCTTTAGCGGGAAGACCGCTTTCGCGCGAACCCCTGACCTCCCTCGTCGAAAACCAACCCCCCCTACCCCCCCTTGTCAGGGGTCAAAACCGACCGAAGAGGGAGGTTTTGCAAGACGTTGTGTTTCTCGTCAATGGCTCATGCAAACGCTCGTTCATCACTCGCGTTTGACCCCTGACAAGGGGGGGTAGGGGGGGGTTGGTTTTATGGGATTTCCCTTTCAAGGAGGTCGCCATTACCCTCTCAGGGGCTTTTGCAACAACCTTGAACCGGGACAATTAGATCCTCGCAGGAATCCCGGCGCCAATCGCCAAACTGTCGCTGTCTATTGATGTAACAGGCATAAAAACGGACGTCGAGAAATTCGCCTGACAGCAAAATCCTCTATGTCATTGATTTATTTGGTGGAGCTGAGGGGGATCGAACCCCTGACCTCATGACTGCCAGTCATGCGCTCTCCCAGCTGAGCTACAGCCCCATACAGGTGGAATTTCCTGACTCCCCGAGGGGTGCGAAGGAATGTAGCGGAAACCGCGCTTCCGCGTCAACGCGGGAAGGAGCAGGATAAAACTTCCTTAACTTCCCGGATCCGGCTCCCCGGCGAACGCATGCACCTGATCGGAAAGCTCCGTGAAATCGGCGGCGCCCGTCGTGTCCTCGGCGAGGATTTCGACTTCTCCAGGCCCGCTCGCACCGAGCCCGAGTTCGACCGCGCGCCTGATCTGCCGGTGCGACCAGACGGGATAATCGCGCAGGAGTTCGGAGCCCATGGCCCGCACGACGGACGCCCCTACGACGTCCACGGCGATTCTGTCGTCCCCTGCGATGATCACGTTCGGCGCACGCTCCTCGCCGGTGTAGGGGCCGCCCGAAATCCAGCACTTCGTCCCGTCGAGCACGATCAGCGAGGGCGAATACAACAGGTTCGTCTCCATGATCATCTCCGCCATCTGGGATACGAAATGCGCCCGGACGCGGTCCCTCGGGTGCACGAACCCGTAGACGTTCTTGAGCGAGAGGCTGAAGCGCGGCCCGCCGCCGTGGCTCTTCATGGTGGGCAGGTTGACGACGTGCTGGCCGGGCGTCATCAGGCGCTCGATGCAGTGCACCCAGCCGCCCCAGCGGATCGCCCCAGGAACCCGGGCCTTCACCCAGGGCTCCTCGTCGAAGCGCAGGAGGCCAACGCCCGTTCGCTCCTGGAAATCGTTCATCCCCCAGCGCTCGAAATTCCCCCGCGCGGGCAGGGAGAGCAGGCCGCCCATCTCGCCCACGGCCAGCTCCTCACAACCCGCCTCTTTCAGCAGCGCGACGACGGTCTCGAGCGTATCGGGATGCGTCGAGGCCGGGAACGGATCGGCGGAGTTGAAATTGGGTTTCAGGAGCGCGGGTGCTGGCGAATCGATGATATGCCGGACCCCGCCCAGTTTCTCCACCGCCAGGCGTATGGCCTCATCGCGCGTCTCCCCGCGCACCATGGCCACGAGGCTCCTGTCCTCTCTCTTGAGCCTGGGGCTGCGAAGCGGCGGGACTTCCGCTTCGGGGTATTCCTTCTTGGTTTCCTGGAGCGCGCGGTAGGCGGCCGATTCATCGAAATCGAGGACTTTCCTGAAATTCTCGGCCCGCGTCGCCACCGGCGTATCGAGTGGAACGATCATTCTCACATCCTCCCGAAGAAGGTGGTTATTTATCCCGAACAATCCATTCTACCCCGAAGGGCAGGTTTTGCGAAACTGTCAGGGTCTCTCTCACTCCCCCTTGAGGGGGTTGTTGAAAAAGCCTGATTTCGTGATTCGGAGTATGGAGCCGACCAGGGAGGGGGCCGTAGGGACAGGCCCCTGTGCCTGTCCTCATGAAGCGCAACCACGCGGATGGACATATCCGATGCGGGCGGCCACGGGGGGTCAGGGCGATCATTGGAGACCGCCCTGCTACAGCGGTCCTCTTTCATACCGCGCAGGCGGCCACAAAACCTCATCCTGAGTAGGCGCGTGAGCGCCGTATCGAAGGTTTGAGCCGACCGTGGAGGGAGGGTTAAAAGGCGCATTTCTGCGGCGAGCGCGAATCTCGCCCTTCGATACACGGCTTCGCCGCTACTCAGGGTGAGGCGGAGCGGCGGGTTGCTCAGGGGTCAAACACGACCGAAGAAGGAGTGTTGAAAAAGTCCTGATTTTCGCGATTTGTCATATGGAGATGAGGGAATGGTTCTCGCCTTGCTCGTCATTCCGGCGCATGCCGGAATCCAGAGCCGATGCGAATACCTGGGGTCGAGGGAAACCAGCCATCCGTATCGGACGCCGCATTTTCGCCTTCTTCCATTCCCGTCCGCCTGGATTCCGGCATGCGCCGGAATGACGAACAAAAGCGGAGTCGGCACGCCCTCTCTGATTGGTCGGGTCAAACCATCCTTTGCGGGGTTTTTCAACAACCCCTGAAGGGATTTATGGCGAAACCATTCTTCCATGATTGTGATTTTACTCGTCCGACGATGCGGGAGTGAAACCCGAGCGCAAGGAGATATTCGCCGCATGAAATTGTCTTTCGCCCGTATCCTGTAATAGACTCTGGCCCCATCAGCGCAAGGCAGGACAAGCGAGTCCCAAAGACGCATCGCCTCCCGAAGCCTCCCGAAGCGCCCCGACGACGATCTGGCACCCGAAGAAAGGTTTTTCATGCTTTTTTTCATTCAGTTCCTGGCGATGGGCTTGGGCGTTGGCCTGCTGGGCACGCTGGTCGGCGCGGGCGGCGGCTTCATCCTGACGCCCCTGCTCCTGCTGATCTTCACCGACCAGCCCTCGGAAGTCATCGCCGCCACCTCGCTCAGCGTGGTCTGCCTGAACGCCCTCTCGGGCTCGGTCGCCTATTACCGCCAAAGACGGATCGACATCAAGACGAGCGTCTCTTTCGCCCTGGCCGGCTCGGTCGGGGCGGTAATCGGCGTCTTCGCCACGAGCGAGGTCGCGCGGGGGCCGTTCGACTTCCTGCTGGGTCTGGCCCTGCTGATCCTGTGCATCTCCATCATCAACCCGCCGCCTCCCTTCGAGGCGACGCGCGAGAGCCCGGGCGGCATCGGCGCGCTCGCGCACCGGCGCATCGTGGACAGCCAGGGCAAAGTCTATGAATACGCCTTCCGCTTCCGGCTCGGGGCCTTCCTGAGCTCCATCGTGGGTTTTCTGGCGACCTTTCTGGGCATCGGGGGCGGCCCCATGCACGTGCCGCTGATGATACGGATTCTCCGGATTCCGCCCCACATCGCCACCGCCACCTCGCAGTGCGAGCTTCTCTTCACCACCGCACTCGCCGTCGCGTTTCATTTCATCCTCGGCAACCTCCACGCGATGAAGAGCGTGATTCTTCCCCTCGCGATGGGGATCATCGTGGGCGCGCAGGCGGGCGCCGCGATCTCGCACCGGGTGAAATCCCTGACCCTCACGCGCATCCTGGCGGTGCTGATGACGCTCGTCTCCCTGCAGCTTCTCTACAAGGGGGCGAGCGAGTGGCTCTGGTAGATCTCGCGGCGGTCTGGCAAAACGACGCGTCGTGTGTGAGAATGCGGCCTCTGGTGAAAGACCACAAGGACAATTCCATTCATTCCATTCAACAAGGCGTCCGCCCGGCGCGGCGGGCGAAGACGAGAAGGAGAGTTTGAACATGTCGGACAGAGTAACCGTCGTAGAGGTGAAAGACAGAACCCTCTGGGTGGGGCTCAACCGCCCCAAAACGCTGAACGCGATGAATTTCCAGATGATCAACGAAGTCATCGAAGCCTTCACGCAGCTCGATGAGGACCCCGACATCGGCGTGGGCGTCCTGTACGGCCTGAACGGGAACTTCTCCTCGGGCGGCGACATGGACATGATGCTGGGGCTGAACTACCAGACGGGCCACGTCTGGAACAACAAGATGCGGCGCCTGTGCATGACGCTCAGGAACTCGGGCAAGCCCACCATCGCCATGGTGCGCGGCTGGTGCATCGGCGGCGGCAACGAGTGGCAGCTCTACTGCGACCTCTGCATCGCGAGCGAGAACGCGACGTTCGGGCAATCGGGCGCGCGCGTGGGCGCGCTGCCCGTGGTGGGCGCCACGCAGTACCTCCCGCTTCTGATGGGCGACCGCAGGGCGCGCGAGATGCTGTTCCTGGCCAAGCGCTACCCCGCGCAGGAGGCCAAGGAAGTCGGCCTCATCAACGAAGTCGTGCCGGATGACGAACTGGAGAAGACGACCGAGGAGTGGTGCGCCACCATCAACTCCCACGCCCCGGCCACGCTGCGCTACATGAAGACGAACCTGAACTTCCTGGGCGACCTCCACTACCCCTCCTGGATGCACGGCAGCGAACTGCTCAACGCCGTGTGGAACAACGAGCAATCCGTCGAGGGGATGAACGCGTTCAAGGAGAAAAGGCCGCCCGACTTCAGCCGCTTCCCGAGGTAGGGGGAGCGACGCATCATCCCGGCCGCCGCACCCGTAGGGGGTTGCTGAATAGCCCACATTTCAGGGGTAGAGGAGAAGCCCCTCTCGGATAGAAAGGCAACCCCCCCTACCCCCCCTTGTCAGGGGGGTAAAAAAGGCGATATGCCCCCGCCGGTTGAGGGGCTTTTGCTTTTTCTTGCCCCCCTGACAAGGGGGGGTAGGGGGGGTTGCTTTTCAAGAAGTTACCATTCCCCTCTCAGGGACTTTTTCAACACTCCCCGTAGGGACAGGTCGCGACTTCGGACAGGCACGGGGGCCTGTCCCTACAGTGGACTCGATACCCCTGCGCGCGGCTGCGGGATGAGATATTGAACGATATTCTCTTCCCCGGCAGTCGGAACGTCCCTCTCCGATCGGGTTTGACCCTTATAGAGGGGGGAGCGATGGCTTAATGAAAAAGGAAAAAGCGGTTGCTGCGGAAATAACGGCGGCGCGAATCGCCCCTAACGGGCGTAGCCCCTGCGCTTGTAGACGCCGGGAGAGCCGGGCTCCTGGCGGTAGTAGCTCCGTACGCGCGCCGTCCACTCCGAAGCGTTCATGTGTTTCCACTCGGGCGTCTCGCGCACGGATTCGCCTTCCATCTCGTAGAGGACGATCATGAGCCTCGGCCCCTCGACGGTGTTGTAGCGACGCAGGCGCCTCACCCCCGGCACCTTCTCGCAGAGGGGGCCGCGGTCGCAGGCGTACCAGCCGTTGAAATCGGCGAGATGCTCCTCGGGCACGTTGATCCTGCCGAACTGAACGACGGGAGCGAGACCCGCCGCGTCCACCGAGGGGAATTCGGGCGGCCGGGCCGGCAGACCGGGATAGACCTGCGCGCACACGAGGCGAATGTGGGCCTCGGGCGCGACGGGAGGGCGCATCCCGGCCGAGTCCAGAAGCGCGGTGAACTCCTCGCCGTAGAAGGCGTGGACGTTCTCCGCTTCCACGAGGTTCAGAAAGCGCGGCGCGCCGTCTACCGCCTCATAGCTTGCGCCTCCGCCCATGCCGGGAACTTCGAGCATCCGTGACAAGCGAACCTCGTCGAGCCACGCGCGCGCCTCGTCTTCCCCGCCTTCTGCGAAGTCGAACAACTCGGCGAGCAAACCCATGCCATGTGTGCGTACCAAACCGTCTTGCCTCTTTGGCGCCGGGAAACAGAATAAGGAGAGTCTACACTATTTCTTCTGGAGGGCCACCCGTATCGTCCCCCCGTACTGCGCGGCCACCAGATGATGGGGGCGATACCCTTCCTTGACGATCTCGACCGTGAACGTATCCGCGTAATGATCCTTTATCTTCTTCCAGGGGATGAGGACCGGCGATTCGCCTATCTTCTCCTTGCCGAGCTTCACCGTGGCGCCCGGAGGATCGGTGATCACCTCCACGCCGCGCGGCACCATGTCGCCGCACCCGCTCAAAACGAGAAAGGCGGCGAGAAGCGCCAATCCCATGCCGAGGGTCTTGCGCATTCTTCGTTTCTCCTTCATTGCTTTGCTCATCGAACACCGTATATGCGAAGCGGGCGCGGCCGGAAACTCCCCCGCCCTGGCTTTCGGGGGATTATGAACCCATCTCTTGACAAAATCCAGCGCGAAACACACCCTCGGACCGGATAATCGAGAGGGGAGGGACTCCGCTTGCGCCGGCACCGTTACTATTTCGACCTCATACTTGAGGGGATGGACAAATACAACCTCGCCGACTGCATCGTGGACGAATACCTGCCCCTCACCGCGCAGATGCCCATCTGGGAGATCGCGGAAAAAATCCGCGAGGGACACCTCCACTTCGAGCACGAAAGCCCGGAGCCTCTCGAGGAATTCCCGAAAAACCTCGAAGCCTTCAGCGCCTATCTCCACCAGGTGGTCAAGGGCTTTCACGCGGTAGAGGAGGCGGAAGACGCCCGGGTCCGCCTCGTCGAGGCCCGGAAAATCCTCGCGCTCAGGGGCGAGGTCGTCACGCTCCCCTTGCGGCTTCCCCCCACGCTCCTGCTCAACGACCTCGACCCCGACGCGGACGATCTCGACCACATCGAGGCCCGCTGGCCGGAGTACCCGCGCTGGTTCCAGGACGGGATGCGGCGAAAACACCCCTGGCTGAGGCGTCTGTAGGTGACTCGGTGAAGCGAATCAGGGACTGATTTTCAGGACGTTCGCGTCGCTTTCATCCTCGGCGCGGGGCGTCTCATCGGGAGATGACCCCCGCTCGTCCGCTTCCCCTTCTTTCGCCCCGGCGGCTTCCACCGCCTCCGGGGGGTCGTCTCCGGAGAAGACGGGAACGCCGCCCTCCTCGTCCGTCTCGCGCGCCTGAATCGCGCGCGGGGTTCTCTCCAGGGGCGATATCTGTTCGAGCTCGCCTTCGCTTTCCGATACGGCGCCCAGTTCCCGGAACTTTCTCGCCGACACCAGCACGCGCGACTCATACGAGCCCACCGCCTTGTTGTACGCCTCGACCGCCCTGTCCAGCCCCCGGCCCATGGCCTCGAAGTGTCTAGAGAACGTCTTGATGCGCCCGTAAAGCTCCTGGCCGAGCGCGCTCATCGTCTGGGCGCTCTCGGCCACCTTCTCCTGCCGCCAGCCGTAGGCCACGGCGCGCAAGAGGGCGATGAGCGTCGTGGGCGTCGCCAGTATCACCTGGCGGCTCACGCCCTCCTCTATCAGGCCGGGGTCCTGTTCGAGCGCCGCGCTGAAGAAGCTCTCGCCGGGCAGGAACATCGCCACGAACTCGGGCGTGGACTCGCACTGATCCCAATACGCCTTCGAACTCAGGCGGTTCATGTGGTCGCGAATCTGGCGCGCGTGCTCTCCCAGAAAGGCGCGGCGCGCCTCCTCGTCCTCCGCCTCGAGCGAGTTGAGGTAGGCTTCGAGCGGCGCCTTGGCGTCGACCACCACGTTCTTCCCGCCGGGCAGCTTCACGATGAGGTCGGGGCGCAGGCGCGCCTCCTCGCCCTCGAGCGTCTGCTGCTCCACGAAGTCGCAGTGCGCCACCATGCCGGCCATCTCCACCACGCGCCTGAGCTGCATCTCCCCCCAGCGGCCGCGCACGTTGGGCGCGCGCAGGGCCTTCACGAGATTCCCCGTCTCCGATTGAAGCTCCTTCTGGCTGCTCGCGAGGGATTTGACCTGCTCGGTGAGCGAGCCGTAGGCCTCCCGCCTGGCCCGTTCGAGGTCCTCGACCTGCGTGCCCACCTTGTCGAGCGACTCCCGGATGGGAGCGACGAGGGTCTCCACCGCCTTCTGGCGCGCTTCGAGGTCGCCCCTGGCCTCGCTCTGGAACTTCTCGAGGGTCGACTTGGCCAGGTCGAGGAACGAGGCGTTGTTGCTCTTGAGCGCGTCGGCGCTCAGCGCGCCGAAGCTCTCGCGCATCTCTTCGGTCGCGCGGCGAAGCAGGTCGATCTTCTCCTGCGCCGATTTCCGCTCGTGCGCCAGGTCGGATTCCAGGCGCGCCACGTCCGACCGCAAACCCGCGTTCTCCTCCTGCGCGGCGGCGTGGGCCGCCTTCGCGTCCGCCTTTTCCGTCTCGGCGCTGCGCAGCATCGTGGACAGGGCGGATATCCGCGTCCTCACGGCGATCCAGAAGCACAAGGCGAGAGCGGCGGCTCCCAAGGCGGCGTGCCAGAGTTCCATGCGGGGATTCTCCCGGGGCGATGATCTCTCGTGGCGGGCGATGGATATTGCAGCAGCCATTGTATCAGGGTTCGCGCGAAAATGCGCGACGGGCGGAAGCGCGGCGCATCCGGGGCGCGAGGGGTTGTTGAGAAAGGCCTGATTTCGTGATTCGGCGTATGTAGCCGATCGGGGAGAGGGAGACTTCACTCCTCAAGAATTTCAAATCAACTCCCCCCTTGAGGGGGAGTCGATGAAGCCGAGCGATTTGTGCGAAGGCTGAATCGGTGGGGGGAGATTTATTCTGTGGCATCTCCCCCCACCGGCGCGACTTCGGGCTTCGCCCTCGTCTTGCCGACTCCCCCTCAAGGGGGGAGTTGATTCATAAGTCTACGTCAATCGAGAAATCCATTCCCTGTTTGGAAGCAACCCCCCCTACCCCCCCTTGTCAGGGGGGCAAGGAAAAACAAAAACCCCCTCACCTCACCGTCGGGCTTTCCCCTCGGGAAGCCAGACCCTCAAGGGGGGAGTTGATCTTTTTTTGCGGGGGGTTGCCTTTTTATACCCCCCTGACAAGGGGGGGTAGGGGGGGTTGCTTTTCGAGTCCATACGGACAGGCACAGGGGCCTGTCCCTGCGGTGGAATCCCGACCGACCGGCAAGGGGACCGTTGAAAAAGCCCCCTGTGAAATCATTTCTCCTCGAGGCGGACGGCGGTGTCGATCAGGATGCGGTAGATCCGCCTGAGGACATCGGGCGGGCACGGACCCTCGTTGCCGTCCAGCACCCTGGCGAGCACCTCGCCCTCGCGCGCTTCGTCCTTGACGGCGATGCCGCGCGCGCTCTTGTATTCACCGACTTCGAGGCAGATTTTGAGCCGATCGTTGACGAGGCGGACGATCTGCGCATCGCACGCGTCGATTCGCTCCCTGAAACCGGACAACCCGTCCGCCATGCCGCACTCCATTTTTAAGGACGTAACCGAAACGGATACGGCATTATACCACGATTCGCGGCGGTTTCACTCCCGCAGGCCCGAATCCCGCGAAACGCCGCAGGAGAGCCCTTCCCGATGCGCAAAGCGTTTGCGAGCGGCGCGTTTTTGATTGCCGCAGGCGCCGTGAATTTGCTATCTTGCCCTCATTCGACGCGCGGGTCTTTTCGCTATCGACGTAAATTCTCTCCCGAAAAAGGAGTCCTTCGCATGCCGCATCGTTTTCGTCTGCTCCTCGTCATCGTTTTCGCTCTCACCCTGGGGTTCGCCGGGAGCGCCCCGGCCCAGAGTTTCTCCGACTTCGTCGTGTTCGGCGACAGCCTGAGCGACTCGGGCAACGTGGGCCAGACGCAGGGGCTCCCCGCGGGCACGAGCTTCACCACGAACCCCGACCCCGTCTGGGCCGAGCTCGTCGCGGGGGCCTTCGGCGCATCGGGACGCAACTCGCTCGCCGGCGGGCCGAACTACGCCTTCGCCGGGGCGTGCATGAACCCGGCCACGCCCTGCGATCAGCCCGACGTGCCGACGGTGACGGAGCAGATTGGCATGCATCTCGCCGCCAGCGGCGGAAGCCTCGACCCGAACGCGCTCTACGCCGTCTTCGGCGGCTCGAACGACATCTCGGACGCCGCGCAAAACGACTCCCCCAACGCGCTGGCCCACATCCTTGCGGCTGCGGACGTGAACGCCGCGCAGATTGGGCGACTCCGCGCGGCGGGCGCCCGCCGCGTCGTGGTCTTCAACATGCCCGACGCCGGCCAGGCGCCCTACGCCGTCACCCTGGGTCCCGCCGTTCAGGCGGGGCTTTCCGCGCTGGTCGGCCAATACAACGAGAAACTCCATGCCGGCATTCGCGAGCGTGAGGAGGGCGTCATCTCCGTCAACGCCCATGCGTTGCTGGGCGAAATCGCCGCGAATCCCGGGAGGTACGGCTTCACCAGCGTCACGGGGACGGCCTGCGGGGCGCCGAACGCAGACAGCGCCCTCTCCATCCAGTGCGGGCCCGAGGGTTCTCCTTTTCCCGTCACCTACGCGCCGGGCGCAGGCGAAACGCATCTGTTCGCGGACCGCAGCCACCCGGGCGGCGCCGTCCACGCGATGCTCGCGAACCTCGTCACCGCCGCGCTCGCGGCCCCGCTCCAGGTTTCGCTCGCGGGCGAGGCGGGCGTCGAGGCGGCGGAGGCGCACCACGGCGTCATCTCGGCGGAGCGGGCCGCGGATTTCGCGCTGCCCGTCGGGAGCTGGCGCGGCTATGCGCGGGGCGGGTTCGGCATGAGCGACGCGGGCGCCTTCGCGCGCCTCGGGGATATCGAATCCGACATGACGGCGCTCACCCTGGGCGCGGGCCACCGCGCAGGTCCCGACCTCTCCTGGGGCGCCGCGCTCAGCATCGCCCTTCATGAGAACGAACTCGCGGGCGCGAACCTCGAAGGCGACGCGGTGCTCGGCTCGCTGCACGGCGCGTGGCGCAGCGGCGGCCTCCAGGTGAGCGTCGCCCTGACCCTGGGGCAGACCTCGGTGGACGTCGAGCGCTCCATCGCCCTGGGCGCGGCGGTGCGCACCGAGCGCGGCTCCACCGATGCCGCCCAGTTCGGGGGCGAACTCGACCTGACGTGTACGCTGGGCGCTTCGGAGACTCTCCGGCACGGCCCGTTCTTCGGTCTCTCGCTGCTCAACCAGGAGGTCAAGGGCTACCGGGAGAACGGAAATTCTTCGGCCGCGATGAATTTTTCGGACTTCTCGCGCAACTCGCTCGTCATGCGCGGCGGCTACGGCTTCGACTGGAGCGTCGGCGGGTTCCGCCCCTACGCCCGCATCGGTTATGAGCGCGAACTCGAGGACGACCCCGTCCTCGTCTCGGCGGGTTCGAACACCATGCCCGGACGCTTCACGCTTCCGGGCTTCACGCCCTCGGTCAGCACCGTGAGCGCAGACTTTGGGCTGAGCGCGAAACTCGGCGAGCGCGCGAGCGGCCTCCTGAGCTACTCCGGACGCTTCGGCGAAGACTCGCGCCGCAGCCACCACCTCTCGCTCGCCCTAAGGATGGTGTTTTGAGGGATGAATAGCAGAGAAAAATGACGGGCGTTGTCCTGCCCTCTGCGGTTGTCTTTTTTCGGACAGGCACGGGGGCCTCGGACAGCCCCGAGGAGGGACTGTCACTACATCTCCCTCGCCCCAAAACCAACCCCCCCTGCCCCCCCTTGTCAGGGGGGTATGAAAAGGCGACGCCCGCCAACGAGGGGGTGGAAGAAAAACCCCCTTGCGTTGGTTCTTCCTTCATCAGTCAGCAATGACCCCCAAGGTATTTCACTCCCCCCTTGAGGGGGAGTCGAAGAGCTGAGGGCGTAAGCCCGAAAGCGATTCGGTGGGGGGAGCTTTTACTTTAGAATCGTCCCCCCACCGATTCAGCCTTCGCAAAAATCGCTCGGCTTCTTCGTCTGGCTTTCCCCTCGGGAAGCCAGACCCTCAAGGGGGGAGTGAAACGCTCTTCTCCCCGTTCGGTCTCGCTCCCCCACCGCCCGGCATTCATCTTGACAAAACGCGCGGCGGCGCATTAGAGTAACGCCTATGAGGACCCACTAACGTGGGGGAAAACCGAATGACGGAATACGAAGCCGCAAGCCTCGCCATCCAGGAATCCACACTCGCGCTGCAGGAAGCATCCCTGGCCATCCAGAAAGCGTCCCTCGCGGCGCAGCAGGCCTCGGTGTGGGTCGCCGCGCTCGTCGGGGCCGCGCAGTGCTCCCTGATCGCCTACGGCCTCTACTTCATGCGCCAGGCCGCGCGCCACCGCGACGCCCAGCACCGCGAAACCATGGAGGCGATGGAGCGCACGCACCGCGAAAACATGGAGGCGCTCGACACCCGGCACCGCGAAGCCATGAGCGCGCTCGCCGCACAGCGCGAAGAGCACAAAGATCAACACCGCGCGACCATGAACGCGCTCGCAGCCGAGCGCGAGGATCAAAAAGCTCAGCACATCGCGACCATGGAAGCGTTCGCCGCCCAGCGCGAGGAGCACAAAGATCAGCACCGCGAGAACATGGAGGCGCTCAAGGCGCTGCGCGGGGAGCAAAGCGAACAGCACCATGAGAACATGGAGGCGCTCAAGGAACTCATCCGCCGCACCGCCGCGCCGCCCGATACCCCTCACCCCGAGTAGCGGCCCCCTCGATACGGCCCTTCGGGCCTACTCGGGATGAGGTTCTTTTGCGTCCCCCGCACCGGTCGTCTCGCCCCAAAACCAACCCCCCCTACCCCCCCTTGACAGGGGGGTATGAAAAAGCCTGGAACTCTGGATTTGTCGTATATAACAGACCGACGAGAGAGAAAATTCACTCCCCCCTTGAGGGGGTTGTTGAAAAACCCCCGAGAGGAAAATTTGTTTGTATGTAGGGGTCGCATATATGCGACCCTGATTTTTTTTTGCCCACTACAAGGGCCGCATGTATGCGGCCCCTACAAAACCGCCCCTCCTCGGTCGCGCAAAACCCGCGTTCATCAGGGCTTTTTCAACAGCCCCTTGAGGGTCTGGCTTCCCGAGGGGAAAGCCAGACGAAGAGCTAAGGGCGTAAGCCCGCAAGCGATTCGGTGGGGGGAGTTTTTCTGTGGCATGTCCCCCCACCGCATCAGCCTTCGCACAAACCGCTCGGCTTCTGTCGGGCTTTCCCCTCGGGAAGCCAGACCCTCAAGGGGGGAGTTGATCCTTTTTTGAGATCTTGCTTTTTCTTACCCCCCTGTCAAGGGGGGGTAGGGGGGGGTTGCCTTTCAACAAGTGAGAGGGCAATCGAACCGACCGAGGAAGCGACACCCCGTAGGGACAGGTCGCGACCTGTCCCTACAGCGATTACGCGCCGCAGTTGTAGGGGCGGCCCCCCGTGGCCGCCCGTCGGTCGTATTCACCCGGATACAGCAAGGGCGCGAGGGCCACGGACAGGCACGGGGGCCTCGGACAGGCGCCGGGGCCTGTCCTTGCTACGGTGAACAATTCGATGATCGGGATTCCTTCCCCACCGGAGGGTTTTTCAACAACCCCGTCAAGGGGGGTAGGGGGGGCAGGACAGCCCCGAGGAGGGGCTGTCCTTTCAGGGCAGGGATGCGGGCGCATCCGCTCAAGAAAAAAAAGGCCGACACCCCGCGAAGGGCCGGCGGAAGGCGGGAGTTGCTGCGACACAATCCCTGAGGTCCGAGGCCCGGCCGAGCGGGGCGCCGGCCTGTGTGCATGACGAAAACAGGGGCCGCCCGTTGTTCCCCCTCCCGGCTCGAGGACTCAAACTCACAACCAGGAGCGGTACAGTTTGCTCCATCACGAGGGAAGCAACCAACGGGCAACCCCCTTTTTCGCTCTCCTCATATCGCCCCGGCTCCGGGGCCGTGAAGCCCCGAAGCCATAGGCGTCCTGCTCTTCGCTGCTACTGCTTGTTCGCGCCGAAGGCGCCGACCATGCGGCCGATGCTGCTGAACTCGGACTGGAACGTGCCGATGGCCGTGGTCGGAACGTCACTTCCGTCCCTGGCTTTCTCGTCATACATCTGACCGCTCCAGATGCCGGACGCCGGCGCCGCGTTGCCGTCGATTGACCAAACTGTGCCGGCGGTCACCGACTCGTCAACAGTTGTGGTGGTAGCATCATCCGCGGGGGCGAACGAGCCGGTGTCACCCCATGCAGCGCGATTCAACTTCACGCTCCACGGCACGGAGGCACCGTTGGCCATGAAGTTTTCGATCACTCCGGTAACACCACCGTTGGTGGGCGCCTCGTTCGCCCCAAACTTGGCGGTCAGGGTAGCGTCCGCCGTGAAGTGGCCGGCGTTGCCCGTGCCGTCGAGCGGGTTGCTCAGAGCGAACTTTCCGACCGCCTTGCCGACATAGGTCGCGGAGCCTGCAAGGGTAGTGTAACTGACGGTCGGGGCCGCTACCGTTCCCGCCACACCGGAGAACGCGCTGGCATGCGTCGGCATGTCGTCCTTGTCCTTGCGCAACCACCAACCGAAATACAGGTAGTCGCCGTCTGCCCTCGACACCATCGCACCGACCGCGTGGGTGAATATCCAGGTCCCGGTGAGCGTTATTCCTCCGGTAGGGGTATACGTGGCAGCGCAACCATTGGCAGCATTGGCCGTAGTGCACAGGTATGTGCCGGACGCTCCGTCATATGTGCCCGAGAACGACACTTCGCTGCCTCCCGACTGCGCAGGTGGGAAATTTTGGCTTCCAACCGTCGGGAACCTCGAACTCTTCATTTTTTTGCTATTGGCGGTCGCCGATACGTCAATCGCCAGACGACGGTTGTCCGGGGTGTAGGTACCCTCGGTCACTGAATCACCACCGGTCCCGTATTCACTAGCGAAGGTCTCCGTCGTCGGCGCACCTTGATTCGTGTAAACCACGGCAGAGTTGGCGACCTTCGTGCCCGAATCCATATGGGCATAGTTCATCCCGCTCCAGCCGTCCAACGATCCGGCCGAACCGCTGGCCTTCAAGGGGACGGAGGCTAGCCCATCGGTATCGTCGGCAGTTCCATTCGGGTTCACCATAAGTCCGCTAGCCGCAAGGGATACTGCGACATCGTCGTCCAGGAAATCCAGCGGATCGGTCGTCAACGCCTTGTGCAACGCTTTGCCGCTGGCGGCCATGTCCTTCTTCATCTGGTCGTCGGCAGCGTCCTTGGCCTTATCGAAGGCGGCTTGCGCCGTTTGGATCGGCGCCGCCGCATTGGCCGCCTCTCGCACATACGCAGCCTTTTCCGCGTCGGTCAAGTCTGCGCCATCCGCAATCGCCATGTTCAGAGCGGCGAGAGCGGCGGTGGCGGCGTCGAGCTGCGCCTGCGTTGGCGTCGAGCCGGAAAGCGCCGCGAGGGCCGCCTGGAGGGTCCCGGAAGCGCTCGTCAATGCCGCCGTCTGGTTCGTCCGGCGCTCGTCGGTGTCGATCCCGCCCTGCGCCTCGTCCACGGCAGCCACGGCGTCGTCGAGTTGCGACATGTACATCGCCTTGTCTTCATCGCTCACGTCTTCCGCGTCGGCCAGCGCCTGCCGAAGCCCTGCGATGGCGGTCCGTGCGGCGTCAACCGCTTCCTGAGTGGACAGGTCGGAGGTATCTATCTCCCCGGCTGCCGTACTCAGCGCTTTTTTCTGGTCTGCCGCGCGCATCGCTGTCGCCAGCATATCCAGTTTGTCGTCAAGCGCTGCCTGCAGCTTCTGCGACTCTGCGCCAGTAATAGCAGCCTGGTCCACCGCATCGTAGGCCGCCTGTGCCGCTTCCGCCGTTTCGGCTGCCGCGATTGCCGCAACCGCCTGCTCGTAAGCCGTCGGCATCGGTGGCGGCTCCGAGTCCGGCGTGGCAGTCGTCCCGCCGCCGCCACCGCCGCAGCCCGCCAGCGTCAGCGCGAAGAGCGCCGCCAGCGCGAAAGCGTAAAGCTTGTTTATCGGTTTCTCTCTGAACGTCATTTAGTGAGTCCTCCTGAATACATAGAAAAAGGGATTTTCCGTGAATTTCCGGCTTTCTCCGATTAACCTCCTTTCGTGAGCTTTCATTTCGGGCCTTCACAAACTGGTGATTCGTATTTTCGGCCGCCTGAAACGCGGCGGACTTGAACCCTTTCATGGTCCGGGCCGGTGGTGAGTCGTTCCGCGAGAGGTGAATCCCTGCGGTATGTCCCACCGTTCCCGGCCTGGTGACCGCTAATTACTATTAACGGCCCCCAGAACCCCCGTTTTCCGCCGAAAAACCGGATTCGGGGCGCATTTGAGACGAAAATAAGCGAAATATAAGCGAAAAAAGGCGCAAAACAGCGCCCGAAACCCCTCCGGGGACCCCGGAATTGCGCTTGACATGGCCGTGAGAGGTGTTATATTTTCTGATAATAGTAATTATCGGACTTCAGAAACCCGCCGTTTCGTCCGGGTTTCTGCCCCCCAAAACGGTTTTTTTACTTGGAAATTTCCCGCCGTCGTCTATACTCGGTATTTGACGAGGCCCTTGAGCGTAACGAGGCGCTCGGACGGCCTCAGGGAATGGAAACGGCCGCTGACCTAGAAGGTTGGCTTCTCGCCATGACGACTGGGGCAACACCGCCCGACCCAGAACAGGACATCGCTTTGACGAGAAGGCCGGCCCGACCGGCCCGTGCGGCCGCCGACCTGGCGAAGGCGTCGATGTCTAAGAACACGCGGCGAGTGTACGAGACGGCCCTGCGGAGGTTCGAGCGCTCGGGAAACCCCGAGACCGACGCCGGGATAGCGGCGTACCTGGGGGATCTCTACGAACAGGGGCACTCGGCGGCCGTGGCCGCGATGGCGGTCGCGGCGCTTCGCTTCCGGGCGAAGCTGAACGGCCGGCCCTCTCCGGCGGGGGCGGCCTCGGAGCGGGTGCTGGCCGGCTTCAGGCGCCTGGCCGCAGAGCGCGGCCGCGGCCAGGTGGTGGGGGTGCGCTGGGAGCAGGCGGACCGCGCGGCGGCGCTGGCCGAGGGGACGGGGACCCTGGGGGGCCTGCGCGACGCGGCGATCGTGGCGGTGGCGAGCGACGCCCTGCTCCGGGTGTCGGAGGTCGAGGCGCTCGACATCGAGGACGTGGACCTCGACGAGCAGACGGTGCTGATCCGCCGCTCGAAGACGGACCAGGAGGGCGAGGGCGTCGTGCAGTTTCTGGGCGAGCCGACGGTGGCGCGCGTCCGGTCCTGGCTTCTGGAGGCAGGCCTGACGAAGGGGCCGCTGTTCCGGCCGCTGTTCAAGGGGGGCCGGCTGCGGGAAGGCCGCCTGACGGAGAGGAGCATCCGGCGCATCATCATCCAGCGCGCCCGGGACGCGGGCGTGGAGGGGCGCATCAGCGGGCACAGCCTGCGCGTGGGCAGCGCGCAGAGCCTGGCCACGGCGGGGGCGTCGCTGGTCGAGATGCAAATCGCCGGGCGCTGGCAGTCGCCGACCATGCCGGGGCGCTACGCGCAGGGCCAGCTCGCGAAACAGGGCGCGATGGCGAGGCTTCGCTACGGCGAATGAGGCCGCCCGCCAGCTCGAAAACCAACCCCCCCTACCCCCCCTTGACAGGGGGGTATGAAAAAGCAACCCCCGCCAAAAAAGATCAACTCCCCCCTTGAGGGTCTGTTGAAAAAGTCCGCACAGCACCCTGCAAGTAAAGGGTTTGTAGGGACAGGCCCCCGTGCCTGTCCCTGCGAAGCGTAGCCACGGGGCAGGGCGGCCACAGGGGGCCGCCCCTACGGGTGAATGTGCTTTTGATTGTCATTCCGGCAATCAATTCCGCTCGACGAGGGGTTATTCAACAGCCCCTTGAGGGTCGGGCTTCCCGAGGGGAAAGCCCGACGAAGAGGCCGAGCCTTGGCGAAGGCCGATTCGGTGGGGGGACATGCCACAGAAAAAACTCCCCCCACCAGTTCGCTTGCGGGGCTTACGCCCCTAGCTCACTGACTCCCCCTCAAGGGGGGAGTGAATTTGCGTTCATCTCGGTGGCGGGCGCCGCCTTTTCATACCCCCCTGTCAAGGGGGGGTAGGGGGGGTTGGACAGCCCCGAGGAGGGGCTGTCCTTTCAGGGCGAGAGCGAGTGGGCCCGGGTCCCCGCCCCGCGGGGTTTGACGATGGGCGGAACCTCTTTTTATACTGAATATACGCGAGAGTTCCATGTGGCCCACTCCGGGGAAAACCCATGACGTCGTCCGAATACCTCAACCTCATCGCCGCCTACCTGAACCTCGCAGCCGCCTACGCCGGCCTCGGCCTCATCTACCACGGCATCCGCACGATGGACAGGAACGCCGCCATGCGCGCCGACGATTCGGAGCGCAAGCACCGTGAGGCGATGGCCAAGCACGACGAGGCCATGGCCGAGTCTCGCCGCAGGGAGGAAGATTCCAAACACAGGCACGAGGAGGCGATGGCCTCTTTGCGCGAACTCATCGAGCGAACCAGGTAGTCGAACTGCGCTTGCCGCGAACCCTCCCTCCCCGGTCGGGTTCAACCCCCTAACCCCCTTGACGAGGTTGTTGAAAAACCCCGTTTCGGGATCGGCGGCATGGAGGTTCACGCAGCGCAGGCGCGATGGCGAGGCTTCGCTACGGCGAATGAGGCCGCCCGCCGGTTTGAAAACCAACCCCCCCTACCCCCCTTGACAGGGGGGTAAAAAAAGCAACCCCCGCAAAAAAAGGATTCACTCCCGCCTTGGAGGCTGTTGAAAAAGTCCGCACAGCACCCTGCAAGTAAAGGGTTTGTAGGGACAGGCCCCCGTGCCTGTCCCTGCGAAGCGTAGCCACGGGGCAGGGCGGCCACAGGGGGCCGCCCCTACGGGAACATTGCGGATCGAGGTGAAAGGACGACCAGACCCTCCCCGGCCGTATTCGTCCGTAGGGACAGGTCGCGACCTATCCCTACACCCCCCTCACGTCGAACACTCACTCCTCGGACTTTTTCAACAACCCCCTCAAGGGGGGAGTGAATTTGTGTTCATCTCGGTGGCGGGCGCCGCCTTTTCATACCCCCCTGTCAAGGGGCTGTTGAAAAACCCTGTTTTGAAGCAGGGGGTATGGCGGCTCACGCGGCGGCGGAGAGGAAGCCCAATCGGCGCGTGAGGCCGCGATATGCGCGCATTCGGCGTTTCCGGGCGGCGCAGACCCTCCAGTGGGCGAATAAACCCGCCGCAACAGCGGCGGCGAGCCGCTTGAGGTTCACCGCAGTCGCCGTCAGGTAGGCCTGGATCTTCACGTTCGCAAGACCCCGGCGTACCGCCCGCCCCAGTCCGTGCCGACTCTTCGCCTCGCCGTGGTAGCCCTCCGAGCGCCCCATGTGGCGGCGCCACAGCCGGCCCTCCTCCTCCCCCCGGCGCGCGTGCCGGCGGCGCGCGCGCAACAGCGCCGGATATTCATGCGGAATCAGAACCGTCCTGCTCGTGTGCGACTTGGGCAGACAATCCGACCTCAGCGCGCACCCCGCGCAATCGCGCGTCCTCGAACCATAGTAGCGCCCCCGCTCCGTCTCCTTCCGGGGGCGCAGCGTCTGGCCCCCCGGACACTTCACCACCTTGTGCCGCTCGTCGTAGCGGAACAACTGCAGCGGAACACGGCTCTGGGAAGGCTCCTTCTTCGCCGGTATCACCGCGTCCACCCCCCGCCGCTCCAATCCCGCATACACCTTCGAATACGCATAGCCCGAATCCGCCGTCACCACCGCGGAGACTGTGAGAGTATTGGATTTCACAGTCTCCGGAACAGGGCTCGCTTACGCTTGCAGCCCGATGGCCGGACACTGTCTTCAACTTCGGGAGCAACAACACCGCAGAGCCGGGAGAGAAACGTCTCGGCGGCCGGTCAGCTCGGGGTCGCGGTCAAGTCCTCGAAGAATCGGCTTCAAGTTCACACGCCATTCGTCCCCAACCGCTGTTTTTGCAGACAATGCTCCACAAATGCAGCTCCGCCCAGCACACGCATGACCCGCTTGAAGTTGTAACCCAGCGTCATCAGGCTGAATTCGCCGCGGCATTTGCCGAGTCCGCGCATCACAAAATGATCCATCCCCGCCCAGCGCTTGATCGTACCGAATGGATGTTCGACGAGTGTGCTTCGCCCGCGCATCAATGGCACACGGGCGTTCATCTTCTTGCGATGCCGGTCCACCACGTCCTCATGCTCCCAGCGTTGTATCCTGCGCGTCGATCTCGACTTTGTCAGGCATCGGCCCGACAACGAACAGTCCCGGCAAACCGCCGCCGTCCCGCGATAAAAGTAATACAGCCTGCCCCTGACGGTGGTCGTGCCGCCTCGAACCAGACGCTCTCCGGCCGGACAGACATACGTGTCATCCTGCGCATCGTAACGGAATTCATCGCTGCCGAATCGTCCGTCCTTGCCCTTGCGGGCCGTCTGGTTCGGTATCGGAACATACACCTCCATTCCCTTGTCTTCGCAACTCTTCAACTGTGCGCCGTTGAAGTAGCCCGAATCCGCCAGGCCGACCAGGCGTTCGCTGCCCATGGCTTCGCCGGCTTTCGTCATCATCGGCTCCAACTGAGCGGAGTCATTGCCGTCCTGCACCACATCCTCCGCGACAATCAGCTTGTGCTTGTCGTCCACCGCGATCTGGCAGTTGTATCCGCCCACCATTATATCGCCGTTCCTCAGAAGTCGAGCATCTGCATCGACCCCCGATACCTGACGCTCTCCGCTTTCCTGCAAATGCTCTTGCAGTGCCTTCTTCTTTTGTTGCCTCTCGATCAAGGCCTTGAGCTTCACCGGCAGGTCCGGATCCTCCGAACCGTCCCCACACTCCTCCCCGCGCGCATCCGCCTCGTCCAACTGCCGGTGATACGCCGCAATCCTCTTCTCCAAACGCCTCAGGTCCCTTGCCAGGGACCGCTTGGTTTGGAAGCTGTCCAGGTTCGCATCGGCCTTCAAAAAAGTCCCGTCGACCGCCACCCGGCTGCCGCCCAGCAGCGAGAGTTCGCGGCACAGCAGCACGAACTCCCGGTTGGCCTCCTGCAGCGCAGCCACATTGTTCTTGCGAAAATCCGCAATCGTCTTGTAGCTCGGCGTCGCACCCTGGCACAGCCAGATCACTTCCAGATTGCGCCGCGTCTCCGCTTCGAGACGGCGCGAACTCCGTACCCGGTGCTGGTAGCCGTACAGATACAGCTTCAGCAGCAGCGCCGGGTCGAAAGCCGGCTGACCGGCGCCGCAGTTCGCTTCGGCATGCGCGAACCCCAGCGCCTCCAGGTCCAGCGTGCCGACGAACGCATCGATCGCGCGCACCGCATTGTGCTCGGACACGTAGTCGTCCAGACACGGCGGAAGCAGCATCATCTGGCTTCGGGACTGCACCTCCTGATAACGTCTCTCGGACATGGTGGTGACCCTTTATGTGGTTATCTCACTCACCGGTAAAGATAGCATGTACAGACAACCCGGGCATCGCTCGCCAGCGTCACCCACCAGAATCGTGGGAATACTTTCACAGTCTCCACCACCGCGGGCGCGCGACCCGTGAGCTCGCAAACCGCATCCAACTGCGGCTCCATCATCTCCCGCTCGTTCAACGTCCCCTCCGTCACCTCTACGTCGAGAACCACCCCACGCTCGTCGTCCACCACCGCGTGGTGCTTGTAGCTCGGCTCGAACCCCGCCCGAGCGCTCTTGCGCGCCAGGCGAGCGTCCGGGTCCGTTCGGCTCACCGGACCCGAACCCCCGCCACCGCCCTTCTTCCCCGTCTCATCCGCCGAGTCGTTCTCCCGCACCACCTTCTCCGCGTGGCGCTCCGCCAGACTCTCCCAGCTCACGTCCGCACGTATCAAAGACGCGTCCATGTGAACCACTTCTCCCTTCGCCACCTTCGCGTCCAGGCACGCCTGAACCGTGCGGCGCAATATCTCCTTGAACCGCGCCTCCCCCCACCGCTGGCGGATACGCGTCAGGCTCGAATGATCCGGCAAATCCTCGTCCAGCCTGTACCCGATGAACCACCGGACCGCCAGATGCGCCTGCGCCTCGCGCAGCAGGCGGCGGTCCTCCGCGTAGCCCAGCAGCAGGCCCGCCAGCATCAACCGGATCACCACTTCCGGGTCGATCCCCGGTCGACCGTTGTCCGCGCAATAGCACGCCGCCACTTCCTCGCGAAGCCAACTCAAATCCAGTACGCGGTCCACCTGGCGCAATATGTGATCTTCGGGAATCAACTTCTCCAGCGGGCCGGCCACGAACAAGTCCATCTGCTCGCGCCTCTTGCGGTCCAACATCTCCGGAACTCCCATCTCGGGCGAGGGGGAATACATCCATACGATCACAAAACCAGGGGTTTTTCAACAGCCCCGTCAAGGGGGGGTAGGGGGGGTTGGACAGCCCCGAGGAGGGGCTGTCCTTTCAGGGCGAGAGGCGCGGCGCGGGGCCGGCTCCGCCCCGCATTTCCCCGCATTTGCCGTAATTCCTGAAACCACGGACTGCGGTATCGTGCGCGCGAAGCGGAGAAACAGCAATCCCTGATTCACCAATCGGGATTGATCACCGCACGGAGAGGGAGGCGTTCTCATGGAATCAGGCGCCGGGGCGAGGGTGGAGACGGCGAACCCTTCCGAAAAGTCTTCGATCGCGCGCGATAACCCATACTTCGCCGGAACGGCCCTCCCGTCTTCGGAAGAACGCGGGCAGCTCGCGAGCTGTCCCTACGAAGGCGTAAACCTGCTCCCCCCACTCCGGTTCGATTATCGCGGGGGGAGGGGTCACGAGAATGGATACGGGAACGACATGGAAATGAAAATAATGATATTTCCCGTAAAATTCGATAAATTCACGGGGTTTTTCGATAAATTGCTGAAAAATAACGTCCAGATAAATGATTGTAATCAAAAGGGTTATCACACAAATCTTAGCGCCGCGCACTCAGATACGGCGGCAAAAAAAAAGTTTTGGGAACCCGCGCATTTGCCCGCAACAGCCCGCATTTGCGCAAGGGATTGACGGGAGGCCCGGCTTCGTTCCCGGCGCTCTCGCATCCCCGGTCGGCAAAGCCTCATTCATCAATCGGCTTTGACCCCTGCGGGGCGCGGCCCGCCCTCAAGAGCGGGTGACGCGGCCTTGCGGCTTCCCGCGAAAAACGCGATGATGAGCCGTCCTTTCGAGGCGTATCGACAGGTTGTATCTTCATCCCTATAGAGGAGCAGGAAACCCATGAGCAGCGAGCTTGCGGCCAAGGAATGCGTGCCTTGCAAAGGCGGCGTGCCCCCGCTTGAGGGAGAGGCCCTCTCCGCCTTACAGGAGCAGCTGGGCGGCGATTGGCGCGTGGTGGACGGGCACCATCTGGAGAAGGAATACGGCTTTTCCGATTTCCGGGCGGCGCTCGACTTCACGAACCGGGTGGGCGAGATGGCCGAGGAGCAGGGGCATCACCCCGACATCTACCTGGCGTGGGGGAAGGTGAAGGTCACCGTGTGGACGCACAAGATAGACGGCTTGACGGAGAGCGATTTCGTCTTCGCGGCCAAGTCGGACCAGGCGCTGTAAGGGGCGCATCCCCCTCATGAAGCCGTATGGAAGAGGGCGCGGGATTGCGCCCTCTTTTGTCTGTCGGGAGAGGAACGGTTTGCGGATCGCCTTTTTGAACTCCTGGACCCTCGAGGTCGCGAAGGGCTCGGGCACGGCGGCGGCCATCACGGGCCTGGCGGGCGGGCTGGAAGCAAACGGGCATGCGGTGGAGATCATCGGCCCGAACGAGCGCGCATCGAGCCTCCTGCTCCAGAGACTGCTGTATAACCTGGAGCTCGGGGACCGGATATCGCCCGATGGCTTCGACCTCATCGTGGGCTTCGACATCGACGGCTTCGATCTGAACATGGAAATCCCCTTCATCGTCTATCTGCACGGCATCTCGGCTGACGAGATGCGGTTCGAACGCGGCGCGCCGCGCCAGTACCTGCGCGCCCTCTCCCATCTCGAACGCGCCAACGCGCATCGCGCCGACAGGGTCATCGTCACCAGCGAATACAGCCGGGGCGTGGCCTGCGAGGCGTATGGGCTGCCGCCGGAGAAAGTCGGCGTCGTGGGCAACGGCGTTCATCCGGCCCATTGGGAGCGCGTGCGCGAGACGAGGCGCCCCGCGGGCCGCACGATCCTCTCCGTGGCGCGGCAATACCCCAGGAAGAACACGGGGAGCCTCATCGGGGCCATGCCGGGGGTGCTCGCCGCCGTGCCCGATGCGAAGTTGCGCGTCGTGGGCGGCGGGCCGTCTTTGAAGCGCCTTGAAAAACAGGTGGGCAGACTGGGCATCGAGAACGCCGTGACGCTCCTGGGCGAGGTGCCCGGCGATGAGGCCGTGCGCCGTGAATACGCGGCGGCGGACGTTTTCTGCCTGCCCTCGCTCCAGGAGGGTTTCGGCATCGCATATCTCGAAGCCATGGCGGCGGGCCTGCCCGTGGTGGCGCTCGACGTGGCGGCGGCGCCCGAGATCGTGGGTGACGCGGGCGTCCTGCTCCCGCCGCCGGTGGATGAGGCCGCCCTGGCCGATGCGCTCATCCATCTCCTGAAAAACCGGGATACCCGCGAACGACTCGGCCGGCGCGGAATCGAGCGCGCAGCCGCTTACAGTTGGCGCGCCGTGGCCGAGCGCTTCATCCGCGAGGTTTCTCCCTGTCTCGGCAGCGCTCCCTGATTCCCTGTCTGCGGGCGAATGCGTCGTAAAGCCGGGTGATGAGGGATAGGTTTCGAGCGGGGGACTGCGAACGATTGGGGGATCAGTCTCGTCCAGGGAGGGAGGGCCGCCCCCTCGCCCACAGCGCCGCGCGGCGCAATCTTCGGAACCAGGGATAGAACGCGCGGGCGCGCGCGGGATCCGAGGCGAACCATTTGGAGAGCCTGCCCCACCAGCCGGCGCCGCTCGTCATCGCCTCGAGCGCCGTCATCGCCTCGGCCCCCTGATAGCGCCGGCCTCCTGTGACGAGCACCATCCCCTCATCTGCCTCGCAGCCCTGCGCGCGCAACGCGGCGAGGAGTTCGGGCGCGCGGTTCGCGTCGATGAGCTTCAAGGGCCGACCGTCCGGCGTCTTGAAACCGGATTTCCGCGCGTAGAAGCGGCAGAACGGGCACTCGCCGTCATAGAGCAGAAAGTCGTCCTGCCCGGATGCGGCGGGGGATTCGGTGCGCCCGGCTTCGGGTGAAGTCATCATCGCCTCCTCCGTCTCCACGCCCGCATTCTCCGCAAAAACAGGATGGACGCCCAATCACATGTTTTGGATATGCCTGAAGTTCACAGCCGTATCCAGGTCTTTCGTTAATGCCGCAAGGTAAAGGTCGAGGTCCACGGTAAGCAAAGGCGTCTCAACAGTGGCGACTTCCAGGAGCACGGCATCTGTCAGACCGAGGCGCCTGAACTCCCTGTTTTGCGAAGCCACCTTGCTGACGACTTGTATTTCCTTGCTATCCTGAATGGTAGCCTGAAGCTGATTGAAAAAGCGGGAACGCTCGGGTTCTCCGTGCTGAGCAAGCAGGTTGGACGTCTCGGTAAGCGTGTTCGGGGTAACGAACACTTGCTCAACAAGGTCGAGCAGGTTACGCAAAATTCGGTAATCTTCGACTACGAATTGTTGTAGTCGACTATGTTTGGAGATGAACTCCTCTCCCACTCGGCCCACGATAAGCAAGACAAGAAGATTCGCATCGATGAAGTACCCAGCTGGGCGCATCGAATTATTCAGAAACGGCAGGCAGAACGCGGTCTGTGACTGACGACACTCGACCGCTTTGCTTGTTGATACTTACAACTTTATAGGAGCGGGCTTCGTGCTGTTTACCGAACACGGTGGTCATGGCGGCCCGCTGAGACAGCGGGCGGTAAAAACCGATGGTTATCTTCCAATCACTTGACCCCATGTCGAGATCAACCTCTTCCAGGCCGATACCCGTGATAGCCTCATCACCGAAGAGATCGACAATGTATTCTTTCGCCGTTTGCACGGCTTCCTTCACTTCCATTGGAGTATCCCTCCCGTTTCGGGCCCTACAAGTGTGTTACATAACACGGCTTGAAGGCGGGGAACAAGGAAACCGCCTTTTTCCTCATGGGTCGCCCCTCCCTACCACCCCGCCGCGTAGGATTCGCGCCTCGGGTCGGCTCCTGCGAGCAGGAAACCCGTCTCGGGGTCTTTCACGATCGCGCAGACGCTGCCGGGCGGCCAGCTGAAATCGGGCCACGAACCCATCTTGTAGCCCATCCCGTTGAGCGCGGGGCCGGCGTCGCTCAAAAGCCGCGCCTCCGCCCGCGCGCTCGCGGGCTCGTAGGCGTGCGGCCAGAAGGAATTGGGGAAATTGGCGGTGGCGACCCTCGGCGCTTCGATCGCCATTTGCGGCAGCATATTGAACAGGACGTGGTTCAGGAACACCTGCAGCATGGCCTGGGGCTGGACGTCGCCGCCCGGGGTGCCCAGCGTCATGTAGAACGCGCCGTCTTTTAGCGTGAGGGCGGGGTTCGGCGTGAGCCTCGGCCGCTTCCAGGGCGCGAGAGAGCTCGGGTGCGCCGGGTCGAGCCAGCTTTGGGAGCCGCGCCCCGAGACGGTCGCGCCGACGCCGGGGACGAAGGGCATTGAGTTCGCTGGGTCGGAAGGCGTGCAGGAAAAGGCGTTTCCCTCCGAATCGACCGCCGTGCAGTAGGAGGTGTCGTGCTGGTACTCGGCCCCTGAAGCTTGCGGAACCCTGTGCGCGCCGTCATAGCGCCACGGATGAGCGCCCCCCTGATGCGCCCAGGGGTCTCCGGGTTCGGGCATGTCGGCGAAAGCGCTGTCCATATCGACGCGTTCCGCCTGCTTCGCGGCGTATTCTTTGGAGAGAAGCCCGTCTATGGGCACATCCACGAACTCGGGATCCCCGATGAAGGCTTCCCTGTCCGCGAAGGCGAGGTTGAGCGCACTCATGAGGGCATGGAGGTAGCCTGCGGAATTGTGGCCGAGAGCCAAGAGGTCAAAATTGGCGAGAATGTTCATCGCCTCCAGCAACGTCGGCCCCTGGCACCAGGGGCCGCAGGCGTAGACCTCGTGCCCCAGGTATTCCGTCGCGACCGGTTCTTCTTCGAGCACATGGAAATCGGCCAGATCGTTCAGGGTCATCAGCCCGCCCTCTCGCTGAATGAAGTCGATCATCAGCCGGGCCGTCTCGCCGGTGTAGACCTCATCGCGCGCCGCGCGCACGCCCCCGGCGCGACCGCCGCCCGCTCTTTGCTCCGCGCGCACCATGCGCCGCATCGTCTCGGCCAGATCGGGAATCCGCACCCGCCCGCCCACGGGGATGAGTTCGCCGCCGGGGAAATAGACGGGCCGCGTCGATTCCCAGCGGTAGTAGTCCGCTTCCGCCCCCTTGATGTGGTCGTACATGAAATGGTGCATGGGAAAGCCATCTTCGGCCAGGGAGACGGCGTCCCCGGCCACCTCGGCGAAGGTCATCGTGCCGTAGCGAGCAAGCGCCGTGAGCCAGGCGTCTATCGCCGCGGGCGTGACGGCGCGCCGGACGCCTGCGGGAATCTCGCCGTTGCAGTTTTTCTCAAACCACTCGATAGAGGCCGCCTTGGGCCAGCGCCCCAGACCGCTGATCGTGAGGACGCGACGCTCTTTCGCCAGGTAGATCATCGTGGGCGCGACGCCCAGGAACGACACCATGTCGGAGTGAAGGACGCTCAGGCAGATACCGGCGGCGACGCCGGCGTCTATCGCGTTGCCTCCCTTCTCCAGGATCCTCAGGCCCGCCTGGCTCGCGTAGTGATGGCCGGAGGCGACCATCGCCTCGCGCGCGGAAACCTGCGGCCTGTGGGAGATGTATTCGCGTCCTTCGGGCGTGGTGTGGCGAAACGCCATGGGGGGGCTCCTTGTTTAGGAGGGTAGAGTATTCGCCATCATGCCAGAGAGTTTCGGGGGAGCGCAAAGAAGGTCGGTTGGTTTGGGAAGGGAATCCGTCAGGAGGTAGGGACAGGTCGCGACCTGTCCCTACAGAACCGAAGCGCAACGGACGATTCCTACCCCATCGCTTGTTCCACGAAACTCATGTCCACCGCCTGCTCGTAGGAGACGCCCGTGGTGATCAGCCCGCCGCTCAGGCACGCGGCCCGCAGCCACTCGAAGCTCGCTTGCGCGAGGTGGGGATTCCGGTTCCAGAGGCCGATACTCTTGTAGCGCGCGATGGCCTGAGTCAGAAGCTCGAAGTCCATCTCCTCGAACCAGGGCTTCACGAGGCGGGCGACCACCTCGGCGTCGTTCTCCGCGAGCCAGCGCTCGGCCCGCGCCGTGGCACGCGTCATGCCGAGGGCGGACTCGGGATTTTCTCTCAAGAAACTTCCGGGCGCGTAGAACGCCGTATAGGTCGTAAGCCCACGATCCGCCGCCTGATACCAGAGGTGGCCCGCGCCTTCCCGGATCAACTCCTCCGCAAAGGGCTGAAACACCTGGATGACGTCCACATCACCCGCCCGGAGGGCGTCTGCGTTCTCGCCCATCGTCCGGTCGGAGACCCTGTTCAGGCCTTGCGGCTCCAGCCCCGCCAGGCGCAGGTCGTGCTGGAGACACATCCAGGGGGTAGGCACCTCGCTCACCGTGGCGATTCTGGGACCCACCAGGTCGCTCATCCGGAACCCTGCGTTCGGCTCGCGCCCGATGAGAAAAAACGGGTCGCGGCAGACGACCTCGCAGAACACCTTGAGGCCGCACCCGGGGTTCTTGTCGTACGCCACTAGGACGCGCATGGGGCCGCCCCAACTCACCTGCGCCTCGCCGGACATGAGCAGTTCAGCGTTTCGGGCGGGGTCGGGCGAGGTTTCGATGCGAACGTCGACGCCCGCCTCCTCATAAGCCCCCAAAGAGAAGGCGGCGTAGAACGGCGTGTAGAAAACGGCCCTGAAATTCTCGAGCAGCGTGATGCTCACATGAACCTCCTCAAAGAATCGGCGCGAGGGTTTTCGACATCAAATCGCGCTCGTCGATTTCGAATACCCCGGCCAGCCAGTCGGCGAGTATCTCCTGGCCGATGGTGGGGTTGTCGTGCTGGCAATGATCCGCGCCGGTCTCCTCTTGATCGACGAGTCTGAGCGTCACGTCCACCCCCGCGTTTTTGGCGGCCTCGTACACCTTACGCGCTTGGGCGACGCCCAACACGTCGTAACCTCCGTGGACGATGAGATAGGGGCACTTCATGCGTCCGATGTGGCCTTCGAGCGTGTAGGGCGCGAGCTTCTCGACGGCTTCTTTCATGCTCGCAGCGCCAAAGACCCACTTGATGGAATCGGCCAGGCGGTGATCCTCGCCCGCGTCGCGCCATGTATCATAAAGGCTCCACCCGGCGGTGTGGGAGAGCGCGGCGGCGAGCCTGTGCTCGTAACACGCCGCCCGGGCGGCGAAATGGCCGCCGATCCCCCCGCCGCAGACGGCGACGCGCGAGGCGTCCACGTCTCCCCGCCCCTCCAGATAGTCGATGCAACGGCCCACGGGCGCCTCGTAGTCGTGGCGGCTCGTAATGCCGCCTCTTCTCAGCGTGCCCCCCTGGCCGGGGCCGTCGATCATCAAGACCGATATTCCGCGCTGCAAGAACCCCCGCCCCGCCATGAACCACATCTCGTCCTTGTAGGCGTCCAGGCCGCCGAAGCAGATGACGGCGGGTTGCCTCTCCACGCGAAATGGCGCGGGCACGAAATAGGCGTCCAGATGCGCCCCGTCCTCGTAGGGGACCCGCACCACCTCGCCGGGCGGCGTGAGATGGCTTAAAAACGCCTTCGAGCATGCTTCCACCTTCTCGAAGGTTTCGAGCCTGCGCGGGTCGTCGGACGCCAGCCAGAACTCTGCACTCCGGTAGTAATCCGCCGCGCGCAGCCAGCAGTTGCGCGCCGTCTGGATGCGCCCCGCCGATGCCGCTTCGTCTCCGCGCGCGCGGTTGCTGTCGCCCACGCGGGTCCATTCGGCGTGCCAGCTCTCGTTGTCGCCGGGCGTCATGCGGCTCGCGGCCAGAAAGCACTCGCTGATGGAACCGCCGCCCTCCTGGGTCTCGCCCAGGGCGCGGCGGAACTGATAGGACATCCAGGGATGCTCGGGCCAGTGATGCCAGCCGTAGGGTTCGTAGTGCGGCCCCCGGGATTCGTCGATCCGGTCGATCGCTTTTTCTTCCATGAGAAAACCCTCCCTGCGCTCTGCCTGGAATGGAGGAGCGCCCGCCCGGCTCCCGGATGAGAAAACCCGGCGCCGCGCGAGCGGAAGTGAAATCAGATGGTGAGCAATGTTCCAAACGCCCTTACACGAATCAAGCAGCCCCTGAAGCTGCCAAATCCCCTACGCGGAAGCGGCGCCTCCGGCCACGGGGGCGGGCGTGGGCTCTCCCTCCTCGGCGAGGCGCCTTCTCTGCAGGATGAAAACCGCGCCCAGCATGATCGCGCCTGCCAGATGGTTCAGGTAGCCCGGCCAGAACAACAGCCCCGCCGCCAGGAACAAATACCCGCGCATCGGGGTCGAGAAGCGGAAATACATGAACCCGACCATGCCGGCGGCGAGCGCCTGGAAGCCGAGAAGCCCCGCGGCGAAAGTCTCCAGTGAGAGCCAGGGCTGGCGGATGAGCAGGATCGGTGTGAAGGCGAACATCAGGGGCACGATGTACATGCCCTTCGCCGTGCGGAAAGACGCCCAGGCGGCCTTCGCCGGGTTGGCGTCCGCTATGCCCGCCGCCGTATAGGCGGGCACGCATACAGGGGGCGTGAAGCAACTGTCCAGGCTGTACCAGAACACGATGAGATGCGCGCCGAGGAGCGAGAGCTTGAACGGCTCTCCGAGTTCCAGGAGCGCGGGCACGGCCATGACGGACAAGACAATGTACGCCGCGCTCGTCGGAAGCCCCATGCCGAGAACGAACGAGGCCACGCCCACCAGGAGGATACCCAGGAACAGGCTTTCGTTCGCCAGATTCGTGACCAAGGAAGAGAACTTGAGGCCGAGACCCGTCTGGAAAAGCGCGCCCATGATGATGCCCACAGCCCCCACCGCCGCGCATATGGGAAGCGACTGAATGGCGCCCTTCTCGAGCGCCAGGACGATGTTCCAAAGGCCGCGGCCCAACTCGCTAATCACTTCCGTGAGGCTCACGCCCTCTCTTCGGGCTTTTTCCATCATGACGAGTGCGCCCTTGAGCGCCGCCAGGAGTACGACGGAGAGAATGCCCGCGAGACCCGCATAGGGTACGGGTCTTCCCGTCATGAGAATCGCCAGGATCACGATGGGAGGCAGGAGATAAAACCACCCTTCTTTCAAGATAGGACCCAGGGGGGGAATCAAATCCCTGGGCATGCCCACAAGACCTTCTTTTCTCGCCTCTAAATGCACGGTCGCGTAGACGGAGAAGAAATACAAAACGGCGGGCAGAATCGATACCTTCACGATCTCCCAATACGAAATGCCGGTGAACTCCACGATCAGGAACGCCGACGCCCCCATGATGGGCGGCATGATTTGTCCCCCCGTGGAGGCAGCCGTCTCGATGGCGGCCGCCAGCTCGGGCTTGAAGCCGGTGCGCTTCATCATCGGGATGGTGAACGAACCCGTGGTGACCACGTTCGCGTTCGCGCTGCCCATGATCGTGCCCGTCATGGCGCTGGCGAAAACAGCCGCCTTCGCCGGTCCGCCGCGCAGCCTGCCCGCGGCCGCCATGGAGAGCTTCACGTAGAAATCAGCCGCCCCCATGCGGTCCAGAAACGCGCCGAACAGGATGAACAAGAAGATGTAGACCGAAAAAACGCTTAAAGGAGCCGTCCAGATGCCATCGTAGGTCATGTACTGGTGATCCACGATGTGCATGTAGGTTGCGCCCTTGTGCGCGAGAAACCCCGGGAAATAGGGGCCGAAATACGAATAGACGATGAAGAAAAGCGATATCAGGGGAAGCGCCAGGTTGATGGTCCTGCGCGCCGCCTCGAAGGCGAGCACCAGAACCACCGTGCCCAGTATCAGATCCATGGTTTCGAGCGGCTCAACGAAATGCAGACGATTCAGGTAATAGTCGATACGAATAATCGGGTAGGATATGGAGGCGACCGCCAGGAGGCAGGTGGCGGCCGCCGCGACGGCGCGCCACCCGCCTGCTGCGGGTTTCCTGTAGACGATGAATATCAGGGTCATCCCGAACAGATACGAGAGCGCCCTCTGGGAAAGCGGTTCATAACCTCCCGTGTAGGCCACCTGGATGTGAAACCAGGACATGCCGACGGCTATCGCCAGAACGAGCCAATCCAGAGGGGTTCTTTCCTTTATATCGTTCACGCTCTCGCCTCTTCGACGGGATGGTTACATCGAACCCCCGATTTCCTTGTAGAAGCGCTTGGCGCCATCATGCAACGGCACTCCGAGATGCATGCCGGCTTTCTTGGGATCCCATCGCTTGTAGATCTTGTGGACGCCGCCGAGGAACTTCCTCTCCCGACTCGCTATCTTGAGGATCGAATAAACCACGTCGGCGCTCATCTTGGTCGTTGTGAGCAGGACGCCGAAAAGGCCCATCGAATCTTTGGGCTTGGGATTGCCCCTGTACATGCCGCCGGGAATCTGGCAGGACGTGAAGCCGTGGCCTGCCAGCATTTTTTTCACGTCATCGGACATATCCAGGAACACGAGGTTCCGGCCCAGGGCCGCCTGGATGCCGGCGCCGTTGGGGTCGCCTGAATTGTGGAAGTAGAAATCGAGCTGGCGGGCTTTGATCGCGCGCGACATGCCGTTCACGCCCGCGAAGTTGAGCTTGTAGCCGCGCTCCCTGAGCTGCTTGTAGCTCGTCTTGTAGTGCTTGACGATCAGGCTCCCCACGTACTCCGTGCTGGTTCCCTTCTTGGCCACACCGACCTTGAGCGGCGTTTTCGACTTGATGATGTCGCCCCAGGTCTTTACGCCCCCGTCATAGAGTTCCTTCGCGGCGTACTGGTGGTAGCACGAAGGCCAGAAGCTGGCGATGCCCCGGAGGCTCTTGTAGGACTTCTTGAAGGGGGTAGTTCCGGCCATCGCGGCGCCGGCGAAGTTCGAGAAGGTATAGCCGAAATCAGCACCCCCTCCTCCCACGCGCGCCGGGTTCGCGCGACCGCCGCCGGGAACCACGCTGAGGATGACCTTTTTCTGTTTCCTGTTGACGATTTCGCTGAGACCAGCGCCCAGCCTGCCCATCGTGCCGCCCAGACTGCCGACCGCAACGTCGTATTTCGCGGGCGCGGCGTAGGCGTCGCCCACCGTCAGAAACGGCAGGGTCAGGGCCAGAACTGCGAACAACATGACGATTCTCTTCATTTTTTTTCTCCCTATCAGGTGATGTAAAACTTCGACGAGATGCTTCAAAGTGCAGCCATTCATCGAGAGACACTCCAGTGAGAACGAACCCTCTCGCCGCGTTCTCAACGAGCGCTCTTTTCTGTATGCTTGGGCCTGAATCTTACAGACGGGAGCGTTTCGCTGTCAATGAAACTTGGGCGTCGTGCGCGCGTTTTCGTCTCTCGATCTGGAACCAGCCGATAAACCGTTTTCTTCGACAAGGAGCAGAAACATGCCGTTTTACCGTTGGGACGAGATGAAGCGAAAAAACCTGGCGAGACCGTCCGATTCAGAGGGCAGCATCATCATCGGCGAACACGTAACGCTCAACCGTTCGGTGAGCCAGCCGGGCAAACTGGCCCGCCCGCACACGCACGATTGCGAACAACTCATCAACGTCGTCGAGGGAACGGCCTGGTTCCGGGTGGGGGATGAGGCAAAGACCGTCACGGCGGGCGACATCATCCACATCCCCGAGGGAACCGAGCACGAGTTCAAGAACGATGGAGACGGCGAGTTCATCTACCTCTCGTTCAAGAACAAATCCGAGGGTTGGCCGCCTCCGACGGCGACGATGGACTAATTATTCGCTTTTAACCCTGCGTGCAGCTCCTCGGGATCAATGGGCAGCTTCACGACTTCCTTGCGCTTGGCGGATAAGTCGCACGCCATGCAGAGCATGAGGTTACGGTGCCCCTCCGCCCCTGTGGCGTGGGGCATGTCGACGCCCGTGTAGAGGTGCGATAGCCAGGCGATGGACTCATCGCGCATCGGCCCCCAGAACTGCCCCTTTGACATATCGCCCGCCGGGTAGCTCTCGAGCAGGTGCACGTGGCGCTCCTCCCCCCGGTGAGAGGCGAGCGGGTTTTCGGACGCCATGATGAAATCGGCATGGGTGTCGTCGATGGTGAGCGCGCCCTCGGTGCCCACCACGCTGATGGTGACGCCGTATGTCGAGGCGGGCCAGATGGTGGGCATCCCCCAGTTGCACTCCATGCTCCAGATGGTCCCGTCGTCGAAGGTGAAGATGCTGAAGGTGGCGTCCTGCGTGCCGATGCCCGTCATCACGCGCGATATCGAGCGCGAGACGACTTCCACGGGCTGCTTTTCCGGCCCCATCACGAACAGCATCACATCCAGCGCATGGGTGCCGGATATCACCATGGGCGTCAACATCGAGCGATCCTCGTTTTTCGCCAGCCGCGTGATGCCGACCTGGCGGTTCAGCAGCGCGCGCGTCGTGGCGGAGGTGACCTCGCCCAGTACGCCCGATTGCACGTGCTCGCGCGCCGTGAGCCAGCGCCTCCTGAAGCGCTGGGTGTAGCCCACCAGTAGCTCGGCGTCCGCCGCTTCGGCGGCCTCCACGATTTTCGCCGATTCCACCACGTTCGTCGCCAGCGGTTTTTCCACCAGAATCCTGTGGCCCTGCGCTATCGCCTCCCAGAGCGGTTTCGCGTGCCATTCCTCATCCGTGGCGATGATGACGGCGTTCACTTCGGGCCGCTGTATGAGTTCGGCGAAATCCGTCGTGAAAAAATCGGCATCGAACTCCCCGGCCATCGCCCGGCCCTTTTTCTCGTCGATGTCGCAGCAGCCGAGCCACTCCGTTCCCGGATACTCCCTGGCGCAGCGCGCGCGGATGCGCCCCACCCGCCCGCAGCCGACCACGGCCAGTCCAATCGGATTCCTCTCGCCTCCCGAAACCGCCATTACCCTCTCCCGTGAAATTATCAAGACATGTAAAAACGCGCCGGAATCTCATCCGGCGTCGCTTGCAGCAGGCGCAACGCCAAGTAGCGAAGATTCACCTTATTCAAAATCCTCGGGCGCAACCGGAAGCGGCACCGCCCGTCCGGTCTTGGCCGAATGGTCCATCGCCAGGCACAGCATGAGGTTCTCGTGCGCCTCGCGCGCGGTGGTGTGCGGCGTGGGGACGCCCAGATAAATCCTGTCGAACCACGAGCGCGTCTCCTCGCGCATGGGGCCCCAGAGTTGGTCGAACACCAGATCGCCGGGCGGATAGCTGGTCAAAAAACTCACGTTGCGCTCTTCTCTCAGGCGTGCTGATTCGTGTGGCTCCGAGGTGGCGAAGACGATGTCGCGGTGCGTGTCGTCAATCGTGAGCACGCCGCCTGTCCCCACGATACCCAGTTCGAGCGAATAGACCTCCGCCGGCCAGACGCGCGGCAGCGCCCAGCTCACGTTCATGCTCCATATCGTCCCGTCCTCATAGGTGACGATGGCGAACGTGGAATCCTTCGTGAGGTAGGGCGCCATCGCCTTGTCCACCGAGCGGGCGTACACCTCGACCGGGCGGTGGCCCTCCAGAAGCCAGGAGCACAGATCCACGCTGTGGGTGCCGGAGATGACCATGGGGGTGAATTTCGTCGGGAACTCGGTTTTGGTGGAATTCGCCACCGGGTTCATGCGATTCAGGAAGGCGCGGCCCGTCACGGATGAGACGTCGCCCAACTCGCCCGAGCGAATCTTCTCCTTCGCCACCAGAAAACGGCGTCGAAACCGCTGCGTGTAGCCCAGGACGGCGTCGACGCCCGCCTCGTCGATGGCGCGCGCCAGCTTTTGGGATACACCGGCGTCCACCGCCAGGGGTTTTTCGATCAGCATCCGGTGGCCGCGCTCGACGCCGATGAGGATGGGTTCGAGCCGCTCGTTCGCGTAGGTGGCCAGGACGGTCGCGTTCACCTCATCGCGCTTCAGGAGTTCGCGGTAGTCCGTGGTGAAAAAATCGGCGGACACGTCTTCGGCCAGTTTTCTTCCCACCTTCTCGTCGATGTCGCACAGACCGATCCATTCGACCGCCGCGTTCTGGCGCGCGAACTCCGCGCGGATGCGTCCGATCTTGCCGCATCCCACCACCGCCAAGCCGATGGGCCTTCTCGTCTCGTTCGTTGCGTTCACGAAACTCACCTTTCTCAGGGTGTCGATTCAAAACGGGCGCATCTTCCCACCCGTGCCCTTCGCGGCGCAAGTTGCGGCCCGGTTCAGGCCGGAACGCGGCAGATGCGGCTTTGCAGGTTTACGGACAGGATTTCGACTACTTCGGGGACGAGGGGTTGGGCTGTTGAAAAAGCCTACAATACCGGGATTGCTGTCATTCCGGCATTATTTCCGACCAAGGCGGGAGGAGACATCGCTCCCCTCCTTATCGTGTGCTTTACAATCACTCCCCCCTTGAGGGGGCTGTTGAAAAACCCCGTTTTGAAGCGGGATGTATGGCGGCTCACGCGGCCTGGGAGAGGAAGCCCAATCGGCGCGTGAGGCCGCGATATGCGCTCATTCGGCGTTTCCGGGCGGCCCAGGCCCGCCACAGAGCGAATAAACCCGCGGCCACAGCGGCGGCGAGCCGCTTGAGGTTCACCGCAGTCGCCGTCAGGTAGGCCTGGATCTTCACGTTCGCAAGACCCCGGCGTACCGCCCGCGCCAGTCCGTGCCGACTCTTCGCCTCGCCGTGATAGCCCTCCGAGCGACCCATGTGGCGCCGCCACAGCCGACCCTCCTCCTCCCCACGGCGCGCGTGGCGACGGCGCGCGCGCAACAGCGCCGGATACTCGTGCGGAATCAGAACCGCCCTGCTCGTGCGAGACGCCGACAGACAATCGGCCTTGAGCGCGCACCCCGCGCAATCGCGGGTCCTCGATACATACCAGCGCCCCCGCTCCGTCTCCTTCCGGGGGCGCAGCGTCTTGCCCCCCGGACACTTCACCACCTCATTCCGCTCGTCGTAGCGGAACAGTTGCAACGGCACCCGGCTCTGGGTGGGTTCCTTCTTCGCCGGTATCAGCGCGGCGACCCCCCGACGCTCCAATGCGCCGTACACCTTCGAATACGCATAACCACTATCCGCCGTCACCACCGCGGGCGCGCGACCCGTGAGCTCGCAAACCGCATCCAACTGCGGCTCCATCATCTCCCGCTCGTTCAACGTCCCCTCCGTCACCTCTACGTCGAGAACCACCCCACGCTCATCGTCCACCACCGCGTGGTGCTTGTAGCTCGGCTCGAACCCCGCCCGAGCGCTCTTGCGCGCCAGGCGCGCGTCGGGGTCCGTTCGGCTCACCGGACCCGAACCCCCGCCGCCGCCCTTCTTCCCGCCCTCATCCTCCGAGTCGTTCTCCCGCACCACCTTCTCCGCGTGGCGCTCCGCCAGACTCTCCCAGCTCACGTCCGCGCGTATCAAAGACGCGTCCATGTGAACCACTTCTCCCTTCGCCACCTTCGCCTCCACGCAAGACTGAACCGTGCGCCGAAATATCTCCTTGAACCGCTCCTCCCCCCAGCGTTGACGGATACGCGTCAGGCTCGAATGATCCGGCAAATCCTCGTCCAGCCTGTACCCGATGAACCACCGGATCGCCAGGTGCGCCTGCGCCTCGCGCAGCAGGCGGCGGTCCTCCGCGTAGCCCAGCAGCAGGCCCGCCAGCATCAACCGGATCACCACTTCCGGGTCGATCCCCGGTCGACCGTTGTCCGCGCAATAGCACTCCGCCACTTCCTCGCGAAGCCAACTCAAATCCAGTACGCGGTCCACCTGGCGCAATATGTGATCTTCGGGAATCAACTTCTCCAGCGGGCCGGCCACGAACAAGTCCATCTGCTCGCGCCTCTTGCGGTCCAACATCTCCGGAACTCCCATCTCGGGCGAGGGGGAATACATCCATACGATCACAAAACCAGGGGTTTTTCAACAGGCCCCTCAAGGGGGGAGTGAATTCCCTTTCTTGTGAGTCGGCCATAACCCTCAAAGGTTAAATGCGATCGAAGAAGTAGCAAATGAGGTTTTCCACTCTTCTCGGTTAGCTCCATACGCCGAATCACGAAATCAGGATTTTCAACAGCCCCTGTTGCAATTTCCGCAGCCGGTTCCGGCGAGCGATCATGATGATGACGGGAAGCGCCGGATTAGCGTTCGAGCGCTTCGAGTGCCTGCTCTCGCGACACCGTCGGGAAGTCTTCCAGAAAATCGTCGAGCCTGTCGCCTGCTTCGAGATGCTCCATCAGGGTGCGCACGGGAACCCTGGTGCCTGCGAAAACGGGCGTCCCGCCTAGGATATCCGGGTTTCTCTCGATTAGCGTATCGGACATCGCACATTCCTTGGACACGGCACAATAGTGAGAATCAAAAGGCGCTGACAGTTTCTATTCTTCACCAAACCACCTCCCTGCACAACTGCCGCCAAAGAAAGGCACCCAACGCGAGCAGCGGCCTGAAGGCCCCCGCGGTTCCAAAAATCCGCGTTTCATCGGAGAATGGGACATTCTCAAGAAACCCGAATCCCGAAAGGAGCAAAGCCGTGTCCCGCATACCCATGCTTGAATCAGGCGCCGACGACCCCGTCGTGAACCACCTCTTCGACCACGCGAGCGTCCTGCTGAACCGAATCCCCAACGCCTGGCGCGTGATGGCGAACCAGCCGTTCATCACGAAGTTCATGCTGCCGCTCACCTCCTCACTCCTGCGCCAGGGCCTCGGTTCGGCCCTCGACACGAAGACGAAGGAGCTCGCCATCATCAACACCAGCCGGCTCAACAACTGCGCCTACTGACTGGCGCACAACACGCCGGTTGGTCAATCGGTGGGCATCACGGAGACGGATATAGCCGCCATCAGCGAGGGCGATTACAGCCCTTTCACAGAGAAAGAGCGCACCGTCCTGCTCTGGGCGGAACACGTGACTCTAAACACGGCGAGGGAGCGGGACGACGTCTTCGCCGAAGTGAAAAAGCATTTCACGGACACGGAAATCGTGGAACTCACCATGGTCATCACCTATTTCAACATGAGGAACAAGTTCAACGACGCGCTGGGAATCCCCATCGAGGCGCAAGATGAGATCGACAGGAACAAGATCCGCCGCAAGAATCCCGACGACCTGAAGGCCTATCTCGAAGCGCTGCTCGCCGACTGGCCGGATGAATTCCCCGAGGCGGGAAGCGGGGCATGACGAAAACCCTCATCCGAAACGCGACGGTTCTCTCGATGGACCCTGAACACTTCGGTATGCGTCGTTTCTGGCAGACGGAGACATTATCTGCTACAAGACGCCGTGTGGCTCGGGACAGTGT
This sequence comes from bacterium, assembly GCA_965204535.1. Classification (GTDB taxonomy): domain Bacteria; phylum UBA8248; class UBA8248; order UBA8248; family UBA8248; genus Bin107. The sequence continues at coordinate 2,805,344 of CBDBEV010000001.1, read as the reverse complement.
CGGGTGCTGTCGCAAAATCTCATCCATCATCCCGATTCCCGTGCAAAGAAAACAAAAAGAAAGTAAATTGGAAGTGATATTCGGCAACAGCGCATGAAAACGACACGATATTTCGAGGAACAGGTTTTGCGCAAGCGACCATACATCGAGCGCGAATGGTGCGCCGAGGTCATCAGCGAACCTCTTCGCCGCGAGGAACAACAGGATGGACGTATTCGCTTTTGGGGAGAGATTCCGGTATCCGGGGAAGACACTCCACGAATGCTCCGCGTGATTACGCTTACTGACGGAGAAACCGTGCACAACGCCTTCTTCGATCGCGGATTCAGAAAGGATGTGCCATGAAACTTCATTATTATCCCGAAACCGACAACCTCTATATCGAGTTCAGAACCGAACCGGGGACAGAGACGCGCGAAGTTTCCGACGGACTCAATGTGGACATCGCCGCCGATGGTGGCGTGGTCGGCTTCGACATCGACCACGCGTCGCGGCGAGTCGACCTGTCCACGCTGGAAACCGAAGCACTGCCCCTTCACTCCATAAAAGCCATCTGATATTTGGCGCGGAAACCGAACACCCTCAAAATTACTGTCCATGAAAAAGCCCTGCGGACCGGATGAATTCCCCGAGGCGGGAAGCGGCGCATGACGAAAATCCTCATCCGAGACGCGATGATTCTCTCGATGGACCCCGAGGTCGGGGAGATCGAAAGCGGCGACGTCTTAATCGAGAACGGGCTGATTTCCGCGGTGGGCGGGAACATCCCGGAGACGGACGCGGAAACCATCGACGCCGGCGGCATGATCCTACTGCCCGGCCTCATCAACGCCCACATGCACACCTGGCAAACCGCGCTTCGCGGCCTGGGCGGCGACTGGGGCGGGCGCAGCTATTTCGAGATCGCGCATGAGACCCTCGCCCCGCGCTACCGGCCCGAGGACGTCTACATCGCGACGCTGGTGGGCGCATGGGCGCAGATGGAAGCGGGCACCACGACGCTGTTCGACTGGTGCCACAACAACCCCACCCCCGAACACACCGACGCCGGCATAGACGCTCTGGAAGAATCCGGCATCCGCGCCCTTTTCGGGCACGGAACGCCCAAGCCGAAGCCCAGGGAGGGCGAGCCCCACTATTCGCAAATCCCGCATCCGGCGAGCGAGATCAAGCGGCTGCGGACAGGCCGCCTGGCTGGTGACGATGGGCTCATCACGCTGGCGATGGCCATTCTGGGCGCCGACTACTCCCCGTTGGATGTGGCGCTTCACGACATGCGCCTAGCGCGGGAATACGGGCTGTTATCGAGCGCGCACATCTGGGGCGACGCGAGCAGAAAGGTGAAGGGCGGTTACCACACGCTGGCCGCAGAGGGCGTTCTCGGCCCCGATCACAACCTCGTGCACTGCAACTACGTGGACGATGAGGAGTTAAAGATCATCATCGACTCGGGCGCCTCTATCACGGCCACGCCTTCGGCCGAGATGCAGACGAACCGGGGCGAGGCCGTCTGCGGGCGCGTGAGCGCGCTGGGCGGCAGGCCTTCTCTCGGCGTGGACCTGGAGACCTACGTGAGCGGGAACATGCTCCACGCCATGCGCCACGCGCTTCAGGTCCAGCGGATATTCGACAACCGCCGCCTGGATGAGAACACCTACCGCGCGCCCTCTCTTTCTTTTTCGGCGCGCGACGCGCTCGCGTGGGCCACCATCAACAACGCGCACGCGATGGGCATGGCGGAGAGAATCGGCTCGGTCACGCCCGGCAAGCAGGCCGACCTCATCCTCATCCGGAAAGACGACCTCAACATGACGCCCGCAGGAGACGCCGCCCGCGCCGTCGTCTTCTATGCGGAGCGCTCGAACGTGGATACCGTCTTCATCGCCGGCGAGAAGGTGAAAACGAACGGAGAACTGCTCGTCGACTCAGGTAAAATCGCCCGGGCGAAGGAGCGGCTCGCCGAATCCGCGCGGTGGATGAGGAGTGGGGGGTGAAAGGAACAATGCGAACTTCAGACACACGAGAAATTCATCCTCAACTTTGCTGGAGTACCGAAAAAGAAGGCTGGAAGATCGAAAAGAAAAAGGGTATGGTCAGTCATGTTGAGAATAGTGATTTTGTTGCTTGGATAGAAATGGGCTATCTCAACGAATTTCTAAACGATTGCGATTGATTGCGACATATTCACTAGCCCAAAGTTAGACATAGGATGACAAATCCAAGCTAAAATTGCTGGAAAGTTCAGCATGAAAATCCCGGCCCAATGCAAAGGAAAGATTGGCCCTCATGGAAATCGTATCAATAATCAATTATAAAGGCGGTGTCGGGAAAACCACTCTGACGGCAAATCTCGCTGCTGAGTTGGCATGGCGAGGTCATAAAGTACTTATGATTGACTTGGATGCTCAAGCGAGTTTGACGTTCTCGTTCATAGCTCCAGACGATTGGCAGGATAATTACGCGGATGATCGAACTATCAAAAGTTGGTTCGACTCATTCGAATCCGGGACGCCTTTACCGCTTTCAGACATTATCTTTACGCCGAACCGAATCGCGGAAATCCTACATCCACGAAATGGGCAGGTTGACTTGATCCCATCCCACCTGGGCCTAATCAACGTCGATCTCGAATTGGCTACAAAATTGGGAGGAGCGAACCTTACGCAAGCCAAGCGCAATTTTATCTCCGTGCACAGCATGCTTTCTATAGGATTGAGCGAAGTCGATGCGGGCAAGTACGACGTGGTGCTCATTGATTGCCCGCCAAATTTCAATATCGTAACCAAGACCGCAATTATTGCCAGCAACTATATTTTAGTGCCTGCGCGTCCTGATTATCTATCGACACTTGGGATAGATTATTTGATTCGGAGTACAAACACGCTCATTCATGAATATAATGAGTACGCTGAGTTGGATGCGGGCGGAGAAACGGATTCAATCAATCCTAGAATTTTGTATGTGGTGTTCACTATGATCCAGGAATACCGAGGTCAACCTATATCAACACAAAGGCCGTTCATTACTCAGGCCCGCCGTTTGTCCGGCGTTGACGTAATGGAACCTTATATCAAGCGGAACGACACAATATTTGGGGATTCTCCGCAGTTCGGTATTCCTCCTGTTCTCAAGGGATACAATTCTGGTAGCCACCAGAGCGTCGTTGCGGGTCTTGAGGCCGTTACAGACACCTTTATCAAGGGGATAGGCCTATGACAAGAAAAAGTAACAAGAGGTCGCCCGGCGAAGCCGGAGACGTTGGCATACTTTTGAGGAAATTAGCGGATTTAGTCGAAAGATCGTCGGCAGATGAGCTCGATGCTCTATTGCGGGGCAATGGTAAGCTCCGGATTTACGAAGTGAGAACAGCATCAAGAATGATGGCTACAAAGTGTCGCCATCCGTATTCTGATACTGTGTTTTCGGAAGTCTCGGAGAAACTACATGCTTCCCAAACGCGGGAAGCGGGCAGGGAATTGTTGGGTAATGAATTTCCAACCAAAGTAGCAATCGAAAAGTTTGCTCGCTTTCTAGATCTACCTGTTCACCGAACTGATACAATCGATACCCTTCGCGATAAAATTGTCGAATCTGAGATTGGTTCCAAGTTGCGCTCTGATGCGGTGCAAGGAAGAAAAGTGAAATAACTTGTCAATGCCAATCAATTCGTCTACACCGCGTTGAGGGTGTAATCAAGACTAACCGCCGCCTGGATGAGAACACCTACCGCGCGCCCTCTCTTTCTTTTTCGGCGCGCGACGCGCTCGCCTGGGCCACCATCAACAACGCGCACGCGATGGGCATGGCGGATAGAATCGGCTCGGTCACGCCCGGCAAGCAGGCCGACCTCATCCTCATCCGGAAAAACGGCCTCGCCATGACGCCTGCGGCGGACGCCGCCCGCGCCGTCGTCTTCTATGCGGAGCGTTCGGACGTGGATACCGTCTTCATCGCCGGCAAGAAGGTGAAAACGGGCGGAGAACTGCTCGTCGACTCAGGAAAAATCACCCGGGCGAAGGAGCGGCTCGCCGAATCCGCGCGGTGGATTACGGGAGGAGATTGAAACGGAGATGGGTGTCGTTTCAGCGTCAATCCCAACCGGGAAGGAGAGAAGTGCGCAGGGGCCGTTCGTGAACGGCCCCATGTCTATTTGCCGTGGGTGATTCGCGAACCGCCCCCACGGGTTGCCGCGCGTGATTGCGCCCACCCCCTCACCGGCGATACGCCTCCCGCCGGTGGGCGACGCGGATAACCAGCACGACGAGGGCATCGCCCTGCACCTCGTAAATCACGCGGTAGTCGCCGACGCGAAGACGCCGAAGACCCCGCAAATCTCCCTTGAGCGCGCTACCGAGAAACGGGTTCTCCGCCAGCCGGTCGACGGCCTCGACGATCCGGATGCGATCCTCCTTCGCGAGACGCCTCAGTTCCCTGACCGCGCTCCGCTTAATCCGTATCGAGAAGTTCACGCCTTACCTGATCCCAGTCGAGCACCGGGTCGCTCGGGTCGCGCAGCCGTTCCACTGCCACCGAGAGATCGTCGAAATCCTCCAGATAATGTTCAATCGCCTGGCGGACGATCTCCGCCCGGCTGCGCCTGAGGCGGCTCGCTGCTGCGTCCAGCGCATCGACCACCTCATCCGGCAAGCGTGCCGTAATCTGACTCATGGCTCCTCCTTGAGGTCATATAATGTCAGAGACATTATATTGCATCTATACTATGCTTGAGTCAATACATCAGGAAAGCACGATCACCGAATCCGCACGGTGGCTGGGTCAATACCCGTCATCCCCATAATCGCCCGGCGTGGGCGTGGCGCCTGTTTTCGCCGTTTCGATGACGTGATCGCGTCCGCCGAGGCGTTCAATGAGCGCCGCCTGATCGCGCTTGGCGCGCGCATCCACCTCTTCGGGGTCGAGAATATCGCGCAGGGCACCTTCGAGTTCGGCGATGATCTCCTCACTCTCCGGCTTTCCGGCGAGGTCGTCCTGCTCCTCGGGGTCTCTTTCCAGATCGTAGAGTTCGGACGGATAGCCCACGTAGTGGATGTATTTCTTCTCCCCCTTGCGGATGAGGTAGGCCGCCGTCTCCGCACCCGAGGCGTGGTATTCGCTGAAGACGACCCGTTCGGCGTCATAGGGCGCGCGGGCGATTCCATAGAGCGAGCGGCCTGCGCGGCTCTTGTCGCCCTCGTTCGGCGCAACGCCCACGGACTCCAGAATCGTGGGATACAAATCGAGCAGCGATACGGGCGTCTCGACCACCGCGCCCGCTTCGACGTCCGGCCCGGCCATCATGAGCGGCACGGCGGCCGATTCCTCGTACATCGTGCCTTTGCCCCAGGTGCCCCGCGCGCCCAGGTTCTCGCCGTGATCGCTCGCGAAGACGACGCGGGTGGAATCCGCGAGGCCCGCGCGCGCAAGACTCTCCAGCACACGGCCCACCAGATCGTCCAGGAACGTGCAAAGCCCGAAATATGAGGCGATGGCGACGCGTCTCTTTTCGTCGTCGAAAAAGTCGTCCGAAGGCACGTATTTCCTGTACGCCTCTATCCACGGATGCCGGGGGCGGCCGTCGAGCGCGTGGGCTTTGGGCATGGGCACGTCATCGGTTGCGTACATGTCGAAATACTTCTTCGGCGCCATCAGGGGGAAATGGGGCGAGACGAAGGAGACGAAGGTCATCCAGGGTTTGCGGCCGCCGCCATGTTTTTCCGCCTCGCTCTCCAGCCACGCGCAGGCATTCTCGGCGATGTCCAGGTCGTAGTTCGTATAGCTCGTCTCGCCGGGGCCTATCTCGCGCGCGAGCTTGTCCGCCTTCTGGACGATCAACTCGTCGCGAATCGAGCCCAGCACGCTGCCCACGCCGCCGTCGCGCGCGTGCATGGGCACGATCTGCTCATCGAAGCCGGTGGGGTCCGTTGTGTTCCTGTAGTGCAGCTTGCCGATAGAGGTGACGCGGTGTCCCTCGGTCTGCAGACGATGCCCCCAGCCCGTCGGCTCGCCCGTATAGGGGCTCGCGTTGTCCCAGCAACCGATCTCGTGTACGTAGCGGCCCGTGGCGAAGCTCGCCCGCGCGGCGGTGCAAATCGGCGAATTCGTATAGGCGCCCGTAAAGCGGGCGCCCGAGGCCGCCAGGCGATCGATGTTCGGGGTTCGCACCACCTGATGGCCGTAGCAGCCGAGCGTTTTGACGCTCAACTCATCCGCCATGATGACGAGCAGGTTCATCGGTTTCATCGCAAGGTCTCTCTCATTGCTTGGTGAATAAGTCAGATATAAGCGGCGTTCGACTCAGATGTGCGGCCACACCGGGTCCGTCCGGTTGCTCAAGGGACCCGAGGGGTGCTCTTCCAGATAATCAAAAATGTTACCGAGCCCGCCCCTTCTGAGCATGGTGAGGCGCTCGCCCAGGTGATCCATGCTGCTGAGTTCTGTCTCATAGACCTCGAACACCTTGTCCTGCACCTCTTCGCGGCTGAGGCCATCGTTCTTGAGGACCCTGACCTTGTCGATCAGCTCATGGAGCTTCTCGCGCTGGCGGGGTATCTCGTCTTTTTGACAAGGCCTGCCGTGTCCGGGCACGTACCAGTCCACGTCCAGGGCTTCGAGGACGCCCAGCGACTGGAACCAGCCCCACACGTCAGCGGAGTGACAGGCCACGTTGAAGGCGGGCGTGAGGTTGTCCGCCGTGAAGGCGACGCGGTCCTCCACCGCGTGGACGACCGTCTGCCCGCGCGTGTGGCCGGGGGATTCGATGAGGATGAACGTCTTGCCGCCCAGGCGAATCGTCATCCGCCCCTTGTAGGTGATCTCGGGAGGTCTTAGCTCGAAGCCCTCGAGCAGCGCCTCGTTCTCGGGGTCGTATTTGAGCATGCGCTCAACGCCGTCTTCGGGCGTGGCGATGGAGGTGTAGAAATCCGCATAGGTGATCTCGCTCGAAATGATCCGCTCGGGCTGTAAGAACCAGTTCGCCGCGATGTGATCCTGGTGGTGCTCGGTGTTGACGAGATAGCGCAGCGGGCCCTTCTCTGCGATGAAATCGCGCCAGGCGATGGCCTCGGAGGGCCGCATGGGGCCGTCTATCGCGATGACACCGTCATCCGTCACCACCATCCCCACCGTGGGGTAGCAATCATAAAAAAAGACGTTTTCGGTCAACTGCTCCAATGGCTCATCCTCCAGAATCACATTCGACAAGATATTCCTGCTTAATCGCTCAAGCCCGCCTCGCGATCGAACCACTCGCGCACGACGCCCTGATCCATAGACCCAAGGCCCATATCCATCGCGCCCTGATACGCCTTCCCGACCGCGTCGATAACGGGTGAGGGAGCACCGTTTGCGCGGGCGAACTCGCGGATCAGCCCCAAGTCCTTGTGCATGAGGGCGAGCGCGAACTTCACGGGCTCGTATTCCTTGTTCCTCAAGCCCCGGCCGCGCGTGTTCATCACGCGAAAGACGGTGCTCGAATAGAGGTATTCCATCATCTGGTCCGGGTCCAGGCCCGACTTCACGCCTAAGGTGAAGCCCTCCGCCAGAGCGCACAGCTGGGCCGAGACGAGATGGTTCGTGATGAGCTTCATCCGGAGTCCCGATCCGTTTGGGCCGAAATAATCGAGCAGCTCACACGCGCAGTCCAGCACGGCGCGGTGCGCATCCAGAATCTCTTTATCTCCTCCCACCATGAAGCCGATCTTCGCATCGCGCGCGATGATGGCGTTTCCGCTGATGGGGGCGTCCAGAAAATGAAAGCCGCGGGCTGAGGCTTCTTCGGCCACGGCGATGCTCTCCTCCGGCAGGATGGTGGAGAAATCGAAACACACAGCGCCTTCCTTCGCGGTGAGCAGCGCGCCCTTTTCCCCAAGATAGGCGTCGCGCACGTGCTCTCCCCTGGGCACCGAACTGCACACGTAGTCCGCCCCACGGGCCGCCTCGGCGGGAGAATCGAAAACCGTTATTCCGGTTTCTCGCGCCGCCTCCTGCGCCGCCGGGCTCGGGTCGTAGCCCACCACTTCGAAGCCCGCTCTTTTCATGTTGGCGGCGACGGCCCCGCCCATGTTGCCGAGTCCCAGGAATGCGATTTTTTTAGCCAAGCTACCTCCTCCTCAAGGGGCTGTTGAAAAAGCCTCTATCGGGCGGATCTCTTGTGTGTAGGGGTCGCATATATGCGACCCGCGCCGGGCGGCGAAACGGCAGGGACGCATACTATGCGTCCCCTACAAAAAACCGTCCTTCTCCCCGCTCGTGCCAAACCCTTCCTCATCCAGGCTTTTTCAACAACCTCCTCAAGCGCCATATCGCCGTATCGCCTCCTCAGAAAATTCCACACCGTGCCCGGGGACGTCCGGAACCGCCATGCAGCCGCTCACCACGGGGAATTCCCGCGTGAGCGTATCGGGAGGCAGCATCTCCACGTATTCCACCATATAGCCGCTCGGCGTCGCGGCGAGGAGGCTTACCGATACCTCCTGGAGGAGATGCGCGCACAGCGAGAGATTATAAGAATCCGCCAGATGGGCGATTTTACGAAACTCCGTCACGCCGCCGCATCGGCCCACGTCGGGCTGGAGATACGCCGCCGCCCGCCTCTCGCAGATTTCGCGAAAGCCCCAGCGCATATATGCGTTTTCACCGGCGGCGACGGGTACGGGACTCCTTTCGGCCACGTCCGCCAGATCGTCCACCGAATCGGCAAGCACGGGCTCCTCGAACCATCGCACGTCGTATTCGGCGAGCATCGCGGCCATCTCGAGCGCCTCACGCGGGTTGTACTTCTGGTTGGCGTCCGTGAACAGGACGACCGAATCGCCGACCTCATCTCTCAAGAGGCGGATTCGCTCCTCATCCCGGTTCGTGCCCAGCTTGAGCTTGTACGCGCCGATTCCCTTCTCCATGAAGCCCATGCACTCATCCACCATCTCCGCGTCGGTGAACGTGAGCCAGCCCCCGCTGCCGTAGACGGGAACCTCGTTCCTGAAGCCGCCCAGTATGCGGGAGAGAGGCAACCCCGACGCCCTGGCGAGCGCGTCCCAGCAGGCGGTATCTACTGCCGAGAGCGCCTGTACGCCCAGCCCGCCGCGCATCCTCGGCTTGTTCGGCCCCCACAGACGCGCCCAGAGCGCCTCGGGCGCCAGGGCGTCCCGGCCCACCGCCAGGGGCGCCAGTTCCTTTTCGATGTAGGGAACGAGCGTCGTCGAGGTCTCCCCGCCCAGGCCCATCACGAAGCCGCAGCCCGTCGGGCCGTTTTCGGTGTGGAGGAAGACCACCAGATAATCGAGTTCCGACTTCGTGCTGTTCGCGCTTCCTATCGCGCGGGCCAGGGGCACCTTGAGAGATTTCGCCTCTATCTTCGTGATCTTCAGTTCAGCCACCCTTCATACTCCAACAAGTCTCGTGCTTCGATACGGCAAAACAAAGGCTGCGGAGGCCAATCACACGCCCCCGCAGCCTTAGGCAACGAACCGAAAAAACTTAGTTCATCTTCATGCTGGCCAGCGCCTTATCGAGCGGGCCTCTCTCGATGCCCTCGCCGCCCGCGAAATCCGGCAGGCGGCGAATTTTGCCGCGGCCCTTCTGCACCTTGGCGGTCGCGTTCAGCGCGTTGATGATGCGCGGGGTGATCTTATAGAGCGGCCGCACCACGTCAATGGAGCGCCTGGCGATGGAGTAATCCACCTTGCGGCCCTTCGATATCAGCCACTTGTGGTAGACCTTCGCGAACTTGTCGGGGTCGCTCTTCCAGAGTTTCGCGGACTTGAGATAGGCGCGCAGATACTTCGTCACGCCTTCGGGATTGCTCTTGAGCGTTCTGGGGTTCGCGAGTTCGATGAAGATCATCGCCGGCGGATTGTCGTACTTGCAGTAATCCACGATGGGCCGGCCCCATTTCTTGTCCGTCAGGCGGAACGAGGTGGGCGCGCCGATGACCATCGCGGAAACCACCTTGGCCCGGAAGGCCGAGAGGCGTTCCGCCGTGGTGGTGTTCATGATCTTGATGTCGCCCGGCTTCATGCCGAACGCGGGCAGGATGCCGTTGTCAAAGACGAAGTGGGTGGACGTACCCTTCTTCTCGGCGATGGTCTTGCCCTTCAAGTCGGCCACCGTCTTGATCGGGGAATCGAGCGGCACCCAGATCGAGATGGATTTACACCAGGAAGAACTGGCGGAAACCATCACCAGGCCCGCCTTTTTCGCCACCCCGTCCACGTAGGGCCGCGTGGCGCCGTGGCCCACGTCCAGACTGCGCGAGAGCAGCGCCTCGATGACGAGCTTGCCCTGCGCGAAAACTTTTACGTCCCAGTTGCCCTTGCCGAACTCCTCATCGAAATAGCCCATCCCCATGGCGACCGCCGTGAAGGAGCCGAACGTCTGGCGGTGCATGCCGATGCGGAACTTGGCCGCCTCTGCGTCGGTCGCCACGAAGCCGACCGGCACGAGGCTCAGCGCGAGAATCAGGCATAAGAATCCAAACCACTTTCTCATCTTGTTTCTCCTCTCGGAAAATGAAAATAGACAGTTTGCCTCACGAAAGAGTAAACGCTTTTCTTGAACTGGATGGGGGGAGTATGCCACAAGCGCGATTACGTTGCATCCGGCAAATGCGCCCTGCCCGGGGTTGTTGGAAAAGTCCGCACAGGCCCGGAATTGTCCACCGCCGGAATGACGGCCAAAACCCGAAACCGGACGGCGGCGCAGGCTCTCGCCTTGAAAACCAACCCCCCCTACCCCCCCTTGTCAGGGGGGTATAAAAAGGCGATACGCCCCCGCAGGGTTGAGGGGGTTTTGCTTTTTCTTGCCCCCCTGACAAGGGGGGGTAGGGGGGGTTGCCTTTATCCCCTGAGGATGAGGGCTTTTTCAGCAGACCTCGGAGAGGACATCCGCCTCACAGCCGCATCAGATCTTGGCCTGCGACGATTTCGCCGTCGAAATAAGAGGCTATCGCCTCGCTCACCTTATCGTTCGGCGCCAGGGGCGGGACGACGTGCGAGAAAACGAGTTTACCGACGCCGGCCTCGGCGGCGGTTCTCCCGACTTCTTCCGCCGTGGCGTGGTGGGCCGCCACGATCTTCGCCGTGGCCCTGAAACTCCCGTAATTCTCGTTGATGAGTTCCGGCAGGCAGGGGTGCATGACCAGCACGTCCGCCCCCCGCGCCAGAGGAACCAGCTTCTCCGTCGGACTGCCGTCGCTCGCAATGACGATCTTTCTCCCCTCCGCCTCGAACGCGTAGGAGACGATGTCGTCCACGTTGCCGTGATTCGTGCCCTTGTCAACGCGGATTCCGATGCTGTCCACCTCGAGCGCATCGCCGGGCGCAAGGACGGACACCTCGATATCGCTTCCCGCCCTGGGCTTTCCCTCCTCCGCCCTCAGATCGATGTCGTACTCATAATAGCGGAGCATCCGCTCGACGATTTCCTCGACGGGTGAAGGCCCGTAGACCTTGAGCGGCGTCGATGCGCCCATGATCCATCGCGAGATGAAGAACTCGCCGAAACCCGTGTAGTGATCGGAGTGAAAGTGCGTGAAAAACAGGTGGTCCACCTTGCTGACGTGAAAGCCCGACTTCATGATCTGGGTCGCGGCGCCGCGGGCGGCGTCCACCAGATAGAGCTCCCCGCCCTTGACGAGCGCGTTGCACGGACCGCTTTTCTGGGGAGTAGGCGGCGGCGCGCCCACGCCCAGGAGTATGAGTTCCAAAACGGGTTTCCTCCCCTTCACCAAAGTGTATGAGCGTCTTGCCGGAGCGGATGCTTGGGGGTATTCTTGCGCGAACATCCTCATTCACGTCAACCGGAAAGAGAGACCGCCATGAAGCGCCTGTCCGAGCATCTATACGCAGAGACCGACTACGACTGGGCGAACGTGGGCGCCGCCGTCACCGAGTGCGGCGTCGTCCTCCTCGACTGCCCGGTGCGGCCGAGCGATTCGCGCGATTGGCAGGAAAAGGTCTCGGCTCTAAGCCCGCAGGGCGTGCGCTACCTCATCGCCACCGATTACCACGGCGACCACACCACGGGTTCCTCGTTCATCGAAGGAGACGTGGCGCTCATCGCCCCCCAATTCGTCTACGACGAGATATCGAAGGGCGACAACGCATTCTCCAAGGAAATCTTCGTGAATACGTTGAGAGACCTGGGCTTCACCGAGGAGGCGGACGAGATCACGAACGCCGCCGTCCCGCTTCCCCAGTTCTGCTTCGAAGACACCCTCACGCTGCACCTGCCGCCGCTCACGTTCGAGATTCACCGCAAGGGCGGCCACTCCCCGGCGTGCACCTCCGTCCTCGTGCCCGAGGAGGGCGTGCTCTTCGCAGGCGACGTCGTGATCAACGGCCCCTCGGCCGGCATGCGCGACGCCTTCGTGCGCGAGTGGATTGAGGCGCTCGCCTGGGTGGAGGGCCTCGATATCGAGACCATCGTCCCCGGCCACGGGGAGATATGCGGCAAGGAAGTGGCCACAAAACTCAAAAATACCCTGAGCGGGATGATGGAGATCATGGTCGAGGTCGTCGCCGCCGGAAAAGAAAAAGACGAAGCCGTCCAGGACCCGAAATTCCTCACCTATTTCCACGCCGACGAAACGCGCGGCGAATACTGGCTCCAGCAGAGAAAAGACACCTTCCGCGACGGTCTCGAACGGCTTTATGACGAGGTCGTCTCTGAGCGCTAGAAACCGGCTCCATCATCATCCGACAAGGAGGCGTAAATGAGAGTAGAAGAGAAGAGAATCGGCCGCATCTTCCGCGTCACGCTCGAGGCCGGAGACAATTTCTATACGAACCTGTGCGACCTCGTGAAGGAGAAGAACATCCGCGCGGGTTCGGTTTTCCTCATCGGCGCCCTTGCCGAGACGGACATGATATCGGGCTTCAAGAGCATGGACGGCTACGACGTCGACCGCCTGCACTTCGAGGGCTGGCGCGAACTCGTGGCGCTCGGCAACATCACCTGGCCGGACGAACCGCCCCTCGCTCTCGGCGACGTGACCTGGGACGAACCCCAGCCCTACGTCCACGTGCACATGGCCATCAGCGGCGGGCCGGGCGAGCCCGAGAAAGTCCTGGCAGGCCACCTGAGCGACGGCGTCATCAAGGGCGGGATGGTCGTCGAAATCTACGAGCACCTGGACGTCTAGATGCGTCCCTGATCCGCCACAGTCCGGCGCTGTGGAAAAAGTCCCCTTTTTCGGGGGTAGAGAGGACGCCCCTCTTGACGGGAAAACCAACCCCCCCTACCCCCCCTTGTCAGGGGGGCAAGAAAAAGCAAAACCCCCCTCGGCCCAGCGGGGGCGCATCGACTTTTTATACCCCCCTGACAAGGGGGGGTAGGGGGGGTTGCCTTTAGGGGTTTCCCTTTCAGAGGGTTGCCATTCCCCTCTCAGGGGGTTTTCAACAGCCCCGGTCCATCGGCGTTTGAGACAGTTTTGCAGAGAAAGAGACGATGAACGAATCCTCCCTTGACAACCTCCCCTTCGCGCCCAGCGAAGACCCCTTCGTCGTGGAGCACGGCGGCTTCTACCGCCGGTGGCTCTCCATGATCGAGGACATCGAGGAGTTGAAAGGCGCCGTCGCGTCTCTTAAGGGCACGACGGATAATCTCTGGGTTCCCGTATGGCGCGGGATAGGCGCGCGCTATGAAGAGCAGGCGGAAGAACTCGCCGCCGGTGGCGATACGAGCGCCGCGCGGGAGAAGTTTCTGCTCGCCAAGACCTACTACAGCCTCGCGCGATTCCCCCGCCCCCTCACACCGCTCAAGGAACAAGCGAACCAGGATTGCATACGCGCTTACTTGAGAGCGTGCGAGCATCTCGACCCGCCGCTTGAAGTCGTCGGCGTAGAATGCCAGGGCGAGCGCATCACCTCCCATTTCCGCGCGCCGAAAGAAGCGAGCGCGGCAAACCCCGCCCCCGCCGTCCTCGTCATGTGCGGCGGGGACATGTTCAAGGAAGACCGCGGCTGGGCGGGCGGGATGGCCCTGGAAAACGGCCTCGCCACCCTGGTGATGGACGGCCCCGGCACGGGGGAGAACCCCTTTCCCTACGAACCCGAATCCGTCGTCGCGTGGAAGGCGGCGGTCGACTACCTCGCCGCCCGTCCCGAGGTGGACGCGGAGCGCATCGGCGCGTTCGGCATCAGCCGGGGCGGGCATTCGGTGATGCTGCTGGCGGGTTCCTGTCCCGAAAAGGTGCGCGCCGCCGTGGCGAGCGCGGGCCACCACTTCGGCTACCGCATGACGGAGGCGGAGATGGCGAACTACGTCGCCAACACGAACAGGCGCGCGGCCTACATCTTCGGCGCGCCCGGCGACGGCCCCTCGTTTCCCGAAACCACGGCCGAGAAAGAAGAGGCGCTGTTCAAGCGCTGGTCGCTGAGCGAACTGGGTCTCGTGGAGAAAATCGTCTGCCCCGTCCTGATGATCAACGGAAAACAGGATCACCTGGCGTCCGTCGGGAACATCTACTACATGCTCGAGCACGGCCCCGTGACCGGCAAGGAGGCGCGCGTCTACCCGGATGACGGCCACTGCGCCTTCAAGCACTTCGCCAAGTGGGCGCCGGAGTCGTTCCGGTGGCTGCGGGAGAGGCTGGGGTGAGGTGGGAATGATCCGGTTTTCGGAATGCGTGGGAATCGGACGCGATGGGTTGGAGTTATCCGAATCCGCTATGAGCAACCGAAAGCGCCAGCTACGCGGCTTCTGTCATCTCGCAGACATAAGCGCCGACGTCAGGTTCATCAATAGTGCGGACGAAAAAGAAACGGATAGGAGGGGGTTAAGTCCTAAACTTGCTGGAAACTTTGGAGGGGTGCATCCTCGGCGGAGGAACCATGAACCCGTGCCGGTGAGCGCCGGCGTCCCACCGAGGAGGCAACCCCATGAAGAAGAGAATACAGGCATCGATACATACCCGCCAATCCCTGTCCGACTTGATCGAAGGCCGTCTGTCGAGTCCCGATGCGCGAGCCGATCTGGTGAAGCTCGCCACGCGGCTCATCGTGGAAGAGGCGCTGGAGGCGGAGAGCCGCGACGCTTTGGGCCGGGAGTACTACGAACACGGCGCGAAGCCCGGCCAGGGCTACCGCAACGGCCGCCGCCCGGGTCGTCTGAAGACGGCCGAAGGGTTCATCGAGTACGCGGCGCCTCAGATTGCCGGGCGCGAGGAAGGGTTCCGCTCCGAGATACGCGAGGGCCTCAAGGGGCGCACCGAGGCGCTCGAAGGGCCGGCGGTGGAACTTCTGGCGCGCGGCCTGTCGGTGCGCGACATCGAAGACGTCTTCACCGACGAGAGCGGTCGTCTTCTGCTCTCGCGCACGGTGGTCTCCGAACTCGGTGAACGCCTCTGGGAAGACTATCAGGAGTTCGCGTCGAGGCTGATCTATTCAGAAGCTGTGAATTACAACAAAAAACTCCAGGTAAAATACTGACCTAGAAATCTTTGGGAGCAAATGCTTCTTCCGCCCTCATTTTATTAAATGCCTGTGTCATTTCAGCCACCACCTGCTGATGCTCCGAGCATTGGCTGGGGTGAGCAACACAGCTTTTTTCCACCTGAAGCCTTTGTTGCTCTAAAGGCAAAACTGTTTCAGCAAACTCCAATGAAGCCCCACATTTAATTTGTTGCGCCTCATACACCCTCTCCTGTTTCTCCTTCCAGGCGGAAAGAGCCGGCCTCTTAAGACAGCGAACAGCAGCCTCACGCATTTTATGTAATGCTTCCAAAGTATCCGTGTAGGAAACCCTCTCCGGATTATTCAGAATATCCCCTATAGCTCTACTGTACCCATTCAAGTAAAGCAATGGTAGATATGTAAATATATGATAACTTATAAAAGTTTTGTACTCAAGACCCTCTCTTATATCCACAGTAGCACCTTCCGGGTAACGGGGCAGGGACTCAATCAGCTGAGCCGCCTTTTCATAATAATAAATAGCCGCATCAAATTCCTCCTGCTCGTCACTTTTTTGGGATGAGTCAAAAGTCTTGTTAAACATATAATATTTACCTAATACCTTAATAGCCAAAATATGTCCCAAATCAGCAGCTCTTTTTATATGAGACAAGCCCTCCTCTTCTTTTCCTATACATACAGAGATAAAACCTAAAGTGTATATAGCACTACTTTCTGACGCATCTTTTTTTACCACTTCATGGAAATAGTGATACGTGTTTAAATTATCCGAACTTTTACATTTTATTGCATTAACTACTCCATAAGTATTTAACGGCCAGCACAGCGCAAGAGCCAGTGCAAAACCCCATATAAGCGTAAACCTCATGATCGCCTCCCGGTTATTCCGTTTTACAAGATAACTGTCCGTCATCCGTTTCGCCCATCCTCTGCCCCGCGCCTGCGCGGACGACTCGTTCACGACCAAGTCCCTTGGCGCGCCGGGTTCCCGAACCCCCCCTTCAAGTTAGACGCTAAAGGGGGAATTGTGCAAGACGGTTAAGTCCTAAACTTGCTGGAAACTTTGGAGGGGTGCCTCCTCGGCGGAGGCAACACAAAACCATGCCGGTGAGCGCCGGCGTCCCACCGAGGAGGCAACCCCATGAAGAAGAGAATACAGGCATCGATGCACACTCGCCAATCCCTGTCCGACCTGATCGAAGGCCGACTATCGAGTCCCGATGCGCGAGCCGACCTGGTGAAGCTCGCCACGCGGCTCATCGTGGAAGAGGCGCTGGAGTTTCGAACACGGCCCCGTGACCGGCAAGGAGGCGCGCGTCTACCCGGATGACGGCCACTGCGCCTTCAAGCACTTCACCGAATGGGCGCCCGAATCGTTTAAGTGGTTGAGGGAGAGGTTGGGGTGAGGGGCTATATCCGGCTATTCGGAGTGTGTGGGAAACGGACGCGGTGGATTGGAATTATCCAAAACCGCCATGAACAACCGGAAGCGCCAGCTACGCGGCTTCCGCCATCTCGCAGACGGGATCGCTGACGTAAGGTTCATCAACGGCGTGGACGAAAGAGAAACGGACAGGATGGCCGCTGGATTCAGGACGGCCATATACACCGGATTTGACTGTAACTCGGAAGGACCTCAGACAGACCTTTTCTTTTTCTTAATCTTGCAGGAAGAGCGATTCTGTCGAATTCAGCAGCGACATGAAATATTCGAAATTGTTCGCCGCGTCCTGTAATTTCGACCGTTTCAGGAGACTCAGATATTCCGCAAATGCACGAGCCTGGCAGTTGACTTGCTTGGCTGGGTTAAACTCGATATCGGTAAAACCGTCATATGAGACATTACTGCTAATCCATTGAGCGTGGTTCTTAAGGCATCGAATATAGAGCCAATCATAAAAAGCGTTTTTTGGAGAAAGCGGGCATGAAGAAAGTGGGTATTGTATTCCCTCAAGCTCGAAATATTTTAGTCTTCCGCAGTTCCTATCTCTGATAAATCGTTTCGCTTCGATAGGTTGCAATTCGAAGAGATCTGGAAATGGGCCGCAGTTCTCAAAAACCTTTGAACCTTGGTAGACACATTCCAGCGGGAATTCAGCACCATCAATCTCTAATTTAAGGCTGAAAGCGCTTAATCGTTTTCCAACCTCATCATCAGACTTGGATGAAATTTCCAGAATGGTTTTAATTCCCGAGCGCTTTGCTTCGCTGTGCAAGGAATGAATGTTTCTTTTTTTCTGAGTTGGTGAAAACCCGGGTGCCCATTCAAAAGAAAATGTGCGTTCTTCGACCAGCTTCTGGCCATCGTAGACGGGTAAGAATACCGGCCGCTTCGCCATTTAGTAGACCCCAACAATTAGATTTCTGGGAACTTCATTTGGAACTAGGATTTCTAATTTTTCTGCAGCCTGTAACCGATTCTGAATTTCAGGATTGGACCAGTCAGTCCATGAATATAATACTTCGATATCCAGCCTATCAATACCTTCCGCAATAGGCAGGATGTCCACGCCGGTCGAGTTCGCTACACCAAATGCAATCCTGACTCCTTCAATCTCTAAAACCTCTGGATTGATCGCCAGGTAACGAGGGTTGGGTAGCCGTCCGTCTCTTTGCGCAAGATACTTCATCCCATGATTTCGTGTCATACATAAACTGACATAGGGATCCAGCCCGCGTAGCGTATCCAGTTCCCAGCTTAGCTGATTGCCGCCTGTAGCATCTGGCGGCCACCAACCTTTTTCCCGCAGTTGTTCTTTTGATAATAGGCCGTGTCTAGAGATAGATGGAAAATTGGCCTTGTCGGTAAAGTGATATAAATATTTATGTTGTGCGCTTTGTTTGATTTTTTCTATTAATTGTTTGAGGTTCATATCAGTGTTCTTTATCTCACTTGCATGGTGGAGCGGCGACCCCCTGACTTGGAGGTCAATTCAGTTTATCTCGAAAGTTGTTTATACGCCAAACGATAATGGCTGAATCCGGTAATCGGGCTTTTCCCCTACAAATCATTCCCAGACCGGTTACAAAGAGGCACTGTTCAAGCGCTGGTCGCTCAGCGAACTGGGCCTCGTGGAGAAAATCGTCTGCCCCGTCTTGATGATCAACGGAAAACAGGATCACCTCGCCCCGGTCGGGAACATCTACTACATGCTCGAGCACGGCCCCGTGACCGGCAGGGAGGCGCGCGTCTACCCGGATGACGGCCACTGCGCCTTCAAGCACTTCACCGAGTGGGCGCCCGAGTCGTTCCGGTGGCTGCGGGGGAGGTTGGGGTGAGGTAGTCCCCCCGTAGTAACTCCTGGTATGCCTTTGGCCGTTTGCCTCGGTCGATGCGGAAGAGAAAGGACAGGTCACGACCTCTGACAGGCACGGGGGCCCCGGACAGGTCACGACCTGTCCCTACTACAAACCGCAATCCTCGCTACTCGAAATATGCCCGCAATTCCCCGCATTTGCCGTACGCCCCGGAATCCGGGCCTGCGGTATCGTGCGCGCGGCGCAGGAAAGCCGGACTCTCCCTCAGGGTCGGGTCCGGGCCCGCACCGGATGGAGTCGATATGAAGAATGAGAGGGTTTCCCATGAAGCCGAATGAGGGGTCGAGCGCAGAGGCGGCGGTTTCTTTCTCCCCGGGCGGAAGCGAACCGCGCCGGGAGAGGAGCCGCTCCCTCGGAAGCAAGAACGACGGAAAAATGAAAATAATGATATTTCCCGTAAAATTCGATAAATTCACGGGGTTTTTCGATAAATTCCTGAAAATTTCTGATCGCTTAACCGGTTGTTATATAAAGAGTTATCATTCAAATATGAGCGCCGCGCACTCAGATATAGCGATAAAAAAAGTTTATTGGAACCCGCGCATTTGCCCGCAACTGTCCGCATTTGCGCACCGGGCCGAGAGGGCGATGGAGGCTCCCGGAAACCGCTCGTGTGCTTCACGGGGGCGCGGGCGCACCATCCGGCCGGCGGAACGCCATATGGCCATCCCATGGAAACGATGTATAATCCCGCCACCGCACCGGCCGCCTGGTGCCGATCATCATTTCATTCATTCCCAAAACCAGGAGACCGTCATGGAGCGCAAGCAAGCGAGTGATTTCGACCAGGAACTGCTGGACCTCTTCGATGAGTACGTGCACGGCGTCATCGAGCGCAGGGAGTTTCTCGACAAGGCGGCCAAGTTCGCCGTCGGCGGCCTCACCGCCGCCGCCCTGCTCGACATGCTCTCGCCCGACTACGCGCTGGCGAAGCAGGTCGACGAGAACGACGCGCGCATCAAGGGGGAGACCATCGAGTACGCCTCGCCCGAGGGCCACGGCAAGATCAAGGGCTATCTCGTGCGGCCCGCGGGCGGGGGCAGGCGCGGCGGCGTGGTCGTCGTGCACGAGAACAGGGGGCTGAACCCCTACATCGCCGACGTCGCCCGGCGCGTGGCCGTCGCCGGCTTCACGGCGCTTGCGCCCGACGGCCTCACGCCTCTGGGCGGATACCCCGGCAACGACCCCGACGGCAAGGTCATGCAGCGCAAGCTGGACAAGGGGAAACTTCTGCAGGATTTCTTCGCCGCCTTCGATCACCTGAAGGCCGACGCGAGCGCGAACGGAAAAGTGGGCGTGGTGGGCTTTTGCTACGGGGGCGGCGTCTCGAACGCCATGGCCGTCCACAAGCCGGACCTGGCCGCCTCGGTTCCCTTCTACGGCCGCCAGCCCAGGACCGAGGCCGAGGTCGCCAGAATCAAGGCGCCCCTGCTGCTCCACTTCGGCGAATTCGACAAGCGCATCAACAAGGGTTGGCCCGCCTATGAGGCCGCGCTCAAGAAACACGGCAAGGAATACACCGCGCATTTCTATCCCAAGGCGAACCACGGCTTTCACAACGACACCACGCCGCGCTACGACAAGGCCGCGGCCGAACTCGCCTGGAAGCGCACCATAGACTTCTTCCGGGCGAAGCTCGCGTGATCCATTTCGACCGTGAAAGAACTCGTAGGGGCGGTTCGCGAACCGCCCCTACAGTATTGTCGTACTCACGACGAAATGCCCGAGAACACCCGGCACTTAACCGACGAGCTACAAGATCGCCTCAGGCGACTCGTCCTTTATACGGAGCGAGTTCAATTTCATCTTCGCGCTTGCGGGTCTGGGCGATATCGTAACTGTTCTGCATTCGCATCAGCGTGTCCATCGAGACGCCAAACGCCTTCTCGACTCTGAGCGCCATCAAAGGCGAGAGATCCGCGCGCTCGTTGAGCAGCGCGGACAGCGCGGGGCGCGTGACTCCCAAAACCCTCGCCGCTTCGGTCACCGACAATCCAAGCGGTTCGATGATCTCGCTCTTCACGAACCCGCCTGGATGAGCCGGGATCTTCATTCGTATGCCACCCGTCGCACTCATGATCGCCTCCTAGTGGTAATCCTCATAGTTCAACTCGACGATTTCCATCTCTGTTTGATCGATCCGGAAAGTGAGCCGCCAGTTTCTTGTAACCGACAGACTCCAAACACCTTTGCGGTCGCCGACAAGCTGATGCGCCCTCCAAGCCGGAACGGTTCGTAGTTCTTCCTCCCGATCCATGTCTTGCAGGAAAGAAATGATACGCCGTAACTTCGGCACGACCGCAGGTTGGAAACCAGCCGTGTTATCATCCTCTATGAATCGGCGAAGCCCTTTGTGAACCACGCTGCGAATCTTCATAGCGCAAAATACCTAAATCATTTGTTCAGCGTCAAGCAACACATTACGACACCCTAAAAACACCAATTATCTTGGCTAAAATCAATTTCCAAAACAGTTATCAAACCGTGAAGAGTCGATTCCTTTTTTCGGAACTGGCCCCTTCCCCCTGCCCCGCTCATCTGACATAATGACCGGCCATGAGGACCCTGTTCGGGCGGACACCGTTTCCGCCCGCCGTTTTCAACGAGACAGGGATTCCAAACCTCATGCGCGGCCTGCCGGGAAAATTCATCGACTTCAACAAATCACTCTCCAGGCGTCTGGACGGGATGCTTCCCGATGAATTTCGGGTGGACGGGCAGGCACATTTCCGGGAAAAATTCGCGCCGCCTTACGTCCCCGAGGGTGCGCTGGTCTACGAAGTGGGCGGCGGGAAACACCCCTTCTACTCCGGAGAGGAGAAGGTGCGGCGGGACCTCCGGGTCGTCGGCCTCGACATCGACGAGGGAGAACTGATGCGCGCGCCGCGCGGGTCGTATGATTCGACTATCCGAACCGACATCACTCGATACCGGGGATGCGAAGACGCCGACGTGGTAATCTGCCAGGCATTGCTCGAACACGTCGCCGACACGAAATCCGCTTTCGCCGGCCTGGCGAGCATATTGAAAAAGGACGGCGTCGCTCTCCTGTTCACGCCATCGAAAACCTCACTCTACGCGCGGGTGAACCTCATCATCCCCGAGAAGATCAAACGAAATCTGTTGAGGTTTCTCTATCCCGAACTCGCGGAGAAGTCCGGCTTTCCGTGCCGCTACCATCGCTGCACGTTGTCCGAATTCGAAGAAATGGCGCGCGGGGAAGGCTTCGCCGTGGTTCAGAAAAGAGCCTACTATCACAGTGAGTATTTCAGCTTCTTTGCGCCCCTGCACGTTCTTTGGCGGTTGTGGCTATGGATTTTCTATCTCCTGGCGCGTGAGCGGGCGGCCGAGACCTTCAGCCTCGCCCTGCGCAAAATGTGAGGATGGAAACCAAGGCGCGCCCCGGTACATTCACTTAAGTTGAGCGGACATTATGTGCGGCGTTGCGGGTTTTCTCTTCACGCATCGGGAGACGGACGACCCACGGGGCGTCGTTTCGGGGATGGCAGAGAGCCTGCGCCACCGGGGTCCCGACGACGGGGGAAACTGGGTCGACGAAGCGGCGGGCGTCGCTCTGGGACACAGGAGGCTCGCCGTCATCGATTTGAGCGCAGACGGCCGCCAGCCGATGATCTCACGCGGTGAAAGATACGTCCTCTCCTACAACGGAGAAATCTATAATTTCATCGAACTGCGCGATGAATTGACGCGCGAGGGGGTGCGCTTCCAGGGACGCTCGGACACCGAAGTCCTCCTCGCCGCTGTGGAAAGGTGGGGGCTGGATGCGGCCGTTCGGCGTTCCATCGGCATGTTCGCCTTCGCCCTGTGGGACCGTTCGGAGAAAACGCTGCATCTCGCGCGCGACCGCATGGGCGAAAAACCCCTCTACTACGGCTGGTGCGGAAAATCCTTTCTTTTCGGCTCAGAACTCAAAGCCCTCCGCGCACATCCTGATTGGGCAGGCGAAATCTCCGCCGACGCACTCAGCGCGTACATTAAACTGGGCTGCGTGCCCGCTCCACATTCCATCTACAAGGGAATCCACAAGTTGCCGCCCGCCTCCATCTTGAGCCTCCGCGCTTCGGATGCACCCGGGCATCTGCCAGGACCAAGCGCGTATTGGTCCGCACATGTTGTGGGGCATACATCCACCGATAGAGGGACAATCTCCAACGATGAGGCGCTTGAGCAACTGGATGAGGTGCTGAAGCGCTCCGTGCGCCAGATGCTGCGCTCAGACGCGCCACTGGGCGCGTTTCTTTCCGGTGGAGTCGACTCATCGACCGTGGTCGCCCTGATGAAGGCGGAGAGCGCCGCTCCGGTTCGTACGTTTACGATTGGATTTCACGAGAAAGGCTACGACGAGGCCCACCATGCGCGCGAGATGGCCCGCCATCTCGAAACCGAGCACACCGAACTCTACGCGGGTCCCGGAGAAGCGCTCGAGGTCATCCCGCACCTGCCCCGGCTCTATGACGAGCCGTTTGCGGATCCTTCCCAGATTCCCACGCACCTTTTGTGCGCTCTCACGAGGGAGCACGTGACGGTCGCTCTATCGGGCGATGGGGGAGATGAACTTTTCGGCGGCTACAACCGTTATTTCTGGGCGCCCAATGTCTGGAAGTGGAGCAATCGCTTGCCGGAGCGACTGAAAGCGCGAATCACAAAGACCCTGACGTCGCGGTACCCCACACTGGCGCGATTTTATAAAAAAATATCTCCTCTGCTGCCCAGACGCTACAGAGTTGAGATGGCCGGGGAAAAGCTCCTCAAGTTGGCGAATCTCTTCGGCACAGCGAGTCTCGATGAGATGTATCAACGCCTGAGGATGTACGGAGATGCTTCGGTTTTCCTCAATGCGCATCTGGATCCGGAAAGTGCATTTGCTCCAATACCAGCACCGAGCGATCTTCATCCCGCCGGGCAGATGATGTACCGCGACATCGTGGAATACCTGCCCGATGATATCCTCGTGAAAGTAGACAGGGCCTCCATGGGAGCGAGCCTAGAGGTAAGAGCTCCCTATCTGGACCCCCGCGTCGTGGAGTTTGTCTGGAGTCTGCCTCTAAAGTTAAAGTTGCGGGGCGGCGAGGGAAAATGGATTTTAAGGCGTTTGTTGTCCCGCTACGCTCCCGCCTCGCTGATTCAAAGACCTAAAATGGGATTTAGCGTTCCCGTCGGCGAATGGCTGAGAGAGCCTCTTAAGGACTGGGCGGAAGATTTGTTGGGAGAATCACGGCTCAGGGAAGAGGGATTCTTTCACCCAGGATCCATTCGCCGAATGTGGGAACAACACGAATCCGGTGCAAGGAACTGGCAATTCTGTCTTTGGGGTTTGTTGATGTTTCAGGCGTGGCTGGATGATCAAGGGCGATGAGATGAACAAAATCTTATTTTTGCTGGATTTAGAGGACAGATACTTTTTGAGCCACCGGCGTGCGCTCGCGCTGGCGGCGCGGGATGCGGGATACCGCGTCGTCGTATGCTTGAGAATCGGCGGAAAATATATGGAACGCATCCGCGCGGAGGGTTTCGAGTGTTTTGCTTTAGAGCATGAAAACAAAGCAGGGATTAGCTTCCTGCGAGAATTTCTGGTCCTCATCCAACTTGTTCGCATCTACCGGAAGTACCGGCCCAGAATCGCTCACCATTTCGGCGTGAGAAACCTGCTTTACGGCTCGATTGCCGCGCGACTCGCCAAAACGCCCTTCGTCGTGAACTCGTTCCTGGGACTGGGCTCGCTGTTCTCCGAAAACTCGCTGCGATTCCGCTGTCTGAAAAAAATCATTTTACCTCCGCTGCAATATTTCCATCGGGCGAAAAACACCCGCGTAATCGTGCAGAACGACGCCGATAGGGAGATGATTCTCCAAAATGTGCTTCCCGATGAATCGCGCCTGAGCGTCGTTCGCGGTTCGGGCGTCGACGTTCGCTCCTTTTATCCCACCCCGGAACCCACAGGCGCGCCCCTGGCGGTGCTCGCCTCCCGGATGCTCACAGACAAGGGGGTACATGAATTCGTAGAGGCAGCGACGCTGCTTCAAAAAAAGGACATGAAAATCCGCATGGCGTTGGCGGGAAGCCCCGACCCAAAAAACCCATCCTCCATTCCCGAAAGTACGCTATCGCAATGGCACCGAGAGGGCCGAATCGAATGGTGGGGCTACAGGGAAAACATGGCCGAGGTTTGGCGAGACTGCCACATCGCCGTTTTGCCGACGTATTATAAAGAAGGACTCCCGAGAAGCCTCTTGGAAGCGGCGTCATGCGCTCGCCCGCTGGTGGCCACGGATGTTCCCGGCTGCCGGGATATTCTGAAGGACCGTGTGAACGGACTACGCATCACGCCGCGAGATTCAAAAGCCCTGGCCGACGCCATCAACAAGCTGGCCGGGGATGCCGACCTGAGGCGAAAGATGGGCGCAGCGGGACGAAGAATCGTGGAAAGGGAGTTTTCCGATGAAATCGTCTCGAAAAAAATCTTGAAGCTCTATGAGCACATGAGCGCGACGGAAAAAGAGCCAAAGAAGAAGTGAGGCGAGTTTCGTCTAGTCTGATGGATGGAGGATGAAACCTCTCGTCAGATGTGATGACGGACTAGGCGCCATGACCCCGCAGGCGTAAAAAAGTGAGCATTGTCAGGAATATCACTTGCAAGTCCATCCGGAGCGAATAGTTCAGAATATAGTATAAATCGTACTCCAGCTTTATTCTGTAGTCTTCAATCTGGTCGACGTGGCCCTGCCGAATTTGCGCCCACCCCGTGATTCCCGCAGGAACGAGTTCTCGATATTCGAATTCGGGATAATGTCTTTTGGCTATCTCCAGCGTCTTGATGTACTCCGCCCTCGGGCCGACGATGCTCATATCCCCCTTAATGACGTTCCAGAGTTGGGGAAACTCATCAAGATGATACCGGCGCAGGAAACGCCCGAATGGATAGATTCTCGGATCGTTTTCCTTCGTAGACATGGTTCCCGGCGGCTTGTCGGCATTCACGCGCATGGTCCTGAACTTATAGAGTGTAAACAATCTACCACCCTGGGTAACACGAACCTGGGAATAGAACGTCGGCCCCTCGCTCGCGAGCTTGATCAGGATAGCGATGAGGAAGCCAAACGGGGCGAACAAGACCAAAACCGTGATTCCGAACCCCAAATCCACCGCGCGTTTGCATAAAAACTGACGCCGACTCAATACCTGTCTGCCCTTCAGGGCGGATAATTTTCCGCTATCGGAAATGGACTCCAAAGGAACGCGGCCTTCCATCAGAAAATTCAACCCATTTCATGAACGCATAGAGCATAATGCGACGAATGCGAACATGAATATCTAGCGATTGCTCTTTTTCGCTTTACATTCAAACCGAATTCCAATATATTCGCACGAATAGCGAAAATAATACGAAAATACTGCGGCGCAGACAGAAAATACGACATAGCTTCACACAAGGCAAAACTGATGAGAACGAGGAAAGAATCTGGGCGTAAAACGAATCGCCGACTGTTTCCGACGGACTTTGGTGGAAGTTGATTAAATGTGGATTTTTCTTCCATCGCAGAGGGCACTAGCTCACAGCCTTGGTTTTTGGATGAGAGGAGTGATGACGAAAACACATGAGCGTCGAACCCTCACGAATTTTGACGCAAAAAGCGAGTCTGAGTCCTCGAGCCTTTCACGGGTTGTTCGGCGCGCAGACCACTATCCGAGGGAAGCGGCTTCACACTTACTTCAACTTGAAGACAGCCGTCTTGAATTCAGCGAGCAGTCCGTGAATCTACGCGCGTGAATTGTATGCCAAGAGACATAGTGTGATGAAAAATTAGAGTTGTCAACTATAAACGAAGCAAAAGAATTTTGAGGCATATACGTTTTTACCGATCATGAAGGTGTGAGATTTTCGGTCCTTTTCAAGAAAGTCTCCGCTTCCCGGAGGCCATTTTCCCTTGATGAATCCTTCGTTCTTGGCATATGGCGCCATGGCCATCGGCGCGGCTGCGATCATCGGGTCGGGCCTATACAACCTCGGAGCCGCAGGTGCGCTGTTCTTGTTCCTGAACCCACTCGTCAACATCGAGGTCGCCTTCGGCGATACGGAAAGAAGCATCTCGTACGACAAAGTGGCGCTCCTGGCATTGGCATTGGGCTACGCGTGGCATGTCCTGAGAAACAAAAAACGCCTTAGTCTCCAAAGCCAACCGATTTTTTGCTACACCTGGCTCGTCTACATCGCCTGGAGTCTCGTGGCAGCATGGCTGAGTGGCGCTCCTTTGAAGCAACAATTCTGGGGTCTCGCCGAAACGATCGCCTATTTCATCACCTTTCTCGTTTTCCAGGATATTTGCGCAGACGACGCTTCCCGCAATCGGGTCCTGAAAGCCATCCTTTACAGTGGCGTCATCATGCTGGCGGCAGTCTTGCTCCAGAACCTGGCCTATCAAATCACCTGGAAAATCTGGGGCCCGCTCCAAAGCTTCCGCGCCGATTTGTTGTATTCGCCATTCCCCCGGATGTTCTTTGACTCCCGGCCTGGTCCGATCGGGCATCCGAATTTTCTCGCCGCCTACCTAATTCTATGGGCCACGCTTTACCCGCTGCTTTTCCGAATGTTTTCACGTCCGGTGGCGTTCGCCATCCTCGCCGCGCATCTCATCGCATTGGCGTCGACGGGTAGCTATGGAGGAGTCCTGGGCTTCGCCGTCTGCTGTTTGGTGATCTCGTATTTCGCGAAGACATACCCCGCAAACATGATTGCCGGTCGCATCTCCCGCTCCGGGATTCGCCTGCTTCGGCATATTCTGGTTGTTTTCCTGATTCTGTCGATAGGCGCCGTCGCCGCCAATGACGAAGACTTCATGGACTTATCGTTGCTCCCCAGAATCTATATCTATCGCGTCGGCGGAAAAATGCTCGCAGAGCGCCCCCTGGTGGGCCATGGAAATGGCCTCTTTCCCCAAGCGTTTCAGAAAAGCGAGAGAACGTACATAAGAAACGAGGGATTAAAGGCACCGTCCTGGCGAGTGAAGGATTCCGATTCAGGGAGAGCCGATGAGTCCCGGGGCCGGGGAGAGGAACTTTCCATTCGCGGGGATGAAAATCTACCCCCGCTTTCGGCCCATTCCTCTTATCTCAAAGCATTCGTCGAAACAGGCTTTCCGGGAGGTTTTCTGTTCCTGTGCCTGATTGCCGGAGGACTCATCGAGGTGTTTCTTCATCTGAGAAAAACGGGACGGCTTTCGATATGCTCACCCGAAGCCTGGGGGTGGGCCGCCTGCGCCGGCGTATGTTTTCAGGCCGGAGCCGAGAACATTTTTTCGTCTCCCAAAACCTTCGTTCTCTACTGGGCCGTCACGGCGTATTGCCTGACGGCGAAATCCACACACTCAGAAAATCCTTAGCCGCCTCTGTATGGCTTCGTGATAAAGATAACGGAGAAAACAAAACAGAATGGCGAACAGCCAATAGGGATAAAAATGCGCCGTCGTGGAAACGCCGACGAACAGGGCGGCGACGGTGGAGAAGATGATGGCGAAAGGCATCATGAGGCGGGGTGAATCTTCATGTATCGGCAAACGGATGACCCTGAAAAAATACATCACGCACGTTATTAGCATGGTCATTACTAAAACGAGGCCCAGCAATCCCAAATCCACAATAAAGTTCATCGGCAGGCTGTGCAGGGAAACCGGCACGCTCTTTCTTGGGTTTTCCTGAAACAAATCCGAAGTCGACCATCCCTGGATACCCGATTCATACCGGGTGATGTCGCCATGAAAATATGCAGACATCCTGGCCGGCGTATCTTTGGAATACCCATACAAGAACCCCTGCCTCGGCCCACCCCCCAAGAAAGGCCGCGCAACAAGCACGTCCGCCGCCCGCGCGTACTGGAAGAGCCGCTCCTTGACACTCATCGAGAGATTCGATGCCTCGACGAACTCTCCCCGTACCCTCGTCCCCACCATCACCGAAACGCCGATGCACACGAGGAAAACCGATGCTGTGAGACAATAAACGAAAAAAGACTTCGTCTTCTCCTTTGCGCCCGGGCGTCTTCTGAACTTCATGAAAAAGAGAATCAAAAGGAATGCGCCCAGAAACAGCGCGAAAATCGGAACCCTGCGCCATGTAGAAAATACCATGAGTATTCCGGAGAAAGACGCGAACAGATGAAACCAGCCGCCTCTTCTCCAGAAGAAATAAAACGCGACACCCGCCAGTATCAGCCCGAGTCTGCTGGCAACGATGTGGTGCCGGACAAACATGCCGAGAAAAAACCGCCCCTCATGATTGAGCGAATACGGATTGGGAATACGCAAATAATAGAACAGAATGCTCTCGACACCCATCGCCAAGGCGACCCAGAACACACTCTCGAGCGCCCCCTCGAACTCCTTTCTCCCCCACCGGTTGTTATGAACCAGATACCATACGAGCATGCCGTCGGCGTAGGGCACGGCATCGGCTAGGAGCCAATAAAAAGGAACCGACGTCTTGATGGGATCATCCTGAACATAGCCATGGACTATCCCTGCCCAGAATATCACCCAGAACCAAAGGGCGGCGACGGCAAACCCCGGCATCGGTTTTCGCGTCCCGAACCGAATGACTTCTACCGCCCATGCGGCGCACAGTAGAACGAAAAGGAGCACGTAGACTTTATACGGGCCCATAAATTGGCCCGGGAAGTAGGGAACGTGCTCCCACGGGATGAGAAAATATACCGCATGCAGACGAATGGCTGCGTTGGTTAGTCGATGAGGAGAGGCGTTTGACTCTACGCGGTACGCGCTCACGGAAAAATTACTCCCGCGCGTCCGGGCGTCTGGAAAAATAGCTTCTCTTCACCCACATGCGCACCCTGTGCGGCAACATGCGATATGAAAACCAAAGCGGCAACAGCGCTCGATACGAAAATCCGCCCCCCAAGACGCGAATCGCCCTGTTTTGCAGCACAACCCCATCGAGCACATAGCGAAGCCTGGCGCCTCGCTCGAAGAACTGTCTCGCATGGATTCTTTTCGCCGCCACGGGCACCTCCAAGGACCCGAGCTTCAACCCATTTTCATACAGTCGAACGTACAGATCCCAATCGAGTTGGGAGGCACGGTTCTCGTCGTAGCCTCGGATTTTCTGCATAGCCTCGCCTCTCACGAACAACGACGTGTGAACCACGGGATTAAAAAGCATGAGTTTTTTCCTCACGTCGCTCAGCGAAGTCCTTGCCTTTTCCAACCCGAATGCGGGCCAATGTGGAACGTCTTCGGCATGGAAGGCGAACAAGGGAGAAACGACCGCAGAATAATCAGAAAAGCGCTGCATCGCCGCTTTTTGAACTTCAAATCTTCTGGGATGAGACAAATCGTCGGCGTCATGGCGGGCAATAAATTCACCTCTGCTCTCGCGCACCCCGAGGTTGAGTGCTCTTGCGAGTCCGATTCTTCCCGCTTCTATCAGGCGAATCCGGGGGTCGCGAAATTGCTTGACGATGTGAATCGTATCGTCCGTGGAACCATCGTCGATGATGATGCACTCAAAATCAGGCTCCGTCTGCGCGAGTATGCTCTTCACGGCAGCGGCGATGTAGTCCTGAGCATTGTAAGATGTCATCAAAACGCTTATCACTTCGAATTCCTTTCCCCTGCATCAAGCCTTCGCCGAGCGATGGGCGTCCAACACCTCCCGAAACCAAAGCTCCAAAACCGCCAGAAACCATATAAGGGGGTAGGCTAATTTTCCTTCCCTAAATCGGGCGTATTGCCTGCGAACCTCTTGGGGCGAGAAAATCCCTCTTCTACGAAGCGATTCCTCACTCAGAACGTCTTCGAGGATTTCTCGCAAATCCCCCCGCATCCACTTCGCCATCGGAAGAGCGAAACCTTGTTTTTTCCTGGTTGAAATCTCAGGGGGGATAACGTCGCGAAGCGAAGCCTCGAGCAATCTCTTCGGGTGCCCCCATCTTCTCTCCCATCCGGGCGGCAAGCCACAGACGAATTCCACGACATGATGATCGACGAACGGCACTCGCACTTCCAGGGAATGGGCCATGCTCATCGTGTCGGTATCCCGCAAGGTTCTCCATCCCATGTACACCTGTATTTCGAGTTCGCTCAGAACGGTCCAAGGTCTCTCGCCGATGCGGACCAACGAGTCGAGCATCGCCAAAATACCTTCATCCGCTTTGCGCTCGCGAAAGTGGAACTGAAGTTGCGGGGAATACAAAGCCCTCTTCTCCTCGGGCCACAACAAAAGACGCGCCAGGGCGTACAATCCCAGAGGCGATTCCACCCATTGCAGCCGACAAAACTTTTCGATGCGCTCCGGAGACATGCCTGGGCCGAAGCGGAGCATCAGCGAGACAAGAGTCACGAGGGTTTTTCTTGCCGACAAAGGCAACTTTCCCCATATGGTCGACATCCGCCACCAAGGGGGTATGAGGCGAAACGAGTCGTAGCCGCCAAAAAGCTCATCCGCCCCGAGACCGGACAAGGCGACGGTAACGCCATTTTGTTTGGCTATCTGAGATACGAGATAGGTATTGACTCCATCGAAACTGGGCTGATCCAGGTGGCGTATGATCCGGGGAAGTTCCTCCAGCAATTTCGAGCCTTTGGGCACGAACTCGGTGTGGCGCGTTGGGAAGAATTGCGCGGCCGTTCTCGCATATCGCCTCTCGTCGTATCCTTCCGGAGCGTCATCGAAACCGACCGAATAGGTCCTTACAGGTTTGTCCGCCTGACGCGACATCAATCCCACAATCGCCGAAGAGTCCAAACCGCCACTTAAAAAAACCCCTAGGGGGACATCGCTTACCTGGTGAAGTTCTACGCTTTCCTGCAGCAGGCCGCGTAGTCGGGAAAGGATTTCCCCATCGGCGCATCGCGTCGTTCCGGCCATGGGCATCTCCCACCACCGCTCAATGGATGCCTCTCTCTCCGTTATGCGTATCCGGTGCCCAGGAGGTAAAACCTTTACGCCTTTCAATAGCGTGCGTGGGCCGGGAACAAAGCCCAGGGAAAGACTGAGGTCGAGAGAGTTCAGGTCGAGCGCGGGGCGAACAACGCCGCTTCTCACCAACGCCCCCAATTCCGAGGCGAACGCCCATCCACCCGCAATCGGCGCGTAGTACAAAGGTTTGACACCTAACCGGTCGCGGATCAAAAGCAAAACTCGTCGACCAGCGTCCACGATCGCAAATGCAAACATACCTCTCAAAAAACGAGCGCATTCATCTCCTTCTTCCTCGTAAAGGCGCAGAAGAACCTCTGTGTCGGAACGCGATCTGAAGACATGGCCGCAACCCTCCAAATGCTCCCTCAATCGCTTGAAATTGTAGATTTCCCCGTTCAATGCGACGCAGATACTCCCATCTTCGCTTGCCATGGGTTGTTTCGCCGCCGAACTCGGGTCGATAACGCTCAAACGCCTCACCCCGATGCAGGTCGCACCGAAACGCCAAAACCCCACGTCGTCGGGTCCGCGATGCGTCATCGCATCACACATCCGCGCAACGCCCTCCTCTATCGAGGAGGGCGAGAGTTCGGTCGAGGTGATTCCACAAATTCCGCACATATTCTTCACCAAGCCATCTTTTTGGCGTTAAATAAAATCCACATCGCCCATCTGACGTCGAGGAACCTCGAATTCGCCGAGAACCGATGCATCCCGGAATTTCGTGAGTTGCTCTACGACTGTAACTCTACGAATTTCCTGTAGCGGCTTTCCGTCCTCATGAGAGCGAGATGATCTCCTTCCTCGACGATTCTCCCGTCCTCAAGGACTAGAATCTTGTCCGCATCTCTAATAGTGGAAAGACGGTGAGCGACGATCAGGATGGTCAATCGCCCGCCGAGATTCCGCACGGCCTCCTGGATGAGACGCTCGAAGCCGCTATCGAGCGAACTCGTCGCCTCGTCCAGAACCAGTACCCGGGGAGAGCGAACCAAGGCTCTTGCGAGGGCCAGACGCTGTTTCTGGCCTCCGGACAATTTAAACCCCCGGTTCCCGATTATCGTCCGGTACCCTTCGGGCAACCGGCAGATGAATTCATGCGCAAAGGCGATTTCGGCGGCTTTTTGCACCTGCGCCTTATCCGCGCTTAAGTTTCCATAGCAAATGTTGTTGTAAACCGAGTCATTGAAGAGATAGGGGTCCTGTTCCACTACTCCGATCCGACTTCGCCACTGACTTGCGGACACGCCTCGCAAATCCACGTCATCAGCGTAAATGATGCCCTGCGCCGGATCGTGAAGACGCAGGAAAAGATCGACGAAAGTCGTCTTCCCACTTCCCGAAGAACCCACTAGTGCCGTCGTCGCATCTTTTTCAATCGAAGCGTTTATTTCGCTTAGCGCCTCGCCCTGCGCGCCCGGATAGGCATACGAAACGTTTTCAAATCGAACTTCTTTTTTCAGGGAACCGACGGAAGCGGTTCCTTTCGGCAAGCATTCCAGGCTTTTGCCTTCAGCGTATTCGCGAACCTTTGCCAGATGGGGGGCGAATTCGTTAACGATGAGCCAATAGTTGCCTATCAGCTTGAGTTTGGGCAGAACCTGCAAGAAGATCGCCAAGAACACCGTAAGGGTAAAAAAGGGAATTTCCAGAAACTTGACCGAAACAACCAGACAGAAAACCATCATCAGGAAAACCAACGGTTCGTAGAAGAACGACGCGACGATTCTGTTGTCCATGATCCGGACCGACACCCGACGATATTCGCTCGCTCGCATCGTGTAATTTTCGATGTGGTGCTCGAGGTTTCCGAACACTTTCACCGTCTTGATTCCCGAGAAAACGTCGTGAAGATAGGAACTGATGTTTTCCACACCCTGCGATTCTTTCGCTCCTTTCTCATACGCCTTTCGAAACCAGGGGAGCAGGAAAATCCAGGAAATCGACGTGAGACCGAGAACCAGAACGCTCAGCGAAAAAGAAACCATCAGATTCAGAATCAGATACAAGACACAGAAGAAAACGGCGTTCGTGATGAGCATCACGTGTTCGAAAACGAAACCGCAATTATTCGCAGAAGTAAATTGAACGGCGAGGAGGTCACCGACTTTTTTCCGGTAAAAAAACGAGAGTGGGAGCTCCATGAGGTTCCGGAAGATTTTTTCTCTCATGTCGCACGCGATTCTCGCGCTCAGTACCCGCGCAAAACGCATGGAGAGCGCAACCAAGGCATATTTGACCAGCATGGCGAACGTGAACAGAGCGATGAGATTGACGAGTGAAAACTCAAGACCGACGACGCCGAATCCCCATTCGGCGTACACCGTAAGGACGTGGCCCGTTTCGATGCCCTGAATCGACTGGAAGATGGGCATCAGCAGACCCAAGCCGACACTCTCGAACATCGTCGCCAAAATGAGGATAACCAGATACAAGAATAGGAAATCCTTGTAATCCCGCGCGACGACGAGGATGTCCCTTTGCTTATCGTTCCACATACGGCTTCTTTTGGTTAAGCCGGAAATTGCCCGAAACCAAAACGATTGCAGCGAGCCGAAAACCCCGAGCGCATCAAGAGAATCACTCAACGCGCCCTGGAGGTTACGCCATGCGTTTCATCGTCCTCGCTACCGGGCCGGATCGATATTTCCGGAACCTTTGCCTCGTGGCGGGTCTTATTTATCTCGTGGAGTAGCATTTATCGGGTTTTGAACATCAACGAGTTTAGCAGATAGAGCCGACTGCATCCACTCGGCGGCTATTTTCTCCGCCAGCCAAAACTCATATTCGGAATTGATTCTCACGCTTTCCTCCGGAAGCATCGTGATGTGCCCTATTTTTTCTCCCAGGAATTTCCCGGCCCAAACCGTGTCCACGCGATTCAGGAAAATCGCGCCGTTTTCCTTGAACAACGCCTTTCTCTCCAGACGCAGCGTTCTCTGGAGAGAGCCGTTGACCGGGGTGAGTCCGTTTTTCCCGTGATGATAGAAAAACGAAAGATCCTCGGCTACGGATATCACGGAATCGACGCCGAAAATCGTCATGGTGTCCACGGCCTTGTCGATGTGTCTGCCCCTGCGAAAAGGGGTGTTGATACAACATACGCAAACAGCGTCAGGGACATATCCCCGCTCCTTCAACGTCCTCAAAACATGAAGTGCCGTATCCTCCATCTTGGCCGTCGATTTCGCCAGCGCTTCGGGTCGGATGAGGCCGTCTACTCCCTCCAAGCACTGAGCGTAAGCCAATACCTCTTCATCGTTCGAGGATACGACTATCCTGTCGACGGAGCGCGCTTCCTGGATTTGCTCCAGGGTTCGCTCCAGTAGCGATTTTCCCATAAGCCGTGTAAAAGGATTTCCAAGCGTGAATCCCGTATCCACGATGACAGGAACGAGCGCCAACACTTTCGGTTTGCGGGAGAGGTTCATCTCCTCCACCACCCGTCTTTTGATTTTGCGGCGCGTCTCCATGAGAAGCCCCCGGGATTTCGACAAGCTCTCGCCGTGTCGTCGATAGTAAAACAAGGGCAAATTCACATTATATGGATGGTGCCGCTCGATAAATTTCAGCCACATCCCGTAGCCGTCCTGACGATCAAACTCCTCGAAATAACCGCCTATTTCGAGCAGAACTTCCCTGCGAATCATGGTGCACGCGCCATGGGCCGGAAGATCGAGCAAATCGGCCTCTTCTCCTATTTTCTGGAGACGAACGATTTCAGTGATCTCTCCATCCTCGGCCACGTGATAATAATCCGGATACACCAGACCCACGCCGGGCTTCGTGTCCAGAACATGGGAGAGAACCAAAAGAATGTTCTCATCCAGGAAATCATCCGCATCCAACCGCATAAGGTATTCACCCCTGGCGATGCGCAGGGCGACGTTGTTCGTAAAACTCAAGCCCCTGTTTTCCTGCTCGAGAATGCGAATCTTGGGATGCGTTCCGTAGGGCGCGAGTATTTCTGAAGTGTCGTCGGTCGAGCCGTCGTCGATGACGATCAACTCCCAGTCGTCCATCGTCTGCTTCAGCACGCTCTGTACCGCGGCGTCGAGAAAACGGCCGTAGTTATGGGCGGAAATGTATACCGTGACTTTAGGCATGACGAATCAACCCTATTGGCATGAATCCCGCCTCCAAGATCATTCCACCATGTCCATCGAGATTGCCTGATCCACCTCGATGTTCGTTTTCGCTTGTTTGCCGATCAACGCATCCATCATCCAGCCCGGAAGTCCCTCTGCGGGACGCTTCATGCCCAACATCGAGGATTCAATGGTCTCTCCGCGCTCGATATTCCGTTCGGCGACGATGCTGCGTCTTGCGCTGTGTCGCGCGGAGTTTTCCGCTTCGACGATTCCGAGCGTACCGTCGCCCAAAACGCTTTCGGCAAGACGAACGTTTTGCATCATTTTCTTCAAATCTTCCGGGTTCATCGAAAAGAAATGCCCTGAACCGCTCAACTTCCGATCCAGGGTGTAGTGTTTTTCGATAACCTTCGCGCCCAGGGCCACGCCCAGCGCAGGGATGACCATGTGCGCATCCGGCTCCGCATGATCGGACAAACCGACGATGATGCCGGGATATCGTTCCTTCAAAGCGCGGATACGCAAAAGGTTCGCGTCCTCGTCCGCAGCCGGATAACTCAAGGTGCAGGCCATGAGGATGAGTTGGTGGTTGCCCGTTGAAAAAATTGTGGCGACCGCACGCTCGGTCTCCTCCACCGTCGAACCACCGGTCGAAAGAATAACGGGCATGCCGAAACCGGCCACGCACTTGAGCAACCGGCTGTCGGGCAGATCGCACGAGGCTATCTTGAAGATCGGTGCGCCCAAATCGTTCAGCATCTTGGCGCTTTGGACGTCGAACGGCGTGGAGAACGTGATGATGTCCTTCTCGCGGCCATGTTTGATAAGTGCCTCATATTCGGGCGCACCGAAGCGATCGAGTTTCCGATAATACTCGATTTGCGGAATCCGCTTTCCCCGCCAGTAGGTCATCGCACCTTTGCGCGTCAGACGCTCCGCCTTGTAGGTCTGGAACTTGATCGCATCCGCCCCGGCTTCCGCAGCCAAGCCGATCATCTCCTTGGCCGTTTCTAAGTCACACATGTGATTGCAGGCGGCCTCGGCAATCACGAAGGTGGGATGCCTCTCGCCTATCATCTTGTTGCCGACGGAAATTTCCTTCGAATGCGGACTCATCTCATGCGCGGCCATGGCAAAGTCGAATGCAGTGTGGATGTTGATGCAATCATCCTGAACGACGGAGGAGTGTAGAGGCGGGTCCACCGTTAAGGCTTTCATACTCATGATTCTGAGTGCTCCGTTGCGCTTGCCGTGGCGGTCCACCGTGCACAAATCGTCGATCCGGTTTTCTTTGACATACTTCAATAGAGTATCCAGATCGCTTTTTCTGTTCGGATGATCAGGCTGAATTCCAACGAGGAAAGAAATGTTCTCGCGATACAATTTCTCCGCGACATCCCGGTAGACTTCGATGAGCGGCGCCTCACCGCCCAACTCCGGGCCACGCAAATGAGTCATCGCGCCGTTTCGCCTGGCGATTTCGGCGACCTCCTTCGAATCGGTTGATACGACAACCTTGTCCACGCTCTTGAATCTTCGTGCGTACCGAATCGCGTGCGCCACCAAAGGCAATCCGTCGATTTCCAGCAAATTCTTGTCCGCCAAACGACCCGAATGACGCTTGGCGGGTATGACGGCGACGATCAACTCTCTTCTCCCTCTGCTTTTATGCGTCAAATCACGGGCATGATTTGTCCCGCCTGTCGAAGCACGACTACTTTCGAATCCGGTCTTCTTGATTCCAAGGCGGCATCAATCGCCACCCCTATCGACCCGGCCCAGCCGAATCCCATTCGCTCCGCCTCCTCGCGACTAATGCGAGGAGAAACCAAGATACCCCTCACGCGCTTGGAAATGATTCTGCCGATGGCGACCAGCGTATAGGCCAGGAGTTTTTCACGAAATTCACCAGCTTCAACCTTGCGATAAAGCGTGTCAGGATCTTTGAATCCATAACATTCAAAACTGGGGAATTGCGGAGAGATGCCTTCCCGGCAATCCGCGGCCAGGATGATCACCCCGCCGTCGCGGCAGACGATGTCCGCCGCGCACACGGCCTTGATGGCCTGCCGCAGATCGACGTCAGACGGATAAGCTTCCGTGACGACGACTTCCGCCTTGGCAGGAATCGAAGCGCCGTATAGCTTCAGGCATCTCTCACAGCCCGCCTCGTGCGCCAACTCCACGTCCCCTGCAACGGCGTCATAAATTCTTTTCTCATCCATCATGATCGTGTTGACGATGAAGCGCAGCCCGGCCCGACGCGCAATGTGAACGAACGCTTCTCTCACCTTGTTGTCGAAGTTGCCGAGAATTTCGCTCATCTCATAATCCAGGGCGGCCCAATGGGTCGCCGCTATCGTGGCTTCGCCGCAAATGCCGGGCATCACGCTCTTCGCCCCGCCGGAAAACCCCGCCGTCGCATGGGGGATGATGCTGCCGACGGATATGAGGAGATCCGCCCCCAAGATTTCCCTGTTCATCAGCACTTCGAACCCCAGTTCACTCTGTCCCAAAGAAGTCAGCTTTGCAGGGTTTTTCCATTCGTGGTTGATAATCTGGAATCGCGACGTCAGTTCATCACCGAACTTGCGCCGTATTTCCTCATCCGACATGGCGCGGTGCGTACCCAAACCGATGAGAATACGGACCGAGGAATCCGAGACGCCCGCATCGGCGAGTTCCTCCAGAATGAGAGGAAGCACGCGATGCAATGGGGTATGGCGCGTATTGTCGTCCGTGACGATCAACACTTTCTCCGCACCTTTGGAGATCTCCCGGAGAGGGGGCGTGCCGATCGGGTTTCGAATCCGTTCCCTGAGAGCTTCATCGTCAAGGCCTATGTCTTTAGGCAGAGAAGGGCCATAGACGCCTATCAGCCGCCCATTTTCGACTTTGAAATCGCCGAACATATCTCCCGCAAGCGATACTCTGGCCATCAGCCCGTCTCCTCCTCGTCGTTTCGCCACAATTCGGAATCGGGAGACGAGAAAATTTCCACCCATTCCGCACGCCAATTCCTGCTGCTTCTGTAGTAGCGATGCGTAAACTCGGCGACGGCTTCCCGTGTGCGGCCATCCTCCCACCACGAATCCATGTCGGGCCAGATGGCGTTCAGGTGTCTCGCCGCGCCTTCGCCGGATGAATGATAAACACTCACACTTGAGAGTTTTCGGAAGTAGGGTTTCGCATGATTCGAAACTCGCCAGGCGTTTCGATGGCCAAAGAAGAGGGTCGGAATGCCGACCGCCATCGTAAAGGCAGCGGTCGTGCCCGGACGGTCGAGAACGCAAACGCCGCAGTTCGACAACGCAGACGAAAGCCTGCTCGGCATGTATCGCGCTATTTTCCCGTGAAGTATTTTTACGTCGGGATATCGCGATTCGATGTAGGCTTGGTCATAACGATTGTTCCGCCTACGCATATACGGCCTGTACCACAAGGCGGTGCGAGGAATGTCGCCTAAGTGTTCGATGAAACTCGCCTTCTCCCGCATGTAGCGCGCGATGTCTTCGGGAAGACAGTCCGCCGCCAGCCATTTGAGATAGGGAGTGAGTTCGGAACTGACCAGAATAATGGATGAGCCCCGCTTCTTGCTCCGCCTCATCTTTGAAAGAAAAGGGGAGGCCGCCTGCACGGCACTTATCCGATAGTCGGATTGGCGCTTCCATCCCCACGATAGGAACCGATCGGCCGTCTCATACTCCGTAAGTTGATGCCCGGGTGCAGATTCGACGATGCCGTAGTTCCCTCCGTGTTGATTGATTATCAGCCTTGCAGGGCGATTTTCGAGAAGAGCGGCCACGTAAAAGTTCGACTGATCGTCATTGCCCAGATGGCCATAGGCAATGGTGTCCGTCCAGGGCGCCGTCGCCTTCACCTTGAGCAGGGCTTTTTTCTCGTTTTTCAAATAATGCTCCGTGAATACCCTCGGCATCGTCTCCGAAACGAGTTCATCCAAAACGTTCAGGAAAATCCCGGCCTCCTCGGTCACGATGTGTTGAATCGATTGGAGTTCTCCAACCACGTCTTCCCTGGTGAGGTGCGCATTTCCCGCCTCAGGCGTCTTCTGGAACGCTCTCGCGGCCTCCCTCCAGCGTCTTCTGCCTCGAAACACCATCCGCAAGGATATATAAGCGGCATCCAGCGGACTTAAGCCGTGCACTTTATGAAACTGCACGTATCCCAGGTTTGAGGAGAGGATGCTGGCCCAGCGATACACCTCCATTTTTCTTTGCGTTTTCTTGAAAACGGCGTGGGTTTCTATTGTAGACGCGCCTAGGGAGGGGCTCAAAGAAAAATATAAATCTTCCGGGGCCGGCGCGCCCTCTCGGAACACCCAGCCGTGGGGCCGGAATGCACGTATGAACCTGCTGAAGATCAGCCGGTTCAGCGGGTCGTCAATCATCATCTGGTTGAAATGATGTGTCGTGATAGCCGAGAGGACCTCATCACGCGGCGTGAGATACGCCAGATACGGAACTCCGCTCCTGATTCGATTTCTTACACGCAAAAACCGCTCGAATGCGCACATGGCCAAATTGACGAGCCACGGCATGAACAATATGCGCCAGTAACGATTCGAATAGGAACGTCCGTGCCTTTCGTTTTGCCGGGTCCTCAGTCTAGAAAGATAGTATTCACAAACCGTCTCCAGTCTCCTGGAGACGGAGTGAACATCTTCACTTTCGAGGGGCGGTTCGATTCCGTATTTTCGCCACTCCCACTCGAAAAACTGGGACTTCGAGAGCGACCAGGGCCCCAGATGCTCGGCCAGCCGCTCATGTGGGATGGAATCGATCCTCGTCAGAATGAGTTGTTTCATGCGTCGGGCGCTTTTCCCCACGCCTCATCGCATACGCATGAGGCGTGAACGGAGTAACGGCGCTGGTGGCCGTCCCCCCAAGGCGCGCGTTGTTACACCCTCGCGCCGCCCGACTTGACGGGAAAGAAATTTCGATATTCAGGCTTGGCGTCCCCAAGGGGATTCGAACCCCTGTTGCCGGCGTGAAAGGCCGGTGTCCTGGGCCAGGCTAGACGATGGGGACAAGTAAATTCCATGATGGCCGGGACGGGAAACCCCAGACCATCAAGGGTGGGATTTATACTGGTTTTCGCGCCGGAAGTCCATCCTGCTCCTCTGTTTCAAACGCGCAAGACGACGAGTATCACCCCGCTCACGGTGAGCGTTGCTCCCGCGGGTACGCGCCATGTGATGAACTCGGCTCTCCTGAGAAAGATCACACTGAAAAGCACGGTGAACAAAGGGCTGATCTGAACGAGCGGCACCACCCTGAAAACCTGGCTCACCTGCAAGGCGGAGGTGAAGAGAAAAATTCCCATCCCCGCCGCTATTCCACCCAAGAAATACGGCCAAAACGCTTGTTTTACGTCTCCTGCCTCCTCTTCACGCAAGGCGTAACAGGTGTATGCGCCCACCAAGACGAGAGCGGCGGCGGCGCCTACCATCGAAGCGGGAAGTGCGCTCGGAAAGGCGACCAACCCCTTCTTCCAGGACATGGCTCCAAACCCCGAAATGATCGCCGCGATCAGGGGCCACCGAGCGTCCCAACGGCTCCATCGCCCTTCCGTCTTTCCCGACACGAGCAATACGATACCGCCCACCACGAACACAATGCCTACCAGATGATACCAGGCCGGGTCCTCTCCCAGAAAAATGAGCGCGAAAAGAGCAGCGAATATGGGAGACATACCCTTTATGGGCGCCGCGCGCGCTACGCCAATTCGGTGGATACCAATCAGGAAGAAGATGAGGAACAGACCCGGGTTACACAGGCCTCCTATCATCACCCACAGATAATGCACGCCCATTTCCGGGAACGAGGGATACAGGAGGAAAATCAACGGAACGAAGAAGCATAACTCCCCCACCAGCGTGATGGTGGCGCCCACGAAATGGTTGGCGTACTGCAAGCCTTTGCGTGCGAAGATATCTGCGCATGTAAAAGAGAGCGCCGCGCTCAGAGCGAGAAAAACGAACGGTTCGATCAACAAGGCGGGAGTCTCCGCGCGAAAGTCGACGGCCTCAAAGATACTCTCCCGCGGAGGAGCCTGGAAATTCTAGGCGAGGTATTTTTCCGAATTTCCCAGGAACTCGACCACAGATTGAGCGAAGACGCTGACGCCGACTGCCAACGCGTCCTCATCCAGGTCGAACAGATCGGAATGCAACCCGTGCACGAATCCCTTTCCCGGGTTCGATATGCCCACGCGAAACAATGCGCCGGGCCGCTTCTCCGCCATATAGGAGAAATCCTCGGCTC
The DNA here is from genome assembly GCA_965204535.1 of bacterium. GTDB lineage: Bacteria > UBA8248 > UBA8248 > UBA8248 > UBA8248 > Bin107. The sequence goes on along the minus strand of CBDBEV010000001.1, from coordinate 2,763,290 downwards.
CCATCGAAAGCGGCATCTCCGCCACGTTCTCTGCGCCGAGAACCTGAGTACCCGCATTTTCGACGAGTGCGGCGGCCGACTCGTGGTTCACCAGAACGGGATATCCCGGCGTGATCTCGAGATCGATCTGCACGTCGAAGGCTTCGGCAACGCCGCGCACCACGTCCCGCACGCGATCAGCCACTTTCGCCCTGACCTTTGGATCATGCGTGCGGATGGTGCCCTGGATCTTGGCGTCACGCGGCACGATGTTGACCGCTACGCCGGCTTCGAACGTAGTGATCGAAAGAACAGCGGATTCGAAAGGACCGACGTTTCTGCTCACGATGCTTTGTAGCGCGGTCACCAAGTGACAGGCGGCCAGCAGGGCGTCCTTGGATTGATGGGGATACGCCGCGTGCGAGCTGACGCCTCTGACGTGAATCTGGACTCTGTCGCCCGCCGCCAGCGAGGGGCCCGGCCTCGTGCCGATATGGCCAACAGGCATGTCGGGCCACACGTGCGCGGCGATGAGGAGGTCCACCCGCGGCTCTTCCAGAACGTCTTCTTCCACCATTCTCTTGCCGCCGGCCTTGCCTTCCTCCGCCGGCTGAAATATGAATTTGACGTTGCCTCCCAGGCCATCAAGCCAGCTTTTATTCTCGGAAAGCAGGCGAGCCGCGCCCAGCAGCATGCTCACATGAGCGTCATGACCACAGGCGTGCATCTTCCCCGGCCGGCGGCTCTTGTAGGGTACGTCGTTGGACTCATCGATGGAGAGCGCATCCATATCGGCGCGGATGCCGATGGTGGGGCCGGGACGTCCCGTCTCGAGCAGGCCGACCACTCCGGTTTTCGCGATGCCGGCATGTACACCAAGCCCGAAACTCTCGAGGTTCTTCACGATGAGGCGGGAGGTTTCATGCTCCTCGTAAGCGAGTTCGGGATTCATATGAAGGGTGCGCCTGGTCTCGGAAAGCCACGGCAGTAGCGCCAGTGAGGCATCCCGTATCGATCGAGACGTGTCGGCGGATTTCATCGATTCGCTTTCCTCATCACGTTGACGCCCTCGCTGAAGAAAATCCGCAAAGGTTCGCTTGACGCTCGGATAATTTGTTCAATGAAGGGTAGATAACACAAACAATGGAGATAAACCAATCCATCGCCCGAACCTGCGCTTATGGGTCTGGGCGGCTATTCCGTTCAGGTATGAATGCTTTGTTCTGCCGCGGGTTTGATAAAGGAATAACACTACAAATTAAAAAACGCACACGGATCTGTCACCCACACCACGAAATCAAAAATCATCCGCAGAGAAGTCTGGCTGCTCACGCAATATCGCCTTGATGTCCTCTCTCTTGTGTTTGCGCGTGGTGGTTTTGGGCAACTCCTCCTCAGGCCAGAGGAAAAATCCGGCCACTCTCTTATAATCCGCGAGATGCACGCTCAATCGTTTGAGTTCGGAATCGGCCAAGGCGGTGCGCTTCTCGTCTTCATCAGGCAAATCGGCTTCCGGGTCGAGCACCACGACAGCGAATACCTCCTCGCCGCCGCGGGGTTTTTTCCACCCTATGACGCATACATCCTGAAACCACTCGCTCTCGAGAAGCTGCTCTTCCACCTCCTCGGGATAGATGTTTTTCCCCGCCTCGGAGACGATGACGTTCTTCGAACGGCCGCATATCGTGAGGTAGCCGTCCGCATCCAGGCGGCCGATGTCTCCAGTATGAAACCACCCATCCCGCAGGACTTCCGCCGTGAGTTCGGGGTTCTCGAAGTAGCCCTGCATCACGTTCGGGCCACGTATGAGGATTTCCCCTTCTCCCTCATCCGCGCCCTCTACGGGTACAATCCGCGCCTCTACCCCCGGAATCGGGGGGCCGACGGTTCCGATTCTGTTCGGCGCTCCCGGCGGATTCGCATGGGTGACGGGGGAGGTTTCCGTCAAGCCATACCCCTGGAGCACTTCGATCCCAAAAACGAGCAAATCGCGTGCGATCTTGGGGTCGAGCGCCGCGCCTCCGCTCGCGAAATAGCGAAGATTCGGACCGAGATTCTTCTTCACCTGAGAGAACAAGAGATGCCCGACGCGAAGGCCCATGGAGAGACAAACACCGGAAATCCCGAAAAGCATCTTGAAGACGAGTTTCTTCGCACCGCTCAGCGATTCCACGTTCGACATGATTCGCTTGTGGATGAGCCGCGCCAGCGCAGGCACCATGAGGCAGATGGTGATGCCCTGGTTTTGCATGGCCTCCACGAGGAGGCGTGGGTTCAACGATGAGAGGTAATGCACGCGGGCACCGGCCGCCAGCGGTATCAGAAAACCGCCCGTGCTCTCGAACATGTGATGAAGCGGCAGAATCGAGAGAAAAACGTCGTCCTTCCCGGCGAAGAAAGGTTCAAGTACAGCGCGCACGTTAGAGGTGATATTCCCGTGAGAGAGCATCACGCCCTTGGGAGTACCGGTCGTCCCCGATGAAAACGACACCAGTGCCAGATCATCCGGACTTCGTTCTGCGCCCGGCAGCGTATCCAGCGAAGCGGCAAGGGCAGGCTCTCTGTCCCCATCGATGCGCAATACCGCGCAAGTCGATGCGAGAGCGTCCGCAAGCGTCCTGGAACGCTCCTCTTCCTGAGCATCCGTAACCAGGCATACGGGTCTTGCCTTCTCCAGGATGTTTGCGAGTTCTCCTTTTTTGAGATTCACATCCAGGGGCACGAGAACCCCGCCGGCGAGCAGCGCCCCATAATACCCCACCCCCCATTCGGGTTGATTTGGCGCCAGCAGGGCTACGAAATCGCCCGGTTTCACGCCCGCATCCATCAGTTCACGGGCCAAGGCGGCCGCCTTTGCGCACAACTCCTTTCTCGTGAGCGCCACTCTTCCGCGTCCTTCCACGTCGCCTTCAAGGGCGATCGAATCGGGAAATTTCGCGGTTGTCTCTTTCAGAAGCTCAATCAGTGTATCCATCCCAGTTCCTCCTGCTTCAACCCGCTCGAAAGCTCCGCAGACAGAGCAAGGTTCATCACCACTCGACTCCATCGAGCGTTCCGGTTAGATCAGCCGCTTTCTGACCTGCCATGCGGCGAATTCTCCCGCGAAAACCAGGGCGATGATCGCCAGCACAAGCACGCCTGATTTTTGCCACTGAAACTGCTTCACGTACAAGAACACGTAAAATCCCAGTCCTCCCGCGCCGACGAGACCCAAAATCGTGGAATCGCGCAGATTCATCTCGAAACGTATGGCCAGATGCGCGACCATTTGAGGCAATACTTGAGGAATGAGGCCGTGTTGAATGATCTGAAGGGAAGAGGCCCCCGTGCCCTGTAGTGCCAGCAGAGGTTTCGGGTCGGTCGCCTCAATTTCCTCCGCCACGAACCGGCCGAGCACGCCGACAGAGTGCACCGCCAACGCCAGCACGCCGGGAAAAGGGCCGAGCCCCACGGCGGAGACAAACAACAATGCGAGGAGTAACAGTGGGATGGAGCGGACGAACGCCATGAACGCCTTGATGGGCAAGTGTACCCAAACCGGCGTCCAGTTCGACGCCGCGAGCACGCCCAATGGATAGGCAAACAAAGCACCCAGAAAAGTGCCCGCAATGGTGGTTTGCAGCGTTTCGACAGCCGAGGTCAGTAAAACATCCCAAACTGACCAATCGGGCGGCGTCATCCGGCCAAAGAAATGAAACAGTTGGGGAATCCCGCGCCAGAATTGCCCGGGTGAAAACTCAGAACCCTGAAAAGACCAGAATAAGAGTGCGCTAACCGCCAGGAAGAGGCTGACCTTGCCAGCCATACGGCCAGGTGAAAGCGCTTCTGCTTGCTCTCGTCCCGTTCCCATTCACGACTCCGTTCGTTCCCATGAACTCGTAGATTTCACATATCCTATCATTCGAGAGGGAATCCGAAGAACCATCCCACATGATTTTTCCGTTTTTCATCGCAAGGATTCTATCGGCATACTTGCGCGCCAGTTCGGGGAGGTGGAGGCTCATCATGAGCGTGAGTTCGTAGGCGTCGCAAACGGACACGAGAAGATCCATAATGTCCTCTGCCAATGCCGGGTCCAGGCTCGAAACGGGTTCGTCTGCCAGCAGAATCGTCGGCTCCTGCGCCAACGCCCGGGCGATGGCCACGCGCTGCTGTTCTCCGCCGGAGAGCGTGCGGGCGAAGCGACGCTGCATGTTCTCGAGATGCACCTCGTGAATAGCCTGTGCGCAGATTTGCAAATCGCGCTGCGAGCAGATTCCTAACGCGCTTTTGAGCAAAGACACGTAACCCAACCTTCCGTGATAGACGTTTTGCCAGACGGTTTCCCGGCCTATCAGGTCGAAATGCTGATGAATCATACCGATATGGCGATGATGCGTTTTCATCTTCTGCGGGTCCTTGATTGGGAAAATATCCCCCATCACGACTACCTTACCCTCATGGCAGGGCACGTAGCCCTTCAGCATTCTCATTAGGGTCGTCTTGCCGGAACCGCTGTTGCCGATGATGGCCAGCCTCTCCCCACGAGAGACCTCAAGATGATCAATGGCAAGAATCGTCCGCCCCTCCATCTCCACACGCGCATCTTCGATTTGGATGACCATTTCTTTCGACATTTCCTACTCCTTCAAAAAACCATACCTACGAGCCATATCGGCCACAGGTTGATATCGACTGTGATCGACTCTGACGTAACCATTCGTCCCGTAAAGAGCCCGTATCAAACTGCGATACTCGGGCCGGTTCATCTTCATCATCGCCGCAATGAATTTTCGCCTGATTTCAGGCTCCAGGCCTTTGCGAACCACCACGTTGTGGCTGGGGATTTTGGCCGATTGCGCAATAGCGACGACTTGATCGCGCTGCTCGGGACGGAGAAGATTGAGGGCGTATTGACTGACGCCGGCGGCGTCGACGAAGCCGCCGACCATCGAGTTGATCGCCTGCTGATCCCCGCCTGCGAAATAAACTCTTCGAAAAAATCCGCCCTCGGGCTTTTCCACTCCCCCATTCGCCAGACCAGCGCGGATGAAAATGTCATGGGGGTACATGAACCCCGAACTCGAAATGGGATCGACATAAGCAATGGTCTTTCCCTTGAGATCGGATAGTCTCTTGATGCCGCTGTCCTTGCGAACGAAAATCCTCGAATAGTAGTAGGGTTTTCCGTCGTATATCTCTCCGAGCACCGCCTCGACTCCCGAATACTTGTTTGCCAGGACATAAGGCAGCGGAGACATGAAGCTTACGTCCGCCTTTTTCGAGATCATCGCTTCTACTGCGGCCGAGTAGTTCAAGGTGATGAAATAGCGGACTTTCCGCCCCATTTCTTTTTCCAGAAAATTCATCGCAGGCCTCACGTTGCTAATGAGTTTCTCGGGATTCTCCAGCGGAATGAACGCGACCCGAAGCTCTCTATCGACCGCGTAGAGGGGAGCCGCAGCAAACACCAAAAAGCTGAAAATAAGGAGAATCACCATCTGAAAAACGACTCTCGGCGCTTGCGACGAAATTTTTCGGACGAAACGCATGGTTCTTCTCATTTCAATTTGTCCTGGTTTTTCTGATAAAGCGCGTGATAAGCCGCTATTTTGCCGTCGGTCATCTTCACGTCGCCATCTAGATGAGCTCGCAAGGCCTCATTCAGTTTCTTTTCCATCTCATTGAGAATCGGTAGATTTTCCTTGTCCTGAACGTCCCATTTGTGGGCCTGTACTTCACGCACCACTGTTTTCAACAAGACGGTGATCAACTCTCTTTTCTTCCTCTGCTTCAAATGCTCATACGTGGAGAGGAAAAACTTGAACTCCTCCAACTCCGACTCCAGCGTGTAAACAGTATCCTCAATCCCCTGGACGCCATCACCCACGGCTTCGACGTAGGCCGTGAGATCGTCGATGTCCTTTGCACCCAATCCCAGCTTGAATTGCGTGTTGAACCATTCATTCACCGCCCGTAGGGTGGGCAGGCTCCCGTCGTGGAAATATGGGGCCGTGAATTTCGACGAGAGTAGTGTGGGCGTATCCAGGCCTCCCACGTGGAAGGGCTGGTTCTCTCCTCCCGTGGAACCGATGTTGTGGCGTTTGTGGTCGACAAAATTCGCGTTTGGGATGTGACAACTCGCGCAACTCATGCCACCCATCATCTGCGGAAACTTCCGGTGAAATATCTTCTCGCCTCGAAGGGCTGCTTTCGAAACCTTCCTGGGATTCAGTCTCCCGCTTTTTTTCAGCTTCGGGTTCGGCAAGAACTCGAATTCGTTCATATAGGCGATCATCCCGTCCATGACCATCGGATCGGGCTCTGGCCCATTGAACTCGTTCACGATGACGTTGCGGACGAATTCTCTGAGCGAGGCGAAACGCCCGTTTCTGCCATATGGGGCCGTGAAGCGAATGCCCCGCAAATCGGGCGTGTCCAGTGGATCGTGCAGGCCGTTGTTGGCGTGCCCTGCGAAGAAGCTGTTTGACACGTCCATCCCGCCCTTTTCCCTGGAAAGTCCCGGGATGAAGAATTTGGGATTCGTCACTCCCTTGTTGTGGCAAGTGTTGCAACTTATTCCGAGGCTAAGCGCTGGCTCACCGAAAATCTCAGGACTGTCGAAAGCCATGTCTCCCAGGGCAATGAGAAAGGTTTCCGCCTCGCTTGCTCCGCGCTCCGCCATGCCGAGAATTTGTCTGGGACGCGGGCGTTGCTTGTTGATATCGGAGCCGGGCGGCAGGCGCCACGGCACTTTCGCTGACTGAATATACGTTTCGCTCGCCTTGGGACGGGGTAAAAGTCTGTGTTCTTTTCCGGCCCGGAACCCGGAAAAATTCGAATGGAAATATCGGCGAATAAACGCGACGCTCTCGCGGATTTTCTCCAGATTCATCGGCCTTGAGCCGATGCCCATCACGCCCGCAGCCCCAAGATGAGAATTCGCTTCGAGCCAGTGGACCTGCAGCCTCTTCCACCCTTCCGGATCCAGATGCGGCAAGACATCAGCGAAAGCCTGAGATATTCTGCGCGCCTCGTTCAGGCGGTTTTTCACCTCGGCTCTGCTCGAATCCGCTTTGATCCCGTCCAAGCGAGAGATTAACAACGAGGTGATTCCCCGCGTCACCAAGGAGAAAACCAAACGACTCCCGTTTTTGCGCGCGACGACCATATCCGGCTCTTCATCACCTCTGCCCACCGGCTGAGCCACACGCTTGGCAGCAGCCAACTCCGCCGAGTATTTTTTCGCACCATGGGAATCCACAGCTCCGAGAGCTTCCTGGATACGCTCCATATCGGACCATATCTGCGGCCAGAGCACTGGATTCAGATTCAAGATGAAACTGACTCGACGATAACTTTCGGCAACGGGGTGCAATTCTTCGGGAGGGACGATGTGCGCCGAGGCCGGACTGAAACTCATCATCAGAAGCCCAGCGGCCATAAGCCATGCCGGCATCGTCAAGGAATTTTTCACACGCAGAGCAAGCTTCGCCCCGGGCGCTATGAGGCCGCATAACATATTTACGATTCTCCAGAAAAAACACCAACAAAACAATTTTATTGATATGCAAAAAACAAAGTCAACCCCTGCTGAATAAATTTTTAGACATGTCTAAATTTAAGAAAAGACACCAAGACCCACAGAAACAGATGCTTCGGGGACTTGATTGAAAATGACGCATGGAAAGTTTGTATTCTTTGAGAAGTTCGAGCGCAAAAAAACCGGCCCTGGTAAAGGCCGGTTTTTTAAGGCTGGATACTTGGTATTTGAAGAATCGCTCCGAAGGCAGATACCAAAGACGATAAAATCTTCTACACCATCAACTCCGCCTTGTCGTGGAAACGACCCCGATGCGGAGCAAATTCTTAAATAGCGCTATCGCCTCTGTCGCCGGTGCGTATGCGCACGCAATCCTCCACCGGCTGGACGAATATCTTGCCATCTCCTATCTGGCCCGAATTCGCCGCATCGCAAATCGCCGTGACGATGGCATCGGCGTTATCATCCTGCGTCAAGATTTCCATCTTGATTTTCGGCAGGAAATCGACCACGTACTCGCTGCCACGATAAAGTTCGGTGTGTCCCTTCTGACGGCCAAAACCCTTCACTTCGGTGACCGTCATTCCCGTCACACCGGCTTCTCCCAGAGCTTCTTTCACACTTTCCAGCTTGAATGGCTTAATAATCGCCGTGACTAAACGCATTGTTCATTCCTCTCAAGATGACGGATGGATTCATCCAGTACAAATCCCCTCGCGCTTGCATCAACCCAGCCTCTCGCCTGCGTAGGCCTCCATGCCGTGCTCCGAGAGGTCGAGACCGGCCAATTCGTCTTCTGCGGAAACGCGCACACCAATCACGGCTTTCACAACCTGCCAAAGGATGAGGGACAAGACGAAGGTAAACACACCGACCGCGATGACACCTGTAAGCTGCTTGATGAAGAGCCCTGCACCGCCGCCGTAGAACAACCCCACGACGCCATCGTCAATGGAAGGCGCGGCAAATAAACCGAGCGCAAGCGTCCCGAAGATGCCGCATACCAAGTGAACCGAAACGGCGCCGACCGGATCGTCTATCTTGATCTTATCGAGAAACGGAACCGCAATGCAGACGATGACGCCCGCAGCCAGACCGATAATCACCGCTCCCAGCGGAGTGACGTTGGCGCATGGTGCTGTGATGGCCACCAGCCCTGCAAGCGCCCCGTTCACGCTCATGGAAAGATCGGCTTTGCCGAACATGGTCCGCGAAGTCATGCTCGAGGCTACGACGCCCGCCGAGGCAGCGAGGTTTGTCGTCACCGCGATGCGCGCAATGGCGCCGGCGTCGGCGGCCATGGTGCTCCCCGGGTTAAATCCGAACCACCCGAGCCATAATATGAATCCACCCAAGGTGACGAGCGGCATATTGTGACCAGGCATCGCCTGCATCCGGCCGTCGGACGTATACTTGCCGAGCCGGGGACCAAGAACGATAATTCCGGCGAGTCCCGCCCAACCACCTACGGAGTGAACCACGGTGGAACCGGCGAAATCGAGAAAACCCATTCCACCCAGCCAGCCGCCACCCCAAATCCAATGTCCCTGAATGGGATAGATGATGGCGACAAGCAGAAAACTAAAGATCATGAACGAGGAAAACTTGATACGCTCGGCCACACAGCCCGAGACGATGGTCGCCGCCGTCGCTGCGAAAACGAGTTGGAAGAAAAACTTCGCGTATAGCGGCACGCCCGTCCAATTAAGTGACGAGAAAACACCTTTGTACGCATCACCCGTGGCCGGACTGTTGTCCGCCCCCGAAAGGAAGAAACCATTCGTTCCGAGTATCGAACTGCCATCGCCAAACATGAGGGCGAAACCCAATATCCAAAATGCCAGGGACGAGACGGCGACGACGCCAAAATTCTTATAGAGAATGGCGACGGTGTTCTTGGCCCGGCAAAGCCCCGATTCGAGCATCGCAAAGCCCGCATGCATGAAAAACACTAAAAACCCGGCCACCATCACCCAAACAGTGTCCGCCGCGACTTGCAAATCCGCGAGGCTCTTTGCCATGGCCTTGACATCCTGTGCCCAGCCGTTGCCGGCAAAAGACAAAACCCACATGGCGAAGACCAACACCGCCGTAACGTAGAGATTTCTTCTTCTCATGCCCCCTCCTCCGATACGCTTTGGTTATTTTTACGTTCTAACTATTTTGAGAACTCGCATTCCTAAAGTATCGTCTCGGTTTTGTAGGCGAGAAGTATTTCGATATCGTTTCCGCCGTATTACCCGCAAGTTAATAATGCTCCAAACCCCACCCCGTTCCGGTTTGACAGGCGATTTCGTGCGTGCTAGCAATTCCGCCAATTCGATTAAATTTCTTTTGAGCAAGCCCTTTTCCGGGATCAATCCACTGAAGGAGATACAATGCCTCCAAAACGAAAGCCCAAAATTCCCACGAAAGCTCTCAAGCGCGGCACACACCTTTGGACCAAGGAATTCACCGAACGTATCGGCCATGATATGGCCGAATGGGCGGACGAAGAATTCATGGAAATGTTCATGAACTTCTGCTACGGCGGACTTTATGATCGGGACGTCTTGCCCCAGAAAACCAGAGAACTTTGCGCCGTGGCCGCATGCGTCATGGCCAACGCGCATCCACAATTGCGCACCCACATTCAGGCCGCATGGAACTGCGGTGCGACAAAGCGACAGATCATGGAAGTCATCATTCAGATGGCCATCTATTGCGGCATGCCCTATATGCTTCAGGCGGCACGAATCGCCGCGAACGAGGTCTTTCCCTTGCTCAAGCGCGGAGAGAAGGCCGCCGCTCCGCCGCCGGGCCTGAAATTGGATGAGAAGTAACCCGAAACCGTCAGGCGCCGGGCAGTTTACACCCAAAACCAAATACGTGAGGAGTATCGAATAATGGCCCGTAGAATTGTAGATTTAAGCGTTCCCCTTCAAAACGCGCCCATGGAGAACAATCCGGCCGCCATCCAGTACGTGAACCACACCGAGCTTGCCCGAATGCGAGCCAAATCATACAAGTTTCCGGACACCAGTTATTTTCCCGACCATATGCACTGCGCGACCGAGAACATCACGGCCATCAGCACACACAGCGGTACACACCTTGATTCTCCGTACCACTATGGGCCCGAATGTGAAGGGAACCCCTCGAAAACTATCGACCTCGTTCCCCTCGAATGGTGCGTGAGTGATGGGGTAGTCCTCGATTTTCATGACGCCGAGCGCGGCCACAACATCACGCTGGAGGAAACGCAGCAGAAAGTGGCGGGCCTGGAAGAGAAAGGCTATTCCCTCAAGCCGATGGACATTGTTCTCATCCGCACCGACCACACCACGAAATATCTGTATACCCCCGATTTCGAACAAACCCATCCCGGCATGAGCGTCGACGCCACGGAATGGCTCGTCGATCAGGGGATCAAGGTGATGGGGATAGACGCATGGGGTTTCGACATTCCCGTCTCCAGGATGACGGAACTCAGACGTCAGGGAAACACGAAAGATTTCTTCGGCAGTCATTTCCTGGGCCGCAAAAAAGAATACATCCATGCCGAAAAACTCATGAATCTCGATAAAATCCCCGAGTTCGGGTTCACCGTCTCGATGCTCCCCATCAAGATAGAGCGCGCTAGCGGCGCCTGGTGTCGGGCGGTGGCCATCATCGATGATTAACCCGAATCCCTCATGATGAAAGTCGGGAACAGCGTGATGGAGTGACTTCTCGGAAAATATGGTAATATCTCCCGCACAAGATATCAGTGCGGCAAGAAGCTTAAAGGAGTGGAGCGATGGCCTCACATGAAAGCGCAGTGAAGCAAGAAGCCTTATCCGGCGGCCTGAGCCGGCGCATGGCGGCCGTCAAGCCGGCCATATTGGCGATCGTTCTCGGCATATTCATTCTCTACGGCGTGGGTTTCGCCCAACCCCAACTTTTGCATGATGCCGCCCACGACTCTCGCCACGCCTTCGCCTTCCCCTGCCATTAAGAGGCCTGGCAACCTTTTGCCAGTCAAAAGACGGCGCCCCTTGAGAGGCGCCGTTTTCTTTTGAGGAACCGCATGTCAGAGGAAATTACGGAACACAAACCTTGGGGGCATTTCACCGTTTTGGCCGATGAGCCGGACCATAAGGTGAAGCGGATTGTCGTTCATCCGGGACATCGCCTAAGTCTGCAACGACACATGCGCAGATCGGAGCACTGGCATGCCATATCCGGGCAAGCTATTGTTATCCGTGAAGAAGCAGAAATCACGTTCTCCGCCGGCGAGAGCATGGATATTCCACAAGGTGCATGGCATCGGGTTCAAAACGAAGAGGGTACGCCCTTCGTATTCATAGAGGTGCAAACCGGCGCCTACTTCGGCGAGGACGACATCGAACGATGCGAAGATGATTACGGAAGAGTATGATAAGGCATTCCTGAATAGCCGGACAAAGAAACACCCCCATCGACACGTGAGGGTGTTTCTTGATCAATTAGGGATGCAAACGTTTCAACCTAGCCTTTACGAAGCTGCTCCAACGCTACGGCCAGACGTTCCACGCCGCGCTCGCATTCTTCCGTCGAGCACGAATATGCGATTCTGAGGTATCCTTCGCCGCCGAAAACAGCGCCGTTCACCGTGGCGATGGCGTGCTCGTTCAGAAGGTAGTCCGCCACCTCGCCCGAGGTATCCCCAAAAACCTTCACGTTCGGGAACGCGTAGAATGCGCCCGTAGGCTCCGCCAGAGTAACACCCTCTATGGCGCGGAGACCTTCTGATATCACGCGCCGCCGCTTGTCGAATTCACTCGTCATCGCCTCCATGGGCGCCTGATCTTCCAGCACGCCGCGGGCCGCGCCATGCTGAATGAACGTGTTGACGCATACGGTGGTGTATTGACGGATCTTGAGCAAGTGGCGGGTAATCTCGGGGCTCGCCACGGTCCAGCCGAGTCGCCAGCCGTCCATGCTGTAGAATTTCGAAAACCCGTTGATGATCACGGTGCGCTCCGCCATGCCGGGCTGTGAGAAAATACTCGGGGCGCACGGCGCATCGCCGTAATATATGCGCGCATAAATCTCATCGCTCATCACCATGAAATTGCGCCGCACCGCCAGTTCGGCGATTTTCGCGAGTTCGGATTCCGGGATCGTGCAGCCCGTGGGATTGCCGGGCGAAGTGAGGCAAACGAGTTTCGTCTTGGGCGTCAAAACCGCCTCGATGTCCTCGGCGCGCAATGCGAAATCGTTCTCTTCTTTCGTCATTACCTCGACGGGCACGCCGCCTGCCAACGCCGTGCAGGATTTGTAGTGATGCCAGTTCGGCTGCGCGATGATCACCTCATCACCAGGATTGACCAGCGCCAGCATGGAGACCATGATGCCCTCGTTCGCTCCCGCCATGACGATCACCTGGGTATCGGGGTTCACCTCCACGCCCGTGTCGACTTCCGTTCTGTATGCAATGCCCTTCCGCAGGGCGGGAACCCCCGTACTGGGTGCATAGTGCACGTCGCCACGCGCGAGGGACTCGGCGGCTCCTTGCTTGATATGCTCGGGCGTATCGAAATCCGTGCGCCCGATCTGCCAATGAATGACATCACGCCCCTCGGCTTCGAGCTTCGCCACGGCGTCGAAGACCTTGCGAATACCCGAGAAAGGAATCTCCTCCAAACGATCAGCGCCCACGGATTGAGCGTCAAAAACAATACTCATCTATCATCTCCTGGCAAATAAAAATGACTATAAGAACAATAATTTCAAATCACTGAAAACGCGATTGAAGGCGCTCGTTATAGCTTTTGAAGCTCTGAGGCGCAAGGGAGTTCTCACCCCGGATTTCTCTCAATTACAACCAGCCGTTTTCCTGTTTTTTGGCGAAGGAAAGAGTAAATGACCATCCGACTGCCGCACGATTAGAGCAAATCCCCTTGAAGAACGGTCACGGCCTTACCACTCAGGACGATGCGATCTCCAAGAATTCTCATACGCACCACCCCGCCTCTCGTGGATGCCTGATAGGCCGTAAGTTCTTCTTTTTTGAGGCGTTTCGCCCAAAACGGCCCCAGGCCACAGTGGGCGGAACCCGTCACAGGGTCTTCGTTCACGCCCAGGCCGGGCGCGAAAAAACGAGATATGAAGTCATATTCAGGGTCATCGGAGCGCGCCGTGACGATGCAGCCGCGCATCGGAATCGTCTCCAAAAGCTGGAAATCAGGCGCCAGGGCCCTGATCGCCGCCTCCGAATCGGCTTCCACCAGATAATCGAACTCGTTTTTCCCTACATAGCGGGGTATAAGACCGAGACCTTCCACCAGGGCATCAGGAGGTGCTGCGGGAGACTCCCGGCTGATGGGGAAATTCATCTCTATCCATTCATTTTTCTGCTCACAGGTCAAAACCCCGCTTTTCGTGTGAAAGATGACTGTCTCATCGGTGCCGAGATGCCCCTTCTCCCAAAGAACATGGGCGCTGGCTAACGTGGCGTGGCCGCAGAGGTCCACCTCGCTCATAGGCGTGAACCAGCGCAGGCCGTAGCCGTCTTCTTGTTTCACCACGAACGCGGTTTCAGAGAGGTTCATCTCCGCCGCCACGCGCTGCATCCACCCCTCATCCACCTGCGACGGCAGGATGCAGACGGCGGCCGGATTGCCCGAAAAAGGCGTATCTGTAAACGCATCCACCTGAATGATGGGAAATGACATGAGGCCTTCTCGTGGAAAAACAGTTAGATACGTTTGATAATGTCGCCTGCGCGAATCGAGCCTTCGCTTAATACCTGCGCGTTCAGCCCCGAGCGGTTGATGAGCGCGTCGTGCAGGCCATCTATCCCCAGCAAATTCTCGAAATATCTGCATGGCTCGTTCAGGCGAACGCCGCGCATCTTCACATCGCCCACCTGAAATTCCGCACCCACCAGGTGATTGAGCGGAACGCTTCGCGTCACGATGTTTCTCCTGCTCTGGCCCGCGTCGAGATGGATATTGTGGTCGCGTGTAAGCGCCTCGATCGCTTCGATTTCGATGAGCGTGACCTCGCGATCGGGCCCCTGTTTTTTGGAGTACGTTCCCACGCCCTCGGCGTAGCGATCTCCCGCAAGTCCTGACCCTGCAACTGCTTGCGCCTGGGCGACCTCCATCATGGGTTCACCGCCCACCGAGGCGATATGCACCGAGACCACCTCGCCCTCGAAAGTCATGCTTTCACATGCTTCTGGATGAGATTGACGGCTTCTTCTTCCGTGGGGAAGTTGCCCGAGTCGAGTTTCGACCATAAAAGCTCGCCGTCGAGCACCAACTCGAAGGAGCCGACGCGAAAATTCCCGTCCTCGTTTCCGGCGATTTCCAGATCCGGGAAATGTTTTTTCAAATCTTGAGCCAACTGCTCATAGCGAGGCCCGTAGTTTCATTTTTCGCAGTATTCAACGTGAAGTTTCATTCATCCCCTCTCCGGTAGAGAACAAAAGTTGGCGGGCACCCGCATCATAGAAGAATTCCGCTGCGAGGAGAAGGCGTGCAGAAGCAAAGTCCTCAAATCCGATTCTTCGCACGCCGACGATTCTCCGAAACCCCCACGCGGCTTGACTATTTCGCCCACACAAGCGAAAAAGCTCACCGATTTCCAGAAAACTTCAAGGAGGCGAAATGGCTGGTATCACGCGTGTGGGAGCATATATACCCTTTCATCGGCTGGGCGGAGATACCGTGCGGGCCGTATGGGGCAGCGGCAGCCCGAAGGCTTCGCGCCCGCTGGCCGGCTTCGACGAAGACCCCATCACCATGGGAGTGGAAGCGCTGATCAACGCCGCAGGCTGGGGCGGTTCCGAGGTCGATTCACTCTACTTCGCCTCCACGTCTCACCCATATGCTGAAAAATCAAACGCTTCCGTACTTGCCGCGGCGGCGGACTTGCCCGAAAAACTCTTTACCCTGGACGCAGGCGGCTCCGTGCGCGCCGGCACGTCCGCCCTCAAGGCTGCGTGCGACGCCGTAGAAGCGGGCTCCTCCAAATCAGCGGCCGTTGTGGCGGCGGAGAAAAGGCCCTCCCTGCCGGGAAGCCCCGATGAATTAAGCCTTTGCGACGGCGCGGCGGCGGTGTTGCTGGGCAAGGGAGAAGACGTCGCCGCCGAGATCGAGGCGATTTATTCATGGTCCGAGGATTTCATCGACAGGTGGCGGCTGCCGGGCGAGGGCGCCGTCTCCGCAGGCGACGCCAAATTCATCCAGGACTACGGCTATGTGCGCCAGAGCGTCGCCACGGTCGAGGGATTGCTGGAGCAAACGGGCGCCACGCGGGAAGACATCGCGCGTGTGCTCGTCTACGCCCCCGACGCCCGCACCCACGCGGCTATCGCCCGAAAACTGGGCTTTCCCGAGTCGGCATATCCCGAAAGCCCGCTCATCGCGCGTCTCGGGGACGCAGGCGCAGCGGCGCCTCTGCTCTCCCTCGTCGATGCGCTCCAGGGCGCGGAACCGGGCGAACACATCATCGTCGCGGGTCACGGGAGCGGGGGTGAGGCCATCCTGCTCCGGGCGACGGACAAGGTCCATTCCTTGAGAACACAGCGGGGAGTCGGCTGGTCCGTCGAGCGGGCGCGGCCCATCCCGAATTACGGCCAATGGTTGAAATTCAATGGTTTATCGCCCGAGGAGGAAATCAAACCCTTCACCTCGCCCAGCATCCTCTGGAAGGAAAACAGGGCGACCATGCGCCTGATGGCGGGGGTTTGCCGCGTCTGCGGGGAGCTTCAGTATCCCCGCCAGCGGGTCTGCAACGCCTGTGGCGCGCGGGATGAGTGGGATGAGCGGAAACTGGCTCGCCGGGGCAAAATCTTCACCTTCATCCACGATTACCTGCCCCCGTCGCCCGAGGGCTTCATCACGATGGCGACGGTGGAACTCGAGGGCGGCGGGCGGTTTTACGGCCAGATGACGAACCAGGTGAAGGACGACGTCCACATCGGCATGGAGTGCGAACTCACTTTCAGGCTTCTCCATCAGGGCGATGGGTATTATAATTACTTCTGGAAACTGCGCCCCGCCGAATAGGGCTTTATCTTTTCCTCGGGAAAACATCTTTTTTCAAGGAGTTGGACATGAGCGGAAACATCGCCGGAAAAGTCGCCATCATCGGCGCGGGCATCACGAAATTCGGGGAACTCTTCGAACAAAGCTATAACGACCTCGTGGTGGAAGCCGCCTTCGAGGCCTATGAGGACGCGGGCGTGAGCGGCGAGGATATCGAAGCCGCATGGCTGGGCACGTATCTGCCGCTCGGCTGGGGTTTCGACGGCACGGGCGGCCCCTCGCTCGCAGAGGCGCTCAACCTCTACCCCAAGCCCGTCTCACGTGTCGCGAACTACTGCACGACGGGCATGGAGGCCGTCCGCATGGCGGCGATGGCCGTGGCTTCCGGCATGCACGACGTCGTCCTGGCCGTCGGCGCGGAGAAGATGCGCGAGGTCCCGCCCCGGGGCAGCCTGGTCGCGCAACACGTTGAAAAACTTCACCCGATGTACTCGAAGGGCCGCACGGCGCCGGGCAGCTTCGCCGTTCTGGCGAGGCGGTATTTCGAGGAGTTCGGCGCGGATAAGGAAGACCTCGCCGAGGTGGCGGTGAAGAACCACTACCACGGGAGCCTGAACAAGCGCGCGCACTTCAGAAAAGAGATCACCAAGGAACAGGTACTGAAGGCCCCGCCCGTCACGGAACCACTGGGCCTCTATGATTGCTGCCCCACGACGGACGGCGCCGCCGCCGTCGTGCTCTGCCGGGCGGAACTGGCCGAATCGCGCTTCGAGAAGAAAGACTACGTCCTGATCGACGGCATGGGCCTTTCGTGCGCGACGGGCTACATCACCACGGCGTTCAACCCCAGGTTCAGCTTCATCGGCTTCGAGGCCACCCAGGAGGCCGCGCGCCAGGCGTACGAGCAGTCCGGCGTGACGAACCCCCGCGAGGAGATAGATGTCGCGGAAGTGCATGATTGTTTTACGATTACGGAGATTCTGAACTATGAGGACCTGGGGTTCGTCGAGAAGGGCGAGGGTCCCGAATTCGTGAAGAGCGGCGCGAGCAAACTCGGCGGCGAACTTCCCGTGAACACCTCGGGCGGCCTCAAGAGCTGCGGCCATCCCATCGGGGCGACGGGCGCGCGCGTGGTCGCCGACCTCACGCATCAACTCCTCGGGCGCTGCGGCGACCGTCAGGTAAAGGGCGCCAAACGGGCGCTCGGCCACACCCTGGGCGGCCCTGGCGCCGTCTCCAGCGTATTCGTTCTGAGCAAGAACTAGCCAGCCGAATCATGCCCCCGGGCGCCCGCCCGGGGGTCTTTCACCTGAGCAATTCCCCGCAAATCCGCGCATTTGCAGTTATTGCGCGAGGCGCGCTTCATGGCAGACTTCCCCTGCGCCCGGATTCCGCGGCGTCATTTCTCAAGAATTTAATTTTCAGAAATTTACAAATAACCCCGTGAATTTATCGGTATTTCTCGAATTATCCAGGAATCTGCAGATGTCGAGCCCTTTTCCTTCACTGCAGAAATCCCATACCTTATTGATATTATTGCTGTCTATTCATTTTCCGGCCTGCTTCTGAATCGCTTCCGAATTGTCCCAACAGAATCTGTAATCAAAACGAAAGCAAATTCATTATAACCCCTGCGCATCCCTGCGGGCTATCGTCCGTGAGCGCTCGTGGCCGGGTAGGCGGGGGCATTGCTGCGCCCCGCCCCTCAGTCGCCAGCCTTACCGGGCCGGAACCAGTCGAGGGAGAACAGAGAGTATACAAGTGCGTCCGATTTAGAATATCAACGCGAATTTCTCCGCAACCCTGAACGACGCTCCTGTAAAGCGAAGTACCTATCACTGGCTCTACTGTAATCACCCTCCGCCTGTTTGATTTCTGACCGCAAGGCCCGTGCACGCGGTGCAAAATCCTGGCTATGTCTTCTCAAGAATTCCTTCTGTTTTCTTTGGCACACCTCCGCGGTGCCCCCTCGTCGCTCACACGCTATATCGAGTTCCCTTAGTTTGATATATTGAGCCTCTGACCCCAACATTGGGAATATCCGCATCTTCAGATTCTTGTAAGATTCCGAAAGAGCCTGCATCCTCTTCCTGGCCGCTTCCAGGCGGGCTCCTGCTGCCTGCATCTCTCGCTCGGCCTCCCTGATTGCCGCTTCCAGCGCCTCATCCGCCCGGCCCGGAACCCGCCGCCCCTTCTTGTCGCAGGCCCGCTCGTAGCCGCCCGCGCGGGAGAGCGCCTGGTGGATGACGCCGCCTTCCCTGGCGATCTGGTAGGGAATGTATCCCTTGGCATCGCGGATACACGGATCGGCGCCGCCCGCCAGCAGCGCGTCGGCGACCTCGAACTTGCCGCGGCTCCCGCCCGCCCGGATTGTTACGTGGAGCGGAGCGTCGCCGCTGGGATATTTGTCGTTAGGGCTGGCGCCCGCGTCGATCAGCATCGCGGCGGTGTCGCCCTCGTCGGGGCCGGCGCGGACGAAGAGTTGCAGGGCCGTCAGCCCGTCTCTGTTCTTGATCTTCGGATTGGCTTTGCCCTTGAGCAGCACCGCTATCATGCCCGGACTTCCGTGGCTGCCGGCGGCCACATGGAGCGGCGTCTCCCGATTTTTGTTGGTACGGTCGGCATTTGCGCCGGCGCTCAGGAGCCGGCGAACGGTGGCCACTGCGCCGCCCGGCGACCTCGAAAGCGCCGGGGCGTCGGCCGCGAGATGGAGCGGCGTGTTGCCGTCCCTGTCCTTAAGGTTCGGGTCGGCGCCCGCCTTGAGCAACACGCCAGCGGTTTCGGCCGCGCCGACCGCGGCGGCGCCGTGCAGCGCCGTACGGCCGTCCTTGTCCTGCCGGTTCTTGTCGACGCCGGCTTTCAACAGCACTCGCACGGTATCGACCGCGTCGATCGCGGCGGCGCCGTGCAACGCCGCGCGCCCGGCATTATCGGGAACGTCGGGACGCGCGCCCTTCTTCAACAAGGCCCGCACTTTGTTCGTGTTGGCCTTATCCGCGCCGGCAAGCGAGCGTAGGAGGCGCTCGTCAGCAGTTTCGGCTACGGAATGGGCGACGGTGGCGAGGATCACAAGGATCGAGCCGATCAGCGGGATTGGTGTGGACATGACAATATTCCGGACTCTCATCATGGCGAACTCCCTGTGCGTTTTCTTCGGGGAAGGCTCCCGAGTATCTCGCTCTCGAGGCTAGAAGGTCAAGGGGGCACTTGATTCCGTCAGGCAAAGACACCAGAAACGCCGGGTGCGTGCCTGATGCGGCCCGGCGTTTCTGAATGTCAGGTTTCTGGATGTCAGAATCGTAGTGGCCGACCGATTCTATTGTGAGTGCCTCCTTCTTCATCTCCGGCAGAAACGGCAACTTTCTCGGCCAGAAACTTCCTCGTCTTGCGATGCCCTCCTCTGCCGATATAGGCGGCTACGACCTCGCCGTCCCAATAGCGGCTCAGGATACCGACAACTTCGAAGGCTCCCTTGCGATACCTGAGGACAGGCGCTCCTGAATCTCCCGGGCGAGCGCGAATTTTCTGGAAATTCAGGACGACCGGTCGGTACTGAACCAGGTCTTGAAGACGCTTGCCTTTGAGCGCCCGATGAGTTCCACGAGGGGAAATGCCTTGCAAATGCGGGGAAATGCGTGTGTGAAGGTGGTGGTGCGGCGAACGGTATCCGCCCGGCCCGCCTGCGGAATATCTCCCCGCAGACGGGCGCGAAGCGGTTTCTGCCCTACTTGAACACCTTGAGCCACTCGCCGCGCACTGCCTTGAAGCTGCGCTGGGCGGCGACCCAGTCCTTGAGACCGATCAGCTTGACCTTGCTGAGGTCCATCAGGAACGGACGCACGTTCGCCGGCGGCGTGTAGTTCTCCCGGAAGGAGTAGATGGCCTCGTTGCCGACGTAGATGTCGGTGCCTTCCTTGGTCATCAGGAACTCGAGCAGGAGCTTGCCCGCGTTGGGGTGCGGCGAGCCCTTGATCACGCCCGCCTGGTTGCCGAGCATGACCTGGCCTTCCTTGAAGTGGCTGGCCTTGATGATCTTGGCGAGCGACGGTTTTTTGAGGACGTTCTGGTAGATGCGTCCCGTGAGGTTGAACATGTCGACCGGGCGCTCACAGTTGATCACCGTCTGGATGCGCGGCTCGGTGCGGAACATGACGATGGGCTTGGTGGCCTTCATCCGTTTCCAGAAATCGCTCATGTCCACGCCCGCCTCGGTCAGGCCGATGACGGTGTTGGTGGTCGTGAAGCTCTTGGTGATGTCGGTCACGATGGTCTTGCCCGTGAGCGAGGGGTGCACCACGTCGAACAGCGAGGTGACCTTGAAGTCCTTCATGCCCGGACACGCGCTGTTCCACACGGGCTGGAAGCTGTAGGCGAGCGGCGTCACGATGTAGGGGTAGTTGTGGTACTGGCCGGCCCCCTCCACGACCTTGACGAGGTCTTTCCAGTTGCCGCTGTCGAGCTTCAGGAACGCGCCGCGCTTCACCGCCGCGTGGAAGAACCCGGGCGCGCTCACCAGGTGGATGTCCACCGTGAATTTGCCCGCCTTGATCTCCTGGCGCACCTGCGCGACGGTGGAACCCGTTCCCTTGCGCACGTTACGGAACCTGAAGCCGTCCCCCAGGCCGTAGCGCTTGATGAAGGCGGGGCCCATCACTTTCGAGGTCCGGTCGCTGAACAGCGGGTTGAGGATGACGACGCCGCCCTCTTTTTTCGCCGCCCGGATGAGCTTCTTCTCCTGCTCGGTGATCATGGCGGCTTGCGTGAGCGAAGCGCCCGCGACGCATATCGCCGCCAGGATCGCGATGCCAAAGACAAAAAGTTTCTTTCTCATGTTCTTCCTCCTTCGGGGTGGTTGTTGGTCCATCAATCCGTAGGCGTGGGAGAGCCGAAATAGCCGCCTCCGCTCAGGACGGCCTCTCTCCCGCCGTATCGCTCCACCAGGGCAGTCTGATCGGCCCTGGCTTTTCTGTCTGCGGCTTCGGGATCGACGACCTCCCGAAGTGCTGTTTCAAATTCTTCGATAAGGGAATTGTAGCCGGGTTCCCGCGCGAGGTCGAACGTCTCCTCAGGGTCGCTTTCGAGGTCGAAAAGCTCGGGCGCGAAGTCCATATAGTGGATGTACTTGTACCGCCCGCGCCTCAGCATATATCCGCCCGTGGGCGCGCCCGCCGCGTGGTATTCGCTGAAGACGGCGCGCTCGGGATCATCCGCAGAGACCGCCAGGCCAAACCACGATTCGCCTGGCAGTTCGCGCTTTTCTTCTTCGGTCAACTCCTCGCCCACAGCGTGCAGGATGGTCGGATAGGCGTCGGCGAGAGATACCGCCGTCCGGCATACCTTCCCCCGGGGGACGTCCGGCCCCGCCAGCACGAGCGGCACGGCGGCCGATTCCTCATAGAGCGTGCTCTTGCCCCAGATACCGCGCTTGCCCAGGCTCTCGCCGTGGTCGCTGGCGTAGACCACGCGGGTTTTATCGCCCAAGCCAGCCGCCTCGACAGCACCCAGCACCGCGCCTACGTTCGCGTCCATGAACGAACACATCCCGAAATAGGACGCGACCGCCACGCGGCGTTTCTCCTCTTCCATGTAATCGTCATACGGCCAGGCCTTTCGTATCGCGCGCACCCAGGGGTGGTGCGTCGGGTCGTCGGCGGATTTGGGCGCGGGCAGCGGCATCTCCTCCGCCGGGTACATCGCATAGAACTCGGGCGGCGCCACGAGCGGGTAGTGCGGCGCGAGAAAAGAGACGAAGAGCACCCAGGGCCGCTCGCCATCCCGCCCGCCCGCCTCTTCTATCCACTTGCACGCCCGCTCGGCGATCTGCCTGTCGTAGCGCAGGACGCTCGAATCGCCCGGCCCCAACTGCTCGGCGAG
The DNA here is from genome assembly GCA_965204535.1 of bacterium. Lineage (GTDB taxonomy): Bacteria > UBA8248 > UBA8248 > UBA8248 > UBA8248 > Bin107. Next base: position 2,740,916 of record CBDBEV010000001.1, on the reverse strand, counting down.
TCCCTTGGTGGCGGTCTTGGGCGGCATCTCGGCGCGAAGCGCGCCGGCGAGGTCGCCGCGTCCGTCCTTGACGTGCATGGGGAGGATTTGATCGTCTAGACCGGTGGGCTCTGTCGTGTTGCGGTAATGGAGCTTCCCGATCGAGACCACCCGGTGGCCGGTGGCCTGCAGGCGGTGCCCCCAGCCGGGGACCCGGCCGTCGTAGGGGTGGGCGTTGTCCCAGTAGCCAGTCTCGTGCGCGTAGCGGCCCGTAGCGAAACTCGCCCGCGCGGGCACGCAGATGGGGCAGTTCGTATAGGCGGCCGTGAAGCGTGTGCCGGACGCCGCGAGGGCGTCGATGTGCGGGGTCTTCACGATCTCGTGTCCGCAGCAGCCGAGGGTCCGCGCGTTGTGCTCGTCGGACATGATGAAGACGAAATTATGCGGTTCCATTCATGAGTCCTGAAAATGACGCCAATGTCATGATCAATGCGCCGTTGCATGTTACCACAGGGCGGGGATTTTCAACCTGGGACGGTACAGGTTACAGGGGCAATCCCGCCGATAAGCGGCTCCGAAGAAAACAACCAGCGGAATCGCTCCCACTGTTCCGCGCAAATCAACCGAGGGGGATGCTTCGAAGTGAAGACGGCTGTCGGCGCGCGGCCGCGGCCGGGCAGGTGATGTCGTTGCCGCCCGGAAGAAATCGCGCGGCAATATCCTCGCTTTCGCAGCGGTATCCAGAGGTTCGAGCATGGGGACTGGGAGAATCTCCTCACCGAGCGCGGCGTACCATAACCCGCCCCCGTTCCCCGATTCCCGACTTGCTCTATACTCTTACTGAAGACCCACGAAGCAGGCGACCCATTGCTGCACGAGTAGATCACACGAGGAACACGAGGAGACCCGAGATGCGCTTGAAGACCCGACTCATCCTATGCGGAATCATCACTTTGGCTCTTGCGCTCGCGGCCAACGCGGCGGCGTTCGATCAGCGCATTCCGGCGCGCGTTACGAGAGTCATCGACGGCGACACCTTCAAGGTCGAGGCCAGGCCCTGGCCGGGCATCGTCGCGCAGGCCAGCGTGCGCGTGCGGGGCGTCGACACGCCCGAGATCAGGCGGGCTAAGTGCGGCGAGTATGAACGCCGGAGGGGCAGAGCTGCGCGCGATTTCGTGCGGAGCGTCATCGGCACGGACGTATGGCTCATCAACGTGAGCTACGGCAAGTACGCCCGCCGCGTCATCGCCGGCGTGTGGCTCGCGGACGGGCGCGACCTCGCCACGCTGCTCCTCGCCACCGGCCACGCCCTGCCCTACCGGGGCGGACGCCGCCCGAGGTGGTGTTGAGGGATCAAACGCGAGTGATGAACGAGCGTTTGCAGGTTTCCGACTGATGAAGAAGTGGTTCCGCAGAGGTGTAATATTTCCTCGAAGAGAGGGAATTCGAGAGAGCCTCCCTTCGTCAATGCAAGTGCAACTCAACACTCAGGCTTGGCGCTCTCCGCCACGCGGACAATCGCATCCAGCTTTTCTGTGATCTCAGGATCGATTTCCTCTTCAGGAACATAGGAAGCGAGTTCGTAAAACTGCTTTTTGGCCATGAGGTTGGGCAATTCGAGTTTGTCGAAATACGCCTTGAACAAAGGAGTTAGAAAGTCATCGCTTGCCTTGATGTCGGCTCCCCAAGGCGACCCCTTGTCGAGTCTCTCCAAGGCCCCTTCTATCTCGGCAATCGCTTCTTGCATCGCCCCTAGCCGTCTATCGACTTGCGGTGTGAAAAGGGTCTCTTCTTCTAAGTCCACTGAGCCTCGCGCATAGGCTTCCAAGGTCGCCTGGGTGCAGAAATAGTTTTCAATCTCAGACTTTTTCCACATCAGACACCCAAGAGTCCCGCTTTCCGGCATACCGGCCTGGAGTCGGTCGAAGAGCGCCACGCCCTTTAGCTCCGGACACGCTTCTCTCAGGCCGTGATAGTGATGCGCCGCCTGTAGCGGCTGATTGCCAACATAATGTACGAAGGGCCGTTCCAACGCCTTTATAGCCCTTTCATGGCCGAGGCGACTTGCGAAAGCCCGCAATACCGCCAAATCCGTAGAGCCTTCAAGATAGAGCACCCAACCGGTCTGTTGGGCTTGATAATACTGATCGAATCCGATCTCGCGGAGCGCCTTTTGGACCTGGCTTCCCTTGTCGTCGATCCGGTGGGGCGAACCGACGAAAGCGATAACCATATCCTTGCCTGCGGCTTCGTTCAAAAGAACTTCCGAGTGACTTGCCGCGATGATCTGGTTGCCGCGTTCTTCCGCTACATCTGTGATCAACTTGTAGATTTGCCGTTGCCTGAGGATTTCCAGATGCGCGTCGGGTTCATCCAAAAGGATGATCGCGCCGGGATTCGCGTACATATAAGCCAATAGCAACAGAGTTTGCTGCAACCCCCGTCCGCTGGAGGAGAGATCAAGCAGGGTTTCATTCTCTCGATAATCCATCACTATCTCACCCCGCTCCGCTACATAGCGGGGGTCGTTGAGCTTAGACCCGAAGAGGTCGTCGATCTGTATTACCAATTCTTTCCATCGCTCAGGATCATCATTTTTCACCTTGAAGCAAAGATTACGCAAAACCTCTGCCGTGCGCCCTTCACCCACCCGCACGTTCACCGCTCCTAGATCGAGACGCGTTTCCGTGGCTGCTAGACCGGACATTGGGGGAAGGAAAGCAATTTGTGTTGAACCGGCCTCCTTGGGAATCGGCATACGATCAGGCGATTTACCTTCCCCGAGGCGCAGAGGCCGGCAATAGAACGACTCGGGGTTCGCGTAGTCGAATTCGAGGCCGCAAGTCCACGCCTCGTCTTGAGTGATTCCCTCGACGATGAGGTCAATCCGTATGTTATCTGTCCGCTGACTCCCTTCGATTTTCTGCACAACCCTTGTATGGAGTTCTCGCCACAAGAGAGCCGCGTTTGGAACGGGAATGGCCAGGAGATCTCTGCGGTTGATGGTGACGCCCGGACGATTCTCCGGCGTAGTTTTCCCCGAGCGTTTCTCGTTCCAGCGCTTCAGGCCGATATCCCAAAGGGCCAAAGCCTGCATGGCGGAGGTCTTACCCGAATTGTTCGGGCCGATGAATACCACGGGGTTCCCCAACTCGACCTCAACCTCGTCAAAGCGTTTGAAGTTGCGGGCTGTGAGTTTGGTGAGCATGGGAGAACTCCTCCGCAATTCGTTCTACGAACTGCGTGCGCTTGAACTTATCTACAACATATCACGATGGGCGGTGAGAATAGGAATACTACAACATTAAACCGGATTTTATCGGCTGAGACTAGCCCGGAAGGACGGTTGCAATCTCACCCCAAAACCTCTTTAAAAGCCGCCTTGATGTGCGCTTGTCCGATCTGGAGGGGCGTCGTAGACCTCGTGCGGGCGTCCGCCGGGCGCGGGTGGCCGCGAGCATCGCGGCCGACTTGCTGGACCAGAGCTAGCGCACCGCGTCCCGCAGGGCCTTGCCCGCCCTGAAGGACGGCGTCTTCAAGGCGGCGGTGACGATGCGCTCCCCGCTTGCGAGGGGCGCCCCGTATGGCTTCCAGGACCGCATTCACCGCGCGCTCCGCCTCGGCCTTAGGCAGCGAGCCCTGCTCCGCGGCGGGGGCCGCGATATCCTGTGCAAGCAACGGCCCTGGGCATGTGCTTCCATGGTTCGACTCTACGATATGCAGCCCGGATTCGAGCGTAATCAGGAGCTCTGTCAGCAGCAGGAGTCAAGCATTGCCGCATCGCACGTTCCTGGTGGTGCGGATGCGTTCCTGTGAACATACCGGGCCGTTGCGACAAAGCGCAGAATGCAGATAACATCGAGGATTATCCACTCCGGCCTTGGCCGGTTCGTTTGCGTTTACCGGGAAAGGGGAATTTCGATGAAGATCGCTTTGGCGGCAGCCGCCGCTTTTGCAGCGCTTACGGTGATGATAGCCCATGCCGGACCACTCGCGCCGGCGCCTAAGGTCATCGCCGAATACGACCGCAAGTTCATCGAGCGCTCGGGCGCCCAGACGATCGAGGAACTGTTGGACACCGGCATCATCCGCTACTTTTTCACCGGGGGACGGGATCTGCTCGTCCTGGTGAACGGCAGACCCTATGCCACCACCGGCCATAATCTGGATTCCCTGCCGCTCTCGGCCGTGGAGCGTATCGAGGTTCTGAGAGGCGAGAGTCTGAGCACGCTAGGCGGCCACGCCGCCATAAACGGCGCGTTCAATATCGTGCTCAGAAAGGACCTGGACGGCTTCGAGGCGCGGACGGTTACGCGGATGCCGAGCAAGGACGGTGGTGACGGCTGGCAGGGCAGCCTCTTCTGGGGCGGCGCGGTCGGCAAGGGAGGACGCATGACCCTCGGCGTGGACGTGCTGGATCGTCAGGAAATCCTTGGAAAGGACCGGGAACACAGCCGCTCCGAGTGGGTCAAGGGTGGCAGCTTCAGCGAAGCCAAGAATATCAGCGTCGGCGGCAACACCGTCTATGTCTCCCGGAGAGACGACCAGGGAGCATTCGCCGGCTTGAGGTCGCTACCACTGGGGGACTGCGACCCGTCGCTAGGCTATGTCGGCCCGCTCAGCAATCCGCCCGGTATCCGCACGGGCGACGAGGGCTGTGGTTACGCCTATGGAAACATCTGGTGGGACACGCCCAGCTATGAGCAGAAGAGCGCCGTCCTGAACCTGGAGCATCCGCTCGGAGAGGACGCCGAATTCCATCTGGACGCGAACATCAGGCAGGGCCGCGGGGCGTTCCGCTACGCGCCGTCGGTCGACGTGTTTTCCTTTACGCCGAACGAGACATTGCTGGATGAGCTCAGGAGAGCAGCGGGCCCCGACTTCCAGTTGGGAGGAAACGACGAGTTCGTCGTGGGGCACCGCTTCATCGGCCACGGCAACCGTGACTGGGTGACGGACACCGAGGAATACGACATTTCCGCAAGCGTTGAGGGTCGTCTGGCTGAAGGTCTCGGCTATGATGTGCGCGTCAGCGCTTCCCGGCTGGACTATTCCGTGTCCGGCGACACCTTCGTGCATGCCGGCAGGATCAGGGAAGAGATCACGAGTGGGAATTACAACCTCGTGAACCCGTTGGACCCGCGTAATTCTGCAGCGATCGAGAACAGCAGCTTGCAGGAGGAGGATAATTCGAGTTCGGAGTATCTTGGCGCCCGGCTGGCGCTGGAGGGCACGGGCTTCGCTATCGGCGGGCGCCAGACGGCATGGACCGCGGGGGTCGAACTGGGGAGCGCGGACGCGCACCGTCTCCTGGTCTTTCGGGACAGGGACGGCCATACCCATAAAGTGACCGAGGTGCTCGGTTCCGGCGGAACCAGTTATGCCGGCAAGCGCGACATCACCGCGGCTTTTGCGGAGATGTCCCTGCCGCTGACCGACAATCTGGAAATCAGGGTCGGGGGACGCGGCGATGAATACGACGATATCGGCGGATTGGAATCGTGGCGTTTCGGAGCCGAATACCGGCTGACCGGCATCGTCACGCTGCGCGGCTCGTGGAGCGCAGGCGAGACGGCGCCCTCGATGCGGCATATCTACAGCGACGCGTCGCAGGACCATCCTTATATCGTTTGCGACCCTGGGAGCGGACCGCCGCCCCGCACATGCGATAGTCCGAACTTCCGGCAGGTGACGCGCGAGACGAGCGGCAACCCGGGTCTCGATCCCTCGGGCTCCGAGATGCTCTCTTTCGGCGCCGAGGCCCGCAAAGGGCCGTTCTATCTCGTCGCGGACTGGTACCGGCTCACAACATCCGACCTGCCGGGGCAGAACACCGCCAACTGGGCCATGTTGAACCTGCAAGAATGCCAGGGCGGCAACCGGAAGGACTGCATCGAGCGCATCGGCGGCGACATCACCATACACGACAGCTTTGCGAACATTGTCGATACGGAGATTTCGGGCGTGAATTTCCGTTACGGCGCGCGCATGAGAATGGATTGGGGCGTTATCGGAATGCGCGGGTTCTGGCGGCACGTCATCAGCACCAAGCAGCAAATCGCGGGCGAAAAGCGGCGGTTTCCCCTCCCCCGGGATGCTGTGCGCGTCGTCGTCTCGGCCGGGCGCGGCAACCTCACCGCTTTCTGGTCCACGAACTACCGCTCCGAAATCGAGAGTCAGTCGAGCGAAGGGAGATTCAGGTCCTGGACCGGCCACGATGTGACGCTCGACTGGAAGCGGCCGCTGGGGTGGGAAAACGTGCGGGTGACCGCAGGCGTGTACAACGTGACCGATTCCAAGCTCTCGACGCATACAGCCAACCCCTCCGTTGCGGACGGGCCCACCGCGGCCGGTTGGGGCCGCACCTTCTTCCTCACCCTCAACATGCGGTTCTGAGGGTCCGTTCGAGAATGTTCAGGGACAGAGGGTGGAGCGGAATCCGGTTGATGATGAATGCGGTTTTCCTATAGCCCCATCCCCTGATCCGATCGGGTCCTCTCCATCGCAGGCTGCCGCCCTTCGCCCGGATGCAGCGTTCCCTTCTGCTTTTCCGTCACGAGTTCCGCCCGGTCCCGGGCGCGGCTGATCTCGACGTATAACGTCTTCTGGGTGGTGAACCCGGGGTGGTTCGCCTCCATCGCGGCGATGACGGTATCGACCGTGCGGCCCATCATCTTCCACAAGCTGGGTTGCGACTCCGCCGCCGCCGGGCGCCACCCTGTACCCGGGTGGCGGGGACGGCGATACAGGCTAAGAACTGGTCGGGGGACAGTCGCTCACGCCGCTACTCTAACGCGCAGCCTTTGCGCTCCCGGCGCAGACAGCCGAGGTTGCGATGGAACACCGCCGCCTGCGCCCGCGCGAAGCCGGCCGGGTCGGAGCCGTTCTCCCGGCTGTCCTGGTACCGCGCCCAGTCGCCCTCGTTCCCCTCGCGCCAGTAGCCGCCCAGGATCTGCGCGGGCAGGGGCTTGAGCTCGGGCAGGGTGTTGTAGCGGGCCCCGGGCGGGCCGTCGCGGCCGGGCAGCGAGCGGCGTTCGCCGAGGTAGCCGTGGAACGAGTAGAAGGCGTCGGAGCCGGGGAGGAAGGCGAGCTCGTAGTCGACGGTGCGGTCCGGGTCGGTGATGTCGTCCGCCGACATCATCGGGCGCGCACCGAAACCCATCATGAAGGCCCTGGCGTCATGGTCCATAAACCGCACCGCCCGGCGCACCTTTCGTCGCGGAACGTGGGGGTAGAGCTCGTTCGAGCGGATGGCCACGTCGACCTCGAAGCGTCCGTCGGGCCCGGGCTCCACCGACTCGCCGACCAGGTAGGTGCGCAGGTAGTTGTGCTGCTGCAGGGTCAGGGCGACGGGACGCCCATCCGCGGCCAGGACCACGAACGCGGCGGTGTAGTGGTCGAGCTGGTGCCAGTCGTCGAGGTCCACCACCAGCCGGAGCGGGATGGCCGCGGCCAGGGGCAACCCCGCCGGCAGGCCGCTCACCCGGAACACCAGGTGGTAGGTGAGGACGGTGAATTCCCCGGCTGGCCGCTCCAATTCCCCCGGCGCCCACAGGCCGGTGCGCTCCACCGTGGCGTAGACGAGGGGACGGGGTTCGGCCCCGCCCGGCACGTGCGTGAACTCGGCGCGGGCGTCGTCGCGGTAGCGGTTCAGGTCACCGGCGGTGGGGCCGTCGATGCGGACGCCGTCGCCCGTTACCAGATAGCCGTGGGCGATGTAGTCGCGGTAGAAGTCGATGGGACCTTCGTGGCCGGCGGGCAGGTGGAAGCGCGGCGCGTGGCGGCGGGCCAGGGCCTGATCGGCCGGACCGGCGGCGTCGGCCGGAGGGTTGGCCGCGAAATACGCGGCGAACCCGGGGCGCTGCGAGAAGTTGCCGTCCGCGGCGGCAGGGCCGGCCCACGCGCAGATCAGCACAAGCCCCGCGAGACAGGCGATCATGTATACGCATCGCATCACCGCGGAATGCGTGTGAACCCTGGTTTTCGGCCTTCTTGTGCGCGTTTCCAATCCCCCCTACCCCACCACCTCCCGGCACGCCCCCTCGATGTGCGCCTGTCCGATTTGTAAGGCGTCGTAAACGCCTCGCACCCGACTCATTCCTATGGCTTTGAGATTGCAATCCTCCACCACTCGCCGGGTAATCACGGTGCGCGTCGCACCCGTATCCCAAATTGACTTGTATTCCTGAAAAGTGGGCGCAGGGGAGCCTTCCGCAGGCGTATAGGCTGCGGCGATATGGACCTCGTTGATGAGGACATTCTTGCGCTCGTCGAAATATGTCGTAAAGGCGAAACTGGATGGTCCTGACATCTAGGAAAAACAGACTCTCGAATGAAAGGTCTCTATTGTGCTGTCCGGATCGGAACTGCATTCCTGCACGAGAAAAGTGCCGAGTTCGTGCTTTTTGGCTGTCTTCTCAACGGCCTCCATCTCGTCGTCGTAAGTCCCGAGCACCCGCCGGTTCTTGATGACGATGTATTTCCCCTCGTACTTCTGGGCGAGTTCGGACTGGTGATCGAGGTAGTATTGAAAATCATCTTTCAATAGCTGTTCCATGGCCTTCTCTCCTGGTCAACAACTTCAGCCAAGGTCAGGCATGAGCCCCACCCCATAATCATAGTCTATCCATCGTGTTTGTGAAGTCAAATTCCGAATGTCCAAGATACATTCCAGAGTCGCCATGTGTTAAGTCGTGCATTCCCAATCTTCCCTACCCAAAACCTCCTGGCACGCCGCCTCGATGTGCGCCTGTCCGATTTGTAAGGCGTCGTAGACCTCGTGGGGGAGGCCGCTCTGGCCGAATTGGTCGGTGCCAAGACATCTTTGATCCGCACCCAGCGCGCCGCCCAAGAATGAGAGGGCGAGCGAGTGGCCATCGAGTACCGAGACGATAGGGTTGTCGCGGTGCGCATCGCCCACCATCATCTCGAGGCGCGAGGGGCGGCCCGCTTTTTTCGCCTTCTTGTGCTCGGCGTAAATCCTGTCCGCACTCGTGAGGACATAGACGTTCGCGTATACGCCCTCCGCTTCGAGCGCGCGGGCGGCGGCGAGGGCCTCGGGCGTCATCACCCCGCTCACGAAGAGGTTCACCGCGTTGGCACCCGCGCGGTAGCCGGGCTGCTCTTTCGCCGAGTGCAGCAGGTAGCCGCCGCCCAGGACGTTATTCCTGAGCACCTCGCGCTTCAGGGGGTCAGCGAGCCAATCTGCGGGCAGGAGATTCTGATCCACCTGCTTCGTGCTCAGGCGCAGGTAAAACGCCGGGCAATCGCCCTCCCCCAGAACGCGGCCGATAGCCGAGAGGAGCAGCCACTCGACCTCGACGGCGAAGGTCGGCTCGTAGGCTTCGAGCCCCGGCATCTCCAGGGATATGGCGGGCGTCAGGATGCTCTGGTGCGCGCCGCCCTCCGGGGATAAGCTCGTGCCGCTCGGCGTCGCCACCACGATGAAGCGCCCGCCGTTATAGACCGCGTAGCGAAGCGCGTCCAAACAGCGGCTGATGAAGGTGTCGTACACCGTGCCGATGGGGCATACGCGCACCCCGCAAAGCTCTTTCGAGACGCCGAAGGCGGCGAGCAGGAGCATCAGGTTGTTCTCCGATATCCCCAGTTCGATGTGCCGGCCCGCCGGGGACTCCTCCCACTTCAACAACCGCTGCACCTGCTGGAGCGCGAAGAAATCCGCCTTGCCCTCGGGGTGATACACGCCGCGCCGGTTGATCCAGCCGCCCAGGTTCGTGCTCACCGCCACGTCGGGCGAAGTGGTGACGATGTGGCGCGCGAGCGCGTCCTCCCGCGCCAGGTTCGTCATGATGGCGCCGAACGCCTCCTGCGTGGAAGTCCTGGAGGCGAAGTTCGCCCCCACTTCCCGGGGCACGGGAGCAGGCACGACTTCCTCTCTCGCAAGCGTGGCCCGCGCGTCGTAGCGCGTAACCGCTCGTTCGACCGCGCGGGCCTCGGGACTTTCTCCCGAGAGAGGCGCCAGTTCCTCGCCCTCGCCCAGACCCGCGGAATCGCGCAGTTCGGCGATCTGCGCCTCGGTCAGGAGTTGGGAGTGGTTCATCGGGTCGCCCGCGATGGGAAGCCCCCAGCCCTTGATGGTGTAGGCGAGGATCATCACGGGCTTATCCCTAACCCCGTCCGCCTCCTCGAGGGCCTCCAGGATGCACTCGATGTCGTGGCCCCCAAGGTCGGACAGGAGCGCGGGCAGTTCTTCGTCCGGGTAGCGATCCAGCAGCCCCGCGAGTCCCTCGTAATCGCCCGCCTCACCGCGCGTGAGGCCCTCCCTTATCTCGCGCCCGCTTCTCCCGATGAGCATTTGGTACTCGCCGTTCGACATGTCGTCGATGCGCCGCCTCAGCGACTCGCCGTTTCTTTCCGCGAACGCGGCCTGCAGGCGTTTTCCGTACTTGAGTTCCACCACGTGCCAGCCGTGCAGGCGGAACTGATCGCGAATCTGCTGCGCCTTGCCGTCGGGCACGACGCGGTCCAGGCTCTGGCGGTTCAGGTCCACCACCCAGATGACGTTGCCGAGATGCGCGACGTATTCCTCGGCCAGCGCCTCCCAGATGTTGCCCTCGTCGAGTTCGGCGTCCCCCACCAGGGAGATGAAGCGCTGCGGCGGGCCCGCGCCGAAATGATCGTCGATGTAGGACTGCATGAGCGCCGCGAACGAGGCGGCGACCGAGGGCAGCCCGAGCGAGCCGGTGGAGAAATCGACGGGGTATTCATCCTTCGAGCGGCTGGGATAGGCCTGCAGGCCGCCGAAGGCGCGGAGGTCGCGCAGGCGCTCCATCGGCAAATCGCCGCGCAAGGCGTGGGCCGCGTGCAGGACGGGCGAGGCGTGGGGTTTTATGGCGAGCCTGTCCCCCGTCTTGAGCCAGCGGAAGAACATGGCCGTCATCAGGCTCACGACGGAAGAAGAACTCGCCTGGTGCCCGCCTATCTTGATGTTCTCGGAGCCCGCGCGCAGGTTGTTCGCGTAATGAACGCTGTAGGTGGAGAGCCACAGGAGACGCTTCTCGATAAGCCGCAGAATATCGGCTTCGTCCTGCTCGATGGCGTTCGTCTCTGGCGGAGGGTTCACGCCCGTCCCTCCCTCGGGAGCGCGGGGTGGCGAGGCTACTCGCGCACCCCGGTATGAAGCTCGGCGATGCCGCCAGTCATCGGGCGGTGGCTCACATCGCGAAAGCCGGCATCGCGCATCATCGCCGAGAGCTGCTCGGCTTCGGGAAATTCATAAACCGTGTTTGGGAGGTAATTATACGCGCTTCGGTGCGCGGAGACGAGCCGCCCCACGACCGGGAGGAGCACCCGGAAGTAAAAGGCGTACAAGAGCCCGAACAGCCCCTTAGGGTGCCCGAATTCCAGAACGACGAGCCTGCCGCCCTCTTTCAACACGCGCCCCATCTCGGCGAGACCCGCCTCGCGGTCCTCGAAATTGCGAAGACCGAACGCGATGATCAGCCCGTCGAAAGCGCCGTCTTTGAAGGGGAGGCTCAAGCCGTCTCCCTGGATGAGGGAAAGGGGAGCGCCCTGCCTCTCCGCCTTCGTCTTCCCGCGCGCGAGCATGGGATACGCGAAATCAACGCCGAAGATGCGCGCGCCGCGTCCGGCTTGGGCGTGTACTTCCAGCGCCACGTCCGCCGTACCCGTCGCCAAGTCGAGGAAACGGGCCTCTCCTTTGAAATCGCCAAGAAGGTTCGCCACGGCGCGCTTACGCCAGTGGCGGTCCACACCGAAGCTCAGAAGCCGGTTCAGGAGGTCGTAGGTGGGTGCGATGTCCGAGAACATCGCCTGGACTTCGCGTTTCTCGACCCGGGTCGGCACGCGCGCGCTCAGCCCGCGCCGATGAGCACGTCGGCGACCGCACCCGATGCGACCACCACGGACACCCAGGCGTTGAGATTAAAGAAGGATATGTCTACGCGGCTCAAATCGTCGGGCCGCACGATCCAGTGCTCCCAGAACAGGAGACACCCCGCCGCCGCCAGCGCCAGCCAGTAGAGGGGCCCGAGTCCGAACGCCAGCCCCGCCGCGAAGAAACAGGCCAGCGTCCCCAGATGGGCGAGCGCTGAGACGATGAGCGCGCCCTTCACGCCCAGAAGGCGCGGCAGGGAGTGGATATTCTCCTCGTCGTCGAAATCCACGTCCAGACAGGCATATATGAGGTCGAAGCCGCCCACCCAGAGGGTGACGCCGCAGAACAGCAGAACGGGCACAAAGCCCAGATCGCCGCGCACGGCCACCCACGCGCCCGCGGGGGCGCAGCCCAGGACGAAGCCCAGGAACAGGTGCGTCCAGGAGGTGAAGCGCTTGGAATAGCTGTAGAAGACGATTACTCCCGCCACGGCGAAGGAAAGCGCGAACGCGAGCGGATTCAGCATCCAGGCCGAGAGGAGGAAGAGCGCCAGAAAGCCCGCCAGCATCATGAGGATGGATTTCGAATGGAGCAGCGCCTGGAACTCGGCGCGGTCTTTCGTCCTCGGGTTCTTGGGGTCGATATCCCTGTCGGCGAAGCGGTTGAGCGACATGGCGAAATTCCGCGCGCCCACCGCCGCCATGACCATCCAGAACAGGACCCAGGCGGAAGGGATTCCCCCTGCCGCCATCACGCCGCCCATCAGAACGAAGGGGAGGCCGAAGACGGTGTGCTCGAACTTCACCATGCGCAGGAACTGTTTGAAACTCGCGCTCATCGACGCCTCAGCCGCCAAGGCCGTACTCCTTCCAGCGCCTCGTGACGCGCTCCTTAATCTCGTCCGTCATCACGATCTCGGGCGGCCATTCGCGCTCGAAACCCTCCGACGCCCACTTCCTCGTACCGTCGACCCCCACCTTGCTGCCCACGTGCAGGCGCGGCGCGGCGTGTTCGAGCGCGTCCACCGGGCCGTCGACGAACACCATGTCGCGCCTCGGGTCGATGCTGCCGAGCACCTTCCAGGAGACCTCGCTGATGTCGTGCACATTCACGTCCTCATCCACGATGACGATGACCTTCGCCAGCGCCATCTGGCCCATCCCCCACAGGGCGTACATGACCTTGCGCGCGTGATAGGGATAGGACTTGCGTATCGAGACGATCACCATGTTGTGGAACACGCCCTCCGCCGGCATGTGCACGTCCACGATCTCGGGGAGCTGCATCTTCATCAGCGGCAGGAAGATGCGCCCCGTCGCGCCGCCGAGCCAGTAGTCCTCCATCGGCGGGCGGCCCACGATGGTGGTGGGGTAGATGGCCTCGCGCTTTCTCGTGATGGCCGTCACGTGAAAGACGGGGTAGTCGTCCGCGAGGGAGTACCAGCCCGTGTGATCGCCGAATGGTCCTTCCTCCCTCAATTCGCCGGGGTTCAGGTAGCCCTCGACCACGATGTCCGAATCCGCGGGCACCTCGACGTCCACCGTCTTGCACTTGACCAGTTCGGCGCTCTTTCTTCTCAGGAAACCGGCGAGGTTCAACTCGTCAATCGCGGGCGGGAGCGGCGCGCTCGCCGCGTAGACGTAGACGGGGTCGCCGCCCAGGGCTATCGCCATCTCCATGCGCGCGCCCATCTTCGTGCTGTCCTGAAAGTTCTGCGCCCCGTCGTGGTGTAAGTGCATGTGCATCCCGGCGGTCGTCTCGTCAAAAAACTGCACGCGGTAGAGGCCCACATTCCTGCGGCCCGTCCGGGGGTTTCGCGAATAGATGTGCCCGAAGGTGATGTAGCGTCCCGCGTCCTCGGGCCAGCACTTGATGGCGGGAATCGAGAAGAGGTTCGGGTTTTCGGTCTCGACGACCTCCTGGCACGGGGCCGCGCTCACCGTTTTCGGAGAGAAAGAGGCGAGCCGCGCGAGCTTGGGCAGCATCTTCACCTTCTCGATGATGCCCTCGGGCGGCTTGATCTCCAGAAGCTCGGCCACCTCGTCCGCCACCGCGTCCATGCTGTCGACGCCCAAGGCCATCTTCATCCGAAGGTCCGAGGCGTAGGCGTTGATGAGAACGGGTATGTCGTATTCGCGCCCGTCGGGATCGACCGGCTTTTCGAACAACAGGGCGGGGCCGCCGCTCTTCACCGAGCGGTCGGCGATCTCGGTGATCTCGAGTTCGATATCCACCGGAACCCTGACGCGGCGCAACTCGCCCGCGCGTTCTAAAGCGTCGACGAAATCTTTGAGGGAGGCGTACGCCATGTTTTCGAAAAAACTATTCGATGACCTTGGGAACGCGGAAATGGCCCTTTGCGAAATCGGGCGCCATCTTCTCCATGTTCTCGATGGGGGAGTCGGTGACCGCATCCTCGCGGAACACGTTCGTGATGTCGAGGACGTGCGAGGTGGGCGCCACGCCCTCTGTGTCCACCTCGTTCAGTTTGGCGATGTGCTCCAGAATCGCGCCGAGCTGCCCGGTGAATTTCTCGATCTCATCCTCGCTGAGATTGAGCCGCGCCAGCCGGGAAACGTGAACCACGTCTTCTCTTGAGATGGACATCGCTCTCCCCCTTTGCGCCCTTATACCGCCCGGTTCTCGCCCGCGTCAACGCCCTCATCCGCAGGCGAGAGCGGCGCGTACTTCAAGACCAGCTTCCTGGGGCCTGCGTTCTCGAACTCCACGCTCACCGTCGTGCCGTCTCCGGTTCCCTCGCGCTTGCGGATGACGCCCACCCCGAATTTCTTGTGCCTGACGCGCGCGCCGGGCGCAAAGGGGCCGAGCGCGGCGGCGGGTACGGCGGGCGGGCTCTTCTCTTTCCGGGGAGGAGTGCCTTTCGCCTCCGCCAGAATATCGGCGTAGCGCGAGTCGGTGGAATCACGCGGCGCCTTGAAACCGCGCGGGGCGCGCCTCCGCGTCTGCGCATGATCGCCTATGCGCTTGATAAACTCAGGTCCCAAGCCATCGAGAAAGCGGCTCGGATGCGCCGCCCAGCTTTCCTTGGCACCATCGGGCCGACGCTCCTTGGCCCACGAGAGAGTTAAAAACTCCTTCGCCCGCGTGACGCCCACGTAGAGGAGCCTTCTCTCCTCATCAAGGGAAGCAGGATCATCCTTTGAACGACCGAGCGGAACCAACCCCTCCTGCACGCCGACGACGCCCACGGCGGCGAACTCCAGGCCCTTCGCCGCATGAAGCGTCATCAGGGAAAGCGCCCCGCTCTCACCGGACATCTCATCCGCCTCGCCCATCAAGGCCAACTCCTCCAGAAACAAGCTCTTCGCCTCATCCGATTCGGGCGGGAGACCTTCTTCCTCCTGAATCCGCTTCTCGAACGCGCGGGCCGCCTCGGCGAACTCTTTCGCGCCCTCCAGCGCCCTGGCGGCGGCGCGGCGGCGCTCCGGTGACGTGCTCCTTTGCGCGGCGCCTTCCAGCCAGGCCCGGTAGCCCGTGCGTTCGAGTATTTCCTCGATCAGGCCCGCGGGTCCCGCCTTCAGGGCGGCCAGAGACTCCAGCGTCTTCAGCAAGTCCGCCAGCATTTGCGCGGCGTTTCCCCGGAGGCGACCCTGTGCCAGGGCGGCTTGCGCACCGGCGGTCGTGACGCCCGGCCTCTCCCCACCCGCTATCGCCCTCAAGCGCTCCGGCCCCAGCCCCCGGGGCGGGCGGTTGACGACCCGCGAGAAAGCCGCGCCGTCCTCAGGCCGGATGAGCAGCCTGAAATAGGCGGCCAGATCCTGCACCTCATTGCGGTCGAAAAACCGCTGGCCCTTCACCACCTGGTAGGGAATCCCCCGCCTGCGGGCCGCCTCTTCCAGCGGGCGCGACTGCGTGTTGATACGGTAGAAGACGGCGGCCTCGCCCCAAGGAATCTCACCGCCCGCTCCCGCCTCGATGAGACGATTGATGACGGCTTCCGCTTCTTCCTCGGCGTTCGCCGCCGCCAGATAGCAGACGGCCTCTCCCGCCGCCTTGCGCGTGAAGAGGCGCTTCTCGTGCCGCGCCCCGGCCCCGCCCATGATGCGCGAGGCGAGGCCTAAAATCGCGCCGCTCGAGCGGTAGTTCTCCTCCAGGCGAAACACCCTGGCACCTGCGAATCTGCGCTCGAAATCGAGGATGTTCTCCACCCGCGCGCCCCGCCAGCCGTAGATGCCCTGATCGTCATCCCCCACGGCGAACACGCGCCCGTGAGCGCGCGAGAGCAGGGCCACGAGTTCATCCTGCACCGGGTTGGTGTCCTGGTATTCGTCGACGAGTATTTCCTCGAAACGGCCCTGGTATTTCCTGAGAACCTCTGGATGCCGTCTGAACATGCTTAGAGGTCGCGCCAGCAGGTCGTCGAAATCCACGGCACCCGCCTCACGCAGGGCACGCTCATACGCCGGCGCTATTTTCCGGGCCGCCGCGTCGATGCTGAAAGGAGGGGGATCGCCATCCTCCGCCTCCGCCAGCGAGGTCTTCCGGCGGCCTATCTGCTCCAGAACCGATCGGGGCGCGTATCGCTCCTCGCTGATATTCGCCGCCGCCAGGCAGCGTTTTACGAGCGTCAGGCACTCCCCGCGCGAGAAGATGGTGAAACTCGGCGACAAGCCCGCCGCTTCGGCTTCTGATCTCAGGATTCTGGCGCACACGGCGTGAAAGGTACCCACCCAGATGCCGCGGACGCCCGTGCCCAGCGACCCGAAAAGGCGCTCTTTCATCTCGCCCGCCGCCTTGTTCGTGAACGTGATGGCCAGAATCCGGCTTGGGGCGAGACCCTCGTCGAGCAGGCGCAGGATGCGGTGGACGATCACCCGCGTCTTGCCCGAACCCGCGCCCGCCAGCACCAGATTGGCGCCCGGCGGCGCGAGCACCGCCTCTTTCTGCTGGGGGTTCAAATCTTTCAGATAGTCCACGGATATGCTTCTCGGCTCAGAACCGGCGGCGGCCCACGCTCGATTTGGGGCCTCGGATGAGCGTGCGCTCGGGATAGACCCCCTTCGAGACAGTCGCGTTGGGCGCGACCCAGGAGCCGGCCCCCAGTATCACGCCCGGAGACGTCACGACGTTGCACCCGATCTCTGCGTCATCACCGACTACCGCTCCGAATTTCGTGAGGCCTGTGTCGATACGCTCTCCCTCGACGCGCAGGACGATGTTCTTCACCACACCCGTTTTTTTCTCTTCTTCCGTCCTGAGTTCCAGGTTCGCCAGCTTGCCGCCCGCGCCCAGGTTGGCATCCGCGCCCAGAATGCTGTCCCCCACGTAGGCGAAATGCCCCGCCTGCGCGCCGTTCAAAAAAACGCTGTTCTTGACTTCGGTCGCATGGCCCACGACGGCGTCCGGCCCGATGAGGCAGCCGCCCCGCAGATATGCCCCGTGCCGCACTTCCGCGCCTGAACAAAGCACCGTCGGCCCCTTGATGACGCATCCCGGCTCGACTCGCGCGCCCGCCTCGATGAGCAGGCCGACGGAGGCGATTTTCAGGCTCTCATCTGTTACAAGCAGGCCCTCGCTCACGACGAGGCCCTCTTCCACCCGAAGTGCTGTCGCCTCGCCCAAAGGCGCATTCGCCTCATCCACCAGTTTGCGGGTGAAATCATCCAGCAGGCCGACCGCCTCCCAGGCGTGCGCCGCGCTTTTGAGGAGGGCGGCGTGGGGAAACTCGCCGAGCCTTCTGAAATAGGCTTGAGTCGCAGTCGCGCTCATCTTTTCTGCTCCAGATACCACTCACCGAGCGGCGTGATGCTGAAAGTTCCGGCCTCCTCCCGCGCGAGTCCGCCGCGCAGAACCTCTTTTCGGATGCCAACCGGGCTGATGGGCGCGCCGAAGCGGGCCTGGGCTTCAGAATCCAGATGCGCATCGACGGCCTGGACCTCCATCTCACGATCTTTCAATGCTTTAAGCAAGCTCGCCTCCGCCCGCGCGCCGGGGGCGTCATGGTCTTTCATGCGCCCTAGAATCTCGCGCAGCACCTCTTCTCCAACGGCGCAGAGCTTTTCTTCCCACCCGGCGGGGCCTCTCAGAACCACGCCCGTCCGGCTCTCGGTGCCCGAGTTCCTCACATAAACCGCGCCCAGCGGCCCGCCCGCCTCATCCTCCAGGGCGAGATACATGACGCCCGGGTCGTCCTCCAAAGGCGCAAAGCGGGGGGTGGCTACGCCTGAGAAAACGCTCTTGGCAGCCTCCATCAGTTTCGCGGCGATGGCCTCCCACGCCTCCGTACCCGGCTCGAAGCGGCTCCGCGCCACATGGTAGGCATAATAGGACCTCTTGAACCCGCGGGGAAACGGCTCGGCGATAGCCGCGTACGCATCTTCTGGGTTCGCATCATCGAAAAGGCTCCGCAGCGCGGCACTCGTGTTGAGAAAAGACTTCAAGCCGTCTCCCGCCGCGAGCCTGCGCCCCTCGCCCAAAGCGTTCACGAGCAGGCCCGGTGCGACCGTGTGGCCCGATTCCTCACCTCCCAGTGCGAAGCGGTCCCCGAACCTGCGCGCCTCGTTCAATATCCACTTGTCCCCCACGGGGGTGAATACGACCCGGAGCCCCGTCTCATTCAGGGCCGCCGCCGCGCCCGCATCGCTCTCTATCGTGATGGCGGCCACGCCGTCTTCGGGCAGTTCATTCTCCCGTTCAAGGAAACGGGCCTGCAAGACGAGCGCGTCGTCGCCGTCCAGGACGTGAAGCGCGTCGCGAAACGGATTGTAGACGAGGGTGTAGCCCCTGTCGCCGTCGGCGTCCAGGGCGCAGGCCGCCGCCAGGCCGTCGCCTTTTTTCAGTTCTTCCCTCCGCGCGCGGCCCGCCTCAAACAGCGCCCGCGCGCCCGCATGGCCACTGATGAAGCCGGCGTCTTCTCCTTCGACGATGCGCCTGCCCTTGAGCGCGACCACGCCGCCGCCCTCGTTCACGCGGCCATCGCCCAGGGCGTTCACCTCACGCACGCTCAAAGGATGAAATTCCTCCAGCACCTGGGCGGCGAGTCCGCTCCACGCCCCCGCCGCCGGGTCCACCACGAGGCTCCACCGGGCGAGGTCGCCCGCGCGCAGCCAGGAGTTGGGAAGCTGGGTGACGTAGTCCAGGTAAAACGCGCGCGCCTCGGCGGCTGCTTCCACGCCATGGCCGCTCTCCGGCATCTGCTCGACCGCGCTCCACTCGCGCTCCCGGACGCGGGCGCTCAACGCCTCATCCTCATCCGGCAGGGGCTTGGCCGAATCGGGGGCCAACAGGATTTTCACGCCGTTTTGCTCCGCCGGGTTGTGAGATGCGGTGAGGACCACCGCGCCCGCTCCGCCCACGCCCGCCAGATAGGCGGCCGCCGCAGGCGTCGGCATCACGCCGAGCGAGAGGGCGTGCGCGCCCGCGCGCAGGAGACCGTTCACGCACGCGGCTGTGAATTCCCCCGCAACGTCCCTCGGGTCCCAGGCCAGCACCACTGCTGTAGGGGAGATGATCTGCTCCGAGGCTCTTTCCAGAAGCCAGGCGCCGGCCTCGAAAACGTAGTGCTCGACAAACCGGGGCGTCAGGACGCCGTTTTCCAGGAAGGCTGCGCGCGGGTCGACCCCCGCCGCCTGCGGGTGATCCTCATCGGCGACGAGGCCGCGAACCCCGTCGGTTCCCTGAAACTTCGCGTTCGGCATTTCGGGGAGCGCCCTCAGGCGACGGTGACGGACTTCGCCAGCGCGCGCGGCCTGTCGACGTCGCGCTTGAGCGCCACCGCGAGGAAATACGCCAAAAGCTGCCCCGAGACGAGATGCAGGAAGGGCGCAAGCTGCGCGGAGACCCTGGGCAGCACGATCTCCTCGCTGAACAGCCCCTCCACCATCTCGTCTCCCTCGAAGCGGTAGCCCAGGACGAAGCCGCCGCGCGCGCGGACTTCTTCCGCGCTGCTCCTGGTGAGCGCGTGGAGTTCGGCCTCTTCCGGCGTCGGCATCAGGACGATGGTGTGCATGTTCTCATCTATCAGGGAGATGGTCCCGTGCTTCAGAAAGCCCGCGCTCATCCCCTCCGCGTGGAGGTAGGTGACTTCCTTCATCTTGAGCGCGCATTCGAGCGCGGCCGGGTAGTAGATGCCCCGGCCCAGGTAGAGCCAGTTCTTCATGTGCTGGTGCGCCTGCGCGGCCGTGTGGAAATAGCCCGAGCGTTCGTTGAGCGTCTCGAGCACGAGGTCGGACAAGGAGGCGACCTCCTCCCTCAGCGCCTCGACCTCCGCCTCGCTCAGGCGCCCCGCGAGCAGACCCAGCTCCATCGAGGCGAGCAGCAATACGACCGCCTGGCTCAGGGCCGTCTTGGTGCTGATGACGCATTTTTCGGGTCCCGCGCCCTGGAGTATCGGAACGTCCACCGAGCGGACCAGGGTGGAACCCATCATGTTCACGATGCCCGCCGTCCTGGCGCCGCTCCCTTTCGCGTGGCGCAGGGCACTCAGGGTGTCGTAGGTCTCTCCCGACTGGCTGATGGCGCAAAAGCCGTCCCCGGGCCCGATATCCGCGATGTGGGCGAACTCGTCCGTACTGACGACGGGGAGATACTTCCCCCCCAAGCGGCTGAAGAAATACTGCCCCATCGACGCGATGTAATAAGTCGTTCCGACGCCGCCCAGAAAGCATTGCCGCGATTCGTGAATCATCCCGGCCAGCGCCTGGATATCCTCCCTGGGAATCTGGAGGGCGGCCTGGACGGTGGTGGGCTGATCGTAAATCTCCTTGAGCATGAAATGGGGGTAGCCGCCCCGGCGCGCCTTCTCCGCGTCCCACTCGATCTCGGTGACTTCCTTGTCGACGCGCTCTCGGGTGAGCAGGCTCTTGACCGCATAGCTCTCCGGCGTGATGAGGGCGTATTCGCCGTCTTCCATGATGATCGCCCGGCGGGTGAACTCGAAGAACGCGCTGAAGTCCGACCCCACGTAGTTGGCGTCGTCCCCAAGGCCGATGATGAGGGGCGATTCACGCTTGACGCAGAAGATACGGCCCGGTGAGTCGACCGAGATGACCGCCAGGGCGAAGGTGCCCTCGAGCTCGTCGATCGCCTCGACGAAGCCCTCCTCCACGTCCTGGCCGTTTCGCGCGATTTTCTGCGCCACCAGATGCGCGATGACTTCCGAATCCGTCTCGGAGCGGAACGCCGCGCCGTCGCGCGAGAGCCTCTCCTTGAGCTCCTTGTAGTTCGAGATGATGCCGTTGTGGACCACGGCCAGACGGCTCTCGTTGTCCGCGTGGGGGTGCGCGTTCGCCTGCGTCACCCCGCCGTGCGTCGCCCAGCGCGTATGCGCGATGCCCACCAGGCCCTTCATGTCCGTGAAGCGCTCGAGGGAATTCACCGCCTCCACCGTGCCCACGTTCTTTCGGATGTCTATCGCCCCGTTTCTCTGGACGGCCATGCCGCAGGAGTCGTATCCGCGGTATTCGAGAGCCGCGATGGAGCGCAGGAGCTTTTGCGAGACGTTCGCGCTCGCCGCCATGCCCGCGATGCCGCACATGCTAGTTCTCTCCCCGAGGATAGGTATGGTGATGCGGAACGACTTCGCCGGGCGGCACGACGGTTCCCGAGGCCAGCGTATTCGAGGCGCCGACCAGCGCCCCGTCGCCCAGGAAGGAGCCCACCTTGTCGAGGCCCGAATCGACCTCACCCTCCGGCATGGGCACCATGATGGGGGACTGGTCGAGATTCTGAATCAGCGTCAACGTACCCGAGCCCACCACGGCGTCCTCGCCGACGACGCTGTCGCCCACGAAGGAGAGGCGCCCCACCCGGACGCCGTTGAAGAGGATACAGTTTTTGAGTTCCACGCCGAAGCCGATGGTCGCGTTCGCGCCGATGGACGTATAGGGGCGCACCAGAACCCCGTTTCCCAGAAACGTATTCTCCCCGATGAAGCACGGGCCGAAGATGGAGGCGCCCGATTCGATCACCACGTTTTTCTCGATCACGACGGGCCCCCGGAACTGCACCGCGCCCCGCAGGCGCACGCTGCCGTCCACGCGGGCCTCGCTCCAGGTGTCCATGACCATCTGGTTTCCCTTGAGCAGATCCCAGGGGTGCTGGGCGTCCAGCCAGGGTTCCTCCCAGATCGAGGAGCGAATCCCCTCGCCCGCGCACAGTTCGTTGAACGCCTCGTCCATCTCGAGATTTTCGAGCAAATCGAACAGCCGGTAGGGCATGACGAACACGCCGGCCAGCACGTAATTGCCCACCTCGCGCTCCACGGGTTTTTCCACCAGGCGCTCTATCTGCATGTCCTTGCCGAGATAGACCGTGCCGTAGTTCTGGGCATGGAGGGTGTGGCAAATCGCCGCCACGGGCTGGTGAAAAGAACCGAACGCCTGAACGACCTGGCGGTACATGTTCTCCGACGCCAGCACGTCCGCGTAGACCAGCAGAAACGACTCATCCTCCTGAAAATGGCCGTTCGCGAGCCGGATGGCGTCCCGGATGCCCGTGGGCTCTTCCTGGCGGATGTACTGAATCGTCATCCCGTAGCGCGAACCCTGGCCGAATTCGTTGATGATCCTGTCGGCGCGGTGACCGACGACGACGACCAGATCGCTGACGCCGGCGGCGCGTATTTTCTTGAGCGCCGAATGCAGGAGCATCTCGCCCGCCATCGGCAGCATCGCCTTGGGCCGGGTATTCGTAAACGGATATAAACCGGCCCCGCGGCCGGCCGCCAGAATCAGTGCTCTCACGAGATACCTTCCTGAAATTCGTACAAATCCGCCCCGAAACGGGCGCTTCCACTCGCTTTTTCTATCTTGCGGGGGAAATTATAGCAAATCGGGGTTGTGGAAAAACCCCCGATTTCGTGATTCGGCGAACGAAACCGACCGGGGAGGGGGAGATACCCGGCTCTCAAGGGGAAGGATTTCGTAGGGGTCGGACATATATGTCCGACTGTGTGTTCTCCCGTTCGGAGTCGGTCGTCATGGAAACGGGCGGACACTCGGGTCTGTGGGACAGCTACGAAGACCCCATGATCGCCGTAGGGACAGGTCGCGACCTGTCCCTACAAAACCAACCCCGTAAAAAAACGAAAGGCAAATGGATTCCGGCTCAAGGCCGGAATGACGAACAAAACCGCATTCACCCGTAGGGGCGGCCCCCTGTGGCCGCCCGTATCGGATATGTCCATCCCCGTGGTTGCGCTTCGCAAGGACAGGCACGGGGGCCTGTCCTTGCTACAGACCGACAAGGGGGGGTAGGGGGGGTTGCTCCTTTGACAAAGGTTTTTCAACAGCACCAAACCGGGAGGGCTTGCGCGCATCAGCCCCTGAACCGGCGCTTCCCGTAAATTTCCTGCGCCCGGCGCAGGTCCTCCGGCGTGTTCACGCCCAGCGCCTCCTCGGGCGACGCCAGCTCAAGGCCCTGGATAACGCGGCCCTCGGCGCGCGCGATAGGGAAAACGTCGGGCAGGTAGTACTCCCCCTGCTTGTTCTCGGCCCTGATCCTCGGCAGGGCGGCGCGCAGGAAAGCGGCCTCGAAAGCGTAGGCGCCCGTGTTGATCTCGATAATTTCCTTCTGCGCATCCGTCGCGTCCGCCTCCTCCACCACGCCGATGAGTTCCGCCCCCTCGCGCAGGGCGCGGCCATACCCGTGCGGCTCCCCCGCGATGGCCGTGAGCATGGTGGCGACCGCATCCGCCTCAACATGAAGGCGGGCCAACTGCTTTAGAGTAGCCGTTCGTATCAAGGGCGCATCGCCGCACAGGAGATATAGATGTTTCGCCTTGGCCGAAAGGGCGCACAAGCCGACCTCGGCGGCATGGCCCGTGCCGAGTTGCTCTTCCTGAACGGTGAAGACGGTATCCGCATCATCGGCCGAAAACGCCTCCTGAACGTCCCGGGCCTGATGGCCCACGACGACGACGATGGGCCGGGCGCCCGCCTCTCTCGCGATGGTTACGACATGGCGGATCATGGGCTCCCCGCCCACGGGATGCAGAACCTTCGCCAGCGGGGACCCCATGCGTTTTCCCTCGCCGGCCGCAAGGATGACGGCGGCGAATCCATCGCCTCGATGCGCCAAAAATTTATCTCCGGCGGGAGGGGGAAGGCTTGGTGAGGCCGAATTCCAGGAGTTTTCTTCTCAGCGTGTTGCGGTTCATGCCCAACAGGCGCGACGCCTGCACCTGGTTTCCGCTTGTTTCGCGGAGCACCAGTTCGAGCAGGGGTTTCTCGACGCTGCGGATGGTGTGATCATAGAAGTCGCTGCTCTCCCCATCACCCAGGGCGGTGACCACCGAGGAGAGCCTGTCGCGGAAAAAGCCCTCGATGTCACTGCCTCCCTTTCCCCGGGGAGTGGAGCTTAGATCATCGAGCGAAATCGAGTTGCCCTCGCTCACGAGGAAGGCGCGGCACACGGCCATCTCGAGTTCGGACTCATTTCCCCACCACTTTTGCCCGCAGAACCAATCCATCGCCGCCGGCGTGATCCGCCTTCTCGGCTGCCCGACGCGGCTCGAGAATTCATCCAGAATCCCCTGGGCCACGAGCGAAATGTCCTTCTTTCGATCGCGCAGCGGGGGAATCTTGATGAAGCGGGTCGTTTCCTTGCGATACAGACGCTTGAGAATCATGTCCTGTATCAGTCTTTCGGGGTCGTGCGTGCACCCGAATATCACGCGGAACTCCTGCGAGAGACTTTTTTCCCTCAACACCCCGGCCAACGCCTTCTGGTAATCCCTGCCGATGAGCTGGGCGTCCTCGATGAAGAGCGTACCCCCTTTTTCGAGGATGTCGCCCTCCTCACCGCGCTTCTCTTCCATGCGCCTGATGGCCTTCTCCAGCACCGAGGCGCGCCGCATTTTCGGCCCCCAGTGCAGGAACGGGTGCCTCGCACCGGGATACTGGGAATGCAGCGCGCGGGCGACGAGCCTGAAATTCAGCCCCTTCTCCCCTTCGAGGAGAATCGTGCGGTATTTCTGCCCCGCAAGCTGAATCGAGCGCCTCAGCCTCTCCGCCGCCGCGCTCGTTCCCACGAACCGCCAGCCGCCGGACTCTTCCCTCGCCTCGGTGCGAAGCCACCTGAGCTCCCTGCGAAGATTTCCCTCCTCGCTCAAGGCGCGTGAGAACTGGAACACTTCCTCGGGATGCACCTCGTCGACGAAAACGGCCCTCGCGCCTGAGTTGATGCTCAGGGGTGTGAACCCCTTGTCCTCGGGGCGCAGCACCGCGGCGAAAGGCTTGCCCGTCTCCGCGATTCTCCGCATCGGAGCCGCCGCTGCGGGGTCGGTTGCCCCGTAAAGAATGAAATCGCACCAATTCGTGCGCGCGCGCGCCTTATGGGGCGTTTCGAAATAAAGTGTCTCCATGCCGATGTTCCGCAAGCCGCCGAGCAAACCCTCTCTTGCCGGCGTGAGGCGACCTACGAAGAGCGCCTTGGCGCGCATCGATTCGTTGTTGATTGCGCTCACCGACACATATCCTCAAAATATCCGAAAGACCGGTCCGGTATCCGAAAGACCGGAAAAAACCACTTTATCGCCGATGGACGGCTCGCTTTCGTCATCATCCGCCAGGCGGGCGAGAACTCGCCCCCCCTCTTCCAACTCCACCAAAGCGAGAAGGTAGGGCGTCGGCATCCCCTGGGCTCCCATGTGAACCGATGAGAAGCTGTAAACGACCCCCCGCCCGGAGGCTCGCCTCTCTTCCATCTGTGCGCCGCAATGCCCGCAGCGCTCCGCGCTTTCCAGATAAATCCGCCCGCATCCGGCGCAAACGAAGGTCTCCATGCGTGACCAGCCACCCTTCTCCGCCTCAGGCGGTCGCACCCAGAATATGCACGGCGCACGTGGCGCCCGAACCTCCCAGATTGTGGGCCAGACCCACCTCGGCGCCCGGAACCTGGCGCGCGCCCGCCCCTCCACGCAACTGAAGCGTGAGTTCATGAATCTGCGCCACGCCCGTCGCCCCTACCGGGTGGCCTTTCGATTTCAGGCCGCCGCTGGTGTTCACCGGCATCGCGCCGCCGAGCTTCGTCATTCCCTCGATCGCGCCGCGGCCTCCCTCGCCTTTGGCGAAAAACCCCAAATCCTCGAGCGCGATGATCTCCGCCATCGTGAAACAATCGTGAATCTCGGCCAAGTCTACGTCCTCGCGACTCAGCCCCGCCTGGGAGAAGGCCGCCTCCCCCGCCTTTTGCGTGGCGTGGAACGAGGTGATGTCGCGCTTGTCGGAGAGCGCGGGAGAATCAGAAGCCTGCGCCGATGCGAGAACCCCGACGGGCTTTTCGTGATACGCAGAGGCCGTCTCAGCCGGGCACAAAACCAGGGCCGCCGCCCCGTCGCTGATGAGCGAACAATCAAAAAGCCCGAGCGGTTCGGCAACGGGCTTGGCGTCCATGACCTGGGGGAGCGTCACGTCCTTTTGCATGTGGGCGTTCGGGTTGAGCTTGCCGTGGGCGTGGTTTTTGACCGCCACGTGGGCGATCTCCTCGCGCGTCGTCCCGTGCTCGTGCATGTGGCGTCGGGCGATGAGGCCGAAAAGGGCGGGAAACGTGGAGCCCACGCTCGCCTCCACCGCCACGTCCCCGGCGGCGGCGAGGATGGAGGCCGTCTGGTCCGTCTCGGCGCAAGTCATCTTCTCCACACCCGCGATCAGGGCGAAATCCACCTGGCCCGAAGCCACGGCCAGCACCCCCTGGCGCATGGCGAGTCCCCCGGAGGCGCAAGCGCCCTCGAGACGGGTGCAGGGCACCGCGCCCAGCCCCGCCGCGTGCGCCACCATGGGCGCGATGTGGTTCTGCCCGGTGAAGGCCTGGCCGGCGAAATTTCCCAGAAAAAACGCCTCGATCCGCTCAGGACCGAGGCGCGCGTCTTCAAGCGCGTCCCTGCAGGCGATTGCCCCCAGGGCAACGAGACTCTCCGCCCGCACCCCAAAAGGCGTGATGCCCACTCCGATGATCGATACGCCGCGCACTTTTCACCCCCTCGCCGTATTCATACGCACGATTCGCGCAAATCCACGAACCTTTTCGCCTTGAACGTCGTTCTCTCGAAAGAACCCGCGGGCAAAACCTCCACCTCGGGCGTCACCAGGAGTTCAGACCTGAGTCTGTCGCGCAACTTATCGCCCAGGCCCGAGTTCGCCTCCCCCTCGGCGGCTTCGGCCACGACGACGCAGCGGTCCCGCCCCGTCGATTCATCCGGGTGCAATTCCACGCGAAACTCGTTGCTGAGGCCTGCGAAACTCCGCACCACTTCTTCCACCTGGATGGGGTAGAACTTCGCCCCCTTGTAGATGACGAGATCGTCATGCCGCCCGAGAATCCCCCCGGGCGAGCGCAGGTGCGTTCTGCCGCAAGGGCTGGGGGAGCTGTCGACGCGCGCAAAATCATTCGTCCAGTAGCGCAGCATGGGCGTGGCCTCGCGTGTGAGATGCGTGATGACGAGAATGCCCACCTCGCCTTCGGGCGTCGGTTTTTTCGTCTCGGGGTCGACCACCTCGATGATGTGGTGATCCTCCGCCCATATGAGACCCGATTTCGCGGCCGACTCGCTCGCGAAGGTCGGCCCGATCTCGCCCAGCCCGTAATAATCATAGGCGTCGACGCCGAGGGCGGCTTCGATACGAGCGCGCGTTGAGGGGTTCTGCGCGCCCGCCTCTCCGCCGAAAGAGCCGATTTTCAAAGGGATTTCACCGGGGTCCACGCCGCTCTCGGTGAGTTTTTCGCCGATGTACAGACCATAGCTCGGCGTGCTCAGGAGCACCGTGGAGCCGATGGTGGTGAGATAGAGTATCTGCCGCTCCGTCATGGCGGCGCCGATGGGGATCACGAAACAACCGATCTTCTGCGTGGCGTAGTGCACGCTCATCCCGGCCACCCACAGGCCGTAGCTGAACGCGTTCTGGACGATGTCGTCCGGCCGCACGCCGAAACTCCACATCGTGCGCGCCGTGAAATCCGCGATGTTCTCGACGTCCGTCTTGCTCCAGATCGTGCTCACGGGCACGCCCGTAGTCCCCGTGGAGGGGTGAAGCTCTCCCCACGCCGAAGGCTCGGCGACGGCGTATCGTCCGAAGGGCGGATGCGCTTGCTGCTCGTCTCTGAGTTCTTGCTTGGTGACGAAAGGAATTTTCTGCAGGTCGTCGAGGCTGCGAATCGAATCGGGTCCCACGCCCGCCGCGTCGAGGCGCTCCCGATAGAATGCGGAGTTCTCGTAGCAGCGGCGAACCTGGCGTTTCAGCCTTTTCAGTTGAAGGGAGGCGAGTTCATCTCGCGCCATGCGCTCGATGCGCTCGTCCCAATAATCCCCGTTTCCCGACACAACGGCGAAACCCTTTTGAGCGAGACGAGGGCATGGGAAACCCGTCCCCATCCCCGAACCGGATGCCTGACTCGACGAAGAATGTCCCGAAAAAGACAAGGGAGAAAATAGCATACCGGAGAATGGCGCGCAAGAATACGTTTTTCAAAACAACTTCGTTTTACCGCCCTGCCGAGCGCAGCGGAGAAAAACTAAAGGGTGATCGTGGTTCCCGCCGCCTGCGGGTCGTCGAGCGCGCCTGTGAGCGCCTCCATCACGCGGGCCGAGGGGGCGCGGCCCTCGAGATTCAGCATGAACCCGTCCATCAACTCCCGCCTCATCCAGCCGGCGAACACCGCCGCCTCGTCGAAATCCTCCGGACTCGCCTTCGCCTGCTCGAAGTCCTCGCTCAGGAATATCTCGTTTATCTTCTCTTCCAGGGCGCGAACGGGCGGGTCGCCCCGCTCGAAGGATATCTCATGAACGAGGAGCCCATCCTTGATGAAATAACAGTATCTCTCCTCGCGCGTCTGCCCGGGTTCGACGATGATGAGCCTTCTCCTCTCGACGGACGGTCCCGAGAGGGCGTACATCTTCACCAGATGATGAAGACGGGCGATACGGCGCCTCAGTTTGCCGGGCGAAAGGACCTCCTCTCCCCAGGCCCTCTTGAGAAGGGAGAATATGCCCTCATCCTCTTTCGGGAGACGACCCTCCAGGATGTCCATCAAAGTCTCGAACAACTCCGTATATTCCGAATCCGGCAGTCGGGGCGGTCTTTTGCCGCCCCGGAACCCGCCGCGCTTTTTGGCGTTGCGATTCCCTTCCGGCGCTTCACAGGGGAGCGGGAAGGCGGCGCCAATGGCCTCCAGTAAATCGGCGAGCTGCGCTTTTTTCCGAAACGGGCCATAGTAGCGCGCGCCGTCGCGAGCGAGACGGGATACGAAGGACACGCCGGGCCGTGCGACACCCGCCGAGAGCCTCAAAAAACCCCCGCCCGCCACGGAGAGGTTCCCGTTGATGAGACTCGCTTTTCGCATCGCCCGAAAGGCCTCGACGTTCATGGCCAGTTCGCTTCGCAGGCTCTTGGCCTCCACGCGGCGCACGCCCTTGAGCCTGAGGGCGAACCGGCCCGCGGAGCGGTTCTTGGGGTAGAACATATCCCGCACCGCCCGCCGTATGTCGTTGGCCTTGCCCGCGAACACCAGCCTTTCGTCCTTGTCGTACAGACGAAAAACGCCGCGTTCCCGAGGGAGAGATTCAATCTTCGCCGGGTCGAGCCGAATCCCCTCCGCCATCGGTGGAGGAACGCCCTCGTCCGGTTGTTGAAACTCGAGCAAGGATTCAAGGCTCTCCAATCCCAGAAGCCGGCCCATCTGCATAAAGCGGACCAATACCTGCGCCGTCGCCTCGGCGTCGCTCAGGGCGCGGTGCCTTCCCGTCTCCGTATCGGGAAGTCCCAGCGACGCGCTCAATTCTCCCAGATTGAAGCGTTTTTGACGCGGCAGAAGCCGGTTCGCCAATTCAAACGTGCAAAGAACCGGAGGCGAAAAATCGCGCTCCAGGAACTCTTGCGCGTAGTACTGAAGAAAATGGAGGTCGAAAGTCGCGCAATGGGCGACGAATACGCACCCGTCGATGAAATCCAGAAATCCGGGCAGCGCTTCCATCAGTCCCGGTTTGTCCGCCACCATGGCGTCGGTGATGCCCGTCAGGCGAACGACGTTCCAGGGGATCTCCCGGGCCGGGTTGACCAGGAAGTCACAGGAATCCACCATTTCACCTGCGCGAACCTTGACGGCGGCCAACTCCGTAATGCGGTGCTGTGGGGGGCGTCCGCCCGTGGTCTCGATATCGACGACGGCGAAGGTGGTATCGGGAAGATAGGGGCGGGAGAGCAATCGGGCGGCCTCTTCCGCGCTCATAGGGCCGCTCTTTCCGTTCCCGGCGCTTTTCTCAAGGAGAGGCCCCAGGATACCGAAGGCCGCCGAATCATCTATCTCTTTGAGATTCAAGGCGTTGCGTACATATTGATATGCGGCGGATTCTTGAATCGCCACCCGTTTCTCTTGCGTCGTTTTCTGAGCCATCAACTCGCGCTTTTGTGAAGACATGGGTCGTGAGTCGAACAATATGACCCGAATGTAGCAGAAAGCGCATGAGGATCATAGTCCGTTACCCGCCAGCTCGTTCACCATGCGCGTCTGTTTTGGTATAACCCAAAGGCATGGTCTTTTCCTGAGGAGAACAGTCTTGTTCGGAAGCATCGGAATGACGGAGTTGATCGTGATCATGGTGGTCGCCCTGATCGTCATCGGACCCAAGCGTCTGCCGGAACTGGCCCGCACGCTCGGCAAGGCCCTGGGGGATTTCAAGCGCGCGACGTCGGATTTTCAGAACAGCTTCAGCATGGAAGACGACTACGATCTCGACGTCCTCGATGAGGAAGCAAAGGAAAAGGATAAAAAAGCGAGCGGCGAGGAATCAGACGAAGACGCCGACGACGAAGACCACGACGAGGAAAAGAGCGGCGCGGCGGAGCAAACCGCCGAAACGGACCAGATCGAGACGGACGAACCCACGCCGGAGGAGGGCGAGGCCGCGCCTGAGGTGGAGGCCGCCGCCACGGAGAGCGAGGCGGCCGAGGACAAGGCCGGGGCCGAGCGAGAGGACGACAAGCAGACGTGAGCGGCGAATCATCCATGCCCCTCACCGGGCACCTGACAGAGTTGCGCAACAGAATCCTCTACATCCTGGGCACGATTCTCGTCGTGTTCGTGGGCGCCTATTATTTTTCGGGTGAACTGCTGACCTTCATGCAGCGCCCCATCGCCGATCAGAAACTCGTTTTCCTCTCACCGACGGAAGCCTTTTTCGCGCACATCAAGGTCTCGTTTTTCTGTTCGGTCTTCATCAGCCTGCCCATCATCCTGTTTCAGATTTGGCGCTTCTGCGCCCCCGGGCTCCTGGACCGGGAGAAACGCTACATTGTGCCCTTCGTGTTCTTCTCGACGCTGAGCTTCATCGTGGGCGCCCTTTTCTGCTACTTCCTGATTCTGCCTTACGGCCTTGCCTTTCTGCTGAGCTTCGCCACCGAATCCCTGACGCCACAGATTTCGATTGGCTTTTACATCTCCTTCGCCTTCAAGCTCATCTTTACGTTCGGCCTGGTGTTCGAGGTGCCGATCGTCACCATTCTGCTCGTGCAAATCGGCGTCATCACGCCTGATTTCCTCTCGAAAAACCGCGGGTACGTCATCGTCGGCGCATTCGTCATGTCCGCTTTGCTCACGCCGCCCGACGTGGTGACGCAGGTGTTCCTCGCAGGCCCCGTCATCGTGCTGTTCGAGATCAGCATCATCGTCTCGAAAATCATCATGAGGCGAAAGAAAAAGCGCCAGGAGGAGCGGGAGAAGGAATGGGAAGACGACGAGGACGATGATGCGGATTAGGCTCTTGCGAATACCCCATTCCAGGAGGCGGCCTCATTCTCAGGCGCGATAAGGAACCCTTCTTGAACTCCCCAATCCCCCGCGCCGAGCCGGCTCCTGCCTCAAGGATCATCTGGGCGCCGGACATCTCCACGCCGGCCGAAACCTGCGCGCCATCCGAATGAGCGCCAACTCATTATGAAAGAGGAGACGCGGCGGATTCGCCTCATCATCCGGGGCCGGGTGCAGGGCGTATGGTACCGGGGCAGCGCCCGGGAGATCGCCCGCGAACTCGCCCTCACCGGATGGGTGAGAAACTTGGGCGACGGGAGCGTGGAACTGGTCGCAGAAGGCGAGAGTCCCGCGCTCGAAACCCTCAAGGCCTGGTGTAAGGAGGGACCGCCGGCGGCGAGAGTCCATGAAATTTCCGAAGAAGAGATGACGCCTTGCGGGAAGCCAACCACGTTCGAGGTGCACTGAAACTAGATGCCCGCAAACCCCGTCCAGAAGATGAGGTAGGAGGAAATGGCGTTCAGGTAGTTCGAGATCAGCAAAACGCCCACCAGCAACAACATGGCGCTGCTCGCGATTTCGACTCCACGGAAATAGAGCCGAAACGACTGATAGAACCGGAAGAAAAAACCCACGCACAGTCCGCTCAAGAGAAACGGAATGCCCAGACCTGCGGAATAGCTCGCCAGCAGAACGACCCCCTGGCCTGCGGTTTGCTGCGTGCCTGCGAACAGGAGGATGCTCCCCAGAATCGGGCCGACGCAGGGCGTCCAGCCGGCGGCGAAGGTGACGCCGACCAGCATGCTGCCGAGCCAGCCGGCGGGCTTGCTCTTCAGCATGATGCGGTTCTCGGAGGAGAGGACGGGCGCGAAAACCGCCACGAACACATACAGGGCGACCGCCGCGAGCACTCCTCCCAATGTGGGATAGCCCATTTGCAGACCCGCCAGGCCCGTCAGGAAAACCAGGGCGGCGAAAGCGCCGCTCACGCCGATCGGTTTATCGATAAAGAACCTTTGGCCCCTGAAATCAAAGGCCCTGTCGCCGACGTAGAGGCCGAACATGGTGATCAGGATGCCGCCCAGCAGCCTGATGTGATCCTGGTATTGAAACAGGATATTCCCCACAAAGGACACGCTGGCGCCCAGGATGACGAAGACGAGCGAAAACCCCGCCACGAAGAACAGGGAATTCACCAGGATGACGCTTCGAACGCGGACGGCCTCGCCGCTCTCTCTTATTTCCTCATAGGACAAGCCCGTCAGATAGGAAAGATAACTGGGAACCAGCGGGAGGATGCACGGGGAGGCGAAACTCAGCACCCCCGCCGCGAAAGCCAGACTCAAGGACACTTCTTCCGGGGCCATCATTTTCCTCTATCAAGATCGACGGCGACCATGCGGGTGATGCGGTTGTTCCCACCAAATCCAGATAAACTATCCTATCACAGTGACAATCAGAGGCGGGCTAAAATTCCCGGGATGGAGAAATTCCGAATCAGTTGCCACGCATCCCGTTTCCATCGAAGGGATTGTGGATACATATCGTATCGTCGCGGCTCGGCCCCGTGGAAATCAACCATACCGGCCTGCCGGTCAGCTCTTCGAGACCCTTGATGTAATCCTTCGCCCGGGGAGGGAGGGCGTCATAATCCCTCACGCCCGCGGTGGAGGACATCCAGCCGGGAAATTCCGTAAATACGGGCTTGCATTGCTCCAGAATCGAGGTCTCCGCCGGGAATACCGTGACGCGCTCGCCCTCGTGTTCATAGCCCACGCAAACCCGAATCGTCTCCTGATTGTCGAGCACGTCGAGCTTCGTCACCGCTATCGCGTCCATCCCGGCCACCTGGATGCAGTGGCGCGCCGCCACGGCGTCGAACCACCCGCACCGCCTCGGCCTTCCGGTTGTGGCGCCGAACTCACCGCCCTCTTCCCGAAGAAGCCCGGCTTCCACCTCTCCCATCTCGGAGGGAAACGGGCCTTGCCCCACCCGCGTGCAATACGCCTTCATGATTCCGAACACCGTGTTCAGTCGGCTATAGGGCAACCCCAGGCCGCTCATCGCTCCGCCCACACCGGTGTTGCTTGAAGTAACAAAGGGATAGGTGCCCATGTCCAGGTCGAGCAGGATTCCCTGCGCGCCCTCGAGCAGGATTTTCTTGTTCCCGTTCAAGGCGTCGTTGATTTCCGCATCCGTGTTCCGCACGTGGGAGCTCAGCTTTTTCCGCACCTGGGAGCATACGTCCAGAATATGCGCCTCATCGAGCGCCTTCGTTTCCTCCTCGTTCAATTCGATATCCCCGAGAAGCCGTTTTTTGATGGCCAGACTGACGCGAATGCGATCCGTCAAAATCTTCTCATCGAACAGATCCGAAATCCGCACGCCCAGCCTCGCCGCCTTGTCGGAGTAGGCCGGTCCGATGCCCCGGCCCGTCGTTCCGATGCGGTTGACGCCCAGGAGCTCTTCCATATGAGAATCGAGAACCTTGTGGTAGGGCATGATGAGGTGCGCGCGCTTGCCGAGAACGAGGTTCTCCCCGATCTCGATGCCCTCGGAGCGGAGGTATTCGATCTCCTCCACCAGGCCCAGCGGGTCCACCACCACGCCGGAGCCGATGATGCACTTGACGCCTGCGTGCAATATCCCGGTCGGTATCAGGTGGAGGATGTATTGGTTCCCGTCGACGACCACGGTATGGCCCGCGTTCGCTCCCCCCTGGTAACGGGCCACCACGTCCGCCTGACTGGCCAGCCAGTCGATGACTTTCCCTTTTCCCTCATCGCCCCACTGACCGCCCAGAATCGCCAGAACGCTCATCGGTTATCATCCCTTCCGCCCACCCGGGCGAGAATCTCCTCGACCGGATATGCGCCCAAGTCTTCCCCGTCCGGCTCCAGGAGTCTGGCGCGGCCTCCCCGCTTCCCGCCGCGCTCGATGACGAGGCATTTCGACACGCCCGTCGCACGCGCATATTCCAGCGAACCAGCGAGATCCCGGCGAATGATGTCGCGCGCCACCCGCCAGCCCCGCGCCCTGAGTTTGCGGGAAAGAACGATGCCCGAGCGCTTCTCTCGCGTGAGGTCGATGACGAGAAAATCCGTTCCGTTCCTGCTCTCCGCTCCCTGCGTCACGAGGGGGAGCATCTGATTCAGATCGACGGCGAATCCCGTCCCGAGCGCGTCGTCGCCATACTGCCCCAGGAGTTTGTCGTAACGGCCGCCGCCGCATACGGGATATCCCGAACCTTCCACGAACCCCTCGAATATCACTCCCGTATAGTAGTCGAAGTCCTTGAAATCACACAAATCGAAGATGACCCGCTCGGAGAGGCCATACAACTCCAGTATCCGGAATACTCTCAGCAGTTCCCGTACGGCGCCCCTGGCCGCAGGTGTTCTTATCTTCTCCTCCACGCCGCGGAGCACCTCGACTCCGCCGAAACACTCCGGAACCCGCTCGAGCAGCCCGGCGTCCGTCTTTTGGCGCGGGACTCCCTTGAGAAGGCTCGTCACGCCCGAGGAATCGCGGCGCTCAATCGCTTCGAGCAACTCGGCCCTTTGTGCGCCGTCCAGACCCAGGGCGCCCAGAATCCCGCGCAGGAATGCGCCGTGGCTCAAGGACATGCGGAAATGATCCACCCCGTTCGCCTGCAGGCACTCCACGGCGATGGCTATCATCTCGGCGTCGGCTTCCAGCGAGACCAGGCCGATCAACTCCACGCCCGCCTGCCAGAACTCCCGCTGCAACTCTCCGGCCACATGGGCGTGGCGAAAGACGTTCGTCGCATAGGAGAGGCGCAGGGGCCGGGGATGAGCGGCCAGAATCGTGCCGGCCGCCCTTGCGATTTGAGGCGTCATGTCCGCCCGGAGGGCCAGCAGTCCGCCGCTTTCCAGATCCACCATCCGGTAGGTCTGCGCGTCGAGAACCTCCGAACCCGCCCTCGGAACGTAGAACTCGAACGCGGGCGTGAGGAGTTCCCGGAACCCCCACTGCTCGAATACGCCGAGGAGGCTCTCCTCCACCTCTCTTTTGCGTCTCGCTTCACCCGGCAGGAAAACGCGCGAACCACCCGGGATGGCCCGCAGGGAAGTTATCTGCCTCATGAAAAGCCCAACCTGACGAGGCAGGCGTCATAGACGTGGGGAATGGCGCGAACGTCTTCCATGACGGGCTCGGGCACCGGGTCGTCGAGTATCAGAACGGCGACGGCCATATCGTGCTGCCATACTCGCCCCAACTGCATGCCGGCGATGTTGATGTTGTGGTTCCCCAGCAGGGTGCCGATCTTGCCGATCATGCCGGGCCGGTCTTCGTTCCGGAATATGAGGAGATAGCCCCTGAGCGCCACGTCGACCGAATAGTCGTCTATGCGAACGATTCTGGGGTCGTTCTTCCGCAGAAAAGTCCCCGCCACGGAGCGCTCGCCCGAGTCGGTCTTCACGCGAAGCTCGATCAGGTCCGTATATAGCAGATTCTCCGTTTGAGTCGTCGTCCTCACCTCGATGCCGCGCTCTTTCGCGAGCAGGAGGCCGTTCACCATGTTCACGCGGACGCTCGAGAGGAAACGCCCCAGCATCCCCTTGATGGCCGAGGCGGCCAG
This sequence comes from bacterium, assembly GCA_965204535.1. Lineage (GTDB taxonomy): Bacteria > UBA8248 > UBA8248 > UBA8248 > UBA8248 > Bin107. Next base: position 2,704,776 of record CBDBEV010000001.1, on the reverse strand, counting down.
CGCCCTCATGGGCATGTCGATCGATCCGCCGTAGACGACCTCGAGGGTCTGCAATCCCCCGCCCGCGAGTTGGGCCAGAAAATCTCCCAGGCGATCGGCCAGATCCAGATGGGGGCCGATTTGCTCCAGCATCTCGGGGCTCAGGGAAGGCAGGTTCACGGCGTGTCCCACCACCCCTTCGGTCAGATACGCCACGACCTGTTTCGCCACGCTCATGGCTACGTTTTCCTGGGCTTCCGCGGTAGAGGCCCCCAGATGCGGCGTGCAGACGACGTCGTCGCGGCCGATGAGCGGGTCGTTCGGGTCGGGGGGTTCCTGTTGGTATACGTCCACCGCCGCGCCTCCGACCTTCCCGCTGTCGAGCGCCTCGGCCAGCGCCTCCTCGTTTATCAGCCCCCCGCGCGCGCAGTTGATGATGCGAACGCCGTCGCGCATCTGGGCGATTTCCGCAGCGCCGATCAGGTTCCCCGTCTCGGTGTTTTTCGGCACGTGCAGGGTGATGTAGTCGGATTTGGCCAGAAGCTCCCCGAAATCCACCGGATTCACCCCGCGCTGGGAGAGCACTTCGGCGGAGATGTATGGATCGAAGGCGAGGACGTTCATGCCCAGGTTGCGGGCGAACGTCGCCGTCTGCGAACCCACGCGCCCCATGCCCACGACGCCCAGTGTTTTAGAAGATAGCTCGCTGCCCACGAAGCGGTTTCGCTCCCATTTCCCTCCCTTGAGGGAGGAGACGGCCGAGGGAATCTTGCGCGCCAGCGAGAACATCATGGCGATGGTGTGCTCCGCCGTGGTGATGACGTTGCCGTCGGGCGCGTTCACCACCAGAATGCCGCGCATGCTGGCGGCTTCGAGGTCCACGTTGTCCACGCCAATCCCTGCGCGCGCGACCATCTTGAGCGTATCCCCGGCACCCATGAGTTCATCATCCACCTGCGTGCCGCTCCGGACGATGAGCGCGTCGGTTGTCTTCACGGCTTCGAGAATTTCTTTCCGCGAGGAGGCGGTGCGGTCGAGGACTTCAAAGCCCTGCTGCTCCTCGAGTATCTCATAGGCCCTCGGCGAGATCGGCTCGGCAATCAGAACTCGAAACGTCTGGTTCATTCGTTGAACACCTCTTGCGCTGCGGCGAGGCCGCGCCCTCTGTCCAGTGAAAAGCCCAGATCGGCCAGGGTCGATTCCAGCGCGCCGACCGCCGCCAGCACGTCGGAGGAATCGACGTACCCCAGATGCCCGATCCGGAAAATCTTGCCGCTCAGGCCCCCCTGCCCCCCGGCGATGGTCACCCCGTGCGCATCCTGCATCCTGCCGGGGACGGCTTTTCCGTCCACGCCCTCGGGTACGCAGACGGCGGTGACGGCCTCACTCCTCAAGTCACGGGGGAATATGGCGAGGCCCATCGCTTCAGCAGCCGCTCCCGTCGCCCGCGCCAGAAGCGCATGGCGCGCGAAGACGTTCTCCAGTCCCTCCCCGCGCATCATGTCGAGCGCGACCGACAGACCCGCCAGAAGGGAGATCGCAGGCGTCCAGGCGGTGGTGTTCTTCATCTGGCTCTTGCGCTCGATCTCGAGGTCGAAATAATACCGGGGCGAAGTCGACTCCGCGGCGGCGCGCCGTGCCCGCTCGCTCAGCCAGACGAAGGCCAGCCCCGGCGGGAGCATGAGCGCCTTCTGGCTCCCCGTGATCACGGCGTCCAGGTCCCATTCATCGGTCTTGAGGTCGTACACGCCCAGGGCGGTGATGGCGTCCACCACCACGAGCGTCTCCGGCGACCGCTCACGCACCAGCTTCGCGACGGCCTGCACGTCGTGCTTGGACCCCGTGGAGGTTTCGCTCGCCTGCATCAGCAGCGCCTTGTGCCCTCCGCGCTCCAGGCGCGCCTCCAGGGCGCCCAAGTCGACCGAACGGCCCCATTCCACCTCCAGGACGTCCGCTTCGACCCCGTAAGCCTCGCAAAGCTCCGTCCATCGCTCCCCGAATTTGCCGCCCTCGATGACGAGCGCCGAATCGCCCGGGGAGAGCAGGTTCGCCACCGCCGCCTCCATGCCGCCCGTACCCGAAGCGGCGAGGGTGATGACGTCGCCGCTCGTCTGGAAGAGCCATTCGAGGCCGCGCCGCGCTCCTTCGAAGTGCGCCTCGAACTCCCTGGTGCGATGGTGGATCAGGGGCCGCGCCATGGCTTCGAGCACCCGGTGGGGGACCGGCGTGGGGCCGGGGGCCATGAGGTGGTGCTTGTTCATTTCTGCTGTTTCCTCGATGTGTGTCGTTGCGGGCGAACGCGTGTCCATACGCCTCAAAGGATATACCACTCCCCGCCGAACCCCTCAAGCGATGTTCATGCCGCCCGTTTTCGTGGGGGTTTGTAGGGGCCGCATATATGCGGCCCTTGCGGGTCGGATCGTCAAGCCGTCGTAAAACCCATCCAGGAATTGCGCCGTTAGACGGGACGGAACTATCAATGGCGAAAACCACTCTGCGCGGGACGCATATATGCGTCCCCTACACAATTCGTATATACCGAACCAAATAAGCCATAAATGTTAGTTAAAAAGGCACGGCAAAGTGTTCTCCACACACAAAAAAAACCGGGGGGCCGAAGCCCCCCGGTCGCCGTCGCGTCAAATGAGGACGCGAGCGTCCATCAAGTTCCTAGAAGAAGTGGTCCAGCGAGAACATCGCCGTCCAGGTGTCGTCGTCCGGATCGTCGGCCGCTAAACCGTAGTCGCCCGTGGCCAAGTACCCGAATTGACTCCTGAGCCTGAGCTTCGGATAGATCTTCCACTCGAAGCTGGTGTTGAACTCGGTGCCGTAGTCAGTGTTGCCCATGTCGTCGTCTTCCGCTGACTGGTAGATGTGAACGCCGGCGGCTACCTTGAAAGTCTTGCTGACCTTGTACACGGCATCTGCGCCGATCACGACCGCGCCGTTCAGATTCTGGAACCTGGCATTCCTGGTACCGCCGGCTCTGGGCAAACGAGCCCGGAAGCTCGTGATGCCGCCTGTGGTGCTGCGGTCGGTGACCATGACGCCGGAGATGAACTGACCGCCGCCGGGCATCAGATGAGAGAATCTGCCCTCTTCCATGTCGTCGTCATCGTCGTCGCCGGAGAGCATGATGGCGGTGCCGATGAGCGTCAGTTTGCCCAGGCCGGCCTTGCCGCTTGCCAGAAGCGCCCAGCCGGAGGCATCCGTACCATCTTTCGCATCTCCACCCACCGAAACGCCCGAGAGGTTCAGGCCGACGATGCCCACTTTCGTCTTGGCGTTCAGGGCGGCGTAGGTGAGGGACCTGCCCTTGCCGTCGCGGGAGAGGGCCACCCAGGGAGTCAGCGTCATGGCCGGGGTGACCTTGATGCCCACAGACGCATAGTAGCTGTCATTGTTCTCATCTTCCGGGCCGATGGTGCGTCCCCTACCACTCATACCCTTCCTGGTCATGAACATGCTGAGCGACATGTTCTTGCTGAGCTTGCCGTAGACCGCGAAGCCCGGCCAACGGGTGGCGCCAGCGCTGTCGAAAATCTGCTTGTCCGGGGAGGTGTAGTCCGTCCGGCCCCAGCGGGCGCGGAGCGCGCTGCCCGGAATCGCGAAGTCGACCACCCAGCGGTTGGTGCCCACGCCGACGCGGCCGCCGCTGCGGCCGAACAGGATGTTCGCGTTCGCGTCATTGGGGGTCCTGTCATTCTCAGTACGGGCCTCATACCAGTCGATTTCCCAGATGGACCAGATTTTGCCGCCATCGACCTTTGCGGTGAAGCGCGGCCTCGTCAAGGCGTCGAAGCCCTGGGCGCTGTCGTCCACGTCGTCGTTGCGGTCGCCGTTGTTGCCGGCGATACCGCGTACCCGGTAGAAGCCGGTCATCTTGAAGTCGGCCGCATACGAGGGCGCTACAAACGTCGCTAAGAGCGCCAGCGCAAATAGAGTTAACAGAATTTTCCTCATGTGTATTTCTCCTCATCGAGGTTTCATAAAAAAATGTTGCCGTCTTCCTTCGTGTTCAACATCTTGATTTTGTCAATGTGTCTGCATTCGTGCTTCGTCGTCTGCAACAGGGCTTCCCGTTCCCGCATCACCCCCTCTCTTCTCTTCCATGCCGCCCCGTACGTCGACAAGGTTCTATCGAGCGAACCGATTTTTGCCGCTTATGTAGACAATTCCCTGTCTGAGAAAACAATCATTCCATTCCCCGTTTCTCCAAAGAATAGAAAAGATGATCCTCTTTGTCAACAAACAATCCCAAGGGAAATCCAAAAAACCATTTCCTTTACAATACGAACTTCCCCCTCTCTTCCGAAATGGAATGAAAGGTTTAACAATAACAAAATCAAACTTTTACGAAAAATTGCGCGTCAGGAAAAAACGACGTGAAATTCACCGCCTTGCCCCGGTCTTTGCAGCCCGAGAAAAAAATTTTCATTCGCCGGGCGAAAAGGCTTCTGAAATACGCCTTGCAACTCCCCCAAAATCGGCCCATATCCGTTCATGCAACCCGCCGTTTCCCGAGCCCCGCCGATTGGGATACTCATCGGGCGATGGATGCCGCCGGAAAAATCTATTCCTGATTCTTATAGAAAAAGGGTCGGCTCTTCTCGCCGGCGAACGGGGCGGAACCCGCCGCCGCGCGCCGCCGGAAATTCGCCAACCGGCTTCCTCAGAGTATATCTTCCGCGATGCTCCCCGCAACCCGCTCCGCCGCCTCGTGCGCGGAATCGCGCGCCAGGTGCGCGTAACGCGCCGTGGTTTGCACGTGGGCGTGGCCAAGGAGCTTCGCGATGACGGGGAGCCCTTCTCCCAGCGCGAGCGCTCTGGAGGCGTAGGAATGGCGAAGGTCGTGGAGCCGCACGTCATCGAGACCCGCCCGCGCGCGGACGGGCCGCCAGACGTGATCGAGGCTGCCCAGGCGCGCGCCCGGCTTCCTGCCGGGAATGACCCAGGGATTCCCCTCCACCCGGGGGAGGGCGGCCAGGAGCGCGACCGCCTGCGGCGGAAGCGAGACCACCCGCGCGCCCGTCTTGGAATCCGGCAGCCTCAGCTCACCCTCGTCCAGCGCCACGTCCTCCCAGCGGAGAGTGAGTATCTCGGACTTCCGGCACCCGGTCAGCATCAGCAGGCGTATGGCGGCCAGAGCGGGCGCGGACGCCCCGCCCTGATTCTCGATTTCTTCCAGAACGGCGCCCAGGCGCGCAAACTCCTCATCCGTCAGGAACCGCTCCCTCTTGCGCTCGGGGTATTTCACGATCAAGCGGCAGGGGTTGCACCCCTCGGGCGCCAGCCCCCAGTTCTCGGCCAGCCTGTACATCGCATGGAGGATTCGGACGACCAGGTTCGCCACAACGGGCGTCTCGCACAGGCTCTGGTGCAGTTCCGCCACCTGCGCCCGCTCCAGCGCCATGATCGGCAGCTTCCCCAAGGCGGGCACGATGTGCTTTCGCACCACCGCCCTGGTCTTCGCGGCGGTGCTCGGCTTGCAGCGCACCGAGACGTATTCGGTGAGATACCGCTCGGCGAGCGCCGCCACGCTGGGCCCGCTCGTGGGCTTCAGCCGCTTCGGGATTGCTTCCTCGCCCGCCTTGATGCGGGCGATGATGAGCGCCGCCCTTTGGCGCGCCTGATCGGCGCCGATCACGCCGTGGCGGCCCACCGCCACCCGCTTGGGCCCTCTCGGACCCCGCGCATGGGCGATGTAGACTTTTGAGCCGCTGGGATAGACCCTGACGCCGAAGCCTGTGAGATCCCCGTCCCAGAACACCGTATCCTTCTGAACCGCAAGCTTCTCGACCGCCCGGTTCGAGAGCGTTTTCATCATGGGCTTCGCCGTTCTCCCCCGAGGTTCCCGTTCGTCAGGTGGGCGCCTATGCTCCCCCCCACCCGGGTGGCCGCCTCCTTCTCGGCCTTGAGCATCAGGTGCGTGTAGCGCGCCGTCGTCGTTATCGTCGAGTGTCCCAGGAGCTTGCCGATCGTGTAGAGGCTCTCGCCGAGCGCCAGAGCCCTCGACGCATAGGAGTGTCTGAGGTCGTGGATCCGCAGGTCGGAGAGTCCCGCCCGCTCCCGGATAGGCCACCAGTAGTGGCGAAGATCCGTGAGGTTCTTTCCCGGCTTCTGGCCGATGATCACCCACGGGTTGTCCGGTTGCCGGGACAGCTTGTCGAGAACCCCCCGCACGGGATTCGTCAGCGGAACCATGCGGGGGCCCGCCTTGGCGTCCCTGAGCCTGAGGTCTCCCGCCGTGCGGTCCACGTCGTCCCATTTGAGGTTCAGTATCTCGCTCCTCCGGCACCCGGTCAGCATGAGCAGCCTGATCGCCGTGATCGCAGGCGGCCAGATGGAGCCTGCCGCCTCGGCGTCTTTGAGCGACCGGCCCAGGCGGCGGTATTCCTCGAATGTCAGGAACCGCTCGCGTGGGCGCGTCCTGTAGAGCGACAGTCTTCTGCACGGGTTCTGCCCGGTCGGGGCCAGGCCCCACGCCTCGGCCAGGTTGAACATCCTGGAGAGGATATGGATCGACGTGTTGGCCCGGCTCGGCGTATGGCGGAGGCGGTGATGAAACGCGGCGACTTCCGCCCGTCCGATCCGGCCCAGCGTCATCCCGCCCAGGGCCGGCAGGACATGTTTGTCCAGTATGGTGCGGTACTCCACGACGGTGCGCGGCTTCAGGCGCCTTTCCACGTAAGCGCGCATGAAGCGCTCGGCAATCGCCGCCAGGGTGAGTTCCTCCGCGGGCGGCTTGCGTCCAGGGTCTTCGCCCCGCTTGATACGGTCTATGACGAGGGCGGCCTGCTTCCTCGCCTCCCCGGTCGACAACGCCCCGTGCCGGCCTAAAGTCACGCGTTTTACCCCCCCGGGTCCCCTGGACTGCACCACGTAGGCTTTCCTGCCCGTAGCGTGGACGCGCACCCCGAAGCCGGCCAGGTCCCGGTCCCAGAAGAGGGTGTCCCGATTTTCGGTTTTAAGCGCGTCGACAGCGCGTTTGGTGAGTCTGAACTCACTTCTCCTGGGCATGACCCCCATCATTTCCATATGTCATCAAAACGCATACCAGCGGCATCAATCGAGAGCGCGTTTCAGCAGAAATAAGCGTGGTCTCTCTCGCTTGATATGTCATCAAAACGCATGTCAGCGGCATCAAGTGTGAGCGTATTCAAGCAAAAACACGGCCAGCCCGCAAGAGACGACGGCGAAGAAAATATCGAATTAAAGCAAATAATAACAAATCTTTACATTACATGATCACGTTCAGTCGCATCACTTCCGGAGTGACGGGTTCCTGTCGATCTTACCTCTATTCTTTGAGGAAACGGGGAATGGAATGACTGTTTTCTCAGACAGGGAATTGTCCATAAGCGGCAAAAACCGGTTCGCTCGATAGAACCTTGTCGACGTGCGGGGCGGCATGGAAGAGAGGGGGTGATGCGGGAACGGGAAGCCCTGTTACAGGCGACGAAGCACAGATGTAGAAGCACCCATAAAACCAGACACAGAACACGAAGGAAGACGGCAACATTTTTTGTGAAACCTCAATGAGGAGAAATGCACAATGAGGAAAATTCTGTTAACTCTGTTTGCGATGGCGCTCGTAGCGACGTTTGTAGCGCCCTCGTACGCGGCCGACTTCAAGATGACCGGCTTCTTCCGGGTACGCGGCTCCAGCGAAAACGTCAACAAAGACGGGAACGATGACATGGACGACAAAAGCAATTACCTGGACGCGCTCATCCGTCCGCGCTTCACGGCGAAAAGCGGCGCCGTCACGGCCGTGTGGGAGCCCGAGTTCGTAATCGCGAACGGCGGCTTCGCCATCGGTCCCGGCCGGCAGACTGTCGGCGTCAACCGCTGGGTGATCGACTTCGCGGTTCCGGGCAGTTCGCTCCGCATGCGTATGGGCCGGACGGACTACTTCTCGCCGGACAAGGAAATCTACGACAGCGGCGGTCGTCATCGTGAGCCGGGTATTGCGATCTACGGCAAGCTCAGCAAAAACATTTCGCTCAGCGCGTTCATGACCAGTGCGAGAGAAGACACTAGCCCCGATAACAACGACCACACGGATTCTTATGCCAGCCTGAGCATCAAGGTCTCCCCCAATCTCACGCTCTCGCCATGGGTGGCCAACTCCAGAGGCGAAACGAAACCAACGTCAACGACCACGTTCAAGACAACAGGCGTGCAGGCGGACGGTACGCTTACGGGAGAGAGGGTAGTAACAAATACACCGGGAAAAGACTACGACTACAACTTCCTCGGACTAAACGCCAAGACGAAGGTGGGCATCCTCAACGTGAACGGTTCTATGGTCATCCAGGAAGGTGACCTCTCAAGCGGCAAAGAACTCTCGGGATGGGCCGTTCTGGTGAGGACTTCCACCAGCCTGGGCAAACTGAAGCTTAGCGGCAACCTCACGATGCTCTCCGGCGATGACGGCTCCAAGGCCACCGAGGACGGCCGGTTCAGGACGCCTCAGGAAGGCGGTTCCGGCTGGTTCGTCGGCGGCCACATCATGAGTTCGCGCCGCTGGACGTCTCTGGGCAACGGCATCAGAAGCGTACACTTGGGCGCCTTGAACGGCGCGACCGTGATCGAGGGGCTGGCCGACTTCAAGGTCAGCAAGACCCTGACGCTGGGCGGCGGCGTATCCCTTTATAATGCCGCAGAAAGCGCGCTACCAACGAAAAAAGTTCCAAATCCGATGGACGCGAAGGAATTCGGCACAGAGCTCAACGCCGGCTTCAAATGGAAGATTCACTCGAGCCTCGAGCTTCGCGGTGTGGGCGCCGTTATCTTGCGCGGCGACTACGGCAGAGGCATGGGCGCTCCTGAGCCGGACGACGGCTGGGCGGTCGGCTGGACGCTGCGCCACATCTTCTAGCAGCATGAAGGACGTTCGCGTCCTCACCTGACGCGACGACGACCGGGGGGCTTCGGCCCCCCGGTTTTTTTGTGTGTGGAGAACGCAACGAAACGCGGGAACAGGGCCTCCTTGCGTTGTCCGTCCTCCGACCCGTAGGGACAGGCCTCCGTGCCTGTCCAAGGCCCCCATGCTTGTCCCTGCGAAGCACAGCCACGCAGATGGACATATCCGATACGGGCGGCCACGGGGGGCCGCCCCTACGCGCCGATCCCGATTGATGGGCCTTTTTCAACACCCCCTCCTCACTCGCGTTCGCTCTTTGACTTCTCCACCGCCCTGGGCGAAACTGACCGGACTTGCTGCTCACGAGGCTTCACGGGAGAAAATCGAATGACGGAATACGAAACCGCAAGCCTCGCCGTACAGCAATCAAACCTCGTCGTACAGCAATCGAGCCTCGCCCTGCAAAAGGCGAGCCTCGCCCTCCAGGAAGCCGCCCTCGCCGCGCAGTGGGCCTCCGTGTGGGTGGCCGCCCTCGTCGGGGCCGCGCAATGCGGACTGATCGCCTACGGCCTCTACATCATGCGCCAGGCCGCGCGGCATCGGGACGCGATGCACCGCGAAACCATGGAGGCGCTGCGCGCCGAACGCGAGGAGCACAAGGAGCGCCACCGCGAAACCATGGCCGTGCTGCGCGCCGAACGCGAGGAGCAGAGGGAGCGCCACCGCGAGACCATGGAGGCGCTCCGGGAGCTCATCCGCCGCACGTCCGCGCCCTCCGCGCGTCAGGACGGCTGAGCCGGCGGCGGACGCAACCGCATTCGTCTCCGGTCGTCACTCCGCAACACCTTCCGCATCGGCCGGCGATGACGCCGGGACGACGAACAAAACCGCACCGCCTCGCAAGGACAGGCCGCGCTCCCGGACCGGCGCAGGGGGTTGTCCCTACGCCCCGCGTATCAAGACGAACCCGTAGGGGGGTGTTGAAGAGGTCTGCGCAGGACCCTGCAAATAGAAGGTTTGTAGGGACAGGCCCCTGTGCCTGTCCATGGCCCCCATGCTTCTCCCTGCGAAGCACAGCCACGCAGATGGACATATCCGACACGGGCGGCCACGGGGGGCCGCCCCTACGCGCCAACCCCGATTGATGGGCCTTTTTCAACAACCCCCTCAGGGGGGTTTTATCCCGCCTCCCCGGTCGGGGCCGGGTCCGCATTTCCCCGCAATTGCCGTGCGCCCCGGAATCCGGCGCTGCGGTATCGTGCGCGCGACGCGGGGAAGCGGTTTCTCTCTCGGCGGATTGAGGCACAGGGAGAGGAGGCTTTCTCATGGAACCGGGAGACGGGGCGAGGAGACGATACGAGAATGGATTCAGGAACGACATGGAAATGAAAATAATGATATTTTCGATAAAATCAGATAAATTTACGGGGTTTTTCGATAAATTTCTGAAAATTTCTGATCGATTAAATGATTGTTATATAAAGAGTTATCATTCAAATATGAGCGCTGCGCACTCAGATATAGCGATAAAAAAAGTTTGTTGGGACCCGCGCATTTCCCCGCAACAGCCCGCATTTGCGCGCCTCGCCTCATCGGCCAGGTCGAGCGTCTTGGGGTCGACTCCTCCTACGGGGTCAATCCCGCCGGCGCAGCCCGATAAGAGATAACAAACCGACATCAGGATGAAGATAGGATGCCGCGCGGATGAAAAACCGGAGGCACCGCGCCTCATAAACCCCCTAGACCACACCCTCATCTCCCAGTTCTTTCAACTCCGCATCCGATACGCCGAGCAGGCCGCCGAGGATTTCCGCGTTGTGCTGGCCCACGAGCGGGGCGGGGGCGGCGTAGCCGCCTTCCATTTCGCTGAACTTGAAGGGAAAGCCCGGGGCTTTCGCGTTCTTGAGGGTTCCCAGGGTGGGGTGTTCGATGTCGACTATCATCCCGCGCTCTCGCATGTGGGGCCATGCGAGGATGTCCTCGATGGTGTTCACCGGCCCGCAGATGACGTCGTGCGCGCGCAGGGAGGAGACCGCTTCTTTCGCCTCGCGGCGCTTCGTCCATTCGGTGATGATGGCGTCAACCTCCGCGACTCTGCTCACGCGCCGGCTCATGTCCTCGTATCGCTCATCACCGATCAGATCGGCGCGCTCGATGCCGCGCAGTATGTTGTGCCAGTGCGCGTTGGTGCCCGAGGCGATGACGACCCAGCCGTCTTTCGTCTCATAGGCGTTGAACGGCGCGAGCCGCATGATGCGGTTGCCGATGCGCGGCGGGAGGCCGAGTTGTTCGTAAAAATCCATCGGCTCATCGAAGATCAGCGAGAAGATGCAGTCGATCATCGAAATGTCGATCTGCTGGCCCTCCCCGGTGCGCTCGCGGTGAAAGAGCGCCGTCATGATGGCGCCGAAGGCGAACGTGCCGCCCACGCTGTCGCCGAGCGCGGAGCCCGCCTTGGTGGGCGGGCCGTCGGGGAATCCCGTGAGGTTCATGAGGCCCGAGGCCGCCTGGGAGACGGCGTCGTAGCCCTTAAGCCCCGCATCCGGCCCCGTCTGGCCGTAGCCCGTGATGGAGCAGTAGACCAGGGAGGGTTTTCTCGCGCGAAGCGTCTCGTAGTCGATCTTGAGCCTTTTCGTGACGCCGACGGAGAAATTCTCCACCAGGATGTCGGAGCGATCGACGAGCCCGTAGAACATCTCGAGACCCCGGGGGTCCTTGATGTTGAGGGTAATCGCCTTTTTCGCGCGCGTGCGCTTCAAGTAAGCCATTCCCAGGTCCTCATCCGTCTGGGGATGGTAGGAGACGCCCTTCTCACCGATGTAGGGAGGCGAGTAGGCCACCGGGTCGCCGGTGGCCGGATTGTCGATACGGATGACCTCGGCCCCCAGCCCCGCCAGGAACAGCGTGGCCTGCGGACCCGAGAGAAACTGCGTCAGGTCGAGGACGCGGATGCCTGCGAGTGGCTTCGTCATGAAAAGCCGAACTAGCCTTCGAGCAGAATCTTCACCGCCTGGAGAGCCGCATCGCCCGCGCGCGCGGAGATTTCCTCATCCGAGAGCGTGCTCAGGGGGTGCTGGATGACCACCGGGTCGAGGTCGTTCATGCCCAAGGCCGCCCTTTGCACGTGGGCTTCGTGCAGGAAGACCTCCGTCACTACCACGGCGGTGGGCACCCCTTTTTCTTCCAGGGAGATCGCATCGTGCATACAGCACGAAGTGCAGGAGCCTCAGTCGCCGATCGCCGTCAGGACGACGTCGTTCTCCTGTGCGATCCGGGCGATCAGTTCCGGCGCCGCGTTTTTGGAAAAGCTCTCTTTCTTGTAGTAGCGCACCTCGGCGAAGGGGCCTTCCGCCTCCATCAGCGCCGTGGTTTTTTCGAGCAGCCTGCGCCCGTTCCACTTCGTGTTGTCCAGGACCCCGAGGTTGAGACCCTTCAAATCCCGGACGCGCTGCGCGGTGGGTTGGGCCGCTGCCTCGACCACCCCTCGGGGGTCGTAGACGACCTGGCCGGTGATGACATCACTCATGGTTTCCTCCTGTTTTCTATTCCAGACCCTAAAGCAGACAGGTGCCGTCCACGCAGACGGGGCCGCCTTCGAGCGTCTTGCCGTCGATTGCGCGCAGCACCGGGTTCGTCATGTGGCCCCAGCCGGGAATGAAGGCGGAAAAACGGCCCGCATCCCCGCCCGCCACGAACAGGTGGATGTTCTCGGGACTCGGCACGATGGGGATTCTTTCGTCCGGTTCGCGCCTGTACCACTTGGGGATATTGCGGTTGTAGACTTTTCCGTAGCGGTGGTTGAACGAGATATCGGCGAACGTGTTCCTGGTGTGCATCCACAGATAGCTCTTCACGTCGTTCCGCGTCCAGTTCTTCGCACTGATGGTCGCCCCGTGCTCGGGGCTGATGACGACGGCGCACGAGCCGCTGCTCACCGAATTGTTGTGCGCGATCGTGCTCATCGCCGAGCAGATGCTGTCGAGGACCCCCTCGGGGTCGTCGGAGATGTGGTTCGTCACGCTGTGGGGCGCCTCGGCCGCGATGGCGAAGACCGTGGAATCCTCGGGCGCGTAGCCTTGTTCCACGTGATAAGGCGCCCAGGGACTCGCCTCTTCGTTCTCCGCGATGCAGTAGGTGTATTTGGTGGGACAGCCCAGCGTGCTCTTGTCCAGATCGCCCGGCCACGCGCCGCCGACGTTCAAGAGCATCATCCGCACCGCGCGGCCTATCGTCGCGTTCGCTCGGTTGCCCGAGCCGAACACGTTGCAGCCCGCGTTCATGCCGATCTCGTTCCGAACCGGGCCGTTCACCACGATGAGCGGGCACGCCATGTGGGTGGTGGCCTGCACCCCGTTCAGGTTGAAGTGCGGGTCGCAAAGCGCCGACATCGCCGCGCGGACGACGGGCGCGTATTCCGCCTTGCAGCCCGCCATCACCATGTTGATCGCCAGAACCTCTCTCGTGAGGTTGCCCCAGCGAGGCGGCACGCGGCACTCGATGTAGTCTTTATCTCCGCCCAGAGCCGAGACGGCGGCGTCTATCTTCTCCGGCGTGGGCGGAACGACGGGAAGCCCGTCCGAGAAACCCTCCTCAAAGTAGTACTCCACCAAATCGACTTCCTGGTCCACGGTTTGCGTCGTCTGCGGCATGCCGAATCACTCCTGCTCGTTGAATCTCAAGAAAAACCCATCATAAACCGAATCTTGTAAAAGAAAAAGACGGGATGGGGAGAGAAGGAAATCGAAACGTCATTGAAATCATCTATTTTTAGATATCCGGAAAGAGCGTCTCCGCGTCCTTGAGCGCGCCTTCGGCCTGCTCGGGGGTGAGGCCCTTCACGCCCGAGAGGTCGACACCCCGGATGTCGGCGAGCTCCAGATCGGCGTCGTCGATAAGCGCGTCCGCCAGGTTCACGCCGCCGAGTTTCGCCCGCTGAAGCGATGCGCCGCGCAGGTCGGCTCCGCTCAAGTCGGCGCCCGTCAAATCCGCGAACTTGAGACCTGCCGACATCATGTTCGCCCCGGCCATCCGCGCGCCGGTGAGGTTCGCGCCCTCGAGGCTGGACTGGAACAGATCGGCGCCTTCGAGATTGGCACCGGCGAGGTCCGCCCCGTCCAGGTTCGCCCATTGCGCATTGGCGCCGGCGAGACGCGCTTCACGCAGATCCGCTTTGGTGAGATTCACCATGAAAAGGCTGATGATTTCGAGATTCGCGCCCGAGAAATCGGCGCGCTCCCCGCGCGCGCCCGAACTTTGCAACCACTTGCCATGGGCTTCGATTTTTTCGGCGAAAAGGGCTTCCTGCTCCACCTGGTCCGGCGCCATGGGCAGACCGAAGCCGCCGCCACCTTGGGGAGGTCCGCCTCCTGAGGGGGGGTCGTCCTTTTGCGTGAACCAGCCGAAAATCTTCTTGAGGATGGCGCACCTCGCTTTCCGGATACCAAGGCCTTACGGTTCGATGAGTAATGCGGATAAAACCGGTTTTTTCTTGCCTCAAGCCCCGGCCTTTTGTCAAACAGGCGGCGGCTTCAGGCACTTTCCGGGAGCCGGGCAAGGCGGCTCGGCTGATCCCTTATTGCGGCGGCAAAGAGGCCAAAAACTCATGGCAGATGCGCGCGAACGCATCTGGCCGCTCGATGAGCGCCACGTGACCCGTCCCCTCCATGATGATGAGCTTCGACCCCTCGATGCGCTCGTGGATTTCCTTCGCGTGGTGGGTGTCGACGATCAAGTCGCGATCCGAACAGGTGACGAGCGTGGGAACTCGTATCCGGTGAAGCCGTTCAAGGGTGTCCCCCTCCAGGCAGGCGCGCAGTTGCCCCTCCCAGCCCAGGTCGACGCCGGATTGCTCGGTGAGCCACTGCCTTTTCTGCTCCATAAGCTCGGCATTCCGATCGTAGAATTCATGGGAATAAAGCCCCAGGAGGCTCAGTTCCACGAGCGCCTCGCGCTCCCCGCGCTCGGCGAAGCGCATGCGGGCGCGCTGAAATGAACCCAGGCGCGGGCAGTTTCTCGCCCAGGTGTGGTGGAGCCCCAGGCTCACGACGCGCCCGGGGTGGCGAAGCGTGAGCTCGGTGGAGATGTGCCCGCCCATGGAAAAACCCATCACGTGGGCGCGCTCCACACCCGCGGCGTCCAGAACGCCCGCGGCGTCATCCGCCATGTCCGCCAGGGAATATCCCGGAGGGGGCGCCGTGCTCCTGCCCACCCCCCGGTTGTCGAAGACGACGCAGCGGTAATCCGCGCTCAGCAAGGGAAGCTGCGCCGACCAGAAAGTGTGGTCATGGCCCGTTCCGCTCACCAGCAGGAGAGGCGGCCCCTCTCCCTGGGCCTCATAGAAAATCTCTACGCCTGAACCAAGCGTTACAAACGGCATGGGAAGGTCCTCAAAAAAGTGGGCGGCGCGCGCCCTCACATCTTGGGTTCATCCTCGGGTCCCCAGAAGAACGGGTCGAGCAACAAGCCCTCGCGCGGTATCTGCGCGACGGGCGTGAGCCCCTGTTTGAGCTTCAGGCGATGAATCGTCCGCAAGTGCACGAGCGCCTCCCAATACATCTGCCGGAGCATCCCCGCCAGCGTGTAGGTGAATTTCGTCTCATCCTCGGGGTCTTGTGCGAGGCCCTCGTCGTGAAACGTGGAGACGTGCATCCAGAACCGGTATACCGGCAGGTCCGTATCGCCCATCAGCAACTCTGGCTTGAACGAGCGGGTGATAAAGAGCGACTTCAACTCATCTTTCGTCTTTCCCTCGGCGGCGCGTTCGGCGAAATGAATCGCCTCATCGAACTTGGGGAGCAAATCCTCGAGCCGCCAGTATTTCTCCTCATCCAGTCTTCGGTCGTACTGATTGGGGGCCGCTTTCGTGAAATCCACCGGGTCTTCCGGCGGGTTCTCCGGCCAGAGCGTCTTGCCCCACATCTTCACCCACCAGAAGAAATAGGCGAGCGCCACGTGGCTTATCTGCCGCCTGATACTCCAGCGCGACCAATCCTCTGACGGGTCTTCCCAGTCGAGCCGGGCGTCGCTCAGCCCTTCCACTTCCTGGTGATACATCGCGCGCAACGCCTGAAAATCGGGGACTCCTTCGCTCACGCCCGTCTCCTCCCGAATGAATGTTTCCTCACCATGAAACCGCCGAATTCCCCGCCGCTCTCCATACTCGCCGAACGGAGCGAGAGGGGCAACGCCGGGGCGCTAGAGAATTCTCAAATCCACACCCGTCATCTGGGAAGGCGGGGTGACCCCCATCAACCCCAGCAGGGTGGGCGCCACGTCGCAAAGCGCGCCGCCCGCTCTGAGAGGACCCCCGAATCCGGGGGCGATGACGATGCAGGGCGTCTCGTTCAGCGTGTGCGCGGTGTGCGGACAATCGTTCTCCACGTCCCACATCGTCTCGCAATTCCCGTGGTCCGCCGTCACCACCGCCGCCCCGCCCGCGCGCTCCAGCGCTTCGAGAATGCGCCCGAGACAGGCGTCCACGAAACCGGCGGCCCGCACGGCGGCGCTCTCGACACCCGTGTGTCCCACCATGTCCGGGTTGGCGAAGTTCAAGACGATGGCGTCATCCTCGCCCCGCCCGATGGCGTCCAGTACCACCTCCGTCACTTCGCCCGCGCTCATCTCGGGCTTTAGATCGTAAGTAGCCACCTTGGGCGAAGGAACCATGTGCCGCCGCTCACCGGGGAGAGGCTCCTCCTCGCCGCCGTTAAAGAAATACGTGACGTGGGGATATTTTTCCGTCTCGGCGACTCTCAGGCACGTCCGCCCCGCGTCGGCCAGCGCGTGGCGGAACAGGCCTTTCATCCTCAGGGGCGGAAACGCGACGGGCAGCGTGAAGCGCTCGTCGTATTCCGTCATGCAGGCGTAATGGACCGCGGGTCCGCCCGAGACGTCGAAGCCGTCGAACCCTTCATCGGTGAAGGCGCTGGTGATTTGCCGCACCCTGTCCGCGCGGAAGTTCATGCAGATCACGGCGTCGCCGTCTCGAATCAAGCCCACCGGACGCCCGCTGTCGGTGAGCACCACCGGTTCGATGAACTCATCCGTCACGCCTCGCGCATAGGAAGCCTCTATCGCCTCGGCGGCACTCGGGGCATGAATGCCTTCTCCTGCGGCCATCGCCCGGTAGGCGCGCTCGTTTCTCTCCCACCGCCTGTCCCGGTCCATCGCGTAGTAACGCCCGATGACGGTGGCGAGTCGGGCCCCTGCTTCCCGGCTCAGGCTCTCCTCGTAACGACCCACGAATTCCAGTCCCGAGCGCGGCGGCGTATCCCTCCCGTCGGTGAAGGCATGCGCGAAGATGCGCTCGACGCCGGTTTTTCTCCCCAGCCGCGCCAGCGCCACCCCGTGATCCTGGAGGCTGTGCACGCCGCCGTCCGATACGAGGCCGACGATGTGCAGGGCGCCGCCTCCCTCTTTGGCCTTTTGAACGCAATCGACGAGCGGGGGGAGTTCAAAAAAATCACCGCTCTTGATGGAGCGGTCGATGCGAACGATGTCCTGATCCACCACACGGCCCGCGCCTAAGTTCAGATGACCCACCTCGGAATTGCCCATTTGGCCGTCGGGAAGCCCCACGGCGCGTCCCGAAGTGACCAGGCGGGTGTGGGGACGGCTCGCGAGCAGGGCATCCATGGTCGGGGTATCGGCCAATGCGACGGCGTTGTGCGTGCGCTCATCGGATAATCCCCATCCGTCCAGAACGATGAGCATGACGGGGCGAGGGTAGTTCAACGGCTTCACACGACCTTTCCGGAAAAGCGGATATACTTTTTCTATTGTCTGGAGTCGAAAACACGGACGAATCGCAGCTTCGCTTTATCCCACCGCCAGAATTCCTCGATGGGAAAACGTTCGATTAGTATTTTGTTTTTATCTTTTCCACCCTTGAGGCTGGAAATCTGCTCCTCGTATTTCCTCTCCCCCTTGAGAATGAGGGTGACGGGGTTTCCCGGTCCGTTAAAGCGAAAACGAACCTTGGCCCGCAGATCTTCACGCCGTTGGACAGCCCGGCTTCTCGCGTCGTCCACGTACGTTTTCGGCCACTTCAACTCATCTTGCAGGCGTGCGAACCACATGAGATCGAAGCGGTTCTTCGAAGTCGGCTTGATGACACGCACGGCGTCGGAATAGCGGCCGTCCGAACCCTCGCGGGTATTGACGATCAACTCATACGACCCGTCCGCCGTCAGATCGGCTACCTGGTAGGTGATCTCCCGGCCACGGCTCATGTCGCTGTAGGAGGCGAGCGGCTTGCGGGCGCTCTTGTCGTCATCCATCAGGCAAAAGGTGATGTAGTGGTCCTTGGCGTGATCCGACTGGATGACCATGAGGGTTTCGAGGCGCTTGTCCGCATCCATGTTGAGCGGGATGAAATCCACTGAAAAAGCGTAATTCTTCAGATGATCGGAGGATAGATACCAGGGCCATTCATTTTCCGGCAGCGGACAGTTCGACAGGGCGTTGAGCTGGACGTTCGAATCCGAGGAGAAGAGTTTGCGGACCAGCAGCCAATCTTTAGGCTTTTCCAGTCGCCTGAGATGGGAGACGAGGCGGGAAATGCGTCTTTGCTCTATCGCCTCGGGGGTCTCCGGCGCGGCCGCAAACGCCTCCATGCTCCAAGCCGAAGCAAGGAGCCATACCATCAAGGCCATCCCCATGAGGCCTCTCATCGCATGCTCCTTAACGAGCAACACCCTATGTAGCAATATCGACTTACCATTCTACACTAAAATACAAATAATACCTAGGGTCGGAGCAACACCTTGATTATGCCCTTTTCGCGCGCTTTTTCAAATGCTTCGGGCGCGTTTCGCAGGGAGAAACGGCCATGAATCATCGAGGACGTGCGAACCGCGCCCGTCTCGAGCGCTCGAATCGCGGGCGAGAAAAGGCCGCAGCGCGAACCCAGTACCGTGATTTCATCCACCACGACGGCGGAGAGATTCAGGCGAGCCTCGGACGCCACCGTGCTCTTGAGCACCAGCACGCCTCGGGGCTTCGTTTTCGAGACGGCGAGGGAGAAGCCCTCCGCAGCGCCTGTGGCCTCGACCACGACGGGCCATTTCTCCCCTTCGGAGCAGACGGCCTGCGCAGGATCGCTCCAAACGGGAATCTTATGTGAAGCGAGCAGCGCCATTTTTTCCGGGTGGCGGCCAAGCAGACCCACCCTCGATCCTTCGGCGTGCAACACCTGGGTCAGCAAGAGACCGAGCCTCCCGTCCCCGATCACCAGGACCTCGCGCTCCACGATCTCGGGAAACTGCTCGATCACCTCGAAACAGGCGGCCAGAGGCTCACAGAAAACGGCCGCCTCATCTTCCACGGCGTCGGGAAGAACGTGCAGGTTCCGACTCGGCAGGCAGGTGTATTCCGCAAAAACGCCGGGGCGATCGAGAATGCCCAGGACGCTTCTCTCGGGACAATGTCGTTCCATACCGCGGGCACACCAGGGGCAATCCCCGCATCCGCAGTTAATCTCGCCCACCACCCTGCGCCCCAAAAGCGGGTGCGCCTCCGGCCCCGCCACCACGCCGACGAACTCATGGCCCAGCACGCCCCGGAAATTCATGTACCCGCGAATGAGTTCCAGGTCCGTGGCGCAAATGCCTGCAAGACTCACCCGGATGAGGGCTTCATCCGCGAGGGGCTCGGGGCGTGCCACCTCTTTCAAAGAGGGGCCGTTCTCCTCCAGCACGTAGGCAAGCAACGGGTGATCTCTTTTACGGGGTTCAGGGCGGCTCGGAGCGGTTCGGGATTTTCTCGGCGCGGCGCAGCAATTTATTCGCGCGCTCTCAAGGCCTCCTTCACGCGGCCGACTCCCAGATGTTCGGCGATTACGTCCTCCCGCGCAAGGAGCTCTTCGCTCGTTCCCTCGAAGGCGACGAAACCGCGGCTCAGCACGTAGAAATAATCGCCCACCTCCAGCGCCAGGGAGAGGTTCTGCTCCACGAGGAGGATGGAGAGGCCATGCGTGCGGGTCTTCATGATTCCGTCCCTGATGGAGCGGACGAGGCTGGGCGCGAGCCCTTCGGTCGGCTCATCGAGCAGAATCAGCCTTGGACGCGCCACTAGGGCGCGCGCGATCACGAGCATCTGCTGCTCACCGCCGCTCAGGCTCCCCGCCAGTTGTCTGGCGCGCTCTTCCAGGACAGGGAAAAACGCCAGCGCCTCGCTGACGCCGTTTGCGTCGGAGTTCGGGCTGGCCTGCGCCGCCACGCGGATGTTCTCCTCCACGCTCAAGGAACCAAAGGGCCGCCTGTCCTCGGGCACGTAGGCGACTCCCATGCGAGCGACCTGGTGGGCCGCCATCGCTTCGATGCGCTGCTCCTCGAAGAGGATTTCGCCTGAAGTGGCGGGCACGAGACCCATGATGGACTTGAGCGTCGTGCTCTTGCCCGCGCCGTTGCGCCCGATGAGACAGACGATTTTGCCTGCGCCCACCTCAAGATCCACGCCGTGGAGAACGTGGGCGCTCCCGTAATGAACGTGTAGTGAGGAGACTTTGAGCATCAATCCTCCTCCACTTCGACGGCGCCCAGGTAAGCGTCCTGCACCTGGGGGTCCTTGCTGATCTGCTCGGGCGGTCCCTGGGCGATCACCCGGCCCTGCGTCATCACGGTGATTTTATCCGAGATCGAGAGAACCACTTCCGTGTCGTGCTCGACCAGAAGGACGCTCGTGCGCTCCGCGATTTGCCGCACCAGGCGGGCGATGCGCTCGGTCTCCGTTCGGGACATGCCCGCCGTCGGTTCATCGAGCAACAAGACTTCGGGGTTGAGCGCAAGTCCAATAGCCACCTCGAGCACGCGCTTGTCCCCGTGTCCCAGCTCTTCGGGCCGCAGATGCGCCTTCTCGATCAGCCCGACCACCTCCAGCGATTCCTCCGCGTCCTCGCGGGCCTCGCGGCAGGTGCTCGCCTTTCGGAAGAAATCGAAATTCAGCCCCTCGCGGGAGCGCGCCGCAAGCTCGACGTTCTCGCGCGCGCTCAATTCGCCGAAGACCTGGGTGATCTGGAACGTGCGGACGATTCCCGTCTTCACCAGCTTGTGGGAAGGCAGATGGGTAACGTCGCTCCCGTTCAACAACACCTTGCCGGCGTCGGGACGAAGAAATCCGGTGATGCAGTTGAACAGCGTCGTCTTGCCCGCGCCGTTCGGGCCGATAAGCGCGTGGACCTGCCCGGCTTCGATATCCAGGGAAACGTCGTTCACGGCGTGCAGAGCACCGAAGGACTTGTGGAGGCCTTCTACTACGAACGCGCCGGCCACAGTCGTCTCCAGATTCTCTCGGCGATGCCCGCGATTCCCGAGGGCATGAACAAGACGGCGAGCACGAAGGCGAGCCCGAAGGAAAACTGCCACGCCCGGTACATCGTCGTCACCTGATCGCGGATGAATATGAAGCCGATCGCCCCGATGATCGGGCCGAAAAGCGTTCCGATGCCGCCTAGAATCGTGATAGCCAGTATGTTGCCCGATTCGATCCAGTAGAGCGTCATCGGGTTCGCGCCCGCTTTCAGGAAGACGAAGAGCGTTCCCGCTACGCCGCCCGTCATCCAGGAGAGGATGAGAATCACCAGCTTGTGCCGTCTCACGTCGATGCCGATGGCCGCCGCCCTGTCCTCGTTCGCGCGAATCGCCAGCAGGGTTTTCCCGAAGGGAGACTCCACCACCCTCCTCAGCAGAAGATAGCAGACGATGAGCGTAACCGCGGTGAGGAGGTAGAACTCCTCGCCGGGCTCCACCTCCCGGCCGAAGAGCGTGGGCAGCGGAACGCCGATCAAGCCGTCCAGCCCGCCGGTGAACGAGCGCCACACGACGGATACCTGAAACAGGACCTGGCAGATGCAGAGCGTGAGAATGGCGAAGGCGATTCCCGAGAGGCGCGTCACCACCAGGCCGGTCAGAAACGCCACCGCGGCGGCGGCGACGATGGCCATGATGGTCGAGAGGAAAAAATCCGCGGATATGTTCATGGCGAATATGCCCGCGGCATAGGTCGCGAAGCCGAAACTCGCGGCGTGGCCGAACGAGACGAGACCCGTGTAGCCCACCAGCAAATCGAGGCTCATCGCCCAGATGCCGAAGATCAGGGCCTCGGTGAGCAGGGTGATGAAAAACGGACTCGCGCCCAGAAACGGAACCGCCAGCACCAGGATCGCGGAGCCGGCGAGCAGCACCCGCGTCGCCACTTCCCGCGAACGGAGCCTGGAGGCGTCTTCCACCAGGTTTTCCACCTCAGGCGATGCGGCCACGACCGAAAACTCCTCTGGGCCGAAGCACCATGATCGCGGCCACGACCAGGAACAAGACCGCGATGGCCCATTCCGCGATGTAGCCCCCGCCGATGGATTTCGCGAGCGCCACGATGAACGCCCCCACGGCCGTCCCCGGCAGATGGCCGAGACCGCCCAGGATCACCGCCAGGAACGAGTCGATGATGATGCCCATTCCCATCTCCGGTTCGACGGAAAAGATGGGAGCGCCCAGCGCGCCGGCGAACGCCGCGAACCCGGCCGCGCCCCCGAAGATGCTCGTGAGCAGCCACCGCGTGTTGATGCCGAGCGCTTCGGCCATTTCGTTGTCATCGGTGATGGCGCGAATCTTGAGGCCCACCGGCGTGAACTGGATGAAGACGAAGACCAGCCCCGTCACCAACAAGGATAGCGTCGACGCGAAGAGCCTGTAGATGGGGAACTGATTGCCGAGGATGTCCACCGTCCCCTGGAAAATGACGGGCGGCTTGATCAGGGTCGTCTCGGTGCCCCAGAGATATTCAATCGCGCCCGTGATCATGAAGGAAAGGCCAAAAGTCACGAGCAGGGTGTAGATTTCATCCCGGTTCCGGATGGGGGCGATCGTCAGCCATTCCATCGCGATGGCGAGGGGCACCACCACCAGCGGGGCGAACACCATCGCCCCCCAGCCCAGCGAGGGCAGGAGGATGATGAAGAAATATCCCCCCAGGGCGTACAGCACCCCGTGCGCGAAGTTGACGACTCGGCCCAAGCCGAACACCAGGCTCAGGCCGAGACTCGTCAGCGCCAGGAACGATCCGTAGATGATCCCGTTCAGCGAATTGACGAACAAGAAATTCCAATCCATTCCAACCGCTATTTCTTCAAATTACAGCCGAGCTTCTTCGCCGGCTCGAGCGTCTTGGACGCGGGAAGCGCATTGACCGACTGCGCATACATGGCGCCGTACTTCGGCTTCTTGAGCTTCTCGATCCGTCCGAGTATCAGCGCAACCTCCGCCATGCGTCCGTCCTTCTGGAAGCGCATCCTACCCGCGGGAGCCTCCACGTCGAGCTTCTCGAGCGCCGCGACGATGGCCTTGCCGTCCGTCGAGCCCGCTTTCGTGATGGCGTTGAACAGAAGCTGGGCCGCCGTACCCGCCTGGATGGCCTGCATCCCGGCTACGCGGCCGTGCATCTTGTAGTAGAGTTCGTTGAACTTTTTGGTCGCGGGTATCGTGTCCTCAAGACGCCACGCGCTCCACGCGCCCGCCGAGACGATATGGGTCGACAACTCGCCCAGCTTCGCGATGAGCCAGTCCGGCAGTCCGATGGGCGCCACCAGGGTCGCCTGCTTGGTCAGGCCGAACTCGTTGGCCTGCTGGATGAACTGCACGAGCGGCGTGCCCAGGGTGACGGGAATGACCACCGCGGTCGCGCCGGACGCGCGGACCTTCGCGATGAACGGCGCCCAGTCCGTGGTGTCGAGCGGCGCATACGCCTCACCGACGTAATTCACGCCCTTGACGATCTTGACCGAGCGCGCCACGCGGCGGCTCCAGGGGTAGTCGTGGCCCATCGTGAACCACTTCGCGGCCTTGAACTTCGGGGTGTCGTTGATGAGCGAGTCCATCGCCACGACGGCCATCTGGGGGGTGGGGTTCGTCTGGAACACCCAGTAGTTGCACTTGCTGCCCGTGATGACGGCCGAGCCGCTGTTCGAGGTGATGATGGGCACGCGCAGGCGATTCGCCACGGGCAGCAGCGCGAGCGCCTCCAGCGTGCTCGTTCCCAGAATCGCCGTCACCTGGTTTTTCTGGACGAGCTTGGTCGCCTTGGTGACCGCCACCTGCGCGTTCACCAGGCTGTCCTCGAGGATCAACTCGATGGAGCGGCCCAGGACGGGTCCGTGCATCTTCACGGCCGTCTGGATGCCCGTGGTGATCTCATCGCCGATTGGCTTGAGCTTTCCGCTCAGAAACGACAGCACCCCGATTTTGATGGGGTCTTTCTTCGCGGCGAAGGCGGGGGAACTGAAGGCGGCGATCAGGGCGAAAACCGTCACCGTCATTATCACCGCCGGACGAGAAACGCTGAACCATCGCTTTCGGGTATCCGTCGATCTCGTTGCCATTACATGATCCTCCCTGGCTTCCGATTCCGTGGACTCAGAGTGCGGACGCAGGGACCTACCCGTTTCCGCACGTACAAGAGAAGAAAGATTGAACCTTCCCCCGGATTGATTCCGGTGCGGTTCACGTAAGCAACATGGCGAGATATATAGCCGCAATATACAGGATGCCCCCTGCCTGCACAACAAGCAAAAAAACGAGGCCCGGGCACGCTCGGTGCGCCTTGTCCTCCACACGGCGGGTCCGGGCGAGGATGCGCGAGCAGGCGAAACGAGCGGGTGCAGCGCTATGAATGGAGGGTCGTTTCGGCGTAATCTTCCTGAACCGACGAAACGCGCCCGCCGAAAACGGGTATGACGCCCGAAACGGATTCCGGCCAGAAGCATTTGCCAGGGAGAAATTCGAGTTGCTTCCAAGGTTCATTCTATTCGCGCTTTTTGCGTTGTTCCTCATCGGGGTGGCGGACTACGTATATGGACGCGCTGTCAGGAACAGGATTTTGCCGGGCACGATCACGGCCTCGCAGTCGAGCATCGTCGTTCCCGTCACGTGGATCTGGGCGTATTACGAGGGCAGCTACGTCTGGACGCCTCCCGCCTTTCTGGGCATCGGCGCCGCTTTTTTTACATTCATCGGCTTTTGGAGCTTCATGAGAAGCGTGGAGCTCGGAGAGACGAGCGCCAGCACGCCCATCTACCGGATGAGTTTCGTCGTCACCGCCATGCTCGCCGTCTGGTTTCTGAGTGAATCCATCACGCTCCCGAAAATCGCAGGCCTCATCCTCACCGGCTGCGCCATTTTCCTGTTCTCGGATTTTCACCGGGGGAGTTTCTCCGCCGACAAGCTCGCCTCCGTCCTGTGGGCCGTCGTGGCGATGGTGGCCGTCGGCCTCGTGAACTTCATCTACAAGCTCGGCGTCTCGGGCGGGGTGGCGCCGATCATGTTTCTGCACAGCCAGGCGGTTTTCTTCATCACCACCGCGTACATCTACTCGTTCGCCGTGCAGGGGGGGCCGAAATTCTCGAAAAAAGGCTGGGCGCACGGACTCGCGACCGCCGTCTGCTTCATATTCGGGAACACCTCGCTGCTGGCCGCATTCAGGGAGGGTGAGGCCACCATCGTCTCGCCGATCGTGCAGTTGAGCTTCATCGTGACCACAATCCTGGCCACCTGGCGGCTGTCCGAAAAGATGACTGCGAGAAAGCTTCTGGGGCTGGCCGCCGCGGTGGGTACCATCGTCGCGTTCATACAATAACGCGAAAAACCGACGATTCCTTTATTTATTCCGGCGGGGGATGCGAGGGAGTTCAGGGAGAAGCCGCGGGGGATACCGCTTCGACGCTTCGCATCAGGCGCTGCGCATCAAGCGCCGCCCGGCGAAGCGCTTCCACGTTCGCGCTCTTGGCGTCCCTCAAGACGGACAACGCCAGTTCGAGGACAGTGTCTTTTTTCTTCTCCTCCGTCTTTTCCTCTTTCTTGTAGAGCGAAGTCCTCATCTCCCTTCTTCTCTCCCTGATCTCTTTTTTTGTGAGCGGCTGAGGCCCCGCCTCGACGTCGGGCTGAATGCCTTTCTCGTGAATCAGGCGGCCGAGCGGGGTGTAGTATTTCGACGTCGTCAGCCGGACCGCCGCCTCGCCCCTCGTGGGGATGATGGCCTGAACGGACCCTTTGCCGAAGCTGGTCCTGCCGATGATGAGGGCGCGATCCAGATCCTGCAGGGCGCCGGCCACGATTTCGGACGCGCTCGCGCTGCCCTTGTTGATCAGCACGACCAGAGGCTTCCCCACCCAAACGCCGGTGCCGCGAGAGCGGAAATAGGCCGTCTCGCTGCGCCTCCGCCCACGTGTGAAGACGACCATGCTGCCGTCTGGCAGAAACCGTTCGGATACCTGGACGGACTGGCGGAGAAAACCACCGGGATTGTCGCGCAGGTCCAGCACGATCCCCCGCACTTTCTTTTGAATCAAATCGTTGAGCGCTACGTCCAGTTCCCGCGTCGTGCGGCCATGAAAGGCCGTGACCCGCAGATAGCCGATCCCGCCCTCTTTCACCTCCGTTTTCACGCTCTTGATGCTGATGATCGCGCGGCGAAGCGGCACGTTGCGGGGCTCGGGCCAATCCACGCGCGAAATCAGCAAATCCACCGTCTTGCCCGCGGGCCCTCTCATGCGGCGCACGACCTCTGAGAGCGGCATGTCCGCCGTGGAGGCGCCGTCGATTTCCAGAATCACGTCCTCGGATTTGAGGCCCGCCCGGTGCGCGGGCGTGTCATCGATGGGCGATACGATGGTGAGCTTCTTCTCCCGCACCGTGATGATGACGCCCACCCCGCCGTAGCGGCCCGTATGCTCCACCCGCATCTGCCTGTAGGACTCGGGCGTGACGAACGTGCTGAAAGGGTCGAGAGAACGCAGCATGGAAGTGAGCGCGGCGTACATGACGCTCAGCCCGCCTTTTTTCTTCTCCGAATCCCCGGCGTTCGCCACCGCGAACCGGTAGGCGCGCTCGAACCCGCCCAGCCCGCCGACGGTGTCTCCCCGGAGGCGAACGAGCAACTCCCTCTCCCCCGCCTTGAGGAGAACCTCGTCTCCCGCCTTCTCCTCGAAATCGAAGCGCTCCTCGCCCGCGCTTTTCTTGAGGCCCTCCAGGCCCGCGACGTACATTTTCCGGAAATCGGGGGTGCGCGCGTAGCTATGATCCACTTTCTCCATGACCTCATACAGGAGGGCGATGGCCTCTTCCTGATCGCTTGAGAGCGAAAAGACGAGGCTCGCGGAGAGCACCGCAGCCAATAGAGTGAGACATATCGTGAGATGCTTCGCGCGCCGTACGCCCGGTGCGCGCGAGCGGAGAAGACGGAAAATACGGATGCGCCTTATCGACATGGGCCGTTCCAATGGTTAGGGTTCATCGGATGGCTTCGCATGGGGCATCATAGCACAGCCCGGGGAATGTATCGCCCCGGGACTTTTTAGAGTCATGCCGGTTCCAGAGAGGGATTCTGCGATGATCTCCATCGTCGTGCCCGTGCTGAACGAAGCGCCCAGGCTGTCCGCCATGTTCGACATGCTCGACGCCCAGCCGGGGGAAAAGCAGATCATCCTCGCCGATGGGGGCAGCGCGGACGACACGCGCGCCGCGGCGGACGGGCGCGCCCTGATCGTCGAATCGGAACCGGGACGCGCGCGCCAGATGAACGCGGGCGCCACTCACACCCAAGGCGAGACGATCCTGTTTCTTCACTGCGACACCAAGCTGCCGCCGGGGGCGTTGCGGGAAATCGAGGACGTCATGTGTGCAGGCGACGTGGCGGGCGGGGGCTTTCTCCACAGCTTCGATCGCGAGGATAGCTTCAGCCGCTTTATCAGCTTCAGCGCCAACATGCGCGCGAAAATCGCGAAACGCTTCCTCGGCGACCAGTGCATCTTCATCCGGCGCGAGGCCTTCGAGCGCATGGGCGGCTACGCCGACATGCCCCTGTTCGAAGACTGGGACCTGAGCCGCAGAATGCGAGCTTTCGGTCGGGTGGCCGTCATCGAGACGCCCGTAGTCACCAGCGGGCGGCGCATCGACGTATGGGGCAAACCCAAGTGCCTCGTCATCTGGTGGGGGCTGAGCATCCTCTTCGCCCTGGGCGTCTCCGCCGAACGCCTCGCCCGGTACTACGCGCACGTGCGCGACGCGTGACGCGAATTTTCACCTGCGGCCTCCTTGCATCCCACCGCCCAGGGAATGATATATTGCGCCTGAATTCATCATCCATTCGCAGATAGCGATAGTTCAACCTCATCCGCAAGGGTCAGAGCGCGGATGAGCGCGGGAGGCGGGAAATGCGATTCGCGGTCGATACGGGCGGGACCTTCACCGACCTGGTGCTGGAAGACAACCGGGGCCGCCTCCACATGTTCAAGGCCCCCACGACGCCCCAGGACCCGGTGGAGGGCATTCTCGCGGCCATCGAGTCTGCAGCCGTTGCGCTCTCGACCAGCACCGAAGAACTCCTCGCCCAGGGCGAACTCTTCATCCACGGCACCACCCATGCCACCAACGCCATCGTGACGGGAAACACCGCGAAGACCGCCTTCCTCACCACGAAGGGCCACCCCGACATCCTCGTGCTGCGCGAGGGGGGGCGCATGGAGCCGTTCAACTTCCTGGTGCCGTTTCCCAAGCCCTACATCCCGCGCGCGCTCACCTACGAGGTGCCCGAGCGCATCGGCGCCGACGGCAGCGTGTACGAGCCGCTCGACGAGGCGGGCGTGGTCGCCATCATCGAGGAGTTGAAAGAAAAAGGGGTGGAGGCGGTGGCCGTCTCCCTCTTGTGGTCCACCGTGAACCCGGAACATGAGATCGGCGTGGGCAAGCTCCTTAAAAAACACTTGAAGGGCGTGCCTTACACCCTCTCCCACGTCCTCAACCCGATTCTCCGTGAATACCGCCGGGCGTCTTCCACCTGCATCGACGCGTCTCTCAAACCCCTCATGTCGCGCTACATCGGCGGGCTGCAGGAGCGCCTCAAGGCGGCAGGCTTCGCCGGGCGGCTCCTGATGCTCACCTCGAAGGGCGGCGTGATGGACGCGGGCGAACTGGCTGATGCGCCAATCCACTCGGTGGGTTCGGGGCCTTCAATGGCGCCCATCGCGGGCAGGCACTTCTCGCGCGCCGACGCGAAGGCCGCGACGGCGATCGTGGCCGACACCGGCGGCACCACCTACGACGTGAGCCTCGTGCGCCGGGGCGAGATACCCATGTCGCCCGAAACCTGGCTCGGCCAGCGCTACCGGGGCCACATACTGGGCTTCCCCTCGGTGGACGTGAAGAGCATCGGCGCGGGCGGGGGGAGCATCGCCTGGGTGGACGAGGGCGGACTCTTACACGTCGGCCCCCAGAGCGCGGGCGCGGAACCCGGACCCGCCTGCTACGGCCGGGGCGGAACGCGCCCCACGCTCACGGACGCATCTTTGGTCCTCGGCCACATCGACCCGGACTATTTCCTCGGCGGCGCGATGACGCTCAACACTTCCGAAGCCGAGAAGGCCATCTCGAAAGACGTGGCCGAACCGCTGGGGCTTTCTCTCCAGGAGGCGGCCTCGGCCATCCTGCGCCTCGCGACGGAGAACATGGTGGGCGCGATCGAGGAGATCACCATCCACCAGGGCATCGACCCCAGGGGCGCGGTCTTGATAGGCGGAGGCGGCGCGGCGGGCTTGAACTCGGTCGCCATCGCCAAGCGGCTGGGCTGCCAGGGACTCGTGATCCCCGAAGTCGGCGCGGCGCTCTCCGCCGCGGGCGCGATGATGAGCGACTTGCACGCCGATTACCGCTCGATGTTCTTCACCATCACGGACCGCTTCGACTTCAAGGGGGCGAACGCGACGCTGAAATCGCTCGGCGACAGGTGCCGCGCGTTCATCAGGGGTCCCGGCAAGGGGGCGGTCGAGAGCGCGACGGAGTTCTACGTCGAGGCGCGCTACAAGCACCAGATATGGGAGATCGATCTGGGGCTGCCCATGAACCGCTTCCGCTCGAAAAAAGACGTGGCGCGCACGCGGGCGGCGTTCGACGAGGTGCACGAAGAGGTGTTCGCCTTCCGCGATCCGTCCTCCGAGGTCGAGTTCGTCGGCTGGCGCGCCGTGGCGCGGTGCAAGCTGAGAAAGGGCCGCTTCGGCAGGCTCGTGCGCGAGGCGATCCACGAGACGACGCTCCCCAAGCGGCGCGAAGCCTACTTCGCGGGTAAGGGACTCGTGAACGCCCGCGTGGCGGCGTTCGATTCCATGAAGCCGGGTGAGGCGATGCGAGGTCCCGCCATCATCGAGTCGCCGTTCACGACGGTGGTCATCGACCCCGGCGCCAGGGCCGAGCGCACGAGAAGCGGAAGCCTCTTCATCACGCTCCAGGAGTAAGGATATGGCGAGAGCAACAACCAGACGCGCGAAGCGAAAGACGAAACTCGACCCCATCACCCTGGCCGTGCTGCACAAGCGCTTCGACGCCGTGACGACCAAGATGGCGAACACGCTGTTGCGCACGGGCCGCTCGGGCGTGCTGAACCTGGCGCGCGATTTCTCGACCTCCGTCGTAACGCGCGAGTGCGAACTCTTAACGGGCGCGGAATCGCTCCCCATCCACCACCTGAGCGGGGCGGACCTGATGGCCCGCTCGATGATGGACTTACACCCCGACCTCAAGCGCGGCGACGCCTATCTGCACAACTCGCCCTACCACGGCTGCTCGCACCCGGCGGACCACACCATCCTCGTGCCCGTCATCGACAAGCGGGGCGAGCACCAGTTCACCGTGTGGGTGAAAGCCCACCAGGCGGACTGCGGTTGCAGCCAGCCCACCACCTACATGGGCCACGCGCGCGACGTCTATGAAGAAGGCGCGCTCATCTTCCCGCCCACCAAGGTGCAGACAAACTACGAGGACAACGAGGACTTCATCAACTTTTGCCGGATGCGCATCCGCGTGCCCGAGCAGTGGTACGGCGACTATCTCGCGATGATCGGCGCGGCCAGAATCGGCGAGCGCGAGGTGCTCGCCATGGGCGACGAGTACGGCTGGGAGACGCTGCACGACTTCTCGAAGGAGTGGTTCGACTACAGCGAGAAGCTCATGGTCTCCGCCATCCAGAAACTCCCCACGGGCGAGGCCACGGCCCACAGTACGCACGACCCCGTGCCCGGCACGCCGGAGGAAGGCATCCCCATCACCGCGCACGTGCGGATCGACAATAAAAAGGCCACCATCGAGGTGGATTTGAGGGACAACCCCGACGCCATGCCCTGCGGCCTGAACCTGAGCGAGGCCTGCGCGCGCACGGGCGCCATGATAGGCGTGTTCAACAGCATCGACGACATCGTGCCCACGAACGCGGGCAGCTTCCGCCGGGTCAACGTGCTCATCCGAGACGGCTCGGTCGCGGGCGGGGGCAAGCATCCCACTTCGATGTCCGTCGCCACCACCAACCTCGCCGACCGCGTGACGAATCCCGTGCAGCGCGCGTTCTCGAAGATTCAGGACGGCATCGGCCTGGCGGAATGCGGGCCGATTTTCCCGGCGTCGATGGGCGTCATCTCCGGCTTCGACCCCAGGAACGACAACGAACCCTTCGTGAACCACCTGTTCCTGATGGTCACGGGCGGGGCGGGCGCGGGCAAGACCGACGCCTGGCTCACGATTTTACACGCGGGCAACGCCGGCATGTGCTTCGTGGACAGCATCGAACTGGACGAGCTCCACTTCCCCATCTACATCAAGACGCGCAGGCTCATGCCCGACACCGAGGGCGCAGGCCGGACGATAGGCGCGCCTTCTGGCTATTGCGAATACGGCCCCGTGGGCGGCGGCGACCTGGAGGTCGTCTACGTCTCCGACGGCGCGATAAACGCCTCGAAGGGAACGCTCGGAGGGCTGAACGGAGCGGCGTGCAAGAATTTCCTCATGCGCGAGGACGGCTCTCTGGAGGATCTCCCCGCCTGCGCGGACATCATTCTCAAACCCGGCGAGAACGTGGCTTCCTACTGCACGGGCGGGGGCGGCTACGGCCCGCCGCACGAGCGGCCCGTCGAGAAGGTGCGCGAGGACGTGGAGGAGAAGTGGATCACCAAGGAGCGCGCCTGGAAGGTCTACGGCGTCGCGGTCGACGACGCGGGCGAGGTGGATACGGCGAAGACCAGGCGGAGACGGAAGCGGTTGAGCAAGAAGTAGGGACAGGTCGCGACCTGTCCTGAAAAAGGACAACCACGGAGGGCAGGACAACCACAAAGGGTTGTCCTGCTACGGGTTCGTTCGGTTCTCAGGGTTTCCGTAGGGGCGGACCCGTGTGTCCGCCCGCTTTTCGTGCGTGTTCGTCATTCCGGCGAAGGCCGGAATCCAGAACCGATAAGAGAACCTAGGATTTTGGGTATCCCGCCACCCGCACCGGATCGCCGCATCCACATTTTTCCTCCATTCCCGTCCGCCCTGGATTCCGGCGTGCGCCGGAATGACGGCAAATTTCATCGCCTGGGCCTGGTTCTACGGCGCGCCCGCCGCTGACGCGCCACACTCGGCCAATAGCTGGTAATCACCGTGTCGCCATCAACCACGACCTTGAGACCCCTCAGCCGTTCCAGCCACTGGATCCTTCGCTTAATAGCGCGTTCGAGCCGTTGCTTCCCGCCCTTCACTGTACGCTCAATCCATCGGGTCGTGCGTTTCAGATTTTCCACCTCACGTTTCACATCTGAATCTCGCATAAACCACTCGACGGGGCCGCTCTGCGTCCCGCATGTCAGCACCTCTACTGCGTCTTCGTACCGAACTCCTCGCTGACTCATGCGCACCTCGGCGTGAGGTGTGATTTTGTAATTAGGCATTTTCCGTATCTCCTTCGTTCAACGATTTATCGATAACTTTGGCGGCCGCTTCTCTTAGTGGCCGCATCCGCTCTTCATACTCGATCCACTCCTCATCCTTGACCTTCGACTCCAACCGCTTCACGCGCTCGGCAGTAACACTTTCATCCTCTCCGCGAAGTTCTTCCGGAATTTCGCTAATGCGAACATAGCCACGAGACAAAGCGTAGTCGGCGCGGCGAGAACCACCAGTAATTTTTTTCCGGTATGACTCGAAAAGATTGAAACTCGGCAAATCGTCGAAATTGCCGAGATTATGGATATCATCGGCATCGATTGCGTCATTGTCAGGCTCCAAACTCTTCGCCTGTTCGATCAAGAAGTCGTTAAATGGGTTGCGGTTGTCCCCGTAATAACTATCGTTGACCTCATGCTCGTCTATGGAGCGCACAAAAATATCTCTCTCGGCGATAGATGCTCTCTCTGCGTCGAGCGCCAGCCAACTGCGCGGTATAAGATGTTCAGGAAAATTTTCTAATGCTGCTTCCGCTTGCTCAAGACGGCGGCGGCGTTCGGCGAGAGACCGCTCAGACAAAATTGTGAACAGTAGGGGGGCAACCTTGATCAGATCGTACATCCCAACGCCGTAGCGATCCTGAATAAGATCATAGGCAATTATATCATGGCCATCGAAGCGTAGCCTAAGTTTCAAAACACCCCACCCATATTTTTTTCGGACTTCTTCATCATGTACTGCTTCAGAATCAGGCTCCTGAGTCAAAACTTCGAGGTTGACACGCAAGGTTTTGGCGAGATCCCGCATGGTTGAACCACGCGTTTCTCCTCCTTTTCCGCCTTCAATACGCGCAATGGTCTTTTTTGTAACGCCCGATTCGTCCGCTAACGTCTGTTGGCTGAATCCTTTGCTTTTTCGCAACTTCTTTAAGGTTTCCGGGTTTATTCGCATGATGAACTCCTAATTTGTAAATGGTTGCGTCCTTACTTCTAACATTCAATATATACCCATATAACAGAGCTATTAAGCCCTTATATTGATGTTATTATATCTTTTATTAGGGATTTTATATGGTTTTAATGCCAATAAATGTATCCAATAAGGTCGTTTCAGTGGACAATCTACTTGATAGCCCTCAAAGTCAGCATTAACTCGCCGCTTTGGGGACATTTTCGGGAATCAAAATGGGACGCCAAGACCACGCATTCGCCCACCCACTCTGCTCTGGATTCCGTCAAACCCTCCCGCCTTGGTCGGGTCTGACACCGGAATGACGGGCAGGATTGATCCCTCCAGCCCCATAGGGACAGGTCGCGACCTCTCCCTACAACCGATCCAAGAAGATTTCCCGTATCATTCGGGCGGACACACGGGTCCGCCCCTACGAATTCTTGCAATATCACCGTAGGGGACGAACCCCTCCTCGGGGCCGTCCCACGCATACCATGCGTCCCTTCGTTTTTGCCGTCCAAACCACGTGGCGCATATATGCGCCCCCTACAGGCGCTCACCGGAACCATGCCCCTCCCCTTCCCCCTTGAACCAAAGGGCGGTATCATGCCCGCAAAAATCGAGACGCAATCTTTTACCGGGGACTTTTCGCTTTCGGGGCCGCCCGGGAGCGCCGCAGGGAGGAAACACCCATGAAGCTACAAGACAAGGTCGCCATCGTCACGGGCGGCTCGCAGGGAATCGGGGAGGCCATCTGCCGCCGCTTCGCGGAAGAGGGCGCGAAGGTCGCGGTCGTGAACCGCACGGCGGAAACGGGAGAGGCGCTCGCCGCCGAGATCGGCGATGCGGCCCGCGCGTTTCCGTGCGACGTATCGAAGAAGTCGGCGGTGGACGCCATGGTGGCCGACGTGGTGAGCGCGTTCGGCACGGTGGACATCCTCGTCGGCAACCACGGCATCATGATCAACAAGGAACTCGAGGCCTATTCCGAGCAGGAGTGGGACGACATCATCGACATTAATCTCAAGGGCAACTTCCTGCTCTCGCAGGCCATCGTGCCCATCATGAAGGAGAAGAGCTACGGGAAGATCATCTTCATGGCCTCCATCGCCGCCACGCACGCCTTTCCCAACGCGGTGCCCTACTGCGCGAGCAAGGGCGGGGTCTACATGATCACGCGCGCGCTGGCGGCGGAGATATCGAAGTGCGGCATCAACGTGAACTGCATCTCGCCGGGCAACACGGCCACGCCGCTCAACCAGCACCTGCAAGACGACCCCGAGTTCGTGAAGCTCATGGCGAGCTACACGCCCACGGGCCGGGCCTACATCACGACGGCGGAGATGGCGGGCGCGGCGGTGTTCCTGGCGTCAGACGACGCGAGCGCGGTGCACGGCTTAGACCTCATCGTCGACGACGGCTGGTGCGCGATCTGATCGCGGGCTGAACGACCGACATGCCAGGCGCGCTCAAATCGGTTCAGACCCCCGCGCTCGAAATCGGCTATCTGGAGGCGGGCGATGAAGCCGCGCCGCCCGTGGTTCTCGTCCACGGCTTCCCGGACGACGCGCGAACGTGGGACCGCGTCACGCCCATCCTGAACGACGCAGATCTCAGGACACTTTGCCCCTACGTGCGCGGCTACGGCCCGACGCGCTTTCTCGATCCGGCAACCCCCAGAAGCGCGCAATATACGGCCATCGCTTCAGACATCACGGCCTTCGCCGACGCGCTGGAACTCGAGCGCTTCACGCTGGTGGGCCACGACTGGGGCGCGCGGGCTTCCTATTGCATAGCCGCCATGCGGCCTGCGCGGCTGAATGCGCTCGTCGTGAGTCCCGCGGGCTACGGGACGGGACGCCCCCAGCAGCGGATGTCGGTCGATCAGGTGCGCGCGTACTGGTACCAGTGGTTCTTCTGCACCAGTAGAGGCCGCGATGCGTTAAGTGAAGACGCCGCCGGTTTCTGCCGTGAACTCTGGCGGACGTGGTCGCCGGGCTGGGATTTCCCGGACGCGGAATACGAGGCCACCGCGCGCTCATTTCAGAATCCCGACTTCGTGGATATCGTCATGCACTCCTACCGCTACCGGTGGGGGTATGAGGAGGCCGACCCAAAACATGAGGACGCGGAGAGCTTCATGGCGGGTCTGCCGGACATCTCCGTGCCGACAGTTCTCGTGCAAGGCGCCGAGGACGGGGCGTCGCGTCCCGAGAGTTCCGAGGGCAAGGAGGGGCATTTCACGGGCGGCTATCAAAGGATTCTGGTGGAAGGCGCCGGGCACTTCGCGCAGCGCGAGAAGCCGGAAGCCTTCGCCGCCGCGATTCTGGAAACCTTGAGAAGGGATGGATAGCGCGTGTCCTATACCTGCTATGTGAACGGCGAATACGTTAAAGCGGAAGAAGCCAGGGTCTCCGCCTTCGACCACGGGTTTCTCTACGGGGACGGCCTGTTCGAGTCCATGACGGTAACGAACCGGCGGATATTCAAGTTCGCCGAACACCTCGACCGCATGGAACGCTCCGCGCGAGCGCTCAAGCTCGAACTGCCCGAATCGCGCGAGCGAATCGCCGAGGTCGTCAAGGAATGCGTCCGTCGCTCCGGCGTGGACGACGTCTATCTTCGCGTCGTGGTATCACGGGGCGCGGGCTATCCCCTGCTCGACCCGAGAGTGACGGATAAAGCGACGCTCGCCGTGCTCCTGCACGACCCCGCCCCGCCCGCCGAGACGGGTTCGAGCTACAAGGCGAAGGGCGCAGGCCTTCGGCTCAAGACGGCGGGGGTGCGCAAGGTGCCTTCCGAATCGTTCGAGGCGCGCGTGAAATCGCTCAACTATCTTAACAACGTGATGGCGAGAATCGAAGCCGTGGAATCGGGCTTCGACGAGGCGATTCTGCTCGACATTCGCGGCTTCGTCGCGGAGGCGCCGGGGGAGAACGTCTTCGTCGTGAAGGACGGCGCGCTCAAGACACCGAAAGCGCATAACGTGCTCGACGGCATCACGCGGAAGGTCGTGCTCCAAATCGCGGAGCGCGAGGGGATTCCGGCGGAAGAAGCCGACCTTACGCTCTACGATCTCTACACGGCGGATGAGTGCTTTCTCACCTCTTCTTTCAGCCGAGTGCACGCCGTGGCCGAGGTGGACGGGCGCTCCATTCCCGCCCCCGGCCCGGTAACGACAAGGCTGCGCGCCGATATCCTGGAGATGGAAAGAACGCAGGGCGAGCCGATAGACTGAGGCACGCGTCCCCGTTCAGGTGAGGCGGGAAACCGGTCAGGACTGCGGCGCACCGGACGCGCACGGCCCATGAAACGGGAGAAGTATGAAAATGGCGACGATGGAGGATTTCGACAGGCTGGACATCCGCCTGGGGCGCGTGGTCGAGGCGGCGGATTTCCCCGAGGCGAGAAAACCGGCTTATAAGCTCTGGATCGATTTCGGCGAGGAACTGGGGGTCAGGAAATCATCCGCCCAGCTCACAGCGCTTTACTCCAAAGAAGAACTCCAGGGAAAACTCGTTCTCGCCGTGGTCAACTTCCCGCCGAGGCAGATAGGGCCCTTCATGTCCGAAGTCCTCACCCTCGGCGTGCCGGATGAGCGGGGCGAGGTGGTGCTCATCGCGCCGGATGAGAAGGGCGCGGTGTTGGGCGGGCGGTTGTTTTAGGTCGAACTCGACCGGGGAGAGGGAGAGTTCGCCGTAGGGGCGGACCCGTGTGTCCGCCCGTGTGTCGTTTTGATTGTGAACCCGTTTGCTGGGGTCGCATATGGGGTTGTTGAAAAAGTCCCCCCTCCTCAGGGCACAAAACCAACCCC
Source organism: bacterium (assembly GCA_965204535.1). GTDB lineage: Bacteria > UBA8248 > UBA8248 > UBA8248 > UBA8248 > Bin107. The sequence continues at coordinate 2,667,440 of CBDBEV010000001.1, read as the reverse complement.
CCCTACCCCCCCTTGTCAGGGGGGCAAGAAAAAGCAAAACCCCTCTCAACCCGGCGGCGGGCGTCGCCTTTTTATACCCCCCTGTCAAGGGGGGGTAGGGGGGGTTGCTTTTCATGCAGGTAAGAGGGCAATCCAACCGACCGAGGAGGCACCGCCCCGTAGGGACAGGCCCCCGTGCCTGTCCGACACCCTGACAAAGGACAACCACGGGGGGTTGTCCCTACGGGTGAACCCCAACCGGGGAGGGAGGATTACCGCAGGGCGGACCCGTGTGTCCGCCCGCATGTTGTTTTGATCGTGAACCCGTTTGTAGGTGGCGGCCCCTCCTCGGGGCCGCCCCACACATATATACGACCCGTGGTTTGATGGCCTAAGAGAATGGGCCGCATGTATGCGGCCCCTACAGGTCACCGGCTCGGTCGACCTGTAACGTCGTAGGGACATCCCCCCGTGATTGTCCTCCCGCAGGGACAGGTCGCGACCTGTCCCTACAATTTCGCCCACGCCGGAACCGAGACGAGGCGCTTACGTCAAATCGGGCCGCTCGTCGTCCTGGTAGTGCGCGAGGCCCTTGGGCGCCGTGCCGTTGTTGCGCAGGACGTGCATGGGCGCGGGCGTGAGGGGCTTCCACTGGGTCTCTTCGGGCGGTTCGGGCCACTCGTGCGTGAGGTGGCGGTAGGCGTTCGGGCCATCTGCGGCTTCCAGATGCGCGCACACGTCGTCGCACACCGCGCGCTGGCCGGCTCTGTCGCCCACGTCCCCCAGCATGCGCCCGAAGGGATACTGGATGAAGACCGCCCTCGGCACACAGACCTTCTCGGACACGTCCGGCTGGTTGCATATCGAGACGGTGGCGATTCCCAACTCTTCCAGTCTTCTCTGCAGCAGGCTCACGGACCGCATGCAGAGCGGTCAGACGGGGATGAGAAACGCCGCGTCCACACCCTCCGCGTGCATCTTTTCGGCCATCAGGGGAGCCGTCTTCTTCAGCAGGGGATGGAAGTTGGGCGTATAGCCCATGGTGGAGTAGAGCGTGTCGGCGAGCGCGCCGATCTTCCCCTCGCGCTCGTAGTCCAGAAAAATGTCCACCGGAAACGACACGTTCCTGTCCTGTTTCAGGTACTCGGTGTTGATGTGCAGGTGCGAGTATTCACAGTCATCCTGGGCGGCCGTTCTGGGAATCTCGCGGTGGGTGGGGTCCCCCCAGTGCGGCTCGCGCCACTCGCGCTCGTAATCGAAGGAAACGTCACCTTTCATGAAGATGCCCGCCGTGGAGACGAGCGTGACCTTGCACTCCGAGAGCGGCTTCGGCAGCGGCGTCCACGGCGTTTTGGCCGGATCGGCGGAGCGCATGGCGTCGATGCGCGTCCTGCTGCCCGGATAATAGGCGTACCCGTCTACTTTCGTGATCGGTGACATGAAGGGTTTGCTCCTTTGGGATCAATAATTCGTATATAAAACGCATAAAAGTTCGTTCGCCAGCTCCGCGTTCCCCTCGACTTCGAGGCGGCCCGCGTCCTCCATGGCGCCGCGCTTCGCGCGCCCGTAGAGCAAAAGAAAATGCGCCTCGCCGTCCGCGGTGATGACGGCGTCGTGCGAACCGGACGTGTGGGCGGATTCCTCCGCCTTCTCACCGGCGACGGTGATCGTCCACTCCCGGTCCGGCGTTTTCGAGCGGAACAGAAAGCGCCCGTCGAAGGGCGGGTTCTCGCGGACGCCGAACAGGCGGTTCTGGCTCGCGGGGAGGAAGCTCATGATGCCCTCCAGGGCGTTTTCGGAGACGCATGCTTCCGCGTCTTCCCCGTAGCGGACGTCCCAGTCGTGCGCCACGAGTTCGACGAGTCTCAGCCCGATCCAGGCGTCCAGCCGCGTCAGGCCCCGGGGGTGAAAGCCGAGCTTGGCGATGTCTTCCGCCGTGACCTCCGCAAGCGCATCGTTCACCCCGGCGGCCGAGGCGTCGAACGCATCCATCATCTCATCGCGGGGCAAAGCCATGAGTTCCTCGCCCTTGGCGGCGCGGATGGCGAAGAACTCCTTCACGTTGCTGCCGTAGGGCGGTTCGGGCGGCAGTCCCTCCAGCGCCCGGCGGATCGAGTTCGTGTAAAAATCCGCCCCCGTCGCCAGATGGGAGACGGCGTGCTGCGCCTGCCAGCCGGGGCAGAACGTCTCCATCTCCCAGCGCGCGTCCGAAAAACCGCGCCAGTAGGCCGAGAGGCGCTCGGTTTCCGATTTCACCAGGGCGACTCGGGAAAGTTGTTCTTCGGGACTCACGTGGGCGCACCTCCGTCTTGCGGGATCGCGGTTCGTCTTTGAAAAAGAAATCCCCATCCCATGAATGGAGAGAAGCTCCAAGTATTGCGAAACCAGGGGCCGCTGGCAAGGGCCGCAAGCTGGCGGGGGGTGGGCGAGTTCTGCTAGGTTATGGCCTCGGTGCGAGGAGGCGGAATCTCTCATAAGCCCTCCTCTTTTCAGGAGACGGAAACCCATGTCGCCATTGATGGTGGTCGCGGACGCCGAGGGCAACCTGTTCGAACACCCCGAGTTCGAGATGGTGGGCGCACAGGGGAGCGAACCCGTGGCGCCCGATCCCTCTGAACTCTCCCCCCTGCCGGCGGGGAGCAAGTTCTTCACCATCCCGGACAGCGTTCCCGTCGGCGGCGACCCGGAAGAGGACGCGCTCGTGAGTGTGGAAGAAGCCGACTGGGGCGACGGGCCAACCCCGTTGCAGGCCGCCTGCACATTTCCCTCCCCCGGCTGGATGCGCACCCTGCTCCCCTTCGCCGAGAGAGACCCCGGCGCGGCGGTGCTACCCCTTTGGGCCTACACCGCTCTCGGCTTCGATGAAGAGACAGAAGAATTCGTCTGCGCCGCCCTACGCGTGGACGACTGCCCGCGCTGGGAACCCGAGGAATACGACGACACAGGATTATCGGGGCGGATCGAGCGGATGCGCGACGCCCACCCCGAAAACCGAATGATCCCCCACCTCGCGCGCTGCGCGCGGGAGTTCCACTGCTTCGCCGCGAAAAACTTCTTCGCCCGCCGCTGGGAGATGGGCCTGCCCATCGCCCCGCTCTGCAACGCGGACTGCCGGGGGTGCATATCGCTCCAGACGGACGACCTTTTCCCGGCGAGCCACCGGCGCATCGAGATCGTCCCGACGCCGGAAGAGCTTTGCGAGATCGCCCTCCCCCACCTCGAAGGCGCCGAAATGGCCGTCGCGAGTTTCGGCCAGGGCTGCGAAGGCGAGCCGCTTCTCCAGGCGGGCGTCATCGAGCGCGCCTGCCGAATCATCCGCGAGCGGACGGAGCGCGGCACCCTCCACCTCAACACGAACGGCAGCCGGCCCGAATGGATGGAGCGCCTGGCCCATGCGGGCCTGGAGAGCATCCGAATCAGCACGAACAGCACGACGCCCGAGTGGCACCACGCCTATTACCGGCCCGAGACGTATGATTTCTCCGACTTAGAGGACTGCGTGAAGGCCGCCGTCGACGCAGGGCTTTACACGCAGATCAACTACCTGGTCTTCCCCGGCGTCACGGACCTGGAAGCCGAGGTCGAGGCGACCCTCGCGCTCGCGGCGCGAACGGGCCTGCACGTGATCCAGATGAAAAACCTCTGCATCGACCCCGCGCTCTATCTCGACACCCTGCCCGAGGTCGGCGATATGGGCGAGGCGATGGGCATGGCGCGTATGCTGGAGGTCTACCGGGAGGAACTGCCCGGCGTGGCCATCCGCTATTTCAACCGGCCCAGGGAGGAATGGCACATCGATCCCAAAGGTTCGAAGGCGGGGGCCGCTCGATGAGCGAAAACCTCCTGCAAATCCAGCCCATCTCCGAGATGCCCCTCGTGCGGCGCGACGCGCCTGTTCCCCTGGGGCCCGAAGCGCCCGGCGCCGCACTCATATCGCTCGGCTGCGCCAAGAACACGGTGGATTCGGAGATCATGCTCGCCGCCCTCGCGGGCGCGGGCTACAGGCTCGTGAGCGACGCAGAAGACGCGCAGGTCGCCATCGTGAACACGTGCGGCTTCATCGAGGACGCGAAGCGAGAATCCATCGACACGATTCTGGAAGTCGCCCAGCTTAAAGTTGCGGGCGGTCTCGAAACCCTCGTCGTGGCCGGCTGCCTGGCCGAGCGCTACCGGGGGGAACTCGCCCAGGGCCTGCCCGAGGTGGACCTGTTCATCGGGACGCGCGAGTACGACCGGTTGCCCGCGCTGCTGGGCGGGGAGCGCGGCGGCGCGCGCGAGGCGTTCTCGGACACCCTGATGGACTACGGCAGGAGGCTGCCGCGCATCCTCGCGGAGCCGGGGCCGAGCGCGTATCTCAAAGTCGCCGAGGGCTGCTCACGCCCCTGCACCTTCTGCGTGATCCCCAGGTTCCGCGGCAGGTTCCGCTCGCGCCCGCTCGAACTGGTGGTGGAGGAAGCGGGCGCGCTGGCCGAGGCGGGCGTTCGGGAAGTGAACCTGCTCGCGCAGGAGATAACGAGCTACGGCGTCGACTTGGGACTCGGCTTCTCCCTCGCAAGGCTGCTGGAGGAGTTGAACGACGTGGATGGCCTCGAGTGGATCCGCGTGCTCTACAACTACCCGCGCGGGGTGACGGACGAACTGCTCGACGCCTACCGCGAATTGCCCAAGGTGTGCGAGTACATCGACATGCCGCTCCAGCACGTCGCCACGCCGGTGCTCGACGCCATGCGGCGGGGCATAGATGAAGAAGGAACGCGCGAACTCGTATCGCGCATCAAGGAAAAAGTGCCCGGCTGCGCGCTCAGGACCACCATGCTCGTCGGCTTTCCGGGGGAGACGGATGCGGATTTCGAACGCCTGCTCGACTTCGTCGAGGAGACGCGCTTCGCGCGGCTGGGCGGCTTCGTCTTCTCGCCCGAGGACCGCTCCATCGCGGCGCGGCTGCCCGATCAGGTGCCCGCCGAACTCGCGAGCGAGCGCATGGCGCGCCTGCTCGCGCTTCAGGAGCGCATCATGGCCGAGGAGAGTGAAGCGCTCATCGGCCAGAAGACGCAGGTGCTCGTCGAGAGCCTGACGGGAGAGGGTCTCCTGCGCGGGCGGACGCGGCTCCAGGCCCCGGAAGTGGACGGCGAGGTTTTCCTGCACGAGACGGAGGCCGAGCCGGGGGAGATCATCGCGTGTGAGATCATCGGTACGGACGGCGTGGACCTGGTGGCGCGCGGCGACCGGTGAGGCGAGAATCTGGGAGACATCGCATGAATGAAACATCCGGGTACGACCCCGAAGCCTTCCGCGAGTTCGAGCGCACCGGCTGGAACGGCGCGGCGGGGGAATACAACGATCTCTTCGGCGTCATCACGGCGCAGGCGGTTCCCACGCTGCTGGACGCCGTAGACGCGCGCTTCGGGACGCGCCTGCTCGACCTCGCCTGCGGGACGGGGGTCGTCTCCGCGGGGGCGCTCATGCGCGGCTGCACGGTGGTGGGGGCGGATTTCGCCGACGACATGCTGGCCGAGGCCGCGCGCCGCTGGCCGGGGGCGGAGTTCCGGCACTGCGACGCGGAGGACATGCCCTTTGAAGACGAACGCTTCGACGCCGTGGCAAGCAACTTCGGCTTCCTGCACTTCCCCTACCCGGAAGTCGCGCTGGCCGAAACGGCCCGCGTCTTGAAATCGGGCGGAAAGCTCGCCTTCACCGCCTGGACGCACGACGCGGGCCACCGCTCCTTGATGGCGCGGGCGATTAAAGAGCACGGCGACCCGGACGTGCCTCTCGTGGCCGGCCCGCCCGATCCCTTCCTGGAAGACGATGAAAAATGCGCGCGCGTCATGACGGCGGCGGGCTTCTCCGCGCCCGAGATCGCAGGATTCACCCTGTACATGGAAGCGCAAGAGCCGGCCCGCATCATCGAGGTCTTTGAGAAATCCACCGTGCGCACGGCCTCTCGCCTCGCCTCCCAGACGGCCGAAGCGAGAGAGAAGATACGCGAAGCGCTGGTCGGGATGCTGCGCGAGTACGAGAGCGACGGAACCATCGCGGTGCCCATGCAGGCGAGGCTCATCTCGGCGGAGAAGAGGTAGGGAGGGCGTTCACGGACGCATTCCGTTTACAGATCGTCATTACGCTGTAAGGGCCGCATGGGATTGTTGAAAAAGCCCCTGCCCAGTCGGAATCGACCTACCAGCGCAGGGAGCCGCGAAGCGCCAAGCCGTGTTCGATGTCTTTCGCACCTTCGCGGCGCTCGCCCTCCAGACTCATGCTCAGGCTCTCCCCGAGACGGAAGCGCCCGCCCGCACGGTAGTTCTGTCCGCTTTCTGAGAGCGACACCCCGCCGTAGGGGGTGAGGAGGCCGCCCATGCCGTCCAGACCGTAGCCCACCTCCGCGTCCAGGCGTGCGCCCGGTTCGAATTCTCCGTTTCCGATTAAACCCGCCGCGCCCCGCCCGGCCCAGAGCTGTTCCGCTCCGCCCGCCGGAGCGCCCCAGGAAGAACCCAGCCGCATGGACAACCCGCGTCCCCCCTCGCCCGGAGCGAGGCGCACCGAGCCGCTCACACCCCATTCCTCATAATCGCTATCCGCATGCGCCAGCAGTCCTCTGGCGCTCACCTGTACCGTGAAGCCCGAACCCGCGTAGCGAAGCCCGCCGCCGACCTCGACGCCGCCTCCCGTCTCGGCGTCGCCGCCGTCGTAGCGAAGGCCCACCTCGATGGAGGGCGCGAGACTCGCGCCCGAGGCGAGCCCGAACTCACGCGAAGCTTCGAGCGCGAGCCTAAGGCGGCTCGTCTCCGTATCGGCCTCGGCGAGGTCTTGAGTTGCTTCGGAACTCGTCCACGTCATCAGCGCGTCCGAGCGAAGCGCAAGTTCGAAATCTCCCTTGCTCACGGCGGGCAGCAGCACGCCGCGCGCACCTAAAGACGCCATGTTCATCTCGATGTCGGTCTCGGCGGGACTCCCTCCCCCCGTGGTGAGCGTCAACTCCCCGCGCCCGTGGCCGAGTATTCCCCAGGCCGAGAGGCGCTCGCTGAAGCGATAGCGCGCATAGGGATAGGCGCCGGTGAGCGTACTCTCGAGTTCGCCGCCGCAGCCCGAAGCGCAGGTTCCACCGATGCGGAATTCACCCTCTCCCGCGCTGCGCGAGAGCGCCACGCCGGCCAGCCACCGCTCGCGTTCCAAGTCGAAGCCCAGCGTGGCGGTCGTGACGTCGCCGTCCAGCGCGAGCGCGCCCTCTTTCGCGTCGAAGCCCGAGCGCGCCGCGCCACCCCAGAACGACCAGCCCCCGCCGGAATCACTCCCCTCCGCAGAGGCCAGATGAAAGGAACTCGCGAGCAGAAACTCACTCATCGACATCTCGCGCCCCGTGAGGGCGTCTCCGTTATGTTCCTCAAGCAGATCCCCCGCGAGGCGCGCGCCGGCATCAGCCTCCGCCAGAGGGAGGGGGGAGCCTGCCAAATCGATATCCTGACCACCCAGCGTCAGGCGAGCGTTCGGCGCTCCGCGCATCCTGTCGCCGATGGCCCCGGTGACGTGCTCCGCCGCCGCCCGCCCGAAGCGCGCGAGCCACGCCTTGTGCGGCGCGGGCGCGTCATCCGCCGTGAGCAGGTTCATCTTCGTCACCGTTCCCGTGTTCATCCATTCGACGATGGCCCCCACCGTCTCGCGCTCCTTGCCCAGGAACCCGTGCGCTGTCTGCGCCTGGCAAACACTGGGGCTTCTCTGCGGATCCCCTCCGCTCACGGAGACGAACTCCTTGCGCGGGCTGTTCGTGATCGCGTTGAATGTAGTCTGTGCATCCGAAAACTGCGTACCGGGGCACAAGTCGTCCGTGTGATGCACCATCAGGACGGGGTCTCTGATTGCGCTTGCATAAGACACTATCGACTTCCCGCTTGCGGTCAGAACATAGCCCGCGACTCTCGGATGCGTAATCACAGAGGCCAGATATGCGACGGACATCGAGCCGTTGCTCGTACCGATTAGGTACACCTCACGCGCGCCCTCGCTCACCAGAAAATCCACCACCGCACGCACATCCGCATGATGCTGACTCGACCACCTGAATGAAAATTCTATGCCTTCGCTCCTGTCCGAAGGAGCGTCGATGATGGCCGTGACGAAGCGCGCCTCGGCGAAAAGTGCTGAGCTTCTCACCAGAAAATTGCCGCTGAGTCTGTGGTCCCTCTCCCGCGTAATCGGCGTTCCCGCGCCGCCCATGAAGAGAATCACGGCCTTGGTCCCTGCATTCCCCGCCTTGGCGAGCAGAAGACGCTGCCGCACGCCCTGCCGCGTGGGAAGACGCACGTCCTCCCAAGGGAGCGAGGCGACGTTCCCGACGCCTCTGGGGTGGGGCAGTACGTTGATCGGGCTCCGTGTGATCCCTCCGGATTGCGGCTGGTCCGGCATTTTGGCGGGCGGGGCGCCCACGGTCGGGCCGCCGCCCCCACCGCCGCCGCATCCCGCAGGCCCCAGCGCCAGGAGCGCCGTCAGGGCGAAAACGGATAGTCTGTTCATGGGCATGTTCTTGCGGAAAAACATGGCGTAAGTCCTCCTCGTCGTAACATCGCAAAACCAAACGAATGATGAGCTTCACATCATATCGTAGGGACAGGTCGCGACCTGTCCCTACAAAATCATCATCCACCCCGCTCGGAACAATTCCTCCCTCTTCGGGGTTGTTGCAAACCCATGTTTAGATGATGCGGGAGGATTCGGTTCGGCCTCGAACCCTCCCCCCGTTTTGCGTGGCCTGCCTCTCCGCCTCACCCTGAGTAGCGGCCCCTCGACTTCGCTCGGGACAGGCTCCGCCGTTGCCCGACGCCCCTCACCCTGAGTAGCCGCCGAAGGCGGCGTATCGAAGGGGCCTGTCCTGAGCCTGTCGAAGGGCGAAATTCGCGCCCGCCGGAGAAATGCGCCCCCCATCCTTCGATACGGCGCTTGCGCGCCTGCTCAGGATGAGGAATTGGCGCGCCTCGCCCTACTTGAACGGCATGATGGAGCCGGTGCGCCGCATGGGCCGCTCCAGCCGCCAGAGCTGTCTCTCGAGCGCTTCTTCGGAGCACGTCCCGAGGGCGAGGGAGCGCGCCATGTGCCGGCTCGGCAGCCTGCGCCCGCCCCGCGTGAGGCGCGACGGCTCGGGACCGATGGTGATGCACTTGTCGGGATGCGCCTTTAAGCTCAGGCGGTAGTTCTCGAAGCGCCAGTTCTGGAGAGCCGCGCCGCCGCATTTTTTGAGCACGAGCTTCGCGCCGTCGGTCGGGGAGGCCGCCGCGACGCACAGATCGTATTCGGGCATCCGGAGCATGCCCTTCTTTACAGCGGCGGGGTCGAACTGCCCATCGAGATTCCAGATGCCCTCCTTGCAGGTATGCACGACGAGGGCGGCTGTGGTTCTCACGCGGTCGCGGTGGCCGGGGATGTCGATGCAGTGAAACCTCGGCTCATCCAGGGGATAAAACGCCTTGATGAAGACAACTTGCTTTTCCATGCCTTGCGCATGATGCGAGAAGAACGCGAGCGCCGCGAAAACCGCGAGACATGCCGCGGCCGCACACCGAGCGATACGCCGAATCATCTTTCTCTCCTTATCGAGAGGCGGGAGGCGGCAAGAGCGCCCGCTTGGTTGGTGATGTTTTCCGCGATGCTTTCACGCGGGGGGTGCGGTGTCAATGCGGGGTCAGTGGACGCGCACCCTGACGAGCGACGTCCGTGTCGGGCGAGAGAGTGGCTCCGGTGAACGAAGAGGCGACCCCTGCAATTCCCCGCATTTGGCGCCGGGGGTCTTTCGCGTCGACGGGGTATGCTGGAGAGGCCCGTCCGTCGGCCTCCGGTTTTTCAGGCGGCGGAAGGGGTGCTGCCCGCAGAAATCGGGCCGCCGCTCGGGCAAGACGCGGAAGGCGCAAAATGCAAATAATAATTCCTGAAAAATTCGATAAATATCGATAAATTCACGAGGTTTTTCGATAAATTCCTGAAAATTATTTTCCGGGGATATGGCGCCCGGGACACCCAAGCGCAGGGGGATTCTGCCATGGTCCTTGAGTCTCTCTATTACCGCAAATGCGGGGAGATGCGCGCATTCCGCACAAAAGCTCATCGAACGGCCCGCATGATGCGATTTTGCCTCATCGCGCCGCTGTGATAGATTCAATCCATCCTCTCGCATGAAGACTTTGGCCTTAAGCGAATGCCGCGAGAGGGCAAGCGGTTCCAGGTCACAGAACGGAGCCGACACCGGAAACCCGAGGGTTCCCATGGACCGAACCGAGGCCCGAAAACCCATTGATACGCAAGAGGTAAAGCGTCTCGCCCGTGAGCTGGGCGCCGACCTCGCGGGGGTCGCATCGGCGGAGGATTTCGCGGAAGCGCAGCCGGGCCGCCGACCCAGAGACCTCTTCAACATGGCGAACAGCGTGATCGTGGTGGCCAAGCGCGTCCCCTTCGCCGCGGCCACGCCGTACCCGAGCATCGGCGCGATGGAATTCGGCGAATACATCCCCGAGAATTTCCTGAACGAAGCCTGCTATCGCCTCTCGCTTTATCTCGAAGACGCGGGCTGGCTCTCGGGCGCCACCCCGTGCGGGCGCGACATCACGAACTTCCGCGTGGAAGAAGAAGGCGCCGAACCCAGGGTCTTCCTCCACGGCTCCTTCGATTTGCGTCTCGCGGCGGTCAAGGCCGGTCTCGGCGAAATCGGCGCCAACAACTGCCTCATTACGCAGGAGTACGGCTCCCGCGTCCGCCTGGGCGCGGTGTTCACCGAGGCGAAGCTCGAGCCCGACCCGCCCAACCAGTTCGGCGAGGTACCCGAGTTCTGCCGTGAATGCGGCTTTCGCTGCGTGGAAGCCTGCCCCGCGAACGCGCTGCCCGGCGACGGCACCGTGGATCACTACCGCTGCATGGTCATCCGGCCGGATCTGGTCGCGCCGGAAAAGGCCCTCACCCATTTCAAGGAACTGTTCCGGGGCAAGCCCATGATCATGGCGGCCAAGGGCCTCTCCTACACCGATAGCCCGCCGCACCCATGCAGCACCTGCATCGCGCTCTGCCCGATGGATCAGGGCCGCGATTTCGCGGATAATCCCTTTCACCGCGAATCCTGGACCGATGAAGACGCGCTCAAGGTCATCGACCCGGCCCTGCTGGAGAATCCCTAGGATGGAAAACGGCTCAAGCACCGCGATTTCCTCAGGCGGCGTCAAGGCGCAGGCCCGTGAATTCGGCGCGGACCTCGTAAACATTTCCTCGTGCGAGGGCTACGAGAAAGCGCTCCCCGGCTGCAAGCCCCAAGACCTGGTGAAGGGCGCCAGAAGCGTCGTCGTCTTCGCGCGCCGGATGCCCTTCGGCAACGCCACGCCCCGGCCTTCGGTGGGTTATCTCGAATTCGGCTATTACGGGCACGAAGCCTGGATCAACAAGCTCTCATACCGCTTGGCGCTCTGGCTCGAGGATGAGGGACACATGGCGCTGCCCACGCCTGCCGGACGGGACATCCCCTCGCTCCGCATTCTGCGCGAAGGCGCGGAACCCGAGGTGTTCATGCAGGGTTCTTTTGACTTGAGGCTCGCGGCGGTGAACGCAGGCATGGGCGAAATCGGCGTGAACAACAACCTCATCACCGCCGAATACGGCTCGCGCATACGGCTGGGGGCCGTCATCACGTCGGCCCCGCTCGAAGCCGACCCGCCCAAACGATACGGCGTGGTGCCCGAATTCTGCGTGCAGTGCGGCTACAAGTGCATCAAGCCCTGTCCGGCGCATGCGCTGCCCGGAGACGGGGCGGTGGACCACTACAAGTGCATGGTGATGTACCCCCAAAAAGTCTCGGCGGAGAAGGCCGTCGACGTGTTCAAGACTCGCTACGGCTACCCCGAACTCCAGCTCGCCGGACGCATGATGGCCTTCACCGAGAACGCGCCGCACATGTGCGCGACCTGCATCACCCTGTGCCCCATGGACGAGGCGCGCCGCGTGAAAGAGAAGGCGAACGGCGGCGGGGACGGTCAACCACTTCCAGTTGTGTCATAACGAAACGGAAAACAACGGTGAGCCGCATGTAAGTTGATCCCTCACCCGTAGGGACAGGTCGCGACCTGTCGCTGCCAAAGGCGACCTATGCGTTTCCTGGTTCGTCATTCCGCCGAAAGCCGGAATGGCGGCGGGGCGATATCAGACCAAGGAGCCACTAATGCCGAAACCACTCGAAGGATTCCGGGTGCTGGACCTGACCCAGTTCTACTCGGGGCCCTGGACGACGCTCCTGTTGGCAGGTCTGGGGGCAGAGGTTATCAAGGTGAACCACCCGGCCACGGGCGACGTCGTGGCCATGGGGCCTCCCTTCGCCGGCCCCGAGGGCGTGTCCTTCCACAAGCAAACCGAGGACGACTTGGGGATCGCCTACCTGAAGCGGACCCGGGACAAGAAATCCCTGACCTTGAACCTCAAGGAGCCGCGCGGGCTGGAGCTTTTCTACCGCCTGGTGGATGAGGCCGACGTGCTCGTCGAGAACTTCTCGGTGGGCGTAACGAAAAGGCTCAAAATCGACTACGAGACGCTCGAAAAACGCAACCCCCGGCTCGTCTACTGCTCCATCACCAGCTACGGGCAAAGCGGCCCCGACGCGCGGCTCAAGGGCTACGACGCCGTCACCCAGGCGGTCTCGGGCCTCATGAACCTGACCGGCTTCCCCGACGGCCCCCCCACCAAGGCGGGCTCCGCCATCGCGGACAGCATCGGGGGCACGTTCGCCTTCGGCACCATCACCACCGCGCTCTTACACCGCGAGCGCACGGGCCAGGGGCAGTGGCTGGACGTCTCCATGGTGGACTGTCTCTTATCGCTCGTTTTCGATGAACCGATGGACTGCTACGAGGCGCTGGGGCTGCCCGAACGACTGGGAAACCGCATCATGCGCCTATCCCCTTTCAACGCATATGAGGCGAGCGACGGCTGGCTGGTGGTCGGCTCGGGCACCGATGAGCACTGGAACAACATCCTGCGCGCCGTGGGGCGCGAGGACTTGGTGGGCGACCCACGCTACGCTGATTTAAGCGGCCGCATCACACACAACGACGAGGTGGACGCCGTCATCACCGAGTGGACGGAAAAGCACACCGTGGAGGAGGCGCTCTCCGCACTTCGCCGCTTCGACGTCATCTGCGGACCCGTCCACACCATCCGGGACATCCTCGCCTGGCCGCACCTGAAAGAGCGGAATATGCTCGAAGACCTCCCCCACCCCGCGCTGGGTCCCTTGAGCGGCGTCAAGACGGCCGCCTTTCCGCTCAAATTCAACAAAACCCCCGGCGGCTACGACAAACCCGCTCCGCTCAGCGGCCAGCACAACGAGGAGATTCTGGGTGATCTGCTCGGCCTCGCGAAAGAAGAGATCGACCGGCTCAAGGAAGACGGCGTGATCTGAAGCGACGACCCCGGAACCCATGGGCGATGAAACTCGAAACAATTTCTTGTTCATCAATCCCGACAGGGAAGGAAGGATTCCCCCTCTCTCCTTGAGGGAGTTTTTCAACAACTCCATGATCGGCAAGCCATTGCTTGAACGCGGGCGCAGCTTACCATCCGGAACGCGAATGGTCCGGCCTTGCAAGCCTTGCAAACCATACGGCCTTGTCCTATATTCATTCCCAAAAGGGGATGAATTATGCCTATCACGGCCGATTTGACGATTCGAGAAACCGCCGCCCTCTCGGGAGTACCCCGGACGGCAATTGAAAAAACCGTGGAAGCCCGCGTCTTGCGGCCCCTCGCCGGCCCGGCCCGTCTTCGTGGCGGCACGACGCGCTATCTCCCAATCCGCGCCGTGGTCTATTTCCACGCCCTGAAGGCAGCCAACCTTACGGACCTCCCTTTGCGCCATAAGCGGGCGATTTGGACGAATATGATTCGGATCGAGCCCATGCAGCTCGAGACAATCGAATTTACACCCGGCGCGATGCTCGATCTCGATCGCCTGGCGGCAGACGCTCTGCGTAAGGCCGAACGATACCGAAAAGCCCGAGATCGATACATCACATCAGATGAGAATATCCTCGGCGGCACACCGGTTATCGCCGGGACACGGTTGACGGTTTACGCGATTCTTGGGCGGCTGCAGGACGGAGACAGCGTCGACGATCTCGTAGAGGACTATCAGGAAATCCCGCGCGAAGCGTTCGAGGCCGCCGAGATATACGCCAAAACCCATCCTCTCCGAGGACGCCCGTCCGGCAGACCCTGGCGAAACGTGGCCTGAGCGGCGGTTGCAGCCGAGTGGTGCGGATGTTTCTTGATGAGTGTCTGTCCCCCAGAGTTGCCCAAACCCTGAATGCCGAGGGGGATCATGTTGCTCTGCATCCGCGCGACTTCGGTGGGCTGGGTGCGTCGGATCACAACGTATTGGCCAGATGTATCGAGCAGGACCTCGTACTCGTGACGGCCAACGCGCGCGATTTCCGCGCCCTTGCCGCTGCACGGGACGTGCATCCCGGCCTCGTCATCTTGCCGAGTGTGGGCCGAGAACGCTCGGAGGCGCTGCTTCGCGGCGCAATCGCTTTCCTGTCCCAACACGGCGACCCGATGGACGTCATAGTCAACCATGTTCTCGAAGTATCGGCAGAGGCGGAGATGACGCTCTCGATGTTGCCGACGCAAGAGCAGTGAGCGTTCGACAACGCCTCCGCCATTCACTTCAATTTGAAGAAGAGGGGTTAAACCCTACCAGTTTAGTCGAAATCACACCCACGAATGGAGAATCACTCGACTACAATGGTTCCTCCGCCCCGGGTTCCCAGTCCGGTGCTTCGCCGAAAGCGGCCGCGACCAGGGAGCGGGCGCGGATTCCCGGGGGATTCCCCTCGGGCTGGTAGTTGGTGCAGTAGCCGAAGGCCATGTTCCGCTCCCTGTCACAGAACGTAAACGCCCCGCCGGAGCCGCCGTGGCCGAAGGCCTTCATGTTGGGTCCCATCGGCGAGTTGGGCGGGGAGTTGTGCATGAAGCCCAAGCCCATCCGCCGGGGCGCGCCGGTCATCGCGCAGACGCCCTCCCACTGAACCTTGGAGAGCCGCTCCACCGTTTCGGGCCGGAGCAGGCGGACGCCGCCGATTTCGCCGCCACCCGCCAGCATCGCGTACACGCGCGCGATGGCGCGGGCGTTTCCGTGGCCGCCAGAGGAGGGGTTCTCGCCCACGCGGTTCTCACGGCAATTCACCAGATCGACGCCCAGCGGCCGGCTTCCCCACGCCCTGTGCAGCATCGTGCCGGGCTTTTCCCCCATCTCCCAGAATTTGTTCTCGGGATTCCGGTGCATGGGCGCGACGCGCGCGAGTTCTTCCTCATTGAGACCGACGTTGTAGTCCGCGCCGAGCGGGCCCGTAATCTCCTCGCGGATGAAGTCGCGGATCCGCTTGCCGCTCACCCGGCGGACGATCTCCCCGTGAATGAAACCGAAGTTGATGGAATTGTATGCGCCCTTCGAACCCGCGGGCCATGCGGGTTCCTGGGCTGCGATGGCGGCCACCTGGGCCGGGTAATCGAAAAAGTCGCCGGGCTTCGCCGCGTCACAGAAGATGACGCCGCATTGATGGCTGATGGTGTGCCGAAGCAGTATGTTTTCCTTGCCGCTTTGGGCGAATTCCGGCCAATACCGCGCCACCGGTTCGTCCAGCGAAACCTGGCCCCGGTCCACGAGCATGTGGACCGCGAGCGCGCTCATGCTCTTGGCGATGG
This sequence comes from bacterium, assembly GCA_965204535.1. GTDB lineage: Bacteria > UBA8248 > UBA8248 > UBA8248 > UBA8248 > Bin107. Next base: position 2,651,744 of record CBDBEV010000001.1, on the reverse strand, counting down.
AACTCATGAGTACGATGGTGTCTTCCGTCCAGGGCTGCGTGCGGGCGTCGTCGCGGTGGCCTCCCCAGAGGTCCACGACCTTCTCGCCGTCCCTGTACACGCAGACGGCGGCCCCCAACTCGCTCCGGCTCGCGAAGTTCTCCCGGAACGTTTCTGCCACGGTCGAAAAATCGCTATGGCAACCCCCTTCCACCTGGATATCGACAACGCTCATATTCTCCCCGCCACTGTATGAAATTCAATTGTTATGGTCCGAGTATGCCGCTCAAGACTATTATGGATTCGTCCCAAAAAACAAATGGGGACGATAGGCACGAAAAAAGGAGGCGTATGGTATTTCCCATCGGTTTCAATGGAATAGCCGATTTTCCGAGAACGCAAAAAATCTACGAGACCGCCCTCGGGCGCCGGCTTCCACCGCCGCAGGACTATTGCATATCCTTCCCTTCGTACACCTCAATGACGCGGCTGGCGTCGTCCTTTCCCCAGCCGGCGGCCTCGGCCCGCTCGAACATCTTGCGCGCCGCGGGAACCACGGCGAGTTCGACCCCGTGTTCCTCGGCAAGCTTGATCGCGAGGCCCATGTCCTTCACGAATATCTCCACCGCCCCGCGCGGGGCGAAATCTCTCTCGAACATTCTGGGAGCAGTCTGTGAAAGCATGGAACCCTGCACGGAACCCTTCGAGAGGCAATGCTTCATGATCTCATGCGAGAGCCCCGCGCGCTCGCCCACCACGATCAACTCGGCGAACAGCGCCGTGCACGAGTTGACGAAAAGGTTGGTCACGACTTTCATGGTGGCCCCGGTTCCGCTCGGACCCGTGTGGGCCGCATCCGCCGCCAGCGGATCAAGAATCGGCCTGACCCGATCGAATACTTCTTTTTTGCCGCCCACCATGAAGGAAATGGTTCGCGTATCGACCCGGTTGTGGGAACCCGATATCGGCGCATCCAGCATCTCGACCCCCTCGGCGGCGAGCCGCGCAGCCAGATCAGCCTGAAAGGAGGGCTCCATGGTGCTCATTTCGACGTGAATGAGACCCTTCTTTCCGGCGGCGACGATGCCTTTCGGGCCGAACGTGTTTTCCTCAATGTGCTCGGGTTTCAAGAGAATGCTGAAAGTGATGTCGCTTTGCTCGGCCACTTCCCGCGCCGAAGCGGCGGGGCGCCCGCCTTCCTCCTCCAGCATCTTCATCCGCGCGGGGTCGATGTCGTAGCCGACGATCTCGTGGCCGTCCGCCATCATCTGCCGCGAGAGCGGGAGTCCCATCTTTCCCAGTCCGATCATTCCCAGCTTTTCACCCATGATTTTCTCCTGCATTAAAAAATCAGTGTCCTCCGATTATCGGAAATTCCCGCGGCAACCGAGGGCGCGTCGGCAAATAACTGGAGAACGAATTCAATTCCCCATCCGCTTGCCTGGAACCTCGAGCACGTGTTCACGGGTGGCGGTATGCAAGTGATGCGGGCGCTAACCACCTGGCTGGCAGTGCAGGCGACTACAACTACTGCGATCCTGACGCCTCGGGCATATCGTTGATGAGACTACCACAACCGGGCGAGCGCCCCACCTTTCCCGCCTATTCGGCGGGAGTTCCCCCTGTCAGCCCGAGCCGCGCCGCCCGTAACATCGCGGCCATGCTGTAGACCGCCGTGATGAGCGAGAGCACGAGTATCGTCGCCGTGATGGGGCTGGAGAGGAGCGCCCACATATCTCCGCCCGAGATCGTGAGCGCGCGGCTCAGGTTGATCTCGATAATCGGCCCCATGATGAACGCGAGCACGATGGGCACGACGGGAATGTTAACCTTCTCGAAGAAGTAGGCGAGCGCCCCCAGGATGAGCACCATGACGACGTGGGCCGTGTAGTTCGCATACACGTAGCTGCCGACGACGATGAGAATCAGGACGAACGGCCCCAGGATGCGGCGGGGCACCTTGGCGACTAAGCTGAAGGCGCGGGTACCGACGAGTCCCGTGCACAGGAGCATGAGGTTGATCACGAAAAGGCCGATGAACACCGTCATCACGAAGGTCCCGTTGTCCCGGAAGAGCAGCGGGCCGGGAACCAGACCCTTGCTGATCAGCACGCCTAAAAGAATGGCCGCGCCGCCCGAACCCGGAATGCCGAGCGAGAGCGAGGGCACGAGCGTGCCTGCGACCAGGGCGTTGTTCGAGCACTCGGGCGCGGCGACGCCCTCGATGATGCCGGTGCCGAACTCCTCCGAGCGCTTCGACCACCGCCTCTCCTCGCTGTAGGCCAGCATCCCGGCGATGGAACCGCCCGCTCCCGGCACGGCGCCAACCCCCGTTCCGATGAGGCTCGCGCGAATCCAGGTGGGGATGAGCCTTTTGACTTCCGACGGCAGAATCCGGTTGCGCTCATCGGCGGCGCCTTGCGCTGCGGTTTCCTTGCTCTCGATGGTGCGCCTGTGCTCCACCAGGAGATTGAACGCCTCCGGCCCCGCCAGGAAGGCGATGATGACGACGACGAGCGGAATGCCGTCCATCAGATATCCCTGGTCGAAGGTGAACCGCAGCCCGCCGAAACCCGAACTCCCGACCGTGGCCAACAACAATCCGATGCCCGTGGCGAGGAAACCGCGCGCGGCGTCTTTTCCGAAGAAGCTCGCCACGATCGACAGGCCGAACACGCCGACCGCGAACAACTCGCCCGGCCCGAACATCAGGGCGATGTTGCCGAGCGAAGTGCCGGCGATGATGAAGATGAGCGTACTGGTGACGCCGCCGATGACGCCCGAGTAGAGGGAGATGCGCAGCGCCTTTCGCGCGAGTCCGTTGCGGGTCATGGTGTAGCCGTCGAGAACGGTGACGGCGGACGCCCCCGTCCCCGGCGTGCGGATCAGGATGGCCGGTATGGAGCTCCCGTATTCGACCCCGGAATAGACGGCGAGGAAGAACATGGTCGCGTATTCCACCGGCATCTTGAAGGTCAGCGGAAAGAGAAGGGCCAGCGCCTGAGAACTGCCGAAACCCGGCATGGCGCCCATGAGGACGCCGACCGCGACGCCCCCCAGCATGATCGCGAGGATCGCGGGCGAGGCGAGTTGGCCGGTCGCTGCGAATATGTGCCCGAGAGTTCCTTCCATCTATCACTTCCCTTCCATCGATTGCGGCCCTAGAGGATATAGATCGGCAGGAATTTGAGCGGCAACGGGATATTGAGCATCGGCACCAGCCCCAGATACAGGACGATCATCGTCACAAAAGACAACGCGAACCCCAGCAGCAGCGCGCCGCGCGGCGCCGATTCCACCCGCATGCGCGGGACCAGCAGGCACATCATGAGAACGATGGTCATGATCTCGAACCCTATCGGTTCGAGCAGAAGCGCGTAGAGGTAAACGAACGCGACGATGGAGGCGAACTCCAGCCAATGCCCCTGTAGATATGGCTCCTCGTCTCCCTCGGCCTGCGCCGCCTGGGGCAGGAAAAACCCGCGCGCCAGGATGATCACCGCCCAGATAATCGAGAAACCGAGCGCCAGCCGGGGAAAAAAGGCGTCGCCCGGATACCCCGGCTCGTAGGGAGGCTGCATCTTGAAGGTTTCGTAGTAGAGAAACGCGAGTCCCCCCAGGATGAGGGCGGTGGTGGTCAACACCGCCGCCCTCATCGGAACCTTCAACTCATAGGGAGAGGACGCGCTGTTTTCTTTTTCTTCCGTCATGTCCGCGCCTTATTGACGGCGGAACCTTCCGCCGTCCGCTCGAAAACCCTCTACTTCTTGATGATCTTGTGGTCGATCATGAATTGTTTCACGACCGCCTGGTTCTTCGCCATGTCCTTGTTGAGCCACTCCGAGCCCGTCTTGACGTCCAGGACGATGTGCGTCCCCTTGGCGAGATAGTCCTTGTAGTCAGGCGAGCTGGTCACCTTGTACACGGCGTCTTCCAGTATTTTCATGACTTCCGGAGGCGTGCCCCGCTTGACCATGAGGCCCTGCCAGTGGAGCGGGAGGTCGTATTTGAGGCCGACTTCCACCGCGCTCCGGACGTTCTTCCAGATCGGGTCGTGCGAGAGGCGCTTGTGGGTCTGCGAGACGAGCGGGCAGATGGTTCCCGCCTCGATATGCGGCCTCCACGTGCGTGGCGAGGCCTGCCCGCTGGGGAGGTGGCCGCCGAGTACGTCCTTCACCACGTTGCCGTCGCCCCGGTAGAAGATCGTGCGGACCTTGTCCCCGATGCCCGCGGCCTTCAGGAAAGCGAGTTGATGGCGGTGGTGGGTGGAGCCTCTCTTGTTGGAGCCCATCGACAGTTTGCCGGGATTCTTCTTGGCGTAGGCGACGAGATCCTCGAACGTCTTGATGCCGTACTTGTTGTTGCACTTCACCGCGACGCCGTAAACGTGCTTCTCCACCTGGGCCAGCGTCTGGAAGTCGTCGTACGACCTCCTGTAGTGCGGCAGGTGGAAATACCCGTAGAAACTCGCGCTGATGTGCATGATGATGTGCCCGTCGGCGGGCTTGCCCGAGACGTAGAGAACCGGCTCGTGCTGCGAGCCTCCGCTCTTGAAGGTCACCCGCATGGGAACGCCGAGCACTTTTGGAAACTCCTGGGCGAGAAGCTGGCACCAGACCGCCACGCTCGAACCGGGCGATGTGGTGCACACCAGTTCCATCGGCTTGGAGGGGAACTTCTTGGCGGCGAGAGCCGGAGCGGCCCACAAAACAAGAACAGCTACGAGAACAAGAATGCGTTTGGAGATCGACATGGTCTTCCTCCTTCTGAGGGGTGGGTATGATGGGGTAGGTAGGACCCCCACTGCTGTGGGTGATAGGTATGATTTACGATACCATTTCTCGGTGAAATTTACAAATGGACGTTTTCGGAGGGGCGCTTTGCATGGCGTCCAGTAGAGGGGTCATGACGTTCGCCCTGCAATTGCCTTGAGGAAGGTGCAAAAACGCCTCAATTCCTGTCTAATGTCAACATCTTGAAAATCCCAATGTGCGAGGGAACCCGAAGATCGGGAGAGAATCGCGGCTATTTTCCAAAGGGCAACACGGAGAAATGCATTCATGACCAACAGCAGTGTGTTGTCCCATAGCTGCATCACGGATTTGGGAGGCGGCAAGGCCTACGCCCTGCACAACGTATTCGAGCTCGACGGGCGGATAAGCGCCTATCCTCTGAGCGCCAGGGGGTTCGCTCCGTCCAACTGCTATCTGCTTTGCGAGGAAGACGGCGCGATTCTCCTCGACACGGGCTATGGCGGGCACAGGGATTCCCTCTTCGAGCAGATAGGCTCGATCATCACACCCGAAACCCCGCTTTCGATCTACCCGCTCAGGCTGAACGAGTTCATGTCCGTCGGAAACGCGGCGGCCCTCGCCAGGGAGTTCAACGTCGTGGAGTGCTTCGCTCGGCGGCCCGACATGGATTTCTGGCTCGATTTCGACGTGAAGGAGTTCGGCCCCAAGAGCGAGGAGGATCAGATATTCCCCACGACCGTCCTTGGAAACGAGCTCGAATGCCGCGTCGGCGGGAACAAGAATCGCGTCATCCACGGCATCAACGCGCCCATCCGCCTCATCACCACCATGTGGATCTACGACGAAGCCACCCGCACCCTCTTCTCATCGGACATGTTCAGCCACGTGTGGGGGGACGACCCCGAAGGCCCCTGGGCGGTGGAGGACGAGGGGGTGGCGACCTCCGCATTCGTGCGCTCGTTTTTGCTGAACACGCGCTACTGGTGGCTCGAGGGTGTGGAAACCGGACCGATGAGAAAGGGCATCGCCGACGTCTTCGAGAGCTACGACATCGAGAACATCGCCCCCGGTTACGGAGCCATCCTCCTCGGGCGCGAACAAGTCGAACGCCAGTTCACGGTGCTCGACGAGGTTCTGCGCGATCTGGACCGCTCCGTCGTCTCGCCGCGCTACGTCCCCCGCAACATGGAAAGGTAATCATGGACGCGAAGGACAATCCCCTCCCGCGCGAAATCGCTCCCGGCATCTTCTGGCTCGGCATCTGCCACGAACAGCACCACAAGGGAAAGATCTATCACAGCTACAACGCGGCCTTTCTCCTCATCGGCAAAGAAGGCTCGATGCTGGTCGAAACGGGCCACCAGGGGGATTACCCGGTCGTATCCCGCCAGGTTCGCGAAATTCTGGCCGAGCGCGGCTCCGAACTGAAATACCTCTTTCTCTCGCACCAGGAAACGCCCCACGCGGGCAGACTCGGAAGGCTGCTCGAAGCATACCCCGAGATGACGGTCCATTGCGACGTGAGCGACTACCACCTCTCCTACCCCGAGCATGCGCACAGGATGAAGCACATGGAGGTCGGCGACGAGATCGACCTGGGCGACAGGCGGTTCATCGCCGTCGAGCCAGTCATCCGCGATCTCAGAACCTCGCTCTGGGGGTTCGACACCGGCGCGCGCGCCCTCTTCCCGGGGGACGGCTTCGCCTACAGCCACTACCACTGGGACGGCCACTGCGGGCAAGTCGCGGAAGAAGCCACCTCGCTCGATCTGGCGGACGTACTGGGCGTGTTCGCGGAGCGGGCGCTGTTCTGGACGCGCTTCGCCGACATGAACATCTATTCGGACCGCCTGGAAGAGCTGCTCGAAGAGCTGGGCGTCGCCGTGGTCGCGCCCTCCCACGGGCTGCCGATTCTGGACCTCGCGGTCACCATGCCCAAGGTACGCGAGGGTCTCATTGCCGGAAATAGTTGAGGAATCCCGATGGACTTTTCCCTGACCGACGAACAAAAGGTGCTCCAGAAACTCGCGCGTGATTACGTCGAACGCCACGTGCGCCCCATCGCCGCGGAGTACGACAGGAACCCCGACCCGCTCGACTGCATCCCCTACGACGTCGTCGAGGAGGGGTCCAGGCTCGGCCTCCGCACGCTGGCGCTGTCTGATGAGCACGGCGGCGGGGCCGACATGCTCACCCTCTCCATCGTGGGCGAGGAACTCGGGGCCGGCGACCTCGGCGTGGCCGCCACCTTCGATCAGACCTGGAAGTTCACCCCCATCCTTGAACACTGGACGAACGACGAGCAAAAAGAGCGCTTCCTCCCGGCGTTCGTCTCGGATCACCGCTATCATCTGGCGACGTGCATGACGGAACCCGATGCCGGCACCGATCACGTCCTGCCCTACGACGCACCCGGCGCGGGCGTTCAGATGCGCGCCGAGCGAAAAGGGGACGTCTACCGCCTCAGCGGCGTCAAGAGCTTCATCAGCAACGGCGGGACGGCCAGGCTCTACATCGTCTACACGCGCACCGACAGGACACAAGGGGGCTTGAAGGGCATGACGCCGTTTCTCGTCCCCGCGGACACGCCGGGACTGAGCGTCGGCCGGGTCCACGACAAGATGGGCAGAAGGCTTCTCAGCAACGCCACGCTCGTCTTCGAGAACGCGGAAGTCCCCGCAATCAACCGGCTGGGGGAGCAAGAGGGGCAGGCCGAGGCACTGCGCACGAGCCGCATCGCGCGCGGACGGGGCGGCTACGGGGCGACCGTGCTGGGCGCGGGCCGGGCCGCCTTCGAGGAAGCCGTGCGCTATTCACAGGAGAGGGTGCAGGGCGGAAAACCCATCGGCGCTCATCAGTCCGTCGCCCAGATGATCGGGGAGATGTACACGAGGCTGGAGACGGCACGCTCCGTCTTGTGGCGGACCTCCTGGGCGGTGGATCACGCCGAGGAGTATGACCCCAAAATGTCGTGGCTCACCAAGGTGGTCTGCTCGGAGGCAGCATATGAGGTCTGCCGCCTGGCGCTCGAGGTGCACGGCGGGCTGGGCTACATGCGCGAGTGCCCGGTCGAGAAATACCTGCGCGACGTGATCTCCTTTCTCCACGGCGCAGGCAACAACCACATCTACCGGATCAAAATCAGCTCGCGGATCACCGGCCTGCCGGCCGAGTAGCCGGGCGGGGCGCCGGGAAGGATCGCCTCCCCCGGCCCTGGTTGCAGCGCATTACCCATTTTTTCGACTTTTTCTTTCTGAAGGAGACCGAGAATGCCGAAGCAGATTGAGTGTGTGGACTGGCCCGACAGGCTCGACGTCTGGACGCCCTACTCGATGGCCATCAAGGCGAGCGAGGGGACGACCGTTTATTTCGCGGGCGTTACGGCCGCGCCGCCCTATCACCACCACCCCCACCGGCCCGAGGAGTTCGACACGCTGCCAGACGATCTGCCCACCCAGACGCGCATGGCCCTTGAGAACTTGAAGAAAAGCCTGGAAGCCGTGGGCGGGGCGTTCAGCGACATCGTCTTCTTCCAGTTCTTCTCGACGACGATGGAGGGCGCAGAAGAGGCGGGGGCCATCCGGAAAGAGTATTTCGGCGACCACCGGACCGCCTCCACCACGCTTCAGGTCGTACGCCTCGCCACCGACCCCAGATGCCTGGTGGAGGTCAACGCGATAGCGGTCGTGGACTGAGGAGGACCCTCGGTCATTTTCCGGGGTGCTGCGGGAGCATGTGATCGCTATTTTTTCATTGCCCGCTCCCGCCGCTCTCGGCTATCATCCCGTCTGGTCAAACGAGGGCATACGAGGACGACACGAGGCGCACCTACCCTTCACCCCGGGGAATGGAGCGTCATACCCAACCCAGAGGAGCCACGGCGGTGGACATCATCAACGAAGTCGGCGCAACCGCATTTTTCGTATCCTCCATCCGCGCCATGGAGAAGGAGCAAGAACACAAGCTGTTCGACGATCCCTACGCGGCGTGGTTCGTGAACGAGGAAATCGAGGGAAAGGTGCAAGAGCAGATAGAAGTTTTTCCGCCCGCGAGGGAGCTGGTGCGTTTTCGGGTTTGCGTCATGAGCGAGGTCGTCGAGCGCGCCATCGAGGACGGCGTGAAGCAGATCGTCTCGCTCGGCGCGGGCTTCGACATGCGCGCCCATATCTATCAGACCGAGGGCGTCAGGTTCTGTGACGTCGACCAGCCTGCGGTCCTGCAGTTCAAGAGCAAGGTCCTCGAAGCAGGCGGCGTCACGCCCTGCGCCGGGATCGAGTGCAATTACCTGGAAGTCGACCTGCCCCAGGAACTCAGCCTGGCGGGTTTCGACCTCGAAGCGCCCATCCTGTTCATATGGGAAGGCAACACCATGTACCTGCCGCTCACACTTATCCATGACTTCCTCGATAAAATGCGCACGCAGGTTCCCAACATGACCATCGCTTTCGATTATCTCTCCGAAAAGGTGATCAACCGCACCTCCGGCGATGAGAGAATCAGCGAATTCACGGACCTTTTCGAAAGCAACTTCGGGGTGAAATGGGTGACGGGCTTCGACGACCTCTCTGTTCTGACGGAAAAACACGGCCTCGAAGTAGTGAAATCCGAAAGCCTCCTGGAAGTCGGCGAGCGCCGCGCACCGGAATCCGCAGCGGCCATTGAGGAGTTTATGGACGTCACGGCCGACCTGTTGAAACTCTATTCTTACTGCGTGCTCAAGGCGGCCTGAGTTCCATGGACATCAACGAAATCGGCGCAACCGCGTTCGTCATTTCCTGCATGCGGGCGATGGAAAAAGACCAGGAGCACAAGCTGTTCGACGACCCCTACGCGGCGTGGTTCGTCAACGAGGCGATAGAGGAGAAGGTCCAGGAACTGATACGCGTTTTTCCGCCCTCGGTGGAACTGGTTCGTTTCCGGGTTCGCGTCATGAGCGAGGTCGTCGAGCGCGGCATCGAGGACGGCGTGAAGCAGATCGTCTCTTTGGGTGCTGGCTTCGACATGCGCGCCCATATCTATCAGACCGAAGGCGTGAGGTTCTGCGACGTCGATCAACCGGCGGTGATCGAATTCAAGAACAAGGTGCTCGAAACCCACGGCGTCACGCCCTGCCCCGGAATCAAGTGCAACTACCTGGAAGTCGACCTGCCCCGGGAACTCGGCCAAGCCGGTTTCGACCTCGAAGCGCCCATCCTGTTCATATGGGAAGGCAACACCATGTACCTGCCGCTCGACCTGATTCATGATTTCCTGGGTCGATTGCGCGCGCGCATTCCGCGCCTGGCCATCGCCTTCGATTATTACTCCGAAAAGATCATCAACCGCACGTCCGGCGATGAGAGAATCACCGAAATCACGGATATGTTCGAAAGCAGCTTCGGGGTGAAATGGGTGACGGGTTTCGACGATCTTTCCGTGTTCCAGGAAAAACACCGTCTCGAAGCCATCGAATCCGAAAGCCTCATGGAGTTCGGCGAGCGCCGCGCGCCGCAGTCCGTGGCGGCCGTCAAAGAGTATATGGGCCAGGCGGCCGACCTGCTGAAATTGTATTCCTACTGCGTGCTCAAGGCGTCCTGAATTTCGTGGAAATCAACGAGGTCGGCTCCACGGCGTTTTTCCCTTCATGCGTTCGGCAGATGGAAAAAGACGAGGCGCGCCCCCTGTTCGAGGACCCTTTTGCTGCATGGTTCGTCGACGAGGAGGCGACGGCGAAGTACCGCGAGCTCATCCATACTTTTCCGGCGGTGCGGGAGACGGCGCGCTACCGGGTGCGCATCATGAACGAAACCTTAGAAAGCGCGATAGCTGACGGCGTGAAGCAAGTCGTCACGCTGGGCGCGGGCTTCGACATGCGCGCCCACATGTTTCGCACCCATGGCGTCAGCTTCTGCGACGTCGATCAGCCGGGGGTGCTCGAATTCAAGCACAAGGCTCTGGAAGCCCGCGGCGTCGCGCCCTGCCACGCGATTGCCGGCAATTACCTCGAACTCGACCTTCCGGAAGAACTCGTCGAGGCCGGCTTCGACCTGGAGGCCCCCACCCTGTTCATCTGGGAGGGGAACACCATGTATCTGCCGGTTGATCTGATCCATGATTTTCTGGCGAGGCTGCGCGCGCAGGTTCCCCGCTTCATCGTCGCCTTCGATTATTTCTCCGAAAAAATCATCAACCGCACGTCCGGGAACGATACGATGACGGCGACCTCGGACTATTTCGAAACGAATTTCGGGGCGAAATGGGTGACGGGCTTCGACGACCTCTCCGCCTTCGAGAAGGGGAACAGGTTCCGTATCATCCGTTCAGGCGCCATGCTGGACGTCTGCATGCGCTGCGCGCCCGAATCCGCCCCGGCTCTCGCCGAGTGGACGGGGCTGCACTCCTACTGCGTGCTCGAATCCTGCTGAGTCATTACGGACGGTTCACGAACCGCCCCTCCCGGGGGAACAGGCCACACGAGAAAAAGCAGGGACAGGTCGCGACCTGTCCCTGCCGAATCACAAAAAAATACCGACCGCCAAACCCTTACAGCGTAATCACCAGATCCGGCGCGGCGGGGGCGAGCGCGGCGTAGAGCTGCGGGAAGCAGCCGGCGCCCACGCCGGCCACCAGGCCCTTCGCCTTTACGTCGCCGGAGCCGCACTGTTCGAACGTGCCCTCGGCGAGGTTGCGCCGCACGGCGCACTGATCGCAGACCATGAGGAGGATGTTCTGCTCCGCGGCGACTTTGGCCAGTCGCTCGCCCACCTCGTCGCCCTCGCGCAGGCAGAACAGGTTGTCGTCGAAGAAGAACATGCCGACGACGTTCACCCCGTGGTTGCCGGATTCGAGTTGCGGCAGGATCATGGTGCCCAGCTTGTAGGTCGCCGACATGTCGGTGGCGAAAACGTATGCGATGTTCATTGTTCAGGTTCCTCCTCGGGTACGTCTCTCGACTGGTGGATAATGACCCTGCTACCCCTGTTCTTCCCGATCAATCTTTATTTTTCACTTGGAAGCGGGTGTGAGCCTCTCACCTCAGGCATCCGGCGTCAACGCCACCTTCTTATCCAGAGGAGTTTCCGGAACGCGAGGGTATCCACCGCGCGCGGCGGTTCGACCCGCTCGACTTGCCCCTCCTTCACGGTGAAGAAAAACAGCTTTTTGTACATACAGCCGGAGGGGCAGTCCCCCCATGCCTTGCGGACGACGATATGCCAGACGCCGCCCGTTTTCGCCGCCTCGATGTCGGAGCCGTCGCCCAGGTACGCATCGGGCTCCGCGTATTCGACTCCCGCTATCTTCATGTACGCCCGCCGCGCCGCCCCGAGGTTTGCGCGCTCGCTCACGTGCATGACGAGGACGCCGGTGTGGCGGTATGGCCGCACGGCCTGTAACCCGAGCTTCGCGTTCAAGGCGTCGAACGCCGCATTGCCGGTGCGCAGCGCCACGGGTCCGTTCTTGTCTTCCAGGAGGTCTGCGACCGCCCGGAACAACCCAGGCTTTACGCCCAGGAGAAGCACGCCGGGCTGATGGGCGGCACGGGCGGATATTTTTGCCATTTCGGGGTGTGCGTATCTCAGCCGCTTGAGTACACCCTCGATTTCACGGGCGAGCTCGCGCCGACGCTTCTCATCGAGGAGCAATGCGTCGCTCTCTCTCGCCAGGATCCGGTCGGCCAGCAGGGCGGCCTCGGATACTGCGGGAGGATTCGGGGATCCGGCGCGCACGACCATTGGAGCCGCATCGGCCCCCCAGGCTTGCGTGCTCAGCGAAACACCGGAGACCGCCAGCAGAAAGCAAACCGATGCGAAGCAAACCCGCATCGTCATGAATGGCTCGTCACAACGCACTTTGTGATGAAACAGACGCCAACTCATCTTGTCGATTCTCCATTAAGGGCTTCGCTGTCCATGGATTTCCCTCATCCTGCGGCGCGCAAGCGCGGGCCGAGCCACAGCCCCCACGCCGCCAGAGCGAGCAGCCCCGCAAACGCGAGCGCCCAGGCGGCCCCGCCGGTGGGGAACAGAATGACGGCCACGGCGACGGCCCCGTAGAGCGCGCGTTCGAGCAGGCGCAGGGGACCTTTGAGGTATCCGCTCAGCGCGACCGCCCAGGCGCTCGTCGCGCAGAACAGCGAAACGCACGCCAGGGCGACCCACCCCAAATCGCCCTGCCCCAGCAGCCTCGGGTCGAACGCGAAGGCGAAGGGTATCAGGAACGAAACGAGGCTCAGGCGAAAGGCGATGAGGCTCGTCTCCATCGAGCCTGCGCCGGAGATTCCTGCCGCTGTAAACGACGCCAGCGCCACCGGCGGCGTCACCATCGAGAGCACGCAGTAGTACATGACGAAGAAATGCGCGGGCAACTCGGCGATGCCCAAGTCCTTTAACGCCGGCGCGAAAAGGATCGCCCCGATGATGTAGGCGGCGACCGTCGGCAGTCCCATCCCCATGATGAGGCACCCGATGATGATCAGGAACATGGCGAAAAACAGCTTGCCGCCCGATGCGCCGATGAGGCCCGAGGAGAACTTGAGCGCCAGGTTCGACTGGATGGCGACGGCGATGATGATCCCGATGGCGGCGATGGGCACGGCGATTTCCGCGGCCTGGCGCGCGCCGCTGCGCACCACTTCGCACCAATCGGAGATGCTCAGCCAGCTACGGCGGCGAAAATAGGCGACCACGGCGCAAGACGCCGTGCCGATGACGGCGGCGTATGTGGCCGAAAAGCCCGCTACCAGCATGGCGATCAGCACCAGCGGCGGCAGGAGCAGATACAGCCTTCCCGCGATGGGGTCTTCGGGCGTCAGTTCGCCCGCACCGAGCGCGAGCGCGCCCTCGGCCCGCGCGCGCAGGTCGATGAAGATGAAAATCGCGGCGTAGAACGCGAGCGCGGGGATGAGCCCGGCCGCGGCGATGCGCGCGTAGGATATCTGCAGCAACTCCGCCATCACGAACGCGGCGATGCCCATGATGGGCGGCATGAGTTGCCCGCCTGTGGAAGCGATGGCCTCCACGGCGCCCGCGTGCGCCGGGCCGTAGCCGGTCTTCCGCATCAGCGGGATGGTGAAGACGCCCGTCGTCGCCACGTTCGCCACCGCACTTCCGCTGATCGAACCCATCAGGCTCGAACTCACGACGGCGGCCTTCGCCGCCCCTCCGGCGAAGCGGCCTGCCACCCTGAGCGACAGGTCGATGAACAACTGCCCGCCGCCTATCCCTGAGTAGACCGCGCCGAAGAGCACGAAGTAGAAAACGAACTGAAGCGAGGTCGCCGTCGTGATGCCCAGCACGCCGTTGGTCGTCATGGTCATGATCTCGACCACTTCGTCGATCGTGAAGCCCCGGAAGCCGAATGCGCCGGGCAGCATCTTGCCGATGAACGCATAGGCGAAAAAAACGAGCAGAACGCCCAGGAGCGGCCAGCCCACCGTGCGGCGCACGCCCTCGAACAACAGGATCATGATGAGCGCGAAGGCCGCCACGTCGACGGCGAGCACCGGGTCGATGGTCTCCATGCGTTCGGTGAGACGTGTCGAGGCGAGAGCGTAATACGCAAAGACGGCCAGCGTTCCCGCCAGCAGCAAAGCGTCCGTCAGGCGGGCGCGCCGCAGCGGAGCGCCCCTTTTACGCAGCGGATGAAAGAGCAGGACGAGCGCCAGCGCCAGAAGCAGGTGGAGGGGCCGCTCGACCAGCGGGGCCTGGGGGTAGAAGACGATCCACATCTGGAACGCCAGCCAGAGGGCGCCGATAGCGAGCGTGACCATGCGCATGGCTCATGAAACCCCGATGCGAGAAAACGGGGCGGAAGACGAAACTCTCTGTCCTCCGCCCCGTCGTGGTCGGTCTACAGCCAGCCTTTTTCCTTGAAATACTTCGCCGCGCCCGGATGCAGCGGCACCCCGACGCTGGCCGGTTTGCCGCCGTTCTCGGGCTTGAAGAATCTCCAGGCCGCGTGGGCCTTGCCCATGGCCTTCTTGTTCTCGGCCAGCGTCTTCGTGATGGTGTAGGCGAGCGAATCCGGCATGTCCTTGTGCGCGATGAGCACGGTGCCGAGGTCGACCGCCAGCACCTTGCCCTTGATGCCCTTGAACCACTTGCCCGGCACGGCCGCCGTCCTCAAGCCATGGGCGGCGAGGGCCTTGAGCGCCTTGGGCGGAAAGCTCAGGAAGCGCATCGCGTTGGTGGTCGTGACTTCCGTCACCGTCGGGTGCCTGGGGATGGCGACCTCGAAGTAGAGGTCCGCGCGGCCGTCCTTGATGATCGCCGGAATCTGGTTCGCGGCCACCTGGATGATCTTGCCCCCTCGCGCCTTCATGTCCTTGCGGCTGGTGCCAAGCGCGTCCATCAGCATGTCGGCGACGACGGGGACGGTGCTGCCCGCCGGCTTCATGACGATGCGCGCGGGCGGCTTGGAGAGCAGCGCCTTCTCGAGCGTGTCGTTGCCCGTGCGCTTGATGTAGCTCTCGGTCACCATGGCGGTGACGCGCACCTTGTTCAGCCCGCCGATGAGCGCGCGAATGCCCTCGTGCTTCTGCTTGTAGACGCCCTTGAGTCCGTTGTAGGCCCAAAGCGCGGAGGCCACGTTCGAGAGCGCGATGGTCGCCTTTTTCTTGTCCACGGCGGCGGGATTGCTCACGCCGCCGCCGCGCGCGATGACCTCGGGGTTGCTGCCCTTGGGCAGGCTGGGCTTGAGCAGTTGCGCCAGCGTGGCGCCGAAGACGTACCAGGCAGAGCCGGGCCGCATCGCGCCGATGCTGAACGAATCGGCGGCGTATGCCGCAGGGCCTGCGCCCGTTATCAGGGCGGCCAGCAAAAGGCCGAGCGTCAGACCCTTGAAGCGCATTCTATTCTTGAGCATGGGTTCCCTCCCCTCGTTGGTTTCTCCTTGAGAGATGAATGTCTATCCGGTTGTCGCGCCTTCGAGTTCCAGCAGGCCCGATTCCTCCACGGCGCTTTTGATCGCCTCGAACGTGCGTCCCTTGGCAACCTCGCTCGGGGGGCGCACGACCGCCGACTTGAAGCGCCCGGCGAGCACCATCGCCGTCTTCATGCGCGCGTGGGCCTCCCCTGAGGGCTCGCCGCTCGAATAGACGACTTCCTTGAGCGGCAGAATCCGCGCCTGTATCTCCTGCGCGCGGCGCAGGTCGCCCGCCTTGACGGCCTCGTAGAGCGCCACGATGAGGTCGGGGATGAACGAGGCGAACCCGACGAGCGCGCCGTCCACGCCCTGCACCATCGAGGCGAGGAGATATTCGTCGTGACAGGTGAGGATCGTCGTGTCGGGCGCGTTCTCACGGATGGAGGCGATGTCACGAGCGTATTGCGACATCTCGCGCGTGCCGACCTTGAAGCAGGTCACCCAGGGAATCCGGCCGAGTTCGCCCAGAAGCTCGGAACTGTAGCTCGCCTTCGTCCACGCGGGATAGACGTGCACCACCAGGTTCAGGCCGGACGCCTCGCCGACTGCCGTGAAGTAGTCGATGACGTGCTGCGGACGGTGCCCGAAGCGCAGCCAGTGGTGAAACGGCATCACGAGCAGCCCGTCGGCACCGGCTTCCCTGGCCATCTCGGCGTGCTCGACGCCGTCGCGGATGCCCTCGCACGCGAGACCCGAGATGACCGGCACGCTCCCGCCGACGGCGTCGACGACGATCCGCGTCACTTCGGCGCGCTCGCGCGCCGTGAGTGAGAATACCTCGCCCGTGTGGCCGTTGGTCACGAGTCCGTTCACTCCCTCGAATCCGGCCAGCCACCCGGAGAAGCGGCGAAGTTCGGCCTCATCGATATCCATGTTGTCCAGCATGGGAACCTGCATCGCGGGCAAGATTCCCGAATAACTTCTGCGTTCCACCATGTCTTGCTCTCCTTCTTGACGTTTCCGCCGCCGGGTTCTGCGGCTTCGTAAGCGGGGATTTCCGCGCCGGAGCGCTGATCTGTCGAACTATCGGTAACCGGCTATTTTAGCCGAGCGGAAATGAAATGCAATCGGGGGCGCAATACCTCACTTACCGCAAGGATTTTTCGTCTCAATCCTGGCTTCCGGCCCATTTCTGGGAAACCAGTACGCCCGCCAGACCCAGGAATCCCAGCGCGCGCAGAAGCAGCGAAGGCATGAAGAGGAGTACGGCGGACACTCCCAGCAGGGCGCGGAGTCCCGTGGAGACAGACGCCAGCAGATACCCCTGCAAGGCGCCGACCATGGCCAGAAAACCGAGCGTGACGCTGACGGCCGTCAGCAGCATGGGCCAAAAGTTGCCCACCTCCAGGAGGTTCGTGTAGGCGAAAAGGAATGGCGTGATGAGGAGCGCGAGCGACATGCGCAGCGCCGCGTACGCCGTCTGGTTCACGTCCGATTGCGCGATGCCCGACGCCGCGAAGGCGGCCAGCGCCACGGGCGGGGTGACGCCCGAGGTGAGGATGAACCAGAAGACGACGAGGTGGGAGGCCAGAAGCGGAACGCCGAGTTGCTGCAGTGCGGGCACGGCGATGACGGAGACCACGACGTAGGCGGCCACCACCGTCATGCCCATCCCCAAGATATAGCAGACGACGCCCACGAGCGTGAGGGTGAGGAACAGGTAGCCGCCCGTGGCGTTGATGATGAAATCGCTGAACTTGATCCCCAGCCCGGTCAGCATGATGGCCCCGATCATCAGGCCCACCACGCCCGCCGTGGCGCCCACCACCAGTGAATTCCGCGCTCCCAGCACAAGGGCGTCCAGAAGACGCTGGGGCGTCAGGCGCGTCTCGCGACGAAGGAAACTCACCACGACGATGGAATAGATGGCCACCACGGCGGCCAGGTTGGGAGAGTGCCCCTGGATGAGCACGAACACCATGAGGAAGGCGGGCAGGAGGAGGTGGCCCCCGCTCTTGAGAACGCTCTTGAGTGAGGGCACCTCGTCCGCCGGAACCAGGCGGATGCCCTCCTTGGCCGCCTCGATATGAACGAAGAAAAGGACCGACAGGAAATAAACCACGGCGGGGACTGTGGCGACCGCGATGACGTTCACATAGGGAATCTCCGTGATGGCGGCGATAATGAACGCCGCCGCTCCCATGATCGGCGGCATGAACTGCCCCCCCGTGGAGGCGGCCGCCTCCACCGCGCCGGCGATGTGGGGCCGGTAGCCCGTGCGCTTCATCAGCGGGATGGTGAACGACCCCGTGGCCACCACGTTGGCGACGCCGCTGCCCATCATGGAACCCACGAACCCGCTGGAGATGACCGCCACCTTGGCCGGCCCGCCCCGGCTTCTGCCGGCCAGGGCATTGGCGAACTGAACCAGGAACTCTCCGCCGCCCGCCGCTTCGAGGAAGGCGGCGAAGGCGATGAACAAGAATACATAGGACGCATATGCGTTGATCACGACGCCGAACACCGCCACCTCCGAAGCCATGAACTCCAGTATGCGCTGGGCGGAGAATCCCTTGTGGGCGAAGACGGTGTCCGGAAGCCAGGGCCCCACGTAGGCGTACACGATGAAGATCAGCGCCAGGACCGGCAGCACGTTTCCCAGCACCCTTCTGCCCATCTCGAGGGAGACGACGATCAGCATGCCGCCGATGACCATGTCCATCGCCGTGGGCTCGCCCATGCGCTCCGCGCGGTAGGGCGTGTCCCAGATCCAGTAATAGGCGGCGAAGACCGTGAGCGCGATAAGGAACCAGTCGACGGCGCTGGGCCGGGTCTGGGGAGAGGAGGCGCCCGCCGGGTAGAGGAGGAAGAGGAGGATGCCGGTGAAGATCAGGTAGAACCCCCGGTGGCTGTGCGTCGAGAAAATCCCGAAAGTTCCCGTATAGATGTAGAAAAGGGAGAACACGACGGCGACGGCCACCATAACGTAACGCATCGCTCCATCGAGCCGCCTCGTCTGGGGCAGCCCTGGTTGACGAGCCATCGAATCACTCCTCGGCGAGGGGGAGGCCGGGTCCTGCGGCGAAAGGATAAGGCCGCAGGACCCGGACCAAGCTCCCGGCTTTGCGGTTTACTTCTTCATTCCCTTCTCACGCCAATACCGGGCCGCTCCCGGATGCATCGGCAACCCGGACTTTTTCGCCTCCTCCACCCCGGCGTCTATCCCGCGCATCAGCCTGTGGATCTTGGGCAGCACCTTCTTGACCTTGGGGGTGAAGACCGTCTTGACGATGTCGTAGGCGATCTTCTCCGGTACGCGCTTGTTCGCCACCCAGAAGACTGTGTTCCAGATCGTGGGGTAAGGCTCCTTGATGGTCTTGAACACCTTCGTCGGATCGTAGGTGCCGGGCCAGAACCCCGCATACGTCTTGATGAACAACTTGCGCTGCGCCTCGCTCATGCGCACGAGTCGGAGGGGCCGCTGCGCATCCAGCGAGAGGGTCCAGGCCGAGTGCAACCCGTTCTGGGCCGCGGCGTCGAGCGTGCCGTCGATCATGGCGTTGGTCTCATCGGCGTAGGTCAGATACTTGATCTTCACCGTGTCCAGCAGACCGAAGGCCTGTAAGGCCATCTTGAAGTTCTTGATGCTCCCGCTGCCGGCCGGGCCGCCGGCGATGGTCTTGCCCTTCAGATCATCAAAAGTCTTGATGCCCGATTTCTGGAGCGTGAGCACCCCGAAGGGGCTGTCGTAGAATTTCATGAGCACGCGGATGTCCTTGGCCGGTTTCTTTCCCTTGAAGGATCTCACGCCGAGATACGCCTCCGCCATGGTCGGCGCGTGGACGATGGCCATGTCCAGATCCCCCGTGGCCATGCGGCGTACGTTCTCCACGTCTCCCTGGGTGGATTCCGCCACCACGTTGAGATTTTTAATCCCGCGGGTCAGGATGGGCGAGAGGCCGCCCGCCATGTAGAACCAGCCGCCGCCGGGGCGGCTGCCCGCGAAGTTGAGATACACCTTGGCGGCTTCTACGGGCGCGGAACTCAAAAGGACGCTTGCGAGGGACATGGTCACCAGGCCTGTCAGGGCGGCTCCACGTACGTGGAGGAGACGCCGGAGTCTGTTACGCATGATCCGTACCTCCTTTTGGGGATGGAAAGAACGACCGGCAAGCGGATTTTGACGCCGCTCGACCGGAGGAAACGCTGCGAAATGGGGTCGAGGGAAGCGAAGACGGCGTATTGCAGATGAAAACAACGCGCATTCCGTGCCCATCGGTAGCCCTCCACAACGAGCAAAGCTGCAACGAGGAAAGAATGATGGACCAAATATGACGTTGAATGTATGAACCCATAGTAAGATACGGGAAGTTCCCCGCGCAAGCGCGCGGCCAAATCCGATGCCATCGCTTTAGTGGCCCATTGTTCGGGTGAGCTTCTAACACCTCTCCCATGTTTTCACTCAGGCATGGGGGTGCTAGGCTTTCGGACTCGACGAACAACCGGCGAAAGGAGGCGCTTCGTGGATTCCCGGGTAGCGGTGGTGGGGGCCGGCATGATGGGCCACGGCATTGCGCTTCATTGCGCGATCACCGGCGCGAGCGTGGCCCTGACGGACAAGGACCCGGCCCGGCTCGAATCCGCCCTGGAGTGGATGGAGGGCGACCTGCGCATCCTGCGCGAATACGGCCTCGCGCCCGAGGAGATTCCCTCCCCGCTCGCCGGGCGCGTATCTCTCGTCGCGAGTGTGAAAGAAGCGGCGGCGCAGGCCGACTTCGTCTTCGAGGCGGTATATGAAGACCTGGGCGTCAAACAAGGCGTCTTCCGGGAACTGGACGAGCACGCACCGCCCGAAGCCGTGCTCGCCACGACCACCTCATCGCTCCGCGTGGCGGATATCGCCGATGCCGTTTCCGACCCCGGCCGCGTGCTCGGCGCCCACTGGGCGAACCCCCCGCATATTCTCCCGCTCGTGGAAGTGGTTCTCGGCCCCGCCACGAGCGAGGAGGTCCATGCCACGCTCTTCGCGTTTTTGAAGAAGATCGGCAAGTCGCCCGTCACCTGCCGGGACGTCGTAGGCTATATCGTGAACCGCCTCCAGTACGCCATGCTGAACGAGGCCGTCAGCCTGGTGGAGCGCGGACTCACCACGCCCGGGGACGTGGACGAGGCCGTCCGGCACGGCTTCGGAATCCGTCTGGCCTGCAAGGGGCCGTTCGAATGGAACGACCTCCTCCACGACGCCGACATCACGCTGAACGTTTTCGAGAACCTCTACAAAGCCGAGGGCGACCCCAAGTTCAAGCCCTCCGCGTTGTTGTTGAAGCAGATCGAGCGAGGCGAACTGGGGCTCACCACCGGAAAGGGGTGGCGCGACTACGGAGGGCGGTCGCGAGAAGAACTCATCGAGGAAAGGGATACGACCGTCCTTCGAGCGGTGCGGGCCTTGCGGGAGTTAGGGATCATCCAGGGTGCGGCAACAGACCGGACAGACCGGCCATCCTGAAAAACACCCGATCCGTTACCTAATCATCACGCGTCTTCCTCATCAAACAAAGCGCACCTCGGGTTCCAGCCCCATCAGAGCGGCCAGGGCCTCGAAGCGGCGCACGACGACCTCGCCCAGCATATTCTGGTCGCGGCGGCGGCACTTGAGCTTGAGCGCGCCCCGGTGCAGGGAGGGCTTGAGCGAAAAGCGCCCCAGCACCCCGGGCGCGCCGCCGCACAAGGTTTCGCCCAGGCGAACGGCCGAGCCCATGATTCGCGCGCGACCGGCGGTTTCCTCGTCCAGCAGCCTCTCGACGGTGCGCAACTCCCCGTCGGTCTGGCGGCCCGTATAACGGCTGAAGACGGCCAGGGCGAGAAACACCCGCTCCTGGTGATTGACGTGCAGGGTGCGCGCATGCAGCACCTCCGCGCTGGCCTGGGCGGCCCGGTAGTCGGGGTGCACCCGCCAGCCGACGTCGCCGAGCAGGCAGACGGCGTGGCGCAGGCGCCGCTCGGACGCCTTTTCTTCCGGAAAAAGGTCCTCCGTCCACTCTAGCAGTTCCGGGGCGTGCTCGGTAAAACGGGCGGTGCGGGCATGGATGTCGCCCACCGCGCTGAGCAGTGGATCCTCATTCCCGCGCCGCTCCCCCAGGCGCGCATAGGCGAGCCCCTCGCGCAGCCCATCCGCGGAGAAAACAACGTCGCGCGGCGCGGCGGCGGCCAGCAACCGCTCCATCACCAGTGCGGCGAGCGGCAGCAAATCGAGCCGCCTGCTCGAAACGCCCCGAATGCCCGCGAGCGACTCGCGGCTCTGGCGGGAGACCAGCTCGGCGATTTTCGCGAGGTCTCCCCGGCGCAGCCGGTAATGGTGGATGATGTTGAGCGGATAGCCCGAATGCGCCATGTGGGCGTGCGCCAGTGCGCGCCAGTTGCCGCCGACGGCGTAGAAGGCGCGCCCCCGCATTTTCGCGAGCCAGGATAGCTCGGCCAGAGCCTCGTCGATGATCTTCCGCGCGCGCTTGCGCTGGCCGCCCGAGGCGGCGAAGAGGTTGAGCGGCCCCAGAGGCAGGGTGGCCTGCTCGGCGATGACCCCATCGACCAGATGGACCAGTTCGAGGCTGCCGCCGCCCAAATCGCCCACGACGCCGTCCGCCCCCGGTATGCCGCTCAACACGCCGAGCGCCGCCATTTCGGCTTCTTCGGCGCCCGAGAGGACGCGCACCCGGAAACCGCAACGCCGCTCCACTTCTGCGGCGAACCCGGCCCCGTCCCCGGCGTCGCGCACCGCCGCGGTGGCGATGGCGTCGAAGCGCGCCACCCCCATCGCGCGCAACAGGTTGCCGAACCGCTCGATGTTCAGGAGCGCCCCCTCGACCCCCTGCGGATCGAGCCGTCCGGTGTCGTGCAGACCGCGGCCCAGGCCGCACAGGATTCTTTCGTTGAACATGGGGAGCGGCGCGCGCGACAATCCCTCGAACACGACCAGACGGATCGAGTTGGAGCCAATGTCGATTACGCCATAACGTTCTTGAGAGCCGGTCGCCCCTTCGGCGAGGCATGGTTGTTCAGCCGTCTTCCGCAATACGCAACCTCGCCGGGCCGCCGGCCCGTCTGAGCGCGCTTCCGCGACCAGACAGACTCGGATTCGTCATGAAATAGGTGTGCGCCGTGAAATCTTCTTCCCCGAGCGGCGCGCGCTCGTAGCCGCCGTCGCCGGCCATGTTCCAGCTTTGGGCATCGTCCTTGAAATTCGCCACCATGATCTGATCGAGCACCTGCCGGTGCACGGTCTCGTTTTCAATCGGCACCAGCACCTCGCAGCGGCGATCGAAGTTGCGCGGCATCCAGTCGGCCGAGGTAATGAAAACCTTCGCATGAGGCGAGGGCAGCGGGTGGCCGTTGGCGAAACACACGATGCGCGAGTGTTCGAGAAAACGCCCGATGATGCTCTTGACCCGGATGTTCTCCGATAAACCCGGCACGCCCGGACGCAGGCAGCAGATGCCGCGCACCACCAGGTCGACCTGCACGCCCGCGGCGCTCGCCTGGTAGAGCTTGTCGATGACCGTCCCGTCGACGAGCGAGTTCATCTTCGCCCAGACCCCGGCCGGCCTTCCGGCCTCGGCGTTGGCGATCTCCTCGTCAATCATCGCCAGCACGGATTTTCTAAGGCCTGAAGGCGCCACGGCGACGCGCTCGAAGCTGCTCGGCAGCGCATAGCCGGTGGTGAGGTTGAAGACCTGCGCGGCGTCGTGGGCGAGCCGTTCGTCGCAGGTAAAAAACGAGAGGTCGGTGTAAATCCGCGCGGTGATCGGGTGATAGTTGCCGGTGCCGAAATGCACGTAGCTGCGCAGATCTTCGCCCTCGCGCCGCACCACGCAGGTGATCTTGGCGTGGGTCTTGAGCTTCATGAAGCCGTAGACCACGTGGACGCCTGCGCGCTCTAAAGAACGCGAGAGCTTGAGGTTCGTCTCCTCGTCGAAGCGCGCCTTGAGCTCGACCAGCGCGGTGACCGATTTGCCCGATTCCGCCGCCGCGATGAGCGCCTTGACGATGGGTGACTCGTCGGTCGTTCGGTAGAGCGTCTGCTTGATCGCCAGCACGTTCGGGTCCGCCGCCGCCTGATCGAGAAACTGCACCACCACGTCGAAACTCTCGTAGGGGTGATGGACGACGATGTCCTTGTGGCGGATTGCTGCGAAGCAATCGTTGTCGTACTCGCGAATGCGCTCGGGAAAGCGCGCCCGATAGGCCGGGAATATCAGGTCCTCCCGACCGCAATCAATCAGTTCGCCGAGTTGCGCCATGCCGATCGTGCCGGTCAACTCCACGATGTCCTCGGGCTGGGCGTCGAACTCTTCAATCACCAAGTCCCGCAGCGAGTCCGGCATGTCGGCGCTCAGGTTCAGGCGCACCACGCCGCCGAGCCTCCGGCGGCGCAGCATGGTTTCGAACAACAGGACGAGGTCTTCGGCCTCTTCTTCGTATTCGATGTCGCTGTCGCGGATCAGCCGGAACACCCCGCTGCCGGCGATCCGGTAGCCGGGGAAGAGCTGATCGATGAACAGGCGCACCAGATTCTCCAGCGCGATGAAGCGGATCTCCTCACCCGGAATGCGGATGAAACGGTGCACCTGGTCGGGCAGCGGCACCAGCGCCCGCATCTTCCGCCCGCCCTTGACGGCTTCGAGTTCCAGCGCGAGACAGAAGCCCCGATTGGCGATGAAGGGAAACGGATGCGCCGGGTCGATGGCCAGGGGCGTCAGTACGGGAAAGACCTGTTTCAGGAAATAGTTTCCGAGCCAGTCGACTTCCTCCGGGTTCAAATCTTCCTTCGTGACCACCGAGATGCCGGCCTCGGCGAGTTCAACCTGCAGGCGCCGCCACACGGCCTCCTGCTCGCTAATGAGGCGCGCGCTCTCCCGGGCGACTTCGAGCAACTGCTCGGCGGGCGTGCGCCCATCGAGACTCTTCTGGGTCACGCCGTTGGCCACCTGGCCCTTGAGGCCCGCCAGGCGCACCATGAAGAACTCATCGAGGTTGCTCGCCGATATCGAGAGGAAGCGCAGCCGCTCCAGCACGGGATGGCGGAGATTGCTCGCCTCGGCGAGCACGCGCCAGTTGAAGGAGAGCCAGGAGAGCTCGCGATTCAGGTAGCGGCTACGCGGATCGAGTATCGGCTCGACGGTGATGGTGGAGGATTCATCTTCAGCCAGGCGCGACATGCTCTGCGTCCTCTATGGAAACCTCACGGGACATATCGACTCACGGCGCCGCGAGCCGACCATTCGAAACAACCGGAAATACTCAGGCGACGCCCCCTCGATGACGTGCGCATTCTAATCCGTGTGAATCACGGAATGCAATGGAGATAAGGAGGAGGATTCAGGGGAGTATGTAACTGGTGTGCATTTTCTTCCCCTTAAATGTGGAGAGCATCTCTACGGGTGCAGACCGCTACGCAGTAAGGGCTTTTTCACCTACAATGCGGACTACGACGAGACGCTCGGCATCATGGCCACGGGCGCGATGGACGCGGTCCGCCGCGAGGCGTGCCTGCGCGCGAACCAGGCGTCGCCGAGCTTCGATCATTTCCCGAACACGGCTTGAAACTTCATGGAGAGTGATAATACATGCAAACGAGACCGAACGTCCTCTTGATCAATACCGACCATTGGTCCGCGCCCCTTCTGGGGGCAGCGGGGCATCCCTGCATCCTGACACCGACGCTCGACACCTTCTGCAAGAACGGCGTGCGCTTCACGAACGCCTATTCCGAACACCCGTTCTGCATACCGGCGCGGCGGACGCTGATGACCGGCGCCAGCGCCCGCGCCCACGGCGACCGCGTGTTCAGCCCGACGATGCTGATGCCCGACCACCTGCCGACGATGGCCCAGACGTTCCGCGACGCGGGCTATCAGGCCTATGCGGTCGGGAAGATCCACGTCTATCCCCAGCGCGACCGCATCGGTTTCGACGACGTGATTCTCGACGACGAGGGCCGCTCGATCTACAACGTCGCCGACGATTACGACATTTATCTCGGCGACATCGGCCACACGGGCCGGCAGTTCGATCACGGCATGGGGAACAACCAGTACACCTACCGGGCGTGGCATCTGCCCGAGGCGACGCACCCCACGAACTGGACCACCCGCATGATGGCGCGAACCATAAAGCGGCGCGACCCGAGGCGGCCGGCCTTCTGGTATCTCTCCTACCGCCACCCGCATCCGCCGCTCGTGCCCCTGCAGGCCTATCTGGACATCTACCGCGAGATTCCGATCGATGAGCCGTTCGTGGGCGAGTGGGCGCGCGAGCGCGGCGAACTCCCCTACAACGCGCAGGCCACCCAGTCGCGCGGAGACCTTTACAATGAGGGGGCGATTATCGACGCGCGCCGGGCGTTCTACGCGCTGTGCACCCACATCGAGCACCAGATACGCATCATCATCGGCACCCTGCGCGAGGAAAGCCTCACCAACGACACCATCATCTGCTTCACTTCGGACCACGGCGACATGCTCGGCAACCACGGCATGTGGGCCAAGCGCGTCTTCTACGAGTATTCCGCCGGTATTCCGATGATACTGGTGGGCCTCCCGGACGACGCGCGCGTCGGCTCCGGCCGCGTCGACGACCGCCTCGTGGGACTGCAGGACGTGATGCCCACCCTGCTCGACCTGTGCGGCATCGATATCCCCGAGACGGTGGAAGGCATCTCGATGGTCGGCGACGCCAGGCGGGAATTCCTCTTCGGCGAGGCGGGCGAGGACGCGCATTCCTCGCGCATGATCCACGACGGACGCCACAAGCTCATCTACTACCCGGTCGGGCACTACTTCCAGCTCTTCGATTTAGAGGAAGACCCGCATGAAATGGTGGACCTCTTCTCCGACCCCGCCTACGCCGACGTGCTCGCCCGGCTGAGCGAGACGCTGGAGGGGCAGATGTACGGAAGCGACGAGAAATGGCTGGACGACGGAAAGCTCGTCGGCGAGCCGGCCCGGCGGTTCCAGCCCGGCCCCGACCGCACGCTGTCCGCCATGCGCGGCGACCAGTGGCCCTTCCCGCCCGCCACCGAAGAAGGTTTTCTGGAGTGGTTCCCGGAGACGAAGAGCGAGGAGGATGGGGGCGAGGAGCCTGAGTGAATATCGGTCCTGGAGATCACGGCATCCAGCTTTAGGAAATGGGCAATCAGTTTTTTGTGATGAGTTGTACCGACAAATACAGGTAAAAGTTTCTAGGTTAATTTCCAAATAAGCGTCGACTCACTTCACTTTGTGTCAATCTAAAGTGCAAAGCGACATCAGATATTATCGCACCCAAAGTTCCAACGCGTATATAGCGATGTTTTGGTATAGTCAGGCTATGCTCTGAACCCTGCGCAACGGCGGTCAGCGTCATATGACTGCCCTTCTGGCGAGCGAGTCGATAGCCAAAATGGCGTCGTAATCTTCCGGCCAAATCTTCACCGGACAGATCACGAGGCAGCCTCATACTGCGATAACTTCGTCCTTGACAAGATGCAGCCTGACTACTCCGGGCGCGTCCTCTTCACCGAAGTGACAAAGCACCGCATCTCTTGCCATCGACTTCAGATCATCCCAGTCCTTTCCTTGCGTGAAGATGCTGTAGCCCAAGGCCCGGGCATCATAGCCGCCTTCTACGGCTTCGGTAACCTCGAAGATTACTTCGCTCGGTTTCATCATTACTCCCTATTCTTTGAGAATAGCTTCAGAAAATATAACAAGGAATGACTGAGCAAGCCAACGAATCATACTCGGCTCGAAAACGAGCTGCATCCTCATTCAAAACTGGTGGAGGCGGCGGGAATGCGAACCCGCGTCCGCCAAGCTTCCGTCGTGAGCGTCTATGCGCGCCTATTCATCGAGTTGCACGCTCTTCACGATGTATCCGCCGGATTTTCTGTCGTATTTCAGTTCCAGCATCCCGCGGGCTTTCGCGTCTTCGAGCAAGTGTTTGAACGTTTTGTATCCGTGATGGGATTCGCTGAATCCCGGTTTGCGGCGTTTCAGGGCCTGTTTCACCATCGATCCCCAGACTTTCTCTTCCTCGCCCCGCTCCCGCGACAAGTCCTCGGTCGTCTCCAGGACCAGATGGAGCCCTTCCAGCCGTTTTTCCTCTTCGCCGTCGACGACTTTCTTTCTTCCGGCCCGGGCGGGCGGCCGTTTCCGTTTGGCCTTTCCCTGCTTTTCGGATTCGCGCATCAAGTCTTCGTAATAGATGAACTCGTCGCAGTTCGAGGTCAGCAAGTCGGAGGTCGAGTTCTTCACGCCGACGCCGACAACCACCTTGTTGTTCTCGCGGAGCTTGCTGACCAAAGGCGAAAAATCGGAATCGCCGCTGATAATCACGAAGGTGTCGACGTGCGACTTGGTATAGCAGAGGTCCAACGCATCGACGACCATGCGAATGTCGGCGGAGTTCTTGCCGGACCTGCGGACGTGCGGTATTTCGATCAACTCGAAGGCCGCCTCGTGCATGGGCGCCTTGAACTCCTTGTAGCGCGCCCAATTGCAGTAGGCTTTCTTGACGACGATGTTGCCCCTGAGCAGCAAGCGCTCCAGCACTCTTTGGATATCGAAATCCGCGTACTTGGCGTCGCGCACGCCCAGGGCGATATTTTCGAAATCACAAAACAGCGCCATGTTCTGAATCGTGCTTTTTTCGGTCATTTGAACTCCCGTCCGGTCGGCGGCGCACCGCGCCGCAAGTATTGTCATCTGGTGGAGGCGGCGGGAATCGAACCCGCGTCCGAAAGGCTTCCGTCGTGAGCGTCTACGCGCGTAGCCGGTGGTGAGGGTTTCGCCCGGTCTCAAGCCCACCGGCGGGCCATCCTCCGGGCTAGTCCGATTCGAATTCGCCTAGCAGGCTCCGGACCGAAACCTGGGTCGGCTAGTCCGCTTCATGACGTTCCGCACCCCGCCCGCGGACGAGGAGGGGGGGAACGCTCGCTAGCGTCTAGGCAGCGAGAGCCAGCTCGTTATCGGCTGGTGTGATTTTGCCACATTGATAACGGGGCCAAGTGGCGTCCCCGGCGCGCAGCTCAGACTTCAAATCCTCCCGTCGAAACCGGATCGCCCCCATGAGAGTTGAACACCGGCGCCCGGAGCGGCGATCATCGCCCCGGGGCCGATCCCATTCACTGTTTCCGCCTTCTCCACATTTCGGGATAGAAGACGTAGCTCAGATACGCGGCGGGGAGCAGAAATACCAGCCATATCCACAGCAGCCAGCCCTCGAACGCTCCCGGCCAGGTGGCGCCGACCGCCAGACCGAACGAGGCCAACGAGACTTTGAGCAGACTCACCTGCCACCAGCGCATCGTGTAGTCCCTGAACATGTCCCGTATCACCTGTTCCTCTCCCTGAGCGCGCGCTCGATCTCGCGGTTCGCGTCGCGCTTTTTGAGTTCCTCGCGGCGGTCGTGGAACTTCTTGCCCTTGCCGACGCCGATCTCCACTTTCGCGCGGCCCCGGGCGAAATACATCTTCATCGGCACGAGCGTCATCCCCCGCTCGTTGACGCGACCGATGAGGCGGCCTATCTCGCGCTTGTGGAGCAGGAGCTTTCTGCGGCGCGTGGGCTCGTGGTTGTGGATGTTGCCGTGCCCGTAGGGGCTGATGTGGCAATCCACCAACCAGGCCTCGCCGCCTACGATGTCGCCGAAGCTCTCCTTCAGGTTCGCGCGGCCCTCGCGGAGCGCCTTCACCTCCGTGCCCGTGAGGACGAGGCCCGCCTCGTAGGTCTCGTCTATCGCATAATCGGCGCGGGCGCGCCTGTTCTCCGCAACGATCTTGATTCCGCCCGCCATCACGACACCTCTTGAACCTCAGGAAAAAGAAAAAGGAGCGCATCGCTCCCCGCGTCTCCCCCTTTATCGGGAAACAATATAGCCCTTCACGGGATTTTCCGCCACCGGGGAAATTTTATCGGGGAACGTAAGGGGTTGTTGAAAAGTCCTGATTTGGTGATTTGGCGATTGGAACCAACCGGGAAGAGAAGTCCGTAGGGACAGGCCCCCGTGCCTGTCCGCCGATCTTGCAGGGACAGGTCGCGACCTTGGGCCGTTTTTGTGAACGGCCCACTACGGGGCGGAGCCTCCTCGTTCGGTTTGATTGCCTCTCACCTGGATGAAAAGCAACCCCCCCTACCCCCCCTTGTCAGGGGGGTATAAAAAGGCGACGCCCGCCGCCGGTAGGAGGCTTTTGATTTTTCTTGCCCCCTGACAAGGGGCTGTTGAAAAAGCCCACAGAAGGAGCGCGCTAAATTTCACTCCCCCCTTGAGGGGGAGTCGATGAAGCCGAGCGTATTTTGCGAAGGCTGAATCGGTGGGGGGTAAAATGCGTTTTATTACCATTCCGAATTATACCCCCCACCGAATCGCTTGCGGGCTTCGCCCTTAGCTCTTCGACTCCCCCTCAAGGGGGGAGTTGATCCTTTTTTGGGGTCTTGCTTTTTCATACCCCCCTGACAAGGGGGGGTAGGGGGGGCAGGACAGCCCCGAGGAGGGGCTGTCCTTTATCCCCTGATGAGGGGAGGGCCTTTCAAGAAAAAAAAGCCGGCGCCCCGCAAAGGGCCGGCGGAAGGCGGGAGTTGCTGCGACACAATCCCTGAGGTCCGAGGCCCGGCCGAGCGGGGCGCCGGCCTTTTTGCATGACGAAAACAGGGGCCGCCCGTTGTTCCCCCTCCCGGCTCGAGGACTCAAACTCATAACCGGGAGCGGTACAGTTTGCTCCATCACGAGGGAAGCAACCAACGGGCAACCCCCTTTTCGCTCTCCTCATATCGCCCCGGCCCCGGGGCCGTGAAGCCCCGAGGCAAAGGCGTCGTGCTCTTCGCTGCTACTCCTTGTTTGCCCCGAAGGCTCCGACCATTTTCCCCGCAGGGCCATACTCACTGTAGAACACACCGGTAACGACCTGTGGAACATTGTCGCTACCCTGCTCGCGCAATTCTCCGGACCACTGGCCGGACTTGGCCGCAGCACTGTCGCCAATGGTCCAGACGGTGCCAACGTGGGGGTTAGTGTCGGCGGCGATTGCCTCACCATTGACTGAGCCGGGAATGAGGCCTGCATCGGTTGCGCCCGCCTTGTTCAGCTTGACTGACCAATCACGCGACTTACCGTCTGCACCGACAAACTGGTCAATAGTGCCGGAAATGGTGTTGGCATCAGATGCACCGAATTCGGCTTCGAGCGTTGCCCTTGCCGTAAAGTGGCCGGAATCGTTGATGCCGCCCGTAGCGCTGCTGAGCGCATATTTGCCTGCGGCACCGCCCCGATAGGTCGCCGTGCCCGCCTCGGGCAAGTCGGCATTCTCAGCGTCTGGTTCAGTTCCCTTGAGGTCGTGGAACGCACTGACAGTTACCTTGCCGTCCGTCGCGGTGCGTATCCACCATCCGTAGGATGAGTAGACAGAATCCATTGCGCTCATTACCCTGGCTTCCGGGTTACTCGGCTTGAACACCCATTCACCGCCGTCAGCCGTGAATTCGTTGTCGGAGTCCGCAGTGCCACCAAGGTTGATTGCGTTGTTAGCAGCGACTTGGGCTGCGCATGTGTTCGTCGCTGCTGGAGTGCAGTAGTAGGTCCCGGCCACGCCGTGGTAGCTGCCGGAAATCACTACACGCTCCAAATTCTCGCCCTTCTTGAATGCTTTCGTCCCGGAGGTGTGGTCGAAGGACGAACTGGCAACGTTCGCTGCAAGAAGTGTGCCGCCGAGCTCACCAGCCGCATTCAATCCATACTGATACCCCGTTGCCGCTGTAGTAACACCAACCTGACCGAATTTATTTCCCGGCTTAGGCGCTCCAACGTTCGAGTAGACCATGGCTTCGTAGCTGTCGCCGCCTGCGGGATCAGCGAAGCGCTTGCCAGCCCAACCGTGGTTCGCAGGAACCGTCGTTTTCTTGTCTTCCGACAAGACAACATCGTCGGCCTCGTCAATTGCCACGTTGATCCGGCTGTCATTCGGGTCTCCATAGCTGGCAAAGAGGTTACCGGCTGCACCGGTGTCGGTGGCAGTCGGAGCTTTGACCCCCGCATACAATTTCGCAGCCATCACAGCCTTGGCTACATCCTCGGCCCTTTTGTCAGCATCCATTGCCGCCTCACGGGCCGTCTTGGCGGTCGCAAGCAAGGCTTCGAGGTCGCCAACCCTTGCGTTGTGCAACTTCTTCTCGGCATCCGATACCTTCTCGGCATCCATGATCGCCGCCTTGGCTGATGCGATTGCCGCGTCAGCGTCGCTCACTTCTTTGGCGGTAGATTCGTTATCGACAGCGCCGACCGCCTCCCGAGCCGCCATGAGTTTGCTGTTGATGTCCGCCTGCTCCATAGACAGCAACTCCGCCGCCGTGGTGCAGGTTCCATCCATGAACTTTCCGCCGTCCGCTACGCATTTTGCTGCCGGATCGGGCATTTCAGCCGGGTCTGGTGTGGCCGTAGTGCTACCGCCACCTCCGCCGCATCCCGCCAGCGTCAGCGCGAAGAGCGCCGCCAGCGCGAAAGCGTAGAGCTTGTTTATCGGTTTCTCTCTGAACATCATTTAGTGAGTCCTCCTGAATCAATAGAAAAAGGGATTTTCCGTGAATTTCCGGCTTTCTCCGATTAACCTCCTTTCGTGAGCTTTCATTTCGGGCCTTCACAAACCGGTGATTCGCATTTTGGGCCGCCTGGAATACGGCGGACTTGAACCCTTTCATGGTCCGGGCCGGTCGTTCCGCCAGAGGCGGATTCCTGCGGTATGCGTCCACCTTTCCCGGCCTGGGGGCCGCTAATTGTTGTTATCAGCCCCCAGAAGCCCCGTTTTCCGCCGGAAAACCCGATTCGGGGGGCATTCGGGCCGCAAATGAGCGAAATATAAGCGAAAAAAGACGCAAAACGGCCTCCGAAACCCCTCCGGAGACCCCGGAATTGCGCTTGACATGGCCGTGAGAGGTGTTATATTTTCTGATAACAACAATTATCGGACTCCAACAAAGCCGTTTCGGTCGGAATCGACCACCGCCGTCATGCCTGCGTCGGACATATATGCGGATGACGGCCCTTCTATGTATCGCCGAACCCCGGAATGACGATGGAAAGCCGCCCCTGCGGGTCCTCTCGATACGCGGGACGTAGTGGACAACCCCCTGTGGTTGTCCGGGGTCCGGCGTGTCCGCTCGATTGGCTGGAAAGAACGAAGCGGTGTGTAGGTCGGACATATATGTCCGACATATATGCGACCCGCATTGTGTAGGCGAAAAGGCAGGGCCGCATATATGCGGCCCCTACATTCTCTTTGCCAAGGAAGCAACCCCCCCTACCCCCCCTTGTCAGGGGGGTATGAAAAGGCAACACCCCACAAAAAAGAATCAACTCCCCCCTTGAGGGGGAGTCGGCAAGACAAGGGCGAAGCCCGAAGTCGCGCCGGTGGGGGGAGTTTTTTTGTGGCATGTCCCCCCACCGCATCAGCCTTCGCACAAACCGCTCGGCTTCTGTCGGGCTTTCCCCTCGGGAAGCCAGACCCTCAAGGGGGGAGTGAATTAGTGTTCATCTCGGTGGTGGGCGTCGCCTTTTCTTACCCCCCTGACAAGGGGGGGGTAGGGGGGGTTGCTTTTGTCCCCTGACAAGAGGGACTTTTCAACAACCCCGCATCAACAACTCAGCGGCGCCTCCCGCGCCCGGGCGACGCCTTTCCCCTCTTCTTCCGCCGGGGAGCGGGGGATTTCTCCTTGCGGGGGCGGCGCGTACCCGCGAGGTTCGCGGCACGGCGCGATTCGGCCGCATCGCCGACCACCTCTCTCGTCCCGCCCGCCATGAGCTGGAACGTGACGCGCCGCGAGGCCAGATCCACGCCTTCCACGCGCACGGTGACGGAATCGCCCAGGCGGAACCTTCGGCCCGTCCTCCGGCCCAGAACCGCGTGTTCCTCCGGGATGAAGCCGTAATAGTCGTCCGTCATGAATTCGAGCGGGACCATGCCCTCGACGAAAACGTCTCCCAGTTCCACGAAAATCCCGAAATTCGCGACGCCCGAGACGTGGCCGCGAAAACGCCCGCCCACCTTATCGCGCATATAGAGCGCCTTCATGAAATCCACCATCTCGCGAGAAGCGGCTTCCGCCGCCCGGTCCCGCTCTGAAATATCGCGGCAAAGAGCGGCGAGCGGCTTGGCTTGCGGCTTCCCCCCCTCGCCGCGCATGAGCCTCCCAAGCCTTCTGTGGACGCACAGGTCCGCATAGCGGCGGATGGGCGAGGTGAAGTGCGTATAACGCTCGAAGCCCAGCCCGAAGTGAAGAGCGGGGGCCGCCTCATAGCGCGCGAGCTTCATGCTTCTCAAGGCGGCGAAATTCACGTATCGCTCCACGTCCGAGCCCCGCACGGCGTCGAACAACTCCTGAAACCCTCCCGGCCGCTTGAGCGCTTCCAGGCGGGGCGCCTTCAGGCCCAGTCTGGAGAGGATCGCCCTCAAGCCTTCGAGATTCTCCTCGGCCGGCGGCTCGTGGATGCGGAATACCGAAGCGCCGCCCGCCTCGGCGAGATATTCGGCCACCGCCCGGTTCGCCGCCAGCATGCACTCCTCGATGAGCCGGTGCGCGGAAGTCCTCGGGGCGCGCTCGATACCCGTCGGCATCCCCTCCTCATCGAGCAGCACCTGCGCTTCGGGCAGGTCGAAATCGAGACTCCCCCGGCGCATGCGTTCCGCGTGGAGCTTCTCCGCAAGGGCCGAGAGTTCCCGGAGCGGCGCTTCGAGCGCGCGGGCGCTTTCGACCTCGTCTTTCTCAGGAATTTCAGTGCCTTCGAGAACGGCCGCCGCGCCCCGATAGGTCAGAGAAGCGCGCGAGCGGATGCGCGCGTAGGTGAGCCGCATCCCCGTCCGGTTCCCGTAGCGGTCGAAATCGATGAAGACGCTCAAGGTCCGGCGAACGGCCCCCTCGCGCAGTGAGCACACCTCGCCCGTCAGGCGGGGCGGCAGCATGGGCACCGCCCGGTCCGGCAGATAGACGCTCGTCCCCCGGTCGCGGGCTTCTTTATCGATGGCGCCGCCCCCTTTCACGTAATGGCCCACGTCTGCGATGTGCACGCCGAGGCGGCGGCCATTTTTGATTTTTTCAATCGAGACCGCGTCGTCGCGGTCGCGCGCGTCGAACGGGTCGATGGTGAACGCGCACAGATCCCTCAAATCCTCCACACCTTCCGGGAAGGGGTCGTCTTCTCCGGGCGGGGAGAGCCTTTTCTCCTCCTCCAGCACTTTTCTGGGAAAATCCTCGCGTATCCCGTGCTTGGCGAGCACCATCCGCCCCTCGGCGGCGGGGTCTTCGGGATAGCCGAATGAGCGCAGAATGCGCCCCCTGGCGGGCTCCTTCTGGTTGGGATAGCGGGTGATCTCCACTTCCACCCACTCGCCCCGCCTGGCTCCTTCCCGACTCCCCGCGCCCAGCACCACGAGGTGCGGGATGCGCTCTTCCTGGGGCTCCACCCACGCACTCCGGCCCTCGACGCACAACCTGCCCACCAGGGTTTCGTGGGCGCGCTCCATCACGTCGAGCACGCTCCCCTCGCACCTCCCGTCGGGATGGACCTTCTCCACCCTTGCGGATACCAGATCGCCGTCCATCGCGCCGCGTGTGCGGGTTTTCTTGATCATGATGTCGGGCGATTTTCCCTCACCATCTCCGTGGCTCGGCGCAACGAACCCGTAGCCCTGCGCGTGTCCCCGGAAGACGCCCTGATAGATGGAGAGGGAACCCGGCGTCGAATAGCGCCCGCGAACGCGGACGAGCGCGCCCTCTTCCGCCATGGCGCGCAGGCGTTTTCTGAGCGCGGGCCGCACGGCGGCGGGCACTTCCAGCAGGCGCACGAGCTCGCGCACGGCCATCGGCCTGTCCTCTTTGGCGATCAGGCGCAGTATCTTCTTGTCGTCCGGAATCTTTAAGGTTCGCTTCACTTGCGATTCAACTTATTCCACTTCCCGGGAGGAAACCTGGTGGCATTCCACGAGTTCGCCCCCGGCGAGTTGCACGCAGGTCAGGCACCCGCCGTTCACGGCGCTCGTGTCGATTCCCAGATAAAAGGGAAGCTCGTTTTTGATCTGCCACCCCGGCGTGTGCCCGAACACGACGGGCTTGCCGAAATCGTACTCCGCATGGAAAAACTCTTCCCGTATCCAGACCATATCCATCGGGTCCTGACTGTCGATGGGAACACCTGGCCGCAAGCCCGCATGCACGAAGATGAACCCGCGGCTCACATGAATCCACTCGAGGGCGTTCAAGAATTTCAGATGCTCGGGCGGGAGGCGGACGCCGCCTCTCTCATCACGGTAGTTCTCCAGCGTCGCATCGCCGCCGTTCATGACATAGACGCCCGGATAATAGCTCCCGCCGCCTGCGAGATAATCCAGAAGCATGTCCTCATGGTTGCCGCGCAGGAACACGGATTTGGGGTATTCGCGCCTGAAACGGAGCAGGAACTCGACAACGGCCTTGGAATCCCGCCCCCGGTCGATGAAATCGCCGAGAAAAACGATTTCATCCTCTTCCCGGAAGGGCACGCGCTCCACCAGGGCTTCGAGCATGTGAATCTGGCCGTGGATGTCGCCGACCGCGTAGAGATTGGACATGGCGAACGAGGAGTCTCCTGGTGAATCCGACCGTGCCGAGGAAAGCTACGAACCCGGGGTCCGTGGCCGGCGGCATGTGGCGTCAAGGGGTGTCATGCCGTTTCTTTTGTTTCACAAAAGCCTGCGGAATTCATCAACGCTCAACCCGGCGGCCCTGGCAATTACCCCCATCGTGATCGCATTCACGGGGTTGTTCCTCGGGATCGTCAACACGCGAACGCCATCCGACATCACGATGTGCTTGCCTTGGCGAAGTATGCGGAAGCCAGCCTTTTCCAGGGCGCGCACCGCATGCAGATGGTTGACCCCCGGGATCTTCGGCACGCTAGACGGCCACTTCGATTTCCCGTATATCTCCGCCCTCCAGGAGATCCTCCACGGCGCTGAGATATTCCCTGGCGGCAGTTTCGATGTTGGAGATCGCCTCGGCCTCCGTTTCTCCCTGTGAGCAACAACCTGGAAGGCCCGGTATCCAAACGCTGTAGCCCTCCTCGGAACGGTGAAGAACGATTTTGTACTTCATGGCGCGCCTCCTTGCCTCAAAGTTTCAAATCATCAGGCATTCTATGTTTCCCTGCCCGGCTTTTCAACGACGGTTTGACGGAGCCGGGTCCGGCGCGGCGTCCGGATGAGTTTTCTTGAAGGAGACTGCCGGGGCGTCCGGACGGCGAATCTGGCCGTGGATGTCGCCGACCGCGTAGAGATTGGACATGGCGAACGTGCGCCTCCGCTACTTGAGCTCGCCCCAGTTCTCGCCCGTGCTCACGTCCACGTCGAGCGGAACGTGCAGGGGGGTCGCGCCGCGCATCTCCTCTGCGACGAGGGCGGCCACGGCCTCGACTTCTGCGGGCGGTATCTCGAACAGGAGCTCATCGTGCACCTGCACGAGCATGCGCGCTTCTCTTTCTTCTCTCTTCAGGCGATCGGCGATGGTTATCATCGCGAGCTTGATGATGTCGGCGGCGCTCCCCTGGATGACGGAGTTCACCGCCGTCCGCTCGGCGGCGTTTTTCGCGTTGCGGTTCCGGCTGTTCAGATCGGGCAGATACCTGCGCCGGCCCATGATGGTGGAGACGTAACCACGCGCGCGGCCTCCCTCGATGGTCTCGTCCACGAAGGCGGGCACGGCGGCGAAGCGCTCGAAATAGGTGTCGATGAACGAGCGCGCCTCGGACTGGGGGATGCCGATGGCCTGGGAGAGGCCGAAGGCGCCCTGCCCGTAGATGATGCCGAAGTTCACCGCCTTGGCGACGCGGCGCATCTCGGAGTCGACACCTTCGAGCGGCACGCCGTAGACGGCCGAGGCGGTCGTCGCGTGGATGTCCTCTCCCTTGCCGAAGGCGTCGACGAGGGCCGGGTCGTTCGTGA
Organism: bacterium; assembly: GCA_965204535.1. Lineage (GTDB taxonomy): Bacteria > UBA8248 > UBA8248 > UBA8248 > UBA8248 > Bin107. Next base: position 2,614,178 of record CBDBEV010000001.1, on the reverse strand, counting down.
AATGCGCCAGCACTCTTAATTCGATCTGGCTGTAATCCGCGGATAAGAGCTTCCACCCCTCCTCGGGCAGGAAGGCCCGGCGTATCTGACGGCCCAACTCCGTGCGGATGGGGATGTTCTGCAGATTGGGGTCGGAACCGCTCAGGCGGCCCGTGGCGGCGACCGTCTGGTTGAAGCGCGCGTGGATGCGGCCCGTCTGCGCGTTCACGAGTTCGGGCAGGGTGTCCACGTAGGTGCTCTTGAGCTTCGACAGCTGCCGGAAGTTCAGAATCTCCTGCGGCAGGGGGTGCTGCGGCGCCAGCCGCTCCAGCGTGTCGATGTCGGTGGAAGGCCCCGTTTTCGTTCGCTTGATCACGGGCAAGTTCAGCTTTTCGAACAGGATGACGCGCAACTGCTGGGTGGAGTTGATGTTGAACGCCTCGCCCGCCAGCCCGTGGATGTCGCTCGTCATTTGCTCCAGGCGCGCTTCGAGTTCCTTGCCCATGTTCCTTAAAAATTCCCGATCCAGCCGGATGCCCGCGCGCTCCATGTCGAGCAGGACGCGCAGGAGAGGGACTTCCAACTCCTCGAAGAGATTCATCAGCCCGTCTTTTTCGAGCTGCGGGGCCATCTCCAGGGCCAGGCGATATGTAATGTCCGCATCCTGGCAGGCGTAGGGGGCCGCCGCCTCGACCGGCACGTGGGAGAAGGGAATCTCCTTGGCACCCTTGCCGCACAGATCGGCGTATTTGATGGTCGTCACCCCGAAATACTCCTGCGCCAGATGGTCCATCCCGTGGCTCCTGCGGCTCGAGAGCAGGAGGTAGGAGGCGAGCATGGTGTCGAACAGGGGGCCGCGAACCTCATGGCCGGCCTCTTTGAGCACCGCGATGTCGTATTTGATGTTCTGGCCGATTTTCTCGATATCGGACGATTCCAGAAGCGGGGATACTTCGGCGAGCACGTCTTCGAGCGCAAGCTGGGGACCTGCGTCCATCATCTCGTGCCCCACGGGGACATAGAACGCGCGGCCCGCAGCGGCGGAAAAACTCAAGCCCACGATGCGCGCCTTCATGGGGTCGAGCGATGTGGTTTCCAGGTCGAACGCGAAGCGCCCCGCTTTTTCGAGTTCCGCAATCATCGACCGCAGATCCTCCAGCGTTCGGATGATGTGGTAGTCGCGCTCCTCTTCTTCGGCTGGAGAAGCCGCCTCCCCGGACGCATCCTCCGCGGCGTCGGATTCGCTGTAGCCGGGGAGTTGTTCGATGATGTTCTTGAATTCCAGTTCCTCGACGAAGAGTTTCCGGCCCGCCTCGATGTCGGCGTCGCCCAGACGGCAGGATTCCAGGTCTCCCTCGAGCGCCAAGTCGCGCTTGATGGTGCAAAGCTCCCGCGAGAGGCGCGCCATATCGACGTTTTCCTCGATGTTCTCGCGCTGTTTGGGGCGTTTTATCTCTTCAGTCGAAGCGAGCACCTCTTCGAGCCCGCCGAACTGCCGGATCAGGGCGACGGCGGTTTTCTCGCCGATGCCCGGCACGCCCGGTATGTTGTCCGTCGAATCGCCCATCAGCGCCTGGATATCCACGAATTTCTCGGGCGGCACGCCCCATTTGGCCTCGATCTCCGCCGGCCCCATCTCCTCGTCCTTCATCGGGTCCCAGATGCGCACTTTATCGGAGACAAGCTGGGCGAAATCCTTGTCCGCCGTCACCAGGACGACCTCGAAGTCCTCCGCTTCGGCGCGCGCGGCCAGCGTGCCGATGATGTCGTCGGCTTCGGCCCCGACCTGCACGAGAAGCGGAATGCGCAGCACCTCGACCACGCGGTGCATGTAGGGGATTTGCTCGACCAGGTCTTCGGGTGCGGCGTCGCGGTTTCCCTTGTAGGCGGGGTATATCTCGTGGCGGAAGGTGGGTTCGGGGCGATCGAAGGCGATGGCGACGTACTCGGGCGCGCGCTCGCGGATGACTTTCAGGAGCATTCGGGCGAAGGCCAGCGTGCCGCCCGTGGGCACGCCCTTCGAGTTCGAAAGACGCTGGCGCATCGTGCCGTAATAGGCCCGGAACATGTAGCCCGAGCCGTCGATCAGATAGATTCGTTTTTTATCTTCCGTCATGTCCCGGCGCGTGAAAGAGGAATCGAGGCGGTCCGGCCCCAAAGTTGCACGGAAGCGATTTTCCCGCAACCCGTAGCGGCGTGGTCTTCAAAATCATATCCCCTTGGGAGTCAAACCCGACCAATGCGGGAAGTTTTTCGTATGTAGGGACAGGCCCCCGTGCCTGTCCTGACAAGGGACAACCACAGGGGGTTGTCCCTACAATCCATGGGACGCCCCCTGCCCTTCCCCTCTCCCCCGCGTCCTTGCTATCCTGTTCAAGTTCGGGGCGTCTATTCCCGAAGCCCTAATGCGACCGACGAGGAGATTCCATCCATGTCCACAGGATGCTGTGGTGATGAGAACCAGATAAAAAGCGCGGTTCGGGAACTCTATGCGAAGGTCGCCGCCGGCGAGGTTACCTGCTGCGGGGAGGCGGACGCCGAGATGCCCGCGGGCGCGGAGAACGTCGAAACCATCGGCTATGCGAAAGAGGCAGTGGAGGAGCTGCCGGGTGACGTGCTGAGCGCGAACGCGGGATGCGGCAACCCGGTTCCGGACGCAGCGCCCAAGCCGGGCGAGACGGTGCTGGACCTGGGCTCCGGCGCGGGGCTGGACTGTTTTCTCGCCGCGAAGGAGGTGGGGCCTCGCGGGAGCGTCATCGGCCTCGACATGACGGACGCCATGCTGGAGAAAGCGGAGCGAAACAGACGGCGCATGGGCGCAGCGAACGTCTCGTTCCGAAAGGGCGAGATGGAAAACATGCCGGTTGAGGACGCCTCGGTCGACGTCGTCATCAGCAACTGCGTCATCAACCTCTCGCCCGACAAGCCTGCCGTTTTCCGCGAATCGTTCCGCGTGCTGCGTCCGGGCGGGCGCTTCGTCGTGTCGGATGTCATCAGAACAGGCGATGCGGCGGAAGACGCAACCATCGAGCCTATCGCAGAAGCCTCCATCGCGGATTGGTGCGCGTGCATCGCGGGCGCGGTCACTGAGAACGCGTACATCGCCGGGCTGCGGGAGGCCGGTTTCGTCGACGTGGAAATTGTTGGACGCAAGCCCTACGTTACACCCGAACTCGCAAGCGCGACCGTCCGGGCCGTCAAGCCCTGAAATTTCGGCCATTCACAGCACAGAAGACTTCAAAACTCATCCTATACACCTTGTCCGCACCTCACCGGTGGGATGACGCCTCATCATTGACACCCCTTGTTCACGGGTGCTAACAATCCGGGTCGGCCCTTCTACTCATGGAGATAACGAGAATGCACATCGACGCTCATTGCCACATATACCCGGACGAATACTTCGAAATCCTGGAAAAAGAGGGCCCGCGCTACGGCGTCAAGCTCGTAACGAACGCGGAAGGCGAGCGCATCGTGGACATCAAGGGCATGATGCACCCGCCCATCGAGCCTTTCACCAACGTGGACTTAAGGCTCAAAACCATGGACGAGATGAACCTGGACATGAACATACTCTCCTTCTCGTCGAACCCGGGCTGCTACTGGGCGGACGACGGCCTGGCCGATGAACTCTGCCGGGCGGCGAACGACGCCTACGCCGACATCATCGAGAAACACCCCACGAAATTTCATGGCCTGGCCTCCCTGCCCGCGCAGAACACCGAGCTTTCCGTCAAAGAACTCGAACGCTCCGTCAACAAGCTGGGCCTCAAGGGAGGTTTTCTCAGCACGAACGTGAACGGCAGGTATCTCGACGATGAGCGTTTCTACCCCATCTACGAGGCGGCGGCCGGCATGGACGTGCCCATCATCGTTCATCCGGCCAACCCGGCGGGTGCGGCGCAGATGAAGGAATACCACCTGTTCAACCTCGTCGGCTTCCCCACGGAAAGCGCGAACAGCATCGGACGGCTCATCTTCTCCGGCATTTTCGACAGGCTGCCGAACCTGACCTTCATCTTCCTGCACGGCGGGGGAACCGCGCCCTATCTGGTCGGCCGCTTCGCCCACGGCTGGAAGGTGCGGCCCGAGTGCAAGAAAATATCGCGTCCGCCGCTGGAATATCTGCGCTCAAACTTCTATCTGGACATGCTGGTGTTTCATCCGCCCGTCGTGCGCTTCCTGGTGGACGTGATGGGGGGAGACCGGGTCGTGCTGGGCACGGATTTGCCCTACGACATGACGGACACCGAGGCGGTCGAAACGCTCAGGGGGTCGGGACTGAGCCAGGAAGAATACGAGAACGTCTCGCACAAGAACATCCAGCGCCTGCTGAACCTCTAAGCGGACTCACCCGAACCGATGTGGCCTACCTGGGATATCACGCTTCTCGTCTTCGCAGCAGCCTTCCTCGAGGGAGCCGCAGGGATAGACTTCGGCCTCCTGGCGACGCCTGCGCTGGGCGCTCTCATCGGGGTGCGCGATTCGGTGCTCACCCTATCGCTGCCGAACCTGATCCTCATGGCGATTCGCGCGATCGGAGGCGGCGTTCCTACCGCATCTCTCAAACGCCTCATGCCTTTCCTGGGCGCGGGCGCGGCGGGCGCCGCCGTGGGCGCCCTGACCCTGCTCGCCAGCCCACCCACGTTCCTCAAGTGGTCGGTGGGCGTCCTCGTCCTGTTGTTCGCCGTCTACAGCATCTCGCGGCAGAGAGTCCAACTCGACATGCGCGATGAGACCTTCTTCACCTATCTGGCCGGGTTCTTCGCGGGCGGACTGAGCGGCTTTTCATACGCGGGCAACCCCATCAGCATCATGTATCTCGACAGCACGGGCGCGGGACGCGCCCGGATGATGCGGCTCACCTACACCGCAGCACTTGTGTTCGCGAGCGTTCAGATTGCCATCCTGAGCGGCTCGGGCGCGCTGGGAGCCTTTGAATCGGCGCGCTCCGCCGTATCGATTCTGCCGGCCGCCGCCGGATTCCTGCTGGGCAGGCTGCTTCGCGGACGCATCCCGCCCGCCATCGGCTTCACGCTTGGCCTGGGGTTGATGATAGCCGCAGCGCTGTGTCTTTTGATTTTCGGGCCTTCGGGGTGGAAGTGAGGGACGAGCCGATGCCGCGCCCGGATGATTCGAGGATTCAGCCTGAGGGGAAAGCGCTTACACCACGCCTGCGCGCAACAGATGGTGCAGATGCAGCACGCCCGCCAAGCGTCCATCTGCGCCGGCGGTGACCGCCAGGCACGTGATGGCGCCCGCCTCCATCACCTGAACCGCGGCGGCGGCCATCTCGTCCTGGTCGATCGTCTTCGGAGCGGACGTCATCAAATCAGCGGCCTTCAAATCGGGCAGCGCTTCGGTGTTCTCCATCGCGCGCCTCAAGTCCCCGTCCGTGACGACGCCACGCAGTTCCTGCCCGGGACCCGTCACGCACGTCATCCCCAGCCTCTTGGCGCTCATCTCGCGCACGACCTGAGCCAGGGATGCTCCTTCTTCTACTTGCGGGATGTTATCGCCCGTGACCATCAACTCTTTCACACGAATGAGCTTCTTCCCCAAAACCCCGCCGGGATGAAAACGCGCGAAATCCTCGGGCTGAAACCCCCGCGCCTCCAGAACGGCCATCGCGAGCGCATCTCCCATCGCCAGGGCGGCGGTGCTGCTCGCCGTCGGCGCAAGCTGAATCGGGCAGGCTTCTTCTTTCACGTGAATGTTCAGCACGGCCTGCGCCGCGCGCCAAAGCGTGGAGTTCTCGGTCCCGGTGATGGCGATGAGCGGTGTCCCCAGGCGGGCGAAGACGGGCAGGATGCGCACCACCTCGTCCGTCTCGCCGCTGTAGGAGAGCGCGACGACGGCGTCGTCTTTCGTCACCATGCCCAAATCGCCGTGGACGCCCTCGGCGGGATGCAGAAAATAAGAGGGCGTGCCCGTACTCGCGAGAGTGGCGGATATCTTCTGCCCGATCAGCCCGCTCTTCCCCATGCCGGTGACCGCGACCTTGCCCTTACACCCCAGAACGATATCGACCGCCTGGATGAACCCCTCGTCCAGCCGCTCGATGAGCCCGGCGAGCGCCTCGGCCTCGATCCGAAGGGTCCGTTCACCTCTTTCGACGGGATTCATCGATGATACACTCTTTTGAGAGCCCAGAACTCATCCTCCCCGGAAACGTCTGGCGAAAAAATATCACCCCATCACCAAGGTGTCCACGCGGGGCTATGCGAGACCGGGCCCGGCAGGCCCAAGTCTTTACTCCCATCGCCCCCCATGCTAGAAATTATAGTCAGAATGCCTCATGAAGACGAATGCCCTTCGGATGGAGAGGGATGGAACCCACCGCAGGTGAATCGCAGGAGGATCCGTCATGTCCGGTCATTCCAAATGGAGCACCATCAAGCGGAAAAAAGGCGCACTCGACGCCAAGCGCGGCAAGATTTTCACGAAACTCATCAAGGAGATCACCATCGCGGCCCGGCTCGGCGGGGGAGACCCCGACGGCAACCCCCGGTTGCGCACGGCGATTCAGACGGCGAAAGGGGCCAACATGCCCCAGGACAACATCGCGCGCGCCATCGCCAAGGGGACGGGCGACCTCGAAGGCGTGAACTACGAGGAATGCGCCTATGAGGGCTACGGCCCCAACGGGGTGGCAATTCTCATCTCTGTGCTCACCGACAACCGCAACCGAACGGGCGCCGAAATCCGCCACATACTGACGAAGAACAACGGCACCATGGCCGAGCCGAACGCCGTGGCGTGGAATTTCGAGAAAAAAGGACTGTTCCTCGTCCCCCAGGAGAGCGTGGACGAGGAAACGCTCATGGAACTCGCCCTCGAAGCGGGGGCGGAGGACTTCGAATCCACCGATGATCTGTTCGAAATCCATACCTCGCCGGATGCCTTCGAGTCCGTGCGCGAGGCGCTCGAGCAAAGCGGGATACCGACGGAATCGGCCGAGCTCGCCATGCTGCCCAAATCGACGGTGAAGCTCGAGGGCAAGGAAGCCGAGCAGATGCTCCGCCTCATGGAGGCGCTCGAAGACAACGACGACGTGCAGAACGTCTACGCGAACTTCGACATCTCAGAAGAACAGATGGCGGAAGCATCCGCATAAACGCACAACCCACCGCCCGTGGGGTTTTCTTTTGACGCAACCTGAAAACACATTCCGCGTGCTGGGCGTGGACCCCGGCCTTGGTGTGACGGGCTACGCCGTTTTGCGCCTCGATGAGGGCGAATACGAACCGAGCCTGGTGGACGGCGGCATCCTCAAAAACGACCCGAGCGCACCCATCGAGAAGCGCCTCTATGAACTGCACAAGGACCTCGCCCACATCATCGAGACGAACGAGCCCCACGTCATGGCCGTGGAAAACCTCTACAGCCACTACAAGCACCCCCGCACCTCCATCATCATGGGACACGCGCGGGGGGTGATTTTCCTCGCCGCATCGCAGGCGGATGTTCCCGTGGTCAGCTATGCGGCCACGGAGATCAAGAAATCGCTCGTCGGCGCCGGACGCGCCACGAAGGCGCAGGTGCAGCACATGGTCCAGCAGCGGCTCAGATTGCACGATCTGCCCGAACCCGCCGACGTGGCCGACGCCATCGCCGCCGCGTACTGCCACATCGACCGCAGCCACTTGAGGCGCGCTCAGGCGGTCGGGAGCGGCGCATGATCCGACAGATATCGGGCGAGATCATCGACGTCCAGGCCGAATGCGTCATCTTGAAGACGCCGACCGGGGTCGCCTATGAAATCCAGGTGGGCGGATACGCGGTGCATGAGCTTCAGGCGCTCATGGGCGCGCGCGAGGCGGTGGAACTCCACACCCATCACTACCTGGAGGGAAACGTGGCCACGGGCCAGTTCCTGCCCCGGCTGGTGGGTTTCCTCTCCGCGGAAGAAAGAGCCTTTTTTCTCTCTTTCATCAAAGTGCCCGGCATCAGTCCCAAGAGCGGGGTGCGGGCGATGAGCCTGCCCCCCCTCCAGATCGCGGAAGCCATCGCGGCGGCGAACGCCACCATGCTCACCAAACTGCCCGGCATCGGCAGGAAAAAGGCGGAACAGGTGATCTCGACGCTCAGAGAGGAGATCGCGGAGCTTCAACTCGCGGGAGAGGTCGCGCCTCCGACTGCAGAGCGTCAAGAAGCCGCGCCCCTGTACGGGGACGTCATGGCCGTGCTGGTGGGGCAGTTGGGCTACCGCACCCCCGAGGCCGAGAACCTCGTGGAGCGCGCCGTCGCCGAACTGGGTGCGGAAGCGGAGGCCGAGGCCATCCTGCAGGAAGTCTTCCGGCTGAGCCGGTAGGGAGAAAACCATGGTCATCGAGCGGCGCGTGAGCGCGAAGGCGACGAGTCCGGCGGAGGAGCGAACCTTCACCTCGCTCAGACCCACGAAGCTCGAAGAATACGTGGGCCAGACCGACCTGGTGGCCAAGCTGCGGATTGCGCTCGAGGCGTCGCGCAAGAGAAACGAACCCCTGGGCCACATCCTCTTCCACGGGCCGCCGGGTCTGGGGAAAACCACGCTCTCGCACATCATCTCGGAAGAGATGGGCACGCGCCTCGTCAAGACCTCCGGCCCCTCCCTCTCCAGACCGGCCGACCTCATGGGAATCCTCACGGGTCTCCAGCAGGGCGACGTGCTGTTCATCGACGAGATCCACCGGATGCCCAGCGCGGTGGAGGAATTCCTCTACCCCGCGATGGAGGATTACCGGGTGGATTTCGTCGTGGACCGCGGCCCCATGGCCCGCACCATCAACTTCCCGCTCAAGATATTCACGGCCGTGGGCGCCACCACGCGCCCCGGCGCCCTGACCGCCGCTCTGAGAGAGCGCTTCTATCTCGTCTACCACGTGGATTTCTATTCCGAAGAAGAACTCGTGCAGATACTCCTCAGGAGCGCCGTGCGCCTCGACGCTCCGATTGAAGAGGAGGCGGCGCGCGAACTCGCCCGAAGAAGCCGGGGCACACCCCGGACGGCGAACCGGCTCCTGCTCTGGACACGCGATTTCTCTCAGGCGCGCGGAGACGGCGCCATCAGCCTATCCAAAACACGCGAGGCGCTCGCCATGGAGGGCGTGGACGAACTGGGCCTGGACGCGCTGGACAGGAAGTACCTGCGGACGATCATCGATCAATACGGCGGCGGCCCGGTGGGGGTGGAGGCCATCGCCGCCACCATGAACGAGGAGTCGGACACCCTCGTGGACATGGTGGAGCCGTTCCTGCTGCGGGCGGGTTTCGTGCAGCGCACGCGCGGCGGCAGGCGCGCGCCATCGGCGGCGTATGCGCACCTGGGCGTCGCGCTGCCCCAAGGGGCCCAGCAAGAACTCTGGGAGGGCGCCGCGAAGGACGAGGAAACCGGTACGTCCGCTTAAGGGGAAAAAAAGCAGATGGAGCCATTCGGCGGTTTCGGTAAAGCGCTGATTCTGCTCGGCGCAATCCTGATGGTCTTGGGTGTGGTGTTCGTCCTGGCGCCCAAGATTCCGTTTCTGGGAAAACTGCCCGGCGACATTCACCTGAAGGGCAAGAACTGGAGCTTTTCCTTCCCGGTGGTGACCTGCATCGTGATCAGCATCGTGCTGACGCTGCTCCTGAATCTTTTTTCGAGAAGGTGATGCGGCGCGCGGGGGGCTGTTGAAAAAGCCCCGATGAACGAAGGTTTGACTAGATCGGGGAGGGAACGGTTTTGTAGGGGCCGCATACATGCGGCCCTTGCAGTGGGTGAGAAAACCAGGGACGCATATATGCGTCCCCTACACATGAACAAATTTTCCCTTTCCGGCTTTTCCAACAGGCGCGCGAGGGCCGTCCTTGCCCGCGCGCTTTACTTCCAGCCCCCGCCGCCGTTCACGTACACGGTATCCGCCGTCATGAACGCGCACGCATCCGAACACATGAACAACACCAGCTCGCCGATTTCCTCCGCAGTGCCGAAGCGGCCCATCGGTATCTGGCTCCGCATCGACTCCTTGAGCGCCTCCGAGGAGACGTCATGAAACGGCGTGTCGATGGGTCCGGGCGATATGGACATGCACCGGATTCCCTTATCGGCATATTCGCGGCCCACGCCCATGCTCATCGTCACCACCGCGCCCTTGGCCGCCGCGTAGTGCACCGAGTGGCCCGGCCCGCCGCGCTTGTGCGCCATGCTACCGATGTTGACGATGACGCCCCCGCCGTTTTCGAGCATTTCGGGAATCGCGGCCTGCATGCAGTAGAAAACGCCCTTGACGTTCAGGTCGAACGTCCGCTCCCACAGGTCGTCGTCTATCCCCAGAAAATCGGAGCGCCTGAGAGCCGCCCCTGCGGAGTTGAGCGAGAAATCGACCCGGCCGAACCGCTCCCTGGCGCGCCTCGTCATCTCGAACGCTTCTTCGCGCGAGGTGACGTCCACCTTCATGTGAACGCCCTTTCCCCCATTCTCCGTAACGCGCTCGGCTATTTCGGCGGCGCCTTCCTCATCCAAGTCCGCGCAGAAGACGTTGGCGCCCTCGCGCCCGAATATGAGCGAGGTCTCCTTGCCGATGCCGCTGGCCGCGCCGGTGACGATGATGGTTTTTCCCGCGAAATAATCAGGTGTCTTGGGCATCGGATGGCTCCATTTTTCGGGAGGGGCTCCCCTCCCCGGTTTACGCGCTCGCGTCGGCGGTGATGATGCGCTGCATCTCGTATTCCTCATCCGGCACGAGCCCCGGAATCGCCTCCCCCGCCAGAAAGCACAGGACGTTCTCCGTCGCGTCGAGTTCCATCTGCAGGCGCGAGGAGCGCGCCCGTGCACCCAGGTGCGCGGTGAGGATACAGTTGGGCGCGCCCACGAGTGCCCCCCGGTAGGGTTCTTCGGGGAAAACGTCGATCCCCGCGCCCCCTAAATGGCCCGAGCGCAACGCGCGCGCGAGCGCCTCATCGTCCACGATGACGCCGCGCGCCGTGTTGATGAGAAAAGCGCCTTTTTTCATCATCGCGATTTCGTCTTCCCCCACCATGTGAATCGTCTTCGGCGTGGCGGGAACGTGCAGGGAAAGGGCGTCGGCGCGGCGGTAGATCTCTTCTTTCCCGGCCCATTCCACGCCGTAGCGCTCGCCGAATTCCAGATCGGGCGCGAGGTCGTCCGCGATGATTTTCGTCCCGAAGCCCGAGACGTGGCGTATCACCTGCTTGCCGATGCGGCCCACGCCGATGACGCCCAGGGTGATTTCATCGAGCGTGCGGCCCATGTACTGGAGCCACTCGCCGCGCAGGAGCGCGTTGTGGGAGTGATGCACGCCCCGCAGGAGCGAGAGCAGGTGGCTGAGCGTCAGTTCCGCCACGGCCTCGGAGTTGGCTCCGGGGGTATTCGCAACGAGAATGTTTCTCTCCCTCGCCGCGTTCAGGTCCACCGTCTCGAGGCCCACCGTGGCGCGCGATATGAACCTCAGCCCTTTCGCCAAATCGAGTATCCTCGGGTTGAAGGGCTCGAGACCCGCGATGACGGCGTCGAAGCCATCGCGAATCATCTCGGCGAACTCGTCTTCGTTCGGCCGCTTGCCCAGCGTGTTGCGCACGTACTCCACCCCTGCGCTTTCGAGCATCTTGATGGGCCTGGGGTCGATCTCGCCGAACGGCGTGGTGGAGACGAGTATGCGGGGAGGCATGGAAAATCTCCCAAAATCCAGGGATAACGAACCAAACTTGTTTCGCAGTGGATGCGCGAACTATCTCAATGGGTTAAAGTATGAAAAACCCAGCGGAGATTACATGCCTCGATGAAGCAATGTCAAACTCAGAGAGGCATCTGACAGGATTGGCATTCACCCACTTGGCGAGCGGGGGTGCCTGCGCGTACGGCGCGACTTTCTCGCACGAGCGAGCGGGTGAAGAACCATCCTGAGAGAAGAAAGAGAGATGACGATGAGTTGAACACGGGATGCGTCGGGCACGTCCTCTCGCTCGGCCCTTGCAGTAGATTGCCGTCTGGATGATCGAGGTGAGGCGGTATTCACTTCGATGAACAGGAGGAAAATAATGGGTCCCCCAACCGCGGCGAGTGAGTCATACGAAACGCTCATGGATTTGAAATACGACAAGGAAATCATCGACAAAATAAAAGCCCTCGCGCCACAGATGGAAGAACTGGCCGCCGAGATCGACCGCGAGGGCCGCTTTCCCACCGAGAACTACAAACTGCTCACCGACGCGGGCCTGAACGCCCTGTGCATCCCGGAGGAATGGGGCGGCTCGGGGGCAAATTCCCTCACCTACAACATGGCGCTCGCCGAACTGGGCAAGGTGTGCGCTTCGACCGCGCTGACCTGGAACATGCACCAGACCTGCGTGAGCCTCTTTTTCGCCCTGGCGAACGATGAGCAGAAAAAGCGCGTGCTCCCCGACATCGTCGAGAACGGAAAGCTATTCTCCTCCGTCACGGCGGAACGCGGCATGAGCTTCCGCCATCTCGTGACGCTCAAGTCCATCTTCTCTCCCGTGGAGGGCGGCTACCGCCTGAGCGGCAGGAAGATTTCCGCTTCCATAGGCGAACACGCCGATTACTACTTCACCACCGGGTTCCTGGAGGGGAAGAAGACCGCCGCCGAGGCCATCATGACCGCCGTGCTCCACAAGGACTATGCGGGTTCATCCGTGGAGGTGGTGTGGGACACCATGTCGATGCGGGGAACGGCGAGCGACGACATCATCTTCGAGGATACCTTCGTGCCGAACGAGGACATCCTGGGGGGTGAGAACTTCATCGGCGCGCTGGGGAAAATCGACATCACCATGTTCCACTTGGGCTTTGCCGCCGCCTACCTCGGCATCGCGGAAGGGGCCTACAATCACCTGGTCGAATACGTGAAAACAACGCAATACCCGCCCAACCCCGAACCGCTGAGCCACAACGAGATGTACCAGAGCTGCATCGGCGAGTTGAGCTCCGAGCTCAGGGCCGCGCGGATGCTCCTCTACGAGGCGTGCCACGTGAAAGAACAAGGCGACGGCATGGCGAACCAGAACACGGTGAAAACCGTGATGCAGTCCAAATACATCTCGTGCGAGGTCTGCGCCAAGGTGGTGCAGCACGCGATGCGGCTGGTGGGGGGCCGCTCCATCGCGCGGCGCTACCCCTTCGAGCGATTCTACAGAGAGGGCATCACCGGTGTCGTCATGCCGCCTGCGAACTCACGCTGCATCGAGGTGGCCGGCTGCATCGAATGCGGGATCACCGGCATGATTCTGCAATACGGCTAGGGTTCATCTGTGCTATAGCAGCGCTATCCAACGGGAACCGGCTCGGCGCTGCGACGAGAAAAAATACTACTCCAGCAACGAAATGGGACGGCGCCCGGCGAACCCGCCGTCGTAGCTGTGAAAATGTTCGATGTCGTCCTCGCCGAGCTTCCAGCAGTAGTAATAGCCGTCTCCCGAATCGAAATCCGCCAGCCACAAACCTTTGACTTCCACCCCGAGGTCTCTGACGGCATTCACCCATTCTTGAACCGCGTCATTCATGAGTCCCTCGATGCGCTTGATATCGCGCGACTCGTCTACGTCTTCGAGCTGTTCGCGCATCTCCTCAACGACATCGTGGTAATGCTGCGTCACTTCCTTGACCTGCGGCAGCAGGGCGCGGGCTTCCTTCAGTGTAAACATAGCCATCATGTTTCCTTTGCTGAACGGCCGGGGGTTACCGCTCTCTGAGTAACGACGTCAAAAGCCACGTAGTCGGTGGTCTTCTCACCCTCCCCGGCGCTGTGAGAATTTTCTCCCGAAAATGCCGGACGCTATCACGTTTCGCTGCGCCTGGGTCGTGCCGCCGCCGATGGTGAACATCCGCACGTCGCGCGCCATGCGCTCTATCGGCAAATCGCGCGAATAGCCTGCGGCTCCAAAAATCTGGAGCGCGTCGTTCGTCACCTTGATAGAGGCTTCCGCCGAAAACGTCTTGGCGATGGCGGCGAGGTGCATGTCGGGAAAGCCTGTCTTCGGGTCTTCCTGCACCGCGGCCCGGTGGAGCAGGAGCCGCGCGGCGTCGAGTTGAATGCGCGCATCCGCCAGAATCCACTGAAGCCCCTGGAACTCCGATATCGGGCGGCCGAACTGTTCGCGCTTTTTCGCGTATTCCACCGCCTGCGCGAAGGCGCCCTCGGCGAGCCCCAAGGCCACCGTGCCGGCACCCACGCGCTGGGCGTTGTAGGCGGCCATCAGGCGGCCGAAGCCCACCGTCACCAGGTTTTCACTCGGCACGCGGCAGTTCTCAAAGATCTCCTCACTCTCGGGAATGCCCCGCAAGCCCATCATGAAGGCGCGCTCCCCGATGCGGAAGCCCTCCGCCCCCAATTCCACGATCAGGGCGCCGATTCCCTGCTCGTCCCCGCCGTGCACCACGCGGGCGAACACGAGGTTGATGTGGGAAACGCCAGCGCCGGTAATCCACTTCTTCTTGCCGTTCAATATATATTCGTCGCCGTCGAGCACGGCGCGCGTCGTCATGTCGGTGGCGGCGCTCCCCGCCTCGGGCTCTGTGATGACGATGGCGGGCTTATCGCCTGCGAGCACCATGGGCAGGTACTTTTTCTTCTGCTCCTCGGTGCCGTACTTGATGATCGCCCCCACCACGCCCATGTTGCTGTCCACCACGATGCGCCCCGTGATGCCGCAGACCTTGGCCATCTCCTCGACCACGAGGACGGCCTCGATGAGCGGGCGCTCGGGTCCGCCGAATTCCCCGGGGATGTTCATGCCCATGAAACCCGCATCCGCGAGTATACGGGCGTTCTCCCAGGGGTATTCCTCGGTCTCGTCCCAATGCGCCGCCTTGGGCGCTATCTTGCTCTCTGCGATTTCGCGGGCTTTTTGCCGGATTTCCCGTTGAAAGTCGGTGAGGTCGAAGTCCACCGCGGTCCCCTTTCAGGTGAAAGTGGAGGTAGCTTGCGAGAATCCGTTATGCAACGACTCGCACGGGCGCGCAAGGTGGGGAGCGGGAAGGAGCGGGGTGACCCCGGAGGATTGTAGGGACAACCCCCCGTGGTTGTCCTGCCCCTTATGCCCCTTATGGTAGTCCCTCATGAGGACAGGCACAGGGGCCTGTCCCTACGGAATGCGTACGGCCGACCCGCACCCTACCTCCCCGTAAAGCGGGGCGGTCTTTTCTCCTTGAAGGCGCGCACGCCCTCTTCGGCGTCTTCGGTTTCGAGGAGGCGCTTCAGGATCACGTCGCCGAAACGCAGGGCGTCTTCCATCGTCATGTCGCGCGCGCGGACGGTGATCTCCTTGATGGCGCACACCGCCAGAGGCGCGTTCGCCAGCACCTGCCGCGCGATCTTTTCGGTCTCCTCCAGAACTTTCTCCTTGGGGACGACCTTGTTCACGAGGCCGAGCCTGAGCGCGTTTTCCGCGTCGATGGGCTCGCCGGTGAACAAGTGATAGTGGGCGAGGTTGAAGGGCAGCAGCTTCGCCAGGAGAATCGGCCCGCTGACCGAAGAGATGCCGCGCATCACCTGCGGCCAGCCGAGCTGCGTATCTTCAGCCATGACGCGCACGTCGCAGGAGAGCGCGATGCCCGCACCGCCCGCCAGGCAGAACCCGTTGATCGCCGCAAAGCACGGCTTATAAAGCTCCATGATGACCTGATAGAGGTCGGAGACGGGTTTGACCTCCCCCTCCTCGGGCGGCGGCTCGGTGAGGTCGTGCCCGCTCGAAAAGGCCCTTCCCTCGCCCGTTATCAGACAGCCCCACACATTGGGGTCGCGCTCCATCTCGTCGAACAGCGCGAAGATGCGCTCGCTCATCTCGTGGTTGATCGCGTTCATCTTCTCCGGCCTGTTCAGCGTGATGCAGGCCAGCTTGTCCCTCACCTCGTATTCCACCAGCGCCATGTCGTCCTCTCTGTTTCTTAAAGTTAGCCGCCGGGCAGATGCGGCATCAGTTCGTCGAGCGTCTTGACTTCCAGGTCCGCCGTCACGTCCGGGTCCCCGGCAATCACGCCCCAGCGGTTCACCCACACGGTGGCCATGCCGACTTTCTGGCCACCCGCGATGTCCGTCCTCAGGTTGTCCCCCACCATGACGGCGTGGCGCGCCTCCACGCCCAACTCGGCGAGCGCTTCCTCGAAGAGAAAAGGTTCGGGCTTCCCGAAGAACACCGGCTCCCGGCCCGCCGCCGCCCGCACCGACGCCATGATGGCGCCTCCGCCGAGCGAGAACGAACCGTCCTCACTCGGAAGGCGCACGTCGGGGTTCATGGCGACGAAGCGCGCCCCCCGGCTGACCGCCCGCGCGGCGGCGCTCAACGTCCGGTAGGTGAGGTCCTCATCGAGACCGACGAGTACGACGTCGGCCTTATCTTCCTCCTCCGACCCCAATATCTCGAAACCGCCCGATGCGACCGCACGTTTCAGCGAATCCGTCCCCAGCACATACGCTCTGCCCGATCCGAAGTTCTTTCTCAAAAACGAGCCCACGCGATCCAGCGCGGCCACGATGAGGTTTTCGCCGGGGTCCAGGCCGATGCCCGCCATGTGGGTGCGAATCTCCGCCGCCGTGCTGCGGCTGATGTTCGTGATGAAGCGATGGGGGAGGTTCCTCGCCTTGATGGCCCGCATCAACTCCCGCCCGCCGGGCATCACCTCGTCCCCGGCGAAAAAGACCCCTTCCAGGTCGAACACGAAAGCCTTCTTGTCATGAAACATGACAAGCCCCCTCAAATTGCCTTGCGTTCTTTTAACCTTTCGATTTCCGCATCGCCCAGATCGAGCACTTCCCTGAGCACTTCTTCGGTGTGCTCGCCCATCAGGGGGGGCGGCGAAGGGGTGGAACCCCACGTGCCCTCCATCTTGATGGGCGTGTTGAACGTGTTCATATCGCCGAGTTCCGGGTGCGTCATCTCCACCACCATCTCGCGCGCGCGCGTCTGGGGATCGTTCAGCGCCTCGTCGATGCTCTGGATCGGCCCGCAGGGAACGCCGTGCGCCTCGATTCGCTCTATCCAGTGCGCGGCGGTGTTCGTCTTGTAGACTTCCGAGAGCTTGGCGTCCACGTATTCGCGGTTCTCGAGGCGGGTGGGACGATCCTTCATCCGGGGGTCGTCCTTCCATTCGGGATGGCCCAGCGCGTCGCAGAGGCTCTCGAAGAAATGATCCAGTATGGCGTCGAGCACCAGCCACTTGCCGTCGCCGCACCGGTACGCGCCGATGGGGACGGCGGATGCGTGGCCCGTGCCCATCGGCTCGGCCACGTCGCCCGCCGTCAGGTAGTACTGCGCGCGGTAGCTCGCGAGATAGAGCTGGCTGTCGAGGAGCGAGACGTCCACCTTCTGACCCACGCCCGTCCGCTCGCGCTTGTAAAGCGCCGCCAGAATCCCGTGGGCGGCGAACAGGCCGCCCCCCATATCTCCCATCGGAACGCCCAGGCGCACGGGCGGCCGGCCCGGCTCGCCGGTGAAGCTCATGATGCCGCCGCGCCCCTGGATGATGAGGTCGAGCGCGGGCTTGTCCTTCTCGGGGCCGGTGAGTCCGTAGCCGGTGACGGAGGCGCTGATGATGCGCGGATTCACTACTTTAAGCGTCTCGTAGTCAGCGCCCAGCCGCTCCAAGACGCCGGGGCGGTAATTGTCATACACGACGTCGGAGCGCTTCACCATCTCGCAGAAGACGCGGTAGCCCTCTTCGTCCTTCAGGTTCAGGAAAATGCCCCGCTTGTTCCTGTTGAGCGCGATGAAGTAGGCGCTCGTCTCGCCGACGTAGTGCGGCGGCATGGTGCGGACGAGGTCGCCCCGGCCCGGCACCTCTATCTTGATGACGTCGGCGCCCAGATCGGCCAGCACCATGCTGCCGTACGGGCCGGCGAGCAGGGCGGAAAGATCGAGTATGCGCACGCCCTCCAGCGGCTTTTCCAAAACTGATTCCCCCACGAAAATGCGCCGCCGTCAGGCCGCGCCGGTCGCCGTATTGTTCCTGATGTATGAGACGACTTCGGCCATCTCCGCATGGTGGTTGAAGACTTCGGCTATTCCTAAGGATTTGAGCCCCGCCACGTCGCGCTCCAGAATGTTCCCGCCCAGGATGACGAGGCAATCATCGAGGTCTTCTTCCTTGATTCTCGCCATGAGTCTGCGCGCAATCCCCATGTAGGAGCCCGAGAGTATGCTCAGGCCGATCACGTCCACGTTCTCCTGGATCGCGACGGAGACGATCTGCTCCACCGTCTGCCTGAGACCCGAATAGATCACCTCCATGCCGGCGTCTCTCAGCGCATGGATGATGACCTTGACACCCCGGTCGTGCCCGTCGAGGCCCGGCTTCGCCATCAGCACCCGTATGCGCTTGGTCCCGCTCACCATCAAACGACCGACGGCTCCACGTAGGCGCCGAAGGCGCCGCGCATCACCCCGGTCATCTCCCCCACCGTGAGCCGCGCCCGGGCGGCGTCCATCAGATAGGGCACGAGGTTCTCCTTCGACTCACACGCCCCCGCCAGTCTTTCAAGCTGCGCAGCCACCTCGCCCTCATCGCGGGCGGCCTTCACCTCTGCAAGACGCGCCATTTGTTTCTCAAGCGCCGAATCGTCCGCCTCGTAGAGGCCCTCGCCCGCGCCCATGCGGTCTTCCTCTTCCGAGGTGAACCTGTTCACGCCCACCCACACCTGCTCGCCTTCCGCGATCTTACGCTGGTGCTCATAGGCCTGCCGCGCGAGCAGCCTCTGGATTTCCCCGCTCTCGATGAAGGGGACGATGCCGCCGCGCGATTCATAATCGTCCACGATGGCCTGAATCTCCTCTTCCACCTGATCCGTCACGGCTTCCACCGCGTAGCCGCCCGCCAGCGGGTCCACCGTGTCGGCCACGCCGCTCTCATGAGCGATGACCTGCTGAATCCGGAGTGCCGTGCGGATGGACTCGTCCGAGGGAATCTCGAACGCTTCGTCGAAGCACGCCATGTTGACCGAGCGCGTGCCGCCCAGCACGGCGGCCAGGGTGTAGAGCGTCTGGCGCACGATGTTGTTGAGCGGCTCGCGCGCCGCCATGCGGCTGCCGCAATTGCCCGTCGAGAACTTGAGCTGCATGGTTTTGGGGTTTTTCGCGCCGTATTTCTCCTTCATCGTGCGCGCCCAGATGCGGCGCGCGGCGCGCAGCTTGCCGATAGATTCGAGCAGGTTGAACGGCCCCACGCCCCCGCCTATAGATAGATGAAACGACATCGTGGGCACGAAGTCATCCACGTGGAGGCCGCGCCCGGTGAGTTCGCGTATGTAGGCCAGCGCGTTCAGGATGGGGAAGGCGACGTCCTGCGCGAGGGTCGCGCCCGTTTCGGCGATGTGGGTGGCCGAGACGCTGACGGCGTTCACGCGCGGGCAGTGCTTCGCGTTGTACTCGATGATGTCGGCGACGAGGCGCATGGAGGGTCTCGGGGGGAATATCCACGTGCCCCGGCCGATGTATTCCTTGAGCATGTCGTTCTGGAAGGTGCCGCGCAGCTTGTCCAGCGCGACCCCCTGGCGCTCGGCGGCGATGAGCCAGAACGCCTGAATGACGGCGGCGGTGGAGTTGATGGTGTGCGAGACGCTCACTTTATCGAGCGGTATCCCCTCGAAAACGTCCGCCATGTCCTGGGCGGTGTCCACGGCGACGCCCAGGCGGCCCACGTCGTCCTGCGCGGCCTCATCGTCCGAATCGAGGCCCAACTGCGTGGGGAGATCGTACGCCATCGAGAGGCCCGTCTGGCCGTTTCCGAGCAGGAAGTGAAACCGCGCGTTGGTGTCCGCCGAGGTGGAAAAACCCGCGTACTGGCGCATCGTCCACAATGAGCCCCGGTACATCGTGGGGTAGATGCCCCGCGTGTAGGGGTATTCCCCCGGCGCGCCGATTTTTTCTTGATACGCCGCATCCGGCGTTTGCGGGCCATAGACCACGGGCACGGGCTTGCCCGAGTTGTAGGCCGCATCGCGGACGGGGCGCTCTTTTTTCGCGCCGTTATCCTTGGGCTTCGCCATCGTCCACCCCCGCTCCAGGGAACCCGAAACCACTCTCAAATGAGAACGGAAAATAGCAGAGATTCTCCCTATTGATTATCACACTCTCCCCCCAAGGCCAACGAGAAGGCCCTGCGCCCATTGACCCCGAACGCTCCGGTGGAGAGAATCGGGAAAAACCCGACACCCTAAAAAAGGAGAACCACACATGAGTCAATCCCTTTTCGATCTGAGCGGCGCCAAGGCGCTCGTAACGGGCGCCGGCCGCGGCATCGGGCGCGCGATGGCCGAGGGCTTCGCCGCAGCGGGCGCGGACGTCGTCATCGCGGACATCGACATCGAACCCGCCGGCGAAGCGAAAGAAGTCATCGAGGGTATGGGCCGCAAGTGCGCGCTCATCCAGGCCGACGTGACCGACATGGAATCCGCCGAGCGCATGGTGGTGGAAGCCGCCGCCGCACTGGGCGGCCTCACCATTCTGGTGAACAACGCGGGCACGAACGTGCGGAAAACACTCTGGGACATCAGCGAGGCGGACTGGGACAGGATCCTCGACCTGAACTTGAAGAGCATCTTCTTCATCACGCGGCGCGCGGGCGAAGAGATGAAAAAAGCGGGCGGCGGCAAGGTGATCAACATCTCATCCCTGATGGGCTGGTCCGTATTCAGAAACCCCCGGCAACAGTGCTACGGGCCGTATACGTCGTCCAAAAGCGGCCTTATCGGCCTCACCCGCGTTTTCGCCCGCGAGTATGCGACGGACAACATCCAGGTGAACGCCATCTGCCCCACCTTCATCGAGACGGAGCTCACCGCCTCCCTGCAGGAGGACGAACTCATCTACGACGCCATCTGCGAGAGAACGCCCATGGGCCGCTTCGGGCAGATGAGCGAACTGGTGGGGCCGGCCATCTTCCTCGCTTCCGAGGCGAGCAGCCTCGTCACGGGCACGTCGCTCCTGGTGGACGGCGGATGGTATGCCACCTGAAGAAGGAAAGCGCGTTCTCCTGCTCATGACGACGGCCACCTACCGCGCGTCGGCCTACATGGCGGCGGCGGGGGAGATGGGCGTCCGCGTCACGGTGGGAACCGACCGGCCCGACCTTCTGGCCGAGTTGAACCCGGGCGGCTCCATCACGCTCGATTACGGCCAGCCTGAAGTAGGCGCGGGACTCATCGAGTCGTTCGCCAGGGAATTTCCCATCGACGCTATCGCGCCCGTGGACGACGACACGCTCATCCTGGGCGCGATGGCCGCCGAAGCGCTGGGGCTGCCCTACCACCCCGTGGAGGCCTCCCGCACCACGCGGAGCAAGTACGAACTGAGAAAGGTCTTGTCCGAAGAAGGCCTGCCCTCGCCCGCTTTCCGGCTCGTATCCGCCCAGGAGGAACCTGAGAAAATCGCCCAGGGTCTCCGCTATCCCTGTGTGCTGAAACCCACCTTTCTCGCTGCGAGCCGAGGCGTGATTCGCGCGAACGATGAGACGGAATTCGCAGAGGCCTACCGCCGGGTCGGCGCGATACTGGATGACCCCGAAACCATCGCGCGCGGCGGTGCTGAGGCGCGGATGATCCTGGTGGAGGATTATCTGGAGGGGGTCGAAGTGGCGGTGGAAGGCCTCGTCGTGCGCGGCGAGGCGCACATACTCGCCATCTTCGACAAGCCCGACCCCCTGGAAGGCCCTTTTTTCGAGGAAACCATCTACGTCACGCCCTCGCGGCTGAGTGATGAGACGCAAGCCGCTATTCGCGAGGAAACCATACGCGCCGCCCAAGCCATCCGCCTGCGCGAGGGGCCCCTCCACGCGGAACTCAGAATCAACGACGCGGGCGAAATCCGTGTGATCGACGTGGCGAGCCGCGCCATCGGCGGGAAATGCTCGGGCGCGCTCGAGTTCGGGGGCGGCGCCTCGCTCGAATGCCTCATCCTCTCCCAGGCGCTCGGCGTCCCGCCCCCCTCCATGGAACGCGAGAAAAAGGCTTCCGGCGTCATGATGATCCCCATACCCGCCGAGGGCGTCCTGAAAAGGGTCGAGGGCAAAGAGGAGGCCCTGGCGGTGCCCGGAATCGTGGAGGTCGACATTTCCATCCACGTCGGAGGCCGCGTCGTGCCGCTGCCCGAGGGAGAGAGATATCTGGGCTTCATCTTCGCCAAGGGAGAGCGGCCCGAAGAGGTGGAGGCCGCCCTGCGCGCGGCGCACGGGAAACTCCGTTTCGATATCGGGGAATAGCCCCAAGAAAAAAGGCCGGCCAGACGGCCGGCCCTTCATTCTTTCAGCTTAAAACTTATTTTTGCGTCGGCGCGTAGTAGGGGTTCGTGCCCGCCGCGTGGTCGGTGGTGTCGACCACCTGTATCTCGGGGTCGAGCTGCTGAAGCCTGGCCTCGACGCCTGACTTGAGCGTCACGTCCGCCATGCCGCAGCCCGCGCAGCCGCCGCCCATCTGCACGAACACGCGCTTCTCCTCCACGTCCAGCAGGCTGATGTAGCCGCCGTGGGACGCCACCGCCGGGTTGATCTCCGTGTCGATGATCTCCTGAATCTGCTCCAGGAGGGACGTATCGCCGTCGGTCATCTCGCGGGTCACCTTGAACCCGCTCGTCGGGCCTTCGGTGACGAACTCGATCTGGGCCTTCTCCGCCCTGTCGACGTGCTCGGACGAGGCGAAGACGCCCAGCAGGGGGTTCTCCACGCGGATGTACTGGTCCGTATCCTCATCCCGCACCAGGTCGAGCTTGTAGCCGCCCTCGAAGCTGATCAGGATGCCGGCGAAACCGCCGCCGTTTTGCTCCATGATTTCCTTGACTTTATCCGCCGCCGCCTCGGTTATCTTCATGGCTTTGCTCCATTATTTTTATCCTGGAATGCTGATTACTCCCACACGCCTTACAAGCATATCACGACGCGCGCGAAAGGCAAAAGAAAGAAAAGGGAATTATCTTCATGGGGTTCCGTGTTCCAGGCGTGAAGGGGAATGACATCATCCCTCCCTTGAGGGGGTTGTTGAAAAAACCCCTGAGAGGGTAATGGCAACTCCCTTGAAAGGGAAATCCCATAAAACCAACCCCCCCTACCCCCCCTTGTCAGGGGGGCAAGAAAAAGCAAACCCCTCTCAGCCCGGCGGGAACGCATCGCCTTTTTATACCCCCCTGACAAGGGGGGGTAGGGGGGGTTGCCTTTCGACGAGGGCTTTTTCAACAGCCCCGAAGAGGAAAGAAAAAATTGACTCGTAGCAGGACAACCTTTCCGGGTTGTCCTGCCCCCTGTGGTTGTCCCACGTCGGACAGGCACGGGGGCCTGTCCGATTACGACGCCGCCCCCGGTGGAGGCCGAACACCGCTTAAAGTCGATGCGCCGCTAGAGCGGCGTCCGCGCCTGGATGTCCGCTTCGGTCACGTCGCCCATGTAGACGTAGCCCGTCTCCGCCACGCTCCCGCTGCCGATGTAGATGCCCACCGCCTCGATGGGGTCGGTATCGCTCAGGTTGTGGAGCCAGTGCTCCACCCCTTTGGGGATGTAGTGGAAGTGCCCGCCGCGCACCTCGACGCGGTCCGGTCCCGCCCCCGCCAGCCCGTGGCCGCTGATGATGTAGTAGATCTCCTCGCAGTTGTCGTGCCTGTGCTTCTTGTGCACCGCGCCCGGGAAAAAGCGCGCGCGGAACAGCGTCGTATCGCTGCCGTTGTGCCCTCCCAGAGGGAGCCTGAAGTCGGTGATCGACCAGCCCTCACCCTCGTTCATGTTCTCGGGCTGCACGTCGTCCAGATGCACGAGGATGCCGTCGGAAATGCCTTCGCGCGGCATGTCGAGGTCTTCTTTCGTCACGTCGCCGTGAAACGCATAGCCCGTGCCCGCCACGCTCGGCGCGCCGAGGTAGAAGCCGACCACCATCGCCTCTTCGTCCTTCGTCTCGTTGTAGAAGAAATGCGTCGAGCCCTTCGGCATGAGGCGGCAGTGGCCCTCGCGCACCTCGGCGCGCTCCTCACCCTGGCCGACCACGCCGTGGCCCTTGAGATACACCGCGATTTCCTCGCACTCGGAATGGGAGTGCTTCGCGTGCGTGGAGCCGGGCCGGAAGATGGAGTGAAAGGCCGTCGTCGAGCTTCCGTGCGCCCCGGTGATGGGCAGCCGGAACTCCGAGATCGCCCAGCCTTCCTTCTCCTCCATCTTCTCGGGCGCGATGTCGTCTACGTGCACCAGGGGGTATTGAAGCGGCATGTATCATTCCTCACAAATTGGTTGTTCTTACAAGAAGCGCTATTCGACCACGCCCGTCCGCTGTTTCAGGTCCTCGTCCGTCACCGGCCCCAGGTACTCGAAGCCGCTCTCATCCAGCCCGCCCACGCCGATGTACCAGCCGGGTGCGGAGAGGTCTTCGGTGTCGTCGATGTTCGCGAGCCAGTGCTCCGCCCCGGCGGGGATGTAGTTCACGTCGCCCGCGAAGACTTCCCCGCGGTCGCGCCCGATGCCCGCCAGGCCGCGGCCCTTCAGGATGTAGCATATCTCCTCGCAGTTGTTGTGGCGGTGCTTCATGTGCACGGTGTGGGGGCCGAAGTAGCCCTGCATCCAGCACGAGCCCGCGCCGACGCTGCGGTTCAGCGGCTCGTTGAAGTAGTCCTGCGTCCAGCCCTCCTCATGCGACACCTTGACGTGGGGAACCTCGTCGTTGTGCACGAGCGGATGCTTGAGAGCAGCGGCGCTCAGCGCCCGCGGTGCGGCGATGTCGGCCTCGGTGATATCGCCGAGATAGACGTGGCCGGTGTCCCTGAAATAGGGAACGCGGTCGTAGAACCCGATGATGATGAGCGGGTCGTGCCTGCCCAGGTTCACGAGCCAGTGCTCCACGCCCTTGGGGATCAGGTGGAAGTGGCCCACGTGCACCTCCACGCGGTCCTCCCCCGCTCCGGCGAGGCCGTGGCCGCTCACGACGTAATACTGCATCTGGCAGTTCTCGTAGCGGTGCTTGTGGTGGCGATCACCCGGGGCCAGCGTGGCGTGGTACATGATGGAAGAAGACCCCTCCTTCCCGCTGACGACGACACGGAAATCGGAGACGCTCCAGCCCTCTTTCTCGTCCAGTTTCTCGGGCGTGACGTTTGCGATGCGAATGAATGGGTGTTCAAAAGACATGACGACCTCCTCCTTTTCCGGAGACAGGCCCGCGGTGGTCTGCGGGCGTCAGTTCGCTATCTCGATCACCGCCCGGAGCGTGCCGCCGTCTCCGCCTGAGTCGACGAACTCGAAGCCCGCCTGGATGTCGTCGAGCGCGAAGTGGTGGGTGACGAGGGGCTCCAGGTCGATTTGCCCGGTCGCCACCAGGCGGATGGCGCTCTCGAAATCCTCCGGCAGACCCGCGCGAGAGCCGATGACGGTCAGATCCTTGAAGTAATAGGCCTGGCCCGGCACGCCGTCGACCGCGGCCGGCCCGATGCCGAACTGGAGAATCGCGCCTCCGGGCCGCACCATCTCGTAGGCCTGCACCATGGTCTCGGCGGCGCCCGCCGTCTCGATCACGACGTCGGCGCCGAGGCCGTCGGTGAGGCCGCGCACGGCTTCGACGGGGTCCACCTCGCCGGCGGGCACGATTTCATCCGCCCCCATCTCTTTCGCCACCTCGAGCTTCCACTTGCTCCTCGTCACGGCGATGACGGACGCCGCACCCGAGACCTTCGCCAACTGCGTGTGGAGCAGGCCGCTGCTCCCCTGCCCGAGAACCGCCACGCGCGCGCCCGCGATGTAGGGCGCCTTTCTCTGGCTGTAGACGACCGTGTAAAGGCCCACGAAGTTCGTCGCCACGGCGAAGCTCACGTGTTCGGGGAATGCGAACGCTTCGGTCTCGCGCACGGCGATGTACTCGGCGAAGGTGCCCGGCACCTCGCGTCCCCTGAGGCCGCCGTACAGGCAGAGGTTCGTCAGCCCGCGCACGCAGTAGAAGCACTTCCCGCAACTCGAAAGCGGGTTCAGCACCACCCGGTCGCCCACTTTGAGCCTCGTCACGCTATCGCCGACCTGCTCCACCCTGCCCGTGCACTCATGGCCGGGGATGAGCGGGATGCGCGCGGGCATCTTTCCCGCCCAGATGGATACGTCCGTGCCGCAGATGGCCGAAGTCGCCACCCGCACCAGCGCGTGATCGGCGGGCAGGCCGGGGTCGGGCTGATCGCCCACGCTCATCACCCGCGTTTTTTCAAGCAAAGCCGCTTTCATGAAATTCTCCGTCGGAACACGAGATGCGTTTCAGGGAAAATTGGAATCGCCAAAGCCCCAAGAATACGGCATCGCGCCTATCAGGAAAAGCGCGGCCGGAGAAAGCCCTTCCTTTTTAGGCTGTTGAAACAACTCGAAGGGAAGTGAATCACTCCCCCCTTGAGGGGGAGTCGAAGAGCTGAGGGCGTAAGCCCGAAAGCGATTCGGTGGGGGGTATAATTCGGACTGGCGATAATGCGCATTTTACCCCCCACCGAGTCAGCCTTCGCACAAACCGCTCGGCTTCCTCGACTCCCCCTCAAGGGGGGAGTGAATTTGCGTTCACCTCGACAGCGGGCGTCGCTTTTTCATACCCCCCTGTCAAGGGGGGGTAGGGGGGTTGGTTTCAGGGCGAGAGCCTGCGGCCCGTGTTTCGACGGCGAAAAAAAAGGGCCGCATATATGCGGCCCCTACACTCCCTTCAGCAAGGCGGAATCCCATTGCCGTCATTCCGGCGCATGCCGGAATCCAGGGACTTTGTTTTTGAATTTGCCTTTTCGCTTTATCGTTTTTCTTGGCCTTCCTGCGATTCGGTATCCCCGCCTGCTCTGGATTCCGGCATGCGCCGGAATGACGGCGGTGGTCAATACCGAGTGAAGAAACACCGTTCTCACCTCGCCTCGAAGAAGCGGCGCACGGCGTGGTCGGGACTGAACTGGCCGCCTATGGCGTCGCGCAGCCAGTCGGCCACCATGAGGTAGAAATCGGGCAGGCGCCCGCCCATCGTGTGGGCCTCGTTCTCATACACCCAAAGCTCCTTCGGGCCGCCCAGGAGGTCGAAGAGCCGCTCGGCGTCCTCCAGGGGACACAACTCGTCGAACTCGCCCATGGCGAGAAGCGTCGGACACTTGATGCCGCCCGCGATGTGCTCCAGCGTCATCTGCCCGGCCATGGCGTCGAACTCGTCCTCGTCATGGATGTTGGACATGTACTGGTAGTTCGCCCGGTAGGCGGGCTTTCCGCTCTTGAAGATGGAGTCTTTCTGGAGATAGACGCCCATCGCGCCCACGCAGGCCTTGAGACGCTTATCGTGCGCCGCCACGCGCGGCCCCCAGTAGCTGCCCATGCTCCAGCCGTAGAGGCCGATTCGCTCGGCGTCCACCTCGGGGCGGGATTCCAGGAAATCTATCGCCGCGGAGCCCGCGCGCTCGAAGTTGTCCAGCGTCACCCAGGTCTCGCGCGTGTTGCTCTCCCCCTGGCCGGGACCGTCGATGCTGAGCGTGGCGAGGCCGCGCCGCCGGAAGTGGTTGTGGTAGGGGTTGGGGAGAAACTCCTTGATGGTATCCATCCCCGGCACGATGATGACGCATGGAGCGTTCGGAACCCCCGGCACGGTCTGCAGGATGCCCGGAATCGTCTTCCCGTTCTCGAAGGGAATCTCCACACGCTCGACGGGCGCTTCGTCGAAAAGCTCGATGAACTTCTCGTAGCAGGCGATCATCTTCGCGTAGAGTTCGAGCTTCTGGGGCGTGTTCTTGTGGATGACGCCGCAGGCGGGGCCGTAATAAAGCGCCGCGCGGTGGTAGAACTCCGCCGCCGACTCAAGGTGGCCGGCGGCCTCGGCCTCCCTCGCGAGCGCTTCTTCCTGGGCGGCGGTGCGCGCCCACTCCTTGGGCACGGAGCCGGGCAACTTGATGCGCTCGGTGGTCCTCCGCACGTCGGCGGGCCGGAAGCCCCACTCCACGTACATCACCGAGCGGAAGGCGTAGACGTCGTGAACCTTGTAGAACTCCTCGGTCACCCACTGCTGGCCGCGGCGGCTCCTGTCGCTCACGTTAAAACCTAAGCGCGGCGGGCGGGCGCCAGATGCTCGCGCATGAGCGCGCCGCCTGCGGAGGCTTCTCCCTCGAAACCAGCCGCGCGAAGCGTGTGCCACATGGCAGTGGTGTTGCTCGTGAGCACGGGCTTTCCGAGGGCGGCTTCGAGTTTATCGACCGATTCGAGCGAGCGGAAGTTCGTGCAGCTGATGAAGACCCCGTCCGCTTCGGGACAATCCACCTCGCGCGCCAGGGCTTCCGAGTTCTCGGGCGGCAGGAAGGCGGGGCACTCGACGTTCTGGCCCCGCTCGGCCACCACCTCGATTCCCTTGTCCTTGAGGAACACCGTGAGCCGCTCGTTCAGCCATTCGGGATAGGGCGAAGCGAGCGCGACCTTCGCGACGCCCATCTCGCGCATGGCCTCGGTGAGGGCGGTGGAGGTCGTCGTGGCGGGGATGCCCGTCCGCTCCTCGATCACCGCGATGATGTCCGCATCCATGCCCGGACGCACGAAGCTGCCGCCGGTGCAGCCGAAGCAGATGGCGTCGAGACTCGCGTGGCCGAGCAGGTCGGCGAGCTCGGGCACCACCTCTATCATGTGCAGGAGGGTTTCCTCCTCGTCGTCGGTGTGGGCGATGCGCGTGAAGTGGACCGATACGCCCGCAGGCGCCATGCGCTGGCATTCGTACTCCATCACCGTGTTCCAGGATGGGACGATGAAGCCGAGCTTTTTCTTCCAATCCGTCATGGGATGTCCTCCGGTGCGGGGAGTCGGAATCTGTTTGATGGGGAAATGATAAAGGAAGGAGGGATGACAAGTCTATCGTCCTGGAATCGCGCGAACAGGGGTTGTTGAAAAAGGTCTTTGTCAAAGGAGCAACCCTCCCTACCCCCCCTTGTCAGGGGGGTATGAAAAACCTGGCAAGCGACCCCTGCGGAGATCTCTCACCACCAAGGAGAATTTCAAATCAACTCCCCCCTTGAGGGTCTGGCTTCCCGAGGGGAAAGCCAGACGATGAAGCCGAGCGGTTTGTGCGAAGGCCGATTCGGTGGGGGGACGATTCTAAATTAAAAGCTCCCCCCACCGACTCGCTTGCGGGCTTCGCCCTTACCTCGTCGACTCCCCCTCAAGGGGGGGAGTGAAATTTAGCACACTCCTTCTGGGGCTTTTTCAACAGCCCTTGTCAGGGGGCAAGAAAAAGCAAACCCCTCTCAGCCCGGCGGGGGCGAATCGCCTTTTTATACCCCCCTGTCAAGGGGGGGTAGGGGGGGTTGGTTTTGTCCCCGAACAAGGGGGGTTGAGGAAAAAAAGGCGGCCCGAGAGAGCCGCCCTTTCATTTCTATTACTGCCGTGCGCGGGAAGAAAACCAGCCCGCGCCTTCTGAAGCGGGAAACCTACTTCGCGCCCGCAAGCTCCTTGAACTCGTCCATCGTGAGCAGGCGATGGAGGCTCAGGGATTTCTCCTTCACGTCCATCAGGAGCGCCATCTTCTCTTCTTCCGACGCCGTGATGCCCAACTGCTCGAGGAAGAGGTTGATGGAGTCGATGCCGCTCCCCTTGCCGATGACGGGTTCCGGTTCGCTCTGGCCGACGAGGCCGGCGCGGAAGGGCACGAGTTCGGTCGGGAAATCCTTCTCGCAGTTCTTGAGCCAGCTCACGATGATGCCGCTCTCGATGTCGTAGAGGTTGTCGCCCACGACGCAGCGGTTGGGCGCGAGGCTGATGCGCCCGCACTCCTGCACGAGGCGGGAGACCTCGGTGAACTTCTCGGTCTTGAGACCCATATCCACGTCGTACATGGTGAGCATCGCGAGAGCGAGTTCCTCATAGGCCGCGTTGCCCGCGCGCTCGCCGATGCCGCTCACGGAAGTCTGCGCCACCTGGCAGCCCTCGGCCATCGCCATGAGCGTATTCGCGACGCCCATCCCGTAGTCGTCGTGGAAGTGGGGCTCGAAGGGCTCGTCCGGGAACACCTCGCGCATCTTCTTGATGACGTAGGGCACGGTGTGCGGGCTCAGCACGCCGAACGTGTCGACGATGGCCAGCGCGTCCATGTGGCCTTCGGTCGCCACTTTCTTTAACAGACCCAGCACCCAGTCGAGCGGGGCGCGGGAGAAGTCGATGGGGAAGAACACGGTGTAGAGGCCGCATTCCTTCGCCACCTGCGTGGCCTTGACGGAGGTATCGATGGCCTTGTCGAGCTCCCACTTGTAGGCGCGCTCGATCATGTGCGTGGAACTCGGCACTTCCATCACGACGCCCTTGACGCCCGTGTCGGCGGAGCGCTTCACGTCGTCCGCCATGCAGCGCGCGAAGCTGAACACCTCTGTGTCCGTGCCTTCCAAGCGCTTGACGATCTCGCGGATCGCGGCTTCGTCTGAGGGCGAGACCACCGGCATGCCGGCCTCGATGCGGTGCACGCCCGTCTCGGCGAGGGCTTCGGCGATTCTGATCTTCTCGTCCTTGTTGAACATGACGCCCGCCTGCTGCTCCCCGTCCCGGAGCGTCACGTCGTGGATCTTGGGGTTGGGGTCGAAATTGATATCGGCGGTCACCTCGCCCTCGAAATTCCACGGGCTGGTGAACCACATATCAGTGTTCCAGGGTTCGCTCATCTCATGATTCTCCTATTCGCCTTTTCGGGAGGCGATTTCCCCTGCACTGCGAATATGAAAAACGCTCCCGCCCGCGCCCCAGGCGGCGGGGACACGGACGGGAGGCAACAACCGCTATTCGGGCAACTCGAAGCGGGGCTCGCCGCGCGACTTCGCCGAGAAGTCGAAGTAGGGCGAATCCTCGATGCACTCGTCGTAGTGCGAGGAGCCGGTGAAGACGACGGGGCCGTCGGGGCCGACGAGCACGTTCTCTTCCAGGCGCACCGTCTGGGGAAGCCCCGGATGGCCGGCGAACGTCTCGATGGCGAAGTACATGTTCTCCTTGATCTCGACGGGGTAATCCAGGCTGTAGGCGCGGCTGATCCACATACCCTCGTAAAGATCGAGGCCGATGGAGTGGGCGAACTGCTGGAGCGTTACCGTGCCGTACTTGTCATCGGCGTAGACGGGGAACTGCTCGGCCACGTCCTTGGAGGTCTTGCCCGGCACGAGCTGGGTCATGCCCGCATACATCGTGTCGTAGACCTCCCGGTAGAGCTCTTTTTCCTTTTTCGTCCAGCCGCCGCCGCACTTGAAGCAGCGCACGTAATCGACGAAGTATCCGCCCGGGCCGATGGCGTTGATGTCGACGACGACGAGGTCGCCGTCCCTGATCATCTTGTCGGTGTGCCAGCGGCGGTAGGGGCTGGTGTTTCCGCCCGAGGCGACGATGATGTCGTAGACGAAGTCGAAGCCCTCTTCATAGAGCAGGTTATTCACCCACGCGGTGAGGTCGCACTCGCGGATGCCGGGCTTTAACCACTCGTTCCTGATCTTCCACATGCAGGTGTCGCCGATGGTGGAGCTTATCTTCAGGCACTCGATCTCCTCGGGCGTCTTGATGACGCGCGCCTCGCTCATCGCCGGCCACGCGTTCACGAGGTTCACGCCCTTCTCGGTGAAGGCGCTGTAGGCCTGCATGTCCATGATGTCGATGCCGATCCGGCCGTTCAGCGGAATGTCGTTCTCCTTGAGGACGTCGATGACCGAATCCGCCATGCGGTTCACCATCATCTGCTCGGCGGTCTCGGACCACTTCCAGGTGATGGCGGGGCGGATGTTGCCCTTCAGCCAGGGCGCGTCGATCTTGGCGCACTCATAGTCGGAGCCCGCCGTCTCGAAGAGCACCGGCGTCTCAGCACCCCGACAGAGCACGGCGTAGCGGATGAAGATGTTGTTCTTCCAGTTGCCCTGGAAGACCGACGCGGTGTAACGGACGTTCTCGCCCTTGTACATGATGATGGCGTCCATGTCGTGCTTTTCCATCATCGCCTTGGCGCGGGCGAGACGATCTTTGCGCATCTGGTCGAAGTCGACGCGGCGCTGCCAATCGCTACCCGTCTGGCTATAGACGCGCCGGGGGGACTGGTAGTGCTCTTTCTGCAGAAAGTCCATCGGCATGCCCTGTTTGCTCATTTCCACCATGAAAATTCCTCCTAGAAATTTGGGTGAAGCGTTACAAAAACGACAGTAAAAAACATCCTGAATTGAGACCAACCATGAAGCGCGCCCGCTACTCCTCAGACGCGCACTGCACCTCCGTTTCGCGATACGGCCAGCGCTTCTTTCAGCCGCGCGCCTTCGGCCGCCATGTGCTCGCGCATGGCGAGCGCGGCGCATTCGGGCTCGCCCGCCTCGACGGCCGCCAAGAGTTTTTCGTGCTGGCGCAGCGCCTCGACCGGCTGGCCGGGCGTTCCGATGATCCGCCGCTGGCTCTTCTCGATCAGCCCCGCGATGGCCTCCCACACCGTCCGCAGGACGGCGTTCTCCGCCGCTTCGCACAGCGCG
The DNA here is from genome assembly GCA_965204535.1 of bacterium. Taxonomy (GTDB): domain Bacteria; phylum UBA8248; class UBA8248; order UBA8248; family UBA8248; genus Bin107. The sequence continues at coordinate 2,581,805 of CBDBEV010000001.1, read as the reverse complement.
CGGTGCCAGGCGACGCCCGCGCGCACGAAGGCTTCGGGTCTCGCGATGCGCTTTCGCATCTCCTCGGTGTGGCCGCGCAGGCGTTCGATCTGTGCTTGCGTCCGGCGCTCGGCCGTGAGGCGCGCGATCTGTTCTTCGAGTCCCTGCCGCACCTCCCAGAGTTCGAGCAGGGTGTCTTCTTTCACGTCGAGCAGAAATGCCAGACTCTCGCGCACCGTGGCGAGATAGGGGTCGACCGTGAGGTTGCGGAGATACGCGCCCTGCCCGCTCCTGACTTCAATCAGCCCCGTGGTGTCGAGGGCGCGCAGGGCCTCGCGCACCGAGGGGCGACCGATGCCGAGCGTCGCTGCGAGTTCGCGCTCAGAGGGCAGCCTGTCGCCTGGCGTGAGCTTGCGCTTGCGGATGAGCTGCTGGATCTGCTCGACCACGTCTTCATAGAGCCTCGTTTTTCTCACCGGCCTGAGCAAGAAACCGCCTCCCGGGGACGCAAGCCATCCCGAGCGATGAAGGAAAACCACGCGGGGATTATCCCTGTAATTATCAACCTGAAAACTTCCTGGTCAGATGGTATGACCACTACCAGCCCGCAGGCCCCCTTGTCAACAGGCTGGAGGCGATTTTTCATCTTGTGAGCGGCGCGCATGGGGTTGTTGAAAAAGTCCCGTCTGCGACCCACGCAAACGGCCAACGCCTCTCTGCCTCACCCTGAGTAGCCGCCGAAGGCGGCGTATCGAAGGGCGAGGGGGGTCGAACGCCTCGCGCCGGGCGAGAGCAAACGCTCATTCATCAATCGCGATTGACCTTCGGTACGCGGCTCCGCCGCTACTCAGGATGAGGCGGAGAGGGGTTTTTCAACAACCCCTTGAGGGTCAGGCTTTCCTCTTCAGACGAGGTTCAAATTCACTTCCCCCCTTGAGGGGGAGTCAAAGAGGCCGAGCCCTAGGGCGAAGGCCGATTTGGTAGGGGGACATGCAACAGAAAAAATCTCCCCCCACCGATTCGCTTTCGGGCGTACGCCCTTAGCTCATCGTCTGGCTTTCCCCTCGGGAAGCCAAACCCTCAAGGGGGAGTGGTTCTCGCCTCTACTCGTCTTACCGGCTGGTATCTCAAGGAGGGAATGGTTCTTGTTTGACTCGTCTTACCGTCGAGCTTCCCCGAGGAAGGAAATATTGCCTTTCCCGAAGAGAGGGGGATTGGCCGGGCATGTTTTGTGATGCAACGTATTGTGTCTTATTTTTTGTCGAGTTTTTGAAGCTCCTGCTCCGCCAATTTTATGATTTCCTGATTGCCTTTCTGACGCGTCAGATTGATCGCGGTTGTGAAATCTGATCTTGCTTCACTCTTTCGACCCAACTTGGCCTTCGCTTCACCTAGGTTATAGTAGGCTTTGGCTTTATCGAACCCTAGGCGGAGCGCCTTTTTATAATCCTCAATAGCGGTTTCGTATTGGCCAAGATCAAACTTCGCAGCACCCCGGTTGTTATGGGCTCCTGCATGATCCGGTTTCAGGTCGATCGCTTCATCGAAATCCGCAATGGCGGCTGCATATTGTTTTAGCTTACGCTTCGCAGTGCCCCTATTATAGTATGCTATGGTATAGGTGGGCTTCTGGAAGAGCGCTTCGTCGTAATCTTTAATGGCTGCATCGTACTGACCAAGTTCGGCCTTCGCATTGCCTCGATTGTTGTGGGCCTGGCTCAGGGTTGAGTCCAGACGGATAGCTTCGTTATAGGCTTTGATCGCTTTTTTATGTTTCCCTTGTTGATCAAGTAGAGAACCGACAGCAAACCAGGCAATGGCCGCTAGATTATTGTCGCTTCTCTCAGCAATCTTCGCGATGTTCTGCCATGCTTCAATAACATCGGCTTTCTGCCCTTGGATTTGTAGAGAAAAAATGTTGACAAGCTCTACGAGAATCTTTTTTGCTGTCTCTCGATCATTCTCCATACTTGCAAGAAGTTCTTTGGCCTTCTTGGCACTTTGTTCGGCTCCCTTGGCAATTTGGTCGGCTTTCTTGGCACTCTCTATCGCCTTATAGACAGTTTTTTTCGCCTCCCCTGCGCTTGTTTCCGCGCCGACAACAATTCGCTGCAATGTATCCACACTCCTTCGCGCATCACTTTCGAGTTTCGAAAATACGGCGAAGCCGATAATACCTGAGATACCAAGAAATATAGCGATTGCGGTCATCCATCGGTTGAGCCGTCCTGCTTGGAGATCAAGCATCTCACGCCTGACTTCATTGACGCGGCGTTGGATTTCAACTTCTGTGGCCGGGTCTACCGTCTCAGGAGTCTGAGTCGTTCCATTCGCTTCATCATCAAGCATCTAGCTTTCCACCTCCATGAAATCAGTCTTCCAAAATGCGTTAACTCGACACATAAAACCAAAAGCTCCTCTCACCCCACCCTGCTCACATAGAGCGGACTCGACCAGGCCTGGCCGCCGTCGACTTGCAGGACGCGCACCCAGTAGGGGTTCACGGCATCGGGTGAGGCGTCCTCGTCGGTGAACTGAAAGCGCGCGCTCCAGTCCTTGAGGGTCGTCCCGACTTGCGCGACGAGAACGCGGATGTTCACGCCGCCGGCCTCGATGATGGTGGGAACCTCGGAAATATCGCCCAAGGGAATATCGAAACTCTTGACGTTGCTGAAGAAGGAAAGCCGCGCGTCGTCGGAGGCGTCCACGTCGATCAGCACGCCGTCGGGATCGCCCGATGTGGCGGTGGCGAAGCGTAGCAGCTTGTTCGAAACGCGGGTGACGGCGTCGTCGTACTGATCGAGCGCGTAGGGCGTGTGCGCGAGCATTGCGCCCCTATCCAGCGCGATTCCGCCGCGCCATTCGACCTTTTTGTCGCGCCCGCTTTTCTGGGTCACCCCGCTCCACTGCACGCGGATTCGCCGAACGCGGCCGCCGCCGTCGGGCGCGCTCACCGGGTGGCGGTGGATGGTTTCGGCGCCGCGCTTGAGTTCCACATCCAGCAAGGGTGCGGTGCCGTGGACTTCCACGCGGACCGTGGGCGAGCCTTGGACTTCCACCTCCTCGCCCATGAGGCTCTCGCCGCAGGCGGTCTTGAGATAGATGCGCTCGCCATTCGTGGCGTAGGTCCTGCGCGCGCGCATCGCCTCCCAGACGGCCTCGCGCGTGAGTTCCGCCGCATACAGGCCCATCAGGCCGCCCTTCACGTCGAAGGTGACGACGTTGTTGGAACGCCTGTTCGGGTAGACCAGCCCCTGTCGGCCCGTGTGGTCGTCGCTGCCTCCGGTGAAGCCGACGCGGAAGCCGCGCGCGAGCGCTTCTTCAGCGAACCACTCGAAGGTGCCGTGGTGGGAATGGATTTCCGCGAGGTGAACGAATTCGGGGTCGAAGAAATCGAGGTTGCACGCCCGGCCCCCCACGTGGGCGACGCTCATCACGTCCTCACGGCCCCGGAATGTCTCCCAGAGCGCCGAGATGGGGAACCTGTCGTCGGCGACGTCCGAGAGATCGTCCACGCCCGCATGAGAACTTCTGTGGATGGTGCCCGCATCGCCCGCGTAGTAGATGTTGTAATCACCCCCGCCTGAACGCGTACCCGACCACTCATAGCCCAGGAGGGTGACGAAGCGGCCCGGCTCGTTGAACGCCTTGCACTCGCGAACGACCTCCGCCCAGTCCTCCTTGCGGACGCGGAAATCGTTGCCCTGCCACGCGGCGACGTCCACGCCGGCCTTATCCCGCGCGAAGCGGAAGTATTCCTCCACCGTGCCCGTGCCGACCGTGGAGCGCGTCTGGCCGTGGATGTCCCCCCAGAAGAGGGAGTAGGGATCGTCAGGCGCTCTGGGCAGAATCGGCGGACTGAGAGACACCAGCCCCGCCGGGTCCTCAAGCCTTAAACGGTAGGGGCCCTCCCCCGTCAACCGCGCGCCGCCGGCGCGCTTGACGCCGCCGTCATCAGCTGAAAATTCCACCCGGCCCGGCGCCTCATCTTCTTCGCGCCAGCTTCTAAGGCTCTTGTTGACCGACACCTCGCCGGTGAATTCCTCCGCCGGGTTCCCCCAGCTGTCCACGCCGCGCACGATGGCGGAGAATTCCTCCCCGCGCGGTGGCGTCTGGGAACAGGCGAGATGCCACGTCTCGGGCGCGCCGCCCACGACGCGGATTTCCGGGTCGTTCTCGAGCTCATAGAAATGCTTTCTGTTGAAGGTGTCCACGACGATCTTGAAGGTGTGGCGCGTCTCGGGGAACGTCTGCGCGCGGATGCCCGGCCCCCCGCCTGCGGTATCGCCCAGGACGAGCGTGACCTCATCTCCCTCGCACAAGAAACCCCGCGCGATACGGATAGCGACGCCGGAGCGCCAATCGTCGAGATAGCCCTGCTCCTGATAGGAGAGTGCCAAGCCCACCTCGGGGTTCGAACACGTTACGCTCACGTAGCCCGACGCCGCAGGATCATCGAACTGGGGGATCTCCATGTCGCTCGAGAGGCGCTTGCACACGAGTATCTGCGCGCCCTCGTCCACCCCGTACCTGCCCGCCGTGAAGATGACCCGCCGGGTGAAGAACGCCCCCGCCACGATGGGGGTTTCGGGCTCCACGCGGGCGCCTCCCACGTCGAAGCGGTAGGGGTCCAGTCGCTTGTCCATCAGGGAGTGTCCTTGAGGGAGGCTTGAGCATCCACCAATCCAAAAGTTTGATTCAGAATTGCTTTGTATTTAAGATGCGATTGTACATCTTCCGGAAGAATGGTTGAGAGCAATTCAATCCGTTGAATCGATTCTTTGAATGCAATCATGTTAGTGCCATACAACTTTTCATTTTCCAACAGTATGTAATAAGCCAGTTTACGCATTTCATCATGGCGGCTGGGTTTGCCCTTGTTATCCAACTCACGCAAGATTTCTGAATTGTCCATCTGACTCTTAATTTCAGGTGAGGCCTTTTCATGAATTGCCACAATGAGCGTGGCTTCAAACTGATCGCCTAAATCTGTCCCTCGAAGTTCCTTAATTCTTGGCAGATTAAACACTGCATCAGCAACTTCAAGGTCGGAAACCTCACCACCGACAAACTGTTGATAAAGCTCGAAGTCGAGCACCCGAAGAATAAACATCACGATCGTCATTCTGGCGAACAACGGTTGCTCTTCGCGCAACGACGCGAATACCAGCCCCAGTCGGTGGATGGCCTGCCCGATCTGGCGAAGGCTTAAGTCTGGCGTGACAAAGAACGCCTGCAAAAAGTTTCGGGCTACTTCCGTTTCTTTTTCCATTTCTATTGATCTATGTCGTTCTTGCGGTCGCTCTAGGCAATCGTTAATTCCTGCCTCCTGGAGCATCGCGTTAATAAACTCTACCCTGCCGGGTTCAGGAAGCCGGAAGTCCAAATCGAAGAAACGGCCCAGATAACCCAAGGCGTCAAACTCATCCCCGTAAAGCGCCTTCACAGAATGCGCGAGCTGGGAGCGGTTGACTCCAAGCACGAATACAACATGATCGACGGCGAAAATGTGTTTGGCGACTTCAAGAAGCTCGACGGCGTAAGAAGGGCGGCATCTGTCCAGCTCATCAATCACCACGACCAGCGGGCGACCATCCTTTGATTTCGACAAAGTGTTAGCCATGTCTTGCAGAGTAGAACGAAACGATTTGATCGATTCCCGTGCTTCCTCGTATACATTCACCTTTTCTTCAGCCAAGGAAGCGAGTGCTAGGCCCAATTCACCTCCAACTAACGGAATGCCAGCGGCGGCAGCCTTAATGATTCCCGGAATGAGTGATCGAGCAACCTCCTTTGCCTTCCCTTTTATATTGTCGATCTTTCCCGACATCGATCCATTAGCGTACTCTTTAAGGCCTTCCGTCAATTCGGTGGAAAGAGCGATGAAAGGCTCCTCGGAGAAGTCCGTCTCCCAAGCATTGAACTCGACGACGGGGAAATCCTCGTTTCGCAGGTGTTGCGCCCACATCTTAAGGAACGTGGTTTTCCCCGCCCCCCATGCAGCATCGACCGACAAAACACACGGCCCCTCGATGGAACCGACGATGCTGGTAAGCACCTGCACCGTCTCACGACGCCCGAGCAGATCATTCTTGAACGGATCGTCTTCGGGCACCTCGATTTCAAGCGGCTGAACTCGCATTACCTATCCCTTGGGTTATTCACAACGCGCACAGGACAAATGATGGGCGGATGAGAAAGCTAATTTCGAAAAGAAAACGCGCCGCTTACTTCGCGACCGGGTCTTCCGCGTAGGCGCGGGCCTCGTCCACGAAGCGGGAGAAGAGCTGCGCGGCCCCGTCCATGTCGGCGTAGCCGTAGGCCGACATGGATTCGGGGTGCCACTGCACGCCCACGACGAACTGGTGCGAGGGAGACTCGATGGCCTCGATGACGCCGTCTTCGGTCTTGGCCGATACGCGCACGCCCGGCCCGACCTCGCGCGCGCTCTGGTGGTGGTGGCTGTTCACCACCGACGAAGCACCCAGCACTTCGCCCAGGATGGAATCGCCGATCTCTATCTCGTGGAACGTGTAGGTGTTCTCGTCCGTGTTCTCGGGCCGGTGCGTGAGCGCGCCCGGCACCTGGGAGGGGATGTCCTGGTAGAGCGTGCCGCCCGCCGCGATGTTGATGACCTGCATGCCGCCGCAGATGCCGAGCACGGGCATGTCGCGCGACATCGCCCCCCGGCAGGCGGCCATCTCCGCCGTCTCGCGCTTGGGGTTCGTGGGGCTGCACTCGGGCAAGCGCTCCTCGCCGTAGAGCATGGGGTCGATGTCGTGCCCGCCGCCCGAGATGATGAGGCCGTCGATGCCCAGGAGCAACGCCATGCTCGCCCGCTCATCCTCCACCGCGGGGAGCAGCAGGGGCGCGCCGCCCGCCTTGACCACGGATTCCACATAGGCGTCCATGAGCACGTGTCGGGGACGCACCTTGGGGTCTTCGGGGAAATTCCGCTTGCCCACGTCGCAGGTGATTCCGATTCTCGGCCGTTTCATTCGTTGCCGCCTCCCTTGCCATGATCATGGAAAGACAAATGAAAAACATTAAAAGCGCGTGCAGCCGCGCATCAGGGGCGAAACTGAATATCACCACATTTCGGGCGAAACGAAAACCGCACGCGCCCCAATGACCAAAAACGCGCCATGCGGCCGTGCCCAGGCGGATGAGGGTCGCTGGGAAAGCCTCCCTTGTCGGACCTGTTGAAAAAGTCCCTTGAGGGAGCGCGCTGCTTTTCACTCCCCCCTTGAGGGGGAGTCGGCAAGACGAGGGCGAAGCCCGAAGTCGCGCCGGTGGGGGGACATGCCACAGAGTAAACCTCCCCCCACCGATTCAGCCTTCGCACAAAACGCTCGGCTTCATCGTCTGGCTTTCCCCTCGGGAAGCCAGACCCTCAAGGGGGGGAGTGAAGTCTCCTCCCTGCTCGGTCATCTCCATACGCCAAATCACGATATCAGGGATTTTTCAACAGCCCCTTGTCAGGGGGGGGTAGGGGGGGGTTGGTTTTCCATTCGAGAGCCTGCGCCGCCGCCGAGCAGCGCAGGGGTGGATTCCCGCGGCCCGGCCCTTTATATTCCGGTTCGGGAGGTTCCATGAGGCTTTGCACCATCCACACCTCTCCCTCCCGGCGCCGGCCACGCGCTTCGTGGCGATGACGGAGGTTTGCCGGACAGTGTTTCGACTCTACTTCACGCGCCTGATACTGCCCATCCTGTTCGTGGCGGGGATGGTGGCGATTCCCTTCGTCTGGCTGCCCGACGTCGCCCCGCCGGAGAAGCCTCCCGCGGCAGGCGAAAAGGCAGCCGGCGCGGCGGCGGAGAAAACCAGGCGCGCCACGCCGTTTCAAAAGACGATGACGATAGGCTTCGCGCTCATCCTGGTCTCGGTGACGGCGGGCGGTTTCATGCTCTACCGCATCACGCGCTCGCAGACGGCGAGCTGGCGGCGGCGCTTCGCGCCTACGAAGCGCCGGGGGCGTTGAGGGTACGAGCATACCGTAGGGACAGGTCGCGACCTGTCCCTACAGATAAAAATCTCTCACAAACCACAATCCTTTCCTCTTACCGCCGCATCCCGAGCGACGCGCCGCTCAGGACGGACGACCCGACCCCGTAGGCCAGGCACATTGTGGAGTTGGAGGCATGTTGACCTGCTCCGGGATTGCGATTATTTTTAAGAAAAGGAGGCGCACCATGGCCGACACGGAAATCATACGCACGCCAATGGATACTGAGTTAAAGCAAGAAGCCGAAAAAATATTCTCTGCACTCGGTCTCTCGCCGACCGAAGCGATCACCTTGTTTTATAAGGCAATGCCCTTGTTCTATGAATTGCTCGCCACGCATCACGGTCTGCCGCCGCAGCAGATTCCCAACGAGGAGACCCGCGAAGCCATTCGGCAGGCGCGCGCCGGGGAAGGATTGAGTACATACGGCGGCGTCGAGGAGTTGATCGCCGAACTCGACGATGCGTGAACTCCGCGCGACTACGCAGTTCAAAAGAGATCTCAGAAGAACCCGCAGACGCGGCAAGAACGTCGAAAAACTCAATCGCATCGTCGATAAGTTACTCGCTGGCGAATCGCTCGATCCACAAAACAGACCTCATCGCTTGTCCGGTGAATGGTCACCCTGCCAAGAATGTCATGTAGAACCAGACTGGCTCCTCATCTGGGAGGAGGACGAGGACTCGGTCACTCTCATCCGTACGGGTACGCATTCGGATTTATTCGAGTAAGCAATAGGGGCTATTCGCAGACCGTCCCATCCAACTAACGCCGCATCCCGAGCGACGCGCCGCTCAGGACGGACGACCCGACGCCGTAGGCCAGGCACATGAGGGCGAGGCTCTCCACGCTCACATCGAAGTCGATCAGCCAGCCGAAGACGACGGGCGAGAGCGCCGTCGATACCACCATGAACGAGGTGGCGAGGGAGCGGATGGCGCCGAGGTTCTCCACCCCGTAGATCTCCGCCCAGATGGCCCCGCCGATGGTGATGCGCACGCCGACCGTTATCCCCGTCAGGCCCATGTAGAGGATGGCCGCGAACCAGTGGTCGGAAACCGCAAGCGCCACGAGACCCAGGCACAAGGGCGCCAGATGCCAGGGGAGAATCCGGACCGCGCCGACGCGGTCCACGACGGGGCCGGTGAGCAGCGTCAACGAGATGGAGAAAAGCGTGTAGAGCGTATACGCGCCCGTGAAAAACGCGAGCGTCCACCCCTTGGCCTCCACCAGATGCCCCATGTGGAAGAAAAAGCCCGTGGCGATGAACGAGGGGGCGAGTGAAACGGGCATGATGAGATAAAAGCGCAGGTCCCTGAGCACCTCCCTTCTCCCCCACACCCCTTGGGAACCGGGGGCGGACGCCTCCTGCGCGCGCATCTTGCGCCCCAAATGTTCGTCTTCATGGCCCCTGAGCAGCCAGGCGACGGCGGGAATCAGCACGAGGGCGCAGACCGCCGCCATCACCAGCCAGATCTGCCGCCAGTAGAGCCACGCGCTCAAGCCCACCGCGGCGAGCGCCATCACCGCCTGGCCCGAGGGTCCGCCCATCGAGATGATGCTGACGGCGCGCCCGCGCTCGGCGGTGAAATGCCGCCCGATGCTCGTCACCGAGGTGTGGACCATCAATCCCTGGCCCGTGAGCCTGAGCGCGAACAGGGCGAAGAGCAGCGCCGGAAAGACGGGCGCCGCCGCCATCAGGACGCAGGAGGCGATGAGGCCGCAGCAGACGCACAGGGCGAAAAGTTTCAGTCTCGTCCTGTCGATCATCTTGCCGATCCATATCAGGCACATCGCGCTCGAGACGGTGGCGACGGCGTAGGCGAGGCCGAACTGCCCGTGGGAGAGCGAGAAGGCGGCGCGGATGTCGGTGTTGAACACGGCGATGAAATAGGACTGCCCGAAGCACGAGAAAAACGTGAGCAGAAGCCCGAATGCCAGAAAGCGGCGGTTTTTCCACGCGAAGGAGAGATATTCCAATGGCGGCCTTCATGAACGGGAGGGGGGATGTCGGTATAGGAGTAGTATAGCATGGGTGAGACGGAGGAGCAGGACGTAACCCGATTCACTTCCCTCTTGAGGGGGTCGGGCTTCCCGAGGGGAAAGCCCGACAGAAGCCGAGCGTTTTTTGCGAAGGCTGATGCGGTGGGGGGTGAAATGCGTTTTATCGCCATTCCGGATATACCCCCCACCGAATCGCTTACGGGCTTACGCCCTTAGCTCTTCGACTCCCCCTCAAGGGGGGAGTGAAATTCAAAAGCGTGCGCTCAACCAAAATCGTTCCACGGGACTTTTTCAACAGCTCCCAAGGGGGGAGTAATTCCGCATAACGTTTCATTGCCGCATGACCCGCCATACGCCCGCCTTGACACCTATCAGGCCGGCCCATAACCTGATCGCCTACCCCAACAGCGGAGGCATCGAGACGCCATGCGATTCCAGATCGGCCTTCTCCTATTCCCGAACCTCACACAACTCGACATGACCGGCCCCTACGAGGTCTTCACCAAGTTCCCCGACTCGGACGTCCATCTCGTCTGGAAGACGCTGGAACCGGTCAAAGCGGGCGGTGGCATGCAGCTTTTGCCGAGCACCACGTTCGCCGATTGCCCGCAGCTCGACCTCATCTGCGTGCCGGGTGGGGCGGGCATGAACGCGCTCTTGAACGATGAGGAGACGCTCGACTTCGTGCGTCGCCAGGCGGCGGGGGCGCGCTACGTCACCTCCGTGTGCACAGGATCCTTGGTGCTGGGCGCGGCAGGTCTCTTGAAAGGCAAGCGCGCGACTTCGCACTGGATGTCGCACGCGATGCTCGCCGCCTTCGGCTGCGAACCGGTGGCAGAGCGCGTGGTCGTCGACGGCAACCTGATCACCGGCGGCGGGGTGACGGCCGGCATCGATTTCGCCCTGACGGTGGCGGGAGAGGTGTTGGGCGCCGAGGCCGCGCGCAAGATACAACTCGGCATGGAGTACGACCCCAAGCCGCCATATGATGCGGGCAGCCCCGAGCGGGCGGACCCGGCGATGGTGGCCGCCGTGCGGGAGGGCGCCGCCGCGCGCCAGAACGAGCGGGAAGCGGCCGTCAAAGAGGCGGCGGAGCGTTTATGAAGGAATAGCATTCCAACCTGGAATGTCCGTGTGTTTCCGCAAGCTTTTGTCTGTCATTCCGGCGAATGCCGAACCAAACGATCATGCAACTCACTCCTCAAGGGGGGTGTTGAAAAAGTCCCTTCTCTCTCGGTATCGACCACCGCTGGCGCGGCTGCGGATTTCTCCCTCGAACACATTGCCAACCCGACGAGAAAGAAGAGAATCACTCCCCCCTTGAGGGGGCTGTTGAAAAACCCCGTTTTGAAGCGGGATGTATGGCGGCTCACGCGGCCTGGGAGAGGAAGCCCAATCGGCGCGTGAGGCCGCGATATGCGCTCATTCGGCGTTTCCGGGCGGCCCAGGCCCGCCACAGAGCGAATAAACCCGCGGCCACAGCGGCGGCGAGCCGCTTGAGGTTCACCGCAGTCGCCGTCAGGTAGGCCTGGATCTTCACGTTCGCAAGACCCCGGCGTACCGCCCGCGCCAGTCCGTGCCGACTCTTCGCCTCGCCGTGATAGCCCTCCGAGCGACCCATGTGGCGCCGCCACAGCCGGCCCTCCTCCTCCCCACGGCGCGCGTGGCGACGGCGCGCGCGCAACAGCGCCGGATACTCGTGCGGAATCAGAACCGCCCTGCTCGTGCGAGACGCCGACAGACAATCGGCCTTGAGCGCGCACCCCGCGCAATCGCGGGTCCTCGATACATACCAGCGCCCCCGCTCCGTCTCCTTCCGGGGGCGCAGCGTCTTGCCACCCGGACACTTCACCACCTCATTCCGCTCGTCGTAGCGGAACAGTTGCAGCGGCACCCGGCTCTGGGTGGGTTCCTTCTTCGCCGGTATCAGCGCGGCGACCCCCCGACGCTCCAATGCGCCGTACACCTTCGAATACGCATAGCCACTATCCGCCGTCACCACCGCGGGCGCGCGACCCGTGAGCTCGCAAACCGCATCCAACTGCGGCTCCATCATCTCCCGCTCGTTCAACGTCCCCTCCGTCACCTCTACGTCGAGAACCACCCCACGCTCGTCGTCCACCACCGCGTGGTGCTTATAGCTCGGCTCGAACCCCGCCCGAGCGCTCTTGCGCGCCAGGCGCGCGTCGGGGTCCGTTCGGCTCACCGGACCCGAACCCCCGCCGCCGCCCTTCTTCCCCGTCTCATCCTCCGAGTCGTTCTCCCGCACCACCTTCTCCGCGTGGCGCTCCGCCAGACTCTCCCAGCTCACGTCCGCGCGTATCAAAGACGCGTCCATGTGAACCACCTCTCCCTTCGCCACCTTCGCCTCCACGCAAGACTGAACCGTGCGCCGAAATATCTCCTTGAACCGCTCCTCCCCCCAGCGTTGACGGATACGCGTCAGGCTCGAATGATCCGGCAAATCCTCGTCCAGCCTGTACCCGATGAACCACCGGACCGCCAGATGCGCCTGCGCCTCGCGCAGCAGGCGGCGATCCTCCGCGTAGCCCAGCAGCAGGCCCGCCAGCATCAACCGGATCACCACTTCCGGGTCGATCCCCGGTCGACCGTTGTCCGCGCAATAGCACTCCGCCACTTCCTCGCGAAGCCAACTCAAATCCAGTACGCGGTCCACCTGGCGCAATATGTGATCTTCGGGAATCAACTTCTCCAGCGGGCCGGCCACGAACAAGTCCATCTGCTCGCGCCTCTTGCGGTCCAACATCTCCGGAACTCCCATCTCGGGCGAGGGGGAATACATCCATACGATCACAAAACCAGGGGTTTTTCAACAGGCCCTTTGAGGGGGAGTCGAAGAGCTGAGGGCGTAAGCCCGAAAGCGATTCGGTGAGGGGTATAATTCGGACTGGCGATAAAACGCATTTTACCCCCCACCGATTCAGCCTTCGCACAAACCGCTCGGCTTCATCGACTCCCCCTCAAGGGGGGAGTTGATTTGATATTCTCGTCGGTGAAAAGCGATCTTCGTAGGGGCCGTATAGTGGCTTTTTCAACAACCCCTTTTTCCCTTGCGCGGCCCCCCGCCTGCGTTCATAATCGGGACAACCGACACAAACGAGGAGGCGCATCATGGACCCGGAAGGCGCATCCGATACGACCGCACCCGATGGCGACGGCGTCGGGCGCGGGGGCGATGCCGCCTCCGCCTTCACCCGGGCGGGAGACGCCCGGAAAGCCCCGCGCCGGAAGCTGACCAAAAGGGTGTACGAGGCCGAACTCGTGCGGCTCCAGGAAGAACTCGTGAAGCTGCAGGAGTGGATAAAGGATCAGGGCCTCAAGGTCGTCGTCATCTTCGAGGGGCGCGACGCCGCCGGCAAGGGCGGCGTCATCAAGCGCATCACCTTGAGGCTCAACCCGAGGGTCTGCCGCGTCGTGGCGCTGGCCGCCCCCACCGAGCGCGAGCAGACGCAGTGGTATTTCCAGCGCTACGTGCCGCACCTGCCCGCCGCGGGCGAGATGGCGCTCTTCGACCGCTCCTGGTACAACCGCGCGGGCGTCGAGCGGGTGATGGGCTTCTGCACGGACCAGGAATACCGCGAGTTCCTGCACTCCTGCCCCACGTTCGAGCGGATGCTCGTGCGCTCGGGCATCATCCTGATCAAGTACTGGTTCTCGGTGAGCGACGAGGAACAGGAGCGCCGCTTTCATGCGCGCATCGAGGACAGGACGAGGCGCTGGAAGCTCTCGCCGATGGATCTCGAATCCCGCACCCGCTGGGTGGAGTACTCCAAGGCGAAGGACGAGATGTTCGCCCACACCGACATCAAGCAAGCCCCCTGGTACGTGGTGGACGCGGATTCCAAGCGCCGCGCGCGGCTCAACTGCATCAGCCACCTGCTCTCCCTCATCCCCTACGAGGACTTGACGCCCGCGCCCATCGAACTCCCCCCGCGCCGCGATTCGAAGGCCTACGTGCGCCCCCCCATGAGCGAGCAGACCTTCGTGCCTGAGCGGTATTAGGGAAGCAAGGCTTATTCGCCAAAGTTGAGAAAATCCACTATTAAGACTTAAGCCTAAAAACTTAATAACGAAGCCCGTTTTTCAGTCATATGGCACGAACGCTTAATAAGGGTTTTCATTATTAAGGGTTATGAGTTAAATCTTAATAATGGGAGCGTGGCAGCTTTTTCAGGAGCAGGGGCCGCTCGCGGGGTTGTTGAAAAAATTTTGATGAACGAGGGTTTAACGCAACCAATGAAAGTGTAAGAACCACTCCCCCCTTGAGGGGGAGTCAGTGAGCTAAGGGCGCAAGCCCGCAAGCGAACTGGTGGGGGGTATAATTCGGACTGGCGAAAAACGCGATTTACCCCCCACCGAATCGGCCTTCGCAAAAAACGCTCGGCCTCTGTCGGGCTTTCCCCTCGGGAAGCCAGACCCTCAAGGGGGGAGTGTATCTTGCTCACTCATCGGCCGTCATTCCGGCGCATGCCGGAATCCAGGGATTTTGTCTTTCGCCTTTGCTCTTCGCCTCTTCCTATCCGAGGGATGAGGGTATGAAAGACCGGATCACCTTGAACCTCATCGGCTCTGGATTCCGGCATCCGCCGGAATGACGGCGGTGGGATTCCGCCTTGCCGAAGGGAGTGTAGGTCGGACATATATGTCCGACATATATGCGACCCAGCCTTTTTCGCCGCCCGCCACGGGCCGCATATATGCGGCCCCTACAGACCAAACCTTCCCTCTTCGGGGCCGTTCGTGAACGGCCCCTCTTTTAACAAAGGGGGACCCAAAACTGCGGGTCCCCCCTTAAACCTCCGTTCCCTCGTTCAGGATCGAGAGGTACGCCTCGTAGCCGAACAGGCGGTTGCGCCTCTTGCCCGTGAGCTCGCGGACGATCCCCAGCCGCTCGAGCGCCCGCATCCCGCTCGACGCCGCCGGGAACGAGAGGCCCGAATGCTCGACCGCGTGTGCGAGCGAGGCGATGGGCCGCTCCTTGAGCGCCCGGTAGACGCGGAGCGCCGAACCGGCCACGCGGCCCGTCTGCGCGGCCCGGAGCTGATCCGCATCGAACAGCGCCAGCACCCGGTGCGCGGCCGCCACGGCCGCATCGGAAGTCTCGGCCACGCCTTCCAGGAAGAAGAGGAGCCACGCCTCCCAGTCGCCGCTCTTGCGCACCTCGTCCAGGAGCGCGTAGTAATCCGCCCGGCGCTGCTTGAAGAAGAGGCTCAGGTACAGCATCGGCTCCCGGAGCGCGCCCTCGCGCCAGAGCAGGAGCGTGATGAGCAGCCGCCCGACGCGCCCGTTCCCGTCCAGGAACGGGTGGATGGTCTCGAACTGGACGTGCGCGAGACCCGCGCGGAGCAAGGCCGACAGCCTCAGGTCCTCCGCGTGCCAGAAGCGCTCCAGGTCCGACATGCACTCGCCGACCCGGTGGGGCGGCGGGGGCACGAAGTGCGCCGCGCCCGGCCTGCTCCCGCCGATCCAGTTCTGGGAGCGCCGGAACTCGCCCGGGCTCTTGCCCGCGCCGCGGCCCCGCGCGAGCAGCCGGCCGTGGATCTCGCAGATGAGGCGCGCCGAGAGCGGGAAATCATCCCCCCGCATCCTTGCTAAGCCGTGTTCGAGCGCCGCCACGTAGTTCGATACCTCGACCACGTCGTCAACCGGCGCGCCCGGCGCCCCCTCCACCTCGAACATGAGCAGATCGGAGAGCGAGGACTGCGTACCCTCGATCTGGGAGGAGAGCACGGCCTCCTTTCGCACGTAGGTGTAGAGGAAGACGTGGGGGTCGGGCAGAAGCGCGGCCAGGCTGTCGAGGCGGCCCAGCGAGAGCGACGCCCGCTCGAGTTCCTCGTTCAGGGCCGCCAGATCGAGCGGCGGCCTGGGCGGCAGGCGGGCGGGCACGAACGCGCGCACGGCCTCGCCGCCGAACGTCGTCGTCTCGTATGCGCCCGTCTCTGCGCGTCTCACCGCGAACCTCCTGATGAAGCGTTATGAAGCGAAAGCTGAATAAGCCGAATCACTATTAAGAGATATAGCATAAAACTGAATAAAAGGAAATGCTATTAAGTGTTCATTCGTAAAAATGAATAACGGGGATGGGGAAGCGGGAGAGGCGGGGTGAAAATGGCTTGTGGAGCAGGCTATTCAGCTTTATGGGGGATAAGTTGAATAAGGGGGTGCGTTATTCAGGGTTGGGGAGGAATGTTACATAGGGGAGGTGCTGTTGTAGGGGCCGCTCGCGGGGTTGTTTAAAAATCCTAATGAACGGGGGTTTAACGCGACCAATGAAAGTGCAAGAATCACTCCCCCCTTGAGGGGGAGTCGGTGAGGTAAGGGCGCAAGCCCGCAAGCGAACCGGTGGGGGGTATAATTCGGAGTGGGCGAAAAACGCGATTTACCCCCCACCGAATCGGCCTTCGCAAAAAACGCTCGGCCCCTTCGACTCCCCCTCAAGGGGGGAGTGATTCCGCAACTCGCCGGTTCCGTAGGGGCCGCTCGTGAGCGGCCCACAGCCCTGTTGATTCATCCGGCCATCCATGCGATGTATCCCTTCAGCATATCGAAAGCCGCTTTACATAGAAGGCAAGAACATGGAAGCCGAAAAAGAGAAAGACGCCCCCGAACCGAAACCAGATGATTGGGCCTGGCTTGACGCCATCAAGCGCCCGGTCGATGAGGATTTCCTGAAAGCCGCGAGCGAGAGGCCGGGGGAGCAGGTGCGAGAGGGGTTGGACAACCTGTAGGGGCCGCTCGCGAGCGGCCCAGATGATTTATTTGTTTAGCCGAAATGCTTTGCCCTCTCCGTTGGAAGCTGTTCACTCTCCGTTTCGTTAAACTCCCGTGTCGTGACCCGAGTGTGACTGAGTGGCCGCCGAACGGACTCAGGAGCAATCCCGCCACGAATCGCGCAGAGCAGGCCTGCCGCTTCCCAATAATTCTCGACGATGTGGAGTTGGTCGGAGCGCCAGGGAAGCATGGTCAGATCATTTTCCATCAGGTTCTTATTTTCTCGCACGGCTATTACCTTGATGCCCTGATCCAACGCAGCGAGAGTTGGCAAGCCAATGCAACCATCAGGAATCACCAAACACGAAACGTCAGCCGCCGATATGACGCCGGGCTCTGACATCTGAGATGAATCGGTAACGATCCTTGGGCTTTTGTGAAGCCCCTTCAAAACACTCTCGAAAAATGTAAGGGAAATTGCTTCCGCTGCCATGCGCGGATCCACCACGCCTGGATCCCGATTCGCTATATCTTGGGTTTCGAACATCGGCGAATGGGCCGAGGGCATATTGAATCGACTTGATACGGCATGAGTGAGCATAGCTTCCACACCGCCCCAAGGATTCACCATTTCTCCTGCGGCATTGAAGTATCCTTGGTGGAACTCCTCGGGAACCGAGATTACTGAGGAAATAGCCACCGCATCGTATTCCCCTTCTTGCTCTTCGAGCACCGCAAAGACCCGTTCAAGACCACGGATTTCGCCAGCGGCGGTACCAAATTCGGTAAACTCGGACCTCATCTTCAGTGGCGGTGAAAGTTTAATCACTTCGGGACAAACCAAGCCGTAGGATGAGCGCGCCGCACTCACTGCGTTAATGGCGGCGTTCACGAACAGATCGTCTTTGTGGGCATCAATAATGACCAGCACTCGGTTGGCTCGTGTTGCAACGAGACCGACAGTGCCCATCAACAACCGAGCGATTACGCTACCTTCGACATATAGAGAATTTGCCAGCATCTCGTTTATATCGGATGCGTTGACCACGTTGGGATGCAAAATCAATGTATCGCAGGTCTCGGCAATCAGCCTTGCGGTCGGCGTCGCATCACCCGCGTGGCCACCAATTTCGGCACCTATACCCGTTGGAATCAAAAATGCGACATTAAACTGGTTCGTGTTCTCATGCTTGCGCGGTGCAAAATCGAATATGGAGATATCTGATAGTTCGTTTAATTCAGACGACGTTTCTAAGCTGCTGATCGCACAACTGACATGGCCACCATTTGACTTCGTAATCGCGAATCTGAGAGGTGCGGTATTAGCAGTTAACCGAAAACGTGCGGCTTCTCGAATTTGTGAAAGCGCATTTTGCCTATCAAGTGCTATTGGCAGTTCAAGTTCCAACTCTCTCAAAAGCAATTCATTCTCCTTACACTACTTATCACAATGTGCGTTCAATAAATGTCTTTTTGAAGGTTACCGCCCTAAAGCGTTTGCTCGTAAATTCCGCCGCGACGTCTGGTTCAAAGGGCTTGCAGGAAAAAATGTTCACGTAAACAGCGCCGAGAATATCCAGCGTATGAATGACAATTGTACTCGTCAAAATGAAACAGACGGCTGATGTGCCTTTGGTGTGCGGTAGCGTCTGCTGCTGCTCCTCAGGAACACCTACATCGTCCCAGAAGTGCACTTCACACTTTTCCATTTCGATCAGTTCGCAAAGATCGGAGAAAAAATTGTCGATGTAGTCGCGGTTGAACAACTCGGTTTTACATCCGTGCAGGTCAAGGATAAGTTCAAAACCATATGCTCGTCGATCGGACATGCTGCTATCCGCCCTTTCTACACTCCCGTCTACAGCATTATGGGTCCTATGCGTAACCGGGCTACTCGGCACTAGATTCATTTAGGACTCCACAGCACGACGTACACGCTGAAATACACCTTCAAATCCCATACCTGCAACTACCGCCCATGCGATAGAAAGGTAAGCATCCTTAAATTCAGATTTCCTCAAATTAGGAACTGCAGAGCCACTATTGATGAGTTCCCCTGCAATAATTGAAAAAACTAAAACACCAGCTAGAAGACCAAGTGGGGCACTTAACAATACTCTCGATAGTTCTTGCTTTCCAGCCGTATCAGCAACTTCAACTTCCTTGGCGTTGCGAAGATCAAGCAGTGCAATGGCTATTGCTCCCGCTATCCCTAGAAACCCCCAGTTAAGGATGCCCAAACGATAGTTACATAAAGGGGAACAATCCTGTATTGGATAAAATAGGGGAAGAATTCCCATTAAAGTGAAAACAACTACTGAAGCTAATCCACAAAATATGATGCCCCAAACTATAGTTGAGCCTTCTGCCCATTTGGCTCGATATTCAGCTACATGTTCACGTACCGCTCTAAGATTTGCACGCAAGGCCTCAGCTTTATCATCTATTTTTTGTGCACGATCATCATCCTCACCAACTTCTTTGTCTAGTTCCTCTAGGTCGTTTATGTTGGTGTTAATTTTGTCTTCCCAATTACGATAAAAGTTATCATTGTAAGAAAATGCCTCTCCATATGCATATTCCCTAAGCTCATCCAGGCTAGATCGTGCGCGTGCTTTAAGGTCCTCTAGCGGCAGGAAATCAATCAACATGCGGTCTAAGATGAGGACCTGAAACTCTGTCCATCCTTCGAGACCCACTTCTTCTGTAAGCCGTTCTACCTCTTTCTGCACCTGCTGATGCTTGACTTCGAATCCCGCGGGCCTCTCTGGTTCAAGTAATCTTGGTTGAATGTTTTTCGCTTCCTGGATTAGTGCTTCAATCTCGCTTCGATCTTCTTTTCGAGATTCATGGACACGCACCCAATGTCGAATGAAGAAATCAGAAACCAACCCCGATAAAAATCCCGCTAACGCAAGGTAAGGCCAACAAATACATTCAGGAACCGAATCTGGAAACCAAATAATTTGAATACAAATAATAACGATGTATAAAATTGCTAGAAACATCACGATTCGGGCAATACGGAGAAAGCGCCGACGCCATTTAGTGAGTTCAGGTGGAAGTTTGTCTTGCGGGAGAATATCTCGACGACGGATGTTATTTCGAACTCCTTCATCAATTCGGTCTTGCATGAATCACCTCAATTCCAAAAATCCTCATCCAATGCGGGCCGTTCACGAGCGTCCCCTACAGAAGCAAATGCAAATCAACACGAGCCTGAATGTTGCGGAAGTCTATCTGTTGAGGGTCGAACCAATCAAGAGAAAAAGCTCCCCCCTACCCTACCTTCCCCCTCATCCTCTTCTTCTCGCTGCGTTGGCGCTTGTCCTTCAAGCGCTTCTCGGCCGATGCGCGGGTGGGGCGCGTGGGGCGGCGCGGCTTGGGCGGGTCGGCGGCGGCGGCCAGGGCGGCGCGGAGCTTTTCGAGGCAGTCGGCGACGTTCCGGCCCTGATCGCGAAAGCGGCTGCTCGCGATGACGACCTCGCCCTCCCGCGTCACGCGGCGCGGGTGGAGCGTCCTGAGCCTCGCCTTCACGTCCTCGGGCGCGCTCGAAGACGCCGCCATGTTCCAGCGCAGCACCGCCTTGGTCGAGACCTTGTTGACGTTCTGCCCGCCGGGGCCGCCCGCGCGCGCGAACTGGAAGTGGATTTCGCGCAGCGGGATTTTGAGCCTCTCGTTCACGATGAGCATGTCATACTCCCGGGGGCTTGGGTTTTGTTCCCCTGAAAGGGAAACACCATTCAGTCAACCCCCCCTACCCCCCCTTAACAGGGGGGCAAGAAAAAACAAAACCCCTCTTCCGGCGGCGGGCATCGCCTTTTCATACCCCCCGACAAGGGGGGCTTTTCTTCCACCCCTCGGCGGGGGGCGTTGCCTTTTTATACCCCCCTGACAAGGGGGGGTAGGGGGGGTTGCTTTTCAAGCCGAAGGATGGCGAACAGGGCGAGTGAAGCGTGATTTCCTCCGAACCCCCCACTCGCGTTCGACCAGGCATTTGCCCGCATTTGCGCGTCGCGCCGGTCCCGCGCAGCGCCCAGAATACACCACGGCCCGCGCCCCGGGAAAGGGCCGGGTTTTTCAGGCCGGGAGCGAGACGGCGCACCCGGCGAAAGGGGGGGTATCCGAAACCATGCGACTCCGGCGGAGAAGATTCCAGGCGACCTCCGGGCCGGGCCGGCGCGTCGTCACCGAACGGGAGGACGCCATGAAACGAGCCGGTTCCCCGGCGATTCCCGGCGCCCGCCCGGGGGCGCACGGGCACATCTCTCGGGCCGCCTCGGGAATTCCTGAAAAATGCGATAAATTCACGGGGTTTTTCGATAAATAGATGACAATTTCTGATCACTTAACCGATTGTAATAAAAAGAGTTATCATTTAAATCTGAGCGCAGGACACTCAAATAAAGCGATAAAAAAAGTTTTTCAGGAACCCGCGCATTTCCCCGCAACTGCCCGCATTTCCTCCCGTACCGCATCACGCCGGCAAAGCCTCATTCATCAATCGGCTTTGACCCCCGCACTTGCCCGCATCCGCCCTTGGCGCAGGGCCCCTAGAGCGCGCCCGCGAAGGCCTCTCCCGCCAGCAGGCCGCCGAGCTTCAAGCGCGTCGTGTCGTTCAGCCCGTCGATGTGGTAGCACATCATCGCGTCGCGCAGGTGGCGTTCCGCCGGGTGGGTGTCCATGTAGCCGTTGCCGCCGAAGATGTTCATCCCCTTGATGCAGACCTGGGGCGCCATCTCGGAGGCGAACAGGGCGGCGCGCATGCCCTCCTTGTGGTCGTATTCGTCGTCCCCCGCCGTATCCGCGTGCCAGGCGGCGCGCCAGACGGCGTCGCGCGCGACGGTGATGCTCACGTACATGTCGGCGAGAATCTCGCGTATCCGCGCGTGCTCGATGATGGGCTTGCCGCCCTGGACGCGCTCTCTGGCATAGGCGCGGGCGTCCTCGAAGGCGGCGCGCGCGATGCCGATACCGAAGGTGGCCGTGGTCGGCGAGTGGCGCGAGAAGACGCGGGCCATGTAGGGCAGGCCGCCGTCCACCTCGCTGAGCCGCCATTTTTCAGGCACTTCGGCGTTCTCGAAGATGAGTTCCCCGTTCATCAGAAGGCGCGCGCCGAGTTTTCCGTGGATGATCCCGTGCCGGAAGCCGGGTATCTCGTCCGTCATGATGAACATGGTGGTCCCCTCGTTCACGGGGACGTCCGGGTTGGTTCTCGCCACGATGAAATTGATGTTGCTCATCGACGCGCAGGCGATGAAGTGCTTCTTGCCGTTCAGTATCCAGGTATCGCCCTGCCTCACGGCGGAGAGCCGCGCGCCGCCGTCGACGTTCGTGGCGGGCATGATGTTGTCCGTGCCCGCCTGGGGCTCCGTCATGCCGATGGCCATGGTGGAGGTGTCCACGTCCATGTAGCGGGGCAGGAACTCCGCGCGCTGCTCCTCGGTGGTGAAGTGGCAGAGCATCTTGGCGAGCTTCCAGTTCTGGTGGATGACGGAGGCGAAGCCCGCCTCGCCCTGGAACAGCTCCTCCAGCAGGACCACGTGCGCGAAAATGCCGAAACCCTCCCCGCCCATCTCCTTCGGCGTCGTGAGCGTCCGGATGCCCGCCGCGGAGGCTTTCCTGAGCGCGTCCATGGGAAAAGAACTCGTCGGGTCGATTCCGTTTTGGCGGTCCCACTCGGCCGCGTACGGCCTCAACTCGTTTTTCGAGAATTCGGCGATCTTGCCCTGCCAGGCTTTCAGTTCGTCGTCCAGAATGTAATCCACCATGTCGGCTCCTCCGCATGAAGGTTCACGAACCTGAATTCCGCTCCGTTTCCGTCACGAAACCTCGTTTTTTCGATCCCGGTACAACCGAATCAATGCCTCATCCCGCAGGCGCGCCGCCTCGCGGGCCGATTCCGCCGTCCACCTGTAAAACCCCTCGCCGCTCTTGACCCCAAGCAGGTTCTTCTCCACCATCTCGTCCATCAGGGGACCGGGTTCCCCCCGGTGATCGAGCGTGGGCTGGATATTGCGGTGCACGTCGCGCAGCACGTCCATGCCCGAGAAATCGTTGAGCTTGCACAGCCCCAGCGCCGGGAAGAGCGGGGCGATAGAGCGCCACACGGCGTCGACGTCCTCGGGACGCGCGTAGCCTTTTTCCACGATGTGGTAAGCCTCGCGCCTGAGCGCCGTCGTGAGCCTCACCCCGATGTGTCCGGGCACCTCCCGGCAGACGATGGGCTCCTTGCCTGCTTTTTCGAGCAACTCGCAGGTGATCCGCGTCGTATCCGGGCTCGTCCGGCGGCCCGCCGCCACCTCCACGACGGGTATGAGATGAGGGGGGGTGTAGTTGTGGGTGACGATGCAGCGCCCGGGATGCTTCGTCCGCGCGGAAATATCCGTCATGCCCAGCCCCGAGGTCTCGCTCGCCAGTATCACGTCGGGCGGGGCTATCGCGTCCATCTTCTCGAAAACATCCTGTTTGAGCGATAAAATTTCACTCACCGCCTCGACGACGAAATCGCCGCCACTCACGGCTTCTTTCAAATCCTGCGTCAGGGCGATGCGCTCTGAAACACCGCGCGCGCCTTCTTCTTCCAGCACGTCCGCATCGACGAGAATATCAAGGCTTTTTTCGATTTCAGCGCGCGCGCGCGCAGCGCTTTCGGGGCTTCGGTTGAACATCAAGACGCGAAAATCCGCGAGGGCGAACTGCAGCGCCACGCCCCGGCCCACATATCCACCCCCGATGACAGCGACGTTTCGGATATCGCCCGTCTCGCGCATAATGGCTCCCGGTATGGAATGGTCTCGAGGTATGGGCGAAAATGTACCACAGGCGGGTTTTCGAGGCCATGAGGTCTTACGGAGGCCTCCTGCCTGAATTGTGAAGCCCAGGGGAGAATGGATGGGGATACGAACGATAATTTGTTTGCTGTTCGGCATGGCCCTGGCCGCCTGCGGCGGTGAGGGGGATTTCTCCCCGTCGGGGAATATGAACGCCCCCCGGCACGGGCATACGGCCACAAAACTCGAAACCGGCGAAATTCTCATCGCCGCGGGTCTCACGAAAACCTCTCCGCTCGGTGATTTCGAGATATACGACCCGGCGCGGGGAACCTTCAAGCCCCACAAGATTCAAGGCCTGCGGGCGCGCGGCTGGCACAAGGCGATTCTACTCAAGGGTGGGGTGCTGATTACCGGCGGCTGGACGAATGGAGGGGAGGCGCTCAGAGACTCTTTCCTCATACAACCCGGCGGTGGAGTCCGCGCACGGGCCTTGATGAAATACGGGCGCTATGATCACACGATGACCAAGCTGCCCGCCGAAGACGTGCTCATCGCCGGCGGCAACAACGGGAAGCGCGCCATTCGCCATCTGGAAATATACGTGTCCGGCAAAAAGCGCTTCCTCCCGGCGCGGAGGCCCATGCTCATGGCGCGCCAGCAGCACAGCGCCACCGCGCTATCCGGGGGCAACATCCTCATCCTGGGCGGCGCGGAAGGAAAGGGGGCGCGCTACGCGGAGCTTTACCTGCCCTCTCAGGGAATAACGCGGCTGGTCCGAAGCCTGACGGCGCAAAGGAGCCGCCACACCGCCACAAGGCTTCTGGACGGGAGGGTGCTCATCGCAGGCGGTCTGGGCAAGGAAAAAACACTCGCCAGCGCTGAAATCTACGACCCGGCGACGGAAAAATTCACGCCGCTGAAAGACGAACTGCGCGTCAACCGCCAGCAGCACACCGCCACGCTGATGCCTGACGGCAGAGTCGTCCTGATCGGCGGCTGGGGCGGTGAGGGACGGACCCTGGCCGACGCGGAAGTGTATGAGCCCGGGAAAGGATGCTTCTGGTCCGTGGGCGTCGAAATGAAATTTCCCAGACGCCTCCATACGGCCACTTCCCTCGGGGGAGGGCGGGTTCTCATCGCAGGGGGCGCAACCGACAACGAAGTGCTGAAATCGGCGGAAATTCTCACCATCCCGAACGACGGAAAAAGCGGATGCTGAGCTTCGCGATATCCTGATAAAAATGAGCGCTCATACAACCTGATCAAGCGAGGATAAATATATGTCTCTGAAACACGTTCGCCGCCGCGACAACCAGCAATGGATACTGGATTACATCGCCAAGACGGCCGGAATGGTCCAGAACTTCGAAGACGACAAGTTCGAGCTTCCCAAGGGCGTGAAGAACTACAAGATGATCAGCAAGCTCCAGGGCGAGGATGCGCAGCACAAGGAAGAAATCGCCCGGGCGGCGGAAGAGGCCGGGATGCGGGAAACGGCGCTCGAGCTCTACATCCAGGCGTCGGAATCATACCGCAAAGGACAACACGTCATTTTTGAAGATGATCATCCGCAGAAGCTCAAACTTCACGCCGGGTTGACCCGATGCTATGACCGGGCGATTGCCCTGGCCGATTATCCGGTGGAGCGGATCGAAGTCCCCTTCGAGGGCCGGGAGATTCAAATCATTCTCCACCTCTTGCCGGGCAGGAGAAAAGCCCCTTGCATCATCTACATTCCCGGCATGGACCAGACGAAGGAGTTTTATCCCTACATCCTGCAGAACGACATGATTCGGCGGGGCATGCACGCCTGCGCCATCGACGGCCCCGGGCAAGGCGTCTCCAACATGCGCAAAATCCGCGTGACCGAAAACAATTATGAGCGCGCCGTTTCGGCGGTGATCGATTATCTGGTGACCCGCGAGGAAATCGACCCGGATAAAATCGGCGTATTCGGCATCAGCATGGGTTCTTACTGGGCACCGCTCGCCGCAGCGATGGACGAGAGGATCAAGGCCTGCGCGGGAGGCAGCGCTACCTTTTCGGACAAGCACGTGATCTTCGGCGAAGCTTCTCCGCGTTTCAAGCAAATCTTCATGTACATGGCCGGATACACCGACGAAGAGGCTTTCGACGAGATGGCCGCAAAGATGACGCTCAAAGGCTGTGGGGCGAAAATCTCCTGCCCGACGCTATTGGCCACGGGAGAATTCGACCCGCTGAGCCACCTGGAAGACGCTTTCCGCTTTTTCGAGGAGATCGCGGCGCCCAAGGAATTGTGGGTACTGGAAAACGAGTTCCACAGAGTGTGGGGAATGCAGGGACTCGGCAACCTGGACCTGAACCCCTGGGCCGTGGATTGGCTTAAAAAAGCACTACATGGAGAAATTCCCGACGATCACAACAAGACCGTCTACATCAGACAAAAATCGGGCCGCGGCACCTTGAGCGGCCCTATCCCTGATGCTCATCCCAGGCGATGGTGAATCTGCTCAAAAGGAATCAAGGAGCGCTTACGCCGCAGGCATCCTCTCTGAAATCTCCCTTGTCGAGCGCACAGCCGCGCGCTTTGATCGTTTCGAGTTCTTCGCGCATTTTTCGGGGATCATCGATAGTGTAATATCCAGACAAAAGGCACTGGGTTCGTTCTTGAAGCGGGCCATTCCGATTCTAAGCAAGTGCAAACCGGACGCGCATTCAAAATGCAGGAGAAGACTTGGCTGTTCAGTTTCATTGGGCATTGTGCTCGTTCAACGCGGGCGACGGCCACCAAATCAATCCCGCCGTGCCTGAGCGTCCTGCCACGCTGGATTATCTGGCCCGGGTCACTCAGGCGGCCGAAGACGCCGGGTGCGTCAACATTCTTGTGCCGACGGGCACGCATTGCGTCGATGCCTGGCAGACGGCATCCTCCCTGGCGACCCAAACGAAGAAAATCAAGTTTCTGGTCGCCTTCCGCCCCGGTCTGGTGAGTCCGGTCTACGCCGCCCAGCAGGCGAACACGCTGGACTACTTCACGAAAGGCCGCTTATCACTCAACGTCGTCTCGGGCGCGAACTCAGCGGACTTGAGGCGTTACGGCTACCACGCGCTTCATGATGAAAGATACGAAGTGACCGAGGAATTTCTCGAGGTCGTGCACCGCCTCTGGCGGGAAGATGGACCCGTGAATTACAAGGGCCGCTTTTTCCACGTGGAAGACGCCCACATCTGGCCGAAGCGTTATTCAAACCCCCACCCCACCATCTTTCTGGCGGGCAGCTCTCCGGGGGGAAAGCGCGTCGCCGCGCGCTATGGCGACGTCCACGTCTTTTTTGCCTATGAACCGGAAACCGTGGCGAAGGAAATTCAAGAGGTCATAAAGCTGGAAAATGAGTTCGAGCGCGAGGCCCCTCTCGAATTCGGAGTGCGCCACTGCGTCTGCGTGCGGGAGACGAAACAAGAGGCGAGGCGCACCGTGGAGGGCTGGCTGAACGACAGCGACATCGGCAATACCGCCACCTGGGCGGATTCGGTTCGCCTGAGCGAATCCACGAGCCAGTCGCGCATCAACGAGATGGCCTCAAGAGAATCCCTCTGGCTCACCGACACCATCTGGATGGGCGTGAACAAGGTGCGCGCCGGCGGGGCCACCACCTTCGTGGGCACGCCGGAGATGGTGGCGAATCAGTTCCGCGAATACGTCGACGCCGGCGTGACGCATTTCATCATGCACGGCTGGCCTTATCTGGAGGAAGCACAGATTTTCGGTCGCGAGGTTCTGCCGCTGCTCGAGGACGTGGCGCCTGTGATCTTGCCCGACCCCTGAGAGGCGGAAAAAACAAACATTGGTATGTCTTTTGAGAAGGCATAAAGCTGAGAGTGAATTGAAGTTCTCTTTTTTCCGATCCCGCATCGGCGATGAAATCCCGTAAAAGGAGGTTGTAATGCCAGGCTATCCCGTGAACAGCAATCTGGAACCCACCACCGAGAACTGGCGGATTTCGCAGCATTGTTTCTCAGACGAAATCCGCTCGCAGATGACGCTGCCGGAGAAATTCCAGCTTTGCGACATCACCCTGAGGGAAGGCAGGCAGCTGCCCGGCGTGTCCCTGCGGCGGGATGAGGTGATCCGCATCGCCGATGCGCTCGTCGACGCAGGCGTGAGCATGGTGCAGATGCACCACGACGACCCGCTGGAGATGGAAGAAGTCAAAAAACGCCACCCCGACCTCATCGTGGAGGCGCTCGTGCATCCCACCGCCGTGCTCAATCCCGAACTCGCCAAGGTGGAAGTGGATATGAACGTGGAGCATGGTGCTGACTACACGACCCTTTGCTTTTCCTTCTCCCCGAACCAGATGTGCCTGTTCGAATCGATGGCGGGCGACCCGGACATCACCATCGAGCAGGCCATCGAGCGCGCCTGCGGTTCGGTGGCCTACGCCCGGGAGAAATCGGGCCCCGAGAGGAAGGTGGGCTGCCTGATCCAAGACTGCACGCGCATACCTATCGAACGCCTTGCCGAAGTATGCGGCAAACTCGTGGACTCGGGCGCGGACATGATCAAGCTCGACGACATCAACGGCATGGCGATCACGCCGGTATACACCTATGTCGTTCGCGAGATGAAGCGCCTGCTACCCGGCACGCAAATCGGCCTCCACACCCACAATGACATCGGCCTGGCCTGCGCCGCCTTGTATGCAGGGCTGGAGGGCGGCGCCGAACTCATCGACGCCTGCGTGAACGGCTTGGGCGAGCGCGCGCACATTGCGCCTCTCGCCGAAGTCGCCGCCGTGATTCAGCTCTACTACGGCATCGACTGCGGGATCAAACTCGAGAAAATGTATGAACTCTCCAGACTCGTCTCCGACATCATGAAGTGGCCCATGACGGACACCATGCCCTTCGTCGGCAAGACGGCGTTCTCCCACCTGGTCGAGGTGCACTACTGCGTGCCCGATACGGAAGAGGGCTTCTGGGCGTATTCGTGCATGAAACCCGGAATGTTCGGAAACGGCATGCACAACCTGCTGGGTCATTATTCGGGCGAGTGGGCCATACGCACGAAGGCACGGGAACTGGGTCTCAATCTTCCGCAGGAGAAGGAAAAAGACGTGGTCGAGCGGGTCCGCGCGGAGATCCGCTGGCGCAAGCGGCAGCTGGGAAACGAGGAGTTCGAGGCTATTATCCGGGAAGTCTGCTGAGAGAGCGTCGTTGGGGCGAAACACGCACGAAGCATCGGAATTATTCATGAAATAGGAGAGAACATGAAACTCGAAGGCAAAGTCGCATTCATCACGGGCGCATCCGGAGGCATCGGCGGCGCGATTGCGCGCACCTACGCCAGCGAGGGAGCGAACCTCGCCCTGGCCGCCCGCTCCGTGGATAAACTGGAAGCGCTCGCAAAAGAAATCGAGTCCATGGGGCGAAAGGCGCTCGTCTGCCCGTGCGACGTCATGAAGGACGAAGACATTCTCGATTCGCTGCGCAAGACGGTCGACATGCTCGGTCCGGTCGACATCCTCGTGAACAATGCGGGTATCGTGAGTTTTGAGGCGGTCCACCAACTCCCCGACGAGGTGTGGGAGCGCACCATGCAAATCAACGCGAAGGCGCCATTCACGGCGATCCGCGAAGTCCTGCCCTCGATGCTCGAGCGCAAATCCGGAAAAATCATCAACGTCGCCTCGGTTTCGGGCAAAATCGGCCTAGCCTACCGGAGCGCCTACGCGGCGTCAAAACACGCCGTTCTGGGCCTCACCAAAGCACTCTCCGCAGAAGTCGCCCCGTTTGGGGTCACGGCGAACTGCATCTGCCCCACTTTCGTCTCCACCGGCATGTTCGAGGAGAGCATCCAGAAATGGGCCGACGAGACGGGCAAGACTTTTGAGGAACAGGCGGAGGAGTTGCGCAACAGGGTGCCGATGAAGCGTTTTATCGAATCGGAAGAATGCGCTCCGCTCGCGCTTCTTCTGGCGTGTGAGGACTCGGGCGGCATCACCGGCCAAGCCATCAACGTGGACGGCGGCTTCGTTCAATTCTAAACAGGAGACCCGCATGCGGCTGAAGGACAAGGCGGCCATCATCACGGGAGCGGGAAGCGGCTTGGGCGAGGCCATCGCCAGGCGTTTCGTGGCGGAGGGCGCGTCTTTGCTCGTCTGCGATCGAAACGCAGAAGCTGTGGAAGCCCTCTCGAACGAACTCTCCACGGGCGCATCCGGCGTACTGGCTTGCGAGGCCGACGTTTCGGATTCCGCCGCCGTGGGGGAGATGGCCGAATCCTGCCTGGAAGCGTTCGGCAGAATCGACATCCTCGTCAACAACGCAGGGATTTCCCCCAAGAAGGAATATCTCGAATACACCGAAGATGACTGGGACGCCGTGATCGACGTGAACCTGAAAGGAGAATACCTCTGCGCCCGCGCCGTCTCCGAGCACATGATGGAGAGGCGCTATGGCCGCATCGTCAACCTCTCCTCCTCCGCATGGCGTTCGGGCGGCTTCGCGGGCGGGATTCCCTACACCTCGGCGAAAGCGGGCGTCATCGGCCTCACGCGCTCGCTCGCCAAGACGCTTGGGCCCTACGGCGTCACCGTGAACGCCATAGCACCTGGCCCCACGACCACGCCGCTCACCGACGAATGGCTCCCCGCCCGCCAGGATGAGATAGTCAAGCAGATTCCGCTTGGCCGCGTGGGCAGGCCGCTGGACGTGGCCAATGCCGCGCTCTTCCTCGCCTCGGACGAGGCGGAATACATCACGGGCATCTGCCTGGAC
The DNA here is from genome assembly GCA_965204535.1 of bacterium. Lineage (GTDB taxonomy): Bacteria > UBA8248 > UBA8248 > UBA8248 > UBA8248 > Bin107. The sequence continues at coordinate 2,551,547 of CBDBEV010000001.1, read as the reverse complement.
GTGAACGGCGGCATCGCCATGGGAGGTTGATTCTTGTCAAAGGAAAAAAGCCCGCGCATCGTCATTCCTTTCCTTTGGCGCACATCGGTTGAAACGCTGCTCGCTCCAACGCTCCGCTTGCATTTTTCCGCCCTGCATGACACCCTTTTTCGGTTCATGAGTCATTGTTCGAGCGATGGTCGAGACAGCGCATTTTCTGCCGCCTATTCGATTTCGTGGAGATGAGTACCGCATGTTCTCGACCTAAATAATGAAAACCGAATCCGGGATATCCCATATTCGAGAGGAAACCGCCATGAACCTGCCCTTTGACGACAACAAGCTCAGCGCCTTGATGGAAGACCAGGGAGCGGACGTTGTTCTCGCCACTTCGAAGGAAAACGTCCGCTACCTGCTCGGCGGCTATCAATTCTTTTTCTTCGCCCACAAGGACGCCATCGGCGTCAGCCGCTACCAGCCGATAGTGGGCCTCCCGAAGGGCGCGCCCGACAAGGCGTTCTACATCGGGAACATCATGGAAGGCTGGCAGCAGGAAGTCGAACCCCTGTGGGTGCCCGAGAAGCGAAACAACCAGTGGCACACCGATCAGGCCGGCAAGGACGCGGCCGATTTCATCCGCAGGCTCGGCCACGAGAAAGGCACAGTGGCGGTGGAGAAATGCTTTCTGCCGGCGGATTCATACGAGGCGCTTCAGGAGGAGTTGCCCGACGCCAAATTCATCGACGCCGTCTACCTGCTCGAAGAACTCCGGGCCGTGAAGCAGCCCCACGAGCTCACTCTCCTCAAAGAAGCCTCAGAAGTCATCGTCGAGTGCATGCTCGACGTCATGAAGAGCACGCCTCCGGGAACCACCATGTACGAGGTCGCCGACGAGATGAAAAAACTCGAGACCCAAAGGGGACTCGATTTCGAGTACTGCCTCACCTGCACGGGGCCCAGCTACAACCGCGCCCCCTCGAACGCCACCTGGGATGAGGGAAACATTCTCTCGCTCGATTCGGGCGGGAACAAGCAGGGATACCTGGGCGATCTGTGCCGCATGGCCGTCATGGGCGAGCCCACGCCGCTCATGGAGGATTTACTCGGCGAAATCCAAGCGGTGCAGACGGCCGCGCGCGCGGTCGTACGCCCGGGAGTCACGGGACAGGAAATCTATGAAGCCGCCCACGCCGAGCAGGCCAAGTGCGAACACGACGACCAGATGGTCTTCCTTGCGCACGGCATGGGCATCATCCAGCACGAAGCACCGCACCTCACCTCCTCGGGCGTCGTGCCCTACCCCGCCACCTATGAAACCAGGGGTCTCGAACCCGGAATGGTGGTGTCCATCGAAACCGATATGAAAAACCCCGAGGTCGGCTTCGTGAAACTCGAGGACACGGTGGTCGTCACCGAAGACGGGTCGGTTGGCTACGGCGACGAGGGACGGGGCTGGAACATCGGCGGCGCGTAGATTCCATTTCGTGAACGGTAAGGAACCGGCAGGTGGATTTTCGTATCAACCCTGAAAATGAAGATTTGCTCGAACGCGCGAAAATCTACGCGAAGGAAATCCTGGCCCCGAGAGCCGAGAAAATCGACCAGGAAGGAATTTTCCCCCGCGAGAATTTCAACGATCTGGCCAAAGAAGGATTCACCTCCCTGACGCTTCCGAAAGACCAGGGCGGCAGAGATCTCTACGAGGACACCGCCACCTATTCGATGGTCCTCTACGAGCTTTCCAAGGGCTGCACGAACACGGCCATGCTCTTCCACATGCACAGTTCCATCTCCCACGTCATCACCTACCTGGGAACGGACGAGCAAAAGCGCAGGTACGGCGAAATCATAAGAAGCGGAAAGATCATCGCGAGCTACGCGAGCGAGAACACATCCAGCCTCCACGGCGTGTGGCGCATGGAGACGAAGGCGATTCGGGACGGCGACGTCTACCGGATCAACGGCAGGAAATACTTCTGCTCCATGGCCGGCGAGGCGGATTATTACGTCCTCTGGGTGCAGCTCGAAGACGAGGAAGACCTCACGAAAAGCCTGGGGCTTCTCATCGCGCCCTCGGACAACCCCGGCTTCAAGATAGACCAGGAGTGGAACTCCTTCGCCATGCGCGGAACGGTGAGCCACTCGATGATATACGACGACGTGAAGATACCGGTGGAGGATCTCGTGGGCCGTGGCGGAGACCCGATTCGCCCCGACGTTCTGCCCAAGTTCGGGTTCGGCTATTCCGCCGTCTACCTGGGCGCAGGCGGAGGCGCCTTCGACTGGGTGGTCAACTACGCCCAAAACCGAAAACTCATGCCCGACAACGTGCCCATCGCTTCATATCCCGCCATTCAGCGCCAGATCGGGGAGATGAAAATCGCGCTTGAGGGCGCGATACTCATGCTCCAGAGGGCGGGCTGGATGATCAACGCCCACGGCGCGGACAAGGCGTACGGCGCCATCAACGAGGCGAAATACGTTTGCGCGGAAGCCTCCGCGTTCATCACGGAAAAGGCGATCAAGGTGGCCGGCGGCCCGGGACTGTTCCGGCACAATCCGCTCCAGCGCTTCCACCGCGAGGCGAGAGCGGGCCTCATCATGCCGCCCAACACGGAAAAATGCCTGGAACTCACCGCCAAAACCGTGCTGGAAGGCAGCGCGAACGTGCTGGGCTCATAACGGATGGAGGAACAACACCGATGAGTGAAAGCGCAAACCTTCCTCCCTATTTCCGTCCCCCGCTCGAATATCCCGATTACGCGTTCCACGGTCTGCTCAAGACGGCGTGCGCTCGCCGCCCGGACGCCGTCGCCCTGGTGGACGGTGATATCCACATGAGTTTTCGCGAACTCGACGTGCTCTCGAACGCCTGCACCCACGCCATGCTCGCATCGGGCATCGGGGTCGGGGACCGCGTCGGCCTGTTCCTGCCCAATTCGGCCGAATTCGAAATCGCCGCTTTCGGCGCATCGAAGATAGGCGCCGTCTTCACGCCGATGAACCCCGCCTACAAGGAAGCCGAAGCCGCGTACCAGCTAAACGATTCGGGTGCGAAGATTCTGATCACGACGGCCGAGGGTGCCGCCGTGGTTCGGGAAGTGCAAAAGCAACTCCCGGCGCTCGAAGCCATCATCGTCACGGACGGCGACGAAGGAGACGCCCGCTTCGAGGAATGGATAGGCGCGCATTCCACCGAGAACCTCCCCGAACCGCAAATCGACACCGCGGAGGACTTAATCGCCCTGCCCTATTCGAGCGGCACGACGGGCCTCCCGAAAGGCGTGATGCTCACCCACAGGAATCTGGTGTCGAATTACCACCAGTGCGTGGCGAACCATCACATCACCGACCAAGATTCGGGCCTCCTGTTCCTGCCGCTCTATCACATCTACGGCGCGCTGATCATGGGTGCGTTGATTCTCGCCGGCGCCACCCACGTGCTGATGAAACGCTTCACCGTGCCCGACGCCCTGCGCCTCGTGGAAGAATACAAACTCACGCTCTTCTATGGCGTACCGCCCGCGCTCCTGGCCATCGCGCACCATGAAAACCTGGGCGACTACGACCTTTCCTCCTTGAGATACATCATGAGCGGCGCAGCACCCCTGCCGCCCGAGGTGAGGCGCGTCGTGCAGGAGAGGACGGGCGTGCTCACCTTCATGGGCTACGGCCTCACCGAAGCCTCGCCGCTCACGCACATGAATCCGCCGGAGGAAGCGCTGATCCGGGAGGAATCCGTGGGGCCTCCCGTCTCCGATCAGGAGCAGAAAATCGTCGACGTGGAAACGGGAACCAAGGAACTGCCCGTGGGCGAGGCGGGCGAGTTGATCATCAAGGGGCCCCACATCATGAAAGGCTACTGGAACGCGCCCGAGGCCACCGCCGAGGCGCTGCGCGACGGCTGGCTCCATACGGGCGACATCGGGCGGGTGGACGAGGGGGGCTACGTCTATCTGATGGACAGGAAAAAGGAGATGATCAAATATAAGGGCTTCGCCGTCGCGCCCGCCGAGTTGGAAGCGTGTCTGCACCTACACCCCGACGTCGCGGACGCGGCCGTCGTCCCCCGTGAGGATCCCGAAGCCGGTGAGGTCCCCATGGCCTTCGTGGTGCCCAAAGAAGGCGTACAGGTCGACGAAGAGGCCCTGATGGAATTCGTGAACGAAAAAGTTGCGGGCTACAAACACATTCGAGCGGTGGCCTTCATCGACGTCATCCCGAAGTCGGGAAGCGGGAAAATACTGCGCCGTTTGCTGAAAGAGAAAACGTAAAACCATTTTCATTATCGAGCACTACTACGAGAATTCATGGACCTACGCATAAACCCGGAAAACGAGGCTCTGATCGACAAGGCCGCAGATATCGCCCGAGACGTACTGGCTACCTACGCGGACGAATGCGATCAGGAGCAACGCTTTCCGAGAGAGAGCTTCGACGCATTGATCCGGGCGGGCTTCACGCGCCTCACGCTGCCCGAATCCCACGGGGGCCGGGCGCTCTGGAGCGACCCGGTCTGCTACACCATGGTGTTCCACGAACTGAGCAAGGGCTGCACGAACACCGCCATGACCCTCCACATGCACAGCTCGATTCTCTACTTTCTCCTCACGCTCTCGAATGAAGAACAAAAAAGCCGATTCGCCGAGGCAGCCCAGAACGGGGCCATCTTTGGCAGCCACGCGGGCGAGGCGGCCTCCAGCCCCCAGTGGAACCGCACCATCACCACGCGCGCGCGCAAAGAGGGTAATGAATACCTCATCAACGGTCAGAAGTATTTTTGCTCCATGGCCGGTGAGGCGGATTATTATGTGCTCTGGTGTCTGCTCGAAGGCGTCGAGGAACTCCAGGCCGGCCTGCGCTGGGCGGTACTGGACAAGAACTTGGGCGGCATCACCATCCCCAGCCGCTGGGACGCCTTCGCCATGCGGGGCACGGCCAGCCACGCGCTTGCCTATGAGGACGTGCGGGTTCCGGCGCGCAACATCGTGGGCACGGGCGAGGGCATCCTCCAGCCAGACTTCGTGCCGAGGTTCGGACTGGGCTACGCCGCCGTCTACCTGGGCGCGGGCGCCGCTGCGCTGGACTGGATTGTGGACTACGCGCTCAAGCGCAAACTCCTACCCGACAACGTGCCCATTGCGAGCTACCCGGCGATTCAGCGCCAGATCGGGGAGATGAAAATCGCTTATGAGACCGCGCTCATCATGATCCAGAAAGCCGCCTGGGTGCTGGAAACCGAGGGGGCGGCCAAGGCCATTCCCTTCATCAACGAGGCGAAATACACCGCCTCCGAAGCCGCGGCCTCCATGACGGAAAAGGCGCTCAAAATCGCGGGAGGCCCCGGCCTGTTGAACGACAAGCCGCTCCAGCGGTTCCATCGCGACGCCAGGGCCGCGCTGGTGATGCCGCCCAGCACGGAGAAGTGCCTGCAAATGGCGTCGAACTTCGTTTTGAGTCAGAATGAGGCGGCATCCATCTTCTAACCTGGTCTAAAAATTTCTCGCGAGGGAGAACACATGAACAGAGGCAACGGCTCGGACCTGTTCCTGGAAACACTCATCGACGAGGGCGTCGACTGCATGTTCGGCAACCCGGGCACCACCGAGCTGCCCCTCATGGACGCGCTGGTGAACGAGAGCAGGCTCGATTACATCCTCTGCCTCCAGGAGTCCGTCACCATCGGCGCGGCGGAGGGCTACGCCTACGCCACGGGCGGCGTGGGCGTGGTGAACCTCCACGTCGCGCCCGGCCTCGGCAACGCCATGGGAATGCTCTACAACATCAAGCGGGCCGGCACGCCACTCATCGTCACGGCGGGCAACCAGGGACAGCGCGGCCAACTCTCGGAACCCGTACTCTGGGACGATCTGCCGCGCATGGCGGAGCCGCTCACCAAATGGTCCTACGAGGTCCGCCGGGTGGAGGATCTGGAGCAAAGCGTCCGCCGGGCGATCAAATACGCGCTCACGCCGCCCACGGGTCCGGTCTTCCTCTCGCTTCCCGGCGACGTCATGCTCGCCGAGACGGGAGGGCTTACGGGCCGCCCCACGCGGCTTTCGAGCGCGTTTTCAGCACCTGCGGAATCCATCGACCGCGCGGCGCAGACCCTCGCAGAAGCCGAGAACCCCTACATCGTCACCGGCTCGCGCGTCACCCGCTCGGGCGCGGTGGGCGAAGTCACCCGGCTGGCGGAGCGCATCGGGGCGAAGGTGTTTTCCGACAACCGCCCGAACTCCCTCTCGGTCTCCCTCACCCATCCCCTGTATGCGGGAGAACTCCTGAACACAATCGAGCCGCTGCTGGATCAGATAGAAGACGCGGACGTCGTGTTCTTCATCGGCACGGAGACCTACACTTTCTCCTTCCCGCCGGAGGGGCCGCTTGCGCCGCGCGGCGCCCAAATCATTCATCTGGACCTGGACCCCTGGGAGATCGGCAAGAACTTCCCCGTCGACGTCGCCATGCTGGGAGACCCCAAGACCACGCTCACAGAACTCACCGGGGCGGTGGAGAAGAAAATGGGCGAAGCGGGCCTGCAAAGTGCTGCCGAGCGCCGTGTGTGGATCGAGAAGGAACTGGCGGCCTCGAGAAGGGAGATCGCCCCCAAGGCGGGCGACGATAGTGGCCCCTTGACGAAAGAGACTTTCCAGGCCGCTTTCGGAGAGGCCCTGCCCCAGGGAACGGCGCTGGTGGATGAATCCCTCACCATGGGGCACGGCGGAGGCCTCAAGAGCGCGATCGCCGACAAGATAGATTCCATCTTCGGCATGAAGGGAGGCGGCATCGGTCTCGGGCTGCCCAGTGCGCTGGGCGTCAAAAAGGCTTTGCCCGATACGCCCGTGGTCTGCCTCTCGGGAGACGGTTCCGCGATGTACGCCATCCAGGCGCTCTGGAGCGCCGCGAAATATGATCTCGACGCATTGTTCGTGATCCTCAACAACAAGAGCTACCGGATTCTCAAAGAGCGGGTCCTGAGACTCGACGGCAAAACGCAGGAGCACCGGCAATTCGTCGCCATGGATTTCAAGGAGCCCGAACTCGATTTCATCCAGATGGCCCAATCCATGGGCGTGAGCGCCATCCGGGCGAAAACACCTGCCGAATTCAAAGAGGCCGTGGGGAAAGGGCTGGCGGGCGGCAAGCCGTACCTGATCGACGCCCACATCGAATACGAACGCCTGGAGAACTAAAGGGGCTCAGACCACGCCCATCTTCTCGCCATAGGCTTCCAAGGCCTGCTCGAAACAGGCGAGCGGTGCGCGAACCACGCCCGCGCCCACCTGGCCGACGCCCGGTTCTTTATGCGCGATGCCTGTGTTGATGACGGGCGTGACGCCCAGCTTCACCACCTTGGTGACGTCTATCCCTGTGGGAACGCCCTCAAAATCAAGGGCGGGAATCGTCCACTCCGGGTTTCGGCCCTGGGTGATCTCGTACATGGCGCGCGAATAATTCAGCGCATCAGCCGCGCTTCCCGCACCCACGAAACCGACGACGGCGGGTGCTGCAGCCATGGCGAATCCGCCCAGCCCCATCGTCTCGATGATCGTGGAATCGCCCATGTCCGGATTGGCGTCGTCCTCGCCGAAACCGGGGAAATACAACCCCTCGGGCATCTCCACCGGCGCCGTGAACCATTCATCCCCTGTCGCACTCACCCGGACCCCGAAGTCCGTTCCGTTGCGGCACATCGCCGTAACGATGCTGGACGCCCCGATACCTCGAACCGGGTCCATCACCGCCTTGCCGGTCGCCATCGCGACGTTCAAGAAGAACTGATCGTTGCCGCCGATGAAGGACAATACATCCTCCAGCGCCTTGCCATCACTCATGACGCGCGCCAGCGCGGGCGCCGCCTCGCGCATGAAGAGGCTCGTGCAGGCCACGTTGCGCTGGTGCATCTCGTCTCCCATCGAAAGCCCCCGCGCGACGATGCTCTTGAGCGGCAGCCCGCCCGCGGCCTTAAGGGCTTCGGACAACGCGGGCGCCAGGCGCTCCGCCAGCCAGCGAAGCCGGTTCAGCACCTCCTCGTCGTTTCCGCCGAAGCGCATTACCTTCCCTAGACCTTCGTTCAGGGTGCAATAGGCGCGGTTTCCGAATTTTCTGTTCTCAACGATCATCACCGGCATCGAGCGCGTGGTGATGCCCGTCATGGGGCCGACGGCGTCGAAATGATGATTGGGGTGGAAGGCGACGACGCCCGAGGCGGCGAGCGCCTCGCCCGAGGCCAAATCTCCCGCCCAGCTCTCCAGGACGACCGCCCCCGCAATCGCCCCGCGCAGGGGGCCGCACATCCGCGCCCACTCGATCGGGGGGCCGGCGTGCAGGAGAACGCCCTCCTCCAGACCCGGTATCACCTCGCCCGCCGGGCGTACGTCCACCAGGACGGGGTCGGCTTCGGTGATGCGGGAGAACGCCTCTGCGTTCGCGTTCGTGATCACGCCCATCCAGTCCCCTCCCGCCAGGTCGTCTCCGAGACGTTCTCCACGACGATGCGCCCGCCTTTCACCACGAATCGCTTCTCGGGTTGATCGATGAGGATATCGTCGAAATTCACAGAATCGAGAACCACGAAATCGGCCGCACAACCGGATCGTAAGCCGTAACCATCCTCCACCCCCAGCGCCTTTGCGCCGTTGGTCGTGAAAAGCTCAGGGACATGACTTCTGTCCGATGCGCCGCTCATGTGGAGCGCATGGACGAGGAGAAGGCCAATTTCCAGCAAATCGCCGCGTCCCGATGGCGTAAAGGCGTTGCGGATGTTGTTCGATGAAATGGCGACGTTGACGCCCGCACTCAGGAGGTCTTTGACGGGGGCGAGGCTCCTGAAACGAGGCGGCTCTTCCCCCCTGCCGCCCAGGAACAAATCCGTCGCAGGCAAGGGCAGGACGGAGATGCCCGCTTCGAAAATCTTCTCGATGACCCGCGCGGCATCATCCGGCGCCATGGCGCCCAGTGAGGTGAGATGGCCGACGGCCACTCGGCCCTGCAAACCTGCGGCCATCGTGCGGGCGGCCACGGATTCGATATTCCTCACCCGGGGGTCGTCCGCGAAATCGAGGTGAAAATCCAGCCCGCAGCCGAACGCCTCGGCCATTCCGAAAACGATGTCCAGATGCCGCTCAGCGTCCAGGTCGTTGTACGGGATTGCGCCCACGAGGTCCCCTCCCATCCGCATCGCCTCGCGCATCAAATCCTCCGTTCCCGGCTGCTGCTCGATGCCTTCTTGCGGGAAAACGACGAGTTGAAAATCTGCAAGACCTGCGTATTTCTCCCTGAGCGCCAGAGCGACTTCCATTCCCTTGAGGCCGACGATGGGGTCGACCTCCACCTGCGCGCGAAACCACGTGGCGCCGTGCCGGATGCACATGCGCAGCGTGCGCTCGGCGCGCTCCATGATGTCTTGTTCCGTTACGCCTTTTTTGAGCGCCAGCGTGATGGAAATGGCGTCTTCGAGCGTACCGGAACGATTGGGCTCGCGTTCTTCCAAAAACGCCTTGTCGAGATGGATGTGGCTCTCCACGAACGTCGGCAGCACGACGCGGCCGTCCAAATCGACTTCTTCACAGCCGGCATCGTTGCCCAGACCCGGTGAAATTCTCGAAAAAAGGCCTTCAGTGACGCAAAAATCCACCAATGCGTCTTGAGAGCCAATTCTGGCATTCCTGAAAATTCTATCCTCGGGAGTCTCTGCACGCATGGCTATTTAACCGGAATGAAATATCACCCTAACAGAAACGAAACGCGCACCGCCCATACTCGCAAAATGGATGTCTTCGACATTACGAACTCTATCTTTCCGCGCCGGTTTTCGCCACCGAAAAAGAAGATGTCGAGAAAAACCCCGTTTCGCATCAACTTGACCCATACCTCGAATCGGGAACATAATGAAAGGCTCAGGCTCATATTGCATAAGTGTTTCCGTGCGGATTTACGACCCGGCAACGCGCAGTGGGGGATTTGTTTTTGAGACGCGCCTTTTGCGGATAAAAGAGAGACATGAATGACCACCCTAAGCTTCACGAACATTGTCGTTCTCAGTTTTAACTCCCTCTCCTACGCCGCGATTCTGTTTCTTCTGGCGAGCGGGCTCTCGCTCATCTTCGGCGTGATGCGCATCGTGAACCTCGCGCACGCCGCTTTTTTCCTCTTCGCCGGCTATCTCGCCCTGGAATTCTACAACATCATTTTCGGCTCCCTGAGCCTGATGCCCCGGATCATCCAACTCGTCTCGTGGACACTGCTCTATTTCGCATGGCGGGGACTCAACTTGTACGTCGCTCCCAGACACGCCGCGTTGGCTCTGCTGCTCACTTACGTCGTAATGGAAACCTTGTGCAGCCTGGTATGGGGCTTCAGATTCTTCGAACTCTTCTTTCCGCACGTTCCCGTCAAACCGGTCGACAGGATCAATTTCCCGGGCATGTTGGCCGCCATCGTCGTCGCCCTCGCCATTGCGGCATTGTGCGGAATGTTCATCGAGCGCTTTTTTCTGCGCCGCCTCGGGCAGGACACGCTCTCCCAGGTGCTGGTGACAATCGGCTTCGCGTTCATCCTGCAAGACGGCTCGCTCTACACCTGGGGCGGGGACAACTTCATGCTCAAACAGCCCTGGCCCCTCAATTTCAGCGCCGTCGTCTGGGGCCTTTCGCTGCCCCAGTACCGCGCCTTCATGATCGTCATCGCCGTCGTGGTGGCCGCGGCCCTGTTCCTGGGGATAGAGCGCACCCGCCTCGGCGCCATCATGCGCGCGGCGGTGGACGACCCCGAGATGGCGCGCGGCATTGGCATCAACACCAACGTCGTGCAAATGGCGATATTCGCCATCGGAGCGCTGCTGGCCGCCACGGGCGGCGTGGTGGGCGGCGCGTTCTTCGGCGTCTACCCGGGGCTCGACTTCGAGATCCTCCCCTACGCGTTCGCCGTGGTGATCATCGGGGGGCTCGGCAGCCTGGGCGGCGCCGTCCTCGGCAGCATCGTGGTCGGCTTCATCGAGAACTTCGGGACCGCGCTGTTTCCCGAACTCTCCTATTTCGCGCTCTTCGCGCCCATGGCCATCATTCTGGCGATCAAGCCGACCGGCCTGTTCGGAAAGGGTTGAGCCTTGGTGGAGAACCTGGCGGAAAAAAGAAGGGTGATCATCGTGCTGGGCGCCTTCGTCGCTCTCGGCGTCGTCACGCCGTTTCTCGACCTTTTCATGCAGAGCCTGGTGACGGAGATCCTCGTCTTCGGCATCCTGGCCATGAGCCTGGACCTCCTGCTCGGCTTTACCGGGCTGGCCTCTCTCGGACACGCCGCCTATTTCGGCGTCGCCTCCTACACCACGGCCATCATCATGACGAAAGAAGACTGGACGTGGACCTTCGCCGCCTTCCAGTGGGCGGACTCGCTGGGGCTGGGCCTTTTCTACATCTTCATATTCGCGCTGGTCGTGGCCCTCGCCTTCGCCGCGTTTTTCGGTTTTCTGGCCATCCGCGCCGTGGGGGTGTACTTCCTGATGATCACCCTCTCTCTCGCCATGGTCATCTGGGGCCTAGCGTATCGCTGGAGCGCCGTAACCGAAGGGGACAACGGCATCAACGTGCTGGGGAGACCGTCCCTGTTCGGCATATCGCTGGAATCGGAAATTCCGTTCTTCTACTTCACGCTCGCGGTGTTCCTCATCTGCCTGGGCCTGATGTACATGTTCGTGAGAAGCCCCTTTGGAAAAACGCTGGTCGGCATCAGGGAGCGCGAGGAGCGCATGCAAATGCTCGGCTACAACATCTGGCTCCACAAATACCTCGCGTTCATCATCGCCGGCGTTTTCAGCGGCGTCTCGGGCGTCTTGTGGACGCTGTTCAACCTCTTCGTGAGTCCGCCGGACATCGAACTCATCACCTCGGCCGAGGCGCTTTTCATGGTCGCGCTGGGCGGCCCCGCCACGCTGGTCGGCCCGGTGATCGGCTCGGCCATCATCCGGTCGCTGCAGCAATTCATCAGCATCTACGTGGAACGCTGGCCGCTGATTCTGGGCGCCATCTACATCATCACCATCATGTTGGGACGCCTCTACGGCGTCGAGGGAATTCTCGGATTGTTCAGCAAGTTTCGAAAACCCGCCGCTTCGCCTGAAACCCCGAAGGGTTGAGGACGGCGCGGCACCGCGTCTCCTGAGCGAGACGAAACGAGGGAGGAAAAAACATGAAACGGAAACTGATCACCATCATCGCAGCGCTCGGCATCGCCTTCGCCGCCGGATCCGGCAGCGCTCAGGCCGCCGAGGTGCGCATCGGGTTCATCGCGCCGATGACGGGCATCTTCGCCCAGATCGGCAAGGACATGAGCAACGGCTTCAAGATGTACCTGGCGCACACGAAGAACAAGATGGGTCCCCTGGACGTCAAGTTCATCCTCGAGGACTCGACCGGCAAGCCGGCCGTGAACGTGCGCAAGGCGCTCAAGCTCATCAAGCGCGACAAGGTGCACATGTTCATCGGCGGCCTGCTCGCCAGCACCGGGTATGCGCTCGCGCCGGTGTCCAACCGCTTCAAGGTGCCCTATATCTCGCCCGTGCCGGCGGCGGACGACCTCACACAGCGCAAGCTCTTCAAACACTTCCTGCGCAGCGGCTTCACGAGCAGCCAGAACAGCCATCCCCTCGCCGAGTGGGCCTACGACCAGGGCTACCGCAACGTGGTCACCATCGGTGCTGACTACGCGTTCGGCTACGAGACCGTGGGCGGCTTCCACAAGGCCTTTGAGGCGCGCGGCGGCAAGATCGTCAAGAAGATCTGGGCGAAACTCGGCACGAAGGACTTCGGTCCCTATCTGCCGCAGATCCCCAAGGACGCCGACGCCATCTTCACGCTGATGGTCGGCCCCATGTCCCTGGCCTTCCCGAAGCAGTTCCGCGCCGCGGGCTTCAAGATGCCGATGCTCGGCGGCGTGACGAGCGCGGACGAGTTCATCCTGCCCAGCATGGGCGATGAAGCGCTCGGCTACGTGACGGCCTCGCAGTACAGCGCCGCTCTCACGACGGACAAGAACAAGGCGTTCGTCAAGGAGTATCAGCAGCGCTACGGAAAGATGGCCTCCTACTACTCGGAGTCCTGCTACACCACGGGTCAGTGGGTGGACCTCACGCTCAAGAAGATCGGCTACAAGCCGGACGACACCGATGCGTTCCTCAAGGCGTTCAAGACCATCCGCATCAACGCCATCAGAGGGCCGGTGTATCTGGACGCTTACGGAAACCCGGTGCACAACAGCTACATCCGCCGGGTGACGCGCGTGAAGGGCGATCGCCTGGGTCTGGGCGTGAAGTCGAATTCGCTCTGGAACCTCGTGATAAAGACCTACCCCGCGGTGGGTCAGTTCTGGAAGTGGCCGGCGAAGGAATTCCTGAAACAACCCGTGTACAGCAAGAAGTACCCGCCGTGCCCGCATTGTAAGTAAGGGCGACTTTTCCCGCCGTCCGGGCTTCACGGTCCGGGCGGCGGATTCGCGCCGGCAGACTTTTCGAAGGAGCAACCAGGTTTTGACGAACGCGCAACAAGGGCTGGAGCTGGAGAGCGTCACCAAGCATTTCGGCGGCCTGCACGCCGTCGAGGACGTGAACCTGCGCCTGAACCTCGGCGAACGGCGGGGAATCCTGGGGCCGAACGGAGCAGGCAAAACCACGCTGTTTCACCTGATAACGGGCGTGCTCCCGCTCACCTCGGGCCGCATCCGCCTTTTCGGGCAGGACGTCTCGGGATGGCCCACGCATAAGCGCGTGGCTTTGGGGATGGCGCGCACCTTCCAGATCACCAGCCTGTTTCCCAAGCTCACTGTGCTCGAGAACGTCCTTCTCGCCGTGCAGGGCCTGCGTAAGATGAAGATGATGATGCTCAAGCCGCTGTTCAAGTACAAGGACGTATACGAAAAAGCCGAAAAACTGCTCACCGACGTGAACTTCTGGCACTTGAGGGATCAGGAAGTCCGCAACCTCTCCCACGGTGAGCAGCGCCAACTCGAGATCGTCCTGGCTCTGGCGAGCGACCCCAAAGTGTTGCTCCTCGACGAACCCTCCGCCGGCCTGGCCACGGGCGAATCCCACGAGATGGCTGATTTCCTGAAATCACTCGACCCCGGAATCGCCATTCTTCTGATCGAACACGATCTGGACGTGATATTCGAGGTTGTCTCCCACATCAGCGTTCTGCACTACGGTGAGGTGCTCGCCGAAGGACCCAGCGAAGACATCCGCAACGACCCCAGGGTGCAGGAAATCTATCTCGGAAAGGCGGAGTGACGTGTCGACTCTCCTGAGCGTGGAGGACATCCATACCTATTACGGCGACTCCTACGTCCTCCAGGGCTTGAGCATCCGCGTCGACGAGGGAGAGACGCTGGGCATCCTCGGGAGAAACGGCATGGGCAAGACGACGCTGATCAACTCGATCATGGGTTTCGTGCCGCCGAGGCGTGGCGCCATCCATTTCCGGGGAGAGGACATCACGACCGCGAACAGCTTCGACATCTCGAAAATGGGAATCGGCTTGTGCCCGCAGGGAAGGCGCGTGTTCCCGACCCTCTCGGTGCGTGAAAACCTCCTGGTAGCCCAACAGGAACACGACGTGGGCTACCGCTGGGATTTCAAGGAAGTCTACGAACTTTTTCCCCGCCTCGGCGAGCGGGCAGGCCAGCGGGCGGGTTCGCTCTCGGGCGGCGAGCAGCAGATGCTGGCCGTGGGCCGCGCCCTGATGACCAACCCGAGCTGCCTCATCATGGATGAACCCTCCGAGGGACTCGCGCCCATGATCATCCAGGACATCGGCAACGCCATTCAATCGCTCAAGGCCGAAGGACTCGCCGTCGTGCTCGTTGAGCAGAACGCCGCCTTCGCCGTCAAGACGGTGGACAGGGTATGCGTCATCACGAACGGGAAGGTCGTCCATGAATCCTTACCGGGGGAGTTATGGGCAAACGAGGAAGTCAGAAAAACCCATCTCGGAATCGGCTGAAAAAACCCTCGCACAACAGAGCCCTTTCATCGTATTCTCGTGTCGTTGTGGTGGAAGCCGAGCAACGAATGAAGAGACCCTTCCAAGGAGGGTTCTCCAGGTTTCGTACAGGGAAATGAGTTCCGACCCTGGTGCTCCTCTCCACATCACCCGAAGAAACCAGGTCGCGACGACAGCGCCGTGGCCTGAATCGACAAACCCGCCGCCACACCCGACAGCGATGCCAGGACGATGATATCTCTACTGCTGGACCGTTATATCGAGATGATTCTTCGATACCGGTGGCTGGTGATCACACTCGCCACATTGCTCACGCTGATCACGGGAGCGGGGTCGCGCCTCATCGGCGTCACGAACGACTACCGCATCATGTTCAGCGAAGAGAATCCACAGTATGTCGATTTCCAGGCGCTCGAGAACATTTTTTCCACATCCAACATGGCGTTCATCGCCATCGCGCCCCGGGGAGGTTCCGTTTTCACCCGCGAGGCGCTCGGCGCGCTCGAGGAATTGACGGAAGCCGCTTGGCGAACGCCCCACTCCAGACGAGTCGACTCCCTTACGAACTACCTCCACAGCCGGGCGCAGGGAGATGAACTGATCGTCGAGCCGCTCGTCGATGACGCGCACTCGCTGAGCAATGCCGATCTCGCGCGAATCAGGAAAATCGCGCTTGAGTCGCGCGATCTGCCTGGTCGTCTCGTCTCCCGGAAGGGGCATGTGGCCGGGCTGGTGATCACTTTCGTCCTGCCCGACGACATGGATGCTGCGGTGGTCTCGATAAACGACCACCTGAACGCTCTGTTGAAGAAAGCCGGTGCGAGATACCCGGAGATCGCCTATTACCTGAGCGGCGACGTGATCAGTAACCGCACTTTCTCCGTGGCGACTTACAATGATTTCGTCTTCCTGGCTCCAATCGTGTTCGTCATGATCATCGTCATCAGCACACTTCTCCTGCGCTCGTTTCTCGGCACGTTTTCCATCATTGTCGTGATCGGGTTCGTCATCTTCAACACGATGGGGATTGCGGGCTGGCTCGGCACGGTGTTCAGCCCCGTCAACGCCGGCGTACCGACCATCGTCATGGCGACATGCGTCGCCCACTCGATCCACATCATCACGACCACCCTGCTGGGCATGGGCCATGGGCTGGACAAGGGCAAGGCGGTTGCCGAATCGCTTCGGACCAACGCCTGGCCGGTGTTTCTGACCTCGATCACGACCGCAATCGGATTCCTGAGCCTGAACTCCTCGGATTCGCCTCCCGCCCGTATTCTGGGAAATCTCGTGGCGCTCGGCGTGCTCTGGGCCTTCGTCTACTCGATGACCCTGCTGCCGGCCGTCCTCTCGATTCTGCCGTTGCGCGCGCGCCGAATACCCTCCGGCAAACCCCCTTTTTTCGTCCGCTTCGGCGCTTTCGTGGTCAAGCGCCATGCGTTTCTGCTCTGTTTCGTCGCTGTTCTGACGGCTGTTCTCATCACAGGCATTCCCCGCAACGAGTTGACCGACAGATGGGCGCACTATTTCGACGAGCGCTACCGGTTCCGGCGCGATTCGGATTTCATCTTTGATAACCTGAACAGCATGAACTTCCTGGAATACGCACTGAAAGCGGGGCGCGAAGGCGGCATCACCGATCCCGAATACCTGAAAAAAGTCGAGACCTTCGCCGAATGGTTCCGCGCCCAGCCGGAAGTGAGCCACGTCCAGGCTTTTTCGGACATCATGAAGCGTTTGAACAAGAACTTGCACGGTGACGACCCGGCTTTCTACAAGCTCCCTCAGGATCCCAAGCTCGCCGCGCAGTATCTCCTGCTCTATGAGTTATCGCTCCCCTTCGGCATGGACCTCAACGACCGCATCGACGTCGCCAAATCCACGACGCGAATGAGCGTCATGGTTCGCAACCGCTCCTCCAGGGACCAGCGCGAACTCGACGAGCGCGCCAAAGCCTGGCTCCGCGCCAACATACCCGAGTTTGCGACCGAAGCGTCGGGCATCACCATGATCTTCGCGCATCTTTCCCTGCGCAACATCCACAGTATGCTGCGCGGCACGATCATCGCCATGCTGCTGATCTCGTTTCTTCTCATCCTGGTTTTCAAAAGCGTTCGGCTGGGCCTCATCAGCCTCGTGCCCAACTTCATCCCCGCCGCCATGACCTTCGGCCTGTGGGGCTACCTGGTCGGCCAGGTGGACTTTGCCGGCTCGTTGATGACCGCCATCGCGTTCGGAATCATCGTGGACGATACGATCCACTTTATGAGTCGATATCTGAAAGCCCGCCGGATGGGCCTCCCGGCACCCGAGGCCGTGCGCGCCGCCTTTCGAATCGTGGGTCAGGCGCTATGGACGACGACGGCGGTTTTGTCGCTGAGCTTCCTGGTGTTCGCCACATCGGGATTCCATGGCAGCAAGACGCTCGGCCTGATGGTCGCGATCACGCTCGTCTTCGCGCTCCTGGCCGATTTCCTGCTTCTTCCGACCCTTCTAATAGCCATCGATCGGAAGGAGTAACGCCGTGCGTTCATCTCACCCGAGAGATAAAGGGCTCAAGAACGCCGGTGAATCCTCGTCTTGGGGATTTGGAATAAATAAAGGCTCAGAAGCCGCACCCTGAATCGGCTGAAATGTCTCTTGCGCGGTGGATGGATTTAACAGTATATTCAAGAAGTTATGAAGAAACCATAAAGGAAACTGAAACAAATAGTTGAGGGTGAGGATTCAAAGGGGTGTCTTAACGGTTTTTCGAAAGTTTACTTATCGCCGTGTCGGCGGGACCCAATAAGTAGACAGGCATGGTTTCTATGGGTTGGGATCATTTTTCGTCTCACCGGAGATTTGTGAAAACGCTGAATGAACTTTCGAGGAGACCTTGCGGCGATGGAAATACCATCCGCATACGTTGAAGGCTATGAGAACAAGGCCCGTCTCCACGACCAGGAACTGGCGGATATCTACATCCGGCACGCCACCATCGGCGACCCCGTTCTCGACCCGATCATGGAGGAGATATCCTCCATCCCGGTCTATGACCTGCACGCGTTCATCGAGGCCGGCATCGAAGGGCATGACAGTGTTCTGCAGGAAGCGCCGCAACCCCTGCGCGATTTCTTCTGGAATTTCGAAGAGCCTTCCTGGCTCGATTACGAAGCCTTCAAGCCGGGGACCCGCTGTTTCAACGTAAACGTCGACCTCATGCTCGTCGCATTCGTGACGGGGGTGCTGGTGGAGGGTTTCTCGACGCTCATCGCCAAGTCCTTCAACACGACCGGGCGGGTGGCGGCGACTCCCAGGCGCCTCATGCAGAATAACCGCCAGCTGATGGAGATATTCTACCCCGGCGGCCTTAGGAGAGATGGGGACGGCTGGAAACTATCCATGCGCGTCCGTTTCGTGCACGCGCGCATCAGGCAACTGCTGACGCAATCAGGCGACTGGGACCAGGCAACCTGGGGCGCGCCGCTGAGCGCGGCGAACTTAGGCCTGGCCATCGCTATCTTCTCGATGCAACTGCTCAGATACTCGAAACTCGTCGGGACGAGCTTCAGCATCGAGGAACAAGAGAGCGTTCTCGCCGTCTGGCGCTACGCGGGCTACCTCATGGGGATACCCGAGACCATCCTCTACACCGACGGCGCGGATGCAGAAAGAAAACACAACATCGCCTACATGTGCGAACCGCCGCCCGGCGAAGATTCGGTGGCCATGTCGAACGCGCTGATCAAGGCCATCGCGCCGGTCGCCGGCGTGACGGACCCGAAGGAGCAAGAAGATTTGACGGATCTGGCCTACCGCCTTTCGAGAGCGCTGATAGGCCAGGAACTCGCGGAGCAGTTCGGGTATCCGAAGCACTCCCGCCTCAACACGATGATTACGCTCTACAGTTTCCGGATAAAACAACGCGTCCTGCGATTCTTGAACAGCAAACAGCTCGTCAAATCCCAAAATTTTTCGCAGCTTTTGCAGATTTCCGTGTACGACGAGGGTGGAATCAGCTACCGGATGCCCGACCGCGTCAAAGCGTCGGAATCAAGCAAATGGTAAGAGACCCGGTGATTCGGCGCACACAGAAAAACCAGCCCGCTACGCGCCCGGCCGTGACGAGGAAACGATAACCCCCGTGCAACTGGATCGCTATATCGACGCCGTTCTGCGCCGGCGGTGGCTGGTCGTCGCGCTGGCCGTCGTGATCCTGCTCATCACGGGAGCGGGCGGGCGCTTCATCAAGACCACGAACGACTACCGCATCATGTTCGGCGAAGACAACCCCCAGCTCGCCGCCTTCCGGGTGCTGGAGAAAACCTTCTCCACGTCCGACACCGCGCTCATCGCCGTCGCGCCCAAGAGCGGTTCGGTGTTCACCAGGGAAGCGCTCGGCGCGCTCGAGGAGTTGACCGAAGCCGGGTGGAAGGCGCCTCATTCGAGCCGCGTCGACTCCCTCACCAACTACAACCACAGCCGCGCGGAGGGGGACGACCTGCTCGTCGAGCCGCTCGTCGACGACGCGAGCGCGCTGAGCGAAGCGGAGGTCGCGCGAATCCGGAAAATCGCGCTGGGCGCCAAGGAAATCGCCGGACGCCTCGTCTCGAAGGACGGGCGCGTGGGCGGGCTGGCGATCACTTTCATCCTTCCTGACGACCTCGACGCCGCGGTGATCGAGATAAGCGATTATCTGAACGGCGTTCTCCAGAAGGCCCGCGCGAAATACCCGGACATCTCCTTTTACCTGACCGGCGACGTCATCATGCACCGCGCCTTCGCCGACGTGACGAAAGAAGAGCTGGAAACGCTCATGCCGCTCGTCTTTCTCATGATCATCATCACGACCGCGCTCCTTTTGCGCTCGGTGCTGGGCACGCTGGCCATCGTCGTCTCCATCGTATTCATCCTGATGAACACGCTGGGGATCGCAGGCTGGATCGGGGCGGTGTTCAGCCCCACCAATTCCGGCGTGCCGATCATCATCATGGCGATCTCCGTCGCGAACTCGGTCCACATCGTCACGGCCACCCTGCTGGGCATGGGGCGCGGGCTCGACAAGAACGCGTCGATCGCCGAATCGCTTCGGAACAACGCCTGGCCGGTGTTCCTGACCTCGCTCACAACCGCCATCGGCTTCCTGAGCCTGAACACGTCCGATTCGCCGCCCTTCCACGTCCTGGGCAATCTCGTGGCGCTGGGCGTGCTGTTTTCTTTCGTCTACGCCATGACGCTGCTGCCGGCGCTGCTTTCGATCCTCCCACTGCGCGCGCGCCGGATTCCGCCCGAGAAATCCTCCGTTTTCGATCGTCTCGGCGCCTTCGTCGTCGAACGCCGCGTATACCTGCTCTCGTTCGTCGCGGTTTTGACGCTCATTCTCATCAGCGGCATTCCCCGCAACGAGCTCACCGAGCGGTGGGCGCACTACTTCGACGAGCGCTACGAGTTCCGCCGCGATACGGATTTCGTGTTCGAGAACCTGACCGGCCTGGATTCGCTGGAATACTCGCTCAAATCGGGGCGCGAAGGGGGCATCACCGACCCCGCGTATCTGCGCAAAGTCGAAGCCTTCGCCGAATGGTGCCGGAAGCAGCCCAAGGTGAGCCACGTGCGGGCCTTCCCGGACGTCATGAAGCGCCTGAACAAGAACATGCACGGCGACGACCCGGCCTTTTACAAAATCCCCGACGACCCCAGGCTCGCCGCGCAATATCTGCTGCTCTACGAGTTTTCGCTCCCCTTCGGCATGGACCTGAACAACCGCATCGACGTCGCCAAATCCACGACGCGCATGACCGTCGTGATCCGCAGCCTATCCTCCAAGGACCAGCGCGATTTCGCGAACACGCGCAAGCCTGGCTCCGCGCCAACATACCCGAGTTCGCGGCCGAGGCGTCGGGCATCACCATGGTCTTCGCCCACCTCACGCTGCGCAACATCCACAGCATGCTGCGCGGCACGATCATCGCCATGGCGCTCATTTCGCTCATTCTGATCCTGGTCTTCAAGAACGTGCGCATCGGCCTCATCAGCCTCGTGCCGAACTTCATTCCCGCCGCCATGACCTTCGGCCTCTGGGGCCATCTCGTCGGCCGCCTGGGTCTCGCCGGCTCCGTGATGACCGCCATCGCGTTCGGGATCATCGTGGACGACACGATCCACTTCCTCAGCAAGTATCTGAGATTCCGCCGCGAGGGCCTCTCCGCGACCGAGTCCGTACGCGCCGTATTCCGCACCGTGGGCCACGCGCTGTGGACCACGACCGCTGTCTTGTCACTCGGTTTTCTGGTGTTCGCCTCATCGGGGTTCGAGGTCAGTTGGGCGCTCGGCCTGATGGTGGCGATCACGATCTCCTTCGCGCTGCTCGCCGATTTCCTGCTTCTGCCGACCCTGCTGATGGCCCTCGACCGGAAGGATTGACGGGGGCGCGCTCGTCTCGCCCGCGCGACGTGAAGGGACTGTAGGGGTCGCATATATGCGACCCTGATTTTTTCGCCCACTACAAGGGCCGCATGTATGTCGGACATATATGTCCGACCTACGGAACCCCCCAATCCCCTTGTCGAGGCTGTTGAAAAAGTCCCTCTCCTCAGGAAATAAAGGCAACCCCCCCCTACCCCCCCTTGTCAGGGGGGTATGAAAAGGCAACACCCGCCGACAGTAAAGGGGCTTTTGTTTTTTCTTGCCCCCTTGTCAGTGGGGTTCTCTTTTTTTGCCCCCCTGACAAGGGGGGGTAGGGGGGGTTGGTTTTCAGGGCGAGAACCGCGAGTTTCCGTAGGGGTCGTTCGCGAACGACCCCTGCAACCGGATTGACGAACTACTTGAATCCGGCGGGCACAGTCGAACTCCCCCTCCTCGGGGAAGTTCGACCACCCCTACGGACCAACGCGTTCCGGAATCACGACCTCGCCTTCAGGAGCGCCATCGCGACCCTGTCCGGCGTCAGGGGCAGGTCGTGGAACCGCACGCCCGTGGCGTCGTAGATCGCGTTGGCGATGGCCGCCGCCGTGGGCACGGTCACCTGCTCTCCGACCCCCTTCGCCCCGTACGGGCCGTTCGAGTAGGCATCCTCCACGATGAGGGACGCCACCCGGTCCGGCACGTCTTCGACCGTGGGAGCGAGGTAGCCGTGCATGTCGGGGTTCTGCATCAGGCCCTCGCGCTGAACGACTTCCTCCATCATGCAGAATCCGATACCCATGTAGACGCCGCCCTCGATCTGCTGCTCCACACCCATGGGGCTGATGGCCCGGCCCACGTCGTGGGCGGCCCAGACGCCGGTGACCTCCACCTCGCCCGTCTCCTCGTCCACGAGCACCTCGGCCACCTGGCTGCCGAAGCCGTAGATCTCATACGGCTCGCCCTGGCCGGTCTCCTTGTCGGTTTTGGCGGGCGGCGGGATGCTGTCCGCGGCGCCGATCTGCTTGAGTTCATCGGCGACGAAGGCGCCCGCGATCTCGGCGAGCGTGACTCGGGTTTCCTCATGCGAGCGCGAGCGGACCACGCCGCCGCGAAGCTCCAGGTCCTGGGGGTCCGCCTCCAGCAGAATGCCTCCCAGGCGCAACAACTCCTCCCGCGCCTTGAGAGCGGCGTTGTAGACCGCCTTGCCGCCCTGCATGGTGATGCGCGAACTCGAACTCGTGCCGCCGAAGGGGTCGATGGCGGTGTCCACGCTATCCATCAGGAACTCAGGATACGGGATGTCCAGCGTCTCGGCGGCGATCTGGCAAAGCACCGTCTTGCTCCCCTGGCCGAAATCCACGACGCCTGCGGCCACCTGCACCTTGCCGTCGGCTGTCAGGAAGACGTGCGCCTCCGCCGGGGAATACGCGTTGCCCGTCCCGTAGAGGCAACTCGCCACGCCGCGCCCGCGCAAGCGGCCGTCTGCGGCTCTTCCGTTTCCCTCGCCGTTCCGCCCCCAGGAAGAGGCCCGCTCCACCTCGCTCAGCGTATCGAGAAAACCGACGCTCTCCGGCAGGTGCTGGTTCCAGGCCGTCCGTGTTCCGACCCGAAGCCCGTTGACGCGCCTGATCTCGATGGGGTCCATCTCAAGCGCCCTGGCGAGCGCGTCCATCTGCTGCTCGCCCGCGAAGTGCACCTGGGGACATCCCGGACCGCGCATCTGGCCCCCGTAGGGGTGGTTCGTGTGCACGCAGTGGACGTCCACCTTCACGTTGGGCGCCTGGTAGGGGCCCGCGGCATGGTAGGTCGCGCGCTTGAACGCGGGCGGGTTGTCCCCCCCGTTGGCCACGTACGCCCCCTTGTCGAGCCAGACCTCCACCTCGACGGCCACCAGGCGTCCGTCCTTCGTCGCCCCGGTTCTGGAGCGGATGAACGCCGCGTGGCGCTTGGTGGAGGCGATCATGCTCTCCTCGCGCGAATAAACGAGCTTCACCGGCCTGCCGGCGGCGCGGGCGAGGACGGCGGCGCGCAGGCACACGTCGAGGCTCGCCTCGCTCTTTCCGCCGAAAGCCCCGCCGGTGGTCGTCTGGACGAAACGGACCGAGCTCTCGCCCCGTAGCCCCAGTATGCGGGCGACGTTCTGCCGCACCAGGAAGGGCTGCTGGGTCGAGCCCCATACCTGGATGCCGCCGCCGGGGTTCGGGCTCGCGCAGGCCGCCTCCACTTCGAGATAGAGGTGATCAACGGCGGGCGTGGAGTATTCGTTCTCGACGATCACGTCGGCCTTCCCGAAGCCCTCCTCGATATCCCCTTTCCGTATCTTCGCCTGGTTGAGCACGTTGCCGCCGGGGAAGATGATTTCCGCGCCCTCTTCCATCGCCTCGCGCGGACAGGAGACGACGGGCAGGGGGCGGTATTCGACCTGTATCAGCCGCGTCGCCGCCTCGGCCGCCTCTAGCGTTTCCGCCGCGACGAGGGCGACCACCTCGCCCGTGTAGCGCACCCTGTCATGGGCGATGACGGGCATGGCGCGATTATGGGCGGTGATGCAGGGATGCTCGGCCAGGTCGTCTCCCGTGAGAACGGCGACGACGCCGGGGACGCGCAGCGCCTCGCTCGCGTCGACCGATACTATCTCGGCGTGCGCGTGTTCGCTGCGAAGCGCCTTGCCGACCAGCATCCCCGGAAGCTGGAGGTCGTCGAGATAATCCGCTGTGCCCGCCGCCTTTTCGGGGTCGTCCAGGAAGGGAAGGGATTCCCCGACTACGGCGCCGCCCATGTCTTTGGCTTCCGCCATGGCTTGCTCCTGATGAGAAGAGAACCGCGAAATGATAAGTCGATGAATGAGCCGTCAATCTACATGCTCGGGCGTCGTTTGTCCACGAAATCGGGGGGGGGTACGCGGCTGTATCAAGAGACAGTAGAACTTTTAGATGGCTCTCTCGTTCGGCAAATTGTCCTTTTCGCTTTCGAGAAATTCACGTATCGTGGACAGAACATCGTCGGGGCGCCGTAGATGGCACTCCCACACGGTCAAGACCCTCCAACCGTCGGCTTCCAGAGAAGCAGTGTTTTCTCGATCTCGAATCCGGGTTCGCTCCAGCTTTGGCTTCCAATAAGCAAGATTAGACTTAGGCAGCCCCGCAATCGGGCAATTCGGGTCCGGGTGCCAATGCCAGAAGCAACCGTTGACGAAGATCACCGCACGGTGGCGGGGAAGAACCAAGTCGGGTCTGCCGGGCATGCCACGTCGATGAAGCCGAAAACGGTATCCGAGGCGGTGAACCATTGAACGGACTATCCGTTCGGGTTTCATGTCCTGTGAACGAATCTGAGACATGCACCAAGACCGATCTTCCGGACTTAGATTGTCTGTCATTTTAAGTTACTTTGCTTCGACCTCATTAACGGCGTGTTCGGCCTCCTCACGCAGCAATCGGTCGAGGGCGTTATCTGGTAAGGCATCTAATAGCACGACGCCACCTCTGCGGTTCAGTGCGATCATCCAGTTTCGAAAAGCTTCACGCTCAAACAACTTTCCGCCATTCGCCCAGTGTTCTCGCATCACCGTATATATCGCGCGCAGAAGCTTTTGGTTCATCGACACCGAGGGGCGTTCAATCAGAGCAGAACGAACATCCTGTCTATGCAGAAGTATGGTCAGGAATTCGCCCGGATGCTCGGGGTCAACGTCGTAGGCTATCTTCCCTAGCCACCATAACCGTGAAACTCCATTATCTCGAATTATTCCCCTGTTTCCCTTTGCGAAGAAGTGGTTTAGAATTTCGCGGGTCGCCTGCTCATTGTCGTCTGGGCGCTGTTTAAGCCACCGTGCAGCAACATATTGCGGACAGTCGAAATGGCACAGATAAACCCACATCCGTTCAATAGACGCCTGATGCGGAGACAAATCTCGTAATGCGTTGTAGACAACCAGCGCGTTGGAAGCATCAGTTGCTGAAGGGGATTGACCATCAACAGTAAGTTTATCGGCAAGCTCCGGCACTTCAATTGTTGATTCTCTAAAACCGCCAAATGAGGCTGGATGAATGGAGTTGACCGGTGCGTAATACCAATCAAGACGATCTGAGACGGTGCGTCTAAGAGTTTCGAGTGTATCGACCGTACAATAACGGAGCCTCATCACGAATCGTCCATCCCGGCACGCGCAATCAGCGGCATCCTCAAAAAGGGCGAATCCAGTATCTTTTGGGCGTCTATTGAACGGTTTGAGCTATTTTCCCCAAGAGGTGGACATTCCACAGCTTCAAGGCGCTGATCTAGTGAAGCAAACCACCGATAATCTCTGTAGTCATCGGGGTCTTGGTCGACTTCATTTAATACGGCTATCAATGCGGGTAAATAGAGGCCATTCATAAGGTATTGCCCTTCAGGTTGATTACCGACCTGTTCCCGCGCTATTCCATATTGCCGGGAATCTGTATCTGACATCACAATATAAATACGATCTTCTGCCAGTTGATATTCCCAACGACCGTCTGCGATATTGGAGTTCGACCTGTGTCCAAAAATCGAGCCAAGCGGCGCTTCATCCGCTGTATCGATCCAGTAGTCTTTAGGAACGTCTTCAGCAAGCACAGCACCTGGCTCAATATCAAATTTTCGTCCAGCAAAATCAGAATGCCATCCTCCCGCTTGGAAATCTGTCAGAGCTTCGATACAAACCAAGAATGGAGCGAATTCCACCCTGCCGGATAGGGAGCCGGCAGGGAACGAATGTTTGATGTTAGGTCGACTAGACTTAAGCAACTCCCTACAGCGCGTCTGCGAAGAACAAATCAATAACGCAAACTGCGCCTTGTTCTGCTTCAAGAGTTCAAGGAGGCTCGGTTCGCTGAGTTCGAAGTAAGCATCTACTTCTATAGCTGTACTCTGAATGGTGCGCTTAACTTCAATTTCGACTTCAAACTCCGCGCGCGGGTAGTCGTCGCCGTAGCTGGGAGGCCGCAATACTGGATGCGGCCAAGCTTTGCCGGGGTCGAACTTCATGATTCATTCCTCTCCTGCACTGGAGTAGCAGATAAGCGCCAAGCTCTGCCGTCAATCGGTTCGTCAGCAGTGATTTCAACTTCGATTCGCTGGCCGTTTTTTACGCGCATCCGATCAAGCGAGATTTTGCTGCTGATAGCGCGAACGTCATTCCGTGGTATGGAAGATGAATCGCCGGCCTCGGCGAGATTCAAACGGACAATTCCGTCAGCTTCAGCCAAGAAACTAAGACGGCAACAATTTTCGCGCTCCGCAATCGGAAGTATCCGAACTGCTGAGACAGGAACACTTTGCTTATTGCTGCTCCCTCCGCGTGTTCCTGTTCCGCCTTGGCCTCCTCCTTCACCTTGCCCTCCGTCACCTTCGCCACCGCCGTTATTGCCAGTTCCCGCACCTCCCTCGTTGCCAAGGTCTTCGCCGTCGCCCTCTGAGTTTGAGCCGTCATTTTCTGGTAATCTAGGCGGCACGGGTCTGCGGACCGGTTTGAGTGAAACAGCTACCTTATCTCCAAATCCTGGTTCGCTATTACCTTCGTCCTTGTCTGAGTTGGAATCATCGAAAGATTCTTCTGGTTGGTAATCTGGCAGGTACTGTGAGAGTTCCGAAATTACCGTCCTTTTTCCACCCTCTGGCGGTCCCGCGTGTTTCTTTATCTCGCTCCTTACCCAGTCGGTTACACGTTTGAGCGCCTTACGGCCACGCTCTCGCTTTTCTTTGGGCAGCCGATCAGGCTCAAACTGATCATGTTGCGGATTCTCCATCCGACGCAACAGTTCATTTCCTTCCGGGTCTTCAAACACACAAAGTGCCGCAAAATCCCGAAACCCAGAAAAGTGTATCAAGCCCTTTTGTCGGGTAGTCACCAGCATTCCTGTCCCGCGTACGAACGCAACTTTCCCGGGCAAACCTACATCAGTGCGGAGCCAAAGCTTGCAATGTCCAAGATCGCCATCTTGTTTCTCCGCTATAGGTTCGCCCTTGGATAATTCCCAAAAGATTTGGGCATCCCTTAGTGGATCGTCAGCTGCGGCCTCTGAATCTCCTGGATCTTCATCCATCAAGTGTTGGAACCATTTGTCAATGGTGTCACGCTCTAGCTCCATTAGATCACTCGAATCATCTGGTTCCACAATTACAGTCAAACTCCCGGTTCCAATCGCAAAGAAAAAATTTTCAATCACACTCGTCGCTATGCGTTTCCTCCAGTTGTCTGTCTCTCGAAAACCCAAAATTGTCAGGCTAGTGCCTTGTTGTGGAAGTCGAGCAAGATTAAAAACGCGAAATTGGGCTGGGACTTGTTCTGTTAACTCTTGACCAGTTAACTCTCGACAATCTTTCTTGAATCCATAGAAGCCCGTGCCTTGCGTCTCTTCTCCATCCGCGCCACAGTGTGACATGAGAACAGATTTTCCTTGGAATCTTTCTTGATTCTTACCGTCCTCAGAAAAATAGGTCCAATAAAACACGGACCTCAGCGCCGAGACAGCAAATGGCGCGTATTTACCAATGCCATGAGAGCCACCGGCGCCTTGTCCTTCTAACTCTGGTTTGTAGCTGACTCCCTGCATCTTGACGAGATTGCGCCAGTGGTCACCAAGTAGCCCTGTCGTATTACGATCAGACACTCGTAAACAATGGATTGCTTTTGAGTTTATGGTACGCGACGCTTCTTCCAGAGGTGCTATTGCTATTGTATCATTGCTTTCTTTCGCTATTTGCAAGCATGCGGTAATCGCATTTGCTAATTCGTCCCGGCCAACGATTTCGGGATTGAGGCTGATCAGTTCAAAGTCCACGCGCACCGGGTTACCTGATGCAAGACGTGCATCGAGAGAATTCTGAATTGTTTCTCGTGCGAGACTTGCTAAGGGGGCTCCTGTGAAATGAGCTATTCCTGGGTCATTAAAACCTGCGCCCATACCGCCGTTCGTTGGTGGAAAATGCCAACCGATAGTTTCATTCATTTAAAGCCGCCTCACTGGTTAAAATCTTCGCGCACATATTTCCCACCAAACGTGCAAGGCCGACGCAAACAGCGTTTCCCAGTAATCTATACTGCTCGCTTGGAGGAATATCTGGAAAAAGTTCGTCTGTACCGTCAAAACCCTGAAACCGCGCGGCCTCATTGACACTTAAGCGCCGGATGCCCCAGCGGTCGCGAACAAACGGAACATTGTGCCCCCCTATGCCCATATTTGCGGTCAGCGTCGGGCACAGGCCCTGCTTTTTTTCTCGAACGTATGAACGCCTCAATTGGTAGATGTTCGCATCCGACTCACCTTCATCCATCGCTTTGGCAATCATCTTGTAATAGCGGTTGTCAGGAGGTAAGTATGCTCCATCCACCCCAGGCTTCGTGCGGTTGACAAAATCTTCGAGACGACGTTGCGTAGCCCCAAATCCGTTTGAGGTTTGAGGAGGCGAGAAAGGGTTGTAGGGAAATCGCCTTTTTGATGCTGCGACCATAAATAATCGTTCGCGATCCTGAGGCAACTTAGTCGCTTCTTTAACATTTACGGTCCAACACGATTCTTCTCTAAACCAGTACCCTGCCCGGCGCAATGCGCGACGAATCTGATCAAACCATATTCCCTTTTCTCCGTGCAGGATGTGCGGCACATTCTCCAAAAGTATCAGCGAAGGCCGCTTCTCCGGTTGATACTCCTCGATCAGGCGTGGAATCTCGAAAAATAGCGCCCCTCTCGGGTCTTCGAATCCCAGGCGGCTTCCCGCCTGAGAAAAACTCTGGCAAGGAAATCCCCCCGCCAACACATCAACTTCGGTTAAGCCGTCCGCCTGGACAGACAGTTCGCACACATCTTTTTTGATCACGGGAACATCGGGAAATCGGTGTTGGAAAGCCGAGCAGGCAAATTCGTCATTGTCACTGGCCCATCGAATCGCAAAACCAGCTTCAACCAGCCCGGATGCAAACCCCCCCATGCCGCTGAATAAGCAACCTGCAGTTAATCGCATTCCAAGTTTCCTAGCCTCTACTCGTAAATGTTGTATTTGGCCCTCATCGAATCAGAGCCTTTAAGTCGGACCGCGCCGTGAACGAGGACATGCGTTCGAATGTATCGTGGGGAAACGTTCGTCGGATAGACGAGTCGAAGGGTAAAACGGTCCCACCGGCTGCGGTTCAGCCGGTGGCTGGGCCTTCCGTTTCCGCCTGTTTTTCCGGGCGTGTTCCTCGTGTTGAGGCGGATCATACCCCCGAAAATCGTAACCGCGCAAGAGGAGCGCCGCCGCGTCGGCCGTGCGATACTGAGGCGGTGGAACCGTCGCCCGGCGGGGAGAATGGCCCTTCGCGGGCGCATCGACGCAGGCCGCCAAAGGAGTACCCAGATGTTCGACGCCGGCAGCATCCTCGTAATCGCCGGGACCTTCCTGCTCGCGGGCGCGGTCAAGGGGGTCATCGGCCTGGGCCTCCCGACGGTCAGCCTCGCCGTCCTGGCGGCGGCGATCGACCTGCCGACCGCGATGGCCCTGCTCCTCGCGCCCTCGTTCGTGACCAACGTCTGGCAGGGGGCCGTCGGCGGCCACGGACGCGACCTCCTGCGCCGGATATGGCCCTTCCTGCTGGTGGCGGCGGTCACCGTGCGGCTCGGAGCGTCCGCGCTGACGCGCGTCGATTTCGCGCTGCTCTCCGCACTCCTCGGTCTGCTGCTCGCGGCCTACGCCGCCGCGAACCTGCTCGGGCTCGGGTTCCGCGTCGAAGCGCGCCGCGAGAAGTGGGCGGGCCCGCTGGCCGGGCTCGTGAACGGCGCCCTGACGGGCATGACGGGTTCGTTCGTCGTGCCGGGGGTGATGTACTTACAAGCGCTCGGCCTCTCGAGAGACGCGCTCATCCAGGCGATGGGGATGCTCTTCACGGTTTCGACGCTGGCGCTTGCGTTCTCGCTCCAGGCGAACGACCTGCTTCGGCTCGAACACGGCGCGCTCTCCACCATGGCCCTCCTGCCCGCGATGGCGGGGATGGCCGCCGGGCAGCGCATCCGGAAAAGGCTCTCCGAGCAGTTGTTCTGCAGAATCTTCTTCCTCTCCCTCCTCGCGCTGGGCGCCTACCTCGCCGCCCGCGCGTTCGGCGGCTGAAACCGTATTCGGGACTCCGGGAAGACGGCCTGATTCGGGCCCCGCCCTCCCGCATCCGACGGGGACGGAGGGCGCACAATCCCTCCCTCCTCGGTCGGGATTGATTCTGCATTTGCGCGTGGCGGCGAAGTCCCGGGTCGGGTATGGTGGCGCTTCGGGAAGAAATCGAACGGGAAAAATGAATTTCTGAAAAATACGAGAAAATCCGGTAAATTAACGGGGTAATTCGATAAAAAACTGAAAATTTATTTTCCGGGAGATGGCGCCGGCGCACCGGGGCGCAGGGGAATACTGCCATGGCCCGCCACTCCCGCGATAACGGCAAATGCGCGGAAATGCGGGGAATTGCACGTTCGACCGGAGGAATCCATAAGATGCAGGGACGAGAGAATCCAGCGCGCGCGCTTTTCCCTGAAATCCGCCAAGTCGCTGATTTATATGAGGTAGAGACGAAAGACCTCCCCGAGGCAGTCTTGCGCAGAACGAGGGAGGAGAAGAGCTGGGGCGCCTGGTCGATCCGCGATCAGGTGAGCCACGTGGCTTCCCTGCCCTACCGGTGGCTGCTCGTCCGCTGGGGGGCGGTCCTCTTCGGCGATGAATTGCCGCGCGATGAGGCGCTCCTCACCCGCTTCGACGGGCGGATGATGAAGGACGCGTATTGCCCGCAAATTCAAGACCTTATCGGCGTCATGCGGGATTCGTTCGGCCTCGCCTGGGAGGTGCTGGGAGCCGAGACCCCAGACTCCATCCGCGACGGGAGAAAGATATCCGAGCGCGTGCCGCACGGCATGGTGCGGCCCGGAACCGGCGAGGACGTGCGCAGGTGGCGCGAAAACGTCACCCTGAAAGCCCACCGCACCGGCGTGTGGATAGACCCTGAAGATACGGAATTATTTCACTTTAACCTCGAATACACGTTTCGCCACATCCTCTGGGAGGCGTACGCGCACCTCAACACCATCCAGATGCACAAGAAAGAGGAAGGCCTGGAGCCGCTCGTCCGGATTCCGCAAGAGGGT
This sequence comes from bacterium, assembly GCA_965204535.1. GTDB lineage: Bacteria > UBA8248 > UBA8248 > UBA8248 > UBA8248 > Bin107. The sequence goes on along the minus strand of CBDBEV010000001.1, from coordinate 2,520,067 downwards.
TACATCGGCGTGCTGAAGTGGGAGTAACACCAACATAATTAATTATTTGCGTGAATGGAACCATTCGCATCCAAACCCTGGAGGACAGATAAACATGGTGGAGAGCATCAATTATCCCTGGCATGAGAGCACCGTGCCCGGCGAGCGGCCGATCGACAAACCCGAACTACCGAAAGACGGTTACGAGATCACCATGCTCGCAGAGACGGAGACGATGGACGACGGGCAGCTCAAAATCGGGCGATTCCGGCACTTCGAGGTATTCAGCGACGAGCCCCCCCGCATCGGTGGGGAGGACAGGTATCCACAGCCGCTCACGTATATCGCCATGGGAGTCGGCTTCTGACTTCTCACCCAGCTTGGGCGGTACGCCCATATGACGAAAACCACCTTCGAGAAGGCCGCCTGCCGCGTGGAATTCGATTATTTCCTGAAAGGTTCCGTCCTCAAGGGCGACGTGAACTCGGGATGCCGAAGGGTCCGCACCCATTTCAAGGTCGAATCGAGCGATTCGGAAGAGAAAATCCTGAATATCATCCGGTTGGCGAAACAAGGCTGCTATGCCGAGCAGATGGTTCAGACGGCGGTGCCGCTCACGAGCACGGTTGAACTAAACGGCGAAAACATCGAACTCGGGGGAATCACGGCCGCAGATTGACGTGAACGAGGACGTGTCTGGTGCCACGGGACGGAATTGAACCGCCGACACGAGGATTTTCAGTCCTCTGCTCTACCGACTGAGCTACCGTGGCAGTATGTGGAGCAACCAACGGACAACCAGCGGGGTTGTTCCCTATCGGCTCATTTCCCGGAAAGGCAAGCGTTTCCATGCCCTTATCAGGAAGACGGGATTCTAAAACGCGCAATCTCAGGCGTCAACATGAAAACGCCTTGCATCCTCAATGCGGGACTTGATGCGAGGAAATCTCCTCCCTATGGTAAGAGAATGGTGAAGCGATCTCCATATCCCGTAGGCAAGCTTCCGCCGGACGTACTGGGCGCTCTGCTCGAGAACACGAGTTCGCACCCGCGTCTGGTGGTGGGTCCACAGGTTGGAGAAGACGCGGCCGTCATCGATATGGGAGAGTGTTATCTCGTCGCGAAATCTGACCCCATTACGTTCGTGGAGCGTCATATCGGACGCTATGCCGTACACGTGAACGCGAACGACATCGCCTGCATGGGCGCGACCCCTCTGTGGTTCCTGATGACCTTGCTTCTCCCGGAAGGGCGCACTGACGAGTCGATGGTAAGCCGCATTTGGCAGGAAGTGGGAGACGCATGCGCCGATCTGGGGGTCACCTTATGTGGCGGACATACGGAGATTACCTCAGGCCTGGAATTCCCGATTCTCTCGGGCCACATGCTGGGGGAAGTCTCGAAGGAGAATCTGATACGCGGAGCCGACGCGCAAGCAAATGATTTTATTTTGGTTACGCGTCCCATACCTGTCGAGGGAACGGCGATCCTGGCGGATGCGAAATACGATGATCTGAAAAACATCCTGGATGTCGAGATACTGGAGAATGCGAAAAAATACCTGGAATCTCCCGGCATCAGCGTGGTGGCGCAAGCTCTGGCGGCGGCCGGAACCGGCTCCGTACACGCGATGCACGACCCGACCGAGGGCGGCCTCGCCACCGGCGTCCATGAAATGGCGGGGGCAGCGGGTTTGGGGGCCACCGTGGAGGAGAGCCATATCCCCATATCCGTTGAGGGTGGAATGATTTGTAAAGCGTTGGATCTCAACCCCTTGGGCGTCATTACGTCGGGAGCGCTTTTGTTGGCGGTTCCGGCGGAAGGCGAAGAAATCGTTCGGGAAGCGCTCGCGGCGACGGGCGCGATGGGTGTCCGCATCGGCAAATTCTGCGCGCCTGAATCGGGAATCATGATTCGGCGCGACGAGAAGATTTTTCCGCTGCAACGCTTTGATGCCGATGAAATTTCAAAAGTGCTGTGAGGAAACTAGAATGAAACGAACCATGGAGGGTGTGCTGCTCGATTTCGACGGCACCCTCACGAAACCCGCCTTCGACTGGCCCGCCATGAAAGAGGAGATGGGCTTGCTCGACGGAGATGTATCCATTCTGGATCTACTCCCCACTCTCCCTACTGAACGTGCGCGTGAAATATCGGATATCCTTGATAAACATGAACTTAGAGCCGCCGACATGGCTGAGGCGAATGAAGGCGCGCATGATTTGCTCGCTTACCTGAGTACCAGAAAAATCCCCTTCGGGGTCGTGACGAACAACGCGGAGCGGCATGTCCTGAAAATGGTGAAAAAAATCAACGTCTCGTTCGAGGTTCTGATCACCCGGGATATCGGCTATTGGAAGCCGGACCCCCGGCCCTTGCTGGCGGGCGCCAAGGCGATCGGCGTATCGCCCCCGAAATGCGTCGTCATCGGGGACGGGAAATACGACATGATGGCGGCCGAAGCGGCCGGAATGTTGTCTGTCCACCTGGCGGAACCCTCCTCGATTCCCAGTGACCTGACCCTTCCCACCCTCCGGGAAGCGCCTGCCCTTCTCGATCAACTCCTTGATAAATAAAGACTTGGGGCACGCCCCGAAAGACATGCCCCATTCAGGAAGGAATCCGCCCAACTCGGGCGAATCACTTGGCGAGATGTCAGTGAATCAGTATCGGGGGATCCTTCAACTGACCACCGGGGAGAAAAGGCTCCTCTATAAAAGGCGCCCATTGAGGGCAAACGGTTCACACACTTATTTAAATGAGCATAAATCGTGCCAAAAAGGAGCACTCTGCGCCAAAAATAGATTTCATCCATAACCATATGTATTTCAATGAGATATGGAGCCTGCTCAACGCGGAAATTTCCGGAAAGCGCCTTTCGGTCTCAGCAGAGCGGCATCACCCTTTGACGATTTTTCGGGAACCGTCGGTTTTCGTCTGACAAAATGTCAATCAGGGACTCGGGTAAGTCCCACGAAAAACCCTAAAGTGCTCATAACGAAAAAAACTCTCGCAACTCCCCGCATTTCCGCGCAATTGGCGTCATCGCGTAAAGCGCGGGCCGTGGCAGAATCACCCTGTGTCCGGATTCCGCGGCGTCATCTCCCAGGAAAATAAATTTTCAGTTTTTTATCGAAAACACCGTGAATTTATCGTATTTTATGGGGCTTATATACGAGTTTACCCATGAAAAATGGAGGACGGGGCGGGATTCGAACCCGACGCATATTCCATTTCAAGTGAAATCTCTTAACCTCTTGAGTACCCGTCCTTAGCGGCCTGTAACTGAGGAAGAATTAGGAAGGATCATGCCGTTTTATGAGGGATAGACCCTATTCGGCTTGCTTTGCTTTTTCGTATTTCTCTTGATCGCAAAGTACCTCCTTTCTTTAGTCTAATTTCGATGTGGTGGTCGAAACTGAAATTCGCCTCAGTTACAGGCCGTAACCTGACAATATAGGATTTCACACTTATTTATACAATATGCGTTTTCGCCTATGCGATATTGTGGAGAACAAAAACCGAGGAAAATACAAAAAAAGACTTGACATGCGGGCCGGGCTAGGGTAAACTACTTCCATAAATAGGAGGTAGTTAAATGGTACAAAGGGCACCGGGAAAAGCATTCAGAAAAGGAATTTCTCTCACAGACTTGTTCAGGCAATTTCCAGACGATAAGGCGGCAGAGGAATGGTTCATCAAGGTTCGCTGGCCTGTAGGAGTTTGTTGCCCTGAATGTGGAAGTTTGAATGTTCAGGAAAGGAAAACCCGTAAACCTCAACCCTATCGTTGCCGGGATTGCCGCAAAGATTTTTCAGTCAAGACAGGCACTCTCATGGAAGGCTCAAAACTTGGTTTACAGAAATGGGTGATTGCATTCTATCTTTCATCCACGAATCTGAAAGGCGTATCCAGCATGAAGCTGCACCGCGATCTTGGAGTAACGCAGAAAACAGCGTGGTTTATGATGCACCGAATCAGGGAAACCTGGGCGGGTAATAAGGATATGCTTGAAGGTCCTGTAGAAGTTGACGAAACCTATGTAGGCGGAATCGACAAGAACAAACCTAAATCACAGAGGGTGAAAGAAGGGCGCGGCCCCGTGAATAAAACCGGAATCATTGGGGCCAAGGAAAGAGATACCGGAAAGGTAAAAGCTGGTGTTCTCGAAGATGGAAAAGGCGAGACTTTGAAAGAGTTTGTTCGTGAACACATTATCCCCGGAGCTACACTCTACACGGACGAGAACAGAGGCTATGTGCATCTAGGTGATGAGTATGGTGGCGAATACAAGCACGAAAGCGTTCACCACTCTGCGAAAGAATACGTGGACGGCATGGCGCATACGAACGGAATTGAATCATTTTGGAGTATGCTCAAGCGCGGCTATCACGGAACGTACCACAAAATGAGCAAGAAGCATTTGCAGAGATACGTGAATGAGTTTGCTGGCCGTCATAATCTCAGGCCGGAAGATACGATTGAACAAATGAAGAAGATCGCTGATGGGATGTGCCAGAAGCGGCTCAAGTATGAAGATTTGATTGCGGAATAAGAAAGCGTTTCCCTCGCATAAGGCATAGAGTATTGAGAACAAGGTGGGATTCGGCGAAGCCTTAATGCTTCTTAAGCGTTGCGAACCCGACGATCATCTATTTGCGAAAAATACTGCCTTACCACTTGGCTACTTGTTTAAGCCTATGCAAGGGAGACTGAATGATTAGTGGTGCAGGGTATTTGAAAATGGTATCCAAGGCGGGACTCGAACCCGCGACCTTCCGTTCGTAAAACAGACGCTCTATCCAACTGAGCTACAAGGAATTTTTTCTTTGTAAAGTCTCTTTTTTTCAATACCCTGCACCACTTCAAAGAATAGATTTTGGAGACCGGAATTGTCAATTTATGAAGAGGTTGATTTTCGTCTGACCATTAGTTAACATGTATTCGCCAAACAAACTACGGTTGCCCGGATATCCGGGTCGCTCGTGGAATACAAGACAGTTTCTCCCGAAGCTGGAATACACGAGAAACCCACCTTAAACCGTGGTTTGTTTGGCAACCGGCCCGGCTTATGCGGGTCGTTGCAAAAAGGACTTTTATAGTTCGAGGGGCCAGAATCCCGCTAAGATTCCAGCCCCTCTAATCGCCTTCTGAACTTGGCAGGGCAAAGGCGACCTATCGGTAAAGTAATTACCTCCATGCCCTATGTCAAGACACAAAAGGTGTGTGGAGGTGCGTCATGATGAAGATTCTAGTTTCCGTGATGTTCTGTTTATTCCTGATTATAACGCCTGTCCATTATGCGTCCGCAAATCCCTCTGAATGCGATCTGGGGGATAGGATATGCGCTCTTATAGACTCGATAATTGATGACTCTATTGAGAGATTTCGTGCGGCTCTTCAGGCGGCGCTTGAGAACGTGTTTGCGGGAACGCCTTTGCCGGAACCTGCCCTGCCCGATCCAACCGCTGATCCAACATCTGATGATTCGTATGAGCGATGGAGCCATTTTAGGCAGGATAGGAACCACGAGGGGCAAACTCCCGTCATCAAGCACTATAGATGGAATTACAAACACGGAGCAGAACACCTGACAATCGGGTTTGCCGATCATCCTCATTGGTGGGACGTAGCCGCGAATCATGATGGCGTCGATGTTCGGTACAAACTTGTTGATGATGCTTATGGGATTGGAAAAGACCCTAACGGGGGGACGGGAACTTTATACGCTATTCAGGAATTCATCAATAAAACGGAGTTTATTCGGGCATATCAGACCCCACCATTAGTAAGAATTGGCGAAACCACCCCTGAACTCGTTGATTTGACGATCCGTTCTATCCAATTGCTGAATGAAGCTCTCCCCGATAATTTTCAGATACGAGTTGATCCTAATCCAAAAACAACTAGCGCCTTACCTCCACATGGAGAAATACATATTGACTTCAAACCGAAAGCCTTATGGCCGGTTACGCGCCCGGCTTCTGTTGTAGGGCACACAAGATGGCCTGTTATCAGCTATGTTCCCGGAAGAACTGCAAGCCGATTTTCAGCACAGGTATTCATTGATACAGCTTTTACGGAACGATCTACGGAAGAACATGTCTTGAGAATGATTACACATGAGTTCATGCATGCAATGGGTGTTCTAGGACACTACCCTAATGATGATCCGAATGCGGGATGGATGACACTTATGACAAGTAACCCGGATCGTCGTCCGGCTTCCCCCGGAGATCAGATACTGTTTTTCTGGGACAGGTGGGCTTTGTTTGAACGTTACAGTCCATACTCTACGGGGTCATGGGATTGGGACACTCCCGCAGTGCATGGTTGTATTGACACAGATGAAGTTTGTTTCGGAGCGTCTGTCACTATGCGCCATATCAGCCCTTGGGCCTCTGATAGAGGCAATCCCCCAGACACAAACCTTGCAGATAATCAGAAATTGAGTGGAACAGTTGAATGGGAAGGACGGCTTATAGGCATGACACCTTATTCGCAGGTTGTTGGCGGAAAGGCAGTCTTGAGCATTGATATTGCTGATCTGGACGGGCAATTGGATTTCACAAACATGGAGTATTGGCCTGTTAAGCAAAAACCCGGAGCTATAGGGACAGGAAGAAGATGGAATGACGGAGATTTGAATTATGGAGTCGAAGTCCGTGCTAATGGATTCATCCAAGACGGAACCGGTGACGCAGGAACAATTACGGGAATCTTTGCGGGGGCATCACACGAATACATGACAGGCGTATTGAAGAGAAATGATCTCGGTGCTGGATTTGGAGGTAAGAGATAACAAAAATCTGATTAAACGGGGAGGGGGTCTAGTATGTGGTTCATGCTGATCATGTTTGGGGTGATGTATATGCTATTCCCTGAAGTCCGAGAATTGGTATCAGATTTTGTAAAGTTGTTTTCTGGTTAGTAATGCTAGGAGAGTTGCAAAAACATGGCGAAAATGGTATGTTCAAAAATGATGAAGTGGTTTTAGTTTTTGAAATCGAAAGGGTGATGTAGAATGACATGGAAAGAATGGTGTGTAGGTTGGTTAAAAACGGCGAGTTTAGTAGTTGTGGTTTTTGGCCCAATTACTTACGGAATCTACATATGGACTAATGATACTGTAGATGCTCAAGTAGTGCCTGTAAAAGTCTATGTTCAGTCAGAAGTCAAGAGACTCGATGGACGCATTGACAACGTTGTGGCGAAAATTGATGAAGTGCGAAGGGACTTGAAAGAAGATATCAAAGAAGTCCGAAAGGATTTGAAAGCAGATATCGGAACACTAGATTCAAAAATAGAAGGCGCAAAAAAAGAAATTAAAGAAGACATCCAAAAAGTGAACGATTTGCTCATAAAAGTGTTGGCCGCTCCTAACGGGTCAAAAATTGTCTTAAAAGTTCCTACTGAAAAATAGTCATGACAGACAAAGAACAAGAAAAACAAAGAGGCCGACCAGTCGAAAAACAAATGCCGCCACCCATACCGGATACGCCGAAAAATATAGCTTTCGCTTGTATGCAAGGCCCTCCGAAAAAAGAATGGGACTTCCTCAAGAAAACCGCTAGCTAGGACTTGGGTAAACTCGTATATAAGCCCCTATTTTATCGTATTTTTCAGAAATTATTATTTGCATTAAATTGCTTTTCTTCACTTCCGAACAAGCCCGGCGATTTCGCTTGTTTTCATCCGGAAAACCTCCCTGGCTTCGCCCGCGTCCCGCAGCCGATGAGGGCGATCATCTCTTCCTCGATGCCGCCCGGAATCGGAACCGGCGAACGGGTCGCCGCGGACGCCCGCGCCACTCCGAATCTCGTGATTTCAGGCCCGCGCCAAATACGGGATCAATCACGACTGATGAGGGATTGTTGAAAAAGCCCCCTGACAGGGTCTGTTGAAAAACCTAGGGAAGGAAAATTCGTTTGTGTGTAGGGGTCGCATAAATGCGACCCTGATTTTTTCACCCATTACACGGGCCGCATGTATGCGGCCTCTACAAAAAACGCCCCCTCCACGGTCGCGTCAAACCCTCGTTAATCGAGGCTTTTTCAACAGCCCCTGACAAGGGGGGTTGGGGCGTTCGAAGAGAATACGGCGGGTCGCTCCATGAGATAAAGCCGGCAAGGGGCCCGCCTCTGAACGAAGCGCAACAAACCCCCAAAGACGCGCTTTCATCCCCGATCAGGAGTGAAAGACGGAGTAGCGCTTTTGATTTTGCGTGTGATTGCTAGATGAAGCCGGCGACGGTGCCCTTCGCCGCGTCGAGGAAGCTGCCCGGGAAGATGCCCAGGAGAAGCGTCGCCACCACGAGCACCACCAGCGCAAAGAAGAGCGAGGGCGCGCTCGAGAAACTCATCACCTCCTGGCTCTCGCCCCGGTTCTCCATGTACATCACCATGATGATGCGCCCGTAGTAGTACATCGAGACCGCGCTCATCACGAGGCCGATCACGGCGAGCCAGTAGTACTCGTTCTGCACGGCTGCTGCGAACAGGTAGAGCTTGCCGACGAAGCCGGCCGTCGGCGGGATGCCGCCGAGCGAGAGCAGGAACACCACGAAGGCCATCCCCGCCCAGGGGTGCGCCTGGCCGATGCCCTTCCAGTCCTCGATGTTGTCGCCCCGGTAGCCGTCGCGGCACACGAGAATCAGCATGCCGAAAGCCCCCAGGTTCGTGAACAGATAGGCGAGCAGGTAAAACGCCACCGCGCTGATGCCGATGTCGGTGAACGTCACCTTGCCGTCCACGACGCTCATGGTGGCCACCACGCCCATCAGCACGTAGCCCGCGTGCCCGATGCTCGAGTACGCCAGCATGCGCTTCAGGCTCGTCTGGGCGATGGCCGCCACGTTCCCCCACACCAGCGTGAACGCCGTGAGCGCCCACAACAGGGCGTTCCACCTGTCGGCCATGGCCGGAAGCGCCACGAAGAATATCCGCATCAGGGCGGCCACGGTCGCGAACTTGACCGCTACGGACATGAAGCCCGTTATCGGCGTCGGCGCACCCGTGTAGGCGTCGGGCAGCCACATGTGGAAAGGCGACAGCGCCAGCTTGAACCCGAAGCCCGCGACGAGAAGAATGAGGCCGAAAATCATCAGCGGGTTCTGCGCGATGGCGGCGCCGCCTTCGCCCGAGAACGCCGCCGCGATCCCGCGAATCGAGGTCGTCCCGGTGAACCCGTAAGTCAGCGCCATGCCGTAGAGGAGAACGCCCGAGGCGAAAGCGCCCATGAGGAAATACTTGAGGCCCGCCTCCCTGCTCAGGGGGTCGTGCCGCATGAAGGCCACGAGCACGTAGATGCTGATGCTCATGGTCTCCAGACCCAGATAGATCGTAATCAGATCGTTGCCCGACGCCATCACCAGCATGCCGAACACCGAGAAGAGCAGCATGGCGTAGAGCTCGCCGTAGTTGATCTTCTCGACCTTGGCGTATTGAAGCAGCAACAGGATGGAGATGGCCGTGCAGAGCAGCACGCACACCTTCACGAACACACTCAGGTTGTCAACCACGTAGAAATCGTTGAACGTCGTCCTCGCGCCCTCGCCCCATTGCCCGAAGGCGATGAGCCCCAGGATAACGACCCCCACGAACGCCACGACGCCCACGCGGGATTTGTTCTCGATCGACACGAACAAATCGAGGATCAGAACCGCGCAGACGAGAATGGCCAACCCTATCTCGGGTAGCGCCAGGGACAGGGCGATGTCGGGAATCACCACTTCCATCAGAAAGACTCCATCAAATCAAGCGAAAACGCTGTTTATTTCTCGAGCTTCGTCATTTTGCCGAGCGCGGCCTTTTGCGGCGCCTCCGCCACGTTCACCATCTTCACGACCTTCTTCACGCTCGCCTCCATCCTCCCGAGGAACGGCTTGGGATACAGGCCGATCCAGAACATCAGGATGATCAGCGGCATCAGATAGAGAACCTCGCGCGCGTTGCAGTCGGTGAGTTTCTCGTTCTCGGGATTGTCCAGATTCCCGAAGAACACCCGCTGGAAGAGCCAGAGCATGTACGCCGCTCCCAGGACGATGCCGATGACGGCGAACGCGGCGTAGACGTAGCTCTTCTTGAACGCGCCGATGAGGATCAGGAACTCGCCCACGAAACCGTTCAGACCCGGAAGCCCGATGCTGCTCAGCATCGTGATGGCGAATAACACCGTATAGACGGGCACGATCTTCGAGAGGCCGCCGTAATCGGAGATGAGGCGCGTATGACGCCTCTCGTAAACGACGCCCACCAGAAGGAACAAGGCGCCCGTACTGATTCCGTGGTTGATCATCTGAAGCTGTCCGCCGAGCACGCCCTGCTCGTTTAAGGCGAATATACCCAGCATCACGAAGCCCAAGTGACTCACCGAGGAATAGGCCACCAGTTTCTTGATGTCGGTCTGCGCCATGGCCACCAGCGCCCCGTAGATGATCCCGATGATGGAGAGAAGCACCATGAAGGGCACGAAAACCTGGCTCGCCTGGGGCAGCAGGGGCAGGGCGAAGCGCACGAATCCGTAGGTTCCCATTTTCAGGAGAATGCCCGCCAGGATCACGCTGCCCGCCGTCGGGGCTTCCACGTGCGCGTCCGGCAGCCAGGTGTGGAAGGGGAACATGGGGACTTTGATGGCGAAGCCGATGAAGAACGCCAGGAATATCCAAATCTGGAGCGAAAGCGGTATCTTCGGCCCCACGCCGTAGAGCTCGACCAGGTCGAACGTGAGCGTTCCGGTGCCCATCTTGAAGTTGGCGAAGTAGAACGCCAGAATTCCCAGCAGCATCAACACGCTGCCGAACAGCGTATAGAGGAAGAACTTGATCGCCGCATAGAGCTTCCTCGGCCCGCCCCATACGCCGATGAGGAAATACATCGGCACCAGGGTGACCTCGAAGAACACGTAGAAGAGGAAGATGTCGAGCGCGATGAAGGTGCCCAGCATACCGGTCGCCAGCAGAAGGAGGCAGACGTAGTATTCCTTTTCGCGCTCCTCGATGGCGGTGAACGAGCACACAACCCCCACGATCATCGTGAGCGTCGTGAGCAGGACGAGCAGCACGCTGATCCCGTCGATGCCGACGAAATAGCTCACCCCGATGGTGGGTATCCAGCTCACCTTCTCCACGAACTGGAATCCGGCTTCGGACTGATCGAAATTGAACCAGAGGGGAAGCGAAATCAGGAAGTCCAAGACCGCCACCGCCGTGGCGAAACCCTTGATGGCTTTCGTCTGCTCTTTCTTCATGAAGAGCATGATAATCACCGCCCCGGCCGCGGGCAGGAAGGTGATCAGCGTAAGAAGCGGCATGTTACTCATAGTTCCTCCAAAACCTCATCGCATCAGCGGAAAAGGTACGCGCTCAGCATCACGAAGATGCCCAACAGCATCACGAATAGATAATTCTGAACCATTCCGGATTGCAGGTATTTGAATACCTGGGAGAAAAAGCGGATGAAGCTCGCCGTGCCGTTCACCGCCCCGTCCACCGTCCGAAGGTCGAAAATTCCCGAGAAGCGGCTCGACACGACGGTGATAAGCGAACTGCCGTTCACCGCCCCGTCCACCACCTTCGCATCGAAAGTCCACAAGCCGCGCATGAGCTTGTAGACCGGCTCGACGATGCAGGCCTGGTAAATCTCGTCGATATAGTATTTGCCGAGAAGCAGGTAATAAATGCCCGGCATGCTCCGGTACAGGCGCCGCGGCGCCTCTGTGTCCTTGACGTACATGTACCACGCCAGGGCAATGCCGCCCACGGCGACGGCGATGGCCAGTACTATCAGGAGCATCGCTGCCGGCCCGCTGTGCCCGCCGCCGGCCGCGGCGTTTATCAGGTGTACGCCCTGCTCCGTGGCGTGGCCGCCGGCCGGCAACTTCGCCAGCGAGGGCGCCAGGAAGCGGTGTATCCAGCCGGCCTCGGGCGGGAAGCCCGGAATCACGCCGCCGATGACGCTCAGGACCGCCAGGATGATGAGCGGAACCGTCATCGTGGAGGGCGATTCGTGTATGTGTTCGCGGGCGTGATGATCGACGCGCATCTCGCCGTGAAACGTCATGAAGATGAGCCGGAACATGTAGAAGGCCGTCATGAAGGCCGCGACGGTGCCCATGATCCAGACCGTGTAGTGCCCCGTGAAGAAGGCGTTCGCCAGAATCTCGTCCTTGCTCCAGAAACCCGCCAGCGGCGGCACGCCTGCGATGGCGATAGCGCCTATCAGGAACGTCCAGTACGTCACGGGCATCTTGTCCTTCAAGCCGCCCATGTAGCGCATGTCCTGTTGCTGCTCTTCCGACGCATGGTGAAGCGCGTGGATGACGCTCCCGCTGCCCAGAAAGAGCAGGCCCTTGAAGAAGGCGTGGGTCATCAGGTGGAAGATGCCGGCCGCAAAGGCGCCCACGCCCAGCGCCATGAACATGAAGCCGAGCTGGCTCACCGTGCTGTAGGCGAGCACGCGCTTGATGTCGTTTTGCACCAGGCCGATGCTCGCGGCGAACAGGCCCGTGAGCGCGCCGACGATGGCGATGACGCTCATAGCGTCCGGCCCCATGACGTAGATGGGGCTCGTGCGCGCGACCATGTAGACGCCCGCCGTCACCATGGTGGCGGCGTGGATGAGGGCGCTGACGGGGGTCGGACCTTCCATGGCGTCAGGCAGCCAGACGTAGAGCGGAATCTGCGCGCTCTTGCCGACGGCGCCGACGAACAGCAGAAGCCCGACGGCCGATGCCGCCGCCGCGCTCATCTCGGGAGCCGCCTTGAACACCTCGGTGTAGGTGAGGCTGCCCGTCAGCGTCCAGATGAGGAACATGCCGAGCAGAAAGCCCGCGTCGCCGATGCGGTTGACGATGAACGCCTTTTTGCCCGCATCGGATGCGGATTGCTTCTCGTACCAGAAGCCGATGAGCAGATAGCTGCAAAGGCCCACGCCCTCCCAGCCGACGAACATGACGAGATAGTTGTCCCCCAGCACCAGCAGGAACATCGAGAGCATGAACAGGTTGAGATAGGTGAAAAAGCGCGGATAGCCCGGGTCTCCGTGCATGTAGCCCACGGCGTAAACGTGCACCAGAAAACCCACGCCCGCCACCACGAGCAGCATGATGGTGCTCAATGGATCGATGAGGAAGCTCATCGAAGCGCTGAAGCTCCCCGCTTCCACCCACGTCCATAGCGGCACGGTGTGGCTGCCGCCTGAGCCTAAGATCATCTGAAAAGCGATGCCCAGCACCACGAGCAGCGACAAGCCCGCCATGACGGAAGCGATGGGGCCCGCCTTCTCGCCCACTTGCCTTCCGAACAATCCGTTGATCAGGACTCCGATCACCGGAAAAACGGGAATGAGCCAAGCCAGTTCGATCATGATTCCCCTACCACTTCAAAAGGTTGACTTCGTCCACGTTGACCATCGTGCGGTCGCGGTTGAGCGCGATGAGAATCGCAAGTCCCACGGCCGCCTCGCACGCCGCCACGGTGATGACGAAGATGGCGAACACCTGGCCCGTCATGTCCGCCAGGTGGCGCGAGAAGCCCACGAAGGTCACGTTCACGGCGTTGAGCATCAACTCGATGGACAACAGGATGATGATGGCGTTGCGTCGCATCAGAACGCCCATCGCGCCGATGAGGAACAATATGGCGCCCAGGATAAGAAAATGAGTCATCGGTATCATCGCGGGTACTCTCTCCCCTCTATCTCTCTATCGTGCGCTTCGCCAGGACGATGGCGCCGATCATCGCGGCCAGCAGGAGGACGGAGGCCACCTCGAAGGGGAACAGGAATTTCGTGTACAGGACCGCGCCCAGCGCTTCGACGTTGCCCGGCGTGGCGCCCAGCGACCACTCCCACTGCTTCGCCGCCGGGAACTCCACACCCGCCAGCACGGCCCATATTTCCAGACCCAGCAGGGCGGCCGCCACGAACACCATGACGCCCTGACGGTGCCATTGCCGCATCCGAACGGCCACCTCCACGTTCATCAGCATGATCGAGAACAGGTAGAGCACCATGATGCCGCCCGCGTAGAGCAGAATCTGCACCGCCGCCAGGAACTCCGCCCCCGCCAGAACGAAGATGCCCGCGAGGAAGAAGAACGTCAGCACCAGCAACAGGGCCGCGTGAATCACGTTCGCGCGCGTGATCATCAGCAGGGAGGCGATGATCATCCCGCCCGAGAACATATAGAAGAAATATAGCTCCACTCTGCGTCTCTCCCGCGAGTTACAAGAACAGGTACTTCAGGAATCCGGTCAGGAAAATGTTGAGCATCACGAGCGGGAACATGAACTTCCAGCCCACGCGCATCAGCTGATCGTAGCGGTAGCGCGGCAGCGTCGCCCGCAGCCATATGAACACGAACATGAATGCGGAGAGCTTCAGGACGTACCAGACGAAACCGGGAAGCGGAATGAAATCCGGCCCATCCCATCCGCCGAAGAACAGCACGATGCCCACCGTCGATACGACAAACATGTTGGCGTATTCCGCCAGGAAAAAGAACGCGAACTTCATTCCGCTGTATTCGGTGTGAAAGCCCGCCACGAGTTCGGTTTCCGCCTCGGGCAGGTCGAAGGGCGCGCGGTTCGTCTCCGCCATCGCCGCGATGAAGAAGACGATGAACGCGATGGGCTGATAGAACACGAACCACACGTCGCTCTGCGCGTGCACGATCTCTTGCAAGTTCATGGAACCCGCGAGCATCAGCGGCCCGATGACGGAGAAGCCCAGGAAAATCTCGTAGCTCAGCATCTGCGCCGCGCTCCTGAGCGCGCCCAGAAGCGAGTACTTGCTGTTCGAGGCCCAGCCCGCCATGACGATGCCGAATACGCCGAGCGAACTGATCGCCAGGATGAAGAACAGCCCGATGTTGATCTGCGTGATGTAGAACGTCGCGCTGAAGGGCAGCACCGCGTAGACGACGAAGGCGGGCACCAGCACCATCACGGGCGCCAGCACGAACACGATGCGGTCCGCCTTGTCGGGTATGATGTCTTCCTTGAAGAACAGCTTCAGCCCGTCCGCTATCGGCTGGAGAAGCCCGTGCCAGCCCACACGCATCGGCCCCATGCGCATCTGGACGTGGGCGATCACCTTCCGCTCGACGTAGATCGTATACGCCACCACGAGCTGCACCACGTTCAGCACGATGAATATCTTTATCGCGGCGACCGCGATTTCAAGCGCCATGTCCAACGAACTGCTCCTTACCGATCACACTCGCCCAAAACGATGTCGATGCTTCCGATGATGGCCACCACGTCCGCGACCAACTGCCCGACGCACAGCTTCTTCAGCCCGCCCAGGTTGATGAATGAGGGCGGGCGGATGCGGACGCGATAGGGCGTCGTCGTCCCATCGCTCACGATGTAAAAGCCGAACTCGCCCTTGGGGTTCTCGATGCTGTGGTATATCTCGCCCTCGGGGGGCTTGATGGTCCGGGGCGTCTTGCAGGTCACCGGCCCGCCGGGAAGCTGCTCCAGGCACTGCTGGATGATATGGGTGCTCTGGCGCAACTCCTCGATGCGCACCAGATAGCGATCGTAGATGTCGCCGTTCTCTCCGACGGGCACGACGAAATCGAGGTAGGGATAGGCCGCGTATGGCTTGGCGCGCCTCAAGTCCCAACTCACCCCGCTGCCCCGGATGATCGGCCCCGTGAGGCCTAAGTCCATCGCGTCCTCGGCGGAGATGATGCCCACGTCGCGCGTTCTCTGCAGCCAGATGCGGTTGTTGGTGAGTAGCGTCTCGTAGTCGTCGATTCTGCTCGGGAAGATGTCGACGAACTCCTGCGTGAGCTGCAGGAACTTGTCCGGCACGTCCTCGTGCAGACCGCCGAGACGGAAGGCGTTCACCGTCAGGCGGCCGCCGAAGGCCGTCTCGAAGAGGTCGAGAACCATCTCGCGCTCCCTGAAGCACCACAGGAACACCGTCATCGCCCCGATGTCGAGCGCGTGGGTGGCGAGCCAGAGCAGATGGCTGGCGATGCGGGAGAGCTCCCCTACCATCGAGCGGATGTACTGCGCCCGCATGGGGATCTCCCAGTCGAAGAATTTCTCCACCGCCGTGACCCACGCGAGGTTGTTCGAGGGTGCCGCGATGTAGTCGAGGCGGTCCGTATAGGGGATGAACATCGTGTAGGTGATGTTCTCGCCGATCTTCTCGGTGCCGCGGTGGAGGTAGCCGATGTCGCAGTCGAGATCGTTCACCGTCTCGCCGTCGAGCTTCAGGATGACGCGGAGCACGCCATGCGTGCTCGGGTGCTGGGGACCCATGTTGATGACGAGTTCTTCGGTCCCGTGCAGGGTGCTCTGCTGCTCGATGCGAGACACGTTCGCTACGCCGACCATTTCCTCATTCCCTCAAAAGCTATGCCGCTCTAATCGCCGATTTCCTTGCGCGTCGGCTTGGTGTAAATCCGCTCTCCCCGACCCTCGAGCGGATAGTCCTTCCGCATCGGATGGCTGCCCCAGTTGTCGGGCAGAAGAATCCGCCTGAGATCCGGATGATCCTCGAATTCGATACCGAACAAATCGTACACCTCACGCTCCATCCAGTCCGCGCTGCTCCACACGCCCGAAACCGTGGGCACCGCCTGGCCTTCCTTGATCCGAACCTTGAGACGCAGCCTGCGGTTATGCTCGATGCTGTAGAGGTGATAGAGCATCTCGAAGGGATTCTCGGCTTCGGGGTAGTGCGCCGCCGTCAAATCGGTGAGGAGCTTGAAGAGCGAATCGCCGTGATCGCGCAGATGCGCGGCGACGGCGACGAGCGAATCGACGCCCAGGACGAACGTCGTCTCGTCCTCATCGTCCTCATAGGCGCTCTGCTCCAGCACCGCGCCCGGAAACGCCGATTCCACCACTTCCTTCAAGTCCTCGCCGGGCGGGGTCTTCACCTCTTCGGCGGTCTCGCCGGAATCCGGCGCGCCGCTCGTTTCTTCGCTGTTTTCCACCACTTCGTCGGGCATCTTCTTCCCTTGTGCGCCGCAGGCTTTTACCGGCGGATGTATTTTTCCTGTTCGATTTTTTTCTGAAGCTGCATGACGCCCCACATCAAGGATTCGGGCCTGGGCGGGCAACCCGGAACGTAGACGTCCACCGGGATGATTTCATCCACTCCCTGCATCACCGCATAGTTCGCGTACGGGCCGCCGCAGGTGGCGCAGTTGCCCATCGCGATCACCCAGCGCGGCTCGGGCATCTGATCGTAGACCTTGCGAATCGCGTCCCCCATCTTGTGGGTGACGGTGCCCGCCACGATGATCACGTCGGACTGGCGCGGCGTGGCCCGGAAGATCACGCCGAAACGGTCGAAATCGTAGCGCGCCGCACCCGAGGCCATCATCTCGATGGCGCAGCACGCCAGGCCGAAGGTCATCGGCCAGAGCGCGCTCTTCCTCGCCCAGGCGACCAGGCTGTCGACCTTCGACGTGATGAAGTTGTCGCTGAACTTACCCTCGACTATGCCCACTCCAACGCTCCTTTTCGCCAAGCGTAGAAATAACCCACCAACAGGATGGCGATGAACAGCATCATCTCGATGAATCCGAACAACCCGAGGGCGTCATATTGCACCGCCCAGGGGAACAGGAACAAGGCTTCCACGTCGAAAAGCAGGAACAGTATGCCCAGCAGGTAGAAGCGGATGGAAAAACGCTCGTGCGCTTCCATCAGCGGGGGCATGCCGCACTCATAGGGGGAGTTTTTCTCGGGGTCCGGGTTGTGCGGGCGGACGATAAGCGCGAAGATCAGAATGCTCGCGGCGAGTGCAAACGCCATGAGCGTGACCAGAAATATGGGGATGTAGGGATTGATGGCCTGATAATCCCTGAAAAATGCGCCTACAATCTCCACCGGATCCATGCGTGGCCCCCACAAAAACCGCTAACCGCCGGGGCGATGAGAAATGCGCCGCCCGCATCGTTGCCGCAGGGCGGTCATTCCCTTCGAAAACCCCTGGAACAAAAGCCTGAAATCGAGCGAACCGCCATGACTTATATCATGGCGAGAACCGAAAAACCAACCCCTGAGGTCAATTAAAAAAGACTGTGGAGCGATGGGCGAAATCCAGCACCGAGGAGGGGAAAATCCCCAGTTGCAGGGTGCTCGCGACGGCGAGCACGAGCGCCGCGACGGCGTAGGACCAGCCCGGATGCGGAGCGCTGCTCGCCGCTGCGCCTTGCGGTTCGCGCATGTACATCACCACGACGAGGCGCAGGTAATAATACACGGCCACCACGCTGTTGAGCACCGCGATCACGGTCAGCCAGACGTAGCCGCCGTTCAGCGCCGCGCTGAACACGTGGAATTTCGCCACGAAACCCCCGGTGGGCGGCAGCCCCGAGAGCGACACCATGAACACGGCCATCGCCGCCGCGAGACCCGGCCGGAAAGAAGCCAGCCCCGCGAGGTTGTCGAGCTGCGTACCGCCGTCCTCGCGCATGTTCGAGATGAGGATGAGCACGCAGAAAGCGCCCATGTTCATGAAGACGTAGACGAGCATGTAGTAGAGAAACCCGCTCGTGGCCAGCTCCGCGCTCGATCGCGAAGCCACGAGCGCGACCATGAGATAGCCGGCGTGAGCGATGCTGGAATAGGCGAGCATCCGCTTCACGCAGGACTGCCAGATGGCGATCAGGTTCGCCAGGCTCATCGTGAGGACGGCCATCACCCACAAGACCGAATCGAGACTCCCGCCCGCGTCGCCCGCGGAGAGAAACACCCGGAAGAACGCGGCGAACGCGGCCGCCTTGGGGCCCACGGACATGAACGCCGTCACCGCGGTGGGCGCGCCCTCGTAAACGTCGGGCGTCCACATGTAAAACGGCGCGGCGGCCACCTTGAAGCCCAGGCCCACCACCATGAAGCCCAGGCCCATCAGGAAGGCGGCTCCCCGCGAGGCGGGGTTCTCGTGAAGCCGCGTGGCGATTTCGATCAGGTCGACCGAGCCGGTGGCGCCATATATGAGCGCCATGCCGTAGAGCAGAAAGCCCGAGGCGAACGAACCGAGCAGAAAGTATTTGAGCGACGCCTCGTTGCCCTCGGGACGCGAACGCAGATACCCCGCCAAGACATAGAGCGACAGGGAGAACACCTCGAGGCCCACGAAGATCATCAGGAGGTTCCGCGTCGCCGCCATGAGCATCATGCCCGAAGTCGCGAAGAGGATGAGGCCGAAGTATTCGCCCGCCGGCGTTTCGTCCAACTCCCGCTGGGCCGCGGCGATGAGCACCGCGAAGATGCTCGCGAACAGGATGACGACGTAGAGGAACTGCGTGAACCCGTCGAAGAGGTACATGCCGCCGAACGAGGCAGCCAGACCCGGCAGCGCGCGCGCGCCGAGCGTCACGCCCAGGGCGGCGGCCAGCGTCACCAGCGTGATGATGACGATAACGGAGCGCTCCCCCTTGGCGAGAAAGGCGTCCCACATCAAAACCAAGACCGCCCCGCACACCGGCAGAATCACCGGCAGCAGGTATCCCCAATGGATGGTGGGATGAACGATATCCAAAGCTATTTCACCTCGACTCTTTGCGCATAAGCGAGCGCGTTCTTTCGCAATTTTAGATCAGGCGCTTTCTCTACGCGCAGCACGCGGCGGTTCACCTGCGAGAGCCAAGCCTTGGCCGAGGGCTCGATACGGTTGAACAGCGGCTTGGGATACAGCCCGATCCAGAACATCAGCGCCACCATCGGCAGCATGACGAGCCACTCGCGCCTGTTCATGTCGGCCAGCCCCAGGTTCGCCCGCACGCTCACCTCGCCGAACAGGACGCGCTGGAGCATCCAGAGCATGTAGACGGCGGAGAGCACCACGCCGGTGGCCGCGATGACGGCGAACCAGGCGTTGCGCTCGAACGCGCCCAGCAGGATCGTGAACTCGCCCACGAAGCCGTTCAGCCCCGGCAGGCCGATGCTACTGAGCGCGGTGATGATGAAAAACGTCGAAAAGACGGGCATCACCCGAAGAAGCCCGCCGAACTCATCGATTTGCCTCGTGTGCCGCCTCGAATAGATGAAGCCCACGATCAGGAAGAGCGCCCCGCTGCTGATGCCGTGGTTCACCATCTGGATGACGCTCCCCGAGGCGCCCAGCAGGTTGAAAGAGAAAAGCCCCAGCATCACGAACCCCAGGTGACTCACCGAGGAATAGGCCACGAGCTTTTTCACGTCGGTCTGTACCATGGCCATGAGCGCCCCGTAGATGATCCCCACCAGCGCCAGGCATATGATGAGGAACGCAAACTCGCGCGCCGCCGTCGGAAACAGCGGCATCGCCAGCCGCATGAAGCCGTACGTGCCCATCTTCAAGAGGACGCCGGCGAGGATGACGCTTCCCGCCGTGGGCGCTTCCACGTGGGCGTCGGGCAGCCAGGTGTGGAACGGGAAAATCGGCACCTTGATGGCGAAGGAGATGGCGAACGCGGCGAACAGCCACGGCTGGAGAGCGGCGTCCACGGGTTCGCGGAAATGCGCGAGGATGTCGAACGTGCCGACCCCGCTCGCGAAGTACAGCCAGATGATCGCCACGAGCATCAGCACGCTTCCGGCCATGGTGTAGAGGAAGAACTTGACGGCCGCGTAAATCCTTCGGCCCCCGCCCCAGACCCCGATGATGAGGTACATCGGAATCAGCATTCCCTCCCAGAAGACGTAGAACAGGAAGAAATCGAGCGCGAAGAACACGCCGAGCATCCCCGTCTCCAGGAACAGCAGGGACATGTAGTAGAGCCGCGTCTTCTTGCGCACGTCGTCGAAGGAGAAGAGGATCGCGACCGGCGTCAGGATGGTGGTCAGCATCACGAGCAGCAGGCTGATGCCGTCCACACCCACCTTGTAGGAAATCCCGAACCTCGGAATCCACACCGCTTCCTCGACGAACTGCATGCCCGCGTAATCGGGCCGGAAGCCCAGGTACATCACCACCGAGAGGGCGAACGTGACCAGGGAGGCCGCCAGCGCGAACGCGCGGATGCCGCCGCCGTCTTTTCCCTCGCCCTCACGCAGGAGAAGGAGCAGCAGCCCCCCCAGCATGGGCAAAAACAGTATCGAGGTGATTATTCCAGGCACTCGCCCCTCACGCTCCTCAAAGAATCGAAAAAACCATCAGCGCGCCGTGAGATACAGCAAAATCGCCAGCGCGCCGACCAGCATCGAAACGGCGTAGCTCTTCACGTAGCCCGTCTGGAGGCGCCTCAGGACGCCGCCCAGGGACCGCACGAAAAAGCCCGCGCCGTTCACGGCCGCGTCCACCAGGCCGTCCTCGAACGCTCGCCAGCACCAGATCGACGCCCGCTTCACCGGCTGGACGATTACGGCGTCGTATATCTCGTCCACGTAATACTTGTTCACCAAAAGCCGGTGGATGCCCGGCCAGAGTTTCGCGTACGCGCTCCCGCCGCCGCTCTTCAGCACATAGAGATTGTAGGCCGCGTAAATGCCGATGAAGGCGATGGCGAGCGAGAAGATCATCATCAGTATCTCGAACACCACCTCGTGGTGCGCCTCCACGTGACCGCCGAAAGCGGGCGCCAGGAAATCCCCAAAAACGTTCGCTCCCGTGATGACGGGAATCCCCACCCAGCCGCCGCCGATGGAGAGCGCCGCCAGCACCTGTAGCGGGAGCGTCATGTTCGTGGGAGATTCATGGACTTTCTGCTGCTCCTCCAGGCTCAGATTGCAGGTGCCGAAGAACACGCGGAACAAGAGCCTGAACATGTAGAACGCCGTCATGAGCGCGCCCGCCGCGCCGGCGAGCCACAGGAGAATACCGCCGCGCTCGGCCGTCATGGCCGAGTAGAGAATGGCGTCCTTGCTGAAAAAACCGGCGAAGGGGAATACGCCCGCGATGGCCAGCGCACCGACCACGAAGGTGTTGCTCGTTCGCGGAAGGGCCGCGTGGAGTCCGCCCATCCTGCGGATGTCCTGCTCGCCGTCCAGCGCGTGAATCACGCTCCCCGCACCCAGGAACAGGAGCGCCTTGAAAAACGCATGGGTCATCAGGTGGAAGATCGCTGCGGAGAACGCCCCCACGCCGCATGCGAGGAACATATAGCCGAGTTGGCTCACCGTGCTGTAGGCGAGCACTTTCTTGATGTCGGTCTGGACCAGGGCGATGGTCGCGGCCATCAACAGCGTGAGCGCGCCGACGACGGCCACCACCAGCATCGCCGCCGATGAAAGTTCGAAGAGCACGTGCGCTCTCGCCACCATGTAGACGCCCGCGGTCACCATGGTGGCCGCGTGTATCAGGGCGCTGACCGGGGTGGGGCCTTCCATCGCGTCGGGCAGCCAGACATAAAGCGGAATCTGCGCGCTCTTGCCCGTGGCGCCCGCGAAGAGCAGCAGGCAGATGATCGTCGCCGCAGCGCTCTCGAGACCGAGCAACTGAGGAGCCTTCGAGAACACGGCCGCGAAATCCAGCGAGCCGACGACGCTGTAGATGTAGAAAAGCGCTATCAGGAAGCAGAAATCACCCACCCGGTTCACGATGAAGGCCTTCTTGCCGGCCTCGGCCGCCGCCTTGCGCTCGTACCAGAAGCCGATGAGCAGGTAACTGCAAAGACCCACCGCCTCCCAGCCCACGAACATGACAACGAAGTTGTCGCCCAGGACGAGCGTGAGCATCGAGAGCGAGAAGAGGTTCAGGTAGATGAAATAGCGCACCACGCCGCGGTCGCCGTGCATGTAGCCCATCGAGTAGAGGTGGATGAGCGTCCCGACGCCGGTGACGACGAGCGCCATGACGGCGGAGAGCGGATCCAGCAAGAAGCTCGCCTTGACCTCGAAGGCGCCTACGGGAATCCACTCGAACAAGACGACGCGGATGAGCCGCGCATTTTCGGGCATCCCCAAAAGGCGGAGCCAGCCCACGATCGACGCCGCGAAAGCGAGCGCCATCGCCAGCGTCGCGGTCCAGCCGGCGAACTTCTCCCCGCGCTTCCAGCCGAAGATCAGGTTCACCAGCACGCCGATGAGGGGGAACAACAATATGAGGGTCAGACTATCCATGATTCCTTAACTCTATAGCTTCAGTAGATTGATCTCGTCCAGGTCGGTGGATTCGCGGTTTCTGTAGATCAGCACCACGATGGCCAGCCCGATGGCGGCTTCCGCCGCGGCCACCGCCATCACGAAAAACACGATCATCTGGCCCGCCATCGAATCCAGGTACCGGCCATAGGCCACGAACGCCAGATTCGCCCCGTTCATCATCAACTCAATGCACAAGATGACGACGATGGCGTTTCTGCGCACCACGACGCCCACGACGCCCAAGGAGAAGAGAACCGCGCTCAGAATCAGGTAATGCTCAAGCGGCGCCACGCCTCACCCCTCCTAGCGGCTTCGCCTGCGCGCCAGCACCACGGCGCCGACGATGCCCACGAACAACAAGACGCCCATGGCCTGAAACGGCAGGACGTAATCCGTCAACAAAAGGTTGCCGATAATCTGCGTGTTGCCGAGTTCGCTCACCCGCTGGGGCGGGAAGCTCCCCTTCTTTCCCGTCATGAGCGAGGTGGAGAGGAATATCTTGAGCAGCACGCTGAAAACGGCGAGCCCCGCGATGGCGCCCAGCAGCTTCTGGCCGGGCAGGCGCAACTCTCGCTTCTCCTCCCGGCCCAGGTTAATCAGCATCACCACGAACAGGAAGAGCATCATGATCGCGCTGGCGTAGATGATCACCTGAACAATGGCGACGAACTGCGCGTGAAGCGAGAGATACAGTCCGGCGAGACCCAGGAACGTCAGGATCAGGGCGAGCACGCTGTAGAGCGGGCTTGGGAACGCGACGACGGCTATCGCGCCCACCGTCGTCACCACCGCCAGGAAATAAAAAAACAGGGAACTGGCCACTACCGCCCATCCTCCAGCGGGCGGGCGCCCGCTTCAAATCGAACCCTAGACATACGTGAGTAGGTTTTTCTCGTCATAGCGGGCATGAAGCTCCGGATGATCCTCGGTGCTTTCCACGAGTAAATCGCCCTTCTCGTAGAGGAACTTGCCGCGGTCGTCCTGGCAGAATTCATACTCGTTGCCCAGCACGACCGCGCCGACCGGGCAGGCTTCTTCGCAGTATCCGCAAAAGATGCAGCGAAGCTCGTTGATCTCGTAAATGCTGGCGTAGCGCTCGCCCTTGGAAGTGGGCGCTTCGGGGTCGTTCTCCTCCGATTCCACGTAAATGCAATCCACGGGACAGGCCGCCGAGCAGAGCTTGCACCCCACGCAGCGCTCCAAGCCGTCCTCCCAGCGCAGCAGCTTGTGGAGGCCGCGGTAGCCCACGGGCATCTCCTCTTTGACGTCGGGGTATTGCACGGTCACGCGGTTTTTGAAGGAATGCTTGAGCGTCAGCCACAACCCCTTGCAAATCTCGCCTAACATGAAACCTCCCCCTTTCGAGCGGCCCGCTAGCCGATGAAAACGACGGCGCCGGCCGTGAGTATCACGTTCAGGATGGACAGTGGCAGAAGCACCTTCCATCCGAAGCCCATCAGTTGGTCATAGCGCAGGCGCGGCGTGGAGGCGCGCAGCCACATGAAGAAGAACATGAACGCCAACACCTTGATCAGGAACCAGACGACGGGCGGCAACAGCGGCCCGCGCCATCCGCCGAGGAAAAAAGTCGCCCCCACCGCCGAGAGCGTAATCATGCTGCAGTATTCGGCGATGGAGTAAACCGCAAAGTGCATGCTGCTGTACTCGGTATGGAATCCGCCGGTGAGTTCGCTCTCGGCCTCGGGCAAATCGAACGGCGCGCGGTTCGTCTCCGCCAGCATGCAGATGACGAAGAGCAGAAAGCCCAGGGGCTGCAATACGATGTAGGGCATCCCGGCCTGGCCCTCGACGATTCCCTTCAAGCTCAGGGTGCCGGAGATCATGACCACGCCCAGGAGCGACATGCCGAGCGAGAGTTCGTAGCTGATGAGTTGCGCCGCCGATCGAAGCCCGCCGATGAGCGGGTACTTGCTGTTCGACGCCCATGAGCCGAGCACGATGCCGTACACGCCGATGCCCGCCATGGCGAAGATATAGAGGATGCCGACGTTGATGTCGGCCAGCACCAGGTCCACCTTCTGACCGAGCACGGTCACCGAATCGCCGAAGGGCACCACGGCGAAGGCGGCCAGCGCCGGGATGAGCGTGACGGCGGGCGCGAGGACGTAAATCACCTTGTCCGCCTGGGCGGGAATGATGGTCTCCTTGAACATGAGCTTGATGCCGTCGGCGATGGGCTGCAAAAGCCCCGAGGGACCCACGCGGTTGGGGCCCACCCGCACCTGTATGAGCGCGAACACGCGCCGCTCCATCCAGGTCATGTAGGCGGCGAGCAGCAAAAGCCCGCCGAAGCCCACGAGCACTTTCCCGAGGATGATGAGCAGCGTAACCATCTATGCGCCCACCTCCTGGGGTTTCTCCGCCTTGCGGATCCGAATCTCCACCCCCTGGCGGCCCAGCGCGCCGCCGGTGTTGAGCGCCGAGGCCCCGTGCGCGCGCAAATAACCCTCCGGCGCGAAGGCGACGCCCACGGGCGCGTTCTTCTCGAAATGCACGGGCAGCCGAACGACCTCCCCGCCCACTTCGAATTCCACGAGTTCGCCATCTGAAACGCCGAGGCTTTCCGCATCGCTCGGCGAGAGGGCGAGCGCGGCTCCCGGCATGTCGGCCAGATGATAGGCAGAGGCCGCATAAGCCCCCGAGAGCCACAAGACGGGCGTCAACAGCATCCTGAGGCCCGGCGCTTGCGCTTCTTTCTCCGGAATCTGCGCGATCTGATAGGCGCGCCGCCCCTCTCGTCTTAAGTGCAGACCCTCATCGGGAATACGGCCGAAGGCGTCCGCGTAATCGGCGATGAGCGAGCGCGCCTGAATCCGGATTTTGTCCAGCGAGTTCGCCCGCATGGGCCGCTCCATCGCCTTTCCGATATCGGCGAAGGCCCGCCAGGCTTCGGGGATCATTTTGTCGATCATCGGCTTGAGCGCGCGCGGGAGAGACTGCGCCCTGCGCTCCAGGTTCGTGACGCTGCCCGTTTCCTCATACAGCGTGGGTGCGGGAATCACGACGTCCGCGTACTCCGCGCTCGCGTTCAAATGAGATGTCTGCAGAACGACGAAATCGGCCTTTTCCAGCGCCTCTCTCGCCCGCGCGCCATCGGGGTATTCGGCCACCGGGTCGCAGCCCAGAACGTAAAGGGCCTTGAGTTCACCGCTCGCGAGGCCGTCGAGTATGCCGTCCGCATCCTTACCGGCCTGCGCGGCGGGCGGCCTCCCCCATGCCTCCCCGCAGGCGGCGCGGGCATCTTCATTCGACATATCGCCGCCGGGCAGGACTTCGGGATGCAGACCCATGTCGATTGCGCCTTGCAGGTTCAGCGCGCCGGTGGCGAAGAGCATGTTGGCGCGGAGCAGAATCCCGAGATTGATCGCTTCTGAAACCGCGACCTTCCCTGTCTCACCGGGGCCGGAGAGTATGCTCACGGAGCCGTCCGCCGCCAGAATCGCCCGGGCGGCGGCCATGAGGTCATCGGGCGACACGTCCGCCTCTTCGCACAGGCGGCTCAGGTCGGCGGAACCTATGAGCGCGGCGTATTCTTCCGCGTTCTCACCTTCGGGTCTCGCGCCGCCGTCCACGAGGCATGCCGCCAGCGCGCGCAGCGTTCGCGAGATGCCGCCCAGAACCGGCACCAGATGATGCACGCGGCCTGAAACGCGCAGGTCGATGCGCCTTTGGTTCACGTTGATGACCACCGCGCCTGCGCGGTGCGCCTTTCTGATCTGAAGCGCGAGGATGGGGTGCTGCGTGAACGGGTCGCTGCCCACGATGATGACGGCCTTCGAACGCCCCAACTCCTCGATGGAGCCTGCGCCGCCCACGCCGCCCAGGGCGGCGCTTTGTAAGTCCGTTTGCACGATGTCGCGCGGATGAATCCGGCTGTCCAGGTGGTTGGTTCCCAGAACCGAGCGCATGAAGGCGCCGAATTGATAGGCCGTCTCGTTCGTGGAGGAAGCCCCGCCCAGACCGGCGATGACGCCGCCGTCCGCTTGCTCCATAACGGCGCCGAAGCCTCTCGCCGCCTCGCCGACCGCCTCCGTCCAGCCGACGGGCGTCAATTCGCCGTCTTTTCTGATCATCGGCTGGGTGATGCGTCCCTCGCCGTGCGCCCCGCTCCAGCCGTAGCGCGCGACGTCGCAAATCCAGGTGTCGTTGACCCTTTCGTTCTCCGCCGCCGTCACGCGCTTGATCTCGCCGTCCTTCGTCCAGACGCCCTGTCGGCAGCCTACGCTGCAAAGCGTGCAGGGACCTTGCGTTTCCTCCATCTCCCACACGCGGGCGGTGAAGCGGTATTTGTTGTCCGTGAGCGCGCCGACGGGGCAGATGTCGATGACGTTGCCCGAGACGACGCTCGTCAGGGGCAGGTCCTCATAGACGCCCACCTCGGTGCGGTCGCCCCGCTGCGCCCAGCCGAACTCCGCCCCGCCGTCTATCTCCTCGGTGAAGCGGATGCACCGGGTGCAGTGCACGCAGCGGTTCATCTCCGGCTTGATGAAGGCGCTGATCTCCTTGCTCGGATAAATGCGCCGGAACTCGTGCGTCCTGCTGATCGCCTTGCCATAGGCCATCGTCTGATCCTGCAAGGGACACTCGCCGCCCTGATCGCACACCGGGCAATCGAGCGGGTGGTTCTTCAGCAGGAATTCGAACACCCCCTCCTGCGCTTCGATGACGCGCGGGGTCACGGAACTGATTACCATGCCCTCGGCCGCATACGTGGCGCAGGAAGGCTGGAGTTTGGGTATCGGCCGACCGTTTCCGGCGTCGAGCACCTCGACGAGACAGGCCCGGCACTGGCCCACGATGGAGAGGTTCTTGTGGTAGCAGAAATGCGGAACGTGCGCGCCGATGCGCAGCGCGGCCTCCAGGACGGGCAGGCTCTTGTCCATCGTGATGCTCTGATCGTTGAATACGAATGTTACCTGCTCATTCGACATCTATCGCCTCTCCCCCATCACATCGCGGCGGGATACGGGCTGCCCAGCGGACAGCGGCCCAGAGAGATGTGCGCTTCAAATTCATCATAAAATTTCGTCAGAAACGCGCTGAACATCATGGCGCACGCATCAGACAACACGCAGATGGTGTTGCCGCGCATGTTGGGATCTATCGACGCGAGCGTATCGAGATCGTCGGGTTTGCCCTCGCCCCGCTCCATGCGGGCGAGAATCTCGGACACCCAGCCGGTTCCCTCCCGGCAGACAGAGCACTGCCCGCAGGATTCGTGCTCGAAAAAGGCGGCGAGCCTGCCCGCGGCCTGCACCATGCACGTCGTCTCGTCCATGACGATGACCCCGCCGCTGCCGCCCATGCTGCCCGCCTTGGCTAAAGAGTCGAAATCCATCGTCACCTTGTCTTCGTATACTTCCTGCGCGGTGAGGGCGGGCGCGCTCGCGCCGCCGGGAATCACCGCCTTCAAGGCCGCGCCGTTCCGCATGCCGCCGCAGTGATCGTGAATCATCTCCTCGCACGTGAGGCCGAGCGGCAACTCATACAGGCCCGGCTTCGCCACGTGGCCCGAGACGCAGTACATGCGGGTGCCCGAGTTTTTCTCGTCTATTCCGATGCCGGCGAACCACTCCGCCCCCTTGTTCACGATGTGGGGGAGATTCGCGAGGGTCTCCACGTTGTTGATGACAGTAGGCCGCGCATAGAGGCCGATGACCGCCGGAAACGGCGGCTTGAGGCGCGGGTGCCCGCGCTTGCCCTCGAGCGATTCCAGAAGCCCCGTCTCCTCGCCGCAGATGTAGGCGCCCGCGCCGCGGTGGGTGTAGATGTCGCACGAAAAACCGCTGCCCATGATGTTCTTGCCGACGTAGCCCTTCTCGTAGGCTTCGGCCAGGGCCTTTTCCACCGCGCGCCAGGGGGCGACGAACTCGCCGCGAATGTAGATGTAGGCCTTTTCGATGCCCACGGCGTAACACGCGATGAGGATGCCCTCGATGAGCTGGTGCGGGTCGCGCAGCATAAGTTCGCGGTCCTTGAACGTGCCGGGTTCCCCCTCGTCCGCATTGACGGCCAGGTATTTCGGCCCGTCCACCTGGGGCACGAAGCTCCACTTGAGGCCGCAGGGGAACCCCGCGCCGCCGCGCCCGCGCAGCCCTGAGGCCTTCACCATCTCGATGACGTCGGCGGGTTCGACGCCGCCCAGGAGCCCCCGAATCGCCTCATAACCGCCCGTGGCCTCATAGCCCGCGATATGCGGCGCATCGGGGTTGTCGAACCGGCCCGTCACGATTTTTTCCAATACCAACGCCATCTTCAGTCCCTCAGCCCTGGCCTTCGCCGTCTGCATCTTCGGCGCCTGCCAGTGCGGGCGATACCACCTCGTCCGCCCCGATGGGCGAGACGGTCTCGCCCTTTTCCAGCGCGCTGAATATATCGTTCATGATCTCGGGCGTGACGCATTCGAAGTAGTTTTCGTTTACCTGCACGCAGGGAGCACCCCCGCATGCGCCCAGGCACTCGACCGCCTCTATGGAGAATTTCCCGTCCTCGCGCGTGTGGCCGACGCGGCAATCCAGGCGGTTTTCGATCTCGCGCAGCAGCCTGCCCGCACCCATGAGGGCGCACGAGAGGTTGTTGCACACCTGCACGTGGTATTCCCCGATGGGCTGGGTCTTGAGCATGGTGTAGAAGCTCACCACGCCCCACACCTCCATGGGGGAAACCTCGAAAATCTCGGCCACATGCTGCATCACCGCGCTGGTGATGAAACCCTCCTGCTCCTGGGCCAACTGGAGCGCGGGGATGAGCGCCGAGCGCTTCACCGGATACTTGGCGATGATGCGCTCTAATTCCGCGCGGTTCTCGGGTGAGAACTCGAAGCGCTCTTCCTGCCCGGAATGGGGAAACCGTATCAACGCCAAAACAAGGTCATCCTCTATTTCTCTCTAGCGATCTATCTCGCCCAGCACGATGTCGATGCTGCCGATGGCGGCCACGACGTCGCCCATCAGCCCGCCGCGGGTGATCTCGGAGAGCGCGTGGAGGTTCGCGAAACTCGGCGCGCGCACCTTCACCTTATAAGGACCGGGACTGCCGTCGCTGATCATGTAAAAACCGAGCTCCCCCCGGGGGGACTCGATGGCCTGGTACACCTCGCCCTCGGGTACGCTGTAGCCCTCGGTGAATATCTTGAAATGGTGGATCAGCGCCTCCATATCGTGGGCCAACTGCTCCTTGGGCGGCGGCACCACCTTGGGGTTATCCGCCATGAGCGGCCCCTCGGGCATGCCCTCGAGCGCCTGTATGGCGATGCGCCGGGATTCGCGCATCTCGGCCACCCGCACCAGATACCTGTCCAGAATGTCTCCCCGTTCGCCCACCGGAACCTCGAAGTCGAACTCCTCATAGCCCGAGTAGGGCTCGTTCTTGCGGATGTCATACGCAACGCCGCAGGCCCTGAGCAGCGGCCCCGTGATGCCGAGCGCGTAGGCCTCCTCGACCGTCATGGCGCAAACGCCTTCCGCGCGCCTCCGGTAGATGGGGTTGTTCGTGAGCAGTTCTTCGTATTCGTCCACGCGCTCCGAGAAGGGTTCGAGAAAATTCCGGCAGTCGTCGTAAAACGTCGGGTACGGCTCGCGCGCGACGCCGCCTACCCGGAAATAGCTCGTCATCATGCGGACGCCGGAGACTTTCTCGAAAATCTTCAGGAGCTGCTCCCGCTCCCTGAAGCAATAGAGAAAGACCGTCATCGCGCCCAGATCGAGCGCGTGGGTGCCGAGCCAGACCAGGTGGCTGTTCAGGCGTGTCATCTCCGCGAGCAGCACGCGCAGGTATTTGCAGCGGCGGGGAACCTCCATGTCCAGGAGCTTCTCCACGGCCAGGACGAAACCGAGGTTGTTCGACATGGGCGCCAGGTAATCCATGCGGTCGGTCATGGGGAGGGCCTTGTTGTAGGTTTTCTCCTCCATGTTCTTCTCGATGCCGGTATGCAGGTAGCCGATGACGGGCTTGCACGAGAGCACCGTCTCGCCGTCGAGCTCCAAAACCACGCGCAAGACACCGTGGGTGCTCGGGTGCTGCGGCCCCATGTTGAGCGTCATGGTCTCGGTCTGAATGGGACCGAGCATGTCGCTGTCGAGTGGGTCCGTTTGCTGGGCTTGCGTGGCCATCAATGGCTCCCGTAGTCCCTATTCCGCCGCCTTGGGCTTGCCCGCGGGCGTATCCCGGAAGGTGAACGCCACAGGTTCCGAAGAGATGTCGAAATCCTTGCGGTGGGGATGCCCCTCGAAGCCCTCGGGCGTCAAGATGCGCTCGAGTTCGGGGTGTCCTTCGAAGGTGATGCCCAAAAGGTCGTACGCCTCGCTCTCATGGAGTCTCGCGCCCGGCCATATCCCGCAGACGCTGGGCATTGCCGGTTCGAGGTCGTCCGCGCAAGGGGCTTCGAGCCGCAGACGCCGCGACCTCTCGGGATTCAGGAGCGAATACGTCACCTTGAAACGGTAGGATACCGGCAGTTCCAGGCAATCCACCCCGCAGACGAAGCTCAGCAGCTTGTAGCCTCTCTCGTCTCGCAGAAAGCGCGCCGCATCGAGCAGGGCGTACGGCGCGACCCGGGCGGAAATCTGCCCGCGATGTTCCGTCGCTCCGAGAAAGCCATCCCCGATTTTCGCCTGAAGCAAAACGAGGTCGGGGTCTTTCTTCTCGATTGGCTCTTCGGCCTCGACTTGCTCCCGCTCCTCTTCACTCAACGGCTTTATCCCTCATTTAACAAAGGTTTGTTCATTACACGAAAAAGCGCTCACCCCGCCCCTGCTTTGACTTCCAACTCACGTGGCGTGGGGAGCCTTCTCACATCATCTAAAGCGAGGTGACGCCGGAATCCTCTCGGTAGAGCTTTTCATCCGCAATCTTCGCCTGGAGCTTCATGATCCCGTCGATGAGCGTTTCGGGACGCGGCGGGCAACCCGGCACGTAGATATCGACGGGCACGACCTCGTCCACGCCCTGCACGAGCGCGTAGTTGTTGAATATCCCGCCCGTGGACGCGCACGCGCCCATCGAGATCACCCATTTCGGCTCGGGCATCTGATCGTAGATCTGCCGGAGCACGGGCGCCATCTTGCGCGACACCCGGCCCGCCACGATCATCAGATCCGCCTGGCGCGGCGACGCGCGGAACACCTCGGCGCCGAAGCGCGAGATGTCGTATTTCGCCGCCGAGGTCGACATCATCTCGATGGCGCAGCACGCCAGCCCGAAAAGCGCGGGCCACAGGCTGTTCTTACGCGCCCATTTGATGACGTCGGTCGCGCGGCCCAGCACCACCTGGCCTTCGAGTTGTTGTTCTAGTCCCATTCGAGTGCTCCCCGGCGCCACTCGTATATCAGGCTGGCCACCAGCAAAGCCATGAAAGGCAGAATCGCGAGAAAGGCGTACACGCCCATGCTCTTCAGGTTCACCGCCCACGGATAGAGGAAGATGAGCTCCACGTCGAAGACGATGAACAGTATCGCCACCAGAAAGAATTTCACGCTGAAGCGCCCGCGCGCGTTCGATTCGGGCACGATGCCGCACTCGTAGGCGAAGTCCTTCTCCACCGTGGACTTGCGCCTGCCCAGCAGGAACGTCACGCCCAGGTTCACGATGGCGAACCCGACGGCCAGCGCGATCAGAATCAATATGGGTAGATATTCTTCCGGCATTTCCTGCCCCCACGGCGCTCCGACACGCGCCTTCTTCTCATGCCACACGGGATGTCGAATCGAGCGCATCTTACGGCTGGCATCCCGTGGTGTCAACAATTCGCCGCCCCATAGGCCATAAACCAGAAACCGCCCCGAACCACACGCAACCTCTATTCTGTTTTGTTGCCCGCGCGTTGAAAATTCCGGCGTTTTTCTCTCCTCGAAAATAGGGTATCTTGAAGCCGTGTGGAACCTTCGCCGCCATCCGGCGTCCAAAGTCGCGGGAGATGGGGTGCGGAGAAGAATCCAAAGGCCTTGCTCTCGCGCGAGCAGGAGGGCTCCAGCCATGAACGAACCGAATCCACTCACGAGGGCGCACCTCGACGCCTTAAGACGCGACTTCGAGGAGTTGGCGCAGTGGCAGGTGGGTTATCCCTGCAACCAAAGTTTCGATTATTCAGAATTGACGCCCTTTCTGGAATACACCCTCAACAACGTCGGCGACCCCTTTCACGACAGCAATTTCCGCAGCAACACCCATGAGATCGAGCGCGAGGTCATCGCCCGCTTCGCCTCCCTGATGCATCTGGAGCAGGAGCAGGCCTGGGGCTACGTCACCTCCGGCGGAACCGAGGGCAACATGTACGGCATCTACATGGGGCGCGAGTTGTTCCCGAACGGGGTGGTGTATTTCTCCCAGGACACCCACTACAGCGTTCTCAAGATCCTGCGCGTGCTGAACGTGCGCAACATCATGATCAAGAGCCGGGACAACGGAGAAATCGACTACGAGGACCTCCGCGAGACCATCCGCATCCACCGCGACGCGCCGGTCATCTTCATGGCGAACATCGGCTCCACGATGAAAGGCGCCGTGGACGACGTGCAAAAGGTGCGCGGCATCCTGGACGACCTTGCGGTCACGAACGCCTACATCCACGCGGACGCCGCCCTGAGCGGCATGATCCTGCCCTTCGTCGATGAGCCGCAGCCCTACGGGTTCGACGCGGGCTTCGACAGCGTCTCCATCAGCGGCCACAAGCTCATCGGCTGTCCGCTGCCCTGCGGCGTCGTGCTGACGAAGCGCGACTACGTGGCGCGCATCGCGCGCTCGATAGAATACGTCGGCGTGCTCGACACCACGCTGCCCGGCTCGCGCAACGCGCTGACGCCGCTCATGCTGTGGTACGCCTTCGAGCGCCTGGGGATGGACGGGTTCCGCGAGCTCGTGGCGGAGATGCTCGCGGTCGCCGAGTATGCCGTCGAGCGCTTCGGCGAGTTCGGGGTTCCCGCGTGGCGCCACAAGAACTCGGTGACGGTCGTTTTCCCGAAACCCCCGGGCGCGGTGTCGCGCAAGTGGCAAATCGCGCCACTGGGCGACATCGCCCACATCATCACCATGCCGCATGTCACGCGCGAGATGGTGAACGAGTTCGTCGACGACTGCGTGAAGCAAAAACACAGGCGAACGGCCTGAGGAGGATTCTCGATGAATCGAATCATCATCACGGTGCGCGACGAGGTCGGCGTCATCGCGGACATCAGCAAGGCGCTGGCCGACGAGAACATCAACATCGAGGCCCTGAACACCGAGGTCGCGGGCGAGAAGGGCGTCGTCATCCTGACCACGAACGAGTCCGACCGCGCCCTGCGCGTGCTCATGAACGCGGGCTTCCGGGCGATCTCGGACGAGGCGATGATCATCAGGCTGCGCGACGAGCCCGGCGCCCTCGCCAAAGTGGCGGAGAAATTCAAGGTCGCGGGCGTGAACATCCAGAGCATGCACATCCTGAACCGCCACGCCGGCTACGCGAACGTCGCCCTGACCGCGGACGACGAAGCGAAAGCGAAGGCGCTGTTAGAGGACGAGGACGTGCTCTGAGGATTCCCGCAAGGGTCATTCCTGGTTTCGTAGGGACAGGCCCCTGTGCCTGTCCAAAACCCCCGTGCCTGTCCGATGCAGGACAACCACAGGGGGTTGTCCCTACGGTCTCCGAATTCACCATAGGCCGAACAGAAGGTTGCCATCATTCCGCATTGGGAGCGTAGGGGTCGCAAACGGGATTGTTGAAGAAGTCCCTTTTTCAGAGAGTAGAGGAGACTCCCCTCTCGACTGGAAAAGCAACCTCCCTGTCCCCCCTTGTCAGGTGGGCCTTTTCAACAACCCCTTCCGGTCACCCCTTCACGGCGCCGGCCGTCATGCCGGCGATGATCTGCCGCGCGGAGAAGAAGGTGAATATCAGCGGCGGAATGACGATGAGCGTGCCCATGGCCATGATGCGCCCCCACTCGGGGCCCGCGTCCGTCAGGAACAGGCTGGTGGCGACCGGCAGCGTGCGCGTGGTTCTGTCTGTCAGCAGCAGCGCCAGGATGAACTCGTTCCACGCGATCCGGAATACGAAGATGCCGGTCACCGCGTAACCGGCCTTCATCACCGGGAAGAGGACACGGGTAAACACCTGCCAGGGCGTCGCCCCGTCGACGATGGCGGCTTCCTCGAGCTCTATCGGAACCTGCTTCACGAAGCCGTAGAGCAGCCATATGGCGAAGGGCAGGTTGAGCGCCGTGTAGAAGAAGATGAGACCCGAAAGCTGGTTCGCGATTCCCAGCACGATGGAGACCGCGAAGGCCGGGATCGCCAGCACCGCGGGCGGTATCATGCGGACCAGGAGCGCCCCGTTGGCGATGGACTGGCGTCCGGGGAACTGCATGCGGGCCAGAGCGTAGGCCGCCATGCCGCCGGTCGTCAGCGTGATGAGGGTCGCCGAAACGCCCACGATGACGGAATTCACCAGATACCGGTCGAAGTGCGAATCGCCGATGATGTCGGCGTAGTTCTGAAGTGTGGGGAAGAAGAAAAACCACACGGGATTGCCGTCGAAGATCACCACCTCGTTTTTGAAGGACGTGCTGATCATGATGTAGATGGGCGTCAGGCAGATTATCGACAACAAGATCAGCCCGGCGTAATGGAAGAGCATCCTCGCTTTCGTCGATTCGATACGCATCGCCTTCACCTCACACGTCGGCGCGGGATTTCATGGGATTGCTGATCAGCAGGATCGCCAGGCTGAGCGCGAAGACGATCAGCAGCAGCAGGACGGAGATGGCCGCCGCATAGCCGAGTTGCTGGGCGTCGAAGGCGGTCTTGTAGACGTGCAGCGACAGCAGTTCCGTCGCCAGTCCCGGCCCGCCTTCGGTCATGATCAGCATGACCTCCAGTCCCTTGAAGACGTCGATGATACGGAGCAGGAGGGCGATGATCAGGATCGAGCGGATCATCGGCAGCTTCACGAGGAAGATCTGCTGCCACGTATTGGCGCCGTCGATGCGCGACGCTTCGAGGACTTCGGAGGGCAGCGCCTGGAGGCCTGCGATCACGATGATGAAGACGAACGGCGTCCACTGCCAGATATCCGTGAACACGATGGCGAAAAACGCGAGGTGCGGCTCCCCCAGCCAGATCAGCGGCTCGAAGCCGGCCAGCTCCAGGTAATGGTTGATCCAACCCGCACGTGCGTCGTAGAGGTAGCGCCATACCAATCCGACCACCACTGGCGAAATCATCAGCGGCATGATGAAGATCGTCCTGAAGATGGAGGCGCCGCGAATCGGTTTCTCGAGCAGCAAGGCCAGCGCGACCCCCAGCGTCATCTCGATGGTGATCGTGAAGAAGCCGAACTTGAACGTCACCCACATGGATTCCTGGACATTTTCGTCGCGGAGCATGCGCAGGTAGTTGTCCGCGCCGATGAACTCCGCCGTGGACATCGGCGTGCCGACCGCCCAGTCCTGCATGCTGAGCATCAGCCCCTGGGCGACCGGGTAGATGAGGCCCGCGCCCATGAGCAGGACGGCGGGCGCGACGAACAGGTACCCGACGATCCACCGCCGCATGCCCGTTGCGACCGGAGCGGACGGGTCGCTCATGGTGAACGTTCCGGGAGGCGGCTGCCTGCGGGCGAAGCGCCTCCCCCGGTGGAGCCGGGGGAGGCGGGTTCAGGGGTTTCGGCTACTTGGAAGATATCGACTGCCACTGATAGTAGCCCTCGCGTTTCATGACGGCGCGCGCCTGCTCCGCCGCCTTGTCCAGAATCGGCTTGATGGGCTTGTCGGAGGTCAGGACCTGGTGCAGCGCGATGCCGAGCACCTTGATGTTCAACTCGTTCCACTCGGGGATCAGCGGCCGCCAGTCCGGGTCGGCGCATTTGAGCTGTTCCGCAATCACCGGGTACTCCGGGAACTTCTTGGAGAACACCGGATCGGTGAGCGTGGAAATGCGGATCGGGTCGCCGCCGAGCTCGACGATCCGCCGGTCGGCCCTCTTCGAGGTCATCCACTGGATGAACAGGAACGCCGCCTCCTTGTTCTTCGAGTTGGCCGGTATGCCCATGGCGAAACCGCCCGTCTCGGAGCCGCATTGGACGTCGGTCGGGTGCAGCGCGTAGCCGACCTTGCCGACGACCTTCGATTGCTTCGGGTCGCGCGCCCTGGCGGCGATCTTCAGCGAGTCGATGTACATGGCGGCATCGCCGTGGAGGAACGCTTTGGACGCTTCGCCGTAGCTGTAGGAGGGAATGCCGCGGGGGCCGTACTTCACCGTCTCGCGCAGGAACTCCGCGGTCTTCACGCCGGCGGGGCTGTTGAAGACGGGCTGCCACTTGTCGTCGAAGACGCGGGCGCCCATGGGCGCGGCATGGAACAGCCAGGCGGCCGTGACCTGGTGCCCGGTCTTGCCGCGCATGGTGAGGCCGCCCATTCCCGTCTTCTCCTTGATGGTCTTCGCCGCCTTGCGGACGTCGTCGTAGGTCTTCGGCACGGCGAGATCCAGCTTCTTGAACACGTCCTTGCGATAGGCCAGGATCGAGGTCTCGGCACCGAACGGCAGACCGTAGAGCGCGCCCGACTTGCCGGGCAGATAGCCCTTCTTGCCACCGACGATGCCGCCGTTCTGGATGTAGGCGTCGGCGATGTCCTCAATATCGTAGTTCGGGTCGACGAACGCGGGGCTGGTGAAGAACTGCGAGAGGGGCGTCAGCAGGCCCTTCGCCACATACTCGCCCTTCCACATCACCACCCAGGCGACGACATCGAAGTCGCCGTCTTTCTTGCTCATCTCCAGAAGCTGGCGATTCCGCATCTTGAGGTACTGGGAGTAGTCGATCTCGACCTTGATACCCGTCTCCTTGGTGAACTCGGCGACCAGTTGCTTGGCCTTCTTGAAGTGCGAATTCGAGGGCCAGCTGACCACCAGCGTCTTGCCCTTGTACTTCTCGTAGGGATTGGCCAGCAGCGTCGTGGCGCTGAACGTCAGGGCCAGGGCCGCCACGAGCACGGCCACCCCCAGGTTTCTGCATTTCGATTTCATGATTTCCTCCTTATCAGGTTAGTTATTAGAGCGTCCCGGCCCGAGCGGCGGGCTTGAGCGCGAGACCGGTTTCCTTGTCGAACAGGTAAAGCCTCTCCGTTTCGAAATAGTAGGTGCCCGACTCCATCCGTCCGTGTTCGGGGCCGGCTTCCACGGAGACGGAAATCCGTTGCTCGCCGATGCGCGCCGCGAGAAACTGGTTGGAGCCGACATACTCGGCGACGTCGACCGTGAGCCCCACCGGAGCCGTAGCGCCGCCCGAGTACCTCGCGTCCGTCGAGGAGAAATGCTCAGGGCGCAGGCCCGCGACGACTTTCCGGGAGGCGGCACCCTCCAGGCTCTCGTGAAAGGCCCTGGGAACCGGCAGTTCGAAGCCGTCTCCGACGATGACGTATTCCGAGCCATCGCCTTTGATCTCTCCGCCCAGCATGTTCATGGCCGGCGAGCCGATGAAGCCGGCGACGAACCGGTTGACCGGATGGTTGTAGACCTCCGGCGGCGTGCCGATCTGCTGAATGACTCCCTCGTCCATGACCACGATGCGGTCGGCCATGGTCATCGCTTCTATCTGGTCATGGGTCACGTAGATCATGGTGCGGTCGAGTTGCTTGTGCAGCAGCGCGAGTTCGGTGCGCATCTGGGCGCGGAGCTTGGCGTCGAGGTTCGAGAGGGGCTCGTCGAACAGGAAGCAATAAGCGTCGCGCACGATGGCGCGGCCCATGGCGACCCGCTGGCGCTGTCCGCCCGAAAGCTCCCGCGGCTGGCGGTGCAGCAGTTCGGAGAGACCGAGCATTTCCGCGGCGCGCGCCACTCGCGCGGCGATCTCCGCCTTCGGGAACTTGGCGAGGCGAAGCGAGAACGACATGTTGCCCGCCACGTCCATGTGCGGATAGAGCGCGTAAGACTGGAAAACCATGGTGATGTCGCGGGCCTTGGGAGGCGCATGGGTGACGTCTTTTCCGGCGATCATGATCCGGCCCGCCGAAACCTCCTCGAGGCCGGCGATCATGCGAAGCGTCGTAGACTTGCCGCACCCCGAGGGGCCGACCAGCACAACGAATTCGCCTTCTTCGATCTGCAGGTTCAGATCGGTGATGACGGTGACCCGGCCGAACCGCTTCGTCACGTCGATGAGATCAACGGCAGCCATGACTCCCCTTTTCCGGCCCCGGCGACCCCGATTTCCGCATGATCGAGAATCCTCCCCCACCGCTCATCGTTGGCCGCCGCATGCCCTGCACCCGTGCGGAGCGCGAGTTCGAGAGACTTTCTTTCGCCTTGATCCCTTTATTGTGCTTTATTGTGCGCGTATAGGGCAAACCGGAAATATTTACAATGGTTTGGAAATGGACGGAGCCGGCCCCGCGCCTGCGCTTCATCGCGCGCCCGGTCGACTTTCCGGTGGAACATGCGGCGGAGTTGGGTGGGAGGGATTGCATATGTTTTCCGGCAATGTGCGGTTCGGGATTTACTCCCCCTCCCCGCACGCCCCTGATTCCCTCTCCAGAATTGACAGCACAACCCATTGTATGTAGATTCTTTCGCTATCTACGGTCAGCTTAGGGATATGCAATTACCACCGGGCGAACCCGGTGTGGTCATTCTACGCTCCGGGGCGGCGAACGTCCCCGGAGCCGATCTTTAACTTTGGTTGAAAGGAGCAATTTCATGTGGCGTAAATGGATACGGATTCTGCCGGTAATCGCAGCACTCGCGCTTTCACTCACGCTCACCAGCGCCGCCCCGGCCGCCGACAAGGTCATTCTCACCCAGCCGGTGGACAGCCTGAGCTTCTTCCCCATCTACGTGGGACGGATAAAAGGATTCTTCAAGGAAGAGGGCCTCACCCTGGACGTGAAGGCCACCGCAGGCGGCGGACCGCACCTGACGGCCGTCCTGGCGGGCAAGGCCGAGTTCACCGCCAGCCCGGGCACCTACCAGCTGAACGCGCTCAACTCGGGCAAGCGGGCCATCGGCTTCGTGGACCTGCTGCGGCGCAACATCATCGGGATGGTCATCCACAAGGACGCCGCCAAGAAGGCGGGCATCAAGGACGGCATGCCGCTCATGGAGAAGGTCAAGCGCGCCAAGGGCTTGAAGATAGGCGTGACGCGGCCGGGCGCTTTGACCGACGTGCTCGCCCGCAACCTGCTGGGCCGCGCAAACCTCAAGGTTCCCGCAGACGTGCGCATCCTCGCCGTAGGCGGCGGCGGCACCATGCTGCCGGCCTTCAAGAACCGCAAGATCGACATCTTCACGATCTCCACGCCGCACCCCGAACGCATGCTCTCCCAGGGGCTCGGCATCTGGTTCGTGAACTGGGCGGCCGGCGAGGACAAGGCCATCAAGGAGTTCATGATGACGGCCGTCATGGCCACGCCCAAGCTCATGAAGGAGCGCCCCGGCCTCGTGAAGCGGATGGCGCGGGCGGTCATGAAGTCCCAGAACTACATCCAGAAGACCTCCGTCGAGCAGCTCACCAAGGACATGACGCCGTTTTTCGGCAAGCGCGTCACGCCCGAGGCGCTTCGCATCTCGGTCGCCACGGTGAAGGGCGCGGTCAACCCGACCGGCAGGATGACCGACGAGGCCGTCCAGACCACGTTCAACATCATGAAGAGCGGCGGCAAGCTCAAGAACCTGAAGAGCGTCAAGCGCAGCGACGTGTGGACGGACGATTTTCTCAAGTAAGCGGGTTTTTCTTTAGATTCTGTGCAGCCTCCCTCCTGTGAGGGGGGTTGTTGAAGAAGTCCTGAAACATGAAGGTTCGACGCGTCCGATGAAAGAACAAGGTACACTCCCCCCTTGAGGGGGAGTCGATGAAGCCGAGCGGTTTGTGCGAAGGCTGAATCGGTGGGGGGTGAAATGCGTTTTATCGCCATTCCGGATTATACCCCCCACCGAATCGCTTTCGGGCTTACGCCCTCAGCTCTTCGACTCCCCCTCAAGGGGGGAGTGAAAAGAACCTAAAAGATGGTGTGGTTTTGCAATTCTCCTCGGTGGGGAGCAATCCCGCCATTGCAGGATTATTCAACAACCCCGCCGGGGCGTGAACGCTCCGGCCGGAGGAGCTTAGGGAGCATGATTCGTTGACGGCGTCTTTATCCATCCGGCAGGTCGGCAAGCGGTTCCTCTCGCGGGGGACCATCGTCCATGCGATGTCCGACGTGAACCTCGACGTGGGCGAGGGGGAGTTCGTGACCATCGTGGGGCCGAGCGGGTGCGGCAAGAGCACCCTGCTGAACATCCTGGCCGGGCTCTTCCCCCCCAGCAGCGGGGAGGTGCATTTCCGGGGAAATCTCACCCGCGGGTTGAACCCCGAGATCGGCTACGTGACCCAGCAGGACAACCTGCTGCCCTGGCGGACCCTGCGCAAGAACGTGCTGCTGCCTCTGGAGTTCCGCGGGGTGTCCATCTCGAACGGCGTCTCAGAGCGCGTGCAGACCCTGATCGACAAGGTGGGGCTCTCGGGCTTCGAGAACCACTACCCGCACGAGTTGTCGGGGGGAATGCGCCAGCGCGTGAACATCATCCGCACCCTGATATGCGACCCCCGCGTCATCCTGATGGATGAACCCTTCGGCCCCCTGGACGCCCAGACCCGCCTCACGCTCCAGAACCAGTTGCTCGAACTCTGGCGCGAGGAGCGCAAGACCATCGTCTTCATCACGCACGATCTGGCCGAAGCCATCACGCTGGCCGACCGGGTGGTGGTGATGACGGGCCGGCCCGGGACCATCAAGAGCGTCACCCCCGTGACGATCCCGAGACCGCGCGACGTCTACCACATCCATGACTCGCAGGCCTACCGCGAGATCTACGACAAGCTCTGGGAAGAGCTCAGAGACGAAGTGGCGAAGGTGATGTAATGGCGCAGACCGACGAAGTGAAATCCACGCCTCCTGAGGAACTGGACCTCCTCCTTCCTCCAGAAGTCACAGGAGCGCGCCTGCTGTGGTGGCGGGTGAGGAACGCCGAGGAGCTCCGCTGGGTGCGCGTGGCGGCGCTGCGCGTTCTGTTCGGCGTGATCATGATCGTATTGTGGGAAGCCGTTTCGGGGCGTCTCATCGACCACCGGACCATCTCCAGCCCGAGCCTGCTCGTGGCGTCGTTTTTCGAGATAGCGGACCCGGCCAATCCGGACGGCTCCTTGTGGGTGCACTTCTTCTACACGGTGGAGAACACCTTCTGGGGCTATGTCTTCGGTGCCCTCGCCGGGATTCTCTTCGGCTTCCTGCTGGCGGAAATCGATGTCGTGGCCCTGGTCATCGAGCCGTTCATCATGGCTTTCAACGGGGTGCCGCGCATCGCGTACGCGCCCTTGTTCATCGCGTGGTTCGGCATCGAGCGGCAGCCCAAGATCATCCTGGTGATGACCATCGTGTTCTTCCTGACTTTCGTGAGCACGTTCGCGGGCATCCGAGGCGTGAGCCGGGACCTCATCAACGTCTCGCGCGTTCTGGGCGGGAGCAAGCTCGCCATTCTGCGCAAGATCGTGATTCCCTCCGCCTCGCCGTGGATATTCAACGGTCTCAAGATCAGCATCCCCTTCGGCATGGTGGGCGCGATTGTCGGCGAATACATCATCGCCGACAAGGGACTCGGCTACCTGCTCCAGCGCTACAACAACGAGTACTACACCACGGGCCTCATCCTGATCATCTTCCTGCTCATGTTCCTGGTCATCCTGGTGAACCAGATATTGAACTGGGCCGAAGGGCGCGCCCTGCGCTGGCGGCCCACGAGCCGGATGGGGCAGGAAACCGTCATTCCCGGTTAAACGACTCTCCGGCCCGTCTAAAACGCGGGCCGGTCAGCACATGGAGGAAAGAACCGATGCCGCCAGTCGTCGTCCTCGAACAAGTCCGCGCTCCCGTCGATAAGGTTTTCGAGTTCGTCGGGAATGTGGAGACGCATCCCCAAATCGCGCCGTTCTCCAAGGCGGTGACGATCACCTCTCCCGGAGGCCACCAGGGGGCGGGAACGCGCTTTCACCAGACCTTTCACGACAGGTCCGAGTGCGACTCGGTGATCACCGTCTGGGAGCCTCATTCCAAGATCGTCTGGGAGAACTACGTCGGCGGGAGCGATAAGCCCGCGCAGGTCATCACCTACCGCTTCGAGCAGGTGGGCGACCTCACCCACGTGATGCACACCGTGGACAACGAGGCTTACGAGGACCAGACCCTTCACCGGGGCGGGACGGAAGAGAACATCGTGGAACTGGCGAACCTGAAAAAGCTGGCGGAGAGCTGAAGTAAAAGAAACCGGCGCCCCCTTGAGAGTCATCGGCAACCGATTAAAGAAGAAGAACTACTCCCCCCTACGCGAACTCCCATACCGCCGTGCCCGAAACCGGCTCTTTCAACAACCCCAAAAGGGGCTGTTGAAAAAGCCGGTATGCGGCCCCTACGAAGTCGCTTTACACAAATGAGAACACCAAAATCACTCCCCCCTTGAGGGGCATTCCTTCACGCGCGAGATATGCAATCAACTCCCCCCTTGAGGGGGAGTCGATGAGGTGAGGGTGAAAACCCGAAACCGAATCGGTGGAGGGAGATTTACTCTGTGGCATGTCCCCCCACCAACTCGCCGTAAGCGTTCGGGCGGGCCGTGATGGACCCGGCGCCGGGCGCATCGCCTCCATCGGATAGAATTTTCCCGGGCGACTGGTAACGCGATTCGACATGTGCTAATGATGTCGGCATGAAGATTCGCGCAGAAGCTGTCGAGACGGAGTTGGCGTTGGCCGAGAGGCCGGATGAGCCATGGCCTCATTCCCCCGGGTTGTCCACAACCGCAGAGGCGTACTGGCGTTCGCTGTACGAGCGCGAGCGTGCGCGCGCGGAGGCGGCGGAGGCGCGCTGCGAGGAGTTGCGTTGGGCGGAAGTGGATTCCCGCTCCCGTGCGGGCAAGCTGAAGCGGCATCTCGACGCCAGCCGGAAGAAGCTCGAGGCGGCCGCCGGGGAGGCGAAGGAAGCCCGCCGCGCGGCGAAGGACGCGCTGTCGCTCAAGGCGGAAGTGGCGCGGCTGGAGAAGCTGCTTGCGGAGGCGGGGGTCGATCCGCGCAAGCGCAGCCCGCTCATGTCGCTGCGCATGGAGGTCGTCCGGCTTCGCAAGGAGCTCTCGGGCGTGCCGTCGCCGGGGGAGGCGGGGCGGCTGCGCAAGGCCCTGGAGGAGCGCAAGGAGACGATTCATGCCCTGCGCAAGGAGGTCGGCCGGCGGGAGAAGGAAGTTGCCCGGCTCGAAGATCGTCTGGCCCTGGAGAAGCAGAAGTCGGCGACCGACAAGGAGACCATTCGGAGCCTGGACGAGGAGGCCATCGGGCTCTACAGGAAGTTGAGGCGATTGCGCGACCAGGCGGAGGTGGTCGAGTCGCTGTCTGCGGAGGTCTACCGTCTTGAAGTCTCCCTGGGGGCCGTAGGCATTGCGACCGAACGGCTGAAGGCGCGGTTGCTGCGCGCTCTCGAGGCGGCGCGCTCGAAGTCGCCGTCTCGTGCAGATGAGGAACTGCGCAAGGCCCTGGGGAGGTCGCGGCGCCAGAAGACGGCGCTCAGGTCGCTGTCGAGGGAGAACGGGCGTCTTCGCAGGGCGCTCCGCAAGTCAGAGACCATCCGGGCGCGGCTGGAGGCC
The DNA here is from genome assembly GCA_965204535.1 of bacterium. GTDB lineage: Bacteria > UBA8248 > UBA8248 > UBA8248 > UBA8248 > Bin107. Next base: position 2,475,405 of record CBDBEV010000001.1, on the reverse strand, counting down.
GATCTCGCGAAGCTTCGCGCCACCGGAGCGGTGCTGGCGAGAAGACTGTTCGGGCGCAAGAGCGAACGGCAGGAGAGGCCGCGCTCGGAGCGCAGGCGCGGCCGGCAACCCGGCGCCGCCGGTCATGGCCGCACCCCGCGGCCCGCGCTCGATGAGAGGACCGAAGTTCGCAACCCGCCGGCCGGTGCGCGCGTCTGCGCCGGTTGCGGGAAGCCCTACGTGGCCAATGGCGCCGAGGTCTCCTCCATCTTCGAGATCGAAGTCTCGGCCCACAAGCGCGTCATCCGCCGTCCGAGATGGCGCAGGAGATGCGCGTGCGCGTCGTCTCCGGTGGAAGTGTCGGCGCCCGCCGCGCCGCGCCTGTTCGCGGGCACGCCTTACGGGACGAGCGTGTGGGCGCGCTTCCTGTTCGAGCGCTACGCCTGCTTCCGCCCGCTGCGCCGGGTCGCCGCGTGGCTCTCCGACCAGGGGCTTCCGGTCTCTGCAGGCACACTGGGCGACAGCACGCACCGCTTCACGCCGCTCTTCGAGCCGCTGGCTGCGGCGATCCTCGACCGCCAGAACGAAGCGGCGGTGCGTCACGGGGACGAGACGACGTGGCGCGTTCAGTCGCTTCGCGAACAAGGACGCTCGAGCCGCGCCTGGCTGTGGACCTCGGTCAGCGCAGACTCCGTCTACTTCCACGTCGACCCCTCGCGGAGTGCTGAGGTCGCGATGAAGCTGTTCGGCGCGGCCGGCTCCCATACGGTCATCGTCTGCGACCGCTACAGCGCCTACAAGAAGCTGGCGCGCATTCCCGGGGGTCTGGTGACTCTCGCATGGTGCTGGAGTCACGTCCGGCGCGATTATATCCACTGCGCCGCCGGCGATGAGCGGCTGACGCCGTGGTGCGAGAGATGGATCGAGCGGATTGCCTTGCTTTACCGCCTGAACGAGGCGCGCCTGGCCAGTTACGACCCGGGCGTCGAACGCCAGGATGCGGCGTTCGACGCGGCGCACGACGAATTGAAGAAGGCGCTCAAGGACCTGTTCGCGCAGGCCCGACGGGAGATGGCCGCTCTGCCCGCGCAGGCGCGCGAGGGCAAGGCGCTTCGCTCGCTGCTGAACCACCGCGAGGGGCTGAGCGTCTTCATCGAACGCCCCTCGGTGCCGATGGATAACAACGCCAGCGAACGTGCGCTTCGGGGCCCTGTGATCGGCAGGCGGCTCTCGTTCGGCTCCGACAGCGAGGCCGGCGCCAGGTTTACGGCGATGATGTACTCGGTCCTCGGAACCCTCGCGTCGAACGGGGTCGACCCGCTCCGCTGGCTGGAGGCATGGCTCACGGCCTGCGCGGAGAACGGCGGCCGGGCGCCCGGGGACCTCTCCGCGTGGCTGCCCTGGTCGATGAGCACGGAGCGCAGGCGCGCCCTCACGGCGCCGGGATGACGCCGTGACCGAGTGCCGCTACCACGGACGCGACTTCACGACGGAAGAGATGGCGCTGCTGCGCGAACTGATCGCAGGTCCACCTGCGCTCAACCGCCATGCGCTATCGAAGGAGTTCTGCCGCCGAATCGGCTGGTACAAGCCCGACGGCGGACTCAAGGACATGATGGCCCGGGTGACTATGCTGGCCATGCACAAGGACGGCCTGATCACGCTGCCCCCACCGAAGTGGCGCCAGAACCGGCCCGGGCCGATCGTCTTCGGACCCGACACCGAACCTCCCCTCATCCCGGCGCCTGAGACCCTCGACGAAGTCCGCCCCCTCGATATGCGCGTCGCCGTGCGCGGAACCCGCGAGGGCAGGCTCTGGAACGAGTTCGTCGCCCGCTACCACTACCTCGGCTACAAGACCCTCGTCGGCGCGCAGATGCGCTACGCCGTCCACGACCGGGGCGGCAGGCCCCTCGCCATGCTCGGCTTCTCCACCGCCGCGTGGAAGCTCGCCCCGCGCGACAGCTTCATCGGCTGGACGCCGCAGCTGCGCGAGAAGAACCTCCCCCTCGTGGTCGACAACCCGAGGTTCCTCATCCTGCCATGGATCAGGATCCTCAACCTCGGCTCACACCTCCTCGCCATCATCCGCAGGCGCCTGCCCGAGGACTGGACCGAGCGCTATGGCACGACACCCGTCCTCGTCGAGACCTTCGTCGAGACGCCGCGCTACACCGGCGCCGTCTACAGGGCATCGGGGTGGATTCACGTCGGTATGACCCAGGGGCGTGGACGCTACGACAGATACACGAAACGAGACCAACCGAAAAAGGACATCTGGCTACGACCGTTGCGCAGAAACTGGAAGCAAGTCCTCAACCGGTAAAATCATCCCCCATTCCGGCCCGAACTACTGCTTCAAGGCACTACCATCACGGCCCGCCCGAACGCTTACAACTCGCCTGCGGGCTTCGCCCTTGCCTCGTTGACTCCCCCTCAAGGGGGGAGTGAAGTCTCCTCCCTGCTCGGTCGGTTACATAACCCGAATTACAGAATCAGGGTTTTTCAACAACCCCCAAAAGGGGGGAGTAATTTTTGAAACCCTCCTGGGGAGAAACTGCCAACAAGACAAGAACACCCAATAGCAACCCCCGCCCCGACTATGATAAGAAGAACCTTCTGTTTCTCACATCACACCCCACGCAAGGAGAGCACATGAACGACAAGATACGCCTGCTCGTCACCGACGGGGCGTCGGGCCGTTTTTTGAGCCGAGTCAAGGCGAACGCAGCCTCCGAGCCTTTCGATATTATCGCGCCCGACAGCACGGAGGAAGACACACTTTTAGCACTCGCGCCAGAAGCCGAGGCGATCCTATGCTACAAGGCGGCACTGCCGGCTTCGGTCATCCGGGAGGCCGCGAGACTCCGCTACATCCAGAAACACGGTCTGAACTGCAAGAACATCGACGCGGCCGCGGCGCGGGAGCGCGGAATCCCCGTCGGCACGCAGTCGCTCATGCGCAACGCCACCGTGGCCGAACAGGCCCTGACTCTCATGCTGTGTTGCGAGCGCAAGACGATTTTGGGTCAGCGGGCGGTTGAGGCGGGCATCTACCGCGGGATGGGGCTTGAGCCCGTCGCCACCAGCCAGTGGAACATCCGGCCCAACTGGCCGGAGATCGAGGGCGTTGCGGAGCTTTTCGGCAAGAGCGTCGGAATCATCGGACTGGGCGACATCGGCATGGACATCGCCAGGCGCTGTTTGGCCTTCGACATGGAGATCTTCTACTACCAGCGCACGCGCCACGCGCCGGAGGTCGAGGCGGAGTACCGGGCGGCGTATCTTCCCTTCGATGAGTTGCTCGTACTGGTCGACTACCTCGTACTCGTGCTTCCGCACACCGCCGAGAGCGAGGGGATGATAGGCGCGGAACAGCTCGCGCGCATGAAGAATACGGCGGCCCTCATCAACGTGGGCCGGGGCGCGCTCGTCGATGAGGCGGCGCTCGCAGATGCGCTCAGAACGGGCGCGATCGCCATGGCCGGGCTCGACGTCTACCGCTACGAGCCCCTGCCCGCCGACAGCCCGCTCATCGGCCTTCCCAACGCCGTCTTGCTGCCCCACACCGGCGGCGGCTCGAACCGCCAGTGGGACGTGGACATCCCGGCGTCTCTGGGGAAGATCGCCGCGTTTTTCGGCGGAGGAGAGAGCAGGAAGCCATAGCGCGGGAGAGGGGCCTATTGAATCATTGCGCCATGTTCCCGGTCGAATGCGTCGGAGCTTAGCCTTGCTTGGAAAAACTGATCTCTTCTCGTGAAGGATAGCGAAAGGTGAATACCGTTCGTTCTTTATTGCTAACCGCGAAATCACCGGCCCCGATAATATCCATACCAATTAGGATGTCTTCATCGCCAACAAGTCCACCCGCCTCGGTCACTTCCCAATCGGAAAACTCAACATGGTTGGGTAATAAGATATTGACTGAATACGTATGGACATTTTGCGTAGTGGTGGCGTCATAAACGACGGCCATGCCAGTAGCTCGCAAGGCGAAGTCCCGAACCACTTGCGACGTTATCGCGCTGTGCGTGGCGCCTGTATCCCAAACCGCTCTGTATTTCCTGAAAAAAGACCTGGAGAAACCTAACTCGGGGTCATAAGCAGGCGCGACCTCGACCAGATTGGAAAGGACGTTTTCATATCCTCGGCAATATGTCGTGAAAGCAGAACTTTTCTTTTTGAACATTACGAAAAATAGGCCCGCGACAGAAACCTTTGTTTTATGCTGTTGGGGTCACTGCTACATTTCTGCACCAGAAAAGTGCCCAAAATATGCATTTTCATCGTCATTTCGATTGCAGCTCTCTTGGTATCGTAGTCTCCGATCACATTGCGATTTTTGATTACGATATACCTGCCTTCATACTTCTCGGTGAGATCGATCTGGTTTTCCAAATAGTATTCAAATTCATCGTTCAATCCATTTTCCATGGCGAGCCTCCCGAACAAATCGCGAATTCAGCCGGTTAGCCAAAAACACGGAAGAGAGCAAAATTCATTATACCAGCACCCTCTCGGAATGCAGCCCTCCCCCCTCGGAGGGCCGCACGAAAACCGAAAACAAGCCCCTCGCCGTGTACCCCGGAAGCGGCCGTCGCCGAGGAGCGAAACCCGCGTTCGGGAAAAAACTCGCAATCGGCGACAAGATGAGACTATAATGGGGATGCTCGCCCCCGACTCACGGAGCCGGCGCGAAAGTCGATCGTATTGGAATCTGCTTTCGAGCACGCATCGATGAAAGAAGGAGGGGGTTACTCATTATTCCCGTTGCGGGTCTGAGGACCCAACTCGAACCCGGAACGGTACTCGCTACTCCACGAGGTCAAGCAGCTAATGAGTAACCCCCAAATTCTTCATCTTCTTGCCTGAGCTCCGGAGGCGCTTTTGAAACCCGCCCCGTTGCCCCTTTCCGGCCGCCGCTAGAAACCGGCACCGCTTCTTCACCTACGGCGCGGCAACCGGCTTCCCTACTTGACCAACCGGTCATTTTTTGCTACAGTGCATTCCTGTCATCAGTTTCCTGAAAAAGCCGCCCTTATATGGTTTAGATAGGTGTGTTAATCATGAACTAGCTCGACCCATACAATCCTTCCCAATCCACACGCGGATTGATTCACCCGAACCGACGGATGAAATACGGGCTGGTTGGCATACAATCCACGTTTTGGAAGAAATGTGGGTTCCCGCCTATTTCAACTCTCAGGAAGAGTCGTCTTGTATTCAGCGGGCAGCCCGTGAGATCGACCACACGTGGATTGTATGCCAAGTAAAATAGTGGGGGATTAGACCTTGCTTGTCAAGCGAAAAATGAGGCTTTCGTTCGGGCTTGGCGAATTCTTTCATCAACCCCGCGTCATCCAAAGTATAAGAAGGTACATATAATCCCTTCTCCCCGGGCAGGCCGCATACCCGCACCGCGAGCACGTCTTTTCTCTACTTGCAGGCAAGCCGGGCGCGTGGTGCGGGTTATGCGAATGGCGCTTCCTTACTTCTGCGCCCAGTCGGGAACCTCCTCTCCTTCGGGGACGTACTGCACCAGTTCCACCGCGAGGCCGCCCGTGGTCGCCGCGTTCGTGAAGGTGATGACCCCGCCGCGCGAGCCGTAAGTGGGGGCGAGGACGAACTCGACTCCCTTGGCCTCCCATTCGGCCATCGTGGCCCTCAGGTCATCTACGACAAAACAGATATGGTGCAGTCCCTCGCCGCGTGAGGCGATGAACCGGTTGAGCGGCGCCTCGGGGTCGCTCATCTCCACGAGTTCCATCACCGCGCCTTCGACCTCATAGAAATCGAGGCGAGCGGTGTTGCCGGGCCGCTCATACACCCTTCTCTCCAAAAACTGGAAGCCCAGCAAATCCTCCATCACGTTTTTCTTCTCATCGAGATTGCTCACGGCGTAGCCCAGGTGATCGACTTTCGGCATGTTTCACTCCCAAGAAAATGTATGGCATGGCGTATTGAAGCAACGAGAATCCGCCCGCAGGCTACCGCGTCCCCGCGTCCTTGCGCAAATTCTTCCCGGCTCAAGCGGCGCGCGCCCGCAAAGACGAAAGATGCCTGCAAGAGGCTGTTGAAAAAGTCCGCACAGCACCCTGCAAGCAAAGGGTCTGTAGGGACAGGCCCCCGTGCCTGTCCCTACGAAGCGTAGCCACGGGGGCAGGACAGCCACAGGGGGCCGCCCCTACGGGTGGATGCGCTTTTGATTGTCATTCCGGCAATCATTTCCGAGCGCGGGGAGGCTTTTCAACAGCCCCGCAAGCCCGTCTCGCCTTGAGCGCCCGCCCGGCGAGGCAGCCACCCCACCGGGGTGGCCACCCAAGAGAGCGGTATGTATACTCAGCCTCTTTCCGGAACGAAGAGGATTCTCGAGATACGCATGTCTTCCATATTGCCGCTTTTGAACATCGTCTTTCCGGTCATGGCCGTGATCGGGGTCGGCTTCCTCTACGGCCGCTGGAAAAAACTCGACCCCAAAGTGCTGGCCGAACTTGTCCTGTTCCTGCTCGCCCCCGCCGTGGTGTTCGACGCCCTGGCGCGACAGGATATCCTCTGGGAGGAACTCATCAAGACGGGCGTCATCTCGACGCTGATACACATCGTTCCAGCCGCCGTCGCCTTGGCCGTCAAGCGCTGGGCGGGCATGACGCAGCGCCCCTTCGTGCCCAGCGTGATGCTCATGAACTCCGTCTCGCTGCCCTATCCCCTGGCGCTTCTGGCATTCGGCGAGGAGGGTCTGGCGTACGTGGTGCTGCTCTCCATCCCGAACATCTTCATCTCCTTCACGCTGGGGATCATGGCCTACGGCGGCGGCGCGAGCGTCAGGGAGCCCCTCAAGATGCCCGCCCTCTACGCGGCGATTTTGGGCATCATCGTGGCGATGGCGGCGATTCCCGTGCCCAAGTTCATCCTGCGCTTCTCCCACCTGACCGGACGCGGGATGTTCCCGGTGGAACTCTTCACGCTTGGCTACCGGCTCCGCTCCATCCGGGCGTCTGATTTCAGAATCAGCCTCCTGGTGGCGGCGCTCAGATTCGGGCTCGGCTTCGCGCTCGCATGGGTGCTTTCGGAAGCCTTCGCGCTCACGGGCGCGTTCCGCGCGGCGCTCTTTTTAATGTCGTGCAGTCCGCCCGCCGTGCTGAACTACATCTTCGCCGAACGCTATGGGGATGAGGGGTCGCTCGCCGCCTCCATCGTGTTCACGGGCACGGCGCTGAGCTTGATCTCTACCCCCCTGCTCCTGCTCTATCTGGGCGTGTGACAAGGGCAGGGATTGCCGCCGAATTACGGCAATGGGGGCTTTGGAAAAATTCCCTGATTATGTGATTCGGTGTGTGGCCGCCCTTGATTCGCCTTACGTCTCACCCCGGCCGGCCTTTTCCTTGAGCCATTCTCTCAGAGGCTCCTGGAAGTAGACCGCCGCCGCCCCGGCCATCACGGCGACGATGAGAAGCGCGACCACCAAGCCGTATTGCTCCTCGTACATCCCCGCCCCCTGGACCCCCAGCATGATGGTGCCGGGGATTCTGCCGAGGCACGCGATGATCACGAACGTAAGCGTCCTGAGCGGACTCAGACCCAGGAGGTAGCACATGTAGTCCTTGGGGAAGCCGGGAATCGAGAAAAAGACGAAGGCGAGAAACGCGCCCCTGTTCGTGATGAGGAAGTCGAATTTATCGAGAATTTTGGGTGGTATGAGTTTTTCCACGAAGGGACGCCCGAGCTTCCGCCCGATATAGAACGCGAGGAAACTGCCTATCGTCAGGCCGATGGTGCTCAGGATCGTCGCTGTGAGCGCGCCGTAGACGTAGCCGCCCAGAAAGCCCGTCAACTCACCGGGTATGGGGGAGAAGACCACCTGGAGCACCTGCACGCCGACGAACACGGCCGGCCCCCAGGGGCCGAAAGAGTAAATCCAGTCCCTGAACCTCTCTTTCTTGTCCTGGAGCTTCACAAGGTACGCCCAGGCGTCGTCTATCTGCCCCCAGAAGAGGTAGGCGAGCAGGGCCGCCGCCAGCAGGCACAGCCCCGCCGTCCACAGGATTTTCGTCTTGCCGTTCAACTCGGGTTTTCCTTTTGCGGGCGATGAAACGCTTTCAACCAAAACGAATCATTACATACCACCAAATCTTCTGCATGAGTAACAAAAAAACTCTTCTCGGCGCAATTGTTGACACGGAGCCGCCCGCCCGCCAAGATCGGTGGTTCATGAGACACACCTTGAATCGTCTGGAGAAGACATGGCCGACGCCCGCCCGAATGCGCATCCTGAAGATTCCGGCGCGAATCTCCCGCGCACTGAAGAGCAACGCCTGAGCGCGGGCGAACTCACGAGCGCCGCCAAGGAACGCGCTCTGGCCCACGGCTTCGATTTGGCTGCCGTCGCCCCGCCCGGCCTGGGCGAGGCGCACGGACGTTACATGGAGTGGATCGAGCGCGGCTACGCGGGCGAGATGAGCTATCTCGCCAGAAACCCTTACGTTCGCGGCGACTTGCGCCGCCTCTGGCCGGAGACGCGCGCGGCCCTGGTCGTCGCCATGCAGTACAAGCCGGAGCGCGAGACGCCCCACGCTGAGGGCCAGGGCAAAATCGCGCGCTACGCCCACGGCGGGGACTACCACAAGTTCATGAAAAAACGCCTCATCCGCGTCCTGCGCGATTTGAAAGAACTCGACCCCGGCGTCGAGGGCAGAAGCTACGTGGATACCGGCCCGGTTCTGGAGCGCGACCTGGCCGTCCTGGCGGGTCTCGGCTGGAAAGGGAAGAATTCCCTTCTGCTGTCACGCAAGTTGGGAAGTTATTTCTTCCTGGGCGTCTTGCTCCTCAACCGCGCGCTGGAAGTGGACACACCCTTTTATGAGGAGCACTGCGGCACGTGCACGCGGTGCATCGACGATTGTCCGACAGACGCGATCGTGGCACCCGGCGTGGTGGATGCGCGGCGCTGCATCTCCTACCTCACCATCGAGCTCAGAGGTCCAATCCCCAGGGAACTTCGAGAACCCATGGGCGCGCACATATTCGGCTGTGACATCTGTCAGGAGGTCTGCCCCTGGAACGACGACGTCCCCCACGCGCGCGAGCCGAGGTTCGACCCCCGCCCGGCGGCGCTGGCTCCTCAATTGCACGAGTTCGCCGCCATGGACGAGCGGCAGTTCCAGAAGGCGTTTCGCGGCACGCCCGTCATGCGCGCGCGCTACGGGGGGTTCCTGAGGAACGTCATCGTCGCCATCGGCAACACGGGCGGGGCGGAGAGTATCGACATCCTCGCCCGCACGCTGGAGCACCGAGAGCCCCTGGCGCGCGGCCACGCCGCCTGGGCGCTCGGCCGCGTCGGCAAAAAACTCCGCGATGAACGCGCGCGCCTCGCTCTGGAGGCCAGACTTGAAGTCGAAAGAGACGCCTGGGTGCTCGAGGAGATCGAACTGGCGCTTGGGGAATTCGCGCTGATGTCGCTGCCCGTTTTGGGGTGGGAGGAGTGAGTTGGCAAGGAGATGATTGAAGATTTATTAGGGGCTTATGCTCCCACCTAAGTTGGAACTGTTTCTAATCTGTCATGGTCAATAAAGCTGACCTGGCTGAAAACCACTCGGTTTCTCTTCCCATCTTTCAAATCCCTTTAGCCATTTATTACCAAGCCCAATCTGATAATTGAAGTCTAAGCTTTCAATCATCGTGCGAGCACGCTCATAGACGTTTGGCCAGTTGGCAATTCTATCTCTAGTGAACCATGCAAGTGCAAGTAAGCCGATGCGCTCTTCTTCTGTTAACTCCAGAAACATTTTTTCAATTTTTTTGAACGAAGAAAATTTTTTGCTATCCGCCAAGATACGAATTTTACTAATTTTGCTATTAGGTTCTGTAATCATTTCTTTCTCGTCTCTTTCGATTTTCCATTCACCATATGCCTCGCTGAGTGCCTCGACTTTTTCGCGCGAGATTATTGGCGGCGGGTCTCTCTTCGCCTCCGTTTCCTCAATCCATCGAATCCGATCCTCTCGCTGACGGCGCAAATCACGATGCAGTTTTTTTAGGTTTTTCTTTTCTTCCTGCTGCAATCGTATCTTCAGTGGCCAAAGAGGAAATGACCAGTTGGCCATTATTTCTTGTCCATCGGAATCATAAGAAGAATAAAGCTCTTCCTCATTCAGGCGCTCCAGCGTGCTGGTTTTAAGGTTTTTCAAATCTTCATTGGAGGTTTCCGGTGTTGGCTCGAAACCTCTCCAAATATCCGCAATGATGGCCAAGCCTTTTGGGGTGCTTGCTCCGACATTACAAATAGCCTGGGCAACATCGACTGAAGCGGGAGTAAAATAACCAAACCGAGGCAGATCAGAATGGAATGGATAGTTCCAGAAATATGAGTTGTTCTCTTCGGTAATGTCTTGAACATAATCGACATAAATTAAATTTTCTCTTGCCGATTTAATGGAGTTTGGAAAAATCCAGTCTACATCTCTGGGTCCATCTAGGTAGAATGGGCGACGATCAATTTCGATTATTTGACGCGCTTCCTCAAAAGAATTGATATGGTAGGAACACATCTTGGCATAAATTATTTTTGCGAGGTGATCATAGAAGCATTCCAATGTTTCGACTCTCTCAGGCTGATTATTCCGTGGGCAACGTACTAGATCTATTAGAATTAAAACCTTCGCCGCTTCCTCTTCAGCATAACTATGGAGAATCTCGGAAGCACGAAATTCTTCTGCTTCATATAGAGAAATAGCCGCCTTATTAAGGCTCACTGCATTTTCAACAATATGAGAAATTCCTTCTGAAATTTCTTCAAAAAGATGCTTGTCGGAAAGGTTTGCTAATTTTCTTGCAGCACGACTCATATAAAGTCTCCTAAAGTTTGCTTCTAAATTGTCACCCCAACTCGGCGCAGTTGCAGCAACAACACGAGGAGCAAATTATATTCGAACGCTGTCTTTCGAGAGCAACTACAAAGAATATGAAAACTATACCTTGCAAAATAGAATACTGAAAAACAGTGAGCATTCATTAAAAATGCGCCTCGAACCTCATCTAGCTCTCCCCCCGCCCTCTCCCCGCGTTCCGGCGCTTTCCTTGCTGTGCTAGAATCGTGGCCTCTAAAAACAACTCGGCGTCTTGAGCCGGTTCAGACACGATGGGAGCGCGCAATGAAAACCGTATCCGTGAACGGAATCGATATCGCCTACCAGGAATCGGGGAGCGGGCCGCCGCTCCTGCTCCTGCACGGCTTTTCGCTGGATCACACCATTTGGGACCGCCAGGTCGAAGCGCTGCAGAGAAGCTACCGCCTCCTAGTCCCCGACCTGCGCGGCATGGGGTGCACGCCGCATTCGGGCGGCCCCATCTCGGTCGCGATGATGGCCGACGACATGGCGGCTTTTCTGGGCGCGCTCGACATAAACGCCGCCGCCGTGGCGGGCTTTTCCCTGGGCGGCTACATCCTGCTCGAGATGGTGCTGCGCCACCCGCTCCGGGTGCGCGCGTGCGGGTTCATCAGCACCCGGGCGACGGCGGATACCGAAGAAGGGAAGAAGGTGCGGCTGCAGCACATGCAGACCGTCATCGACGAGGGAATGGCCGGCTTCGCCGGGCACTTCATCGAGAGCCTGTTCGCGCCCGACTACATCGCCTCCCACCCGCTCGAAATCGAGGCGACGGAGAAGGTCGTGCTCTCCCAGGTTCCCGATTCCATCGCCTTGCTCATCGACGCGCTCAGGAGGCGCGAGGAGTTGACGCCGCGCCTCGGCGAAATCGCCGTTCCCTGCGTGGTGTTCGGCGGCACGGGCGATGCACTGGTGCCGCACGCGCAGATGACCGCCCTGCACGAGGGGCTGAGCGACTCCGTCATCGAGTTGGTGGACGGCGCGGGCCACACCACGCCGTTCGAGTGTGCGTATAGAGTGAACTTCCAGCTCGACCAGATGATGCAGCGCGCGGGCATGTGGATGTAGGCAATCGGGCGACCACAGGGGGTCGCCCCTACGCATCTCCCGCGTTTCGAATCGAACCCGTAGGGACAGGTCGCGACCTGTCCCTACTAGTCCCAGAACACATACTCTCTCAGCCAGTCGATTTGCGCCGCAGGCGCGGCGAGGATGGGTTTCGGCGCGCGGCGTCCGTCGGCCAGGGCAGCGTAGTCGATCTCCGCTCCCGAGAGATAGCGCACAGCACCCCCTGCGCACTCGCAGATGAGCGCCGCGGCGGCGAAGTCATAGGCGCGTATCGGCTCCATCAGCGTACCGAATGCCGAACCCGCCGCCGTGAGGCAGATATGGCAGGCGGCGGAGGCCAGCGCCAGAAAGCGCCCGGGGTAGCGATGCGAAAGGCCTTCTACCACGCCGCAGGGGACGAAGAGATAATCATGCGCGGTGGGTACTTCCTGGCCGACTTGCGGCAGCGGCGCGCCGTTTCGCATCGCGGCACCTGAAGCCGCCGCCGTGAAGGTCTCCCCCATCGCGGGCATGTGGACGACGCCCGCCTCGACGCGCGAGCCTCTCAGACACGCGATGGACACCGCCCAGAAGGGAAGTCCCTTGAGATAGGGGCCCGTGCCGTCGATGGGGTCTATCGCCCACCAGCGGGTGTTTGGGCCGATACCGTCCGCGCCGCTCGCACCGCTCTCTTCCGCCAGGATGGGATCATCAGGATACGCCGCGCGAATCGCCTCGATGATGATGCACTCCACCTCCCTGTCGGCGCGCGAGACGATGCTGCGCCCCTTGGCTTCGGCCTCCACGCGACCGAACAACTCCACCGCGCGCGCGCCCGCCTTGCGGGCAATATCTTCGATGAACGAAACGACGCCTGACACCGGATTCTCCCATCTCTCAAAGTTTCGAGTGCGCGCATCATGGAGTAGGCTTTACTCCGTCGCAAGGGCTGTGCGGACGCAAGACCCGAATCGTCGACAAAAGACGGATGAATTGTTAAAAGAGGAAAATTTCGCTCGCTTCACGGGTAGCCCACAGATACAGGAGATGTACACATGCCATTCGCCCGTACCCATCGACTCACCACCAAGGGAGCCAAGCAGATGATGGCCGCCGCCATCGCCAAGGCGGAGGAGTTCGGCATCCCCGTCACTGTGGCCATCGCCGACGCGGGCGGACACCTCGTCCTGCTCGAGCGCATGGACGGCGGGCGCTTTCATACCGTTCACTCATCCACCACCAAGGCGGTCTGTTCGGCCTCGAACAAGCGGCCCACCACCACGCAGGGCGCGCAGGCGCAGCATCTCGACACCGCACACGCCTTGGGCTTGGCCCTCGCCGCGGGTCCCGATCGATGGACGGCGATGGAGGGCGGGTTCCCGATTCTCTATGAGGGCGAGTGTCTGGGCGGCATCGGCGTGAGCGGGGGCGACTGGGAGCAGGACGAAGCCATCGCGCGCGTGGCCGTGGAAGCCGTGGGCGCTTCTTTCTGATTACAGGGCATTGCTTCGTGCCGCTTTTCAGGATACCCGGAAAAACATGATTCATCTTTCCAATCTGCTTATATAAGGAGTCATACCAACAATGAGTTCCAAACCCCTGAGGGTGGCCTCGCTCGGCATGGGCTGGTGGTCGGACGTTCTGGCCGACGCGGTCGGCAGAACCGACAAAATCGAGATCGCCGCCTGCTTCACGCGCTCGGAAGACAAGCGCACGGCCTTCGCCAAAAAATACGGCTGCGAGCCGGCGGGGAGCTATGAGGAAATTCTGGCGGACGACTCTATCGAGGCCGTCATCAACACCACGCCGAACCACGTGCATCTGGAATCCACGAAAGCGGCGGCCGAGGCGGGCAAGCACGTTTTTCTGGACAAACCCATCGCCCACACCGTCTCCGACGGCAAGGCGCTCACCCGAGCTTGCGCGGAGGCGGGCGTGGTGCTCGCCATCGGCTACCAGAGGCGGCGGGAGAACCACTTCCGATGGATCAGGGAGAAGATAGACGCGGGCGAATTCGGCAGGCTCGTGCAGGCGGAGTGCAACATCAGCAGGGACAGGGAGGGCCAGTTCGAACTCGGCCACTGGCGCTACCAGGCTGACGCCATGCCGGGCGGCGTCATGCTCCAGATCGGTATCCACTACGCCGACGTGCTGACCTACATCATGGGTCCCATCGCCGCCGTCTCGGGCCGCACGGCGCAACTCGTCCTGCCCGGTGACAACCCCGACGTGGCGAACCTGATCCTCGAGCACGAGTCGGGCGCCATCTCGAACCTGACGGCGAGCTACGCCTCGGCGTCCGAGTACTACCTCATGAACATCTACGGGAAGACGGCCACGGCCTACTACACGCTCTTCGACGGCCTGCGCGTCCTCTACCGGGGCGAGAAGGCGCCTCAAGCGGTGGCGTGCGAGAAAAACGACACCATCAAGGAGGAACTTGAGGAGTTCGCGGACGCCGTTTGCGGAGGTGCTGCGCCCGAGATGGAAGGCGATGCCGCCACATCCTCACTCGCCGTCATCCGAGCGGGCGTACGCTCCGCGAAAGAGGGACGCCGGGTGGAGGTGGCTGAAATCCTGAACGACGAGAACGAATAAACCGATAAGGAGAAGTCATGCCACGCATTCAAGCCGGTGATATACAACTCAACTACGCGGAACGAGGAGAGGGGGAGGCGTTCCTGTTCATTCCCGGTCTGATGGGACTTCTCGACGCTTGGGATTTCCAGATGCCCCATTTTTCGGATCGTTACCGCTGCATCACCTTCGACCACCGGGGGACGGGCGAGAGCGACAAGCCCAAGGACGCCTACTCCACAGGCATCATCGCGCAGGACGCGGTCGCCCTGCTCGACACGCTGGGAATCGAGAAGGCCCACGTGGCGGGCACATCAACTGGAGGCTGCATTCTGCAGAACCTGGCGCTCGATTATCCCGACCGGATAGGCTGCTGCGTGTTCACCAACACATGGACGACGGCGGACCCCTACATGACGCGCCTCCAGACCTCGCGCAAGCAGATCGCCGAGGCCTACGGGCTGGAGGAATACATCAAGTTCAGTTCGCTCTGGACGTGCGGGTGGACGCAGTTCGTGAACATGTACGAGAACCTCCTGGAGCTCGAAGCGCGCCAGAAGGACACCATCGCGCCGGTGGACGTCATCACCGCGCGGCTCGACATGACGCTCACCCACGACAGGACGTCCGAGATTCACAAGATCGACAAGCCTTCGCTTATCATCGCCGCGAAAGACGACGCCCTCACCCCGCCCTATTTCGCCCAGGACTTACAAAAGGCGATAGCGGGCTCGAAGCTCGTGATTCTGGAGGAGGGAGGCCACTACAGCTACCGCCGCTCTCACACGGAGTGGAACGCGGCCGTGGATGCGTTTCTGGCCGAGGCGGGCGGTTAGTCCTCGTCTTCGATGAGGTTGACGGATTTTCGCGGTCTCACGCGCTCAGAAGGCGCGCCGCTCGCCCCGCTCGGCGCAGCTGCCGGCGCAGCGGCGAAACTGGCCGGCCGGATGAGCGCCAGGAAATCCACCCACAACGAGAAAACGACCGGTATCAGCAGCAGGGTGAAGATCGTGGACATGGCCAGCCCGCCCAAGACGGCCGATCCCAACCCCCGGTAGAGTTCGCTGCCCGCGCCGGAGGCGAGCACCAGCGGTAGCATGCCGAGAACGGTCGTCGTGGTCGTCATGAAGATGGGGCGCATCCTGTCGCGCGCGCTCTCGAGAATCGCCTCGCGCATGGGCAGACCGGCCCGGAAATGGTTCAGCGCCTGGTGGACGAGCAGAATCGCGTTGTTCACCACGATGCCCGTCAGAATGATGAAGCCCAACATGGTCAGCGTGTCCATCTTCACCGAGGGTTCTATCGAGTTCATGAAGCTCACCATCAGCACGCCGCCCGTTGCGGCGAACGGCACGCTGAACATGATGATGAGTGGGTAGCTCCACGCCTCGAACAGGGCCGCCATCAGCAGATAGGTGATCAGGACAGCGAGCACCAGCGACCACTGAAGCGACCCCCAGGTCCGCTCCAGGTCCTTCGCCCGTCCGCTCACGTCCAGCGAATAGCCGAGCGGAAGCGTCTGGCGCATCGGGTTGATGACCTCCCGCTTCATCTTGTCGATGGCATCCTGGAGCGGGAGTTCCTCGCCGATGTTGACCGTAAGCGACACGGAGCGGTCGCGGTCGATATGCTCGACTTTCGTTGGCCCGAGCGCCGCCCTTACTCTGGCGATGTCGCCGAGCGAAACGACCTGCCCCTCGGGCGTATGCAGCTTGATCTCCTCGATCCGCTGCGTTCTCGTGAAATCCGAAAGCGGCCCGCGCAGGACGATGTCGAGTTCCTCCCCGCGGTCCCGGAAAAGACCGGCCTTGGTTCCGTTCACGAGCGTTTCCACGACGTTCCCGATCTCGGAGACCGACAGCCCGAATTCCGCCGTTTTCTGGCGATCCACGTGCACCTGGAGCTCGGGGTTACCCAAATCGAAGCTCGAGTTCACGAAGCGCACGCCCCCGAGCCCGCGCGCCCTGGCGCCCACGTCGGCGGCGATGCGCTGAATCTCGCTCAGGCTGTCTCCCGTGATGTCGACCTGTAAGTTGATCCCGCCGATGAAGCCCGAGCCGCGCCGCCTGAACAACGACGCCTGGGTGACAAACGCGCGCACCCCCGGTATGCCCTGCATCATTCCGAACAACTTGCGCACGAGCCGCCGCATGGAGGCGAGATCGGAATGTTCTTTCTTTGCGATCATGCCGATGATGGGGTTCTGCGCGCGCGCCACGGCGAAAAACCGGTCGATCTCCTCCACTCGGTCGAGCCGCGTCTCCAGAATCCGCACGATCCTGTCCATCTCGTCGAGGTTCAGGCCCGGCGGCGTGCGCATGAACGCGAATATGAGGTTGCGGTTGCCCTTGGGCAGATAGTCGATGGGCGGGAAGAACATCACCGCCAGGGCGACGGCGCCCGCCGTGATGCCCGTGGCCACGAACAGGCGGCGGACCACCCCGCGCAACAGCCAGGAGAGGACGCCCACGTAGATTCTCCGGCAAAACCTCCCCAGCGCGTATACTCCGAGGATGCGGAAAAAGTGGGCCAGCGGTGAGATCTTCCCAGCGCCGCTCAAGATGCGCGAACTCAGCATGGGCACCACAGAGATGGATACGATGAGGGAGAGTGCCACGGCCACGCTGATTGCGATGGCGATGTCGCGGAAGAGCTGGCCCGATTCGTCCTGGACGAACACCACGGGAACGAAGACAGCCAGCGTGGTCAGCGTGGAGGCCAGCACCGCCCCCCAGACCTCCTGCGCGCCGTCCACGGCGGCGTCCCACTTGCTCTTTCCCATCTCGCGGTGGCGGAAGATGTTCTCCAGCACGACGACGGAATTGTCCACCACCATGCCGACGGCGAACGCCATGCCCGCAAGCGAAATGATGTTGATGGAACGATCCAGCACGAAGATCAGGATGAACGTGGAGACGACGGTGACCGGGATGGCGACGCCGATAACCATCACGCTCGAAAGACTCCCCAGGAACAGGAGCAGCACGCCTATCGCAAGCGCGCCGCCTATGAAGATGTTGTTGATCACCAGGGAGCGTGACTGGTGGATGTAGTCAGTCTCGTCATAGACCTGCATGAGTTTGATGCCGCGCCCCGCGTAGATTTCGTTGACTTCGGCGATCGCCTTCTTGACCCCCGCCATCACCTCGATGGTGTTCGCGCCCGTCTTTCGCAAAACCCCGAAAGCCATGGTGGGCACGCGCCGGATACGAATGTAGCGGGTGGGGTCGCCGTAGTCGAAGGAAACCTTCGCCACGTCGCGCAGGTAGACGGCCCCGCTTCCGTTTTGCGCGATGATGGTGTTGCGCAACTGGTCGAGGCGCGTGAAGTTGCCCACCGTTCGCACCGCGTAGCGGCGCTTGCCCTCGTCGATCCTGCCCGCTTTGGTGTTCTTGTTCTCGCGCCGCAGTGCCTCTCTCAAGGCGGAGACCGTGATGCCGCGCGCGCTCATGGCCGTGTAATCGAGCGTGACGCGCACCTCCCTGTCTCGGCCGCCGAACATCCAGACCTGGCCCACGCCTTCCACGCGCTCGAGCTTCGGCCGGATGACGGCGTCTCCCTCTACGCGAACATCGTTGATGGGAAGTTTGGTTTCGATGATTATCCAGGCGATGGGGTTCTCGGAATCCGAGTTGAGCGCGTTGACGGTGGAGCGGTCTGAATCATCCGGTAGGTCGCGCACGAGACCGAGTTTCTCCGAGACGTCGAGGCGGGCCACGTCCTTATCCACGTCCCAGTCGAATTCGAGAAAGACGCGGGATTTGCCCTCCTCGCTGCGCGAGGTCATCCGGTCGAGGCCCTCCACCGAGGTGAGTTTCTCCTCTTTGGGCTTCGTCACCTCCTCTTCTACCTCCAGCGGCGCGGCGCCGCTGTATTCGGTTTCCACCGTTATGACGGGCCTGTCGACCGTGGGCGTCATCTGCACCGGAATCCGGTAGAGGCTGATGGCGCCGAAGAGCACCGCCAGAATGACGCCGACGGTGGTCGTGACGGGATATTTGACGCTCGCACGGGGCAGATTCATCCCCTCTCCTTCATCGGCGGCTTTACTACGAATTTCTGATGCGTGTAGCTGTGTTCATATCCGTTCCGCCACATTCACGGTTCTGCTCTTATTCAACAAGCCTTGGCCAAGCGTTCCTCATCCACCGGCTCCGCGCCGGGAATCAGCGGCGGGCTTTCTGCCTCTTCGAGGGCTGCCTCTCGGGGGGCCGCCGCGCCCTCCGCCGGGCCTGCCGCCCCGGCCCTGAAGACGAACGGGCATGCCGGCTCTCAAGTTTTCATTACCTTTCACAACCACCTGCATGCCGGCCTTGAGCGCGCCGCCCGTGACCTCCATGAATGAATCCACGCTTCTGCCCTGCGCGAAGGAAACCTCGCGAACGCGCCCTTTCTCGAAGACGAAGACAGAAGCCCCACGCGCCCTCAAGATCATGGCGTCCTTGGGCACCAGAACCATTCTGACCGCCTTTCCGTATTCGAGGCTCAGGCGGGCGAACATGCCGGCCTTGAGATCGTAGGATTCGGTGTTCGTTATCTCTACTTCCACCGGGAAGGTCCGGCTCTTGGGGTCCGCCTTGGGGATGACGCCGCGCACCCGGCCCCTGAACGTCCGGCCCTCCAGAGCGTCGATGACGACGCGCGCCTCATCGCCCACCCGAACCAAGGATATGCGCCGCTCCGCAATCGGGGCCTGCACCAGCACCTTGTCGAGTTCGATGACCTCGGCCACGCGGCCCCCCTTGGTGAGCCATTGGCCGACCTCCACCCACTCCTGAGTGATGAAACCCGTGAGCGGGGAGCGAATTTTCGTCTTGGCCAGATCGTCGCGCACCCGGGCGACGCGCGCCCGCACCCTGTCCACTTCCGCCTTGGCGCGGGCCTTCTCCTCCCGCCGGGGGCCGAGTCTGGCGATCTCCAGATTGCGGGAAGCCTCTTCGAACAACTGCCAACTGGCCTCGTAGGCGGCTTCGGCGCGATCATAGCTGGCCTTGTCCAGAATTTTTTTCTCATACAGATCCCGCGCGCGGTTCAACTCAAGCTCGTTGTTTCTCATCTGCGCTTCGCGCTCGCGAACCTTGGCCTGAAGCGCCGCGATTTCCTCGGGGCGTTTTCCGCGTTCCAGGCGCAGGAGGTCCTGGCGCGCCTTCTCGAGTTCCGCGCGCAGGATGCGCAGGTCAATCTGGAGCCCCGAGCGACCCACCGTAGCGAGCACCGTCTTGTTCGCGCGGACGAGATCACCCACCTTGAGCGGGGCCGACTGAACGCGGCCCTCAAGCTCGCTGCTCACGACCGAGCGGCGGTAAGGCGCCACGCTGCCCACGGCGGTGAGGCGGTTTCTCACCTCGCGTTCGATCACCTTCGCTACGGACACCATCGGCGGGGGCCGCTTGCGTGGACGCCCGGCTTCGGAGGCTACGATGTTCAAGCCGAAAGATGCAAGAATGATGAGAACGGGTATGGTTCGGGCGATGAGAGAGCTCACGAATCTCCTCTTTCTCATGAGGGGCGCGCCATGCGCGCCGGCCGTCAGCGGCAATAAATTGAATTATCATCCCAAAACCCTTGAAAAACCGCAACTAAGGAGTGAAGCCTCCACGAGCAAACACAGCGTGGGCGCTCTGCAGAAACTTTCCGCTTGTTCTTTCGGGGCTCAAGGTTCATAATGGCGCTTCCAAAAATTCAATGAACCAGAAGCAACGCCCGCCGCTCGGGAAACGGCCTTTCACATGCGCATCGTTCTCGCCGGTCACAACGTCGACGTCGACGTACTCCGCCAGATGAAAAAAGAGATCATCGAGCCCGCCGCCCACGGCTGGGAGGAGAGCCGCCTCGACGCCATGAGCGAGGCCGAACTGCGCGCGCAGGCGGCGGAACTCCAACGCAGGGCCGCCGATTTTCTCGAACGCGACAACCTGACGCCCGAGCCCATCAGCGCGTCCTACGCGCGCATCAGCCGCGATCCGCGGCCCATCGACGAACTCCGCGCCATCGCGCGCGAAGAGGTGGAAAAGGCGCGAAAGAGCAACCAGACCATCATCTTCGGCTACGGGCACAGCTCCGTGGCTGAGCACGCGAGCTTCAACATCGACGTCATCGGCGTGAGCCGTTACGCGGTGGAGGAGATTCAGAAGTTCAGGCTTCTGGCCTACACCGAGAAGAGCCAGCGCTACATCCTGTTAGAAGATGATTTCGTGATCCCTGAGGAAATCGAAAAAGCGGGCATGAGGAGCCTTTTCATCCAGACGATAAAGGCCCAGAACGCCTGCTATCACGCGCTGTACGAGAAGCTCAGGCCCTGGGTGTTCGAGAAAAACCCCGAACTCGCCGCGAAGAAGAGAAACCACAAGACGCTGGAGGGCTGGGCCAAGGAGGACGCGCGCTACATCGTCTCCTTCGCCACGGAATCGCAAATCGGCATGACGCTCAGCGCGAGGAGCCTCGAACACGTCATCTGCCGCTGCGCTTCACATCCCCTCGCGGAAATCAGGGAATACGCGCGCCGTCTGTATGAATGCGTCGAGGGCGTCGCGCCCTCTCTGGTGAAATACACCGACCCCACCGAATACAACACCCACACCCGGGCGGCGCTCAGGGAGGAGACTTCGGACATCATCAGGCGTTTGGACGAAGGAATCGAGCCGGCTCCGCCCATCGCCGAGGAAAAAGACGTCTCCTTGATCGACGTCACCCCGGACGCGGACGCGCTCATCGCCGCGGCGCTCCTCCATTCATCCTCAGGGAAAACAATGTCGCATTGTAAGGCGGCAGCCAAAGAGATGAGCGAGGATGAGCGCGCGCGCTTCATCGCCTCCACGTTCCGCCTCATGCGCGGACACGACGCCGTGCTCCGCGAATTCGAGAACGTGCGCTGCGTATTCGAGGTGACGCTCTCCGCCGCTTGTTTCGGGCAGTTAAAACGCCACCGCATGTCTACCCTGAACACCCAGCCCTATGACATCTCTCTGGGCGTGACGGTGCCCTCGGCTATCCCCGAGGCGGGCGCGACGCCCGAGTTTCAGGCCGCCGTGGATGAAACCAACGCCGCGTACGAGAAAATCGCCGAGCAAACCCCGCTGGCCGCCCCCTACGTGCTCACGAACGCGCACAAACGGCGCGTGCTGTTCTCATCGAACGCGCGCGAGCTCTACCACGTATCGAGGCTCAGGGAAGACCCCCACGCCCAGTGGGACATTCGCGATAAATCCACGCAAATGATCAGGTTGGCGAAAAAGGTCATGCCCGCCACCATGCAACTCGCCGTGGGGAAACACCTTTTCGAGGAGACCCACGCCGCGCTCTTTCCACAGGAAGTCGAGGAAGCAAAAAAAGAGACCGTCAAGTAGCACATCATCCAACACGATGGCTATCGCCGGGCACGTTCTTTTGTGCGAAAATCTCCCTCCAAACGCAAAATTGACGCAGGCTGGCAAAGGGCTTAGGCTGGCGGTGCATCTTTGGTCTTCAACGCAAATGCCGCTGAGAACTCAATTTGTCGGGGAATCGACATGGTGACTTTCTTTCAGACGCTCATCCGTCCCGATCGGGAGGAAAGCGCCCAGCGCGCCGAAGTCGCCAAGGCGGCGAATCTGCTGCAGGTGGGAGAGTTCCAGTTCCTGCAACTCGCCTACAGCGAATGGTACGGCGAGGAGATGTCAGAAGAACTCATCAATCAACTCTTCATGGCGTATATGCTTTACGATCAGGTGCCCTTCTGGGCGCGCCGCCATGCACACCAGATACTCGCCCTCGATAAACAGGGTGAGCTGGATGAGAATGATCCCGCCTATCACAGGTACGACAAGGATTACGGCAAAAAACTCCCCGCTGATATCAAGCGCTTCATCGTGACCGCCACCCTCATGGTGTCGATCATGACCGGCATCGTCTGGCTGAGTCACCTCGTCGCCGGGGAGAGCACCTCTTTCCTGCCGCCCTACTTCGAGAAAAAAGAAATAAAGGCGACGGAGAAGGAGCGCAATATAGAGGATACGTCTCTGGCACCGGGCCGCTACAACAGATAGCGTGGATTCAACTTCCAAGCCGAGGTTGGTCATGTTCGATTTCGCAGGCGAGAACCAGCAAGCCGTGAACTTCATCTTCTTGTTCGTCACGGGCTTCATCGCCATCAAGGCCATCCGCACGAAAAACCCCGACGGGGGAGCCGATTTCGTCCACCTGCTCTTCGGCTGCATCGCCGCGGTATTCTTCTTTCTGGTCCTGTTCCAGGACGTTCTCGGCATCGTGCGTTTCTAGGGCGTCACGCCCGCTGAATCGCCAAATCGTTTCCGTATAGACTTCAGGGTTTGTGCATCCGCTGCGCCGCGTCGATCTCTTGCACGCGCAACAGGCGTTTTTCCGGCGGAAGGGCGAGTTGTTCTTTCAGGTATATCGCGCGCTTGCGCACCGTGGACGGGTTCGGCGTGCCGTAGATCACCTTGTCGATGATTCCGGGCCCGTCCAGCGCTCCCTCGTCGGTCCTGAGCGCTTCGATGTAATCGGCAAGCGCTTCCTTGTAGCGGCCCTTCGTGTCGTGGACGATGCCCCGGTTGGCGTATGCCGCCGCCATGACGCCTGCGCCTGTCGGGTCGTCGGGTTCGAGATTTTTTCTGAGATAGTCGATGAGATAGGTGAGTTCGGCCGAAGCCTCCCCGTATTGCTTCGTCTTGATGTACACCAGCGCGCGGCCCATCAGCGCGCCGCGGTGGTTCGGCCTTTCGCGCAGCGCCCGGTTGAAACTCGCGAGCGCCTCCTCGTAGTTCCCCTCGGTGAGCCGGATGTCGCCCTCGCGGGTGGCGTAATCCCCCGGCGCTTCCTTGGCGTACATCTCCCACAACGCCCACGCGGAGAACATGACGAAAATGAGGATCGCCATGTTTTTGATGAAGCGCTTGAGCACGCGCGGATTCATCAGGACTACCTGAAAAGATGGTTCATATAGAAATAGGAGAAAACGAAGCAGAGCAGCACCGCCGTCATTCCGGCGCGATTTTTGAGTGCGAGGCGTTCCTCGTCCGAGGTTTCGGAACCGTCTCTCTCCGCCCGCCTGACGTAGAGCACCCAGATGAGTTGGCGCACGGGCAGAAACAGCGCGGCGGCCAGCGCAATAACCCATAGCAGCATGTATTTTGCGGTGAACAGTTCAGCCATCGGTCGTTCAGCCATCAGGGCGGCGGAAAAACAACGCGGGGGAGGGACACATACCCCTCCCCCGCATGGTGATGCCTACATCATTGCGGTCTCGTCTAGGACGATCCCGCCTGCTGCGCAGCCACGTCGCCGATGTCCTCCACGAGCGCCTCGATCTCCGTCTCGGGCACCGTCGACATCTCCATCTTGTAGGCGAGCAGCCACATCATGCCGACGCCAAGGGCCCAGAATAGAATCTGCCAGGCCCAAATGGAGGGTATGCCGAAAGTCCATGCCGCGTAACCAGCGTTCGGGGCGCCGAAAATCCAGTTGCCGATAACGGCACCCGGGCCGATGCCGAAGAACATCCAGGCCAGCGTAACGCCCCACGCCATGGGGACGAGGCCCTGTTTCTCCGGCGAGAGCGAAGCGTGCTCGGCCAGGAAGTCGTGATACTTCTGCCGGTGCGCCGCCGCCGCCGCGTCCTGCGTTTGCGCGGAGACGATCCAGCAGACCGCCACGTTGAAGATGATGCCCCAGCCGGCGGAGTGAATCGTCCACGGCCAGCGGCCCCAGACGTCGATGCCGATTCCCTTGAGAATCGTGAGGCCGAAGTTTTCCGTGAAGATAACGGCCAAAAGACCCGCCGCCAATCCCCACGTGGCGCCTTGCCTCGTGATTTTCGGCATCCAGCACACCGCCGCCAGCGCCGGCCACATCTGGAAGCCGAAGGCGACGGCGAGTCCTCCAAGCAACACGAGCGCGTCTCTCGAGAACGTCGCCACAAGGAGCGCAGAGACCACGATGATCAAAACGCCTATCCGTCCCGCCACCTTTTGGGTTTCATGCGAGGCGCCGGGGTTCAGATATCTCTTGTAGAGATCGCGGGTGAGCATGCCGCCCGCCGTGGACATGTACGCCGCGCCCGTAGACTGCATGGCGGCCAGGGCGCAGACGGCCAGTAGTCCGACCAGCCACGGCGCCGCATCCGCAATGTAGTTGAAATAATACGGAACCAGCGAGTCGGGCTTTTTCGCAATGGACGCGGCCAGCACGTCCGATATCGCCAGACCCGCCTTGGTCACCGCCGGGTTCGCGCCGAGAAGGTGCGCGCCCATTCCCTGGGACGCGGTGAAGAAGAACAGGATGAACCCGATGCCCGCCGAAGACGCCCAGACCTGCTGGGGCGCGAAGGGGCGCGGGTTGTTGTTCGAGAACGCCCACATGGAGAACGCCGGGGAAGACTGAATCCCCATGAGCGCGAACATGTAGGTCAGGCACATGATGCCCGTCCACAGACCACCCACGGGCGTCTGCTTGCCCAGGCCGGCTGTGAACTGGATGACGCCAGGGATGGCGAAATAGGCGTTGTAGTCGCCGCCGCCGTATCCTTTCGTCGTTCCCCACTTGCCCACCGGGGAGGCCGCCAGCTTGGCGAGGCCCTCGTTCAGCGCACCCCATCCGCCAGCGATGCTGAGCGCGATAAAGCCGGTGATGACGATGCCCAGCGCAAGCAGAATGCACTGGAGCGTATCCACGTAGGCCACGGCGCGCAGACCCCCGGCTGCCACGTAGATGAGCACGACGGCCGAGAGCAGCCACATGCCCACGTTTACGCTGAATACGCCGTCGGTCAGCACGTTGAACAAGAAGCCCGAAGCCCCGAGCTGAACGCCGAGGTAGGGAATCGAGAACAACATGGCCACGATCACCGTGAGGATGCGGATGGCGTCGCCCTGGAAGTAGTCGGCGAACATTTCACCGGGCGTGACGTATCCGTAGCGTTTGCCCAGCATCCACTGGCGCTTCAGGAATATCACCCCGGTAAAGGGAATGGTGATGGTGTAGAACGAAGCGTAGGCGTACTGGAACCCGTCTCGATAGATGAGTCCCGGGTGTCCCATGAACGTCCACCCGGAAAACGACGTCGCCGTCGCCGCCAGGACGAACACCCACATGGATAGCTGGCGACCCGCAATGAAATAGTCGCCGGCCGTTCTCGCCATCCTCGCGCACTTGATGCCCCAGAAAATGCAGTAGGCCCAATAGAGCACGACGAAGGCGAACAGCCAGAAGATCTTCGCATTCATACAAGCGCCTCCTTATTGATAGGAAACAACCCAATATGCCGCACATCCTGAACGCGGGAGTCAGGAGTCACATCCCGCGCCGCAAACATTGAGCATCCTCCGATAAAGATTCCTCCCTACTTGATGAAAACACCGAACATCCACAGGGCGAAATTTTTATTGGCGCATATATAAATCCGTTCTTGCATATATCCTGTATTGTAACCCTTCCGTAACAAAATGCAAAACATAAAAAAACCGAGCATTACCCCGGAATCCTCCATATAGCGTTATTTCCAGTAAAAACAATCCTCTCGCAAGGGGGTGGCCAGCGGAAGATTTCTTGGGGAGCGGCCTTTGGTTCCCAGGCGGATTTGGTGAAAATCCTTCACTGGCGAAGGGGGCGAGGCCCGAGACCGGCGATGGAAGCACGCCGGGGCGATGAAGAATACAGAGATATTGTAGAGACATTCTACAACAAGAGATTTTTGGGGGTATTGGGAGCCAAAGGAATAATCCGAAGCAAAAAACCGGGGCCGCATGGCCCCGGCCTTCTCGTATCCGGTGGTGCGCCAGGGAAGATTCGAACTCCCGACCTTCTGATCCGTAGTCAGACGCTCTATCCAGCTGAGCTACTGGCGCGCTATTTCTTTATAGCCCGCAAGACGCGCATCTTGCAAACAAAACGGGGAAACTACCCCCGCCTTTAATACAAATTATTTTCCCGCGCGCGCTTGAAAACTCTCTTGTTTATCCTTTAGACTCCCCTTGCGGTTATAAGGTAACCATACATTTTTCGCGGTTATTGGGGGAGCGTCTCCGCTCCGCCTTCACGCTGCATGGCCCGGAGGATACGCTTCATCATGATGAGTTGGCTCCCGGAGAACATCTCCATCGAAGGAGAGGAAATCGACTTTCTCTTCTATGTGTCCTACTACCTGACGGTGGTCGTCTTCATCGCCGTCGCCGTCGTCATGGCGTATTTCATCATCAAATACCGCGCCAAGCCGGGCGTGAAGGCGAAATACACGCACGGCAACAACATGCTGGAGATTCTCTGGACGGTGATTCCCACCTTCATCCTGCTCGTCTTCGTCCTGATGACGCAGACCTCATGGGCGAAGCTCAAGCTGGCGATCCCCCAGAACCCCCACGTTCGCGTGGAGGTAACCGGCAAGCAGTTCAACTGGATCGTCCGCTACCCGGGAGACGACAGGAAATTCGGCACCAAGGACGATCTGGTGCTCGACAACCAGTTAAACGTGCCCGTAAACAAGCAGGTGTTCATCTTGCTCAAGGGCGCGGACGTCATCCACAGCTTCTTCGTCCCCCAGGCCCGCATGAAACAGGACGTGGTTCCGGGCCGCACGATTCCGCTGTGGTTCACGCTGACCAAGGTGGGCAAATACGAAATCCCCTGCGCCGAGCTTTGCGGCTTCGGGCACTCCGGCATGAACGGGGAACTCATCGTCCACTCCGAGGCGGACTACGCGAAATGGCGCAAGAAGGCCTGGGAAGAGAAGGACAAGTAAACGACTGTATTTCATGAGGGCGCGCGCGCCCTCTTTCATATTTTGAACGTGTCGGCGGGAGTTTTCCTCCGGTAAACCAAACTTACGAGGGATGCAGGAAACCATGAGCGAAACCACGGCAGACGCACACGGCGCTCACGACCACCACGAGGGTGGGTTCTGGAGCACATACGTCTTCTCGCTGGACCACAAGATGATCGCCAGGCAGTTCCTCTGGCTCGGTCTCATCATGATGGTCGTCGGCGGAATTCTCGCCCTGATCTTCCGCTGGCAGCTCGCCTGGCCGGAGACCCAGGTCTGGGGCTTCGAGTGGATATCGGACGAGAGCGAGGGCATGCCCGAGGGCTACGTCACGCCGAACTTCTACAACATGGCGGTCACCATGCACGCGACCATCATGGTGTTCCTCGTCGTGATGCCGATTCTGGTGGGCTGTTTCGGTAACTTCCTCATCCCGCTGATGATCGGGGCGCGCGACATGGCGTTCCCGCTGCTGAACATGCTCTCGTTCTGGGTCGCCGTACTCGGCGCCGTCATCATGACCGCCGGATTTTTCGTCGAGGGAGGACACGCCGCTTCCGGCTGGACCGGTTACGCGCCGTTATCCACCGTGCCGGAATACACCGGCGTCTTCATGGGGCAGACGTTATGGGCGTTAAGTCTGTTCGTGCTCAGTTTCTCCTCGCTCATGGGCTCGATCAACTACATCACCACGCTCATCAACATGCGCACGGAGGGCATGACCTGGTTCCGGGTGCCGCTCGTCGTGTGGTCGCTGTTCGTCACCGCCATTCTGGGTCTGCTGGCACTGCCTATCTTGGGCTCCGCGGGCGCGATGATGATATTCGACCGCGTGTTCGAGACCAACTTCTTCAATCCCGCGAAGGGGGGCGAACCCCTCCTGTGGCAGCATCTGTTCTGGTACTTTGGCCACCCGGAAGTCTACATCCTCATCCTTCCGGGCATGGGCATCGCTTCGGAGTTGTTGCCGGTTTACTGCAGAAAACCGATTTTCGGCTACCGGGCCATGGTGTACGCCATGCTCGCCATCGCCTTCTTGTCCTGGATCGTCTGGGGCCACCACATGTTCCAGTCCGGCATGAACCCGGCACTTGGTTCGGCCTTCATGATGACGACGCTCGTCATCGCGATACCATCGGCAATCAAGACCTTCAACTGGCTGGGCACCCTATGGGGGGGCTCGATCCGCTTCACCGTGCCGATGCTCCACGCCCTGGCGTTCGTCATCCTGTTCGTCATCGGCGGGCTGAGCGGCATCTTCATGGCGTCGAACGTGGTGGATATCTACATTCACGACACCTACTTCATCGTGGCGCATTTCCACTACGTCATCTTCGGCGGCAGCGTCTTTGCGCTCTTCGGCGGCATACAGCACTGGTTCCCAAAAATGTTCGGAAGGTCCATGGACGAGGCGCTGGGCAAGGTGCACTTCTGGCTCACGTTTATCTTCTTCAACATGGTGTTCTTCCCGATGCACATCCTGGGCGTGGGCGGCCACATGCGGCGCATCTATAACCCCATGCAGTATGAATTCCTGCAGGGGATGCAGCCGATCAACGTGATGATCACCCTCTCCGCGCTGGCGCTGGGACTCTCGCAGATTCCCTTCGTGTTCAACTTCTTCGCCACCGTCTTCCGCTGGAACGCGAAGTGGTTCCGCGTGCTCACCCAGGCGGTCTCGGCCATCGTGGTCGGCTTCATCGGCTACAAGAGCGTGGCGGTGTTGTTCGAGGGCATGATGGAGCCCGAACTCTCGATGGGCGGGCGCATCGTGGGCACGATTGTCGCCATCGCGCTTGCGGTGTGGATCTACCGCTATCTCGAGAAGAACATGGCTCCGCTGGGCGCCGACGCGCCCCAGAATCCCTGGGACGCCAACACGCTCGAGTGGGTGGCGCCTACGCCGGCGCCGCACGGAAACTTCGGCCCCACGCTGCCGGTGGTCCAGCGCGGACCCTATGAATACAGCGTCCCCGGCGAGGAAGCGGACTGGGCGCCGCAGACCGAAGCCATCGATCCCAAGTACGCCGAAGCCGGCCACTAGCGCCGCCGACGCAAACTACCCCGGGAGAGAACGCGCATGGCATCTGACCGCCGTGCCGGCCTTCCCGCCGTGAAAGGGGGAGGCTGGCCCCATCGTTTCGCCCTGCTGACCTGCGTCTTCACCGTCGTGCTTATCCTCGCCGGCGGTCTGGTGACAAGCACCGGTTCGGGCCTCGCCGTTCCCGACTGGCCCACCACGTTCGGCTACAACATGTTCTTATTTCCCTGGTCGAAGATGGTGGGCGGCGTCTTCATCGAACACTCGCACCGTCTGCTCGGCTCGCTGGTGGGGATCCTCACCATCCTGACGGCCGCCGCCATCTGGAAAACCGATGAGCGCAAATGGATCCGCCGGCTGGGTGCGTTCGCGGTCGGTCTGGTGATTTTACAGGGCTTGCTCGGCGGCATGCGGGTGGTGCTCATCAAACTCAACCTGGCCATCGTCCACGCCTGCGTCGCGCAGATTTTCTTCGGCCTCATGGTGAGTTTGGCGCTGTTTACCTCCCGAGGCTGGCATGAGGAAACAGACACCGTTGACGACAGACGGCTGGCCAGGCTGAGCCTCATCACGGTCTTTCTGCTCTACGTCCAGATCATCTTCGGCGCTGTGCTGCGCCACACCGGGAACAGGCTCGACGCCCATCTGCTCTTCGCGGCGCTGAGCACCATCCACGTCATCCTGCTCTCTTACAGGATACTGAAGCTGCCGAACCCGGGCGCCCTCGCCAAAGAGGTGAACTTCCTGTGGGTCTTGCTGCTCGTCCAGCTTGCGCTCGGATTTTCTTCGTGGATCGGCAAATACGCCGCCATGGGCGAGGCCTTCACTCCCGGACTCATCATCGCTGTCACCTCCGCCCACGTCTTGGTGGGCGCGATGCTCTTCGCGGCCTCACTCGTCGTAGCCCTTCGCCTCAATAAAGGCGGCCCCTTTGCCTTAAAGGCCACCGAAACGCCCGTTGCGGCGGGAGGTGCGCGCGCATGACGAATCTTCGCACGGATGCGATGAACATCGACGCCGCCAAGCGAAGAGCGGTGGATTACCTGGAACTCACGAAACCGCGCATTCTGCCGATGGTGCTTGTCGTCACCGCCGCGGGCTTCTACCTCGCCTCGGGCGGGGGCCTCGATATTCTCCTGCTCATTCACACGCTCATCGGCTCGGCCTTTGCAACGGGCGGCGCGCTGGCGCTCAACCAGGCTTCCGAGGAAGACCTGGACGCGCGGATGATCCGCACACAAAAACGCCCGCTTCCCGATGGCCGTCTTCTGAAGTTCGATGCGCTCCTGTTCGGTTCGGCCGTCATGCTTTCGGGCGTGGCCTATCTGGCCGTTTTCGTGAACCCCTTCACCGCGCTTCTTATCGCGGCCACCGGCGGGCTTTACCTGTTCCTGTATACGCCGCTCAAGCGCACGACCTCGCTGAACAGCGTGGTGGGCGCGATTCCGGGCGCCATGCCGCCGGTTATCGGCTGGGCGGCGGCTACGGGCGCGCTCTCGATCGAGGCGTTCGTGGTGTTCTGCATCATGTTCCTCTGGCAGATCCCCCACGCGCTGGCGATCGCCGTGATGTACCGCGAGGATTTTGCGAGAGCCGACATCAAGCTTCTGCCCGTCGAGGACCCCGG
This sequence comes from bacterium, assembly GCA_965204535.1. Lineage (GTDB taxonomy): Bacteria > UBA8248 > UBA8248 > UBA8248 > UBA8248 > Bin107. Next base: position 2,444,500 of record CBDBEV010000001.1, on the reverse strand, counting down.
CGGCGCGAGCACGGGCAGGCAGGTCGTCTCCTATTGCCTGGCGCTCATTCCCGCCGGGATGGCCCCGGCACTCATCGGCATGGCGGGTCCCCTTTATTTCGTCCTCTCTACTATCCTGGGGTTCATCTACTTGGGGTATGGCGTTCACATGGCCAGAGAAAAAGGTTCTGTGTCCGCGAGGCGTTTGTTCTACTACTCGCTGACTTATCTGCCGGCTCTTCTGCTGGCCATGATTTTCGGATGAACGAAGCGATGGACAAGACGCATAAGAAGAACAAAATCCGACTTACCGGGGTTTTGCTGTTTCTCTTCATCGTATGTCTGGCCGCCTTCGCGTGGACCGTGGCCATCATCAAGAACTAGGCGGGAGGAGATTCGTTGAGTCCGGTACTCGAAGCGCCGCCGAAAAAAAGCCCGGAGCGATGGGAAGGCGCGCCGCCACCACCTCCGCCGCCCGAACCACCCGATGACAACGGGGGCGGGGGAGGAGGAAACGGAGACGATTCCCGGGAATCCTCACCCTCCGGAAAACCCGTAATCGGAAACACCCAGCTCGCCATGCTGGTCCTGATCGCGGCCGAAATCATGTTCTTCTCGGGCTTGATTGGGGCCTTCCTGGTCTTCCGCTTCAGCGGGAAGCCCTGGCCGCCGCCCTTTCAGCCACGCCTGCCGGTGGAAGTGACCGCCGTCAACACGGCCCTCCTGCTGCTGAGCAGCTACACGATGGTCCGCGCGCAGCTTGCGCTCAAAAGAGGCGACGCGAAGGTCCTGCCGCGCCTGCTCACGGTCACCGGCGTTCTGGGCGTCGTCTTCCTCGCCATCCAGGGATATGAATGGGTGCGGCTGGTCAGCTTCGGACTCACCGCTTCGGCGAACGTGTATGGCTCGCTCTTCTACTCCATCATCGGAACGCACGGGTTTCACGTGTTGAGCGCGGTCGTCTGGCTGGTCGCTGTTCTCGTTCGCGCGCATATGGGAAAATACTCCGCCCGCAATCCCAACGGGGTGGTCGCATGCGCGATGTACTGGCATCTCGTAGTGGGGCTTTGGCCGATTCTGTTCTATCTGGTCTACCTGCTCTGATGACGCAGGAAAGGCTTGAAACGTTGACACTTTCGCGAAGCGGGTGGCATACTCGCTTCAAGGAGATTCAGGTGAAACCAGTCGTTGCCGTTCTCATCGCTACAGCTTTGGGCCTCGTCCTGTCTGTCCAGGACTACGCCTTCGCCTGTGCGGTGTGCGGAGTGGACAGCGAGCCCGGTTTTCTCTGGAGCATGGGTTTTCTGATCAGCATGCCGTTCGTGATCGCCACGGTGACGGGCGGTTATTTCGTATACAATTTCCGGCGCTCGAAAAGAGAGCCGGTGAACAAAGGCATTTTTACTGATTAAGAAGGAGAAGGCGCAGTGAGTGAAGCCGCCGCCGTGGATCACGCCCACGGAGTGGAACCAGCGGAAACGCCGCTTACCCCAGAAAGCTGGGGCAAGCTGGGGATGTGGGTATTTCTGGCGGGCGACGCCATGTCGTTCGGAACCTTGCTGGCGGGTTACGCCATCATGCGGGGCAACAGCGCGAACTGGCCGAACCCCACCGAGGTGCTGGGCATCTCGCTCACCGCGTTCATGACGTTCCTGCTCATATGCAGCAGCGTGACGATGGTGAAGGGCCTGGACGCCATCAAGAAAGGCGATCAGGACGGACTGGTCAAGTACATGTGGCTCACCGTAGGCGGCGGCCTTATCTTCCTGGCATTGCAGGCCTATGAATGGACCCACCTGATTAACTTGGGGTTGGGCCTCGCCGCCAACAAATGGGGCGACAGCCTCTTCGGCACCACCTTCTACATCATCACGGGCTTCCACGGCATGCACGTGACCGGCGGCGTCATCTACCTCGCCGTCATCGCGTTACGCGGCAAAAAGGGCGTCTATTCAGCGACGAACTGGAACGAGGTGGAAATCGCGGGCCTCTACTGGCACTTCGTGGACCTCGTCTGGATTCTCGTGTTCACGTTCATCTATCTGTTGTAACCATCTCGGGCGCGTCCCCGGCGCGCCCGGTTCGTTCGAGGGAGAGCACATACATCATGGCAAGCGAAAGCCACGCGCAACACGACGATCATCACGTGAGCTACATGACCATCTTCTGGTGGCTCCTGGCGCTCACGATTCTCGAAGTTCTGGCAGGCATACCCGAGGCAAGCCCCGCCTATCCGCAGTTATTGAAGGGCGCGCTCCTCGTCATCATGGCCGTTGCCAAGGCGGCGCTCGTGGCGCTTTACTTCATGCACTTGAAGTTCGAGAAGCTGGCGCTGGGCTTCATCGCCATGATTCCGCTCATCCTGTGCGTGTTCGTCGTGCTGATGGTGCTGCCGGATTTCTAGGCCGCTCCTGCTCGCCGCCAGACGCTTCAAAAACCAAATAATTCATGTCGCTTCGAGATCTGCCCACCCTGAACGCCTTGTTGAACACGACGAGCGCGATCCTGCTCATGGTGGGCGTGCGGCAAATCTACGCCAAGAACGTGGAAGTCCATAAACGCCTGATGGTGAGCGCGTTCGCGGTCTCCACTTTGTTCCTCATCTCCTATCTCATCTATCATTTCAACGTAGGTTCGGTCGGCTTCACCGGCGAGGGCTGGATTCGCAAGGTGTATTTCTTCATCCTCATCACGCATTCGGCCCTGGCCGTCCTCGTGCCGCCCATGGCGATCATCACCCTTTACCGGGCGTGGCGGGGGGATTTCGAGCGGCACCGCCGCATCGCCCGCTGGACGTACCCCATCTGGCTCTACGTTTCCTGGACGGGCGTCATGGTCTACCTGCTCCTCTACGTTCTCTATCCGAGGGCATGAGAGAACTCCTGCGCGCCCTGAGACGCGGATGCGCCCTGATGTGCCCAAGATGTCCCGAACCCCTCTTCACGGGTCCTTTTCGCATGCACGAGAGATGCCCGGGCTGCGGCTACCTCATCGAGCGTGAGCAGGGCTATTTCGTCGGCGCCATCTACATCAACTACGCCATCACGGTCATCATCTGCCTGGGCGGTTATCTGCTCACCGAAATCTTCCTGGCGCCGGGTCTCGCGGCGCAACTCATCGTCTGGGGTGGGCTTTGCATCCTGATTCCGCTATTCTCGTTTCGCTACTCCCGCGCCATCTGGCTGAACGCGGATTACTTTTTCAACCGGAAACTCTCACCCGAAGATGATGGGGACTGATTGAATTGAACTCAGACCTCGGACCCGCCCTGGACGTCCAAGGCGTCACCCACCGCTACGGAAGCCGCGTCGCGCTCAAGGATGTGCGCTTCGAGGTTTCGGAGGGCGAGATATTCGCGCTCCTGGGCCCGAACGGAGGCGGCAAGACCACCCTGTTCCGCATAATCACCACCCTCATGCGCCCGACCGCGGGCGACGCGCAGGTCTTCGGCCATTCGGTGCGCGATGCGCCCCATGCGGTGCGAAAGAGAATCGGCGTCGTCTTTCAGCAGCCCGGCCTGGACCCCAAGCTCACCGTGTTCGAGAACATGATCCACCACGGGAGGCTGCACGGGATGCTCGGGAGCACCCTGCGAAACGCAGCCGACACGCTCCTCGCGCAATTCGGAATCAGCGACAGGAAAAAGGATTATGTCGAAACCCTCTCGGGCGGGCTTCAACGCAGGGTGGAGCTCGCCAAGGCGCTCCTGCCCCGGCCCGAGATATTGTTTCTCGATGAACCCAGCACGGGCCTCGACCCCGGCGCCAGAATCGATTTCAGAAACGAACTCAAGCGCCTGAGAAACGAGACGAACACCACGGTCGTGCTCACCACGCACTTCATCGAAGAAGCCGACCATGCGGATCGCGTCGGCGTCATCCACGAGGGGGACCTCGTCGCCATCGGCGCGCCCGATGCGCTAAAAAAAGAAGTGGGCGGCGAGGTGCTCACCATCGAGGCGGGAGACCCCGAATCCCTGCGCGCGAAGCTGGAGGAGATGTTCGCGTGTGAGGTGAAGAGTGTGGACGGGTCGCTTCGCGCCGAGATGAACGACGCCCACGCGGCCATACCCAAAATCGCAGAGGCGTTTCCCGGCGAGGTGCGCTCCATTACGCTGGGCAAGCCCACGCTCGAGGACGTGTTCATCAACAAGACGGGCAAGCGCTTCATCGACGCGGACGAAGACCTCCCCGAGGCGCAGAAATCATGACGCCCTATCTCCTTTGCATGGGGACGATCTGGCAGCGCGAGATCGTGCGCTTCGGGCGCCAGCGCAGCCGCATCATCGGCGCGTTCGGCCAGCCCATCCTGTTCTGGCTCCTGCTGGGCAGCGGCTTCGGGCGAAACTTCCGCTACGCGGGAGGCGGGGGGGAGGACTACCTGGAATACTTCTACCCGGGCATCATCGCCATGGTGGTGCTCTTCACGGCCATCTTCTCGACATTCGCCGTGGTGGACGACAGAAAAGCGCGCTTCTTACAGGGCGTGCTCGCAGCCCCCGTTCCACGTTCGGCCATCGTGCTGGGGCAAGTCTTGGGCGGGGCGACGCTTGCGCTGCTGCAAGGCGTCCTCCTGCTCATCGCTACGCCCCTGGCGGGCGTTCCGCTCAATTTGGAGGCCGCCCTCGCCTCGGTGCTGGTGATGGGCCTGATCGGCTTCGCGCTGACCGCGCTCGGCCTGCTGCTCGCCTGGCGGATCGAATCCACCCAGGGGTTCCACTCCATCATGAATCTCCTGCTCATCCCCTTGTGGCTGCTATCGGGCGCGGTATTTCCGGTCGCGGGCGCGCACCCGCTCATCGGCCTCGTCATGCAGGTGAATCCGCTCACCTACGGCGTGGCAGCTCTCAGGAGAACGCTTTACCTGAGCGCGCCGGACGCCGTGGCCAACCTGCCGGGGCTCTGGCCCTCCCTACTCCTCATGATCATCTTTGGTGGGATCTGCTTCACTTTCGCGGTGAGGACCGCCGAGCGAAGCGAGGGATAAAGGCGAGAGAAAAAGCCAGCACCTCGAAATCACGGCAGGCGATTCACGTATCTCGACACGTTCTCGAGCGCCTCGCCCCGGATGTGGGGCAGGGCAGGCATCCTGTTCCTGCCCCGCCGGATGACCTCTTTGATATAGACGAGAGGAAGCGCGCGGCCGCGCAGGGGGTTTCCCAGTTCACGCCTGCCCTCGGCACGCTCCCCGTGGCAGGCGGCGCAGTTCTGCGCGAAGATCGCAGCACCTTCACCCGTGGTGAGAATCGTTTCTTCTTGTTTGGGGTTCTGGAAGATAAATAAAAAGACGACGAGCGCACCGCCCAGAACGAGGAACGAGGCGACAACCCACTTGCCCAAACTTAGGAGAACTCTATTCGTTTAAGGGAATCGGGCGGTGGAGGAAGGGACGCGCATCGGCCCCCTCGTAATCCGAGACGAGATGGCCGTTTCCCTCGAGTTGGTACTTATAGGTCACCAGGCCTTCGAGACCCACGGGGCCGCGCGCGTGGATCTTGTCCGTGGCGATGCCCACCTCGGCGCCGAAGCCGTAGCGGAAGCCGTCCGCCAGGCGCGTGGAGGCGTTCCACATGACGCTTGCGGCGTCGACTCTGGAGAGAAACGTCCGCGCCGCCGCCTCATCCGCCGTGACGATGGCGTCGGTGTGGCGCGAGCCGTAGCGGTTGATGTGATCGACGGCTTGGGCCAAGGATTCCACCACCCGGACGGAGAGGATGATATCCAGATACTCCGTCTCCCAGTCTTCCTCCGTTGCCTCGCCCGCGCTCACAAGAATCGCCCGCGTGGCATCGCAGCCCCGGATGGCCACTCCTTTCTCCGCAAGCGCCTCGGCAGCCCGGGGGAGGAACTCGCCCGCTTTTTTCTCGTGCACCAAAAGCGTCTCGATGGCGTTGCAGACGGCGGGGTATTGCGTCTTGGCGTCGAACGTCAGCCGAACAGCCATCTCCGTATCTGCCGCCGCATCCACGTAGAGATGGCAGATACCGTCCGCGTGGCCCAGCACCGGGATGTTCGAGTGCTCCTTGATGTAGCGGACGAACTCGTTGCTCCCGCGCGGTATGAGCAGGTCCACCGCATCGTCGCGCGAGAGGAGCGCCTGCACGTCTTCGCGCGCCTCGACGAGTTGAAGCGCCTCGGCGGGAACCTCGTCCGTCGAAGACGCCGCATCCCTGAGCAACTCACATACAAAGCGATTCGTGTGCGCGGCCTCGCGGCCCCCTTTCAGGATGGCGGCGTTGCCGGATTTCAGGCAAAGCGAGGCGATCTGCACCAGCGCGTCGGGACGGGACTCGAACACGGCGGCAACCACGCCCAAAGGACAGGTGACCCGCCTGAGCGTCAATTCCTCATCGAGGAGCGTCGCCATCCGCGCCACGCCCAGCGGATCGGACAGGGCGGCCACGGCGCGTACGCTGTCCGCCATCTGCGCCACCTTGCGCTCGCCGAGTTCCAGGCGTCTCAGAAAAGGCTCGGACATCTCACCGCTCGCTACGAGCGGTTCCGCAGCGGTCACATCTTGTGCGTTCGAATCCAGGATAGCTCCTGAGTTCTCGTCAATCGCGTCCGCCATGGCGGCCAAGGCGCGGTTCCGCACCTCGTTCGTCAAGGGCGCCAGTGCGAGCGCGGCACTCCTCGCCGCAAGGCATATGGCGTCGATGTCGCTCAAATCGAGTCTCCCTCATCAATCCTTCAAGACCGGCTGTGGATTATAGGCCGGGGCGCAAAGACCGGCAAACGATTCAGGTTTTTCTCTTCTTCCATCCCTCGTAACGCCGCTCGACGTGATCGATGATGACGGGCGCCACATCGGGTCCGCCGGCGCGCTCCACGCCTTCGAAGCCGGGAGCGGCGTTCACCTCCAGAACCAGAGGCCCCCTTTTCGTCTCCAGCAGGTCGACGCCCGCGATTTCGAGCCCGCACAGCCTCGCGGCGCTTTTCGCGAGTTCAGAGGCCCGCGGGGTGGGGGTGACTTTCTGCACGGAACCGCCGCGATGCAGGTTCGTGCGAAACTCATCCTGAGAGGCGCGCCTCCTCACGGCGGCCGCCACTTCGCCCCCGACGACGATAATTCGCAAATCCCCACGCCTTACTTCTTCGACGTATTCCTGGACGATGGCGTCGTGCTGTAAGTTCCACATCAACTCGGAGATGGCCTGCGCTTCTTCCACGTCGTGGGCGCGCATGACGCCCTTGCCATGCGTGCCGCGCAGGAGTTTCATGACGACGGGCGCACCGCCCACGCTGTCGAGCGCGGCGCGAAGATACGCCGGATCAGGCGCAAACGCCGTTTTGGGCACCGGAAGTCCTTGTTGCGCCAGAAGCTGAAGCGTGCGGAGCTTGTCCCGCGCCGTCTCGATCGCGCGCGAGTTGTTGATCACCAAGGAGCCTGAGGCTTCCAGGTGGCGGATGAGGGCCAGGGAATGCTCGGATATGTTCGCCCCCAGGCGCGGAAGAAATACGTCCGCTCCCGGGAAGGGTTTGCCCCGAAACTCGAGCGATATCTCTCCCTCGCTGAGCTTCAGCAGGAAGCGGTACGGGTCCAGCACGCGCACCCGGTGCTTCTTGCGCCTGGCGCAGTCGGAAATTCTCCGCACGCCGTGTAAGGTCGCATCGCGACACAGGATACCGATTCTCAACGCTCACTCCTTAGCGAATCATGGATGAAGCGAGATTCTAGCATCCGTGCGCCGGCTTCGGAACGACTCGAATCATGGAAAGTGAGGATTCCCCTCCCGGCGGCCCCTTGCCGGATGGCGTGGGCCACCAGGGGGGAGGTATGTGGGGCGCAGCCCAGTGGTTGGGCCACGGCAGGATTTTCTATGCGGCTCTCTGGAGAGCCTCTTGCTGTTTCGCCCCTACCTGCACCAGCAGGACGTGGGCTTGCAATCTCTTCGCCAGACGCGGAGCGATGTGTGACAGCCCGATGCGCCGCCTCAGCCATCCGCCCTCTCCGGTGCCGAGGAGAACGAGGTCGGCGTCCAATTTCCCGGCTCTCTCGATCACCTCACCCAAAGGGTCGCCGCTCGTCACGGAAACCTCGACCCGCAGGCCCCTGGCTTCCAACTTGCGACGCAAGGGCTGCAGATACGCCTCGCCCGAGCGCTTGCGCGCATCGTGAATCTGATCGGCGTACATCGTGTAGCCCTCCAGTTGCCTCGACTGCATGACCCCGTTTTCCACCAATTGCAGATGAACGACTTGTGGGTTCATCGAGAGGTGAACCACCTCATGGGCGGCGGCTTCCGCCTCTTCCGAACCGTCCAGTGGAATCAGTATCCGCTCATACATCGTTTCTCTCCGTTTCCCGAATTCCTGAGCCATGTTTCTAGGCGGCTTTCCGCAATTCCAATTGTGGGTCAATGGCGTCCAGCAGTTTCGTTTCGACCAAGGCAATCCTGGCGTCATTCGTCTGCGCTGTTTTCGCCTGAGGCTGATGGATGATGCTGGAGGTCATGAACCACCAAATCGCGGCGAATACGAAGAAAACCGGAAGCCCCGCCACCACGTACATCTTGAGAAATTCCATCTCACGCCTCCTTTCCCTCATACTGCGGTACTCAGGAAACTACTTATCTATATTTCAAGCAAAATTCGTGCCAAAACATAGAAACCTAACGAACCATTAAATTTACAAGGGGTTAGGGAAGCGGATGCTGAAAGGAGATGTCAATAAAGAGGTAAGGATTATGTGATATGTCGTAATTATACGATTTGCCGTAAAGCTTGTCGGAGTCTTTCGCCGGAGAAAACGAGAAAGACGGCGGCAGTGAATGGCGTAGACGACCGGGCCGAGGCGACCAAGGGGTTGCCGCCGCTTCGCGCTTCTCCTACAATTCAGACGCCGTCATTCACACGAGGGGAAAGGATCGAGAAACCATGGGCGTCCCCAACGACGTCACCATCCTCGAAGTGCTGGGCGTATTCCTGACGCCTCTGGCCATCATGTGCGCCGCCTTTGCGCAGTGCTATTTCATTCGGGCCGGATTGATACAGATGCGGGAGGCGTCGAAGGAAAGAAACCGCCACCTCGATAATCTGGAGGAAATGATCAGGCAACAGAGGGAGGCGTTCAGAGAGGATTCCAAACGCCAGGAAGAAGCGCTCCGCCAACAAGGGGAAACGCTCCGGCAACAAGGAGAGGCATTCCGGCAGCAAGGAGAGGCGTTCAAACAACAAGGTGAGGCGTTCAGGCAGCAAGGCGAAATGCTCGCGGACATCGGCGCCGGCATTCGCGAGGCGTCCGCCGGCATTCGTGAGGCGTCCGCCGGCATCAGACATCTCATCGAAAAACAAAACCAGGCACCCCCTCCCTAAAACGCCACGGCTTCGGTCGCGACTTTTCCGAAGATTCCTCGGCGGGCGTCTCGGCGTTCGGCGAGGAATCCGCGGCGGGAGCCAAATTTCTCGGCCGCTCCGACATTCAAATCGAATTAATCCCTCTTCAGGCGGTTGAAGAAATAGCCCGCGCAAAGGCCCAGAACCACCCAGAAGGCGGCCGAAGCCATGAGCGCCGTGAGGATGAACCTCTTGAGAAGCGCCCGGGGAACCAACCCGCCGCCCGCTTCGGGGTGGGGGGCGCCGATGATGTGCGGCAAGACGATGAGGCCGACTCCCAGCGCCTTGAAGGACACTCCCGGCTTGAAGGCCAGCAGGGCAAGTCCCGCTGCTGTAGACACGGCTGTGAGAACCCACCAGAGCTGCCTGTGCGGCAGGGAGGCCGCGTCGATTCCGGGGAGTTCGGGCGGCAATCCGATGGCGGGCGAGAGAGAGAAGACGATGAATCCGCCCGCCCCCCACAGTATCCCCCGCCGCCAGTCCACGTTCCCGTGAAGAGCGAAACAACCGACGAGCAAGAGCGCGAAGCCGACGCCCGAGACGACGTTCGAGACCAAGGTGAGCGCGAGGCGCGAGAAGCCCCCTCCCTCATCCGCGTGGTCTTCGTGGGTTTGAGGGAGAGGGATGGGTTCTCGCTTTTCGTATTTTTCGGCTTCGTATATCAGGGGGATGACTTGAAGTGATTGCACCGCGGTGGCGAAAAGCCCGGCGATCACGCCCGAGACGACCGCCGCAAAAAAGATTCTCTGAAACATGCCGGATGTCCCTCTCGCCCGCAGCTGCAGCGTCGGTCTTCTACTTCATCTCCATCAGTTCGACGACGACGCCGTCGGGGCCTTCGACGTAGGCGAACCAGAGCTCATCCGCCTCGCCTTCGGCGACGACGTTTCCGCCATTGGAGCGCACCTCGGCGACCGCATCGGCGAGTTTTCCCTCCACGCAGAACGCATAGTGGTCGATGCTGTAGCGCGGCCAGCCGCCAGGCCCCGCCGCCAGTTCCTCGCCGTCGCGCTTGCCGCGGATGATGACGCTCGTCCCGTGCACGTCGAGATAGACCTGCGGTGCACCGCCCCTGTCGATGCGGTTGGTCTCGGTCGCCCCGAAAACGTTCACATAAAAACCTACCGCCTCGTCCACGTCGGTGTGCACGCAATGAATGTGATCGTACGTCAGCTTCATTTCTTTCTCCTGTTGGGTATGGATTGAAAAAGCCTGTGCATCCGTTTTATCTCAAACCGCCGGGTCCACCCAGTTGAGTTCGAGCAGATTGCCGTCGGGGTCTTTGAAGAAAATCGTCTTTCTCTCGGGCACGCGGGACAATATATCCGAGAGCAGTTCCACGCCCGCATCTCGTAAGTGCGCCACGGCGGCCTCCATGTCCTTCACCCAGAAGGTGAGGTAGCGAAACCCGGCCGCCGAATCCGCCAGCGCATCCGTGGAGGCGGGCGTATCGGGAAACTCAAGCAGCTTTATCAAAACCTCGCCCGATTTCAGAGCATGGAGCTTCACGCCGCCTTTGGCGAAACCCGCCGCGCGCACGAAATCGCCCGGCACGTCGATAACCGCCGCTTCTTCCAGGCCGAGCACCTCGGTGTAGAACTTTTTCATCGCGGCGATGTTCCTCGTGGAAAGTCCCACGTCCACGCCGCCGCGCGTAGTCTCGAACATATCCCTCTCCTCAAAGACGCAATCCGATGAGGAGCCGACCTCCTCATCTTGATTGCGCGAAACGAGCAATGAAGATACATTATTTCCCATAAAGAGAAAATATATCGCCGTGGGTACGAACGCTTCGGGAAGATTTTCGCCGGCATCGGCGTGAAGAAGAAGTAAGTTTCATAGAAAAAACCGCCGGGGTCTCGCACGAGGCTCCGGCGGTTTCATTGTAAGGCTTCAGGAATCCGCCACGGGGGCCATTGAAAAAGTCCCCCTTGTCGGGGGATAAAGGCAACCCCCCCTACCCCCCTTATCAGGGGGGCAAGAAAAAGCAAAACCCCCTCAACCCGGCGGGGGCGCATCGCCTCTTTATACCCCCCTGATAAGGGGGGTAGGGGGGGTTGGTTTTCAAGCCGGGGCAAGGGCGAGCGGGGCGCGTGAAGCATGATTCCCCCCGAACTCCCCATTCCCCCTTGCCGCGAACCCTTCCGCCCCGGTCGGGTTCAACCCCCTTTGTCAGGAGGATTTTTTCAACAGCCCCACGAGGACCCTCAGCGGTCTCGCCTTGACGCCCTTCGATACGCCGCCTTCGGCGGCTACTCAGGGTGAGGGAAAAGGGGGAAGTTCCAAGACTACGCAGGGCGAGAAAGGCGGCGACCCCTCAAGACGAATCGACCGGCGGCCAGATGCGCCGCCCCGTGCTGGGCGAACCAGGCGCATGCACGAGGCTGCCCACCATTTCGCGCGACCATTCCTCGCTCTCGAGTTCTTTCTGGAAATAATGCTCGACGGAAGTGTTCAGGTCGAACTCATAGAGCACGGCGTGCTTGGCCCAGCCGTATACCGAAACCAGCTTGCGCATTCCCACGCAGCCCTCAAGCGTCTGCATCCGGGGAAAGCGAAGCTGGACGTACCACGCGCCCATGCCCTCTTCGTTCACGAGCGCATTGATGTTGAAGCTCCCCATCTGGATTCTCGGGCCCGGCGTGATGCCCGGCGCGCGCTGCGCAATCTCGGGGCCGTCGATCCGTCCCGTCTCCACAAATACGCATTCGCGGCATCCTATGCGCATTCCCAGCATCTCGCGCTCATCGGGCCCCCAGTTTTCGGCCAGGTGCGCAGGAGAGGGATTCAGAAACGTGTGGACGCTCTCGGCGCCGAAAAGCATCAGATACCCGTTGCCGGTCGGAACAGCAGGGTCGCCGGTGTGCGTGAGACGCCTGTTCACGTTCTCTTTTCGCTCCTCGCTCTTGTCGTTGTCCACGTGCGCCGCCCAAAGGAAGCCCGTGCGCTCCAGCATCTCGGGCAGATGTACCTCGTGCAGCCATGCGATGTACTCGTTCGCCCCCGCCTCGGGCAGGTCGTACCACATCGCCCAAATCGCTCTATCCATCAAATTTCTCCTTGCGCCTCATATCTTGAGCAATGATTCATTTCGCCTTGCCGTTCACTCTCCTGAACTCGCGGCGGGGCTCGATGCCCAGCTTCTTCATCCGGCTCTGAAGCGTCGTGGGCTTCATCCCCAGAATGCGGGCGGCGCCCCGCTCTCCGGATACGCGGCCTCCCGCATGCTCGAGCACCCGCAGGATATAGCGTCTTTCGTATTCCTCGAGCGAGGTGAACTCACTCTCTCTCGCCGACGGCGGCGCCTCACCCAGAAGCTGCCTGTCGAACCGGAGAACCCGACCGCGCCCCAGGACGAGCCCGCGCTCCACCACGTTCTCGAGTTCACGGATGTTGCCGGGCCAGTCGTACCGCATGAGCCGATCCAGCGCCCGAGGGTCAACGGATTCGATGCGCCGGTTCATGCGGGGGCCATGCTTACTTACAAAATAATCGACCAGTTCCGGAATGTCCTCCTTGCGCTCCCTGAGCGGAGGCGTTTCGATGGGGATGACGTTCAGGCGGAAGTAGAGATCGTCGCGGAACCGGCCCAGGCGAACCTCTTCCTCCAGATTCCGGTTCGTGGCGGCGATGATCCGCACGTCCACCCGGATCGTCTCGGTGCCGCCGACTCTCTCGAATTCCCTCTCCTGCATGACTCTCAGAATCTTCACCTGCGCCTCGGGAGATATCTCCCCGATCTCGTCGAGAAAAATCGTGCCCCTGTCCGCAATCTCGAATCGGCCCGGTTTTCTGCCCACCGCGCCAGTGAACGCGCCCTTCTCGTGGCCGAACAATTCGCTCAGCAAAAGCGTCTCCTGCAGCGCCGCGCAGTTCACCTTCACCAGAACGCGGTCTCTGCGATCGCTCAGGTGGTGGATGCCGCGCGCGACCAGCTCTTTGCCCGTTCCCGTCTCGCCCAGGACGAGCACCGTGGCTTCGGTGGGCGCCACGCGGGCGATCAGTTCCCTGATGTCCTCCACCGCCGGACTCGAACCTGTGAGTTCGTCCGGGTTGTGAATCTCCTTGATCTGATCCCGCAGATGAAGCGTCTCCTGGTGAAAGCCGTCCTTGATGTCCTCGAGTTCGGCGTATGTCCGCGCGTTCGCCACCGCCGTGGCGATGGCCGGCGTGAGTTCGCAGAGAAACTCCGCCATCTCCTCGGTGAACTGATCGGGCATGGTGCTGGCCACAGCGACCTCGCCGAAAACGTCATCGCCGATGACGAGCGGCGCGCGGATCCCGCTTCTCATCCCGCGCCGGAAAACATCTTCATCCTCCGCGAAGGGACGCTCCAAGTCCAAATCCTTGTAAATCACATACGGCGCTTCGCGGTGCTCGATGAGCCAGCCCAGCGTGCCGCCTTCGAGCGGGATGTCTTCATGGGGGGCTTCGAGTATTTCGTCGCTCGATACGAGCGCCCGCATGGTGTAGGTCTTCTTGTCGGGGTTCACGAGATAGAGCACGAAATGATCCAGCGGGAATATCGCCTTCGCCTCGTGCGCCACGCGGCTCAGGACGACTTCCATGTCCAGGCTCGAGTTGAGCACGTGCCCCACCCGCTGGATGACGCGCAGCCTCTCTTCGGTGGACAGCGTGTGAACGACCACCCCTGCTCCTCCTGATCTCCCAAATGATGGAAAGGAAGGGTATCATATCAACAAAGAATTTGGGGCTTATAATTTACCGGGAAAATATCGCGCCATGAAACCGCTATCGCTCTACGTCCATATTCCCTTCTGCATCGCCAAGTGCGGCTATTGCGATTTCAACTCCTACGCCCTGGATACCCTCCTGGAAAAAGGCCATGCCACCGGGGGCTGGGCGCGCCGCTACGCCGATGCGCTGACCGAGGAAATCGAAACCAGGGCAGCGCAGTTCCCGCTGAAAGACCGGCAGGTCGACACGATATTTTTCGGCGGGGGCACGCCCTCGCTGTTCCCGGCGGAAGAAACAAGGCGGATTCTGGGCCTCGTTACCGCGACGTTCGATTTAGATTCAGATTGCGAGATCACCTTGGAGGCGAACCCCGGGGCGGCGGAGGCCGAGCGCTTCGGCGCGCTGCGCGAGGCGGGTGTCAACCGGATCAGCATCGGCGTGCAGACGTTCGACGATGCGGCGCTGAAAAGGCTCGACCGCGTGCACACAGGGGGTGACGCGCAAGAAGCGTTTCGCTCCGCGCGCGAGGCGGGTTTCGCCAACGTCTCGCTCGATCTCATGTTCGGTATTCCGTATCAGACGATAGACATGGCCAGGCGCGACATCGAGCGCGCCCTCGATCTGGGGCCGGAGCATCTCTCCGCCTATGAGCTGACCATCGAGCCGGGCACGGCGTTTCACGCACGCCGGGCGCGGGGAGAATTGAACGGCCTACCCGATGAGGAGACGGCGCTTCGCATGTGGGAGCTCAGGGATGCGGCTCTCGCCGAGGCCGGCTACGAGCGTTACGAGATCAGCAATTTCGCAAGGCCCGGTTTCGCGTGCAGGCACAACCTCAACTACTGGCGGCGGGGGGATTACCTGGGCCTGGGCGCAGGCGCACATTCCCTCATCGAGGGGGAACGCTTCTGGAACCATGCCAGACCCGACGTATATGCGCGCAGCGCAAGCGACCCCACCGCAGGTTCCGAACACGTGGATGAGCCGCAAAAAGCAATCGGTGAGGCTCTGATGCTCGGCCTGCGAGTGAAAGAGGGCGTCTCACTCGCGCACATTAAGCGAGAATACGGCGCAGACCCCGAAGAGTCTTTCGGGGAACTGTTCTGCGAACTGGAAAACGCAGGTCTCATAGCGAGGGCGAACGGCCGGCTTCGTCTATCGGATAAGGGAACCCTTCTGGCCAATCAGGTCCTGGCGAAATTTCTATAGAGGAGAACACTCATGCCTCCCGTGGCTGTCATCGAAAAAATACGCGCACAGGCCCAAGAGGTGTTCAACTTCATCGGCCACGTGGAAACGCATCCGCAAATCGCGGATTTCAGCCAGAGCGTGAAAATCATTTCCGAAAAAAAGAGCGGGGTGGGCACCCGATTCTACCAAGTCTACACGAACGGGGCCGAGCACATCTCGGAGATGATGGTATGGAAGCCGTATAAACAGATCGTCTGGCACAACTTCGAGGAAGACTCAAAAACACCCGTCATGATCATCAGCTACTACTTCGAGGAAGAAGGCCCCTACACGCACGTGCTCCACACGGTGGAGTGCGATGAATACGAGAACCAAGCCAAACACCGCGATGGCACGCTCAGGAACATACGCGAGTTGGCGAATCTGAAGAGGATTCTGGAGGGGGCGTAGGGACAGGCCCCCGTGGCTGTCCTGACAAGGGACAAGCACAGGGGGGTTGCCCTACATCTAAGACATTGTGCCCTGCGTAGGGGCGGCTCGTGAACCACCCCTACAGGCCAGAAAAACATTCGATAACCTTCCTCAGCCGATCTCCTCCCATTCTTCGCACAGGCGACGCCCCATATCCGGGTCGACGAGGATCGTCTCGTGCGCGCCGATCAGCACCTGCCCGGGACGCCGCCCCTTGGGTTTTCTCAGGCGCGAAAACGGGAGATAGGTGACCGATAGCTTGGAGTCCGTCCGGCCCCGGCTGAAATAGGCCGCGAACGCCGCCGCCTGCGCGAGCGTTTCCGAATCCGGCTTTGCAGGCTGCCCATCCGTGCGACGCAGGAGAACGTGGCTGCCCGGAACCCCGCGCGCGTGAAGCCACGTATCGCTCGCCCGGCCCACACTTCTCAGCATCTCGTCGTTGCCCATGGCGTTCTTGCCGACGACCACCTCCCAGCCCCCAGGGGAGACGAACCGCCTGTAGGGCATGGCGTGCGCGGCTAGCCTGCCCTTCGGGCGCGCGTCTTTTGCCTTTTTCTCTCGCCCACGCCCGGCATAGCCCGTCTGCGCCAGCGCTTCTTCCACGCTCAAGACGTCTCCGACCTCATCCGCCGATTCCAAGTCGAAGGCCAGCGTGGCGATGAATCTCTCCTCTTCTTCCATCTCCTGGAGACGCGCCAGAGCGGTCGAGGCGCGGCGCTTGAGCTTCTTGTAACGGCGAAAATACTTCTGCGCGTTCTCAGAAGGCGTGAGCCTGGGGTCGAGCGTGATTTTGACAGGTCCATCCTCCACTGTAATGGCACTCGCCTTCTCCTCCACCTCGTCCAGATGCGCGAGTAGAAGCTCGCCTTTCCTCAACACCGCGTCCGCCTCCTCGGCGGAAGCCAGATCCCTCCGCACCGCCTCGATGGAGGCGCGCACCCGATCTCCCGCGCGGCGGAGGGTCTTCGAGACTCTCTTTTTCTGCTCATCAAGCCGGTCGTCATTGACGAGGCTTCCGTAAAACGCATCCGCCGCCTCGTTCATGGAGCCGAACAATCGGTATGTGGCCGCATTGCTGCCCCCGATTCGCGCCGCACTCAGGCCAACGGGGTTGCCGTCCGCTCCCAGAACCCATGCGGGAGCGAATTCTTTTTTCCGGTAGCTCTCGATGACGCTCATCAGCGTATCCACAGCACCCATCCAACCCTCATAGGTGCTTGAGCAAAGAGCCAGATCACGCGCCAGGGCCGGACTAACGCCCGCGACCGAGCGTACCAGCCACCGCGCGAACTCCTTCGGATCGGCGGAGTCAAGATTCGCCCCATGAATCATCTCCAGAAGAATCTCTTTGGTGAGGTCGGCGGGGTTGGCCTTTTTCTGTTCTGGCGGCAGCTGATACCGGCCCCCTCTCTCCAGAGGACGCGGCGTGTGCGGGCCGGGCGAAACGAATCTCTTGGCTTCCAGTATTTCCCCCGTCGCGCCGCTCAGGAGAACGAGATTGCTCCACCGTCCCATCACCTCCGCCATGAGTGCGAAGGAGTCGCCGCTGCCGCCCCCCCGCTCGAAGGAGAACTGGAGCACGCGCTCCCACTCTCCCGCCGCCGCGCGTGTGAGGCGAAGGCCGCTCAGGTGCTTTCTGAGCGCGCGGCAAAACGTGGGCGCCTCGGGCAGACCCTTGGGAGGGTCTGCCGTCAGGTGAACACGCGGGTGAGTGGGGTTCGTGCTTATCAAGAGGGCGCTTTTTTCTCTTCCCGCGCCCGAGAGAAAAAGCACGATCGTATGCGCGTCGGTCTGAGAGATTCTCTCCAAGCGCGCACCGAGAAGATTCTCGCTCAATTCCGCCGCAATCGCCTGAAGCACGAAAGTGTCCATGAATCACCCCAAACCGGAAACATCTTCGCCAAGCGCATAAATTGACACGCCCTGTGCGAAAAATTATTGTAGACTCTTTCCAGTGGGCTGTTAATGACTCATCACGGGGCGGAGCATGATAGACAGCATGACGGGTTACGGCGCGGGAGAGAGACCGCTGGGCGAGGCTTCGGTGAGCGTGGAGGCGCGCTCGGTGAACCACCGCTATCTGGAGGTCTCCTGCCGGGGGCCGCGCTGGTCGCTGGCTCTGGAGGCCGAGGTGCGCGATGCGGTGAAAAAACGCTTCTCCCGCGGGCGTTTCGACATCTATATCCGCTGGGGCGAGGTGAGGAACCACGCGTCGCCCATCGACACTGAAGCCGCGAAATCTCTGCTCTCCACCCTGAAATCCCTGCAAGATGAACTGGGAATCGCGGGCGAAGTCGACCTTTCGATACTCACAGGCTTCCGCGACCTACTCAAAACAGCGAAGTCCGAACCCGACAAGGACGACCTCCGCGCCGTCCTAATGGAATCCCTCGGCAATGCGCTGGGCGCCTTGGGAGAGATGCGCGCAAAAGAAGGGGATGCGCTCGCCAAAGACATCCGCGAACACCTCGCCACGGTGAAGGAGCGATGCGGCGATATACGCGAACGCTTGCCCGAGGCGCGCAGGCTCCTCACCGAGCGGATGCGCGAGCGGATTCTCGAAATCGCCGACAGCGTCGAGGTGGACGAGGGGAGGCTCGAGCAGGAGATGATCTACGCCGCCGAACGCGGCGACATCAGCGAGGAACTCAGCCGTCTCGACAGCCACGTCGTCCAGTTTCGCGAGATGCTCGAGAGCGAAGGCCCCATCGGCCGTAAACTCGATTTCCTCACCCAGGAGATGAACCGCGAGGCCAACACGATTTCGTCCAAATCCATCGACCTGACCCTCACCCAGAGCGCGGTCGAGGTGAAGAGCGCCATTGAGAAAATCCGGGAACAAGTGCAGAACGTGGAATGATGCAGAGCCGGGGCCACCTCTTCGTTCTCTCAGCACCCTCGGGGGCGGGCAAATCCACGCTCATCGACCGCTCCTGCCGGGAACTTCCCGACATCTGGCACTCGATTAGCGCGACCACGCGGCCAAGACGCGACTATGAACAGGACGGGGTTCATTATTACTTCATGGAACAGACGCGGTTCGAGGAGATGATCGCCGGAAATGAACTTCTCGAATGGGCGCGGGTTTTCGAGGAATGCTACGGAACGCCCGCAGAGGCGGTCGACACGCATCTGGCCGGGGGAGATGACGTGATCATGGACCTCGACGTCCAGGGCGCCCTGCAGGTCAAGCAAAAGCGAGCCGAAGCGAGCCTCATATTCGTCATGCCGCCCTCGCTGGACGAGTTGGCCAAACGCCTCGCGCATCGGGCGTCTGAAACCGGGGAGGACGTCGAGTTCCGGCTCTCGAGAGCCGAAGAAGAGATGGCGCAAAGCCACCGGTACGATCACGTCATCATCAACGACGACCTGGACGCCGCATTCTGCGAACTCAAAAAAATAATCCTTTTGCATCGCGGGGAGGTCGATTCCCCGTGAGCGAAAATGCCCCGGCCCCCCTTTCCGGCAAAAAAACCGCCCTCGGCGTGTCCGGCGGCATCGCCTCGTATAAATCGATAGACCTGGCGCGCCTGCTCGTCCTGGACGGCGCCGACGTGCAGACGATCCTGACAGAGAGCGCCGCCTCGTTCGTGCAGCCGCTGCCCTTCGAGGTGCTCACGGGGGTGACGCCCATCCAAAAAATGTTCCCCATCGAGGGGGGCGGATTCACGGGTGACATGCCGCACATCTCCCTGACGGAGAGTGCAGACCTCATCGTCATCGCGCCGGCCACGGCGAACATCATCGGGAAATTCGCACAAGGCGTGGGGGATGATTTTCTCTCCACGCTCTTGCTCTCCGCCAGGCCGCCCGCCCTCGTCGCCCCCGCGATGAATCCGCGCATGTGGGCTTCGCCCGCCGTTCAGGAGAACGTCGCCGCCCTGCGCGAGAGGGGCCACGTCGTCATGGCGCCGGGCGTGGGGCGCATGGCCCGCGCCGAGGAGGGAACCGGCCGAGGGCGCATGCCCGAGCCACAAGATATTCTTCTCGCCGCGCGCAAGATTCTGCTGCCTGATCCCGATCTTTCGGGCATGAAGCTCGTGGTCACCGCAGGACCCACGCGGGAGAAGTGGGACGCCGTGCGTTATCTCTCGAACCGATCGAGCGGCAAGATGGGCTTCGCTATCGCGGGAGAGGCCGCAAGGCGCGGCGCAGAAGTCGTTCTCGTGAGCGGCCCCGCCGCCCTCGCCGACCCGCCGGGAGTGCGCGTCGTCCGCGTGGAGTCCGCCGCCGAGATGTACGAGGCGGTGAAGAGCGAATGGGCGGACGCGCACACCCTCGTCATGGCCGCCGCCGTGGCGGACTACCGCCCGGTCGACCCATCAGCCCGGAAGCGCAAAAAAGGCGACGCTCCCCTCGTGGTGGAACTCGAACGAACGACGGACATACTCGCCGAGCTCTCAAGCGAAAAGGGAGACAGAATCCTCGTCGGCTTCGCGGCCGAGACTGATGATGTGGTCGATCGCGCGAAGGAGAAGCTCGCGCGAAAAAGGCTGGACCTCATCGTGGCGAACAGGGTCTCGGGCGACGAGGACGCGATGGGTGCTGACGCCTCGCGCGCCTGGATCATCGACTCAAACGTGACAGAAGTGCTCCCCGTCCTCGAAAAGGCGGTTCTGGCGGGGCGCATTCTCGACCGACTCGCCAAAATATGGCAAAATATCAGCACCTGAATCCTATTTCCGAAGCGCCCGCCGGTCGAGACGATGAATCGTTCTGAGTTCGCCAGAGAATTACTGGTGCATCTGCAAAACCAGCGAGCCGCAGGTATCGGTTACGTGACTCTGGGAACTCCGCAGGAGACGCTTCCCGAGACGGCGCATCCGGTGGCGGCCCCGCCCGCACGGACACCCGAACCCGCAGCCGCGTCCAATCCCGAGCAACAGGCCCTGATTCCCCAGGCGGCGCCGACGCCAGCACCCACACTGGCCCCCATGGCGAAGCGCAGAGACCCCGGCCCCGAGCCGCCGCCGCTTCCCTTCGACCCCGAAGCGGAGATGTCGCTCGACCAACTCCAGACCGCCGTGGACGGCTGTTTGCGGTGTAAGCTCGGAGCGGGCCGGACGAACCTCGTGTTCGGGGTGGGGAACCCGGCGGCGAACCTCGTCATCGTCGGCGAAGCGCCCGGAGCGAACGAAGACGCGGAGGGGATTCCCTTCGTGGGACGGGCGGGCCAGATGCTGACCAGGATGATCGAAAACGTCATCGAAGTCCCGCGCCAGGAGGTCTACATCTGTAACATCCTGAAGTGCCGACCGCCAGGCAACCGCAACCCGGAGCCGGACGAGATCGACTGCTGCGAGCCATATCTCCACAAGCAACTCGCCGTCATCCAGCCCAAGCTCATTCTGGCTTTGGGTAAATTCGCCGCGCAATGGCTGCTCCAGACGAAGACGCCGATCGGCAGACTGCGGGGCAAATTCGGGCGCTACCAGGGAGTCCCCTGCCTCTCGACGTATCACCCTGCGTATCTGCTAAGAAACCCACGCGACAAAAAGCTGGTGCTCGACGATCTGCTCAAGGCAAAGGCCGTCTACCATGGAGAGGCGGAAGCCGAGATCGAACTGTTTCGCTAGGGGGTTGTTGAAAAAACCATCTTCATCCCGAGCAGGCGCGCTTGCGCGCCGTATCGAGGGACGGACATGCGCCCTTCGATACGCGGCTTCGCCGCTACTCAGGGTGAGAGGGTGCGGTCTTGTTCGTCATCCCGGCGAAAGCCGAAATGACGGTGGTGGTCAATTCCGACTAAGGACGGCTTTTTCAACAGCCCCTGACAAGGGGGGTTGGGGGGTTACTCACTCGTTGAGAAATTCTTTTCGACAACCCCCTCTGGCGAGGAATCCGGCAGGGCGATTTATTACACTTCCCCCGGGTAGTTGGACACCTCGATCAGGTTTCCATCGGGATCGCGGAAATAAAACGAGCGAATCGGCCCCACCGCGCCGCTTTTATCAGACGGGCCCTCGATGATCTCCACGCCGCAAGCGCGCACGTGGGCCATCGCCTCGTCCAGGTCCGTTTTCGTGATGAGGCACACGTCCTCGGAACCCGGAACGGGCGGGTCGGCCTTTGGCTCGAACTCCGCTCCCGCCTGATGCAGGTTTATCTTCTGATCACCGAACCGGAGCGCGCGGCGTCCCCCTTCGAAGGTGATGACCTCCATGCCAAGAACCTTGGCGTAGAATTCACAGGTACGCTCGACGTCGCGCACGGTGAAGACCATGTGGTCGAAGCGGTCGATCTTCAAGGGACCCTCCTGAACAAAGGCGCTGCAAGCCAATTCGCCCAAAAAAATTTTCAGGGGTTGTTTCCCCGATTTTCAGGGAATCCCGCTGTCGGGGCAACCCCCAGCGAGGGCCTCCCCGCCTTCCGCAGCACGGGGATGCGCGTTTGATTTCCCACAGAAAATGTACGATAAGAACTCTGCGATTTCGCCCAAAAATCAACGAAATCACTTGCTTGAGAAAACAGGAGGGGCGCGATGGGGGAAAGACCCACGGTGAACCTGAGCGGCAAGGACCGCCTCATCGTTGCGCTGGACGTACCGGCGCACGAGGAAGCGCTCAGGCTGGTCGAAAAACTCGAGAACGTCTCTTTCTTCAAGGTCGGGCTCGAACTCTTTCTGATGGGGAACCTGCTCGGATTCATCAAGGAGCTTCAGGAGCGCCGCGCAGGCGAAGGCGGGGTGTTCGTCGATCTCAAGCTCTCGGGAGACATCGGCAACACGATCGCCAGGTTCATCGAGGGCTGCATGGCGCTTAACGTCAGGTTCGTCACGCTCACCGAGTCCATGCCTTACACCATGACGACCAGGACCATCCAGACCGCGCTCGAAACCCGCGGAGAATCGGAGCACCCAAAACTCCTGATGGTGCCGCTTCTTTCGAGTCTGAGCGACGATGATCTGCGTAGCGAAGGGATAAAAGGCGCGGATTCGACGCAATACATCCTCGACCGGGGAAAGAAGCTGCTCGCAGAGGGTTGTGACGGGTTGATCGTTTCAGGCGATGCCATCAAGGCCTGCCGCGAGAAATTCCCGAATGCCGATATCGTGAGTCCGGGCATCCGGCCGGCGTGGGCCGCCTCGGATGATCACAAACGAATCACGACGCCGGCGGATGCCATCCGCATGGGTTCGGACTATCTCGTCGTGGGCAGGCCCATCACGAAAAACGAGAATCCGTTTGGGGCGGCCAAGGCGATTATCGAAGAGATGGATGAAGCACTCGAATCCAGGAGGTCCGTCTCGGCGGCGGGTTAGTCTTTCAGGAAACACACCTTCTTGGTGGGATATTGTTTGCCAGCAGTCAGGAGATGCGAGACTGTTATCGTAGGGACAGGTCGCGACCTGTCCCTACAAGTTGGCCGCCACAGTGAAGATTATTCTTCCCTGATCGGTAGAGTTCGATCAAAGAGCCGTCATTCGCCGGAATGACGAAAGAAAATCGCCTTCACTAGAGAATTGCTTATGCAATAGTCCTCCCTCACCTATCCTTCCTTCTCGCCCTTCTTCCCGGCATGGCGGGGTCGGAGGGGCGGCGGTCGTCCATGGACCGTTCATCGGGCACGTTCAGGCGCTCGCCCAGGCGTTCGTTCAGTATCTCCTCGCGCATGGCGAGCCTCTTCTGGACCTCCGCCTCGAATCCCCGGGAAGTGGGGTGATAAAACCGCGTCCCCTGCAGCCCTTCGGGCATGCCCTCCATCTCCACAACCGCGTCGTCGAACTCGTGCGCGTGCTTGTAGCCCTCGCCGTAGCCGAGATCGCGCATGAGGCCGGTGGGCGCGTTCCTCAAATGGTGGGGGACGGGCGCGGCGTCCTGCTCGCGCACGGCGCGCTCGGCGGCCCCGAAGCCCCGGTAGACCGCATCGCTCTTTGGGGCCTGGGCGAGATAGACCACCGCCTGCGCGATGGCGAGCTTCCCCTCGGGGAGCCCGATGAAGTGAAACGCCCCTTGGGCGGCGGTCGCCACGGCGAGCGCGTTCGGGTCCGCCATGCCGACGTCTTCCGAGGCGAAGCGCACGAGACGCCGCAGGATGTACATGGGGTCTTCGCCCCCCTCCAGCATGCGCGCGAGCCAGTAGAGGGCGGCGTCGGGGTCGGAAGCCCGCAAGGTCTTGTGAAGCGCGGAGATGAGGTTGTAATGCTCCTCGCCCGCCTTGTCGTAGAGCAGCGTCTTGCGCTGGGCGGCCTCGCCGACCAACTTCGAGTCGATACGGCGGTTCTCGCCGGCGAGAGCGGCCGCGGCTTCCAGGATGTTCAAGGCCGAGCGCGCATCCCCGCTGCTCAAGACCGCGACGCGGCGCAGGGCGTCATCCTCCGCACCCAGTTTCAAGGCCCCGAGTCCACGCTCGGCATCCTCTAGGGCGCGGCGGAGAAGCGCCACGATGTGGTCTTCTTTCAATCCCTCCAGCACGAACACGCGCGCACGGGAGAGCAGGGGTGCGATGACCTCGAAGGAGGGGTTTTCCGTCGTAGCGCCGATGAGCGTCAGCGTGCCGTTTTCCACGTGGGGGAGGAGGCCGTCCTGCTGGGCCTTGTTGAAGCGGTGAATCTCGTCGATGAACAGAATCGTGCGCACCTTTCTCAGCCGCATGCGATTCGCCTCGTCCACTGCGGCGCGCAACTCCTTCACTCCGTGGAGCACCGCGCTCAGCGTGATGAAGTGCGCGTTCGTCTTGGTGGCGATGATGCGCGCGAGCGTCGTCTTCCCCGTGCCGGGCGGCCCCCAGAAGATGAGCGGCCGCAAGCTGTCTTCCTCAACGGCGCGTCTCAACACGCGGCCCGGTCCGATCAGGTGATCCTGACCCAGGACCTCATCGAGCGTTCGGGGGCGCATGCGCTCGGCCAGCGGCGCCCTCGGATCGACTTGTGGCGATTGCGCTCCGCTATCGTCGTCTTCTGTCCGGTCAAACAGGCTTCTCTCCAAGGTGCGCTCCTTTTCGGTGACAACGCCTCATTGTAGCATCCGTTTTTCGCCTTTTCGAAACCTTTTTTCACTTTGAGCGAACGGAGGGGTGATTCCAGAGCCTGCCTCCACGAAATCACACCCACTGTCGTCCATCCGCCCCGGGCGCATCTCCGCGCACCCCGAAAACAACTCCCCTCCCCCCTAGCCGGAGTTCTCATAAGCAAGAAGAATAAAAAACTTGCTGGGAAAAACGAGAAACGAACTTCCCGCCCGACGCGCACGTCATGGGAACCTGAAGCGCAATCAACGTTTCCGAAGCATTGCCGCCGGGCGCTGTTAATCGGCAATTTATTCGCCCGGGAAAAAAATTGTTGAGCCACCCTGTAGGTGCGCTATATGATGGACTCGTTCCAGAGCGAAGTGATGGCGGCGTGGCGGGGTATTTGCCGGGAGAAATTGATGAACGCGGACGGAAATTTCGATCCTTCCGAGGGATCTGACGCCGGGGCACCAGAAGCTTCCCGGCGAGGAGACCCCATAGCGATTGTGGGCATGGCGTGCCGCTTTCCCAATGCCGTCGGCATCCCGGCTTTCTGGCGTCTGCTCGAGGCCGGTGAGAACGCGGTGACCGAGGGCGTTCCGGGTTCGGGCGTGGGGCGCGTGGGCGTGCTGTTCCCCGACGCCGAGATTCAGAGCCAGGCCTGCCGCTTCGGCGCCTACCTGGATGAGATCGACCGGTTCGACGCCGCGTTTTTCCGCATTTCGCCGGTCGAGGCCCAACTCCTGGACCCCCAGCAGCGGCTCATGCTGGAGACGAGCTGGCAGGCGCTCGAGGATGCGGGGATGGACCCGGAACGGCTCAGGGGCAGCCGCACCGGCGTATACGGTGGAGTCAGCAACAACGAATACCGCAGCCTGATCATGGACGTCAGCGATACCGCAGAACCCGCCACGAGCCTGTATACGGTGAGCGGTACTTCATTCAACACGGCCGTCGGACGGGTCGCCTTCGCGCTGGGATTCGAGGGGCCGGCGATCGCGCTGGACACCGCCTGCTCCTCATCGCTGGTTGCGATCCACCAGGCGGTGGCGGGCCTGCAGCGCAGAGAGGCGGATCTGGCACTGGCGGGAGGGGTGCACACGATTCTCTCAGGCCGCCTGCTGGAGTTGCGCGGCAACGCCGGGATGCTCTCGCCCGACGGGCGGTGCGCGACCTTCGACGCCGCCGCGAACGGTTACGTGCGGGGCGAGGGCTGCGGAATCGTGGCGCTCAAACGGCTCGCAGAGGCGGAGGCGGACGGCGACCGCATCTGGAGCGTCATTCGCGGTTCGGCCATCAACCAGGACGGCGCGAGTCCGGGGCTGACGGTGCCGAGCGGCCCGGCGCAGGAGCGGGTGATAGCGGATGCGCTCGCTCGCGCCGGAATCAGGCCCCATGAAGTCGATTATCTCGAAGCGCACGGAACGGGAACGGAGGTGGGCGATCCTATCGAGCTGGACGCGGCGGCGGCGGCTTACGGCAAGGGCCGCGATGCGGACCGCCCGCTCCTGATCGGTTCGGTGAAGACGAACATCGGTCACTTGGAGTCTGCGGCGGGGGTCGCAGGCGTGATCAAGACGGCGCTGGCCCTGAAACAAGGGGTGATTCCCAAACACCTCCATTTCCGGGAACCCACTCCGGCAGTGGACTGGGAGCGAATGTCCCTGCAGGTGACGGCGGAGGCGACGGAGTGGCCGCGCCATCCCGATCATCCCCCGAGGGCGGGGGTAAGCGGGTTCGGGTGGTCGGGCACGAACGCGCACGTCATCGTGGAAAGATACGAAGAATCGGAGGGGGATTCCGCCGTCGGATCCATGGTTGAACCCGTGGGTTCCGCACTGCCGATCACCGTGTCACCACTCGAGCCGTCGTCGGAAGACTGGCACATCGAGCGCGAGACAAGGCTTCTTCCGCTCTCAGGAAAGTCGGAGGGCGCGCTTCGGGACCTCGCCGGGCGGTATCTCTCTTGGCTCGATGGGCGCGGCGAAGAACTCGCTTCCCAAAGCGCCGCCTCAAAGCCGTTGCTTTCGGATATGGCGTGGACGGCCTGCGTCGGGCGGGGTCATTTCACGCACCGCGCGGGTCTTGCCTTCGACGATGCCGCACGGCTACGTGAACGGTTGAGCGCCCTGGCCGATGGCGGCGAAGCGCCGGAGGCGCGAACAACGACGAAAGTCGCTTTCCTCTTCACCGGACAGGGAGGCCAGTGGGTCGGCATGGGGCGGGACCTTTACGAGAGCGAACCGGTGGCGCGGGTGGTTCTCGATCGCTGCGAAGAAGCGTTTCGCGCGGAGAGAGGTGCCTCGCTTCTGGACGTGATGTTCGCTCAAGGCGAGGGAAATCTCTACGACACGGTCTGGGCGCAGCCGGCCATCTACGCGATCGAGTGTGCGGTTACGGCGCTCTGGGAGAGCTTGGGGGTTCGCCCGGACGTGGTGGTGGGCCACAGCGTCGGGGAGTTCGGGGCGGCGCATACGGCGGGCGTGTTCGGGCTCGAAGACGGGATGCGGGCCGTCATGGGGCGGAGCGAAATACTCTCGTCGGTCCCGGAAGCCGGGACGATGGCGGCCGTCTTCGCTCCCTTCTCGATAGTTGAGGAGGCGGTACTTGCGTACAACGAGGCGGCCGGGAGCGAGAGGCTTGCGATTGCGGCGAGAAACGGGGCGCACCAGGTGCTGAGCGGCCAGGTCTCCGCGGTCGAGGCGGTTTCGGAGCGCTTCGAATCGGAAGAAGTCCGGGTGAGGCCGATCCACACGAGCCAGGCGTTCCACAGCCCCCTGGTGGAGCCGGCTCTGAATGCGCTGGAAGAACTTTTTGAACGAATCGAGATTGCGTCGCCCTCGCTCACGACTCTGGTAAGCAACGTGACGGGCCGGGTCGTGGAGCCGGACGAGATACTCGGCGGGGCGTACTGGCGCCGCCATGCCCGCGAGGCGGTGGCGTTCGACCTCGGCGTCCGCGCGCTGGCGAACCTGGGCGTCGACCTAGTAGTGGAAGTCGGTCCGCACGCGGTGCTGGGCCCGATGCTTTCTCTCGCCTGGCCGGGTCCGGATGAGGGTGCGGATGCCGTAGGAGTGGACGTCGAGGCTCCTCTCGTTTTGGCGAGCCTGCAAAGGCCCTCGCAAGACGAGGAGAAACCGGCGGCTGAGCTCGAAGCGGGTTTCATGGGCGCGGTGGCCGGGGCCTATGAAGCCGGAGTCGACCTTTCCTTCGAGGGATTGTTCGCAGGAGAGACCCGGCGCCGCATCTCGCTCCCTGGCTATCCGTTCCAGCGCGAACGCTACTGGGTCGAGGGGCCGAAGCGGCGGCGGCAGAGCACAGGCCATCCGCTTTTGGGCGAGAGGCATGAGTCCGCCGGCGGCGAAATCACCTTCGAGACCGAAGTGCTGCCGTCTGATCCGGCGTGGCTGAACGACCACCGGGTATTCGGCCGTGTCATTGCGCCCGGCGCGCTCTACGGGGCGATGGCGATATCGGCGTCCACCGCCGAGGGAGGCGGAGCGATGCTCGTCGAGGAGGTGCAACTGCACAACGCACTGATCTTCCCGGAAGAAAATTCAGAGAACGGCGGCGAGGGGCGGGAAATGCAGGTTCTGCTCGAGGCGCCGGGGGAGGAGCCCTGGCGCCTCGTCCGGATATTCAGCAAAGGAGAGGCCGAGGAGGGTTGGACGCTGCACGCGGAGTGCCGCGCGCCCTCGGAAGCGGGCGGACGGCAATCCTCGGAGCAGGTGGATTTGGAAAGCCTGAAGGCCGCTCTGTCGCCCGAGGACGTGCCGGCGTATTACCGCGCCAAGGCGAATGTGGGGATCGATCTCGGCCCCTCGTTCCGTACGCTGGGATCGGTCTGGTCCCGGGCGGGCGAAGCGCTGGGCGAGGTGTGCTGGCCTGAGGCTTTAGGCGAAAACGCCCTCGACGTGCACCCGCTCCTGCTCGACGGCTGCTTTCAGGTGATGGCGGCGGCGCGCAATCCGGGCGGGGCCGAGGACGGGATCACCTACCTGCCGTTCGGCTGGGAGCGGCTGTGGCTGGCGGAGAAGCTGCCGGACAGGCTTCTCTGCCACGTGCGCATGCGGGAGGCTCCGAAGAGCCAGGAACCGGACGCCGAAACCGGCGGCGGGTCTGAGGTCTTCGTCGCGGATTTTCTCCTCTACGACGAGAACGGGGCGCTGATCGGCGAGTTGAGCGGGTTTATGCTGAAGCGCGCAACGCGGGCGGCTCTGCTCTCTGCGGTGGAAGGGCTGGACGATCTTCTATACGAGGTCGTGTGGCGAGATAGCGCCCTCCCGCCGGGAATACAGCCTGCGGATTTCCTCCCGAGTCCGGTGGAGGTCG
Source organism: bacterium (assembly GCA_965204535.1). GTDB lineage: Bacteria > UBA8248 > UBA8248 > UBA8248 > UBA8248 > Bin107. The sequence continues at coordinate 2,415,545 of CBDBEV010000001.1, read as the reverse complement.
CGGAGCGATGGGAGCCGTTCTCCAGCTATCTGGCGGCGGAAGGAGTCGATGCCGAAATGAGGCCCGCCGTGCTGGCGGACCTCTCGTGCATGGCGCGGCATTTTGCGCTCGCGGCCCTGGAGAAACTCGGATGGGAGCGGAAGGCGGGTGAGGCCGTGGATTCGGAAGATTTGCGGGAGCGCCTGGGGGTGCAAGATCAACACAGCCAACTGTTCCGCCGGATGCTCGAGTTATTGGAGAGGGTGGGCGTTCTTAAGTCGGAGGGCGAAGTTTTCCTCGTCGCTGTAGGGGCCGGAGAGCCCTTGCCGGAAGGCATGCCGGGGGATCCCGAGGAGTTCGCGGCCGGGGTGATCGAGCGATACGCTTATGCTTCGAACGAGATCGGGCTGTTCCGCAGAAGCGCGGGCGCCCTGGCGGAAGTGCTTCGCGGCGAGGAGGATCCGCTCTCGCTTCTGTTCGGCAGCGGAGAACCCAGCGCCGCGGACCTCTACTTCAAGGCGCCGGTGTGGCGGGCAGCGAATCTGATGCTGAGAGACGCGGTGCGCACTCTCGTGGCCGGCTTGCCCGAAGGGCGGCGCCTGCGGGTAATCGAAGTCGGGGCGGGTACGGGGTCGGCGACCGAATCCGTCCTGCCCGAACTTCCTGAAGGGCGTTTCGACTACACCTACACGGACATCTCGGCGGGCTTCTTCGCGCAGGCGGAGGGGCTGTTCGGCGACGGCGGCGGGTGCATCGAATACCGGGTGCTGGACATCGAAAAAGACCCGGTGGAGCAGGGCTTCGACTCCCACGGCTATGACTTGGTGATTGCGTCCAACGTGCTGCACGCCACGCGCTACCTGGAGGAGACGCTCACGCACTGCAGGAGCCTTCTCGCGCCCTCGGGGCACCTCGTGGCGCTCGAAAACCTTTGCGGCCAGGACTGGCTGGATATGACTTTCGGACAACTGGACGGCTGGTGGCGGTTCTCCGACGATTGCCGCCCCACCTACGCCCTGGCGGGGCCGGACGTGTGGCGGCAGTCCCTCGATGCCGCGGGTTTCGAGGGCGTGGAGATTCTCGGGCTGGGCTGGGGTGACTCCGTTGAGATGCCGGACAGGGGCGTAATACTGGGGCAGTTGCCCGAGGAGGTGGCCGAGCGTCCCGGCGTGTGGGTTCTGGCGGCGGACCGTGGCGGTGCGGCGGCGGAGTTGGCGGAGAAATTGGCGTCGCGCAACCAGACGGTCGTGCTCGCGAGCGAGGCGGGTTCGGCGGACGGGGGTCCGGCGGATGAAAAACCCGGAGTCATCCATACGACTCTTGAGATGGATAGCCGCGAATCCTGGGGAGCGCTGCTGGAGGGTCTGCCCGAAGATCCGCCGCTCAGCGGCGTCGTGCATCTCGCCGCACTTGACGGCCACGGGCCGGGTGCGACGACGGCGGAGATGGCGGAGGACGTGAAGCGGGTGGGCGCGAGCGCATTGGCGCTGGCGCAAGCCATGTCCGACGCCGATGCAGCGCCCGGGAAGGGATTCTGGTTCCTCACGCGGGGCGCGCAGGTGCTGGAGCGAGAACGCGGCGGAGAGCTTGCCGGCGCGACGCTCTGGGGTTTCGGGAAGGCATTGGCCCGGGAAGCATCCCAAATGCAGCCGAAGATGCTCGATCTGGACCCCGAACCTATGGCGCCGCCGGTGGATCTCGCCAATGAACTACTCTACCCCGATACGGAAAACCAAATCGTACACCGCGGCAGCCGTCGCCGCGTCGCCCGCCTGGTCCGGGCCGGCAAGGGGGCGGAGCGGCTGACCTTGCCCGAAGACCCGAACTGGCTGCTGGGGGTCGACGAAGACGGCGCGCTCAGCGGGCTGCAGGCGGAGTCGCCGCCGCTTGAGCCGAGAGAAGTCCGCGTGGCGGTCGAGGCCGCGGGGCTCAACTTCTGGGACGTGTTCGCGGCGCTCGGTCTGATTGACGAAAAATTCCTGGGCACGGAGATGTGCGGCCATATCCTCGAGGTGGGCTCCGAGGTATCGAGCGTTTCGGTGGGCGACCGCGTGGTCGGCGTGAAGCGCGGCACGCGCGGCATGTTCGGACCGGAATCCGTGACGCATGAGGAGTTGGTGGCGCCCGCTCCGGCGGATTTGCCGGCCGCGGCGCTCGCCACGATGCCGACGGTGTTCTTGTCCGCAGCACTCTCTTACGAACTCGCGGAGCTGAAAGCCGGCGACCGGGTGCTGATTCACGCAGGCGCGGGCGGCGTGGGGCTCGCGGCCATCCAGTTGGCGCAGGCGGCGGGAGCGGAAGTGTTCGCGACGGCGAGCGCGCCGAAACAGGCGTATCTCCGCTCGCTGGGCGTGGCGCACGTATTCGACAGCCGCCAGACGAAATTCGGGGAGGAGATATTCGAGGCCACGGGCGGCGAAGGCGTCGACCTGATCTTGAACAGCCTGACAGCGGAGGGCTTCATCGACGCGAGCCTGTCGTGTCTGGCGCAAGGCGGCCGTTTCGTGGAACTGGCGGCGCGCGACATTCTGAGCGAAGAAGAGATGGCGGCCGTACGGCCGGACGTGACCTATCACATCGTGAAGCTCGACGCCATGAAAGATGATGAGCCGGAGCGGCCGGGAGCGCTGCTCAAAGACATCATGGCGCGGCTGACGGCGGGAGAACTGACGCCGCTCATCCACACCAGGTGGCCGCTGGCCGAGGCGCGGCAGGCCGTCGAGTTCATGCGTGACGGCCGCCACATCGGGAAGATCGTCTTTACGAACTCACCACTCACCAGGGGGCGGTTGCGAGAGGACAGGACCTACCTCGTCACCGGCGGTCTGGGCGGCATCGGGTGCGCCGTGGCCGATTGGCTGGCGGACCGGGGGGCCGGAGCTATCGTGCTCAATGGGCGGCGGCCCCCGGACCCCGAGGTCGAAGAAGCGGTCGAATCGTTGCGAAAGCGCGGATTCACGGTGCGGGTGGAACTCGCGGACGTGACGGACCCGAACGCGGTGGACGAAATGCTGGCGCGGATGGATGCGGATTTGCCGCCTTTGGGCGGCGTGATCCACAGCGTGGGGGTGCTTTCTGACGGCGCGCTCGGGAACCAGAGCTGGAAGCGGTTCGAGGGGGTGCTGTGGCCGAAGGTGCTGGGCGCGTGGCATCTGCACCGCGCGACGGCGGATCGCGATCTGGACATGTTCGTCCTCTTCTCGAGCGCGGCCGGCGTGCTCGGCAATCCGGGCCAGTCGAACCACTCGGCGGCCAACGCGTTCCTGGATCAACTCGCCGCGCACCGGCGCGCGATGGGACTTCCGGGGCAGGCCATCGCCTGGGGCGCATGGTCGGAAATCGGCGAAGCGGCGGAACAGCGGGAGCGGATCTCCCAAAGTATCACGGCGACCGGAATCGACTGGATGACACCGCAGCAGGGACTCAGGGCATTCGACCGGCTGGTCCGCGAGGACGCCGCGAATTCCATGGTTCTGGCGAGGGATTGGTCTGTATTCGAAAAGACCCTGGATAACATTCCCCCGTTTTTCGAAGACCTGCTTTCCGACGCTCAAGACGCAGAGGCCGACTCCCCTGCACTGGCGGACAACCTGATAGCCCGTCTGGGGGAGACGCCCGCGGCGGAGCGCGAGAGCTTGCTGGTTTCGTTCCTGCAGCAGGAACTGAAGGCGGTGCTGCGGCTGCCGGGCACGCCCGAACCCACCGTGGGATTTTTCGATCTTGGCATGGACTCGCTCATGGCCGTGGAACTGCGAAACCGGCTGAACCGCGCGTTTGCGGATGCCTACACGGCCCCGAACACGGTGGTTTTCGACTATCCCGACATCGCGGTGCTCGCCCGTCATCTGGCCGAAGAACTCGGCGACCTCGGGCCCGCACCCGCCCCGCAGGCGCAACCCGAGCCGGAGCGGCGGCCTCTGGCGCGGCGCGAGGAGGAGCAGATTGCTATCGTCGGCATGGCGTGCCGTTTCCCGGGCGCGCCGGATATTTCCGCCTTCTGGCGTCTGCTCGAATCAGGCAGCGACGCGGTGACGGACGGGCGGCGGGATACCGGCCCCTGGAGCGGCGTCGCCGGCGACCCGGCCGCCGAAAAAGACTTCTACCGGCAAGGCGGGTTCATCGAAGGAATCGACCAGTTCGATGCGAGTTTCTTCGGCATCAGGCCAATCGAGGCGCGCTTGATGGACCCGCGCCAAAGACTATTGCTCGAGACGACTTGGCAGGCGCTCGAGGACGCAGGCATCGACCCCGCTCCGCTCAAGGGTACTCGCACCGGTGCGTATGTCGGATTGGGCGTCAGCGAGTACCGCGACCTCGTCGTGGCCGGCGGCCTGGATGACAGCCACATCGGCAACGCCCCGAGCGTGGCCATCGGGCGGATCGCTTTCGTTCTTGGCCTGATGGGACCGGCGGTGCCGCTGGACATGACCTGCGCATCGTCGCTGGTGGCGGTTCACCAGGCGGCCGCAGCCCTTCGGGAGGGCGAGGTAGACCTGGCGCTCGCCGGAGGCGTGCACGCGGTGCTCTCGCCTCCGGTTTCGAAATTCATGGCGGAGTTCGGGATGTTGTCGCCGAGCGGTCGGTGCCGGACCTTCGATGCGGACGCGGACGGCTACGTGCGGGGTGAAGGCTGCGGGATGGTGGTCATGAAGCGGCTGAGCGACGCGGAAGCGGACGGCGACCGCATCTGGGGTCTGGTGCAGGGTTCGGCGGTGAACCAGAACGGCGCGAGCGCCGCGCTGACGGTGCCCAACGGCACGGCGCAGGAACAGGTGCTTGAGGATGCGCTTTCCCGGTCCGGCTTCCCACCCTCGGAGGTGGATTATCTGGAAGTACACGCGACGGGGTCGCAACTGGGCGACCCGATCGAGGTGCGCGCGGCGGCGGCGGTGTACGGACGAGGACGCGCTCCGGACCGTCCTCTCCTGCTCGGCACGGTGAAGACGAACATCGGCCATCTGGAATCGGCGGCCGGAATCGCCGGCCTGATCAAGGTGTTGCTGGCAATGAAGCACGGAAAGATTCCCAAACACCTGCATTTCGAAAACCCGAACCCGCACATGGATTGGGACGCGCTTCCGTTGCGGGTGACGTCTGAAGCGACGGCCTGGCCGCTCGTATCCGATCGTCCGCGCCGGGCGGGCGTGAGCGCTTTTGCGCTTTCAGGGACGAACGCGCACGTCCTCATCGAAGGCTACGGCGCGCCGGAGGGGGATTCAGCCACAGACACCGGGCGGGGTTCCCCCGCAGGTTCCGCGCAGCCCGTCCCCGTAACACTGCCGGATTCGGTCCCGAAGTCTCAGGCGGAGGAGGAGTTGCGCCCGCGCCGGACGCGGATGCTCCCGCTATCGGGAAAATCGGACGATGCGCTTCGTGAGTCGGCGGGGCGGTATCTTTCCTGGCTGGATGATTCCGCCGGGGAGCTTTCCTCCGAGGGCGCGGCTGCAGAGCCGCTGCTTTCGGATATGGCTTGGACGGCGGCCGTGGGGCGGAGTCATTTCGCGCACCGCGCGGGCGTCGTCTTCGAAGACGCAGCGTCGTTGCGGGAAGGATTGAGAGCGATCGAGGAGTCAGACGAGTTGCCGAAGCCGCAGGTGGCGGCGAGGGTGGCCTTCGCCTACGCCGGAGAGGACGGCCACCGGGTCGGGATGGGAGAAGAACTCTACGAGAGCGAGCCGGTGGCGCGCGCGGTTCTGGATCGCTGCGACGAGGTGCTCCGGGTGGAGCGCGGCGCCTCGCTGCTGGATGTGATGTTCGGCCGCTCTGGAGATCTGGACGATCCGGCGTGGTCGCAGCCAGCGGTCTTTGCGCTCGGGTGCGCGCTCACAACGCTTTGGGCGAGTGTCGGGATTCGGCCGAACGTGGTGTTCGGCGCAGGTTCCGGAGAAGTTGCGGCGGCGCATGCGGCGGATGTGTTCACGCTGGAGGAGGGCTTGCGTTTCGCGGCGCGGCGCGGCGCGTTGATGGAGGCGATCTCGGGAGAAGAGGGAGTGGAGGCGGCCTTGGACGATCTGGAAACGGCTCTCGAGGGCGTTGTGACGGCGTTGCCCTCGCTCACGCTGGTGAATGGAGTGACGGGCCGTGTACTCGCTTCGGGCGAGACGCTCGATGGAGCCTATTGGCGCAAGCAGGCGCGTGAACCGGGAGCGCTGGACGAATGCGCCAAGACACTCACGGAATCGGGCGTGGAGGTCGTCGTGGAGAGCGGGCCGGATGCAGCGTTCGTCCCGCAGGTGCTCTCGGCTTGGCCTGATCTTTCAGGCGACGCAGGAGCGAGCGAAAACGACGCCGCGCCGCCGGTGGTGCTTTCGAGCCTGAACCGGGCGTCTGAGAGTGGTGCCGGGTTTGTCGAGGCGGTTGCGCGGGCGTATGAGGCAGGACTCACGCTCGACTTCGCCGGGCTGTTCGCCGGAGAAGAGAGGCGACGGATTTCGCTGCCGGGCTACCCGTTCCAACGCCGTCGCTTCTGGTTCGAGGCACCTTGAATGCTTGACAACTATATCGGGAAAGTTATGATTTCACTATAGTTTTAATCACCGCTCTAACATTTTCAAAATGGGAGACAGCGCGACGATGGCAAGTGTCGAAGAACGTATGGGAGACCTTGTGGAAAAACATTTGGGCATCTCGGATCGGGCGATGCTGGACGCGGACTTAGGCGAAATCGGCGTGAACTCGGTGGATGCCGTGAACTTTCTCAAGGTCGTCGATCGGGAATTCGAGGTCGAAATTACACAAGAAATTGCCAGAGACTTCAGAACTTTGAGGGACTTGATCAACTATCTGGGTGGTTGAAGCCAACGTAGTTGAGCGCAGCCCCGGGATCAGAAAATTGCAATAAATTTCAGACAGGAACACCGATTTTCAGGAAATTAAACAACAAGTTTCGTTTTGGAGCCGGGGCCAGTCCTGCAGGACTGGCCTCTGGTTTCAAGGCGCACAGGTGGCGACTCCCACACTCGCGGAAAGACTGGTTTCTATGGCTGCTGAGGTTGTCGATTCCTGGTTTCACACGTTCCGTGAAATAGACGATATTCTCGTCATACATGTCGACCTGACGCCCCATGAGGAGCGCGAGGCGCACGCCTTTTCCTGGCTCGATGAGGGAGAACAGGAGCGTCGGCGGCGTTACCGGTATGACCGTCCCCGGCGCGAATTCACCCTGTGCCGCGCCGCGCTGCGCTCCATTCTCTGCTGCCGGCTCGGTTGCGGGAACGAACGACTCGCGTTCGGCGCTTCCGAGCATGGAAAACCGTTCGCACTTGTGGACGGGATAGCGGCTCCCGTCAGCTTCAACGTCTCTCACAGCGGCAAACATGGGTTAGTTGCGCTTGCGCCGCAAGGGCGGCTCGGCGTTGACGTGGAAGAACGCGTCGACCGCCTCGATCTCGATGGGATTAGCGAGTTCGTGTTCGGCCCGGACGAACAAGCCGACTTTGCATCGGCGCATGGACGAGAAAAGTTTCACTTGTTCTTTACGCTCTGGACGCTCAAGGAGGCGCTGATCAAGGCTCTCGGAACGGGTTTTTCTCTGGGCCCTGCCCGGTTCGAGGTTCCACAGGCCATACGGCGCGGCGCGAAAAAGGGTATGTTCCGATTTCCCTGGATGCCGAAAGTCGAATGGAGACTCGAAAATCTGGAGAACGCGGATTTCGCCGCCGCCATCGCCTATGAACCGGACCAAGCGCTCATTCGAGGGGAGAGCGAGGGGACTCGATGACAATCTCGGAAAAAGCCTGGGAGATACCAGAGCCGCTCTCCATCCATGTAGTTTGGATGGGAGACGGCGGTTTGAGGGGTTGTTGAAAAAGCCCCGTGGAGCGATTTTGGTTGAGCGCACGTTTTTGAAGTTCCCTCCCCCTTGAGGGGGAGTCGAAGAGCTGAGGGCGTAAGCCCGAAAGTGATTCGGGGGGGGATAATTCGGATGGCGATAAACGCATTCCCCCCCACCGGTTCAGCCTTCGCACAAACCCCTCGGCTTCACCGTCGGGCTTTCCCCTCGGGAAGCCCGACCTTCAAGGGGGGAGTTGATTTGAAATTCTCTTTGGTGGAGGTTGCGGGAGATCTCCTCAATCGAGTTGACCACACGAGAATTCTTCAAGCGCTGCGCCGTTTCCGTTTCGTCGAGCGGGCGCTCGGTGTTTTCAGGACATGGGTTGCGCCATGAGTGCGAACGATTCGAGCCTTCGCTATCAGGCCGACGAAAAACCGCCTCTGGCCGTCGCCCTCGGCCTCGGCCTACAACTCACCGCTCTCAGCGTATCCGCCACGATATTGATTACGACGGTCATCATGCGGGCCGCCGGCCAGAGCGAGGCATATCTGGCATGGGCCGTGTTCGCTGCCGTCGCCATCGGAGGCGCCGCCACGATGCTTCAGTCGCTCCGGCTCGGGAGATTCGGCATGGGGCACGTGCTCATGATGGGAAGTTCCGCGGCCTTTATCGCGGTTGGTATCGAGGCGCTCACGAAGGGCGGACCTGCTACCTTCGCCACTCTGGTGGTCGTCTCGGGTCTCTTCCAGTTCGTCATATCCGACAGGCTCTCCTTGTTTCGGCGGATCCTGACCCCAGCCGTCTCGGGAACGGTGCTCATGCTGATCCCGGTCTCGGTGATGGCGCCCGTCCTCAATCTGCTCAAGGACGTGCCGGAGGGCAGCCCGGCTCTGGGCGCTCCGCTGACCGCCTTGGCGACCGTGCTCGTCATCTGCGGTCTCACCCTCAAGGCGTCGGGGTCGCTTCGACTCTGGGCTCCTGTCATCGGCGTCCTCGCAGGTGCGCTTATCGCCGCCTTTTTCGGTCTGTACGATACGGCCCGCGTCGCGGAGGCCGCCTGGGCCGGACTGCCCCCGGTCGAATGGCCGGGCCTCGATCTCGGTTTCGGGCCGGCTTTCTGGTCGCTTCTTCCCGGGTTCCTGCTGGCGGCCACCATCGGCGCCATCCGGACGATCAGCAGCGCCGCCGCCGCCCAGCGCGTCTCCTGGCGTAGGCCGCGGGCGGTGGATTTCCGGGCGGTGCAGGGCGCTGTGGCCACTGACGGTCTGAGCAACCTGCTCTCCGGCCTCGCGGGAACGGCGCCGAACACGTCCTATACGACGGGCGCATCCTTGGCCCAGCTCACGGGGGTCGCGGCCCGCCACGTCGGTATCGCCGCAGGCGCGGTGTTCGCGACGCTGGCGTTTCTGCCGAAGGCGCTCGCCCTGGTGCTGGCGATACCGGGCCCGGTCTTCGCCGCTTTTCTCCTCATCATGATCGCGATGCTCTTCATGATCGGCGTGCAGATGATCGTTCAGGACGGGATCGACTACCGCAAGAGCCTAATCGTCGGCGTCTCGTTCTGGCTCGGCGTGGCTTTCCAGAGCGGGGTTGTCTTCCCGGAGTTTTTCTCGGAATTCGCGGGCGGCCTCATGAACAACGGGATGACAGCCGGCGGCCTCGTCGCCATCATCATGACCCTGTTCATGGAGATGACGGAACCCCGCCCCGCCCGGATAGAAGCGGCGCTCGACACCTCGTCCCTGCCGGAACTCAGGGAGTTTCTCGGCGGATTCGCCTCGAGCGGCGACTGGGATGAGGGGATGGCGCATCGCCTGAATGCCGTCTGTGAGGAGACTTTGCAGACACTGCTCGGGCGGGATGATGACGACGGAAGCAGCGAGCGGCGCAGCCTGCTCCTGCTCGCGCGCAAAGAAAGCGGCACAGCCGTTCTGGAGTTCATCGCCGCAACCGGGGAGGGAGGGAACCTCGAGGATCAGGTCGCGCTGCTCGACGAGCAGACGGAAGAAGCCCACCTCGAGCAGGAGGTGTCGCTAAGGCTCTTGCGCCATCTCGCGGCTTCGGTTCGCCACCAGCAATACCACGGCGTGGATATCGTCACCGTCCGCGTGGAAGCGCCATAACCGCTTGTTCGCACACAGACGAGAAGAATTATATACATGGCTTGAAGCGGGATTCCGGGCTTTGGATTCGACGGGGAACGACGTATCACTCCCCCTTGGGTTGAAAAAGTCTGTTGCACGAGCGGGCGGACCTATGTGTCCGCCCATCCCCTTAGGAGCGTCCCACGCATACATATTGTAGGGGCCGCATATATGCGGCCCATGACGGGCGGCGAAAAAAGGCCGGGTCGCATGTATGCGACCCCTACAGAACCCCCCAACCCCCCTTGTCAGGGGGCTTTTTGGGCAACCCCCTCAAGGGGAAAGCGGGAAACCGCTCGGAAGTTCATCGTCGGTGTGACCGACTGCGCTGCGGCGCTCATCTGGGACGGTAGGCGGCCCGCCGTCGCGCCATGCCGAAATCATTGATGCGGGCCTTCGGGACCGGATGCTTGTCAGGATGCGGATGCTTCACTTATAATAGCGCTTCGAATCTCGTGAAACGTGCCCGTTTCAGAATCTCACGTTAGCTACCACCGGAAAAGGAGTGCACATTTATGTCGGCGACCCAGGATCGCATCAAGAAAATCATTGCTAGCAGTTTCGACATCGACCATGAACCGGATTTCAACACCCAGCTCGCCGAAGTAGAGGTTACCTCGATGGAGGCGGTTGCCTTCTTCAAACTCGTCAACGAGGAGTTCGGCCTCGGGATGGCCATAGAGGACTTCTCGAAGTTCCAGACTTTGCAGGAACTTGCAGATCATATCGACGCGCGCGGCTGAGCGGCGTTCCTCGACGCTCGGGCGCAACCAGGCTTTCGGATATGACGGAAGAAGCGCATTGGACGATACCCGAGCCCGTTTCGACATGTGAAGTTCGACTCGACGAACACGCTGTGACCACGGTGCGGCGACACGGCAATTCGGCCGGTCCCCGGCTCGTCCTGACCCACGGCAACGGTCTCGCTATCGATCTCTATTATCCGTTCTGGTCGCTGCTCGCCGACGATTTCGACCTGATGGTCTACGACCTCAGGAACCACGGCTGGAATGGCGTCGGCGCGCAGCGGGATCACAACATTCCGGTACTGATTTCCGACCATGACCTCATTCTCGACGCCATCGTCGAGGAATACGGCGAAAAACCGACCGTGGGCGTATTTCACTCCCTTTCGACGCTTGTGACGCTCCTTTCCTTCAACGATGTCTATTCCGCGCTGGTTCTGTTCGACCCGCCGCTGTGCAAACCCGCCGGGAAAGAGGCGGAATGGGTCGCGGCGACGGAACGGATGGCGGCGATGCTCCGGAAACGGACGGATCGGTTTGAGAGCCTAGAGCAGTTAGCCGAAATCCTCGCCATCTTCCCCGGATACGCCCGCGTCCTACCGGGGGTGCGCGATCTCATAGCGCGGTCGACCCTTCGCAAGAGCGCCGATGGAGAGGCTTACGAACTCCGCTGCCCTCGCGATTACGAGGCCCAGATCGCGGAATATACGAGGAGCTTCTCGCCTTTGCTGGATTTGACGACACTGACCTGCCCGACGAAGGTCATCGGAGCCGACCCCACGCTGCCGCACGCATACCTGCCGACTTTCAACCTGAGTCACGCAACGGCCGTCGACTACGACTTCGTGCCCGAGGCTTCGCACTTCCTGCAGGTGGAAAAGCCGGAGGAGTGCGCCGCGATGGTCCGGGAATATCTGGCAAGCCAGGGAATTCGCTAGGCCGCGCGCGGTCGGTCGGAGAAGGCATCGACGGCGAGCGTCTTTCCGCTTACTGTTCGCGCCTCGTAAGCCGGTGGCTTCTCCTCCTTTGGTTGTCGCCCCTGTCCTCCCAAACGACAGGTGAAGGAGCCGCCACCTCTGTCACATCGAGTTCAACAGCCTGCGGGATATCCCCCGTCAGGGACAGGCCACAAGCCAGGGCGTTGGGAAAAAGCCTTTTTCAAAAGAGCACCCCCCCTACCCCCCCCTTGTCAGGGGGGTCTTTTTTTATGCCCCTCTGTCGGGGGGACCTTCTTTGTTCTTACCTCTTGTCAGGGGCATTGCTTTTTTACCCCCCTGTCAAGGGGGGGTAGGGGGGGTTCGAGGCGATCGGGGAAATGGGTTTGTAGCAGGACAACCTAAAAGGGTTGTCCTGCCCCCTGTGGTTGTCCCTTGCAGAACAGGACATCGGACAGGCACGGGGGCCTGTCCCTACGGCCCTTGCGGTTTTGTTCGTCATTCCGGCGGTGGGCAATTCCGAACGAGGAGGAGTTTCTTAACAACCTCGCCAGGGGCTGTCTGCGGTCGTGGCGTCCCGCGCGGCCAACCTCTTGCTGACTATCTCCTGAAACACCATCAGGAGCCCTTCCTCGAGACCCAGCATGTGGGTTTCGTTCACTCCGTTCAGCAGGTTGGCCTGAACCCGTTCCCCCATCGTGTAATCTTCGTCGTCCAACGTGACCTCCGCGTAGAGGAGGCGGTTGCGCAACGCTTTCTGCCCCGACTCCCCGACGTATTTATCGGGAAGATAGAGCAGTTCCTGCGAGCAGAGCGTTCGATCTGGGGCCAGCGGCAAGAACCTGCTGATTAAAATGGTGTCTTTGCGCACAATGAAAATCGTGTTGGGGAACAGAACATAAAAAAGCGATATGAAGTCGAGCAGCTTTCTCTGTTTCTCCGGGACGTTTTCCGCATCCGGCAAGTTCGTTTGTGCGGCCATAACGCGCAGATGAGGCCCCTCCGCGTCGTGGGAAAGAAAACCTTCGCGGAAATTCGGAGCCAAGGTTCCTTTGTGAAGATGCGCAACATGGTAGCCTTCCAGGTTTATCTGCATAAGAAGCTTCCAGTTGGCCTTTTTCTCCGTCACGACCCTTCCGTAGCTGACAAAACGATCAAGACGGAACTCCGCGAAATCTTCCGCGAAAGCGCCCATATCCTGTGCCGGATCGAACGATTCTTTCCGATTCGGGTGAACCCATACCAATCCCGCGCTCTCCGCCACCGAACACTCTTTCAGGCCGTAGTCCCGCTTGTCGATGCAAGGAAAGGCGGATGACCGCGGAATACCCCGCAGCGCGCCGTCCAGGCCATATGTCCACCCGTGAAACGGACAAACCAGCGCCCGTAACGGTTCGTCGTTCTCCCTGACAATAAGCGGCGCGCCCCGATGGCGGCAGGTGTTCAGAAATGCCCGGAGTACGCCGTCTTCGCCCCGGACAACGAAATACGGTTGGCGCGTCCAGTCGCTGAGCATGTAACTGCCAGGCTCACGGACGCTGCCCATGTGCCCGGCCACGAGCGGACTGTCGAAAAACAGCGTTTCGAGCTCGCGTTCGAATATCTCCTGGCTGGTATAGACGTCGAGGGGCAGACGCAAGACCGTGTCGTAAATCTGTTGGTCTTCGCGTCGCCCGCGGAGTTCAAGCATTCTGTCGAGCAACGCCATCTGACGGTCGTGCTTCATCGTTCCACGCGTTCCTTTGGTTCAGGTTGAAAGTCCCGTTCGCGCCGGATCGTACGACGCTCGCGGTTATCGAAAAAGGCGCATTCCGCGAGAACGTCTCCGTCGCGCGCTCCGGCTTCCGCGATTTCAATGTGGAAACGGGTAATCGGTTTATACGGGAAGAACCCCTTCCCGTACTTTTCCGCGGGGTATTCGAGGTTTTTCGCCCGCTCAAGATCGTAGTGCGACCCAACATCCACAAAGCGCATCGCGTAGGCGGCGCGCCTGGGAAGCGCTCCCTCACCGAGCATGATGCTGCGGTGGACGACCATTTTGTTGAACAGGAGCGCGTCGCCGGGCGCGAAATCGTCTTCGACCTGGTGGTTCTCCAGTATCTCGCACATGGTCGGCGAATTGAGGATTCCTTCGCGCATGGCGAAGTACTCATTTACGTTCGTCCTGACCCCGGTGCGCTCCTTGGCCTCCAGCGTCGAGACAACCGCCGGCTCGACCTGGCGGAAGACGAAATCGCCCGATATGACGTTCTGGGGGACATAAGCCATTCCGCCCCGCTGACCCTTCGTATCCACGGGATGCAGCGGCGCCCAAATGGTGCACGCGAATTCCTCAGCGGGCTGAAAGCCGAAACTCTGCACGCCGACATGCCAGGGGAGCCCCTTGCTGACGTTCTTTTCGATTTCAAAGCACAACTCGGCAGTCAGAAAGAGATCGCATTCGGCCAGATCCGTCAGAGCCCGCCGGAAATAAGGCCGTTCCATCAGTTCATAGACTTCCGATTTATCGGTCTCGAAGTCATACGTCGTTCGTATGTCGAGAAGCTCCGCTGAACGAGATTTGTTGAAATTGGTGGCCCCCTCTCCACTCAATTCGACTTCGACACGATTCAGAAGCGTCTCGACCACGTTATCGTTCAAGAATCCTTCCAGTTTGACGAAGCCGTCGCGTCGGAATTGCTCCTTCTGCTCCGGGGTGATGAAGAACTCGTTGTCGAAAGGATGGCTGCTCATCATGTCCTCCTGCGCGTTTCCACCGGCGATATTCAACCGGCCTGGAGAGAGCGTTCGCGCCGGATGGTACGACGCTCGCGGTTGTCGAAAAAGGCGCATTCCGCGAGAAGGTCGCCGTCGCTCGCTCCGGCTTCTGCAATCTCAATGTGCTGACGGGTGAAAGGTTTATACGGAAAGAACCCCTTTCCGTACATTTCCACGGGGAATTCGAGCATCCGCGCCCGCTCCAGATCGTAGTGCGAGCCCGCATCGATGAAGCGCATCACGTAGGCGGCGCGCCTGGGAAGCGCGCCCTCACCGAGCATGATGCTCCGGTGGACGACCATTTTGTTGAACAGGAGCGCGTCGCCGGGCGCGAAATCGTCTTCGACCTGGTGGTTCTCGAGTATCTCGCACATGGTCGGTGAATTGAGGATCCCCGAACGCATGTCGAAGTATTCATTTACGTTCGTCCTGACACCGGCTTGCTCCTTGGCCTCCAGCGTCGAGACAATCGCCGGCTCGATCTGGTGGAAGATGAAATCGCCCGATATGACGTGATCGGGGACATAAGCCATCCCGCCCCGCTGGCCCTTCGTGTCCACGGGATGCAGCGGCCCCCATAGCGTGCATCCGAATTCTTCCGCGAGCTGAAAACCGAAGCTCTGCGCGCCGACATGCCAAGGAAACCCCTTGCTGACGTTCTTTTCGATTTCAAAGCACTGCTCGAAGGTCAGAAAGAGATCGAGTTCGACCAGATCCGTAAGAGCCCTTCGCAAGTAAGGCTGTTCCAGCAGTTCATAGATGTCGCTCATTTCACCCGCGAAGTCATACTTCGCTCGATTGAACATTGCATAGGTCTTGAAACTGCCGGTTTCCCCCCGGTCCATTTCGGCTTCGACGCGAGCAAGCAGCGCCTCGACCACTTCAGAGTTGTAGAACCCTTCCAGTTTGACGAAGCCGTCGCGCCGGAATTGCTCCTTGTGCTCAGGGGTGATGAGGAACTCGTTGTCGAAAGGATGGCTGCTCATGGCTTACTCCTTCCATAACGGGCTGTTCACATACATCCGGCTGCCCGGAAAAGTAAGTTAGCATAGCGCAACGGGTAAGAGTAGTTTTTTTAGAGAGTCGGAGCCGGGGCGGAAAGGGGTGACCGGTTACGTTTCGCCGGATGGCCGCGTGCCAAGGGAGCATCCCGGAGCGGACATCGTGCGCGCGCGTTTGCCCGCATTTGCCGTCTGCGCAGGTTCGGGAGATTCCAGTATGATGGTGAAGCCGTCCGACTCGTTCGGCACCGATGGAATTTCTGAAAAATTCGATAAAATTAGATAAATTCACGATGTTTTTCGATAAATCAACCTCATCGGATATTCCGGGCCGTTCTCATCGGCGATGAAATCCAAATAACTCATTGATATAATGTCGGTTATATGGTTCGCTCATGCCTGCCGGAATTCGCCTTCCGCGAGCCGTAATCAAGCCGAAAGCGGACTCATTCAAACTCCAGCGTATCACGGCGGACGCGCGTCCGTGAAGGTTCGAAGTTACCGTTCAAACAAGCCATGACGGCAGTTCCTGAACAGCTGCAGTTCGAGATGCTGTTCGAACGCAATCGGTTCGGCTCGATACTTTCCTTGCTATCCGATTCACCAGGAGTTGCAGGCATTCGAGGTGCCTGAGCAGCATACCGGTACCGGCTTTCATCTCATGGATGCCGGCGTCAGGCCGGAACCGGTCGGCGGTAATGCCTACTTCGTCACGAGGCAAACGAATCCGGTCGAGATGCAACTCGCCGGGCGCCGCCAATCGCCGGTCATGCCGGAGCGCCATTCGCAGGGGCGACTCGCGAAACAGGGCGCCGCGGTGTGAGCAACATCCTTCCTTTTTTTCCGTAGCGCCTCGCTGCACGTTCTCCGGCGACCTTCGTTTTCCGGGAAACCCCCTTGATTTCAGGCTGAACCGATGAGCGACCCGCTCGCGGGAGCGGTCGCGGACTCTTCACGGGTGTACCTTCCGCGCTAGAAACAACGATTGAACGGGCGCTCGTCCTTTCCTTATGTTCGCGCGCCATGACCGCGTTCAAAGACGATACCGACACCCCGCTGGACGAGCGGCTGCGCCGGAGCATTGCGCTCTGGCGCGCGCGCCGCGGGATGAGCGCGCGGCGCTTCGGGGTGGGCGCGCTGGGCATTCCCGGCTTCGTGGGACTGCAGGCCCGGGGGCGGCCCCTGCGGGTCGACACGGCGGACCGGGTGCTCGCGTTCATGGGGTACCCGCCCCTGGGACCGCTCCTGCGGGCCGAGGTCGAGGCGTTTCTCGCGGTGAGCGGGACCAAGGTCTCGATCCTGGGCGAGGAGACCGTGGGGAATCCCTCCTTCGTGGGGAGGCTGCGCCGGGGCGCCTCGCCGTATCTCAAGACCTTCGACCGGGTGCGCGCCTGGATGGCGGCCAACGCGACGGGAGAGGAGGTCCGCGCCATACGCGAGAGGCTCGCGGACTTGCCCGACCCGTTCGACGGGACGTGGGACGCCGCGGGAGACGCCGATGAGCGCGCGGGGGAGAACCAGCTGGACACGCGGGAGGCGGCCGCCTGGCTCGGCCTCTCGCCCAGGACGCTCGAGCGCTACCGCGTGAGCGGCGAGGGGCCGGATTTTCTTCGCACCGGATACCGGGTGCGCTACCTGCTCGAAGACCTCGAGAAGTGGGCCTCCGCCCGGAGGTGGACTTCCACGTCCGAGGAGAGAGCCGCCCGGAGAAAGAAGAGGCGGTAGAGAGGTATTCGGGAGAAGACGGGCGTCCCGCACGCGGCGGACCTTGCGGGAACCAGGGACATGCTCACGACGGAGGAGGCCGCGGCGCAGGAGCGCGAGACCATCGTCCTCCTGAATTCCGGACGCGGGCGGGTCGCGCCCGCCGCGAATTCTCTTCGTGCCTGTTCCGTGTTCGACGAAACGCCGGGCGGACCTCACCGCCCGTAGCGCAGCCTCGCCATCGCGCCCTGTTTCGCGAGCTGTCCCTGCGCGTAGCGCCCCGGCATGACCGGCGACTGCCAGCGCCCGGCAATCTGCATCTCGACCAGCGACGCCCCCGCCGTGGCCAGGCTCTGGGCGCTGCCCACGCGAAGGCTGTGCCCGCTGATGCGCCCCTCCACGCCCGCGGCCTTCCCCCACCGCGCGATGATGCTCCGGATGCTCCTCTCCGTCAGGCGCCCCGGCCGAAGCCGTCCCCCCTTGTACACGCCCCGGAAGAGCGCTCCCTCCTCAAGACCCGCGCGCGCCAGCCAGGCCCCGACGCGCGCCACCGTCGGCTCGCCCAGAAACTGTACGACGCCCTCGGCCTCCTGGTCCGTCTTCGAGCGGCGGATCAGCACCGTCTGCTCGTCGAGGTCCACGTCGGCGACGTCGAGCGCCTCGACCTCCGACACCCGGAGCAGGGCGTCGCTCGCCACCGCCACGATCGCCGCGTCGCGCAGACCGGCCAGGGTCCCCGTTCCCTCGGCCAGCGCCGCCGCCCGGTCCGCCTGCTCCCAGCGCACCCCCGCCACCTGGCCCCGGCCCCGCTCTGCGGCCAGGCGCCGGAAGCCGGCCAGCACCCGCTCCGAGGCCGCCCCCACCGGGGAGGGCCGGCCGTTCAGCTTCGCCCGGAAGCGAAGCGCCGCGACCGCCATCGCGGCCACGGCCGCCGCGTGCCCCCCCTCGTAGAGGTCCCCCAGGTGCGCCGCTATCCCGGCGTCGGTCTCGGGGTTTCCCGATCGCTCGAACCTCCGCAGGGCAGTCTCGTACACTCGCCGCGTGTTCTCAGACATCGACGCCTTCGCCAGGTCGGCGGCCGTTTCCATTCCCTGAGGCCGATCGAGCGCCTCCTTGATTACCAAGTATAGACGACGACGGGGGATTTCCACAAAAAAAGCCGTTTCGCAGGGGAATACTGGCGAAACGGCTGTGCTGGAGTCCGATAATTGATGTTATCAGAAAATATAACACCTCTCACGGCCATGTCAAGCGCAATTCCGGGGTCTCCGGAAGGGTTTCGAAGGCCGTTTTGCGCCTTTTTTCGCTTACATTTCGCTCGTTTGCGGCCCGAATGCGCCCCGAATCGGGTTTTTCGGCGGAAAACGGGGTTTCTGGGGACCGATAACATCAATTAACGGCGGCCAGGCCGGGAAAGGGGGACGCATACCGCAGGAATCCGCCTCTCGCGGAACGACCGGCCCGGACGATGAAAGGGTTCAAGTCCGCCGTATTCCAGGCGGCCCGAAATACGAATCACCAGTTTGTGAAGGCCCGAAAAAAAGCTGACGAAAGGAGGTTAATCGGAGAAAGCCGGAAATTCACTGAAAATCCCTTTTTCTACTGTGTATTCAGGAGGACTCGCTAAATGACGTTCAAAGAGAAACCGATAAACAAGCTTTACGCTTTCGCGCTGGCGGCCGTGTTCGCCATCGCGCTGGCTGGATGCGGCGGTGGCGGCGGCTCTACGCAAGCGCCGGCCGAGATGCCTGATGACTCGCGGATGGCGTGCGAGGACGCGGGGGGCCGATGGAATGACAATGAGACATGCACTTCAGCCGCAGATTTGGCGGCAGAGAAATTGGCTATGGAACGTGCGGACATCAAAGCGAAACTGGCGGACGCCCAGACGAAGGTCGGCATGGTGGACAACGACTCGACCGCTGCCGAGGTGAGCGCCGCCGATGCGGCGATCGCGGCCGCGAAGGCGGCGATAGCGGCGGCCGAAGATGTACCGGCGGCGGAGAAAACCGCGAACACCGGAACCGTCACCGCGCTCGAAGCGCAGCTTGCCGACGCCAAGACGGCCCGCATGGCCGCGATGGACGATGCACAGAAGGCTGCGGATGCCGCCATGGCCGCCACGGCGGCGAAGCTGTACGCGGGGATCGGGAAGCCAATGGGCGAGGTCGGCACCTACGCAACCACTGACCGCATCGCGGGCTATGCTGGAACCAACGATAGCCAGATCGCGGTGCAGATCGGCACCGACCCGGCGGCTACTGCGGCTACCGCCACCCTGTCGGAAGACAAGAAGACGATGGTCGCCGATCTCCATGGCTGGAAGGGCAAGAGGTACACGCATTCGGTGACGACTGGCGCCAACAAGGGCGACATGTACGAAGCGGTCGTCTACTCGGATGTCGGCGCGCCGACGATGGGTGCGAAGTTCAATTCCGGTACCGGTGACGGCAATGTCGGGTTTGCGCTCACGGGCGACGACTCGGACACGGTGACGATGACGGACGCATTGAACCTCGGCCCAAGGATCGCCAGCCCGAGGTTCACGCATAAAGCGGGGAACTACGTCCCCAAATTGCCGGCCAATGACTTGACCGGGCAGGACACGATCCCCATCCTCGGCACCTACTACGGTGTGGCGGGCACCTACATCTGCACGCCCGCCACCGGCAATGGTTGCGCCGTCCGCAAGGCGCCGGTGGGCTATACGTTTCTTGACCCTACTGCTTGGGTTTTCAAGGCGACGAATCCCGCAGCTAGGGTGACGGAGATGGCGGACAGCGAGTACGCCTCTTACGGCTGGTGGCTCCTCACGAAGGCGGACGGCTCGCTGACCGCGGGCGCCTTTGTGGATGACAAGGGCCCCACTCCCGACACACTCAACATCGCTGGCTTGGTGGGAGGAAGCGCCACGTATCGCGGCGGCGCCGCCGGCAAGTACGCTTTGAGCAGCGCCACGGGCGGCACGAACGACGCCGGCCACTTCACCGCGACGGCGACGCTGGAGGCCGATTTCGAGAAGGACGAGGTCACCGGCACCATCGACCAGTTCATGGCGGACGGCGAGTCGAAGGATTGGACCGTCGAGTTGAAGAAGTCTGCGCTCTTCGGTAACGGGCAGATGATTGGTGACCGCACCCGCGACGGAATCGTTATTTCGGTAGCTCCCCTAGCCGGCAGTGACGTGGCCCAGGAAACAGTCTGGACCATCGGCGACACGGCCGCTGACCCCTCCGGCGAGTGGTCAGGAATGCTGAAAGACACCGCTGTCACCAATACCGACGACAGCAGCGTTCCGAAGGTCGCGACCGGCACGTTCTACACCGAGTACGGCACGGCCGGCAGGATGGTCGGCGCCTTCGGCGCGAAGAAGCAGTAGGAGCAGCGAAGAGCACGACGCCTATGGCTTCGGGGCTTCACGGCCCCGGGGCCGGGGCGGCATGAGGAGAGCGAAAAGGGGGTTGCCCGTTGGTTGCTTCCCTCGTGAGAGCAAATTGTACCGCTCCTGGCTGTGAGTTTGAGTCCTCGAGCCGGGAGGGGGAACAACGGGCGGCCCCTGTTTTCGCTTCATGAAAGCAGCCGACACCCCGACTCGGCCTGCACCTCGGGGATCGTGTCGCAGCAATTCCCATCTTCAGGGGTTTTTTCAACCCCTTAAAGCAGCCCTTTGCGGGGTGTCGGCCCTTTTTTCCTTGAAAGGCAAACCCTCCCTCATCGATCGGGTTTGACCCCCAACCCCCCCTTATCACAGGGGGGTCTTTTTTTGCTCCCCCCTGTCGGGGGGACCTTTTTGTTTTTAACCCCTCGTCGGGGGGTTGCTTTTTTATACCCCCCTGACAAGGGGGGGTAGGGGGGGTTGCCTTTCAAGGCGAGAGCCTGCGTCGCCGCCCGGTTTCGGATTTTGGCCGTCCTAGAGACAAGAGCAGTTTCGGGCATTTTCGATTATCCTGTAAGGTGCTGTTATAAGATTAGTTAACAGGTTGCCATGAATTTTCCCTGGCAGGCCCGTAATCAAAACGAAAGCGGGTTCATTACAACTCCAGAGCATCCCGGCGTGCGCGAGTCATCGGTCCTCAGGCCCGTATGAAGATGCAAGGACCGGTCCGAATCGATTACGCGAGCTTGAAAGTTTTCCGTTCGAGTACCGTTTTCCCGATCCCGTATCGATGACCGTATGTGGACGTACATGGACACCAGCATAGGACATAGAGATGCGGTGACCGGCATATAACCGCACTTGGCGAGTCGATGCAGACAAACGCGGCATGATAGAATATATGGCCCGTGAGCGGGAACGGGTAAATCAGGGAAAATGAGGGATTCGTCAGTCATGGTAGTGCCGAACAACGAGGGGCGGGTATGCGATGCAGTCGTCAGGACCCTCGAAAAATGGACACGCGAGACGCGCTCGAATGTCCGTCATCCCGATAAGGAGGGAGGCGGTCCTCCCGTCGATCTGCGTCTGAAGCTCGGCTCCCGGGAATATGCGATTGAGCACACTCGGGTAGAGTCGATCGAAAATCAGATCGCGACCGTGGTCGTCGCGAACCAAATCATCGAGCACATCAAAAAAGCTATCCCGGAGCCATTCTCAAGCCTGGCCTACTACGAACTGCAATTCCCAACCGACGTTTCCCTGCCCAAAGGGCGAGTCAAAAAAAGAGAACGAGCACTTGGTGCTCTCGTCGAATGGATCCAGGCAAGCGAGAAAACTCTGCGCAAGCGGAACTCCGGCCAAATCTTATCAATCCGCGATCCTTATTGGTCCGATGATCGTATCCATGGAACCCCGCCGGGATTTGAGTGTGAATTCGAACTGCTGCAATGGCCGATTGCACGGCTCGTGCAAAAAAAGCCGGGATCATTCTCGTTCAGGTTCATTCCTCCGGACGATCCGGAAAGCCCGCGCTTGGACAGTCTCCGGGATACCTTTTCCAGGAAATGCCCCAAGCTTCAGGACTGCAAGGCGGATGGCGCACGTACCGTTCTGGTTTTGGAAAGCGGTGATCCGGGCCTTACGAGTTTCGAATTCCGCGAAGACCTTCTCCCTTCGCTGCTATCAGCGTGCACAAATGCGCCGGACGAGATCTTCCTGGTGGAAACCCGCATGGAACGCTGGTCGGTGCAGCTGCTCAAGCGCGACGAGGCCCATTGGCCTGACACCGGAATGCCCGAAATGGGTCGCTTCTACTACGACCCCGATCCATCGCCCCTACTGGGTATACCCGAATGGCTTGCCAGCATCCCCCAGGGGATGCGCGACGCCTTGCAACTCGACCACATGGATACGCCCTTCTTGCCGGGGTGGGCTCCCAAAACCTTCGAGAAAGGCGAATTGTCCGATCTGACGGAAACACCGGCGTGACCACCATGCCCGACCAATCATCGAAAGACGTGTAAGGCATAACGGTCAATCGGACAGGACCGGGAAAATCCGGGCCGTTGGCATACAATCCACGAAGGAATGTCCGCCTGTTTCGGCTTGGCCGTATTGTATTTGGCGGACGACCCGGAACATCAGCATACGATGCGATAAAAACGAATGAAACAAGGGAATCGGCGCCGTTTCGACCTGCGGACGGGCAGCGCGCAGCGCCTTGCCGCGGCAGCGGCTTCTCCGGTCGAGATGCAACTCGCCGTTCACCGCCAATCGCCGGTCATGCCGGAGCGCCATTCGCAGCGACGACTCGCGAAACAGCCCACCGCGGCGTGAACGAGAGAGGCTTTCGAGCGCGCGCCGGGGGGCGGCGTCCTTCCTTTTTTTCCGTAGCGCCTCGCTGCGCGTTCTCCGGCGACCCTCGTTTTCTGGAAAACGCCCGTGATTTCAGGCTGAACCGATGAGCGACCCGCGCACGGACGCGGTCGCGGACTCTTCCCGGGTGTACCTTCCGCGCTAGAAACAACGATTGAACGGGCGCTCGCACTTTCCTTATGTTCGCGCGCCATGACCGCGTTCGACGACGATACCGGCGCCCCGCTGGACGAGCGGCTGCGCCGGAGCATTGCGCTCTGGCGCGCGCGCCGGGGGATGAGCGCGCGGCGCTTCGGGGTGGGCGCGCTGGGGATTCCCGGCTTCGTGGGACTGCACGCCCGGGGGCGGCCCCTGCGGGTCGACACGGCGGACCGGGTGCTCGCGTTCATGGGGTATCCGCCCCTGGGACCGTTCCTGCGGGCCGAGGTCGAGGCGTTTCTCGCGGTGAGCGGGACCAAGGTCTCGATCCTGGGCGAGGAGACCGTGGGGAATCCCTCCTTCGTGGGAAGGCTGCGCCGGGGCGCCTCGCCGTATCTCAAGACCTTCGACCGGGTGCGCGCCTGGATGGCGGCGGGCGCGACCCGAGAGGAGGTCCGCGCCATACGCGAGAGGCTCGCGGATCTCTCCGACCCGTTCGACGGGACGTGGGACGCCGCCGGGGAACCCGGTCCCGCGGGAGACGTCGATGAACGCGCGGGGGAGAACCGCCTGGACACGCGGGAGGCGGCCGCCTGGCTCGGCCTCTCGCCCAGGACGCTCGAGCGCTACCGCGTGAGCGGCGAGGGGCCGGATTTTCTTCGCACCGGATACCGGGTGCGCTACCTGCTCGAAGACCTCGAGAAGTGGGCCTCCGCCCGGAGGTGGACCTCCACGTCCGGGGAGAGAGCCGCCCGCAGAAAGAAGAGGCGGTAGAGAGATATTCGGGAGAAGACGGGCGTCCCGCACGCGGCGGACCTGCCCGGAGCGAAGGACATGCTCACGACGAAACGCCGGGCGGACCTCACCGCCCGTAGCGCAGCCTCGCCATCGCGGCCACGGCCGCCGCGTACTCCCCCTCGTAGAGATTCCCCAGGTACGCCGCTATCCCGGCGTCGGTCTCGGGGTTTCCCGAACACTCGAATCCCCTGAGCGCCGTCCCGTACGCCCGCCGCGTGTTCTCAGACATCGACGCCTTCGCCAGGTCGGCGGCCGTGTCCATTGCCCGGGGCCGCCCGAGCGCCTCCTCGATTGCCAAGTATGGACGACGACGGGGAATTTCCACAAAAAAAGCCGTTTCGCAGGGGAATACCGGCGAAACGGCGGGTTTCTGGAGTCCGATAATTGCCATTATTGGCCCCCAGAAGCCTTGTTTTCCGCCGAAAAACCCGTTTCGGGGGGGCATACGGGCCGCAAATGAGCGAAACATGAGCGAAAAAAGGCGCAAAACGGCGCCCGAAACCCCTCCGGGGACCCCGGAATTGCGCTTGACATGGCCGTGAGAGGTGTTTAACTTTCCGATAATGGCAATTAGCGGACACCAGCCCGGGTTCGAGGTGGGCGCATACCGCAGGAATCCGCCTCTCGCGGAAAGACTCACTGCCGGTTGCGTCAGCTTGAACTCGAAATCTCGGAACAGGGGGTATTCCAAATGAAGAACATTGCACTGATTTCCATGCTGCCGGCGGCGGCGTTCTGCAGCGCGGCCCGGCGGCGTGAAGTGAACCCGGCCGGAGTGCGCGAGCCGACTTCCCCGACATCGGCAGAGCCTGTCCCGAGTTTATCGAGGGGCTCCAGACGGCCTGACGCCCGCACCGGGCGCGCCCGCGCCCGCCGCCTCGTCTTACTCCCCGTCCTCGCGCTGCTGCTCGGCGCGCTCGGCCTGTTCGCGGCCGCGCCCGCCCAGGCGCAGTCCCACATCTGGTCGGCGACGCTGACAGTCAGTAAGGACGGAATTTATTACGGCTGCGAAACCGCCGCTACGCAAGAACCCTGCTCCTCGGCGCTCACGGACGATGACTTCGAGTACAACGGTAGGACCTATCGAATCAGCCGGTTATCTTACATCTCTTCCACTAATCGGTTTCAGATGAGCACCGATCCGACACCACGCGCGAAGCTTGCCGGGCTGGTGTTGCATCTCGGCAATACGCGGTTGACCCTTGGTGATTTCGGCGCTGAAGGACGTTACCAATGGACGGGTGTCAACCCGCAATGGACCGACAACCAGCAGGTCACGGTGAGTCTGGTGGTGCCCTCGCTGGGCCGCGCCGGCAGCATGTCCGTCGATGGGTTCCACCCGATGGGACCCGGACGCATGAAGATCGCCGAGGGCACATCGATCACCTACGGCATCGTGATCCACCAGCCGCCGACCCTGGATCTGACCATCACGCCGCGACACCACAACGTCCGACCGGACGGCAGCGACTACCCCAACGTCGACAACAGCCTGCTCACGATCCACAACGCGGTCACCTGGAAAGCCGCCCCGCACCCCAACTACCTGAGCGGGGACTGGCAGCAGGCCAAATCGGTCGGGCTCACCGCGGTGGACGACAACGAGTGCAAGTCGCCGCCCGGCACCCGGTACTGGATCAGGCACCACGGCAGCGGCGGCGGTCCCGACTGGGGCGGGTGGGACCGGCAGGACCGGCACCATGGCCTGGTGATCTCGATCGAAATCATCGACGACGACTGCAAATATCTGGCCGCTTCCCCGGGCCAGGTGTCGCCGGAGGAGGGCGCCAGCGCGACCTACACCGTCCGTCTGAAGACGCCGCTCGAGGACGCCGCGTACATTTCCCCGCGCATCAGCGTCCCCGGCGACAGCGACCCCGGCGCGATCACGGTCTCTCCCGAGCGGATCCGGGTCGAAGCGGGAGACACGAGCCCGAAGACGTTCACGGTCAGCGCCGGAAGGGACGCGAACTCCCGTAACGAGGTCCTGGTTGTCGACCACAGCGTCGACTCGCCGGAGGTCCCGGCGGATTACCTGGGCGGCCGGGTGACCGTCATTGTCCAGGACGAACAGAACGCGGCGAGGACGCACGAGCGCGACGCGCTGAGCGTGACCGGGCTCGCGCTCACGGCGGGTTCGGGAGCGGTGGCGCTGAGCCCGGCCTTCTCGACGGATGTGCTGTCGTACCGGGCGGAGGTCCCGGCGGGGACGGCGGGCGTGACGCTGGCGCCGCACTGGAGCGGCGGGGCGAGCGTGTTCGCGGGCTCGCGCCGGGGCGGGACGACCTTCACGCGCCCGTCGCGGGTGCGGCCCTCGGGCACGGCGGTCGATCTGGCGCTCGCGCCGGACGGCGGCGCGACCGAGCTGTGGGTGATGGCGAGCGGCGGTTCGGGCGGCATGACGACCTACCGCATCGAGGTGACCGAGGCGCAGACGCAGGCGCAGGCGCCCGAGGAACAGACCACGCCGGAAGAAGAGGCCCAGACCGTGGCGGTAGAGTTCGGCAACGTCCCGCCGGAGCATGACGGGCGGACGGCGTTCGCGCTGGACGTGCAGTCGGGCTCGAAGCCCGCCCCGGAGGCGTTCACGGTGACGGCCGGGAAGGTGACGGGCGTGGAGCCGCTGGACCCGGTGCTGTGGCGGGTCCGCGTCATGCCGAAGTCCTGGAAGGACGTGACGGTTGCGCTCGGCGAGGCGTCGGCGACGGTCCGGGGCCCGGCGCGCATCCGGGTCGCGGACGCGCGGGCGAAGGAAGGCAAGGACGCCTCGCTCGACTTCGCGGTGACGCTCCACCGCGCGGCGGCGCACGAGGTCTCGGTGGACTACGCGACGGCCGACGGCACGGCGGCGGCGGGGGCGGACTACACGGCCGCGTCGGGCACGCTCACCTTTGCGCCGGGCGAGACGTCTCACACGGTGAGCGTGGCGCTTCTCGACGACGCCATCGACGAGGGCAAGGAGACGTTCAAGCTCACGCTCTCGAACCCGCGGGGGGCGTTCCTGCGCGCGATGCACCGCGAGGCGAAGGGGGTGATCCGGAACGACGACCCGATGCCGGGGGCGTGGCTCTCGCGCTTCGGGCGGACGGCGGCGGGCCACGTCGCCGGGGCGATTGACGGACGCCTGTCGGGCGGCGCCGCGGGCGTCGTGCTGGGCGGCCACAGCCTCACGGGCGGCAAGGCGGAGCGCGAGGCCATCGAGTCGCGCCTCGCCGAGGCCCTCTTGAAGGAGAGGGAGGCCCGGCTCGGGCGCGGCGAGGAGGCGCCGGTATCTTCGGTGCGCGAGGTCTCGATGAGCGAACTCCTGCTCGCGAGTTCGTTTCACATGGCCTCGGCCGGCGGCGGGGACGCGCCGGGAGGGCGCTGGTCGCTGTGGGGCCGGGGCGCGCGCTCCTCGTTCGAGGGCGCCGGGGGCGATCTCTCGCTGGATGGCGACGTGACGACGGCGACCGTGGGCTTCGACTACGAGCGGTCGCGCTGGCTGGTGGGCGTGGCGCTCTCGCGGAGTTCGGGCGACGGCTCGTACAAAATGGGCGGCGCGTGCGATACGGGCTGCGCGGGCGAGGTGGAGAGCACCCTCACGGGCGTCTGGCCCTACGCGCGCTACCGGGTGAGCGGGTCGTTCTCGCTCTGGGGCGTGGTGGGCCTGGGTTCGGGCGGGATGACGCTCACGCCCGGGGGGGCTGAGTCGATGGACGCCGACCTCGATATGGGGGTGGCGGCGGGAGGGGCGCGCGGCGTCCTCCTGCCCGCGCGGGCGCCGGGCGGGTTCGAGCTCGCGCTCCGCGCGGACGTCCTCGTGACGGACACGCGCTCGGACGCCGCGGCGGGCCTGGCGGAGACCGAAGCGGGGACGAGCCGGGTGCGGCTCGCCCTCGAGGGTTCGCGCTCGTACAAGATGGGCGATGCGGTGCTGACGCCCTCGGTGGAGATAGGGTTCCGGAACGATTCGGGCGACGCGGAGACGGGCGGGGGCGTCGAGGCGGGCGGCGGCCTGCGCTGGTCCTCGGGCGCCCTGACGGCGGAGGTGAGAGCGCGCGGCCTGCTCTCCCACAACGAGGGCGGTTATGAGGAATGGGGCGTGAGCGCCTCGGTGGGGTACGCGCCGGGCTCGGACGGGCGCGGGCTCTCGCTCCGGGCGGGTTCGTCCTGGGGCGCGGCCGCGGGCGGCGTGGAGCGGCTCTGGTCCCGGGCCGGGGGCAGCTTCGGGGGAGGAGCGTTCGACCCCGTGGCGGGCCTCGACGCCGAGGCGGGCTGGGGCCTCGACGCCTGGGGCGGACTCCTGACGCCCTACACCGGCTTCACGCTCACCGGGAGCGGGGAGACGTACCGCGCCGGCGGGCGCTTCCGGCTCGCCGAGTCCCTCACCATGAGCCTCGAGGGCGACCTGCGCGAGAGGGACGGGGGCGCTTCCGTCCACGGCGTGGCGCTCAGGGGCTCGATGCGGTGGTAGGGGCGGACCCGGGGGGAAGCGCAGGCCGTTCCTCCCGGCCCGCTTCACCGCGGTCCCCCTCCCGGCGGGTGACGGGAGGGGGCGCGCATCCCGCTCTCCCGCGTGTTTTCAGGCGGTGGGGGATTGCCGGCGGAAGTAAAATCTCCTGATCCCGTTGATATCATCGAGAAGCATTCATTTCCCCCGGGTCTCGGCCGGAATCCACCTTCCGCAGCAAGCAATCAAAACGCAAACGAGGGGAATCGAGCCTCCGCGCATCCCGGGGCGTGCCTGCCGGATCATTGCGCCATCCCCCTCTTCCGGCCGGCCCGGACAGCCTGATCGCGGCAATACACCGGTACTCCGCAACGTTGATGACCTTCTGAAGGACGCGCTCCGCCTGGGGCGTGATCGAGCCACTTCCGGCGTTCTTGTCCATGCGCGTCTCCCCTTTCGTCCCTTTCGCTCATCCCGGGTGCATACGGTAGTCCGCACCGCACGGAAACAAACTGAAAAACCGCCCGCTTGCAAGGGGTTTCGATATCCGCATTCCAGCGCCCGGGCGCCGGGGCGTTCATCGCGCGCCTCCCCCGGGCCCCGCGCCGGCGAGAGGCGGAGCCTGGCCGTGAGGCGCCCGCGATCCCCTTTCTCACAATCCCGAAGGCGCGACTCATGAGTAACCGGAAACCGTCCCGCCGCGGGGACTGGACGGCCTTCGCTCGCTACGAACTGCCCGACGGGCGGGAGGAGGACTTCGAGTGGTCCGCCCGGACGGGACGCTACGCCTGGCGCCGCGAGCTGGAGGAGCAGGAGCTGTTCGGCCAGGACCCGGACGCACCCTTCCCCTAGAAGGCCCCGGGCCGAACGAAGACTCCCCTGAACGAACGGAGCGCCTTCTTTCCCACCGGCGGTGGCTCTGCGCCACCGGGAGGCGGAGTCCGGCCGGGAGGTGGCGGCGGAGGGGAGCCGGGAGGGAGTCTTCCCGTGTTCGTGGCTCGTCTCCGCCGCCATCATCCACCCACCCAAGGAGGCGCGCGATGCGGAAACCCGGACCCGAAGCGAGTACTTTCCTCACCCACCTGTTCGGCCGAGGCCTCGAGGACGAGCGCTACGAAGTGAAACGCTACAAGTCCGCCGACGGCGACATCAGGCCCGTGCCCGACAGGGAGAGCGGGAGGCGCAAGACGAAGAGAGCGACGGCCTCGCGGAAAGCCGTACGCGAGATGCGGCCCGCGCGCGACGAACTCATCGTCTGCACGGGGCTCCGGGTCCCCGGCAGCGGGCTGCAACTCTGGGGCGAGCACCTCGTGTGGGCCCGGATGCTCACCCGGTGAGGAACTCCCACCGGGGAGAACTTCCGCCCGCAAGACGTCTCGCCGGCCCGGCGCCGGCCGCACGATTCCATCCACCCCAGGGAGGGAGACGGAGTGCCACACAGGGACCCGGAGAGACGACGCGCTTATGAGCGCGAGCGCCACCACCGGCGCACCGCCGACCGACTCGCGCGTGGCCTGTGCCCCCGGTGCGGAAAGATTCCTCCCGCGCCGGGGCGCAGTCTGTGCGAGCCCTGCGGAGAGAGGGACCGGGAGACCCGACGCGCCCGATACGCCGAAGCCCGAGCGGGGGGAGCCCCATATGGCGGCCGCTGCCCCGAGAGCCGCCGCCGCATGGCGCGCGAGAGGGCGAGGAAGCGCAGGCGCGAGCGGGTGGAGGCCGGCTTGTGCCCGCGCTGCGGACGCGAGCCCGTCGAGGCCGGCGCCGTCTGCGAACCCTGCCGGGAGACGAGGCGGGCGGCCGAGAAGAAACTCTACGCCGCCAGGAGAGTGAAAGGGCTTTGCGGACGGTGCGGTGCGGAAGTCGTCGATGAGGCTTCGACGTGCGCTTCGTGCGCCGCAAAACAAGAAAAACGCCGTCCGCGCAAGAACGCCGCGAGCAGGAAACGCTATCGCGACAGGCGGGCACGGTCGGTTTGCGTCGACTGCGGCGCCCATGCGGACGCAGGGGTGAGATGCACTCCCTGCGCGAACCGATCGTACCACTCATCGGGAGAGCACAAGGGCCTGCCCGTCTATCCGCCGCGCTTCACCGTGGTCGAACTAGCCACCGGCATCGAGCACGGACCCCTCGACTCCTGGGAGGAGGTCGCCATGTGCCTCGCCTTCGAGAAGCTCTCGCGAGATCAGGTCGAGGTCGTGGTGGATGAGCCCCTCATGTCGACTCTGACCGCATGGGTCTGAGGGCCGGCGGCCGCGCCTGCACGTGCCGCCGGCCTTTATACGTCTGGCGGGGGGTAGGGATAGCGCCGCCCTGCTGCGCAGCCGGCCCGTCGTCGGCGGGGGGGGGGTAGTGACAAGCGAAATCTACGGACCTTTGCCGTATGTCCGGCGCGTCAACTCTCCCACTTGTCGTTTCTGCTCATCGCTCAGCGAGCCGAACGGTGTCTGGGCCTTGGCGCCGTATACGAACAGCGAAGGTTCGCCCATTATCGCGTACCACCTCGCATCGACCGGGTATGGGCGTTTTCTAGGCTCCCCGTTTTTCTTGCACCGAAACTCATGAATCCGCCGCCAGTCGTTCAATGCCGGGAAGTGGCGCCCGATGTACTCGCGGTCTTTCCCCGCGACGCTCAACAGGACGATTTGCGGCTTCAGGATTTCCATCAACCGGCGCCACAGGACGCCGCCTTCTTCCTGGAGCGCACGGCGCTCCGGCTCCCCAAGTCCGCTCCACGTCGGATTCGTGGCGACGGGCGAACCAAAGTCCGTATGCAGGGCCGTCGAGGGTTGGCCCGGATAGTAACTGACCCTCGCTCCCCCGAGCGCGACGTCGTAGAGCCGGAACCATCTGCGGTAGGGATCGGCGCGGAAGTAGGAACACAGGCCTTGCACGTAGCGCCCGCCGTCGGTTGCCGTGACCCCGACGCATCCCGGAAACCTCCGGAACGGAGAATCCTTGGGGAATTCGTGATGCGAAGGATTCGAGCCCACGGTCACTACCCGAACTGACGAGGCAGAGTACGCCTCGAAATCGCCGAAGAAGAGAATCGGCATGGCGGGATGGACGCGCGAAGCCGGAGCAGCGCGTTCGAACGCCTTCCAGGCCTCCACCACCAGCGAATTCAAGCTGCCCCTGTCAATACCCTTTCGCCTGCCCATGCCTCCATCTGACACGAACCCGGGGCGTAGGCAAGTCCCGACATCGTCTGCAAGCGGTCCCCGCCGGGTGAGGACCTCCCCCCGAGAGTGAGAGCGAAGCGGGGAGCCGGGCAAAGGCCCGGCAGGGGAGAGGGAGACGGTCTCCAGCTCCCGCCGCCGGCGACAACCCCGACAGGAGGCTTGGCCATGTACGAGAACGACTTCGACGTCGATGTTCCCACCACGGACGAACTGCTCGCAGAACTCGGACTCGACGCGTACACGATCCGCAAGATCCGCGACGAGGCGGGGGGCGAGGAGGAGTTCAGGAGGGAATAGGGCAGATCGGGGGATCGGGGAGAGAGGCTTCCCGGCCCTTCCACTTCATCATCCACACCACACCATGAAGGAGTATTACAATGGCTTTCGGACTCAACAGAGCGGAACTGATCGGGCGTCTCGGCGCCGACGTCACCATCAACCATCTCGCGAGCGGGGGGCGCGTCGCCAACCTCTCGATCGCCACCGACGAGGGCTACGTCGACAAGCAGTCCGGCGAGCGAGTGGACAGGACCGAGTGGCACCGGGTCGTGACCTTCCAGCCCGGCTTGGTGGACATGTTTGAGAAGCACGCGAAGAAGGGCCGCCTGGTCTACGTCGCGGGCAAGCTGCAGACCCGCCGCTGGAAGAAGGACGAGGAGGACTCCGATCGCTTTTCCACCGAGATCCTCATCGCGCCGGGCGGGCGCATCCAGTTCCTCGACAAGGTGAACGGGAACGGCAATGGCAACGGTAACGGCAACGGCGCGCACGCCGAGACGACGGCGGTGCCCGCAGGCGTAGTCGGGGACGACATCCCGTTCTAGGCTCACCAGGGGTCGGCGCTTCGGCGTCGGCCCCTTTTTTTGATCGTTATCCAGAGGTGCCTGCTATCTCGTCTACCGGGAACACCTGGTAAATCCTCCGGTTCCGTGAACGATGAACCATGTTCCCGGAAGATCGGCATGCACCTGCACTCATTCCATGTTCCGGATAGTGGCTCGGTCCACCCCCCGCTGCGGGAATTTCGGGCCGGAAAAGACGGCCCGAAATGACCCTTTCCGCAGCATGAGAGATTGTTTCCCGATGAGCTTCGCCTTCATCGTGAAACACCAAAGGCTCTTGTGTCCCGGTGGCGGTACTACCCTCTCTCTCTTAGCGTCCCCATTTTAGCACGCACGGCGCGGGGTCAAGGGTGCTTTTGCAAAATACGCAAAAGCATCTTTTTTCAGAAAAAATCGGTGAAGCGCCGATTTTTTCCGCTGCGCGCCCTCCGGGTGAAAAAAGACTGAAAACCGCCCCTGACGCCCACGCCTACCACGTGCTGAAAATGGGACGCTAAGAAGCGCATCCGTTAACTCTCTACGAAGGAGAAAGGCATGGAAACCACCGTGGTGAACCTGAACGACTACGTTGCGCCTCAATTCGGCGGCGGATTGCTGGTCAGGATCGACCGCAGGACGAAGTGGGGAAACCCCTTCCGCATCGGCAAGGATGGATCGCGCAGCGAGGTCATCGAGAAATACCGGCGATGGCTCTGGGAAAAAATCCGGCGCGAGGAGCTGGACCTCCACGAACTCGCCGACCTCCAAGGCTGCGAGCTCGGCTGCCACTGCCATCCCCTCCCGTGCCACGGCGACGTACTCGCGCGCGCCGCCGAGTGGGCCGCCGGGTATCTCGACGAAATGCCGAAAGAAGTGGGGCGCAACGAGCGTGGCTACGCTCTTCCCGAATTCAACCATCCCCTCGCTTGAGGACAACGAAAGGAGTGAACGATGACTGCCACCGCGACACACAAGGAGATGATCATGCACGAGGTCGACACCATCGAAGCCCAGAACGAGTCCTTCACCGCCATGGTCTGCGAACAGGCCCAGCTCTTCGGCGCGACCCCCGGCCCGGACGAGTTCGACAACCGGCCCGTCTGGGGCGAGGCGGAGTCCACCGCCGCCGTCCTCAAGGCCTTCGGCGCACTCGCGGAAGCCGCGCCCGACGGCACGCAGCTGGCCGATGAGCGAAGAAACCTCCTGTGGGGTTTCGTCAACACCCTGGACGCCCAGACACAGCGGCTCGACCGCGCCGCCGACAAGCTCATCCCCGGCATCCGTGAAATGCAGCGCGAGCAGGACGGCTCCGAGATCAGGTCGCGCGAGCTCGAACTCGCGACCGACCGGGCGGAGAACCTCACCGCCCGCCGCGACGCGTTCGAAGGGCTCCGTGACGCCGCCGCAGAGGCCTACCGCGTCGAGACCGGCGAGGTATGGCGGCCCCGGCGAGGATCGCACGTCTCGCAGACCGGCAAGCTCACATCGGCGGTGATCGAGGCGCGGGACTTCCAGCGCGCGAGAAAGGACCGCGAGAACACGGCCCACCTTCCCCAGGGAACCCTCGTCGCCGTCGCGGGAGGCAAGGAGGCCACCGACGCCGGTAAAATCATCGGCCAGCTCGACAAGCTGAAAGCCAAGTACGCCGACGTCGTCCTCGTCCACGGCGGCGGCCCGGGTGCGGAGAAGATAGCGGCGGGATGGGCGGAGCGCAACGGCGTCCACCAGGTCGTCTGCAAGCCCGACTGGGACGCCCACGGCAGGGCCGCTCCCTTCCGGCGCAACGACGAGCTGCTCTCCCTCCTCCCCAAGGGCGTGATCGCTTTCCCGGGCTCGGGCATCACGGACAACCTCGTCGACAAGGCCCGCTCGCTCGGCATCCCCGTCCAGCGCGTCGCGGCTTGAGCCGCACTCACGGGTCGCGTCGCCATCCCCGCACCACCGGAGACTGTGAGAGTATTGGATTTCACAGTCTCCGGAACAGGGCTCGCTTACGCTTGCAGCCCGATGGCCGGACACTGTCTTCAACTTCGGGAGCAACAACACCGCAGAGCCGGGAGAGAAACGTCTCGGCGGCCGGTCAGCTCGGGGTCGCGGTCAAGTCCTCGAAGAATCGGCTTCAAGTTCACACGCCATTCGTCCCCAACCGCTGTTTTTGCAGACAATGCTCCACAAATGCAGCTCCGCCCAGCACACGCATGACCCGCTTGAAGTTGTAACCCAGCGTCATCAGGCTGAATTCGCCGCGGCATTTGCCGAGTCCGCGCATCACAAAATGATCCATCCCCGCCCAGCGCTTGATCGTACCGAATGGATGTTCGACGAGTGTGCTTCGCCCGCGCATCAATGGCACACGGGCGTTCATCTTCTTGCGATGCCGGTCCACCACGTCCTCATGCTCCCAGCGTTGTATCCTGCGCGTCGATCTCGACTTTGTCAGGCATCGGCCCGACAACGAACAGTCCCGGCAAACCGCCGCCGTCCCGCGATAAAAGTAATACAGCCTGCCCCTGACGGTGGTCGTGCCGCCTCGAACCAGACGCTCTCCGGCCGGACAGACATACGTGTCATCCTGCGCATCGTAACGGAATTCATCGCTGCCGAATCGTCCGTCCTTGCCCTTGCGGGCCGTCTGGTTCGGTATCGGAACATACACCTCCATTCCCTTGTCTTCGCAACTCTTCAACTGTGCGCCGTTGAAGTAGCCCGAATCCGCCAGGCCGACCAGGCGTTCGCTGCCCATGGCTTCGCCGGCTTTCGTCATCATCGGCTCCAACTGAGCGGAGTCATTGCCGTCCTGCACCACATCCTCCGCGACAATCAGCTTGTGCTTGTCGTCCACCGCGATCTGGCAGTTGTATCCGCCCACCATTATATCGCCGTTCCTCAGAAGTCGAGCATCTGCATCGACCCCCGATACCTGACGCTCTCCGCTTTCCTGCAAATGCTCTTGCAGTGCCTTCTTCTTTTGTTGCCTCTCGATCAAGGCCTTGAGCTTCACCGGCAGGTCCGGATCCTCCGAACCGTCCCCACACTCCTCCCCGCGCGCATCCGCCTCGTCCAACTGCCGGTGATACGCCGCAATCCTCTTCTCCAAACGCCTCAGGTCCCTTGCCAGGGACCGCTTGGTTTGGAAGCTGTCCAGGTTCGCATCGGCCTTCAAAAAAGTCCCGTCGACCGCCACCCGGCTGCCGCCCAGCAGCGAGAGTTCGCGGCACAGCAGCACGAACTCCCGGTTGGCCTCCTGCAGCGCAGCCACATTGTTCTTGCGAAAATCCGCAATCGTCTTGTAGCTCGGCGTCGCACCCTGGCACAGCCAGATCACTTCCAGATTGCGCCGCGTCTCCGCTTCGAGACGGCGCGAACTCCGTACCCGGTGCTGGTAGCCGTACAGATACAGCTTCAGCAGCAGCGCCGGGTCGAAAGCCGGCTGACCGGCGCCGCAGTTCGCTTCGGCATGCGCGAACCCCAGCGCCTCCAGGTCCAGCGTGCCGACGAACGCATCGATCGCGCGCACCGCATTGTGCTCGGACACGTAGTCGTCCAGACACGGCGGAAGCAGCATCATCTGGCTTCGGGACTGCACCTCCTGATAACGTCTCTCGGACATGGTGGTGACCCTTTATGTGGTTATCTCACTCACCGGTAAAGATAGCATGTACAGACAACCCGGGCATCGCTCGCCAGCGTCACCCACCAGAATCGTGGGAATACTTTCACAGTCTCCATCCCCGCACCACCGGCGGCGCGGCCCGTCGCTTCCCGTGTCGTTCGCCTGCTTGTGATTAAAAGCGCAAACTACAGCGCCCCGTGCGCCCGCCGCTTGTGAATCCAGGCGCAAGGTTCAGCACCCTCACCCCTCTTGCCCCTCGCTCTGTCCGCTCACTCGCCGCGGCGGCTCCCGCTCGCCATTCTCTCCGGCGCCGGTTCCACCATCTCTCGTTCTCACGAATTCGGCAATCTGACGCCCTTCGGCGCTTCGGGTTTCACACCCCACGCAGCGGGCTGCTGGATGCAGGCCAATCGTGCGCCAGGCATGGCGTTCCTTGCTCAAACGCCCTCAAATACCGCCCTGCTTTCGCTGGGAGAGCGTGTTACGACGTAATACGCCCGTATCTCATTGAATTCCTTGAGTCTCACAAGAGGCGTATGCTCATGGCATACGCTGGAAATAGTATTTCCCAGATATGTGTGCTATGAGAATACGAGAGAATCTGTGCCCGGAGCGACCGGATTTGATCCGTAAATGCAACGATACCGGTGATTTCCCGGCTGAAAAAATCGAACCATTGGAGGTAAAAACATGACCGAAAACCATTCCGTCGCCGGCGATTCCAGCGAGAATCCCGACGAAAAACATGGCGAATCGCGTTCGCCACGCTCGATCCGGTTCTCCGATTTCGAGTGGACTTGCATTGAAAAGGAGGCCAGGGAGCGCGGAATGACGGCCGCCGAACTCGTTCGTCATGCCGCAATGGGTTTCGCTACGGGCAAGCTGACCGCAAATTCTCCGGGGTTTCCACCTGAAATCGCAGCCCAGCTCGAGCGGATCTATCGAGGCGTATACCTTCTTTCCACGCTGAAGCGGGATGAATTGGTGCGCGAAGGACGCAAGAATGAACTCGACCGGACCATAAAAGACGCCCGCGAGTCACAGGAATCCATCATGGAAAATGCTTCCGAATGAGTTTTTCACGGGCTGTTTTTCTCGCTACAGTCACACGAAACAGCGAAATTCCGAAGAGGTAAACGAAAATGCTTATTGCCGATCAGGTAGAAATCTTGCGCAAAAACTTGCCCGAAATTAAACGGATTAAGTGTGTTCTGCCACTAGGAGGCGGATACAGCGACACGAGGACGGCATACCATTTTGCACATCTTGTCCTCCCGGCTCGGGATATCATCACAACGATTCAAGATGCTGACCCGAGTGGAAGACTCCTCCCTGTACATTTACGGGGATGGAACATTAAAGGGATGGACGAATACCAAAACGAAGTCCAAATACCTCTGAAGCGTATTCTTGGAATGATTATCCACATGCACTACCTTCACTTTCATGCTGAGAAACTGGACGTTTCCAACGATTCGAACGAGAGAATAATTGTTGCTCGTGATGTGTTTTTGCAACAAATTGAACGTCTGGTTCTGACACGTGAGGATATTTGCCTAGTGGCTTGCGCATTGGCCGAAAGATCATTGAGTGGAAAAACCGACAAAATCAGCCCTTGGGACGCAGAAGCTCCCGGCTGCCGCGACTTGCAAAAAATTTTACGGGAAATTGACTCTTGGCCAGAATTGAAGGAAATCATTTGGGAGAATTATTTCAAAAAGCAAAGCGAAACCATCAGTTCAAATTCTGATGTAATCGATAGTGTGCCCTTCATAAAGGGGACTCACTCAACCATGCCGAAAACAAGTTGGCATTTGGGGTGGAGAAGAGGTTTAACCTATTCAGATGCATGGGTTGATGTCGCCCGGATTATTGCCACGATTCGAGCTTACATCCAATAACACAGTTGATTTATCAACATTGAATTCGAAGGTTCTCATCAATATGGCGGGTGTGTTCGACATGTTTGGCCGCCGGATCGCAGGGTGATTCATGACAGCAACTCGGGCCGATCGAATGAGGTCACAGACAAATCGCGATATTCGCTTCCTTAATACTCAATAGATTCAAAGATCAACGAGCCCAAAAACAAAATGTCAGAGAGTTTCTTTTTGTACCTTATCCATTTTTTCACTTGTTACTTTCAGCGGATTGCTGCCTTCCACATTCCCGTGCATTGGGTAACGTGCGTGCCGATAATTTGGTTGCAAATGGGCAGATTCACCAGCCGCATGTAATAGAAAAGTCTTGTAGGTACCCAGGACACCCCGCCCTGATTGGCATCCCGCATCAATGCAAAAAACCTTACCCTCGACCGTGTCATTCTAGGGATTTCCAATGCCTCGAATATATCTTGAGGCCCGAAGAGTATTTGCGCCGATTCTCGCATCATGCATGAATGGTCGGATTTTTTGAAATGAGCTCCATGGCACTAGACTGGATTATCGCTATTCCGAATCACCGAATCGTCAACGTCTCTCTGATTAGGCCTCCATAAGACTCCAATAGACCCTTATAGGACCCCCATAGGACCTCTCATCTCAAATCTGTTGCTCTCGTCCACGCCTCCAACGTGCGGAAACGCCGTGGCCAGTGGACACAATGCGGATTATGTGGAGTTCCACATAATCCGTATGTCAGGCACAACCTCAACACGCGGAGGTCTGAACTACGCCGCCTGTGGCATGCGCGCGAGTGCGAGCGCCGCATCTCCAGTTATTGTACGGCATCGCTATCTTCTCGCGCAGATGGAATCTGGAAGGATGGCGCAGGGCCGGTGAGCCGCCCCCCGGCGGGACATCACTCACAATGCCGACTCTTTTGCGCTAACAGGCCGATCGCGCCCCACCAATACTGTACGCGTGAGTGGTCCGCAGATTTGAGTAAGCCACCTCCAAAAGATTTTAGCGATTGTTTAACTTGTGCAATATGAAGGGAATTCAGCCGTCTTCGGTAGCGGGTTTATGGCTATCGAGCCAGTTGCTCGGAGATGGATTCTGCGCGTGGAGAACCTGTTCATGTCATATGAGATAATGCGTAAGCTGTTGGATACTAGGCTAGTGCCCACATAAAAGGAGTAGCGCAGTCGAAGATCAATTTAGAATAGTATCAATTGACCAGAGACTGAGTATAAAATGTTTCGAAACCTACCTGAATAGTGAAACGGAATCTGATGACAAATCACGATGCAAACTCAAAAGGCAAATTTCTGGAAACCCTAGTCGAATTTCTGTATAAGATTGCTGGCGATGATGTTGAACGCAATGCTCGTTTACCAACCGCTGACGGATCGGAACGAGTACGAGAAGTAGATGTATTGCTGAAGGTGGCGTCAGAGGAGTTATTCGGTTGCCCCGTCCATATTCCGATTGAATGTAAGAATTATGGAGAACGTGTCGGTGTAGAGCTAATTGATGCATTTGTCGGCAAGTTACAGGATATTGGTATTAATACAAATCTTGGAATCTATGTGGCTGCTTCAGGCTATACGTCCGGGGCTATCGAAAGAGCTGAAGCCGCTGGCATAAAGACTCTTGTGGCCGAAGGTCTGACTGAAGATCGTTTGGCATTGGAAGTACAGAAAGTCTTACACTCTCTCGTGTTTTGGGTTGCTGAATGGAAAAGTACCAGCTATTTGTCTGTTGCACCAATATCTGATGGTCCAAGCGGATCGATCGCCGTGGATTTACCGCCTGGCGCTTCTTGGGAAACAGGCTCGCTTGATCTTATTTGGCAATTGTGGTTACGAGGCGAAATTCCATGCGCTATTGGAGATCATGAGGTCACGGTCAAAATACAACCGAACAAACTCGCGATTTGGACCATCGAGGTAAGCGCTCATGGAGCATGTCTTCTTGGACAGGTTCAGTCTGCTGCTTTGACCGATGCGAGAAACAGTACTTTTGACAAGCAACATATTGGTTTGGAGCTTTGTTTGAGGGGTGGCGCAATCCAACTTGTACGTTATGCTAATGCTGAAGAGATGGAGAAAAAGATATCGCAAGGTACTATTCGATTGGAGTTACGTACGCCCCGCATCATTGGGCCTCAAATGTATTGGCCGCCATCGCGAGAAACGGCAAACCGCGTGGCTAATTTACTGGCTACAAATCAAACGGTCTCATTTGATCGTGTAGAGGGGTCAAATTTACTGAGGGCTTGGGTCGTCCCTCAAGACGCTCGTATGCAGCACAAGTCGCAGTGAAACCAAAACTTTTACAGAGATTCAAGCTGCACCATAGCTTCCTGATGCTGGGCTTTATAGTGTTTCGCGGCCTGTCGCATGATGTAGAGTTCATACCCGTCAGGTTGCATTGAGCAGCCCCGGCGATGGCGACGACCCATAATTGGACTGGTTACGCCGTAAGGTCAGCTTGTTGCAGGTCAAGGCTTGTGGCTTCTCATGCTGTTACTCTATTTTCTCAGGTTCGTTTCCATGGAGCAATTTGCTAGCTAGTCTCGCCCAAAGCGCGCTAAAATCAAAATGATTCGCACCTTAGCCATCCCGCGTTAAGTCGTCGTGCGGAATTAATTCTGAGCGAAGAACGAGGTCAATCTCAACTTTTGAAGGAGAGTTTGCGACCGATGAACTAGGAACCGCTCCCAAAAATATGAGAAAGTCCGTCCCATGAACATCATGAGAAAAGCATTGCTCTGTAATACACCCGCCGCCGCCCTGCGCAGTTACGCCTGAGGTAGAACGTGCGCCTGTCCTGGAACGAGATGCGCGTCCGCGCGGCACGTTTCGCCCGCGCGTGGGTGGGCGCAGCATACGAAAGAGGCGAGACACAGAGTTTCTATAACGATTTCTTCGAGATTTTCGGCGTCCGGCGCCGCTCCGTCGCGCGCTTCGAGGAGCACGTAAGGCGCCTTGATAACACCCACGGCTACATCGACCTCTTCTGGCCGCGCGTCCTGCTCGTCGAGCAGAAAAGCGAGGGCCGCAAACTCGATCGAGCCTACGGGCAGGCGGGCGAATACTTCGACGCTCTCCCCGAACGGGAAAGACCCGGCCACATACTCGTGAGCGATTTCCAGACGTTTGAACTTTACGATCTGGACGAACGCGAGCGCACCGCCTTCTCCCTCGCCGATCTGCCCGCCAACATCGAGAAATTCGGCTTCATCCTGGGCGTACGACGCCGCGCCTTTCGCGATCAGGACCCCGCTAACATCAAGGCCGCCGAACTCGCGGGGAACCTGCACGACGCCCTGGCGGAGGCGGGCTATACGGGGGACGATCTGGAGCGTTTTCTGGTGCGCGTCGTCTTCTGCCTGTTCGCGGACGATACGGGCATCTTCGAGCCGCGCGACATCTTTTTGAACTACATCGAAGAGCGCACGAGCGAGGACGGCTCGGATAGCGGCTCGCGGCTGGCCGAACTTTTCCAGGTGCTGGATACGCCGGAGAACGAGCGCCAGAGGACGCTGGATGAGGACCTCGCGCGCTTTCCTTACGTGAACGGCGACTTGTTCCGGGATGCCCTGCGCATTCCGTCGTTCAACGCCGCCATGCGAAACGCCCTGCTCGAAACCTGCCGCTTCGACTGGTCGAACATCTCGCCCGCTATCTTCGGCGCACTCTTTCAATCCGTGATGGAGCCTGCGGAGCGCCGCGCGCAAGGGGCGCACTACACGACAGAAAAGAACATCCTGAAAGTTATCGAGCCGCTCTTTCTGGATGACTTGCGCGCGGAATTCGAGCGGTTGAAAGCCCGCAGGGACAGCCGACGACGGGTCGAACTCGAAGCATTTCAGCGACGCCTCGGCGAGATGAAGTTCTTCGACCCGGCTTGTGGGTGCGGCAACTTCCTCATCATCGCCTATCGCGAACTGCGCGAACTGGAGATGGAGGTCATCCGTGAACTGCGTGCTGATGAGGCCCAACGCGAACTCGACGCCGCCGAACTCTCCCATATCACCGTAGATCAGTTCTACGGGATCGAACTCGGCGAATTCCCGGCGCGCATCGCCGAGACGGCGCTCTGGATGATGGATCACATCATGAACAACCGGCTTAGCCTGGAGTTCGGCCAAACCTACACGCGCATTCCACTCACCACCTCCCCGCACATCCTGTGCGACGACGCGCTAGAAACCGACTGGGCCGAACTTCTCCCGCCTGCGGAATGTTCTTTCGTCTTCGGCAATCCGCCGTTTGGGGGTTTTGTCATGCGGATTGAGGAGAAGCAAACACAGGCGAAAGAATTGATGAAACAACTCGGCGCATCAGGATCGAGGCTGGATTATGTCGCCGCATGGTTTCTGAAAGCGGGCGCATATCTTCAGGG
This sequence comes from bacterium, assembly GCA_965204535.1. Classification (GTDB taxonomy): domain Bacteria; phylum UBA8248; class UBA8248; order UBA8248; family UBA8248; genus Bin107. The sequence continues at coordinate 2,373,485 of CBDBEV010000001.1, read as the reverse complement.
AAATCGCGCTCGCATCGGTTTCGTGGCGACGAATTCCATCACGCAGGGTGAACAGGTAGCGCAATTATGGCCCGCCTTGTTCGATCGATACGGCTTGGAGCTCGTTTTTGCTCATCGGACGTTTGCATGGGGTTCCGATGCCCGCGGCGTTGCTCACGTGCATGTGGTGATTATCGGTATGTCCGACCGGAACTCCGCGTCTAATGAGCGACGTTTGTTCGCATACGAAACTCCTGCGGGTGATTCTCAGGAAATTCGGGTTGCCACGATCAGTCCGTATCTCATCGACGTGGGTCGATTGGATGATTCCCACCTCGTCGTTCAAAGACGCAGGACTCCCATCGCCGATTTTCCGAAAATCAGTGTAGGGACGAAACCCGTTGACGGCGGCCACTACCTTTTCGGAGCGGAAGAAAGGGAGGCGTTCATCTCTAGGGAACCAAGCGCGGCCAATCTACTAAGGCCGTTTCTCGGCGGAGACGAATACATCAACAACAAGAAGCGCTGGATTCTTCATGTATCGGGAGAATCGCCGTCGCTTTTGCGGTCATTGCCCAACGTCATGGAGAGGGTTCGCGCAGTTAGAAATTATCGGATGAACGAAGCTGGTAAACTCGGCCGGTCGCTAGCGGAGCAACCCACCGACTATCACGTTTCCGTTGTCCCGGAGAGTCCGTTTTTGGTCATTCCCGAAGTGAGCTCGGAACGTAGGCGATATGTACCCATTGGCTGGCTGACTCCGCCTACCATTCCGAGCAATCAGCTGCTGGTCGTTCAAAACGCCGAGTTATGGCAATTCGCACTGCTCACTTCCGCCATGCACATGGCGTGGCTGCGTCATATCGGCGGACGGCTGGAGAGTCGCTATCGCTATTCCAGCGGCCTCGTCTACAACACTTATCCATTGCCGCCGGGAGACGCCGACCTCTCGGCGCTAGAGCCGCTCGCCCAGGCTGTTCTCGACGCCCGCGCGGCGCACCCCGAAGAGACGCTGGCCGATCTCTACGCCCCCGACCTCATGCCGCCCGCTCTGCGTCGCGCCCACCAAGCCCTCGACCACGCCGTGGACAGGCTCTACCGCCGCTCCGGCTTCGCCTCGGAACGCGAGCGCGTGGAGCACCTCTTCGCCCTGTACGAGAAATCGCGCGCGCCCTTGGAGGCGGGGGTGAGTGGGAAGCGGCGGAGGAGGAGGGGGTAATAGCAAAAACTTGATTATTCATGACGATGATATTTGTGAGGTCGTAATGAAAGAACCGGATAATTGGGAGCTTTTCAAGAGATCTTCGGAGATGAAACGCCAACAAAGGGACGTTGAAAATCGTAAAGTTATTTCATACCTGAAGCGTGGTGATATCCCCACTTGTGACGAAATTCGAAACATCATTAACTGGCGCATTGAGCCGGAGCGAATGAGCTTAATGCGTCATCATGTCTACTGGAAAAAGAACAGATTGAAGGAAAGTTTGAAAGCGCTGTACTCGGCGGCTCACCAGGCATACATTGATATTTGCCGTCATGCTGCCGCCCTTGGAGCCTTTTCGAAGGACGCTGATTTCGAAACACATGTAGCCCATGTCGTAGGGCACGCGGCGCAAAAGGACATGATGGCTTATTGCGCTTTGGTAGTTGGCCTGCAACAAACACTTGAAAATATTCAGCGAGAGTGCCCTGATGATATAAATACCATAATCGAGGAAATCAAAACAGAAAATTTTGGTTGTGATGTTGCCGTATTCATAAGGGAGTTGAGAAATAATTTATCTCATGGGGCCGTTATCGTTCCGGAATGGCAAATATCTTGGAGAGACGGGATATCGATTGGCACTTTGAAGATTGGCAAAGAAAATCTGAAAATTGGGAGATGGAATAGCGTATCGAAGGCTTATATCGAGCGTTCCATAGGTGAGAGTATAGATTTGCCTGTAGTTGTAGGGGAACATTTCAAAATGTTGAAAGATTTATATGAAAAAATCGAAAACCTATTTGCCCGAAACGTAACGGACGAGGAAAGAGATTTCTTTGAAATTGAAGATTTGAAGAGACGCAAAGGCGCTGCGCAATGGATCACAATTCTTGTTACACAAATAGGGAAGGGCAAAAACCCGTATGATTACCTCCATCGATACTTTAGTTCCGAAGAAGTCCGTGAAATACGCCGCAAGCCGTTTCGCAGCAAAGAACAGGTAGATTACATGATATCTTTGAAGTCGGTGGAGTTTGATTGCAATGATCAATTGAGGCAGGAAATTTATAGACTATTCGGAGTTGTAGAGACTGCCTCTGAATGAGGAACTCACAGCCCATTACCCCTCCGAGCTCGACCGCGTGGAACATTTGTTCGCGCTCTTTGAGAAAATGCGCACGCCGCTGGAGGTGGATTGAGGAAAAAGCGGTACGTCTGACAAGAAGCAAGCCAACCTCTAGGACAATACAATCATGATTGGAGAAGGTGTGTTTCAGGAGCCGGAACCATTCCGTATTACTTCTCTTCAAGATGCAGAAGACTTTGCGACATGCATTAGCCGCTACGGAGAGGCAACTATTCCTGGATATAACGTATGCGACGACATTCGCAACATCTACAAGTACTCCCGCATACACTGCGATGATGATCGCATTAACGGCAAGCTGTTGAATGCCTATGTCGATCTTGAGTTGACCTACCTGTTCATGATGAAAGATGTGAATTTAGCTGGCGGTTTACATAATCAACTGAACAATAGAGGAAAGATTGCGTCGGGGTCAGTGCTCGAAGATTTCGAGCTATTCTCCGGAAAAGCAAATATTCTTTACGTTTTATCGGCTTTATCGTTCCGAATTCGTGCATTTTGGGACAAATTCATGGGGATTTTGTTTCTGCTTTACGAATATCAAAAGTACGAGAAATTTATCAAGGCAAAAAGCCGAAAGGACTACTTTGTCAAGCACTCCCAAGACTGGCCCTAAATTTCGTTGCATTTCCGAAAATGTCTAACGAATGTCATTAGGACTTGGCTTATTCATGCAAAACATAGGAACGCGGCTAAAGTAATTGACAATCTCAATTTAATTATCCCGTTTCCAGATCCATTCTTGAAAATAATGAGGGACGTGATCGGGATGGTGGATAACATTAGAACACCCGAAGCGCACGGCTCAGGATTCTTAAGAAAATGGACTTTGGCCAATTTCCCAGCAGATAAGTCGAGAGATTTTGCTCTCGTGAATTACTGTAATGTTGCGAGCGAGTTTATGAATGCTTTGCGAGCGACAATTGGAGAATATTCCGCTCAGAATTTATCGTCTCGTTGATAACGTCTGCACCTTCTCTGCCGCTTCGACAAGGTGCGAGTCGACGAAGTGGGCATACCCCGCCGTGGTTCTATGCCGCTTATGTCCGAGTAACCTTCCGATCAAGGGCAGGTTTTCGCCGGACATCACGGTCTGGTGCACCCAGACGCAACTTTGACCGCCTCTATGAGTTGTACTGCATGCCGCCCGATCTGCGCCGGGCCCATCATACTCTTGACCGCACTGTGGGCAGACTCTATCGCCGAAGCGGTATCGCCTCTGAGCGCAAGCGCGTTGAGCACCTCTTCGCCCTTTACGAAAAAATGCGCGCACCGCTTGAGGCGTGGGAGAGGGGGACGAAGGAGGGGAAACTGACAGATTCAGTACGGTATTATTGGGGAATTATTATCTATCAGTGATTTTTGTGCGCTGAGAATGACACAAAGGAGCGTTATCGTGGCGGCGAACCAACCCATTGACTTCAAATATCCGTTGCTTATCACGGCATGGTTGGATACGGCCTTGAAAAAAGAGAAGGAGAAATACGAAAGATGTCCGGTATTGCCGGACATGGCTCCCGGTCATGTAGAGGCGCAAGGATGGGGCTACGTTGTCGTTGGCTATTTCCTGGTCGAAGAGTCTTTCAAGGCGCTTCTATACGTTCGCGGGAAGGAGGTGCCCAAAGAACACTCGCTATCTACTCTATTCGATTTGTTGGAAGAAAATGACAAGACGGTCCTCCGCGAATACTATACCGACTACCAAGCAACCATCGGTGGGAACACAGGGAGGTTTCCATTCAAGTCTCTCGACGACTTCCTTGTAAATCTCGACGGCGACAAGAATGAACGCGGAGACTACATTGGCTCTTTCGACTGGCGGTACTTCCTCATCGAGGAAAAGCGAAGCCAGAAGATACCATTGGTCAGCGTGGATTATTTGCACGAAATCGTCTTCGGGTGCATCAAAATCATCGAATCCGCGGAGAACGATATGTTCGACCCTTTTCGATGCACTCATAGCTGGCGGTTACAAAATGTGCGGCAAAAGAAATATAGAAACTGGTTACATATCAGGATGAACTCTGACGGATGGGATGAACTCGGTGACAGGCTGGAAATTTTCTGGGGGCCGGACTATAGAGGGCGGCACGATCTATATTGTTTCAAAGGAAAAGAAACAAAATACTATTTTTCAGATGTTCCTCCGGAAAATTTCGACTTGCCGGTTTTTGACAAGAGAAGGGAGTTCGAAACCTTTGATGCTGAAGAATGATTTTGCAATATCGGAGGGTTCGCAACTCGCTCCCGTTTCTCCAAAAATTCTTGATGAAGCTGATGGGTTAATCGGAGCGATCTGCAATCCGGGAATGAAGCGGTCGCCACGGCGTTTGTCTCAAGGGGTCGTGCGGTGGTGTGGGACGAAGCAAGTTACAAATTCTTGAATTCAAGAGCATTTCCGCCGTTTCATGTGATGGCGGGTGTTGCCGGAAGAGCATCAGCGTTGCGTCGGCTTTGAAAATAACTCCGTCTGGGGGCAAGTGGGCAGTTCTTTCCTGCACACCCCTACCGACTGAAAACGTTGGCCTCGCAAGAGGTTAAAGGACGGGACGTAATTGAGCTTGTTCTGTCGGCGTTTGTGTCCGAAGGCGACGTCAATAACCGTAAAAGAGGTTCCCGTATTTCTCGAACAATCCTCTATTGAGTTTGTCGATAAAGTCCAACACTTCCTTGATGTACGGATTGTCTAACTTGACTCTTCTTGCCCACCCTCGAAACGGCAGTGTAGCAAACGGGAGGATCAGCGATACGTGGCCGACGCTGACGTGAAGCGGTTCGTACAACGGCGAGTAACCTCGAGCGACGTTCCCGCGCAAGGAGAAGTTGATGACATCTTGCCAAGAACCGTGGACAGATTGCGAGAAGGTGCCGTATGCCACGGCATAGAAGTCTTCGCCTACTACCTCCTTGAATATCTGATGGAACGTCTTGCCCTGAACGCGCCAGTTGTTTCGAATCTGTTTCTCGAAGCTGTGTTCGTCCAACCCCTCTCGGGCGAGCTTTTCGTTGATCGATCGTAAGAGCCGGCGCCCAGGTTTGCTGTTATAGTATTCGGACCCGGAAGCCGCTTGTTCGAGCATCTGGAGTCTGTTTCTGTAGGAACAGCGCCGATAGTCTTCCAACGTCAATTTGTCCGAACGGAGCAGATAGGTAGCAGTGACGGCCACCTCGATGAGCGATCGTTCGGCGATGGCCGCGAACTCCGCGCTGTCCTCCCTGTAGATCCAGAGGATGAGTTTCAGTAGTTTCCACGTGCGGACGAGCAGGCCGAGTATCGTGGCATCGTCGATAGAGAAGCCCGTCGGGTTCCTTTCGATGTTCTTCAGGCGGGAGAGGACGTCGAGAATCTCCGCGACATCCTCGTAAAAGGTCAGCGTCAGTTGGTCCGCCTCCGGCGTGGAGGCAAGGAGCCGCGCACGGTAGTCACGGTCGTATTTAGCGAGGATGTCCTGTATCTCGTCCATGCTCATGTGTTTGCGTGGCCCACTTTGAAGAACTATGTAGCTTAGTTCGTGGCGGGGGCTGCAGAACCCCCAGCAGCAGGGCCGTCATAGAGTTCGTCGAACTTGAAGTAGATCGCACGGCCGTAGTCTTGGAGCCGATAGAGAACCTCGAGTAAGGAATCGTCCTGCAACTGGATTCTCTCGAACCATAGGACGTACGGGGGCGTCGCGTATCGGATCAAGGGCAGGATTGTCCTGGCGTCAACGTCATGGTACAGAGCGAATGCGGAGAAGGTACCGTCGTCGTTTCGCGAAAGACACCAATCCATGGATTCGTTCCACGAACCGTGTATGGATTCGGACATCATACCGTAGACGAACGGATATTCAGCTGGGCTAGCCACTTGGCCAAAGATGTCGTATAGCGACTTTCCTTGGAGGCGCCAACGATTTCGCTTCTGCACGGAGAAGCTCTCTTTGGACAGCCCCTCGATAGCGAGGCCCTCAATGGCGGATCGTAGAACGCGCTGACCCGCAGGGCTACCAAAGAACTCGGATCCGCTTTCCTGGTCACGCAGTATCCTGAGCGTGTCCTTGTACGAGCACCTTCGGAAGTCCTCTACAGCGTCGTCTCCCATTTGCAAGAGATAGGTAGCGACGATTGCCGACTCGATCAGCGGACGAGAAAACACGTTAAGGTAATCACCATTGTTGATTTCGTAGAATCTGGTGACTAGCTCGAACAACTTCGCGACACGAGTCAGGAGACCGACGATCGGCGCGTCAGCAAGGCCGTAACCATCGGGGTTTCGACTTGGGTTGCGTTGTAGCGTGACCATGCGAAATATCCGGGTCACGTCCCTGCAGAAAGTGAGTACGAACCGGTTTACATCGTCGAGCGAATTGAGGCGGTCGAGAAGACGGTCATCCTCGTACTTCAGCCGGATTCGGTCAGTTTCGCTCATGCGGCAACTGGCTCGGATGGAAATGGCCGAAGGCAGAATCGAGCAGAAGTAGGGACAAAGAGGTTTGAAGATGCGATTCCATGTGCCTTCTCGATTTTCTCAGGCGGCGTTGCGAAAACAAAACAGATCCCGGGAATGACCTCCGCCGATGGGACGAGACGGCAGTGCTTCTCCTGCACCATCTTGAACTCGCCGTGGTTTGTCGTCATCTCGAACATCGCGATCAGGTCGTCTACGGCAAACTGCGTCAGGATGGGGCGGTAGATCATGTCTGGAAGTCGCTTGCGGCACCACAGGAGGTGCTGTTGGAACCGGACGACGGAGAACTCGTCGCTACCGCCTTGGGCCTGGACAGGTAGTACGAACTGTCTGCCGTTGCTGTCAACTGCGACGTAAATCTCGTCGACCTCGGTCTGGCCGATTGACTTGATGGTGGTGCACAGGTGGATCTGCAGTGAGCAGGATGATACATCCAGAAAGGCGTCGAGCAGGCGATTGTACAGGATAGTGGCGAGAAGGGCCTGCACTCCAGTCAGGTAGAGCAAATACCGTAACAGGGAGCGGGCGGACACAACAGTGGACTGATTCGAGCTTTGGCTTCCCGTGCCGGCTTGGTCGCTCAGGATGCGAGTCTTAGTGTATCTCAATTCGGACGGCTCCATGTTGCAGGGCATCTCGTGCGCAACCGCCCAGTGTTCATACATCTGGCGGATCCATCTCAGAAAGCAGCACCTTTATGATCCGATGCAGTTCCGGCAAGTCGTTAACGACGTAATCCCAGACGCGTTCGGGCATCACGACAGCATAGCCATGGATCAACACGTTGCGGAAGTCGACGACCACACGCATGGTGGGAATCCGTTCGGCAATCTCGGGCGAGACCTTAGACAGGGAATTGAGCGCCTCGCCGATGATCTCGAACTTGCGTTCGACGGCGGCTTGCGTTCGCGCGTCGGCTAGATAGGCCTCGCGATGCATGCTTTCAGTGAAGTGCACAATGTGCTCAGCGGCCTGATCCACATCCGCCAGCAGGACGCTTGGGTCACGCTGCATAGACAAGCTCGCGTGACTTGTCGATGGCCGCTCGAAGATACGGGTTGCGGATCGCCCCTGCTTCGACCAAATCGACCGGACGGCCCAGCGTCTGGCGTAACGCTTCGGAAAAGCCGAAGTATTGTTGGAGCGGTTTCCGGTCGTCGTGGAGTCTGAATTCCACCAGGAAGTCGGCGTCGCTGGATACCGGGTCGAAGTCTGTGCCCCTTGCCGCCGAGCCGAAGACCTCAAGCCGAGCGACCTGATATTGCCGACAGAGTGCTACGAGTTCATCGCGTTTGTCAGCAATGGCTGCGTGCATGCTCAGTTCTCCTCCGTCGTGGATGAATGGTGCAGTTCCCCGAAGTCATCGCAATAGCCCTTCCGCCAGCGTGTTTTTCAATTAATCCCTTGCCAATGTCACTTCCGCTTCGACTGTGGCCAGTTCCTTCAGCAGTTTCTATGGGTTCCGGCTCCGTCGTATGCAGGTTTCTAATATCGAGATTGTATTCGTGCGCCTCGATCTCGTCGACTCCGACTTTCCAGACTCGGCCGCCTTCTGTGCGGCCATTGCGTTCCGCATCGTCCGGGGGTCTTCACGAATATCCTGCGAATTCAGTCGATCATATTTCTCCAGCTACAGAACGACAATGATCGGTCGCTCTTGTTTGGTCACTATCACAGCGACAACTCGGGCGATATTGACCAGCCGCCCATAACCATACTTTTCGTACTTGCCGCTCAGGATATGCATTCCCTCCCCGACAGCAGTAGCAATAGTATTGGTCAACTTGGCCGAAGATGCAATAATTATGAGTTGTTGCGAATCGTTGTGTCGGTATTCCACGATAGCAAACACGCTTACAGCCAGTTGATACCGGAGCGTTCGGCAGATTCTCCCGCACCGCATTCCGGCTTCTGTCCAGGCACCCTATCGGGTCGGTTTGTCATCGTGACAATCTCAGACGGTCGAGGCGAATCGGGTGGCGACACTCTATTTAGCGTATGGGTCGACTCATCTAACAGCAAAACTTTTTCGACATTTTCGAAGTGGCTTGTTTTCTAGACTTCTGTCGAATTTGGCGGCAGCTCGGCTTTGTATCCGATAGCGAGGGTTATTACTCTCGCTGCTTGGCAGCCGCATCATTTAGCTCACACGTTCCGAACACCTAGTTTGAGCGAAACAGGTTCAGTTTTTCCCATCTAGGAACCGGTCGACAGCTACTATCTGGCACGGCCCGAAAAGGCATCACAATAAATCTGCTATCGTGTAGTCCATTCGCTCCCACCTGTCTCCGATGAGAGCTAGTAATCATAAACTGAGGTCTCGCTCGGTCTGCTTCTCGCGATCCGTCGTTCGTCCCTCTTTCGCTGGTACTTCCCGTACAGTTTCCCCGATCCCCTCGAGCGCCGATACCCGTTCGCCCGTGGCCGTTTCGAGCCGCTCGCGTAACGCCTTTGCGTCGTCGGTCACGAGTTCCGCCCGGTCGCGGGCGCGGCTGATCTCCACGTAGAAGCTCTTCTGCGTGGTGAGGTGCGGGTGGTTGGCCTGCATCGCGGCGATCACGTTGTCGACGGTCCGGCCCTGGAAGGCGTGCACGGTTGATGCCCAGGCATGGTCGAGGTGGCGCAGCTGGGGGTCGTCTTGCCTGAGTTCAAGCCTGCGCCCGTCTTCAAGGCGGAAGCTCACGCGGTCGTCCCTCACGCCTATCACCTCAGCGGTCCGGCTGTTGACCAGCTCGAATTTCCTGTCATTGCGGGTCCAGCGGATACGGTCGCCGGCGCGAAGCTCGACCTCTTCGGCCCGGTAGACCTCGGCGCCGCCCGTCCGCCCGGCGATCCGCCCGGGTTTCCACAAGACGCGCCCGCCGTCCTTGCCTTCGAGCGCCACCGTCCGGTTCTCGTGATCCACGCCCGATACGCGGAGTTCGTCGCTCTTCTCCACACCCAGGCGCTTGTAGGGGCGGTGGAAGGCCACGACGTCACCCGGGGCGTAATTCGCGGCGAGCGATTTCTCGGGGTTCGTATAACCGCGGGAGACGAGCCGCTCCCCCCGGTAGGCGGGGCCGTGGATACTGCCCTCGCGCGAGAGACGCTCGCGTATATGGGCGTTGATCTTTTGGCGAAGTTCATGACTGGGCGCCATGACGCCGGTGTTCTCGCGCGCCTCGGGCGAGAGCGCGAGCCAGCGCGCCGCCACCGCGCCCGCGATGTTGTCGGCCTTCACCTGAGCGACGTTCGACCCGAGCTTCTCAAACGCGCGGCCGATCTCGCCGGCAAGGCTCGCCTCGACCGCGGCCTTGAGGTCCGGGTCGCGCTGGCGCAGGATATCGTCCATCACGGCGGTCTTCATGCCGGCTTGCTGGAGTTGCGCGAAGGGCTTGCCGGCGTCCACGGCGCCGAGTTGTTTCTCATCGCCCACCAGCACGACCCTGGGGATGCGCAGGGCGCGGGCGACCCGCAGGAGGTCTCGGGCCTGCAGGGTGGAGGCGAGGGACCCCTCGTCCACCACGAGCACCGTCTTGCCCCAGGCCGTGCGCATCCGTCGCTCGGCCTTTCTGGTGAGCCTTTCCCCGGCAACGCCGGCATGGCGCGCCAAAAAGCGCTGCAAGGTCTCGCTCTCGATCCCGGCTTCGGTCCCGAGCGTCTTCACCGCCGAGGCCGAGGGCGCAAGGCCCTTGACCTCGAACCCGCGTTTTTCCAGTAACACGCGGGCGCGGTTGAGCATCGTGGTCTTGCCGGTCCCGGCATAGCCCTGCACGCCGACGACGCGGTCCCTGGCCGAGAGGATGAGCTTGACCGCTTCCCTCTGGCCCTGCGTCAGCGCTCCCTTGTGCAGATGCGCCTGCACGATCCAGCTGCGCATCGCCACCCGGCCCCGGCCCTGGCCGCCCCGCATCAGCCCGATCGTCTCGCGCTCGTCCGCGAGCGCCTTGTCGGTCGCCAGGTCGTCCCTCCCGTGCAGCCCCGGCGCGGGGTGAAGCCGTCCCCCTCTTTCGAGATCGCCCAGCGCCCTCTCCGCCGCCTCGACGGACACCGCGCCCGGCCGCCAGGCCAGCGCGGCGGCGAGAGCGTCGGCACGGGCGAACACGGCCTCGCGCTCCGCGAGATGCGCCACGGCCCACTCCACGGCCTCTTTGGCCGGACTGGTCTCCCGGGCCTCTCCTTTGCCTTCAATGCCGGCGACCCTTGAGGTCGCTTCGGCTGCATGGGCCCTGGCGTCGAATCCGAGGTCCGTGGCCTGTTTCTCCCATATGCCCCTGAGCGCGGACTTGTCCACGTCACGCTTGCGGGCGCGGGTCATGAGCGCCGCGCGCTCGGCGATGCGCTGATTCTCCGCCGTCGTTCCCAGGCCCCGCTCGGCCATCGCGGCCTCGATCTCCGCCCGCCGGGTCGAGAACGCCTCGATCACCTCGCGGCGGACGCCGGCGACCTCGAACCGACCGTCGGCGTGCGTCTTCTCTATCCCGTAGCCCAGCTTCCCCAGTCCCTGCGCCAGTTCGCTCCTGTAGAGCATGCCGATCAGCTTCTGGCGGCGGTAGAGCGCCTCGTTGGACATCGTCCTCCACTTGCCGTCCGGACCCCGGACCATGTTGGCCAGCACCGCGTGGGTGTGAAGCTGGGGGTCGAGGTTGCGCGAGGCATCGTGGCGGAAGGTCGCGGCCACCGTTTTCTGATCCCCGGCCCGGACCATGCGTCCCGTCTCCGGGTCCTTCATCCTGGTCTCGGCGGCGTGGCCCTCGACCCAGGCGAGGGTGCGTTCGACGGCCCGGTCATGGGCCTCGACGACGCGGGCGTCGCCGCCCACCAGCGCGGCGAGCGAGACGGACTTGGGCGCCGAGAAGGTGAGGTCGCGTCCGGGACGGTGCTCCAGGACGCCGTCCTTGCGCCTGCGACCGAGCCTTCTCCCCGAACCGTCGGGCACTTCGCCTTCGAGCACCGCCTTGAAGACTTCCGGGTCGACCGTGCCCGTGAGGCCGAGGTCTTCCGCTCCCCTCCCGGCCCATGCGCTCACCTCCCTGTGGGCAGGATCGTCCTTGGCGTAATAGCCGTCGCGCTCGTAGTAGGAGGCGCCCTGGGCGGGGGCGGCGACGGCGCCGATCGAGACGACCATCACAACCAGTCCGGCGTGCGGGACCCGGCCTCTTCGCCGTCTTCGCCCCGGTTTTGCTCATCGTCATCGGCCGCACCGGCGTCATCCCCATCCGCGGAGTGGACCACGGATTGCGGCGGCCCGGTTGTTTCGGGGGCCTGCTCGGGCCCCGCCAGGTCTGAGTCCGGCGGCGGAGCGGGTCGTTCACACCCGTCTTCCGCCCCACCGTTCGCGGTCGTATCGCCGGGCGATTCGGGTTCCCGCCGATTCGCCGCCTCGCCGGATTCAGTCGCCCTCCCGGACGCGTGCGTTTTCGCGGTATGAGAGGGTTCGGTCTCGGCGCTTTTCGCTCCCAGGTCCGGCAAATTCTCCCTCGGTATGAAGCTCTCGGCCGCCCCGGGCCTTTTCACGTAGTCGAGCTCGACCCGCGCCACCGGCCAGGGACCGGGGAACTTGAGGTAGCCGTGCAGATTCTCGAGGCGCATGATCTCCGAAGGCAGCGCCAGGGGCCGCATCTCGCGGCGCTGCGTCAGCGAGACGCCGTCGCGCATGGCGCTCGCCCCGTAGCTCAGCCCCTCCGCGTATTCTGTTACCTCGCCGCGGCCGAGGCTCTCGGCCGACCAGCGCGCCGTCTCCTGGTCGGGCGCCGCCAGCACCACCCGGGTGCCGCAGAGGCCCGATACGGTCTCGGCGCCGTTCCTCCCGTAGAGATCGCGAAGAGCCGATATCACCTGGATCCCCAGGACGAAGCACCCCCCGAACTGGCGCGATTCGGCGAGCCCGGGTTGCAGGCTCGGCACCTGGTGCAGGGTGGGAAGCTCGTCGAGCACAATCCATATCCTGCGCTCATCGTCCCGGCCGAGGGACAACAGCGCGTTCACCGCGATCTCGAGCCAGGTCGAGATAAGGCCCCTGAGGCTCGCGTGCTGGTCGCCTCGCGAGGTCAGGAACAGGAAGCCGGTCTCGTCCTCGCGCTCCACCCATTCGCGGATGGAAAAGGGCTTGCCTGAGTCGGGCAGGCATTCGAGCGCGCCCAGGTGCGCGGTCAGCATGGCGCGCACCGAGAGCGCGGTCTTGGGGTTTTCGGGGTCCACGATGGACTGCGCCACCGTGCCCTCCATGGCCTCGGCCAGGGAGGTGAGCTCTGTCTTGAGCAGGTGCTCGACGAGTATCCGGTTCTCCGTCACGCCGCGCTTCCACAGGACGCCCGCGCCGTTCGCGAACAGCTGCCGCGCGGCCGTGACCCAGAAGGGGTCCACCGTGTCCTTCTGCTGGGGTATCAGGGCGGCGGCCATCGTGTCGAAATCCCTGGGCGTCCTGGCTTCCAGGAAGGGCGACCACCGCGGCGCGCGGGCGTCCAGGGGATTCATGAGGACGTCGCGGGCGGGGTCGTAGAAGGCCCGCGTGTAGCTCCCCATCTTGTCGTAGAGGATGCAGCGCTCGCCGCGTTCCCTGATCTGGGCGACCAGGTCCGAGATCAGGACGGTCTTGCCCGAACCCGTCGTGCCCGAGACGATGGTGTGCTGGGTCTCGGCGCGCTCGGGCCAGGGGACGCCCGCGATGCGGGGTCTGGACTTGCGCGCCGCCGGAGAGAACTTCTCCGCCAGGCGGGAGAAAACGGGTTGCACGCGCCTCCCGAGCGCCTGAGCCGAGGTCATCTCCGCGCCGCGCACCCTGTGCGCCCTCGCCATGCGCCGGCCCAGGAGCCAGAAAAAGAACGCGAAGAGTGCGACGCCGCCCAAGCCGAGCCAGAGGCCCAGCCAGGTTTTCGAATAAATGGTATCGAGCATGCGCCTCCTGATCCGCTCGATCCTGGGATCGCTTGCGATGAGCTCGATCCGCTCGATCGTCCGCTCACGCGCGCCCCACTCGTACACCTGTCCCGAATCGGGGGAATACCCGATGGCGAGCTTGGCCTCGGCCAGCGTGCCCAGGCCAATGACGCGCCACTCGTGCGCGCTCGTCGTCGTGAAGACGCTGACCGCGGGCGTCAGGACGACAGTCAGGACGAGTCCAAAAATCCCCCAGCGCGCGAGCTGGCCCCACATCCTGGCGTCGTGGAGCAGCGTCTGGCCGCCGCGCAGGGTGGCGTTTCCGATGGTCATTCGGTTCTCCCTTTCAGGATTTGATGGATAGCCGTGATTTTCCTCCGGGAGTCACTTGCCGGCCTCTCCCGGGTGGGGTGGAGACGCGTTCGGCCAACCGATCCCCGGCGATGGTGCCGGACGGCTTGCGAGCCGGGTCTCGATGCTGCGTCTCGATTGACAGGCCGGGGTGGTCCCGGTGCGGGATTCGATCGCATTCATCGATGCGTATGTAATACGAAAATGCGTCGCCGGCAACAGGTTTTAATAGCTCATATCCTACGGAATTGTTCCGAATACGCTCACAGATACGCTCCGCTGCGCAGGGGTATGACAGAAAAACGTGAGAAAACGCGATGGAGAAGACCCGTTCGGGGCCGGGGATGGAGATACAGGATAACCGTTCATCATCGGCCGGGTTTCCCGGGAGTTGCGCACGGTGGCCTACAGCATGTCTTCGGCGATGCTCTGCGCTATCCGCTCGGCGGACTCGTGCACCGAATCGCGCGCAAGATGGGCGTAGCGCGAAGTGGTCTCGATCCTGGCGTGGCCAAGGAGTTTGCCTATCACAGAAAGTCCCTCGCCGAGCGCGAGAGCGCGCGATGCGAACGAATGGCGCAGGTCATGAAGCCGCACGTCGGCGAGCCCAGCACGCGAGCGGACGGACTGCCAGGCGTCATCGAGCTTCCGGAGGTGCGTTCCCGGCTTCCTGCCGGGAATGACCCAGGGGACCCCGGGGGTGCGCGGCAGACCCGCGAGGAGTTTCACCGCGGGCTCCGAGAGCGAAACGACCCGCGCGCCCGTCTTGGAGTCGGTGAGCCGCAGTTCCGCTTGATCGAGCGCCACCTCCTCCCAGCGCAGCGTGAGGATCTCCGATTTCCGGCACCCGGTCAGCATCAGGAGACGGATGGCGGCCACGGCTGACGCGGACGCGCCGCCCTCCGTCTCGACTTTGTCGAGTGCGCGTCCCAGTCGGTCGAATTCCGCCTCGGTGAGGAAGCGCTCCCGCCGGCCGACCGGGTATTCGGCGATGGCGCGGCACGGGTTCATGCCCTCGGGCACGAGACCCCATTCACCTGCGAGGCGGTACATCGCGGACAGCGCCCGGACGGCATTGTTCGCCGCCGCGGGCGTGGCGTTCAGCCGCCCGTGGAGTTCCGCCACGTGTTTGCGCTCGACCGCGGATATCGGCATTGCGCCCAGCGCCGGGACGACGTTCCTGCCGACCACGGAGCGGAGCGTCTTCACGGTGCGCGGCTTGCACCGCACGGAAACGTATTCTTCGAGATAGCGCTTCGCCAGCCCGGCCACCGTGGGACCGCAGGCCGGCTTCATCGGCTCGGGCACAGGTTCCTCGCCCGCCTTGATGCGCGCGATGACGAGCGCCGCGCGCTTCCTGGCCTCATCGGCATGGATAACGCCGTGGCGGCCCACTGCCACGCGTTTGGGGCCCTCGGGACCCCGCGCCTGGGCGATGTAGACTTTTGAGCCGGTGGGATAGACCCGCACCCCGAAGCCGGTCAGATC
This sequence comes from bacterium, assembly GCA_965204535.1. Classification (GTDB taxonomy): domain Bacteria; phylum UBA8248; class UBA8248; order UBA8248; family UBA8248; genus Bin107. The sequence continues at coordinate 2,358,011 of CBDBEV010000001.1, read as the reverse complement.
GCGGTCCCAGAAGACAGTGTCCTTCTCGACCGTGAGTTTCCTCACCAGCCGGTTCGATAGCGTTTTCATGGCGGGCTTCGTCATCGCTCCATCCTCCCGTTCGTGACGTGGACGCCGATGCTCTCACCCACGCGGGCGGCCGCCGCCTTCTCGGCGTCCCGCATCAGGTGCGCGTAGCGCGCCGTGCTCACCACGTGATGGTGTCCAAGCAGCCTGCCGATCGCCGGCAGACTCTCGCCGAGCGCCAGCGCCCGGCTGGCGTACGAGTGCCGGAGGTCATGAATGCGGACATCATGAAGCCCCGCCCGCTCCCTCACGGCCTCCCAGTAGTAGGAGAGGTTCAACGGGCGGCCGTTCCCGTTCCCTCTGGAGATCACCCAGGGGTCCTCCGGCGAGCGGGGGATCCCCTCCAGCACCTTCGATACGGGTTTGGTCAGGGGCACCATGCGCGGGCCCGCCTTGGCGTCCCGGAGCCTGAGTTCACCCGTCGTGCGGTCCACGTCGTCCCACCTGAGATCCAGTATCTCGCCCCGCCTGCACCCGGTCAGCGCCAGGAGCCTGATCGCCGCGGCCGCGGCCGGCCACGCATTCCCCTCGGCCTCGATCTCCCTGAGCGCCCGGCCCAGGCGGCGGAACTCCTCTTGCGTCAGGAATCGCTCCCGCTTGCGCGTCCGGTAGCGGCGCACCCCCCGGCAGGGGTTCTCCCCGGGCGGAACCAGTCCCCACGCCTCGGCCATCTTGAACATCCTGGAGAGAAGGCCCGCCACCGCGTTGGCCACGGCGGGCGTCTCACACAACCGGTGGTGCAACTCCGATACTTCGGCCCGGCCGACATCGGCGAGCCTGGTCCCGCCCAGCGCCGGAACGACATGGTTCCCGAGCAGGGAACGGTACAGTCTGACGGTGTCGGGCTTGCAGTGCGTTTCGGCATGGTCGCGCATGAAACGCCCGGCAAGCCCCGCCACCGTGGGCGCGGCCTCGGGCGGCCCGGGCTCGGGCTCCTCCCCCCGCTTGATGCGGTCGATGACGCCGGCCGCCGTCTTCCTCGCCTCATCAGTGGACATCTCGCCGTGTTTGCCCAGCGCCACGCGTTTGGGACCCCACGGACCCCGTGACTGCACCACGTAGACCTTCCGGCCCGTGGCGTATACCCGCACCCCGAAACCCGCCAGCTCCCGGTCCCAGAAGACGGCGTCGTTCGTCTCGACGGATAGCGCGTCGACGACGCGTTTGGTAAGCTTGCGTTCGCTTCTTTTGGGCATGGGCACTCCCAGGAAATCGTGTCACGGGCCGGAGGATATGGACGATCCGTAATCAAATCGCATACGTCCGGCATCAAATATGCGTCCGTTATAGCGTAAATATGACGTAAGTGCAAGGGGAGGCGAAAAAGAAAGTATGATAACTACTGCTTTTAATACAGTGGTTTATCGTGCTTGTGGGTATCCAGTCGTACGATTGTCTATAGGGTGGGACTATGAACGTGTCTTTCGATAAATAAATGAAAATTAAATTCTCGGGAAATGACGCAGCCGGGTCGCGGCACAGAGGAATTCTGCCATGCTCGCGCCTCACGCGATAACGACAAATGCGGGCAATTGCGGGGGAGCCTCGCCCTTAGAGCGGCGCGCGAAGCATTGCAACCAATTGATAAACATGAAGTTATCTCGCGCATATCGAAAGACGCCGCGAAAGATACCCACGGGCCTCGTTTTGTGTTTTGATGGGGCGTCACGCTTCAGGCGCACAGGAGGGATCATGAAGAAAAGAGTGGTTCATACGGACAAGGCCGCATCGGGCAAGGTGCCGCTCTCCCAGGCGGTTCAGGCGGGGGAGTGGCTTCACTGCTCGGGGCAGCTGCCCCTCGACCCTAAGACGGGGGAACTAGTCCCGGGCGGCGTGGCCGAGCAGACGCGGCAAGTCATCGAGAATCTGAAGGCGGTTTGCGAGGCGGGCGGCACGGCGCTCAAAAACGCCGTAAAAGTGACCATTTTCATGGAAGATTTGGCGGATCTGGGGGAAATGAACGCCGTGTTCGAGGAGTACTTCGGGACGGAAGACCCCCCGGCGCGAACGACGTTTCAGGCGGCGAAAATCATCGCGGGCGCAAAACTCGAAATCGAACTGCTCGCGTTCATCCCCCAATAAAATTAGGAGAACCTTTTGGCCACAAGAGCACCCCTGGTCGGGATACTGATGGGAAGCGCATCGGATAAACCGGTGATGGAAGAAGCCACGAAGGCGCTGGAAACCTTCAACATTCCCTCCGAGATGAGAGTATTATCGGCTCACCGCACGCCCGACGCCGTACACGAATACGTCAAACTGGCGCCCGAGCGCGGAATCCGGGTGTTGATCGCGGGCGCGGGCATGTCGGCGCACCTGGCGGGCGTCGTCGGAGCCGCTACGGATCTGCCCGTAATAGGCGTTCCCATCGACAGCTCCTCACTCGGCGGGCTCGATTCTCTCCTCTCGACAGTGCAAATGCCCCCTGGGATTCCCGTGGCGACGATGGGAATCGGCGGTCCCGGCGCGAGGAATGCGGCCCTTCACGCCGCCCGAATCCTCGCCTTGACCGATCCGAAACTGGCGAAGGAATACCGGCGTTTCGCGCAACAACAAACCGAGAAGGTTCTGATTGCAGACGCCGAACTGCAGAAGGAAATTTCTCCGCCACCCGCCCGAACACAAAAAGACGGTTCGAAACAACCACAAAATGACGCCAGAAAAAGTTCCGGGCAAAAAACAAGACCCAAGCGGAGCCGCGCCAAAAGAACGTATCGGAAAAAATAGACGGTGAGCAAAATCCTCCCGGTGGACCCTGATTCACCAGAAAAAGAAATAATTCTACAGACCGGCGAAGAACTGAAGGCGGGAAACATCGTCGCTTTGCCCACGGATACGATTTACGGGCTGTGCGCCTACGCTTTCGACCCCGAAGCCATCGAGAAACTCTATGAAGCCAAGGGGAGAAAAGACGAGAAAGGCGCGCCCGTTCTCATCGGGGGCCTCTATCAGTTGAAAAGAGTCGCCTGCGACATCCCGCGACGCGCCTTGGCCCTGATGGATTCTCTTTGGCCTTCGGGTTTGACCCTGGCGCTGCCGGCATCCCCCTTTCTGTCCACCCTGCTGACCGGAGAGGGTTCGTCCGTCGCCATTCGCATGCCCGATCAAGCGCTATGCCGCATCCTGGCCATGTCCTTCGGTCCGTTCGTGGCGACGAGCGCGAACATATCCGGCGAGCCTCCTCTCCAAAGCGCACAGGAAATTCTATCCCGATTTCAAAACGAGGTAGGGCTGGTTCTGGACGGCGGAAGACTTGAAAACACACGGCCTTCCACCATCGTGGACGCGAGAGGCGAGAAGCCAAAACTCTTGCGTGAGGGTATGGTTGATTTCGATTCGGTGGTTCGCGCATGGAACAAAACTTGAAAACCGACGCGCTAAATTTTATTCGGGTTCAGGCATATTCAATACGATCCGGCCCTCTCCTTCGACGACACATTGACAAGCCAGACGATATTCATCCGGATTCCATCCATAGGCATCCAGCGTATCTTTTTCGTCTTCCTGTTGTGGAGAGAGTAGTTCGGCTCCAGAAATCACGACAATCTTACAAGTGGAACAGGCGCAATTGCCGCCGCAATCGCAGGTATGATCGATGCCGTTATCCAAATCTGCATCAAGAATGGAACCTCCGGTCTCCGTTTCATATTCGACATCGAGATTTTCATATCGAATAATGCTCAACGACCAACCTCCTGAAGAAATGATGAAAAAAATTTCGAGATCGCACACTCACAGGAAATGCTGCGAACTCCCATTCGCCAAGGGACAGCGGCAAATTTATTACCCTTTTTCACCCCGTTAAACAAGCGCCTTCGACACTTTTTGTGTTGCATTTTGGACGATGCCCCGCGCGGCCCAACAGATTCCCAGGAAAAAGAGGGAATTGGCTAAACCGTGCCTTCGGGGGGAAGAACCACCATCGATTCCGTCCAAGCCCTGCGGGATTGAGAGAGCAAAAACTCTATGGTTTCCGCCACCAGTTCAGGAGGGATCATCGCCTCAAAATCGAACTCCCCCGGAATGGATTTCCACATGTCCGTTGCGCAGGCTCCGGGCCGGAGGATGGTAAGGCGTATCCCTTTGGGCCTCAATTCTTCGACCAATGCTCTGGAGAGCCCCTCAAGACCGGCTTTTGCGGCACAATATGCCGACGCTCCCGGAAATCCCGATACAGCGCTAATAGAAGATATATTTATGATATCGCCATTCGCCGATTCCAACATGGAACATAGCGCCCGCGTCAACATGAAAGGGGCGGTGAGACACACTGAAACCGTAGCGTTAAATTCACCCACCGAGAGGCTTTCGATATCCTTGAAAACTCCTGAACCCGCATTGTTTATCAGGGCGTCCACGCCCTCCAGTCGTTTTTCAGCCATTTCGCCAAGTGCTTCCACTTCGTCGGCTTTCGTCACGTCGCAACTGTGCGGAAAAATCTGCCCCACGTACTCTTTTGAATCAAAAGCCAATCTCGCCAAGGCATCGGCATCCCTCGAAACGGCAAGGACTTTCGCTCCCGCTTTTGCGAGACGAAGCGCGCTCACACGGCCAATTCCCCGAGAAGCCCCGGTGAGAACGATTCTTCTTTTCTCCAGATTTCTCGGTTCACCGAACGCCATCGGAACTTTCTCCATAATAATCCACGAAATTTCGCTCGTTTTCATACAAGCGAACGCGAAAAAGAATTTCCGTGTCTATATATTCCGCCAAACACTCCCAAATCGAAATCGCTATGTTCTCCGCCGTGGGGATCCTGTTTTTCATGAAATCCATAGCATCTTCGTTCAAATTCTTGTGATCGAGCGCTTCTACGACTTCCCGGCTCATGAGCTCTTTCAAATCGGCCAGATTATAAGCCATCCCCGTTTCTGGGTTTACGCGGCATCGCAGGGTTACTTCAAAAACATAATTGTGGCCATGATAGTGCGGATTCGCGCATTTTCCATACATGGCCTCATTCCGCTCATCGCTCCAATCGGAACGAAACAACCGGTGCGCCGCGGAGAATTCCTCTCGCCTTGTTATCTCAATCATTTGCCGTTCATCCTACGCTGAAAGCGGGTCGATAACAGAGACCTCCGTTTCTACCATATCTGCATATTTTAAGCCTGTGGCTGTATTAAACGTCACGATACGTTCATCGCGTCCGATGGCACCTTGCTCAACCAAAACTTCCAAGGCCGCAATACATGCCCCGCCTTCCGGACAGATAAGAATCCCCTCGGAAGCACCCACTTTTCTTTGCGCCTCGAACATCATTTCATCCGAAACAGCAATCGCTGTGCCTCCACTTTCTCGTATGGTCCGAAGGCACAGAAAATCCGCCAGCACCTTCGGCGCGCGCAAGCCGGATACCACCGTCGTCGGATTATCCCACAGGGACGAAACTTCATCGCCGTTCTCATATGCCCGCACGATCGGTGCGCAGCCCTCGGCTTGAACGCAAATCATGCGAGGTCTTTTTTCGCCAATCCAGCCCAACGCCTCGAGTTCGCCAAAGGCGCGCCACATCGCCACCAATCCCGTCCCGCCCCCTGTGGGGTAAAGAATCACATCAGGGACATCGCCGCCGAATTGTTCGACGAGTTCATAAGCCATGGTTTTTTTACCTTCGGCTCGATAGGGCTCCTTGAACGTTGACAATTCGAACCAACCTTCCGTCGGAGTTCTTTGCGCCACGATTTCAGCGCAATGATGTATATAGCCGCGAACAACGGTCACATCGGCCCCCGCCAACGCACATTCTACTTTATGCACGCTCGGCGCTTCCTCGGGGACAAACACAGACGCTTCGATTCCCGCTCGTGAAGCGTAAGCTGCCGCCGCACCGCCAGCGTTGCCGGCCGTTGGTATGGCGATTTTTTTCGCGCCCAGATGCCGCGCCATCGTGATCGCAACGGACAATCCCCTGGACTTGAAACTTCCCGTCGGATTCAAACCCTCATCTTTCACGAACAGGCAGGAAAGTCCCAAAACTTTTTCAAAACTACGCGCCCTCAACAAGGGTGTCATGCCTTCGCCGAGCGTAACGATGGCATCCTCATCGGGAGCCGGGAGCATTTCATGGTAACGCCACATGGAATGAGCGCGACCCACCATATTCTTGATGTCCAAAGTCAGCGCTGCGGCTTCGGTGTCATATTGCGCCAGCAACGGAGCACCGCAGGGGCTTAGATTCATCAGGCCGCCGGGTTCGAATTGTTCTCCGGTTTTTGAACACTCAAGTCCTATGAATGCAGAATAAGGATTCATATCAGGAGTCTCATTTATGAAAATTTTATTCTCGATATTGTTGCTTCAAAAGCACTCTGCTACCTTGGCTTAGATTTCCATAAAGATATCGTCATCATCGCTGCCCCCGCAAGGAGAAACCAATGGCACGTAGTGTAAAGGCATTGCCAGGTCCGGCAAAAACCCAAGGGTTCGTCGAAATTGCAGAGGGTGTGCATATTTTCATTGGAGGAGACGGAGGCACGAATTTCGGCCTCGTTCTTACGAACGAAAAACCCGTCATCGTTGATAACGACATCCGTATACGAAAGGCTTTTGTGTCCGGAATGAAAGAAATCATGCAAAAATCGCCTGGTCTAGTGCTCAATACCCACCACAATTTCGACCACACCTCCGATAACGGTTACTACCACAAGCGAGGGGCCGTTTCCGTCGGTGAGCAAAACGTGCGTTTGGAGATGGAACGAGAGGAGAACGAGGGCATCTGGGTGAAGCAAATGGCGGGAAGGCCGCAAAAAGTGGAGCACCTGATTGACAAGCTTCACGTCGCACCGCCCATGGTGACGTTCAAAGGCGAAATTTCCATCCGCTACGGCGGGCGATTATTCGAGATGGCCCACATTGGTCACTGTCATACAAAGGGAGACACCGTTGTGTGGATGCCGGAGGAGAAAATTCTCTTCACGGGAGACCTGCTCGATTATCGAACCCACCCCGTGGCGAGACTGGGGAATTTCGGCAACTGGATAGATGCGATCCCGAGACTAAAGAAATTTCCCGCCAAGTTCCTCGTCCCCGGGCATGGACCCATTCCCACTCAGCCCGCCTCAAAGGTATGGGATGAATTCAGGGGCTATATGACGAAATTACGCTCGCGCACCGCCGCAGCCCTGAAAAAACATCGAACCACCGCGAAGGCGGTTCCGAGCGTTCACATGGATGAATACCGGAATTGGTTTCGCTCAAACCTGGTTCCGCAAAACGCGACGTTAATGGCCAAGGAATTAAGAAAAAAAAGGTGAGAACCTCACACCCACTCAGTTGGCGACGCTTCTCCCTCAAAATATCCAAAAGGAACATCTCCGCGCACACGGCGGGCGATCAAGCGTTTTGATATTAAAGAGAAACGACTTTCCACCTCGCAAGATGAAGACCACGGCTCTTCGTCCTGAAAACCACCTACCCGAATTTCTCCCTCCACGATCAAGACGGCATCCTCTACTCTGAGGCTATCTCTTACCACGCCAGTTTTTTCATCCCAAAACCGCACAGCGCCATCGCTTGCGCCGAAAACATAAACGGAACCTCCACGCTTCCAGTCCACCGTCGCAAACGGCCCTCCTTTTTCTTCTCTTCTCATTTCCGCGCTGCTTGTACCCACGATGTATAAATCTCCCCAGATGAGAGGAGGCGCTATCACCCAACCCGCCGTGTTCTCCACTCGCCAGCGGAAATTGCCGCTTTCGCGATCCACTGCGAAAAAATGGCCCTTTTCCTGATCATTCAAGACAGCGAAAATTCCTTTTTCATCCGCGGCATACAGCGGAGTATGCACACCAAGGCGTTCAAGAAGTTCGTCGGGTGGAATTTTCACGAAACCTATCTCTCCATCGGTGATCATCGGTGCAGGTTGCTCCGAAACTCTCGGCTACAGAATACCCGAAGACACCTTTCACCTCCATCTCGCCAAGTGAGGTCAAAAAACGCGCTGTTCATCAAGGTCGTGCGATATGATTAATTTTGATAAGATTGGTGGAACAAGTATTATTAAAATAGAGTTCATAAAATAGGAGATTTCACATGGCCGTCATCACCATTTCACGTCAATACGGGACCGGTGGAATTTTCATTGCGCACCAGCTCGCGGACGAATTAGGTTATGCGTTTTTGGGACGTGACGAACTCGTCGAAATTTGCAAACAACGAGGCTTGACCCTGGATTTAGAGAAAATAGAAGGCCGTGCTCCAACAATCCTAGAACGCACCTTTGGCGTCGGACGAGACAGCTTACGAAGCGTTTTATCTGAAAGCATGAACGAAGCGGCAGACAAAGGGAACGTGGTTATCGGCGGGTGGGGTGGTCAGATACTCCTCAAGGATCGAACCGATGCCCTGCATCTTCGGATCGTCGGCAGCCTGGAAGCCCGCATCCGACACTTCATGGAATCGTCAGGCGTAACGAGAACTGCGGCGGAGGAAACCATCAAGAGGTCAGACCGGGATCAGGGTTTGTTTTCCCAATATTTCTTCAATGTCGATTTTGCCGATTCAACTCTATATCACAGCACATTGAATATTGAACAAACATCACCTGAAAGTATGATTTCCTTCATCGAATCGATGATTGCAGAAAAAGAAAAAGCAGCTTCCTGAATACAGTCAGGAAAATCACCCTTTCCTTCTCTTTGCTTGAGAAGACGCCGCCGCCACTGCAATAAGCGAAAAAACCTGAACCGCCAACACGAGAATAAACGCCCAGTAATAGCTTTCCCATAAGTCAAAAATATATCCCGCAATCCAAGGCCCGACGGCTGAGGCCAATCCTCCTCCCGTTTGACTAAAACCCAGGATTCGGCCAAAACTCTTGCCAGCGAAAATATCCGCCTTCAGCGATACGAAAATTGCACCTCGAGCACCGGCGCCAATGCCATACACCAGAACATAAGCGTATCCCAGCCAAGCAAGGCGTTCAGATAGATTCATCAGCAAAAAAACGCCCGACATGGCAACCAAGCTAAGCAGATAAAAGGTTCGGGTTCGCCCGATTCTATCCCCCACCCATCCGCCCAAAATGCCTCCCAAGGCTCTGACTACAGCCAGACCCCCTATCAAGGAGGCGGCTTTCATGGTGCTCATTCCCACATCAACCATGTGGGCCGCCTGATGCACGCCGACAATGCTGAAACCAACGCCATTAAATATCCCTGCCAGAAACAACAACCAAAAGACTGAATCAGACAGGGCCTCTTTCAAGGTCCAACTCGGCCCGAGGTCGTCCCCTGTTTTTCTTTCCGTCATGTCGACGCGGCTACGATGTAAAAGCAGATTCAAGGGAACCAACAAGACGATGATGCCAATCGCCAACAAAACATACGCCGCACGCCACCCGAAAGTCGCGATGAGGTAGGCGGAAAACGGAACCATGAGGATACCGCCACAACTCCTTCCCGATAACGATATCCCCATTGCCACAGAGCGGCGTTGCACAAACCATTGACTCACAACAGTGCTCGTAGGAATGAACCCGAACATGGTAATGCCTAGTGCCACAACGCCTCCATAGAAAAAATACAAGGTGGGTAAACTGGAAACCTGTGACATTAATACAAGGCCGATGCATAGAATCGTGATGCCCGTAGGGATGATCACTCTCGGGCCCCATCGGTCCACCATTGCCCCGATAAAGCCGGCCGAAATCGCAAACGTGGCCATTGAAAAAGAAAACGCCAGAGCGGTGTCTGCTCGAGACCACCCAAATTCATTGAGAAAAGCCACGTAGAAAACAGGAAAAGTACCGACGATGGAGCCACCGACAGCCATGGTGAAAAAGGTGAGGCCCACTATCACCCAGCCATAATAGCGGCTAGAATTCTCACTCGTCTTCTCTGAAAAATAAAACTTCATCTAGCCGAATCCACGACAGAAAAAATACAGGCGCCCCACCAAAGAGGCGCCTCAGAAACGACGATTCCAAAACATTTCCATTTTGGGAAATTAGCTACACATAATGGAACCTTTACGCAAATCGAAAAGATGCTTAGACACGCATCGGCATTACAACATATGTATAACCGTCCGAGTCTTTGGGAGAGAGTACCCCGGGACTCAGCGAATCCTTTAACTCCATGCTGACTTGTTCTTCGTCCAATATGGAGAGCGCATCCAGACAATACCTTGAGTTAAATCCAATCGTAATGTCAGTCTGCGCGTTCGATTCTATGATTTCCTCAGCTTCCCCCACCTCTGAACCGTTCGTCGTCAACTTCAACTGGCCCGGGGAAAACGCGAACTTCACCATGCGCGTTTCGTTGGTAAAAAGGGAAACCCGCCTGAGTGCTTGCGTTAAACTTTCCCGGTTCATCAAAATGGAGTGCTCATTGTTATCTGGAATCACTTGCCTGTATTTTGGAAATTCACCGTCTATCAGCCGAGCCGATAAGGCAATATTCCCCATTTGAAAAATAATGTGGTTTGGAGTGAGGGAGACAGAAGCTTCGTCTCCCGAAAGAGACAAGCCCTGACCGCTCGGGACGTGGGTGAGAGAAACGGATACGTCACCCTCGACGCCTTGCAAGAGCTTTACGAGTTCTCCCAAAGCTTTTTTGTGGACTATCACTCCTTCATTAAGCACCAACCCTTCGCTCGGCCGCTCGATCATCGCCAATCGATGGCCATCCGTTGCGACAAGGCGCAGGGTGTCGGCTTCGGTTTCCATGAAAACGCCATTGTAAGTATAGCGTGTCTCATCCTGCGATATCGCAAACATCGTTTTTCGAATCATTTCAGATAAAACCGAAGCAGAAATTGTGTGTGCGCCTGATTCTTTCGATTCTGGAAGTGCGGGAAATTCCGCAGGCGGCAATCCCGGAAAACGAAATTTCGAGCGCTCACAGCGCATTTCAATCCACTGTCCGTCTTCTTCCGTGAAACGAACTTCCGCTTCAGGAAGTTCTCGGACAATGTCGAACAATTTCCTTGCATTGAGCGTAATTTTCCCCGCTTTTTCTACTTCAGCCTCAAACATACCCCGCATGCTGATATCAAGATTCGTACCCAATAAACGGATATTCTGATCACCTTCGGTCTCGACAAGCACATTTTGTAGTATTGGCATTGCGCTGCTTCTGTTTTCGACGACACCTTGTATCGTCTGTAGGGCTCTGAGCAACGTATCCCTTGAAATAGCTAACTCCACAGTACCGACTCCTTGTAATGGAACAGGGCTTTCCGAATCATTGAGCGGCATCGAACTTGGTTATTGGCTTGATAATAACAAATTTTAGGGTCTCTTGGGCATAGGTTTCATATAAACCAAAGATGGATACAGGGCAAGAGGACGGATTTCTTGAAAAAACCTTTTTGTCGATCGATCAAATTTGATTCCATGAGTTGCATCACAAAAAGAAAAACGGAGGGCGTAATTCTTGAACCATGGATTTGAAATGATAATATGCAGGTCTTGTTTTTGGAGGCTTTCTAACTCATTTCTTCGTTATGAATAAATCTACCTCTCAGCGTTCCATTCTCCACGTTTACGCACATCCGGATGATGAATCCTTCGGAAACCCGGCCACGTTCACACTCTACGCAAACCAAGGCGTGCGAATGGGCCTCCTTACCCTGACCCGAGGAGAAGCAGGCCTCACGAACGGTGTATGCAGACCGGATGAGTTGGGTGATGTTCGGCATGCGGAACTCAAAGACGCCTGCCGTGTGCTGGGCGTGAAAGATATGACGCTCTGGAACTACCCGGATGGAGGATTGAAATCAATTGAAGATTCGGAAATTCTTCCTCGGCTCGAAGAATTTATCCGAAACTTTTCTCCCGACGTGGTCGTAACATACGGGGAAGACGGTGTTACGGGACACCCAGACCACATCACCGTCGGCGGCTGGACCACAAAAGCTTTCCATCGGCTTGTGAGGAAAAATCCGGGAGATGCTCCCAAACGCCTGTACCACCGAATATCGCCAGCGAAAAGGCGCGAAATATATAATCGCTCCGACCTCGTTTATCGGGATGACTACACGACCATTATTGATGGGAGAAACTATCCGCACGCGAGACGAAAAGCGCACGCATGCCACCGCTCCCAAAGACAAGCTACCGATTACACGCAACCAAAAGTGTTTGAGGCGGGATTGGTGGATTATTATGTCAGGCAACACCCCGTTTGGCGCGGAGGTTCGCTCGAGGCCGATCTGTTCGGGGATTCGCACCATGCCGATGAAACTGGATTGCCCTGAGTTAGACTATCCTGCCATAAGCAAGCCGCACATCCTTCACCGAGAGAGCACTTGCCCATTCCGGTATGTGAGTACTCACGACCAGAGTGATTCCAGAGGCGGCCAACTCTTTGATTATTTGGGCAATCAGTTTGCTGTTTTCCTCATCCAGATGAGAGATGGGCTCATCCAGGAGAAGGGTTTCCGCTCCCGCCGCCAACGCCCTGGCGAGGGCTACGCGCTTTTTCTCCCCCCCGGAGAGTTTGGCAGCGTCCCGGTGAATCAAACCTTCGCATCTCGTTTTGAGAATGGCGTCTTGAGCTATTTTATTCGCTTGCGAATTGCTCATCCCGCGTGCACGGGGCCCATAAGAAACATTCAGCAACACGTTTCCCCGAAAAAGATATGGCTCCTGGGCAAGGAGTGTGACCCTTCTCCTGTGTTCAAGTCCTGCTTTGCCGAAAATGACGGGTTCACTCTTATATTGGATCACACCATCTTCAGGCGTAAGCAAACCCGCCATCACGCGCAAAAGTGTTGTTTTCCCGGAACCATTCGCGCCAGTGAGCAGCACCACCTCGCCGGACGAGACCGTCACCCTCTCGATGTCCAGGACCAAATCGGTCTCAAAACGAAATTTTACGTTTTCCAGAAAGAACACTTCCATCTCATGACCTTTGAATGTAGCGAGAAAGCAAATTCGTCACGAAAATAATTCCCAAAAGCACAACGCCCAACGCGATTCCGAAACCGAATTCACCTTTCATGCTTTCAAGCGCAATGGCTGTGGTCAGGGTCCGTGTATATCCTTCTATATTCCCTCCGAGCATCATGGCGATTCCCACTTCCGAGGATACACGGCCAAACGCCGCCAACACTGCGGCCATCATTCCAAAGCGGGCTTCGCGAAGCACCGTCCATGCCACAAGCCTGTTCGGCGCACCCAATGTAAGAGCAGTTTCCCGTACCCTTTCATCAACGGATGCCACAGACGTCATGGAGAATACCGCTACGAGTGGAACCGCTAGAACTACCAATCCAACAACAATGGCCGAGGGCGTAAACAACAAGTCAGCGAATCCCAAAGGGCCTCGCCTGGAGAGAAAACCGTATGCGAGCAAACCGATAACGACAGTAGGCAAGCCCAAAGAAGTCTGAAGCAGTGTGATAGCGAACCCGCGCCCTTTGAAACGGCCCACCGCCAGCAAAAACCCAACAGGCAAACCGATGAGAGACGCCAGAATCGTAGCCCAGCAACCCACCTTGATGGTCACCCAGGCGGCGAGCATGACTTGAGGATCCGCCCGAAGTACGCGCATCAATCCATCGGCAAATCCATCAAGCAAGTATTCCAAAACGCTCCTCCTCCAATCCTATCAACGGGGGTTTTTCGCGTTTGGATAAAATAGCTGCTTTCCCAAGAGCCGAAAATCACGAATGATGCCTTGACCTTCTCCGGATGTAAGAAAACCGATATATTTCAACGCCAAATCAAATTTTACATGCGGATGGCGCTTTGGGTTCACGGCAATTACGCTATAGGGATTGTGCAAACGCTCTCCTCTCGGGCCTTGAATCTTGAGAGAAATCTTATTGTTCGCAACGAGAGCGATATACGTGCCCCTGTCTGTAAGCGTGTATCCGCTTTTCTCATCCGCCGCCATCAGCGTCCTGCCCATTCCTTGACCCAAAGCGCGATACCAGGAACCAAACACGCCAACGCCGGTGCCTCTCCAAAGTTCCAACTCTTTTTTGTGTGTTCCGGAATCATCACCCCTGCTGAACCAAAGGCTTCTCGAATTTTTAATTTGAAGCAATGCTGTGGACACATCGAATGTCTTGAAAACCCCGGCAGGGTCCCATGCCGGGCCCACAATCACGAAATCGTTATACATGACGCCTCTTCTGTGAGCACCGTATCCCTTGGCCATGAACAAATCTTCCGCTTTCTTCGCATGGACGAGTACAACGTCCACATCGCCATTTTGCCCCAAGCGCAATGCCTTGCCCGTACCTACAGATATGGTGTGCACGGAAACGCCATATCTTTTCTCGAATACCGGATGTAATTGCTTGAGCAAACCGGAATTCTCCGTACTCGTCGTAGTAGCGAGTTTCAGGCGATCAAGCGCAGAAGAGTAAGTCCAAAATCCTAAAACCAATAAAAGAGCCAAAAATAACCGCGTAAGAAAACAACGCGTCACCGAGATGCCTTTATACTCTTGGTTGTTCTGAGGGTTTGATTGGAGGCGCACAATCCAGGATTTTAAGATTGATTTCACGAGAGAGTGCCTTAAGAAGCGTCTTTGTCTCGACTTCATCGTCAACGGTTGAGGTCAGCCGTGCCAGAGACATGGGTTCGCCGTGTTCGTTTTTCTCGGCGCAAGCATGAAAAGTTTGGTAGTACCCTAAATCGTCATAACCTTCCAATACCGCTTGCAGGTAATTTTGCCGAGATGTTGGCACATGCAACCACCAGATGAGGGAACCATCAAATATTTCCGGGTTGAGTCTTTTTTCTTCGCTATGGAAGGTCATTCACTCACTTGAATTCGACTCGCTGCTTGCCGAATGTACTCTGGCATTTCTTTCACAAACAAAGATCGGGGCACCACCTTGTCAAAACCCTCTTGCATCGCTGATTTGAGCAATTCCGGCTCGGTATGCTTGCCCCAAGCGATAGTGTACGCGTCTTGGTTTTGGGGGCTGGCTTTTAGCTTTTTTACGAGCTTGCCCGCTCTTTCACCACCTAGCTTGTGGTGATGCAAATCGGACATGAATAATGTGGCGCGATATTTTTCGAGAGCTTCGTCAAATTTCTCCTCTGAATCGATGAACTCCAATCTGACGCCTCGGGATATCCCTGCTTCCCGAATGCCCGCGGAGAACATCAAATCAGAGCAAACAACAAAAACCCTTTTGGCCTCTTCTGCCATCATGAATCGCTTTTCTTCTCATGCAAAAATTCGTTTTTGGGCTCACCCAGATAGCCGGGCAAGTAGTCGATGCGTCCCGAAGACAATATTTCAATGTACTTCGCGCCTTCTGATCCCACGCCCGTTGCGCTGTGGAACACACCGCCCGGAATAGAGGCGAAACCACCGGGCTCGATCCACTCCTCGACCCCATCGATGTGGATTTTCAGTTTACCCTCAAGCACGACGATAAACTGCTCTTCTGAGTGGCGATGAATCGTGCTCTCATCGAACAGCGTATCGGGAGCTATTTCGCCGTGCTGCATTGTCAATCCATCCAACGCGGCTGCACGGCGCATGGTCCCCTTGCGAAGGTTTTGAGTTTGCGGAATATCTTCCCAGCGATGAAAACCCAAATTCTTTCCCCTTGCCTGTCAGTCCCACGAACAATAGATGAACAACTTTGAGGGATAAATCGTTAGGCTTCCACTTTTTCGCCCAAGAGATCGATAAGACCATGGATATTTTCGAGCGTATCGATTTTGTAGAGCATCGCCTCAATCAAGGCGATCTGATCGCCCTCGTACACTAAGCCGGTGCATTCCGTGAATTTCTCATAAAGCTCCTCGCGGTCCATGGGGCGCTGAGGAGTGCCACGTGAGATTTCAGACATTTTTTCATACACCGTCCCGTCTTCAAGCTCTATCGCCACCTTGCCGCGAATGAGCGCGTAACCCTGGGCTTCGATTTCATCGTCCATGAAGGGATTCACCTTTTTCATCATTTCTACGACATCGGGGCGTTTTACGACTTCGTCTTTATATTGAGCGATGCCGGCCGCGCGCTCCAGCAGCAAGATGCCGAAACCGAACTGCAGAGAGAATTTCGCCTCCAGTTCGTTTTGTGGTTCCTTGTAGCGCAGTGGCTCCAGTACGCGCGAGGTGGTGCCAAAACGCAACTCTTTCACCTGGCCGGGTTTGATGTCGTTTTCCAAAATCAGGTCCCTGGCGGCATCCATAGCGGGGTGCGCAAGGGAACCGCAAGGGTAGGGTTTAATCGACACGCCCGGATCCACAGCTGACCATGCGTTTCCGAGTTTACCGACGATATAATCTTTATCGCAGCCGCCACCCATAATCTGGAAAAATCCCCACTGCCCATCAAATACCGTGGGGTCCGAAGTGTAGCCACCCGATGCCAGCCTCGCCGCCACGACGCCATTCTCCGCCGCTCGGCCGCAGTGGTATGGCTTCGTCATCGTTCCAAAATTCGCACGCAGACCGGCGCTTTCCGAACAAACGATGCCGTAACACATGCGCAACTGGTGTTCATTCAATCCCATCAATTTCGCTGCAGCAGTCGCCGCCCCGATGGCGCCGATAGTTCCCGTTGAATGAAATCCTTTGATGTAATGATCCGGCCGAATCGCTTCCGCCACCTTGCATTCCACTTCAAAACCCAGCGCAAATGCAGTGAGCAGCTCCTGTCCTGTTGCGCCCAGCGCCTCGGCAAGGGCCAGAGCTGCAGGCATCACTGGACATGTGGGGTGAGTCAACAGGCCATACACACGATCCGGATAGCTGCTCAACTGCGTATCGTCATAATCCATTGCGTGGCCGGCGATGCCATTGGCCAAAGCAGCGAGATGCGCGGGCACTGTCATTTCAGTTCCGATAACGCGCGCCTCGGGTTCTCCTCCGATTTCCTTGAGGTAGTTTTGGATGATATGGCCGCTTTCTTCCGTGGAACCAGCCACCATCAGACCGACTCCATCCACGAAACATCGGCGCATGATTACTCTCACGTCTTCAGGAATGTCTTCGTACTCCGTATTCAAGACAAATTCGACGATGGCATCTGTGATGAGAGAATCTGAATCGTTCATAACCTCACCTTTCTGTAAAATCTTTCACAATCGATCAGTTGTTTTTCTGTTCCACCCCTTTGGACGCAGGATTCTGCGGAACAGTTATCAATTTCATCCGGGGTTTCGGACAAAAATATCCAGTTAGTGATGGAAAAATCGACGCATTCGAGCAGATCCCACTTAGTGCAAAAATGAAAAGCCCAGACAAAAGCAATGTGCCCAACAGCCAAATCACACCACGGCTCATGATGGATTCCTCAAATCACCCCGGCTTCTCAAGCAAAATGACTACAGGTGAAGGAGGCGCGTTGAATTTTGGCTCATACAAATAAAAAAACGAGTCGTCTCGCTCGGCGACCCGCGATTCGAACTACTATACAGGGAGACGATTCCGACGCCCTGTCTCTTCAATGACCCAAAACAGAAATTACAGATACGAAACCTAACAAAAACTATACTCCCCGGCAAGGAATAATCGTCTTTTTCCATATTTCCATTTTACTTATTTCCTCAAGACTGGAATAATAAGAGGAGGAAGGGGTAGGAGATTCCATGTCCCGTATCATGTATTATTCATCAGGAGTCGAACTGTTAATTTAATGAGGTTTATGATTTTTTGCTTCAGCTTGTGATTTTTTGCGCAAGCGAGCAAGCAGCTTACCTAGTAGCAATAAACGTATCTTTACGACATCCAAATTAGTGGAGTTTCAAATGATTTTAGATATTGAAGCTGGTGACATCCTTCCTGCAAAAGATGCCATCGCTTTGATGGACCAAGCTGACCTCGGACCTTCCATTGATGTTCCTGAAATCCCCGCAAACGCTCATCCTGAGAACATCACGGAAGAGAAAAGAAAATTTCTGCAAGGTGAGGTCAGGCGCCTCAAGAAAGAGAGAAACGCTCTCATCCTGACACACAATTACGTGCCAAGAGATATTCAGGACGTATCCGATGTCATCGGTGATTCTTTGTTCCTGGCCCAACAAGGTGCCACCTCGGACGCAGACTATCTCGTCGAACCTTCCGTGTTATTCATGAATCAGATTTTAGCCGCGCTCAAGAAACCCCATCAAACCGTTTTGGCCCCCAGCCTCGATGCACTCTGCTCTTTGGCCGCTCATGCTGACGTTAATAAAATTCGAGACTGGAAAAAAGCGCATCCAGCCGGAATCGTCATCAGTTATGTAAACACGTATCTCGAGGTAAAAGCCGAGAGCGATTACTGTTGTGCGTCCGCCAATGCAGGCAAAGTCACCCTCCACATTCTTGAAAACTCAAGGCCCGAACAACCCATTCTGTTTTTACCCGACGTCTTCTTGGGTTTCTACGCAGCCAAGCTACTGGAGAGTAAAGGCCATTCTCTGGAGCGACTCCATCTCATGATGGGTGCGTGCCATGTACATGAGAGGATTCGCCCGCACCATGTTCTGGAGCAGCAACAACTACATCCTGAAGCTATCACGGTGGTTCACCCTGAGTGCGGATGCACAAGCGCCTGCATGCGGCAAGTAAACGATGGCATCGTGCCCGAAGATATGCTCCAGTTCCGTTCGACTCAGGGCATGATTAAGTTGGTAGAGGAAGTGCCTCATTCGGAAGTCATTGTGGCTACCGAGGTCGGGAACCTCCATCCCATGTCCAAGGCGGTTCCGGGCAAAACCCTGATTCCTGCGAGCCGTGAAGCTCTTTGCGCCTACATGAAACAAAACACATTACAAAACCTGTATGAATGCCTGCGGGATCTAAAACACGAAATTACCGTGGACTCGGAACTGGCTCGGCGCGCGCGAATACCCATCGAGCGTATGCTCGAAATCGTATAAACCAAACACCTCTAGATATGGATATCCGCTCTAAAGTCCGCGAATGGCTCCTGGAGGATTTTGGGAGCGCTCCCCTCCAGTACGACCCTGAAGAAGATCCCTTGTGTATGGCCGAGTTGCGCTCGAAAAGCGATGCCATTCTCGCAGGTTCTCCGTTTTTCCTTCTCATACTGGAGGAAACCCAAAACCTTTTGGCTCTTGGGAAAAGTCAATTGCCCGGGGTCAACTGGTTGAAAGATGAAGGAGCCAGAATTTCCAAAGGCGAACTTCTGGCGCACATTTCCGGCCATACCCAGACCATCTTGAAGGCGGAGCGCACCGCACTAAATCTCCTTTCGCATATCTCTGAAATCGCCACGCACACAGCAAATACATTGGCCCGCTTCGGGGGCTTCCCCGAAACTCTCAAGGGCATCATCGATACCAGGAAAAATCGTCCAGGCTTGCGTTTTTTTGAAAAATACGCGGTCCGGGCAGGCGGCGGGCGGAATCACCGCTTGGGGGTTTTTGACGGGGAAATGATAAAGGACAACGACATCGTTGCCGCTGGTTCCATCCCCGCCGCCATCGACAGACAATTCGGTAACCGCTACATGACGGAAACTCAAATCGAAGTGCAAAATCTGGCCCAACTGGAAGAAGTCATCGAAGACGGACGAGTGCACATGATTCTGCTCGATAACATGGATATCGAAAGCCTCCAAAATGCCGTTTCCCGAATCCGGGAGGTTGGCATCGCCTCAAAAACTCTAAAACCCTATGAGCTTGAGGCCTCCGGAATCGGCGACACCGACATTCGTAGCATTGCGGAGACGGGGGTGGACTACATCTCCACCAGTTCGCTTGTCCGCTCCGCCCCTCCGCTTGATTTTCATATGAAGATCACAAAATTGAATTTGTGATACCCTTGAGCGACTATTTTTTATTCATGCTCAGTTGGCGTTTCTTTGATTCTACTCACTTCCGAGGAAAATTATGTCTTTAGAAGTTGATTCTAAAAGCGTGAATTATTACAAGGCCTCAGATGGACGCATCATTGCCATCCACATCAAAGGAGATTTCAACGATTACGCCAAGTTTCCTCCCTATCTGGACACTGAGGAAGCGAAAGAACACATCCGAACTGCATACGCTGGTCAGGACATCGAAGTGGAACGCAACACCAAAGCTCATATGACAGATGATGACGTGCCCCTGCAAATCATCGTCTTGAACAGACCCAAAGGCGCGATAACCAAAGCGCATTATCACGTGGTGGAAGACAGGACCGCGAATACCACACGACACCAAATTCTTTTGTGTCAACGCGGGAAGGTTCGAGTCGGCGTATTTACCAAAGAAGGGGAAAATCTAGGCGATGCTATTCTACACCGTGACGACCTCATACTGATGTACGAGGGTCATGAAGTTGAATTCTTGGAAGATGATTCAAAGGTCATCGAAATAAAGGAAGGCCCTTTCCCGGAAACAGATGAGCGGGACAAAGTCGATTTGTAATAAGTAGAAATGGACACCATTTACTAAATCAACCCGGAGAGAAGCCATGAAATTCTGCACCTTTGAAGTGCAAACACCTGTAGGCCCATTCGATCGTCTGGGCGCCGTTGTATCCGAAGGCGATAACCTCCGATACGTCGACCTCAATTTCGCAGCGGCGGCCAAGTTCAAACAGCGTGGCTCCTCACGACCCCAAGCCATGGCGGACGCCCTCATTCCTTCCGACATGCTGGCCATCGCGGCATCGGGCAAAGGCGGCATCGAAGCCGCTGAAGAAGCGCTCGAATATGCACTCGAGCATGAAGACGCTACCGGCCCTCGCGGGGAGCAAATCATCTATGCGCCGAGCGAAGCCCGGCTGCTCGCTCCCATCAAACAACCCCCGCTGATTCGCGGCTTTGCCGGTTTCGAACGCCATCTCAAAAAAACATTCGAGGTGATGAACCTTGAAATTCCCAAAATCTGGTACGAGCGTCCCCTTGCTTTCAAGGCGAGTTGCGCCCATATGGCCGGGCCCGAGGAGGAAGTCCCCTGGCCCAGCTTTACCGAGAAAATGGATTTCGAACTCGAATTCTGCTGTGTGATCGGCGTGCCGGGGCGGGATATTTCAGAAGAAGATGCGCATGAACACATCTTCGGTTATTCAATACTAAACGACTGGAGCGCCCGGGACGCGCAGGGGGGCGAAATGGCGATGGGAACCGGGCCATACAAGAGCAAGGACTGGTGCTGGAGCCTTGGGCCCTGGATAGCCACACCCGATGAAGTTGGCGACCCGAAAAACATTCCCATGGCCGCGAGGGTCAACGGAGAAACGTGGGTGGAAACCACGCCCGGAGAGATGTATTGGACTTTCTCTCAAATCATCGCCTACACCGCCAGGGACGAGAACCTAGTCACGGGAGATCTGATGGGATCAGGCACCGTCCCCGGAGGATGCGGAATGGAAATGGAGCGCTGGATTCAACCAGGGGATACAGTAGAAATTGACATGGGGCCGCTGGGAGTCATGAGAAACAAGGTCGGCCAAAAGCCGGAGCCCAAACCCTACACGTACAAATAATCTTACGATTCTTTTTCCGGGTCATTTTCCTCCGGATTCGTGAGGTGAACCACTCTTTGCGGAAAGGGTATTTCGATACCCTCTTCTCGAAGCCGACGTTCAATCTCGAATCTTAAATCACTCGCGACCCCCAATCGGCTCATCACACTCGGAGTAAAGCACCGCAACTCGAAATCCAAGCTGCTTGCGCCAAAATCACGAAACACGACGGTGGGTACGGGCTGTCGACTTACCTGATGGTTTTTCTCGGCGACATCTAATAAAATCTCTCGAACTTTCTCCACATCAGAGCCATACGCCACACCAACCCCGACTTCCACACGGCCATATTGATCGCGATGCGTTAGATTCGTGACCGATGTCGAAATAATCTCAGCATTCGGAATTATGACCGAAGCGCGTTGCCAAGTTTCAAGCTCCGTTGCGCGAAACTGTATCTTTTTCACGATTCCCTCATCGCTGCCCACGCGCACCCAATCTCCAACCTTAATGGGTCTTTCGACCAAAAGTATCAAACCGGAAATAAAGTTATTCACCACATTTTGCAGTCCGAAACCGATCCCCACCGAGAGCGCGCTGACAACCAGCGCAAGGTTCGAGAGATCGATTCCCGTCACCGAAATACTCAATAACGCCGCAATGATTACACCCGCATAACCGAACCCTGCATTCAGGGAGTGGCGTATACCTGCAGGCAAACTCGTCTGCTCCAGAATCCGCTCGGACAACTGCCTTTGCAGGAACCTTGCTCCGGCCATGGCGAAAAAGAATACGGCGATAGCCAGGAAAATATCGATGATAGAGATGCGAATGCTCCCCACCTGGAACCCGGATAATACCTGGAGCGTCCAGCGAATCAGATCACCCGGCGGCACTCCCCAAACAGGCACGATAATGAGGATGCCGCAAAGGAAAACAACAGGATCGACAATGACTCGCCACCAGGAACGGAATCTTTCAATCATGCGGGAAGGAATATGGAGTTTGTCTGGTATGGATTCGGATTTAGTCGACCAGGATACCAATTCGTGGATGAGGCCACGCAACAGAACTACTATCCACAGCAAAAGACCAGTCCAAATAAGGCTTGTGAGAAGCCGTTTGCCAAAAGCGCCATATCCGACAAACAACGCCGCAATGCCGATTAGCGCAAGCACTCTTGCTGTGCGACATGTGAATTTCCAGGCCTGTCCTTCCTGCGGGATTTCACCCTCTTGAGACGTTTCAGTTCGCCAGAGTTCTTCTCGTGCCAGCCTCAAAAAAATCCAGCCCTCCAGAGTGCCAAACACCGCTGAATATATAGACGCTGCATCAGCGGAAACTCCCTCCTCGCCCCAAAGATTTGAAAAAAGCATGTCGATTGAGAAAACAGCCGCAAGAAGAAAAATCAAGCGATAAGCACTTTGCGCATTCTCTGAAGATTGTCCTGTGAGCCGCCAAGCCGGTTGACCGGGGGAGAGAAAAGACCTCACAAACGCAACAACCAAACAAAATAACAAAATGACCAAAATAAAAGACGTGAGCGCTTCTGCAAACAGACCGCTCACCAAAGCACCCGGTCGAGTCACCCATATATAAAGAGCTGCTAAAACCGCTCCCGGCAAAATGCTGTTGCCAACGCCATCTGCGATGGCGGAGCTAAACCTACGCGCATATGAGGGCTCCAATATTCCGGTGTCGCGGCCGAACATGCTCAAAATGCTCCGCCGTATTCCCCACCCAACAAACAAGCCTAGAATCAAAACCACTATCCCGGGCAGAAATACAGCGGTGGCACCAATTCCAGGAGGTAGTTTTGCGAACCAATCCCCTGGAGAACGGAGAATACTTCGAACTTCAACCGCAATCGCCGGCACGCCCTTTGCGAGCACGCCCGGTGCGATAGGTATCGGCGTACGTCGGTAAATTTCTCCCAAAAGCCGCTCGAACCTCTCTCGGGAGAAAGATTCTTCCAACTCCGCAGCACGAACAATGGCCAAGTCAGCCTCAGCGATGCGCGCTCGGGCAGTTGTAACTTGACGTTTGTATCGCTCTCTTTTGTCGGCTATTTCACTCGCCTCTGGCGGGCTATCCTTTCCGGGAGGAGGGCCAATCGCATTGAGTAACTTTTCAGACTGGAGGAGTACTTGTTGGGATCTTGTTTTAACATCATATGCCCGTGAGCGGACTTGCCGCACCAGGGACAAATATCCCTGAGTGAGAGTTGGTGTTTTCCCTTCACCTTGAATATATCGGGTCGCATCTTGCAAAACGATCGCCCAATCATTTGATTCTGTTGTTTCGCTTGAAGCAACATCCGCCACATATG
Source organism: bacterium (assembly GCA_965204535.1). Lineage (GTDB taxonomy): Bacteria > UBA8248 > UBA8248 > UBA8248 > UBA8248 > Bin107. The sequence continues at coordinate 2,334,291 of CBDBEV010000001.1, read as the reverse complement.
CTAGAGATGAGAGAAAAAACAAAATCACCAAGATGGAATAAAGACAAACCTTTTTGCGGCTCATGAGTCTCTCGCTTTCAACATCTTTTATGCCAGCCAGTTTCAAGGTGAAGAATAAATCCAATGTCAAATTGTCTCACCATATATTCATATCTACCACACACATATACTACCGATTTTCAGCCGTGCGCGAGTGAGGAGTTGCCACAACCTCATTGGTGCACCCGCCATCGGTTGTCGTTGACCCAGCATCCCATGCGAAACCCATTTTGCTTAACATCAATATCTTGCTTCTGCATGTGAGCCTATTCCTCTCCGTCGGCTCCAAACCAGGAACCAAACCAGTAGGCATACGCCACCCATAAAATGACTTATCGTCATCGCGCCCCATACGCCAGAGGCTTCGAATCTCAACGGCAAAGCGGCAAAATATGCAAGAGGGATCTGAAAACCCCACCGGATGAAGGCTTCCACAACCATAGGCGGCTTCGTGTTCGCCGCTCCTTGAAAAGCACCCGCCAACATTCGCCGGATAGCTTCAAACAAAGTGCCGATGGTGAGTATACGGACACACATGACACCAACATCGATTCCCTCGTTTTTCATTCCAAAGATCAAGACAATTTCCCTTGCATAAAAATACAAAAGAAACGTCACGCCACACATAATGGCAAACAAGCCAGCCATAGCAAGATAGACGCTTTTTAGCGCCCGATCCGGCCGGTTGGCGCCTACGTTTTGACCCACCATCGTACGGACGGCGGACTGAATTCCAAAACCGGGCAATCGTGAAAATGTCCCTAGCCGATTTCCAATCGACCATGCGGCTAACACCACTGGCCCAAACAACGCCAAAATCTTCAGTAATATGAGAAGAGCGCCGCGCTCAAGCAAATTTTGTGCCGCTGCAGGCCATCCCAAATGAATGATGCGCCGCATGGTTTGCGCATGGGGCTTGAGATGAACCCACCTGATACGGAGGCGAGAATGTCCTGATGTCAAAATCCACAGAACAACAAAAATGCCAATGATGCGACCTATTCCAATGCCAATGGCGGAACCCGGAAGTCCAAACCCCGCCAACGGCCCAATACCAAAAACAAGGAGAGGGATGAACGTAATGGACAAAAGTGTCGAAACTCCAAGGCCGATCAGAGACTTTCCAGGTTCGCCGGAAGATTTCAACATATGCGAGACGGTGAAAATACCGTCCACGAACGCGATGGTGAGAAACGATGCCTGCAAATACCCAACGCCAACTCGCATCACATTGGCGTCAGAGGTTAAAAGGCCAAGCAGATGCGAGGACAGCATATACCCCAGAATGCTGATGGCAACGTAATAGATGCCTGCAAGCAAAAACGCTTGGCCTGCCGCGTGGCTTGCTTGTTCAGGTTCTTTCGCTCCGATTCTCTGTGCCACCAAAGCGCTGCCCGCGATTCTGATGCCGAAACCAATCGCACGAAAAAAGAAGATGATCATAAAGCTCAAAGACACCGCTGCCAGATATTCGGGCCCCAAACGCCCCACCCAAAAGATTTCGACGAGTGTGTCGGCGTTCCAGGCTATCGGTTCCAGGCATGAGGGAACAGCCAAGCGAAACAGCCCACGGCTAATTGAGCCTTTTGTGTAGTCATAGCGCTTCTCGGGTCTCATGAGGAATGAAACTCAAAATTTGACCGCGCAGATGACTTGGCCTTTGTTGCCATACTTTCCATACGCCGCCGCCAACCAATCGCAAACCACAAGAACAACGCCAAACCACCGATGAGCTGACTCGCCGCCACTGCCCACCAAATTCCCAGTTCCTGTAATCCCATCCAAACCGCCAGCATATAGGCACCCGGCAACTGCACGACCCAGCGAACGATTGCTTCAACGATCATGGGAGGCCTGGTAGATGACGATCCTTCAAATATTCCCGCTACTACACGCCTCGTAGCCTCAAATCCAAGGCCTACACACAAAACTTGTAGACAAATCACCGCGTGGGGCAACGCGGCGCCTTTTATCCCGAAAAAAGTAACGACTTCCTTACTCCAAACAACGAAACCTGTAATGACGACAACCATGATGGAAACAACCGCCCCTAACGTCACCCAAGCGCTGCGTATGGCCCTCTCAGGTTTTCTCGCGCCGATATTTTGGCCCACCATCGTACGAACAGCCCCCTGGAGGGAAAATCCGGGCATTCTTCCCATATTGTTGACACGACTGCCAAGGCCCCATGCTGCAAGTGCCAGCGCGCCAAACGGAGCAAGCATCCATACCAATACCAAGTTCGCGCCTCTCTCAAAAAACATTTGCCCCCAAGCAGGCCAACCCAGTCCCAGAATGCGCTTCATCTCAGAGGACCGCGGAATCAGATGACGCCACTTCAGGTGTATTCTGGCATTCCCCTTGAAAAGAATGATCAGCATCACGACGGAACCTGCCAGCCTGCCAATACCTAAACCGAAATACGCGCCGGCCAGATGAAGCGGGGGGATCAATCCGAAACCAAAAATAAAAGCGGGCATGGCGATGAATGTAACGCCTGAATTGATAATCATCCCCAAAAGCGAATATTTTGGTTCACCCGCACCACGGAATATATTTGCAAGAGTGAATATACCGTCAACGAACAAAAGCATGAGAAACCCGGCCCGAAGATATATCGTCGACAAGTATAAAAGCCTTGGATCAGACGTCATCCACCCCATGAAATAAGGTGAGAAGATATATCCCACGCTGCATAAGGGAATGAAGAAGAGCGTTTGAAGCAAAATGCATTGGCCCGCGATTATAGCAGCGCCTTCCTCATCATTCGCGCCAACTCTTTGCGCAACCAACGCTTGGCCTGCCACCCGAATTCCCATGCCCGCCGCTCTCACCATCATGGGAATCATGTAGCCCAAGGACATCGCTCCGAGCGCATCCGAGCCCAATCGGCCCACCCAGTAAATTTCAACAATCGTATCGATGTTCCAAGAAATCAGTTCCGCGAAAATCGGCAGGGAGAGAACCACCAAGCCTCGCCCGATGGGGCCTTTGGTGTAATCATATCTTTTCGTTCCCGTTCGCCAGAAAGCCATGCGCAAATCTTATCCTAATCAAAACAAAATGGATGCCGGGTTTATGGATTGGGGAGATTTCCCCGGAAGGCTGGAAAGTTTTCACTCCACAAGATAGGTTGCTCCCCATAGTGATGTATCCACGCTCAATGCAGGCGAAGGGTTTGGTGCTTTCATGATTGAATTCATAGAAAAAACCCTGAAAGACGCAGGCAAACTAGCCTTGACGTTCACAAACAATGCCAAAGGCGTCCAAAAACAAGACCGGAGCTTGGTGAGCGAGGCCGACTTTGAAGTAGAAAAATTCATTCTTTCATGCCTAAAAATATCATTCCCGAATGACAATGTGATTGGAGAAGAACTCGGAAGCGAAGAAACGCAACACCAGAAGCACCCTCGTCTTTGGGCGATCGACCCCATTGATGGCACCAATCCATTTCTGAATGGTCTGCCCACCTGGGGTGTATCCATCGGTGTTATGGAAAACGGGAAACCCATCGCCGGAGGATTCTATATGCCCGTAGTTGATGAAATGTTCCTTGCACTCGAAAGAGAGGGCGCCACAAGAAACGGAAAGATACTTCCAAATCTGAAGGATATGGAAATCACCAATCAAACCGTCATGCTAGGGCCTTCGTCCCGAAAACGTTTTTATAAAATAGATTATCCAGGGAAATCCGTTGCCTATGGAAGCGCTTCCGCACACGTGGCGTATGCAGCTACCGGAGGCGTCATCGCCGCATTGGTCGATAGACCCCAAATCTGGGATATCTTGGGCCCCATGGCCGTATTACACGAAGTAGGGGGAGGTGCATATCACCCAGATGGACTTCCTCTCGATCTCCAGAAACTCGCGACTGGCGATAAAGCCGCCGGGCCTGTCTTTTTTGGCTTAAAAGAAAATGCGAAAAAATTATTTCCTCTTATCGAAGTGTACCCCAGACCAAAGTCCTAGTTTTCAATCCTGAAACCCTGTTCCGAAACCACTTTGCATCAAATACCTTTCATCAAAACGCGTCATGCGATAGTCTTTAATATCAGGCTCCTCGCAATTTCCGGTCATAATCAAATCCGCTATCATCTCGCTCACATAGGATGATTTTTCCACATCCTCGTTTCGCCAACTGATAGGCAATTGAACATCCCATCACGCCACCACCAATGACGACGGCATCTGCTGTTAGATGCGCCACAACCGCTCCTTCCTAGGAATCCACCCAGATGGGACTCGACCAAGCGATTTCCCCATCGTCTTGCTCTAACCGGACATAATAATAATCCGACTGCCGTTCCTTCCCTCTCGAATCGATCCATTCAAAATCGATCGACTCCCGTCCCGGCACATTTACGTGAATTTCTCTCGCATTTTTGATGATGACGACTTTATGAACCGGGGAGCAGGCTTCAGCACGGACCATCAATTTTCTCGCAGCCGATTCATCCAATTTCATCTCTGAACCCATGGGGGCATCGTTCAAGAAAAATTCAAGAATAATTCGTGCCCCTGTCGTGCCATAGCAACGTCGCTCCCAAAGGGCCTTGAATATCCCTTCCCGATTGAAGGTCTCCGCCCATACACAGGCCAAGCCGCCTCTCCAGGCATTCTTGAGCCGCAATCGATTCGAAAATCCAGGCTGAGACGTATGCGTATCCGAGCCGGCGATGATGCCCAAACGATATCCTTTCTCAAGCGCATCCTGTACGCTTTGCCCCTCGTAGCGCGCCGGATTGACCAAAGGCCTTTCGCAGCCATTGGCTTCGGAGTTACCCCAACAGGAATATATTTCGACAAGGCGCTGAAACCTCGGGTCGTGCCAGCGCCATCGCGTGCCAATCACAGCACTCACCGAGTGATGGGGAATCGTCATCACACGACCTTCGAATTTTTCGAGTTGTTCCCAGAGTTTTTCCGGATGATCGGAATCCGGATGCCTAGAATCAAGTTTTAAAATCTCTTTGTGATCTAAAAAATAAACGTTCTTGTTTCCGTCTTGCTCAAGCATGCCAAACCATTCATACGCAGGAAGGGCTACATATCTTCCCGCCTCCGAAAACCGATTCGCAGCCTCGGTGACTTCTTTCCACTGCGCCTCGTCCATTCGCATGGCCAAGGAGGTGCAGGCGGCGAAGTCTACCCCTGCGCAATCCCGCGCATAGGTGTGGACGTATTCCACGATTTCACGCGCCGTAGACGGTCTCGGATACTCGCCCACGCACAACCCGCTCATGCAATGCGGGTCACCAAAAAGAAGCGTGCGAACAGGGGTTTCATCCAATACCTGAATCGGTGGCGTATGAACTGTCGGCAATCCATCAGCCGAAACCTTTAACCGATGAACTTCAGGCGCTCCTAACACTATATTTTCGCAAACAAAAATTCCGGGCGACTCCTGGCGAAAAGAGACCGTACTTTCATCAGGTAATTCAAGCTTTGGAATGGATGACGCTGTTGTCGCTACATTATGAAAGCAATCTCGCGCCACAGCCCGGACGGAAAAGCCCTGTCCCGCCACTACCTGCGCCGGCGCCGTCACCCAAAGGAAGGATGGCTCCTCGGGCAGTACATCAAAGATCGGGGGATTTGTAAGAAGCTCCCAGTCATCCTCACCAAGAGAATCAATGGATAAGGTAAACTCTACGGACATGGCCAAAAATTGCGCTTGCACGCCCGGGATGCCTGATGGCGTCCAGCCGTAGTTGATTTCAATCAAATCACCTTCCGCCAGAGAAGCGCCCTGAACCTTCAAATCCAAGCTGGCCGGCAAGAATGTATAACCGAGCATTGGTTTGATCATTGAAGGAATCAAAAAGGCATTCGCGTTCGAGCACCTGAATTTGCAATATCCCGGAGCTGTCACATCTTCAAATTGGGGCGTTGTGAACCCGTTGGGTGGCGTGAAGCGAATACCACCGCCTTGACCGATTCCATGCGGGCCAATTTCGTAGGTAACACGCCACTTCCCCATCCTGCCCACTATGATCGGGCCTTCAGGAGCTATCTCCGCCTCACCAATGTCTTCACCATAAAAATACTCTCGCAGCGCACCAATCCCCTGTCGAGGAGCATTCATCAGCAATCTCCTGTTCTGGTCCGATTGGAATCCGAAAATGCAGAAATACGAAAGAGAATCCTACTTCAAAGAATAATCACATTCATTCCCACGTGAGCATCGCGGCATACCCGTCTCTCGGGACAGTCGAATGAATTGGCAAGCCTTTGATTCGCTTAAATTCCTGAATGGTAATCAGGTGCACATTCGACTCCCACAATATGTGGCGGAACGTGCACTCGAGCGTCTGGTAATACAAATAAGGATCGTTCTCGTCTTTGCGAAAACCCCTCTCATGAGCTGGCAAAACGAGATTTAGAAAATAATCCATCACTCGCTCACCGTTCGCCCAAGTTCTGTCCGGAGAGTATTTTCTGGGCAATTCTTTATCTCTTAGTGTGGCAAACGTCTCATTCGATAAAACTTCCCGACACAAAGCACACGCGTCATCAAGCGCTGCCAGAACATCGGACACATCTGGAAACCGCACCGGATCCAACATTCTGTCTGCCCCACCTTGATCCGCCAGAGACTTATCTCGCGGCAAAGAATCCGGATACAAAACGGGCGGCCAAAATTCCAAGAAAAAAAGATACGGTATCCATGCCGTATGGCTGATTTGTTCTTTGATGGACCAAGCTCCCCAACTCTTCTCTGGCAGCTTCCATTCCCATAATTCCTGCGGAAGCCCGTTCGTTTCTTCCCGAAACAAATCCGCTAAATTTCTATATTCCGGGAAAACGTCCAACCCTGGAGTGGATAGGTCTTCTGGCATATCGCTTCCTCAAGACATCAAATGTGGTCCATTTTCATCGGCAAGTTTTCTGCATAAACCCCCGCCGCTTCTTGTGGCGACAAATTCTTGTTCATCGTCTCTAAAGCCTGATCCGCCAAAGGCGTCGTCGCGAGATGGGAATAGACGGCCACCGCTCCTTCGTGAAATTTCGGAGTGACGCCGGCGGCCTCAAAGGTCTGTGCGATTTGTTTCATCTCGTCGATATACCGCCACGCCACGACGGGAAGACGGGGGGCACTCGAGGTTATTTGTTTATAAGAAGCCTCTTGGCTTGTTTGAAACTCATGGGTCACTTCCTCGGTGAGACCAAGCGCTTCGGCCAGAGTGATAACGGCAGTTTGAAGCGCATGGGTTCCTTTCGTAAGAGCGGCGTAACACATCTTGATTCCAGATGCCCGACCAATCTCAGGCCCAAGCTGACGAACGATGATTCCCTTTCCGTCCAGTTCCGAGAGCAATCCCGCCTGCGCACCGCTGAAGTAAAACCTGGTGCTGTTCCGTGTCTCATTCGGCGGGGGACCCAATATCCCCCCATCGATAAAATCCGCTCCTGCATCTGAAATCCTTTTTGCCATTGCTTTTGCCATTTCGGGTGATACAGCATTGCAGTCCGCATACGGGGGACAAAAACCAGAGTTCGACATAGATTCCGCCACTTCGCCCGCCGCCTGAGCGGCTAAACCCGGAGGCACGATGGACAAAACAATATCCGCGCGCTCCAGCATTTCAGCCATTGTCGGATAATCCCGAATACCCCCTTTCGCGGCCAATTGCTTCGTCCGCTCACTTCTGTTTGCGAGACAGGTTATTACCTCAAGCCCATGCAAACCCAGCATTCGCCCCACAGCATGTCCCATATCTCCCGGGCTGATGATGGCAACAGTTTTAAGGGACATGTGAACACCTCCTCTCGCCCGAAAAATAAATAACCAAAATAAACAGAGTCTAGCAGAAATGGGGCTCTTCAGAGAAAAGGCGTTGGCATTTAATGTATTTGGCTTCAGATATGGCTAGCTTTCTGAAAAAGCTATTCTTTCCAGATGCACTTTTTGTCTTTTGAGGAATACACCATCGCACCTGCACGCTCGCTGGCAGTCGCGTCTCTCGTCATGCGAAGGATATTAACCAAGAAAATTGTACCTTTTGCTCCCGCATTCTCAAGCATGCCTCTTCCCAGGCGGCAGACCAACTCTGCTCTTTGTCTTCTTTTTTTTGCGCTCACCTCCGCCCATGGCAACTGGATATCGATAGACAACCTCACAGGACTCGTCTCGGAAACGCGAATTTCCGCGCGACTGGTGTGCTTTGAAGCATCCAGATATTTCTTGAGCGTGCGTCCTATGTTTTTTGTGATAACGCCCGGAGGCATGCCTCTCAACTTCTTTGCTTCTGCTGACAAGGACGCTTTTACGCCTGTTTTGGAAAGAAATAGTGGTTTCGAAAAGAACAAAAGTGAGCCTGCGATTGATGCAAATGAGATGAACAACAACCAAAAAAGGAAATTTGCCCGAGGTGAACCAGCAATTTTCATCAAGAAACCGGATAGGCCGAAGCGTAGCCGCCGACAGGGGCATCAGGATAAACGGGAGACAAACCCAAGGCTTTGCGATGGAGCCTGATGGAGCGCAAGTGAATCAAATCGTCCCAAAGCACATGACGCAAAGTCGCCAAAGGCGTCATACGAAATCCGTGTGCGTAGCCAGCATCGAGCGTAAATCCATCTGGATGACATTTCATGCAACGATTCCACAAATCAACGGAACGCTCTTCGCTGACACCCACGACTGATGAGTCTGAAAAAACAAACAAGAGCAATTTATTAGCCGAACGCTCTTTCTCCAGCTTTTCAACTTGGTTCGCTGCTGCTTCACACGCCTCGGAAAAACGTAAATGCAGCCATTCTGGATCCGCATACCGCTCAGAAGAAAAACGACGGTCATCTTCTCGCGTATTGATGAACGTACTGAATTGGCTCATATCCACAGAGGGCCAGGTCAGGCTAGTGGCGCCGTAGAGAACCATGAACCACCTCGTCGTGATGTAAGCCATATGGCTGAGCTGCCTTCTTAGGGACCAACGCGCCCATTCTTCTGTCCCAGTTCTATCCAACTGCACTTCGGATAAACCGGCGAGTTCGCCCATGGCCCACACGGGGATTTGCCGATAGACATGGGCGATTTCACTTGGCGTAACCGGATAAGAAGATTCACTCACGCCCTATCGCCCTCATCCAAGATTTCAGAAATCGCCTTTTGATCCTCCAGCGTAGCGAAAAGAAAATCCGGAGAAGCACTCGCCAACTCGTAAAGTGAATCCCCTCCTGTAGCCACAGCTATCGTCTTCGCTCCACATGCACGCCCTGCTGCTACGTCACGCCACGTATCACCTATCACCCAACGGGAAACGGATTCGCGTGGATATTCCTTTATAATGATTTCCTCGCCCCTCTGAAATCCTGCTTCCAGCAACTCCGTCCTGTCTCCAGAATCAGACCCGAAACCACCGAACGAAAAAAACTTGTTCAGCCCGCCACACGAGAGTTTGATTCGCGCGCCCTCTTCGATATTGCCCGTTCCCAATCCCATGAACACGTCTTTTCGGCTCCTGAGATATGAAAGCAAACCTGGGATTCCCGGCATCAGGTGAAAATTTTTAGAATCCCTAACCGTGATGGGCAGGACTTCCAAATATCTGTCCAATAGGGCCTTTACCTCAGGCTCGCTCCCACAACGCTCAAGATGAGAACGAAACATCTCTTGTATGATGAATTCATCCGTCTTACCGTGCGGATGAACATGACGCATAGCGTTTGGAATCCCGTATATCCGCTCAAAAGCGATATTCAACGCTCTCGCCCCTGCTCCTCCGCTTAAAAGCAGCGTTCCATCCACGTCGAACAGGATTAGATGAGTTGAACTCAATCATTTCTTCCAATGTATATGCTTGGAAATACTCTGAGCGAGAGATGATTCCCCTCTATGATATAACAGGGAGGCGAATTGATTCCAGAATCATTCCTGATCGTGCTGGTGAAACACATGAATTCAGTGAAAATTATCCAGCGAAGCACACAGAAAAAGGAGATGAAAGTTGCCGGATGAGAAAATCGCCGTCGTAACGGGCGGGAACAAAGGCATTGGCTTCGGGATCTGCCGATCGCTCGCAAGCCAAGGAATTCGAACCATCCTCACGGCGCGAGACGTTTCCAAGGGTGAAGTCGCTAAAGAGCAGCTAAAACAAGAGGGGCTGGAAATCATATTCCATCCCCTGGATGTCACCGACGAGAATAGCATCGATTCTCTAGCCAGCTTTTTGGCCAAAGAATTTGGAAAACTAGACATTTTAATCAACAACGCGGCCATCAGAAAAGATGCCGGCATGATGGGGTTGGACGTTCCAGTCGAGGTCGTCCGCGAAATGATGGAAACCAACCTCTATGGCCCTCTGATGATTTGCCAAGCCTTGGCACCACTACTGAAAAAAAGCTCAGCCGGTAGAATCGTGAATGTCTCAAGCGGCATGGGTTCTCTCGCCAGCATGGGAGGAGGCTCTCCCGGATACAGAATTACCAAAACCGCATTGAATGCGATGACGAAAGTACTGGCGAGTGAATTCCGAGGAACTGGCGTATTAGTGAATTGTTGCCATCCAGGATGGGTGAGAACCGACATGGGCGGTCGGGGCGCCTCAAAATCAATAGACGAAGGAGCAGATACGCCCGTATGGCTCGCCTTGTTGCCGAAGGACGGGCCTACCGGTGGATACTTCCAGGACAGAAAACCCATGCCCTGGTAGAAAGCGTGTTTATTTCATCACGTAGCTGGTGTTCGGTAGGCAGGTGTCTAGTGATTGCTTCGATGGAAAAAGTGTTGAGCGGCGTTAATTATCGATTTAGTCGGCTTTTATAAATCAAGCCGATGTTTTTGCATAATCCCATCCCGTAACAAACAATTTCACCTCGCCGGTTGATTCCTCATATTTATAGCGAGTTAACTTGGCGAGATCATCGCCATAGACATGAATGCCCACCACGGGTTCAAGCGAAGCACAACTCACGCGGTGCACATCGTTGTCCTTCGTACAGCAGACGAAGACATCTCCGGGCCCGGCCAGGCGTTTGCCTAGGGGCGTGAGCTTTACGCGAGCGCCGCTCTCTCGGGGGCCTTCACGCAAGAAACTCTCTTCGTTTTCCATTCCTCGGTAAATACCTATCACTCCCCAGGTGCCGTGATCATGAATCGGGGTGGTCTGTCCCACATCCCATATACCGGCGCCTATAGAAAAGCTCTCATCCGGTTCGACATGAATCCGGTTGAGCGTAAAACCCTCTTTTTTCACCAAGAGTTGATCGGCATTCAACAGGTTCGGCTCATCCAAAATTGGCTCAAGGGCCGTCACAACATGAGCCGTTACTTCTTCTTCGGTACCGCCAGTCTGTACAATTTCGCGTACTTGGTCGATGAAATCATTCATCTTCTTAGACATCTTTCATCCCCCCATGAATTTGGATGCCTCCAAGCGAAATCCAGATACCCTAATCTTTATGATTCATCTCATGGACCAAGAGCGCCAACTTCAAAGATACGCTGCTTGCGAATCCACCGAGCTCGCCCGAGCCCGCGATGACCCGATGTCATGGTATTACAAGAGGAACGGGATTTCTATGAAGCGCCTGGCCGACGGCGCGTGATGCTTTCGGGTTTCCGATTTCCTTCGCGACCCAGCCGTAAGAGCGCGTCTCTCCGTATGGAATTTCTTCCGTCTTCCTCAGCACTTTTTCCATAAAAGGCGTGAGTGCAGAGAGGTCCGTTTTGAGTTTGAAGCTTTTTCGCGCGCCGTTTAGATATTCTTCTATCTCTTTTGAAGCTCGACGACTCAACGGTGTTGATTGCTCCCTCGCATGATTTGCCACGAGAGGTTTTTCTACGCCATTCAGCATTCTTATTTCCGCAATACCTTCATCCGATACAAACACGGAGAATTCCGCACGCACCTTCTGGAGCCACTCGGCAACATGATGTTCCAGCGATTCCCCGTCTTGCTGGAACAATTCAACCTGTCGCCACTTATCTGCCAGGCGTGCCATCTGAAATTCTCCTTTTCATGCCACTAAAACGCCGTGGCTACTCCTTTCACATAAGCTTGCCCGGTTCTTAACCGCAGAATTTGATTCGTGCCGTCTGAGTGCAAGAACGTACTGGCATCGCGAAGGTATTTCTCCATAGGAGCATCGTGCATGATGCCCGCACCGCCGAATACCTCCATGCCCAGTCTCGCACAATCAAAAGCGACTTCAGATGCGAAAACTTTGCATTTCCATCCTTGCGTGAAATCATAAGGTTTTTGATGATCCACCGCCCAAGCGGTGCGCCAAATGTACGTGCGCGCAATGTCAAGATTCATCGCCATATCGGCGAGCATGGTTTCAATCGCTTGGTGTTGACCAATGGGCTTGCCGCCCTGGACGCGTTCTCGGCTGTAGACAAGTGATTTCTCGAATGCAGCGCGCCCGACACCCAGGGCCGTTGCGGCTGCTTCCGGTTTTCCCATCGCCAGAAGATTACCCCTGATTTCGAACATGTTTCCCTCACCCAGGATGATGTGGTTCTCGGGAATCTCGACGTCTTCATAGAAAATTTCAGAATTCATCGAAAGACGCTGGCCAATTTTTTCATGCACTTCGCCTATCGATATGCCGGGGGTCTCTCTAGGAACCAGAAAGCCCGTTAAGCCTTCCCTCAAGTTTTTGCTGAGATCGGTTCTTGCCGCCAAAACGTACAACGACGCAACAGGGCCATTGCTGACATAGCGTTTTTTCCCGTTGAGGATCCATTTGCCGCCTTCTTTCTCCGCGCGCGTAAAAAGCGCAATGGAGGGATCGTCATAATATCCCTGATGGTCGGTTCCCGCCCCTTCTTCCGTCATGGAAATCGCAGCCAGGAATCTTGGCTCTTCACATAAACGTTTCATCCAGGGGTCTCTGACTTCAGGTTCTACTTTTTCGAATATATGGGACAGCTTCCATGTCTGATCCAGGTTCACCGCAAAACCCAGATCTCCCGCTGCAAGCTCCTCCCCCGCCAGACAGCACGAAAGCACATCAGCTCCCATACCACCGTATTCTTTGGGATAAGGGAGCTGCCTTAAACCCAAAGCGCTTGCTTTTTCCGTGAGATCCCACGGCATCCGCTCTTCCCAGTTCTGAATACGATCGCGCTCTGGAGCCACCGGGGCCAATTCTTCATCGGAAAATTTTCTGGCTATCTGCTGAATCCGTATTTGCTCTTCATTCAACGTGAATTCCATGGACGTTCCTCCCGTCAATTGCCCCTTGAAAGCGAGGCAAATGATCAATCACTTTAAGGAAAACAAAAGCGTATCATGAAGAACAAGACAATACGCGATTGGCCGTTTCCATTTCCATGACGCCAGGCGGCCTCCCAATGCCCTCGACAAAGGCGGCATCCGCTCTCGCCAATTCAAGCTGAAGAACAGCCTCGTTCAAATCCGCGTTCGGGGATAGCGATATCCCTCGCTTGACAGGTATGTCCGTTTGGGCCACCTCACCAACGTCCTGAAAAACTTCGGGCACGCGAACAAACGCATCAAGGTCTTGTTTGTTTACTATGCCAACCAGGTGCGTACCATCAAAAACCGCCGCCCAGGGCGCGTTTATCCTGTTCATGGCCGCCCAGGTTTCTCTAGTGTCTTCTTCCACTCCAACAATCGCTACCGCCTGCAAAAAACACTCCCTGACTTTCATCGATCGATTTTCCGAGCCGCCGACAAATGCCCGAATCGCGGCATCGCTTCAATTTTTAAAAACGCAGATTTCATCGCCTTTAATCTCTCCAGCGGGTGTTGAGCGATTTCATCGGCCATAGCGCTTGTTTCTCTCAGCAGGTCTTTTTTCGATGTGACGCGGTTCGCCAATCCTAAGCGATACCCCTCTTGTGCATCAAATCTTCTGCCAGTGAGCACCAAATCTTTTGCAGAAGGAACAAAAATCTGCCGCGTCAGGCGAACTGTGGCGTCTCCTCCCGGAAATACTCCCAACGCAGTCTCCGGATATCCCAAAACAGCGTCATCCACCACAACACGAATATCACATGAGAGCATCAACACCATCCCCCATCCGAAAGCGGGTCCGTTTACCGCTGCTATGGTCGGGATGGGCAGTTCACGAAGTGCCGTACTCCACCTCTCGCCCAACATCATGAATCGCTTCGCTTGTTCTGCCGTATGGGTGGCGCTTTCCTTCAGATCGCGCCCTGCAGAAAAAGAACTTCCCGCCCCAGTCACGATAAGCACTCTAATATCTGACATCTTTTGAATTTCATCCATCTCCCTGCACATGGCTTCCATGAGTGATGTGTTGAACGCATTTCGCGCTTCCGGCCGATTCACGGTGATAATCGCGATATGAGATTCGCTATGCATGTGAAGGAAGTCACTATTCATATTTAGTCACAATGAACAAAAAGCCTGTCCCCTAAGGGACAGGCTTGATACTACAAGTAAGATTAGGCGCCTTTTTATTCTCCGGTAAAAACAGGTTTCCTCTTCTCTTTGAACGCCTGCAGCGCCTCCGCGAAATCCTTGGTGTGATTCAACGGCAACCTGTGGGCGTTCGAAAATTCGATAGCCTGAGCGAGCGGCATATCGAGCGTCTGATCGATCACTTTTTTCGCGCCACGAACACCCAAGGGGCCATTGTCTCTGATCCTCTCCGCGATGGAAGTGGCTTCACCCATCAACACATCCAGCGGATGCGCTTTGTTCACCAAACCGATGCGCTCGGCCTCCTTGCCATCGATTCGCTTGCTCGTGTAAACCAATTCTTTCGCCTGACCGGCCGGCATGACCCTTTGAAGCCAGACCACGCCGCCGGCTCCGGGGAAAATACCCAAACTGCATTCCGGAAAACAAAGAGTGGCTTCTTCCGCAGCCAGTCTGATATCGCATACCAAGGTAATTTCCACACCCCAGCCGAACGTATGACCATTGATGGCGGCGATGGTGGGCATGGGCAAGCGTTCCCATAACGATGTCGCCACCATCACGTAGCGCTGATATTGATCGGCCATCTCCTTCGTATGCGTAGTGCTTTCTTTCAGGTCGCGGCCCGTGCTGAAACCACGTCCCTCGCCGGTGAGTATCACAACGCGAACATTTTGCGCGTCGGCCAAAGTTCGCGTTAATTCCACGAATTCTTCCGCCATCTTGAAGCTGATTGCGTTCAGACTCTCCGGACGGTTGAACTTCACTACCGCCAATCCACCTTCTTCCGTATAGGATAATGTTTCAAACTCGCGCACGTGTCCCTCCTGGGAAATATCTTTTCAACTCAATTCGAATCAGCTTTTCAGATGGCTGGCCACTTCTTCAACAAACTTGAGCGTCGTGTCTCTCATTTCATCAGGCTGTAGATTGCTAACCGGGTGAGGCAACTCAATATAAGGGTGCCCTTCCATGCCCTTGCCACGGAATTGAAAGTCCGCCGCGTTCTTGAAGGCTTCGGTGATGATGGTCGTTGAAGGAATGCCCCGTTTTTCAAATTCAACCGTGTCGTGCACACTGCACAACGTGCAGGAGCCTCAGCCTCCCAATGCGGCTATCGCCACATCCACCTCTTGGGCCATTTCTTCGATCATTTCATCCGTGGCAGGCTTCGAGTAATGCTCTTTTCGCCTCGAAATGACTCTGGCCACGTCGTATTGCTCACGAAGTGCATTGCCCAAGGTTTCCAAAATGATATCCGCTTGTTCCTTGGTGTTATCGAGGAGCCCCACCACCTTTCCCGAAAGATCGCCGGGCCGTTGCGCAAGCTCGATTCGCGCGGCCGATCCTCCCGCCGTCGGATCGATGAATCCCATTCCGTTCGCCATGGTTTTCTCCAAATGATATGTGAACTCAACCGAGACTAAATCATATCCCGCAATTCATTCATTGTCTACGATATCAGCCCATTCGATTTCCCGATGAAAATGCGAATGATGTTTTTTCCGCTTCTCAGATTCGCCGAATTTTGGCAAAATCAAGTCTAATTTACGGAAAACCTCTTACCTTAAGGAGCAGACAAATGGCCGATTACGATATCATCGGCAAGTCGAATGTTCGATACGACGCCATTCCGAAAGCAGATGGCTCTATGCCCTACGGAGAAGACGCGATCCCCGCAGGCGCTTTGCAGTGCGGCGTCTTGTTTACGCCCGTCCCCGTAGGCCGCCTCAAAAAACTCGACACTTCTAAAGCCGAAAAAATTCCAGGCGTAGCCGCCATTCTGACCGCAAAGGACATTCCAGGCACAAACGCGCGATTCGGCTCCGGGACGCCGGGCCTGCCCCATCAGCCGGTGCTGGTGGAAGATAAGATCGAATTTACTGGAGATGCCCTCGCCATCGTAGGCGCCGAAAACAGAGAAGCGCTTGATGCCGCGATAGCTGCGATCGAATTGGAAATCGAGTCGGAAGAGGGCGTGTGGACAACGCGTCACGATGAAACTAACGCCGAGAAGCGACAAGCGTGTGACTTTGAAGCTACACGTGGAGACATAAAAAGAGCGTTTGACGAAGCCGACGTGGTGATTGAGAAAACATATACCACGCAACTCGCTGAACACGCCTTCCTGGAACCCGCTTCCGGTACTTCATGGATGGAGGAAGACGGCGTCATCACCATCCGCGTCGGCACACAGCTAATTGAATACTATCGCGCCATTGCGGCGATTTTAGGAATCTCGCATAGCCGCGTCCGCCACCTCGGCACATATGTCGGCGGCGGATTCGGCGCCAAGGGCATGCTGACCGTGGAACCTTACCTGGCATTACTCACCTGGCATACGCAAAGACCGGCCATAATGGTGTTGGGCCGCGAGCACGGCATCCGAAACACCTCGAAAAAACATCCTTTCTATATGAGGTACAAAACAGGAGCGACCAAGGACGGGAAAATTCTTGCCGTAGAAGCGGATATCGTGGGTGACGCTGGAGCCTATCCGTACAAATCCAATCTATTCCTCCTGGGCGCCATGTGCATCGCTGCAGGCCCCTACGATGTGCCCAACGCTAAAATACGCGCGCACGGCTATCTCACCAACAATCCCATCACCAACGCGATGCGTGGTGTGGGGTCGAACCAGGTTTGCTTCGCATATGAGACCCAAATGAACCTGGTTGCAGACGCCATCGGGATGGATAAATACGAATTCAGGCGCAAAAATTTCATCCAGAAAAACCAGGAACTGCCGACCGGACAGAAAATACCTTATGAACCGAACCTGGAAGGATGCCTTGACAGTGCGCTTCAGGCCTTGGGCGAACCCACAGAACCAGGCCCAGGGAAACGCATTGGGCGTGCGGCGGCGGCGAACATCACCGGCTACGGAAGGCCGAATGACGACGCGAATGCGGCAGTTCACCTCGAGCCGGACGGCAGCGCCGTAGTTCGCGTGAGCGCGCCGGACATAGGCGCCGGCCAGGGCGCTACGCTTCAAAGCATCACGGCTGAAACCCTGGGGCTCAGGCTCGATCAGGTATCCACCCGTCTATCAGATTCCGCCACAACACCGCTCTCAGGAATCACGGCAGGCTCCCGTCAAACACTCATGGCGGGGCACGCCGTTCGACTTGCCGCAGATGAGGTTCGGAAAGCCGTGACCAAAGGCGCCGCTTCGTTGCTCGAGGCTGCTGAAGAGGATATTCGCGTGGGAAGCGGGGAGGCATGGGTGGCCTCCGCTCCCGAGAGAAGAGTTGGCATCGGTGCTGCAGCTGGCGAAGCCAAAAAAATGGGTGAGGCACTGCATTGCACGCATGGTTACAACATGCCAGGACATGAATATGAAAATCCGGAGCGATACATGAACGGCATGGGCGGATGGTCGGACTACACATTCGGTGTTCATGCAAGCGAAGTGGAAGTCGACATCGAAACAGGTGAAGTGAACCTTTTGAAGCACGTCGCTTCCCATGACGTGGGGCGAGCGTTGAACCCTCAAAGCGTGGAGGGACAATTTGAAGGCGGCGCGGTGATGGGGATCGGATATGCGCTCCACGAGGAAATCACCATGGTGGAAGGGGACTGTCGATCACAAAGCTTTCACGAGTATTTGATCCCCACTTCATCGGATATTGGCGAGTTTGAGTCTGTTGTTCTCGAATGTGGAGAGGGCGCGGGGCCATATGGCGCACGCGGCGTCGGCGAGCCTCCATGCAACAATGCGCCGGCCGCCGTTGCCCTCGCCATAAACGATGCGATAGGCACGGAAGTCTACGACCTGCCCATCACGCCCGAACGTGTCTGCTGGGCGGTCATGAAGAAAAACGGAAAAAGCAACGGCCATTAGCTGAACACCAATCACACAAAAAAGCCCCGGCAAAATGCCGGGGCTTTTTTCTTTAGAAAACACCAAAACATTTCTGGCTTCACAAAGATTTTTAGTAAGGAACACAGCTATTTCTGCCACGCCATCCTGGCATTACAGTCCACATTCCTACACAAATTTACAAGTTAAATTTTTTTGTCACGGTCCGACACGCCACCGTAATTCCGTGCATGACCATGCTGGAGGGTGAACCCCTGCTCCCCGCGACGATTAAATGAAGATCGTCGGGATCTCCGACGGCGGGCACGAAAAAATCATCATCATGCACATCCACGGGAAACGGCCATCGATCCGCGCCTTTCTCGCCCCGCCATATGCCGCCGCGCTTTATATCCCCGATGGTGCGTCCGCCCATTGCCAATAATTGTTGATGCACATCGCTGCGGGTCAGCCCGGCGTCGGCGCACAGATGCGCATGCTGCGCGCCCAGGACAACCGCCATATCCGCTTGGCGATACATATTGGGCCCACCCAAGGCGGACATCATATCGGCCACCGTCGTAAGAAGCCGGTCAGGGGTGAGGCTCGCATCGTCCCATACCTGGACTGGGCCTTCGAGAGGAATCATGGTCACCACGTTATCGCTTTTTGAAAACCCTTTGGACTCCGCATACGACTCCCAGGGTGATTCCTCCTCGTTCTCCACGATGCAATAAGTATTTCGCCAGGGACCGCCAAAACCGCCGAGACATGTGATTCCGGGAATACCACCGCCCACGTTCATCATGATGAGCCTCACGGCGCGGCCAATGGTCAAATTCGCGCGAAAACCGGGACCCATACAGCCCACACCGCCGTGCAGCCCGATTTCCCTGGCGTAAGGGCCATTGACCAACAAAAAAGGAGCGCCCGCGCTCGTTGTGGCCTGAATCAGATTCACGTTGAAACGCTCATCGAGAAGCGCCTCCAGCCCAGCTATCAAAACCGGCATATATTCGGGCTTACAACCCGCCATCACGGCATGGGCCGCCACGCTTTGAATGCTGAGGTCCCCGCCCGCCGGAGCCACTTGGCCAAGCACTTCGCCCGGTTCCCTGGTCGTTCCTGTGAGCATCAAGCCCATTCTCTCTTCCGTGGGCGTCACGACAGGCAGGCCGTCCGACCATTCTTTATCAAAGAAAAACTCAAACTCATCCATGCGCTTATCCTCACAAGCAAAGCCGACAGAAAGACTTATGGTTGATAATCCGTCGAGACCGCCTCACTGCCATCCACCCAGCCGGGCATGACGGCAGTCACCGGGCCGGGCGTACCCCCTGCGACGAGAAGAATCAGATCGTCCTCATCCTTAATCGCCGGAACCAGATACGAATCATCTTGCAGGTCCACGTCAAATGGCCACTTGGCTATCATCTCCTCACGCCAATAACCCGATTTTTTTAACTCTCCCAAGGGCCTGCGCGCGAGTTCCATAATTCTCTGATGAACATCTTTTTTATCCAGACCCGCGTCCGCGCACATGCGCGCATGATCGGGACCCAAAGCAACGACTACCTGGGTTTTCAGCCATATATTCAGCGAACCCAAGGTGGATATTTTATCCGCCAGACCCACGAAAAAAGATTCCGGCTCTTTTGAGTAATCGTCGATATAGCCTTGAGGCGCTTCGGTCATCACGGCGGTAACGACATCGTCATCCTGCTGAAATCCCCTCGTGACGGACAATGGCTCCCAGGGGCTTTCTGCTTCATTCTCGGCGATGCAAAACGTATATCTGGCAGGCGAGCCGAACGTGCTCATCGAGGCGGAAACCGGCACACCCCCGCCCAGGTTCATGAGTATTAGCCTGATGGCGCGTCCAATCGTCGCATTCGCCCGAAAACCCGGCCCGAAGCACCCTGTGCCGCCGTGCAGGCCGATTTTTTTCGCATACGGCCCATTCACGATGATCAAAGGGGCCGCGCTGTGCATGGTGCCCTGTACGCCGTTCAAGTTGAGTTTCGGCGCAAGAAGCGCTCTAAGCCCTGCAATAACAAGGGGCAAAAACGAAGGTTCACACCCCGCCATCACGGCGTGCGCGGCAATCGCCTCCACGCCGGCCTCCCCCATGAGGGGCGGCACCAAACCGATGATTTCCGAGGCTTCAAGTCTGGTACCCGAAAGCATGGCGGCCATTCGTTCTTCTGTAGGGGGAATTACCGGCAGGCCGTCCGACCAGGGTTTTTGAAAGAAAAACTCGAATTCATCCATTGGAAAATGACTTTACCAGACGGAATGCGGGAAATCCGGCATTACACTTCATACACGCCATGAACGGCGCGGCTGCCGCCGCTCCATCCATGACAGACCGCACTGCCCGACCCCCAGCCGCCCGCGACGATCAAATGGAGGTCACGGGGATCCTTGATGACGGGAACGAAAAATTCATCATCATCCGGATCCGTGTGGATATACATCGCCAGCGCGCGCTCACGACGCCAGTTTCCGCCTTGTTTCAGGTCCTTCACCTTGTGGCCGGCCAATTCACACAGCCGCCGGTGCACGTCCGCGCGCGCAAGGCCGCCCTCGGAGCAAATCTTCGCATGCTGGGGATTCATGGCGACGACCATGTCGGTTCTGGGCGCGTGCATGTTCCAGGAACCCAGACCCGTCATCGCATCGGCGATTCCCCGGAGCAGCCTCTCGGGCTCCTCGCTGACGTCATCGAAGGTCAGGCGCGGGCTTTCCACCATGGCCATGGTGATCACGTTCTCCTCCGCCCCGTATCCTCTCGATTCAGCGAGCGTCTCCCAGGGGTGAAACTGGAGGTTCTCCGTGACGCACGCGGTATAGCGCAGCGGCGTGCCGAAAATCGTCATGGAAGAAACGCCCGGGATGCCCCCGCCCAGGTTCATCAGAATCAGGCGTATCGCGCGGCCGATGGAGGCGTTGGCCCTGAAGCCGGGGCCAAAACAGCCATTGCCCCCGTGAATGCCGATTTCCCCGGAATACGGGCCGTTCACGATCATCAGGGGCGCCACGCCGTGCATCGTGCCCTGCACGCCGTTCATGTTGAATTCATCGCGAAGCATGAGGGAGGCGGCGCCGAGTACGACCGGCAGGTATTCCGGCTTGCACCCGGCCATGACCGCATGCACCGCCACGCTGTGGACCGTGGCCTCCCCCATGGCGGGAGGAACGCTGCCGATGACCTCGGCAGGGCTTCTCTTCGTGCCCGAGAGCATGCGCTCGATGCGCTCTTCGGTCGGGGTGACGACGGGCAGGCCGTCCGACCAGGGTTTTTCCAGGAAAAACTCGAATTCATCTTGAGGGTCGTTCACAACCATTCACCCCTTGCTATATATGGGTCTTATGACGATATATGGGTCTTATGACGATTCAAACCCGCGCGATACCGAACGGCTGCTCCCGTTCCAGCCGTGCATCACGGCCGTAATCGGCCCCGGAACCCCGCCCGCCACGATCAGGAGCAGTCTTCGGGCCTCTTTGATCGTCGGAACGAACGCATCGTCATCATCCAGATTGACGGGGAACGGGAAGTCTCTGATGCGGTTCTCCCGGTAATGACCCCCCGTCTTGAGTTCGCCCACCGTGCGGCCTGCGATTTCGCAAAGCCGCCCATGGACATCCGCCTTTGAATACCCCTTTTTGGCGCAAATCGCGGCCTGCTGCGGACTCATCGCCACCACGAGATCCGTGCTGGCCCAGCAATTCCACGAACCCAGATGCGACATGGTGTCCGCGATGGAGGGGAGCATGCGCTCGGGGTCGTCGCTCACGTCGTCCCAGGACATGACGGGGCCTTCCACGTGCACGGCGGTGACGACATCCTCCCCCGCATCGAAACCCTGCGTCTGCGCGAGAGACTCCCAGGGGCTTTCCGCTTCATTCTCGGCGATGCAGTACGTGAACCGCCCCGGCTGAGAGAACGTGCTCATCGAGGTGATGCCCGGTATTCCGCCGCCGATGTTCAGGAGCAAAAGCCTGATGGCGCGCCCGATCGTCGCGTTGGCGCGGTTCCCGGGGCCGAAACAGCCGAGCCCGCCGTGTAAGCCGATTTCCCCCGCGTAAGGGCCGTTCACGATCAGCAGAGGCGCCGCGCAGGAGAGCGTCGCCTGCACGCCGCCCACGTTGAACTTTTCCTCCAGAATCGCCTCCACGGCCCCGATGAGGACGGGCATATACGCCGGCTTGCACCCGGCCATGACGGCATGAGCGGCGACCGTCCGAACGTCCGCCTGCGCCAGAAGCGGGGGCACGTCGCCCAGGACTTCGTCCGGGTCGCGCCTCGTTCCCGCCAGCATGAGGCCCAGGCGCTCTTCCGTCGGGGGGATGACCGGCAGGCCGTCCGACCAGGGCTTGTCGAAGAAATACTCGAACTCATCCACGGGCTGGACGCTCACGAAATGCCTCCGAATTACTTTGTGAAGTGAGGGATGCGCTCCTCATGCCGCTCAAATATACATGGGCGCTGGACAGATTGCGAGTCGGTGCCGTTAGAATGCGTCTGACGCTCCATCTTCCGTAAACGCCTCAACTACAGGAGTTTATTCCATGCCGATCTACAGAAATCTCGCCGCGCAGAACCAGGGGAAAGCCGCCGACTACGTCACCGCAGACGCCGCCTGGGTCGACGGCGCCCATACCACCATCGGTTATTTCCGCATGGAGGCGGGGGGCCACTCCAACCCCCATTACCACCATGACGAGCAGTTCCTTTATCTCTTGAAGGGCGGGCTGCGGTTGGCCGTGGAGGGGGAGATACTGGAAGCCGCGCCCGGCGATCTGGTGCAGTTCCGCCCCGGCGAGGTGCACGAGATCATGGCGCTCGACGAGCCCGTGGAGCTCCTGCTCACGAGGTCGCCCGCGCGGCCGAGTCTCGAGGTGCTCGCCGTGACGCCCGAAGGGGAGAAGGCCAGGAGCGTCCTGCGCCCCGGCTAGCTGCCCGCTACCGGAACGCCCGTATCATCAATATCTTGCGCCGTGCCGGGCGGACGCCCCGGGCGAGTGCGCGAATGCGGGCAATTGCGGGGGTCAAAGCCGATTGATGAATGAGGCTTTGCCGGCGTGATGCGGTGCGGGAGGAAATGCGGGCCGTTGCGGGCAAATGCGGGGGTCGGCGAAAAACTTTTTTTGCCGCCATATCTGAGTGCGGAACACTCAGGTTTCTATGGCAACTCTTTTTATTACAACCACTTGCATGGCCGGTAATTTTCAGAAATTTACAGGAAAACCCCGTGAATTTATCGCATTTTTTAGGAAATATCATTATTTTTATTTTCATGCCGTCCCTGAACCCATTCCCGTTACGCTTCCCCGCTCCATCACCCCATCCCATGAGAAAGCCTCCTCTGCCTGCGCCTCAATCCGCCGGGGAAAAACCCCTTCCCCGCGTTGCGCGCACGATAGCGCAGTCTGCGGTTTTGGGGATGACGGCAAATGCGGGCAAATGCGCCCCGGCTCGAAAACCAACCCCCCTGCCCCCCCCCTTGAGGGGTCTGTTGAAAAACCCTCCGGTGGGGAAGGAATCCCGATCATCGAATTGTTCACCGTAGGGACAGGCCCCCGTGCCTGTCCGTGGCCCTCGCGCCCTTGCTGTATCTGGGTGAATACGACCGACGGGCGGCCACGGGGTCAGACATATATGTCTGACCCCTACAGTCGCCGTTCGAGGGGTGCGCAGGGGCCTTTTCAACTCCCCCCTTGAGGGTCTGGCTTCCCGAGGGGAAAGCCAGACGAAGAGGTCGAGCGTTTTTTGCGAAGGCCGATTCGGTGGGGGGACATGCCACGGATAAAAGCTCCCCCCACCGGCGCGACTTCGGGCTTCGCCCTCGTCTTGCCGACTCCCCCTCAAGGGGGGAGTTGATCCCTTCTCTCGTTGATTGGCAAAACCCTCAAGGGGGGAGTTGATCCTTTTTTGTCGGGGGAGGGGTCTTTCTTGCCCCCCTGACAAGGGGGGGTAGGGGGGGTTGCCTTTGTTCGCTGTCAAGGGGGGGTATGAAAAAGCAAGACCCCAAAAAAGGAGCAATTCCCCCCTTGAGGGTCATCCCTTCACGCGCGAGATATGCAATCAACTCCCCCCTTGAGGGTCTGGCTTCCCGAGGGGAAAGCCAGACGGTGAGGTGAGGGGGGTTTTGCCCGAAACCGAACCGGTGGGGGGACATGCCACGGATAAAAGCTCCCCCCACCAGCGCGACTTCGGGCTAACGCCCTCGTCTTGCTGACTCCCCCTCAAGGGGGGAGTTGATCCCTTCTCTCGTTGATTGGCAAAACCCTCAAGGGGGGAGTTGATCCTTTTTTGTCGGGGGAGGGGTCTTTCTTGCCCCCCTGACAAGGGGGGTAGGGGGGGCAGGACAGCCCCGAGGAGGGGCTGTCCTTTATACCTGACAAGGGGGGAGTGATTCCCGAACGACAAGGCTCCCGTAGGGGTCAGACATATATGTCTGACCCTGTGGCCGCCCCACATCAGGACAGGCACGGGGGCCTGTCCCTACGGTGAACAATTCGATGCCCTCCCCGGGTCCGCCCCTACCACCGCATCGAGCCCTTGAGCGCCACGCCGTGGACGGAAGCGCCCCCGTCCCTCTCGCGCAGGTCGCCCTCGAGGCTCATGGTGAGGGATTCGGCGAGCCGGAAGCGCCCGCCCGCGCGGTACGTCTCCCCGCTCCCGGTGAGGGTGAAGCCGGTGTAGGGCGTCAGGAGTCCGCCCCAGGCGTCGAGGCCCCAGCCCGCCTCGGCGTCGAAGCCCGCGGCGCCCGGCTCGAACGCACCGCCCGGCGAGAGGCCCGCCGCCTGCGACCAGAGCCGCTCGGCGCCGCCCGCGGCCGCGCCCCACGAGGAACCCGCCCGGAGCGAGAGACCGCGCCCGTCGGCGCCCGGCGCGTACCCCACCGAGGCGCTCACGCCCCATTCCTCATAACCGCCCTCACCGTGGGCGATGAGGCCGCGCGCTCTCACCTCCGCCGTCAGGGCGCCCGAGGACCAGCGCAGGCCGCCGCCCGCCTCGACGCCTCCGCCTGTTTCCGCGTCGCCCGAATCGTTCCGGAACCCTATCTCCACCGAGGGCGTCAGCACCGCATCGCCCAACCGGAGCGAGCGCGAACCCTCGAGGGCGAGCCGCACCCGGCTCGTCCCCGCTTCGGTCTCCGCGAGATCCGCCGCGGCGTCCGAGCGCGTGTCCGTCACGAGGACGTCCGCGCGAAGGGCGAGCTCGAACCCGCCCGGCGCCCGCGCGGGCAGGAGGACGCCGCGCGCGCCCCCCGCCGCCATTCCCATATCGACGTCGGCGTCCACCGGCGGCGCGCCCCCGGGCGTGAGCGTCATCTCGCCCGAGCCCAGGCCCACCACGCCCCAGAGCGAGAACGACCCGCTCACCCGGTAGCGCGCGTAGGGGTAGACGCCCGTGAGGGTGCTCTCCACCCCGCCCGCACCGCCCGCGCCGTCCGCCCTGTAGGAACCGTCGCCCGAACTCCGCGCGAGCGCCACGCCCACCAGCCAACGCGCGCGCTCGTAGTCCGCGCCCAGCGCCGCCGTCGTCACGTCGCCCTCGAGCGTGAGGACGCCCTCCTTGCCGCTGAACGAGGAGCGCGCCCCGCGGCCCCACACCGACCAGCGCCCCGGGGAGGCGTCCGCGTCACCCGCCGAGGCCATATGAAACGAGCTCGCGAGCAGGAGTTCGCTCATCGAGACCTCGCGCACCGGGGGCGGCGCGTATTCCCCGCGCTCGAGCCGGGCGCCGGCCTCGCGCCGGTAGCGTTCCGCCAGGCGCGCGAGGAGCGCCTCGCGACCGGCGGAGCCGTCCAGGCCCAGTTCCTGCCCGCCCAGCACCATCCTCGCCGCCCCGGCGCCCCCCTCGATGCGCGCGCCCACCGCTTCCACCACGTTCTCCGCCGCCGTGCGCCCGAAGCGCGCGAGCCACGCCACCGGCATCGGGTCCGAGTTCCGGATCACACCCTTCGCCTCGCGGTGCATCGCGCGCAGGAACGCCCCCCGCGGGTTCGAGAGCCTGAGCGTGAACGTCTCCTTGCCCTCGTCCACCGCGTCGTCGAGGATCGCCACGCTCACCGTCTTCGCCGTCTCGCCCGGCGCGAAGACGAGCGTGCCGGACGCGGCCGTGTAGTCCGCCCCCGCCTTCGCCGCGCCGTCCGCCGTCGCGTAGTCCACCGACACCGCATGCGCCGCCGCGCGGCTCAGCGTCACCGCGAAATCGAGCGAGGCGTCCCTGCCCTCCTTCGCCCGCGCGTCCGCGACCCGGACCCGCGCCGGGCCCCGGACCGTCGCCGACGCCCCGCCGAGCGCCACCGTCACGTCCTTCCAGGATTTCGGCGCGACCCGGACACGCCACAGCGCCGGGTTCAGCGACTCCACGCCCGTTACCTTCCCGGCCGTCACCCTGAACGCCTCCGGAGCGGGCTTCGAACCCGACTGCACCTCCAGCGCGAACGGCGTCCGCCCGTCATGCTCCGGCGGGACGCTGCCGAACGCCACCGTTACGGTCTGGGGCTTCTCCTCTTCCGGCGGGGTCCGCTCCTCGGGCGTCTGCACCGCCGCCCCGACCACCTCGACGCGATACGTCGTGGCCGTCCCCTGCCATGGCTTCCCCGAACCGTCCGGCTCGATCACCGTCAGTTCCAGCCTGGTCGGGCCGTTCGGCGCCAGCGCCAGCGCCGCCGCGCCGCCGGAGGAATGGACCCGCTTCTGCGCCAGAAGCAGGGACTCCGGCCCGCGCGAACTCGCCCACAGGCTCGGCGGACCGCCCAGCTCGGCCTCCGCGCCCCACGACGGCGCCAGCGACACGCCCGCCGTCCCCGCCGGGACCTCCGCCCGGTAGTACGTCACCCCCGGCGAGAAGGCCGGGACCAGCGCCACCGCCTGCGAGCCGGCCATGAGCGCAAGACCGCTCAGCGGCCCGCCCGCCGCCGCGCGCGCCGCCGCCAGCCGCTGCTTCTCCGCCTTCGCCGCTTCCTCCGCCGCCAGCCGCGCCGCCTCCGTCTCCGCGTCCTCGTGGTTCGCGATCGTCAGGGTGAGCGTGTCGGAAGCGCCCGTCAGATACTTCATCCAGGACGCCGCCCTGCACGCCTCGTTGGGGCACGGCCCCGTCCAGCCCTCCGGCCTTTGCGAGGCGGTGAAGGGGATGTTCTCGTACGCCTGGACCTCGATCTCGATCGTCTCGCCCGAATCCTCGTGCGCGTCGTCGAGGACGTGGATTTCGAAGATGACGCTCCTGCTGCCCGCGGGGATGGTCAGCAGCGCCGCGGCCTGGGTGAACCGAGCGCTCGGCGTCGCGGTGAACCAGGCTGCCCTGCCGCCCGGCGTCCTGTAAACGTTATATCTTCTACCGGCCGGTACCGGTGTCCAGTAGTCCGTCCCGGACCTCGTCCCGTGGCTGCTATCCAACCAGGACGCCGTGCCGCCGAGGTTGACGACCACCTGCACCTCGCGACTAAAAGTCTTGTCCAGCGTGGCCGTCACCGTGACCGGGCCGCCGCCCTCGCGCGGCGCGCCGCTCGCCCTCAGGGTCAGTGGCTTCGGCGGCGCCTCGTCGTCGCGGATGGTCACCGTTACCGAGCTCGTGCTGCCCGCCGAGTACCCCGAGGGCAACGTGCCCAGCGCCACCGTGAAGGTCTCGTCGTTGAAGTCCGCGTCCTGCGCCGTCGTGATGGTGCCCGTGCCGGTGGTCGAGCCGCCGGCGATGGTGATGGACGTCGGCGCCATGTAGTCGCCGGTCTCGGCGGTGCCCGCCGTCACCGTCAGCGGGATCGTCACGGTGCTCGTCGCCGCCGACGACAGCGTCGCCGTCACCGTCACCGGCGAGCCCTCCGTCACCGGGTTCGGGGTGGCCGAGAGCGAGACGGTGGGGGTCGTGGGGCAGGAAGACTGGATGCTGAGCGGGACCGTGTCGCCGACGGACCAGGAAAGGCCAGTGTTGGACCAACTGCGTTCGCCGTTACTAGTCCCACCATGCGTCGCCGACGAAAACGACAGTGCCTTCGAATTCCCGTTCGAGCCGACACAGAGCTGGTAAGCGTCCAGCGAGGTCCCCACATCCACAGGGAAAAAGCCAATACCGGATGAAAACATGATCCTGAGTCCGCCACCATTGAGGAACAGATAGTAAATGTGGCGCTGCGTGCTATCGTGTGTGAAACTGGCGCTCGACAGTACTGATCTGCACCGTGCAGCATTATTCTCATTGTCGCAGCCAACTCCGGACGTGTGCTGGCCATGCACGGTCAGCGTGGCCGACCAGACGGGCGTCTGAGCCGCTGCGGGCGCGATGTCGAGCAGAAGAAACGCGCCCGCCAGCAGCGCGAGGACGGGAAGGAGGGCGAGGCGGCGCCACGGGGACGCGGCCCGGCGCGAGCCCGCCGGAACGGCGCCATGGCCGCCGGACGATCCGGATGAAGGGGAAAGGAGCTTGCCGGCGCGCCCGCGGGGGGCGGAGGCCGGGTCAGGCGGGAGGGAGCCCCTCGATAAACCCGGGACGGGCTCCGCCGGGGTTCGGGAAGC
This sequence comes from bacterium, assembly GCA_965204535.1. Lineage (GTDB taxonomy): Bacteria > UBA8248 > UBA8248 > UBA8248 > UBA8248 > Bin107. The sequence continues at coordinate 2,305,560 of CBDBEV010000001.1, read as the reverse complement.
CGGCTTGCGGCGCCCGGGCAGCCGTCCGGGGCTCATGCCGGCCTCTTCTTCGGATGACGGATGACGGACCGTAGCCGCCTCCGCCTGCAAGCCCCGGCGGGTTCCCCTCGAGCGATGTCTCATTTTCCTGGTTCTCCTTCCTTTTCGGTATTTCGGCTTCCCGTGATGGAGCCGTCCGCCTCTCCTTCAGGTGGAACATCTATTTATTATTTGATCGATCAATTATATCATGGCCGACCGTAATTTTATATCCTTTTTTTGGGGTTTCGTGCCTTTTTCGTGTATTTTCACGTTTTCCCTGCCGCCACTCCCGGGAGGCGCGGAAGGGAGGCGATGAGGCGGGGCGCATCCGGGCCGGGAGCGCGGGAGCAGGCCCCGGCGCCTGTCCGCCGATCCTGTAGGGACAGGTCGCGACCTGTCCCTACGGGGTCGGTAGCCGGAATGACGGGTGTTGCGATCTCTCCGGAAGGGTGTCGTAGGGGCGCTTCGTGAAGCGCCCGTTTCTCCGGCAAGGGCCGTTCGCGAACGGCCCCTACAAAACCGAACGTAACGAATCCGCAGGGGCGGGCCGATGTGTCCGCCCTGCCCCCGGTTTGAAACCAACCCCCCCTACCCCCCCTTGTCAGGGGGGTAAAAAAAGCAATGCCCCGACAAAGGGGGTAAAAGAAAAAAGTCCCCCCGACAGGGGGGAATAGAAAGAAGACCCCCCTGACAAAGGGTTGTTGAAAAAGCCCGAGGAGGGAGGGAATCCCGATCACCGAATTGTTCACCGTAGGGACAGGCCCCCGTGCCTGTCCTGCAGAAGGACAACCACGGGAATAGAAATCTTCGATACGGGCGGCCACGGGGGACAGGGCGCCACAGGGTCAGACATATATGTCTGACCCCTACGGGAAAACCAACCCCCCCTACCCCCCCTTGTCAGGGGGGCAAGAAAAAGCAAAGCCCTCTCAGCCCGGCGGGAACGCATCGCCTTTTTATACCCCCCTGACAAGGGGGGGTAGGGGGGGCAGGACAGCCCCGAGGAGGGGCTGTCCTTTCCAGGCGAGAGCGGGCAATCGGGGAGGCAGGGTATCCGTCTCCCCGCCCGGATTCGGCCGGCATCTTCCCCGCCCGCCGTTGCCAAAACCGGGCGCCGCCCATAGTATTCCCGAATCGATTGAGACCGGAGATCGCTCCCCCCGCCGACATGGGGCGGGAACGCGGCACAACACGAAAGGATGCGTCATGGAGGATAAGAGCGGGGCGTTTCGCCTGGAGGAAGCGTCCATCGAGGATCTGCACGCGGCGATTCGCGCCGGCCGCACGACGTGCGTAGAAGTCGTCGAGGGGTACCTCGCGCGCGTCCGCGCGTACAACGGCGTCGCCAGCATGCTCGTCACCGAAGACGGCGCGCCCGTCCCCGAAGCCAGGGGCGTCGTGCGCGGCGGCGCGCCGCTGCGCTTCCCGACCGATACGGTGAAGGCGGCCGACTACCTGCCCGATCTGGATAAATACGTTGGAAAGCCGCTCGAGTTCGGCCGCATGGAGGATACGGCTTCCGACCCCGAGGTCGAGCAGCAATACGGCATGATCGTCGGGGTCCCGAACGCGGGCCAGGTGAACGCCCTCGCCACCCTGAACATCCGCGGCGAGCGCTCCGTCACCTGCAAGGGCGATTTCGACCGGCATCCGGCGGAAGGCCCCCTGCCGCCCGGCGCGCCGCCCATGTGCGAGGTCTTCCGCCACTACCCCGACGCCTTGGAGCGCGCGGCGGAGCTCGACGCCGAGTACGGCGCCGACCCCGATTTTGGGAAAATGCCGATGTACGGCGTCACCTTCTCCTTCAAGGACCCCTTCGACACGAAGGACATGCGCTCCACGGGCGGTGGCGACGCGGCTTACGACATCGATTTCCCCGCGCGCGACCACATCCTCGTCGAACAGCTCAGGAACAAGGGCGCCGTCATCTTCGCCAAGGCCGTCAGCACCGAATACAACGGGCGCGCGGGCGATCCGGGCGGGCGGCACGCGCCCGATAAGGTGCTGCCCTCCGTCCTGGGCTACCAGCGCAGCACCTGGGGCGGGAACCCCTCGAACCCCTACGACACCACGCGGGCGGCTTCTCTGGGGTCGAGTTCGGGCTCCGCCCTCTCGGTGAGCACCAACATGGTGATGGCGAGCCTGGGCGAGGAGACGCGGGCCTCCTGCCGGGGGCCGTCGAACCACAACGCCGTCGCGCTCATCCTGCCGCACAAGGCGATGCTCGGCTTCGACGGCGGCGCCATCGGGGCGGACATCTACTGCGACAGGAGCGGCGTCATCACGAAATCACTCGCCGATTGCGCCAGGGTGCTCGACGCCCTCAAGGACCCGGTGAACGGCTACTACGACCCGCGCGACCCGTTCACGACGGTGCCGCGCTCCTCCGTCCTGGATACGCCCTACGCGTCGCACGTGAGAACGAGCGGGGAGGCGGGCGCGCTGGAGGGCGTGCGTATCGGCGTCATCCGCGAGTCGATGGTCTATCCGAGGGGTTCGAAATCCGAAGAGCCCATCGTCATCGCGGCGGGCCGGGAGATAAAGGAAGTCCTCGGCCGGAAGCTCGGCGCGAAGCTCCTGGAATCCACCGACCCGCTCTGGGCGGGGGATCCGGAGATCGAGACCATGAAGACGGATTTCCGCCGCGCGCTCGCCAGGCTCATCCCCGTCTTCATGCCCGACATCATGTTCCGGCTCACGCCCGAGGGCGGGCCGCTCTTCACCGAGTTCGCAGAAGCCATCGTCCCCACCGAGTTCGCGCCGGGCGTCGTCTTAGGCTCCGGAACCATGCAGCCCATCGACTACATGCTCGCCATGGGCGAGGGCCGAATCGAGCAGCCCGTGAACCTCGACCTCGCCACCGTGCAGCAGCAGGAACTCGCCATGACGTTCCGCTACCATATCCACCAGTACCTCTCGCGCCGGGCGGAGGACTGGGAGGCGCGCGGCTTCAGCGAGACCATCACGGGCTTTCCCGAGCTCAACGCGCGCTCCAAATTCTGGGGGGACGACCACCGCGCCGCCTTCAGGAACTGGGAGGAAGTCTCGGACCCGCGCAACCCCCACGGGAGCCGGCAGGGGGTGAACGAGCGCATCATGCTGCGCGAGCTTTTGCGCCGCGTGGACATGATGGTGATCCTGGAGAACGACCTGGACGCCCTGGTCAGGCTGCACACGCCGTTCCCGCCGGCCATCATCGGCGGGGCGGTCCAGCCCGGCCTCCTGCTGAACTCAAGACCCGAATCGCAGAGCGGCCCGAACGCAGGGCTCACCGAGATGCTCGTGCCCGCGGGCTACGTGCGCACGACCTACGACCCGGTATTCGAGCTCAGCGAGGACGGGACGCGGTTCGTCTCCGCCCACAACGATCAGGCCACCACCATCCCCGAGCCCGGCCTGCCGTTTTCCCTCGTCTTCCGCGCCGAACCCGGCCGGGAGGACGTCCTGCTGCGGATCGCCTCGACCTACGAGGCGGCCTCGAAGCGCCGGGTCCCCCCGCCCGATTTCGGGCCGCTGTAGGGGCAGGCGCAGGCAGGAGTGTCGGGGGGGAGTGAATCCCGACCTTCTAGATTTATCCGTAGGGACAGGTCGCGACCTGTCCCTACAAAACCAACCCCCCCTACCCCCCTTGACAGGGGGGTATGAAAAGGCAACCCCCGCAAAAAAGGATCAACTCCCCCCTTGAGGGTCTGGCTTCCCAAGGGGAAAGCCAGACGAAGAGGCCGAGCGGTTTGTGCGAAGGCCGATTCGGTGGGGGGACATGCCACAAATAAAAGCTCCCCCCACCGGCGCGACTTCGGGCTTCGCCCTCGTCTTGCCGTCGGTCTTCCCGAGGGGAAAGACCGACCCTCAAGGGGGGAGTGAATGTAAAATTCTTCTCGGTAGAAGAAGGTCCCCCCGACAGGGGGGAATAAAAAAAGACCCCCTGACAAGGGGGGGTAGGGGGGGCAGGACAGCCCCGAGGAGGGGCTGTCCTTTATCCCCTGAGGAGAGGCCTTTTTCAACAACCCCCTAAACGCCCCTCGCTTCGAGCGTCGGTATCCCGCTTACGTCCACCGCCCGTTCCGCGCGCGCCAGATCGTAGTTGCGCTGGAGGTTGCTCCAGAAGCCCGGGCCGTTGCCGAAGAGCTTGCCGAAGCGGACCGCCATCTCGGCGGTGACCGGCTGCTTCTCGTTCAGGATGTCGTAGAGCGTCTGCCGGGATATGCCGAGGGCCGCGGCCACCGCCGTCTTGCTGACGCCCAGGGCGGGCAGTACGTCCTCGCGCAGGATTTCTCCCGGATGCGCCGGGTCGATGGAAGGGTGTCTCTCGATCATCAGTGGTAGTCCTCTATGTCCACATCCGTTGCGCCCTCGACTCAAAAACCAACCCCCCCTACCCCCCCTTGACAGGGGGGTATGAAAAGGCGATACGTCCCCGCCGGGTTGAAGGGGCTTTGCTTTTTTTACCCCCCTGACAAGGGGGGGTAGGGGGGGTTGCCTTTATTCCCTGGCAAGAGGGCTTTTTCAACAACTCTCTATACGGCCCCAACGGACCCATTGCAATCCAGTCTTTTGTTGCAGGAGCCGCATAGATGCGACCCGCCGCTGCGATTCCCCATCAACAGGCGACCCACGCGGGTTTTATGGTATGCTCCTCCTTCATCAGCGAAAGCATTACAATTCGATTGCCGCTTCGCCGCCGGATCATTTCGCCATAAGAGGAGCGGGCGTGAAGGGCCTGTTCCGGCGCCGGCGGCCGTCCGCAAGGGAGGTTTTCCATGTCAGACAGTACCCGTCAGAAACCGCTCGACCTGCTCGTGAGGGGCGGCACGCTCGTATCCGGCCAGGGCCGCCAGGAGGCCGCTCTCGGCGTCCGCGACGGGAGGGTCGCCTGTATCGGCGCGCCGGAAAATATGCCCGCCGCCGTTGAGGTGCTGGACGTGACGGGCAGGCTCGTCATGCCCGGCGTCATCGACCCCCACGTCCACTGCCGGGCGTACTCCAGCCATATCGATTCCTTAGCCGACGTGGCCCGCAGCGCCGCCCACGGGGGCGTCACCACCATGGTCGTCTTCGCCACGGGCGAGGAGAACGAGACCATGCTCACCACGCTGGACCGCATCCGCGAGGAGGGCGAAGCGGGGAGCGTGGTCGACTTTTCGCTGCACGCCTGGATATTCGAGGACTTCGACTACCTCGCCGAGATCCCCAGGGCCATCGAGGGCGGCGTCACGACGTTCAAGGTCATGATGGGCTACAAGAAGCGGGGCCGCGGGCGCTGCATCCCGGACGAATACTTCTACGCGGCGCTCGATATCGTGGGGCGTCACGGGGGCACCGTGCTCGTCCACGCCGAAAACGGCCCCGTCATCGACTACCTGGAGAACAAGGCCTTTGGCGAAGGCCTGGACGGCGCCGACTTCCAGGAATACTCGCGCCCGCCGGAGCTGGAAGCCGAGTCGGTCGCGAAATCGATCCGCCTGGCGGATCTCGCGGGCTGCCCGCTCTACATCGTTCACTTGACGGCGGAACTGGCCCTGGATGAGGCGCGGCGCGGGCTGACCGCCGGGAAGGACATCGTCGTGGAAACCTGCCCGCAGTATTTGACCCTCACAGGAGATGCCATCCGGGAGATGGGCGCCCCGGCCAAGGTGGCGCCTCCGCTGCGGGCGGAGGCGGACATCGCGGCGCTCTGGAAGGGCATCGAGGAGGGATGGATCAGCCTCATCGGGAGCGATCACGCCCCCTACACGAAGGCGCAGAAGAACGACCCGCCCTTCACCGAATCGCCCTTCGGCGCGCCGGGCATCGAGACGCTCCTGCCCGTTCTCTACAGCGAGGGCGTCGCCCGCGGGAGGATTTCCGCCGAGCGCCTCGTGCAGCTCACGAGCGAGAACCCCGCGCGCGCACTTGGCTGCTACCCGCAGAAAGGCGCGCTTCTCGTCGGCTCCGACGCCGACCTCGTCGTGGTCGACCCCGAAGGGAGTTCAAGAGTGACGGCGGCGGGGCAGCACACGAATTCCGACTACTCGCTATTCGAGGGATGGGAACTCAAAGGGAAACTGGAGCACAGCCTCCTGCGCGGGAGGCCGCTCCTCCGGGACGGGGAACTGGTGCAGGAGCCGGGCTACGGCCGATTCGTCGCGCGCGCCGCGTCTAAAAGCTCGGAGTAAAGCTCGTCTTAGAAATCGCCGCCATCGGACACGCATCTCCTGACGGGAACGTTGCCGGGCCGGGTGAAAAGATGGGGGTCATGTCTGCAGCAAGCGCCGCTCCAGCAACGTCTGCATGTCGCGCCGCCCGTCTGCGATCAGGAGCACATAGACCTCGTTTTCTATCACTTGGTAGATAACACGATAGGGCTTGAAAAAGACTTCACGGTACTCCCGAATCCCGACTTCCAGCAATTCTTTCGGATAGTTTCCTCGGTGGGGATACGCGGACAGGTTGTCGAACACCTTTTCGAGTTGTTCCAAAACATGATCCGCCCTTCCCGGCGTATCGTGTCTTTCGATGTAATCGCAGAGTTCCTCCAGGTCGCGCGCCGCGTCATCGGTCAACTGCACCGAAAAGGGCATCAGGAAGTCTGTCGCCGCTCCCGCAAACGCGCGATGATGTCGGCGGCTGGTTGCACCCGGCCCTCTTCGATCTGGCGGCTCCCCAGCGCGAGGATCTTGAGCAGCGCCATGGTCTCCTGCATCTGCTCGTAGGCGTCGATATCCTGCACGACCGCCTTGGCTTCACCGTTCTGGGTGATGATCAAGGGTTCCCCTTCATCGCGAAGCGTGCGCACAATCTCCGAAGCGTGGGCCTTGAGATAACTGATTGGCTTGATTCGGCTGGACAGGCTCATTGGCTCCCTCCTTGCCGAACCAAATATAGTCCATAAACAGGTCATTATGCAAGGCCTGTTTTCGAGCCGTTGTTTTCCCACGTCAGTTTCTCCGGAAGGGGGCTTTCAGCTTCGCCCGCCGGTTGCGGCGCGCCTCAGATTCTCCCGGACGCGATGGCGGCGCCCTCGGCCAGGGCCGCGAGCTTGACGTAGACGATGTCGGGGTCGACCGACCCGAAGCCGGCGAAGGTCCCGAACCCGCAGTCGGTTCCGGCGACCACCCGCTCCGGACCCACGATTTCCACGAAGCGCCCGATCCGCTGCGCGATGAGTTCCGGATGCTCCACGAAGTTGCTCGTCGTGTCGATGACGCCCGGCACGAGTATCGTCTCCCCGGGTATCTCGGCCAGCCGGTCGCGGAATACGGTCCACTCGTGCTCGTGGCGCGGGTTGGCGTTCTCGAACAGGACGTAGCGGGCGCGCGCCGACATCAGGGCGGAGAACACGTGGTCCAGCCCGACGTCGCACACGTGGGGCCCCTCGTAATTGCCCCAGCAGATGTGGACCCGCACCCGCGCCGGGTCGGCGTCGCGCAGCGCGTGGTTCAGTACCTCGACATTGGCCGCCGCGATCTCGCCGAACTCGGCGTCTGTGCGATCCTCATACAGCACGTGGCGCGCGAGGCCCAAGTCGGGACAGTCGAGCTGCAGGTCGAAGCCCGCCGCGAGTATCGCGTCGTATTCCGCCTTCAGCGCGTCGGCGAGGGCCTCCATGTAGGCCTCGCGGGAGGGGTAGTAGGCGTTCGGCATGAACAGCGCGACCACGCCGGGCGACGCCGCGTTCAGGAATCCGCGCTCCGCACCGTGCGCCGCCATCGCGTTCTTCATATTGGCGATGTCGGCCCGAAGCTCCAAGTCGTCCTTGGGCGCGACCGGCCCGGTGCATTGCGGGCGGACGAGCTTGGGCGTCCCGCCCTGGCTCGCGAGGCGTTCGAGATAGCGCGGGAAGAGTTTGAGGTCCCCCGGTACGGCTCGCGCGCTGTTGCCCGAGAAGCCGGTGTAGCGGTTCTTGACGTAGGTGGTGTAGGAAATCTTCGACGTCTCGCCGTCGGAGACGATGTCGACTCCAGCTTCGACCTGTTTGCGAACCGTCTCCGCGCATTCTTCCGCCATGCAGGCGGCGAACTCTTCCGCGTCGTAGGGCTCCTCCCGGTCGCGGGCGAAGAGAAAATCGAGCGCCCGCCGGCTGCGCGGCAGCGACCCGACGTGGGTGGTGGCGATGCGCGTCATGAGGGTTCCTCGTCCGGGTAGCCGGGACTAGATGAACTTCCACGGGCTGTAGAGCGGCACCTTGCTCCGCTTCATGACCCCTTTCGCCAGGCGCCCGACCTGCTCCACGATCTCCATCTCGTCTATCGTCTTGACCTCGCGGTTTTCCATCACGAACTTCCCGTCGATCATGACGCTCTCGCAGCTGTTGCCCTGGGCCGAATAGACGAAATTCTGGAGTTCGTTGTAGAGGGGAACCCAGTCCGGCCGCTTCATGTCGAAGATGGCGACGTCGGCCTTCTTGCCGGGTTCCAGGGAGCCGATCTCCCGCTCCATGTTCATCGCCTTTGCGCCGTTGATGGTCGCCATCTCGATGGCCTTCTCGGCGCTCCCCGCAGCCGGGTCGTAGCGGTAGTCCTTGGGCGTCGCCGCCGCCAGGAACATGAGTCGCACCATGTCGTTGAAGTTCGAGCAGTCGGACGCGTCGGTCCCGATGGCGACGTTGACGCCCGCCTCCATCATCTCCGGGAACTTCCCGAAGGCGGCGAGGCCGTAGCTGATCTTCATGGCGGTGCTCGGGCAATGCAGGACGTTCGCCCGCGTCTCGGCGAGAAGCCCGATCTCCTTCGCGCTCACGTGGATCATGTGGGTGAGGGCCACGTTCTTTCCGAGGGCGCCGATGTTGTAGAGGTGCTCGATGGGGCGGGCGCCGTTCAAGCTCAGGCTCTCCTGGACGTTCTCGATCATGTTGGCCTGGTGCATGTGGAGGATGGTCTTGTACTCATCCGCCATCTCCTTGGACTTGACGTAGAGCCTGTCGGAGCAACGCCCCATCCCCACGACGACGACGCAGGGTTTCACGAGCCCCACCCCGCCCCGGTAGTCCTTCATGAACTTCTCGTTTTCGTTCAGGCACTTCCGGGTGCTATCGACCAGCATGTCGTGGCCCTGGCTCACCATATCGAAGGACCTGCGGCCCATCAGGCCCCGCATTCCGATGCGGGAGACGCCCTCGATGACGGGGCCGATGTTGTAGGAGCCCGCCTCGAGGAAGGTCGTAACGCCGGTCTTCAGGGTTTCGACCAGAATCCCGAGTCCGCCCCATATCTCGTCCTCCGCACTCACGATGGTGGCGACCTTGCGGTGAACGAAGTCGGACCACATCATCCCCGCCAGGGTCTCGGGCGAGAGACCCCGGTGCATGTGGTGGTAGAAATGGATGTGCGCGTTGATGAGGCCGGGGGTGACGAGCTTCATGGTGGCGTCGTAGGTCCGTTTGGCCTCGTATTTTTTCCGGAGCGCCGAAGCCTTCCCGACGTCCTTGATCCGGTTCCTCGTGATGGCGACCGCGCCGTTTCGGATGACCCGCCGCTCAGGGTCCACGGTAACGACGGTTCCGTTCTCGATCAGGACATCTACCTTGGTCTTTGTAGCCATGGCACCCTCCCTCGTGCAGGAATTTAGAGAATCTGTCTTTTCGGTTCGATCAACATTACACAAGGGGTTTTGGGGTGGCAACCGAGGCGAAATCGCAAAGGGAAAACATACAGGAGATTTCCCCATGCTCACCCGGTGAAAAAGCGGCCGCGGAGCGGGTCGGGAAACAATTCCGTTTGACCCGAAAGACACGCTCCCGTAATCTGTGTGCATAGCAGAAATCGAAATGACGGCTCCCTCGGCCCCCAAAAAGGCCGCCGGAAGCGTGATCCTTCGCCGAGCCGTTTTCCGCGGAGGAGCGTCAGGTCGATCATCGCTGCGCTTTGCTCGGAGAGCCGGCCTTGCAGTCATGAGCGCTCGGCTGGAGGCAGAGCACCATGAAGCGGTTTCACTGGGAAACGTGGGTCGGGCTTTTCGTTCTCGCCTTCAGCCTGACAGGGCTTGCGCTGATACCCAGCCAGGTGCTGCTCCGAAAGCTGGGGGAGCGGACCATCCCGTTTCCACCCGGCGCCTTCCCCGCTCTGGCCCTCTCCCTGCTGGCGCTCATGGCCGCCCTGATGACCGCGCGAGCCTGGTTCGCCCCCTCCTCCGGGCGTGAGCCTCCTCCCGGCGGGCCGCTTCGGGCCCGCGCCCTGGCGCCGTTCGCCACCTTCGTCCTCTACATCTTCCTCGTCGAGTGGTTCGGTATGCTCCCCGCCACCCCCGTCGCTGTCGCCCTGTTCGCCTTTCAGCTCGGGATGCGCGAATGGCGGACCCTCGCGCTGATCGTCTTGCTCACCCCGCTCTTCATCTGGGTCTTCTTCGGACATTTTCTGGGCGTCGTGCTGCCGGAAGGCAGGCTTTTCGGCGGGGTTTTCTAGGATGTGGGCCCAGTTGGGGGAAGGCCTGCTCCTGAGCCTGCGCTTCGACGTGCTCGCCGTCCTGGTGATCGGGATGCTGCTGGGGATCGTGGTGGGCGGCCTCCCCGGCCTCACGGCCGCCATGGCGGTGGCGGTTCTGCTGCCGATCTCGTTCTTCGTCGAACCCGTTCTGGGGATTCCCTTCCTCCTGGCCATCACGAAGGGAGCGATTTTCGGCGGATCGATACCCGCGATTCTCATCAACACGCCGGGGACGGGCGCGGCCGCGGCCACCGTCCTGGACGGCTACCCCCTCTCCCAGCAGGGAAAGGCGAGGAAGGCCCTGGAGATGGCGCTCTATTCCTCCGTCATCGGGGACACCTTCAGCGATATCGTCACCATCTTCATCGCGGGCGCCATCGCGGCGGTCGCCCTCCTGGTGGGGCCGCCTGAATACTTCGCCATCTTCGTGTTCAGCTTCGCCATCATCAGCTGCGTCACCGGCCGCTCGGTGATCCGGGGGCTGATGGCCGCCGCCCTCGGGCTGTTCCTGAGCTCGGTCGGCCTCGACCCCCTGATCGGGGTGCGGCGCTTCACCTTCGGCTCGGTGGACCTGACCGGGGGAATCTCTTTCATCGCGATGCTCATCGGAATCTTCGCGCTCTCCGAGATATTCCTCTACGGAGAGAGGACCCGGGAGGAGCGGGTGGCCGAGGACGAGAAGCGCGTGACCGCATGGAATGCCGAGGGCAACGAACCCCTGACCCTGGAGGAGTTCAAGAGCTGCGGCCGGACGATTTCGCGCTCGGCGGTGGTCGGCACGATCATTGGCGCAATACCAGGCCTGGGCCAGGTGGTGTCCGCGTTCGTCTCCTACGGCCTGGCCCACCGGAGGTCGAAGGAGCCCGAGCGGTTCGGGAAGGGATCGCTCGAGGGCGTAGCCGCCGCCGAGACCGGCAACAACGCGGTCAACGGTTCGAGCCTCATCCCCCTGCTCAGCTTCGGGATACCGGGCGACATCGTGACCGCGGTGCTCTTCGCCGCCTTCATGGTGCAGGGGCTCCGGCCGGGGCCGCGACTTTTCGAGGAGCACGGCGCGATCGTCTACAGCATCCTGATCGCCATGCTGCTCTGCAACGCCCTCATGCTCGTCCTCGGGCACTTCAGCCTGCGCTACGTGGCCATGATCGCGCGGTTCCCGAAACGGGCGGTCTTCCCCGTGGTGGCGGCGTTCTGCGTGGTGGGGACGTACGCGCTGAACAACAGCTTCTTCGACGTGAAGGTGATGCTGGTATTCGGTGCGGTGGGCTATTTTCTGAGAAAATTCGATTTCCCGGTCGCGCCCCTGATCATCACCTTCATTCTGGGGCAGGCGTTCGAGTCTTCCCTCGGACAATCGCTCATTCTGGGAGACGGCGACCTCTCCCTGTTCATCCGCCGGCCTATATCGCTCGTTTTCCTGTTGCTGGCCGCGGGGTTCGTCGTCTGGGGCGCCCGCCGCCGAACCCCGCTGGGCAGCGATGAATGAGGAGGGTTTCACTGAATCTGGGCGCACGATTTCAGAGAAGGCAATCACAACCCACAGGAGGGAATTCACATGAAACGACTCTCGGCAATTTTGCTCATCGCGGCCATGGCGCTGTGGCTGGCGCCGACCCACTTGGAGGCCGCGAAGTTCCCGAACAAGCCCGTCCGGCTGGTCATTCCCTATTCGCCGGGCGGCTCGCACGACGCGCACGCGCGCGCCTTCGCGAGCGTCATGGAACCCTATCTGGGCCAGCCCATGCTCGCGGTCATCCGGGCGGGCGGCGGCGGCTCCATCGGAGCGAGCTTCGTGGCCCGCGCCCGGGCGGACGGACACACCCTGATTTTGGGCGATCAGCAGAGCATCCTGGTGAAGCCTCTCATCGAGAGCCTTCCCTATACCTCGGCGTCCTTCGTGCCGGTGGGGCGGATCAACTACAGCCCCCTTCTCATCACCGTGAAGAAAGACGCCCCCTGGAAGAACCTGCGCGACCTGATAGAGGACGCCAAGCGCAGGCCGGGCAAGATCTCCTTCGGGGGCGTCCCCGGCCTGGGGGTGGACCAGATTCCCATGGAGCTTCTCTCGCTCAAGGCGGGCATCAAGCTGAAGTTCGTCCCGTTCCAGGGCGGCGGCCCCACCTGGAAGGCCTTCCTCGGCGGGCACATCGATATCGCCCCCGCCTTCGCCTCCACGGTGATGCCCCAGCTCTCCAAGGGAAATGTCCGCGTTCTCGCAATTACGGCGCCGGACCGGCTGCCCCAGCTTCCGAACCTGCCCACCATGAAGGAGCAGGGCTTCGACGTGCAGTTCGCCATGTTCCGGACGGTCTTCGCGTCGAAGAAGACGCCCGCGGACATCCTGGCCCAGCTCCGGGCGGCCTTCGACAAGGGCGTGAAGGACAAATCCTTCCAGTCCATGGTGAAGCGCATGGGCGAACGGGTGATCTACATGAGCGGAAAGGACTTCGAATCCTTCATGGTGGAGGAAAACAAGAACATGAAGGCGCTCGTGGACAAGCTCGTGAAGAAGAAATAACCGCTTCGCGGTAGTTGCGCAAGACCGAGAATAACGGCCCCGGCCGGCCCCGGCGCCTGAGGCCGGCCGGGGGCGCGGAGCGAAGTTCGCCCTTGAAATCGCCGCCCCCGGGCTTCGCGTCACATGGCGGGAACGCAGCCGTTTCCGGCGAAACCGCATGCGTTCAGGAGGACGAAACATGAAGTTCGCCTTGCACTACAGCTACCAGTCCCGCACCGGGCACTGGGTGGACGCCTATCACAATTCGCTGGAGCAGATCGAACTGGCGGAGCAGTACGGCTTCGACATGGTGACGACGAGCGAGCACCACATGGTGGAAGACAACGGCTATTTCCCCTCCAACATGGTGACCGCCGCCGGCATCGCCACCCGCACGGAGAAGATGCGCGTCGGCACCTGCGTCCTCCTCCTGCCCTTCTATCACCCGCTGGCGGTGGCCGAGGACGCCGCGGTGCTGGACATCATGTCGCGGGGCCGTTTCGTGCTGGGGGTGGGACTCGGCTACAGGCGGGAGGAATTCGCGGCGTTCAATGTTCCTTTCGAGGACCGCGCCGCGCGTTTCGAAGAAGCTTTAGGGCTCCTTCGCAGGCTGCTGACGGAGCGGGGCGTGACGCACCCGGGCCCTTGCTTCCCGATGGAGGACGTCACCCTCATGCCCCGGCCTGAGCAGAAGCCCTGCCCGCCCATCTGGGTGGGAGCCAAGCTGCCCGCCGCCGTCCGCCGCGCCGCGCGCATGGGAGACGCATGGCTCGCCGACCCGGTCACGCCGCTCAAGCTGCTCAAGGAGCGGAAACAGGTCTATCTCGACGCCCTGGCCGAGGCGGGGAAGGACACGTCCGGCGTGGAATTCCCCCTGAGGCGAGAAGCCTACGTGGCCGAAGAGAGCGAACAAGCCTGGGAGGAGGCGCGCGAACCCATCCTCTACAACTACCAGGAGTATCTCGATTGGGGCCATCTCGTGGACGACGAGGGCCAGCCCGTGGAGCGAGGCGCCGAGGCCACGGAAAATCTCAGGCAGCGCTTCATCCTGGGCTCGCCGGATGACTGCATCCGCCAGATTGAACGATACCGGGAGGAACTCGGAACGACCTCGATGCACTTCCGTATCCAGTTCCCGGGTCTCGATCACGCCAAGATAATGAACGCGATCCGCCTGCTAGGTGAAGAAGTCCTCCCCCACTTCCAGAGCACGGAAGAGTAGCAGCGAGCCGGACTTTAGGGGGCCGTTGAAAAAATTCCTTTTCGGGGGGCAGAGGGAACACCCCTCTCGCTCAGAAAACCAACCCCCCCTACCCCCCCTTGTCAGGGGGGTAAAAAAGAGCAAAAGCCCCTCAGCCCGGCGGGGGCGCATCGCCTTTTCATACCCCCCTGACAAGGGGGGGTAGGGGGGGTTATTCTTTTAACAAAGGCTTTTTCAACAACCCCTTCTCGGCCGGGTTTGGTCTGTAGGGGTCGCATATATGCGACCCAAGATTTTTCGCCGTCCGGTCATGGGCCGCATGTATGCGGCCCCTACATACAGCTCACAATCAAAACGTCGTGCAGGGGGAGGACACACAGGTCAGACATATATGTCCTCCCCTACAGAACCATCGCTTTTTGACCCGTCAGGAGGTTTCACGAATCCGCTTTCGTCGAGACCGCGCGCCCCTAAAACTTCCTGAGCGGCGTCGCCTCCCGGCCGAAAAGCGTATTTCTGGCGACGTTCCAGATTTCAAAGTGGGTCTTCCTCAAGACTTCGGGCGAATCCGCGAGCCAGCGGACGAGCGCGCCGGGGCCGGAAAGCCGCGAGCAGCCGCCCGCCAGGCCGGAAGCTTCAGACAGCAGAGAATCGACCTGCTCCGCGATGAGGTTCAACTCTTCATCCGACCCGCCCCCGATGTAGAAAGAACCGAGATAAGGATACGGCTCGAACAGGCCCAGGCGCTCGGGATTCGAATCTTCCGGCTTCACCTCCATCACGTCGCGCAAGAGGGGCGCGCCCGCGTAGTCGATATGCAGTTTCAACCCCAGAGTGGAATAATCAAAATGCTCGCCCGAGGCGACCCGGCCGTGATAGAGCGATTCCCCGTAGAGGAGTTTCGCGCCCTCGGCCATGGAGATTCGCGTCTCCTGTAAATAGATGGAATCGGCATAGGGGATGACGGGGTCGGGCAGGAGTTCGAGACCGCTCCCTGAATCCATCTCGATTTTGGTCGTCGAGGCCACCGGCTCGCCCAGGCTTTTGTAGACCTTGGTGGCTCCCTGCGTCGTCCACAAGACGCACGCGCCCTCATCGAGCGCGATTTCGAGTTCCAGCAGATCGCCGCCCACGTGCCCGCCCGTGGGGTTGATGAGCGTCATGTGGGCCGGGGTTCCCCCCTCGGGGTAGAGGGGGCGCATCACTTGAAGCGGCACGCGGAAGAATGAATCCGCGAGATATGTACGGCTCCCCGAACGCTTAAAATGCGCGAGCGCGACGCCGTGGCGTCCCACCCGGGAGGGCGCCGTGGCGCTCGCGAGCGGCATCAGGCCCCCACGAAGAGGAGTTCGCGCTCGATCCAGCCGATCACCTCATCCAGGCCCTGCTCGGCTTTCAGGTTGGTGAACAGGAACGGCCGCTCGCCGCGCATCTTGCGCGCGTCGCGGTCCATGACTTCGAGGCTCGCGCCCACGAGCGGGGCCAGGTCTATCTTGTTGATCAGCAGGAGTTCGGAGCGCGTGATGCCGGGGCCGCCCTTTCGGGGAATCTTGTCCCCCGCCGACACGTCGATGACGTAGATCGACGCGTCCACGAGTTCGGGGCTGAAGGTGGCGGCGAGGTTGTCGCCCCCGCTTTCCACGAAAATGATGTCCAAGGGGTCAAAATCGCGGGCGAGTATCTCCATGGCCTCGCGGTTCAGGGATATGTCCTCGCGGATCGCCGTATGCGGACATCCGCCCGTCTCCACGCCCGATATCCGCTCGGCTGCGAGCGCGCCGCTCCGCGTCAGGAACTCCGCATCCTCTTTCGTGTAGATGTCGTTCGTCACCACGGCGATGGCGTATGTATCGCGCATCCGCTTGCACAGCCTGTCCACCAGGGCCGTCTTGCCGGAGCCGACCGGCCCGCCCACGCCTATCTTTACGGGCGCTTTCTCCATCATCGTCCTCCTCATCAAGAAACGAACAATCGCGTGTGAAGCCTCCGGTGCGTCATGGCCCTTATCTCGTGCCCCGGCCCCCAGGAGTGCGCGTCTTCCAAGGAAAGCGCAGTAGCCGTCTCGACCGCCTCGTGAACCGCGCCTTCCAGATTCGAGATGACGCGCTGGCCTTCCGTCTGGCCGAGCGGGACCAGCCGCACCGCGGCGGATACCAGGCCGGAGACGACGCCGTAGCAAAGCGATTCGAGGCCCTCTTCAAAACCAAGTCCCAAGGCCCCGGCGACGCAGCCAAGTGTTATCGGGTAGTGGCCGGAAGTCCGATCCACCCTCGCCTCCTCTTCCAACTCGTCCAGCAAAGTATCCCTTATGAAACCCCGCGCCGTGCGCAGGAACTGGCGGCCCACGCTCCTGCTCGCATCGCGCAGCGATTTCACGGGCCGCGCGGCGTCGTAGGCGGCATCAAGCGCCAGGACTTTCGGCAGGTCGTCCTCCCCTTTCGCCAGAAACGCTTCGCGCAGGTAGACGCCGTCGAGCGTCGCCACGCCGTGGCGCAGGACGGAGGCGATGAATTCTTCGAGCTCCGCCGCTGAGGCGATGGCCCCTTCCGCCACGTAGGTTTCGAGGCCGTAGGAATGCGCGAAGGCGCCGCGCGGGAAGGCGGAATCGGATATCTGCAGAAGCCGGTAGGCGCTCATCTTCTAGTGGTGGTGTGAGTGAAAGGCGCCGAAATCGTGCGTGAAGGGTTCTTTCGCCTTCTCGCACCTGACGCCCATCTTGACGAAATACGCCTCCAGCACGGAGTCGTAGGGCGTGAGGACGCGGCCGTCCTGAACGCAGATCGGCGCGTGGCGGTTTCCCACCTGATAGCAGAGCCGGCCCATCTCGAGAGGTGAATCCGCATAGAGAACGAGCACGTCTTCGGGAACCGCGGCGACGACCACCACGCGCTCCTCGTCCTCGAAGAGAACGTCGCCCTCTCTCAGAGGCTGCCCGGTCGGCAGTTTAACGCCGATTTCGGTGCCCGAGTCGGAACACACGCGCTGGCGGCTCCTGAGCCTGTCCTCCCAGCCCAGGGCCACGCGCTCGACGCGCCTGCTCTCATCCGCGCAGAGCCTGCCCCGAATTTCTTCGACGAGGATCATCGCCGCCTCCTAGAAAAGAAAATACCGCTGCGCCATGGGGAGCACCTCGGCGGGCTCACACGTGAGCGTCTCCCCGTCCGCCTTCACCACGTAAGTCTCGGGATCGACCTCGATCGCGGGCAGGGCGTCGTTCAGCCGCATGTCCCTCTTGCCGATCGCGCGGCAGTTCGAGACGGGGGCGACGATCTTGGTGAGACCCAGCGTGTCGCCCAGTCGATCTTCCGCCGCCGCCCCAGAGACGAAGGCGTAGGAAGTCGCGCCGACCGCGCGTCCCATCGAACCGAACATGGGCCGGCCCAGAACGGGCTGTGGGGTGGGGATGGAAGCGTTGGGGTCGCCCATCGCCGCATGGGCGATGAAGCCGCCCTTCACCACGACTTCGGGCTTCACGCCGAAGAAGGCGGGCTTCCAGAGCACCATGTCCGCCATCTTGCCCACCTCGATAGAGCCGACGTAATCGGAAATGCCGTGCGCGACCGCGGGGTTGATGGTGTATTTCGCCACGTAGCGCTTCGCGCGGTAGTTGTCGTTGGCGCCGCTTTCCTCGGCCAGCGCGCCGCGCTGTTGCTTCATCTTGTCCGCCGTCTGCCAGGTGCGGATGACCACCTCGCCCACGCGGCCCATGGCCTGGGAATCCGAACCCATCATGCTGAAAGCGCCCATGTCGTGGAGAATGTCCTCGGCCGCGATGGTCTCCGCCCGGATTCTGGACTCGGCGAAGGCCACGTCTTCGGGAATCTTGCTGTCCAGGTGGTGGCACACCATCAGCATGTCGAGATGCTCGTCCACCGTGTTCACCGTGAAGGGGCGCGTGGGGTTCGTCGAGGAGGGCAGCACGCCCGCCTCCCCGCACACGCGGATGATGTCGGGCGCGTGGCCGCCGCCCGCCCCTTCGGTGTGGTAGGTGTGGATGGTCCGGCCCTTGAACGCGGCGATGGAGGTCTCGACGAAGCCCGATTCGTTGAGCGTGTCGGTGTGGATGCAGACCTGCACATCCATATCCTCCGCCACGCCGAGGCAGCAATCGATCGCCGCGGGCGTGGTTCCCCAGTCCTCATGGAGTTTCAGCCCCACCGCGCCCGCGCGGATCTGCTCGATAAGCGGCTCGGGGCGCGAGGCGTTCCCCTTGCCCAGGAAGCCCAGGTTCATGGGGTAGGCCTCCGCCGCCTGGAGCATCCGGGCGATGTTCCACGCACCCGGGGTGCAGGTGGTGGCGTTCGTGCCCGTGGCGGGGCCGGTTCCCCCGCCGAACATGGTGGTGACGCCCGAGGAAAGCGCCTCGTCTATCTGCTGGGGACAGATGAAGTGGATGTGGGTGTCGATGCCGCCCGCGGTGAGAATCATCCCCTCGCCCGCCAGGACTTCCGTGGCGGCGCCGATAGTCATATCCACCCCATGCATCAGGTGGGGGTTGCCCGACTTGCCGACCCCGACGATTTTTCCGTCCTTGACGCCAACGTCCGCCTTCACCACGCCCCAGTAGTCGAGGATCAGCGCGTTCGTGATGAGCAGGTCGAGCGCGTCGGCTTCGCGCGTCTCGGTGGGGGATTGGCCCATCCCGTCGCGGATCACCTTGCCGCCGCCGAACTTCGACTCGTCTCCGTAGACGGTGCGGTCTTCTTCGACCTCGATGAAAAGCTCGGTGTCCGCGAGGCGCACCTTGTCCCCCACCGTGGGGCCGAACATGTCGGCGTAGGCGCGCCTGTCCATTCGAAAAGCCATCAGTCCGTCCCCCCGTATCCCTCGGCGCGGGCTTTCTCCATCGCGCCCTCGCGCACGGCGGCCGAGTCGAGCGCGCCTTCGGTCAGCGCGTTCAGCCCCATGGCGGTGCGCGCCCCCCCGAAGGCGACGAGCGTCACCTCCTTCTCATCGCCAGGCTCGAAGCGCACCGCCGTTCCCGCCGGGATGTCCAGCCGCATGCCGAACGCCGCCTTCCTGTCGAAATCGAGCAGGCGGTTGACTTCAAAAAAATGAAAGTGGGAACCCACCTGTATGGGCCTGTCGCCCCGGTTCGCCACGAGGAGCGTGGCGGTCTCGCGCCCTTCGTTCAGGACGATCTCGCCCTCCGCCAGAATGTATTCGCCGGGTATCATGCCCTCTCCTTCAGCCGCGAATCGGGTCGTGCACCGTCACGAGCTTGGTGCCGTCGGGGAACGTGCCCTCGACCTGCACCTCGTGAATCATCTCGGGCACGCCCTCCATGACGTCGTCTCGCGTGAGAATCGTCGCGCCGTAGCGCATCAGTTCGGCGACGGACTTGCCGTCGCGCGCGCCTTCGAGCACCTCGGCCGTGATGATGCTGACGGCTTCGGGGTAATTGAGCTTGAGGCCCCGCGCGCGGCGCTTCTGCGCCAACTCCGCCGCAACGAAAACGAGGAGCTTCTCCTGCTCCCTCGGGGTCAGATGCATCGTCTGCCTCCTGTCAGTAAACTCCTGCGAGCGGCCCTAGGCGGTCAGGCGGTCGAGCAGCGCGGCGTCGCACTCGCCCTGCGCCTCTCCCGTGGCCGTGAACTCTCCTTTTTCCATCACGTAGTATCGATCCGAAAGCCGCCAGGCGAACTCCAGGTACTGCTCCACCAGTATTATTCCTACGTCGCCGCGTTCCTTGATCTTCCACAGAACGCTCTCGATGTCCATGATGATGGAGGGCTGAATGCCCTCGGTCGGCTCGTCGAGCAGCAAGAGCCTGGGTTCGCTCACCAGGGCGCGGGCGATGGCGAGTTGCTGCTGCTGGCCGCCGCTCAGCACCCCTCCCTTTCTTCCGAGCATCTCCTTCAAGACGGGGAAAAGCTCGAATACGCTTTCATCATAATATCTGGGGCGTTCGGGGTGGGCTTCCAGCCCCAGCAGGAGATTCTCGTGCACGCTGAGCTGGGGGAAAATCTCCCGACCCTGGGGGACGTAAGCGACGCCGAGCCTCGCGCGCGCCTCGGGCCTCGACGCGGTGATGTTGCGCTCCAGGAACTCGATTCTCCCGAGCTTGGGCCTGAGCAGACCGACGATGGATTTCAGGAACGTGGTCTTGCCCATGCCGTTTCTGCCGATGATGCCCGCGATTTCGCCGGGACGCACCTCGAGGTCGAGGCCGCGCAGAATGTGGCTCTCCCCGTAGTAGGCGTGCAGCCCGTCCACCCTAAGCATGTTCCTCGCTTCCCCTGCCCAGATAGAGTTCGACCACCCGCTCGTCCTTGTGAACGTGGTCGATGGAGCCCTCGCATATCACCGCGCCCTCGTGCAGCACGGTGACGCGCTCGGCGATCTCGCGCACGAATTTCATGTCGTGTTCGATGACGAGGACCGAGCGATGCTCGGCGATGCGCCTCAATAACGCCGCCGTCTTCTCCGTCTCCCCCTCCGTCATGCCGGCCACGGGCTCATCGACGAGGAGCAAGTCGGGGTCCTGCACCACCACCATGCCGATCTCGAGCCACTGCTTCTCGCCGTGGGCGAGCAGACCGGCCCGCCAGCCGCTCTTCGAAGCGAGGCCGATGACGTCGAGCGTCTCCTCGACGCGCTCTTGCGCCTCGGGCGTAGCCCCGCCGAAAAGGAGCGAGGTCACCTTCTTGTCCTGCTTCACGGAGAGTTCGAGATTATCGCGCACCGTCAGGTTCTCGTAAATCGTCGGCGTCTGGAATTTTCTGCCGATCCCCGCGTTCGATATCTCCTCCTGGCGCATCCGCGCGAGGTTGGTTTTCTCCTTGAATACGACCCGTCCCGAATCGGGCTTTACCTTGCCGGTCACGACGTCCAGGAGCGTCGTTTTCCCCGCGCCGTTCGGGCCGATGACGCAGCGAAGCTCCCCCTTGTCCATGCTGAAGTTGAGCGCGTTCAGCGCCTTGAAGCCGTCGAAGACGACGAACACGTCTTCCATGTAGAGTATGCTTTTCGACGTCAGCGTCATGCTTTCCCCCTAGCCCTCGCTGCGCACAGGCGCAAGGCCCTCATCCCCGGCCGCCGGGCGATTCGTTCGGCGGACCCACTTTTCCAGCTTGCGGGGCGCATCGCGCACCACGCCGAGGATGCCGTCCGGGAAGAACTGGACGACCAGGACGAATATGCCGCCCAGGAAATAGAGCCAGTAATCCGGATAACTCGACGTGAGGTAGCTCCGCGCCCAGTTCACCCCGACAGCGCCGACCACGGCGCCGATGAGCGACCCCCGTCCTCCGACCGCCACCCAGATGACCATCTCGATGGAGGGCAGCACGCCGATCCGCCCGGGGGTGATGATGCCCACCTGGGGGGCGTACAGCGCGCCCGCGACCCCCGCCAGCATGGCGGATACGGTGAAGACGAATACCTTGTAGTTCGCGGGCGTGTAGCCGGAATAGAGCACGCGGTTCTCCGCGTCCCGAATCGCCAATAAAATCTTCCCGGCGCGCGATTTCACTATCCAGCGGCAGAGCAGGTACGCGCCGCATAGCGCGAGCGCGGTTGCGACGTAAAGCCCCCGCTGCGTGGACGCTTCGGTGAGCGTGAAGCCGAGGATTTTCTTGAAGTTGGTGAGGCCGTTCGTTCCGCCCAGGTTCACCTCGTTCCTGTTGAAGACGAGCCAGGCGGAGAGTGCCAGCGCCTGCGTGATGATGGCGAAGTACACGCCGCGCACCCGCGTCCTGAAGGCGAGGAAGCCGAAGACGGCCGCAAGCATACCGGGCACCACCGCCACCGCGAGCGTGGTGAAGAAGAACGAGTGGAACGGTTTCCAGAACAGGGGCAGCTCCTTCACCCGGTTCCAGACCATGAAATCGGGCAGCTTGCTCTGGTAGACCCCCTCGCCGCCGATCTCGAGTGTCAAGTACATGCCCATGCAATACGCGCCCAGGCCGAAGAATACGCCGTGGCCCATGCTCAGGATGCCGGTGTAGCCCCATATCAAGTCGAGACCCAGCGCCAAGATGGCGTAGGCCAGGAATTTTCCGAACAGATTGAGCGTGAAATCAGAAACATGGAAAAACGAACCCGGCGTCCCGAAGGCGTTCAGCGAGGGCATGGCGACGATGAACCACAGCGCCGCGATCACGAGCACGACGCCGCCGACTTTCTTCTCCATCCTGTCCACCAAAGTTTCACCCGGCATTGCGTATCAAGCCCCTCTCGTGCGGACGGCGAACAGCCCCTCCGGCCTTCTCTGCAGGAAGAGGATCACCAGAACCAGAATCACCACCTTGCCGAACACCGCGCCCATCGCCGGCTCGAGCATCTTGTTCATGCCGCCGATGCCGAAGCCCGCCACGATGGTTCCGAGAATCTTGCCGACGCCGCCCGTCACCACCACCATGAACGAATCCACGATGTAGTTCTGCCCCAAATCGGGCCCCACGTTACCGACCTGGCTCAGGGCCGCGCCCGCCATGCCGGCCAGCCCCGCGCCGAAGGCGAACGTGCCCGCGTCCACGCGGCGGGAAGGAACGCCCAGGCAAGTGCTCATGCCCCGGTTCTGGGTCACGGCGCGAATCCGCAGGCCCGCCCGCGTGCGGAAGAGGAAGAGATACGTGCCCGCCACGCAGAAGACGGCCAGCGCGATGATGAACATGCGGTTGTAGGGGAACTGGACGCCGACCATCAGGTGATAGCCCCCGCTCAGCCATTCGGGAGATTTCACGTCCACGTTCTGCGCGCCGAACACCTGGCGGACGGCTTGCCGGAGAATCAGGCTGATCCCCCAAGTGGTCAGCAGCGTCTCCAGCGGACGGCCGTACAGATGTCGGATAATGGAAATCTCCATGAGCCAGCCCATCAGGGCCGAGGCCAGGAACGCGACGGGTAGCGCCAGCAAGAAATACCAGCCGAAGTAATTCTGCGGCAGATACGAGATGAAAACACCCTGGATGATGAAGGTGGCGTAGGCGCCAAGCATCATCAACTCCCCGTGCGCCATGTTGATGACGCCCATCAAGCCGAAGACGATGGCCAGCCCCAGCGCCATCAGCAACAGGATGGAGCCCAGGCTCATGCCCCGGAACAGGGTGTCGATCGTCGCCGTCCAGCTCTGGTAGTCCTCGATCTCCCCGATGGCTTCGCTCGCCGCCGCGCGCACGGAAGCGTCGGCGTCCTTATCCGCCAGGCGCTGGAGCACCGAGACGGCGTTCAGCCCGTGAATCTCGCCGAGGGCGGCGGCGGCTGAGCGCCTCTCTTCGGGATCCGTCGATTTCAACCGGATCAGCGCCTTCGCCTCGATGAGCGCATGGCGGCCCAGCCAGTGGGTCTCGTTCTTGAGGACCTTGTCGAGCAGCGGGATGAGGTTCTTATCCCCCACCCGCGCCATCCGCGTGGCTGCCGCGCGGCGCACGTTCGGGTCGGCGGAATCGAGCTGCGCCGAGCTTTGGAGCTGGTTCAGATAGGGCTTGATGGCGCGGCGGATTCTTCTGCCGGCGCGGATTTTACCGAGTTGTTCATCGGGAACGAAAAGGGGTTTCCCGTCTGCGGAGGTGAGCTGTTTTTTTCCATGAATCGAGAAAAGGGGAACGTATTCCTTATCGTCTCGCGTCACGGCGTCTCCGCCGATGACGAACCGGGTCTCGCCCGAATCAGGCTTCCAGCGAAAAAGGCTGCCCTCGCGAAGCGCCAAAAGAAGGGGTAGCAGCTTTGGCTCGAGGCGCTTCGCGAGACCGAGGGCAGCGCGTCTTCTTTTCTTTCGATTCTTCGATCCTAACTGTGCGATTTCCGCCTGGATGGCCGGTGAAAACGTTTCGGTTCGCGCTTCTCCCCTTGCGGCCAAGCCAAAGCCGAGCGCGAAAACCAGAATAAGGACGCGAGATATGAGTGATCGCGCCGACGCTCCACGCGGAATCGCCCTAACGCCGGCTTGCTGCATACCCCCTCCTTCGCCGTATTTGGCACATCGCCGGTATTTGCGATTCACATGTTTTTCTTTTGGGCCGCCCATGGGGGAGCCGGCTTCGGCTCCCCCCGGGCGGTTCTTGCAACTAGGTGGCAGACTTCTTATACGTTCCCTGGTGATTTACCCAGTCACAGCTCTTGTCCGGACTCGTGTACTTGCTCCAGGGTTCGGGCGCCACGAGGCCCTTCGTCTGCGAGACGATTTCGAATTGCCCGTTCTTGAGGATTTCGCCGATGAGCACGGGCTTGTGCAGATGGTGGTTCTTCTCGTCGATCTTCTTGAATCCGCCCGGCGCCTCGAAACCCATCCCGTAAGCCACCTTGCGTACGTCGTCCACCTTCGTGGTGCCCGCTTTCTCGACCGCCTGCTTCCAGATGTAGACGCCGAGATAGGCCGCTTCGATGGGGTCGTCCGTCACGCGGCTCGCACCGCCCGGCAGGCCCATCTTCTTGCAGTAGGTCTTGAAGTTCTTGACGAACTTCTTGTTCTGCGGCGTGTCGATCGACTGGTAGTAGTTCCAGGCCGCCAGGTGCCCGACGAGCGATTTCGAGTCCATGCCGCGCAGCTCGTCCTCGGCCACGCTGAACGCCATGATGGGCACGTCTTCGGAGCGCAGCCCCTGGTTCGCGAACTCCTTGTAGAAGGGCACGTTGCTGTCGCCGTTGATGGTGCTGAGCACGGCGGCGTCGCCGCCCGAGGCGAAGGATTTCACCTTGCCCACGATGGTCTGGTAATCCTGGTGGTGGAAGGGCGTGTACTCTTCCATGATGTTCGCAGCCGGCACGCCTTTCGCCAGCAGGAAGGCCCGGAGTATCTTGTTCGCCGTGCGCGGGAACACGTAGTCGGTGCCGAGCAGGTAGAATTTCTTGAATCCCCCGCCGTCCTCGCTCATCATGTAATCCGCCGCCGGAATCAACTGCTGGTTCGGCGTCGCGCCCGTGTAGAAGACGTTCTTCGAGCACTCCTCGCCCTCGTACTGCACCGGGTAGAAGAGCAGGCCGTTGTTCTTCTCATACACGGGAAGGACGGATTTGCGGCTCACCGACGTCCAGCAGCCGAAGGTCACGTCCACCTTGTCCTTCAGGAGAAGCTGCTTCGCCTTCTCGGCGAACAAATCCCAGTCAGAAGCCGGGTCGACGACCACGGGCTTGATGGGGCGCTTCATCACGCCGCCCGCCGAGTTGATCTCCTCCACGGCCATCATCACCACGTCGCGCAGCGAAACCTCGCTGATCGCCATGGTTCCGCTCAGAGAGTGCAGAACCCCTATCTTGATGGGCTCGGCCGCCCGAATCACGTTCGGGAACGGAAGCGCGCTCATCGCCGCGGCGCCGAGTCCCATCGCTCCCGCTTTCTTCAGGAACCTCCTGCGGGACAGCTTTTCTGCTCCGATCAACTTCTTCTTACTCTTCATTCTTTCAGTCTCCCCTTCTTATCTCTGTAAAAGCGGCCGTCTCTTGCGGCCTGAAAACAAAACGAACACAGAAAATCTTCGATGACAGAATGGAAATATAGAGAGGTTTCTTTGCGGGAATCTTGCGGTTCGGTTAAATTGTCGTTTCTGTTTTGTTTCACCCATGTTTCGAGGATTGCCGTTTTCATGATCAGAATTCCCCCCATCAACCCCCCGCAGGCCAGGCGATCGCTCATCCGCGGTGCGCATCCTGCACCTTCGGGAAGACCACCAAGATGGCGTCTTTAAGCCGCACTCTCGCGAGGTGGGCGGCGGGGCTTCGTTTCGCGGATCTGCCGGGAGAAGTCGTCGACCGCGCCAAGGGCGTTACCTTACAAGCCATCGGTTCCGCTCTTCTGGGTTCTCGAACCGAAGACGGGCGCAGGGCCGTCGCGTTCATCACAGAAGAAGAAACAGGCGTTCATCGCGGCGCGACCATCATGGTGAGCGGAGCCGGAGCGACGAAAGGGGGCGCCGCCTTTGCGAACGCAGAAATGGCTCTGGCGGGCGGCAAGTGGGACACCTTCCGAATGCTCACCCACCCGGGAACCTCCATCATCCCCGCCGCCCTGGCAGCGGCGGAAACGAGGGGCGCCTCAGGGGCGGATTTTCTGACGGGCGTCGCCGCGGGCTATGAAGTCATGGAGCGCCTCGCGTCGGACTTCATCCCCACGGTGATGTCGCGCGGTTTTCACGCGGGTCCCGTCTTCGGGATTTTCGGGGCCGCCGTCGCCGCCGGGAAGATCATGAGACTGGATGAGGAGCAATTGAACAGCACGGTT
This sequence comes from bacterium, assembly GCA_965204535.1. GTDB lineage: Bacteria > UBA8248 > UBA8248 > UBA8248 > UBA8248 > Bin107. Next base: position 2,279,281 of record CBDBEV010000001.1, on the reverse strand, counting down.
GCGCTCTGCGCGAGTCTCGCGAGCGGAAACCTCGAAGGCCCGCGCAGCGGCGGGCAGGCGCTCAGAGAAGGCGGCGCGGTGCGAAACGCCCTCCTTGCGGTGGCCCTAGCCGAGCGGGGCCACGCCGGCGGGGAAACGGTGCTGGAGGGCGAAGCCGGTTTCTATCACGCCTACACGGGAAACAACGAGGGCCGCCTCACGTACAGCTTCACGGGCGAGGCGAGGACGAGCCTGGGCAAAATCACCGAGGGGCTTGGGGAGGAGTGGCTGTTCCTCGAAACACTGTTCCGCATCTACTCCACCTCGGGCTACAACTTGGCCCACATCGACGTGACGGCGAGCCTCTGCGAGGAGAACGACATCCGCATTGAGGAGGTCGAGCGCGTGGAGACTCTCGTGAACTGGCTGGAGACGCAGTACCCGAGCCCCGCCTTCACGAACCGCCGCGAGGACGGCGCGCCGCGACCGGGCGGCACGCATTACTATGCGGCCTTCGGCGTCGTGAAGCGCGGCTATCCGCTGCTGAACAAACCACCGGGCGAGGACGACCCGCCCGAGGTGCTCGAAATGATGGAGCGGGTGAGAATCATCCCCTCCCGCGATATGGGGCTTTTCGCCCCCAGGGTGAGTATCTTCACCAAAGAAAGAGGGGTCTTCACCAGACAGGCCACCGGGCGGGAGTTCATTTTCAACTTCGACGAACTCGTGAACCGCATCTGTGGCATCGCCCCGGGGCTGCCGATTCCGGAGCCGCGCTACGGGGAAATCATCGAAACCTGCCGCACGCTGGAGGCGCAAGAGAAGGCGGAAAAGCTCATCCGCCTCACCGTGGCGGGGGCGTAAGACTGACACCATCGAGCAAGTAGCATCGACCGTACCACCCATGAGGTATCAAGGCTGTTGAAAAAGTCCCGATGAACGGGGATTGCAGGTTTTGTAGGGACAGGTCGCGACCTGTCCCTACGGACGTGCGTGGCTATCCTTAGTCATTCCGGCTGTCGCCGGAATGACTAACAAAACCGCATTCCCCCGTAGGGGCGGCCCCCCGTGGCCGCCCGTATCGGATATGTCCATCCCCTTGGTTGCGATTCAGAGGGACAGGCACGGGGGCCTGTCCCTACAGCGAACAATCTCAAAAGCCGGACAAGACTTCTTCAACAACCCCGCATCGAATCGGAAACAACCGATTTTCACCTGAAACGACTCGGGCTGAACCGGCGTTCTTATGATACCTGACGATAATCCAGGATTGATTCAACAAAATACGAGAAATGGGGAGCGTTCAAACGAACCGGCCCCCGACGCAACGCCGGGGGCCGGACAGGATGGCTCGCTTACTGGATCAGGATCTGCTTCGGCTTGTTCGCCTCGGCGATGGGTACGCGAAGCGTGAGGACGCCGTCGACGAGTTCCGCGCTCGATGCGTCGTTCCGCACCATACCGGGCAGCACAATGCGGCGGCTCACGGAACCCATGAAACGTTCACGGCGATAGAACTTCTCGTCTTCGACTTCTTGGTCCGATTGCTTCGTCGCCTTGATGGAGAGTACGCCCTTCTCGATCCGAAGGTCGATATCCTCTTTCTTGTACCCCGGAAGCGAAGCGCGCACCACGACGTCCGTATCGGTTTGCGCGATGTCGACGGGCAGAATCCCTTCCTCGCCATCGGTGGCAAGAGGCTTGACGAAGGAATCTTCCAGAAAGCGGTTGAATACGTCGTGAATCGAACCGGGTCTCATCAGATTGGGCATTTTGAATCCTCCTTGTGGTGAAAGTGATTTCGGGGACTTGCTTTCCCCATTTTTCATGTTTAGCGGCTGAAAATTCTGATTATATGAGTTATTTGAACTCATATAATCATATGTATTACACTTTATATATAGGTCATTTTTTGATTTTGTCAACGAAAAATGCGCATTTTTTTGAAAAAATTCGCGTTTTTGGCAACAAACGTCGTTTGGGAAGTAAGGATTTTCTGCGCAGCGGGGGCTCACGGGAGGGGGTGAGCTATAGAGCCGTCTTATTTTCGAGAAAAATGGAGATTTCGATCAGTCCGGCAACGGAGGCGGAACTTTCCTTGTGGGCATGAATCAAGAGGGGGAATCGCCGTTCCCGAGGTATAAAACACCAATCGGGAACGACCAAGTCCTTTACCGCCCTACCAGAGTTGCTCCGACGCCAGGGCTGCGCCCTCGGCGAGAGCGGCCATCTTCATCCACACGATACGCCGATCCACCTGAACGCGGCCGGCGAAGGTGCCGAAGCCGCAATCGACGCCGGCGATGACGTTCTCGCGCCCCACCGCCTCGGCGTAGTTCACGATGCGCTCGGCCACCAATTCGGGATGCTCCACGAAGTTCGACGTCGAATCGATGACGCCGGGGATGATGCTCTTGTCCTCGGGCAAGTCGACTTCGCACCATACCTTCCACTCATGGCCGTGTCGGGGGTTCGCGCCGGGAAACGAGACGGCGCAGGGCGCGCCCTTGAGCACGATGTCGATGATGTCCTTGAGCGGAACGTCCTCATGGTGCGGCCCCAGCGTGCTGCCCCAGCAAATGTGCATGCGCATGCGATCGGGCGCGATGTTGCGCACCGCGTGGTTCAGGGCTTCGACGTGCATTTCGATTTCCTTGCGGAAATCCGCGAGGCTCAAATCGCGAAACACGGTGTGGCGGCTGAGCGCCAGGTCGGGGCAGTCGAGTTGCAGGAGCAGGCCCGCGTCCACAATCGCCTCGTACTCGCGGCGCATCACGTCCGCGAGCGCGAAAATGTATTCTTCCTCGCTCGGGTAGTGGAGGTTCCTGAGATAGCGAGAAATCTGCCCCGGCGAGGGGGAGGTCATGAACGCCTCTTCCACGTCGGCGCGGCCGAGGACGCTTTTCGCCCGCTCGATGTCCACCTGGGCGGCGGGCCAGTCCTTCCAGTCCACGGGGCCGGAACAGGCCGGTCGGTTCTGAAGTGGCGAGGCGAATTGAGAGAGTATCTCGGCGAGTTCGGGAAAACGCTCTTCACCCGTGCCGAGCGGTGGCGAACTCGGCCCCTCGTAGCCCGTCAGCCTGTGCTTGACGTGGGAGGTGTAATCGGGCCGGCCCTGCTCGCCGTCGTTGATCACGTCGACGCCCGCCTCCGCCTGTTTCTCCACGACGTCTTCTATCGCGCGCGACACGGCGGCATCGAGTTCTCCTGAGTCCGCCGCGCCCTCCTCCTGGGCCAGCAGTAAATCGACCACTTCCCGGGGACGCGGCAGGCTCCCCGTGTGGGTCGTGAGTATTCTCTCCGTGCTTCGCTTCATGGTTGGATGCTCCTCTTCCCTGTCTCGTTTCGATTCAAGAATCCACATCAATAAATTTGCACATCAAGCGCGGCTCCGCTCCCTCCAAAATGAAGTCCTCTTCAGAAAGACGCTGATGAGATAGAGTAAAGCCAGGGTCAGGAACACCAGGCTTATCGGTTTGCGGAAGAAGATGCCGGGGTCGCCGTCCGAGAGGATGAGCGACATTCTCGCGTTTTTCTCGAACACCGGCCCCAGGATGATCGCCAGGAGCAGGGGCATGATGGGATAGTCGAACTTCTGCATGAAATAGCCGAGCAGACCGAACCCAATCATCAGGAAAACGTCGAAAAAGCTGTTCTGGAGCGCGAACGCGCCGATGACGCAGAACACCGCGATGCTCGGGAAGAGAAGCCCCGGCGGTACGCGCAAGACCTGGACGAACAGGCGAATGCCCAGAAGCGCGATGACGATGGTCAGGAAAAGCGCGATGAAAAATGACCCGAATATCGAGAACACGAAACCGCCGTGGCTCTCGAACAGGAGAGGACCCGGCGCGAGCCCCTGGATGGTGAGCGCGCCGAGCATGACGGCGGTGACGGGATCGCCGGGAATTCCCAGCGTGAGCATCGGGATCATCGCGCCGCCGGTCATCGCGCTGTTGGCGGCCTCGGGCGCGGAAACGCCTTCGAGCTTTCCCTTCCCGAACGATTCGGGTTCCGGCGAGCGGCGCTGCGCCGTGTTGTAGCTCAGCACGGCGGCGACGGCGCTACCCGTGCCCGGCAGCAGCCCGATGGTGGTCCCGATGAGGGAGGATTGCGCGAGCGTCTTCCAAAGGCCAAGCAAGGTTCCCGGCGAGGGAAGCAGGTCGCGCAGGCGCGTCGAGAAATCCGGCAGGGAGACGGCGGAGCCGCGCATGCCCGAGATGATCTCGGGCACCGCGAAAAGCCCTATCATCACCGGCAGGAATGAAACGCCCTGCTGTATCTGCACCACGGAAAACGTGAAGCGCGGTATGGAGTCGATGGGGTCCATGCCGACGGTGGAGAAGCTCAAGCCCAGCACGCCCGAGATAAGCGCCTTGCTCATTGAGGTTTGGGCGAATCCGCAGATGAGGCAGAGACCCAGCAGGACCAGCGCCGCCAGTTCCGGCGCGCCGAAATTCAGGGCGAATTCCGCCAGCTGGGGGGCGATGGTAATCAGGCAAATAAGGCTGAAAAGCCCGCCCAGGAAACTCGAAAAAAAAGCCACGCCCAGCGCGACCCCAGCCCTGCCCTTCCGGGCGAGCGGGTGCCCGTCCAGACTCGTGACGATGGCGGCGGGGTTGCCGGGAATGTTGAGGAGAATGGACGAGATGCTGCCCCCCGTCATCCCGCCGACGAAAACGCCCACCAGAAGGCTCATCGACGTAACGCTCGCCATGTGGAAGGTGAAAGGAAGCAGGAGAATGATGCCCATGCTCACCGTCAAGCCCGGAATGGCCGCGAAGATGATTCCCATAAAACTTCCCAGAACGGCGAACAGAAGAGGCTTCCACGCCAGTGCCTGGACGAGGCCGTCCACCAGGAGATTCATCTTTAGAAGAGCCAGTCCTGGGGCAGGGGAACCTTGAGCACATGGTGAAAGACGTAGTTCACCACAAAGGCGAAGATGACGACGTAGGGGATGATGATTTTCCAGGAGCGTATTCCGCTCCACAAGATGGAGACGGCGAGAAAGGCGACGACCGAGGCGGAAAAGCCGGCATACTGCATCAATACCGCGAAACCGACCAGCAAAAGGCAAAGAATACAGGCGTCGAAAACGCCTTTCCGCTCAATGGCGACGTGCGCATTCTCTTGCGTTTTACCGAGGTAATCCGTCCCGATATCGACCAGCGTGAGGACGACCAGCAGCGCAGCCCACACCCAGGGGACAAAAGAAGGCCCCAGGGGACCTTCTTCTCCAGGCCCCTGGGGCAACTCCAGAATGATCGAACCATACCAGATGCAAAAAACCACCAGAAGGATCGGAACGACGAGGCGTCCGAGTTTGCTTTGGATTTTTTTAGTCTCCTCCGTCATGAACACCGTATCCCTTGTGGCTTTTCATCCTCGACACGATTCAGAAGTCTATTTCTTCTTTTTCTTCTTATCCAGACCCAAGGATACGACGATTTTCTTGATCAGAGCGTTCTGCTCGGCCACGAAGCCCGGGAACTTGTCCGGACCCATGTAGGAGACCAGGAAACCTCGCTTCTCGGCGGTGGCCAGGACTTTCGGATCCTTGGCAGCCGCTGAGAAGGCCTTGTGGAGCGCTTGAACCGCTTCCTTGGGCGTTCCCTTGGGAACGTGCAGCCCCCGGAACTGATAGAAGCCGACGTCCCACCCGTGCTCGCTGAACAGGGGAACCTTGGGGTAGGCCGGATGGCGCTTCGGGAAAGAGACGGCCAGCATGCGGACCTTGCCCGCCTTGTGAAGGGCCAGAACCTCGGGCGGATGGACGGAAATCGCGTCGACCTCGCCGCCCAGCAGGCTCGGCACGCGGCGCTTGCCCAGGGGGACGTGACGGAACTTGAAGCCCGCCTTTTGGGAGAGCGCCGAAGCCGTGAGCCGCGTGAAGCTGCCCGAACCTGCGCTTCCGATCTTGAGCGTCTTCGATTTGGCCGCCTTTACGAGATCCGGAAGCGATTTATACGGGGAATCGCCCCGGACGACGATGGCCGTCCCCTCGAACACCAGGCGGGAAACGTAATCCCATGCGCGGTAGTCATAGGGCAGGCGCCCCATGTTCGTGCCGGTGAGAATCGAGGCCGAAAGCCAGCCGATCTTGTACCCGTCCGCCGGCGCGGTCTTGACGTAGGCGAAGCCGATCGTGCCGCCCGCTCCCGGACGGTTCACGGCGACGATGGGCTGTCCGAACACTTTCTCGGCCGCTTTCGCCACGGTGCGCCCGGAGATGTCCGCAGCGCCGCCGGCCTTGAAGGTGATGGTCATCTCGACGGGCTTCGTCGGGTAGGCCGCCGAGACGGGCGCAGCCGACACCGCCGCGACGACGAAGGCGAGTGCGAAAACCAGTAAATACTTCTTCATGGTGTTTCCTCCTTAAGATTCGCTTAAAGTGCGTTGAAAGGTTTCATAAAAATTCACGGGATCGTCCTAATCACGATTCCAGGAATGCCATCTCGACAGGCCGATGCAGACGCTTTTCACCTGGGTATATTCGCGCAGCGCCTCCTCGCCATGCTCCCTGCCGATGCCGCTTTTCTTCACGCCGCCGAAAGGTATCTCCGAGCCGTAGCGGTAGGTGTTGATGAACACGTTTCCGCAATCAAGCTCCTGAGCAAGCCGATGCGCCCGGCGCAGGTCGCTCGTCCAGACGTAGCTCGCCAGCCCGAAGTCCGTGGCGTTGGCGTCACGAACAGCATCGTCGAGCGAATCATACTCATGAACCGTGAGAACGGGGCCGAAAATCTCTTCACACGCCGCCTCCATTCCCTGGTTCACGCCCGTGAGCACCGTGGGCTGCATGAAGTTCCCATCCGGCTGCCCTTCAGGTTTTGCGCGGTCGCCTCCGCAGGCGACGCTGGCCCCGTCTTCCACCGCCGATTCGACGTAGCCGACGACGTCTGCGAGGTGATCGGGAGAGATGAGCGGCCCCATATCCGTCTCTTCATCCATGGCGTCGCCCACGTTGATTCCCTCTACGCGCTCTTTAATCTTCTCGACGAACGCATCGTGGATGGAAGGCGGGAGGAACAGGCGGGTTCCGGCGAAACAGACCTCGCCCTGGCGGGCGAACACCTGGCTCATCACGCCATCGGCCGCCTCGTCTAAGTCGGCGTCCTCGCACACGATGATGGGGCCCTTGCCGCCAAGTTCCGCAAGCACCGGGGTCACGTTCGTGGCGGCGAGTCCCAGGACTTCCAGGCCGCCCTCGGTGCCTCCGGTGAAGACGATTTTCCGGATATCAGGATGACCCACAATCTTGGCACCCGTCGAGCGCCCCGAACCCGCGACGATGTTGATCACCCCCGGCGGGAACCCGGCTTCTTCGACCAGTTTTCCGAAATAGAGCACCGAGGCCAGAGCGACGGCGGAGGGCTTGACGACCACCGTGTTGCCGCAGGCCAGAGCGGCGGCCAGTCCCCGGGACATGAGCTTGAGCGGGGTGTTCCAGGGTACGATGATGGCAACGACGCCCAAAGGCTCCCTCGTTGAATACATGAGGCGATCGTTCATGAGGGGCTGCGCGCTGCCTTCCACCTTGCCCGCCCATCCGGCGAAATACTCGAAATGGCGCGCGGAGGAGGCGGATTCCAGGCGGCTCTCCTTGATGGGGATGCCTGTGTTGATGGCCTCTAACCTCGCGAGGGTTTCCGCGTGCTCGCGCATCAACGCAGCGAGTTTCGTAATCAGTTTCCCGCGCTCGAGTGCGGGCATCTTCTTCCAGGACGGGTCGTGGAACGCCCGCCAGCAGGAGGCGACGGCCTCGTCTACCTGCGCGTCCGAGGCCGGGAAGAGCTGAAAAATCGTCTCGTTGTTCGAGGGATTGATCACGTCTATCGGCTCGCCGCGCTCGCCTTTCACCCAGGCGCCGTCGATGAATTGCTGCTCCACTTCCTGGGTGAGCGGAAACTCGGCCACCTTCACTAAACTACCCGACATCTAAAAACTCCTTTCATTAAACGAACGTATCGGCCAGACGCTACCGCAGAGGCGGCCCGGCTCTACAGTTTCTCCGCTTGGGGGCCGGACCATTCCTCATCGCTCAAAACGTCTTTATGAACGACTTCTTCCTCCACAGATGCGACGACGTCCTTGGCGACCTGCTCATACCAGTCGGCCACGTCTTTCGGGTAGTCCGTGTGGCTGGGCAGGTCCTTGATGAGGGGGCCTTCCACGGAGGGGATGTCGCTTACGCCGTCGAATTCCTGGGAATATACCCGCCCTTTTCGCGCGGCGAATTCCTTGTCGATTGTGGCGTCGAGCTTGAGCCACTTGCCGTCGAGGTACGCCTCTCCGAGCGAGTGCCAAGGTAGCTTGCGGTCGCCCCAGATCTTCGCGACTTCCTCGTTCATGAAAGGTTTATCGGGGCAATGAAGCTGCTGGAACCCGATGCGCGAGGGGATGCCCGAAGCCCGGCAAAGGGCGGCGAACATGCTGGCCTTGCCCATGCAGAACGCCTTGCCGTTATTGAGCACGTCGCTCGCCTGGCGCTTCCCCTCGGCGAGGTAGCGGAACGAATCGAGAATGTCGTAGGGGAAATCGCGGACGAAATAATAGATATTGCCGAGTTTTTCCGTGTCATCCGCGCAGCCTTCGGTGAGTTCCTCCGCCTTCGATACGATGTCGGGATTGTCCGAATCGATGAATTCGGTGGGTTTCAGGTAATCGGCCATGTCCTGGTGTTCGTTCATTGGAAAATCTCCCTGCTCATAGGAGGGCATCAGCCCCCGTTCGACAGATTCCTGACCTCGGGAAGAATCTCTTCTCCCGCGAGGCGAAGCATATCCATTTCGGCGACGTCGGGGATCGTATACAGGAAATGACAAACGCCCGCGTCGACGTATTCCATCATCCGCTCCACGCATTCCTTGGGTTCGCCCGAAATTATACCAGTCTCCGGAATGGCGGCAAATCGTTTCCTTTCCGCATCGACCCGCGCGCGGTCATGACTCGGCAAAAGGAGACACATCAAGGAGCGTCTGAACGCTTCGGGGTCGCGGCCCGCCTCCGCGCAGTTGGCGTCGATCTCGTCTTTTCTTTCGAGATAGCGCTCCGGCGGCCACCAGCGCACGTTGAAGCCGTCCGCATGCCTCGCCGCGGCGCGGAGAACCTTTTTCCCCTCCCCGCCGATCCATATCGGGGGCGAGGGCTTCTGAACCGGCGGGGGATCGCACACCGCGCCTTTTATCGTGTAGTGCTCTCCCTCGAACGTGGGGTTGGGCTCCGTCCAGATCTTGCGGATCAGTTGAATCGCCTCTTCCATCTGGGCGATGCGGACCGAAGCCCTCGGGAAGGGAATGCCGTAGGCCTCGTATTCCTCCTGCATCCAGCCCGCGCCGAGACCCAAGTCGAGCCGCCCGCCGCTGATGTGATCCAGCGTGGCGCCCATCTTCGCGAGCACCGAGGGGATGCGGTAGGAGTTGCTGAGAACGCTGGTCCCGAGGCGGAGTTTTTTCGTCACCTGGGAGAGGGCGCTGAGCGCCGTCCAGGTTTCGAGCAAGGGGATGGAACCGGAACCGACGCCTTTCGACTCTCCCTCGTCTTCGAAACCGGCGTCTTTCGCATAAGAACTCGGGTCGAGCGTCAGGAAGTGATCGCAAAGCCACACCGAATCGAAATCCAGCCGCTCCGCCTCCCGGGCCACCGATTTCATGTCCTCGAAGTTTCCGACGGCGAGCCCCCGGATGGTCAGGGCCATGATCAAACCGAATTCAACACGGGAGCTCATACAGAATCCTCCTCGTTTTCACTTAAGGGAAAACAAAAAATCATACGGCCAGATAGCGCGATTTCAACTCCTCGTCCGCTTCGAGCTCAGCCACCGTGCCACCGAAGCGCACCCTGCCGTTGTCTATGATGTAGACGCGGTCGGAAAGCCGGCAGGCGAAGCGGGTGTTTTGCTCCACCAGCAAGACGGCGATCCCCTCATTCTTGAGCGTCCCGATCATTTCGCCCACGTCTTTCACGATGGCCGGCGCGAGACCTTCCGAGGGTTCGTCGAGCAAGACGAGCCTGGGCGCTCCCATCAACGCGCGGGCGATGGCCAGCATCTGCTGCTCACCGCCGCTGAGCTCGTTTCCCTTATGGGTTTTCAATTGCTCAAGCTTGGGGAAAAGACCATATATTCGCTCAAGTGTCCAGCCACTTGGCCCCTCCAGCTTGAAAGCGCCGATCTCCAGGTTCTCCTCCACGCTCAGACGGGAGAATATCCTCCTGTCCTCGGGTACGAAACCCACACCCTTTCTGGCGATCTCGTAGGGTTTCAGGCGCTGCACCTCCTCGCCCAGCCAGCGCACGCTCCCCGCCCGAGGAGGCGTCAGCCCCATGATGGAGCGGAGCGTCGTCGTCTTTCCTACCCCGTTCCTGCCGAGGAGGCTCACCACCTCCCCTTCGGCGATGGTCAAATCCACGTCGAACAGGATGTGGCTGTCCCCGTAGAACGTATTGATTTTCTCGACGCTGAGAATCACACCTCTTCCCCCAGGTAGGCGAGGCGAACGAGGTCGTCGTTTCGAATTTCATCCGGCGTCCCCTCGGCGATGATGCTCCCCTGATGCAGGACGGATATGCGATCGGCAATCGAGAAAACCACGCTCATGTCGTGTTCGGTGAAGACGACCGTTTTGTCGTGGGATATCTTTTTTACGAGGTTGATCGTGCTCGACGTCTCCTCGATCGACATGCCTGCCGTCGGCTCATCGAGCAGGATCAACCGGGGCTCCAAAGCCAGCGTGATGCCCAGTTCCAGGTTTCTTCTCTCCCCGTGTCCGAGCTCCGTGGTCGGGTGATGCGCCTTGTGTCCGAGCTCCACCTCGCCGAGTATCGCGAGCGCCTCGTCCTGTTCTTCGGCGTGCTTCTCGATGGGGGAGAACATGTCCAGCGTCTTGCCCCGCCTCGCCAAGACGGCGATGCGGACGTTGTCCAGAACCGAAAGCCTGGGGAATATGTTCGTGATCTGAAAAGAACGGCCCACCCCTTTTTTCACCACGGCGTGCGGCGGAAAGCCGGTAATGTCCTCTCCTTCGAAGAAAACGCCGCCCGAGGTCGGTTCGAGCCTCCCCGAAATCAGGTTGAAAAATGTGGTCTTGCCCGCGCCGTTGGGCCCGATGACGGCGCACAGCTCGCCCTCCGGAACCCGAAAGTCCACCTCGTTCACCGCCAGAAGCGAACCGAACGACCTGGTGAGACTCCGGGTCTCAAGAACGGGCGTCGTCGCCATCGTTTCCACCAATCGATAATCTGGAGGCCCACCCCTCGAAGAATCCCAGGATTCCGCCGGGGAGGAACAGGACCAGGAGCACCAGAATGCCGCCGACCACGATTCGCCAGTACTCCATGAAATTCAAAACCGTGTCCCGGATGAACAAGAGCATCCCCGCGCCGAAGGCGGGACCCAGGAAAGAATACATGCCGCCCAGGATCGTCATCAGAACGATCTCGCCCGATTGGGTCCAGTAGAGCAGATCGGGTGAAATGTAGCCTTGGAAAGTCGAGTAAAGGCCTCCGGCGAAACCGCCGAGGGTCCCGGCGATGATGAAGGCATACAATTTGTACCTGTGCACGGGCAGGCCGATGAATTCCACGCGCTCGGGATTCTCCCGGATGGCCTGCAGCACCCTGCCGAAAGGGGAGTTGGCGATTTTCCACGCGAGAAATATCAAAGCCGCCACGATGATGAGCACGAAATAATAAAAGTTCGTGAACGATTCCAGGGAAATGCTGAACGCGCCCGGAATCCCGATTTCGGGCTTCGGAATGCCGAGCATCCCGTCGTCTCCGCCGGTGACGTCGCGCCAGTAGTAGGCGACGGTATAGACGACTTGAGAGAACGCGAGCGTCAGCATGGCGAAATAAAGCCCCGCCAGACGCACGCAGAAAACGCCCATGAACCAGGCGAGTAGCCCACAGGAGGCGCCCGCCGCTATCAATCCGGCCCACATGGAGGGATAGACGTTCTTCGTCAGCAGGGCGAAGGCGTAGGCGCCCACGCCCAGGTACACCGCGTGGCCCAGGGAGACGAGGCCGGTGTAGCCGATGAGAAAATTCAGGCTGATGGCGAGCAGGCTCGCGATCAGGATTTCCGTGCAAAGCTGAATATAATAATCGTTTTGAACGAGGGCCGGCGCGAGAATGGCCAAGGCGAGCAGGGCCGTGACGCCGAAGCGGTTGGGAATACGCTCCATCAGGCGGCTCAAGAATTTTTTTCCGCTCGCCAAACCTTCCATGCGTCTTTTGATATCCCTATATCGTCGTTTCGCCGAACAGACCGCGGGGTCTTAAGATCAGAATCGGCAGCACGAGTGCGTAGATGAAGATCATCGCGAAATTCTCGAGAATCTCGATGCCGAACGCCTTGAGCATCCCGATGAGCACCGCCCCCACGAACGCGCCCAGATAACTCCCCATTCCGCCGATGATGACGACGATGAACGATTCGATGATGATCTCCACCCCCATACCGGGTTCGACGCTTCTCATCGGTGCGGCCAGAATGCCGCCCAGACTCGCGAGCCAGGCGCCCAGGGCGAATACGCCGGTGAATACCCGGTTCACGTTCACCCCCAGGGCGTCGAGCATCTCGCTGTCCGTGGCGGCGGCGCGGATGAGTTTCCCGAAGTTCGTCCTGTTCAGAATGAACCACAGGAAAACGCCCAATAGCGGGCCGACCGCGATGATGAAGAGGAAATACACGGGGTAACTGAAATCCCCGACGGTCAATCGTCCTTCGAACAGCGCGGGGATGGGAACGGACTTGTAATCCCGCCCCCAGATCAGCAGAACCAGGTCGTCGAGAATGAGCGTGAAGCCATAGGTAAGGAGCAAAGTGTAGAGTCTTTCCCGGCCGTAGAGGGGGCGCAGGCAGAACGCTTCGATGATGGTCCCGAACCCCGCCACCACGAGGGGTGCGATGAGCAAACCCACCCAGAACCAGCTTGGGTTCTTGATGATCGAACTCGAAAAAATCAGAAAAGCGCCCAGCATGTAGAACGAACCGTGGGCCAGGTTCAGGACGCCCAGCACGCCCAGGAGAATCGTGAGGCCCGATGCGATCAGGAAAAGAACCATCGCGTTGGCCAACCCGTTCAGAAACTGGGTCAACCAAAAACTGACGTCCAATTCCATACGCCCGGGCCTCCGGAAGAAAGTGAAGCGACGCCCCGGAAATTTCTCGGGGCGTCCATGGCTTCACGCGCGATGATTATTTCCGGCAGCCCTGGCCCGTGTTCTCGTCGGAGTGAGAACCCTCGACGGGAGAGATCACCTGGATATTCGAGAGGATCGGGAAGGGGAATTTCTTACTCTTTGCAATCACGCCCCAGAAGCTCGACTGCCAGCCCTGGTGATCGGATGGACGCATGATGATCCATCCCTCGGGCGCGTTGAAGGCGACGCCGCCCATGGCGTCAATCGCCTTCTCCTTGTCCACGGCACCGGCACGGCGGATGGATTCCGCAATCACGTGGACGGTCGAGTAAGCCTCGCCGGCCGTCATGTCCGGGTAGACGTTGTACGCCTTGCGGAAGTTGTCCACGAAACGCTTGTTGGCCGCGGAAACCGGATAGTTGTGCAGATAGCGCGAACTCGCCCAATGGCCGAACGGCGCCTGATCGCCGAGCGCCTTGAGCACCACGTGGTTGCCCCCGAAATCGGTGAATATCTTCACCTTTTCGTACATCCCGAAGGAACGCGCCTGCTTCATGAACTTGATGAGGTCCGCGCCGAACAGGCCGACGTAGATGGCATCGGGCTTCGCCTTCTGCATCTTGTTGATGTAGGCGGAATAATCGTTCTCGCCCAGCTTCGGCCATGCCGCATAGGGGCGTTTCGCGCCCGGGTCGCGTTCTTTGAGGTAGTTCCAGAACTGCCGGACGACGGAGCGGCCGTACGAGAAATCAGAAGATATCGTCGCCCACTTCTTCAAGCCCAGCCGGTGGGCGATGACGGCGCCCGCGCGGGAGGTCTGCTGCGCGCTGCTCCCTACTCTCCAGGTGTAGCGGCTGCAGAATTTCGTGTTGATCTCCTCGGTCGCCGCCCAGGGGAAGTTCATCGTCTTGAGCTTTTTCGATTCCTGCAACACGGCGATGGCCGCTCCGCCGTGCAGCGGGCCGAGCAGGGCGAAGACCTTATCGCGCAGGATCAGCCGCCTCGCCGTGCGCACCGAACTCGCCGGGTTCGTCTCGGAATCCCGGATCAGCGCTTCGAACTTGTGGCCCAGAACGCCGCCCGCGTCGTTGATTTCCTTGACGGCCATGTTGATGCCCTGGCTCGTCCTTTTCCCCACGATGGAATAAAGCCCCGTCAATGGAGAGAGAACGCCGATTTTTATGGTTTTCGCCGCGAACGAAGTGGAAACGCTCAACAAGCCAATCGCCAGGATTATCGCCCCGGCAAAGAACGCTTTTTTTCTGTAGCCAGGCATGAGAAGCCCCCCTTGAAAATGGAAACATACGAAGCCGAACAGCCGGAATCAGATTCATTCAGACTCTGAAACCGGACGCCAGAGCAAATTTGTTTTCAATGTGAAGAGCAGGTTAGATGAGCCTCGATTCAGGGTCAAGGCCCAGGTTTTTCGTGTCGAGGCCCAAATCACGTAACTGTAACTGAAACACCGCGAATGCCCACTTTCACCCAAATGAACTACAAAAGGACGACCGTTGTGCGCCTTCTATGCGGAGGAAGGAGTAGAGGCGGACGCTTTCTTGAGCGCTCTTTTCCTGACTCTCCACTCCAGGAAAAACGGCCAGGCGAAAGAGACCATCGAGAGGCACAGGAAAAACAGACACCAGGGAGAGGTGAAGAAAATCGAGATGTCACCCTTCGATGCGGCGAGAGCGACCCGCATGTGCTCCTCAAGCTGCCGCCCCAGCACGAGCGCGAGAAGCATGGGAACGACCGGGATGTCAAGCCACTTGAAGGAAAGCGCCACGAGGCCGAAGAAGAACATGACGTAGACGTCGAAGAAGGAATTCCTGAGCGCATACGTCCCCAGAACGCACAGGGCGACGATGATCGGAAGCAGCAGCGTGCGGGGGATGGACAGCAGTTTCACGATGAGCCTCAAGCCCAGGAACGCGACCGTCGCCGTGCTGCAAATCGCGATGAAATACGAGAAAAGCACGGAAAACGCGAAGGGCCCCTGTTCCACGAAAAGAAGCGGCCCCGGCGCCATGCCGTGGACCAGCAGGGCGCCGATGAGGATGGCGGTTATCGGGTCGCCCGGAATGCCCAGCGTCATCATCGGAATGAGCGCTCCGCCGGCGATGGAGCTGTTCGCCGATTCGGGCGCAGCCACTCCCTCCACGCAGCCCTTGCCGAATTGTTCGGGTTCCTTGCTGATCTTCTGGGCGTAGTCGTAGCTCACGAAAACAGCTATCGGGCCGCCCGCTCCGGGGAGAATGCCGACGAAAGTACCCACGACGGAGCCGATGGCCACCGGAAGCCGGATTTTCTTGATGTCCGCCCAACTGGGAAACACGCGGCCGAACCTGGAGGCGACCGAACGGATGTTCCCTTCCGCCAGGTTCGCCACGATTTCCGGTATGGCGAACAGGCCCACGAGGGCGGCGATGAAGTGGATTCCCGCGAGCATGTTCGCGTCACCGAAGGTGAAGCGCGCAGTCCCCACGAGCGGATCCATCCCGACCGTCACGATCATGAGACCCAGAAAAGTGGACAACAGACCCTTGACGAGCGATTTCGCCGCGAAGGCGGAGATGACGGACATTCCGAAAAAGACCAGCCCGAACAGGTCGGCCGCGCGGAACTGAAGGGCCACTTTCGTGAGTTGCGGAGCAATCAATATCAGGCAGAAGAAGCTGAAGAGGCCGCCGGTGAAGCTCGACACGATGGAAACGCCCAGCGCCCGCCCGGACTCTCCCTTCTGGGTGAGAGGGAAACCGTCCATCGTGGTGGCAGAAGCCGACGGCGATCCGGGGATGTTGATGAGGATGGCGGCGAAGCTCCCCCCCGTCATTCCGCCCGCGAAAACGCCCAGCAGCAGCGCCACCGCGGTGGTCGGCTCCAGGATGAAGGTGACCGGAAAGAGGATGATGATGCCCGCACTCGTCGTGAGGCCCGGCATCATCCCGCATATGAGGCCGTGCAGGGCGCCCAGGGCGGTGGCCAGAATGCTCGTCGGCGCGAGGGCGAGGTAGAACCCCTGTAGCAAATCACCGTTCATCTTGCGTCATCCCAGAAAACTTCCCCTCGGCAGGGGAAGCTGAAAAAGGTCGCGGAACAGGAAGAACAGGAACATGGGAACGATTATCGCCAGAGCCAGGAGAATATGCGGCCGTCGCTCGCCCGAGGTCCACATGAGGGCGGCGAAGAAGACGGGCGTGGACCAGAAGAACCCGAAGGTCGAAAGCGCCAGGAAATAAAGCCCCGTGAGCACCAGGCCGGCCGCCGCGCGGGCGATGCTGAAATTCTCGTTCGCCGAAGGCCTTTCGGGCCTCAGGTCGGCGAGGCCGCCGGAGTCTTTCAGCCCCCTGACCCCCTGAAAGAGGAGCATCACGGCGAGAACGATTATCGAGACGGTGATCAGGTACGGGAAGAAATGGGGTCCCGGCGCGTCCGTCGTGGTGCGCTTTGGCAGCAGGGTGGCGAGGCCGCCGTAGTAGAGCGTGAAGCCGAGGATGACCACCCCGCCGACGATGTTTCTCAAACCCATGCCGAATCTGCCCTAAGGAGAGAAAACGACTCGAAAACGAAGGCCGCCCCCTCCTTGGAAGAGGCGGCCCCCGCCTGTCACGCGACTGGCGCGATTATTTCTTCGTCTTGGACTTGTATACGCCCGTGGCCTTCATGATGTCGGCGACAATCTTGTCGCGCTTGGCGAGCATTTTGCCGAACTCTTCCGGCCCGCTCGGGTCGATCGTGAAGCCCTTCGTCTTGGCCAGCTTCTTGAAGGCGTCCGAGTTGGCGGCCTTCGTCATGGCGTCCACGAGTTTCGCCTTCACCGCGGCGGGCGTTCCCTTCGGCACGCTCAGGCCCCGGAAATGGTCGAAATCGATGTCGTGGCCCATTTCCTTCATGGTGGGCACGTCGGGGATCGCCGGGTTCCGCTTGCCCGTGATGTGGGTGATGATGCGGAACTTCTTTGCTTTCGCCAGGCGAATCGCTCCCGTGAGGGGCGCGCCCATGGCGTCGACCTCGCCGCTCAGCAGCGCCGCGTTGCGCCGCTTCACGCCCAGGGGAACGAGGATGGCCTTACAGCCCGTCATGTTCGTGAAGATGACCGCCGTCAAGTGCGTGGTGCTGCCGGTGCCCGCGTGGCCGATTTTGAGCGTGTTCGGCTTTTTCTTGCAGTCGGCCACGAAATCCTTGACCGTCTTCCATTTCGACTTGTAGTTCACCGCCACCGTCAAAGGCTGGAAGTGCACCCGCCCGATGTGGTCGAGCGCCGTGTAGTCCCAGGGCACGTTGCCGATGTTCGTGGAAGTGAGCACCGAAGTGGAGTTCCAAGCCACCGTATAGCCGTCGGGCTTGGAGTTCTTGACGAACGTGTAGGTGACGGCGCCGCCCGCGCCCGGCTTGTTGATGGCCACCACGGGAACGCCGAGTTCTTTCGCCATGCCCTTGGCGAGCAGCCTGCCCTCGATGTCGGCGCCGCCGCCCGCACCGAAGGGAATGATGAACTGAATCGGCTTGTCGGGATAGGCCGCCGAAGCGGACTGCAGCGGCAACGCGGCTGCGAACACGGCTATCAGAGCGATACACAGGATGCGATACGTTTTCATCTGCTGACCTCCTGGATTGGAATAGACATGCCTCTCGCCTCATGGAGCCGGGAGGCAACATTATCGTTCCTGACGTTGGGTGCCTCTATTATCCCTCATTTCGGCGCGAGAATCCATCCCGGTTTTTCGGGACGCGGCCCCGGGCCGGGCAGGGGATGCGGGGGGTGGAGAACTTGCGGGGAAATGCGCGAAACCGCGCTCGATTCATCGCAAATGCGGGCAAATGCGGAGGTTTGAATTTTTTTTGCGCCATATCTGAGTGCGGGACGCTCAGGTTTTTATGATAACTCTTTTGATTACAATTGCTTGCATAGTCAGTAATTTTCAGGAATTTATCGAAAAACCCCGTGAATTTATCGATATTTACGGGATTTTTCAGTAATTCCGGTTGCGCGGAAAGCGCCGGGTCCGCCCCCGGCAGAACCCGGGCCGCCGCATCCGTTTGCTTTCCTCTTTCCAGGTCCATCGGTATTCCTCCAAGTTCGCGCGCGCGATTCTCGCCCACCCCGACGAAAACCCGGTAACGCCGAATGCGGGGAAATGCGGGCTCGTATCCGGCCAGGGGGGTGTTGAGAAAGTTCTGAAGGAGGGGTTTGTTCCGTAGTGGGCCGTTCTCGTGAACGGCCCTTGCCGGATAAACGGGCGCTTCACGAAGCGCCCCTACGACACCCTTCCGGAGAGATCACAATACCCGTCATTCCGGCGAATGCCGGAATCCAGAACCGATGAGAGAACCCAAGGGAGAGGGAATCCCGCCGCCCGTATCGGATCGCCGAATGATAGATTTTTCTTCCATTCATGTCCGCCTGGATTCCGGCATTCGCCGGAATGACGAACGAAAACTTCTCGGCAAACGAGAGATTATTCCTACGCGGAACGAGAAATCGCCCGGCGGTTCCGGAGCCGAACCCGGTCGGGGCGGAGAAGATGCAACCCGAGAGTCGTTACCCCATCGGCGAAGAAATGCTACTATCGCCGGCTGAGATGGAATGGAGCCGGTCGATGGGAAATGACGGAAAAATTCCATGAATTTCCGCGCGGAACCGGCGGATAAACCGGAGAAAAGGGATAAACTGTCGGATAATTCGCAGCGCACGACGGGAAGAGGACTTCTTATTCCACTACCCTTCCGTTTATTACGGCACGTTTCCCTTCGCAGATTCCCGTGACGAACAATGGAAATTTCCGCCGTGTTTTCGGTTCGTAATTCCCAACTCTACAAAACCCTGGGAAAACCCATTTGATCCACTGGCAAATCTTTCCGCGTTGCATAGACCGAATGGACGCTGTGGGGTTGCCGAGACTTACCCCGATTTTCAAAGGCAGCTTCTGCACGCGCCATTTCTTATCCTTATAATCTTCGCCGGATGGACGCCTTCTCCAAATCGAGTTCGTCAGGAGGCCATTGCTCCTTTGGGAGCAGTTGACTGAATCCGTGATCCATCATGTTCTTCACTTCCTCGAAACCTTCGTCCATTTTGTTGAAACCTTCATCCATTTTGTTCTCAAGGTTGTCGAATCGCTTGTTCACTGCCTCAAAGCGGCTGTCGATTGCCTTGAAACTTTTAATCAGATTTTTATTCAACTTTTCAAATTCTTCCCTCGTTTCCGCGTCCACTTTCGCCTCCAGCCGGTTTTTTCCCTTTTCGACAAACTTTCACCGGGAAAATCTACCATGAATCATCAGAAAAGCTAATGCTGATTCATTCCTTCCAGCCCACTGAGGCGGATACGCGGCTCCGCCGCTACTCAGAGTGAGGGGGAGCGACGGGCTGCGTAAAACGGGTTTGGGGTCGAACGCGACCGGAGAGGAGAGGATGCAACCCGAGAGTCGTTACCCCATCGGCGCAGAAATGCTACTATCGCCGGCTGAGATGGAATGGAGCCGGTCTGCGGGGGAGCAATGAAAAAATCGGGCTTCTATCAAACCTATAAATTTTTCCGGTACAACCTGCTGCGCCGGCTGCCGGGGAAATGGGGGCGTTATTACCAACGCAAATTCATAGGGCTGCACAGCCTTGCGGCGTTTGACGAAGCGCTCCGCCGCTCCGAAGGCATGACGTGCATCGACCTGGGCGCCAATGTCGGCGCGTACACCAAAAAGATGGCGATGGGGGCCAAACGGGTCATCGCCTTTGAACCGGATCCGTGGGCTTTTGCCGAGCTTCAGGCCAACATTGCGGATCTCGACAACGTCAAGATAGAGAACGCGGCGGCAGGAGCTTGCGAGAAGAAGGCTCTTCTCTACCGACACCCCCGATTCGAGAGCGACCCCGCCATGTATTCGGAATCGAGTTCGGTCATCGCCCGCAAGAGGAACGTCCACGAAGAAGACGCCGTCGAGGTCAAACAGATAGACTTCATCCGCTATCTCGAAAATCTCGATGAAGACGTCGGCATACTCAAGATCGACATCGAAGGCGCTGAGGTCGAACTGCTCGAATCCTTGTTCGAGAGGCCGGACGTCCTGGCGCGCATCGACCATATCTTCGCGGAAACGCACGAAAAGCGGGTCCCTGCTCACAAGCAGCGGGTCGACGCTCTCTACATAAAAGCCCAAAGCATCGAACGCCCCTGCATCAACCTGTCCTGGCATTGAGCGCATAGGGAAGGGTGCGCATGGGAGAAAATACGCATCTGTAGGGGTTGCATACATGCAACCCTGCTTTTTCGCCGAGGGTAACCGCTCACTATCGATCGGCATGATCGCCTGCCACCCCAGCCATAGGAAGACGCTTGAAGTTATTTTCGTCGCTGTATAATCAAGAACCGCCGCATGTTGCCGTGCGGTGCGTCAATTAACTCCTTCAGGAAAAACCGGTCTTTCCCCCAAACCGCAATCATGTAGGCCATCACAACGATATCCACACCGAAGGGATCGAGTTCGTTCTGGTTATTCGGGCTATGCTCGTGGTGATCATGTTCCAGAATGCAGAGGCCGCCAATCTTCAAACTGTTGATCCACGTATTGAGGCACATCTCTGGATCGTAGCTATGATCTAATGAATTACTATAGACAAAATCGGCCCTGTTCGACCATTCAGGGTTCTCTTCATGGAAATCCCATTGCACAGTATGGGGAAAATCCTTCGCGGTATCGGATATTTCCGTTCCGATGACCTCGCAACTCAAGTATTTACGAAACCATGCTTGTTCTTCTCCCCGTCTAGTCCCGTGGCAAATTCCGAACGTGGGCGTACCGATTTCGGCTCGAATATAGTTAGCGAGAAACTGGATGTTCTCCTCCATAGCCCACGTCTGCTGAATCTTTCGCAAGTTTCCCTCCTGCTGGATTTTCCGATAACGCGCATAATCGAACGACCCATTTTCATTCTTGTAGATATGGAGAGCGTAATCATAATAAGAACCAGACCCCGAAGTTTCCTTGGCTATCTGATAACCGCTTCCGGCGATAAGTCTGTTAATCATGTGCCGTATCTTCATGGCATATAATCCTCTTTATGTGTAACGAAGAAACAACTTGAAAGTCTTTTCTTCTCTGAACCTAGCCACATCGCCTGTCAAACAAAGATAACGACGAAACCATGGGCTGATAAATTGTTCCATAATTTCTGTTCAGTGTTCTTTACTTACTAAAACTTTTAGTAAAAACTAAAACCCGTAAAATTATGAATTGATGCAAATAAGCATTCCCGAATTTCGGATCATCATGTTACCTCTTTGAAATTAACAATCTAATCTCCAAGGTAAACTATTTTTTGTGCCTGGAGCACAAATAGTGAAAACCCCTCGTAGCTCAGAAGATAGGACGGTTGTTTGAATAAGCAGCGGGTCGACGCGCTGTACGAAAAAGCGCGGAGCATCGAGCGACCCTATATTCAACCTGTCCTGGCCTTGAGCGGATCGGGAAGCGGGCATGGAGGCGGACCGTTGTATCCGATCGCACCAGAATGACGAGCGAATCCACACGTATCGTAAGGGTCATTGCGCTTCCACAATGACGGCTACGATTGCCGCCCAAAGAATCTCGCGCCCTACCCGTTACCCCATAGCCGAAAAATGCTACTATCGCCCACGGAGATGGAACAAAACCGGCCTGCGGAAATTTACGAAAAAATTCCATGAATTTCCGTGCAGACCCGGTAAACAAACCGGAACAAAGGGATGAAACGGCGGATATTGAGCCATGCGCCGAAGCAAGACGCAGGCGTTGAAGATTCATGTGTTTGGAGATGGACCAAAATAAGATGACTGCTCCAAATGACAAAGCCGAAATACCCTTCGTTTCCGTTGTGATTCCAGTGTACAACGAAGCCGGCAACATCGGGCCGTTTCTTGGCGAAGTGGAAGGGGCTTTTTCGGAGATCCCCTGCGAAATCCTGGTCGTGGACGACGCCAGCCAGGATGAGAGCGTTGTGGAAGTTCGGGAAGAAATGCGCGGCAGGCGGTCTGTTCACCTGATCCGTCTCTCCCGGCGTGCGGGTAAAAGCGCCGCTATTCTGGCCGGTGCGCGTTGTGCGCGCGCGCCCTGGATAGCCACGCTCGATGGGGACGGTCAGAATGACCCTCGCGATTCTGCGCATATCGTCAGTGAATTGCTGGATGGAAGAATCCAAGCGGATCTGGTTTGCGGCCGCCGTCGCCACCGTCACGACGGACTACTTAAAAAGGTGTCCTCACGCCTGATCAACTCTCTGCGCCGCCGATTGTTCAAAGACCCGACAAATGACATGGCTTGCGGCGTAAAGGTCTTGCGTCGGGAGTTGTTGCTCGCACTGCCTTCGTTCCGCACGATGCACAGATTTTACGCCCCGCTGGTGATTCGCGCAGGCGGAACGGTCGTTGAGGTCGATGTGGATGATCGGCCGCGCAGGCACGGACAATCGAAATATGGAACCATCGACAGACTGGTGGAAACAATACCGGACATCTTCGGAGTGCTGTGGCTTTTTAAGCGACCTTGCGCAGCAGAAATAAAGTTCGAAGAACGCTCTCCCAGAAACGAAAACGAGGAATAAATGGCTATCTACATCAATGAACTCATGGCCCGATTCGATACATGGACGATTGTGGGCCTTGCCGGACAAGGAATGTTCTTTCTGCGCTTTGTTTGCCAGTGGTATACCAGTGAGCAGGCCGGACGCTCGATTATTCCGCGCATCTTTTGGTATTTCTCCATTGCGGGCGCAACGATCGTGTTGATCTATGGCCTGCATCGAAAGGAAATAGTTCTAATCCTGGGGCAAGGTGTAGCCCTCTTCATATATATTCGGAACCTTATCTTCATCCATCGGGAACGAATTCCAACTGCGGCCCGAGTATAGATTCCATAGTATTTTGCGAAAGGGATTTGCGCGACGATGCGTGTCTGGCCTGAACGAGCATCGAGGATTTTGGTGAGTCCGTTTCTGGTGGTCGTCGGGATCCTCGCATATGTGCTGCTGCATGCCGCCGTTCGCTTCATGATGTCACCGACTCTCGGCATTGATGACGCGGAACAGGCGCTTTACGCGCAATCCCTGGCCGGAGGTTATGGTTTCAGGCAACCGCCCCTCTATACATGGTTGCTGATTGCCGTCAGCAAAGTGTCGGGCCACAATCTCGTGGCTCATTCCATCCTGCGTTATCTCCTTCAGTTTCTGTGTTTTCTTTTTTTGTACCTTACGGCAAGGAAGTTCGTTGCGGATCAACGGTGCGCGGCGCTTTGTGTTCTTTCCTATCTCCTTTTCTATACGATAGCGTTTTATAACCATCACGACCTCACCCATACGAATCTGCTTGCTGTTGCAATCGCCGCGAGCGTTTACTTTTATGCGCGTGTGGTCGAATCCGGCAGGCTTCGTGACTACGCCTTCCTTGGAATTGCTTTGGCTGCAGGTATACTGGCCAAGTATAACTTCGCCGTCTTTGCCGCCGCGGGGTTGATGACAATACTCACATCACCTGATGTCAGACACAGGTTGCGTCTTCCGGGTGTTCTTCTCTTGTTCATCGCGGGTTTTGCAGTTACCTCGCCGCATCTTTATTGGCTAATCAAGAATGGCTTCGAACCGTTAGGTTCTGCTGAACAACTGGTGGAGGCGGATGCAGCCGGCGCCGGGCTATGGCTTCGAGTATGTGCTGTCGGCCTCACCATCCTCAAAACTCTGGAATATCTATCTCTACCCGTCCTCGGGGCCCTCGCGATCCCGGAGTTGTTACGATGGACGAAACCCCGAAAGGACGACCCGTTCGGATATCGCAAGATACTCGCTCGCACCATCGTAATCGGGATGCTGGCCATCGCTGCTCTTTTCTTCCTGTTGGCCGCAGAAAAAGTCAAAGCCCGGTGGTTTCACGTCCCGTTGTTTATCGTCCCGCTATGGGCATTTGCGCGGTTGGATGGGGTGCCCGCCTGGAATCGGGCACGAAACTATCTGCTTGTCGTTGCATGCGCTTCACTGGTGGCGCTCGGCGCGAGGTTCGCGCTGAATGAATTTGGGCCAAACCAATGCACCAACTGCCGCCAGTTTATTCCTGTTGCGGCGATTGCCGATGATTTGAAAGCCAGTGGCTTTACTGGTGGTGTGATTTTCGCCGACGGGCATGATATCGCTGGCAATTTCAGTATTCTCTTTCCTGACAGCCTCGTTCGTGCTCCGCGCAATTTTGATCAAGAGCTTCCAGTTCCTGGAGGGGCTGTAGATTGTTTGAGCATCTGGAGAGGCGAACCCGATGCAGCGCCCCGTGCGTTGGCAATGCGATTGGAGAAAAACCGCAGCGGTCGAGAAATTCCCGCAGCGCAGACGATTTCAAAACCATTGATCGGGGCTCCAGACAGAAATTTTCAAATATCGTATGTGCTGATAAAAGGGAAAAATGAATGTTAGGGATGCCCAAGGGTCATTATAAAAATGAGCGAACCTAAAGAATCCTTGCGAATTGTTCTCGCCATTCCTCACTTGGGCGGCGGCGGCGCGGAACGCTCCGTACTGAGATTGGCGCGCGGGCTGGTTGAACGCGGATATACGGTAGACCTCCTCCAGTTTAAGGAAACAGATACGCTCGCAAATGAAGTCCCTGACGGGGCGCGCCGGTTCGTATTGAAACAAGAACCGATAAATGACTTTCGAGACCGCGTGCACCTCGCGCGGCGCTTCGGTTTCAGAATACTGAAATTTTTACGAAGAGATTTACTGGGCGACGCCCGTTCCGTGACCGCCTATATCGACGATAAAGAACCGGACTTCATCCTCCCTTCTCTCCCCGGATCGAAATCGGCGGCGCTGCTAGCGCTAGGTTTCACTAAGCTGAACCCCGTTACAATCCCGACAGTGCACAGCGTCCTCATGAACAGAAAGCGCAGATTCCGCAAGCTCTATGCGATTCTATTCCCCACGGCGGATCATATTGTCGCCGTATCGGACGGCGTTGCCGACAACCTCGCCCTCAAGCTTGGAATCCCCCGGAATAAAATAACCCGAATCTACAATCCGGCTGACATCGCGGAAATTGATAAGTTGGCTCGCGCCGTTCCAGATCATCCCTGGATGCTGGACAACGGACCCCCGGTTATCTTGAGCGCCGGTCGGCTGGCTCGGGTCAAGGATTATCCGACCCTGTTGCGCGCGTTTGCCCGAATCTCCAAAAATCGCGATGCCCGCCTGATCATTCTCGGTGAAGGGAGATGGCGGAAGAGGCTGGAGAAAATGACCCGCAAATTGGGGGTGGAAGCAAAAGTGTCTCTGCCCGGTTGGGCCTCGAATCCTTACGCCTTCATGAGCCGCGCCTCGCTGTTCGTTCTTTCTTCCAGGTATGAAGGTCTGCCCACTGTCCTGATCGAGGCGATGGCGTGCGGCTGCCCGTGCGTCAGCACGAACTGCCAAGCCGGCGCGTCGGAAATCCTCGATAATGGTCGGTTCGGCCCGCTCGTTCCGGTGGGGGATGATTCCGCGCTTGCGGCGGCCATGGAGCGCGTTCTCGATTCCCCGCCGGATAAAGAGGCGTTGCTCGCCAGGGCGCAGGAGTTCTCCTTCGACGCCTCGATCGATCAGTACGAGCGCCTGATCCTCGACCTGGTGCGCAAACGCCGCCAAGCGCTTTGATAATTCGGGAGGATATGCGTCAGAATCGTCCGGCGGCACACGAGAAAGATTCGCCGACACGAGGGGACCCGACCATGAAAGCGTTCGTCATCAATCTCGAAAGGGCCTGCGAGCGCCGTCGCCGGATGGAGGAACAATTCGCATCGCTGGGGCTTGAGGCGACGTTTCACCGAGCCGTCGACGCCCGAGAACTCACGCCGGAGCACTACGCCCAAGTCGACAGGGAAACCAGGCGGCGCCTGGGACTCTGGCCCCAGGCCGACGGCTCCATCGCCAACTGGCTAAGCCAGCGGCAGGTGATGCGGGAAATCGTCGAGAACGGTCCGGAAACAGCGGCGGTCTTCGAGGATGACGCCGTGTTATCGGTAGACTTGCCCGAGGTGCTGGACGCGCTCGAGCGCAGGCCGTTCGCCTTCGACGTCGTCAAGCTGAACCGGCGCTCGTCCAGAACCTTCATTCCCTGCGAGCGCATGGAAACTGGGCACCAAGTCGGCCGGGTGCGCTACCACGACTACGGGAATGAAGGCTACGTCATCACGCGCGAGGCGGCCCGCCATTTTCTTGAGAACACACCTATTATGATGTGGGAGATCGACCAAGCCATCCCTCGTTTCTGGGAAAACGGGCTGAACGTATATTATATCGATCCCCCCGTCGTCTCGGAAGATGAGCAAGGCGATTCCCAGATCGAACGCTATCGCGCGCTTTCACGTAAAGAACAAAGACGTGCCGACGGCGTGCTGTACGTGGCGTGGCGGCGCGTCGTGAGCGCCGTCTCGCGCGATATCCGGCGGCGGGTCGCGTTCCGCCGCCTGATGCGCGGAGAAATCGGCGTCACGCCCTGGCCGCCGGAGGCGGGGGAATAGAAAAACGGACAACCACGGGGGGTTGTCCCTACGGCAGGTGCGATGAAATTGTAAGGACAGGTCGCGACCTGTCCCTACGGTTTCCGCCCCCCATAGGTCCCGAATTGCAGATTGCCGTCATTCCGGTGTCGGACCCGACCGAGGAGGGAGTGTTCGACGGAATCCAGAGCGGACGAGAATGGATAAAAGGCGAGTGCTCGGCAATCCGTCAGAGGCGGCGGGATTCCCTCGATCTCTGGTTCTCTCATCGGTTCTGGATTCCGGCATGCGCCGGAATGACGACCAAAAGCGCAGGGGCGTTTCGCGAACTGTGGGGCGCCCCCGAGGAGGAGGTCGCCCCTACAGGGGGCCGTTGAAAAACCCCGCAATGACGGCAACGGGATTCCGACTTGCCGAAGGGAGTGTAGGGGCCGCATACATGCGGCCCTTGTAGTAGGTGAAAAAAAGCAGGGTCGCATGTATGTCGGACATATATGTCCGACCTACACACAAACAAATTTTCCCTCGGCGGGGGACTTATTCAACAACCCCTACAGGTGCAGCATGCACGACAACCAGGGCGGACACATCGGTCCGCCCCTGCGACCAATCAGAAAGAATACGAGCCGGAAACCCTAATACACGTCCGTCGCGCCCTCGCCGGCGGCCTGCTGCTTCGGCCGCCAGCGCAGGAGATAGCGCTCGAGCCAGTTCACCGCCGCGTTGGCGATCAGCACGATGAACATGAGCAGGATGAGGCCCGCGAACGAACCCGCGATGTTGAACAGGTTGCTCGTGTGCTGGATCATGAAGCCCAGCCCCTTGCTCGCCGCCATGAACTCGCCCAGGATGGCCCCGATGATGGCGAAGGGAACGCCTATCTTGAGGCCCGTCAATATCCAGGGCATCGCGGCGGGCAGCGTGACCTTCCAGAGAACCTGCATCTCGTTCGCGCCCATCACCTGCGCCAGATTCTTGAGGTTCGGGTCCACGCCTCTCAAGCCCGAGTAGGTGTTCATGAAGGTGAGGAACAACACGAGGCTCACCGCCAGCACGATCTTCGACTCCACACCGATGCCGAACCAGATGATGAGAATCGGCGCCATCGCCACGCGCGGAATGCCGTTCACCGCGACGATGAAGGGGTCGAGTATCTCGGCCAGCGTCTCCAGACGCGCCAGTATGAAGCCCAGGGCGATGCCGAGCGCCGCGCCCAGGACGTAACCCAGGAACGCCTCGTACATCGTCGTCCACGTGTCGATGAACAGGCTGCCCGAGAGCGTTATCTCCACCATATAGTCCATGACGCGCAGGGGCGAACCGAACCAGAAGGGATCGACGCAGAGCCATTGCTTGGGGCCGAGTTCCCATGCGCTGAGTTCCCACATCGCCAGAAAGCCGATCGCGAACGAGGCCCGGTAGGCGAACATGCGCAGGCGCGAGTTCTTGATGATGCGGCCGGTGTGCGTGATGGAGACGTCCACGAACGCGATGGCGTGGAAGAACATGCCCGTGACGGAGCACATCATGTAGCCGGCCGCGGTGAGGCCCAGCAGGAGCGCGCCAATCAGGTAATCGCCCCGCCAGATCTGGGGTACGCCCGGCAAGGGAATCGTCAGGAGGATCTCGCCCAGCTTGGGCAACCGGACGCGGGCGGGAGCCTCCTGAGCACTCTGTTCGGGTTCGTCCACTCCCTTGTCCTCACTCGCCTCTTTATCGATCATGTCGACCATGGGGTTCCCCCTCTCATCCGCTCGTTTAACCGGCGGACCCGTTTTTCATCCAATCTTCGCTGCGCTGGACCTCCTCGCGCAATTCCTGCCACAGCTGGTCGTAGGTTTTGCGGAACGATTCCTCGCTGTGGATGGTGAACACGTCGCGCGGACGCGGGATGTCCACTTCGGCGACGCTCCTCAAGTTGCCGGGCCGGCTCGTCATGACGACGACCCTGTCGGCCAGGGCGATGGCCTCGACGAGATCGTGCGTAATGAAGATGACGGTCTTCCGCGCCTCGCGCCAGAGTTTCAGAAGCTGGTCCTGAAGGATGATCCGCGTCTGGGCGTCGAGCGGCCCGAACGGCTCGTCCATCAGGATGACTTCCGGGTCGTAAATAAGAGTGCGTATGATGTTGGCCCGCTGGCGCATTCCGCCCGAGAGTTCGTGTGGGTAGTGATCCTCGAACCCCGCGAGGCCGACGCGCTGGATGAGTTCGCGCGCCTTTTCGTGGCGGGTCTTCTGATCGACGCCGCGCATCTCCAGCGGAAAGGCGACGTTGTTGATGAGCGTGCGCCATTGGTAGAGATAGTCCGACTGCGGCACGTAGCCGATATCGGTGTTGATGCCGTGAAGCTTCCTGTCCTTGTAGGTGATGACGCCCGAAGTGGGGTGCACCAGCCCGATGATGCAGTTCAGCAGCGTGGACTTCCCGCAGCCGCTCGGCCCCACGATGGTGAGGAACTCGCCCTCTTCGATCTCGAGGCTCAAATCCTCGACGGCGAGCACGCGGTTTCCACGCGAGAAGAATTCTTTTTGCAGGTTCTTGATCGTGAGAATTGGAGGCACGGCGTATGAATCTCCAACGCCGGGGAGAGGCGGATGGCGGCCCCTCCCCGGCGATTTTCAGAGTCGGAAGTTATCGCTCACATCTTGCCGGGCAGATATTCGTCCGTCACCAGGGTGCTCCTGGGGAACGCCTTCTTGAGCTTGCCCGCCGCGATGAGCAGGTTCTGCGTGATGTCCACCGCGCGCTGGGTGATTTTCCCGTCGAGCGAGACGGCCGTCTTCACCGCCTCGATGCTCACGCGCAGCAGGTTCTTGTCGGTCTTGGCGAAGTAAAGCTGGATCTTCTTGCGAATATCCTCCGCGCTGTGCTTGGCGATCCAGTTGTTGGCCTTGAGAAGCGCCCGGACCACCTTGCGGACGGTCTCGGGGTTTTTCTTCGCGTAATCGGGCCGCACGAGCAGGACCTCCATCATGAACTGGTCCATCTCCGGGTCATCGCCCGCGGAGTTCGTGACGAAGGGAATGCCGATGCCCTTGAATATGGCCGTCTCCGGCACGGGAATCGTCTGGATCGCTATCTGAATCTTGTTGCGCTGCAGCGCTGCGACGAGCACCGGGCCCGCGCCCGCGCCGATGAGCTTCACCTCTTTGTTGGGCGTGTAGCCGGCCTGGCGGATCCAGTATTCGCCCTGGTTGTAGGTGAGCGCGCCGGGGCGCGTGGCGCCCACGGTCAGGCCCTTCATCTTCTTGATCTTTTCCTTGTAGGGCGTCTTGGCGGTGATGCCGAGCTTCTTGGCGACGTCTGTGCGGATGGCGGAGTTGACGATGCTGCGGTTGAGACAGCTCATTACCGCAATGAGGGCGCCGCCCGCCTTGACGGCGTTGATCTGGTAGGTTCCCGCCGCGATGGAGAAATCCGCCTGGCCCGCGAGGTTGGCCTTGATGTCCGGCCCGCCGCCCCGCGTGGAGATGACCTCGGCCGCCAGACCCTCCTCGGCGAAATAGCCGTTCGCGCGCGCCACGTAGTTGCTGACGAAGGCGAGGCTCTCGACCGCCTGGGTGATGACGACCCGCTTGACGGCCGACTCCGAAGGCGTGGCGGCCGTGAAGACGAGCGCCACTCCCAGAATAACCGCCAATACCGATTTGAAAATGAGACCCCGTACGTTCGTTCTGTTATCCACGATTTCAGCCTCCCCTCTGGGCCGCAGGATTCGCGGCTTGCGTCATGGACTCAATCAACGCCCCGAGACGGGGCGCACCGAATGTGTCGGGAAAATATGGCTCTCCTTCGATTCCTCTGCACAGGAAATACAGTAATACCGAAAGAGCATTGAATGATTTTATGATGAATATAATGAGAGAGAATACCATGTTTATCAAAACCGCCGCAAGACGGGAGAGGGGTTGTTGAAAAAGTCATCCTCGGTCGGAATTGACCACCCCCGTCATTCCGGCGAAAACCCGAAACCGGGCGGAGGCGCAGGCTCTCGCCTTGAAAACCAACCCCCCCTACCCCCCCTTGTCAGGGGGGCAAGAAAAAAACCCTCTACCGGCGGCGGGCGTCGCCTTTTCATACCCCCCTGTCAAGGGGGGGTAGGGGGGGTTGCCTTTATCCCCTCAGGAGGAGGCTTTTTCAACAACCTCTGGGTGGGCAGTGGACAGTTAAACCGATCGTTCAATTATGGTCTTGACACCTTCTGAAGCCTTATGAGACTTTAGTATCTTGGCAACCGGGGGAAGCGAAACGGCTGCGGACCCCGATGGACGGAAAAGGCCGGCCGACGCGAAGCCACGACCGAAAACGGCGCGGCGAAGAGGTGGAGAAAGGCGCATGACCCCGTATGAAACCTACAGCCTCATCGGGCAATACATCGGCCTCGGCTTGATATTCTACGGGATCCTGCAGATGCAGCGCGGCACGGAATCCAGGGAGCGCGAGAGCATCCGCCGCCATGAAGAAAACATGCGGAAGATCGATGAAAGCATAGAGGAGATGAAAGAGAGCAGGAATGCGCTCAAGGTTCTCATCGAAGAGAATAAGGAAGGCAGGGCCGGGTTCAGGGCGTTCATCAAAGAACATGAGGAAAGCAGGGCCGCGCTCAGGGAAGGCACATCCGCGCTCAAGGCGCTCGTCGAAGAGCAGGGAGAAAGCAGAGCCGGGTTCAGAGCGCTCATCGAAGAGCACGAGGAAAGCAGAGCCGGGTTCAGAGCGTTCATCAAAGGACATGAGGAAAGCACGTCCGCGCTCAGGGAAAGCACGTCCGCCCTCAGGGCGCTCGTCGAAGAACAGGGGGAAAGCAGAGCCGGGTTCAGGGCGCTCATCGAAGGGCAAAAGGTGCTCATCGAGCGCACCGGAAGCTGAGGCCGGAACCCGCCGGTTTCATATCCCGCCTTCGCGACGTTCCCGTTTTCAAAGTGAGACGCCGCCGGAATTTCCCCGGATGAGCGAAAAACCACCGGGCGCAACCGGCCATGGCGGTGAAGCCTGCGCGATGCGTCAGCCCGCCCCGGCCCCCGCGCGCTCTTTCTCCAGCTTGCGAAGAGCGCCGCGTTGTATCTTGCCCGTGGCCGTGAGAGGCAGGCTTTCCAAAAACTCCACCGCTCTCGGGTATTTATAGGGTGCGAGCTGGGCTTTCACGAAATCCTGAAGCTCCCGGACCAGCGCGTCCTGCGCTTCGTCCGTGTCTGCTTCGGCGGTGCCCGAGAGAACGACGAACGCCTTCACGATCTCCCCGCGCTCCGCGTTCGGCGAACCGACCACCGCGCACTCGCGCACCTCGGGGTGTTCGAGCAGCACGGCCTCGACTTCGAGGCCCGAGACGTTGTACCCCCCGGTGTTGATCATGTCATCGGTTCGCGCCTCGAAGGAGATATATCCCTCCGCGTCGACGCGGCAGAGGTCGCCCGTCATGTTCCAGCCCTCCCGCACGTAGCCCCGCTGCCGCTCCATGTCGTCGAGATAGCGGCACCCGGTAGGGCCTTTGACGATCATCTGCCCCACCTCGCCGGGCGGCGTATCGCGCATTTCCTCATCCACCACGCGCACCTCGTAGCCGGGCACCGCGCGGCCGATCTTTCCGGGGCGGACGTCTTCTCCGCTCGCCGAGATGAAGATGTGCAAAAGCTCCGAGATGCCGAGGCCGTTGATGATCGAGACGCCCGTCCGCTCGCGCCATTCGCGGAACACGAAAGGCTCGAGAGGCTCTCCCCCCGCAATGCAGGCGCGCAGGCTGCGGAGGTCATAACCTTCCGCGATGTCGAGCATCTGCTTGTAGCCCGAGGGCGTGCTGAAGCACACCGTCCCCCTGTACTTATCTATGGCTTCGAGCAGATCGCGCGGCGTCCCTCTTTCCAGCAGGACCGAGGACGCCCCGAAGCGCAGGGCGTCGGTGATGAAGGCGCAAAACCCGTACAAAAAGGCGATCTGCGGGCTGCCGCAAACGACGTCCTGGGGGCCGAGGCCGAAGAGGTATTTGGGAAACGTGTCCGCCACGGCAAGCAGGTCGCGGTGGAAATGCACGGTGCCCTTGGGCGTGCCCGTCGAGCCCGAGGTGAAGCCGATGAGGGCCACGTCGTCCGCCGCCGTATCCGCGTTTTGGAACTCTGGCGGGGCTTCGGCCATCAGGGCTTCCAGGCTGTCTGGCCCATCACTGCCAAAGAGAACGATGTTCTCCAGGGATTCGGAGGACCCGGCCGCGGCGAGCAAATCTGCACTTAGCTTTTCGTCGCAAATCGCGAAGCCGACCCACGCCTTTTCGATCACGTAAGCCAGTTCACGCTCGCGCATCACCGGCATGGTCGGAATCACGACGCCGCCCGCCTTCAACACCCCGAGGCACGCGGCCACGAGGGTGGGATGGTTCGAGGCGCGAAGAAGCACGCGGTTTCCGGGCACGAGGCCGAAGCGCTCGGTCATCACCGAGGCGATGCGGCCCGCGTTCTCCAAAAGGTCGCGATAGCTCCAAAGCGCCTCGCCGTAATAAATCGCAGGCCGCGCGGCCTGATCGCCCACGGCCATCTTGTCTATCAACTCTACGCCCGCGTTGATCCGCGCCGGATAGGCGGCCAACTCCGGCAGGACGCCGTAGTCCATCTCCGGCCACAGGGATTGCGGCGGCAGGTTGTCTCGGGCGAACGTATCGACGTGTCCGCTCGCCTCAGCCGACATGGCGCCTCACCTCGGGCAGGAGTTCTCCGGCCAGCCGCGTCATGTGCTCCGTCTCCTCACCGGCGGGCGCGGCCGCCTTGAAGATGAAGTGCCGAACGCCCGCCTTCCAATACGCGTCGACCCGCTCGGCGCATCGCTCAATTGCTCCATGAAGCAGATATCTCTTCGCCGCATCGCGCATATCCATCCCATAGCGCATCGAGAGGTTTTCCGCACCACTGTCGAGCGCATCATTCTCTTTTTCCCGCAAGTTCACGAACAGGTGAAGCGCGGGCGTCCATGGCTTTTTCGGATCGTCGAGCGCGCGCCCGGCCCCGGCGGCCAGGCGGCGAACCTGCTCCAGTCCCTTCTCGTAGCGAGAAGGAGAATAGAGATAGGGCGCGTAGCCGTCCGCCAGAAGAGCGGCGCGCCTTTGCGCGGCCTCGCTCCTGCCGCCCACCCATATCGGCGGGCCGCCCGGGGTCAAGGGTGGTGGGCTTTGCCGCGCATCCGAGAAGCGAAAGAATCGTCCCTCGTGGCTCACCGCCTCCCCTGTCCATAATTTGCGCAAGACCTCGATGGCCTCATCCGTCCGCGCGCCGCGCTCGGCTCCGGGTACGCCGCAGACCTCGAACTCCCGCGCCTCCTCGCCGCCGACACCCACGCCGAAGATGAAGCGACCGCCCCCGCTCAGAAAATCCACCGTGGCCGCCGCCTTCGCCGCGATGGCGGGGCGTCTCAAGGGCAGCAGATAAACGAGGCTCCCGAGTGTGATGCGCTTTGTTCTGGCCGCTGCGGCGGCGAGGGCGGCTAAGCTCTCCAAAAAATTGCCGCGAAAGGCGATGTGATCGTCCAGCCAGAAAGAATCGAAGCCGGCTTGTTCCACCTTCTCGATGAAGTCCAGAAAATCGGCATGGGTGGGGACATCCCCCGGCTGCATCCCGTAGCCGTATCCGTATTTCACCGCTTCGCTCATGGGAACCTTTAAGATAAATCAGCCCGATGCGCTCAGGTAAAGATGCCCGAGAGCGTCCCGCCTCGCCGTCCAGCCGGGGGGCACGAGGGTGTTCGAGCCGTATTCCTCGATGACGGCGGGCCCGCCAATCTCCGCGCCCGTTGGCAGGGAATCGCGCTCGTAGACGGGACAATCGGGAACATCTTCTTCGAACACGACGCTTCTTCGCTCCACGAGCGCATCATCCAACCCGCCCCCGGGATTCTCCACCTTCACCCATTTCAACTTGTCCACCAGGCCCGAGACCCGCACCCGCAGGTTTACGATCTCGAGCGGATCCCCCGGATGGCAATGCCCGTAGCGCGCCTCGTAGCGGGCGTGGAACTCGCCGCCCAGCGCTTTCAGCCAGCCCTCCGTTTCCGGAACCGGAATCGTGAGCTCGAACGCCTGTCCCACGTAGCGAACATCCGCGTAACGGAGAGTCTCGATCTCATCCAGCTCACCTACGCGCAACTGCTCGGCGCAGGGAATCGTCAAATTCTCGAAAATGCGCTCAAGTGAGCTTTCCTGCGCATCTTCCAAAGCGACGAAGCACGTCCCGGCGTTCTCCTGCACGGCGTCCGCCATCAAGAGGCCGACGGCGGAGAAATTCCCCGGAAAGCGCGGCACGACGATGCTCTTCATGGAGAGTTCCCCCGCGATCAGGGCGGCGTGCAGCGGCCCCGCGCCCCCGTAGGCGAGCAGGGCGTGTTCTCTCGGGTCGAAGCCGCGCTCGATGGAAATCTCGCGGATCGAACTCACCATCCGCATGACGGCGAGGTCGACCACCCCGCGCGCCATCGAGACGGCGTCTGAAATCCCAAGCTCCCCGGCCAGCGACGTGAGGGCGCGCTCCGCCTTTTCGGGGTGGAGTTCGAGTCCCCCGGCCAGACGGGTGTGGGGGCCGATGCGCGAGAGGGCGACGTTCGCGTCCGTCACCGTCGGCTCCCCGCCCCCGAACCCGTAGCAGGCAGGCCCCGGACGTGCGCCCGCGCTCCTGGGACCTACGTGGAGCGCGCCGTCCTCATCGCGCCAGGCGATGCTCCCCCCGCCCGCGCCCACCGTGTTGATCTGAAGCTGCGAGGTCTTGAGCGGATAGGCGCCGATGATGTTCTCCGTGCTCACGACGGGCCTGCGGTCGCGGATGAGGCAAACGTCCGTGCTGGTGCCGCCCATGTCGTAGGTGATGAGGTGATCGAGACCCAGCGACTCCGCAACCGACACCCCGCCCACGACGCCGCCGGCGGGTCCTGAGAGTATCGTGCGCACGGGAAACCGCGCCGCTCTCTCCGCGTCGAGCATCCCGCCGTTTGACGTCATGATGAAAAGGGGCGCGCGGCATCCTTTTTCTCTGAGCGCTCCTTCCAGACGGCCCACGTAGTTCTTGATCCTGGGGCCGAGACAGGCGTTCAGCGCCGCCGTAGAGAAAC
Source organism: bacterium (assembly GCA_965204535.1). GTDB lineage: Bacteria > UBA8248 > UBA8248 > UBA8248 > UBA8248 > Bin107. The sequence continues at coordinate 2,243,595 of CBDBEV010000001.1, read as the reverse complement.
GCTCGAACTCGCGGTATTCGGGCACAACCTCATGCGATAGGGAGAGATATACGCCCGGCAGCAATTTCTCGAGATACTCCGCCGTGCGCCTCTCGTTCTCCCCGTTGGCGTAGGCGTGCAGGTAGCAGATGGCCAGCGCCTCCACCCCGAGTTCTCTCAGCTCCCCGGCGCGCTGCTCGACCTCCGCTTCACCCACCGGAACCTCGATGCCGCCGTCCGCGAGGGCGCGCTCTTCAATCTCGAGCCGCATCTCCCGCGGAACGACCGGCCGGGGCCGGACGAATTTCGGGTCGAAAAGACTCTGGGGAACGAGCCGCTGCGTTCGCCCGATCTCCAGAACGTCGCGGAAGCCGCGCGTCGTCAGAATCGCAGCCCGCGCGCCCGCGCCTTCTAAGATCGCGTTGGTGCCGACGGTGGTGCCGTGGGTGATCCGCCCGATGGCGGAGAGATCGAGACTCTCCAGACCTTCGAGAAAGACCGCGTCTTCTTCTCCGCGAAGCGTGGGGATTTTGGAGACTTCTATCCGCTTCTCGTCCTCATCGTAGAAAACGAGGTCGGTGAAGGTGCCTCCGGTGTCTATGCCGACGAGACTCAATGCGCAGGCCGTCCCTGAAAATCACCTAAAGAAATTTCGCGCTCATGACGAATCGATTCGCAGATGCAAACGGCGATGATACATCGGTTCTTGAATCGCCCAAAGGTTCTTTCGGGAATTACTCGCGGCTCCCAATCCGGATTCGCCGGTGGAATATGACCCTCATACCCGCCTGAATCAAGTTGAGGCAATCGCCGGAAAACGCTATGATGTTGTTGCACGAGCGTTCAAGAGGACCCGAAACGTCAACCCGAGTCCTCGAGGAGGCGCAAAAAAATGACGGAATTTGAAGCAGCGACTTTGGCGTTAATGGAATTGAATATCTGGGTCGTCGCGGTTGTCGGCGGGTTGCAATGCCTCCTGATAGGCAGCGGAATCGCCGCGATGCTCTGGGGCAACAGGGTCCGCTCGAAACAGCAGGACGAGAACTCCGAGGCGTTAAGAGAACTCATTGAACAAAGCAGACAACAACGCAGAGAATCCAGCGAAACCCTGAAAGAACTTATCGAAGAAAGCAGGGAATCAAGAGCAGCGTTCCGCGAAAGTTTGAATGAACTCATCGAGGAAGGCAGAAAAGAACGCAAAGAATCCGGTGAAACCTGGAGAAAATTCTTCGAAGAAGGCAGGGAGCAGCGCAGGGAATCCAGCGAAGCCTTGAGTACACTCATCGAAGAAAGCAGAGCTTCGAGAGAAGCGTTCCGGGACAGTTTCAAGGAAATGATCGAGGAAGGCAGAAAAGAACGCAGAGAATCCGGCGAAGCCTGGAAAAAATTCATCGAGGAAGGCAGGGAGCAGCGCAGAGAATCGAGCGAAGCCTTCAGGAAACTCATCGAAGAAGGCGGGGAGTCCAGGGAAGCGCTGCGGGAAACCGTGGCGCAAGGCAGAGAGTCGACCGAGGCCCTACAACTCCTGCTTCAAAGACAATAATCATCTACATCGGACATGGCATAGCGCGCTCCCGGTATCCCCGAACACGCTCAAACGCTCACGGGAGACAGATAGACCCCGTCACCCACATCTGCGTCGAGTATGGCGACCCCGTCTGCGCCCAGCCCCACGGCGTTATCGGGCAGCCCCTCGTCTTCTTCCATCCACGCGCGCAGCGGCACCCCCCATTTTCCGCGCAACTCGACCAGGTCTCCATGTTCGAGATGACGGCCCGTCAGCGTTTTCCGGTTCATGAAACACCTGCGTCGGGAATCTCTTCCGGCGCCTTCGTCTTTCAAAACGAGTGTCAGCGCGCGCCTCTTGGCGCGGGCGGCCTGGCGATGCGCGCGCGTGGATTCCTCATCCAGGACGCCGCCACGCACGATGACGGCATAATCCTCCCGCGCCCCATCTTCGGTCACGTAGCCCGCGCGCACGTCGGCGAGGACCGCCTCGATATCCCGCTGAAACGGGTCGCCGAAACCGCCGCCGCCAGAAGTCTCCATGACGAAAACGTCGCCCCGCTCAAGCGGAAAACCCGCCGCCTTGCCGGGCGTCCCGGAAGGCGCCAGTGTTTCCCCGCTCCGCGCGACGACGAAGCGATTTGGCTTTCCCGGTCCGCCGCCGAGGACGCCGAAAGGCGGGATGACGTTCTTGTCCGAAGAAATCGAGAGGAGCGCGCTCTCCGCCAGCACCTCCACCGCACGGCGCAGGCCCAGGCCGCCACGCCGCTCCCCGGGACCTCCCGAGTCCGCGCGCAGGGACAACTCCCTGATCTTGAGCGGCTGGCCCTGCTCGATGACCTCGACCGACTGAATCGAGGCGAAATCCCCTTCCGTGAAATTACGCGTCGCGTTGTTGCCGTCGCTCTCCGCGAAGCCTCCCGTCCCGCCCGCCGGAAACTCGTAGAAGAGAAACGGCGCCCCGCTTCGCGCGTCCCGCCCGCCGATGTAGACGTGGTTCGACGTGCCCTTGAGGTCGCCCGTCACGACATCGGATGCGAAGCGCGCGGTCGCGCCGATGAGTGCTGAGACCACGGCGTGGCTCACCTCCATAGAACCTGCGCAACTCGCGGGGTACCGCGCCGAGAGCAGGGAGCCGGGCTCGACCCGGATGTCGAGCGGACGGAAGGCCCCGTGGTTGATCGCGCCCCTGGGGTCCAGGAACGCCTTGATGACGCTGAAGGCGGCGGATGGGGCCATGGCGGGGCCCACGTTGTAGGCGCCTTTGGTCTGGGGATCCGTTCCGTGAAAATCGACGATCAGTTCATCTTCTTTTTTCTCGACCCGCACCCGGATGCGTATGGGGTCGAGCGAGTGGCCGTCGTGATCCATGAAATGCTCATAGGTGGATTCCCCGTCGGGCAGGGCCGCGATTCTGCGGCGCATGGAGGTCTCGGCGCGCGCGAGCAGGCGATCCTTCGCGGCGAGTATGACGCCCCAGTCGTATTTCGCGGCCAGTTCCTCCAGCCGCTTGTGGGCCGTATGGCAGGTGGCGAGCATGGCGAAGAAATCCCCGCGCCGCTCCTCGGGAACCCGCATGTTGTGGAGCAAGAGGTCGAGAAGCCCCTGGTTGATCTCCCCTTTCTCGATGATCCGCAATATGGGGATACGGATTCCGTCGTGGAGAATCTCGGTGTTCTTCCCGGAAATGCTCCCCGGCGTCGTGCCGCCCACGTCCCCCCAGTGCGCGCGGACGACGGGGTAGACCGCCATCTGCTCGCCATGAAACAGGGGCGAGATGATGGCCACGTCGTTCAGGTGCGTTCCGCCGGTATAGGGGTCGTTGTGGATGAAGGCGTCGCCGGGGTGGATGTCGCCCCCGAAGCGCTCGAGCATTTCTCTGACTTCCATCGGCACGGGGAATATGTGGACGGGGTTGTCCTCGGCCATGGCGACGAGTTGGCCCGCACCGTCCACGAGCACGCAGGAGAAATCGTGCCCCTCGTAGATGATGGAGGAATACGCCGTACGCACCATGTTCGCGCGCATCTCCCGGACAACGGCGACGAAGGACTCGTTGATGACTTCCAGGGTGATGGGGTCGATTTCCCGGCTCATGGATTTCCCGTTCAAACAGACTTGGACGATGAACCCATCTTAGCCCGAACGGGGGGTTTGTTCACCCTTCCTGGGGGTGTTGGAGTCCGTAGTCGGAACCGTGAACGTGATCTGGTGGGTTCTCATGTGTTTTTCTCCTGGAACGATTATACTGCCCCCATGCCGAACATGGCGGATGCGCGCAGCCAAGTCTTCAACATAAAAAAGGAGACCCGGATGGATTCCGACGCGGCTTTTTTCTCGGATGTCGACACGGCGACGCTCGGCGACGCCGCAACGGCTCTGGGGCTGAACCTCATCATGGAAGGCCCCCGGCCCAACGCCCCCGAGACGTATCCCAGGTTCGCAGGGCCGGCCGCTACCATGGTGTTCGCGCCGGTGCGGAACCCGGGCGCCAAGGCGCTGTTCAGCCTCTATGACGCGGTGGAAGAAGTGCCGGAAGGCTCCGTGGTCGTCGTCGACGCGGCGGGCTCTCCCCTGGCCGTATGGGGCGGGGGCGCGAGCAGCGTCTGCAAGCGGCGCGGCGCCCTCGGCTGCGTGATCGACGGCGCGACGCGCGACCTGGAAGCGCTCCGCGACCTCGATTTCCCCGTGTTCAGCAAATCGGTGTGGAGCCTCGCCTTCCCGAAGCATCTCGAAGTCGTGGCGAAAGACGAGCCCGTCACCTGCTGCGGGGTGCGCGTGGAGCCGGGGGACATCGTCGTCGCGGACATCGACGGCGTGGCCGTCGTTCCGCAAAGCGCTCTGAAGAAGGTGAAGCGGCAGGTCACCCGGATTCGGGATATCGAAAACGAGGTCAAAGGGCGCATCGCGGGGGGCGAATCCATGCGCGACCTCTTCCCCCGCCTTGCGCAGAAGTTCGACACCGATTGACGCTGTGCAAACGAATTACGGGAGACGACCATGACGCATGAAGTTTCAGCCGTCGTAGAGACGCCCGGTACAATCCGCCTGCAGGAATTCCCCCTGCCCGAGATAGGCGATGAGGACGGCCTGCTCCAGGTCGACATGGTGGGCGTCTGCTCGTCCGATTACAAGTATTTCAATGGCAAGGTCGCCCACCGGTGGAGCTACCCCATCATCATGGGCCACGAGATGGTGGGCCGCCTCGCCAAAGTTGGCAAGAACGTCCAGAAGCGCCTCGGCGTCCAGGAGGGCGACCGCCTCGTGGTGGAGGCGCAGGTGGGCTGCAACCAGTGCTGGTACTGCCACACCGGCAACCGCCGCCTGTGCAAGGACGCGATGGTCTACGGCAGCGTGCGCTCCTGCGCGGAGCCGCCGCACCTGTGGGGCGCTTACGGGCAATACGTCTACCTGCCGCCGGGCGCGGGCATCCACAAGGCGCCTGAGGGCCTCACGGATGAATCCGCCGTGCTCATCACCGCCGTGCTGGCGAACGGGGTGCGATGGGCGCACGACCTGGGCGACATCTCGGTCGGCGACACCGTGGTGGTGCTGGGTCCCGGGCCCCAAGGCCTATGCGCGTGCGCCGTGGCGAAGCACACCGGCGCGGGACAGGTGATCGTCACCGGCCTCGCGCGCGACGCGAAGCGCCTGGAGGAGGCGAAACGCTTCGGCGCGGACCACGCTATCGACATCGAGGAAAAAGACCCCGAAGAAGAAGTCCGGGAACTCACGGGCGGGCGGATGGCGGACGTGGTGGTCGACGTGACGGGCAACCCGGCTGCCACGGGCCTCGCCCCAAAGCTCGTGCGGAGGATGGGCACGGTAGTACTGGCCGGGCTCACCGGCGGGAAAGAGGGGACTCTGGAACTCGACCCCCTTGTGTGGGGCGAAATCCGCATCCAGGGCGCATACAGCCACACGAGCGACGCCGTGCGGGGCGCGCTCGACTTCGCGGCGCACGCTCCCTATCCCTTCACGGAGATGGTGACCCACCGCTTCCCGCTCGCCGAGGCGGAGCGCGCCGTGCGAATCACGGGCGGGGAGTTCCCCGGGGAAGAACAGGTGAAGACCGTGCTCCAGCCGTGGCGCGACCTCTAACCGGCCCCGAAAACGACCGGTTGACCCCGGCTCCATGCTTCTGCACAATGTGGACATACTGAAAAAGGGAAATCCCGGGCATCGGACATTCGCTTCCCCATAAGGGGTCATGTCGTGTCGGAGTGGATATTTCTACCTTTCGTGGCGTTATTCAAGGCCGTCGCCTGGGTTTTCATAACGCTGATCCAGCCGCCGCTCATGCTCATCAGCATCCCTCTTTTTCACTACCTCGTCCCCGTCATCCTCATCACTTGCCTCATCACATACCTCGTGCGCCAGGTGAAGTTCGAAGGCGGTGTGTTCCTGCTGCGCAATCTGGAGGAGATTCTCGCGTTTCCCTTCATGGCGGCCATCGGCTATCTCGTCTTCATGCAGGTGTATTTCAGATACGTCCTGAACGACCCCATTGTATGGGCCGAGGAAATCACGCTGCTGTGTTTCCACTGGGCCATTTTTCTCGGCGCCGCACTCGCATACAAGCACGGCGAGAAACTGGCCATGGAAACATTCGTCGGTCACTTTCCAGAGAATTTACAGAGAAGAATTTACACCATCACCGAAGTCCTCATCTTCTTGACGCTTCTGCTGCTCCTGTACCAGGGGATCAAGGTGGCTATTCTGGAATGGACCTATCCTTCTTCTGCCCTCGAATTCCCGCAGACCTACCAGAGCGCGTCGTTTCCGGTGGGAATGACCCTGATGATCATCCACTCGGGGCGTCAGCTGTTGGGTTTGATCACGGGCAAGGCGGAACTGGGCCACCGGAGTTCCCCGGCGGTCTGAGCGAGAGGTAATCGGCATGAACGCCTTGATTCTCGTTTTACTGTTTTTCTTCTTCCTCGCGTTCAGCACCCCAATAGCCTTCGCACTGGTCTTCACCTGCCTGTTTTACCTGACGTTTCTCTCCGAAATGCCGGTCACCTTCCTGGCGAGCATCATGATCGGCGCTTTGGAGCATTACTCTCTCATCGCCATTCCGCTGTTCATCTTCGCCGCCCAGGTCATGAACATATCGAAGGTGACGGACAGGATTTTCGATTTCGCCAAAGTGCTGGTGGGCCATTTAACCGGCAGTCTCGGACACGCCAACATCGTCGCCAGCATCATCTTTGCCGGCATGTCCGGCTCGGCGCTCGCCGACGCGGCGGGGCTGGGCCGGGTGGAAATAGAGGGCATGACCAAGGAGGGCTACGACAAGCCCTTCTCCGCAGCCGTTACGGCCGCGAGTTCCTGCATCGGTCCCATCATCCCGCCCAGCATCATCATGGTGATATACGCGAGCATCGCCGAGGAATCGGCGGGGCGCGTCTTTCTGGGCGGCGTGATTCCGGGCTTCTTCATGGGCGCCGCGATGATGGTGATCGTCTACTTCATCTCCCGCAACCGGGGATACAAAAAATACCCGCGCGCCTCTCTCGCGCAGATTTGGAAGAGCTTCCGCTCCGCCTTTCTGGCTCTGATGACGCCCGCGATCATCCTGGGCGGCATCGGCTCGGGCGCCACGACGCCCACCGAGGCGGCCGTGCTCGCCGTGGCGTGGTCGCTGTTTCTCGGGATGGTGGTCTACAAGGAGGTGCGCCCATCCGATCTGCCCCGCATCCTATCGACAGTGATCATCTATACGGCGGTGGTGCTGTTCATTTTCTCGGCCGCTTCGGTTTTCACGCGACTCATCACCATCGAGCGCATCCCTTTCATCTTCGCTCATTTCCTCATGACCGCTTTGCAGGAAAAGTGGCTCATCCTCTTTGTGCTCAACATCTTCCTGCTCATCGGCGGCATGGTGATGGAGCCCACGCCCCTGCTGCTCATCGTGACGCCGGTCATGCTGCCCATCGCCCAGGCGCTGGACATCGACCTCGTGCACCTGGGCGTCTTTATGGTGCTGAACCTCGTCATCGGAAACCTCACGCCACCGTTCGCGCTCGCTCTCTACGTGGTGTCGGACATCACGAAAGTACCCTTCTGGACCATCGTGCGGGCCACTGCGCCTTTTTATATTCCGCTTATCGTCACCCTGTTCGCCATCGTCTATTACGCACCGTTCGTCATGTGGCTGCCGAACCTGCTGCTGCCGGTCGAATAAGACGACACAAAAAAACACCGCCGGCTCACCAATATCCGGCGGTGTTTGATTACTTGCCGCGCCGTGTGCTTACCCGGCGCGAATTCAGACTACTCTGCTAGAACTTCGCCCGCGTGGCCTTGACCTTCGCGAAGAAATCCTTGCCCCATCCCTTCGTTCCAATCGTCTCCGCGGCCGAGGCGGTCTTCTTGGCGAACTCATCCACGTTGATGTTGTAGATATTCACGCCCTTTTTCTTGAACTTGTCCAGATAGGCGTTCTCGAGGTCGGTGTATATCTTCTGCGCGTGGGCGATGCCCTTGGCCAGCGCGTCGTCGAACCACTTGCGCTGCTGCTTGTTCAGGCCTTTGTGCCACTTGTCGTTCACCATGAAGTACGACGTCGAGGAGAGGTGCGAGGTGAGCGTCAGGTGTTTGCCCACTTCGTAGAACTTGTTCGTGTAGAGCGTCTCCAGGGTGTTCTCCATGGCGTCGACCGTGCCCAGCAGCATGGCGTTATACACGTCCGCCCAGGACATCGGCGTGGGCTTCGACCCAAGTCCCCGGAAGGCCAGCACCCAGGGAGGCGCCTGGGGAACGCGAATCTTGAGGCCCTTGAAATCGGCGAGCGTCTTGAGCGGCTTCTTGCGCGAGAGCACGTGCCGCGCGCCCCGGTTGATGACGCTGACCATAATCGTCCCGCGCTTTTTCAAAAAATCCTTGCGCCAGCGCTCGAACAGCGGCCCGTTGGCGACCGTGCGCACGTGCCTGGTGCTCTTCCAGAAGTAGGGGAGGTTCAGGCTGTCATACGCCGGAAACTGCGTGAGCCCCTGGAACGTCGCCTGGATCGCGCCCAACTGCACCGACTGCAACTGCGTCTTTCCGTCGCCGACCTGTCCCTTCAGGAACACCTGCACCTCCATGGTTCCCTTGCTGAGCTTGTCGAGCATCTTTCCGAATTCGATGGCCCCGTAATGGGTGGGGTTCTTGTTGCTGTACATGTGGCCGACTTTGATGACGACCTTGGCTCCCAAGGCAGGGGCCGCTCCCTGGGTGAGGAGAAACGCGATGGCCACGAAAACGATTGGAACGATTCTTCTTGCCATTGGTATGATCCTCCCTGAGCAGGAATAGAAACATCCCCCTTGCGGGGACATCGTAGAGCCCGACACGGAAAAGTGCGCAAATATAAAATGATTCGAATAGATGGGAAAATTCTACTCTTCTTTTCCCCTGCTTACAAGAAGGTATAATTGCACCTTCCGGTGATAGCCTGCCCCGGAGGTGAAAGCCGATGAATGAAGAATGGAAAAAACTTGGAGTCGCTCTCGAAGACTATCCCGACCTCGTCTACGAAGAAGTCGAGAGCCTGACCCACGAGCAGATGTGCTATGCCAATGAGGAGCCGCCCTGGGCGCGATGGTCGATGGATTTGCAAATCCGCCACATCGCCCTCATGACGCCCGTGTGGCTGTATCTCCGTGCAGGTGAGATGCTTACAAGAGAAGGCTACGCCTTTCCCGACACCGCCGGCCTGATCGCCAATCTCATCGACGGGGGAATCCGCCACGTCCCGCCCGAGGCGGCGGGCGACAAGAAGGCCGTCGTCGACTTCATGCGGCCCTGGGCCGCGCTTTGCTGTGAAATCATCGAACGTGAAAGCGAGGAGAGGCTGCGCTCCTTGTCGTTCACCTACTACACCGATCCGGATGTCTCCCGCGCCGGAGACCCCCACAAGCCCGTCGACTACCACAGAATGTCCGTCCGCCTGCACCCTTTCGGCTTTTCCGAAGACGAAGAGCGCCCCGGCCTTTTCCACCTGGAAATCGGCGGGGTCCTGCGCCACATCTACTGGAACGTGCTCGCGCATCTGCGAACCGTACAGAGGCTGAAACTAAGACAAGGCCTGCCAGTAAAGGCGGAACTCCCTCGCGAGGGCTACCTCACTCTCCCTGAGTTTTACGACCCCTGATGGGTTTTTTCGCCGCGACTGCGAAACGAATTCTTCGGGTTTGGGGTATAATGGTGACCGGGGATTGGAATACCCTCGGAACGTCGCCGCTTTGATTTTTCAGAGGATCTCTCAAAAGATGCGCAAACCAAATCAATCGCTATGGAACTCTTGCCACCGACGAGTATGGGCCACTGCATGGCTCGCCGCCTTCTTGCTCGTTCTTCCTGTGTCGGCTGCGGCCATCACGCCCGTTTATTCCACTTTGCTGGGAGGCGCCATCCGGGGGTATGACCCGGTGGCCTATTTCACCGAGAGCAGACCCGTCGAGGGGAAGAAGGCCTTCTCCCACAAGTGGAAGGGCGCCACCTGGTATTTCTCGAGCGGGAAAAACCGCGATCTGTTCCGCGCGAATCCTGAAAAATACGCCCCCCGGTACGGCGGCTACTGCGCATACGCCGTGAGCCGGGGCTACACGGCCAGCATCGTCCCCGAAGCCTGGAAGATCGTGGACGGCAAGCTCTACCTGAACTACAGCAAGGGCGTTCAGCGGGCCTGGGAGGAGGACATCCCCGGCAACATCAAACTGGGCGATAAGAACTGGCCCAGGCTCCTCAAGGGGAAATAAGCCCCTCGGCGAGCAGGAACTACCCCCTAATGCCCCAGGTCGCTCGGTTCTTTACCCTCGGCCTCATCGAAAGCCCGCTTCGCCGCTCTGAGCGCATGGTTCGTCTTGGGGAGGCCGACGTAGGGGGAACACTGCACGATAGCTTCGATGATCTCATCTTGCGTGAGGCCCAGGTTCAGAGCGGAGCGTACGTGCCACGCCAGTTCACCGGGCAGATCCTGCGCCACCATGGTGGCGAGCACGATGATTTCGCGCGTTTTCAGGTCGAGCGTCTCCGACTGCGCCCACACCATCCCGAAGCAATACTCCATGATGGTCTGCGTGTGCGCCGGAGAAATTTGCAGAAAATCGCCCGTGGTCTGCCCGCCTTCCCCGTAGATTCCCATCGCGCGGCGGATTTCCCCCGCTTTCCTGAATCGTTCCTGAACGTCGGGGTTCTTGTCGACGTAGTTTTCCATCATGTCTTCAGCCATTGTCTTTCTCCTGAATGAGAACGGGTATCCGCTATCGCGTCCTGAGACGCGGGTCCAAGACGTCTCTCAGCCAATCCCCCACGAGGTTGGCTCCCAGCACGGTGAGGGTGATGGCGAGCCCCGGGAAGGTAACGATCCACCACGAGACATACAGGTAGGAGCGGCCCTCGGCCAGCAGCCCGCCCCAGGTGGGCGTGGGCGGCGGGACGCCCAGCCCCAGAAAGCTCAGGCCCGCCTCGATGACGATCAGCCGCCCCAGATAGAGGGAGCCGATGATGATGACGGGCGCCAGCACGTTGGGCAGAACGTGGCGGAAGATGAGGCGCAAATCGCTGCCGCCGACGGCGCGCGAGGCGATGACGAACTCCTGCTCTCGAATCGAGAGCACGTTGCCGCGCACCACGCGCGCGTACACCGTCCACTGGCGGAACGAGATCAAGGAGACGATCAGCCAGAGGCTCGGCCCCAGTATGGCGATTGTCGCCAGGGCCAGCAGAATGAACGGAAACGAGAGGACGAAATCCACCAGCCGCATCAGCAGGTAGTCCACCCGCCCGCCGAAATAGCCCGCCATCATGCCGAGGATGAGACCGATGCTCCCCGCCATGAGCGTCGCGGAGAGTCCCACGATGAGCGACACGCGCGCGCCGTAGATCAACCGGCTCAGGAGGTCGCGTCCGAGGTGGTCGGTGCCCAGGTAGAAGAGGTGCCCCTCCCCCTCCCACATGGGCGGCTTCATCACCCGGGTGAGGGATTGCGCCGTGGGGTCCAGCGGCGAGATCAGGGGTGCGAACAATGCGGCGAAAAGCACGATGAGCAATATCACGGCGCCCGCCATCGCCGATTTCGTGGCGATGAGTGAGCGCGCGAGCCGCCGCCACCAGGGAGTCTCGTCGAAGTGCTGGAACTCCTCGGTCGTCATGAGGACTTCATCGCTGTCACCTCTCATCGGTACTGAATCCTGGGATCGAGGTAGGTGTAGATGATGTCCACCAGCAGATTGATGAAGACAAAGCCCAGCGCGAGCAGAAAGACCGCCGCCTGGACGATGGGGTAGTCTCGGTGGTGGATGGCGGCGACGGTGAGCCGCCCCACGCCGGGCCAGGCGAACACGGTTTCAGTGATGACGGTCCCCCCCAGGGTGAGGGCGAGGTCCAGCCCCAGTATGGTGACGATGGGGATGGCCGAATTCTTGAGGGCGTGCTTGAACAACACGATTTTCTCGGCCAGGCCCTTGGAATACGCCGTGAGAATGTAGTCCTGGCGCAGCACCTCCAGCATTTCGGAGCGCATCAGCCGGGCGAGGCGGGCCGTGTGAAACACGCCCGCGGCGATGGTCGGCATGACGAAGTGAACCGGCTCCCCGTAGCCGAACGGCGGCAGCCACCCCAGCTTCACGGAGAAGAACAGGATCATCATCAGCCCCAGCCAGAAGTCGGGAACCGCCTGGCCGAGCACGGCGCCGAACATCAGGCCCTTGTCGTAGACGGTGTTTTCCTTGAGGGCGGCGATGCACCCGAACGGCAGGCCGATGATGACGGACATGATGAACGCGGCAGAGGCGAGTTCTATGGTGGCGGGAAGGTGTTCGAGCACGACCTTGAGGGCTGATTCCCCGTGCTCGAAGGATTCGCCGAAATTGCCGCGCAGGACGTTGCGGAAAAAGATGAGGTACTGCGTCAACAGCGGCTTATCGAGCCCCATCTCGTTCCTGAGTTCGGCGATGTCCTCTTCGGTGGCGTCGTCGGGGAGCATGATACGGGCCGGGTCGCCCGAGAGGTGCAACAGCAGGAACACGAAGATCAGGACGAACTTCATGAGCACGACCGCCTGAAACATCCGCCGAACGATAAATCCCGTCATTGCGCCCCCCGTTACAAGGCGAAACCCGAACGCCGCCCCTTACGTCCGCCCAAGATTACGTGTTCGGGTTTCGGGCGTCGCTCTCTCCCGGGCACGCTGGTTGCCACCCGGGAGAGAGGCGCGGCATCGCCTTTATTTCCAGCCCGCGTCGGTTGCGATCACGAGGCCCGTAGAGCGCATCTTCCAGTCGACGGCTTTCTTCTTCCCGGAAATCTCATCGAGGTGATACAAAAAGCCGAGAAAAGCCTGCTCCCTGATGTATGCGGCGAGCTTCCGGTATTTCGCGGCCTGTTTGGCTTCGTCCGGCTCGGAGCGCGCTTCCACGATCATATTATCGAGCTTCTCGCTCCGCACACCCCCGTGCGTCGATTTGCTGTAGAGGAGCCCGGAGTACATCCAGGCCGCATGCAGCGCGAGATCGTTGCGGCAGGCGTAATTCCAGTAGGGCTTGTAGCCCTTCTTCCATTTCGAGCGGCTGTTCCGGCGCCAGGCGCCGTATTCCAGCGGTTTGACCTTGACGTTGATGTTGATCTTCTTGAGTTGCCCCGCGATGGCCTCCGCCCCCTGCACGCCCTTGAGATAGCGTCCCAAGGGGACGACCAGCGGAACGGTGAAGCCCTTCTCGTATCCGGCCTCCTTCAACAGGCTCTTCGCCTTGGCCACATCGTAGGGATAGGGCTTAAGAGCCGGGTTGTGGCCGAAGCTGTTCGGGCCGACGACGGTCCCCATGGACGCCGTCGCGTGCCCCTGAAGCACATTCTTGATGATGCTGTCCTTGTCGATGGCGTAGTTCACCGCCTGGCGCACGCGCACGTCGGACCAGGGAGCGCCGTCCTTGAGAACCATGATGAGCGAACACGCCTTGGGGCCGGGACCTGCGACCACGTCGACGTTGGGGTTCGATTTCGCCATCGGGACCGTCTGTGGCGGGATGTCCTTGATCATGTCGACCGCGCCCGAGACGAGCGCCGAGACGCGCGTCGTCGGCTCTGGAATGACCTTGACGATCACCTTCTTCACGCGCTGTCGCGATTTGTCCCAGTATCCGGAGGCGGCCTCGAAAACCATCTCGGAGCCCTTGCGCCATTTCGTCAGGCGGTAAGGGCCGCTTCCGACGGGACTGCGCGCGAGGTGCTTGAGGTCCTTGGAAGCATAGTGCTTCGGCGGGACCACCGCGCTGAAATCCGCCAGCGGCGAGAGGAGATAGCGGTCGGGATGCTTGGTGTGGATGCGCACGGTGTGCGAGTCGACCACCTCGACTTTTTTGACACTCCTGTAGAAATTCCGTATCCGGCTTTTGATCTTCTTGTCGAACAGACGGTCGATACTGTACTTCACGGCGTTCGCGTCGACGGGCTCCCCGTTATGGAACTTCACGCCCTTGCGCAGCTTGAGTTCCAGCACCGTAGGAGAAACGTAACTCCATGACGTCGCGAGAGCGGGGATGATTTTCCCTTTGATGTCGCGTGCGAGGATGTTGTCGAACACGAGCGGCCACGACTGGAGCATGGGGAGTCCGAGCCGGATATGGGGGTCGAACGTCGTCGGGTCTCCGGGCATCCCGATGAGAAGCTGATCTTTCTTGGCGGAAAGCGCGTCTCCAGACATCAGCGTAAGCGCCATGAAAACAGCCATTCCAAAAATAACGAACTTTTTCTTCATCTTCACTCCTCCTTTATTCGGTGTCCGGTCGACGATAGGTTCGCTTGGAGTTTCACATGCCATGCTCCAATGATTCACAAGATGCGGCGGTAAAAGGCTCCTGACGGGCAAAAGACCCATGGGTGGATGGGAAGATTCCAGCTTGATGATGCGGCATCCGGCGAATCTGCCAATAAACCAACCCCTCGCTGATTTCCGGCTCGAAAATGCGAGGCTTTCCCATCTTCTGCGGAATCCAAAAATCGCCCGACTCAAAGCGGTGAACAAAAAACGCCGCGCCCAGATATTCTCTTTTCAAGATTCCGACCATGATTAGTGATTGCCACCTGCGTGTCAACCAATAGGCGGGGGACAGGCTAAAATCGCCACAGCGTGGCTTGCCGCTGGATGAACCAGCCTCGTGAGGGGTCGTGAAACCGGCGAGAGGCGTGCTACATATGGTTTCATCCGGGAATCGTCAGCGGATGAAAACCCAGGGAGGGCAAGAGATGTTCGAGAAGATCGCCGTGTTCGGAACCGGAGCCATCGGCAGCAGCGCCGCCGCCGATCTCACCGACGCCGGTTATGACGTCACCATCGTGGATCAGTGGCCGGCGCATGTGGAGGCGATGAAAAAAGACGGCCTCCACATCCAGATGCCGGACCTCGACCTGAAGGTTCGCGTCAAGGCGCTTCACGTGTGCGAGCTGGCCTCCGTGAAACCTGAATTCGACCTCATCCTGCTGGCGGTGAAATCTTTCGACACGCGCTGGATGGCCGAACTCATGGCGCCCCACTTGAAAGCAGACGGCGCCCTGGTGGGCCTTCAGAACAGCATGAACGAGGAGGAGATAACGACTTCCATTCTCGGCCCCGAGCGCGTGGTGGGGTGCTGCATCGAACTATCGGGAGAGATATTCAACCCGGGTTTCGTTCAGCGCAACACGCCGCGCACCGGCACCTGGTTCGCCGTGGGGGAACTGGACGGCTCCATCACACCGCGTCTGGAGGAAATCCAGAAAATACTGAGCCACGTCGCCAAGGTGGACATCTCCACCAACATCCGGGGCACGAAATGGACGAAACTCGTCGTGAACTCGATGAGCATGGGACCCTGGGGCCTCATCGGCCTGCTGAACAGAGAGGTCGCCAAACTTCCCGGAATCTTCGAGGTCGCGGTGAAACTCGGCAAGGAGACCGTGGCGGTCGGCACGGCGATGGGCATCAACATCGAGCCCGTCTTCGGGCTGAGCGCGGATGATTTCGCCGGTGACGAGGACAAGGTGCTTCTGAACGCCCTCACGACCATGACGGGCCACACCGGCCCGCGCGCCCGCACGGCGCCCATTCACGATCACATCAAGGGCCGCAAGAACGAGATCGAATTCATCAACGGCCTCGTCTCAAGAAAGGGAAAGGAACTCGGGATTCCCACTCCCTACAACGACGCCGTGAGCGAACTCGCGCGCGCGATCAACCGGAACGAATTGGAAATGGACCCCTCGAACTACGAACTCCTGAAATCCAGGCTGGGAATCGCAGATTAAGAATTTTTTTCAGCCAGTTTCCCGGAAAAGGCGAGGCAAACAAACCGGGATTCATTTCTGAAAAACAAATGGATTCAGGCGAACGAGCCTGGAGCTAATCGACGCTACGCCTCGGGTTCCGGCCTTCCACCATGAAGAGGACGGCCTCTGCGATGTTCGTTGCGTGGTCGGCGATTCTCTCGAAGTATTTCGAGATGAACGTCAGGCGGGTCGAGCGGCTGATGTTGCGCGGGTTGTCCAGCATGTAGGTCAGAAGTTCGCGGAACAACTCCTCGTTCATGTCGTCCACCTCGTCGTCGCTCGCTATGACCTTGCGCGCGAGCACCACGTCTTCCTTGATGAAGCTGTCCAGACTCTCGCGCAGCATCTGGCTCGAAGCGCTCGCCATGCGCGGTATTTCGATATAGGGCTTGAGCGGAGGCTCCTCGTTCAACTCCAGCGCCCGCTCGCAGACGTTCACCGCCAAGTCGCCCACCCGCTCGAGGTCCGAGGCGATTTTCATGCCCGTCGTGATGAAGCGAAGGTCCACGGAAGTGGGCTGTCTGAGCGCCACTATCTGCAGGCAAAGCTCGTTCACGTCGACTTCGAGTTGGTTGACTTCCAAATCGCTCTCGATGACTGTCTGGGCGATTTCGGAATCACGGCGGGTGAGGCTTTCGATGCTCTTGGCCATCATCGCCTCCACCTTGGCGCCCAACTCCAGGAGAACGCGGCGGAGTTCCTGGAGTTCGCTCTCGAATTCCGAACTCGTGTGTGCCCTTCCGCTCGTCAGTGCCATGCAAATCTCCTCCAGCGCCTAGCCGAATCGGCCGGTGATGTAATCAGAAGTGCGCACGTTCATGGGGTTCATGAAAATTTTCTTCGTCTCCCCATACTCAATCAACCGGCCCAGGAACATGAAAGCCGTGTTGTCCGAGACGCGGGCGGCCTGCTGCATGTTGTGTGTCACGATGACGATGGAGAAATGTTCCTTTAGTTGCGCTATCAGATCCTCGATCCGGGCCGTGGCGATGGGGTCGAGCGCCGAGCAGGGCTCGTCCATCAAGATGATCTCGGGTTCCGAGGCAATCGCGCGGGCGATGCACAGGCGCTGCTGCTGACCGCCGGAGAGGCCGAGCGCGTTGTCCTGGAGCCGGTCGGACACCTCGTCCCACAGCGCGGCGTCGCGCAGGGAGCGCTCACAGGTCTCCTCCAGGAGATTCCTGTCGCGGATGCCGTCCACACGCAGGGGGTAGACCACGTTCTCGAATATCGACATCGGGAAGGGATTGGGCTTCTGGAACACCATGCCGAGGCGCTTGCGAAGCTCGATGACTTCCACGCGAGGGTCGTGGATGTCGGTTCCCTCAATCGCAATCTTCCCTTCGCTGCGGATGCCGTCGATAAGGTCGTTCATGCGGTTGAGCGCGCGCAGGAGCGTGGATTTCCCGCAGCCCGAAGGGCCGATCAGGGCGGTGACGAGTTCTTTCTGGATTTTCATGGTGTTGTCGAACAGGGCCTGTTTCTCGCCGTACCAGAAGCTGAAGTCGTCGATGTCGATGACGCTGCCCAGTTCACTCTCGACGGGGTGATACGCCGTCGCCTCGAATTCGGCTTCCTGCTCGCTCATTACCGCGTTGGACACCATTTCAATTCATCTCCACTAGAATTGGCCTTCTACGAACTTCCGGCGAAGGCGGTTGCGAACCATGATGGCGAAAGCGTTCATGAAAGCGATGATCGTGATCAGAAGAAGCGTCGTGACGAAAACCATCGGTTTCCCCGCTTCCGAGTTCCTGGACTGGAATCCCACGTCGTAGATGTGGAAACCCAGGTGCATGAAGCTCCTCTCGGGGTGCAGGAACGGGAAGAAGGAGTCGAAAGGAAGCTCGGGCGCGAGTTTCACCACCCCCACAAGCATGAGGGGCGCCACTTCGCCCGCCCCGCGCGCCATCGCCAGTATGAGCCCGGTCATGATGCCCGGCATGGCCTGGGGCAGGACGATGTTCCGTATGGTCTGCCATTTCGAGGCGCCGCAGGCGAGAGAACCCTCCCGCATGGAGCGGGGCACGGCGGCGAGTGCCTCCTCGGTCGCCACGATCACCACGGGAACGGTGAGGAGCGCCAGCGTCAATGACGCCCACAAGAGACCGCCCGTGCCGAACGTGGGATTGGGCAGCTTCTCCGGGTAGAACAACTGGTCGATTCTAATTCCGATGGTATAGGCGAAAAACCCCAGGCCGAACACGCCGTAGACGATGGAGGGCACGCCCGCGAGGTTGTTCACGCAGATGCGAACGATGGAGACCAGGGTGCCCTGCTTGGCGTATTCACGCAGATAGAGTGCCGTGACAACGCCGAAAGGGGCTACGAAGACGACCATCAGCAGCGTCATCATGACGGTGCCGAAAATCGCAGGCAGAACGCCGCCCTCGGTATTCGCTTCGCGCGGGTCATCGGTCAAAAACTCGCCCCACCGGGAGAAATAGACGCCCATCTTCCCGAAGAACGACAGGTCGTTGGCCGGGTAGATGCGGACGAGTTCCGAGAGCCTTAAACGTTTCTCGCGTCCGCCGATCTCCCGGAGGGTGATTTTGAATTTCTCATCCTCTTCGTTGACAGCGGCGATTCGCTTCTTAAGTACAACGAATCCGGCCCGCCTCTCCTTCGTCTGGCGTTCGAACTCCTCTTTCTCGGTGCGATACTCCGCACTCTTCTTCCCGTAATCGAGTTCGGTGCGCCGCAGGGCGAGCCTATCTTCTTCGATGTAGTAGTTGATGGCGCCTATCTCATCCACCTCGATGTAGCGAACGGCCTCCCTGCGATCGACCGCCTCACCGTGGGCCGCGTACAACGCATCCAGGGATACTTTTTCGCCCGGGATCCGGCGGCCGTCGAGCGTCAACTCTTCAATAAAACCGATGAACGGGCCCCACTCCCTGCGCTCGACGAAGAATATGCCGGGCGGCGTCTCGGTTTTGGCCACCTGATGCGCCACCGCCCACTTGAAGTCTTCGTTATAGATGTCGAAATTTCCGATTCTATAGAGCGTGCGGCTCGCAGACCCGTCCGCCGCCCGGATGGCGCGCCGGGATTCCGGGTCGACTCCTTTCAACTGCTCCTCGGAGGGGCGGAAACTCTCAGATCGGAACGGCTCGCCGGCGATTTGCTTGCCGTTCTTGAGCGTCACCACCTCGACGGGTCCCGGGTAGAACGTCACGATGCCGTTCCACAGGACGAGCGCGAGAAAACCGATGATCATCAATACGCCCAGAGCGAGCGCACCTCCCATGACCCAGATGAAGGGTTCGCCTCTGGCCTTGAAATCGAGTGCCGCCCGAAGTCCCGTCCTGCCGGGCGGGCTTACGCCCGCCCCGGTGGGCTGCGCCACTTCAGGAGCAGGCTCTTTATGGTTGCCCGAGTCCCCTTCCAGGCTGGGTATTTCCGTTTCTCTCTTTTCTTTTCTCTTCTTGGGTTCTTTCGCCTTCATCCTGTCCTCACAACTGCGAGGCGCGCTTGCGGAAGCGCAGGCGAACCACCTCTGCAATCGTATTGACGACGAACGTCATCGCGAAGAGAACGAGGGCCGCCAGGAACAGCACCCGGTAGAGGGTCCCGTCCTTGACGGCTTCTGGAAGCTCCACCGCAATGTTCGCCGAAAGCGCCCTGAGGCCCGAGAAAATGTTCCAGTCCAGAACCGGGGTGTTGCCCGCCGCCATGACGACGATCATCGTTTCGCCCACCGCGCGGCCCATGCCGATCATCACGGCGGCGAAAATCCCGCTGGCCGCAGTGGGCAGGATGACCCAAAGCGCCGTCTGCCAGGGCGTGGCGCCGCAAGCGAGGCTCGCCGCTCTCAAGTGGCCGGGCACGGAGTTGAGCGCGTCTTCGGCGATGGTGTAGATGAGCGGGATGACGGCGAAACCCATTGCGAAGCCCACGACGAGGGAGTTGCGCTGGACATAGGTGTCGATGACCCCGCCGCGCGCATCCAGACCGAGTGCCGTGAGCACCACGGCCGTCACCCAGCTCAGCAGTCCGGCGGCGACCAGCATGCCGCCCCAGCGAAGAAGCTCGAAGAGCGCACCCCGTGAATGGTCCATCTGTCTGAGTTTTTGTCTCCATCCATATCCCAAAAACCGCTCGGCCAGGAAAGCAACGAGTATGAATGACACGGGATAAAAAATGATGAACAACATCGGCGTCGCTATCCCGATGTTTCCGTTCGCCCAGGCCTTGAAGTCCCCGCCGAACAAGAGCCTCTCGAATCCCGGCCCGATAAGATAGCCGAGCAGTGAACCCAGGATGATGACGAAGAACACCAGGCCGAGCTTGGGAAATCCCGACAGGGGGAGGGAGACACGCGGCGGCATCACCTGCCACAAATAAGCCGAAAGCAACAGCAGAAACGGGATCAGCATGAACGTGAGCAAGACCGCGGCAATCCACGTTTCCACAATGGGCGCGAGAATCAGGGCGGCCACGAAGCCGAGAACCACCGAGGGGAGCGAGGCCATCATCTCCATCGCGGGCTTCACGACGGAGCGCACTTCCGGGCCGATGAACTCGGAGGTGAAAATAGCGCCCAGCACCGCGATGGGTATCGCGAAGATGAGAGAATAAACCGTTCCCTTGATGGTCCCGAATATCAGGGGGATGAGGGAAATCTTCTCCTCGAACGCATCGTCTCCCGAGGAGGATTGCCATGTATACTCGGGTTTGGGGTAGCCTTCGTACCAGACTTTTCCGAACAGGGTATGAAAGGTCGTCTCGGGGTGTTCGGCCTCGAATTTCCAGAAATTCACCACGCCCTTCTCGTCCGTGGCGACGATGGCGTCATCGCGCGGGGAAAGGCGAATGTATCGCGCAGAGCCGGTCATGTCCTTCATCTTGAAGCGCAGCAGCGTCGACTCGCTCGTGGCATGGCGAAGCCAGATGTCTCCGCCCGAGCCCATCGTGACGAACATCCGGCTGCGCTGGGAGGTGGAAAAACCCGAAACGGCGGCGGCGTGCTTCTCCAGTTCATGGCCGCGCACCAACACCAGTCCGTCCGAGGTGGTGGCGCCCGGCCTGCGCGCCTGGAAGAAGATGCTCAATGAGCCCCTGGAGCCTCCCACGACGATGGATTCCTCGCCGATGAGGGCCTTGAACACTGTCAGCTTCTCATCCATGGGAAGCAGATCGCGCTTCTCCACGAGAGTAATGGCGTCGAAGCTCCTGGTGTCGTAGCGAAGCAGGAAGCCTTTCTCGACGCCGATGTACACCTTGTCGGCCTTTTCCGTGAGGAGTATGTCGACGATGCGCGTTCCGGGCGGCAAATCGGGTAGAACCACGCTCTCCACGGACGAGGTGGTCCGCCCCGTCAGGAGATTGACCTTCGTCTCCGTCAGGCTCAGGCGCGCCACGCCCTCGGCGTCTACCGTGGCGAAGGAGATGCTCGGCCGCTCGGGCGTTCCTCCCACCTTGTAGTCGAGTTTCACGATGGGCGTCCCTTGCGGCGCCACCTCCTGCGGTTCCTTGACTTCCGCTTCCACCCAGATCTTCCGCATCTGGTCGCCCGGAATCCGCGAATAAACGACCTTGCCGTCGGTGAAATCACGCTCGTCGATTTTGGTGAGTCCCTTCGGAACCCTTTCGGCCGGCAATATCTGTGTGCGGAAGACGATCTTTCCGAACCGGACCGTTCCGTCGGGAAAGCCGAAGGCGACGTTTCCGCTCTTGAGCGTTCGCCCGAAAGCGCTCGCCTCGGCGCCCTCGAAATCGAGTTTCAACGTCGCGAGCGGTTTTCCGGTCGATGCGTGGACGGGCGTCAACACGCCGTCTTTCGAAACCAGAACGGCGATGGTGTTGTAATCGTCCACCTCGACGCTGAGGAGAGAGCTCTTGGGCGCAGCGACCCGGAAGACGCCCGAGCCGGTTATCGTTTCTCCGGCGAATAACGGCAAGGCCACTGCCACGAGAAACGCCATGATCCCGAGCACGGCCAGAATCACGAAGAGCCCGCCGACGGTGATGATATTGGTGGCGAGCTTGTCGATGATCCGGACGGATTGTCTTGCCCTCAAGTCGCGCGTCCGGCCCGGCTTTCTCGGTTCTTTATCCTCAGCGTCTGAAACCCGGCCTTCGCTCATATCTCTCTTTTTCAAAAATGAAAGCGGGGGGACGGCGAATCAACTCCGCCGTCCCCGCCGCCGCGCTGTGTGGAAAAACTAGTTGCTTCCCAACCCGAGGCCGAGGCCGCCGAGATCCAGTTTCGCGATGGCCGCGTTCACCGGGAAAAACCCCGCTTTGATGACGGCCTGCTGGCCTTCCTTCGAGAAGATGTACTTGACGAACTGGGCTCTCAGGGGGTCGAGCGGCTGGTTCGGGTTCTTGTTGACGTAGATGTAGAGGAAACGCGCGACCGGGTAGTTGCCCGAATAGGCGTTCTTGGCTTCGGGGCCGTAGCATTTGCCGCCGGTCTTTTTGGACACCGGAAGTGCGATCACGTCTGCTGTCTTGTAGCCGATGCCCGAGTAGCCGATGGCGAACTTATCGGAAGCCACGCCCTGCACCACAGCCGAGGAACCGGGCTGTTCTTTCACGGAGTCTTTGTAGTCGCCTTTATAGAGGGCCACTTTCTTGAAGTAGCCGTACGTGCCGGAAGCCGAGTTGCGGCCATAGACGGAAATGGGCTTGCTCGCCCACATGCCCTTGAGGCCGACCTCGCCCCACGTAGCGATATCGGTCTTCATGCCGCCCTTGCGGGTCTTGGAGAAAATGGCGTCGACCTGCGGCAGGCTCAGACACTTGAGAGGGTTGTCCTTGTTCGTGAAGACGGCCAGGGCGTCCACGGCGACGCGGATGCGGCCCGGTTTATAGCCGAACTTCTTCTCGAAAGCGTCCGTTTCCTTCGATTTCATGGCGCGCGACATCGGGCCGAAGTTCGAGGTGCCGGCGATGAGCGCGGGAGGTGCCGTCGAAGAGCCTTTGCCCTCGATCTCGATTTTCACGTCCGGGTAGGAACGCCTGAAGCCCTCGGCCCAGAGCGTCATGAGGTTGTTCAGCGTATCCGAGCCGACGGACTTCACGTTCCCGGAAACGCCGCTGGTGGCCTTGTAGGCGGGCAACTTCTTGTCCACCATCAGGGCCGCGCCGGCGGGCTGCGCTACGAGCACGAGGCAAATCGCAGCCGCGAAGGCCAAACCGCAAATCCTGGAAAACCTGCTCATTCTCACTTCCTCCTATGGGTGGATTGAAACTACAGGAAAAAACGAAATACTTTGTTACATTTTCGTGACAAAACTGTGAACATACAGAGACACGGACGGACCCTCTCTTCCCACACTTGTGAATCTCTACCTTCCCGCATTCCCCATGGACTGCGCGCTTCTTTGCCCGGAGAACTTCATCGCTTCTTGAGGCGGCTGTGTGGCGACAGCCCTGAGCAAAAGTGCTTCGTCCTGCGATTGCTCTCCGAACGAGGTGGACTATAGAGAAAAAATGGACAGGGAATGTTACGAACGGATGGCAATCGAGTGATTTTTTGGACAAATCCGGTTTTCGGGATGCCGGCTTCGTTTCGCGCATCGAGGGGCGCAAGGGTCAAATCCGCCCCCGCAATGAAACCGGCCCGAACCAAAACCTATATTAGAAGGTGCCGGCCCCGCTCAGGGCGTGGGAACGGTGAAGTGGAAGGTGGAGCCCCGGCCCGGCGTGCTATCGACCCAGACGTCGCCGCCCATCTCCTGAACGAGATGCTTCACGATGGAAAGCCCCAGGCCGGTGCCCCCGTTCTCCCGAGCGCGGGCCGAATCCACTCGGTAGAAGCGCTCGAATATCCGGGGAAGATGCTCGGGGGGGATCCCCTCTCCCTGATCGGCCACCGAAACCTCGACGAAGCCATCTTCGCGCAGGTGTCCGGACACGGTGATTTCGCCGCCCTCGGAACTGTAATTCACCCCGTTTTCGGCCAGATTGATGAGGACTCGCTCCAGAGCTGCCGGGTCCGCCCGGACGTGGTCGGCTTCTTCAGGAACCCGCAGGTCCAGGCGAACGCCTCTTTTCTCGACAACGGGGGCCAGGGTGTGCGCGACCGAGTCCATCGCGCTCTGTATGGAAACTTCCTGGAGGCGGACGTGCTCTTCCTTGGATTCTATCCTCCCGAGTTCGAGCAGGTCCTCGACCAGGGCCGAGAGGCGCCGCGCGTGGCGGTTGATGGTCGAGGCGAAGCGCCGCGTCGCCTCGGGGTCTGATTGCGCAGTCACCTCGAGCGTCTGGGCCGCCCACTGTATCGCCGTCAAGGGCGTGCGCAACTCATGAGAGACGTTGGCGGTGAATTCGCGCCGTATTCCTGCGAGCCGTTTCACCTCGGTGACGTCGTGAAACACCAGGACGAGGTTCGATTCTCCCTCCGCTCTCGCCCGCTTGGCGTGTAAGGTCAGCGTGCGCGCGGGCAGGACTTCCACCTCACGCTCCATCCGGGCCGCGGAGCGAGAGAGCATATCCCGCACGGCTTCCTGCACTTCGGTGGAGCGCACGGCTTCGAGAGGAATGGGCGTGCCATCCTCGAAATCGGGCAGCGAGGGAAAGAACTCCCTGAAAGCGGTGTTTACGAGGAGGATATCCCCCGTGGCGTTGGTGACCATGACGCCCTCGGTCATTCCCTCGAGAATCGCTTCCAGCCTGTCGCGCTCGTTGCGCAGCTCATCGAGACGGGCTTCCACCTCCGAAGCGAGCTGGTCCATGGTCCGCGCGAGTTCGCCCAACTCATCCTGCCGTCTCGAAGCGATGCGGTAACTGAAGTCGCCGCGGGCAATCTTCTGCACGGATCTATAAATCTCATCGAACCCCCGGCGTACGATAACGCCGGCCCCGAAACTGACCGCGATGGCGAGCAAAAACGCGAGAGCGCCGGCCACCAGGAGAAGACCCCGCATCTCGGCGATGGTCTCTTCGATTTCCCGAAGACTCATGGCCAACCGAATTACGCCGCCGGACACCGGACCCGCGTTAATCGGAAGAGCCAGATAGAGCAAGTCTCCCTCGCCCCTCGGGCTGCGACGGACGCTGGAGCCTATCCTCTTTTCTTTCGCCGCGATGACTTCGGGCCTGTCGGCGCGGCTCTCGGCTCGTTCGGAGCCATCGAGCGCGAGGTCGGAGTCCGCGAGCAGCTTTCCCGAGGCGGATATGACCGTCACGCGCACGCCGAGCGCGCGGCCGATTTCCTCGGCGACTACATTCATGCGATCACTTTGCGGGTTCGCCGAAATCGAGGAAACCAGTTGACGGCGGGCTAGCCGCGCGTTGCGGGCGAGGTTCTCCTCCGCCTGTTCCATCAACTGGGCCGAGAGACCGAAATGGAGGTAAATCATCCCCGCCGAGAACACCACGGTGATGACGACGAGATAACTCGCCATCAGTTTCTTGTAGAAGGATCTGCGCATATGCGGGTTTCCTCCGGGTGGCGAGGAGGACTACTCTTCGGACATCTTCTTGAACCGGTACCCCACGCCTCGAAGCGTCTGGATCATATCCCCCGCCGGGCCGAGCTTCTCCCGCAGGCGGCGGATATACGTGTCCACCGTGCGGGGAGTGACGAATTTATCTTCTCCCCAGATGACATCAAGCAACTCGTCGCGATTTCGGGCGAAACCGGGGTGAGCGGCCAGGTGGTGCAAAAGACGAAATTCCGTCGCCGTCAGGGAGAGTTGGCGTCCGTCCACCGACGCTTCGTATTGCTCGGAGTCGATGGTCAGCGGTCCGCGCCTGAGTGATTTTCCCGCAGCCGGCGTCGTTTTCGCTCGCGCGAGCACCGCTTTAACGCGCAGGATCATTTCCCGGATGTTGAAGGGCTTGGTCACGTAATCGTCCGCGCCCAACTCGAAACCGACGATGCGGTCCACCTCTTCTCCCTTGGCGGTCAGCATGATCACGGGCAGCCGGCTCAGCGCGGAATCCCGCCGGATATGGCGGCAAATCTCGAGGCCGGATATATCGGGAAGCATGAGGTCGAGAACAATCAGTTGGAGCTGCTCGCTCTGGAGCGCTTCCAGGGCATCTTCGCCATTGGCCGCGCCCACGACCCCGAATCCCTCCCGTTGGAGGTTGTAGGTGAGGAGTTCGCGAATGTCGATCTCGTCTTCCACGATGAGAATTTTTTCAGCCAACGTTGCCCCCATCATCATCCGGGCATCAATGTGGTTGGAGCGTTGCTTAGTTCTACTAAACAATTATGCAAATAAATTCAACATGGGGAAATTGAAAGAAGAATCCCGAAGTTCACGGTTGTTTAAGCCCAGGTAGCAAAGTGACAAGAAATCAATGGCCGAGCAGCGGCCCATGAACCAAATCAGAAAATACGAGAAACTTGAATCCCCTCACATAACCTGGGCTTTACAAACGTATGAAAAACATGAAGAATTTGAAAATCAGAACAAACATGTGCATAATAGACTCATCAGAGTTCACGACTAAGCAGCGCATCGCCCTTTGGTTTGTGGCGATGTCTATTGACCATCGAATTTGAAGGGGAAAAATACGGTGGCCTCCATTACACTCCAAAACCTGGTGAAAAAATTCGGTGAAACCGTCACCGCCGTTGCGGGCGTTGACCTCGAGGTGAGTGACGGCGAGTTCATGGTGGTGGTCGGGCCGTCGGGCTGCGGAAAAACCACCACGCTCAACATGATCTCCGGATTCGAGGAACCCACGAGCGGTACGATGTTCATCGGCGACCGCATGGTGAACCACCTCGAACCGGGCGACCGCGGCCTGGGCATGGTGTTCCAGGACCTCGCCCTGTTCCCTCACATGACCGTCTTCGAGAACATCGCTTTCGGTCTGCGCGTGGACAAGACCGGGGAAACAGACGTGAAAGAGCGGGTTTCCAGAGTCGCCACGACCATGAAGATATCCCACCTGCTATCCAAAAAACCCGCCCAGTGCTCGGGCGGCGAGGCGCAGCGGGTGGCGCTCGCGCGAACGATCATTACCCAGCCGCAAGTCCTGCTCATGGACGAGCCGCTGTCCAGCCTGGACGCCAAGCTGCGCATCGAGATGCGCACCGAACTCAAGCGCCTCCACGAGGAACTCAAATCCACCTTCGTCTACGTCACCCACGATCAGGCCGAAGCCATGACGATGGCGGACCGCATCATGGTCATGGACCGCGGATACGTGCAGCAGATCGACACCCCGCTCGGGATATACAGAAAACCAACCAACCAGTTCGTGGGCACGTTCTTCGGCCAGCCGACGATGAACGTGATCTCGGGACGCATCGAGAACAGCGACTCCTCGAAGTTCGTCTCCGAATATTTCGAGCTGAGCATCGAGCCTGGCGCTGTGCCCGGCTCCGCTATAGACAAAGCGATCAACCTCGGCGTGCGTTCCGAGAACGTGACAATCGGGGATGAGGGCGCGACCGCGGAGGTCAGGCTCATCGAACCGCTGGGAGACGAAACGCTGGTTTTCTTCTCCTGCGGCAATGAGGAATTTCTGGTGGCCAAAGTCGACGCCGAGCGCGAGTTCAGCCCCGGCGATCAAATCCGCTTCGGTTTTCAATCGGGCGGCATGCACTTTTTCGACGCAGAAAGCGGCGTGCGGCTGGAATAACGGCCGGCGCTGCATGGCCAACGAAAAATAACAAAGGTCTGGAAAACGATGTATCGCAAGGAAGTGGCAACATCGGAATAAGGCAGGAAGAATCAGTTAATGGGAACTTAGCGTTCGAACCCGGCGATTCGCAAGCATGACATCGCCTTTCCTAACCAGGAGGGAGGAGGAATCGAGATGAAGAGAATTTTTCTCGCAACACTGATTCTGATCGGCTTCACGGTTTTCGTGGCCTCAACGTCTTTCGCCGCCATGGTCCACCCGGGCAAGACGGTTGAGGAGCGCGCCATCAACGGAGCGAAAGCGTACATCAAGAAGCATAATCTGAAGAATCCGAAGCAGACCATGCTCCTGATTTCGCTCTTCAAAAACTCCCAGCCGAAATACCTGAGGGAATGGAAGAAGCTCACCGGCGTCGAGATGGGCTCCATCCAGTACGGCTACACCGACATCCCGGCCAAGATCATGGCCGAAGCCGTGGCGAAGACGGGGCAGTACGACGTCATCAACCACTTCCCCTACGTCATTCCCGACGCGGTGGGCGCGGGCACGCTCCAGCCGCTCGATGCGTACATGGCCAAGGGGAAACCCGACTTCACGGGCATCGACTCGGGCCTTCTGGCGCAGCAGAAGTACAAGGGGAACACCTACTGGTTCATCCTCGACGGCGACCACATCGCGCTGTTCCTGCGCTCGGACGTCATGAAGGCGGCCGCGAAGGAGTACAAGGCCAAGTTCGGCAAGGCTCCCGGATGTCCCGACACGATGGCCGAGTGGGAGCAGATGGCCAAGTTCTTCCACACGAAAAAGGGCCAGACCCGCTGGGGCATGAAGTTCGATCAGCCGCTCTACGGCGCGCAGGCCTACCGGAGCATCAACTTCTCCTACAGGCACTTCCCGGCTTATATGGGCGGACTGCTGTTCGACAAGAACATGAACCCCACCATCAACACGCCGAACGGCATCCGGGCGATCAAGGAATTCACCTCGATCGTCAAGTACATGCCGCCCGACGTGCAGGGCTGGGGAACGCCGCAGCTCTATCCTCACTGGGGCAGCGGACGGGCCTTCTCGTTCATGTCCTTCCCCTCGGCGATGGGCTACGCCAACCGCAACCCGAAGAGCAAGATCAGCGGTAAGCAGCTGGCCTGCCCGGTTCCCGCCGTGAAAGGCGCGAGCGGCAAGATGGTGCGCCGCGCGCCGCAGGCGGCCGGCACCGGCTACATGGTGAACGCGCACAGCAAACACCCCGAGCTCGCCTACTACTTCATCCAGTGGTTCACGGGCCCGACCCAGGGCGACATCGCCATCGCCGACCCGGCGGGCTTCTGGGACCCGATGCGCATGTCGAACCTGACGAACAAGGCCGTGCTCGCCAAGCACACCGAGCCTTTCGTGAAGATGACGATGAAGAACGCGAAAAACGCCATCTCCCTGCTCATGATCGAGGGTAACTACGAGTACTTCAACGTGCTCGACAAGAACATGGCGCAGGTCATGCAGGGCAACATCTCCGCCGAGCAGGCGGCGAAGAACGTCGAAAAAGGCTGGAACCGCATCACCGAGGACATCGGCCGGAAAGAGCAAATTGCGGCTTGGAGAGCGAGCGTCGCCAGCGGCGCTTACATCGACAAGTTCGCGCCGACCAACTAAACACCGCGCACAAGAGCGCCCGCTCCGGTGTGAAAGCCGGGGCGGGCGCACCGCGCGCAACACTTTGACTCGAATGAAGACGAAGAAACGATGGCCCAAGCATCGACGATAAAAGAACGCAAGAGTCTCTCGGCCTGGCTGTCGCAGGAGAAGGTTTTCCGCCTGATACCGTTCATCATGGTGGAGGCGACCTTCCTCCTGCTTCTCGCCGTTCCCTTCATACTCACCATCTACATCAGCCTCCTCAAGTGGCGCGCCAACCGGCCCTTCGAGCAGGCCTATTTTCACGGTTTGTTGAATTACACTCGCGTCCTCACCACCGAGGATTTCTGGTGGGCGCTCGGGCGGACTTTTTACTTCGCGGGAACGGCGGTATTGCTCGAACTGCTCTTCGGCTTTCTTCTCGCCATGCTGGCCTACAAGCAATTCCGGGGGAGGCGAATCTACATCACGATTTTCCTGGTCCCCATGATGGTGGTGCCGGTCGTGGGGGGCTACAACTTTTCGATGATCTACATCGACTCGGGACCCCTCAACCAGATTCTGTCTCCGATCACCGAAGCCATGGGCGTGAACCCGCGCATCCGCTGGCTCTCGCACCCCATCGCCGCGCAGTGGGCGATCATCCTCGCCGACGTCTGGCAGTGGACGTCGCTCACGTTCCTGATCTTCCTCTCGGGTTTCGCCGCGCTTCCGCAACAACTCACCAACGCCGCGCGCGTTCTGGGGGCAAGCAGGTGGCAGATATTCTGGAAAGTCCACCTGCCGCTGCTGAAGCCCGCGATCATGATCGCCGTCATCATTCGATCGATGGAGGCGCTTAAACTCTTCGATCTGTCCGTACTGCTCACCTTCGGCGGGCCGGGCACCTCGACCGAAACCATCGCTTTCTTCCTCTGGCGGCAGGTGTGGCAGTTCAACAAGTACAGCTTCGGCGCGGCCGCCTCGATTCTGCTGCTCTTCATGTTCGGAGCACTCATCTTCTACGGCATATATCTGCTCGTGCGGGAACGATCCATCGTCGAAGAGGAGCGAATGGGATGACGAACGAGACCGACAGGCGCGCGGAGATGTCCTTCGCCAAGCGCTACAACCTCTTCTTCTGGTTCCGCCACGCCGCGCTGATATGCTGGGCGATCATGATCATGTTCCCGATCTTCTGGATGGTTTCGACTTCCTTCAAGGATTCGGGCGACTGGGTGGCCTGGCCGCCGAACTGGTTCCCGTCCTTCATCGGCGGGGGATACGAACCCACCCTGCACAACTACCGGCAGATTTTCAGCATCGTCGGGCACGGCGAAGGCCTCAGCCGCGAATACGCCGAACAGGCTTTCACGATCTGGGGGGCGGTGCGCGATTCGATGGTCGTCTCCTCCATCAGCGCGCTGATCGCGCTCCTGCTGGGCACGTTTCTGGCCTACTCGATTTCGCGCTTCAACGTGGGCGGAAAGTATTTCCGCTACATGATCCTGACCATCCGCATGGTCCCGCCCATCATCATCGCGATCCCCGTCGTGATGTACTACGCCATCCTGATTCCCTTCGCCACCCAGACGGTCCTCAACTACCGGATCAGCATGATCGACTCCTACTCCGGCCTGTGCCTCCTCTACATAGCGACCACGCTGCCCTTCGTCATCTGGATGATGCTGAACTTCATCGAGGAGATCCCCAAGACCATCGAGCACGCCGCCCAAATCATGGGCGCGGGGCGCATCTACACGCTGCGCCGCGTGGTCATGCCCCTGGTCGCGCCCGGCATGGTGGTGACATTCCTCTTCATCTTCATCCTGAACTGGAGCGAGTTCCTGCTCGCGCTGACGCTCACCCAGCCGAGAGTCATCACGCTGCCCATCCTGCTCAACAAGTTCCAGAGCGCGATGGAGGGGAGGCTCTACGGGCCGCAGGCCGCGATCGGGACCGTCATCACCGTACCGGTGGTCATCCTCGGCGTCATGATCCAGAAACACCTCATCACGGGATTCAGCTTCGGCACCATCCGCAAGTAGCCCCCCGCGCAGATGCGGGGAATGGATAAATGACAGGATGTATCTGCTCGTGCGGGAGCGGTCCATCGCCCGGGAGGCGGGAATGAGATGACGAACGGGGCCGGCAGGCGCGCGGAGATGTCCTTCGCCAGGCGCTACAACCTCTTCTTCTGGTTCCGCCACGCCGCGCTGCTGACCTGGGCGGGCATGATCATGTTCCCGATCTTCTGGATGATATCGACTTCCTTCAAGGATTCGGGCGACTGGCTGGCCTGGCCGCCGAACTGGTTCCCGTCCTTCATCGGCGGGGGATACGAACCCACCCTGGACAACTACCGGCTGATTTTCAGCCTGTTCGGACAGGGCGATCGCGTCAACCGCGACGTTCTCGAGCATGTCTTCACGATCTGGGGGGCGGTGGGCGATTCGATGCTCGTCTCCTCCGTCAGCGCGCTGACAGCGCTCCTGCTGGGCTCGTTTCTGGCCTACTCGATTTCGCGCTTCAACGTGGGGGGGAAGTATTTCCGCTACATGATCCTGACCATCCGCATGGTCCCGCCCATCATCATCGCGATCCCCGTCGTGATGTACTACGCCATCCTGATCCCCTTCGCGACCCAGACGGTCCTCGGCTACCGGATCAGCATGATCGACTCCTACACCGGCCTGTGCCTCCTCTACATCGCGACCACGCTGCCCTTCGTCATCTGGATGATGCTGAACTTCATCGAGGAGATTCCCAAGTCCGTCGAGCACGCCGCGCACATCATGGGCGCGGGCCGCATCTACACCCTGCGCCGCGTCGTGATGCCCCTGGTCGCGCCCGGCATGGTGGTGACGTTCCTGTTCATCTTCATCCTGAACTGGAGCGAGTTCCTGCTCGCGCTGACGCTCACCCAGCCGAGGGTCATCACCCTGCCCATCCTGCTCAACAAGTTCCAGAGCGCGGTGGAGGGGAGGCTCTACGGGCCGCAGGCGGCGATCGGGACGGTCATCACCATCCCCGTGGTCATCCTCGGCGTCCTCATCCAGAAGCACCTCGTCACCGGCTTCAGCTTCGGCACCATCCGCAAGTAGGCTTCGGGCAAATGCGGGGGTCAAAGCCGATTGATGAATGAGGCTTTGCCGGCGTGACGCGGTGCGGGAGGAAACGCGGGCAGTTGCGGGGAAATGCGCGGGAGCCTGAAAAACTTTTTTTTGCGCCACATCTGAGTGCGGGACGCTCAGATTCATATGATAACCCTTTTGATTACAACCATTTGCATATTCAGGAATTTACAGGAAAACCCCGTCAATTTATCGATATTTCTCGAATTTTTCAGGAATGCCCCTCGCGCGGGAAACGCCGGCTCCGTTCGCTTTCTTCTTTCCCAATCCATCCGGCCCGTGTCCATCGAAACTCCTCCCGATTCGCGCGCCCGATCCTGCCCCGCGCGGGCGCATGCCCGGTAACGCCAAATGCGGGCAAATGCGCCCCCGGCTTGAAAGCCACCTCCCCCTTTGTCAGGGGGGTCTTATTCCACCGAGAAGAATTTTATATTCACTCCCCCCTTGAGGGGGAGTTGATCCTTTTTTGGCGGGGGAGAGGTCTTTCTTACCCCCCTGTCAAGGGGGGGTAGGGGGGGCAGGACAGCCCCGAGGAGGGGCTGTCCTTTCAACAAGTGAGAGGGCAATCGAACCGACCGAGGAAGTCCCTACAGCGATTACGCGCCGCAGTTGTAGGGGCGGCCCCCCGTGGCCGCCCGTCGGTCGTATTCACCCGGATACAGCAAGGGCGCGAGGGCCACGGACAGGCGCCGGGGCCACGGACAGGCACGGGGGCCTGTCCCTACGGGTCCGCGGGGCGTAGGGACAACCCCCTGTGGTTGTCCGATTGGCCCCAAAACCAACCCCCCCTACCCCCCCTTGACAGGGGGGTATGAAAAGGCCTCGATGAACGAGCAAGATAAACTCCCCCCTTGAGGATCATCCCTTCACGCGCGAGATATGCAATCAACTCCCCCCTTGAGGGTCTGGCTTCCCGAGGGGAAAGCCAGACGAAGAGGCCGAGTCCACTGGACGAAGGCCGATTCGGTGGGGGGACATGCCACGGATAAAAGCTCCCCCCACCAGCGCGACTTCGGGCTAACGCCCTCGTCTTGCTGACTCCCCCTCAAGGGGGGAGTTGATCCTTTTTTGGCGGGGGAGGGGTCTTTCTTACCCCCCTGACAAGGGGGGGTAGGGGGGGTTGCCTTTCAACAAGTGAGAGGGCAATCGAACCGACCGAGGAAGCGACACCCCGTAGGGACAGGTCGCGACCTGTCCCTACAGCGATTACGCGCCGCAGTTGTAGGGGCGGCCCCCCGTGGCCGCCCGTCGGTCGTATTCACCCGGATACAGCAAGGGCGCGAGGGCCTCGGACAGGCACGGGGGCCTGTCCCTACGGTGAACAATTCGATGATCGGGATTCCTTCCCCACCGGAGGGTTTTTCAACAACCCCTTGTCAGGGGGGTATAAAAAAGCAACACCCCGACGAAGGGGGTAAAAGAAAAAAAAGCCGACACCCCGCGAAGGGCCGGCGGAAGCGGGAGTTGCTGCGACACAATCCCTGAGGTCCGAGGCCCGGCCGAGCGGGGCGCCGGCCTGTCTTCATGAAGCGAAAACAGGGGCCGCCCGTTGTTCCCGTTCCCGGCTCGAGGACTCAAACTCACAGCAGGGAGCGGTACAGTTTGCTCTCACGAGAGAAGCAACCAACGGGCAACCCCCTTTTCGCTCTCCTCTTTTCGCCTCGGGCCCCGGGGCCGTGAAGCCCCGGAAGCCTGAGGCGTCTTGCTCTTCGCTGCTACTGCTTCTTCACGCCGAACGCGCCGACCATCCTGCCAGCAGTGCCGTACTCGGTGTAGAACGTGCCGGTCCCGACCTTCGGAACGCCGGTGGTGTCGGTCTTGGTGTCAGCGGTGTCCTTGAGCGCTCCGGACCACTCGCCATCGGCGGCTTCGGCCTTCCCGCCGATGGTCCAGACTGTTTTCTGGGCCACGTCGTCGGCTACGGGTGCCGCCGTAAGATCGATTCCGTCGCGGGTGGGGTCACCAATCACAGTCCCGTTATTGAAGAGGGCGGACTTCTTCAACTCGACGGTCCAATCCTTCGACTCGCCGTCCGCCATGAACCGGTCGATGGTGCCGGTGACCTCGTCCTTCTCGAAATCGGCCTCAAGCGTCGCCCTCGCGGTGAAGTGGCCGGCGTCGTTCGTGCCGCCCGTGGCGCTGCTCAAAGCGTACTTGCCGGCTGCGCCGCCCCTATACGTGGCGCTTCCCGCCACCAAGTCAGAGACGTCGGTGGTGGGGGCCGTGTTCCTGTCATCCACAAAGGCGCCCGCGGTCAGCGAGCCGTCCGCCTTCGTGCGGAGGAGCCACCAGCCGTAGGAGGAGTAGTCGCTGTCCGCCGACTCCGTCACCCGGGCATTTGCGTCGGTGGGCGTGAACGTCCAAGTACCGCCCGTAAGCGTGAGACCCTTGGTGGCCAGCGTGGCAGAGCAGGTGTCGGTTGCTGAGGTCGGCACACACTTGTAGGTGCCGCGCACCCCGTGAAAGCTGCCAGCTTCGGAGATAGCCGCTACATCGGTCGGGTTCGGATCCGGCAACGGGAAGGTCTTCGTACCAGCCGACAGGGTGAAGCTATCGATGGCAACTCTCGACGCTGGCGTATCTGGGTCAGTGGTGTCAACGGTCACCACCCCTGCGTCGGACACAAAGGCTTCGGTGCCGGGATACTGAGCCGAGAACTTCGCACCCATCGTCGGTGCGCCGACATCCGAGTAGACGACCGCTTCGTACATGTCGCCCTTATCGGCACCAGTCGTCACCGAATGCGTGTACCTCTTGCCTTCCCAGCCGTGGTTGTCGGGGACCGTCGTTTTCTTGTCTTCCGAGAGAGTGGCGGTAGCCGCAGTGGCCGCCGGGTCGGTGCCGATCTGCACCGCGATCTGGCTATCGTTGGTTCCAGCATAGCCCGCGATGCGGTCGGTGGTTGCGTAGGTGCCGACCACCCCCATAGGAGCACCGATTCCCGCATACAGCTTCGCAGCCGTGGCGGCCATGGCCTCGTTCGCCTTGCGCTGCTTTTCATCTTCTGCGGCCTTGCGCGCGTCCTCTTCTTTCTTCGCGGCGTCGTCATTGCGGTTCTTCGCCAGGGTGACCGGGCGCTGGAGGTCCGCGATCTCCCCGGTGTAGGAGGTCTCTTCCGCATCGGTGAGGTGTTCGTTTCCAGCGACAAGCGCCTTCGCTGCATCTATCAACGCCTGGGCAGCCGCAACGGCGTCGGCATCCGAGTCGTCGACCAGCCCGTCAGCCGCCGTATCGGCCGCCATGATTGCCGCATCAATGGCGTTCAGTTCCTTGGCGCGCGCCACGGCCATTTCCGCTGCCTCAATCACGGCCATGAAGGCATCCGGGTCGTCGCCTTCCGCAATCGCCCTCTTGGCGGCCGCAATGGCCTCCTCGGCGTCTGCGATGTCCTCGGCAGTCCGGGCATCCTCAAGCCCCTCGGCCGCCGTCTCGGCCGCCGTGACCTTCATGCCGGTCTCGGTGTCCCGCATATCGTCGGCAAGCGCCATCGCGACCTCGTCGCGCTTCGCTTTCGCATCTTCGAGGGCCTTCTGCGCGGCCTGTTCTTCGGCGTTGGTGGCGTCCTCATCGTCGGCCAGCTTGGCGACATCGCCCTCCAACGCTTCGATCAGCGCGTTGTGCGCGTCCACGCATGCCTGTGTCGCAGCTTCACACTTGGCCGCATCGACCAGCATCTTGCGCTGCTCCTCCGCCGCCATCTCCGCCAGCGCCGTCACGCGCTCTGCGACCTTCATGTTGAGGCTCTGAAGCTGCGCGCCTGTGATGCCGGCTGCCACCGCAGCGGTCACAGCCGCCCGCGCATCTGCCTCCGTCTCGGCTGCCGCGATTGCATCAACCGCCACCTCATAAGCTGTCGGCATCGCTGGCGGGTCAGGGTCCGGCGCAGCAGCACTGCCGCCGCCGCCACCGCCGCAGCCGGCCAGCGTCAGCGCGAACACGGCCGCCAGCGCGAAAGCGTAAAACTTGTGAATATACTTGTCTTTGAACATCATTTAGTGAGTCCTCCTGAATACACAGTAGAAAAAGGGATTTTCCGTGAATTTCCGGCTTTCTCCGATTAACCTCCTTTCGTCAGCTTTTTTTCGGGCCTTCACAAACTGGTGATTCGTATTTTCGGCCGCCCGAAATATGGTAGGCTTGGCCCACGCATGGTCCGGGCCGGCAGTTCCGCGAGAGGCGGATTCCTTCGGTATGCGTCCACCTTTCCCGGCCTGGTGACCGCTAATTGCTATTAACGGCCCCCAGAAACCCCGTTTTCCGCCGGGAAACCCGTTTCGGGGCGCATTCGGGCCGCATATTGGCGAAATATAAGCGAAAAAAGACGCGAAACGGCCTCCGAAACCCCTTCGGGAACCCCGGAATTGCGCTTGACATGGCCGTGAGAGGTGTTATATTTTCTGATAATAGCAATTATCGGACTCCAGCAAGCCGACGTTTTGCCGGGTCTATGCCCCAGAACGGCTTTTTTTCCTGGAAATTCCCTGTCGTTGTCTTGAAAGCACCCCCCCTACCCCCTTGTCGGGGGGATCTTTTTGTTGTTCCCCCCTTTCGGGGAGACCTTTTTTTCCACCCTTGAGGGCCAAACCCAACCGAGTAGAGAAGGGATTCACTCCCCCCTTGAGGGGGAGTCACAGAGGCCGAGCGGTTTATGCGAAGGCCGATGTGGTGGGGGGACATGTCACAGAAAAATCTCCCCCCACCGATTCGGTTTCGGGTTTACACCCTCACCTCATCCACTCCCCCTCAAGGGGGGAGTGAATGTAAAATTCTCCTCGGTGGAGGGAGCAACCCCCCCTACCCCCCCTTGACAGGGGGGTAAGAAAGACCCCTCCCCCGATAAGGGTTTGACTCATCCGGTGAAAGAGGAAGAACCACTCCTTCCTTGAGGGGGAGTTGCTCCTTTTTTGGGGTCTTGCTTTTTCATGCCCCCCTGACAAGGGGGGGTAGGGGGGGTTGGTTTTCAGGGCGGGGAGGGCTAGCGGGGTTCGGGTTCCCTGCGCGCGGGGGTTTGACGGCGGGCGGAACCTCTTTTTATACTGGGCGTACGCGAGGATCCCATGTGACCCACTCCGGGGAAAACCACATGACGACGTACGAATACCTCAACCTCATCGCCGCCTACCTGAACCTCGCAGCCGCCTACGCCGGCCTCGGCCTCATCTACCACGGCATCCGCACGATGGACAAGAACGCCGCCATGCGCGCCGCCGATTCGGAGCGCAAGCACCGCGAAGTGATGACCGAGTCCGACCGCAGGCATAAAGAGACGATGGAGGATATCCGCCGAAGGGAGGAAGAATCCAAACGCAGGCACGAGGAGACCATGGCCAAGCACGACGAGGCGATGGCCAAGCATGAGGAGACGATGGCCAAGCACGAGGAGTCGAAGGCGTCTCTGCGCGAACTCATCGACGGGCAAACGGAAAGCCGCATGGCCCTGCGCGAACTCATCGAGCGAACCAGGTAATCCCAACCCCTCCGCTCGGAAATGACCCTCAAGGTCTTTTCACTCCTCCTCGGGGCTATTGAAAAAGTCCCCCGACGAGGGAAAATTTGTTTGTGTGTAGGGGTCGCATACATGCGACCCTGCTTTTTTCACCTACTGCAAGGGCCGCATGTATGTCGGACATATATGTCCGACATGTGTCCTCCCAATCGCCCTCAAGCGACAAACGGAGGGTCTGTTGTAGGGGACGCATACATGCGTCCCTGCTTTTTTGCCGTTGGAATACGGGCCGCATATATGCGGCCCCTACACTCCCTTCGGCAAGTCGGAATCCCATTGCCGTCATTGCAGGCTTCTTCAACAGCCCCTCCTCAGAGGGCTTCCTTTTTCCTCACTCATCGGCCGGAATTCACCCCGCCAGGATCAGGAGAACGATCCCCGCCAGGATCACCACGCCGCCCAGGAGCGTTTCGCGCACGCGGTCGCGCTCCCTGAAGAAGACGTAGCCGATCCCGATGGCCAGGAGAATCTCGACCTGCTTCACCGACTCCACGTAGGAGGTGAGCGTGAGCCGGTAGGCCTCCGCCTGGGCGAGGCTCGTGATGAAGGCGAACAGCCCCAGGGAGACGAAGCCCTTCCAGAGTCTGGGCGCGTCCTTGAAGTGTTCGGCGGATTTCCACAGGGTGAGCGGCAGCACGACGATCGACGCCGCCGCATAGGTCGCGAAAGTCCCGAAAGTCGCGTCCGAGAGCACCGCCGCCTGCTTGAAGGTGATCACCGAGGGCGCGTAGAGCAGCGAGGCGAGCACGGTGTAGCGCATCCCCTTGTCGGTGAATATGGCGCGCACGGGCTCGAACCAGCCGATCCGCGCGCGCGAGACGTTCAGCCCGTAGACGCCCGCCAGGGTGACGATGATGCCCAGAAGCCCCCAGGCCGAGGGCGCCTCGCCCAGCGTGATGAAAGCGAGCACCACCAGCCAGATGGTCGCGAGCTTCCAGAGCGAGGTCACCACGCCCATCGAGCCGTAGAGGAGCGCTTTCGAGAGCGAGAGCGTGGCCGAGGTCTGCAGGAAGCCGAACAGGGCGCAATACCACCAGAAGCCGGGCTGTATCTCGGGCACGCCCCTCATCCACACCGCGGCGGCCGCGAAGGGCAGCAGGAACGCGAACCGCCCCAGCACGTTGATGTACTCGTCGAGCTTGTGGCCGATGGATTTCATCGCCGCGTTTCTGAGCACCTGCGCGAGGGCCGCTATGACGGCGAGCGTCACCCAGTCCATGTCCTGCTCCTCGATTCCCTGGCCGCGTGAAAAACCAGAGCCTTTTCTACGCGCACTTTGGACTCAAGTCCAACAGCGAACCGTTTGCGGGTTTACCTGAACCCGTGGAGAAAACGCCTCCTGATTCACCTCCCCGTCTGACACGCCCGCGCGCCGTGTGCTAATCTGGCGGTGGTGATTCTTGTCCCACGGAAGGAGTTTCCTCTCATGATCCGCGACGACGTATTCGTCTTCGACAACGTGGTGCACATGTACGACTACTCGGACGAGAACCTTATCTCCGAGAAGAGCGAATACGACCGCCACTACCACGTGAGCAAGGTGCTGGGCAGGAGGCGGACCGCGCCCACGGACGTCTACGCGAACTGGCACCCGGTGGAGGGCTTCAAGCGCCGCTGGACCGTCGAGGACATGGGCCGCCTCGTCTTCGAGGATTCGGGCACCGACATGGCGATGGCCCAGGCCGTGCCCCTGTTCGATCTGTATAAGGACGGCTTCGCGCCCGTGAAGGCGCAGTACGCCTTCGCCCGGGCCTATCCCGAACGCTGCCTGTTCTGCGGGGCCGTGGACCCCATGTACCCGAGCGTGGCCGCCGCGTGCGAGGAGATGGAGCGCCAGGTGAAGGAGTGGGGGGCGAGGTCCATCAAAATCTACAACGCCCACGTGGACGGGAAATCCTGGGCGTGCGACGACCCCGAAATCGCCTATCCCCTCTATGAGAAAGGGCGCGAGCTGGGCGTCGAGGTGTTCCAGTTCCACAAGGGAAACCCCATCACGCGGGCGAAGCTGCGCGACTTATCCCCGCTCGACATCGAGGGCGCGGCGCTCGATTTCCCGGATATGCTCTTCGGCGTCCACCACCTGGCGGTGCCCTACTTCGAGGAAGTCGTCTGGATGGCGAACCGCTACGAGAACGTGTTCCTCGTGCTCTCGGGCATCGGCCACACGCCGATGATCGCGCCGAGGACTTTCACCGAGTGGATGGGCAGGCTGCTGCGCGACGTGGGCTCCGAGCGAGTGCTCTGGGGTTCGGAGATGGCGCTTCTGGGGAACGCGAAGCCCGTCATCGAGTGGATATGGGAGATGGAAATCCCCGAATCCATGCAGGACGACTACGGCTATCCGCAGATCACGGAAGAGGACAAGCGCAACATCCTGGGCCTCAACCAGGCGCGCATCTTCGGCGTGGACGTGGAGGCGAAGAAACAGGAACTCTGGAACGGAGCGGCGCGATGAACGACCACGAAGCCCTCATCTCAGACGTCCAGGACATCATCGAGACGCAGATCCGCCCGCTGCTCAAGATTCACGGCGGGGGCATCACGCTCGAGGGCGTGAGCGAGAAGGGCGAAGTCTCGCTTCGCTTCGAGGGCGCGTGCCGGGGCTGCATGCTCAAGAGCGTCACCTACGCCCTGGGCGTGCGCCAGAAGCTCATGCAGCACCCCGGCGTCACGGACGTCGCCGTCGAGGGCGTGCGCATCTCGGACCACGCCATCAAACGGGTGGAGAAATTCTACTCCGGCTATTCGTTTTGGGTGGGGCATCCGCTCAAAGACCAGTCACCGACTTGATCGCATCGCGCTACCAGACACGAAAAGAACTGCGCCTGTGGTACGGCTGGGTGATCCTCCTCAGCGTCTTCATCGTCATGACGGTGGTCATCGGCATCAGAAACTCCATCGGCGTCTTCTTCAAGGAGATATCGGGCGAGTTCGGCTGGAACCGCGCGCAGACCGCCGCCGCCTTCACCATGGGCATGATCGGCCAGGCGGTGGTGGCTCCTTTCGCGGGATGGGTGTTAGAGCGCTTCAACATGCGCTGGGTGATCGGGGCGGGCATTCTCGTGAACGGGGCGGCGCTCATCATCGGGGCCTACATCGGCGCGCTCTGGCATTTTTACGCCATGTATTTCCTGCTCTCGCTCGGCTTCGCCTTCACCGCCAACCTGCCCCAGGTGCAACTGCTCGCCAACTGGTTCGTTTTGAAGCGCGGGCTGGCGATGGGGTTTTCGCACGCGGCCCAGGGCTTCGCGCCCATCGTGAACATCTTCACCCCCCTGCTCATCGCGGCCTTCGGCTGGCGGGGGAGCTATCTCGCGCTGGCGGGGGTCGTGCTTCTTTTTTTGCTGCCCTTCGCCGCGGCGCTGCTGCGCGAGCACCCCAGAGAGAAACGCACCGCGCCCGACGCGCCTTTTCTCACTTCCGAGGAATTCTCCCGCGCCCGCGCCAGAGCCGCCGTCATCATTCCTTTGGACAAGGAGAAAGAGACCGCCTCGTTCTCTTTTTTCTTCACACGCAGGTTCATGCTGCTCGGCGGCATCTACGGCAGCATCGCGTATATCTTCACCGCCGTCCTGGTGCACCTGATCCCCCACGCGACGGACCAGGGCTTCTCCCCCTCGGGGGGCGCCGCGCTCTTCGCCCTCTACGGGGCGGCCCTCGTCGCGGGAAACGGGCTGAGCGCGGTATCGGATCGCATCGGGAGGCTCCCCACCTTCATGGTGGGGGTGGTGTGCGGGGTGGCCGCGTGCTACCTCCTGGCCGCCTTCACGCAAGCATCGGCCGGGTGGCGGATATACGCGGGCGCGATGGGGGTGGGCTTCGCCCTGGGGTTCGTCCGGCCCACGGCGTCCTCCCTTCTGGCGGATCATTTCGCGGGGCGGGGCTTCGGCCTCGTGAACGGATGCGCGATGATGGTCTTCTCGGTCGTGGGCGCTTTAGGCCCCCTCGTGACGGGGATGCTCTTCGACGCGAGCGGGAACTACTACGCGGGTTTCCTCCTCGCGGGCTGCATGTTCGTCACGGGCGCGGTTTTCGTGGTGAGCCTCTCGCGCATGCCGCGCGAAGAGCGCGCCTAGGGCCATGGACGCCATGCGGGACGATTCGCGCCTCTGGTACGGCTGGGTGGTTCTGGGCGTGGTCTTCCTCGTCATGATCACCCTCATCGCCTTCCGCGCCACCATCGGGCCCTTCTTCAAGGAAATCTCGGGCGAGCTGGGCTGGAGCCGGGGCGCGACGGCGGCGGCTTTTTCCATCGGGATGGTGGCCCAGGCGATCATCTCGCCGCTGGCGGGCATCTTTTCCGACCGCTGGAGCATCCGGGCGTCGATGTCGGCGGGCGTCGTGGTGTTCGGCCTCTCCCTGCTCATCGGGAGCCAAATCACCTCGCTCTGGCATTTTTATCTGATGTACATCGGCCTGTGCGCGGGCTTCGCCGCGAGCACGTGGATCGCCCAGGTGCCCACGCTCTCGAACTGGTTCGTGAAAAAAAGAGGACTCGCCCTGGGCATCTCCAACACCTGCCAGGGCGGGGCCTTCTGCCTGAACATCGCGACGCCCTACCTCATCGCGGCCCTGGGCTGGCGGATGAGCTATCTCGCGCTGGCCGGCGTGACGCTGCTCATCGTGCTCCCCGTCTGCATCATTTTCCACAGGGACCACCCGTCCGAGAAAGGCACCATCGCCGACGCCCCCTTCGTTCAGAACCTCCCGGAAGAAGGAGCGCCGGAACCGGCGCCTCCATCCGCCGACGGGCCGCCGGTCTCCATGTACAACCTGCCGTTTTTCTTCTTCATGGGTTCGTTCCTGCCCATGGCCTACGCCTTCGCGGGCATGCTCGTCCATCTGGTGCCTCACGCCACCGACCAGGGCTTCTCGCTTCAGACCGCGAGCGTGCTGTTCGCCATCTGGGGGCTTTGCCAAGTGGGGGCGAACCTCGTGAGCCCGGTCTCCGACCGCCTCGGCCGGGTGCCGACGTACCTCATCGGCAACGCGCTCGGAATCGCCTCCGCCCTCGTCCTCGCCACCTACGAGAAGGGAGACCCCGAGTTCCGCTTCTACCTCGGCACGATAACCAACGGTCTGGCGCTCGGCCTCATACGGCCCACCGGCTCGGCCATCCTCGCGGATTATTTCGAAGGCCCGGGATTCGGGCGCGTGAACGGGGTGGCGATGATGGGCTTCGCCCTCTGGGGCTCGGCGGGGCCGTGGACGACGGGCGCATTGTTCGACCTGCACGGCTCCTATCTGTGGGGCTTGTCGGCCTTCGCGCTCATGTTCTTTCTCTGCGGCTTCTTCGCCGTGTTGCTCGGCTGGGTGAAAAGAGATAAGAGAGGAGCGTCTCCCGCCTGAATCCTGGAACCGCGAATTCGAGGATGAGCATGGCCGTAGAAAAAGTAGATGGATTCTATTTTCACCCCACCTCGCGCGAGCGCGTCCTGGCGCAGCGCCACGCCGACCCGGCCAAAACGCCGTGGACGCCGATGGCGAAACCGCTCGCCGAGTGCAGGGTCACGCTCGTCTCCACGGCCGGCATCTTCATGAAGGACGACGTTTCTTTCGATTACGAGCGGGAGCGCCGCGAGGGCACCTGGGGCGACCCCACCCACCGGGAGATTCCCAAATCAGCGGGCCAGGACGACGTGGCGTATTCCCACCTGCACGTCGACACCTCGTTCATGGCCGAGGACAGGAACGTGTCCTGGCCGGTCGACATCTTCCTCGATTTCGAGAGGGAGGGGAGAATCGGCGCGCTGGCCGAGACGCTCTATTCCATCATGGGCTACATCCCGAACTTCAACCCGCTGGTGAAGCGCACGGCGCCCCTGATGATCGAGAAGATGAAGGCCGAAGGCGTGGACGCGGCCTTCCTCTATCCGGTCTGACCGCTCTGCAACCGGTCCGGCGGACTGCTTCAGCGCGAGATCGAAAAGGCGGGGATCGCCACCGTCATCATCTCCAACGTGCCCGAGACCACCGAGCGCGTCTGCGTGCCGAGAGCCGTTTTCGTCCAGTATCCCTTCGGGCGGCAGTTGGGCGTCGTGGGCGATTACACGGGCCAGCGCCGGATTTGCGAGGACATGGCCGCGCTGCTCGAAGAGGCGAACGCGCCCAACGCCTACCGGCACCTGCCCTATGAGTGGCCCGAGCCGCCCGAGACCACCAAATGGCGCCCCGACGTGCCGCCGCCCATCTTCGCCGTCCGGCAGGGACAAGAGGGCGGGCACAACCTGCTGGACGACTTCAAGGACGAGGAACGCGCCGCGTATACGGACGCCGA
The DNA here is from genome assembly GCA_965204535.1 of bacterium. GTDB lineage: Bacteria > UBA8248 > UBA8248 > UBA8248 > UBA8248 > Bin107. The sequence goes on along the minus strand of CBDBEV010000001.1, from coordinate 2,199,737 downwards.
GCGTTAGGCGAGCGTTCGGGACACGCCTGCCGCCCTCCGCGCGCCGATTGTAAAGAGGTTGTTGGAAAAGTCCTCGTCGGGAGGCATCGCTTTTACCCCCCGCCAAGGGCGGCCACGGGGGGCCGCCCCTACGGAACCCCGAACTCGAAATGAGGCGTAGGGACAGGCCCCTGTGCCTGTCCTGATGTAGGAAACCACGGGCCTCCTGCAAAACCTCCAGGTAGCGGAACCACTCTCCCTCATCCCAAGTAGGCGCGCTTGCGCGCCGTATCGAGGGCACGAACCCGACCGGGGAGGGGGCCCGTAGGGACAGGTCGCGACCTGTCCCTACAAGAAGCGGCGCGGTCTTGTTCGTCGTTCCGGCGAAAGCTGGAATGACGGCGAACACTCTTGATAGGAGGCAATACCCCTTTGGGGGTCAACAACCCCATAAACCTACGCCCTCTCCAGCCTGGCGAAATTGAGATAAAACCGCCCGTCCGCCTCCGCCCGCGAGAGGGTCTGCGCGACATCCTTCGATTCCACCCGGTAGAGCCGCTCCTCGCCCCTCGCACGGGGCGTTTTGGTGAGCGGCTCTCCATCGAGGCCGGAGGTCTCCCTCCCCATCAGGGAGAGGATGGTGGGGGCCAGGTCGATGTTGCCCGTCGGCGCGTCCACCCGCGCGCCCGCCGGAAAAGCGGGGCCTGCGCCAATCAGGAAGTTGCGAAGCTCATACGGACTGCACGAGCCGTGCGTTCCGCCGCCGCCCTTGTTGTTGACGGATGAATATCCCCAGCCGGGGAGCGCGCCCTCGGGGTTCTCGTCTCGTAAAAAGCCATCGCCCCACTGAAAGCCCATGAGCAAATCCGGCGCGCGGGCACCGCCGCAACCCGCCAGTCCCAGGGACATCGTCCCCGGCAGCGCGCCCGCCGCTCCATCCCCCTCTTTCGAGAACAATGGCCCCGCCCATTCTTTCGTCCGCAAGAACGCGGCGAGTTCGATAAGCGTATTTTCCGATTCGGCGTAGAAAAGAGCGGTCCCCTCGCTGTGCGCCGCCTGCCAGCTCTCCCCGCGGCCGGGGAGATCGCCAAGTTCCGCATCCAGGTCGATCATGCCCGCCGTCGCCACGACTCCGTGGTCCGAGAACAGGAGAAGGTTCGTCTGACTCCAGTCATCGCGCTCCGCCTGAAACCTCTCCCAGAATGCGCCGAACAGCCTGTCCACTCCTTCGAGCGCCTGGCGGTGAACCGCGCCTGCGGCGCCCTGGTGATGCTGCGTGCTGTCCGGCTCGCTCAGGTGAGCCACGAGCACCGGGGGCGCGAGTTTCGGGATCGCGTAATCGAGCGCCACGTCGAGCGCCCATTCGCAGCGCGGAAGATCCGGCTCGCCGGCAGGGGGGATTTCTCCCGCCTCCTCTATTTCTTCGCGCTCCCCGGCAGGGTACTCCGCAACGGGATGGATCAGGCGCGCGGCGCGGCCCGCGTTCCAGAGCCAGGCGGAACCGCTCGACGCCGCGCTGATGATGACGCCGCCCCCCACCCGCTCGAAAAAGGTGTCCCGCAACAGCAGACGCCCGCCCATGGCGCGCTGCCAGTTTACGAGATTCTCATGGCAGCCCGTCGTGATGGTTCGGCCCAGTTCGCGCGAGAAGAGCGAATTGCCCGGCAGGCCGTGCTTTTGGGGATAAACGCCGGTGGCGAGGCTCGATACGCAGACTCTCGTCGAGGTGGGAAACGTGCTGCGGTGATTCTGAAACCACGCGCCGCGCTTCGCCGCCACGAGGAGATTCGGCGTGGACTCCTCACTCAGAGCGTCGGCCCGCAGACCGTCGAACTGGATCGCGATGACGCGAGGCGAGGGCATTCGTTCTCATCCCGAAAAAAAGCGGCGGGAGCTTCCACCCCCGCCACGTGAAACGATTTTGCCCCAGATCAGCTGGCCTGCCCCGACGCCTGTATGGCTTGCTCGAGCTGCGCGGGTGTTAAGGGATCGCCCACGCCGATCATCGAATCGCGCGTCACGAGCTGGAAGAGCTGCGCCTCGCTCCAGTCCTCGGTCCCCGCCGGACGCTGGGGGATGATGAGATAGCGGCAATCCGCGTTCGAGTCGATGACGATGAGTTCCACGTCGTCGGGCGCCTCGAAGCCCATGTCCTTCAGGGTTCCCCTCGGGTCCGTCACGGCCTTCGAGCGATAGGGGAAGCTCTTGTACCAGGTGGGGGGCTGCCCGAGGATTTGCCTCGGGTAGCACGAACACAGCGTGCACACCACCATGTAGCGGGTCGTGTCGGTATTCTCGAGCGCCACCACGCGGTTGATGCCCGTGGTGTCGACGCCCATCTCGCCGCAGGCGGCGTCCGCGTCCGCCAGGAGCCTTTCCTTGAAGCCCTCATCGACCCAGGCGCGCGCGATGATGCGCGAACCGATGGCCGGGCTCTGGCCGTAGATCTCCTCCACCGCGCGCCGCATCTCGTCCGTCGTGAGAAGGCCCTTCTCGCGGAGGACGTTCATCAGCGCCATCATGCGCACCTGGTAGTAGTCCAGGTCGTGCTCGACCTGGGCCACGGCTCCTTCGCGGTAGGCGTCGTCGGACTGCATCCGCGCGTTGTGCGCCGAGGGGTCCTGGCTGTAGGTGTGGGGATGCTCGCCGTGGTGGTGAACATGTCCGCCGTTGTGGTGATCGTGTGAGTGCGCCATGGTGTGCTCCTTGCTCACGGGGGAGCCGGCGGATTCGCCTAGACCGGCTCCAGCCAATGCTCGTAAATCTCGATATAGAGTTTGTCCTGTTTTTTCCCCGCCTCGTGGTCCCAGAGATCGTTGATGTCGAACTCCACCCAGTAGAGTTCCCGGAGCGGCAGGCCGTCGCCGCCGTAGGCGAGATTCTCGGGGTTCTTGTATTTGCCGAAATAGCGGTTGACGACGCCCGTCTTTCCCTTCACGAAGTACGTCGTCCGGTGGTGGCCGTCGGGGTACATCTCCTTGATGCGCACCCTGTCGCCCACGCGGAAGGTGGTTTCCTCCATCGGAACTTCCCCTTTGCAGTTGAACCGGCTCGAACTGGAATACTTACCTGAATTTTACACCCGGAAGACGCTTTGTCCAGCCCCTATATCGCAAGCCCGTAGACGCGCCTGGCGTTGGTCGTGAGAATCATCTCCTGCTCCGCTTCCGGGAGGCGACTCAGGCCCGGGATATCCCGCGCGGGCTGGTGATAGCCCATGTCCGCCGGATAGTCCGTGCCGTAGAGAATCCGCTCCGCTCCCAGCGTCTTCGCCGCGAACTCGAAGCAGTCCGCGTTGTGGATGATGGTGTCGTAATAGAAGCGGCCGAAATACTGCTCGGGGTCTTTCGCGCCATGCACCTTGGGCTCCCTGCGTTCGCCGTAGCCGTGCTGCCAGCGTCCCCGTATCCAGGGCACGAAGCCGCCCACGTGGGAGAGATAGAACCGAAGCCCCGGGAACCTGTCCATCACGCCGCCGAAGATGAGGCACGCGACCGCGACCGTGGTGTCGAGCGGATTGCCGATGAAGTTCCTCAGGTAGAAATCCTTTAAGCGGTCGTCCCCGCCCAGCACGTTCGTGGGGTGCACGAACACGGGCATGTCGAGTGTCTCCGCCTTCGCCCAGAAGACGTCCAACCCCGGACCGTCGAGGTTCTCCCCTGCCACGTTCGAGGCGATCATCACGCCCAAGTGACCGTTCGCGCACGCCCGTTCGAGTTCCGCCGCCGCAGCTTCGGGCGCCTGGAGGGGAACGGTGGCCATGCAGGAGAACTTGTCGGGGTACTCCACCGTCAGCGCTGTGAGGCCGTCGTTCAGCGAGGCAGCCAGTTCCTTGTTCGCTTCCGCCTCAAGCGTATAGAGCGTCATGGCGGGGCCGATGGAGAGCACCTGATGCGCGACGCCCATGCGCTCCATGTCGGCGAAGCGCGGCTCGATCTCATAATATAGGGGCGTGAGCTTGTTCCTGAGTTCCGAGTCGCGCCCGAGCACCTTTCCGCGCGTGATGAGCCACTCGCCGTGTTCGTCGGCCTCTATCGTCGCCGTGCGTCCGAAGCGGCCCGCGCGCACGTCCGCGATGAACCGCTCGGGATAGATATGGGTGTGGGGATCGATCGCCGTCATATTCGTCATCCTCGCGGAAATAGGCCCACACGGGCATGTTGAACAACATGCCTCGGGAGCGAATGCGTTCCCCTCGTCCCGCCTGGCCGCCGTATCGACCTCACCCTGAGTAGCGGCGAAGCCGCGTATCGAAGGTCAATCCCGACCAATGAGGGTTAAGAGATCAACTCCCCCCTTGAGAGGGAGTCAGTGAGCTAAGGGCGCAAGCCCGCAAGCGAACTGGTGGGGGGAGCTTTTAATTTTGAATCGTCCCCCCACCGATTCAGCCGTCACACAAAACGCTCGGCTTCATCGTCTGGCTTTCCCCTCGGGAAGCCAGACCCTCAAGGGGCTGTTGAAAAACCCCTTCTCATCTCAAAGAAGCAACCCCCCTACCCCCCTTGTCAGGGGGGTTTTTCTTCCACCGAGAAGAATTTTTTATTCACTCCCCCCTTGAGGGGGAGTTGATTTGATATTCTCGTTGGTGAAGAGCGATCTTCGCAAGGGCGACATACCGGCTTTTTCAACAACCCCTTGAGGGTCGATTGCTGTATTTCTGTATTCTCCCGCACCGGGCCGCCCGTATGACCATCTGATTCAGGCGACCCGGCGCCGCCCAGGCAGAAGGAACCGAGTATGCAGATGAAAGCAGCCGTTTATCACGGACCGCGGGACATCCGGGTGGAGCAGGTGGAGCGGCCGGGCGCCGGCGAACATGACGTATTGGTGCGCGTCAAGGCGTGCGGCATTTGCGGTTCCGACCTGCACATGTACCGCCTCGGCATGTTCGAGGTGCTGGGGCGGCGGATTGACGAGCACCGGCGCATCATGGGTCATGAACTGAGCGGTGAAATCGTCGAGGTGGGGGAGAAGGTCAGCGGCTTTTCCGTCGGGGACCGCATCACCGGGCTGGGCCACGGCGGATTCGCGGAGTACGTGCCGGTTCGCGTTACCGAGCGCAGCCCGCACATCCTGCCGGAGTCCGTCAGCTTCGAGGAGGGCGCGACGCTCGAGCCGCTGGCCACCTCCCTGCACGGCGTGTCCCTCGGACGGCCCGCGGCCGGTGAGACGGTGGTCGTTCTGGGCGCCGGCATCATCGGTCTCGGCTGCGTCCAGGCCATCCGGGCGAGCGTCGACTGCCGCATCATCGTCGTCGACGCTTCCGGGCGCCGCTTGAACATGGCCGAACGCCTCGGCGCCGACGCCACCGTCAACCTGAGCGAAACCGACCCGGTGGAAGCCGTGATCGAACTCACGGGCGGCGCCAGGCCGGTGGAGCGTTTCGGCGTTCGAGGCGGCAACGCCGATCTGGTGATCGACTGCGCCGGCGCGCCGTCTTCGCCGAACGAGGGCCTGCTCATGCTGAAGCAGGATTACGGCCGTCTGGTGCTGGTCGCCCTGTTCGAGCGCCTGGGGGATCTGGACTTCAACCAGGTGGTGCGCAAACACGTCGCCATCCACGGGTCATGGACCTGGACCGGGGACGACTACCGCCGCGCCATCGAGTTGGTCGAAAGCGGCCAGGTCCGGCGCCGGCCTCTGATTTCCCATGTCCTCGATCTCGATGAAGCTCCCGAGGCGTTCGCCGTTCAGGACAAGCCGGATGCGGCCATCAAGGTGATTCTGAAACCCTGAGGACCCAGGGGCGTTTGCCTAGTTTTCGTCTTTTCCGATGCCGAGCAGTTTCTCGACCAACTCCCTGCGCTTATAGAGCAGCATCGCGGTGATGATGACGGCGGCGCACATCAGGGGGATGTTTCCGTCGCTCACGAAGATGATGACGGCGGGCAGGAGCAGTATGGCGATGACTTCCGCGTGGTCGCGCCTGCCGGTGACGACGGCGATGAGCAGCGCGATGGTCGCGCAGATCGCCAGGGACAGGGGCGATACGCCGAGCAGCGCGCCGCATGTGGTCGCCGTCCCGCGTCCGCCCCAGAACCCGTGAAACACCGGCAGTATCTCGCCCAGCACCACGCAGACGCAGGCCAGAGCGATGATCCAGGGAGAATCGCTCATGTACCACGCAAAGCCCAATGCCAGTTGCGCCTTCAGGAAATCGGCGATGAAGACGAGCGCGCCCACGCGGTCTCCCAGCACCATCCAGGCGTTCGCGAAATCGAGTTGTCCGCTTCCGTACACGCGCAAATCGATCCCGCGCGCCTTGGCGGCGAACCAGGCCGCGGAAACCGAGCCGATGTCGTAAGTGATACACCCCACGATGACGACGGGGACAAGAATTTCCAAGAAAACCTCCGGACAAAAAAAATCGCGGCTCCCCATATTGCAGCATTCTTCCGCGCATGAAAAGCGGCGGGCGCAATCGGAGCGTGATGCAAGGGGGCTCGTGTTCCGCGAGCGGCATCACGCAAGGGGGGGACGGGGGAGCGGCTCGGCCATATCGGACCGGGCAAGACGGGGCCGGCCCCATCGAAGGTCCTGCGTGAAGACGGCCGCGAGGCCTGCGGCTTCGACGCGGACGAGGAGCGCGAGCGGACGCCGGCGAACGCCCGCTCGACCCGGGCAAAAAGGCGGCCGGGGACGCCTCTTCCCGAGACCCCCACACGAAAAAAAATTTCTGTCAATTTGGCGGGCAATTTCGGCTTAACTCCATATATATCAACGAGATGAATGTTCATTTTTTTACGGGAAACCACGGGAATTTACGGGGTTTTTCAGGTATTTTCAGAAATTCCCCTTGGCCGGTTCCGGCGGAGGCGGGAGAGCAATCGCGCGCGGGGAGCGGGCGCCTGGACGCCGCCGGGAAAGGAGCGTTTGCGCTTCCCGCCTCACCTCGAACCGCCCCCTCCATTTTCTCCCTCCTCGAATCGCGGGGAACACGCTTTCCCCCGCGCGCAGGGGATTCTCGCCCGTCCACGCGAAAACCCGGGTACGGCAATTGCGGGGAAATGCGCGGTCAAACCCGAGCGGGGCGGGGAAAGAAAAGCCCCCCTGACAAGGGCCTGTTGAAAAAGCCCGAGGAATGAGGGCTCGACGCGACCGGGGAGGGAGGGCTGCCGACCAATGAGGGAGGGTTTGCTCTCGCATTGTGAGTTGCGAATAGGTTCTGTTTTGCCGTCATGCCGGAGTGGTTTTATCCGGTATCCAGAGACTTTGTGAGCGAGGAAACAAACCCGCGCTTGGGGCGAATTATCCAGGGTGAATGGTGGGATAGATGCGAGTTGATGTGGAAACGATACGTTATTCGTCAAGATTCACAAGATCGAAGTGATCGCCTTTCAGGAGATTCTCGCGAGCGTGCTCGGCATTTTTCCGCACGACTTCATTATCGCTGTTCAGCCCAGCAAGAAGGATGGGTTTCGCTTGGTCAATGGAATGAATATAGGTATTGCTACCGCTTTTAATTGCAACTTCAGTCAATTTGGCGAAGCACTCAACGACAAGCGCAGTATGGTTCTTGAGCATCTTTAGCAGAGATTCCAACTGAGTGTATGTTCTGATGCCTTCTGTCCCACACACATCGAGTATCTTCGAATACGACCTGAGCCGCCATTCCGCATCCAGACACTCCGCTGCTAGCCAAAATGTAAACATATTGAGTTCAGAAGATTCTCTTTGCTCAAATCGCCAGTTAAAAAACTCGATAATTCTCTCTTTCAGGTCTTCTTCTAATTCTCTTCCGCTGTTTTTCAGGGAACGCCCAACATGATCAAACAAGTGAGACCACCGCTCTTTATCTTCTATTGTCTTTTCGTAATACATTTCCAGTAGACTATTTTGACCCCTCAGTGGATAAACATCCCAAACGTAATAAGTGAACAAGTGTTCACCTAGCGTATCAGCAAGCTCTGTCTTGCTATCCGTCTTCAACTCACCAATCTTTTCAATCCCAAACTTAAATTCATCCCGGAGAATATCGAAGGTCATTCTATGGGGTCGATTATATTTTAGGAAATTTCCAAAAGCCTCTGCCCATGTCCGCAGGTCGTTTTGCAGAAAAAAGTCGCTTTTGTGTTTTTCAGCCCATTCTCGATTCAAAACGCTGATGTTGCTATATTGCATCCCTAAAAGGGCGTATTCTGGGAGGGTTAGTGGGCACTCAGATTCTAGACCGAATCGCTTTTCGAGAATTGTGAAAACTTCGGGCGTATTAGCTTTCTCATCCTTCAATTGACGACGAACCCAATAACCGAAATCAACCAAACTCTCTAGCGCTCGGCTACGCGTGTTGTTGATCGCCTCCGTTAACGGATCGTCCCTGTTCAAAAGAACGGGTTTGTCTTCATCCAATCGCTGGTCGAATTGCGTGCAAAGATCACCCAATAAAGTGGAGAGTCGGTCGCGCGTCGATATGGGAACATCGACATCTTCCTTTAGACACATCCCGATAAATTCGCCCACTACCCGACGTGAACTCGACCAGTCGGGATGCGTTTTGGATTCATCACTGCGGCTTACGCCTGCTTCCTCTGGTTGATCCGGGTGGAGCAGTATCCATTCACAAACGTCGAACCACTCTTCGAGCTTATCGAATTGCTTATCCTTTACGTGTTCTTGAATAGCAGACATCATCGCCCGTACATAGATGGGTCGCTTAATCTGATCCCGATTCCTAAGCCAGAAATTTAGTCGCGATTCGTCTGGGATGATGAATTCTTTTAAGGTCCGCTGAAACGTTTCGGCAAGTGCTCCAAAAGTGATTTCCACCCACCATTCATCAGGGTCGCGATCGACACTTTCCCATTCGTTTAAGAATGATAGGATGTCTTCATCCGCCATTTCTTTTAGTTCATCAGGCGTTTTCTGACTGCGTTTCTCAATCCACTTCGGCCCACCAGACTTGTAAGGCGCATAATCATCATCTTCAACCGGTCTTTTTTCTTCAAGTTTTAGCTCCTGGAAGTAGTTGTTGTATACGCCGGAAAGCACTGGAGCGAATGGGGCCAATTGTATTTTGTGGAAATATCGTTTCTGCAATTCGAATACCTCTTCAGTAAAATCATCTCCCATCCAGTCTCGATAATCCTGTTCCGATGGCCCGCTCAGGATCGCTTCGAATATCCGCTCTTTTTCGGCTTCGGTGAGCAATCCAGCGCCGAAGTGCTCACAAGCGAGTCGAATCATCTGCTGAAACTCGAAGTCGTGCTTCCGGTTGCTATAATCTTGATGAGCAAGGATCATCTCTCGGATCCACGGTTTGGTTAGTACCAGAAACTTTGCATACAGATGTTGGCGGATGCGCAGAAATATATTCCAACGCTGGTTTCGCAGGGACTGATCAAGCAAATCCACGAACTGTGGTGTCTTTTCATAAACTTTTTCACATGCGAATGTCAGTGTTTGAACGAGATTTTCATCCGAATCTCGATGCTCTCTAACGGGTTCGTTTACGCGCTGACACCAAATAGCCGATCTGTCATTACCACCAACCTTTTCAAGTTGTTCCTGGTGAATTCCGAGGCGTATCATGGTCGCAACTGCATCTGTCAATATCCGAGCTACTTGATATGGTTCACGCTCCGCCAAAGGTCGGACGCCTTTCTCCAGAATCTCTTGGTACTCCCACTCGTCAATGCGTGGTTTTGGATACAAGGGGGATGGCCAACCTTCGGGATCAGCTTTATAGCGGGCTTGCTTATCTTCGGCTTGTTTGTCCGGCTGGAACTCAACGACCTTGAGTAACACTGATTCTGAGAACAACCCAATTTGCTTATCCAGAAGCGAAAGCTTCTGAAGCAATCTTATAATCTTTTCATAATTCCATGCTGAATGGTCAATAAAGGTCAAAATCACATCGGAAAAACGCACCAAGTCATTCGAGTCGTCAGACTTCAGAATTATGGTTACAATTCTCTCAACCACACGTGGGTTAGTCGTCTTTGGTAATTCCTCTAAGATACCAAGAACTTCCTCTTTGTCAGAGACTGATTCAAATACACTTTCGAGATAATGAATCGGTGGCCAAAAAGGGATTTTGAAACTACCATCTTCAGTTTGTTCGACTTCAGGAGGATTTTCGAAAAAAGCACTGTCTTTTAGGTGTGGAAGCCAGATTGGCTCATTGGCATTGGAAAAAAAATAGTGATAGTTCTGCCCACGACTTCTCAGCAGTTTGAGCACTCGCCTAATTTCAAGCGGGGTAACGTCAGCTCCCCTGTCTAATATTGTTTTGAGTTGCGTTAAATCCTCGGTTGCAATGGGCTGAGTTGGATCGACTGGCTCTTCGGTGAAATACTGCTCTCTTGTAAGTTCGGGTTTGAAAGCGTCGACAAACTTTTCGAGGTCAGCCAAATGTTGGATGTAACGTCGCGTCTTGCAGGCTTCAGCAAAGTCTCCATCCGCACTAATCACGGCTATGTTTGCCTTGTGCTTTTTGTGATACGCATCCAAGGTGCTCAGAATAAAAGCGTCGGGAAATTCTTTGCGTTTTCTTTCAGAAAATGGTGGATTAACCAAAAAGTAATTGTCCACTACGCGTTCGATATCCCCAACAAGTGGGAGTTGTTCAACGGTAAAGTGCGATTTAAAAAGCTCCCACTGCGTTTTAAGTTCCATGAAACATTTATCTATTATTTCGTCCCTAGAGAGTGGCGACCACATTTCTAAAAATGGCAAGGGATGTTTGCTTTGTGCCTTTTCAACCGCATCTGCACATTCTTCCGATTGCCTTTGGAAATGGCGAAGAAGCTCACGTTCCATCATAGCTGGAACAAGTAACCGAAGTCCTCCCTTAACGAACGTGCTTTTCAGCAAATCAAATTCCGCTGTATTCAAACGTAGCCCATTGCGCTTGAACACCTCAGTATCGATATACAAAGATGTAGGGGTGTGTCTCATGCTTAGGGGTAAGCCTTATAGAATTAATACTAGATAACTATCACGGTCCGAGTATCTCCTGATTCAACTTCCCCTGCCTTTTATCCCCTTCGCCCCACGAGGGCAACCACCCCCCCTTCCTCATCACCCATTCGCGTTTATCCTTGTCCCCATCGTTAACCGGAAGCCATCGAGCGAGGGCCATGGCATCGATTTCAGGCTGTTCGAGGCACAGGCCCGAGTGGGCGGCAACGCCGTCAAAGCCGAGATGCCGCAGAAAAGCGGCGCACAAGACGCCGAGGTCATTCCCTAGCCGGATTACCCCTACCCGATTTTCCAGGCGCCCTTCTGGCGGAACGCGGGGATGGTCCGGCGGCGGGCGGCGTTGAATAACCAAAACCTTTCCATTCACGCCATAACATCGATATCTCGTGATTCACTCCCGATATATGCTCTTCATTCACGGGATTTTATCTAACAGGCGTGAATATATTTCCCCTTCGGCAATCAAACCCTACCGAAGGGGGTTGTTGAAAAAGTCGGTTTCGAGAGTGGGTGGTGTGGTGGGTTACGCGACAAAAGAGGCGCGGGTCCCCCTGTGCGGCAGTCCCCCCCTCATGCTGAGCAGGCGGCCGCAAAGCGTAATCCTATTTGTTCAGAATCTCTTTCTTTCGCCGCTGGAGGTAGACGCTGCGGATCAGGGTGTAGTAGTCAAGCGCGAGGGGGTCTTTCCTGAGCAGATCGATGGGTTCGATGAGGCGCTCGCGAAGGTCGACGCCTTCCAGGAGCCTCACCCCGAAAAGGAGATCCGCCAGGTCGACCCTGTGTCCGAAAAGGATTTTCTCCGCATCGTCGCCGGCGGCGCCCACGTAGTTGAGCGGGTTGAGGAAGGCGTCCCCCACCTTGCCGAAACCGTCGCGGACCGTCGACGGCCCGATAACGGGCAGCACGAGGTATACGCTTTCTTTCACGCCCCAGGCGCCGAGGGTCTGGCCGAAATCCTCCTCGTGATACGGCACGCCCATACCCGCCGCCGCGTCGAACAATCCCCCCACGCCCAGGGTGGTGTTGATCAAAAACCGGCTCAGGGTCATGCCGGCGCGCTCTCCCTCCCCCTGGAGGACGTCGTTCGCCAGTATGAAGGGGGCGTTCAGGTTGCGCATGAAATTGCGGAACGTATCGCGGACGGGTTTCGGGAATATGGCCCATATCTTTGCGAGCGGGAGGAAAATGACGGCGTCCAGCGCCTCGTTGAAATCGAAGACCGCCCGGTTGAAGTCCTCGAACGGGTCGATGGAGTCGGTCGTTTGTTCCTCTTCGTCGATGTCGTGGTTCGAACCCCAGGCGGTAGAAGCCGGCGCGCTCAAAAGAGCGAGGCTCAAAGTCAGGGCGAGCAGTCCGCGCAGCCACGGAAATCGCCGTATGTTTCCTCTCGTCGGGAAAGACAATGGAATTCACTCCGTATTCACATCGTGTCGCGGCGCCGGAACATGGCGTATCCGAGAATATCGAAGCAATCTCGCGGACGACATGATAACTTGAAGGCTGGAAGGAAACCAGAGATTTTCCCGGCGATTCCGCCCCCTAGGACAGAGCGCCTCCGCACGACGAACCCGCCCCCGCCGTGCAGCCGAAGCAATGATCGCCCAGGAGAATTTCCCGGCCCAGCAGGTCTTCGGGTGAGATGTCCCACAGCTTCAGGGGCGTTCCGTTGCCCAGGGACATGTCGAGCATCTGGTTGAAGTCGCAATCGTACAAGACGCCGTCCCACCCCACGCTGATGAGGTTCCGGCACATCAGGCCGGGGAGCGTCTCGGGGTTGTAGGCTTCGCGCAGCGTGGCCATGTAGGAATCCAGCTTGCCGTTCACCTTCAGATAACTGGCGAAACGGGTGATGGGCATGTTCGTGATGGTGTAGAGATGATGGAAGCGGATGCCGTAGCGCTCGAGGAGTTCGCGTTTGTAGTCCGCCTCGAGCGCCTCCTGGGGCGGGGGGAGATTGTCGTCCACGGGGTTGTAGACGAGGTTCAGTTCCAGTTCCCCCGGCGGGCCGAACCCCGCCTCGTTCAGGTCCCGCAGCGCGCGGATGGATTTTTCAAAGACGCCGTCTCCGCGCTGGGCGTCCACGTTATCTTCGAGGTAACAGGGCAGCGAGCAGATGAGCTCCACCCGGTTCTCGCGGTAGAAGTCGATCAGATCCTCCTGGCCCGGCTCGTAGACGACCGTGAGGTTGCAGCGAACCATCACGCGGCGGCCCTTGCGGCGGGCGCTGGTGACGATGCGCCTGAAGTGGTCGTTGAGTTCGGGCGCGCCCCCCGTGATGTCGACGGTGGGGATCTGCGTGTCCTCGAGCCATTCGATAATGCGGCCCGCCGTCTCCCCGGTCATGATCTCCTTGCGGTGCGGTCCCGCGCCCACGTGGCAATGCGCGCATTTCTGGTTGCAGTACTTGCCGACGTTGATCTGCAGCGTGGTGAGTTCGGTGCGATCCAGGAGGGAAGCGTCCTCCCGGATGCGGTCTATGAAACTCACGGCCCCGTTCGTTGCCAGGGGCAGGGATATGTGTGCGGGCATCGCTTCTCCCGAGGGCAAGGAATCGTTCTGGAACTTAAGCGGTTCGCACCAGTTTCCTGCGAAGCGATTTGATGCGTCTTCTCACGCGGCTGAGCTGAACGCCGTCTTTCGCCTCGATATGCTGATCCCGTATGTTCTTGAGGGCCTTGATCTGCTGCTTGACGACGCTCCTGTCGATTTTGGAGGTGCGCTTCGCCTCGATCAAGGGAATGTCGTTTATCTCCTTGAGCGCCCGGATCAACTGGGTCTTGTCCATGCCGTGGACGCCCGATATCTTTCCGCCGTAGGCCAGGGCGGCTTCCTTGAGCTTGGGCACGTTCATCTTGTCGATCTCTTTCGCCGTCAGAACGGGGCCCGCCTGTTCAGGCGCCTCATCCTGTTCAGGCTGCTCCGGCGCTTCCGTCTCGTTTGTTTCTTCTGCTTTTTCTTCTTCCGCCATTTCCCTCTCCATGGAAAGCATTTTCGCCCCGATGCGCGTTCGCGCGCATTCACGGGGAACGGTATCGCCAAACGGTTCCCGCCGAAACGGGCTGACCGCCAAACCTAGCAAAACGGGATGCGATAATCAACGGCCCCGCACGAGTGCGGCCCGTCTCGAAGAAAGGGAACGAGGGGGAGACAGTCGGGTGCGCCCGGGCCGGGCGGAATCGCCTGTACGGCCAGGGGCGGGGGATGGATTCTCCAACCGCGCCGATAGTACTTTTCGACTTGCCCGCCGGTGGCCGCAATGATAGAAACTGAATATACGTTATTTCGCAACCCGGATTTTCACTGGACAAGAGAGGCGTGGCCGTGGCCGAGAAACTACTCGAAGTAAGAGATATGGTGAAGCACTTCCCCGTGCGCGGGGGCGTATTCTCCCGGATTCGCAACTATGTGCGCGCCGTGGACGGGATAAGCTTCGATCTGGAGCCGGGCGAGACGCTCGGGCTCGTCGGGGAGAGCGGGTGCGGCAAATCCACGACCGGACGGGCCGTCCTGCGCCTCATCGAGCCGACCTCGGGCGAGGTGAACTTCCAGGGCACCGACGTCTGCTCCCTGAACAGGGAGTCGATGCGCAGACTCAGGCGCGAGATGCAGATCATCTTTCAGGACCCGTATGCGTCCCTGAATCCGCGCATGACGGTGGGCAGCATCGTCGGCGAGCCGCTGACCATCCACGGCATCGCCAAAGGAAAGGAAAAAGAAGAACAGGTCGCCTCGCTTCTCCATCGGGTGGGCTTGAGGCCCGAGCATATACGGCGCTATCCGCATGAGTTCTCGGGTGGACAGCGCCAGCGCATCGGCATCGCCCGCGCCCTGGCGCTCAACCCCAAACTCATCATCGCGGACGAGCCCGTCAGCGCGCTCGACGTGTCGATTCAGGCGCAGGTGATCAATCTGCTCGAAGACCTGCAGAAAGAGTACGGAATCGCGTTCGTGCTCATCGCGCACGATCTGGCCGTCGTCCAGCACGTGAGCGACCGCATCGCCGTCATGTACCTGGGCAAGATCGTGGAGATGGCCTCGGCCGACAGGGTCGTGATGGAACCGAAGCACCCCTATACCGAAGCCCTGCTCTCCGCCGTGCCGACTCCGGACCCGACGCTCAAGAAAAAACGCATGATCCTGACCGGCGACGTGCCCAGTCCCGTGAACCCCCCCGCGGGGTGTCGATTCCATACGAGATGTCCCTACAAGGAAGACAGGTGCGTGGCGGAAGAGCCGCTGATGCGCGAGATCAACACGGGTCATTTCGCGGCGTGCCACTTCTCGGAAAAACTCTATGGCGGGGCGCCGAAAACGAACGGGGCGCCCGCGGGCTAGTCGCTTCTACCCCTTGCCCGACGATGCGCGGGCGCACCGCTTATCCTCTGCCAAGGCGTACCGCCCGGCGAGGGCATCGGCCGACGTGTGATGGATGAGAAATCCCCAAAATCAATCTCCCCTCTCCTGCTGTTTGCGCTCATCACGGCCTTGTTTGCAGCGGGTGCGGCTTATTTCGCCCATCGGGCCGTCCAGGGCGCGCTCCTGAGCCGGCACGCCGAGCGCGACGCGAGGCGCCTGCAGGACCTCAAGACCAGGATGCGGGGCCGGGTCGACTCCCTGCTCGGGAAGATTCAGGGAGCCGAGCTTCTCATGGCGGCGGTACCGGGCGTCGCGAACAGGGAGGGGAAAGCGCTTTCGTTCCTCCTGGGCGGGGAATCGAGAGAATCCTTCGCCGCCTCGGTGCTGCTCGATGAACAAGGCGCGATTGCGGACTCGCGCAGGGTGGGGAACATGCCGCCCCCCGGAGCCGAGGAGAAAGGTCTCTGGTCGGGGGCGAGGCGTTCGTTTCTCTCCTTATCGAGGCGGGAAAGGGAGTCGGGAGCGTCGAGAAGGAGATTCGACATTCAGTCGAGCACGCTGAACGGCGCGCCGGTGGTGCTGGTGCTGGCGCCCTCGGCGTCGACCAAGGGTTTTTGGGGCGTCATCGTTTCTGCGGAATCCCTGTTGCCCTTGCGAAAGGGAGAACCGGCTGCCGGCGAGAGTGTTTTTCTGTTGGCCGAGCCCGAGCAGAAGGTCCTTTTCGCCAGGCGAGGGGAGAAGTTTCTCTCCGAGAGCATCGACGGGGCCTTCCAGAGGGAACTCGCCTCGACGCTCGGCGTTCCGGTTTGCTGCGACCCCGCTGCGTTCAACGCCGCGAACGAGAACAAACGCTCGATGTCGCAGTCCATATTCCACCTCGGCGTGAGGCGACTGCGGCTCGTCCGTCTGGCGGAGCGCCCGGAGGCGCACTCGGGATTGACGATACTGCTCGGCGTGATGGCGGCGGGCTGGCTCGCTTCGCTCGCCTTGTTTTATTTTCTGGGGCCCGGCCGGGGGAGCGAATCCACGACTCCCCGGACGCGAGAGGCCGGGGCGGGCGAGGAAGCGCCCGGTCGGCGACTCAATTCGGCGCAATTCGCCACCATCTCGAGAATGAGTGAATCCGTGGCGGCGGGCGCGCACTTCCAGGACGTCATCCTCGCCGTCACGCGGGAAGTCTCGCGCTTTTTCTCGACCGAGAGGTATTACGCCGCATTGTACGACGAGTCGACGGAGCGGTTTCTCGAGTTGCGCTCCTCGCGCCTGGGCCGGGACTACCGGCGCGCCATCGCTTCCCCCGACTCCGGCCTGCCGGAGAGGATCGCCCTCCGGGAAAAGGAGATCGTCGAGGTGCCCGACGCCGGTGAGTGGTACGGCGCGCCCGAGGCGCTCAAGAGCGAAAAGGTGGGCGGAGCCGTGGTCTTTCCCATGGTCGCGCTGGGAAAAGTGGTGGGGCTGGCCTCGTTTTATTTCGATGCGCCCCGGCAGATGTCGGACGCCGAGGTCGACTATTGCGCCATCCTCTTTCACCAGGCCGCCGCGGCCGTATCGCGGGTTCAGGCCGCCGCTCCCCGGGCGCGCGCGGCGCATTCGCCCGAAGACGAGGCGTAGCAAAAGCCTCCCTCCTCAGGGGATAAAGGCAACCCCCCCTACCCGCCCTTGTCAGGGCTGTTGAAAAACCTAGTTTAACGAAGTTTTGACTCGTCCGATGAAAGAGCAAGTTTCACTCCCCCCTTGAGGGTCTGGCTTTCCCCTCGGAAAGCCAGACAGTGAGCTAAGGGCGTATGCCCGCAAGCGAACTGGTGGGGGGTATAATTCAGAATAGCGGTAAAACGCATTTTACCCCCCACCGAATCGGCCTTCGCCAAGGCTCGGCCTCTTCGTCTGGCTTTCCCCTCGGGAAGCCAGACCCTCAAGGGGGGAGTTGATCCTTTTTTCTTTTTTGCGGCGCATCGCCTTTTCATACCCCCCTGACAAGGGGCTGTTGATAAACCTGGAGAGGGAAAATTTGTTTGTGTGTAGGGGTCGCATATATGCGACCCGCATCGTGGAGGCGAAAAGGCAGGGCCGCATATATGCGGCCCCTACAACAGAAACGGCATTGACGCCGATATTAAAGTAGTGGTCAATGCAGAGCGAGCAGGCCTTTTTCAACAGCCCTGACAAGGGGGGTAGGGGGGGTTGGTTTTCAAGGCGAGAGCCTGCGCCTCCGCCCAGTTTCGGGTTTTGCGCCATCTAGGTTCAGCCACCCATCTCATCCGCCATGTCTGCGATGGCGCGGCCTATCATCAGCGACGCCGTCGCCCCCGGCGAGGGGGCGTTGCACACGTGGACCGCGCCCTCGGTCCGGATGATGGCGAAATCATCGAGCAGGCCGCCTGCGCGGTCCACCGCCTGCGCGCGAACGCCCGCGCCTGCGGGAACAAGGTCGGATTCGCGAATTTCGGGCATGAGCTTTTGCAGCGCGCGCGTGAAGGCGGATTTGCTCATGGAGCGGACCATCTCGCCCAGCCCCGTCTTCCAGTACTTAAGCGCGAGCCGCAGGAAGCCGGGATAGGTGAGCGTCTCGAACAGATCGTAGGGGTCGATTCGGGTCTTCGTATAGCCCTCCCGCATATAGGCCAAAACGGCGTTCGGCCCGGCTTCGACGCTCCCGTCCACGCGGCGGGTGAAGTGCACCCCCAGGAAGGGAAACGCCGGGTCGGGCACCGGATAGATGAGGCTCTTGACGAGCGCGCGGCGCTCGGGCGCGAGTTCGTAGTACTCGCCCCGGAAGGGCACGATCTTCATCGGCGGCGCGCCGCCCGCGAGCCCGGCGACCCTGTCGGCGTAGAGCCCCGCGCAGTTGACGATGAGCTTGCCGCCGAAATCCCCCGCCGTCGTCTCGACGCGTTTTTCTCCTTTCGAGGCGGCGATGCCGGTGACTTGCGCTTCGGTCTGAATGCGCTGCCCCGCCTCGGTGACGATGCGGGCGTAGGCGCGCACGACGCCGCCATAGTCGATGATGCCGGTGGAAGGCACCCGAAGCGCCTTGACGCCCCGGGCGTGGGGTTCGAACTCGCGGAGTTCCTCCGGTCCCAGAACCGCGATGTTCTCGATGCCGTTCGCCTCACCCCGGCGGTGCAGTTCCTCCAGGCGGGGGATTTCCGCCTCCTCGGTGGCGACGACCACCTTGCCGCAGATTTCGTGGTCGACCCCGTGCTCTCGCGCGAAGCGCACCATGGCGGCCGCGCCCTCCACACAGGTCTTCGCCTTGAGGGAACCGGGGCGGTAGTAGAGCCCCGCGTGGATCACGCCGCTGTTGTGGAGCGATTGGTGGCGGCCGACCCCGGCTTCTTTCTCGAGGACGAGCACGCGCTTGCGCGGGTGGCGGCGGGTGATCTCCATGGCGGTGGAAAGCCCGAGTATGCCGCCTCCGATGACGATGACGTCCCAGGTTGTCTGATTCATCCCCCAACCTCGAAAATAATAACAATGAAAAAGCGAGAGATTTTTCAGGCGATGAGAATACCCCAAATCGCCGGAAATGACCTGCTGAAATATAGTTTCCTGTTGACATCGGGTTTTTCGCTCATTATCCTTGGATTGGGCAATTATCCTGAGAACAAAGAGTCGGCCAATGCCGAAATTCAGAGGTTTTCCCTAGGAATCGCCATCCACGAGGACACTCTTGGGTGCCGTTGAAACAGAGGAAACGCTCATTGTTCCATGCTCGGCAAGTCTATTTACCCACCTCACTTCACTCAAGGAGAATACGCGATGAAAAGGACAATGAAATTCATACTCGCTTCCGTCGTGGCGATTTCGCTGGCGGGAGCGGCGGTTCCGGCAAGCGCCGCGAAATTCCTGGTGGTCGGTGGCGGTTCTACGACGGGCGTCTACTATCAGGTGGCTCTCAACGTCTGCAAGCTGGTGAACAAGAACCTGAAAGCCCAGGGTTATAACTGCATCGGCCGTCCCGCGCTGGGTTCGGTGTTCAACATCAACGCCATCAAGCGCGGCCTGCTGAACTTCGGCGTCGCCCAGTCCGACAGGAACTTTCAGGCGTATAACGGCACGGCCGACTGGAAGGGCAAAGCCTTCAAGGGCCTCAGGAGCGTCTTCAGCGTTCACCCGGAGACCGTCATGCTCGTCGCTCGCGCGGATTCGGGCATCATGAAGGTATCGGACATCAAGGGACGCCGGGTCAACATCGGCAACCCCGGCTCCGGCCAGCGCGGAAACGCGACGGACATCCTGAAAATCTACGGCATCGGCATGAAGGACATCAAGGCCGAGGGTCTGCAGCAGGGCGGGGCGAGCCGCGCGCTGGTGGACAAGAAGATCGACGCGTTCTTCTACACCGTGGGCAACCCCTGGGGCGGCGGTCTCGAGATCTCCAACAGCACGGCGATCCGCATGATCCCCATCAACGCCAAGGGCATCATGGATCTGGTGGCCGGCAAGCCCTACTACGTGATGACGAACATCCCGGGCGGCATCTACAAGGGCGTCGACAAGGACGTGCCGACCTACGCGGTGAAGGCCACCTTCGTGACCGGCAAAAATCAGCCGAACGACGTGGTCTACAACGTCGTGAAGACCATCTTGGGTAATCTCGACCAGTTCCGCGCCACGCACGCGGCGTTCAAATACCTGACGAAAAAAGACATGCTCGGGGGCCTCTCGGCTCCCTTCCATCCAGGCGCCGTGCGGTATTACAAGGAAACGGGCCTGATGAAGTAGCAGTTCGAACGAACGTCTACCACGCGGGCCGGGGGCTTTCCGCCCCCGGCTTCGTGTGGCGGTTCGAGTTTCCATCTTTCACGAAGTGAGTTAATCGTTTGAGGGGCGAATGAATGAGCAAGCCGGGTGATTCCGCAGACGCCTTGAGTGATGCGATTGACGAAGAATCGAAGCAAGCGGCGGAGGAAATCGCCGCCGAGGCGGAATCCGGCGGGAGGCAACCCAAAAACCTCACGGCATGGCTGGTTTCTGTTCTCGCGATCACCTGGTCCTGTTTCCAGCTCTACATCGCCTACACCCCGCTGAACTCGATCATCGCCAGAAGCATCCACCTCACCTTCGCCATCACAATGGTATATCTGGCCTTCCCGGGGACGAAAAAGCCCGGCGAGAGCTGGGTTCAGCGTATGTCGCTCCAGCTTTTTCCCTACTTCATGCGGTCCCAGCGCTCCACGCGGGAGGTCATCCCCTGGTACGATTACGCGCTCGCGATCCTCGCAGGCATGGGCGCGCTCTACATGGCCTGGGACTACGCGAACATCATCCAGCGCTCGGGTCTCCCCATCCAGCGCGACGTCATCGTGGGGGCGATTCTCGTCGTTCTTCTTTTAGAAGCCGCGCGCCGTGCGCTCGGACCCGCGCTTCCGATCCTCGCCATCCTGTTCCTGCTCTATTGTTTCGTGGGTCCCTACATGCCCTCGTTCATCGCGCATCCGGGCGTTCCGCTCGAATTCGTCGTGGACCACATGTATCTGAGCGACAGCGGCATCTGGGGCGTGCCCATCGGGGTGTCGACGAGCTTCGTGTTCCTCTTCGTGCTGTTCGGCTCCCTGCTCGACAAGGCGGGAGCGGCGAACTACTTCGTGCAGGTGGCTTTCGCGGCCCTGGGCCGCTTCCGGGGCGGGCCCGCCAAGGCGGCCGTGGTCGCCTCGGGCATGACGGGGCTTGTCTCGGGTTCTTCCATCGCGAACGTGGCGACGACGGGAACCTTCACGATCCCGCTCATGAAAAAAGTGGGTCTGCCCCCTTACAAGGCGGGCGCCGTGGAGGTGGGCGCGAGCACGAACGGACAGCTCATGCCGCCGGTCATGGGGGCCGCCGCGTTCATCATGGCGGAATTCCTGGGATTAGCGTATCTCGACGTGGTGCGCGCCGCGATATTGCCGGCCCTGCTCTCTTACATCGCCCTCTTCTACGTGGTGCATCTGGAAGCGCTCAAGCTCAACCTGAGGCCGCTGAGGGAGGACGAACTGCCCTCGTTCTGGCACACGCTCATCAGCGGCATCCACTACGTCGTTCCCATCCTGGCGCTCATCTACACGCTGGTTATCCTGCGCATGTCGGCCGTGGCGTCGGCGTTCAACGCGATCCTGCTGACGATGGCGATCATCGTCGTCCAGCGTCCCATGCAGAACACCATATACGTCCTGGGCGACATGAAGCGCGAAAAGGGCGTCGCCCACCTGCGCGATTTGTTCGGCGAGGCGCATTTCAAGGAACTCGAAGAGCGCTTGTGGGACGGGGTGCTCTCCGGCTTCGGCCAGAGCTTCGGCGACGTCTGGCAGGGGATGATGGCGGGCGCCAAGAACATGATGGGCATCGGCGTGGCGACGGCGGCGGCGGGCATCATCGTCGGCACCGTCACCCTCACCGGCCTGAGCGGCCGCTTCATCGAACTCATCGAAATCGTCTCCCTGGGCAACGTGGTGCTCATGCTCGTGCTCACCGCGATATGCTCCCTCGTCCTGGGGATGGGACTGCCCACGACGGCGAACTACATCGTCATGGCGACGCTCACCGCGCCCGTCATCGTGAGCCTGGGCGGCAAGGCGGGCCTCGTGGTGCCGCTGCTCGCGGCCCATCTGTTCGTCTTTTATTTCGGCATCCTGGCCGACGACACGCCGCCCGTGGGTCTCGCCGCGTTCGCCGCCTCGGCGATAGCGAAGTCCGACCCCATCCAGACGGGCGTGCAGGGCTTCGTCTACGACTTGCGGACCGCCGTCTTGCCGTTCGTGTTCATCTACAATCTCGAGCTTTTGATGATGCAGGGCGTCGGCCCCAAGGGCGAGATCATCTGGATCACGGATTTCCTGAAAATCGGCTGGGTCTGCGTGGTCTCACTGGCGGCGATGTTCGCCTTCGCCTCCGCGCTGCAGGGCTATTTCGCCGACAACTGCAACTGGGGCGAGCGTGCGATCCTGATGGTGGTGTGCGTCTCGGCGTTCAGACCCTCGCTCATCACCGACTTCACCGGCGGTCCGCGCCCCGTGGTGCAGCTCGTGGCGATAGTGTTGTTCGCCGCCTTGTACTGGTATCAGCGAAACAGGCGAAAAGGACAAACGCCGCAGCCGGCGCCCGCCTGACGCGCGCGGGCCCCTCGGCCCGGCGTCATTTCCGTATTCCCTCAGGTTCCAGAACGAGATCGGGTTGTGATAGGCTTGCGGCCCGTCGGGGCGTGGCGCAGCCTGGTAGCGCGCCTGCTTTGGGAGCAGGAAGTCGGAGGTTCAAATCCTCTCGCCCCGACCATGGAACTCTCCTTTCGTTGCTTCCTCGAGCCTGTGGCGAGCGCGCCTTGAAATGATGAAATTCACCCCCTCCCGCAGTGCGCAAACCCGCTCGATTCTGCTACCTTACGGGCGGATGAATCTCCCGTATTCTTGAATCGTCGTATTTTTTCACAGGAGCGCGTTCGTGCAGAATCATTCACTACCCCTTTCCCGGTTCAAGGTGCTCGATCTTACCCGCGCGCGTGCCGGCCCCACGGCGGTGCGCCAGTTCGCGGACTGGGGGGCCGACGTCATCAAGATAGAAGCGCCCCCCGCGAGCGGCTTTTCGGACAACATGGCCCAGCCCCGGGGCGGCTATGAGGCGCAGAACCTGCACCGCAACAAAAGAGGCATGACCCTCAACCTGCGCGAGGAAAAGGGCCGCGAGATATTCTTCCGCATGGTGCAAGACGCCGACGTCGTCATCGAGAACTACCGGCCCGACGTGAAACACCGCCTGGGTGTGGACTACGAGGCCTGTCGCGCGGTCAACCCGCGCATCGTATACGGGAGCATCTCCGGCTTCGGGCAGGAGGGACCCTACCGCAAGCGTCCGGGACTGGACATGACAGCCCAGGGGCTGAGCGGCCTCATGTCCGTCACCGGCAAGCCGGGGGGCGGCCCCATGCGGGTGGGCATTCCGCTCGCTGATTTATCGGCGGGCTTCATGCTCGCGCAGGGGATTATGATCGCCCTGCTCGAGCGCGAAGTCTCGGGTGAGGGGCAATGGGTGCACACCTCGCTTCTCGAAGCCCAGATTCAGATGATGGACTTTCAGGCCGCGAGATACCTGCTTTTCGAGGACGTGCCCACCCAGCAGGGGAACAACCACCCCACCTTTTTGCCGGCGGGCGTCTTCGAGACCGCGGACGGGCGGATCATCATCCAGTCCGGCCCCCAGCATCTCTGGGAGCGCCTCGTGGGCGCTCTGGAAATGCCCGAACTCCTCGAGAATCCCGATTATGCGAGCGTGCCGAAGCGCTTCGAGAACAAAGAGGTCCTGCAGGAGACCATCACCCGCCGGACGCGGACGAAGCCGGGTGCGGAGTGGATTGAGATACTGAACGAGGCGGGAATCCCCTGCGGGCCCATCTACACGGTGGACCAGACGTTCGCCGACCCCCAGGTCCAGGGGCTGAACATGTCGCCCGAGGTCGAGCACCCCGAGATGGGGCCGATCAAGATCGTGGGACAGGCGGTCAAGCTCACGCGAACGCCGCAGAAGATGCGCAACTCGACGCCCGAGGTGGGCGAGCATACCGAAGAGATTTTGAGGGAAATGGGCTACGATGCGGACGCGATAAGCCAATTGCGCGATGCGGGCATCGTCTAGGAACTATCCTGCCCCCTCGGGGGGCGCAGCGTATGGAGCATGGAATGCAGTTATCGACGGAGAAGATGGCTTTCGAGGTGGACGGCGGAATCGGCTGGATGATCTTCAACAACCCCGAACGGAGAAACGCGCTCTCGCTCGAGATGTGGGGGGCCATCGCCGAGATTCTTAACTCTTACGAGGCGGACGACGAGGTCCGCGTCGTGGTGATGAAGGGCGCGGGCGAGAGGGCGTTCGTCTCGGGTGCGGATATCTCGCAGTTCGCGAAAAACAGGAGCAACGCCGAGCAGGCCGCCGAATACACGCGCATATCCGAAGAAGCCAAGCAAATCATGATGAGCATGAAAAAGCCCCTCATCGCCATGATCCGCGGCTATTGCCTGGGCGGCGGGCTGGGAATCGCGCTGAACGCCGATATCCGGGTTGCGGCGGACGATTCGCAGTTCGGCATCCCTGCCGGGCGTCTGGGCATCGCATACGGTTTCGACAACCTGAAACAACTCGTCGACCTCGTGGGGCCTGCGAAGGCGAAGGAGATCCTCTTCACGGCAAGGCGCATTCAGGCGGCGAAGGCGCTCGAGATCGGACTGGTGAACGAAGTCGTGCCCGTGGATGAGCTGGAGAATTACGTGGTGGACATGGCCTCCACCATCGCGAACAACGCGCCGCTCTCGGTCAAGGCGTCCAAGCTCACCATCGGCGAAGTGGTGAAAGACGGGGCGGACCGCGATTTCGACATGATCGCCCGCCTCTCGAAAGAATGCTTCGACAGCGCCGATTATAAAGAGGGCCGCACCGCGTTCATGGAGAAGAGAAAGCCCGTCTTCACGGGCAGATAGCGCGGGCCGCGAGAATCCGATGAATGACGAGACATTCGCCGAGGTCATCTCCCCCGCCGGCATCCCCAGGATACCGGATGAGGCATTGAAGCCCAGGCCGGAAACGCTGGAAGGCGCGACTCTCGGGATTTTAGAGAACAACAAGGAATTCTCCGACTGGGTGCTGGACAGGGTGCTTGAGAGGCTTCGAGAGTCGGTTGGCGTCAAGGAAGTCGTCCAGCGCAGGAAGCATCACCTCGCCCAGCAGGCATCCCCTGAAATTCTCGAGGAGTTGAACGCGCGCTGCGACGCCGTGCTGGTCGGCGTGGGGCACTGAGGCTCCTCCACCTCGTGGAGTGTCCGCGACGCGGTCCGGCTCGAGCGGATGGGAAGCCCCGCCTGCGTCATCGTGAGCCGGGGCTTCAGCCACAGCGGCCGCGCGATAGCGAGGAGGCAGGGCTACGGCGGCCTGCCCGTCGTCGAGATGGACCATCCCCTGGCCGCCCCTGCGAGAGAAGCGCTTCACCCCAAGGCGGACGCCGTCGTGAATGAGGTCGTCCACGCGCTCACGGGCGATGCCGCGAAACTCCGGGCCGAGTATGCCGAGAAGAAGTTCAGGGGTCCTCGGAATCTTTGCCCGAAATAGGGGGAGGCGAAACTTGTCCGGTAACGTCGAAAACCCCTCTCTGGAGGCGGGCAGGCGGGTTTTGCCGGTCACGGGCTCCCTCGATGAGGTGAACGCCTATTTCTACGAGCAAGGCTGGACGGACGGGCTGCCCGTCGTCCCGCCCACGCGCGAGCGCGTGGAGGGTCTGCTCACCGGCTGGCGGGGAGATCCGGATGAGGAGATCGCCGAGGTTCCTCCCCTCATGGGAGTGGCGACGGCCCGCGCGGTTGCGGTGAACGCCGTGATGGCCGGCTGCTTGCCTGAGTATCTGCCCGTCGTCGTCGCAGCCGTCTCCGCCATCACCAGGCCGCGCTATGGCCTGAGCCACCGCCAGACGACCACGCATCCCGCCACCGCGCTCATCATCGTGAACGGCCCGGTGGCGAAGCGCCTGAAGGTCAACTCGGGCTCCGGCCTTTTCGGCCCCGGCTGGCGGGCGAACGCGACGATAGGCCGCGCGCTCAGGCTCTGCCTCATCAACCTGGGCGGCGCGATTCCCGGTGAGGTGGACCGCGCCCAGCACGCCCATCCGGGAAAGTACACCTACTGCATCGCCGAGAACGAGGACGCGAACCCCTGGGAGCCTTATCACGTCGAGCGCGGCTTTCAGCCTGAGGAGAGCACGGTGACGCTCACCTGCGGGGAAGCGCCGCACTGCATCACGGACAACTACAACACCGAGCCCCACGCGCTTCTGTTCGGCTACGCGGACTCGATGGCGACGCTGGGCGGGAACA
This sequence comes from bacterium, assembly GCA_965204535.1. Taxonomy (GTDB): domain Bacteria; phylum UBA8248; class UBA8248; order UBA8248; family UBA8248; genus Bin107. The sequence continues at coordinate 2,173,656 of CBDBEV010000001.1, read as the reverse complement.
ACCTCTCCTCCCAGGGCGAGCCCGTCCTCGTCATGGCGCCCGAGCACGCCGCCTACGTCGCGCGGACGGGCTGGAGCAAGGCGGACGTGAAGCGCTATCTCTTCGAGAAGGCGAGAAAGCCCTGGAAGCACGTGGGCGTTCGCGGAAAATCGAAAGGTCCGACCTTTCCCGTCTGGGTCGACAGGACGGACCCCGAAGCCTCCGTGCCCGTCCTCACCCACGCGGACGCGCTCATCCTCATCGTGGGCGGCGGCGAGGGCCAGAAATCCATGTGGATTCCCACCCCCGGCGCGCAGACGCTGAGCGTCACCGAGAAGATCAGGGGGTAGGGAGGGGATGGTGATATCACCGGCTGATTGTAATATACTGCGTTGCACTTCCATAGTTGTGAAGGGTTGTATATAGCCGCTTGCCTGGATGTATCTTTTGGGATACAATTAGATGTTGATCGAGGTTCGTCAAACCGATCAATATGCCCGATGGTTCGAGAAACTTCGGGACAAGCGGGCGAAGGCGCGCATCAACGCTCGCATCAGACGCTTGTCGTTGGGCAATCCCGGAGATGTGCGGGCGGTCGGACAAGGGGTTTCGGAACTTCGGATCGACTACGGGCCCGGCTATCGCATTTACTATGTACAGCAAGGGCAATCATTGGTGATCCTGCTGGCCGGAGGAGATAAAAGCACTCAGGCTCGGGATATCTTTAGAGCGCGGAATCTGGCACTAGAGTTATAGGAGTTCGTGATGGCGAAGACGAAAACCAGGCCGTGGGATGCGGCGGATCATCTCGAAACGAAAGAGGATATCGCTCTCTATCTCGAAGCGGCTTTCGAGGACGGAGACCCGGCGCTCATCGCGGCGGCATTGGGCGACGCCGCGCGGGCCAGGGGGATGACGAAGGTCGCCGCAGAAGCCGGTCTGGGCAGGGAGAGCCTCTACAAGGCGCTCTCGCCCGGGGGAAATCCCGAGTTCGCCACCGTTCTCAAGGTCATGCGCGCCCTGGGCCTTGGGCTTCGCCCAACCGCCTGATCGCCCGCGTTCACTATTCCTGCCCGAGAAGTGCCGCCACCCTGCTCCTCCCCGTCATATATCCCCGCCGTCTCTGAAGTCCCTGCCACCCCGCCGATCTGTAGAATCCGCAAAAAATAGTTGTATATAGCATCTTCATCATGCTATTTTTCCCCTTCTACACTAGGCACATCTCGGAGGACCTATCTTTTTCCTGATGCCCGTGAGGGCCCACAAAGGAGGAGAATTACGATGAAAAAGCACCTGTTCACCGTACTATGCGCAATTACCGCCGTGGCGGTAATCGCAAGCGCCGCGTTCGCCGCCAGCCCGACGCTGGAGACGGTGAAAAAGCGCGGCAATCTCATTTGTGGCGTCAACACCGGCCTCACGGGCTTCTCCGCCCCTGACGACAAGGGCGTCTGGAGGGGTTTCGACGTCGATTACTGCCGCGGCATCAGCGCAGCGATTTTCGGGGATCCCGACAAGGTGACCTACAAGCCGCTGACGGGCAAGACGCGCTTCCCGGCGCTTCAATCGGGCGAGATCGACGTCCTCTCGCGCAACACGACCTGGACCTTCAAGCGCGACGTGAACCTCGGCTTCGAGTTCGTGGGCGTGCTGTACTACGACGGGCAGGGCTTCATCGCCCGCAAGTCCCTGGGCGTCAAGAGCGCCAAGGAGCTCGGCGGCGCTTCGGTCTGCATCCAGACGGGCACCACGACCGAGCTCAACCTGGCGGACTTCTTCCGCAGCAACAAGATGAAGTTCAAGTCGGTCGTCGTCGAGGACGCGGCCGAGGCGCGCCAGAACTACGCCGCCAACCGCTGCGACGCCTACACGACGGACCGCTCCGGCCTCGCCGCCCAGCGCTCCGTGCTCAAGAACCCCGACGCGCACGTGATTCTGCCCGAAATCATCTCCAAGGAGCCCCTGGGTCCCGTCGTTCGCCACGGCGACAACGTGTGGGGCGACATCGCCCGCTGGGTGCGCAACGCGCTCATCGTGGCCGAGGAGCTCGGCATCACGTCCAAGAACGTCGACGCCATGAAGAAATCGAACAATCCCGAGGTCAAGCGCATGCTCGGCCAGGAGGGCGACTTCGGCAGCATGCTCGGCCTCTCGAAGGACTGGGCCTACAACGTCATCAAGGGCGTGGGCAACTACTCGGAGATCTACGAGCGCCACATCGGCCCCAAGACGGCCATCGGCCTCGCACGCGGCTACAACCAGCTCTGGACGAAGGGCGGAATTCTCTACTCGCCTCCGTTCCGTTAATCCGGCTGAACCGGTAAAATAGCAAGACCGCGCCGGCTCCGGGAATCTCCCCGGGGCCGGGCGGCGCGTTCTCGAAGCGAAGATACCGCGCAGGCGAAGTCGCACCCCGGGGGCTCGATATGGCGGTAGACTCTCAAGACGGCGTTCGACAGAGCGCCGCGAGTTGGTGGTACGACCCCAAAGTCCGGGCGATCGCATTCCAGGTCGCCTTCGTGCTGGCTCTCGTCGGCCTGGGCGTTTACCTCGTCCACAATACGCTCATCAATCTCGAAAAACGCAACATCAAGACGGGGTTCGATTTCCTCTTCAACCCGGCGGGCTTCGAGATTCCGCTCACGCTCATCCCGTATTCCGTCGAGGCGGGCTCGACCCACGGCGCCGTCTTCATCGTCGGACTGCTCAATACGTTCCTCATCTCGGCCCTGGGGATCGTGCTGGCGACGATTCTCGGCTTCATTCTCGGCGTGCTCAGGCTCTCGAACAACTGGCTGGTCTCGCGCCTGGTGGGGGTCTATATCGAGTCGGTGCGCAACGTGCCGCTGCTGCTGCAATTCCTGTTCTGGCACTTCGCCGTCTTTCAGTCGCTGCCCCTGGTCCGCCAGGCGATACCGATTTTCGACACGGTCTATATCCACAACCGCGGACTCACGATTCCCAGGCCCATCCCGCAGCCGGGCTTCCTGGCGGTCGTGATATCTTTCTTCGCCGCTGTCGCGGTGATCATCTGGCTCAGAAAATGGGCGCGCAGGCGCCAGGACGCGACCGGGGAGCAGTTCCCCGTCTTCTGGACGTCGTTCGGCGTACTTATTGCCGTGCCCCTGCTCGTCTCGGCCGCGGCCGGTTTTCCGCTCACCTGGGAATACGCGGAACTCGGCCGGTTCCGCTTCACGGGCGGCCTGGGAATCCAGATAGAGCTCTTCTCCGCGTTGGCCGCGCTCACGGTCTACACCTCATCGTTCATCGCGGAGATCGTGCGCGCGGGCATCCTCGCCGTCTCGAAGGGCCAGCAGGAGGCTTCCTATTCGCTGGGGGTGCGGCCGGCGCCCACTTTAAGGCTCGTCATCATCCCCCAGGCGCTCCGGGTCATCGTGCCGCCCCTGGTGAGCCAGTACCTGAACCTGACGAAAAACTCCTCGCTCGGCATCGCCATCGGCTATCCCGATCTGTTCAACGTCTTCGGCGGCATCTCGCTGAACCAGAGCGGCCAGGCCATCGAGATCGTCGCCATGTGCATGGTGGTGTATCTCACCTTCAGCCTGCTGATATCGCTCTACATGAACTGGTACAACCGGCGCATATCGCTGGTGGAGAGGTGATGCCATGAGCGATATCGCGAAAAATCCGGACAGGAGCTTCTTCCGCACGGAAAATATCCCGCAGTCTCCGCCGCCGGTCTCGACGGTGGGAATCGTCGGCTGGATGCGGCAGAACCTCTTCTCCTCGCCGCTCAGCACGGCGCTCACGCTGTTTACGCTCTATCTCCTCTATTCGGTCGTGCCGCCGCTGTTCCAGTGGGCCTTCATCGACTCGCTCTGGCAGGGGGGGTCGAACAAGGATTGCCGGGGCATCGAGGGCGCCTGCTGGGTCCTGGTGCCGAAGCGATTCGGGCAGTACATCTACGGCTTCTATCCCGAGGCCGAGCGCTGGCGGGTGAACCTGACCTTCATCCTGTTCTGCATCAATCTCTTCCCGGTGCTCTCCGACAGGGTGCCGGGCCGCACCTTCGCGGCGCTCTTCCTCGTCTTCGGCTTTCCCGTCATCGCCTTCGTTCTGCTCCACGGCGCTCTGGGCTTACCGTATGTGCCCACGAACAAGTGGGGCGGCCTGACCCTCACCCTCGTGTTCGCCTCGGTCGCCATCCTGTTCTCCCTGCCGATAGGGATTCTGCTGGCGCTCGGGCGGAGGTCCGAGATGCCCGTCGTCCGCACGATCTGCATCGCCTTCATCGAACTGTGGCGCGCGGTGCCGCTCATCACCGTGCTCTTCATGGCGTCTTTCGTGCTGCCGCTCTTCACGCCGGAGGGGGTGAACGCCAACGAACTGCTGCGCGCCCTCATCGGCTTCACCATGTTCTCATCCGCCTATATGGCGGAAGTCGTGCGCGGCGGTCTTCAGGCGCTGCCCAAGGGCCAGACCGAGGCGGCCCAGGCGCTGGGACTGAACTACTGGAAGTCAATGCAGTTGATCATCCTGCCGCAGGCGCTCAAAATCGTGATCCCGGGCATCGTCAACACCTTCATCGCGCTTTTCAAGGATACCGCGCTGGTTTCGATCATCGGGCTGTTCGATCTCTTGCTCGTGGCCCGCTCGGCGGTGACGGACCCCAAATGGCTGGGTCTCGAGCACGAGTCCTACATCTTCGCGGCCGTCATCTATTTCGTCTTCTGTTTCAGCATGTCGCGCTACAGCCTGTGGCTCGAGCGCAAGCTCGACACGGGCCACAGAACCTGAGGGGGAGAACGCACCCATGAGTGAGCCGATTATCCGCATCGAGGGTATGAACAAGTGGTTCGGCGAGTTCCACGTCCTGCGCGACATCGACCTGACGGTGAACCGGGCCGAGCGCATCGTCATCTGCGGGCCTTCGGGTTCGGGGAAATCGACCCTCATCCGCTGCATCAACCGCCTGGAGGAACACCAGAAGGGCGCCATCGTGGTGGAGGGCATCGAGCTGACCGGGGACCTCAAGCAAATCGACAACGTGCGCCGGGAAGTCGGCATGGTGTTCCAGCAGTTCAACCTCTTTCCGCACCTCACGGTGCTGGAGAACTGCACCCTCGCGCCCATCTGGGTGCGCAAGACGCCGAGAGCCGAGGCGGAAGAACTCGCGATGGAATACCTGACCCGCGTCAAGATACCCGAACAGGCCCTGAAATACCCCGGCCAGCTCTCAGGCGGCCAGCAGCAGCGCGTCGCCATTGCGCGCTCGCTCTGCATGCGGCCCAAGATCATGCTGTTCGATGAGCCGACCTCAGCACTGGATCCCGAGATGATCAAGGAAGTGCTCGACGTGATGGTCGAACTCGCCGAGACCGAGATGACGATGCTCGTCGTGACGCACGAGATGGGCTTCGCGCGCCAGGTCGCCCACCGGGTCATCTTCATGGACGAGGGCCAGATCGTCGAGCAGAACGAACCCGAAGAATTCTTCTACAACCCCAAATCGGACCGCACGAAACTCTTCCTGAGCCAGATACTTTCGCATTAGGGTTGGGGACGTCGATTTTAGGTAAATCGGTCCCAAAAACCCCGTGTGTATGATATGGCCTCAAGGAGGAGGTTAGAGCGTGTGAGTTTGAGTGATATGTGCTAAGAATATTTGCCCGTTAACCATAAACACGAGGTGCAAGAAGGAGAAAGAAAAGATGTCTTTAGTTAATAGCCGGTACGAATTGTTCCATGGTTTAGCATTAGTCAAACTTCTGCGAGGTGAGCATCCAGCCAATCTCTGCATGGTTGGAACAAACGTAAAAGAGGAATGGTCTACCTATGTTGTCGACATAAACGGTGTCGACATTCACAATGTTCGTCTTTTTTTTAAGCATAGTGAAAAGCCATCTCGACGATCGAAAAAGACAGGAGCAGAATCTTGGACTTTTACCTTTAGCCCGACTCAACTCAATCAACTGTATAAAGAAGATCACCGTATCGTCCTAATTTGTGGATTTCAGGATATCAAGTCCGCAAAAGAGATGCAGATTTGTTTCCCAAAACCTGAGCAGATCCGCGAGCTTTTAGATCTTTCATCACCAAGAACAAAGAGCCAAAACCTAACTGTCTCTTGGGAGAAAGGTAAAAGTCTTCGGGTTTCTTCACCAAGAGTTAAGAAGCCACTTGTTGTTCCTCGCTATGCTTTTTCTAAGTGGGCCGATGGAATTTAACTTCACTACATCAACAACGATTTTGCCCCCTAATCCTCCGGCCCGTAAGCCCCCGGCGCGAGGGCTTCGATGTCCGTCACGACGTCGAGGATGACGGGGCCTCCCTTCATGCCGAAGGCCTGATCGAGCGCGCTTCCGAGCTCATTCGGCTTTTCCACGCGGATGCTTTGAGCGCCCATCGATTTTGCGATCTCCGTGAAATTCGTCTGGTTGAAGTGCCAGAGCTCATGCGCCTTTCCGCGCTGCTCACCGCCGTAGGCGTCGTCGAAAATCTTGGTCTCCTGGTTCTGGGAGCCGTTGTTGTTGACGAGGATGACGGCGTGGATGCCCCAGCGCACGGCGGTCTCGACTTCGCCGATGTGATACCAGAATCCCGCGTCGCCCGTGAAGAGAATGACGGGCCGCTCGGGCGCGCCGCACTTGGCCCCGAGCGCGGCCGGGAACCCCCAGCCCAGGTGGCCCGCCGCGCGCATGAAGCCGATGCCGGGGCTTTTGAGATCGAGATAGCCGCCCGTCCACATGCCCGAATGCCCGGTGTCGGCGAGGACGATGGCGTCTGAGGGCAGGTGCTCGCCCAGCGTCTTGCAGACCCGCTCGGGCCGCATGGGAGCGGCGTCCGAGTTCAGGAGCGGCGCGAATTCCGCCCGCCACGCGGCGCCCACTTGCTCCACGCGGGATAGCCACGCCCCGCGTTCGGGCACTTCTTCCGCCGCCTCCGTCAGTTTACCGAGCGCGATTTTCGCATCCCCGATTATGGAGGCCTCCAGCGGATAGTTGCGCCCGAGTTCTTCGGGGTCGATGTCGAGTTGGACCGCTGCGACGCCGATTTTCGGTACGCGCCAGAAGTGGGTGGTCATGCCGCCCGTCTGGGTGCCGATGAAGAATACGAGATCGGCTTCGGATACCAGTTCGTTGGCGCTCCTCCTCGAATACGACCCCACCACGCCGACAGACAGGGGATGATCGCCGGGAATCGATTCCTTGCCGTTCATGGAGGTGGCGACGGGGATTTGCAGCTTCTCGGCGAAGGCGACCAGTTCCGCGTTGGCGCCTGAGGTCCGCACGCCGCCGCCCGCGACGATGATGGGCCGCTCGGCTTTCGCGATGACTTGCAATGCGCGGGCGATGCTCGCCGGTTCGGGCTCGGGCCGATAGGCGGGGGCCTGTTTGAAATTCTCCTCGACGATGAGTTCGAGATCGGCCACGTCCTGTTCCACCTGCCCTAAATTCCCGCCGAAGCGCAGGTGTACCGGGCCGGGCGTGCCCGAGGTGGCGACGCGGAAAGCCTGGCGCAGCATGTCCGGGAAGCGCTCGACGTCATCCACGGTGGCGTTGAACTTGGTGACCGGGTCGAACGCGCTGATGTCTTCGGTTTCCTGGTAGGCGTTCCGGTAGCGGATCTGGGGCGTGGTGCCGCCGGTGAAGGCGATCATGGGCGCGCATGCGAGATGGGCGTCGCGAAGCCCCGCCGCCAGGTTCACGCCGCCCACGATCTGCGCCATGCAGACGCCGGGGCGCCCCGAGGCGCGCGCGTAGCCGTCCGCCATGTAGGCCGCGGCCTTCTCCCCGTGGGTCAGGACGCGGGCGATGCCCGTGCCGCGCTCATCCATCTGGGCGAGTGAGTGGCTCAATATCGTCGGCACGAAGAAAATGTGGGTGACGCCGTAGGCGTGGAGGGCGTCAGCCATGAACTGCGCCCCGCTCATCTTGGGCATGTTTTCTCGTCCTTAAAAATGTGGTTGAAGTGATTGTAAAAGTTTAATCGTGTTATTAGAGAATATTATTCTTGAGTTACCGACTTCAGCATGCTAGTCAATTCGCAAAGAATCCGGCAGTGAAACTCGGAATTCACCCTCCGGCGTCATTACCATTTCAGTTGTAGGGGTCGCATATATGCGACCCGGATTTTTCGCCGTCCGTCAAGGGCCGCATATATGCGGCCCCTACAGGTGAAAGCCCGATTGATGCGGGAGGAACACCAATTTCTCTTCGCCCTGCAAAGCATCCCGCATCGGGGGAAGTGATTACATCGTTCCCTTTCGAATCCAAAGCCCGGAACCTGCTATCGAGTGATGTATGCAATCTCCTTAGAAATCTTTTATGCAATCCCTATCATCGCTTTCGCCTCGTCCACGCTTGCGATCTCGCGGCCCATCTCGCCCGCGATCCGCGCGATGCGCGCCACGTGATCGGCGTTGTCGCCGAGCCTGCCGGGGTGGAGATAGGGCTCATCCTCCGTTCCCACGCGCACGTGGCCGCCGTGCATCACGGCCATCGTCTGCATGTGGATGTGGGTGGGACCGGTGGCGCTCGTGATGTAGACCGAATCCGCGGGCAGGTTCGAGACGCGGTGCAGGAACTCGCTTAAGGAAGGCGGCGACCATGCCCCGCCCGGACGCCCGAAGAAGCACGTCATGAGGATCGGCGGCTCGACCAGCCCTTTCTGGAGCAGGTCGTCGATCATCCAGGTCTCGCCCAGCGTGAAGACCTCGAACTCGGGCTTGACGTTGTAATCCTTGCAGAGCCGCATCATCTCGGCCAGTTCCTCGCGGGGGTGGAGCATCATCACGTCGCGCGCGATGAAGGCCATGTTGTGCGCCCCCACGGCGACGGACATCATCTCGGGATGGTTCTTCACCACCTCTTTTCGCTGCTCGACCGTCTGGGTCGAGATGCCGTACTGGAGCATGATACCGCATCTGTCGCGTATGGCCTTCGAATGAGACGCCCAGGCCTCGTAGTTCGTGGGCGGGGCGTGGATGTGCGCGGTGGAAGCGCCCGCCTCGTAGGCCTTCTCCACCGAGTCAGCGAGGACTTCGGAATCCGCGAAGCGCTGCGGCACGCCCTCGTGCATCGAGGTGTCCGCCGCGCAGTTGATGATCATCATCTTTTCCATTTGGTGTTCCTCTCTCGATGCCGCGTTAATGTTCGGGAAGTGTGCGCCGACCCTCTTAGGAGGAGGAGTTCGTTTCGGCTTTGAACCCCCCAACCCCCCTTGTCAGGGGCTGTTGAAAAACCCGGGGAGGGAAAACTTGTTTGTGTGTAGGTCGGACATATATGTCCGACATATATGCGACCCTGGTTTTTTTCACCCACTACAAGGGCCGCATATATGCGGCCCCTACAGTCGAACCGGATCGGGAGGGAAACCCGGACAGGCACGGGGGCCTGTCCCTACGCCCCCTCATCGGACTTTTTCAACAACCCCGACAAGGGGAAGCCGGTCAGGTCATGCCTCCCCTCAAGTCTAGCCCATGCCGAGTATCTTCCTGGCTTCCGCCACCGTGGCCGGGTCGCGCCCGAGTTCGTGGCCGATGCGCGCGATGCGCGCGACCAATTGCGCGTTGTTCTCGCACAGCACGCCCTCGGTGTAGTAGGGCTCATCTTCGGTGCCCACGCGCACGTGCCCGCCCTGGATGATGGTGACGGTCTCGAGCGCGTTCGAGGTCGGCCCCGCCGAACTGCACGAGAAAACACACCCCTCGGGCAGATGATCGATGCGGTGCAGCAGCTCTTTCAGCGTGGCGGGGGCGTAGAAGCCGCCCGGCCAGCCGAAGAAGATGGTGATGACGACCGGGTCCTCCACCAGCCCCTTGTCCAGCAGCCATTCCAGGTTCCACAGGTGGCCCAGGTTGAAGCACTCGAACTCGGGCTTCACGCCGTGGTCGTTGAACAGGCGCACCTGGTCTTCTATCTCCTGGCGGGAGTGTTCGACGAGAAGGTCGGCGTCCACGAAGGCGAAATCGTGCGAGCCCAGGGCGATGGAGGCCATGTCCGGCTTCAAATGAATGATCTTCTGGCGGCCCGGCAGGCCCATCGCGGCGATTCCGAACTGGATGAGCACCTCGGGACAGGCATCGCGGATAGCGTTCGTGAGCGGCTCCCAGCTTTCGAGCTTCATCGGGATGCCGTGGATGTGGGCGATGGCCGCGCCCGCCTCATAGCTTGCCCTGACCTCTTTGGCGACGGCGTCGGGCGTCTGGAGCCGCTTGGGGACGCCCGCGTGCTTCCGGCTGTCCGCCGCGCAATTGGTGATGATGAGTTTCTCCATTCGGTGCACTCCCAGGGCTATACTTGCGGTGGTTTCGCTAATCCAGGGAACCTTCCACGTAGAGGAGGTTTCGGATTCTCTGCGTGAGTTCGACGAACATCTCGTCGCCCATCGTGGAGAGCGAGCGCGGGCGCGGGATGTCGACGGTGATGATCTCCGATATCCGGCCCGGCCTCGGCGTCATGACGATCACCCGGTCGCCCAGGAACACGGCTTCGGGGATCGAGTGGGTGATGAAGAAGACGGTCTTCTTGCTCTCCAGCCAGATCCTCTGGAGTTCGAGGTTCATCTGCTCGCGCGTCATGGCGTCGAGCGCGCCGAAGGGCTCGTCCATCAGAAGCACGTTCGGGTCGTGGATGAGGGCGCGGATGATGGCGTTTCGCTGGCGCATGCCGCCCGATAGTTCGTGGGGGTATTTGTCCTCGAAGCCGTCCAGGCCCACGAGCTTGATGAGGTCGTGCGCGCGCGGCAGCGTTTTCTTCGCGTCGAGTCCCAGGATCTCGGCGGGCAGCATGGTGTTCTGGAGCACGTTCCGCCACAGGAGCAGGACCGGGTCCTGGAACACGATGCCCACGTCGTTGCGCGGGCCGTCGATGGGCGTGTTCTTGAGCGAACAGGTTCCGGACGTCTTGGCGAGCAGGCCGCCCAGGATTTTGAGCAGCGTGCTCTTGCCGCAACCGCTCGGGCCAACGACGGAGACGAACTCGCCCTCGGCGATCTCGAAGTTGATCTCCGTCAGGGCGTGGACGATCTCACGGCTCGCGGTGACGTATTCCTTCTCCAGGTTCGATACCGAAATATATCCGTTCATCTTTCCCCGAAACCCCTGGAGGAGCGAGTTGCTCCCCCGGGGGTCGTATCCCTGAAAATTTTCGACTCTAGGCGCCCATCGTCTTGTCCGTCTCGGGCGCCCAGAAGAGCACTTTTTTCTTCACGAAGCGCACCACCTGGTGCATCCCCAGACCCATGCACGAGAGGATCACCAAAATGGCGAACGTGCCCGTGGTGTCGCTGCTGAAGCTCATCTGCATGAGCAGAATCCCCAGGCCGCACTGGCCGCGGCCGCCCCACATGCACTGGCCCGCGCCGACGAACTCGCCGAGTATCGCGCCGAGCAGGCTGAACACCACCGCTATCTCGAAGCCCGCGAAGATGAAGGGCAGGGCGTTGGGGAACTGCATCTTCCAGAACATCTGCCAGCGCGAGGCGGAGAGCGAGCGCATGAGGTCTATCTGGTCCGTCGCCGCGGACTTGAGCCCCACCATGGTGTTCACCAGAAGCGGGAAGAACGCCACGAGGCCGGCGAGGAATATCTTCGACTTCACCTCGTAGCCGAACCAGATGATGAACAGGGGCGCGATGGCGAGCTTGGGCAGGGTCTGGAACGCCACCACGTAGGGCATGATGATCGCCTCGACCCATTTCGACTGCATGAAGACGAGTCCCAGACCCAGCCCGATGAGGCTGCCCATGAAAAAGCCCATGACGGCCTCGAACAGCGTGTGGCTGATGTGGTTGTAGAAGCTCGTCTTCATCAGCCCCATGAAGTCCGCAGCCCCGCCCACGCCGCTCCCCACGTCGTAGAAGAACAGCCCGCGCATCAGCGCCGTCGCCACGCCCGAGGGCGCCGGGAAGATGAAGTCGTCCACCTCGAAGTAGTTCACCGTCCATTCCCAGACGATCAGCAGCACCACGAAGGATACGCCGAACAGGAGATACGGCCTCTGGAGCAGCGCCTCCGAGAGCGAGGGGCCGCCCGCGCTCTTCGGGGCTTCGTTGTTCCGGTCGGTGGTCGCCATTTCGCCTGCCTCTTACTTTTGCATCTTCATCATCGCCTTGAATTTCTTCAATTCCTTGGCGAAGTCGAAGTTCTTGGCGCGGTTGATGACCTCGTTGCGGTCGAAGTTGTTGACCTCATCGATCAACTCGTTCGTGTAGAGCGATTTCACCTGCGCGTCGGAGAGTGTCTTGTCCAGCCCCACGAACTTCACGTACTCGGCCCACTCGCCGTCGTGGTGCGCACCGAACTTCTTGATCTTCTCGTCATCGAGCCTGAGCTTCGGCGCGCGCGCCTTGAGCACCTTGATCATCAGGGCGGTGGCCTCTGCGTCGCTCATGCCCTTGGGCTTCGATTCGGGGTAGAGCACCCAGTGCACCTGGAGCGCGGCTACCGGGTTCGTGTAGAAGAAGAGGCTCCCCTTGGCCAGGCCGCGCAAAAAGCCCACCACGGTGTCGCGGTTGTCCGCCAGGAACTTCTTGTTGATCCACACGACGTTGCCGAAGAGGTTCTGCGTCCAGCCCTTCTGGTAGGGGATGATGTCGAACTTGAATCCGCGCGCCTTCGCGAGCGTGTACTGGATGTCCACGTTCGCCCAGGCGTCCACGCGGCCGAGCTTCATCGCCGTGGCGGCCTTCGAGACCGGCCCGACGGGGAGATAGGTCACTTCCTGCTTGTCGGCGGGGATGCCGCAGGTCTCGAGCGCCTTTCTCACGAAGATGGGGCCTGAGTCGCGCTGGCTCATGACGCCGACCTTCTTGCCCTGCAAATCGCAGACGGACTTGATCTTGCTGCCCGGGGGTACGGCCACGCCGTCGGCGTAGATGGCGTCCCGGTTCAGGATGTAGACGCCCTTGACGGGAGGCATCTTCTTGCCGCGCGCGGCGCGGAAGAGGATCGGGATGGGCCTCGGCAGGCCGACGTGCGTGCGGCCCGAGAGCACCCAGCCCATCGCCTGCGCGCCGCCCTGTGCGGCGACGAACTGCGCGTCCACGCCGTTTTCCTGGTAGTAGCCCAGGAAATTTCCGATCCAGAGAAACGATATGCCCGGGTTGAACAGCGGGTTCGCCATCGTCACCTTGATGTTCTTGAGTTTCATGGCGTCGGACGGCGCCGGCGCCGCGGCCAGCAGCGCGAACAGGGCCGCGACGGCGATGATGAGCCTGAACTTTTTCATGAGACGTCCTCCTTGGGAATTATGAGTCAGAAATATCCTCGTTCTAATCCTCCACTATCGCGACCGGGCGCACCCACGCGCCGCTCGCGTCCTTCACGTTGATCGGGAAACAGCAGATCTTGAAGCCGTGCGGCTTCGGTATCGCCCCGATATTGGTGATCTGCTCGATCTGGAAATACTCGCGCTGCCTGCCGAGGATGTGGTGGCAGGGCATGAGCGATTCGCGCTTGCCCGCCTTGAACTCGGGCACCTGGAAGCTGAAGGGCCTGTCGAAGCCGAAGGCGTCGATGCCGATGACGCGCACGCCGCGATCCAGAAGATACTCCGTCGCCGGGATGCTCATGCCCGGGTGGAGTTCGGGGTAGTCGGGGCTGTCGCGGTGCTCGTCGGTGCCCGTCCAGAGGAGCACGATGTCGCCCGCCTTTACCTCGTAGCCGATTTTGGCGAGGCACTCGATTATGTCTTCTTCGCTAATCCAGTCGCCCGTATTCTTGTGCCGCAAATCGAGCACCACGCCGTCGCCGTAGCACCACTCCAGCGGCACCTTGTCGATCTTCCGCGAGGGCTCGCCCGCCACGGTGGGGCCGTAGTGCCAGGGGGCGTCCATGTGGGTGGCCGAGTGGGTGGATACGGTGACGAACTCCGCCGCCCCGCCCACGCCGTCGTGTAGCTCTTCTATCGGGATGTCCCAGGTCTTGGCCGAGCGCGCGCCGAACTCTTCATGGTCGAGGTAGGTGACCTCGGGCGGGCGCGGCTCGTTCGAGCCGTTCATGATGGGGGTGCTGAGATCGATGAACCTGGTAGCGCACATTAGTTGTCCCTCATTCGGGTTAAAATCATTTCGTTCAAATAACGAAAAAGCAATCACATGCTAAAGCGCCACCGTCATTCCGGCGCATGCCGGAATCCAGGGAATTTTCTTTTCGTCTTTGCGCTTTGCCTTTTCCCATCCGAGGGGTGAGGGAATGAAAGGCCGGTTCACCTTGAACCTCGTCGGTTCTGGATTCCGGCATGCGCCGGAATGACGAGTCAAAAACGCAAAAACGCGCGGCAAATATCGCATCAGTCATAAAGACCTAGACGACCCAGAGTTTTCTCTCCTGCGGGTAGACGGGTTCATACCCGGTTTCGGTGACGACGACGGTCTTCTCTATCTGGGTTCCGCCCATGCCGAATATCTGGCAGGGGTTTTCGACACATATCGTGGTTCCAACTTCAAGCGGGAAATCGCTCGATTCCGGCAGGAAGGGGCTGCCCTGCGGCGCGGGTTCCGCGAGGACGTAGGGCACCTCGCGCTGCTCCAGCCCGATGGCGTGGCCGGCGAAGTTGCCGTTGTGCTCGGGCAGCCCCGCCGCGCGCGTGGCTTCAAGCATGGTGCGGTGAATGGTGGAGCCGAGCACGCCCGCCTTGACCTTCGACATCGCGGCCTCGAAGCCCTCTTCGGTCGCCTTCCACAAGTCGAGCTGCGCCTGGGTCGGCTCGCCCAGAACGCCGCCCCAGCCGGTGTCTCCCTGGTAGTTGTTCAGGACGACGCCGGCGTCGAACTTCCACATCTCGCCGGTGGCGATCTTCTTGTCCGTGGGCGGGAAGATGCCCGTCGCCCGGCGGCCCGAGCAGAAGTGGAACCACTGCCACTTGCCGCCCATGCGGCCGACTTCCGCCGCGAAGACCGAAGCCACCTCGCGCTCGGTCGCTCCCTCGGCCACCGCGTTCGAGGCGGCGGTCGCCGCCTTCTCGTTCACCTCGGCGGCGGCGGCGAGTGCGGCGATCTCGTCCGGCGTCTTCACCATGCGGATCAGGCGGAAGAAATCCGCCGCGTCGACGATCTCCGCATCCGGCAGGGCCGCCTCTATCTGGGCGCGCACGTTCGGCATCACGCGCTCCTGATCGAGTGCGAGGCGCGCCTTGGTGAGGCCGCGGTTTTTGAGCGCGAGCGCGAGGGCCTCGCCGGGGTTCTTGCCGCGTTTTCCGTCGTCGTTGTAGAGGCCCAGGTAGGTTTCTTCTTCCGCCGTCTGCGCCTGCTCGCCGGGCGGCTGGATGAGCGCGCTCTTGCCGCCGAAGGTGTAGAGGTCCTTGATCCAGGACTGCTGGGCCGAGACGTAGGTGACCTCCTGGCCCGGCACGATGAGGGCGGGGGCCGTCCCCTCGTCGCGCGCGAAGACGGCGAGCATGTGGACGGAGTAGGCGTACACCTTGTTCGACCAGCCCACGGTGCCCGCGAGATAGGTGACGTTCTCGGGCGTGGAGGCGATGATGGCGTCGAAGCCGAAATCGGCCATCAGCCCGCGCGCGCGCTCTGCGTTCAGATACATGGTGCGTTCCTCAAAGCTGGGGGATCCGGATAGGGCCGAAATGCCCCATCCGGCCTCGGCGCTCCTGAGCGATCCGCGTTATGTCGATTGCGGGAAGCCTATCAAATCGGCCAGAGCCTGAAAAGCGAAGCAGGGGTCTGAATGGCGGGAGATCGATCCGCGCGGCGGGGTGTCTTTATGCGCGCATTCTTCTAACCTATCCGTAAGCAATTTCATCCCATCGAAGAATCTCCATGGCTTAAGCAAGTTAATACTTACATGTCATTATTGACATATGTCATATTTTACGGTATTGTTTTGAGCGGTTTTGAGGAATTCACCGCTTTTAGATTTTAAGGAGAAACGGATGAACCAGCCTAGCAAGCAAGAAATCCAAGGCTTTATGAGTGAACCACAAAATTTGCGATTGATGAGGACCGCAACACATACTAATCAACCAGCTGTTGAACCGTTGGCGACCGGACTGCTCAATGAATTTGATCTGTTTTTTCGAACATGCAGCAACAAGAAGAAGAATAGCGCCAAGCGGATGATCGGTCGCGTTGCGCGAGAGTTGATGGAAGGAATGGGATACGAAGTTGATAAGAGGTGGGTACCAACTCCTGGAAATCCTCTATTCACGAAGGCTACTCGATACAAAAAGAGTTAGTGAAATAATTGACTTTACATTAGGAGGATAGAATGCAGACGCTTGGCGGACGTGACTTAGAAGAGTTACAAGATATTGAATATAAGCCACAAAATTTCCGCGATCTTTATGAGACCGATCTCGGTGAGGCACTCTGGGATTTTTTGAAAAGGCCGGATAATGTCGTGAGGATGGAGACGGCGACATTTCTTGAACGTGCGGCTGTTGAACCATTGGCGCCTGGATTACTCAGAGAATTTGGTCCGGATGTTGGAGAAGACCGCATCAAACAAATGATTGGACACATGGCACGGCACGTAATGGTGGAAATTGGCTATAAGGTCGAGCGAAAACTACGAATTACGCGAGAAAGCCTGTTTACGAGCGCCGCTTGTTATTGCAAACCAAACCAAGAGCGAGATCGTTCGATGCGGATCACGCGAGAGCAAAGAGAAGCATGGAAGCTGAAAACAGCGGATAGTCCATTCAATCGTTGGTTGGGTAAACAGGTGAAAAACTCAGACGGTACTCTCAATCTTGAAAAACTCTATGAAGTAGCGCGTCGGTACAAGATCAATAACAGATATGATCACCTCAATCCCGGACAGCAGCGTATGAATATCGGTGTGATGCTGAGGAAGCGGGTTCCCGAAAGTGAATACACATTCGAATAATGAAGATAAATCTCACAAAAGTGGCCTAAAAAGTAGAAACCTTGCCGCTCCCTAATTTTTTCTTCTGCTTTCGGGAGGAAGGAGTTTTGAACCGCGCTTCATTCAACTGCCAATAGACATCCGTCCCTTTGAGTGATGGATTTTTTTCCGCTAAGTCCCACGCGGTTTTGTCTTTTTCGTCTTTCGCCACCGGGTCGGCCCCCGCTTTCAGCAACGCCGCTACAATCGCAGGAGTACTGTAATCTACCGCCCAATGCAGAGGCGTTCGGCCGTATTTGTCACGCGCATTGGGATTTGCTCCTGCATCTAACAGAGCAGTCACGACTGCCGCAGAGCCTCCGTCTATCTTCTTTTCAAATATCTTCTTGCGAGCGGCTTTCAAAGAGGTTGCCTCGGCTAATTTACGTGCCCGTTTGACCGTTGTGGTCGAGTAGCCTTTTACGAAGGCTGCAATCTCGGCCTTTATACCAATGAGCGCGGATTCGGCTTGGGCGAAAGCGAATGCATTTGCTCTAGGGCCTTGCGCTGCTAAATGTAAAGGCGTCCATCCATCCTCATTCCTTGCGTTGACGTTAGCCCCTACTTTCAACAAGGTTTTAATAATTATCACATTCGCCGAGTCTCTCGCAGCAAGGTGAAGTGGTGTCTGTCCGCGAGCATCTCGCACATTAATCCTAGCTCCGGCCTTTAGTAAAGCGATGATGACTGCAGGTGTTTTGTTGTGATATGCAGCCTGATGCAGCGGTGTTTTACCGTGTTTATTGCGTGCGTTTATGTTGGCCCCACCCTTTAGGCAACGTGAAACATCTTCCTTATTAGCAATTCTGAAGAAGGTACTCGTGTTCCACTTCGCACACGAAACCGCTGCCGAAGATAGGATTGCGCTCATCCACAGGGCGAGCCAGAAACAAAATCCTGCTAAGAATGGTTTGATGCGCATTTCTATTCCTTTCTGATTCAAGTTCTGTCTATATAAGTTGGATGTGCCTTTTTAATCCCGCCCGGAAACCTACACCGGTTGCGCGCCTTGGATCTGCGTGCGATGCATGAGGCGCGGGTGTGTGCCCTCGTGGGGTTCGCGGTAGTATATGGGGCAGCGGTTATTCTACAGTAAAATGTCTCCCAGCCGCCACAGCCGCTGGCAGCCACAAAAGTGCCAGCGCCCAGAAGCCAGTTTGTCCTTGCTTGTCCATATCTCATCCCCCATCACCTGCGTGAGTTCGCGGACTATCTTCGCTGCGGTTTGGGCGTCGCTCACGCCGGGGCGCGGCCCTTGACACCTCCCGCCCGCGGCCATAGAAACCTTGATCGAACAAACGCAGGCCCGGCCGAAAAAAGGAAACCGAATCCCCCCGCACAGGAAACCGGAACCATGGCCCGACTGACCGATTACCGCGTACTCACGTTCGACTGCTACGGCACCCTCATCGACTGGGAGACCGGCATCTGGGATGCGCTGCAGCCGCTCATCATGGAGGGCGGCGGCGCGGCTGTGACGCGCGAGGCCGCACTCACAGCCTTCGCCAAGTGGGAAGCCCACCACGAGCACGCCTCGCCCGGGCTTCGCTACCCCGATCTCCTCGCAAAAGTCCACCGGAGTATGGCGGAGAGTCTGGGCATTGAGACGAGAGACGCGCTCGATGAGGCGTTCGGCGCATCGGTGCCGCTCTGGCCCGCGTTCGCAGATACCGCGGACGCGCTGCGGGTCCTGAAACGCCGCTACAGGCTCGTCATCCTCTCGAACGTCCATCGCGAGGGCTTCGCCGCCTCGAACAAGAAGCTGGGCGTCGCGTTCGACGCCGTCTATACCGCAGAAGACATCGGCGCCTACAAGCCCGCCGACGCCAACTTCGAGTATCTCCTGGCGCACCTGAAATCGGATTTCGGACTCGATCGCGCAGACATCCTCCACACGGCGCAGAGCCTGCGCCACGACCACGCGCCCGCGAACCGGTTCGGCCTCGCCAACGCCTGGATCGACCGCCAGAGGCTGTCCGAGGGTGGAAGCTGGGGGGCGACGGAGAAGGTCGAGAACATGCCGACGACCGACTTCGTGTTCTTCTCGATGGGCGAGATGGCCGCAGCCGTGGAGGCAGAGGGGGGTTAGGGGAAATCACCAGTTGGCGGGCTTGGTAATGGAAAACGGTTTTGGTGAGAATATCTGGCGGCGTAGTCTACAAATTCCCTAATGATTCGCTATCTGTATGCTCAGGAGTTTCCTTATAAGTTCGTACAAGATCATTCATACGTGTTCCCGTAACGCTCATCAATATAATCCTCAACCTCCTTCTTGGTCGAATCATCATCTCTGCCGACCACGGAGAGAATGTAAGATATCCTTTGCGCTCTTTTTTCCTCGGGGGTCATCGATCGCTGGGCCGCTTTCTTCATACGTGCGATAAGTTCATCATTTTCAGCAACTTGATTCATTGCTTTCTCCCTCTTCGGCCTCAAGTCGACTTTATTGTATATTAGGTCAAATATAATAGAAAACCGGCTTCCAGGAAACCGCCTGCTCTCTCATCCCAAATACCATTTTTAGAAAAGTAGGGGCCTCGTGAGAGGCCCCGCACCCGGCGGTCAAAGCCACCGGGGGAGTGAGAATCAGGATGCCGCTATCCGGAGCATCCGTCAAACAGAGAAAAAGAAGCCTCCCGTTCCACATCGCCTCTGTAACGTCGGCTCATAGTGAACCCACATCGGCCAGCCGTTTCTCCCGGTCACGCTCCCTGCGAACCTGCGCCAGTTCGTAGCTCGCCTGCATGCGCATCCAGTGGTCGGCCGTCCCCCAGCCGATGCCCTCCAGCGCAAGCGCCATATTGGCGGACACCCCCGCCTTTCCGTTCAGCAGGCGAGAAAGCGTCCCGCGCTCACATCCCAGATGAGCCGAGGTCTCGGTGACGCTCCAGCCGACCTCTTCCATGCTCTCACGGATCAGTTCGCCCAGATGCGGCGGGTTCAGCATCGGGCCGACACGTTCACTCTCGCTCATCGCTCATCCTCCTTCCCGTCAGTGGTAGTCGAGCAGGTCCACGTCGACGGCTTCGCCGTCCTCGAAGCGGAACACCACGTGCCAGTTGCCGGAGACACGTACGCTACATTCACCGGCCCGGTCGCCCTTCAGGGGATGCAGACGGAAACCCGGTGCATCCGCATCACCCGGGCGCGTCGCTTCCTGCAACCGAAACAGGATACGCCGGAGCCGCGGTGCCAGATTGGCAGGCAACCGCGCCTGGTCGTCCCGTTCATGGAGCGACCGCAATCCCTTGTGCCTGATCTTCATAGAATGATTGTAATGCATAGCGCTACGCGCTGCAAATGATGATAGTGCTGTTCGCGCCTATAGGAGCCGTCGTTCAACCGAGCGAATGACGCCGCCAGCCTAACTTCTCCATCCCAAAGGCTAACTCACGAGTTTGCTTGGCGGGAGAGTCTGCCCTGAAGACAGATTGGATACCTTATCCAGCAGATACCTCTATCATCAGTCGGCAATGGTCACTGGAGCCCCACTCATCGGCCCTGTTGAGTGCCCGAACGTTCACCCCCTCATGGAAGCCGCGCGAGGCGAAAGCGTAGTCGAGCTGGCGGTCGGCATCCGCCGGAGATTGCCCGGTAATGTGGAATGTCGGGATATTCTTCGTGTCGGCCGGTACTTCAGGCGGGGGCGTCGCCGATTGCCTGCCGTCCGGCGCCTGCGGCCCGAGAAACTCCAGCC
Organism: bacterium; assembly: GCA_965204535.1. GTDB lineage: Bacteria > UBA8248 > UBA8248 > UBA8248 > UBA8248 > Bin107. The sequence goes on along the minus strand of CBDBEV010000001.1, from coordinate 2,153,155 downwards.
CGAGGGCGGTCATCCTTTCCCAGACCGTGCGCTCGCGCTCGGGCAGCGACAAGCTGTGACCCGTCGCGCCGTAGAACATGTTCAGATCTCCCGCGGCCAGGATGCGGTGTCTGGACGGGTCGACGTGACCGATGAAAGCCGAGAGGTCCGAGATGATCCGGTGCGCCGAAACGTCGGAAGCCCCGATCCACGAACTTCCAGTCGATGGGTGGGGCTTCATCCAGCGCGCATACATGGATACGGCGATGAAAGCCTTTTCTTTTTCGTCGCGCGGGACCACCCTCGCGGCGGCGATGGTCCCGATGCCGCTCACGCCGATGTCGCCCTCACCGAGATAGCTTGTCGGCGGAACCTGCCGGAACCGCTCGACACGGACCCGGTCGCTCAACCCGACGACCAGGCACCAGCGGTCATACAGATGACGGTTCCAGAATACGTCGTCCTCGTTTGGAAGCAGATGCACCAGTTCGCCGGGCGGACTTCCGGCTTCCTGAAGCAGCGCGACATCCGCCTCGCCCCGCCTCGCCATCTCCGCGAGTTCGCGCCACGGCTCCATGCGCTTGCCGATGTTCCAGCTAACGACACTGATCACGCCGCAATACCTCCTCTCTCCGTCCTCACCCCCGCCGCGCGAGCCACCAGGACGCCGCCCAGACCGGCAGGCTTAAGACCACCGCGAAGAGGGCGATGGCGACCGGGCCGAGCAGTCCCGCCACCAGCGATGTCGCCACCGTGACCGTGCCCAGTATTACCCCCGCCGTCCAGGCATCGCGGCGGTAGCCCAGCCGCCACAGCCACCGGCACCCCAGCGCCAGCGGCAGGCCGCAGGGCGCGACCGGCACCAGCGACAACATCGCCATCGGTATCGACATCCAGAACCCGGGCTGTGCGCCAAATCGCACGACTGCGGTTGTTATCAGCCCGGCCGGCAGCCACAGGAGCGCCAGCGCCCAGAAACCGATGAGTTCTTTTTTGTCCATGCCTCACGCCCCCATGTCGAGCGTGAGTTCGCGGACTATCTTCGAGGCGGCGGCGCTCAGGGCGGGCGTTCCAGCAACGGAAGTCAACCGAATTCACCAGTTGGCAGGCTTGGTGATGTTGGTGCCCGGAATCGGGGACGGAAGCTGATTCTTTCGCAGCGCACTCTTTTGAATTCGACGGGAGAAGTCCGCATGGGTCATTAACTCTCGAGACGGATGACTCGTGCCGGGTGTTACCAGTCCAATCCATTTTCTTTTGTGCTTTTTCACAAGACGCATGCCCTCTGCGATATCGCTGTCGTTCGTAACTACTACCGCACAGTCGTAGTCATCCAGCCATGCATCGTTCAGGAGATGAACGGCGAGATTGACATCCGATCCCTTCTCCTCGGTCCTGACGACATTCACCAGCCTTCGCCTGTTGCCGGTATCGGCAAGCGGCGCTTGAATCTTATGCGTCAGAAAATGCCCATAATAAACTTCAACCTCCAGGCAATAGTGTTTTAACGCTCGTAAATAAGTGTCCTGGCGTTGCGGTGCAGATAGATCGTTAGGCCGCGCCGAGACGCGCGCTGTGAAGAATTTGATTTTGAGGATATCGTGGTGGGGCTTCAACACGTCACGAAACAGCCCGGAAAGATCAAGCCATTTGAACGGCGTTTGCTTCAGCGAGCGGTAGTAGAGGTTGAATCCATCGACGTAGATATAAGTCCGCATGTCTTACCTAAAAAAAGCAGGGCCTCATGAGAGGCCCCGCACCCAGCGGTCGAAACCACTGGGGGAGTAGTGAAAAAACTATGCCACTGTTCCGAGTCTTCGTCAACAGGAAAATTTCGCCCCCTCACGCCCCCATCACCAGCGCGAGTTCGCGCACCAGCTTCGCGGCGGCGACGGCGCTCGCGCCGGAGGGATCCCACTCGGGGGCGAGTTCCACCACGTCGGCGCCGACGATGCGCGCGCCCGAATCGTTCAGGGCCGAGATGCAATCGATGAGCGCATCAAGCCCGGGGCCGCCGGATTCCGGGCTGCCGGTGCCGGGCATCTCGCCCGGGTTCACGACGTCCACGTCGACCGTGAGGTATATGGCGCTATCGCCCGTTTCCTTGAGCGCTGCCGATACGGCCTCCGGGCTCAGGGGGCGGAGCGTGTCGTTCGCCCGCATCCATTCGAATTCCTCCCTGGTGCCCGAGCGGACGCCGAACTGGCGAAGCAGGCCGACATCCTCCAAATCGAGAACCCACCGCATCACGCAGGCGTGCGAGAGTTTCACGCCCAGATAGTCCTCTCTCAAATCCGCGTGGGCGTCCCACTGGAACACGGCCAGACCGGGGTAGACGCCGAGCGCCGCCTCCACGGCGGGCAGGCTCACCAGATGCTCCCCGCCCAGGAATATGGGGCGCTTGCCCGCCTGAAATACCCGTGAGGCCTCGGCCTTGATGGAATCGAGAACAACTGCGGTATCGTCCGATGGAAAATCAACGTCGCCTAAGTCGCACAGGGCGGCGTCTTCCAGGTCCTTATCCAGATGCGGGCTGTAGGTTTCCAGACAATCGGACGCTTCCCGGACGGCGTCGGGCCCAAAACGTGCGCCGCGCCTGAAGCTCGCCGTCTTATCGAAAGGACATCCCAGCAGAGCGACGCGCGCTGATTCAAGGGGGTTTTGAGCGCAGAGAAAACGCGGGCGGGCCTCCCCGCCCATCAGGCGAGGATCTCCGCCACGTAGGGGGGATGCGTGAAGGCGGCCTCGTGAACCTCGGGGGAGTAGTAGTGGGTCTTCTCACCGGGCGGCAGCGGTCTCGGCTTCGCGCGGACGTCCGTTCTCCTCGATTTGGGCGCCAGCGCGAACGACCATATCCCCCCCGGATAAGTCGGCACGTTCGCGAGATAGGTCGTTACGCCCGGGAACACCCGCCGGATGCGCCTCGTGATCCTGCGCATCCTGCTCCCCTCGAACACGGGGCCTTGCGTCTGCGCCGCATAAAGCCCGCTGGGCCTGAGGACGCGCTTGGCTTTGCGGAAAAAAGAGACCTGCGTGAGCGGGTTCGCCATGGCGACGGGATCGGTGGAATCGACCAGGATGACGTCGAACGCTGCTTCTTTGCCCTCGATGAACTTCACACCGTCCTCGATCCGCACCTCCACGCGGGGGTCGTCCAGCCCTCCCGCGATGGACGGCAAAAACTCGCGGCAGCAATCCACCACCATCTCGTCGATCTCGACGAGCGTGACGCGCTCGACCGTCTCGTGGCGCAACACCTCTCTCACGCAGCCGCCGTCGCCGCCGCCGACGATGAGGACGTTCCTGGGCTCAGGATGCGTACACAAGGGCACGTGGACCAGCATCTCGTGGTAGATGAACTCGTCTCGCTCGGTGGTCTGGATGATCCCGTCGAGCAGGAGGACGCGCCCGAAATCTTCGGTCTCGACCAGGGTGATCTCCTGAAACGCGCTTCTGGCGGAATAGAGCGTGCGCAGCACCTTCATGGTGAGGCCGGTGCCGGTGCCGTGAAATTCCGTGAACCAGGTCGCCGGCTTGCCGGGAGGGTTTTCGGGTATGAAGGGGGCGCGCGTCAGTTCCAAAGGATGACTCCCGCGAAGGCGGCGCCCGTCTTCACGACGACGTGCTCGGCGGCGACGCTCCTGATCTCGCGGATCTCCTTTCCGCGAACCTCCATGCCCGCCGCCGCCATGCGCCGGGCCTCCTCTTCCACCTGCTCGCCGGGGGCGTGGCCGTGATACTCCATGATGAGGCCCGGATGCGCCTCGTCCTCGGGCAGGGCGACCGCCACCGCCGCCGTGATCACTTCGCCCGGCTTATCGGAACTCACGGACGCATAGGCGGTCGGCACCAACGCGCCCGGTGGTAGCTCGATAGACGTTACTTCTTCACAATGCGGCGGGAGGATGCTGCTCACGCGCACCAGGTTCGTGTCGCCCACCCCTGCGCTCAAGAGCGCTGCGTCGAAGGCGTTGAGCTCGCTCACGCCTTCCGCGCACCCGCATGCCATGAAATACCTTGTAGGCGTCGCGACGATCATCGCTCGCGTCCCTCCCCGTTTTTGAGGGAAAAGGAGCCCTCCCCTTTCCCGTTTGAAGCTTCTTCTTCTCCATTGGAGGCGAAGGGTGCGTTAAGCGGCGCCTCGCTCCCCTCGATGACCCCGCGCGGGACCTCTTTCGTCTCCATGCGCGCGGGCCGGAGGTGCTCCGCGAGATAGCGCACCGCGGCGTCGCAATCCACCTCGCCGCAGGAGAAATAATCCACCGCCGCGTAGCGGTATTCGGGCCAAGTGTGCACCGCCAGGTGGCTTTCCTCCACCACGACCACCCCGCTCACCCCGTGGGGGCTGAAAGCGTGGAACACGCTCTGGACGACCGTGGCCCCGCTCAGGCGCGCCGCCTCGTTCATCAACTCCTCGATGCGCGCGGGCGAGTTCAGCGCGCCGGATTCGCAGTCATGGAATTCCGCCAGCAGGTGGCGGCCCAGAGCATTCAACTTGGGCTCCCTCCAAAGGTGAATCGACAATCCATTCCGTCATCCCCGGCGTCAGAAACTAGGCGGCGTGGACACCCAAAGGAGTTTCGCGGGCTTCTTGCAGGGGTTCGCCACCCGGTGGTTTCTGTCCGAGGCGAAATAAAACCACTCGCCCCGCTTCGCCTTGGCGCGCCTCTCCCCGCACGTGATCTGCACCTTGCCCTTGAGCACGTAGCCGAACTCTTCCCCCGCGTGCGCGTCCTCATAAATCGACTCGCCCGGCTCCATCGTCACGAGGGCGGGCTCCATGTTGCGGTTCGCCGTTCCGGGCACCATGAGTTCGAAGGCGCTGACTTCCTCGTATGTCGTCGCGTTGCGCGAATCGATGGGGCCGAAGGCGATTCTTCCTCCCTCGAAGCCCTGGAAGAACTCGACGATGTCCGTGTCGAGCGCCTCGAGAATCTCCAGCAGGCTCTCCAGAGAGGGCGAGGTCAGGTCGCGCTCGAGCTGTGAGATGAACCCCTTGGTCAGGTTCGAGCGGTGGGCGAGTTCTTCCTGCGTCAGGCCGTGGGATCGGCGAATGCCCCGGATGCGCGCGCCCACGCGCAGCATGTTCTCCACGGAGCGGCTCATGCCGGTTCTGTTCGATCTCTCTTGAAATTCGTTCGTCATCGCCTCCCCCTCTCAATACCTGGCCGCATCCGGGCCGGATCGAACCGGCGCGGCTGTCTGTCCGATGGATTCGGCCGCACGATTCCGCAGGCTGTGAGGGGGGTCGGGCGGTCGAACCGGCTGTTTAGCAAAGAACGATTTCAAAAATTTGTTTCCTAAACAACAGGGTGAAACATATATAGTTTTTGGGCGGCGGTGTCAACGATTTCCTGAGGCGCAAGGTGCCAGTTTTCCGTTGCGTGAAACGCCACGAGCACCCTGTTTTGGAATGTGGCGGACACTCCCGCCCCCTTGAGGTTTATTCCAATTCAGCAGGGAGGATTCACTCCCCCTTGAGGGTCGGGCTTCCCGAGGGGAAAGCCCGACGATGAAGCCGAGCGTTTTTTGCGAAGGCTGAATCGGTGGGGGGACATGCCACAGAAAAAACTCCCCCCACCGGCGCGACTTCGGACTTCGTCCTCGTCTTGCCGTCGGGCTTTCCCCTCGGGAAGCCCGACCCTCAAGGGGGGAGTTGATTTTCCTTCTCCTTAGGTAGTGATGACCCTCAAGAGGGGAGTGGTTTTGTTCGTCATTCCGGTTTTCGCCGGAATGACGGCCAATAACGGACCACGTGCGGCCATTGGGGCAGGGCGGCCACGGGGGGCCGCCCCTACGGGTTCGTATTGTTACGTTCGGTTTTTGTAGGGACAGGCCCTGTGCCTGTCCGAGGTCGCCGACCAGGGCTTTCTCAAAAACCCCGGCTGGATGACGATTGTCCGGCGTTTTGCTATTTTATGGACGAGTCGGCGTCTCATGCGAGGCGCGCCCCTATCGAAATTCAATACCGTCTTCATGGAGAGAGAAATGGCAGCAAACATCGAGGTCTACACCACCGAGCCCTGCACCTTCTGCCTGGCCGCGAAGAATCTCTTGAAAAAGCGCGGTCTCGAATGGACCGAGCATCTCGTCTTCGGCGGCACGCCCGAATGGGACGCCATGATCGCGCGCACCGGCGGCAAGTCGGTGCCCCAGATCGTCATCGACGATGAGGTCATCGGCGGCTTCCCGCAGCTCCAGGCCTACGACAAGGAAGGAAAGCTGAGCGAACTCAGCGCAGGCTGACCCTCACGCGGCTGTTGAAAAAGCCGTCCTTGGCCAGAATTGACCACCGCCGGAATGACGAACAAAACCCCACTGTCCCGTAGGGACAGGCCCCCGTGCCTGTCCTGAAGAGGGACAACCACAGGGGGGTTGTCCCTACGCAGCCCCCGCGTTTGAAACGAACACGTAGCAGGGCGGCCCTCTTTTCGCCTGATTCCGGCGTGGCGGCGTTTCGCGCAAGCCCGAAAGAAGATACCCTGTCCTTTCTCTGACATTCAAAACGCCCGCCCTCCTGGGCGCGGCCACGACCGGGAGGAAAGCGCCATGCCGCTCATGAGTCCGAGTGAATACAAGCGAAGCCTGAATGACGGCCGCGTCGTCTACTACCGGGGCGAGCGGGTGGAGGACGTGGCCGCCCACCCCGTCATCGGGATCGCGGTCGATCACGCCGCCATTGACTACGAGATGGCCGAAGACGAAGCCGACAGGGAACTCGCGCTCGTCGAAGGCCCGGACGGCCCCTACTCGCGCTACTACCACATCCCCGAGAACGCGGACGATCTTCTTAAGAGAAGCGCCCTTATCGAGCGCGCCACGGCCCTGGGCGGCACGCTCGTCGTGCTCATCAAGGAGATCGGAAGCGATGCGCTCTTCGCCCTGCGCCTGCTCGCCTCCTACATGGACAAGAATATGGGCACGAGCTATCTGGAGCGCGTCCGGAAATTCCACGAGCACTGCCGGGATAACGACCTCGCCGTCGCCGTCGCCCAGACGGACGTGAAAGGCGACCGAGGAAAAGGCCCCGGCGATCAGGCGCATCCCGATTATTACGTCCGCGTCGTCTCTGAGGATGACGAGGGAATCACCCTGCGCGGGGCGAAGGTGCATACTTCGGTCTCCACGAATGCGCACGAGATCATCGTGCTGCCCACGCGGAACATGCGCGCGGGCGATGAGGCCTACGCGGTGGCCTGCGCCGTGCCCGCCAACGCGCCGGGCCTCACCATGCTGGCGAGCGGCTACGGGGGCCGGAAGGGAACGGATTTCGAGAACCCGATATCCAGCAAGCACAAGATGATGGAGACGCTCACCGTCTTCGACGACGTGAAGGTCCCCTGGGAGCGCGTGTTCTTAAACGGCGAGGTGGAGATGGCGGGGCCGCTGGCCAAGACGTTCGTCGAGTTCCACCGCTTCACCGCCGTGAGCTACAAGCTGCCGTTGGTGGACCTGTTCGTGGGCGCGTCGCACCTGATGGCGGAGTACAACGGCATCCTGCGCGCGGGCCACGTGCGCGACAAGCTCGCCAAGCTCATCTCCTACGCGCAGATATGCCGGGGCATGACGCGCGAGGCCGCGCGGGAGTGCAAGGTGACCGACGGCGTCGCCGTGCCGAATGCGGAGATCATCAACATCGCGAAGCTCCACTTCGCCACCGGCTACCACCAGGCGCTCGCATGGGTGCAGGACATCGCGGGGGGGTTGCTCGTCACCGGTCCCAGCGAGGAGGACATGGACGACCCCAGGCTGAGTGAGCTCATCGACAAATACCTGGGCGCCTCGCCCGCCGCATCGACGGAAGAGCGCCTCAGGCTCATGAACCTGATCGCCGAGATCACCGCGTCCGATTTCGCGGGCTATCAGGCCGTGCTGGCGATTCACGCCGAAGGCAGCATCGAGGCCGAGAAGATGACCATCTGGCGCGAGCATGAGGTCGCCCCCGCGGTCGACTACGCGAAACGCCTCGCGGGCATCGAATAAGGAGAGCACCGGATGAACCCGACACAGGCGCTCGTCGCCATCTGGCTGAACGTCGCTTCCGAGAACACCGAAGAATTCAGGAAGTGGCACAACTGCGAGCATTCGACCGACAGGATGGACGGCCCCGGTTTCCGCGTGGGCTACCGCTACAACGCGGTGGACGAGAACGCGCATCACAACATTCTCTGCACCTTTGAGGGGGATACCCTCGCGGCTTTCGAGAGCGATTACTACCGCGAATCGAGGGACAACCCCTCGCCGTGGACCAAAAAGTGCATGGCCTTCATCCGGAACGCGGAGCGCGCGGTGTACAGCCTGCAAACTTCGATCGGCGAACCGCACCGCTACGACGCTCCTTACCTCTACATGGTGAGCCCCAACCCCGACACCGAGGAGATGAAAGAGGAGATGCTCGCCTGGTACCGCGAGGAGCACCTGGAGCGCCTGTATGCGGTGGAGGGCATGACGCGGGGCCGCGTGTATCAGCTCGAGGCCGCCGCCACGGGCGGGGCGACGGCGGAGGCGGAGATACAGGAAACCCGCACGGGCGCGCGCCGCATCATCGCAATCTACGACATGGAAGACCCGACCATCCCGACTACGGACGCCTGGGAGGAAGCCGCCTACGGCACACCCCGAAGCGCCGCCATGCGGCCGAATCTTAAGAATGCGGTGAGAGAGACCTGGTGGCTGGATTTCGTGAAGTGGAAGAGGTAGGGGGGGAACAAAACCACACCCAGGGGAAATCTTTTTTAGAGACACTCGATCTCACCATCAGGATAAGAGACAACGTAATTATCAAGGATGTATCAAACAGATAGTGAGACAGACATATGCTTTATTCAATTGATAGCAACTCATTCATTGAAAGGATCCCTCATAGAGCAGACTATGATCGCTGGCGATTAAAAATAAGTGACGAAGACTATCAGGCAATTTGTGATGAGTTGAGCTCGCGTATATCTGGATCAGAAATACACATTTCAAGTTGGCTCCCAGGAAAAGATTGGACGGGTACCGTGTTTCAGCCAATTTACGAAGATGCGTGCGGCTATGATTGGGATGCTTCAAGGAAATTCTTCGGCTTGATAGTTTGGGAAGTATTCATGGAGCATGAAAAAACCTGGAGTTTTGGTCGTTATAAACCTAACAATGTGCCCGTTGAGGGCCTCACATATTTCCGCATAGACGATCCTTTGGAGATACTATGAAGAATATATGGGCATTGGTGTTTCTGCTATCTCTGGCAGTTCCGCTCACTGCGGTTGCCGATGAGATCGACAAGAGATGTCGAACTGAATGGGGCAATAATTCTAGGATGGTGCGCTATTGCACCAAGAAGCAACGCCAAGCCAAGCAGGAAATCTCTGCCTATTCTGGATTGATACGAACCAACTGTGAGAACGAATGGGGATCGAACTACAGAATGGTTCTGTACTGCATTAACAATCAATCTGAAGCCCTATCAAGTCTGGAACGTAGACCGAATGACCACATCGCTCAAAGTTGCAAGAATAAATGGGGTAATAATTTCAGGATGGTCGAGTATTGCATCAAACAACAGCGTTCATCGAAACGAACTATCGAACAATCATATAGCAATAGCAATAAACGGGGCCTGTGCGAACGCGAGTGGGGCACCAACTATAGAATGGTATTGCACTGTATCAGAAGATAAGCGGTAAGCCGCTGAGCAAAAAGAATAATTGAAGCACTTCTCATTTATGTCAAAAATACTCGCTACTCTCACCGAATTGCTTGTCCGAAAACCAACCGCTCAACCCGTGAAACGGAAGCCCTACCTCTTCTTCGGCGGAGGAGGCGGGGGAGGCGGAGGCTTCACAACCGGGCCTTTTCCGGATCTGCTCGGGGGTGGATTCTGTTCTCTCACCATGGGCTGCTCCTCGGATTCCGCAAGCTGGAACAGGGAAAACGCATCGCGCGTATCCGGCATTTTTCTAATCGTGTATTCTATCATCCATCATCGCAACCGCAATCATCGCGCCGCCGACACGGGAAGAACCAACCATGCCACTCACGCGGGATTTCAGGGAAACGATTCAGGCAAGGGTTCAGCTTGATGCGGCCTTCCGGGAGGAGTTGTTGAAAGAAGGCGTCGAATGCCTCCTCTCGGGCGAGGTGGAAGTCGGCAAGGCGGCCCTGCGCGATTTCATCAACGCGACGGGCGGCTTCGAGAAGTGGAAGAGGGGGTGAGGATGAGGCCACTCCTGATGATGCTCTGCTTGTGGCTCATGGCGTGGACAGGCGCGGCGTCCGTCATGGCGGCGGGCGTTTCGTGCGATGACTGGAATACGCAAGCCTTCTTCGAGAGCGCAGATGCAAAGGACATCGCCCGCTGCATCAAGGCCGGGGAGAACCCGGTCTCGCGGAGCGTATTCAGCGGAGACACCCCACTGCACTTGGCTGCGGCTTACGGCAAGAATCCGGCGGTCATCGCGGCACTCGTGAAAGCGGGGGCGAATCCGAACGCGCGGAATCTGTATAAAAGAACGACGCCCCTGCACGCGGCCGCGGCGTTCAGCGAAACGCCTGCGATCATCGAGGCGCTCGTGAAGGCCGGCGCCAAGGTGAACATTCGGGATAAATTCAAACAGACGCCCCTGCACACGGCGGCGAGAGAAAGCAAAGCGCCTGCGGTCGTTCAGGCCCTGCTGGATGCGGGAGCGAATCCGGGCGCAAGAAACAAATCCGGCAAGACGCCGCGTGGTTACGCGAAAGAAAACGCAGCGCTCAAGGGGACGAAGGTTTATGAGCGGCTGAAATAGGCGCGGTTCAGGTAGGAACCATGTATGGACCACGGGACCGCCCCTCTCGACGAGAAAACCAACCCCCCCTACCCCCCTTGTCAGGGGTCAAACGCGAGTGATGAACGAGCGTTTGCATAAGCCATTGACGAGAAACACATCGTCTTGCAAAACCTCCCTCTTCGGTCGGTTTTGACCCCTGACAAGGGGGGTAGGGGGGGCAGGACAGTCCCGAGGAGGGGCTGTCCTTTATCCTATGAGGAGGGGGAATTCTTCAACAATCCCACTCCCCGTTCGCGTTCGACCCCGGCTACCCTTTCTCCGGATTCCCTGCTAAAAGACGCAGGCGATGAAAGCCCGCGGGGATGCGCCCCGGGCAAGGAACGCGAATTTCTCATCATCAGTCATAAAAGGAGCGCAGGAAATGGCGATTCGGCCGAAGGAGATACCCGAAACCACGGAGAACTGGGCGGAAGCGGACTTCAAGGGCCATGCGAAGAGCATCGTCACGCTGATGCGCGGATACACCCTGGTGATGGACGAACCCAAACACCTGGGCGGCTCGGGCGAGGGCCCCTCGCCCATGGACTATCTCGTCACCTCGCTCGCCGGCTGTACGGCGGTGATTCTGGAGAGATGCGCCAGGGACGCGAAGCTGGAAATCGCCTCCCTCAAGGTGAAATCCGCCATCGTCTACAGCCCCAGAGGCATCGCGGGCCAAGAGGGCTACCAACCACACCCCACCGAGGCGCACAGCGAGATATGGCTCGAGATCGACGCAGACCATGAGCAGATAGAAGCGCTCAAGGCAGAGTATTTCCGCAGATGCCCGGTGTACAACCTCTACAAGGCAAGCGGCTGCGCGATGCGCGACACCTGGCACGTGAACGAATAGGCGGGGAAAAACGAGACGAGGACGCAAGCCCGCAAGCGATCCGCCGGGGCGGATCTTCCGGGGGCCGCTCCGCGGACGGCGGCCCCTAAGGACCCGGATAGGCCTCGGGCGGTCTGGCGTCGTCCGGCGATCTCTTTGATTTTACTCGCTTTCTGGTGACGATGGAATCGTCCTTGAGCCGTGCGATGGGGTCTTCCTCATCATCCCCGCGCCCGTAGGCGTTGCCCTTCTCGAAGGCGAGCCTGCCGAAGAGGCGGTTCAGGTTGTTGCGCGCGACCTCCTCGTCTTCGGCCTCATTCCTGCGTTTCTTCATGTCTGCTCTCTCCCCTGTTTCGCCGAGTAAAGTCAATAGTTTACAGGAATCGCCACCTCTCGCCCACCGCCATGATCCTCACGCGCGAGGCGTCCGCGCCCGTCTCGGCCATGTGCGCCTTGAGCACCCTGGGCGGATGGTCGAGCGGTTCATCCGTCAAGTCGAACGTACCCCAGTGCATGGGGATCATCCAGCGCGCGCCCAGATCGTGAAACGCCCGAAGCCCCTCGGCTGGGTTCATGTGGGAATAGCGCATCATCCAGCGGGGCTCGTACGCGCCGATGGAGAGCATCGCCACGTCGATGGGGCCGAACTTGCGGCCGAACTCCCGAAACCCTTGAAAATAGCCGCTGTCGCCGCCGTGATAATACTTTCTACCGCCGGTCTCGATGAGCCAGGCGCACCAAAGCGTGGAGTCCCGCGCCATCCCGAAGCGGTTCGACCAGTGCTGCGCGGGCAGGCAGGTCAAGCGGGCGCCGCCGTGCTCGGCACTCCGCCACCAGTCGAGTTCCACGGCGCGCCGGCCGAGTGATTCCACGAACCCGCCCAGCCCCATCGGCACGTACCACGTGACGTCTTCGGGCAGATTCTCAATCGTCGACGAATCGAGATGGTCGTAATGGTTGTGGGAGATCAGCGCCGCGGCGCCCTTCGGAATCGAGGCCGCAGGCACGCCCGGCGGCTGACGGCGCCCATGCCAGAAAGCACCCGCGCCGAAGTGCGGGTCCGTCAGGATGACGTTCGGCCCGTCCTGGATGATGAAGCCGCAATGGCCGATTGAGGTGATCGAGGGTTCACTCTGCGGTTTCGACAGATACGCGCCGTCGTTGGAAACGACTGGAACTTCCGGAGTCCTGGCGTTTTTAATCTCTGCGAACTCGTTGCGGTACAGGAACTTCCATTTGTACAAATTGACCCGCGAGCCCGGATTCGGCCACCAGGGGTTGAACCACTTGTCCGGCCCCCCGTGAGGTAAATACAGGGAAGCCGCCTCGCGCGAGACGAGGCCTTGCGCTTCGGGTGGCGGCGCCGTCGGCCCCTTGATGCCCATACCCATCTTCGCGCATCCTCCCGCCAGCCCCAATGCGCCGAGCCCCGCGAGACCGGCGCGCTTGAGAAATTTCCGTCTGCCGATTTTCGGTTTCATCGCAATCCACGCGGCGGCGGTTTCAGACTGCCTCCAGACTCAACGAAAAGTATATCAGCCCAAAGACGCATACCACTCCGCAATCGCCCGGCCCATCTCATCGGGCGAGTCCTCATGGCAGTAGTGCAGCCCGGCCACCGTCACCTCCTTCACGTTCGGCCAACTGCGAATCATCCTGCGGTGCTCCCCCACGAGCACGGCGCCGGGGTCTGAATTGATGAACAGTTTCGGCACGGGGTGTTGCTCCAGCCAGGCGTTGTTGCGCTTGATGATTTCGAGCACGTCCGCGGGTTCTCCCTCGATGGGAATCTCGCGCGGCCAGGTGAGGGTGGGCCTTCTGTCCTCGCCGGGATTGCGATATGGCCTTCGGTACTCGTCGTGAATTTCCCGAGATACCTCGCGGATGACCATGGCGGGCAGGATCTTCTCCACGAAGAAGTTCTGCTCCAGGACGAGCTTCTCGCCCTCTCCGCTCCTGAACCTTTTGAAAAGCGCCTGCACTTCGGGCGGCCAATGGCTCCACTCGAAATCGCCGACGACCCCCTGACATATCACGACGCCCTTGAGCGCCTCCTGTCGCTCCGACGCCCACGTGAAGCCCAGTTGCGCGCCCCAGTCGTGCGTCACGATGGTGACGTTCTCCGTGACCCCCAACGCATCCATGAGCGCGTTCGTGAAAGGCTGGTGATCCCTCAAGCGGTACATGGAGCCGAGAAGCTTTTCGGAATCGCCCTGGCCGATGTTGTCTATCGCGATGCAGCGGCCCAGCCCCTCGACGTGGGGAATCACGTTGCGCCACATATAGGAGGAAGTGATGTTGCCGTGAAAAAAGACTATCGGGTCCCCCTCGCCCGCCTCGACGTAGGCCATCTTCCGGCCCAGAACTTCCGCGTATTTTTTCTCATACCTCATTCGAGGCTCTATCATCGCCACCTCATTTGAACCTGTTCTATTCACCTACCCGCAAGACCAGTTTGCCGCGCACGTGGCCCTCTTCCAGGAGCGTGTGGGCGGCGGCGATGTTCTGCGCGTTCATGACGCCCATGTCGGTGGTCTGCGGCGCCTTGATCTCCCCCGTCTCCACCCAGTCGCGGATTTCTTCGAGCGCTTTCTTGTAGACGCCGTAATAGGCGGGGCCGCCTCCGCGCACAGGGGCGCGCAGGAAGGTGCCGTGAAACGAAGCCGACTTGGTGAACAAGGGGCCTTCCTGGGATGAGAAAAACTCGTCGATGGGCGCACCCGGTTCGGGGGCGATAGAGGAGATTCGCCCCCAGTAGTCCACCACCTCGCAGCAGAGTTTCTTCATCTCGCGGCCCACGAAATCGAACGTGGCCGGATATAGACGGCCTCCGTTCATCTCCACCGCCTTACCAGCCAACTCACCGAGCGATAGCCCGGCATACCTGAGCACGCCGACGGGGACGGGTGCGAGCAAATCCTCGATGTATTTTGCGCTCTCATCGCTTCCCGCCGTCACGATGATGGGAGAAGCCCCGATGCGCGCGAGCATCTGAAGCCCCATGGTCCCGACGCCGCCCGAACCGCCCGCCACGAATACCGCTTCTCCCGCCTCCACCCTCGCCTTCATGATCACCGCCTCATGCGCGGTCAGCGACACGAGCGGCAGCGCGGCCGCCTGCGCGAAAGTGGCGTTTTCAGGCTTTTTCACGACGAACGCCTGGTGGATGCACACGAACTCGGCATACCCATCCCCGCCGCTGTCGCCGAACCTCGGGAGATAGGCCATCACCTCATCGCCGGGGGAGAACTCCGCCACATTTTCGCCCACCGATTCGACCACGCCCGCGGTATCCCGGCCCAGGATGATGGGCACCGCGCCCTGGTTGCCGCCCCGTCTGGCCTTGAAATCGGTCGGGTTCACGGAGACCGCCTTTGCCCGGATCTTCACCTGCTCGGCATCGGGTTCTCTCTCCGGCCATTCGGCGTCCTCGAAATTCTCCACACCTCCGAACTCTGTCAATACGACTGCTTGCATTTTTTCCTCCGCTATACCATCCAGGCTCCGCCGGCAACGACCATTCCCTGTCCGGTGACGTTTTTGCTCTCATCGCTCGCAAGGTAGACCGCCATGTGGCCCACGTCGTCCGGCGTCTGCTCGCGTCCCAGGGGAACCGTCGCCTCGACGTACTCGTCGAATACCCGCCTTGCGGGCCTGTCCGTCTCCGCGCCGATGATGACGCCGTGGCCCTTCTCCCAGATGTTCGTCCACAAAAGACCCGGGTTGATCGCGTTTACGTTCACGTTGTAGGGAGCCATCTCCCTGGCGAGGCTCATGGTGAAGTTCATGCACGCCGCCTTGGACGCGGAATAATGCGGCACGTCCGCGTTCGCGCGCCTCGCGGCGAGCGAGGCCAGGTTGATGATTTTCCCGTACCCCCGCGCACGCATGTGGGGAGCAATCGCCCGGCACATCAGAAAAACGCCCGCCGCGTTGACTGCGAAGACGGCGTTCCATTCATCCAGCGTTATCCGGTCGATGGGCCTTCCCACGAGCGCGGCCCCCCTGCCGTGGCAGTTCACCAGAATGTCGACATGCCCCATCCGCTCGATAGCCGTCCGGGCGATGCTCTCGGCGTCCGCCTCGCTCGACACGTCCGCCGCCAGGGCGAAATGCGCCCCTGCGCCTGCGTCGTCGAGTCCTCCTTGAGTTACCTCGTCACTCAAGTCGACCACGCAAATTTGCGCGCCCTCCCGGGAGAAAGCGCGGACGATGGCCCGGCCGATTCCACCGCTGCCGCCCGTGACGACCGCCTTCTTCCCTTCCAGGCGCATTCGCATTCCTCCCTGCAGGGAACCTGGACTCATGACACCGGGGTTGTTTCGTTCGACCTGCCTAGGCCATCCAGGCCCCGCCTGCGAGGAGCAGGCCCTGCCCCGTGACGTTTTTGCTCTCATCGCTCGCGAGATAAACCGCCATGTGGCCCACGTCGTCCGGCGTCTGTTCGCGGCCCAGGGGAACCGCCGCCTGTACGAACTCGTCGAACACCTGTCTCGCGGGCCTGTCCGTCTCCGCCCCGATGATGACGCCGTGGCCCTTTTCCCAGAGATTCGTCCACAACAGGCCCGGGTTGATCGCGTTCACGTTCACGCTGTAGGGGGCCATCTCCTTGGCGAGGCTCATGGTGAAGTTCATGCACGCCGCCTTGGAAGCGCAATAGTGCGGCACGTTTTCGTTCGCGCGTCTCGAGGCGAGCGAGGCCAGGTTGATAATCTTCCCGTATTTGCGTTCGCGCATGTGGGAGGCGATAGCGCGGCACATCAGGAACACGCCCGTTGCGTTCACGCTGAAAACGGCGTTCCATTCCTCGAGCGTTATGTTATCAATCGGGTTTCCCATGAGCGCCGACGCCCTGCCGTGGCAGTTCACCAGAATGTCGACCTGCCCCATCCGCTCGATGGCCGTGCTGATGATGTTCTCGGCTTCTGACTCGCTCGTCACGTCCGCCGCCAGGGCGAAGTGCTCCCCCTCGCCGGCGTCGTCGAGCCCCTGCCCGGCTACTTCGTCACTGATGTCGACCACGCAAATCCGCGCGCCCTCGCGAGCGAACGCTCGGATGATGCCCCGGCCGATTCCGCCGCCGCCGCCCGTGACGACCGCTGTTTTTCCCTCCAAACGCATTCGTATCCCTCCTTGATGAAACGCCACTTATTGAACGGAGAAAACCGCTCACGCACCTTTCGAGACTGAAACGAGATATCTCTTCCTGAAACACGATGTCCGTCGATTCTAGCAAGATTCGAACGGGGTGAATATCTCCCGACCCCAACGCATGAAACTCAACCTCGAGGAGTTTCCCCCGCACGGGGAGAATGGTATTCTCCCCCCGTTTCGAAACCCTTTACAGATCAACTGCGGGCATCACGAGAATGTCCCTCCAAACGACAGGAGCATGAAATGTCTCTGATCAAAATGGCGAAAGAATCCATCGACATCGGCATCGTGGTGAAAGACCTCGATGTCGCCGAGAAATTCTACGGTGGCGTGCTGGGCCTTCCGGTCGTGCGCGAAGTCGAGATTACTGCGGATAAGGCCTCACAAGCCGGCTGCGCCTCGGGCAGGTTCGAGTTCAAGGCGTTTCAGGCCGGCGAGGTGCAGCTCAAGGTCGTCCAGGCGGATTCGGACCCGCCGGCGGGCGGCGGAATCGTGGACGCCTCGACGGGATACCGGTACCTCACGTTCACCGTGGAGAGCGTCCAGGATGCGCACGACGCACTCGCGGCGGCGGGCGTGAAGATGATGGGCGAAATCACCGAGGTCGTGCCGGGCCGATTCATCATCTTCTTCCAGGACCCCGACGGAAACATGCTGGAGTGCGTCGGCCCCAGATAGGTCTTGTACGCGCGGGTATCCCGCCCATTTTGAAACAAGACGCAGGTGCGCCCCCGAGCAATCGCCTTGCTGCCCAGCCGGAGTATCGAGATGTCCGGGTTTCTCCAGGAGTATCTGGTGGAATTCGCTTATGGCGGGGTGTTTCTCGTCCTGCTGCTCTGCGGCCTTGGCCTCCCCGTTCCTGAAGACATCCCCATCGTCACCTCGGGCTATCTCGTGCATCTGGGCACCATGAGTTTCTGGCCCGCGCTCGGCGTGAACCTGCTGGGCATCATGCTGGGCGACCTGATGATCTACGGCTTCGGCTACTGGATGGGCCCGAAAGCACTCGAGCACCGCATGTTCCGCCCAATCTTCACGCAAAACCGGATGGAGAAAGTAAACCGCTTTTTCGATCGTCACGGAAAAAAGGCCATCTTCTTCGGCCGCTTCATTGCGGGACTGCGCGCGCCGCTTTTTCTCGCGGCGGGAATCACCCGGCTTCCGCTTCGCGTATTCTTCGGCATGGATCTGGCCGCGGCGCTCCTGAGCGTACCGTTGCTGCTCGCGGCGGCATGGTATTTCGGGGATCACATCGACGAATTTCGACAGATGGTCGGAACGGGCAAGGCCGTCTTCATCCTCCTCCTGGGAGCCGCGACCCTCTTGTGGGGTGGAAAATATCTATGGCGAAAGTGGTGGTCGAAAGACTCCCGCCCCGCTTCAAGCTGAGGCTCCGGCGATCGAGGAGGCCTCCGGCCCGAACACGGAGTTCGAATCGACCGCATGCGCGCCGCGCAGGTCGATTCTGAGCACATGCATCCGACACCCGATTCCGTGCGATCGATATACTTCGCGCATCGCGTTGCCCACCCTGCCGGGGTGGTTCCGGCATACCGCCAGAATACAAGGGCCCGCGCCGCTGATGCACGCTCCCAGCGCGCCCGCTTCGTAGGCGGCTTCGAATACCTCCTCCAGCGGCCCCATCAACTCCGCCCGGTAGGGCTGGTGCAGCCTGTCCTGCATGGCTTCGCGGAACAACTCGTCGCGGCCGGTGGCGAACGCCGCCATGAGGACACCGACCCTCTGGACATTGAAGATCGCATCGCCCATAGAAACCTCCCCGGGCAGTTTCTGTCTCGCCGCTTGCGTGCTCACCTCGAAGTCGGGGATCGCTATCACCCAGCGGTAATCCTCCACCACGGGTATGCGCGTGTAGATGGTCTTGCCGTCCGTGGTGGTCGCCGAGATGCAGAACCCCCCAATCAGCGCGGGCACGACGTTGTCGGGGTGTCCTTCCATCTCCACGGCGATTTGCACGAGCTCGTCCATGCCCAACGGACTGCCGAGCAGGATGTTCGCCCCCACGATTCCACCCACGATGGCGGCTGAACTGCTTCCCAACCCGCGCGCAAGCGGTATGTGATTTCGCTGCTTCATCCACAAGCCGTTGAAGGGCCGGTTCACCCGATCGAACACGCGCTTCACGGCCTGCACGCAGACGTTCGATTCATCCTTCGGGATGACGTTGCGGCCCTCTCCTTCCACCTCGAGCGCCACGCCCCAGGGGAGGATGTCGAGTTCCATGCGATTGTAAATCCGGAGCGCGACGCCCAGAGCGTCGAACCCCGGACCCAGATTCGTTGTACTGGCAGGAACCTGCACGCGCACCAAAGCCAAGACGATCTCCTCGAAACGGGCTTATTCCGAACGAATTTCCGATGAGGGCGCGAAGGCGCAGCCCGCCGCGCGCATTTCCTCAACGGCCTTCTCGCCGTCTCCGGGGTTGACGTTCACCGCCCGGACGGCGTCTTCCACCACGACCACATCGAACCCCTCGCGCCTCGCGTCGAGCGCCGTAGCCTTCACGCAATAATCCGTGGCCAGCCCGCAAACGAAAAGACGCTCGATTCCTTCGGCTCTCAAATCATCGGCAAGCGAAGTGCCGTCAAACCCCGAATACGCCTCGGCGTCGCGGGTCGTAGCCTTGGATACCACCATCTCCACAACGCCTGCGTTCATGCGCGGGTGAAAGGCCGCGCCCGGCGTATCAGCCACGCAGTGAACGGGCCATATCCCGCCCTGCGCCTCAAACGAAGTATGATCGGCGGGGTGCCAGTCGCGCGTCGCCACCTTCATCCAGCCCGGGATACTCAGAAGCCCGTTCACCGGCGCGACGACCTCGTCCCCCTCGGCGACGGCGAGCGCTCCGCCCGGACAGAAATCCACTTGCAGATCGACGACGACGAGACCGTCCTTCGCACCCGGTGAGTATTCAGCCATCGCCCTATCTCCTCTCTCCCAGCTTCAGGCGCCATTTTTTCCCGCCCGGACCCCTGCGTATGGAAAGCTCTATCCCCTGTGGATTCTCCAGAAATGTCTTTTCGAAAAAATCCACCGTCTCAATTTTCTTTCCCCCTGCTTCGAATATGACGTCTCCCCGGCGAATGCCCGCCTGCGCAGCCGGAGCGCCTTCGCGGACCGAAGACACCAGGACGCCGCTCATCTCTCCACCGCCGAAAAAGCGCGCCAGCGCAGGCGTGAGCTCCTGGAGCACGAGACCCAGCTTTTCGGGGTGCGTGTATTCGCGCGGCGCATGGAAACCGCGTTCCATGACGATGGCCTTCACGTATATCGGAGATTTCATCCGCAACGCCAGCGCAACGGCGTCCGAAGGGCGGCTGTCGAGCGAAAAACGCCGGCCCCCATCCTCCAAATCGATCAGGGCGAAATACGTGCCGTCCTTGATCTCCGTGATGACCACCCGGAGAACTTCCGCCTGGAGAGTTTTCAGCATGTTGCGCATCAGGTCGTGCGTCATCGGCCGGTGCGGCACGGCTTTTTCAAGCTCCATGAGAATCGCCCGCGCCTCCGCCGGACCGATCCAGATGGGCAACAGCTTGCCCCCGATTTTCTCCTGCAGCAGCAAGACCGGCTGGTCGTTCCTCTGATCGACCAGGATGTCCTTCACCTCGACCCGGCGAAGCCCCGGGGCCGCCGCTTCCGCGCTCAAGGCGTTCGCATGAGCGATGAAAGCGACAAGAACGAAAAGAGCGCCGGAAAACACCTTTTTAAGCCGCATGACTTCGATTCCAGACATTTCGCCCGCACTCGTGAAACCAGCGGGCTCCCTCAGCGAGCAGGTTGTGTCGAGACCCGGAATACGCATTCGGGAATCGCCATGTCCACAGGCTTCTGACCCGGTTTTTCCTCCACCTTGGTCTCGTAGATTCCGTCGCAATCCACGTCGAGCAGCGTGATGTCGTATGGATACTTGCTGTCCACGTCGATGTTGATCGCGAAAATCCGGTTGTTGATGGTGAGCGTTTCGAACTGAAATTCCCACTCATCCAGGTATTGCTTGATCAGGGTTTCCTCTCCGGGAATGCGCCTGCTGAGGTCGCGCCGGATCCACCCGAGAAAGCGAGAGCGGCTGAGTTCGGGCGTATCGAAACCCTCGGGCCTCTTCTCGATGGGGCCGTCTGGGTCCGCCGACGCCGCGAAAACGCTTCCAGCTCCCCAAAGCGCGATCGCCAGGAAAACAAGAACACCGATTCGCGCGAGACGCATTATCATCGAAATCACCCTCGGCATAGACGTGAAACCCGGCGGCCGGACAGACCACGGAAGGCTTGTCACCCGTAAGAGTAGCACCCGCCGCGCACCGCCTTCAAGAGATGAGCCCGCGCCACCGGGCAGCGCAGAAAACCCGGTCCGCCTGATGCGCTTTCACTTTTCGGCCAAGCGGATTATTCTTCACATATCGGCGGACACTCATCCCGACACAAACGGTGCGTGCAGCACGCGTCTTGAGAATAACCATCACCGAAACTCCCAAGGAGAAACCCAGATGACGACGAGAGAGAGAAAAGCACGGCTCATCCGGCCCGATGAGCGTGAATCAGAAGGCATGGCCGGCGGCGCGAGCCACAAGGCCATCGTATCCAAAGAGGGCGAGGGTACCGACCTCACCGTCTACTACTCGCTCATACAGCCGGGGCAGACGCACGACTGGCATCACCACGAGGAGGATGAGGTCATATTCTGCGTGAGCGGCACGGGAAGGTACGACCTCGATGACGGCGAGATCAACTACGGCCCCGGACAATTCATCTTCATGCCCAAGGGCACGCGCCACTGCAACCACTGCGTGGGCGAAGAGGACGTGAGGCTGGTGGCCATCTTCCAGCCGGGCCGCGAATAAAGGCGGCCATCCCTCACCCCTGAAGATATCGAGGCTACGCCTGGAGACGAAGATGGACCCCATGCAGAAAATCATTACCCACTACGCGAATCTCCGCTTCGAGGATCTGCCCACGGAAGCCGTCGAGGCCACCAGAAGCCTCATCGTCGATTCGTTCGCATGCGCCCTGGCAGGTTCGGCCGCGCCCCTGAACCCCGAGATTATCGAACGCCACATCCGCTGGGGCGGCGCGCCCGAGGCCACCGTGCTCGTCTTCGGCGGAAAAGTGCCCGCGCCGACGGCGGCATGGCTGAACGCCGCCATGATTCACTCGAACGATTTCGACGACACCGAAGACGTCACCCAGAACCACATCTTCGTGACGATTCTTCCCGCTCTTCTCGCGGCAGGCGAGAGTTGCGCCCGGGCGATGCCGGGCCGTGAGGTCATCGCCGCCCTGGCGGGGGCCGCGGACGTGACTTTGCGGCTGAACGCCGTCGTGCACCAAAGCATTCATCCGGGCTGGCTGCCCACCACGGTGTTCGGCGCCGTCTCGGCCTCCATGGCCGCCGCCCGTGCCCTGGGGCTCGATGAAGAAGGGCTCGCCAACGCGGCGGGCTTCGGCTACGCGCAATCACACGGCAACCGCCAGGCGCTTCTCGACGGCACGGTCGCCAAGCGGCTCCAGCCCGCCTTCAGCGCGCGTGCGGGGGTGCACTCGGCCGTTTTGGCGCAAACCGGCGCCACCGGCCCGAGACGCATCGTGGAGGGGGCGGACGGCGTCATCGAACTCTTCGGCGGCGGAGAGGGCGACCCGGACGCGCTCACGAAAGAGCTGGGCGAAACCTTCCACGTCACCCGTGTCGGCATGAAGCCCTACCCGAGCTGCCGGGTGTCCCATCCCCACATCAGCGCCGCTTTGGAGGCGCGCGAGCGGCTCGGTTCCTTCGGGGCGCAAGACGTCGAAAGCGTCGAGGTATGGGCCACGCCCATCGGTCATTCGATGATTGGACAGCCGTTTCAGATCAGGGAAAACCCACAGGTGGACGCGCAGTTCAGCGCGCAGTGGACGACGGCGTTCTCTCTCCTGAAGGGAGTGCCGCGAATCGCGCACTTCGATCCGGCAACAATCGTCTCGGGCGCCGAGGTGATCGAACTCGCGCAGAAGACCAGGGTCCACATCTGGGAAGAAGGGAGCTTGCTGCTCACACCCGTGCGCATTCGCGTCAAACTCAAGGACGGGAGAGAGGCCGACGTGACGCACGACAAGATAAAGGGCTCTCCCGATTGGGCCATGACCAAGGGAGAGAGGCGCGATAAATTCTTCTCCTGCGCCGAGGCCGCAGCAGTCGGGTTCGAACCCGAACTCGTTGGGCGCGCCTTCGAAGAACTCTCCGCACTTGAAGACTGCGCCGACATCCGGCCCGTTCTCACCCGGCTCGCCGGCTCGAAAAACCCGGTGAGCGCGTAGCATTTCGACTCGGGCGACTCTATAATTTTCGCCCATGAACCAAGACGACACCCCAGCCATACACCCGGGCGCGAACATCGCCTGGGCGGCGAAGAGATACGGCCCGCGTGAAGCCGTGGTGGACGGCGAACGCCGCCTGCGCTTCTTCGACGTTCACGATCGCAGCAAGCGGGTCGCGAACGCGCTCGTTGCGCACGGTCTCGAGACGGACGATCGCGTCGCCAAGCTCATGCGCAACCGCGCCGAGATCATCGAGATCAACTTCGGCGTGGCGATGGCGGGCGGGGCATCGCTGAACCTGCACGGGCGCAACGTCCTGAAAGAACACGTCCACATGCTGAACGACTCCGAATCCGCGTTCCTCATCCTGGACGAGGCCCACAAGGAATACACTGAAGGCATCAAAGAAGAATGTCCGGGTCTGCGCGCCATCATCGCCGTGGGCTGGGAGGGCGCAGGCGTTACCGCATACGAGGACTGGCTGCAAAAAAGCTCAAACCGAGAGCCCGGCATCGTCCTCGGGCCGGATTCCCTCTTTCATCTGCACTACACCTCGGGCACGACCGGAACGCCCAAGGCGGTCGTCAACACGCACCGCACGCACGTCGCGTGGCTGGCGAAGTTTTTCAGAAACCTCGATTACCGGATGGGCGCGCAAGATTCCATGCTCCATGCGGGCCCCATGACGCACGCCTCGTTCAACTTCATCGAGCCCACGTTCTTGAGAGGCGCGCGCAATGTCGTCATGCCCGCGTTCGAACCGGAGCTTTTTCTCGATATGGCGGAAAAAGAGAGGGCCACGACCACCTATCTCGTCTCCACGATGGTGCAGCGGCTCATCGAATGCGAAAAGCTTGGCTGCGCCGACCTCTCGAACCTGCACACGATCACCTATGGTGCCGCCCCCATATCGGAGGAGAACTTAAGGCACGCCATCGATCAGGTCGGCCCCATCTTCCGGCAGACGTATGGACTTACCGAAGCGCGCCAGCCCATCGCGATTCTCGACCCGTGGGATCACATGGTCGATGGAACGCCCGGGGAGCGTGCGCGCCTCGCCTCGTGCGGAAGGGTCGCGGCGGGCGTGGAACTCGAACTCCTGGACGATGACGACCGCCCCGTCGCGACAGGCGAGATGGGAGAAATCTGCGTGCGAGGGGACTACGCCATGGCGCGCTACTGGAACAACCCCGAAGCCACGGCCGAGACCATGCGAAACGGCTGGGTGCACACCGGGGACCTCGCGGTGGCGGACGAGGAGGGATACCTCTACATCGTGGACCGCAAGAAAGAGATGATCATCACGGGCGGGTTCAACGTCTATCCCTCCGAAGTCGAGCGCGCCCTGTGCCGCCACCCCGCCGTTCTGGAAGCCCTGGTGATCGGCGTGCCCGATGAGCAGTGGGGCGAGGCGGTCAAGGCGATGGTGGTGCTGCGCCCCGGGGAAACGCCCGAGCCTTCTGACATCATCGACTTTACGCAACAGGAGATCGCCGGCTTCAAGAAGCCGAAACACATCGAGTTTCTGAGCGAAATACCCAAGAATCCGCAGGGAAAAGTCTTAAGGCGCGAGATCCGCGAAAAACACTGGGAGGGAAGAACGCGGCGGGTGAACTAGAGGCCTGCCGCTTTCATCATCGATGCAACGAAACGACTATTTTCAAAAAGGGGAGAGATACAAATGGACCTGACGCAAGAGTTCGGACTCAAGACCGTGAAATACCGCAAGGAAAACAAGATCGCCTACGTCACCCTGAACCGGCCCGACAAGCTCAATCCCTTGAGCTTCGCCACGGCGATGGAGCTTCTCACGTGCTGGGAGGACGTGAACGACGACAAGGAGGTGTGGGTGGCGATCCTCGCGGGCGAGGGGAAATCGTTTTGCTCGGGCTGGGATCAGAACCTCGAAGAAGACGAGCTCAAGATGGGCGCCGTGCGTCCCAAGGGCGTGCTCTACTGCGATCTCGACTGGATCAAGAAACCCATCATCTGCGCGGCGCAGGGCTACGCCATCGGCGGGGGGATGAGCCTGTTCCTCGGCGCGGACGTCCGCGTGGTCTCCGAAGACGCCTTGGTCGGCTACTCCCAGCCCAAGATCGGCATCATCAGCATCGGCGGGGCCATGCGCATGCCTGCGGCGATTCCGGGGCTCGCCAGGTGGTACATGTTCTCGGGCGAACTCATCGATGCGGAAGAAGCCTACCGCCTCGGCCTCGTGGTGAAGATCGCCAAGAACGGAGAACTCCTCGACACCGCGACCGCCATGGCCGAGCAGATCATCGAATGCTCGCCCATGACGGTGCAGCACACCAAGGAAGAGATCGCCGTGGCCGCCAACGTGTCGATGTACGAGGGCTATCGCCTGTGCCGGCCCATCATGAACCGCTTCTACAAGACCGAAGACTACCGCGAGGGCAAGAACGCGTTCATGGAAAAACGGAAACCCGTTTGGAAGAACTGCTGAGCAAGGGCCGACGATAAACCGGAAGATTCGCAAGTCCGCCTCCAGGAGTTGCGGGATAGACCGGTATGGAGGATAAGCCTTACCGGTCATCCAGAACCCGGGAGCGCGCATGGTTTCATCCAGGAAAGATGGGGGGGTCGGCATTCAAGAAGGCTGGCTGATCATCCTCACGTGTTTCATCACCATATTCATCGCCTACACCACGGCCTTCATCCTGGGCCCCATGCTCGACGTCATGGGCGGCGACCTGGGCCTTTCCCTCACGGCCATGGGGCAGCTCGCGGCCATCACCTTCATCCCCTGGGGGATAGGCGCGCCCCTGCTGGCGCCCATATCGGATCGCTATGGCCGAAAGCCGGTACTCATCATCGGGGTGGTGGGTCTGTCCCTCTCCAACATCGCCACCTCGTTCGCGGACGGGTATCTCGCGGTGGCTGTCTGCCGCTTCATCGCGGGCCTGAGCGGCGCGCTCGTGCCGCCCACGGCGGTGGCGGTGATCGGCGACAACTTTACGGGCCGCGCACGCGGACTCGCCATCGGTTTCTCGACGGCGGGCGTAGCGATGGGCCTGCTCGTCGGCGTCCCGGGCGTCGCGTTTCTGACGGATCACCTGGGCTGGCGCAACGCCCTTTGGATAGCGGGTCTTTTCGGCGCGGCGTTTTGCTTCTTCATGTTCCGCTCGCTTCCCTCCCGAAAGCTGAGCGACGTACCCACTTCCTTTCTGGCCAGCTTCGCGTGGATGCGTCAGGGCGCCACCTGGCTCCTGTTGAGCGGCAACGTCAGTGAGCGGCTCATGACTTCCACTTTTCTCACCTATGTATCCGTCTTTCTGATGCGCACCTTCGACGTTTCCCTTTCCACCGCCGGGAGCCTGATCACGGCGATGTCCGTGGGCGCGCTCATCGGCGGTCTTCTGGGCGGGGCGCTCGCCGGCGTGAGGCGGCGTTTCCTCATCATCACCGCCCTGGTGCTGCTCCAGGGAGAACTCCTGGCGTTTCACTTCTCGGGCTTGGGTTTTCTCACACTCGCGATTGCGGCAGGCTTTCTATTTTCGTTCTTCAGCCACCTGAGCCGTCCCGCCGTGATGGACGATTTGATATCGCTCGCCCCGCAGGCGCGAGGCGCGATCATCGGCTTCTATTCGACGAGCAACCAGGTCGGCCTGTTCCTGGGAGCCTCCCTGGGCGGATTCGCCATCCAGTGGGGCGGCTTCGAGGCACTCGGCTGGCTCGTTCTGGGCGCGGCCATCCTCGGCGGGGGGTTCTACGCCGCGAGCGCGTGGGTGTTTCGGGCAAAGGGCTAGGCTCTCCTTCACCCGGTTGACCGCAGTACAAGATAGTTTCTATACGTTATTGCGTATGTATATTATTTATACCTTACGGCGTATAAAAATAAAATATACGATTAAACGTATATTGATACTTTATGCGTTTTAACGTATATTAACTTTTAAGGAGGAATAGAGGATGGGGGAGCACATTACCCGATCGGAAAAGCAGTTAGGGGCCGTCCTGCGCCGGGTCCGCAAACAGCGGGGTTTCACCCAGGCCGGACTCGGTGAAAAAATCCACATGCGCCAAGCCACCATCTCCAAGCTGGAGAGCGGCTCATCGGCAAGCCGGCTCCACACCCTGATGGCCTCTCTCGCCGCGCTGGATCTGGAACTGGTCGTGCGTCCGCGAAGCCGAAGCAAAGGTGATGAGATCGAGGTGCTGTTCTGACAGCAAGAAGACGCGCCCACATACCGCTGGCCGTCTATATGAACAGCCGCCTCGTGGGGCAGTTGCGCAAGGCGGCGAGCGGAGCCATCGATTTTCGCTACGATGAGAGTTGGCTCTCCTGGGAGCACGGTTTTCCTGTTTCGCTCTCCATGCCGTTGCGTGAAGACCTCTATGTTGGCGACCCGGTCGTTGCTGTCTTCGACAATCTACTCCCGGACAATCCCGACTTCCGCGACAAAATAGCGGCACGTACCCAAGCGGATGGTTCGGATACCTTCAGCCTGCTGAGCGCAGTCGGCCGAGACTGCGTCGGCGCTATGCAGTTCCTTCCGGAAGGAGAAGACCCCGGCCCGGCAGGCTCCGTGCAGGGACATGCCGTGAGCGAGGATGAAATCGCAGGGATTCTCGCCAATCTGACGAACAACCCGCTCGGCGTCGGTGCGCAGGAGGAATTCCGCATTTCTCTCGCAGGGGCGCAGGAGAAGACCGCCCTCCTGTACTGGAAGGGTGGGTGGCTGATTCCACACGACGCGACGGCGACGACCCACATCCTCAAACCGCAGATAGGACTGCGCGGCGACGGCGTCGATCTATCGTTTTCCGTGGAGAACGAGCATCTTTGCATGCGGCTCATCGCCATGCTGGGCCTGCCTGCGGCCAAAACCCGTACGGAGACATTCGGCGGGAAGAAGGTGCTGGTCGTGGAGCGTTTCGACCGGCAATGGACGAAAGACGGTCGCCTCCTGCGCCTGCCGCAGGAAGACTGCTGCCAGGCGCTTTCCCAACCGTCGAATCTCAAATACGAGAGCGACGGAGGGCCGGGGCTTACCGATTTGCTCGACCTGTTCATGAGCAGCGACGAACCGGCGCATGATCGCAAGTTGATCATGAAAGCGGCCGTTGCCTTCTGGCTTCTCTCCGCCACGGACGGACACGCCAAGAACTTCAGCCTGTTCCTTCACCCGCGAGGAGGATTCTCGCTGACGCCGCTATATGACGTGATGTCGACCCAGCCGAATTTCGACGCGCACCAACTCCGGCAACGTGACATGAAGATGGCCATGGCAGTGGGCAGGAATCGCCATTACGTCATAAACGAGATTGTCCCGCGCCATTTTCTGCAAACGGCGGCAGCCTCCGGTATGGGCGAAAGTATCGTCCGTGATATATTCGAAGAGCTTCTAGAAGAAGGAGAGGCGGCGATCTCGAACGTGGGGGATGATCTGCCGCCCGATTTCCCCGAACCGCTTTTCGAGAGCATTACGAGAGGTTTTCGCAGACGCCTGCGTTTGCTTGAATCCTGAACGGCATCTCCATGACTCCAAACCCCGAAGCGCAGAAACTGGAGGGGCTGTTGAAAAAACCCTCGTCAATGGAAAAACCCCGATTAACGAGGATTTGACTCACCTAATGAAAGAGCAAGATTCACTCCCCCCTTGAGGGGGAGTCGATGAAGCCGAGCGGTTTGTGCGAAGGCTGAATCGGTGGGGGGTGAATCGCGTTTATCGCCAATCCGAATTATACCCCCCACCGAATCGCTTGCGGGCTTACGCCCTTAGCTCTTCGACTCCCCCTCAAGGGGGGAGTGATTTGGCCCGACCCGCAAGGACTTTTTCAACAGCCCCTACGGGAACAAACGCCTTGAAGGGCATCTGTAGGGACAGGCCCCTGTGCCTGTCCTCGTACAGGACAACCACGGGGGGTTGTTCCTACGAAGGGTCAATCCCAACCGAAGAAATGACGCCGAAACGCCGTCACCCTACTTCTTCACCGCGTCCTTGCGTCTCGGTTCGGGGAAGACGTCCTGATCGATGATCACGTCGACGACGGCGGGGCCTTCCTCTTGGAGCGCCTGCGCGTAGACGTCCTCCAGGTCCTCGGGGTCTTCCACGCGGAAGCCCGCCGCGCCGAAGACGCGCGCGTATTCATCGAACCTGGGGTTGCCGATGGCGTCGGCGATGTAGCGCCCCTCGTAGAAATGCTTCTGGTAGGCGCGCTCGGAGCCCAGGTTGAAATTGTTCAGGATGACGCAGACGGTCGGCAGGTTCTCGCGCATCGCGGTCTCGAGTTCCGCCCCGTTGCACAAGAACGCGCCGTCGCCGCTGATGGTGACGACCTTCTGGTGCGGGCGCGCCAGCTTGGCTCCGAGTCCCAGGGGATAGCCGATGCCGATGGCCGCCAGATCCTGCGGCGCAACCAGGTTCTTGGCGCGATCGAACCTCTGGTATTCGTATATGTAGCCCGCGGCGCTGCCCGCGTCGTTCGTGATGATGGTGTTCTCGGGCAGGACCCTGGCGAGGGCCATCTGCGCGCGTCTCGGGTCGATGGGCTTTCCGCCGTATTCGAGAGCGCGCTCGCGGTGTTTTTCCTGCGCTTCGCGCACCGCCGCTGCCTCCCCGCGCCACGCGGGGCGCTCCGTTTTCTCCCCCAGTTCGCCCAGAACGGCCCGGAGCGCAAGGCCCGCCTCCGCGTTCATCCCCACCTCGGTGGCGAAGTTGCGGCCGATGTTGTGCGGGTCCACGGCTGCGTGAATGAGCTTGGCGCTTCCGAAGAAATCGGGGCGCAGGAACGTGGTCGAGTGCGCGAGCCTCGTGCCGACGGCGAACACCACGTCCGCCGCCTCGAAAAGCGCGCGCGCCTCGGGAAGCGTTCCGCGGCCGATGGAACCCAGGAACAGGGGATGCCCGTTCGGGACCACGTCGTCCCTGCCGGTGGAGGTCATGACGGGGGCGTCGAGCGCTTCGGCGAGCGCTATCAGATCGTCGCTCGACTCGTCCCAGAGCACGCCGCCGCCTCCGATGAGCAGGGGCCGTTCGGCGGATTCGAGCAGCGCCGCCGCCCGCGCGACCGCCTCGGGGTCGGGGGCAAGCCGCGCCCGGACCGGATTCGCCGGGACTCCGTTCTCGGGATAATCCGCCGTCTCGTTCAACACGTCGCGCGGCAGGTCGACGTGCACGGGGCCGGGCACGCCGGAGGTCGCCACATGGTAGGCCTCGTTGATCACGTCGAAAGCGCGCTCGGGTTTTCTCACCTGAACCGACCACTTCACCATGGGGGCGAACATGGCGATCTGGTCGAGTTCCTGGGTGGATTCGCGAAAGGTGTCCTTCATCATGGGAGCGCCGGTGATGACGAGCACCGGGCTTTGCGCCATCATCGAGTGCGCCACGCCGGTGACGAGGTTCGTGGCGCCCGGACCATTGGTCGCCATGCACACGCCCACCTCTCCCGTGAGCCGCGCGTAGGCGTCCGCCATCAGGGCGGCGCTTTGCTCGTGGCGCACCGTGAGGAAGGAGATGTCCTCGCGCCCGTACATGCCGTCCAGAATCTCGATCATGCACGAGCCCGCCATGCCGATTACGTGCCTCACCCCCAGCTTCGCGAGCGCATCCGCCACCGCGTGTCCAGCCGTCATGCTCACCATCAATCCGTTCTCCTTGAAATTACGATGAAGCGAGCGCAATCTTCCGCGCTCCGTTTTCCTCTGAAATTTTCACCCGTTGAGATTAGGCCCCGCGCACGGGCTTCGTCAAAGACCTCGGGCTATCCGACGTTTCCTTTCGCGTGTATGGCGTTGGCGATGAGGTTCACCGCATGGTCCGCGTTCGCCTCGGGCCGGGCCGTCTCCGCGAAACGGTAAAAACTCTTGGTCGGCCCCAGGGAATCGCCGCCCAGAGCGCATAACTCCGCGCACAGGCGCTCGGCCTCTGAATCCAGATCGGCGTCCGGGACCACATGGTTCACCATGCCGATGCGCCTGCCCTCTTCGGCGTCGATCTCACGTCCCGTGATGACCATCTCGAAGCCGTGGCGCCTGTCCAGCTTCCTCGCCAGATGGCTGATGACCACCGTCGGCGGAAAGCCTTCCTTTATCTCGGGAAAGGCGATCCGCGCGGTATCGGAAGCCAGCACGAGGTCCGCACGGCTGATGAGGCCCGCCCCCGGCCCGTAGGCGCGCCCCCTCAAGGCCGCCACCGTCACGGCGGGAGAGAACTCCAGGGCGTCGTTCATCCTCACGATCCCCCGGAAGCGCTCCCTTATCGCGTTCACGGGCGGCAACTGCGCGCCGCCGCGCACGCTCTCTCTGCCCGCGCAAAAATCCGCGCCCTCTCCGCCGAGCAGCACGACATCGCACTCCTCGCCCGCCTGAAAGAGAGCTTGCGTGAGTTCTTCCATCATCTCGAACGTGAGGCGGTTCGCCTCGGAGGCGCGCGCGAGCGTGACGCGGCCCAGAGCGTTTTCCTTCTCATACCGAACAGACGGCATTTTCATCTCCTCCCCGGAACAGAACCCGGACGTTTCCTGAAATATATCCGTACACCCTGAAATTTCCGGGATTATCGCCCGAAATCTTCCAAAAAGGAAAACGAAAAAGGGCTTGCAAAATTATTCGTAATTTGTTTGTATTAGAAATGTTTTATTTTCGTGAAATATATGTCATGAGGGTCCGCTTGCCATGAGCGTCATTCTCCCGGATCAAAACGAGATCCTCCATGAAGCGCGAGTGGAGAGCATCGCCACGGGCGGGGCGGGCGTCGCCCGCCTGGGCAGGCGCGCCGTCTTCATTCCCAAAACGGCGCCCGGAGACATCGTCCGCTTCCGCATCGCCAAGGAGAAGGGGAAACACCTGGTCGGCGAACTCGCGGAAGTCATCCAGGCAAGTCCGGCGCGAACCGCGCCCCCGTGCGCCCATTGGAGCGACTGCGGGGGATGCGCCTTGCAGCATATCGATCCCACGGCTCAGGCGGAAGCCAAGAAACGAATCTTTCTCGACACGCTCGCCCGCATCGGGAAAATCATCCCCGTCTTTCCCGTGTACACCATCGCGCTCCCGGAAAACGAAAAGCGCTACCGCAGACGCGCGCGATTTCATATACGGGGTTCGGAGATCGGCTTTTTCGCCCCCGGGACGCAGCGCCCGGTCGAGATCGAGGACTGCCTGCTTGTGGAACAGCCCATCGCCGACGCGCTCGGCCAGATCAGGCACCTCCTCCAGGCGGAACCCACGACGAGGAAAATCGAAGCCGTGGAAATGACCTCCCTCGGAGAAGAGGAGGGAGCATCCGTGGGCCTTCATCTCCATGCGGCGGGGCACCGGGAGCGCGGAAACAGCAGAATCGACCCCAGGACGCTGAGCGCCTGGAAGAAATTCGCCGAGGAAAACCTCTTTCCGCTGGCCACGGCCGGCAGACGCGAACCCGGGGAGCCGCCCCGCTGGCGGGCGCGGTACCGGCCCGATACGGAGTACCCCGAATTATGTCTGGGCGTATCGCCCGAATCCTTCATTCAGCCGAACCGCGCGCTGAACCAACTGCTGGTGAAAAGCGTGGTCGAAGAGTGCCGGCTGAACGATGAGACCGGCGTTCTGGACCTCTACTGCGGGGCGGGGAATTTCTCCTTCCCGCTGGCGATGAGGGCGGGGCGCGTCCTGGGGGTCGAGGGAAATCCCCACGCCGTGGCCGACGCGGGGCTCAACCAGGAGGAGAACGGAGTCGGCAACGCGGACTTTCTCCACCGGAGCGCCCATAAGCTCACGGAAGAGGAGGTCGTCTCGAAACTCGGAGGCCAAAGGCCGGGCGTCGTCGTGCTCGACCCGCCCCGAAAGGGCGCCCTCGAAGCCATGCCCCTGATTGCGGCGCTCGCGCCCGAGCGGATCGTCTACGTCTCCTGCAACCCGGCCACCTTCGCCCGCGACGCCCGCGAACTCGCCCTGAGCGGCTATCGCGCCCGGGCCGCCCATGTGTTCGACATGTTCCCCCATACCGCTCATCTGGAGATTCTTACATCGTGGACCCGGAAAGACCCTTCCGGTCCGACCCAACGATCCTGAAAGGGAGGTCTCTCATGTTCCTCACGCGCAGGCAACGAGAAATTTACGAGTTCATCAAGGAGTTCATCGGGGCGAACGGCTATGCGCCCTCTATTGTGGAGATTGGTAAGCATTTTCACCTCACCTCGCCCGCCACGGTGCACAAGCACTTGCAGAACATCGCGGAAAAAGGCCTCATCAAGAGAAGCTGGAACAGAAGCCGGGCCATCGAACTCATTCCGGGTTCCGACACCATCGCCGCGAGCGCCGATCCGGCGCGGGTGGAGCTCCCCCTGCGCGGCATGATCGCGGCGGGCATGCCGCTCGAGGCGATCGAGGATACCGAAACCATCCCCCTTCCCTGGTCGGCCGGAGACGGCAATCTTTACGTCCTGAAAGTGAAGGGCGATTCGATGATAGAAGACCACATCCGCGACGGGGACTACGTGATCGTGGAGAGCCGGAGCAATGCGCTGAACGGAGAGACCGTGGTGGCGCTCGTGAACGGAGATTCCGCCACGCTCAAGCGCTTCTACCGGGAGGGCGCGCAAATCCGGCTGCAGCCCGCCAACGAGGCGATGGCGCCCATCATGGTGAACGAAGCGGACCTCCACATCCAGGGCGTCGTCGTGGGGGTGCTGAGGAAGTATTGACGCCGCCGCGTTTCGCGTGAGAGAAACGGGCATGACGGGACGCCCCGAAGATCCACCGCCGGAGTCGCCCACCCAGGATCGACTCATCGCGCACGTGGACATGGACGCATTTTTCGTGTCCGTGGAGCGCATGGATCGGCTCGACCTGGAGAACAAGCCGGTCATCGTCGGCGGCAGCACAGGAAGGCGCGGCGTGGTCTCCGCCGCCTCTTACGAGGCGCGCGCGTTCGGCGTCCACTCGGCCATGCCCATGGCGCGCGCCAGGAAGCTCTGCCCCCACGCCGTCTACATCGAGGCGGACCACAAGAAATACGGAGAAGCCTCCAGGCGGGTGATGAAGGTGCTCGGGGATTTCACGCCCGCGGTTCAGGCCGTCTCGGTGGATGAGGCGTATCTCGATTTGAGCGGAACCGAACGTCTGCACGGCCCCCCGCTGCAGACGGCTGCGAGGATCAGGGAAGCGGTCTTGCGCGAAACGAACTGCTCGGCCTCCATCGGACTGGCGTCGAGCCGCCTGGTGTCCAAAATCGCATCCGGTCTCTCGAAACCCGCAGGCATCCTGCGCGTCTACCCGGGCGGGGAGGCGGCGTTTCTGCGTCCGCTCAAGGTCAGCAAAATACCGGGCGTGGGCAAGGTGATGGTCGAGAAGCTGAACCGCCTGGGCATCTCGACGGTCGGCGATCTCGCCGCCCAGTCGCTGCCGTTTTTGGAGGCGCAGTTCAAGAACTTAGGATCCGAGCTCTACCGCAAGGCGCGGGGGCTGGATGATTCCGAACTCGAACTCGAAAGCCGTCCCAAGAGCATCGGCAAGGAGACCACCTTCGCAGAAGACACCGCTGATCGCGCGAAGCTCGAAGCCGTACTCACGGGCCTGGCCGAGGAGGCGAGCGCGCGCGTGCGCCGCAAGGGCCTGAGCGCGAGACATATCACCCTCAAGCTCCGGTTTTCTGATTTCACGACGCTCACGCGTTCGTTCACGCTCGAAAAACCCACCCACCTCGATAAGGAGGTCATCGAACCCGCGCTCGACCTTTTTCGGCGCACCTGCGCGAAAGAGGGGGGGACCCGGAAATTCCGCCTGCTGGGTGTCTACCTCTCGGGACTCGACGAGGCCCGCGAGCAGCCGCTGCTGTTCGAAGATGCCGGACGCGAGAAGGAAGAACGCCTGGTGGAAAGCCTCGATCAGATTCGCGAGCGCTTCGGCCACGAGGCCGTATACGCGCGAAAGAATGTGGAGCGCATCCCGAAACCCTAGAGGCGGATCAGGATCAGGATCGTTCCCAGCACCGTCATCACCGCCCCCAGCACGAGCTTGCCCGTGATGTTCTCGCTCTCCCTCAGGAACAGGTGCGACACCGTGATAACCAGAAGGGGCTGGACCGACGTGATGGAAGTGACGCCCACCGCGTAGGTGCGCGCCATGGCGTTGCTGAACGAGGGCACGGCTATCGTCTGGCAGACGGCGGCCATGAGCATCCACTTCCAGCTCGCCTTCGGGATTTTCTCCGCCGTTTCCCTGTGAGCGAAGCCGACCGCCAGCACCCAGGCGAAGCCAAGTCCTATCCAGATGAGCAGCGCAGATGCCGCCAGCGCGTTCATGTCGAGCGTGATGGTCCGCACCATGACGCCCGAAACGCTCCAGTTCAGCGTGGTCAGGCCCGCCGAGATATAGCCCTTGACGACGTCCTTGCGCGTGTGGCCCATCTCGAGGTTCGGCTGCGCGGGTGCGGAGCGCACCACCAGGTTGAGACCCGCGATGAGGCAACCAAGTCCCAGGATGATGAGAATCGTGAACGGCTCGCCCAGGAATATCGTCGCCAGAAGCGCGGTGACGGCGGGCGTGCTCGCCGCGATGGGAATGGTGCGGCTCGGCCCGATGCGCCGGATGGCGTAGTAGTAGGTGAGCCTTGAGATGGTGATCATGAAAAAGGCGGTGATCGGCAGCAACACCCAGGTTCTCGTCGACCCGGGATGAAAGGCTGAAGCCGGTAGGGTGAAGTAGATCAGAACGGAGACGAGCGCACCGTTCATCGTCGACATGCACGCCGTCGTCCGCAGGAGCGGCGCGTTCTTCATCGCCAGACGCACGAAAAAGGAGAGACTCGTCCAGCTCAATAGCGCCGAGGCGGCGAACAGCAGGCCCACGACATGGGTAGATAGGTTCATAACCGCTTTCCGGCGTTCTTGAAGACTTTCCGAACGGCCGCTATCCGGGCCGCTTCAGCGTCCAGTTGTCCGCAACGCGCGTCGCCGCGCTCATGAACAGATAGAGAATACAGCCCGCGCGAAACTTCTCCTTCACCCGCTCCAGTTCCTCTTCCGAGCCCGCCGAGGTCACCTCTATCTCAAGCTCCACGCCGGTGACGCCTCCGTTCTCCGCGTGCGGGTCGCCGGGCGCGAACCGCTCCATGATGAGCTTTCCCTCGATCGCGCAGTCATCGAGCGGCATGCCGACTTCGTTTGCGAACAACTCCACGTGCGCGGCGCCGCAGCCCGTCAGCGCGCCGAGCATGTACTCGGCGGGGGTGGGATGCTCGAACAGACCCCCGCGCTCAACGGGCTCGTCGCTCGAGAACTCCGGGCAATCGCGCGCCTGTATCCGCGCGCGCAAATCCCCCATCCACTGCGCGTTCGTCACCCGTGTGATGGTATTCCGCTCGTCCATGCCGCCGTCCCCTTCAGATAAGGTGGAATCCGCCCGTAGCCTACTACACCGCTCCCCCGCCGCGCCATGCGGACAGGGCGAAGCCGCAAACTCCTCATCCTCCCTCCATTGCGCTCAGGACGGCGGATATGAACCCCAGAAAACGCGCGCCCTCCAGAATCTGCGCGAGTGAAAGGAGGTCCGTCTCGATACCCACGTGGCGAAAGCCGCCGAACACGAAAGCCGACGCCGCCTTCCCGGTTGTCTCCCGCGCGCGTTTCGCCAGCAGGATGCTCTCGGACGCCGGGATGAAGGGGTCCGCGCGCCCGTGGAGAAAAAATTTCTTCCCCCCGGCATCGGGAACCACGTCGCGCATCCCCCAGCTTCCCAGGCGCGCGCGCTGCGCCGCCTCTTGCCGCGCAAAAAGCGCCTCGAAGCGCTCCGGGGATTTGTTTTCCATCAAGGCGATGATCGCGCGCGCACCCTCGGGCAAACCCGCGAGCAAATCGCCGACCTCCGCCGATTCGTCCCGCCGCTTTCTTGAAACGATCGCTTCGACTCGATCTCGATGGGCGTCCAGGCCCAGGAGCTTCGTGTTGTAGCGCAGGAAAAGCCATTTGCCGTGGCGGATGGGCAGCCCGCCGGGGAAGGCGGGCCGGTCCTGCCCGCCGCTCGTGGTGAGGTGTTTCAACACGTTCTTGAGATCGTAATAGGCGCCCACGCCGATGAAGGCGGCCACCTTCTCCCTCACCGCCGGCCTCCCCGCCGCGCGAAGGGCCGGGCCGGCCGCGAAGGAAAACGCCAGCAGGCTGCATCTGTTGAATCTCCCCGCGCCGCCCCGCGTCATCCACGAGAATGCCCGCTCGATGCGCGAGATGTCAGCTTCCTCGGGGCGGAACCGCTTCATGCCGGGCAGATCGGGGACGAGCGCCGCAAAGCCCAGCCTCGCAAGCGACTCCGCGAACGCTATCAACCGATGATCCGCCTTGCCCATCGTGGTCATTCCGTGGACGAGGACGACGCACCCGCGCGCGGGCACATCGCCCCAGCCGAGGGAGTCTCCCGGCGAATAGGAATCCGCCAAAACGCCGTCGAGTGAAATCTCGGCTCTCAGCGGTTTATTCGTGAGAAGCGAGAGGAAGCCCCCGCTCCGCACGTCGAGGAGCCCCTGGGCCAGCAGGAGGGAATCCACGGGGTGTCGCAGCTTCGGTGAGAAACGCGATGCGACGAACAACAGGATGATAAGAAGCGAAACGACCAGCGCGAGAAGCCGAAGCCTGAGGAGGCGCCTTAGGATGCTCTGCCCACCTTCGCCGCTTCGAAATACTTTTTGAGGAAGCCGCCCGTATGCGAGTGGGGGTTTTGCGCCACCTCCTCGGGCGTGCCCTCGGCGACGATGCGGCCTCCCCGCTCGCCTCCCTCGGGGCCCAGGTCGATCACCCACTCCGCGTTTCGGATGACGTCCATATTGTGCTCGACGACGACCACCGTGTTCCCCAGCCCCACGAGGCGCGTGAGCACGTTCAAAAGCCGCTCCACGTCCTGAAAGTGCAGCCCCGTCGTCGGCTCGTCCATCAGGTACATGACGCCGCGGGGCGGCTTGGCGGCCAACTGGCCCGCGATCTTCAAGCGCTGCGCCTCGCCGCCCGAGAGCGTGTTCACGGGCTGGCCGATCCGGAGGTAGTTGAGTCCTACGTCTCTTAAGATCAGCAGCTTGTTCAGCACCGAGGGCACGTGATCGAAAAAGAGGCTGGCCTCGTCTACCGTCAGGTTCAGCACGTCGTGGATGTTCTTGTCCTTGTACCGGATTTCCATGGCCTGGGGCTTGAAGCGCTTCCCCTCGCAATCGGGACAGCGGATGAAGATGTCGGCCATGAAGTGCATCTCTATCTTCTGGATGCCACTCCCGGTGCAGGACTCGCACCGCCCCCCCGCCGTGTTGAACGAGAAATGCCCGGGGCCGTAGCCCATGTTCCGCGCCAGCGGCGTTTCGGCGAACAGGCGCCGGATCGCATCGTAGGCCTTGAGATAGGTGATGGGGTTGCTCCGGGGGCTCTTTCCGATGGGGCTCTGGTCGAGCAGCACGACGGAATCGATCTCCTCGAAGCCCTGTATCCGCTCGAAGCGGCCGATGGCGCCCTTGCCGTCGTGGAGGATCCGCGCCAGCGCCGGATAGAGCGTATCGTGCACCAGCGTGCTCTTGCCCGAGCCGGAGACCCCCGTGACCGCCACCAGACGCCCCAAGGGGACGTGGAGGTCCACTTTTTTGAGATTGTTCTCCTGCGCGCCCAGCAGGGAGAGATAGGAGCAGCTGCCGTTATCCCCGCGCTTGATCTTCCGCGGGTTGATCTCGCGCTCGCCGCTCAGGAACTTCGCCGTCGCCGACCGCTCGCACCAGTCGAGCTCCTCCCGGGGTCCCGAGAAAACCACCTCGCCGCCGCGCTCGCCCGCGCCGGGGCCCAAATCCACCACGTGGTCCGCCTCGTCGATGACGTCGCGGTCGTGCTCGACCACGAGCAGGGTGTTTCCCCGATCGACCAGGTCCTTCAGGATGCTCACCAGGCGCGCGTTGTCCCTCGGGTGCAGGCCGATGGTCGGCTCGTCCAGTATGTAGAGCGTACCCGTGAGATGCGCGCCCAGTTGGTTCGCCAGGTTGATCCGCTGGTGCTCGCCCCCGCTCAGGGTCCTGGTCTCCCTGTCCAGCGTGAGGTATTCGAGGCCCACCTTGTGGAGGAAATCGAGGCGCTCGCGCACCTGCTTCAGGACGTCGCCCGCGCGCGCGTGCTGATCCGCCGTGAGCGGCGGCGCCTCGAAGTATTCCCGCAGCTCGCTCACCGGCATGGCGCATATATCGGCGATGGTGCGGTCGCCCAGCTTGATCCAGAGCGCCTCGGGGCGCAGGCGCGTCCCGTTGCAAGAGGCGCATTTCTGCAGGCTCTGGTAGCGCCTGATCAGCACCCGCACCCAGACCTTGTATTTCCGTCTCTTCAGCCTCTCGAAGAACCGGTACACGCCCAGAAACGACCCCGAACCCTCGAAGACCAGCTTCTTCTGGTCTTCCGGCATCTCCTCCCAGGGGGTGTGGATGTCGAGGCCCTCGTCCCTCGCGGCGTCCTGGAGCTGTTCGCCGAAATAGCGGCGGTAGCGCGGCCTCGCCCAGGGCTCCACCGCCCCCTGGGCGAGCGTCTTCCGGGGTTCGGGGATGATGAGCGATCCATCGAAGCTGAGCGTGTTGCCGAACCCCCCGCACTCCTGGCAGGCGCCGTTGGGGTTGTTGAAGCTGAATGTGTGCGGCACGGGTTCCTCGAAGGTGTTCCCGCAGCATTCGAGCCGCTGGCTGAAGCGAAGCCTCGGCCCGTCGACGAGCTGCACCTCGGCGACGCCGCCGCCTTCGCGGAACGCCGTCTCCAGCGATTCGCCCAGTCGCGCGCGGTTTCTGGAGGAGAGCTTGAGGCGATCCACCACCACCCGGATCGCGCGATGGTTCCGCACGGCGGGCCTCTCTTCTTCCGGCTTTTTCTTCGGAGCGCGGCCCCGCCTCTTCGCTTTGGGCGCCGGTTCAGCCTCTTCTTTCAGCCTCTCGAAAAGCTGTGGGCCGATGTTCACGATCTCCTCGTCCACCATCACGCGGACGTAGCCCTGCGCCATGAGGGACTTGAGTTCCCCCTCCATATCCTCCGCGTCCATCTCTCCCATGGGAAAAAGGATGAACCCTCTCGCACCCTCATGGGCGCCCAGCAGGAGCGCCACCGTGCCGTCGACCGTGGCGGGCGCGACCTCGCTCCCGCAATCGGGGCAATGGATCTTCCCGGCCTTGGCGAAGAGCAGCCGCAGGTAGTCGTAAATCTCCGAAGCCGTGCCCACCGTGGAGCGCGAATGGTTCACCGGGTTGTACTGCTCGATGGCGATGGCGGGGCTGATGCCCTCGATGTAGTCCACGTCGGGCTTGTCCACGCGCTCCAGGAACTGCCGCGCGTAGGTGGAGAGGCTCTCCACGTACCGGCGGTGGCCCTCGGCGTAGATGGTGTCGAAGGCGAGCGAGGACTTCCCCGAACCGCTCGGTCCCGTGACGACGATGAAGTGTTCCCTCGGGAGCTTGAGGGAGATGTCCTTCAAGTTATGTTCCCGCGCGCCCTCGATCCGGATGTCTTCCATCAGGGAGACGGCGGGGGGCGTTTCGATTCGGGTACTCATTTCCTCGTGACGGCTCTTAGGGTAATGCGGGCGATGGACGAAGCGATAACCCCTCAATATGATGCGGGGAGGATGGAAGTGTCAACGGGGGGAGGGCATATGAGCAAGTAGGGACAGGTCGCGATCTGTCCCTACAGATCAAGCAATGGAACTCTGGATTGATACGGCGAAAGAATCCGGCGAGCCGATACCCGAACCCAAGGGCGAGCGTCTGATGCTGGCGTGAGGGCGATTAATCCTGTCGTTGAGAAACATTCTGGTCGACGTAGACGAATTTGATCCACACATCGTTTAGATGTTCAAAATCCTTGTCCGTAGATAGCAGCGTAGCCTTACTTTCATGAGCCGTCGCGGCAATCCAGAGATCATTTTGCTTCATCGGGACAGCGGGTGTTGGAGGAGGAACCTGCCCTGGAGAAATGACGGGTTTCCCGTGTGTCCAAGCGTCGATGAGAGCATAAGCTCTCAATATGGGTTGCCTAT
This sequence comes from bacterium, assembly GCA_965204535.1. Lineage (GTDB taxonomy): Bacteria > UBA8248 > UBA8248 > UBA8248 > UBA8248 > Bin107. The sequence continues at coordinate 2,112,121 of CBDBEV010000001.1, read as the reverse complement.
TGATATCGAGCGAAGGAAAACCTTGTAGAATCTGATCGAGTTGGTCTCGTCTGCCATCTCCCCAACCTCTCTTTTCCGCAAGCGCTAGTAGCTCACCCTGGCAAACGACTGAGGTAAAGACCATCGTTTCTCTATTTCCAAGGTCAAACTCCTTGTGAACCCGGAGAGCCCGATGCGCTTCGCGGCTAAACCCGAGAAGCATCCCTGTATCGAGCAAAAAACGGTTCGCCATGAAGTCAATCAGTCAAGTTGAGCAAGTAATTCATCGATAGGCTCATCTCCGGGCCACGCTCCTGAAAGCTCTATGGGATCCGCGTAGCGGAGGCACTCGCCCTGCGTTACAACCAAGCTTTGAATCTCTGTTTTCTCTACAGACGGCATTTCCTTAAAAATATCGTCGCCTTTTGCGTAAACACTTATCCGGTATGCTTCGATTAATCTCGGTTGCCCGCTGGCCTTGAAGTGAACCATGCCCTCGACTGTGGTCGGCTTGCCCCACAAAGGCCGCAAGACTTCAATTTCAAGCGCATCAGGACGCAACTTGCCGAGAAGCTGTGAATTCGAGTCGAGCATGAGTCGAAAGCGGCCACCACCGTGTTTGATCTCATCGAGCCTGCCACTCACGATGAAAGCCTTCGGAGGCGGAATTTTCTTCAATCGTTCATTGACTTGCATGCAAACATTCTCGTCCAAATTGAATCGTCCACGCGCCGACCCTTTCGGGGTCAACTCGTAGCGAATATCGGTGGTCCGGGCAGCCCTCCGGAATTTGAGAATCGCCTCAAGAACGCCACTGTCCAAACGATCTCCAACAGAGTCTGCATCCCCGGCTTCTTGAATGGCATATGCGGCAAGGTCGAGCGCAGTTTCATCAAGACTTGGTTGTTCACGCCAAAACTCCTGTTGGGCGAATTCCTCATAAGCTGTTTCACCAAGCCGCGGCGCCTCAATATCAAGCACTGTAGAACCAGACTTCAAGCCGGTTATCGTGAAATCAACACTTGCATCTAGCCATTTTGGTTTCGGTCCTTTGGCGCTTCCTTCACCAGTAGCCTGCAATCGAGTGGCTCGTTCCGACGTTCTGATTAAAGCCTCCAAAATGCGCTGAAGATCAATAATCTTGATTTGCCCCTCGTCATCCCGGAGACCGCTGATTCGCAATTGGTATCGATTCGTTTTCATTGCAAATCCTCCTCTCTCGGGACTCAGTAAACGAGGAATCCCAGATTATTCAGGCCAATAGTATTTCAGCTTTGCTCATCCCAAGAAAAATCGCTCTAAACTTAATTTGCAATCCATAATACATCCAAGCCAATCACCACAAATTTCCATCATATCACTAAAACATCAAATTCCCTTATTACCGATACAAGGAATACCTAAGGCTACACCGCAAGACCGGCGCTTCATAATCCAATCCCCAGATTATAGGCCGCAGATACCGCCCAAAAACGCATCTAACCTCCCTCCACCTACGGCGGCCACGCGCGCTTTCATGCCTCCCATTGTGAACACTCTCGAGCAACTCTCAACACGAACGGCCGCTGTCTTTTTCTCAAGCGGAATGCGTCGACTGGGGGCTCATCCCCTCGATGATTTCACGCACCCTGGCCTCGAGCCAGGGTTCATCTATCGGCTCCGCTCCCGAGCGGGCCTCCTCCACGGCCCTCATCGCCTCGAAGCGCACGTGCCGGCGAATGGCGGGGGGGATGCCCTCCGTGACGCGGTTGACGGCCAGTTGCAACTCATCCGGCCAGAGCCGCTCGAACGCCTCCCGGCCTGCCCCGAACGAAAAGAGAGCCGCCTCGGAGCCGCTGCACCCATCGGCTAGCAGCCGCCGTCGCTCGGCCGTCTCTTCTTCCAGGATTCGGCCATCGCGGATGATCACGCCGTAGACCTCCTCCGCGCTCTCAGGCGTCACCAGCCCGTCCTCGACGTCGCGCAGCACGAGCATGGGGTCGCGCTCCCATGGCGGGCCGAAGCCGCCGCCCCCGGCCGAGTGGACGTGGACGACGCCGCCGGCCGGAACGCCGAGCACGTTTATCTTTTCAATCGGCTCGGGGTCCTCGCCAGGGGCTTGCAGGAACGCGCGTCCCGCCTCGCCCGGCCGGCCGTCTTCCCTGCCCCAGGGCTGAAAATGAAACCGCTCCAGCCCCCGGGCCGTCACCACCCCGCCGGGCACGAGAATCCGGAGGGAATAGTCCAGCCCGCACCCGCCGCGAAAGCGGCCCGCGCCCCCGGAACCGGGTTTGAGCCCGTAGCGCTCGACCAGGACGGGTATCTCCGACTCCAGCACCTCGGTGGGGATGTTCCGGTAGAAGCCTGTGGTGAAATCGACTCCCTCCGTGCCGTCGTCGAAGGGCCGCGCCCCCGACCCGCCCACGAGAGGCTGGACGGTGCTCACCAGGTTCGTCCCGGTGGTGAAGTCAGGCGCCGACACCAGCATGATGGAACCCTGGCCGCAGCCCGCGGCGGGCATCCGTTCCCGCCAGGCGCGCGCCAGGGCGCCGAGAACGATATCGGCCACCTTGAAAAACGTGGCCTGTCTGGCGCCGCAGGGCGCGCCGGGCTCGGGGTTGAGGAGGGACCCACGCGGCGCGTTCACCTTGACGGGGCGGACAAGGCCTGAGTTGTACACCGTGTCCGGCTTGACGCTCCGCATGAAGTTGACCACGCCCATGACCAGGAGGTAGTGGCCGTCCGTGCTGTAGGAGGGGACGTTGAACGCCGCCGCCACCTGCGGGTCCGTGCCCTCGAAGTCGAGGAGCATCTCCTCCCCCCGGATCCTCAGCGTCAGGCGTATCCGGACGTGGCGTCCCTCCGGCATCAGATCACCTTCCAGGTAGTCCCAGAACGCATAGTCTCCGTCGGGGACCTCCCGTATCAGCGAGCGGGCCTGGGCTTCCGCGTAATCCAGAACGTCGTCGAGCGCCGTCCGCAAGAGGTCCGCGCCGTACTTTTCGGCGAGGCCCGTGACGCGCAATTCCGCGCGCTTGAGCGCCCCGAGCATCGCCAGTACGTCGCCCCGGTTCTTGTCCGGAATACGGCAGTTCCGCAGGAAGATCCGCAAGATGTCTTCCCGCATCCCGTCTTCGGCGACGAGCCGGGTCACCGGAATGACCACGCCTTCCTGATGCTGGTCGACGGCGGAAGGCGCGATGGAGCCGGGCGCGAGCCCGCCCACGTCCGTGCAATGGATGAAGGCGACCGCGAAGCAGACGAGCTCATTCTCGTGGTAGACGGGACGCCAGCAGAAGACGTCGAGCAGATGGGTGACCAGGCCCCTGCTCTGCTCCGGGTCGTTGGTGAACCAGACGTCGCCGGGCCGGTACGGCCCGCCGGCTTCGATCACGGCCCCGAAGTTCTGGCCAACCCCTATCCAGAGCCCGATGTCCACGGAGCAGGCCGCCACCTCTCCCCGGGGCGTCACCAGGGCGACGATGAAATCCTGGGTTTCCTTGACGAAGACGGTATGCCCGCAGCGGGTCAGCAGCTCGCCCATCTCCTCCACGATCCCCTGGAACCGGCACCGGAGTATTTCCAGCAGGACGGGGTCGGAATTCGTTCGGGGTGAGGATTCGCTCATCCGGTCGCCTCCGCGTGAAGGTTGCCCGATGGGTCGACCTGGAAGTCGAACCCGGGCGTGACGAAAACGGTCGTGTCGTACTGAAGAAGCACGGCGGGGCCGGAGAGCTGAAGGCCGGCGGGAATCCGGGCTCTTTGGTAGACGGGAACCGAGAGCCGTTTCCCCTGATGCGTCACCTCGCGGGTCTCTATGGGTTCGGGCCGATCCGATTCACCGGGCATTGGGGAAGATGCGGCGCCGACCATCTGATTCGGCGCCCTGGCGAGCATCCGGATCTGCAGCACCTCGACCTCGCTCTCGGGGTCGCGGTAGCCGAAGGTCTCCTCGTATCTTTGGTGGAAGGTTTCCTGATAATCCCCGTTCCCGGTCAGTCCGACCATGATCTCGAACGATTGGCCCTTGTAGCGCATATCCGCGCTCCGCTCGAACGCCGCCGCCGAGGGCTCCAGACCCTGCTCGACGAGCCACCTCCGGGCGGTTTCCTCCATCTCCGAGAACATCTCCTCCATCCCCTCCACATCCGAGGTGTCGGTGAGGACGCTGCGGACGAAATCCATCTGCACGTCCGCCACGGCCGCTCCCACCGCGCACATCGCACCCGGCGCAGGGGGGATGACGAGCCTTCGGATGCCGGCTTCCGCCGCCAGCAGGAAGGCGTGGGTCGGTCCGGCGCCCCCGAAGGCCTGGAGGCTGAATTCGCGGTGATCGACGCCGTAGCGCGCGATCATCGGCAGGAACGAGGCGACCATGTTCGCCGTCGCGACCCGCAGGACGGCTTCGGCCGCCCGGGTCGTCTCCACGCCCAGGGCTTCGCCCAGGGAGCCTATGGCGTCTTCCGCCCGCGCCCGCGAAAGCGTCATCCGGCCGCCCAGCAGGTCGTTCTCGCCCAGTATGCCTGTTACGAGGTAGGCGTCCGTGACGGTCGGCTCCCGGCCGCCGCGGCCGTAGCACGCAGGTCCCGGATCGGCCCCCGCCGAGCGCGGGCCCACCTTCAGGACGCCGTGCGGGTCGACCCACGCGACCGATCCGCCCCCGGCGCCGATGGTCTCGATGGCGACGGCAGGAAGGAATAGCGGAAAATCCCCTATCGTGCTCTCCACGCTCACGCGGGGCCGGCCGTCGATGAGGGACATGTCGGCGCTGGTCCCTCCCATATCCAGGGTGAAGAGCTTCGCCTCGTCCGATTCCCGGACGGACTTGGCCGCCGCCATCACCCCCGAAGCGGGCCCCGAGAACATCGTGCGCACGGGAATCCGCGCCGCCTCGTCGATGGAGACCGTCCCGCCGTTCGATTGGGTGATCAGGATCGGACAGCCGACGCCCATCGCCCGCAGACCCTCCTCCAGCCGCCGGTAGTAGGAGCGCATGGTGGAGCCGACGTAGGCGTTCATCACGCAGACGAGCGTCCGCTCGTATTCGCGCTGCTGGGGCCAGGTCTCCCACGACGCGCAGACGAAGAGCTCGGGCCGGCGCTCGGCGATGACCGCCTGGGCCGCCTGCTCATGGGCCGGATTGAGATAGGAGTGCAGAAAGCTGACGGCCACCGCCGTGACGCCCGCAGCCAGGAGTTCCTCGACCCCTTGCAGGACGGAATCCGTATCCAACGGGCGCAGGACGGCGCCGTCCGCGCCGACGCGCTCTCTCACCTCCCGGACGTGGGCGCGGCGGACGAGCGGGGCGGGTCTGGCCGCTTCAAAGCTGGGCGCATCGGGAAGGCGGGTCCGGCGGAGTTCCAGGACGTCGCAGAAACCTTGCGTCGTCAAAAGCCCGGTCGGCTCGCCCGTGCGCTGGATGATCGTGTTGACCGCAAGCGTCGAGCCTGCGCCGAAGTAGACGACGTCCTGGGGATCGAGGCCTTCGCCACGGAGCGCTTCGCGCACGCCTTCCAGCACGCCGGAAACCGGCTCGCCGACAGACGTGGGGACCTTGTAGACGCCCGTCCGGCCCGTGGATTCCTCCACCAGGGCCACGTCCGTAAAGGTGCCTCCGACGTCCACGCCGATCCGCCAGCCGCTCAATGGCGCCTCCTGCTTTCACTATTGCCGATATCTTGCCAGATGAAAAAACAGTATATTCCATGCGCGAGGCGGGAGAAAGATGGGGTTTTCTTGTTATCGAGGGGTATCGAATAGTCACTGTTGAGGTTGTGCCGGAGAGGCGAGGGGTCATAGGAGTGAAGGTGTTTGACAGTATAAACAAGCCCAGACCAGTCCTAGTGAATTACCTCAAGCCAAGTCCTTTGAGCCATGCGTCGACTTGACCGAAGGCGTCCTGTTGCCATTGATCCGCAGTGCGCTCGCCGAGCGCGTCGGAACCTTCCAAGAATTGCCGCACGCTGGTCGGACCGAAATCATCCACGTTGCGGAATTTTTCCGAGAGCAAACGATAGCCTTCTCGCGCCGAATCGACTTCGAGGAGCGGCTTCGTTGCTTCGACGAGAGCGTCCAGCCCGCCTAGAAAGTTGCGGACGGAGAAGTAAATGTCATAGGCGTCTTTTTGTTTCAAACGATTGGCGATGGCGTATCCTTTCATGGCCAACAGCGCCGGGATCGACGCCACGGCAATATGCACGCGATTGCGGCCACCGCCGGGCATTTCGCCCTCGATGGGGACCACCTCGTAGAATCTAAGCGCAAGGTCACCGCCGTCGGCGCGCTGTACGGCGAACTCGCTGACAAGCGGCGGGATGTTCTTCGCTATCTCGACTCCGCGCGGCATGAGAAAATCCACGACGACATTGATGTCAGCCCCGCCGTCTTGAGAAGGCACGTTACGCATAAGCTGAAAGGGGCGAAAATTTTCGTCCTGATTGTAACCCTGCCTCTGAAGGGATTTGACGAGCCGGGCGTATTCCCGATCGCCAAGGGCCTCGGCGTCGAGACACAGATCCACGTCTAGAGTGCCAACATGGGACATATTGGATTCGCTCGGCAACAGCCAGGGAACGGCGCCCCCGATCACCACGAACTTGCCCTGGAAACTACCCAGGATCTGTCCGATCTCGATCAATACGGACTTGACCGCCGCAGTGGAACGAAAATCATAATCATGGGCGAACCGCTGTTCTATTCTAGCCACGGGAAGGACTCCCTTGCTATATACTCGGCAGCTTCACGGTCTCGGTCATTGCCATTCCACAAATCAAAATACGTGACGATTGGGCTGGTGCAGAAAATATCCGGCCTAGGTTCGATCGCGTCGTCGAACAGACTCTCATCCTTGAGAACACGAATGACGACATTCGATCCTTTTGCAACAGACGCCAGTCGCAATGCCTCAGTCAAGGTTTGAACACCTGTCTCGTCCGAATAGAAATTATATGTGCCGTCTCGGCCATAAGGTGCGATCCATTGGGCGGCGGAATGGAATGAGTAGATCGCGCGGGGGTTCTGTGGATACGAATTAAGTGCTCCCAACAGCCGCTTTTCAAGCTGCTCACCGTGGAGATGCGTGTATCCGGTGATGCGATGACCGGACGGGCGGCGATAATTCTCTCGCCAGGTTTTCAGCAGCGCGTCCGGCTTGGCAAGGACTCCGCCGTCGTCCTGTTGTTTGATCCATTCACGCTCGAATAAAGCTTTGCGAACATTGCTCACATGACCAAGGCTTGTATTGGCTGTTTCAGCCAAGTTTGCGACACGCCATGCGCGGCCCGGATCACGCAGCATAACGCGCAGGATAGCGCCTGCCTTCGGGGTGAAAATCGACCGCAGAGCACGGGTTTCGGACTTCGGCTTACCTGCAACGGCCCGATCAATATAGACACTATCGAAAGTGAGATGCGCGTTCCCGAAAAGATCGAGATAAGCGACATTGTGAGCTTTGCAGATTGCGCGCGACTCCGGGGATAGGTAGGGGCTGACAACCATCGGAATCAAACGACGGCTGTCATCCGCGTGTCTAAATTGAAGTGAATGCGCAACATAGCTGTTAAGTTGATAGATCGCGGAGCGCACAAACTGTGGCGCCCCATTCGATTTCATTTCTATGATGAGTTCATAATTTACCCCGTCACGACTTAGACCGATCTTTAAATCTATTTGATATTCGCGTCCTATATTGGAAGCATAGTCAACCCGACCAACTTCCACATGCGGTACATGTTCGAGAAGATCGCGCACAGCGTCGACAAACTCAATATCTTGTCCTTTCAATTTTTCATCATATTTCATCATTTGATGAAAATACCATATTTAATGAAATTGTCAATATATTTCACTTAATTTATTTTTTCATCAATTGTTGAAAATACTAATTATAGTAAAAATTTCTTCTGTAGCAACCCCCCACGGGTCGTCAATCCCTCCCTGATCGGTCGAGATTGACCTCAAATCGCCTTGAGCCTGCCCCCGTCGACGGCGAAGACGCCGCCCGAGATGTAGCTCGCCTCGGGCGAGGCGAGAAACGCCACCATCGCGCCGAACTCCTCCGGCTCGCCCAGGCGGCCCAGCGGCACCTCGCCCTCCACCCGGGCGACCGATTCCTCGAGGGATATCCCCAGGCGCTTCGCGGCGGATTCGCGGCCCTGCATCGCGCGGTCGGTCTTGATGACGCCGGGGATGACGACATTCACGAGGATGTCCTCCCCGCCGAGTGCGCGCGAGAGTGACTCGCCAGGCCGGCCACGGCGGGCCGCATGACGTTCGAGAGCAGGAGGTCGTCGATGGGCTCGCGCACCGAACTGGAGAGGATGAAGAGGATTCTCCCGCCGCCGCGCCCCCGCATGTGCGGAAGCGCTTCGCGCACGAGGCGCACCGCGCTCATGACGTTCAGTTCGAAGGCGTCGAACCAGGCGTCGTCTTCAAAATCCTCGAACACCCCACGGGGCGGGCCGCCCGCGTTCGATACCAGAACGTCCACGCCGCCAAAACGCTCCGCCGCCCCGCCGATGAATTTGCGGACGCCTTCCACTGTGCTCACGTCCGCCGCGCAGTGCCAGGTCTCCACGCCGGCTCGTTCCGCGACCTCAGAAGCTGCCGCGGCGCAGGCGGCCTCATCGCGCGCGCAGATGGCGAGGCTCGCGCCACGCATCGCCATCTTGAGCGCCGACGCGCGGCCCAGGCCCTTGCTGCCCGCCGCCACCAGGGCGATTTTTCCTTCCATGTCACGCATGTGGTGTCTCCTTCGTCGCGCGCATCATCAGAACGGGCGGATGAAAACATATACAAATTGGCGGGTGGGAGTGTAGTCGGGCGTGCTCAGTCGGGCAACGCGGCGATGCACTCGACCTCGGCGAGCAAGTCGGGGCCAACGAGGGGGCGCAACAAAAAATGAACCCCCGGAGAGGCCGAGGCGTCGCGAGGGTTAGGTCGTTTCCCCGTTCCGGGGAATTGCCTGCGAAGAATTCGTTACGAAATCTTCTTGTTATGAAAAGCAACGCAGGCATCGATCAGCTATAATCTGGTATTATAATACCTTGTTTATAATACGTTTGCAACAAGGAGACCCTTATGCGCCATCTTACGTTGGGCCTCGATCTGGGCCCGAATTCCATCGGCTGGGCGCTCGTCGAAGAGGACGAAGCCGGCGATCCGCAGGGCATCGAAGCAATCGGCGTCCGCGTGTTTCAGGAAATGGTCGACAGGCAGAAGAAGACCCCCAAGAACCACAAGCGGCGCGACGCCCGCCAGGCCCGCCGCCAGCGTTTCAGGCGGAAGATGCGCCGCGACACCCTTCAAAGCGAACTCATTCGGTGCGAGCTTATGCCGGAGAACGAACACGATCGGGAGGAGTTGTTCCACCGCGCCGACCCCTACGAGATCAGAAAGCGGGGGCTGGACAATGAATTGACTCCCCACGAGTTCGGGCGCGCCCTTTTCCACCTGAACCAGAGGCGTGGATTCCTCAGCAACCGCAAGGTGCGCGATTCCGGGGAAAAGAAAAAAGAGGACGGCGTCGTCAAGCAGGAGATCGGAGAGCTCAGGAGGGAAATCGAGCAGTCGCACTCCCGCACGCTGGGTGAGTTTCTGGCCGACCAGCCCAAGAAGAGGAACCGCCGCACGGAGCGCGTTATGTACGAGGAGGAGTTCGACAGACTCTGGAGTAAGCAGGCGGAGTTCAAGCCCGATTTGCTCACCGATGCGCTCCGCGCGCGGATTCGCAAAATCCTGTTCTTCCAGCGTCCCCTGAAACTCCAGAAGAATCTCGTCGGAAAATGCACCTTCGAGCCGCACAAGAAGCGATGCCCCTGGTGCCGACCGGAGGCGCAATGGTTCCGAACCCTTCAGGACGTGAACAATCTCGAAGTCAGAGTCCCCGAAACAGGAGGGTATCGACAGCTCGGACAAGACGAAAGAGAAGTCATCAAGAAACAGCTTCGGGAGAAGAAAACGCTCACCTGGAACGGCGCTCGCAAGGCGCTCGGTTTGCACTCTCGCGAGACCTTCAACATCGAAGAGGGCGGGAAGAAGAACCTGATGGGCGCGCGTACGCTCGTCGACGTCCGGAAAATCCTCACGAAAAAGGCGTGGGAGGCCATGCCGGTGAGCAAGCAGGAAGAGTTTCTGGATGAGTTGTTCAGCACCCATAAGGAAGAGACTCTTCTAAAGCGGCTGACGGAGCATTGGGAGCTCTCGCACGATCAGGCGGATGCTTTCTTGAACACGGAATTTCAACCGGGCTACTCCCACCTTTCCCTCCGGGCGATTCGCAGAATTACGCCCTACTTGGAGCAGGGGAAGAATTACCACGACGCCTATCAGGCGGCGGGCTATTTGCGCGAGGATCAAAAACGAATCGACGCGAAGGACGCGCTTCCGCCCGCCCCGGATCTTAGAAACCCCATCGTCCAGAAAGCGATCAACGAGGTGCGGAAGGTGGTGAACGCCGTCATTCGAAAACACGGGAAGCCCGCGCGCATCCGCGTGGAACTCGCGCGGGACTTAAAGCTCGGCCAAAAGCAAAAAATAAAGCTCAACACTCAGAACAGGAAGAACCAGGACCTGAACGACGAGGCGCGCAAAGTGATAGCGGAGGTGGGGGTTTCCGACAACGGGGGGAACAGACTCAGATACCGGCTGTGGAAAGAGCAGAAGGGCCAATGCCCCTACACGGGCGCGAGCATCGGCTGTCGAGATATCTTCAGCGCGGCATACGAGGTGGATCACATTCTCCCCTACAGCCGGACGCTCGATGATTCCTACATGAACAAGGTGCTCTCCCTGGCTTCGGCCAACCGGGAGAAGGGGGACAAAACGCCTCATGAATGGAAGGGAGGCGACTCCGACATGCGCCAGCGCGTTTTCTCCATGAAGGAGATGCCTTACACGAAGAAAAGGCGCTTCGATCAGAAAGAAATCGAGGTGGACAAGTTCATCGAACGCCAGCTCAACGACACGCGCTACATCAGCCGCGAGGTGAGGGATTATCTCGGGCACCTCGACACAACCATTGAAGTGACGACGGGACAGGCCACCGCCGCCCTGCGCCGCTCCTGGGGGCTGAACTCGATTCTGGCCGACGATTCGGACATGGAGAAAAACCGCGCCGACCATCGCCACCACGCAGTCGACGCGCTGGTCGTCGCTCTCACGAACCGGAAGTTGTTTTATTCCATCGCGAATCTTTCCGCAGAGTCGCGGGAGATTCTGGGCAAGAGGCGTTTTCCGTTGCCGCCGCCCTGGCCCGGATTCGATGCCGAGGTTCGGGAGAGGATAGAGAAAATCGTCGTCTCCCACCAGCCGCTCAGGAAGATAAGCGGGGCCTTTCACGAGGAGACCGCCTACGGGCGCATCTCGCACGATGGAGAGGACGTTTTCGTCCGAAGAGTCTCCCTCGAATCGCTCACGACGAAGCAGGTGGAAAAAATCGTCGACCCTCGCATCCGGGCGTTGATCGAAGAGCGTATGAAGGCTCACGGTGAAAAGACCAAGGGTGCCTTCGCAAAGCCGCTCTATCTGGAGCATTCAAACAAGGGAACGGGCAGAACGCGAATCGAGACGGTGCGCGTCGCCGAGAACCTGAACCCGAATGGATTGTTCGGCGTCAAGAGAGAAGGGGAAGAAAAACCCTTCAAGTACTACGCATTGGGGAACAATCACCACATCGAGATCATCGAGAACATAGAGACGGGCAGGCGCGCGGGCCGCGTCGTCTCGGCCATGGAAGCGGCCCGGCGCGCCCGGCGTGCGCGGACTCCCGTTGTCCGGCGGGATTGCGAAGAGGGCCAGCGGTTCGTGATGTCGCTTTCCATCAACGATCTGGTGAAACTCGATGTGCCGGAGAACGGCTGCGATCTTTACCGCGTTCAACTTATTTCAGCCATAGGGAAACGACAAGTAATTACGCTGCGGGCCCATACGGCCGCTTTCTTGGATGACAATACGACACGCTTGATCACATCCCCCAACACGCTCAGGGGACGCAAGATGTCCGTCGATCCCCTGGGAAACCTGGAGGCCGCCCATGATTAAACGAATCGTCGAAATCGGAAGTCCCGCCCGTCTCTCGCTCAGCCGAAAGCAATTGAAAGTGGAGCGGGAGGAGTTCGCCGCAGAGTCGCTCCCCGTGGAGGACCTCGGCGTCCTGATTCTGGATCACCCGGCCATCCGCCCCTCCCAGGGCTTGCTGTCGGAGTGCATGAAGAACAACGTCGCCGTCGTGATGTGCGACGAGAAGCACCTGCCCGCCTCCGTCCTGCTCCCGCTGGACGGGCACACCCTGCACAGCAAGATCGTGAAGGAACAGGCCGCCGCCACCCCCGGCAGGATGAGCCGCCTCTGGCGGGCGGTCGTGCGCGCGAAGATTCTCGCCCAGGCCGACGCGCTCGACGCCTTCGAGGAATACGGCGAACCGCTCCGGGCCATCGCCGGGCGCGCGGGGCGTGAAAACCCCGCCCAGGCGGAAGCCCGCGCCGCGAGAATGTACTGGCCGAGGATGTTCGGGCCGGATTTCAGAAGAAACCGCGCGCTTCCGGGCGTGAACCGGCTCTTGAACTACGGCTATTCGCTCATCCGCGCGGCCACGGCGCGGGCGGTCGTGGCGGCGGGTCTGCACCCCGCCTTCGGCCTGCACCACCACAACCAGTACGACGGTTTCTGCCTGGCGGACGACCTGATGGAGCCGCTCCGCCCGATGGTGGACCGCCGGGTGCGCCGGATGCGGGATGAACCGGAGTTCTGGGGAGAGGAACTCGAACTGGAGAAAGAAGAAAAGCGCGAACTCCTGGGCGTGCTCGCCGAGGAGGTGCGCTTCGGCGGAAAGACCTATCCGCTTCTCACCGCCCTTCAATACTACGCCGCGGGCGTGCGCCGCGTCCTCTGCGGGGAGGAGAAGGAGACGGAAATCCCCCGGCCATGAGCTTCGGGGGGTGGCGCAGCATGTGGCTCATGGTGATGTTCGATCTGCCGACGGACACGAAGGCGGCGCGCAAGGCCTACCAGGAGTTTCGCGGCTCCCTGCTCGAAGACGGGTTCACGATGCTCCAGTATTCCGTCTACGCCCGGCATTGCCCGAGTTCCGAGAACGCTGAGGTGCACGAGCGGCGCATCAACGCCGCGCTTCCCCCGGACGGGGAGGTGCGGCTTCTGCTTTTCACCGACAAGCAGTTCTCGCGGATGAAGATTTTCTACGGGAAGATCCGCAAGGCGACGGAAAAGGCTCCCGAGCAGATCACGCTGTTCTGATCCGTCCCGGGAGCCTTCGACGGGTCGATTCAATCGGTAAGAATGAATCGACCCATAGCTGATCGACGCCTCGTTACAATTCACAACTACAAGAAGTGACCTTGTAACGATAAATTGTAATCTAGTTGAATTGGTATTTGTTTGCAACTGTTGCCACTACATATTTGATTTCTTACAAGAAGTGATATATATTAACCTCTCTTGGGTCTAAAGACCCGTGGCGCGGGAATCCTCCCGTTACTCTAACCACCTTCGGATATTGGCCGAAGGAGAAAGGAGAAACCGATGGCTGATTGTCAGAAAAAACCGCGTCAAGTTCGATCTGGCAAAAAACCTGGGCCTAAAACGGTGCAGGTTGATCCACATAAGCGAAGCAAACCTAAACCCTGTAAATAGGGTATAGATTTTACCCGCGCCACGGGTCATTGAAGACAAGGCAATAGGCCGGGGATGCAACACTCCCCCGACCGGCTATCCCTGTGGTGGAATCGGTATACACACTAGCCTTGGAAGCTAGCGGCTTAGACGAGCCTCGCGGGTTCGAGTCCCGCCAAGGATGGCCTATTGCCCATTTAATGTGATTTCACCATTTAAGTATACATTACGTTTCATAGAAAACAAGTGATGAGAACAAATCTACTTAGCGCATATTTTGATGTGCGGAGAAACAAATTTCCCAGCTAAACATTACAGAGAGAAGTTCATGGGACGACGGAAAAGGCTCCCGAGCAGATCACATTGTTCCGACCTGTCTTCGGGAGCCTTGACCCAATCGGTTCAATCACTTGGAGAGAACCAATTGTAGCTGATCGATGCCTGCGCGCAATCCACAACGTCAACGTAAATTCCGTAGATGCTTTCTTAATTGTAGCTGATCGATGCCTGCGCGCAATCCACAACACAATCGAAAATGTGGCTGGCAATGAGACGATTGTAGCTGATCGATGCCTGCGCGCAATCCACAACCGGAGTTCAAAACGACGCGCAAGCACCTTCATTGTAGCTGATCGATGCCTGCGCGCAATCCACAACGGGCTTGCAGGATTCATATTGTCACTAGGGGGCGTCCCCCCCCCCCCCGAGAACACCACCGCGCATTTCCCCGCATTTGCCGTCATCGGGCATTCCCCGGAGGAGGCGATAATCCCGCGCGGGAAAGGGAGCATCAAACCGGCGGGAGGAGGGGAGAAAATGGAAAGGGCGATCCGGTTCGATCGGAGAATCGCAGCCCCTCTTTCTTCCGGTCGGCAAACCGCAGCCGCTCCTCACCCGCGTTCGACCCGCGAATCGGAATTACTGAAAAATTCGAGAAATACCGATAAATTCACGGGGTTTTCCGGTAAATTTCTGAAAGTATATAGATTTGATATATAAGGAGTTATCCGGTTTTCGGCCTCGGAGCGGCGATGATGTAGGTGGGCGCCGCCCGCCCGGCGACTTCACATCCGGGCGAGGCGACGTCGTTTACGTCGTCGGCGCATGGTCCGCACTCCTACAACACCGCTACCCAACGGATCCGGCATGGAATCGTTCGGCGGCGGTCAGGCTTCGAGCGACTGCTTTCGGGCCACGAATTCTTCTATCGTTCCGCCTTTGGCGGGGCCGTCGAAAAAGATGTTGGGACTTTCGAACGTCGACAGAATCAACGCGCCGTTGGGCGATGTCGCGACATGGCGGCTGCCGGCCGGCCGCCAGACATATTGTCCCGGCCCGCAGACGCCTTCATGGTCCTCGAGCGAGCCCTCAAGGACATAGCTCTGTTCCAGTCCGGTATGCTCGTGATCGGGAATCGTGGCGCCCGGCTCCATCTTCGCCAGCATGGTTAGGACTCCACCGTTCTCGTCCTGCAGGAGAACCTTGACCGAGACGCCCTCGAGCGGCGATGGCCGCCATTCCAGGGAGTCGACGTCGACATAGCGCGACGCGAGCTTGTCGATGCCGTCATGGGCATCGGTGTTCGGTGTTTGCATGACCTTTCCTCCCAAATGGTCCCGCCGATATCTTCGATATCGGCATCGGAACATGTCCACGAACGCCATGTGCTGGTTGAAGCATCTACGAGCCGGAACCCTTGAAACGACCGGGGGACCCGTCCATTTCTATCCCTTACACTCTTTCACTTTGGTGAATCTGCATTTATTCGTATTCCGCGTCAAGCAGGTTTATCCTTCCAGGTAAAAATCGCGGGATCATCAAAAAGTGGGTGCCCTCTCAAATTCATCTCCTATAATGAACGCATCCATCAAAAAATCAAGAAGGGACCGTCAAGTGCTGGAATGATTTTTGATGCGAGTTTCCTGACCCTTGGAATTAGCCTCGGCTCTGCCATATGGGCTGAATTGAAGAAAAGGGAGCGGCACATCTCTCTGGAATTGGGTTGCGGACAATCTGTTATTTAGCGAAGAGGAGATGCGCCACCCATGGGCAACGATCCGATTTTTCTTTTCCGGGCCGGTCTGTCGTGACGCGTGCAGTGACTTGGCACGCGAGGGGACACACCGGACCGGTAGCACGGCGGTGAGGACGCTCACCTTGGCGTCCTCGGGCGCGACCATGCCGCCGTCGAGCCAGACCTGGAATCGCTCCGAATCCTTGCTCATGCTCCCGCCGTCTCTCTCGGCCCTGTCATGCGAGCCCCCCGCTACCGCCGCTGCCTGCGTCGTGCGGGACCGACACGACCGTGAGGTTCAGGTTGCCCTGCTCGTCGCTGCGGGCGGCCTGTCCGGGCAGCACGACGGTCGTCGAGTCCATCTGCTCGATGATCGCGGGGCCTTCGAGGTCGACGCCCCGGGGGAGGCCCTCCCGGACATAGACCGGGCAATCGACGAATCCGCCGAGCTCTGCAAAATGCACCCGGCGCCTCCCTCGCTCCGCCGCGCGCAGGTCGCCGCCCGTCCCGGCGGCGCCCGCGACCGGGGGCGCCGTCACCCGGGCGAGGGCGGTGACGCGAAAGGTAACCAGTTGAACCGGCGCGTCCGGCGCGTAGCCGTACACTCTTTCGTGCTCGCGCCGGAAAGCGTCGACCAGCGCCGAGAGGTCGCGGTCGGCGAATTCCCGCTCCTGAACCGCCACCGTGATCTCGTGGCTCTGTCCGACGTAGCGCATGTCGATGGCGCGTTGCACCGTGCGCTCGCCGGGCTCCACACCCTCCCGGTCGAACCATTCGAGCGCTCGCTGTACGACCTCCGTGAAGGTGGCGTTGATGCCGGCGGCGCCGGTTCCCTCGAGATCGGCGATCCGCGTCAGGCTGAAATCCGAGCGCACGTCGGCGACGAGGAGCCCGAGCGCGCACAGGAGACCCGGTCCGGGCGGCACCATGACCCGGGTCATCCTCAGCTCGCGGGCGAGCGCGGAGGCGAGGAGAGGCCCCGCCCCCCCGAACGCCACCAGGGTGAAGTGCCGCGGATCGAAACCCTTCTCCACCGAGATCACGCGTATCGCCTGAACCAGGTTCTCGTTGAGGATGGTGAGCACCGCTTCGGCCGCCTCCTCGACCCCGAGCCCCATCGGGGCCGCTACCTTGTCGGCGATTGCGCGGTGCGCGAGGTCGGGACGGAGGCTCATGCGGCCGCCCAGCAGGGACTCACTGGAAAGGCGGCCGAGCACGACGTTGGCGTCGGTCACGGTGGGCTCGGTTCCCCCGAGGCCGTAGCAGGCGGGGCCGGGCGCGGCGCCGGCGCTCCGGGGGCCCACGTGCACGAAGCCGCCCGTGTCCACGCGCGCGATGCTGCCCCCTCCGGCTCCCACCGAATGCACGTCGACCATCGGAAAGCGGATGGGATGCCCCCGCACCTCCCGCTCCTTTGCGACGAGCGGCCGGTTGCCTTCGATGAGGCAGACGTCGGTGCTCGTTCCCCCGACGTCGAAGGTGATGACGTCAGGACACTCGGCTCTTCCGGCGAGAAAGCCCGCGCCGATGACTCCCGCCGCCGGCCCCGACATGAGGCAGCGGCCCGCCATCGCACCCGCATCCCGAAGCGAGGCGACGCCGCCGTGGGACTGGAGGATCTTCGGGACCACGATGCCCAGGGCGCGGGACCGTTCCCCGAGGCGCTCGAGATAGCGGCTCACGACCGGGCCCAGCGATGCGTTCAGCACGGTGGTCGTGGTCCTCTCGTACTCGCGAAACTCGGCCACGACTTCGTGGGATGCGCAGGTGAACGCACCGGGAAGGTGCTCGCGCACCGCGGCCGCGACGGCGGCCTCGTGGGCCGGATTGTGGTAGCTGTGCAGGAAGCAGACGGCCACCGCCTCCACGCCTTCGCGGCGGAAGTCGTCGAGGATTCCATCGAGCGCTTCGAGGTCCGGCGGCACGTCGGAAGGCCCGAGGAGATAGGTGCGCTCCTCGATCTCGCGCCGGAGGCGGCGCGCGACGAGGGGCGGGGGCTTCGGCATCCGAATGTCGTAGTTGTGGGGTTGGCGCTGGCGGCGGATCTCCAGGATGTCGCGAAACCCTCCCGTGGTGATGAGGCCCGTGACCGCCGTGTTCCCCGTGATGAGCGCGTTGGTGGCGACCGTCGTTCCGTGGCCGAAGTAGCGGACGTCCCCGGCACCGGCGGCTGCACAGTCCAATAGCTCCGGAATGCCGGCCGCAATCGCCCGGGACGGGTCGTCCGGGGTCGAGGGTGTCTTCAGAAACCACGTCTTGCCGTCCGAGAGGCGGACGAGTGCGAAGTCGGTGAACGTCCCGCCGACGTCGACGCCGAGGACGTAACGCTCAGGCGCCACGGTTCGAACCTTGGCGGGCCTCCCGCAAGGCCGCGGTCCGGGAGGCGTCGACGCTTCCGCGGACGAGCGCGACGCCGTAGCTCTGCTCCGCCGCGGGTGCGGTCACCTTGCCGGCGTCCACGTCGTCGCGCACCCTCTCCGGATCGCGTTCCCACGGGTCGCCGAAGCCGGCGCCGGACGGGGTGTCGACCCGGACCGTCGTTCCCGCGTCCACCACGAGTTCCGAGAACGAGCCCGGAAGCTTCGTCTCGCGGTTTCCGCCCGGGTCCAGAACGAAGACGCCGGGACACCCCGAACTTCCGCCAAACAGCCCGGACGCGCCTCGGGATTGGCGCAGTCCGCGGCCCGCGAGCCTCGCCCGCTCCGCCCAGATGGTGACGTCGCGGCGCGTCGCGAGGCCGCCGCGATGCCGTCCGGGGCCTCCCGAGTCGGCGATCAGCTCGTAGCGGCCGACGGTCAGCGGGAACTCCTGCTCCACGGATTCGATGGGCAGGTTGGCCGCGCCCGAAACGTGGACCCGGACCGCGTCTTTTCCGTCGAGCGCGGAAAGCGCGCCGGACGCTCCCGCGTAGGTCTCGTAGTCGACGAAGTACTCGTTCCGGCGCGGGTCGACGCCGCTGAAGATAAGCCCGTGGAGCGGACCGCAGCCGGCCATCACCCGGTCCGGCGCCGCGTCGGCGATCGCGCCCAGCAGCAGGTCGCCGAGCACGTTGCCGGTCGCGCTCCGATCCCCGACGGCGGCGGGCGGGCGGCAGTTGACGACCGTGCCTTCCGGCGCGGTGACGCCGATGGCGCGGAAGTACCCGGAGTTGGGCGGCAGCGCCGGGTCCGTCACCGCCTTGACCGCGTAGTAGACGCCGGACAGGGTGGCCGCGAGCGGCATGTTCCGGGCCCCTGCGACCTGCCCGTCGGTGCCCGTGAAGTCGAAGTGAATGCGATCGACGCGAATGGTGATCTTGACGCGGAGGCGAACGACCCCGTCGGCCACGCCGTCGTTGTCGACCACTTCTTCGTTCTCGTAGGTTCCGTCCGGCAGCCTCGCGATCTCGGCGCGCGTGCGCGACTCGGCGTAGTCGAGGAGCGCTCTCGCGCCCCGGTGCACGCTATCGGCTCCGAAGCGAGCAAAGCACTCCTGCACCCGGCGGACCCCGATGGCGTTGGTGGCGATCTGGGCCCGCAGATCGCCCTCGCGCTCGCGCGGGGTGCGCGTGTTGAGGAGCACGAACGCGAGCATGTCGGTGCACAGCTCCCCCTCGTCCAGCAGCTTGACGGGAGGGATTCGCAGCCCTTCCTGGAAGATGCTCGTGCAATCGGCGCTCTCGCTGCCCGCCACCTTGCCGCCGACGTCGGAGTGGTGGGCGATGTTGGCGACGAACGCGACCGGCCGGCCATCGAAGAAGACGGGGCTTGCGAGCGTCAGGTCCGGCAGGTGCGAGCCGCCTCCCACGTACGGATCGTTCGTCAGGAAGCCGTCGCCGGGGCGAAAGCGGTCGAGGGGGTAACGCCGGGTGATGTTCTCCACGAGGCCGAGGAGCGAGCTCAGGTGAATGGGGGCGATGGCGGTCAGGGCGAGGAGGTTGCCCGCAGCGTCGAAGATCGCGACCGAGCAGTCACGCCGCTCCTTGATGTTCGGGGAATACGCGGTCTTGACGAGGGTGGCCATCATCTCGTCGGCCGCGGCGGCGAAGCGGTGCGCGATGACCTCGGTGGTGATTCGGTCGCAGCCTGGATCCATGGGCACTCCCCGACGAGTTACTGTCAGAAGTTGTGTATGAGCTGAATTGAAGAAGGCGGCGCATCCTGCTGAAATAAAGTTGTCCAAAGCTCGGTCATTCAGCACACAGGAGATGCTCCACCATGAGAGAAGATACGACGATTCCTTTCCCGAATCCAGCCCTACGGGACGAGTTGAGCGAGCCGGTGCGCGAGGGCGCGCAACTTCTGTTTTGTGCATTTGATATCAACCCCCGCCAATCATTGAGGAGATTAGCGAGTCTTCCGATAAATTTCTGAAAATTTATAGCTTTGATATATAAGGAATTATCTGGTTTTTGGCTTCGGAACCGCAATGATGTAGGTGGGCGCCGCCCGCCCCGGAATCTCAATTGCGCCCCGCACCCACAACTGCGAACTCGAGCCGCCGTCGAGGTTCATGGCGTCGCGGACGCCGAGGCCTCCCTTCGATTCGGGCAGAACGAGAAACGCCTGAAGCTCACACCAGGAGATGCCGCGCGTCTCGGCCTCGCTCACCAGAACGACCAGCCTGTCCTCGGCGTCCAAGCCGACGACCGTCCTCCTCGAGGCGCGCAGATATTCCCGGTAGCGGGACAGCCCCTGAACGGGCTTCCCGTCCATCACCAGAAGAGGCCCCGCCTGAAACGCTTCACTGACGCCCGAATCCTCGAAATTCTCGCGGGAAACGATTTTGGGCCTCCCGTCGTTCCGCTCCACCGCGAACAGCGCGCCATAGTGCAGAAACGTCTTGCGCCCCCGATGCAATACAAGGCTGTTGAACACCTTGCCGCCCGAGCGGAAATACCCCATCGGCCGGCCTTTTTCATCATAATAGCCGGCGTTGAGAATAACGGCGGCGCCCAGTTTTTCGGCGAGAGCACCGAAGTCGACAGGTACGAACCAATCGGATTTATCGCGCCAGTGGAGCCTGATTTCAAAATCTTGATGCCGCAGTCGAACCGCCTTCATCCGCGCGGTCGTGCCGTTTTCGAACCGGATTCGAACGTCTCGCGTATCCAGTGGCAGGGATTGCCGCCGCTTCCAGCGGCCATCTCCCACAGGGTGGCCCTTGAGAGGACAATCGGACGCAGGGAACGCAGGTTGAATAGCCAGGAAAGTACCTACAATCAACATCAGCACCAGCAAACGCTTCATGGCAATAAGCCTCTCGACGCCGCCAACCCCCACTTCAATCTGATTGCACGAAACGACTAGAAACCGGCCGCGCATCCATCTCTCCGGTGGTCGGAACCACCCATGAATACGCCGTCATCGAGCCGGACGATTCCCTGCCCGCCGCCGAAACCCTCATAGCCGCCTGCGCGGCGGACGTCGTGGCCACGCGATTCCAATTGCCGGAGCACGGCCTCCGGCACGCCGCTCTCTATCGCCACCACACGGCCACCCAATACGCGAAAACGGGGCGCTTCGATAGCCTCCTGGATGTCCATGCCGAAATCCACCATGTTCGAGAGCACCTGCACGTGGCCCTGCGGCTGCATGTCGCCTCCCATGACGCCGAAACTCACCCAGGGCTCTCCGTCTTTCATCACGAAACCGGGAATGATGGTGTGCAGGGGCCGCTTCCCGGGCGCGATGCAGTTCGGATGACCTTCTTCCAGCACAAAACCGCTGCCCCTGTTCTGGAGCATGATGCCCGTCTCGCCCCCGGTGATGCCGGATCCGAAATGATGGAACAAGCTGTTGATGAATGAGCACATATTGCCCCGGGAATCCGCCACGGTCAGGTAAATCGTATCGTTCCATGTGCTGGGAATCCCGGCTCCGGGGCTGCCTGCTTTCGCTTCATCGATGAGCTTTCGCCGCTCATCGGCATATTCCGCAGAAAGGAGTCCTTTCAGGGGCACATCCGCTTTATCCATATCCGCGACGTAACGATCTCTGTCCGCAAAGGCGAGTTTCATCGCCTCGACCACGATGTGGAGATGTTCGGCCGAACCATAGCTCATCTCCCCAAAAGGGTATGCGTCGATGAGATTCAGGCATATCAGCGCCGTGACGCCCTGCCCCGAGGGGGGTATCTCACAAAGCTCATAGCCACGATAGTTTGCGCGAATCGGCTCAACCCATTCGCATTTCGTGGCGGCGAAATCCTCGAGCTCGAACAAACCCCCGATTTCCTTCGTATAGCGAACGATCTCCTCGGCTATCGGGCCTTCGTAAAAAGCCTCACGCCCGCCATCGGCAATCACTCGCAAGGATTCTCCCAGCTTCGGGTTCCGGAATCTTTCTCCGATCTTCGGCGAACGTCCTGCCGGCAGGTAGAATCGACGCGAATATTCGCATTTCTTCAATTTTTCGGTCTGATTCGCCCACGCACGACCGATGATGGGAGAGAGAGGAAACCCGTCTTCCGCATACTGAATCGCCGGTTGTAGAAGCTCCGACATCGTTTTTTTGCCGCTGCCGCATCGCTCGTGGGCGGCGAACCAGCCATCCACCGCGCCCGGGAGGGTGCAAGAATAAATTCCCGTCTCCGGGATGGAGGAAAATTCCCGGTAGCGTGAGAACGTGGCCTTGGCCGGACTCTTTCCGCTGCCGTTCAAGCCCAAGAGTTCCTTGGCATCGGCATCCCAATAGAGCATGAACATGTCCCCGCCGACTCCCGTGGATTGCGGCTCCACCACATTCAATGCCGCGGCTGCAGCGATTGCCGCGTCCATGGCGTTTCCGCCTTCTTTCAATATCTGGAGACCCGCTTCGGCGGCCAGGGGCTGGCTGGTCGCCACCAAGCCCCCCGTGGCGAATACGGGAGAACGTCCTGCAGTCAAAGATGTTCTTGTGGTCGGCTCTTTCAACATCTACTCCCTCAGGATATGCAAAATTTATCGAACTATGAGTCGCAGATTTTCGACCGGTCTCTACCACGGAGAATAACCATTTCTCTCACTTCCCCGCCACAAAACGAGGCCAACGCACCCGGCCCTACGATGCATCTTTCCAAAATGGAATTCTCATCGATCATCCCGCCCGGAAAAACGATGGATTCCCGTGCCACGGCATTATTTCCAAGAGTAGCACCCGCCATGATTGCAGTGAAGGGGCTCACTTTCGCATTTTTTTGGATGACAACATCGGGGCCCATCAAAACGGGAGGCTCAATGCTGCCCTCTCCCCATTTCATGACGGGGCCTTCTATCAACAAAAACTCCGACGGGGGCCAACTGAAATCCGGCACGAATTCACCAGACATGACGTCCGAGTGCACCTGTAAATACCGCGACGGAGTGCCGACATCCATCCAATAGGAATCACTCAAAACCGCTCCGATCCGCGCGTCTTTTTTCATCAACCGGGGATAAATTTGCGTTGAAATATCCGACGCCACTCCCGCGGGGATATGACTCAACATTTCAGGAGACATGATGCTCAGACCGGTGAACATCGCCTGGTTCAGTTCGCCTTGTGGAATCCCCGGCGCGCGCGTATCTAAAAAACTTCTCAAACGCCCCGTCGCATCAAACTCGAGCACCCCATACTCTTGAGCATCGGACGAACGCCTGAGAATAAGGGTGGTGAGGAAATCTCCTTTCTGATGATGGTCCAATGCCATTTTCAAATCTACACCACACGGCGCATCCGCGTTGATGACGAAAAAAGGCTCGTTTTTCTCGCACAAAAACGCCTCCGCATTCTTGATTCCGCCGGCAGTGCCCAAAATCTCAGGCTCATGAAAATAGTGAATATGGACCCCATGCGCATAATCGCCCAGAGCAGAGCGAATTTTCTCCGCGCCATGGTGCAAATTGACTGCGGCTTCTTTCACACCGATAGCCGCCAATTTCTCCAGCGCAAAACCGATAAGCGGCACGCCACCCAAGGGTAAAAGCGGTTTGGGAATCTCCTCTCCCAACGCTCCCAATCTTTTCCCATAACCGGCCGCCATCACAAACGCCCGCATTGCACGCACCTCTCTAGTGGCCGGAAACCATGTTCCCGTTCGCCTTGAGAGCAAAACAAAACCGGGCATTACAGTCCCGCCCGGCTTGTTCAATTATCTATGTGACTACTTTGCTACGACGCCTTCTTTGTGAATGGCCATGGCGACGCTTTCCGGCGTGATGGGCAGCTTGGTGAACCGATGGCCGACCGCGTCGCGTATGGCATTGGAAATCGCGGCCAACGTAGGCACCAAAGAACTCTCCCCTACACCTTTCGCGCCATAGGGCCCTGTCTCATTGGCCGCTTCCACGATAATGGTTGTGAACTCGGGTGTATCCATAGAGACGGGAATCTCGTATCGCGCCAGGTCCGGCGTAAGCACGCGGCCATCATGTACGTCAATTTCCTCGATCAAGGCCTGACCAAGCCCCATCTCGATACCCCCTTGTATCTGTCCGATTACCCCTTGCGGGTTGATGGCCCGACCCACATCATGGGCGGCAACCATGCGCCTCACCCAAACTTCTCCCGTATTCGGGTCGACCGCGACGTCCGCCACCTGTACCCCATAGCTGTACACCATGAACGGCTTGCCTTCTCCGGTTTCAGGGTTGAACGTCAAGGGACCGGTACTGAACCAACCCTGACCTGTAATCTGCTCGCCAATCAAAAGCGCCTGCGAGACCACCTCGCCAAACGAGATTGAACGCTCGGGCGCGCTTTTGATGAACACTCGCCCATTCTTGAAAGCTACATCTTCGGTCGGACCTTCGAGCATCTCCGCCGCCACGGGTGACAGAATTCCCCGAACTTCCGCAATGGCTTCACATATCGCGTTGCCGGGAATCGTGGTAGAGCGCGAACCTGCCGTAAAACCACTCTCGGGAACGGCATCGGTATCCACCTGCATGATGCGCACGTCCTCAAAACGCACGCCCATGGCTTCCGCCGCTATTTGGGCGAGCACCGTGTGCGAACCCTGACCGAGTTCGATGATTCCAACACCCACCTGCACTTTTCCATCATCGGTGACATGAATCTGCGCGCCGCAGGAATCCGAGGGCGATGCGGCGCCCGTGGAATACCAAAACCCCGCCATACCGCGGCCATGCAACAAGCCATCGCCGTTTGCGTTTTCTCTCGGGTGTGGCCCAAGCGCTTTTTCCGCTTTATCGAGACAATCCATGTACCCCACACTCTGGTCCAACACCTGGCGGGTTGCAGTCGAAGAACCGAGTTTGTAGCCGTTCAATCGCCTCAGTTCGAAGGGGTCCATTCCAAGCGAAAGCGCCAATTCATCCATCTGGCTCTCAATCGCGAAATGAACCTGGGGAACGCCCAATCCGCGCATGGCGCAGGTATTGATGTTGTTCGTAAGCACAAGATAGCCGTCGGCCCAGACGTTATCGCATTCATACGCACCAGAGGAATGGATAATCAGTTTTTTGATGATACCGGGTCCTACCGCGGCATACGGACCTTTGTTGAGATAAATATGGATGCGCATGGCGGTGATTTTGCCATTTTTCCTGGCGCCGATTTTATGTTGGATCACCGCAGGTACTCGTTTCGCCTTCCCGCCTAGGGACTCTTCCCTCGTGTAGTTGTAAATAGCGGGACGCTGTGTCTTGAGCGCGACCAAGCCCGCCCGCATGGCAATTTCGATGGAGGTTTCTTCTTTTCCACCGAAACCGCCACCCGGTGGCGTTGAGATGAATTGAATCTCGTTTTGTCCCAAACCCAGCACCGGAGCGATAACGCGCCTCACCATATGCGGACATTGGGTGGGCCCCGTGCAAGTGATGGAGCCATCGGGGTTGGGAACCACATAACCCGCATCGGGTTCGAGATAGGCGTGATCGATGAACTGCGTTTCGTACGTATTCTCCAGAATCACGTCCGCCTCGGCGAAACCCTCTTCCACATCTCCTTTTCGAATTTTCAAGTGAGTGAGCACATTGCCTTTGGCCACCGGATGGTCCGGCTGAACAACAGGGGCATCATCTTTCAAGGCGTCTTGTGTTTCAAAAACAGCAGGAAGCGCTTTGGCCTTGGTTTTCACCAACCCGGCCGCAAACTCCGCCTGCTCCAACGTGTCCGCCGCCACAATGGCCACCACATCCTGAAGTGAATAGATGCGCTTTTCCACCAAAGCCGGCTGATCGGGCATCAACATGCCGTAGAGTTTCTGGCCAGGAATGTCCTTTGCGGTCAGGACACAGGCAACGCCCGGCGCATTTTCCGCCTCGGTCGTATCGACCCGCTCCAGCGTTCCACAAGCGATGGGCGCCGTCACGGGAACAACATACAGCGGATTGACCAGTTTGTGGTCCGCAGCGAATACGGGCGAACCATCCGCCTTGGGAGGACCATCTACCCGGGGCATGTCGGCGCCGATGAGATCCCCGTCATCATCAGGTCCGCCGAACATCTCTTGATAAAAACGTTCCGACATTACAAACCTCCGCTCACAAAAGACTCCTGCTTTTCGATATGATTGAATTGATTTGCAAGATTGCAAAGAAACGGTTGCCAATCGCTCAATCTGACTCCGGCCCATCGGGTTTTTTCCGGAGCAAGCGCTCTATCTCATCAGCTACCTCGGCGCCGGGAGGCAGCTTTTCCTCCTCTTCCTCGGTTTCCCCATCGGGCGCATCCTCAAAATCGAAGCCTGGAATCTCATCCGGAATCTGCCCCTTCTGAATATCCTCCACATATTTTGCAATGCGGGGATCTCTGGCGATGATTTGCTCAACCTGTCCATCGAACGTATCGATGGCGACATCGAAATCTTCCAGGGATATTTCGAAACCACCCAAGGCGCTTAGTTTATCCAACAGAGCGCACGTTGCTTTTGGATTGGATAGAGATGCGATGTAATGCGGCACATTCACCCACAAGCTCACCGCCGGAAAACCCTTATCCTGCATGAGCGTATGGATAACACCCACAATTCCCGTAGGCCCCTCATAGCGCGTTATTTCCACGCCCGAGGGCTCGACCAATGCCGAATCGGTGGCAATGGCCATTAAGCGGCTGGGTTGGGTATGTAAATCTCCCGCGAGCAACGCTCCCATTGTCACGATCATACGTGCATCGTAGCGGCTGCCTATCGCAAGGACATCGCGGCTAAAGTATTTCCATTGCAAATGGGGTTCGGTTCCGATTCCGACAATGAGATCCCGCGCAAGACCCGGCGTTCGACAATAGAAAAATTCGTTCAGCGGCCAGGTAATTCGCCGCTCGCCGGATTCACTTAGCTTGACGGTAGGCCTCTGATCTGCAAATTGGAAAAATTCGTCCGGCTGGATTTGCGCCACCCGTTTCCCCTCGAAGTGTTGAACCAGATAACGCGCCGCCGAAGTTGCAGACTCCGCCGCATCGTTCCATCCGGAAAACGCCATGATAAGTAAAGGATCGTTGGCGTCCTCCACACTGTGGAAAAACGTAACGCCCATATTCAACACCTCCAGTCTGACATCGTATTTCTAAATTTTTCCAATTCAACAGGGAGAACACGCCGTCCGTCCAGCTATGTTCAGGGCAGGTTCTCCCCTTGTTCGTTTCTATCATCCGTCCTCTTTGGGAAAATTCCCGCTCTCTGGTGGGTAGGTGAACAAATTACTCCTGTGCCCTTCCAACCCGGGCGTTTCCCAGGAAGGCGCTCCTCCAGGGGAAGGCATCTCGCCTTCCGCCACATCCTTTTGCAGTCTTCGCCACTCGTTTTGAAAATCCTCAGCATGCCCCCTGAAATGCGGCATCACGTATCGCGCAAACATCTCGAGCGAGTCTCTTATTTTCTGATCACCCACCCATTCGTGCGTCGTGAGCATGAGGCCGCCGAATCCACCCGATTCCTCCTGTATTTTCTCTATTACCTCTATCGCGTCGTCCGGGGTACCTACTATCCAGTATCTTTGCTCCGCAGCCACTTTTGGTGTGATTTCGGCGCGCGGCTGATCGGGATACGCCTCATACGCAGGCTTCAAGCCGATATCCATAAAATAATTCATGTCGCGGAGAGCATACTTTTCGATATCGGCCCACGCTTTTTCACGGCTTTCGGCAAGATGCACGTACGTGGTGATTCTCCAGTTTTCACGCGACACTTGCGTGCCGTATTTTCTGGCGCATTCCTCCATATGGGGCCATTGCTCGGAGAGTGAGAGGTTATCCATGATTTTCTTGCCGCCGAAAGAGAGCAAAATCATCTCGTATCGCGCAGCCATATCGATTGCTCCCCGGCTTCCCGCCGATGCGATGGCGAGCGGCATTCTGGGCTTTTGGTAGGAGCGCACCTGGAGACACACATTTCTCAACTTCCAGAACCTGCCCTCATAATCGAAAGGCTCAGGCGATTCCAGGAGTTTGACCATGATATCCACCGATTCGTTCAGCATCGGACGCAGATCGCCGGATGGGATATCAAACAGCTTGATGTCGCTTACCAGATTGCTCGGGCCCACTCCAAAAATGACGCGTCCCCTGGTGAGTTGGTCCAGAAACGCCATGCGCTCCGCCAAGTGGAACGGATGATGAAAAGGGACACTGACCACGGAAGTGCCCAATCGAATTCTCTTCGCCTTGGCCGCAGCCATGGCGAGAGCCATCTCCGGTGCCGGCATCGTCTCCCAACCGCCGGAATGGTGCTCACCGATATAGAATTCATCAAAATCCAGCTCATCGGCATATTCGATAAGTGATATATCGCGCTGATAGGCGAGCGATGGGTTTTCAGAAGGATGGTGAATCGGCATCATGAAAAAAGAGAATTTCAAGGCGAGTTCCCCCTCCAGTTGAAGTGTGAACAGGAAAATCAGGAAACCATCGGGTCATAGTATCCCATTTATGAATTTCCAGCATCCCACAATTAAAACCGAAACCTTTCTTCTCTTGTCATCGCTTTCTAATTCCTCCATTATCCCCGCGCTTTGGATTTTTATTCATGTTGCGAAACCAGATGCGAGGATGAAATGGCTATCATGGAACGAACCGACCTGAGGAACCTCGCCATCATCGCTCATGTCGATCACGGCAAAACCACCCTGGTGGATTCCATGCTCTGGCAAAGCGGCATCTTCCGCGAAGGTCAAGACGTGGCCGAGCGGGTTCTTGATTCGATGGATCTCGAACGGGAAAAGGGAATCACCATCATGGCGAAAAACTGCGCCATTGATTTCAACGGGATCCGCTACAACATCGTGGACACACCGGGCCATGCGGATTTCGGCGGAGAGGTGGAACGCGTCCTCTCCATGGTGGATGGCGTGATGCTTTTGGTCGACGCTTCGGAAGGGCCACTGCCGCAAACACGGTTCGTGGTCAGTAAAGCCCTGGAGCAAAAACTCCCCTTCGTCGTGGTCGTCAACAAAATAGATCGCCCAGACGCAAGACCCGAGCAAGTGCTCGACGAAATATACGATCTGTTCATCGATCTGGACGCCGGAGAAGCCCAGCTCGATTTTCCCGTAATCTACGCCGTCGCTCGTGAGGGCAAAGCCGGCTTCGAACCTGACGAATTATCTCCAACTTTGAAGCCCTTGTTCCATACCCTTGAGAACGCGATACCCCCTCCCTCATATAAAACCGACATGCCGCTACAGATGCTCGTCTCTCGACTCGAATACGACAGCTATGTTGGCCGTCTCTCCATCGGCCGAATCTGGAATGGCTCCCTCAAAGAAAAATCTCATGTCTTGGCGCTCGGGAGAGAGGAAAAGAAGACGAAATGGGAGATCACTTCATTATTCGGTTATGAAGGATTGAGCCGCTACCAGATGCAAGAAGCGCGCGGAGGTGACATCGTTGCCGTAGCCGGCTTGGAGCACGTGGAAATCGGGGACACCATAGCAGATGTGGACAACCCGGTCCCGCTTCCCGCCATCAGCGTCGATGAACCCACCATCGCCATGAATTTCAGAATTAACGATACTCCCCTGGCGGGTCGCAGCGGGAAATATCTCACTTCGCGCCAGATTCGAGAACGACTCTTGAGGGAGGCGAGGAACAATGTGGCCATTAAAGTCGAGGAGACCAACTCTGCGGACGCCTTGCGGGTATCCGGCCGAGGTTCTTTACAACTCGCCGTGCTCATCGAGCAACTCAGGCGCGAGCAATACGAACTCACCGTCGGCCGACCCGAGGTCATCACGCACAAACAAGACGGCAAAATCATGGAGCCTATGGAAAACGCGGTAGTGGACATTCGGGAAGAATTCATCGGGGCCATTACACAGGGCTTGGGCGCGCGCAAAGGTAAAATGACCAAAATGATCAACCATGGCAGAGGACATGCACGACTCGAATTTTCCATTCCCAGCCGGGGTCTCATCGGCTATCGCAACGAATTCCTCACCCAGACACGGGGTACAGGCATACTCACCCACATTTTCGCCGGATGGAGTGAATGGGCGGGCGATCTTCCGGGCAGATCGACGGGCGCATTGATATCGGACCGTGCGGGCAAAGCCACATCTTACGCGGTGGAAAACATACAAGAGCGCGGCATTCTCTTCGTCGCGCCGACGGAAGAAGTCTATGAGGGGATGATCATCGGCGAGAACAGCCGCGAACAGGACATGTTCGTGAACATTTCAAAGGAGAAAAAACTCACCAACATCCGGGCCGCCCACGCCGATATATCCGCTCAACTCATTCCGCCTAAACGATTCAGTCTGGAAGAAGCACTCGAATTCTTGCGCGAGGGCGAATGCCTGGAAGTAACCCCCGAAATCTTCCGGTTGCGTAAAACAGAACTAAAGGCCCGAAAACACGCCTGACGCTCTAGCCATCCAGTATCTTGTTCCACTCTGCAATTCTGTCTTTTTGCGCTTCGAACAACTCGGAGGTGTCGCCCTCTATCTCGACTCTCTCAATCCCGTCACCCTGCTCAATCGCATCCACCACCTCCTGACCGGAAGTGACGCGTCCAAAAACGGTATGATTGCCGTCGAGCCAGGCGGTGGGCACGTGCGTTATGAAAAACTGAGAACCGTTGGTGCCCGGGCCTGCGTTCGCCATCGAAAGAACGCCCGGACCGTCATGGGGAAGATCGGGCGAGCACTCGTCTTCGAATTTGTAGCCGGGGCCACCCGTACCCGCGCCCAATGGACAGCCGCCTTGAATCATGAAATCGGAGATCACACGGTGAAAAACAAGACCATCGTAGAAACCCCGTTTCGCGAGGTTCGCAAAGTTGGCCACCGTCACCGGGGTTTTGTCTTCATGCAAATCGAGCCGTATCTCACCCCGGCTCGTTGTCATTACAGCGGAAAGCGCCATGAACTACTCCTTTAGAATACTTGTGGGCAAAAACACATCGTCACTGATAGCCGTACAAATTATGAGCCTCATGGTGACGGCGAAGCGTAACAGAACCATCTTTTCGGGTCTAAGGCCTTACGGGTTTCCCTTCAACCCGAAAATCTCAGCCAAAAGTTCATAGGATTTCACTCTGGCCTCGAAGCTGTACATCACATTCACGACGATGAGTTCCTCGACTTTATGCTCTGAAGCCAGTACCTGAAGCTTTTCCTTGACCTGCACCGGATCTCCCGCGATGGTTCTGCTGTCGATATCCTCGGCAAAGGCGCGCTCCATGTTCGTCCATGGATAGGCGAGCGCCTCCTCGGGAGTAGGTACGCCTCCTCCCTCGCCGCGGCGGCTTCTGAGCATGACCAGAGGCCTGCTGGCCGCATGGTAGAGCGCTTCTTCTTCGCTCGGTGCGCAAATCACAAAAACCGCCAGACTTCCCGCGGGCTCTTTCCACTTGGCCGATGGACGAAAATCCCTCCGGTACATATCCATCACCTGGACGCTGCCATACGCGTTGATGAAATGGGCGAATGAAAAAGCGCAACCGAAATGCGCGGCGAGAATCGCGCTTTGGTCCGAGGTTCCCAAGAGCCACATTTCGGGTGCCGTCTCTCCGGTGGGCATGGCACGTATCCGGGCGAAGGGGTGGTCCTCCGGCAACGACCCATCAATCCAACCTCGAAGGTCAGAGACTTTTTGCGGGAAATCATCGTAGCGAAAACCACTCTGCTCAGGCGCCAAAGCCGCAGACGTGAGCCTGTCGGCTCCGGGGGCGCGGCCCAAACCCAAATCGACGCGGCCCGGATAGAGCGTCTCCAGCACCCGGAACGATTCGGCCACCTTGAGCGCGCTGTAATGGCTGAGCATGACCCCGCCCGAGCCCACACGAATCGTCTTCGTCTTCGCGGCGATTTGGCCGATCAAGACTTCGGGTGAAGTGCCGGCGAACGCCCCATGGCTGTGATGTTCCGCCAGCCAGTAGCGGTAATAGCCCAGGCGTTCGGCGGTTTGCGCCAACTCGACGGTCTCGCCGATGGCGTCCGCCGCCGTTCCTCCCGATCGGATGGGAGATTGATCCAAAACACTCAAACGAATCATCTATTCGAAAACCACTTGAAAGCAGAATTTCGGGGAAATTTTATTTCTGAACCAATTTTACCTGAATATATTCTTCGAGATGAATCACACCCTTTGTTCCGCGAATAATCTGGAGGACCAAATTCTTTTCAAGTTCCGTTCTTGCACGGCCGAGTACATAGACCTTGTTTCTCACGGACTGCCAGCGGTAATTCACGGAATTCACGCCCTCTGCCGTCAAGAGTTGACCCTTGAGCTTGGCTTCTATCCACGCATCGCTGGCAATCCGGCTGAGCTTGACGATATCGCGCTCTACGGCCGGTTTCGTCTTCGCCGCTGCGCGGTTGCGTTCGACCTCGTCCGAAGAGCCGAGAAGGATATGATTATATATAGCCTTGATTCTGGGGTCGCCCCTCGCAATACTCAAAACAGCTTCTCGCTTTCTCTCCGCATCCACCACGCCGGTCAACAACACCCTTCCTTCCCACACGTCCGTATTCACGTCGACAGGCAAACCACTATCCACACGCAAATACTCTTGCAATAAATTCGCATGTATTTTCGCATCTTCAAGCTGCTGGTTCAGAGAGCGGTCCTCAAAGGCGCTCTTTATACCCTTTTGGGCGACCATAAACGCTCCGGGCACACATCCATTTACCCATAGTGGCAAAAACGCGATAATGAAGATGAACCTGTTGAATTTACTCAAGAGTTCCCCTGGAGGGCGAAGTCGAACAAAAGCACCTTTATTTTGCCTCTAGACTTGAGCAGAGGCAACCAACAGGAAAACGAAAATCCTTCTAAAGCTTCCGCGCCATTATCGAAACCATTCCGCTTTTTCAATTGCAATACTTTTTGAGAAAAAGCATCATGTGTCCATTCATGAATCAATCGCCACACCATCCAATGTTCATAAGGTCCTTCTTCGCTCAGGAGAAAATATGCCGATTTCAGAGGATTCGCTAATATCCCGGTGTGAAGACGTGTTCGGTGATTCACTCGACTCCGAGCGCCGCGCCGTTATCATCGCCACAATGGAAAACATGGAAAAAGGAAATCCACAATTAGTGGAAAACCTATCACCAAAAACAGAACCTGCCGGACACTCCGGATTCTTGCGCTCCCTCACGAGGGAGAAATAAATTGGCCGATATCCTCACGACCCTCACCGCTGCAGAAATCGCCGCACGAATCAAAGAGAGAACTATCAGCGCCGCCGAAGTCACCGAGGCGCATCTGGAACGCTCTGAGAAAATCGGGGAGGCTTTGAACTCCTGGATCAAGCTCGATTCGGAAGGAGCCATGAAGGCGGCGCAGGAAGTGGACGCCGCCATCTCCCGAGGTGACGACCCGGGGTCCATGGCCGGGGCGCCGATAGGACTGAAAGACTTGATCGATATGGAGGGCCTGCCGACCACGGCGGGCAGCATCATCGACAAAGAAAACGTCGCGGACTCAGATGCTTTGCTGGCCCGAAAGATACGCCGCGCAGGCGGCGTGATACTCGGAAAACTCAACCTGCATGAATTCGCCTTTGGCCCCACCGGGCACAACCCCCATTACGGAGATCAGAAAAACCCGTGGGATACCCAGCGGGTCACGGGCGGGTCGAGCGGCGGGTCGGGCAACAGCGTGGCGACGGGCCAGGTTTCCATCGCCATCGGCTCCGATACGGGTGGGTCTATTCGGATTCCCGCATCTTTGTGCGGCGTCATAGGGCATAAACCCACGCATGGCCTTGTCACGAAATCAAACTGCGCGCCGTTGTCGTGGTCGCTCGATTCTTTCGGACCATTGGCGAGGTCCGCCCAGGACTGCGCGCTCATGATGTCCGCCATCGCGGGACACGACCCGGCCGACGCCTCATCCATCGCCTGTGAGCCACCCGACTTCATGGGGGCGCTGAGCAAACCCATCGAAGAATTCCGCATCGGCCACGCGCGAAAATACTATGAACAACGCTCGGAACCTCCCGTGGCGGAAGCGGTGAACAATCTGGCAAAGACGCTTCAGGAAATGGGCGCCAAAGTTGTCGATATTGAAATACCCGATGTCGAAACCGCGTTTCATGCGGCGGCCGTGCTGATGGTATCCGAAGCGGCGGCCGTGCATGAAAAAAACATAAGAGAAAACGCGCAAGATTTTGATCCCGCGGTTCTTGAGAGAATCAGGCCCGGTTTTTTCATTTCCGCCACATCGTATATCCAGGCGCTTCGATTCAGAGAGCAATGGACGAAGCAAATCTGCAAAGAGGTATACGGCCAGGTAGACCTCGTTCTCTCCGCCGCCACGCCGGTCCCCGCCGCTTTGCACTCTCAGTCGACCGGAACGGTGCGTGGGAAAGAAGTCGAGATTCGAACGCTCATGATCTCCTTGACAAGGCTTTGGAATTTCCTCGGCGGGCCGTCCACCGCGTTTCCATCGGGCATGAGCGAGGAGGGCCTGCCGCTTGGCGCGCAAATTATGGGTGCGCCTTTTGCGGACCACCATACGCTGGCGTTCGTGCATCAACTCGAAAAAATGGGTGTGGTGAAAGTGGAAACACCGCCTCCGTAGCTCAGAGGCGCCGCTTTACTCCGGCCTGGATCCGTCCGGACCCATCGGAAATTTCTCACAAAGCGAGCGTACGTCTTCCCTCACCGAGGCGATACGCGCTTCATCCGTAATATCGGCCAGCACGTCGGCTATCCAGCCGCCCACGATTTTCATCTCGGCCTCTTTCATGTGGCGCGAAGTCAACGCGGGCGTCCCGACGCGGATCCCGCTCGTGAAAGCCGGCTTTCTGGTGTCGAAAGGAATCGCGTTTTTATTCACCGTGATTCCCGCCTGGCCCAAGGCGGCTTCCGCCTTCTTGCCGCTGAAACCGGCCTCACGCAGATCGAGTAGAATCAGGTGATTGTCCGTACCGCCCGAGACGAGATGGATGCCGCGTTCCAAGAGTGCATTCGCAAGCGCCTTTGCATTTTTCACAATCTGCTCTGAATAGGCCCTGAACTCCGGGGTGCTTGCCTCCTTGAACGCCACCGCCTTGGCCGCGACGACGTGCATCAAGGGTCCGCCTTGAAGGCCGGGGAAAACAGCTTTATTCATCTCGGTCGCGTAGTCTTCGTCGCAAAGAATCATCCCGCCGCGAGGACCCCGGAGCGTCTTGTGCGTCGTGGTGGTTACAATCTGCGCATGGCCCGCAGGGCTGGAGTGCGCGCCGCCCGCGATCAACCCCGCAACGTGGGCAATATCCGCCATCACCACGGCGCCCACTTCATCTGCAATCTCCCTGAAGCGCGCATAATCGATCGCCCGCGGATATGCGCTCGCCCCCACGACGATGATTTTGGGACGGTGCTCCTTGGCCTGGCTTTCCACTTCGTCGAAATCGATGACGTGATTCTCGGGATCCACGCCATACGCCACCACCTTGAACCACCGCCCCGAGAAAGTGACAGGATGCCCATGGGTCAGGTGGCCGCCATGCGAGAGGTTCATCCCCAAAAGCGTATCGCCCGGCTCCAGCAGGCCGTAATACACCGCGGCGTTTGCCTGGGCGCCGCTGTGCGGCTGCACGGAAGCGTGATCCATACCGAAAAGAGACTTCGCCCGCTCGATGGCGAGGGATTCGGCCACATCCACGAACTGACACCCGCCATAGTAGCGTCTTCCCGGAAATCCCTCCGCATATTTGTTCGTCATCACGCCGCCTACCGCCTCCATCACCGCTTTGCTCACGTAGTTCTCCGAAGCGATGAGTTCGAGCTCGTCCGCCTGGCGTTCTCTTTCATCTTCCATGGCGGCGAAAATATCGGGATCTCTCAGCGAAAGTGCCGATGACATCGAGTGGGACCTCCAGACTTTTTATTCAGGCGTGGGGAATGTTACGGAACATCTCGGGCGGATTGAAGCTAACAAACCGACCTCGGGACGTCAATATCAAATGACAAATGTGCCATCATGACGCAAAAGGTATAATGACATTCAGAAACTTCACGAAAAGGAATGGATAATGCCGAATGAAACCGATGATTTGCTCGACATCTCCTCGGATGGAGTGCCCAGGACAGCGCTTCCACCTGAACCGGAAGAACTCGGCGCGCTGGATTCGCTTTGCGATGCCATTTTATCGAGCGAAGAAAACCGCAGGCTATATATGGAGAAACTGCAAAGTCTCGTGGCTCGATACCCGGACGCCCTGTCCGGCTGGGTGGCCATGGGGCGGATTGCGCTTGCAAACGAAGAGACGATTAGCGCATACGCCTACTTTCGGGTCGCCTATCACAGGGGGCTGGACAAGGCCCGCGCCTCGGGCTGGCGCGGCGATGGGCGCATCCCCTGGGAAATCCCCGCCAATCAGCCGTTTTTGCGCGCCATTCATGGCTTGGCGCAATGCGCCGACGCCATCGGAGAATCTGCCGAGACGAAACGCTGTAGTGAATTTTTAGGAATGCTCGACCCGAATCATCCGTTTTAACTCGACTATTTCAAGGAAACAGATACAAAGCTTTTTCGGAAGTTCTAAAGGCAGATGCCCAGACTTATGAGCAGGGAAACTTTGTAGATACCGAAAGACGTTATTCGTTTATCCCCCCATGTATTGTCCCATCAAGAGGACGAGGTCTCCCTCTTTCATCTCGGAATCGAGCGTGTGGTGTATGCCCAGGAGCGCATCATTCACGGCAATTTCGAGGTGTTCGGCCAGCTGGCCGGTTCCGTTGTGCCAAAGCGCTTCATCCAGAGACCTGTAGCGTCGGCTCATCTTTTTGAGGACGTCGCGAAGCGTGGCGCCTTCGGGGACTTCCTCATCGAAAACCTTTCGCTCGTTTCCGTCACCGCCCACGAAAGTCGACGCCCAGGAGATGAACTCCAGCCGGACGCAAATTCCCTTGACGCTTTTCGTCTCGCTCATCGCGTCATCCCCTGTCTCCAAGGTGAGCTATACGTTCGCACCCCATAGCGCCTCGGCGACATCTTCCAGATCAAGTTCGCGCAAAAGCTCGGGCTTGGGGCGGCCCGTCTCCCTGTCGTAGCCGGTCGTCTCGTACCATATATCGAGCATTTTCTCCCATTGCTCCATGATCGAGACGCCCGCGATTGGCCCATCCACCGGCGTGGAACCGTATCGTTTGGATGGTTTCTCGACTTCAGGCCCAATGCCGCAGCGCAAGTTGAACGCGCGCATCAAGGCGTTGATGCGCCGGCCGGTCTGCATCGCTTCATCCTTGTCCACGTCCCATCCGGTAGCCGCCTGAATGGATCGGCACAAAACGTCCATCGGCGCGCGCGTAGTAAAGACGCACGCCCCCAGAGAATCCTCATACGCGCGTCGTCCCCTGAGGCCGCCCACATGCTTGGGCACCTCTACCGCGTCCTGGGGGTGCACACGTGCGGGCAGACCGTAATCCGTCGGGAACACCGGGGGAGCCGTATCCATCGTTCCGCCCGAACCCGTGCAGGTATCGATCATCTCCTCCCAGCGGGAGCGGTGGTCGTGCCCCCTCGGGGAATTGCCGACTTCCGTGTAAATGGCGCAATCCTGCGCCTCGCCGCCTAGTTTCTCCGCCGCGAGCTTCGTTCCCTCGGCCAGCAAGTCGCCCATGCCCTCGCGCTTGCAGATCATCTCGAGCAACCTGTTCGCTCCGTCGATATCGCCCCATTCCAAGCGGAAGCCGAGGTCCTGATCCGTGATATAGCCTTTTTGCTGGCACTCCATCACCCAGCCGCAGAGCCAGCCGAACTCGTTCACGTCCACACAGGCGCGATCGAGCTGGGTGTTCATCCAGGTGACCTGTTGCGGGTCCGTGGCGCCAATCGTCCAGCCCGCACCCGACCAACCCTCGTATTCGGGCTCATCCACCACCTGCCCCTTATAGGGGCCGGAGGAGATGACCTGCATGTGGCAATGGTGCATGCCGCACGCACTGCACTGATGACCCCGGTGGTCGAAACCCTCGCGCAGGCCGTTGGCCTCCCATTGCTTCGTTTCGACTTCCTCGGGCCATACGTTCGTCGTGTAGTTCCGAATCGGGAGCGCCCCCATGCCCTGTAAGTTCCGGACGCCGCCGAGAGTGCCGTACAGGTACAACCCCTTGGTGGAGGGATCGGTCTGTAAGCTGTGGGCGATGTCGTCCGCCGCGGCGAATAGCGCCTTGGGATGCGCGGCGGCGACTCCCTTCGTTCCGCGCTCGATAGCCACCGCCTTCACCTTTTTCTTGCCCATGACGGCGCCGCAGCCGTTCTTGCTCGCCACGTGGCCGTAATCGCCCTGTATGGCGGAGAAGCGCACGAGGTTCTCGCCCGCGGGCCCGATGCTGTAGACGCTCAAATTGTGGCCGCTCAGATTCAGCGTCTTCTCAAGCGATTGCTGCGTCTCCCAGGTGTCCTGGCCCAGCAACCCGGAGGCGTCGCGAAGCTCCACCCCGTCATCGCTAATGTGGAGATAGACCCAATCGGACGACTCTCCCTGGAACACGATGGCGTCATAGCCGCAATACTTGATGTTCGCGCCGAAAAAACCGTTCGCCTGGGTGTTGGTCGCGCCGTTGGTCATCGCACCCCGGGTCACCACGGTAAGCCCGCCCGTCCCCCAGACCGGCAGACCCGCCAGGGGGCCCGTGGCCAGAACGAGCCGGTTTTCGGGGTGATCCCAACCCACTTCGGGCGGCACTTCCTCCCACAGAATCTTGGCGCCCAGGCCCGCGCCGCCTACCCATTTTCTGCGGTCGGCGACATCGAATTTCTCTCCCCAGGTCTTTCCGCTCGAGAGATCGACCCGGAGGATTTCTCCTGCATATGCGTAATCAGTCAAGGCATCGACCCCCTTGTTTATGAAGAAATGGCAATTTCATGCGCAGATATCGACGGACGCCCCAAAACGGTTTCCGGCAGCAGGCCGCCCGCGGCGCCCGAGGCCAAAAACGCGCGTTTGACATCAAACGGATTATTGCGCAAATGTTCTTTCCATTCCGAGATGTCCACCCCCGTGTACACGAGGCCTTTTAGCATCCCCACGTCGTTCGTCGTCCAGATTTCCCGGGTTTTGCCCAGGATGATCGCGCCGGTCAGCCTCCCGCCGTGGAACAGGAGTTTCCTGTAGGCGGGCCGCTCCGCCCGCACGGCCTCGAAGACTTCGGCGTCCGGGTCGTCCCAGGCGCCGAAGCTCGCGATCTCCATATCGAGAACGTCCACGATGTTCATGAGCAGACTGCCCTTGTAGGCGACCTCCTGGCCGGCCATGTTGGCCGCCGCCACGCGGCCATGCTGCATGGCGGTAGGTTCGATGGCGTGCACGACCTTCTCGCCAGTGACCGCGTCGGGGCCTTCCGCGATATCTCCCGCCGCGTAGATGTTCGCCACGTTCGTTCGGCAATGCTCGTCCACCAGAATACCCTGGTTGGTCTCGAGGCCGCTGTCCGCCACCCAGTCGATGTTGGGCTTGATGCCCGTGGCCATGATGACCAGGTCGACTTCCAGATCGGGACCTTCCTTGAATTTGAGGAGTTTCGCATCCCCTTTGTCCTCAATGGAGGTCACTTGCGTCGAGGTCCTCACTTCCACGCCCCGGTCGTTCAGCCAATCCTGAACGATTCCGGCGCCCGTATCGTCTATCATGCGCGGCAGGATGCGCGATTCGAGTTCCACGACGGTGAGCTTCACGCCCTGATTCACCAAGGCGTTCAGAATCGTGAAGGCGATGAATCCCGCGCCGATCATCGCGACGCGGGCGCCTTCGCCTACGCCGGACGCCACGGCGCGCGCCTGGGGAAACGTCCAGAAGCTGTGCACGTTTTTCCCGTCCGCGCCGGGCACGGGGGCTTTCACAGCAGAGGAGCCAGTGGCGATCAAGAGATTGTCGTATTCAATCTCATCGCCCCCCTCGAGGATGAGTTTGCTTGCGGATGCGTCGATTCTCTCGGCCCGTGCGCCGAGCCTCGCATCCACATTCAACGCGGCGAGCTTGGGGGGTGATGCGATGTAGACGTGTGATTCCGCGATGTCGCGCGCCAGATAATAAGGCAACACCATCCGCGAATACGGCGTCTCGTCCGCGACGAGGACGATCTCGGACTCGCCTTTATCCAGTTCCCTGAGTGTGGTGATGGCGTTCCAGCCGGCGGTGCCACCGCCCACGATGACGTGTCTGGCCATAATCAGAGCACCCCCGCAAGCGGACCGGCGGGTGATTTCGCCCGCTCCGCGGCAAAGGGCCCGACCCAGTCGGTCTTATCGGCCTCCTCAAAAACGATCGCGTCGGTAGGGCATACGGACGCGCACGCGGGGTTCCCACCGCACAAGTCGCACTTAAACGCCTTGTGGGTATCGATGTCGTAGAACATCGTTCCATAGGGACACGCGATGGTGCAGAGCT
Organism: bacterium; assembly: GCA_965204535.1. Classification (GTDB taxonomy): domain Bacteria; phylum UBA8248; class UBA8248; order UBA8248; family UBA8248; genus Bin107. The sequence goes on along the minus strand of CBDBEV010000001.1, from coordinate 2,071,800 downwards.
TGCAGCCCACGCAAATGTCATCCGCCACGTCTTTCGCCCCGGCCGGCGAGATGCCGATCGCCTCGACCGGACACGCCGTCAGGCACCATGCCTCGTCACACTGCGGACAGGTATAAGGCGCATAGCTCGTATGACCTTCGAAAGCAGAAACCCGGATTACCGCTTTCGAGGGCTGAAACGTCCCCGTCTGCTCGTATGAGCAAGCGAGTTCGCACCGCATACAGCCCGTACATTTTTCGGGAATGATCTTGAGTATTTTCATCGCGCCCCCACGATTTTCTGGTAGGGTTTCCCGTATCTCATCTCATGAATCCTGATACGGAAAACACTTATTTGAATTGATGAAGACTTATTCATTCTCGCAGAGACAAACGACCCCGGTCAAACCAAAATCCCGATTTTCGGGCGCGCGCATAAAGAATTAACCGCCCGAGGTCACCAAAACGGCCCCCGCCACGACGATGAGCGTTCCCACCACCAAGCGTTTCGTGATGACTTCCAGGTCGCGCAGCAGCACCACCGAGAGCAAAAGAACGAATATGGGGGTCATACGAACGAGCGGGGAAATCACCGCGAGTTGCCCGTCGCGCAGCGAGGTCCAGAACAGCACGGCGGAGAAGATCGCAAACATGCCTGCCGGAATGCAAGCTACCGCGATCTGCATGTTCCACTGAAATTTCTGGGCTTTCGAGGCGAAGGACGAGGAAGCCAACAAACCCACGTTGGCTATCAGCGTGGCCACCAGAATTCCCAGCCAGGGCGCATTCATGGCGGCCAGTCCGGCTTTTCGGAGATAGGGCGTGACGCTGAACGCCGCCATCGCGATGAAGGCGAAAGTGTAACGCTTCAACGAATACCCCCCTTCTCCCCGCTCACCGGTGAGCCCGATCATCCCGATGACGATGAGCATGATACCCAACCAGACGCCGGCGTCCGGGCGCTCGCCCAGAATCACCACGCCCATCAACGCCGAACCGATGGGAGTCGCCGCCACGAGCGCGTTCGTCCTGCTCACCCCGACGTACTCGCTCGAGCGAAGGGCACTGTAGCGGGCTACGAGATTCCCCACCAAGCCGGTGATGAGATACAAGATAAGAGCCACCACCCAATCGCCTTCATAAATATCGAACGATGGCGAGAAAACGACGGCGATAACCGCCATCCATCCATTCACCCAAAAGATGATCGTGAGCGCCGAAGCCCGCTCGAGCAATCTGCGAACGAGAATTTGATTACACGCGAACAAAAAGGCGCCCAGTAAAGCACGAAACTCCGGCGGTGCGTCTACGATAAAATTCAACATGTCGAAAACCCAACCCGAAAAGCGCCCGGGAAAAAGACTCTATGAGGACGACTAAATCCATCACACAAGCGAATGAATCGATAGACATGCACAGTGTCATCCCTCGCCTTTTTCAAATAAATGGCGATCCAGTGCCGGGCGTATGAGCACCTACCTGCCCAATAGGATCAGCACGGCGCCCTCCACGGCAAGCACCCCTCCGGCGATCACGCGCAAATTGATGCGCTCAAGCCTTTGATAAAAAACCCAGGAAAACAAGATCAAGAATAAAATGGAGAGCCGGTTTATCGGGATCACCTCAATGAGCTTTCCGTTCTTGATGGCGAGCCAAAAGCAGTACGCCGATATGATGTTGAAAACCCCTCCGATAAGAACCAGGCATAGGCTCTTTTGATTCCAGGTCCTGGGGTTGAGTTCATGATTTTCCACAAAAGGGATGGAACCGAGTTGGAGAAGCGCACCCGTGAACGCCGTGGTGGCGATGCCGAAAGCGGGTGAGGGAATCGTCTGAAAAGCGAGCTTTCGCAAGGGCGGGGCGAAGGAGAAGAAAAAGGCCGCGAGAATCGGAAGGAGATAATATAAAAAGGGCGCTCGTTTGCCGCCTGCCCCTCTCTCCTGCACAAGGAGTATCGCGCCCAACACGATGGCGAAAGTACCCAGGGCGATCGGGAAATTAATCGTCTCGCCGAAAAGGAGCATGGCCAGCAAAGCGCTCCATATGGGATGGACCTGCAGAAAAATCTGGGAGCGCGCCATTCCGATGAGGGTGGCCGAGATGAAGTTCAGGTTTCTCGACAGGAAATGAGAGCAAAGCCCCGCCAGCACGAACCAGAAAATCCCCACCAGAGGCCATTTTTCGAGACCCGCACCCAGTATGTATATGGTCGAAGCGTAAGTTACCAGCGTTAAATTGGTCACAAAGGTGATAGCCTTCGGCCCTATCCACTGAAGAGCGCCTCGATAAATTGTATGCGTGACTGCCAAAAAGACAGCGGACAAAAAAGACAAAAAAACCGGAGGGAGTGACTCGATCAAAGGCTATCCAAGCGACAGAGGGATGTATCGAAGCGATAGATTTTCATTATGGCACGAGAAGTCTCCGACTGAAATCAGCAGGCCCAAGCAGAACCGAATGCCGCATGATATATTTTCAACTCCGTTCCCATTTGAGGATATTCACCATGTCTCTAGATGCTTCAAGACCCGCTGCGGAAATTTTCCCCGAATACGCCCTGCTGCCCGAGATGTACACCCGTGAGGTGGAGGGTCTCACCGGGGAGCAACTCGATAAAAAACAACCCGGGAAAAGCTGGGGCATGTGGTCGATCCGCGAGCAGGTCAGCCACATGGGTTATGTGAATTACAGGTGGTTCTTGCAGGTCTGGGGAAAATCCTTGTTCGGAGAAGACTTGCCGAGGCCGAAATCTCTATACGACACGGGTGGTGCGGATCGTCTCCTCGATCCCGAAAGATTTCATGAGATTGGCGATTTGCTCGCAGCTTATGAAGACGGCTGCCGATTGGCGTTGGACATTCTGAAAAACGAAACCAGAGAATCACTACGGGAAAAAACCAAAATCAGAGAAGTTCCTCGAAACTACGAATGGCCCTCCGGCGATCGGTATATCGACTGGATTGAAAACGTGGTGCTCAAAATCCACCCCGATGGCTTTTGGCGAGACGAGAAAAAAGACAACGTCTTCCACTACAACCTGGAGTGGACTTTTCGCCATGTGCTCTGGGAGGGATACGCCCACCTCAAAACCATCCAGGCGCATAAACAAGCGCAGGGAATCGAGGCAAAAGTAGCGCTGGATGAGGGTATGGGCTACCTCGCCGCGCTTACCTGGGAGTAAGCATCCGCCGCATCAGTCCCTCGGGCGTGTCGTCGACCGTGAAGGAATGCAGGATTTTCTCCGAGATGAAACCTTCTTCGTTCATGTGGCGAAAAAACGCCAGCAAAGGATCATAATAGCCGCGAATGTTGAGCAGGCCGACGGGCTTGTCGTGGTACCCGAGTTGAAGCCATGTGAGCATCTCCATGGTCTCCTCGAGCGTGCCGAGTCCGCCCGGCAGCGCGACGAAGCCATCGGACAGTTCCGCCATCAACGCTTTTCTCTCGTGCATCGTGCGTACGACGCGAAGTTCGGTGATCCCCTCATGGGCGACTTCCATGTCCATCAACCTATCGGGAATCACGCCGGTGATCTCGCCTCCGTTCTCGAGCACGGCGTCGGCCAGAACGCCCATGAGTCCGATACCCCCTGCGCCATACACCACGCCGATTCCACGCGCGCCCAAAGTATGGCCCAAGGTTCGCGCCGCTTCCTGGTATTCGGTTCGTACCCCTTTCGATGATCCTGCGAAAACACATATCCGTTTCAAAAAAATTCCTCCCCGCCGGGTCGGCGCCCAGGCGGGGCTCGACATCTTCCGGCTTTCATTTTTCATGGAGACACGCTACCTCCATTGGCGTCAGACATATTACTACCGCTACACTCCCTTCGCCATGAAAATTCTCATCTGGAACATCATGCACGGCGGCGGTCGCCGGGTACCCGCCATCGCAGAGTACATCCGTAGTGGAAGTCCCGGTATCGTCATTCTGACGGAGTTTCGTGGCACCCCGCCCAGCCGGGAGATCGCCTCCCGCATCGGGGAACTGGGGTTGCCCCACCAACTGAGCACGGCGTCCAAAAGCCAACCGCCTAAAAACGCTCTTCTCCTCGCCTCGCGCTGGCCGCTCAAGCGTATTCACTGGAAAAGGCCGCCCCAACCGGAAGAGCGCCGCCTCCTCGCACACGTTCGCGCGCCCGCGCCCGTCACCATCGCCGCCGTACACGTACTTAATCGAGTCAGCGGAAAAAAATATCCCTTCCTGGATGCGATTCGGGATTTGGCGCTTCGCTGGCGCGGTGGCGGCGCCATCGTGGCGGGTGATTTCAACACCGGGCGAATCGGCGAGGATGAAAGCGTGAAATGCTTCAACAGGCGCGAAGACGATTTCATGACCACCATGTCGAAAACGGGCTGGGCGGATGCGTACCGCAGCGTCCACGGTCAAAAACGCGCCTATACATGGCGTGCGCCCGGCGGTGGAGGGAGCTTCCGGCTGGATCACGCGTTCATCAATCGCCGCGCGCAAGGCAGGCTGCTTGACGCGCGCATCGATTGGCCGCCGGGTAATCCGAGGCCGCCGAGCGATCACGCCGCCTTGTGGATCACGTTGAAAGATTGATTCTGTTAGTAGTAGATGAAGGCTACTCATTTGAACGGGCAGGAGAAAAAGCCGTGAGCAGACCCCTTGAGGGCGTCAAAGTATTGGACCTGACCCGCCTCGTATCGGGCGGGATGTACGGCATGCTGCTGGCCGACGCCGGCGCCGATGTGGTCAAGGTCGAAGCCCCGGGCCACGGCGATACGCTGCGAGCCTGGAATCCATATTGGTGGAAGGTCTACGGCCGCGGAAAGCGATCCATCACGGTGAACCTCGCCACATCGCGAGGGCAAGACCTCATCCGAAAGCTGGCGGCTCATGCGGACGTTCTCGCCGAGAATTTTTTCGCCGGCAAACTCGAATCCTGGGGGCTCGGGCCGGATGAGCTATGGGAAGTGAACCCGAGACTCATCGTCGTCCGGATATCCGGATGGGGGCAGGACGGCCCTTACCGCGACAGGCCGGGCTTCGGCACTTTGGTGGAGGCGATGTCCGGCTTCGCCGACATGAACGGATTTCCCGACTCCCCACCACTGGCGCCTCCCCAGCCCCTCGCCGACATGACGGCCGCGCTCCAGGGCGTCGCCTCCACTATGTTCGCGCTCTACCACCGCGACGCCCTGGGGGGCGGCAAGGGGCAGGTGATCGATCTGGCGCTTTACGAGCCGCTTTTCACGATTCTGGGCCCACAGGCGGCCCGCTATCTCATTGACGGGGAAAAGCGCCCGCGCCTGGGCAACCGATCCGAAAACTCGGCGCCCAGAAACATTTATCCCACAACCGACGGGAAGTGGATCGCGATTTCCGCTTCCACCCAGCCGATGTACGAGCGCCTCGCCCGCGCCCTGGGGCGTGAAGACATCATCACCGACGAGCGGTTCATGAACAACGAGACGCGCGTCGTGAACCAGGAGGCGCTCGACAAAATCGTGGCCGACGCCATAGGAAAACATAGCTGCGACGAAAATATGGACAGATTCAACGCGGGTGGCGTCACGGCGAGCCCCGTTTACGACATCGAAGACATCCTCTCAGACCCCCATTTTCAGGCGAGAAACCTGGTGCGCCACGTACCGGACGCGGATTTCGGCTCCGTGCCCATGCAGGGCGCTTTTCCGAGAATGTCGGAGACACCCCTCGACATCGCCTGGACGGGACCTGCCCTGGGGGAACACACCGAAAAAATACTCGGCGAATGGCTGGGAATGCCGCCCCCCGAAATCGAGCGCCTTCGTAACGATGAAGTGCTGTAACAGTTACCCTCTGGAAAACAGAATCACGGACGCCGCGGCGAATATGACTCCCACACCTTTTCTGAGCGTCAGCTTCTCCTTCAAGAAGATGATGGCGAGCACCCCGGTCAATACGAAACTCAACTGGGCGATGGGTGCCACGACGACCGCCTCGCCGTAGGTGAACCCCACGGCGATGGCCACATAACTCGATGAGGTGAGCACCCCGCACACGAAGGGGAGCCAGAGCGGCACGCCGCGCCTGGGCAACGGGTCTTTTTGAATGAGCGCGAAGGGCACGGCCATACAGAAGACGCCCACGCTCTGCATGGCCGTCATCATGGCGGGTTTGGCTCCCATCCCGAGTCCCAGTTTGTAGAACAGTCCGATGACGCCGAACATGCACATGGCGCCGATCGCCAGGCCGACGGAGCGCTTATCCCCGACGGACGCCGCCGCGACGCTGCCACCCGCCGTCACAGCGAGGGCCGCCAGAACCAGGGCGAGACCCTTGATGAGGTTTACGTTCTCACCCAAAAAGAAAATCGTGAGGGCGGCCGTTACCGCGAAGTTCAGGCGGACGATCGGCACGAGCGCCACCGCCTCGCCCCGCCGCAGGGCAAGCAAGACAAATAAAAACGCGGTGAACGCCAGAATTCCGTTGATGAATCCAAAAGCGAGGCCCGGATTCCAAAGCAACTCCTCACGATACCAGGCCAGGCCGAACGCGTTGGGCAGATACGCCATGTTTTGCAGGAACATGAAGGGCCCGCTGCGCATATCCCACTGCTGGCCCCACTTGTAGAGAAAGTCATTGACGCCGAGAAAACACAACGACATGAGCGCGAAGACGACTTCGGGCGGCATACGCGACTCCCCGGCGCGGACGTCCCTGCTCGCCACGCATACCTCTTGGCTGATGGGGGGATGAAAGCGCCCTCGATTCAGGGAAGCTACAAAGGGCAGGCTTCAAAAACCGAAAAAATGATACGGCCCCCACCCCGGCGTGTCAACGGAATGAATAAAGACGAATATCCCCATCTTCAGTAATCCGAGCGACTCGCCATAACCCTTGGGACGTAAAACATGCTATCTTGGAGTCGATAAGCCAGATAAAACCGTTACAATCCAAAAAACTGTGTGTTTTTCTTTTCTCTTTCAATTTGGGAGCCGAAGGGTTGGGTCGTGAATATCCGCTTCGCCCGATTGTCGGCGTAGGGGCCATCATCATCGAGAACGAAAACGTCCTCATCGTCCGCCGGGGGCAGCCTCCCAAAATGGGCGCCTGGAGCATTCCGGGCGGCGGCGTTCACTTGGGTGAAGACCTGGAGCAAGCCTGTATGCGAGAGGTCAGGGAAGAGACCGGCCTGGACGTGGAGATTCTCTCCGAGGGAAGAGTTTTGAACCGCGTCACCCGGGACGAATGGGGGCGGGTGCAGTTCCATTACGTGCTCATCGATTTCGTATGCCGACCCACCGGAGGCGTGCTTCAGGCGGCGAGCGATATTTCGGAAGCCACGTGGGTTCCGTTGAGCGAAGTGTCTTCTTTGAGTCCGATGACGAGCGGAACGGCGGAATTCATACTGGAATCGGTCGCCACGCTCAACCTGTTGTCGCACCGGAATAGCCGGGAAAGCATATGAAAGACAACGGGGAGAAACAGCCTTCAGACGAGCAGTTCGCCACTCTGTTTTTGCGTCTCGCAGCTCGCGAACTCCAGGCACCCGTATCTCACCTCAAAGAAAAATTTCTCGAACTGGGGGAGGAGTCAGACCCCTGGAAGGCGCGAGAGGAAATTCGGGATTTATCCGAAAACATCTATCGCTTGAGCCGCCTCATCGAAACGCTCTCCGACGCCGCCGACATCGAAACGCGCCACGCAAACCTGGAAAACACCGACATAAATCTCGCGCATCTTTTCAGCGAACGCATCGGCAAGCGGCTCTGGAGTTTCCCTTCTTTTCGGTTTTTGCCTGAGATGCCGTCGCGGCTCGATATATACGGCGACAGGGCAAGGTTCATCTTTCTCATTGACGATCTGCTGGATGCGGCCATTCACATCGCTCCTGAGGGCGGCATTATTTACGCGCTTCTCAGGGGGGAAAACGATCGAATCGTTTTATCGACCACCAACCGCGACGCCGAAATCCCGCCTTTTTCTTTCGATTCGTTCATCGACTGGATGGCGAAGGATCTGGAAAATCCGGGCGCGCTCCGGGGAATCGGAATCAGCCTCTATCGAAGCCATCTCACGGCCCTCATGCTGGGCGGGCGTCTGGAGATCACGACGCCTCCCGAGGGCGGCGTATCCTTCATCGTCGAGTTCCCCGCACATCATTCACAACATTCCGATCTCTCATAGGAATCCATCTACATGACCGAGAAGAAGCGAATTTCCGAAGAAGCGCTCGTTCGTTTCGCCACGAAAATCATCATGGCCCTGGGAGCTCCCGAGGAGCGCGCCCAGGTGACGGCGGAAATCCTCGCAGCGGCGGATATGCGCGGAATATCGAGCCACGGCGTGGCGGGCGGGACGGGCTTGCGCGAGCTCGTCGAGCGCATTCAAAAAGACGCCATCGACCCGAAAGCCGTCCCCGGCGTCGAGCGAAACGAAAACTGGGCGATCGCCACCATGGACGCGCGAGCCGGCATCGGCCCGGCAGCGGCGATGGATGCGACCCGCCTTTCAGGCGATCTGGCGGAAGAATACGGCATCGGAAAAGTCTATGTGCACAACGCGAATCACTTCGGGGCGGCGTGCGTCTACGTCGAGGCGCTCATCGAACGGGGTCTGGCCGGCCGCGCCACATGCACCTCCGGCGCCTGGATGAAGCCTTTCGGGGGGAACAGGATTCGCCTGGGCACGAACCCCATCGCATGGGGGGTGCCTGCGGGGAATGAGGCCATCGTCATCGACGCGGCCATGACGCAGCGCGCCGTCAGTCCCGCCATCCGCGCCAGCCGCGCGGGAGAGGCGATTCCGGACGATTATTTTCTCGATGAAAACGGAGAGGTCATTTCCGGTCACGTACCGTATGACGAGCTGATCAAAGGCTCCGTTCTGCCTCTGGGGGGAACGCAGTTCGGCTACAAGGGTTCCGGGCTCGCCGTGCTGGTGGACCTGGACGGCGTCATCGGCGGCGGCGCGACGGAGCATATTCCGACGCTGCGCGTCCAACCCGATGCACGCATCACCCAGACGATAGAGGCCTGGAGGCTGGACGCGCTCTACCCCATAGAGGATGCGAAGAACCGCTTGGCCGAGGCGGTGAGAGACATCAAAAACTGCGGAGGGGTGGAGATGCTGCTTCCGGGAGAGCGCGAGGCGCGCAAAAAGGCGGACGCGGAGAAAAACGGAATCCCCTATGAAGCCAGCCAGTGGGACACGCTCAAAACGATTGGGGGCTGGCTGGGCGTCGAACCGCCCGAAGCCATTCAGGAGAACTGATTCGCTGAATCAGTCGTTTTCAGGGCGACAACCCAAGAGCACGCGCTGGAGTTTCACCCGCAAACTAACTTCTAGGCATCACGCTCCAGGCGAACGGTTTCTATCTGCCGCTCGTTCGCCGATTGCACGGTGAGCGTCCAACCCTCCAGGGACAAGTGCTCCCCTTCTTTCGGGATGCGCTCGAACCGCTCCAGGAGATAGCCCGACAACGTCTCGTAATCCCCATCGGGCACGGGCAACTCGAGCGCCTCTCTTACATCCTCGACCTCCATGCGTGCATCGACCATGTATTGATCTTCACCCAACTTGTGGAACATGCGGACTTCGTCGACGTCATACTCGTCAGCGATGTCGCCCACGATCTCCTCCACCAAATCCTCCATGGTCACGATGCCGGTGCAGGCCCCGTATTCATCCACCACCACGGCCATTTTATCCTTTCGGCTCATCAACTCATCAAGAAGACTATCGGCCGGCTTCGTCTCCGGCACGAAATAGGCGCTTCGGATGAGACCATCCTTATCCTTGAGGCGTCCCGAGGCGTCAGGTCCCAGTCCGATAATGTCCCTCGCGTGCACGACACCGACGATGTGGTGGAGGTTCTCCCTGTAGATCAGAATCCTCGAGTGGCCGTCATCCTCGATTTTTTCAATTACCTCCTCCACCGTGCTCTCTTCTTCCACCGCGGAGAGGTCCACGATGGGTACCAGCACGTTTTCCATGTCCAACTCACCGAACGTGAAGATGCGGCCGATCATCTGGCGTTCGAGAACCTGCACGTCCCCATCGCTTTGCTCTTCCATGAGGGATTCGAGTTCCTGCCGCGTGACGAAAGGAGTGCTCTCCCCATTTCGTTTTCGCAGCCCCACAACGGCACCGATGAGCGCGCTGATGAGCCAGACCAGGGGATATACGATCAGCCTGGCGCCCCAGACGACGCGCGCCAGCAAAGGGGCGAGCACATCGGCGCGGGCCTGGCAATACCCCTTGGGAACCACTTCGCCGAACACCACGAGCAGCGGGATCACCAGGGCGACCGAAAGCGCCTCCCCATACGCCGGGCCGACGAAATTGATGGACGCGATTGTGGCCAAGGAAACGTTCGTCACGAAACTCGCGTTGTGACAGGTGAGAATCGTGCCCATGAGCCATTCGGGTTTTTCCAGAAGCTCCAGGGCGAGCGAAGCACCCCTGTTCCCTCCTTCCGCCTTGGCGCGCAGACGGGCGCGGTCCGCGGAAACGATAGCGATCTCCGCACCCGAGAACAACGCTTCCGACAGGAGCAGGAGTAGGCCGATGACGATGACCGAGAAGATATCCACTTCAATTATCCTCCCGTCTTCGCGCGCGAACCTGAAGAACGCGGGAACCACTTGTCTCTACAACCGTGAATTCCACGTTCCCCAGTCGAACCCGTTCGTTCAGCGAGGGCACATGGCCCAGCAACGTGAAGACCGCACCGCCCAGCGTATTCGCCTCCTCGTAGTCGGGAAGCTCCCAGCCGCTCACCGCCGAGAATTCGGCCAGGGGGACGCGCCCCTGGCACAGGTATGAATCCTCGCCTTCCTGCGCAATCCAGGTTTCCTCGGCCTCTTCGTGTTCATCCTTGATTTCGCCGAAAATCTCCTCGAGCAGATCCGTCATCGACACCAGGCCGAGGGTGCCGCCGAACTCGTCCTGAACGATGGCGACGTGGGTCCGCTCATGCCGGAACCGGCGGAACAGGCGGTCGAGCTTCATCCCGCCCGGAACCACGAGGGGGGGGCGCAGCATCTGTTTCGTCATGCGCTCCTCGGGACCGAAGTTCTTCCGCCCCGCCTGGCGCAGGAAATCCTTGACATACAGGATGCCCACTATCTGGTCCCGGTCTTGCCCGAAAATCGGAATGCGCGAATGCGCCGCCGTTCGGACGCGCTCGATCACTTCGGCGATGGGCAGGTTCATCTCCCAACACTCCAGATCCGTGCGCGGCACCGTCACTTCCGAGACGGTTCTATCGTGAAAGCCGAAGACGTTGTGAATGAGTTCTCGCTCGCCCTCTTCGAGTTCGCCCTCGGCGTGGCCCGCGTCCACGAGGTGGAGGAACTCGTCCTCCATGAGAATGCTTTGCGGATCGCGCGACGGCGCTCCCATCAAGGTGAGCACGCCGTTCGCCACCTGCAAGAAGACCCAGCGCAGCGGAGAGATGACGCGCGCGAAGCCGGATATGGGATACGCCAGGAATCGCGAGAACCGTTCCGGATACCGGGCCGCCAGGGATTTAGGCGTGATCTCGCCGAATATCATCAAGAGCGGCGTCATGAACACGGGCGCGAGCCACCTCTGCTCAGGTTCCAGATATGCAACAACAACGCCGGTGAACAGCGCGGAGGAGGCGATGTTCACGATTTCGTTGCCCATCAATATGGAAGTAATCAGCCGCCTGGGCCTGTCCAGAAGGTCGGACACCCGTTCACCCATGCCGCCTTCCCGGCGCATGGCGCGTACCCTGGGGCGCGGAAGGGAAAAAAGAGCCGTTTCGCTGGCCGAGAATCCGGCGGAACAGAGCATGAGGAAGACGAAGGCGACGAACCGGAAGAGCAGGTCGGCATCCATCAGTCCATGCCTCCCGGCTGACTATCATAAAGATGTTTTCGCCCCGGAGGTTCGGGGTCAGACGCAGGTTCTTCCGCTACCATGAGTCTGTCAATCTCCTCAGATAATTCCGAAACGCGGGACCGATGTCCTCGCGATCCAGAGCGAACTCGACCGTCGCTTCCAAGAAACCCAGCTTGTCGCCCGCGTCAAAGCGCTTTCCTTCATACTCATAAGCGTAAAGCCTGGTATGCTCCAGCAGACCTTGCAACCCGTCGGTGAGCTGAATCTCCCCTTTCGCATCCGGCTTCATACGCTCGAGGATCGGGAAAATCTCCGGCGGCAAAACGTAGCGCCCGATAATGGCGATGTCCGAGGGCGCATCTTCGGGCTTCGGCTTTTCCACCATCCCCTTGAGCGGCGTGACGCCGGGGGCGGGCGACGGTTCGCCGGAAGGATCGATGACGCCGTATTTGGAGAGCGCGTGCTTCTCAACCCGCAGCCCCGCGACCACGCCGCCGCCATGCGCATTGAACACACGAACCAACTGGCCGATGGCGGGCTCTTCGCTCCTGATGACGTCATCGGGCAATATGACGGCGAAAGGCTCATCACCCACGGCCGGCTTGGCGCACAATATCGCATGACCCAAACCCAAAGGACGCTTCTGGCGGATGGACGTAATACGCGCTTTTTGCGAGATTTCCTCCACCACGGCCAATGACCTCTCCTCGCCCCTGTCACGCAAATAAGATTCCACCTCGAACGCGACATCAAAGTGGTCCACCATCGAAACCTTCCCGCGTCCGGTGATGAAGACGATCTCCTCGATGCCGGCGTCCAGGGCCTCCTGCACGCCGATCTGGATTTGCGGGATGTCCACGATGGGAAGCATCTCTTTCGGGATCACCTTGGTGGCGGGCAAAAACCGCGTGCCGAGCCCGGCCACAGGAAAGACCGCCTTGCGAACCCGGCTCATGAGAAGGTTCCCATAAGAAAAACGATGTATCGCCGCATGTGAATACGTGACATTTGATTTAGATCATAGAAAAAGGAATAAACGAAGGTCAAGACCCCTTTTCCCGGGCGAGCATCTGCTCGAACGCATCTTCATCGAGAATCTCGACGCCGAGGGATTCCGCGTTTTTCAGCTTCGAGCCCGGGCGCTCACCCGCGACGAGAAAACTCGTGTTCTTGCTCACGGAGGAACTCACCCGTCCCCCGAGCGCCTCGATGGCCGCTTTTGCCTCGCTTCGCGATCTTCCCGAGAGCGTCCCGGTGAGCACGAAGGAAAATCCCGAGAAAGTCGCCTCACCGGAGCCGCCCTCCACCGCTTTAGGGGGCGCTTGCGGATCCACGCCCCTCGCCAAGAGGTTGTCCACCATCTCTTTGGATCTGGCATCGGAAAAAAACCGCACGATTCTCTCCGCCACCTGAGGACCCACCTCATGAACCGAAACGAGCGTTTCCGTATCCGCGCGGGACAATTCCCTGACGCTGCCGAACCTCTCGGCCAGCACTTCGGCGATGTGTTCTCCCACGTGGCGGATGCCGAGCGAATAGATAAAACGGGCCAACGTCGGTTTTTTCGCCCTATCGAGCGCCTCAAGCAGATTCTCCGCCGATTTCTCCCCCATGCGCTCCAGAGATGAGAGTTGTTCTTTCGAGAGAGCGAAGAAATCCGCCGGCTCGCGCACAAGATCCGAATCCACCAACTGGTTCACGAGTTTCTCGCCCAGTCCGTCGACGTCCATTGCCCGTCTGGAAGCGAAATGCCGCAGGCTCTCGCGCACCACGGCGGGACAAACCGGGTTGGGGCAGCGAACCACGGCCTCCCCCTCGGGACGTTCGACCGGCGTCGCGCAAACCGGGCATTTCTCGGGCATAGGGACGGCTTCGGCGTCGGGGGGCCGCCTTTCCTCGATGACCGCCACCACCTCGGGGATGACGTCGCCCGCGCGCTGTATGAGCACATGATCCCCTATTCGAACGTCTTTCCGCCTCATTTCGTCTTCGTTGTGCAGCGTGGCGCGCGTGACTTCCACGCCGCCCACGCGCACCGGCTTCATGAGCGCCACGGGCGTAATGGCGCCCGTTCGCCCCACCTGGAAGATGATGTCCTCCACCTGGGTCGTTTCCTGCTTCGGGGGAAATTTGTAGGCGATCGCCCAGCGGGGCGCGCGGGATGTGGAACCCAGTTCACTTTGCAATTCCATGGAATCTACCTTCAGCACCACCCCGTCCTGCTCATAGGGCGCGTCCGCGCGTCCTCTCAGCAATTCCTCATAAAACACCGCCGCCTCGCGCAGGTTCGCGCACTTTCGCCACACCGGACTCACGGGCAACCCCCATTTCGGCAGAGATTCCAGCAGGTGCGATTGGCTGCGAAACGAAAAACCCTCCACCCGTCCGACGGCGTAGAACGCCACCTCCAGGGGCCGCGTGGCGGTGATTCTCGAGTCGAGCTGACGCAGCGAACCCGCCGCCGCATTGCGCGGATTGGCGAAGGGGGGCTCCTCTCTTTCAAGACGTTCCCGGTTCAGTTTCTCGAATCCCTGGAGATTCATGAACACCTCACCGCGCACGGCAAGATGCGCCGGAGGCTCGGGGCCTTCCTCGGGAGAGCGGAGGCGGAGCGGAATGCTCCGCACCGTTTTGAGATTTTGCGTGATGTCCTCCCCGCTGACTCCGTTGCCCCTCGTTCCACCCGAGTGGAAGGAGCCGTTTCGGTAAATCACTTCCACCGCCAGGCCGTCGAGCTTCGGCTCGCAGGTAAAGCCGAACGTCTCGATGTTCCTGTCGTAGGTCTGCAGGAGAAACCGCTTCGCGCGCTCCTCGAAGGCGACCATCTCCTCTTCCGTGACGGCGTTTTCCAGGCTTCGCATCGGCGGGTCGTGATGAAAGGCGTCGAACGAATCGAGCGGGGGGGCGCCGACGCGCATGGTGGGAGAATCGGGCGAGGCGAGGACGGGGTGTTTCTCTTCCAGCGCTTGTAACTCGCGCATCATCCGGTCGTATTCCGCATCGGAAATCACCGGCGCATCGTGAACATGATAGCGTATGTTGTGATCGTGAAGCTCGCGCGCCAAGGTCTGCGCGCGTTCTTCGTCTTGAGGAGGAACGTTCGGCTCGTTCATTTTACGGGCACACAAAACCTCCAGGCGCTTAAAGCGATTCGAGGCGCTTTTGGGCGGTAGACGCCGCGTTCGAATCCGGGTATTTGGCAATCACCTGGCCGAGCAACTCCCGGGCGCTCGCGCGATCGTCTATGTTCAAAAACGAGAGGGCCTCCAGAAGAAGGGCCTCCGGCGCCTTGTCTCCGTTGGCGTAATCGACCTGCACCTTGTTGAACGCCAGAATGGCGCGCTCGAAATTCTTCTCCTGGTAGTAGGACTGCCCTATCCAGTATTGCGCATCATCCGCCAACTCATGCGTGGGATATTCGGATATGAATCCATTGAGCAGACCGCGCGCCTTCACGAAATTCCTCTCATCGCGCAGAACGCGAATGGCCTTGGTGTAGTCTTCTTCGGGATCAGGGGGTCTTGGCGCGGGCGCAGGCTTTGGGAGTCGGCTCGCCGGCTCTTTGGGAACAACGGCGACGCGCGTGTCGGGAACAGGCACACCCACGGCGTGGGCCACACGGTTTTGCGGCAAACCTGCGGATGGAATCCGCGCATTTGCGGGAGGAACGCCTATATGCAGCACCTGCGAGGGCACACCCACCGGCGTAACGACAACCTTCTCTTTTTTCGCCGCAGCCACCAAGGGAGCCTTCGTGCGCAACCGGCTTACTTCTTTTTCGAGCTTTTCGATCCGTCGCCTAAGTTTCGCGATGGACTCCTCGGTTTTTCCGAGAGACTCCTCGGAATCCTTACGCGCGCGTTCGACCTCGTCCGTGACTCCCTGAATGGCCTCGCGCGCCTCCTCGATGCGCTGCTCCTGGTTCCGCATCCCGCGTCTGAGGCCTTGCAGATTTTCCTCGATCGCCGCCACATCCACCGAGGGCTGCGGCGGAGCGACCTGAGCCGGCGGCGCGGGGCGAGGCGGCGAACCCGGGCCGCCCACCGGGGAATTCGCCTCCGGGCAGCCGAGCAAAACAAAAGACAGCGCAACCAGCGAGAAAGACCTGAGTCTGGATGTCTGGAAAGTTTTCATGAAGAAAAACTCCCCGACGGCGCGTGCCGACGGGGAGTCCTTTTCTTTGCGCAGGACTGTCGGGCGACTAATTCATGCCCGCCGGAATGCCGCCGATGACGTTGAACTTCGCTCGCCGGTTCTTGGCCCATCCCGCTTCATTGGAGCGCGAATCGGCCGGACGCTCTTCGCCATAGCTGACCGTATCGACCCGGGAAGACTTGACGCCGAGCGAGACGAGGTAATCCTTGGAACTCTGCGACCGCCTGTGCCCGAGCGCGATGTTGTACTCCACCGTGCCTCGCTCGTCGCAATGTCCTTCGATCTGCACCCGAATGCTGGGAAACTCCTGCAGGAAGCGGGCCTTGGCGTCCATGATCGCGCGCATATCGGGGCGGACCTCGGATTTATCAAAATCAAAATACACCAGATCGTTTTCAAACTCGGCCAACGACCGCTTGAAAGCGGCGCGCTTGCGGCGACGCTCCGCCTCCATCATGTCTTCTTTCACCACGGGCTTAGGAGGTTGCTTTTTTCTCACCATGGGAGCAGGCGGTTTGGGAGGCGGTAGTTCTTCCGTTTCCACGGTCTGTTTCACGCAACCCACTGCGAACAGGAGCACCGCAGCCATCAAGAAAGATTGAAAAGATTTAATACGGCCCGATAACAACATGCAGACATCCCCCTCGGAGTCTCTTGTTCGTATATGTTCAGAGTGAGAAGCGTGATACTACACGGAGCGGAAACTCTTCCCCTCTTCATTCATTCACAGGCATACGCAGGCGAAGTATAATGGGCGAATGCGCGATGAGCAAGTCTATTTCCTGCTTTTTCAAGAGTTATTTCCCGATTTTCAAGATTTCATTTCGATGTGGGCGACCAGGCGGGCTCCTGCCCGGGTTGAAGACGCTTGAGTTGCGTGCCTGCGGATGTCATCACGTATACATATTTCCGGCCGCTCCGATCGGAGGAGAAGGCGATGTGCCGTCCATCGGGGGACCAGGTGGGTGATTCGTTGCGGCCCTGGCTGCCCGTGAGGCGGCGCACGTCCCTGCCGTCCGGGGTCATGGTGATGATGTCGATTTCTTTTCCCCGCTTGATGCGGCTCGTCAGGGCGATTCTGTCCCCCCGTGGACTCCACTCGGGTTCGGTATTGTATTTTCTCGTGTATTTTCCCTTGTACGTGATGCGCTTAGGGCCCGAGCCGTCCACGTTCATGACGTAAATGTGGGGATTTCCCGACCGGCTCGACGTAAAGGCGATTCTTTTGCCGTCCGGCGAGAACGTGGGAGACACGTCGATGCCGAAGCTCTTCGTGAGTCTCCTCTTCACGCGGGTGCGCAAATCGTAGCGGAATATCTCATAGTTTCGCCCCACGAGTTCGGCAAAGGCGAAATAGCGTGAATTCGGAGAAAAGGCGCCTCCGATGGCTTGCGCGCGAGAAGAACTCACCTTGAACTCGCGCGCGCCGTTCGTGGGCAGCAGAAACACGCCGGGCGGCCTGGATTTGAACGAAGAATACGCCATCCATCTTCCGTCCGGAGACCACGCGGGCGTGTTGTTCCCCATGCCGTTGCGCGTCACGCGCCTGAGTTCGGCGCCGTCCCAGTCCATGATGTAAATCTCTCCGCGCTCTTTGAGCGAACGCCTCGAGACGAATGCGATTTGCGTGTCGAACACTCCCTTCTCGCCCGTGAAGTGCTCGACCACCGCGTTGGCGAACCGGTGGGCCAGCAAGCGCCACCCGCTCTTCGGGTAGCGGTACCGCTTGCCCAACTCCTGGGCGGCGCTTTGCGTATCGTACAGATAGACCTCCGCGGTGATGGTCTTTCCCGAAATGGTGTAGCCGCCCTTGATGAGGGCATCCACCTTGACGACCTTGCTCCAGTCGGAGAAGCGCTGTTCGTCCCTTCGAATCCCCGCGCGCATGGGGTTTTCCAGATAGCCTTTGCGGTTGGGGATGAAGAACAGGCCGCTGCGCTCAAGATCGGATTCGATGACTTGCGCGATCTTGAGGCCCAGCGGGTCGCGCCCGGTATCGAGGGGGCGAAACTCAGGGATAGCCAATCGAATTTTTCTGGCCGTGGGGGAATAGATGTCGATGAACTCGCGCGCGGCTTCCGCAGCTTGAGGCCATGAGAAAACCATGACGATGAGAAAAACCGCCCAATGAAGCATGGGACCCTCGCGCCTGTTCGGTGTGGTTTGATTTTTTTCTCGCATCAACGGCAAAAATCCTCTCCGCAGAATCGAAAACCGAGCAAAAGCCAGTTTTCCTTGATCGTATCGGGCGGCTTGGGCAAAGAGGGTTCGGCGGCCCGCTGCACGGCGCGCAGCGCCGCCTGATCGTAAATGTGGTTCCCGCTGTAGCGCACGACCCGCAAATTGCGATAATTCCCTTGCCTGTCTACGTCAATCGTGACGTCGGTCTTGAGTCGACCCAAATCCGAAATGCCGGGCGGCACCGTCCAGAGACCCCGAATGCGCTCCGCCAGAAGCCCATAGTATCTCTCCTTTTCGGTTCGCGCGACGCCGCCGCTGCCGCCCGCGCGGCTGCCGCCGCCCTGGCCGTCGCCTCCCCCCTCGCCGGCGTATCCCTTACGAGGCGCCCGGCGCTTGGGCGCGCGGTCCGCCTTCGCCAGGCGATCATCGCTCATCCAATCATCGCGGGGACGCTTTTTCTTTTTAGCCGGTTTGTCCTTTTCGTTTTTCTTGAAACGCGAACGCCAGCGCCTGGCGCGTTCCCTCCGATCGCGTATCCGCTTGAGGCGCGCCTCGCGAACGGGGTCGCGCTTTTTCTTTTTCCGAACGACCTTTTTGTTATTCTTTTCTTTCCCGGTACTGATTCGCCGAACATTCTTGGCGGGTTTCTTTTTCTTCTTGACGACCTTCTTTTTCTTCACCTTGGCGGGCGCGGTTTTTTTCTTCGGCGCCGCTATCTTCCTCGTCCCCTCGTCCGGTCCTTTTCGAGGGATGGGCGCTTCGATGTCTTCGAGCCGATCGCCGGATTTTCCCCGCGCCGAACCACCCGGGATTTCATCCGCCCCCACCAGGCTGACGGCCGTTCCGCTTCCGAAAAACCGGTATTTCGGCTGAGAGGGCGCCAGGCTCACCCAAACGAAGAGCGAGGCGTGCAAAACAACGGAAGCCGCCAGCGCCCTGAGAAACCGGCGGTCGCGGAACAACCCGCCCTGCTTGCCGTTTGCGCCCCGAAGGCTCGCGCCCGATCGGGGTGAGCGCGCGCTGGAGGAACTGGAATTTTGCGGGAACTCCCGTTTTTTATTCATGGGGCCATCGACTTCTCAGCGTCTGCGCCGCCCGCCCCGAGCGGACTCCAGGGGGTCGGTCACCATGTTGAGGCGGTTGATGCCCGCCGCGCGAATGATGGCCATGACCTCGACCACCTCCCCGTAAGGAACCGCGCGATCCGCCCTGAGAAAGATTTCCTTGCGCCTCCTGTCTTTGAAGAGCACCGTGAGCTTCTCCTTCAACTCGGCGGCGACCAGCGGGTTATCATTTATATACATGTCGCGTTTTTTGTCCAACGTGATGACGACGGCATCCTCGGCCACGTTCGCCTTCGCCGCCTGCACCTGCGGCAAATCCACGTTCACGGCCTGGTTCTGCGTTTCGAGCAGAGGCGCCGTGACCATGAAAATCACCAACAGCACCAGCATCACGTCCACGAGCGGCGTGACGTTGATGTCCGAGATGCTCGAACCACGGTTCAGCTTAACGGCCACGGGAAGCTCCGCTCGTCATAAACGCATGAAATGGCGGTCGACCAGATTGAGGAAATCCGCCGTAAAGTTTTCGATTTCATCCGCGATCACCTTCACGCGGCCCTGGTAGTGATTATAGGCGATCACGGCGGGAATGGCCGCCAGCAGCCCGAGCGCCGTGGCGATGAGCGCCTCGCTGATGCCCGGCGCAACGACGGCGAGCCCGGCGGAACCCCTGGCGCCGATCTCGCGAAACGAATTCATGATGCCCCACACCGTGCCGAAGAGCCCGATGAACGGCGTGGCGCTCGCCGTGGTGGCCAGAAAGGTCAGCATGCGCTCGAGCCTGCTCACCTGCTCGTTCGCCGCGCGCCTCAGCGCGCGCTCGACGCTGTCCACCCCCGTCATTTCCGAGGTGAGAACGCTCGAATCTTCCTCCCCTTCGCGAGAGCGCGTCTTCAGCACTTGTTCGGCTTCCTGATAGCCTGCGGCGAACACCTCGCCCACCGGACTGCCCTCATGCTCGGCGAGCTCCGCATACAGCCTGTCGAGGCGCTTGGAACGCCAGAACGCATCGACGAACATCGCCGAGCGCCGCCGCGCTCCTCTGAGCTCCCAAAATTTCCAGATGATGATGGCCCAGGAAGAGAGCGAGAAAAACACGAGCACCAGCAAAACGAAAAACACCATGCCGCCCGATTGGGTGGCGAGGGTGATGACATCCATTTCCTCTTGAAGCGGTGCAAGTGGCGCGGAATCGCCCGTCGGCAACGCGGCCGCGGCCAAAAAAGGGGGCAAGTCTATTCTCCTTCCGGGCGGAGCATGCAGTATCGCCCCTTTCGCCGGTACGCGTCAATGCAAACAAGTCGATGCAAATCGTTGACATCTCCCCGAAAGGCTGGTGATAATGAGCCTCCCGCCCGCCCCTGGAGGCGTAGCCTGAGTGGATATTCACGAGGCAAAAACCGCCATTTCGAAGCTAATCGACGATGAGGCGGATGCGCTGTGGGCGCTTTCTCTCGCGATTCACGCAGACCCTGAACTCAGCCTCGAAGAACACCGCGCGGCCGAGCGGCTTTGCACCTATCTCGAGGAAAACGGATTCGCCCTCGCGCGCGGCGTGGCGAACCTGCCCACCGCGTTTCGCGCGGACAGGCCCGCCGCGGATGAGAAAAAACCATCCGTTTCGTTTCTCTCGGAATACGACGCGCTGCCCGGCCTCGGGCATGCCTGCGCGCACAACGTCATCGGGGTCGCCAGCGCTGCCGCCGGCGTGGCGCTCAGAAAAGCGCTCGGCCCCGAATGCGGAGGCGTCACCGTTTTCGGCACGCCCGGAGAGGAAGGCGGTGGCGGCAAGGTGCTGATGGCGCAGGCCGGCATGTTCCGGGATGTGGACGCCGCCATGATGATCCACCCATCGGACAAGACCAGGGCCGATGTCGATTTTCTCGCGCTCTCAGAGCTTCGCTTTCACTTCAGGGGACGCACCGCCCACGCCTCCGCAGCACCCGACCTGGGCGTCAACGCGCTCGACGCCGTCATCGCCACGTTCAATGCCGTCTCCTTGCTACGCCAACAACTGCCCAGCGGCGACCGCGTGCACGGCGTAATCACCGAGGGCGGGGAGGCGCCCAACATCATCCCCGATAAAGCCTCCGCGTGGTTTTTCGTGAGGAGCAAAACGATGGAGGGACTCGATGCTCTGGCGCCGCGGGTCATCGCCTGCGCGGAAGGCGCCGCCCTGGCCACGGGAACGGAACTCGAGACGGAGAAAAACCCCATCATCTACGCCCCCATGCGGGTCAACCCGCCCCTGGCGTCGTTGTTCCTGAAAAACCTGAATCTTCTCGGCGTTGTCGAGCCCGACTCCCCGCCGCCCCTGCGGATGGGCTCCTCCGACGTGGGGAACGTCAGCCAGCAGACGCCCACCATTCATCCGCAAATCCAGATGGTCCCATCGGGCGTTTCCGCGCACACGCCGGAGTTCGCCGAAGCATCCGGCGGAGCGGAGGGCAGGCGCGTCATGCTCACAGGCGCCAAGGCGCTGGCGATGACGGGGGTGGACTTTCTTCTCGACGAAGGGGCTCGCCGGGCCGTTCAGGCCGAATTCGCGCGACGGGGGGAGTAAAAATCAAAAAACTGAAAATCGACATGAAGCCGCGAGCCTGCATCGCCGCCATTCTCGGCTTGTATCTGCTGCCGACGCTCGTCTCATCCGCACCGAAGGAGCGACCCGCGCCCGCCATAAAACCATCGCTCGAAAAAAAAGCCGCCCGCCCGCCTCTGCCCACCCGAATCGAAAATCTCCTGGCCAAGGAGCGATACAAGGAACTCATTCGCACCCTGCGCCGGGAAAAAACGGACCTGGCCGGCAGGCGTTCTTTTTTGCTGGGCCACGCCCATTTGAAACTCGAGCAGTTTCGTCCGGCGATCAAATCTTTACAGAAATCGCTCGAGCAGATTCCCGCGCTCGAGAACTACGCGCTCTTGTTTCTGGCGAAAGCCGCGCTCGGCGCCAGGGATAACGCCATCGCCCGGCGCGCGCTCGAAAGACTGGTCAAAAAAGGGAAAAAAGCGCCCGAGCCTCCTTTCGTCTACAAGGCGCTCGTCGACATAAACCTCGAGGAAAAGCGTCCCCTGCGCGCAGCCAAGATCGCCAAGCGCTACCTTCTCCTGTTCCCGAAAAGCCTGGAGGCACCCGATCTTCTGCTCAGGCGCGCCAAAGCACTCCGTGCCGCGCGTCGAAACCGCGAAGCTGCGCTCGCCTTTCGCAAATTGTGGCGGCGGCATCCCGAACACCCCGCCGCGCGCCGGGCGCTGCGACGCTCGACGCGAATCGGCGCCGCCCTCTCCCCGCCGCTCAAAAAACCGGGGCCCATAGCCCACTACGAACGCGCCCGGCTCCTCAGGAAACGCTATCGCTTCGAAAAGGCACTGAAAGGGTTTGGGGACTTGAAGCGCCTGTTCCCGAAATTCTATCAACACACCAGCTCCCACAAGGGCGTCGTGTTCAACGAAGCGCTCACCCTTTTCTCCCTGCGCAAAACGAAACGGGCGGACCCCGCCCTCAGGCACGCCATCAGACATTACGCCGCAGGCAGCGCCGGGCGTGCGGAGGCGCGGTATTATCTGGCCAGAAACCACCTGCGCAAGAGAAATCAACCCGCCTTCGAAAAACAGGCGCACCGCCTGCTCACCGAGACGCGAAAAGGGAAATGGGCGGCGAAGACGCGCTACCTCCTCGCCCGCGTATATGAGGACGACCGCAATTTCAAAAAATCCGCGCGCTATTACAAGGATGTGATCTCCAAACACCCGCGCTCACCCCTGGCGCCCAAGGCGCTGTTCCAACTCGCCTGGCTCCGCTTCCAGTCCAAAGACTACCGGGGGGCGCAGAAGGGATTCTCCAGGATGAGAGCCGCTTACCCCGGACACTGGCTTGTCTCATCCGCCACTTACTGGGCCGCCGTCTCGGCGGAAAAAACGGGGGACCGAAAAAGCGCTCTCGCCCATTACCGCGCCTGCGCCCGGGATCACCGCCACCGCTATTACGGACAACTCGCCCTGCGGGCCATCAGCCGTCTCGCGCGCGGGGGAGAATCCGGCGCGCCGAAGCCACCCCCTCTGAGAAAGACCGGCTTCCGCAAATGGCTGCGGCCACCGCCCAAAAGCGCTCCGGTTCGCGAGGCGGCCGCGCTGCTCTCCTCCATGGGTTTTCACGAACTCGCCGCCAAGGAATACCGCCGCCTCGGCTCATGGCCATATTCGCGCTACCAGGCGGCGCGCGCCTTCACGGCGGCGGGCCAGAGCCACCGCGCCATATACCTGATCAACGAATCCTTCTGGGATGCGGTGCGCGCGGGTGGCAGCGACCTGCCGAGGGAATTCTGGGAAACCGTATATCCGCTCGTCGTCAAACGCAGAGAACCCGGAGGGGCGAACCCCTATCTGGTGAACGCCGTCATCCGGGCGGAGAGCGCCTTCGACACCCGCGCCATCTCCCCCGCCGGCGCCCGGGGGCTGATGCAGCTCATGCCCGCGACCGGGCGCAGGCTCGCGAGGAAGCACAAAGTCCGCATCAGGTCCGTGAGCGACCTGTTCGACCCCGAGATCAACACCCGCCTGGGCGCGCGGCACCTGGGCACGCTCATTCGCGAGTTCGGCGGCGCGCTCGTTCCCGCGATAGCGAGCTACAACGCGGGGCGCAGACCCGTCAAAAGATGGTGGGCGGCCGGGCGCAACAAGCCGATCGAAATTTTCATCGAGGAAATTCCCTACCAGGAAACGAAAAACTACGTCAAAAGAGTGTTGGGCTATTACCACGAGTATAAAAGGATATATGGGGAGACGAAGCGCTCGAAACAGGGGGGAACGCCCCCCTCATGAACGACCCGCGCCCCCTCCTGGCCATCGGCCTCATGTCGGGGACCTCCGCCGATGGCGTGGACGCCGCCCTGGTGCGGATATTTCCCGGTGCACGGACGCGAGTCGAAACCCTGGACTTTCACGCCGCTCCCTACCCTGGGAATCTGAGAGAACGGCTCTTGCTCGCCGGGGGTGAAGCGGGCGCCCTGACGGACGAGGTGTGCTCCCTGCACCGGGAGGTGGGCGAAGCCTTCGCCTCGGCCGCGCTCGAAGTCGCGTCACGCTCCGGCACACGGCTTGAACAAATCGACTTCATCGGCAGCCACGGCCAGACGGTCCGCCACCTGCCGGAAGGCATGGCGGGAGCGCGCGGGCCGCTGCTCCCCTCCACCTTTCAGATTGGCGACCCCGCCTTCATCGCCCAGCGCACGGGAATTACCTGCGTCAGCGATTTCAGGTCGCGCGACGTGGCAGCGGGCGGCGCGGGTGCTCCCCTGACCCCCTGGGCGCACCGGATTCTCTTCAGCCGGGAAAACACCGCCTCCGCCTTCTTGAACCTGGGCGGCATCTCGAACGTCACCTATCTCCCTCCCGTGGGAGCAGAAGGCGTTTTCGGTTTCGATTGCGGACCGGCGAACATGGCGCTCGACGCTCTCGCGGGGCGGATCACCAATGGCGAGAAAACCCATGACCCCGCCGGCGCTCTGGCGGCGGCCGGCCGCGTATGCCCCGATACCTTGGCCGAACTCCGCCGGCACTCCTACCTCAAACGAAAACCGCCCAAAAGCACGGGCAGGGAAATGTTCGGGGAAGCGTTCGTGGATGAAACCATAGAACGCATGGCTTCGCGCGGAAGGGACCTGAAAGACGCCATCGCCACCCTCACCGCCTTTTCCGCTTCGTGCGTCGCGGATGCGATTCGGGATTTTTTTCCAACCGACTCCCCGCTCGCCGAGGTGATGGCCGCAGGCGGCGGCGTCCACAACAAGACCTTGATGCGCGGCCTGCGCGCCGCCCTGGGCGATCTTCCCCTCGTCGAAAGCGACGCGCGGGGCGTCTCGCCCGATGCCGTCGAGGCGGTCTGTTTCGCCTTGCTGGCGTGGGGCACGCTCACCGGACAGACGAACAACCTGCCGAGCGTCACCGGGGCGAATAAGGCGGTATGCCTCGGGAACGTCACGCCGGGGCGGAATTTCGCTTCCCTGATGAGGAGGTTTCACAATTCCGAATGAGGCGGCGCATACCCAAACGACTCAAGATGCGGCATCATTCCCTCTCGATTCTCAAATCTCAGGAGAAATAACGTGGATGCGGCCATCGAGGCGCAAGCCGTCTCGCTCACCAAGGAGCTGATCGCGATTCCCAGCGAAAACCCCACGGGCGATGAGTTCGCCATGGCGGACCGGATGGAGGCATTTTTCCGGGGCATCGGCCTCGAAGCGAAGCGCGAGCGCGTCGCCGAGAGGCGCGAGAACGTGACCGCGGAGATCACCGGCTCGGGAGGCGGCCCCGCCCTCGTCTTTCTCAATCATATGGATACCGTGCCGGTAGGCGAGGGGTGGTCGCGCGACCCGTTTCTCGCCGCCGCAGAAGACGGGAAAATCTGGGGCCGGGGAAGCTGCGACATGAAGGGCGGCATCGCTGCGAGTCTCGCGGCGTTGGAGAACCTAAAAATACGAATCGACGGCGGCGCAAAGGCCAAAGGAACGGTTCGCTGCTGCATGGTGGTGGATGAGGAAAGCGGCCGCATGACCGGCACAGAGGCGGCCATCGCGAGCGGACACATCCATGCGGACGACATCGTGATTTCCTGCGAGCCGACCGAACTCACCCTGGTGACGGCGCAAAAAGGCGCCATGTGGTTCGAACTCATATTCAGTGGAAAAAGCGCCCACGCCGCAGCGCCCCACATGGGCGCAGACGCGATTCACGCCGCATCCCACGCCGTGGTGGCGCTTCAGGAAGCGGTGGCGCAAATCCCCCACGAGGATCCCCTGCTGGGACGATGCACCATGGTCACCAGCATCATCGAGGGAGGCCACAAGACCAACGTGGTTTCAGAAAGGTGCACGATGCAGATAGACTCGCGTTTCGTCCCTCCCCTGCGGACAGCCGACATCCAGGGGATCATTCACGAGAAAGCCGCCCGGGCCTGCGCCCGGGTGAGCGGGGTCGAATTCTCGCTTCGCGCCACCATTGCGGACCGTCCGCCCGTGACGGCGGACACCGACAGCGCCGGCGCGAGACTCATTTTCGAGACCTTGGAAGAAGTCCTGGGCGCAGCGCCCAAGCCTGCGGGGGTGAGCTATTATTCGGACGCGGGCATGGCCGCGGCCCAAACCGGGAGCCGAAACTGCTTTCTCCTGGGGCCGGGAAACATCGAACAAGCCCACACGCCCGACGAGTTCATCGAAGTCGATTCGCTGAAAAAAGCCGCGCGCGTCTACGGCAGGCTGCTCGAGAAATTCACGCTGGATGAAAACGCGCCGTAAATATCGGCATCACTCACCGGCGCGCTGCTCCAGCACCCGGAGCATCTCCATGATGCTGTCGAGCGCTTCCGCCGCGCCGAGTTCCTGAAAGATGAGGTGCGCCTCGGTCAAACATTCGCGCGAGGCTTCCCATTCGCGCCCCTCGAAATGCACCCGGCCCAGGCTCCCGAGCGCTACTCCCTGAGCGAGAGCGCTCCCTTGTTCGCGGTTGATCTCCAAGGCCGCCTCATACGCCTCGCGCGCTTCGGGTAAATCGCCCCGCGCGTAGTGAATGTTCCCCATTCCGCTCAGGTTCGCCGCCTCGCCTTTTCTGTTCTCGAGTCCGCGATTCAGCCGCAAGGCGTTCTCGTAATACCGGAGCGCGCGCGTGAATTGCTCCTGCGCCGCAAAGCACACCCCCATTTGAGAGTACACCAGCGCTTCACCCGCCTTGTCTTCGATTTTCCGGCAGAGGTTCAGCGCATCATCAAGGCTCACCTGCGCCGACTCGTACTCGCCCGTTTCCGTCAAGACGGAAGCGAGCGCGGTGTGCGCCCGCGCCTCGTTGCGCCTGTCTCCCGACCTGTGAAACAGGTGCGCCGCCTCGGAAAGATGCTCTCCGGCCTTCTCCTTGTCCCCCAGACGGCGGAACAACCGGCCGACACGCATGCGCAAGGTGGATAGTTGCTCAAGCCCTCCCTCCGGCCCGATATAGGCGAGCGCCTTCTCGTAGGATTCCGCCGCCTTCTCGTCATCACCCTTTCGCTGGTAGAAATACCCCATGTTCCGGGAGACTACCGCCAGCACCGAAATATCCCGACCCGCCTCGCGGAATGCCTCGCGGGAATAGGAAATCGCAGGCTCCACCTTTTCCCGCAGATAAGAAGCCACGGCCAGCGCGTTGAGAACGGGCGCGAGTCGACTCGCGCGCCGCAGCGATTCCTTGAGGTGTTCCGTCGCATCCTCAACGCGCCCCAGAATCATCTCGAGAATGGCCAGACGCAGATATTCTTCGGAAGCCGGTGACTGCCGGGTTCTCTCGCGTTGACCGAGGTCGATGCCGGCGGCGTTCACAACGCCCGGGGTCCAGGCGGGAAGCTCATGCTCCACGTTTTCCGCCAGCAGCAAATCTCCCGGATAAATATCCGCCACGAGTTCGCTTATCAATTCAGAGGGCGTGTTCGCCGGAGCCTCATGCGAGGCGGCGGGCGGCAACGCCGCGCCGGGAGCGAATTGCCCCGCATCGTCGTCCGCAGGAAAATCAAGTTCCTCGGGTTCTTCGCCCAAGGCGGCGCCCTGCGAGAAAGCGTCATCATCGACGCGTTCACGCTGAATGAGGGAAATGACATCTACCTCGCCAACAGCCGCCGCGGCTTCTTCTTCCGGCTCCGGGGCCGAAGGCGCCTCCTCGGACTCAAGGGCTTGTGGATCGGGAGAAACCTCATCGGGTCCAGCTTCCGCGAGAAGCAGAACTTCAGGCTGAGACGACGGCTCATCTTCTTGCTCTTCGAGTTGTGGTTCCGGCGGCGATTCGTCCGCGGCTTCCGAAACCTTATCATCCTCTCGCTCCTCACGCACAGAATCTGCGGGAGCATCCGCCACGTCCTCGCCCTCATGCGTGAGGCGGAGGGCGCCTTCCTCTTCATCATCAGCAGGCACATCGGCGGCGGAAACCGCGTCGTCGCGGACCTCGCTCACAGCGGGAATCCGCATGCGCAGCGGAGCGTCCGCGCCTTCGCTCGTTTCGACAGCTTCTGGAACCTCCCCCGCATCGGCGAGGGCGCTTTCAGCCTCGAATTGCGTTTCGCGTCGAGGTTCGGCTCCCGCCGGCAACTCATCCGCCTCGCGAGGGGATTCCGCATCGAGGGGAGCGGACAATCCCTCCCACCAGGGAGCCTCCGATTCCGAGGCGGACTCTTCATCCACGGGGAGCGCAGGCTTTTCGTCATCTTCCGAAAGGGCCTCTCCTTCTGGTTCCGGAGGGAGGAACTCATCCTCTTCGAGCACCTCGCGGCCTTCCTGCCCGATGACCCGCATGCCTTCTTCTACATCATCCAGAGATTCCGGGGATTCCCCGGCTGCCTCACGGACGCTTCCGCTCTGCGCCGCTTCTTGTTGTTCCTCATCGACGTCCGGAATGAAATCGTCGATGAAGCGCGAGGAAACATCCTCCCAGCCCGCAGGCGCGCTGCCCCCGGACCCGCCTTCCCAAACGCCGCCCCATTCAGGCGCCGAATCTCTTGCGCGCCTCAGGGCGCGACGGCGCGTCCATATAACGACGGGAATGCTCAAAAGGGCGAGCACTCCCACGGTGCCGAACACCGTCTTCCATGTAGCCATTTCAAACATTCGCCGTCTCCCGTCGCGAGAGTTTGCGCAGGGCACGGCCGGGGCGCGCCCCGGTATGGCTTCCACCCTCTACGACGACCTCTCCGTTCACGAGAACCATCTCGATTCCCGAGGGATATGCAATGGGGCGTTCATAGGTGCACTCATCGCGTATCTCCTCAGGGTCGAACAAAACGAGGTCGGCCTTCATTCCGACCGAGAGTCGTCCCCGATCCGCCATGCCCAGCCGCGCTGAGGGAGCGGAGGTCATCTTCCGTATCGCCTCGGCCATCGGGAAGAGCCCCTCGTCTCGCGCCAGCGCGCCCAGGACGAAGGGAAAGGTGCCGAAATTTCTTGGGTGCGGCCGTCCCGCGCCCAGGGGAGGCTCGTGCGAGAGCGCGCCCGCGTCCGAACCCACCATGACGTAGGGTTTCTGGAGAATGCGGCGCATGTTCTCGGGACTCATCATGAAAATGAGAATCTCGACGTTCATGCTCTCCTCGATCAGCAAATCGAGCATCGCATCCACAGGGGCCGCATTCCGGGCATCGCCCAGGCGGGCGAGCGTGAGACCCTCGCAAGGCTGGTTCGCCTCCGTGAAGACGCGGCTGATCAGGATGTTCTCCCAATAGGAAGATTCGGGGTGCGCTCGTGCGATTTCGTCCCGAATCTTCGCCCGGGTGTCCGGATTCGCGAGGCGCTCCACCTTCTCACCGAGAGCGCCGTCATGCGCCCAATCCGGCAACAATGCGCTCAGGTGGGTGTTCGAGGCCGTGTATGGATAGCGATCGCAGGTCACGTCCTCCCCCCTCGCGCGCGCGCGCTCGATGCGCTCGAAGGCCTCATCGAGCTTTTCCCAATTCCGCTCGCCCGCCGTCTTCAAATGGCTGATCTGAAGCGGCAGCCCCGCCGATGCGGCAGCACTTATCACCTCGTCCATCGCTTCGAGCAAACCGTCTCCCTCGCTGCGCATGTGGGTGGCCAGCAATCCCCCTCCCCGCGCCGAGACCCGGCAAAGGGCCGTGAGTTCGTCCTTATCCGCGAAACAGGCCGGGGCGTATACCAATCCGGTGGAGAGGCCGAAAGCCCCCTGCTCCATTCCCGCGGAGAGCATCCCTTCCATCGCGGCGAGTTCCTCCGCGCGGGCCGGGCGCGCCTCGCCCCCCATCACGCTCGCGCGAATCGTGTTGTGGCCGACCAGATGGGCGTAGTTGATCGATACGCCCACCTCGTCCACATGGTCGAGGTGCCCGCCTACGCTCTGAAACGGGAGTTCCAGGTCGAATTGCTCCCGATACCATTTCTTGCGCTCCTCGGCCTCGGCCCCGTGAATCGGCGAGGCGGCGTAACCGCAGTTGCCCCCCACGTCGGTCGTCACCCCCTGGCGGACCTTCGCGTGCGCCTCGGGATTGATGAGGAGGTAATAATCCGAATGTCCGTGAATGTCGACGAACCCGGGACTCAAGGCTAGGCCCCTCGCGTCGATCTCTCGACGGGCGGAGCCGCTCACTTCGGGACCGACCTCCGCGATGGCGTCTCCGCGAACGGCGAGCGCGCCTTCATACGGGAGGTCGCCCAGACCATCGAATATCATGGCATGGTGAAATATGACGTCATACATCATGGACTGCCCAAGGCGGATTCTGCTCGACCGTCGATCATAGCAGCAAAGCGAATTATGGGCGAATCTTCATTCGCCTGCAATCGGCGGCGCGCCCGACGCCCATTTCCCGCCTATCATCGCGGCGATCGGCTCCAGGGAACCGGGTTCGAGAACGCAAATATCGGCGGACAGACCCGGGGCGAGACGGCCCCATGCGGATTCCATGCCGAGCACGCGCGCGGGGTTTCGCGTGGCCGTCGCCAGGGCGCTGGCAGAGTCGAGCCCGCACCAATGCCTGAGCCGGGGGAGCATCCCCGAGAGCGCGAGGCGGCTGCCGGTCAATACGCCCTCGCGCATCACCGCGTCGCCCGGCGTCTCGCCGCTCGTCTTATCCTGGCCGGCTCGGGGCCTCAAGCCCCTGTCGGCCACCAGGTCCGAGGTCAGGACCGTGCGCTCCCAGCCCCTGGCGCGAACGAACGACGCGAGCGATTGCTGTGCCACGTGCACGCCGTCCGCAATCAGGCCGGCGAAAAGCCTCCCGTCGTTCTGCACGTAATCCATCGGCGAGGCGCTCCTGTGCGCGGGCGTCTCCGGTTGGCCGTAGCGATTGAACGCATGGACCGCGAACGCGCCGCCCGCCTCCAGAAACGCCTCCACGCAAGCGGCTGAAGCCCAGGTGTGGCCCATGGCGGGAACGACGCCCTTCTCGGCCAGCCAGCGCGTGAAATCCGCCGCGCCCGCCACGCCCGGGGAGAGCGTGACCATCGCCAAGCCAGGCGCGCCGCCCACGCCCCACCCCCCGGCGGCTCGCGCGATAGCCTCGACCTCTTCTTCCGAGGGAGGGCGAACCTGATCTCGCGGATGCGCCCCCCTCATCTCCGGCTCCAGATACGGCCCCTCCAGGTGAACGCCCAGGATGCGCGCCTCGGCGCAGGCTTCTTCTTGCTGAAGGGCCCACGCTTCGCTCACCGCGCAGGCCGCGTCGATCAACTCGCCCCGGGAAGCCGTGGTGAGTGTGGGCAGAAAAGCGGTCGTTCCGCGCCTCGCCAACTCCCGGGCGATGCGCCGCACGCCGGCGGCGTCCGCCGCGAGCAGCGCATCCGCGCCCAGGCCGTTCACCTGAAGATCCACGAAGCCGGGGCACACCAGCGCGCCCCCGAGGTCGAGCGTCTCGTCTTCGGGGGCCGGGGGAAGCGCGCCGCGCGGCCCCACATACGACAAAACGCCCTCCTCGATAACGAGGAGGGCGTCCGCCATTCTCTCGAGCGGCGTATGCGCCGTCACGCCCACGAGGCGCAGGGCCATAGCGCGGGCCTACTTCTTCTTTGCGCTTTTTTTCAGTTCCTCGCGCACTTTCGCGTTCGCGTCGATGAGCGACTCGACGTTCCCTTTCGCCACCTCGTACAGGGAGGATTGCACCCGTTCGAGTATCAGGCGGCCCGCCAGTGTGGTGACGCCCGGGACTTTGGGCGGCATTTCCTCATTGCTTGAGCCTTTCGCAACCGCCTCGATGTCCTTGAGGATTTCCCGGTTGTCGTAAAGCTCATTCTCCGCATACTGATATGTGAGCTTCACGTAATCCCTTTCTTTTCTCTCCTGGTCGCGCGTCTCGCGGACGATGTTCTCCATGTCGGCGGAAACGGGTTTTTTCGCCGATTTGTTGCGTTTCTCGATCTGTTTGAAATACTTGGCGTGATCGTAGGAAGCAGGCAGTTCTTCACCGGGTATCTTCGAGCTGATCTCGAAGCGAATCGCCTTGTCCGAATCCACGAATTTCGGCGGGCCGATCTCGTAGGTGATGCCCTCGACGTTGAACCGATCCCCCTTCTTGGGCTCGAACTCTTTCTGCAAGTCCTTCGTTAAGCGGTTCAGCGTGACGGAAGCGGTTTCCACGAAAAGCTGCGCTTGAAGTGAAGACATTTTCAATCTCCTTGATTCCAAAGACAAATCAGAGGATGGAACATGCCCCAGCGGAACGAATGCGTCAAGACCCGAGGCGGTGTTTCGAGAACCCGTATGACGATAAAAAAAGCATCCGCCCTTCCATCGGCGAGAGAGGATATATGTGATATGGTCGCGCTTTTCAAACACACATCATCCTTCAATCTTTGATAAGGAGCGATTTCCGATGGCAGGGCCCGTCCACATCCGCATCGGGGGCTATTCTCCGCCCGACACCTCCCACAGCCGCGCGATGGTCCTCTTCAGGGAGAAGATGAGCGAGCGGCTGGGGGAGGAAGTCAAAATAGACATTTTCTGGAACGTGATGGATTTCGGCTACGGCGCGCCCGACCTCCTCGCCATGGTGGAATGCGGCATGCTCGGCATGTGCTATTTCTCGACGAGCTATCTCGCCGACAGGGTGCCCGAACTCGAGATCGTCGACCTGCCCTTCACCTTCGGGGATTCCGCCCACGCCTACGGCGCGCTCGACGGCGCGCTCGGCGCGCACCTGAGCGAGCGAATCGAGGCGCAGACGGGCTACAAGAACCTCGGCTTTTGGGACAACGGCTTCCGCCACCTCTCGAACAGCGTCCGCGACGTGAGGAGGCCCGAAGACTGCCGGGGTCTCAGAATCCGCCTGCAGCCCAACGAGACGCACGTCAGGACCTTCGAACTCCTGGGAGCCGAGCCCGTGCCGGTGGAGCTCAAGGAAGGAATCGCCATGATCGAATCGGGCGAGGTGGACGCGCAGGAAAACCCGCTTTCCAACACCGTGACCTACGGCGTCACGAACCACCAAAGGCGCATCACGATGAGCGGGCACTTCTATGGGGCGCGCGCCCTGCTCGCCCACCAGGCGAGCTTCAATGCCTGGCCCGCGCAGGTCCAAGAGGCGGCGCTCGCGTGCATCCGAGAAGCCATCGATTACCAAAGAGAGGCCGCCCAGGCGGGGGAGATCGCCATTCGCCGGAGCCTCGAAGAAGAGGGCGTTTCCTTCGTGGATCTGACGGATGCGGAGCGTGCTGCGTTCACGGAGGCCACGGAACCCATCCGCGCCGAAGCCAGGGAGAGGCTCGGGAGCGCGTTGTTCGATTTGGCGATGAAGAAATAGGGCGATCCCGATCGCCTCGGCCCTCCTCGCCATCGCGACCCCACGGCGGTTAAAATCCATGACCGAACAAATTGAAAGAAGAACGGATGATTCATAGAAGGCGCGGAAAACCTTGCGTATAGGCTACATTGCCGCATCCCTGCTCGGCATCACCATCGTTGGCACAGCCGGCTATACCCTGATTGAGGGATGGTCTCTCGTCGAGTCATTCTATATGACGATGATCACCGTCACGACCGTAGGCTTCGACGAGGTGCGTGAACTGAGCACGGCAGGGCGCATGTTCACCGTGGCGCTCATCGTCGTGGGCGTAGGCTTGGTGTTCTACGGAATCGCCATCATCGCCGAGGTGAGGTTCGAAGAGAGGGTGCGTCAGATTTTCGGGAGGCGAAAACTGGTGAAAGAACTCGACAAACTCGAAAACCATCACATCATCTGCGGGTACGGGCGCATCGGCTCCACCGTCGCGGCGGAATACGCCAGAGAGTCGCTGCCCCACGTCATCATCGAGAACGACGCGTCCATCGCCGCGCACCTCGATCAGGAGGGGCGCCTGGTGCTCCTCGGCGACGCCACGCTGGATGAAACCCTCATGGAGGCGCACGTGGAGAAGGCCAGGAGCCTCGTCTGCGCCCTGGCCACCGACGCGGAAAACGTGTTCGTCACCCTCTCGGCGCGGGCGCTGAACCCCGATCTCTTCATCCTGAGCCGCGCGGCGCTCGAGAGTTCCATCGGCAAGATGGAGGCGGCGGGCGCGAACCACGTGGTCTCGCCCTACATCATGGGCGGCATGCGCATCGCGCAGTCCGTTCTGAGGCCCAAGCTCGCCGGCTTTCTCGACGAGGTGATCGGCCACGCGACGACGGACCTGGACTTCGACGAAGTGACCGTGCCCGAAGGCTCGGACCTCGTCGGCATGGCGCTCAGGGAATCGAAGATCAGCCAGGAGACCGGCGTGTACCTGCTCTCCATCCGCCACAACAGCGGGGAGATGCGCTTCAACCCGGGGCCCGATTTTGAAATCCAGGCGGGCGACCACCTCTATGCCCTGGGCACGCCCGAGCAGGTGGAATCCCTTCGCAGGCGCGTTCACGCGTAGCAGGAATTCACTCCGCTAGCCGAGCGCTTCCAGCCTCAAGCCCTCCGCCAGACGCAGGAGCCTGCCTGCGGCCTCGGTTCCCGGGGCGGCGCGCGCGATAATCTCTTCTACATCCGCCAGATAGGGGATCACACCCAACAGCGGGGCGTCCGCCCCGCAAAGCTCGGCGATGGCGGCAGGATTTCGCTTCGTCGCCGGCGTGGCCTCTCCCGTCGTGTCGGCGAGGATGACGCCCAGAATCGCAAGACCCTGCCTCTTCGCCTCCCGCACGCTCAAAAGGGTATGGTTGATGGTTCCCAGCCCCAGCGGGGCGACTATCACCAAGGCCAGATTCGCGCGGCGCGCCAGATCGCTCATCAAGACGCCTTCGGCCAAAGGGGCGAGAAGACCGCCCGCCCCCTCGACGAGCAGGGGGCCGCCTTCTTTTTTGAGCGCCTCTACCTGCGCGGCGATGCGCCCCGCATCCGGCGGCGCGCCCTCGCGTTCCGCCGCATGAGCGGGCGTGAGTGGGACTTCGTATCTGTAGGGGCAAATCTCCTCCAGCGGCCTCGGATCGCCCGACGCCGTCTTTAAGGCGAGGGCGTCTGCGGGAACGAGGCGCCCGCCCTCGCGGGAGCAGCCCGATTCGGCGGGCTTCATCATCCTGGGGCTTCTTTCATCAGCCGCCCAACGGGCCGCGATGACGCAGCCCGCCACCGTCTTTCCCACGCCGGTTCCCGTTCCGGTCAAAAAGATGGCAATATCGGACATCGGACGAACCTCACGAGGAGCCTGAAAATGAGCCGCGCCAAAACCATCGACCTCACGGGCGAACTCTGCCCCATGAACTGGGTGCGAACCAAGCTCGCGCTCGAGGCGATGGCGCCGGGCGATACGCTCGAAGTATGGCTCGACCCCGGCGAGGCCGCCACCAGCGTCTCCGGAAGCGCCGCCGCCGAGGGCCACACCATCCGGAGCGCAACGCCGGATGACGAGGGCCGCGTGCGCGTTGTTATCAGGAAGAGGTGAACTTCTGGGTTCTCGGCAAGCCTTCTGACTGTCTTTAATTTCCTGCCAAATAGCGTGTCAAACAAAGCGGTATGGGAGAGATATGAGCTGCCGAAATGAATTCGCAATTTGGGATAAAACTAGCTCAATACCTACATTTGGAAGTCAAAGCTGAACATTAAGAGAGATTTTATTGCTTCGTTTCGAGTAATTCGCACACTTCTGTTCGAACACGCTCCTCAAGGTCGGCGAGTTCGACCCGGTTTTCTTTGACTGCCGCTACAAGAAGATTTTTAACACGGTCTTTCGCAAGACGACGGAAGTGTTTTTGTTCGATTGCATTTACCACACGAGAAGCAACTTTCCCGAGACGGCTATAGTCAAGCCGGGAAACATCGACGTGCCGTTCAATCAATTCCTTGACGGGTGTACGTCCTTTGGTATGGTTTAAAGAATGACCATCAGCTCTTAGCTCATCATCGGAAAGCCAAACGATGTCAATCTTGTCTATACGTTCGCTAGCGGCGGCGAGCACTAACGCTACCTCTTCGACTTCAGTTTCTGCTCCGTCACCGCACTCCCAAAAGGACAACGCATTGTCTTTTGTCCGCATATCCCCGGTTATCGCGTCAGCCTGGATTTCGTCTTTCGACAACCCTTTCTTAGGCCCCCACTTTGCGCGGGAGATTTTGCGAGCCAGGAACATCACCTACTCCTGTAAATTATCGATGATGTCCTGAATGTAGTCTCGAAGCCATGGTTCCGTTTCTAAGTGCGACTGCAGAACTTCTATCAACCCCAAGTCGCCCCACAACTCCGCTGCTTGTGCTGCAGCGTCTCTAATCTCTACATCATCCGATGCCAACGCATCGCGCACGAATTCGGTGCGCCATGAACTCGTGCCCGGCCCCGCCTGACGTCCTAGGCACCGCAGAACAGATGCAGAGAATCCTGGATACTCAGTATCCAACGACAAGACTCTTAACCAATCGAGTACCTTTCGCTCTTCTGTACTGCGCAACGCCTCCTCAATAATTTGTTCAGCAGGGTGACTCATCCCATCTTCCAGAGGATCAGCTTCAAAGCTCACTTGCAATTTAGTGGCAAGTCGTAGTTGTTCTTGATCCTCGATAAGTGTCTGCGGTTTCGTTTCCGGCTCGAAACAGGCTATATCCAAGAGCATAGGGAAAAGTTGCTCATCCAATAACATGCCTCCCACACCCGCAATTTGCCACTTTAAGTACGAACTACGCACAGGGGCGTTCACTCCTTTTCCCAACAACACAGCCGCTTCAGAGACCCCAAGTGATTCTTTTCCGGGAGCCAGCCAGGGTAAATCATCATCAGGCATGCCCGATTGATGGAGATTAGCGAAAATGTCGTTGTCTAAAGTGGAAGCGCTGGAAGACAATGGCTCGTAAGTTTCACTCAGCATCGAAGAGTTTCCTGGCTTTATCAGTAATAACAGCTTCAAATGCAGTTCTTTCGCGATTACGCAGATCTTCTACTTTCGTCATTGCTTTATCTTTCATAACTGGAGTAGCATTTTCCCAAATGACATCAAGATCGAGTACTAGTCCGATATTGTTCATTGGCGCGTTGATCAAACCATTGGATAGGACTAAACGCACTCCATCATCGTAAACATATTCCACGCGGCTACCATAGTTTCTCATTCTATCCGGCAATTCAATTACATCCGGCGGAGCACATTTCAGGTAGTCGTTAACCTCCACCTTCGCCTGTGGAATCACTATCTTATTGATATATCGAATACCGATTCGTAATATCCCTCTTGGTTCCGCTACTTTCCAATACGCGTCGAGTGCCTGCTTGATTCGAGACTGAAACTCGTCCCATCCACTGTGCTCGGGATGTTGAGAGTCTTGATAAGGACGTAGCATGTGAATGCTAAGTACATTTTGTCCAACCCCAACCATTCTCTTTCCATTCTCTGTGACAAGCTGAACCCGTGCTAGCCCTTCGCCATAACTTAGATTGGGAGGTTTGTCTTTCTGGATTTGTAATCCTACATCGACGACCTTTTGCTGCCGAGGCTTGCCAGCATATTTATCAACAACTTTGCTGTGTAATTTGCCAGGAATCGTGGGATCCCAATCTTGCTCCGATTGAAAATGGAATTCACAAAGCGCTTCTTCTATGGGTGGATTTTTGTAACGATGATGCGAGTGCATAGATATTCCCTCTCAAAGGATTATCTATCATACTCCACATCCAACCTCCACTCACAACAACGGCTCGTCTCTCAGCCACCGCGCGAGGGCCTTCTCGGGGTCTGCGATCTCATCGAGCGAGGTGTAGAAGTAGGCCTCCCAGCCGACTTCGGGCAGGCCGGTGAATATCATGAGGTTCAGCGGATAGGCTTCGCAATCGGTGGAGCGCCTGAAATCATCGCGGAACAGGAATACGGGTTTCCCCCAGGCGACCGCCATGCCGAGTTCCACCATCACGCCCTCATCGGGCGGACAGCCGTTCACCACACCGAAAAAGCCCGCCGCATCGCGCACGTCGCGCATGTCGTTCTGCCCGACGCGGTACGCCCAGCCGGGGCGCGCGAGCATCTCGGGCTGGTTGTTGCGCGTAAACGGCTCCCACACCTCAGCGCCCAAACCCTCGAGCGCCGCCACGAGCTCCTTCAGGGGCCCCTCGCGCTGCTGCAGGGAAAAGCCGTACGGACTCGCCAGATACAGGGTCTTTTCGGTCATTTTTTAATCCCTCGTCTCCCTCGTTTCACCTCGCGCCTTCAATAAGGGAGCGCGCCATACTCCCACACGAAGCGAGAGGTCGTCCAGCGCGAGCGCGGCACCACCGAAGCGGCGCATCCATCGATGCCTGCCTCTCGCGCGACTTCACTTCACGTTCTCGCCGAAGGCGGCGAAGGCCAGCCCCGCGCAAAGCGCTATTCCCGCGGCGACGTGGAGCAGGGTCACGAACCCCCATATCGGGAGCAGCCAGCCCGCCAGCAGCGCGCCGAGCGTGGAGCCGACCCCCCAGGTGGCGGCGCTGTAGAGGGATTGCGCTGTGTTCTTCGTCGCCGCACTGCTCAGGCGGTCGACGTACTGAATCGCGCCCGCGTGAAAGACGCCGAAGGCGACGCCGTGCAGAAGCTGGATGAGGATGAGCAAAACCGCATCCGTCGTGAGGGCGACGAACTCCCAACGGAGCCCGGCGGCGATCATGCCGGCGGCGATCATCCACTTGAGGCCGAACCTTTTCTGGATGGCCTGCGCGTAGATGAGAAAAACGATTTCGCTCACCACGCCCACCGTCCACGCGAGGGCGATCAGGTCCGCCGATAGCCCAAGCTCCTTCAGCCTGATGCTGAAATAAATCCCGAAAGGCCCTGCGGAAATCGAGGCGAACGTCGTGGTGAGGAGGAAGACGGCGAGCGGGCGGCTTTTGAGCAACAACCCCAGGTCGGCCCGGAAGCGCGGGCGCGCGCGGCCCGTCTCTCTCGGTAGAAAAAAAATCACGAAGACGAGAAGAAGGCCTACGCCCGCCACGAACGGAAAGATGGAGGCGACCCCGGTGGTCTCGACCAGGCGGCCCGCGCCCATCGCCGCGACGATGAAACCCAGCGACCCCCACAGGCGCACCCGGCCGTACTGCGCGCCGGTGGCCTCTATCTCGCGCAGGCAAAGGTTCTCGGCTATCGGCACGAGAGGGGCTCTCAAAGCGGAGAAGAGCGTGA
This sequence comes from bacterium, assembly GCA_965204535.1. Classification (GTDB taxonomy): domain Bacteria; phylum UBA8248; class UBA8248; order UBA8248; family UBA8248; genus Bin107. The sequence continues at coordinate 2,032,547 of CBDBEV010000001.1, read as the reverse complement.
TCAATATGAGCAGGGCGATAAAACCGCTCGCCCCCCAAAGAAGAAGAGCTAAAAGAGAACTCGCTACGGCGCACGTGAAGGCCACGCTTCTGCCCAGGCGGAACTTGTCCGCGAGCGCCCCGAACAGCGGGGGTGCTACCGCGCTCGACAGACGCGGCGCCGCGTTCAGCAGGCCGAGCTGGAACCCGCCCACGCCAACGGAATGATAAAAGATGTTCAGGAACGGGAGCATGACGCCGACGGCGAAAAAATGCAGGAAATAAAACGCGGGCATCCGCCAGAAGGGGACAGCGCCTGTGGTCTGCGCGCTCATGGGTGCTTGCCCAGGCATTGCAAAACGTTTGCTAAAAGAGAATTCCCAAAATAAGCGGAAACACGTTTAAGATACGACCAAAATGAATTGTCAGAACAATTCATCCTTTCATACATCTTTTCTATTGCTGGAGATTATTTCCCGGATATAATTTTCTATTTCCGATTCAATTTTTTCTCTTGATACACCCATACTACACATCCAATTCTTCCATATTTCCATGAGTTCCCTATCTAGTTCTTGTAAAAAATCTCCCTTCTTTTGAAGTTCAGAAATCATTTTCTCCCGTTCATCTAAGATAAGCATATCTCTCTCATGTACCCGAAAATAATCGTGGATAAGCCCGTTTCGGAGTGTAACTGCTTCAACCAATCTGGCTTCAAGCGTCGGTGACAAGCTTGTCTTGCCCTTAAGTTCATTTACCATTTGTCCTAAGGTTTTCTTAATTGATTCTTCATCAAGGAAGTGTTCCCAATCCGCAGGCAAACCTCGTAAAAAACCTTGATTGTACATAGATCCAAGCATCAATTTGATTTGGCGTTCCAAACACTGCGCGCGATATACCGCCAACCCGAAGCGAGCGAACATCTCTCGATTTTGCTGAGCCTCAACCGGTAGGTCCTCTTGCCATTCAAACTCATTAGTCAACGTAAACTCTCTAATCTACTGAGATGAAATCCACTAAGCGCACACATGGAATACGGGGCAACTGGAACCTCTCCACCCGGGCGGGAAAACCCATTCGACCACGATGTGAAAATGATTTCCACCCGCGCGGCGGTTTCTTCTTCGGCATGGTTTTGTTATCCTCCACGCGCGATGGGTTGTTTCGTTCCAAACCAACAGATCGAACGCCGTGCGGGCCGTTCAGCAGCCCGGATTCAAGGGCCGCAGCGGCGAATCCAAAACCGGCGAATCGCGGGTAACTCCCCCGGATGGGGGAATTTCATATAACTTCTTCACCTCATGGCAATTCCAGCAGGAGCAAAATCATGAGCACGAACGACCTGGCGAAAATCGCCGAGCAGATGGTGGCGCCCGGCAAGGGCATCCTCGCGGCGGACGAGAGTTCGGGCACGATCCAAAAGCGCCTCGACAGCATCGGCGTCGAATCCACCGAGGAGAACCGGCGCGCCTACCGCGAGCTTCTCTTCACGACGGAGGGAATCGAGGAATACATCAGCGGCGTCATCCTCTTCGACGAGACGCTGCGCCAGAGCGCTTCGGACGGAACGAACTTCGGCGCGCTGCTCGACTCGCGCGGCATCCTCCCCGGCATCAAGGTCGACAAGGGAGCCAAGGACCTGGCCTTCGCACCGGGCGAGAAGGTCACCGAGGGTCTCGACGGCCTGCGCGAGCGGCTGGCGGAATACGTCACGCTCGGGGCCACGTTCACCAAGTGGCGCGCCGTCATCACCATCGGCGAGGGGATCCCCTCGGCGTACTGCATCGAGGCCAACGCGCACGGCCTCGCGCGCTACGCCGCGCTCTCCCAAGAAGCGGGCCTCGTGCCCATCGTGGAGCCCGAGGTGCTCATGGACGCGGACAACACCATCGAGGTCTGCGAGCAAGTGACGAACGAGACGCTCGAGAGCGTCTTCGGTGCCCTGCACCAACACCGCGTCTCGCTCGAGGGCATGATCCTCAAACCCAACATGGTGATCTCGGGCAAGGGATGCCCGGTCCAGGCGGGCGTGGGAGAAGTGGCCGAGGCCACGGTGCGCTCTCTCACGAGAAACGTGCCCGCCGCCGTGCCCGGCATCTGCTTCCTCTCGGGCGGGCAGAGCGACGCCGTCGCCACCGCGCACCTGAATGCGATGAACGCGATGGGCCCCCACCCCTGGGAACTCAGCTTCTCCTACGGCCGCGCGCTACAGGCGCCGGCGCTCAAGGGCTGGGGCGGCGATGCGGCGAACGTACCCCTCGCCCAGAGGCTCTTCCTCCACCGGTGCAAGTGCAACGGCGCCGCGCGAACCGGAGCGTATGAGGACGCGATGGAAGGAGAAGTCGCCGCCGCGTAGCCGGAGGAGCGACCGCCCGCGAAGGACAGGAGAGAGGATGCAGCAGGAAGCCGCTACCGTCGCCAGCACAAGCTTCAAGGGAATGACGCTCGAGCGCCACATCCGCGAGGAGGAGCGAAACCACCCGGGCGCGCGGGGGCTCTTCACCCGCCTCGTCACGCAGATCACCCTGGCCGCCAAGATCATCAACGCCGAGGTCAACAAGGCGGGCCTCGTGGACATCCTCGGGCTGACCGGCGAGATGAACGTGCAGGGCGAGGAAGTCCAGAAGCTCGATGAATACGCGAACGACGTGATGCGAAGGGCCCTCGACCACACGGGTTCGGTGGCCGCCCTGGCGAGCGAGGAGATGGAGGAAGTCTATGTCGTCCCCGGCAAATACGTGGAGGGCGGCGAATACGTGGTGCTCTACGACCCGCTGGACGGCTCCTCGAACATCGACGTGAACGTGAGCATCGGCTCGATCTTCTCCATCCTGCGCCGCAGGGGGGAGAGCGGCCCCACGGAACTCGACGACTTCCTCCAGCCGGGCATCGAGCAGGTCTGCGCGGGCTACGTCATCTACGGCTCCTCCACCATGCTGGTCTACACCACGGGCAACGGCGTCGACGGCTTCACCCTCGACCCCTCGGTGGGCGAGTTCTTCCTCTCCCATCCCGACATCCGTATTCCCGAGCGCGGGAAGATATACAGCATCAACGAGGGCAACTCCTCGAAGTGGGACGAATCCACCTCCCGCTACGTCGCGTATTTGAAAGACGAGGACGCCGATTCGGGACGCCCCTATTCGGGCCGCTACATCGGCTCGCTGGTGGCCGATTTCCACAGAAACCTGCTCAAGGGCGGCATCTTCCTCTATCCGGGCGACAGGAAAAACCCGGCCGGCAAGCTGCGCCTTCTCTACGAGTGCAACCCGATGTCCTTCATCGCGGAACAGGCGGGGGGTGCCGCGAGCGACGGCCGCCGCAGGGTGATGGAGATCCAGCCCGAAAAACTGCACCAGCGCATTCCCTTCATCGTCGGCAGCAAGCGCGACGTCGCCGACGCCAACCGCTTCATGTCCGGAGGAGGAAACTGAATGCAGACGCATCGCCCCGTAATTTTATTCCTCGCCGCCGCCCTGTCCACCGGATGCGTGGGCATCGAAGACTACGAGCGAAAGACGGATGAAGCCGCCGGCCTCAGGAAGGAGCTTTCGGATCAACAGAGCCGGATCGACGGGCTTCGCCGGAACGTCGAGGAACTCGAAGGACGGATCAAGCAAAAAGACCTGGAAACCCAGGAACTCAGCCAGTCCCTCACCATGGCCAGGCGCCACAGCCAGCAGACGGAGACGCGCGTGGCCGACCTGCGCGCGCAGTTGACCGCCCAGCAGTCGCAGCAGACCGAGAGCGCCAAGAAGGCCGGGCGCTTCGAGCGCGCTTACGAGAACTCGCGTGCGCGGGTCCGGGAGCTTCAGAAAAACCTCGTCGCCACGCAAAAAAAACTCCTGCGCTTCGAGGACAGGATTCGCTTCCAGATCCAGCTCGAAAAGGACATGAAGGCGCAGTTCTCGAGAGAACGACGCCGCGGAACCGTGGAGGTGCGGCGCGCCGGCGACCGGGTGATCATCAGCATCGCGAGCGCCATCCTCTTCAAGTCGGGAAGCGCCAAAGTCCGTTCCGAGAGCAAGGCCCTGCTCGTGAAGTTCTCGAGCCTTCTGCGCCGCTACTCGAACCGCGAGGTGCAGGTGCAGGGCCACACCGACAACGTGCAGATATCCGATCGCCTCGCGGAGCGCTGGGAGACGAACTGGGAGCTCTCCGCCGCGCGCGCCACGCGGGTGCTGCGCTATTTCGTCGAGGTGGGCAACCTCGACCCGCGCCGGGTCTCGGGAGCGGGGATGGGCGAGTTCCGCCCGATCGCCGACAACAACACGCGCGAGGGCCGGCGGACGAACCGCAGGATCGAAATCGTCATCTTCCCCCCCGATTCCTAAGGGGGCTGTTGAAAAACCCCCGCAATGCCGGTATGACGGCGACGGGATACCACATCAGTGTAGGGGTCGCATACATGCGACCCGCATGCCACGAACGGGGAGGGCCGCATATATGCGGCCCCTACAACAGAAGCGACAATGACGGCGGTGGTCAATTCCGTGCGAAGAGGGCTTTTCAACAGTTCCCTAGCGGGCGGGCGCCCCCGCACCGCGTTCAGAGAAAGGACACCTTCTTGATCCTCGAGCGGATACCCGTCGGGCCCTTCCAGATGAACAGCTACGTCGTGGGCTGCGAAGAGACGAAAGAGGGCGCCTACGTCGATCCGGGCGCGGAGGTGGAGCGCGTCATCGCGGTAGCCCGCGGGCACGGCCTCACCCTCACCAGGATCATCGGCACCCACGCCCATCTCGACCACGCCGAGGGCGTCGCGGAGGCGAAGGAAAAGCTCGGTATCCCCTACTGGCTCCACGAGGCGGAACTCTTCAACCTGCGCAACATCCCGAACGCGGCGCGCGGCTACGGGTTCCCCGAACCGCCCGTCCCCGAGGTGGACGCTTACCTCACGCCCGGCGAGACGATCCCGGTGGGAAACCTCGAATTCGAGATCAGGCTCACCGACGGGCACGCGCCGGGCAACGTCACCCTCTACCGGCCGGGGGACGGGGACGAGCCGGGGCACGCCATCGTGGGCGACGCGCTCTTCGCGGGTTCGGTCGGGCGGACCGACCTCTACATGGGCGACGGCGGCGTATTGTTGAACAGCATCCGGACGCAACTGCTCACATTGCCTGACGATACTATCGTGCATCCGGGCCACGGTCCTGAGACCACCATCGGCCACGAGAAAGCCACCAACCCCTTCTGCCGGCCCGGAGCCGAACAATTTCTGACTTGAACGCCGACGCCCCGCAGGCCCACCCCCATCTCGGCGGCGGGGTGAAGTTCTGCGTCGCCTGCGGGAGTCCGCTCGTCTACCGCCCCTGGACGGAGGGGGACGGCACCGCCCAGCTTTGCTGCAGCGCGGCGTCCTGCAACCACGTCCACTTCCTGGACCCGAAAGTCGCGGCGGGCGTCGTCGCGACGGTCGACGGGGAGGCCGTGCTCGTGCGGCGCGCCCACAACCCCGGCAAGGGGCTCTGGACGTTCCCGGGCGGCTTCGTGAACCGGGGCGAGGTGGTCGCGGAAGCCGCCGCGCGCGAGGCGAAAGAAGAAGCGGGGATCGAGGTGGCGGTGGATTCGCTCCTGGGGGTGTATTCCTTCGAGGGAAACGCCACCGTGCTCATCGTCTACACGGGCGCCGTGACGGGGGGCGCCCCCCGCGCGCTTTCCGAGACCACCGAGGTCAAGCTCGTATCGCCCGATGCGATCGACTTCGACGAGCTCGCCTTCGACACCACCCGCGCCGCCATGCGCGACTGGCAAGAGAGGATGGGTGGGTAGGGACAGGCCCCCGCGCCTGTCCTTCAAAGGGACAACCCCCTATGGTTGTCCATGCAAATGAGTTGCAATAAATACTCTTCCCTTGAGGGGTCGGGCATCCCGAGGGGAATGCCCGATGAAAAAGCCCCTGAGAAGGTAATGGCAACCCCCCTGAAAGGGAAACCCCATTAAATCAACCCCCCCTACCCCCCCTTGTCGGGGCTGTTGAAAAACCCCTGGTTTTGTGATCGTATGGAGTTATCCCCCCTCGCCCGAGATGGGAGATTCCCCGATGTTGGACCGCAAGAGGCGCGGGCAGATGGAATTGTTCGTGGCCGGTTCGCTGGAGCAGTTGATTCCCGAAGATTACATATTGTTCCGGGTGAACCGCGTACTGGATTTGAGTTGGCTTCGCGAGGAGGTGGCGGAGTGCTATTGCGCGGACAACGGTCGACCGGGGATCGACCCGGAAGTGGTGGTGCGGTTGATGCTGGCGGGTCTTCTGCTGGGCCACGTTCACGACCGGCATCTGCTTCGCGAGGCGCAGGTGAACCTGGCGATCCGGTGGTTCATCGGTTACGAGCTGGACGAGGAGTTGCCGGATCATTCGAGCCTGACGCGTATCCGTCAGCGGTGGGGGGAGGCGCGATTCAAGGAGATATTTCGGCGCACGGTTCAGTCTTGCGTGGAGGCGAAGGTGGCGAAGGGAGAAGTGGTTCACATGGACGCGTCTTTGATACGCGCGGACGTGAGCTGGGAGAGTCTGGCGGAGCGCCACGCGGAGAAGGTGGTGCGGGAGAACGACTCGGAGGATGAGACGGGGAAGAAGGGCGGTGGCGGGGGTTCGGGTCCGGTGAGCCGAACGGACCCCGACGCGCGCCTGGCGCGCAAGAGCGCTCGGGCGGGGTTCGAGCCGAGCTACAAGCACCACGCGGTGGTGGACGACGAGCGGGGCGTTGTCCTCGACGTAGAGGTGACGGCGGGGACGTTGAACGAGCGGGAGATGATGGAGCCGCAGTTGGATGCGGTTTGCGAGCTCACGGGTCGCGCGCCCGCGGTGGTGACGGCGGATTCGGGCTATGCGTACTCGAAGGTGTACGGCGCATTGGAGCGGCGTGGCGTCGCCGCGCTGATACCGGCGAAGAAGGAGCCTTCCCAGAGCCGTGTTCCGCTGCAGTTGTTCCGCTACGACGAGCGGCGCAAGGTGGTGAAGTGTCCGGGCGGCAAGACGCTGCGTCCCCGGAAGGAGACGGAGCGGGGGCGCTACTATGGTTCGAGGACGCGCGATTGCGCGGGCTGCGCGCTGAGGTCGGATTGTCTGCCCAAGTCGCACACGAGCAGGACGGTGCTGATTCCGCACGAGTATCCGGCGCTGTTGCGCGCGCGCCGTCGCCGCGCGCGCCGGGGGGAGGAGGAGGGCCGGCTGTGGCGCCGCCACATGTCGCGTTCGGAGGGCTACCACGGCGAAGCGAAGAGTCGGCACGGACTGGGGCGGGCGGTGCGCCGGGGCCTTGCGAACATGAGGATCCAGGCCTACCTGACGGCGACTGCGGTGAACCTCAAGCGGCTCGCCGCCGCTGTTGCGGCGGATATATTCGCTCTGTGGAGGGCCTGCGCCGCCCGGAGACGCCGTCTGCGCGTTCCTCGCGGCCTCACGCGCCGATTGGGCTTCCTATCCCAAGCCGCGTGAGCCGCCATACCCCCTGCTTCAAAACAGGGTTTTTCAACAGCCCCTTGTCAGGGGGGTATAAAAAGGCGATACGCCCCCGCCGGGTTGAGGGGGGTTTGCTTCTTCTTTCCCCCGGCGAGGGGGTATGAAAAGGCGACGCCCGCCGCCGGTAGAGGGGCTTTTGCTTTTTCTTGCCCCCCTGACAAGGGGGGGTAGGGGGGGTTGCTTTCAAAGAGGGAGGTCGGGGGTTCGCGCGAAAGCGGCCTTCCCTCTAAAGGCAATATCCCCCGACGGGGACTTTTTCAACAGCCCCGAGGAGAGAGGAACCACTCCCGCCTACGGACCCTCATTCCTTACGACGCTCCCGCGTATATCAGCGCGCCGGGTTTCAGGGGGGCGCCTTTCTTCGGCTTCTTCACCCGCAACTCCACCGTCATGCCGAGCTTGACCATGTAGTCGATCAGCCGCTCGCGGGAGAAGCGCGAGAGCTTCCCGTTCATGAGATAGGACGCCTCGGGTTGCTTGATGCCGAGATGCTTCATGAGGTCCTTTTGCTTGAGCCCTCTCGATTCGATGGTATCCATAATCTCCGAGAGAAGTTCCGCCTTGAGGATCAGTTCATCGGCATCGGGAAGCCCCAAATCCTCGAATACGTTCATTACTCCTTCCGTGATGATTTTTTGATCCATTCCGCTCTCCTCGTTTTCTGGTGTTTTCTCTACCTTTTCATTCGCTCAATCAATCGCTTGAAATTGGCCTTGATGATCTCCATATCCCGCCGTGGCGTCCGAATTCCCCTTTTCGATTTCTTTTGGAAGACGTGGAGAACATATACGGCATCTTCAAATTTCACAGTGTAGACGGCTCGATATGCGTCTCGGTCGTAATTGTCCTTCGACTTTGATCGTCATTCCGGCGAAAGCCGGAATCCATTCTCTTTCCCCCCGAAAAGACCGTGCATACGGCGGACGAGATCGTAGGCGGCAAGAACAAAAAGGCTGGATGTGGGCAGCGAGAAAGACCGCAGGCGACGAGGCAAAAACCAAAATGGATTCCGGCTTTCGCCGGAATGACGCCTTTTTAGGCCATTTTCGTCCGGTGAGCCAAGGACACCGATTTGGAGCACTATACAATATATAACATTATTGTTATACCCATCAAGCTCGATCCGCTTTATGCGAAGATTCAGGCACACTTCCCCTACCCCTACTCTCCTCGCGCTCCCGATCATATAATCGGGCCATCCGTTACGACCTTTTCGGTTCACGGGAGGCGCGCGCGGCGCGGCCTCTTATCAGATAAGGAGACGATAGATGACGCTATCCGAAGAAACGCTCGCGAAGCTGAGAGCGATCGACACGCCCACGGTTTCGAACGCCGTGGAATCCTTCGGCGTGCGCCCGAGGACGCTCGGCCACACCGACGCGAGTATCGAGTGCATGTTCCCCGATATGGGCGTGGCGCTCGGCTACGCCGTGACGTTCACGACCGGCGAATACGCCCCGGGCGAGGAGCGGGCGCACGCATCGCGCATCGCGCTCTACGAAGCCGTGGCCGCGGCGCCCAAGCCCTGCGTCCTCGTGCAGCAGGACGTCGGCCCCCGGCCGCGCTCGGCGTGCCTCTGGGGGGAGATCATGTCGAACCTCTTCTCGCGCCTGGGAGCCGAGGGCGTGGTGACGGACGGGGTGGTGCGCGATATCGAAGAGATGCGCAAGGCGGGCTTCAAGACCTGGTGCGCGGGCACCACGGTCTCGCGCGGCGACGTGCGCGTGGTGGCCGTCAACACGCCGGTATCGGTCGGCGGGATGGCCGTGGTTCCGGGCGACCTCATCCACGCGGACGGGGGCGGCGCGCTCGTGGTGCCGAAGGACATCGCGGCGGACGTTCCCGACGCCGCCGGGCGCGTGCTCGCCAAAGAAGCCGACCTCCTCGACGCCATCCGCGCGGAGGATTTCAGTCTGGAGGAGATCGTGAGGCGGTTTTATTCGTGAGGGGGGTAAAGCTAGCCAGATGACAGGGGGATGATGAGAAGGTATTTTGGGGGGTGAAATTACTCGAAACGCAAGGCGGCTTTAGCATCTGCCCTGGTTGAGCCTATCTAATGGTAGATACCGTAAACAAAGAAACCCGCAGCCGAATGATGTCTTCGGTCCGGGCCAAGAACACCAAAGTGGAGTTAGAGATACGCCGTCGTCTCTTCGCTATGGGATTTCGGTATCGCCTGCATCGTAATGACCTCCCCGGGACACCCGATATGGTTTTCCAAAAATACCGCTCCGTTATATTCATACACGGGTGTTTCTGGCATTATCATGGTTGTCATCTTTCTTCTATTCCTGGAACACGTAGAGCATGGTGGAAAACAAAACTCGAAGATACCGCAAGGCGTGATTCAATAGCCGTATCCGAGTTGCAGAAACTTGGTTGGCGAGTTCTGACTATCTGGGAATGCGGATTTCGAAGGCCGGGGACAAACCGCACGGAAGCATTAGAATACATTGCCAGACAAGCAGCGGATTTTCTGAACTCGAATCAAGAACTACTGCAAATTCCTCTATTAAAAGGTCCTCGTAGGACAAAAGAAACAGAGAGCGTCAACCTGCATGGCAAATAAAATGACTAAACAAAATAACGGTTTCGAGCAAATATCGTTTCGGATGCATCCGAGGGTCTTCGCGGCTCTGGGTGCAGATCTTGTAACAAATGATGTTGTAGCCGTTATCGAACTTGTCAAGAATTCATACGATGCATTTGCGGAAAATGTCTGGCTTCGATTCCGTGACGATCCGTCTCAAGGTACGTTTCTGGAAATCGAAGATGACGGTCATGGTATGACCAAAGAAATTATCGAGAACGTTTGGTGTCTCGTTGCAACTCCTCACAAAGAACAAAACCCATTTGTGAAGAGCGGAAAGAAAAAACGCCGCGTTGCCGGTGAAAAAGGGCTCGGGCGTCTTTCCGTTGCACGTCTCGGGGAGCGCCTTCACATGCTCACAAAAGCCCCCAGGGCTCCTTGCTGGGAAGTCAACGTGAACTGGTCCGATATTTCAGGAGGAAACGAGCTGTCGGATAGCTTCGTCGGATGCAGGGAGTATCCCGAGAAGTCTCCGTTCAAAAAATCCGGAACCCGACTCGGCATTTTTGGCCTTAAAGAGCAATGGGATAAGAATCGCGTATTCGACCTGAAAGAAAATCTCGCGCGGTTGATATCACCATTTTCAGCCGTTGGCGATTTCAAAATCTTCCTGTCAGGTTTCGGTGAGAATTTGACCGAGGAAGTAGAAATAGAATCTCCAGAGTTTTTGTCGAATCCAAAATACAGTATCAAAGGGAATGTCGACAATGTAGGTAATGTAAACGCAACATATCAATTTACTCCTATAACGGGAGGTTCCCCAAGAAACAGAAAATTGAAGCTTCCTTGGAGGCGGACTTACGAAGCTATTCAGGATCGCACTCGCTTTCATTTTTCTTCGGAAATGACGAGTTGTGGACCGTTCACTTTCGAAATCCGGGCTTGGGACATTGCTCCCGATGATACTCAGGAAATCGCAGAACGATTCGAGTTTCAAAAGAGCCAAGTGAGAAAAACCATTCGTGCTCATAAAGGCATCTCCGTTTATAGAGACGGTGTTCTGACACTTCCCAAATCTGATAATGCACGTGACTGGTTGGGACTCGATCTCAGGCGCGTCAGCAAGGTTGGAACACGGCTGAGTACGAGCCAACTTGTCGGCTACGTTTCGATATCGGCTGAAAACAATCCACAAATCGCGGACACCAGCGACCGTGAACGTCTGGCTACGAGCCTTCAAGTGGCGGAGTTCGAGGAAATTCTGAAATCTGTCGTTGCTCTTCTCGAAAATGAACGAGATGAAGATCGGATAAAGCCTGATCGCGAAAAACCGATGGAGGATCTATTCGAACAATTGTCTGCGGAAGAGTTCACTGAAGAAGTCATGGCCCTTTCCGAGGAGGGTGCCGAGGCATCAGATGTGATTCCCTCGCTCCGCACTTTCAGTAATTCACTAAACTCAGCGCGCAAGGCTATTCAGGAGCGATTTGTATACTACAGTCGTCTGGCTACTATTGGAACAATCGCTCAAATGCTAGTGCACGAAATTCGGAATCGCACGATATCCTTCGGAAGTTTTTTGAGATGCATTCAAGACAGATTTGGTCCATTCAAAGAAAAACTTTTGGAGGAAGAGTTCCGCTCCGCTGAAAATGCAGTAGATGCATTGGAGCGCCTTGCGGACACCTTCGCACCCCTGGCAAGCCGTAATTTCAGACGACGGAGGCGTTATTCTGTTTTAGAAGATCAAATCAAAAATTGTTTGATGCTTCACCGGGGTGAAATCAAGAGAAAAAACGTTCAATGCCGAGTACCTGACTCAAAAACCACTGTGGCTGCTGACCCAGGAGAACTCGATGCGATTATCCTGAACCTGGTGACAAATGCAGTGTATTGGTTAGGCGATGTTCCTGACAAAAACAGAAAACTTGAGTTTCGCCTCACAACCATAAACAACGGGGAACGCGTACGTGTGTCAGTTCACGATACAGGGCCGGGAATTAACAAAGAAGACATAGAGAAAATATTCTGGCCTGGTGTGACAAGAAAGCCGGGCGGAATTGGAATGGGACTCACAGTAGCTTCGGAATTGGTGGCTGCATATGGGGGCCGTATGGCGATCGAATACGGAAACACAAAGAGGGGCGCATCATTCGCATTCGATTTGCCTTTAAGCAAAAAACGCTGAACGCAAATTACAAGAGAGTGTTACATGCTAAAGTTGCTATTTATAGAAGATGATCAGAAAGCTATAGAACCTGTATTAAGATTCATTAAAGCGAAAATAAAAAACGTATGCTACATGGTATCGGAATTCAAGAATGCTGAAGAAAAGATTATATCGTTCCATCCAGACATCGTAGTACTTGATCTCCTGCTCGAGGGCGCTTCTCCAGACGAAGAAACCGAAGGCTTAAAAACTCGCAACTTTATTTGGAATCAACATTTCTGCCCAATCATAATATATTCTGGTGTGAAAGAAATTTATGATTATGAGTGTGACCCGCATCCATTTGAGAAAAGTATCAAGAAGGGAGCAAAGAGCCCGCAAAAGGTTTTGAAAGCGATTAACGAATTCCTGCCTCATGTCAACGCGCTAAAAAATGCAGAAAACGATATCAGGCATTCTTTTTCCTGCGCGATGCGGGATGTTGCTCCTTACGCCTTCGAAGTTTTGGATGATTCTGAACAACGCAATGATATGATTAAACGATCTGGAAGACGCCGACTCGCCGCTCAGATGGATGAGATTTCCGCAGACGGAACCAATCTTGCCGGTTTGGAACAGTACCTGTATCCACCAATAAGCAGGGACATTCGGTTGGGCGACATTTTCAAACAAGAAGGTGGAGCAAATGAAGATCCTGCTGCATTTCGAGTGGTTCTAACCCCGTCATGCGATCTCGTATCTTCCTGTGGTCGTAGTGCAAAAGTCCGCGACGTTCTGGTTGCAAGATGTCATTCAATCAATGATAGCCTGCAACTCTCTAGCTGGAAAAACATAAGGATTGATAAACTAAAAAGCAATTTATCAGGCACTCTCGCCCAGGGTTATTTTGAGACTATCGTCCCTTTTCCAGGTCTGAAGAATCGAATTCCACCGATGGCAGCTAATCTAAGAGATTTGGAACTGATTCCCATCGAAAAAATCAAAACTGAATTTTCTCGAATCGCTTCTCTCGACAGCCCATTCCGTGAATTGATTGCGTGGGCATATTTACAAACCGCTGGTCGACCGGGTCTGCCGGACCGAGATATTGATGCATGGCGTGACGAGATTATCGAAAATGTCAAAAATGAACGCAGTAAAAATAATGATTAAAGCCTACGATTTCTTTTGTGGGGCAGGAGGCCTGACCAGGGGTTTGCTCGACGCAGGGATTGAGGTCATCGCCGGATTTGACAATGACAAACATTGCAAAGACACCTATGAACACAACAATCCTGGAGTCCGTTTTGTCGAGGCTGACATTAGAAAGATTAAACCAAAAGATCTAGACCTGAAGTGCCAATCGGAATCTTATGACGATGTTCTTTTTGCCGGATGTGCCCCATGTCAACCATTCAGTCCGCAACGTAAAGGGGCTGCAAAAAGAAATGATGCAACACTGCTGGGAAAATTTGCACGACTCGTTGAAGAAGTATTACCGGGATTTGTATTGATAGAAAATGTCCCCGGCATTGCGAGTGTACGCGGCTTTAGCACTTTTCGCCGGTTTCTCAAGATGCTTACCGCGAAAGACTATGGATACGATTATTATGTCCTCGATGCGAAACACTACGGAGTCCCGCAGAACAGAAGGCGTCTTGTATTACTGGCCACGAGACATAGACAATCTTCGTTACCCGATGCGACATACGGCAATCAAAATCGTCCGTTCAGGACAGTACGGCAAGCCATTTCTCATTTTCCTGAAATCGCCGCCGGAGAACACCACCCTGAAATCTTGAACCATTTCGCCGCTCCCATTGCAGAATTAAACCTAAAACGATTACGAGCTACGCCGCATGATGGTGGGGACCGAAGATCATGGCCGGACCACCTGAGACTGGAATGTCACAAAGGGGACTATAAAGGTCATACAGACGTTTACGGACGAATGCACTGGGATAGCCCGGCACCCGCCCTCACGGGGCGATGCCACAGCATATCCAACGGCAGATACGGACATCCAGAACAGGACCGTGCGATATCGCTGCGTGAAGCCGCCGCTTTGCAATCTTTTCCAGACGGATACGAGTTTTTCGGGTATAAAACTCACATCGCCAAGCACATAGGAAACGCCGTTCCGGTCAGGCTTGCGAAACAAATTGGAAAACATCTCCTGAAAATCGCAGATACTCCATGAGAAAAGCGGGCGGCTCGTTCTGTCTCCCCCTCCTCGGGGAAAACCGACACCCCTACGGAAATTCCCTTTCCGGTCGGAACAATCTCCCCTCATCACCCGTCGGCGGTTTTGACACTCACGCCGCGGGGTGTGGTATGATCCGCCGCGTTCCGGGATAAAGGCGAAGGGCGCGAATCCAACCAAAGGAGGGGTGACGCCATGAAGGTGATGAACTACAAGGACGCGGAACTGAAAGCGGAGAAGGCGGCCAAGGGCGCGGGCATCCGCTGGCTGCTCAGCGAGCGCGACGGCGAAACCGAAATGGCGATGCGGGTCATCGAGATAGAGGCGGGCGGGCAGACGCCCGACCATTCCCACTCCTGGGAGCACCAGGTGTTCATGCTGAAGGGCGAGGGCCGGGTGATAGTCGAGGGCGAGACCAAGGCCATCGCGCCGGGCTCGGCCATATTCGTCGCACCGGGCGAGAACCACACCTTCCACAACGATTCGGACGAGACGATGGAGTTCGTCTGCATGATTCCCGTGAGCGCCACCAAGGCGTACGAGCACTAGGGCGCAGAACCCACCTTGAATTTCTGAAAAATTCTAAAAAATCCGATAAAATAAGATAAATTCACGACGTTTTTCTGAAAATAAAACCGGTGGAAAACCGGGGCGGGCCGGGGGGTTCTCCCCTGCGCGCGATGATGTATATTAGGCGCATCGCCGCCCGCATGAAACCGGGAAATGCGACGAAACGAGGGGAGATGCGAGGAAATGCCTGAAATTATCGACCTGTCCATGCCCGTCCACATGTGGATGGAGCGCTACCCGGGCACGCCGCAGCCCGTCATCCAGATGATAGAGACGACATATGAGTCCGCCGAGCGCATCGGCACCGACAAGATGGGCTTCCCCGAGCTGTTCGCCCACAGCGTGTGCATCTTCAGCGAGCATTGCGGCACCCACATCGACGCGAGAAGCCACGGCGGCCGGAACGATTCGTGGTCGGAGGACATCCCGCTGGAGAAATGCTACGGGCCGGGCCTGCGGCTCGACATGCGGGGCAAGAAACCGGGCGAGGCCATCGAAATCAAAGACTTGGAAGATGCGCTCGCCAGGGAGGACTACACGCTCCGGGGCGGTGAGATCGTCTTCCTCTGGACGGGGGCGGCCGCCTACAACGACGAGCCGCGCTACCTGACGGACCACCCCGGCATGGTGGGCGAGAGCGCCGAGTGGCTCATCGACCAGGGCGTGAGCGTGATGGGCATCGACGCGCCGGGCTTCGACTTGCCCATCAAGGAGATGCTGGAGCGGCGCGACCCCTGGCCGTGCCACCGCCTCTTCCAGACGCGCGAATACTGGCACATCGAGAACCTCTGCAACCTAGGCGCCATTCCCGCTGCGCACGGGTTCACGGCGAGCGTCCTGCCGCTTCACTGGCAAGGCGCCACGGGGACGCACATCCGCGCCGTCGCCATCGTGAACGAGTAGACGAAAGTGGCTTCGACGGGCCGCAGCGGAGCCGAGCGGGTGCGAAGACGGGCGATACGCCTCATCGTCTTCTCGTTCTCATGCCTCATCGGGGCGTGCTTCACCGCCGGGCTTGCAGACGCCGCGAAACCGCCCAACGCGCTGAAATCGAAGGCGAAGCAAAACCGCGAGGCGCGGGTCAAGCTGTATGAACGCACTCTCAGGAAACATCTCGCATCTGGCCCCTATCCCCTGATCGATCTTGAAATCTCGCTCGACCGCTGGAAGAGCGCGGCAGGGCTCATCGAGGGCATGAACCGCGCGGGCGTCGCCCTGGGCGCGGTCACCTCGGCGCGCGAGGAGGCCATCAAAAAGGTGGTAGCGCAATACCCCGGACGATTGATACCGCTCACCACCTCGGCTTCCCAGGGTGACTGGATGCGGACCGGTAGCGGTTATCTTGCCGGCATCAAACGGCAACTTGCGAGCGGCGCGTTCGGGATCGGGAAGATCGCGTGGCGGCCGGAATCCTCCG
Source organism: bacterium (assembly GCA_965204535.1). Lineage (GTDB taxonomy): Bacteria > UBA8248 > UBA8248 > UBA8248 > UBA8248 > Bin107. The sequence continues at coordinate 2,016,232 of CBDBEV010000001.1, read as the reverse complement.
ATAAAACACGAATGAAACGGGCCGGAGAGGCTTTGGGGGCGATGATGCGTCTGGCAGCCGCGAAACAAAGCTTTCTCGTTCTCGACATGCCGCCCGATGACGGTGGCCTTGAGCAACTCGAGCGGCTAATGAGGGCGGCGCCCGAGGCGAGAATCGTCTGGACGCAAGCCGGCAGGATATTGAATCCGAACGCTTTACCCGGCTACGGGCACGGCCTCCTGCGGGCGCTGAGCCTGAGGCACGCGGGCCTCCTCTTCACCCTGACCCAGGATCCGCCTGCCTCCGATGCAACCATTCCACGGAAGAATCATCTCTACGACCCGGGAGGAACATTCTCCCGCGAATGGCGGGCGTTGCTCGAAGCGCGCGTGGGGCATTTCACCGCCGGGAACGATTCCTCCCCAGCCAATCCGGGGACCTATGCGGGAAGAACGCTCTTTTTCCGTGAAAACGTGCTTGGAAACATCAGCCCGCCCGCCGGAAAGCTCATCGCCTACCGGAACGCATGGCGGCTTCTGATGAACCGCCGCTGGAAGCCTTGATTCACGAAATTCCCCCGAATCCGTTGCATCCGGTCGTGCGCATGGGGATAATGCCGACCCATGGGGTTCAAAACATCCCGAGCAGCGATTTCCCGATAAAGCAGCTTACGAGCAAGGAGTTCGCCTCATGTACAGCATACGCCACCCGAAACGAACCTGGTTCGGCCTCGGAACCATAGCGAAAATCAAGGATGAAGCGGCGTTTTTAGGCGCCCGCAACGCGCTTTTCTTCACGGACAAGGGTGTGAGAGGCGCAGGCGTGGCGGACATGGCGCTGGCTCCTCTCAAGGAGGCCGGCGTCGAAGTAACGATATACGATGAGTGCCCGCCAGAGCCCGCCATCGGCGATCTCGAAAATGCATATAATGAATTCAAAAACAGCGCTTTCGACCTCGTCGTCGGGGTCGGGGGCGGCAGTTCGATGGACATGGCGAAATCCATCGGCGTTCTGCTGGGAAACGACGGCGCGCCCAGGGATTATCTGGGCATAGAACTCGTGCCGAAACCGGGCCGCTCCACCATTCTGGCGCCCACCACGAGTGGAACGGGCGCCGAGGCCACACCCAACGCCATCTTCTCTGTGCCGGAAGAACAGGTGAAACTGGCCATCGTGAGTACGCACGTCATCCCGTTCGCCGCCATCGTCGACCCGAATCTCACGCTTTCCGCACCGCCGAAAGTCACCTCCGCCGCCGGTGTGGACGCCTTCACGCATTGCCTGGAAACCTACGTGGCCAGAAACGCCACGCCCTTGAGCGAGATGTACAGCCTGGAGGGCATGAAACTCATCGCCCGCTCATTGAGGCGCGTATGTGACGACGGAAGCGACATCGAGGCCAGAACCAACATGGCCCTGGGTTCATACTATGGCGGCGTCGCGCTCGCAGGAGCCGGGGCGGGCGCCATCCATGCACTGGCGTATCCGCTCGGCTCGCGGTTTCATATTCCCCACGGGGTCAGCAATTCTCTGATGTTCTCCCACGTCATGAAGGAAAACCACGCCGCTGCGCCTGAGAAGTTCGCCCGCATCGCCCGGATCCTGGGCGAATCCATCGATGACATGTCCACGGCTGAAGCCGCCGGGCTTTCCGTCAGCGCGGTCGAGAAACTTTGTCGCGATTGCGGGGTGCCTACCCGGCTCGGCGAAGTGGACGTCCCCGCACACGCCATCCCGGAGCTGGCCGAAGCCGCCTTCAAGCTAGAGCGTCTTTTAAGCTGCAATCCCAAAGAGCTCTCGCTCGAGGACATCGAGAGAATCTATCGTGCCGCGGCTTGAAGATGCCCATGGAACCATTTTCTTCGCAAAAGCTGCGCCCGCTGATGGACATCGCCCCCGGAGACATGGTCTGCGTCATGGGCGCCGGCGGCAAGGCCACGCTCATGAAGCGGCTCATCCGGGAGATGCTGGATGAGCCGTTTCCCGTCATTATCACCAGCACGACGAACCTCCACGCCCTGGGCGGCGAAGACGCGCCGCCAGTGCTGTTGAGCGAGGAGGGTCACGCTGAACTGCAATCCGTCGCCCGTGATTGGTCGGGGCGCGGCGCCGTCGTCTGGGTAGAGAAAAAACTGCCCCAGAACATGTTTCGCGGCCTCGAGGCGAACCAAGTGGAGGCCCTGCGCGCCTCGGGCTTTCACGGCGTGATGGTCGTGAAAACCGATGGCGCCAGAAAACGACTCATCAAGGCCCCGGGGCCAGATGAGCCGGTCATACCCCAAGGAGCGACTCATTGCGTACTCGTGCTGGGACTCGCCGCAATCGGGCGAAGAGCGGATGAGCGAATCGTCCATCGCATGGAAAAAGTTCGCACCATCGCAGGCTTAGAAGCCGGGGAAGTTATCGGCGCACATCATCTGGCGAGATTGGCGAGTCATCCGGAGAGCTACCCGAATCGGTTTCCCAAAGGCGCAAAGCGGATACTCTACCTGAGCCATTGCACCTCCCAAGAAGCCCTTCAGGAAGCTCAGACGATATTTGAGGCCGTACCCGACGGCATTTACGATTACCTGCTCACGGGAGATTCTGTTGCGGGAAATTTTTACAGCAAGGGGCGAAACGAATGATCGGCGCGGCCGCCATCAGAAAAGCGCTTGAAGCCAGACAAGAGGAAATCATCGAGCAAATCGCCCACGTGGTGAGCATCGATTCCCCGACGTTTCCCAGCAAGGGAACGAACGCCGTCTCCTCCCATTTCGCTGAAAAATATCGCGCCATGGGAGCTGACGTAGAGATGATTCCCGGCACGCATGAAACGGGGGACCACCTTCTGGCGACGTTTCACGGCGTAAGAAAAGACGGCCCTCATATATTCCTCATCGGCCATTGCGACACCGTTTTCTCCGAGGGCACCGCCGCGCAAAGACCGTTCACCATAAAAGACGGGATTGCCTGCGGCCCCGGGGTGGCCGACATGAAGGGATGTCTCGTGGTTTGTCAATTCGCGATGGAGGCGCTACTGGCCGAAGGATTCGAGGAATTCGGGAAAATCAGTATCTTATACGACACCGATGAAGAACGCGGGAATCCCTCTTCGAGGGAAGTGATAGAGCGAATCGGCAAAGACGCCGCCGCGGCATTGATCATCGAGTCCGGCCGTGCAAACGGCTCCATCGTATCCTCGAGAAAAGGGAGCTGCTACGGGAAATTGCTCGTCAGCGGCGTCTCGGCCCATGCAGGGGTAGAACCTCAAAAAGGCAGAAGCGCCGTGCACGAACTCGCCCACCAAATGGTGGCCATCCAAAACCTGGAACGGAGAGACGGGACCATCAACATCACCGGTCTTTCGGGTGGGCACAGGCCGCACATCGTGGCGGACGAGGCTTCCTGCCACATTGAAGTGCGCGCAGACCAACAAGCGACTCTCGATTCCATGACGGATGAACTGCATCGCATTATTTCCGAATCGCACATCGACGGGACACGCTCGATATTCCAAAAAATCAGCGGAAGACCCGCCATGGAATTCAACCATGGGACGGAAAAACTCCTCTCTATCGCGGCAGAAATCGCCCTGGATGCGGGCGTCGAATTCAAGCACGGCCCCACCGGTGGGGGCTCCGACGGAAATTACCTCTCCCCGCTTGGAGTTGCCGTTCTCGACGGCCTGGGACCCGTAGGTGGAAATTTGCATACTGCCGAGGAATACCTGGAACTCGATTCGCTCGCGCCAAGAGGCGCGCTGCTCGGGGGATTGATAGAAAGGCTGTCTGCAAAATGAGGCGCTCATCGAGAGTCCTCAATTTTCCAAGGGAATTCCAATCTCCGATCTGGGCTTCGGATCTGAAACCACATTATCTCGAATCAACTCTTCTATTCTTTCATCACTCCACTGGAGAAGTTCCGACAATATCTCCCGGGTATGTTCCCCGTGCAAAGGAGCCGGCCCTTGCACCTTCCCCGGCTGCTCGGAAAATTTTGGGGGAACACCGGTGGTGTTCATTTTACCCAGAAGCGAATGTTCCGTTTCCACCACCATCTCTCTGTGGCGAACCTGCTCATCCTCGAGCGCTTCGCCGACATCATAAACCGGGCCGCAGGGAATCCCTTTTTCCTCCAGTAATTTCAGCCATTCATTTCCGTTTCGCCTGCAGAGATACCGCTCCAATATGGGGATGAGCTGAGCGCGATTTTTCGCGCGGTTGGGAATGTCGACGAACCTCGGGTCATTCGTCAGCTCAGGAGCCTCGATGATGTCACAGAAATAACCCCAGAACCGATCACTCGTCACGCCGATGATGATTTCCTTATCCTTGGCCTTGAGCGCCTGATAGGGGACGATTTGAAAATGGGCCGAACCCCACCGCTCGCTCATGCTGCCATCCATGAAATAGCAGCCGCTCAGGTTCGTGAGCAGCGACACGCTGCTGTCGAGAAGGGACAGATCGATGTATTGCCCCCTGCCCGTCTTCTCCCTGGCGAACAATGCGCTGCTTACGCTGTAAGCCGCCCACATGCCCGCCGTGAGGTCGCTGAGCGGAACCCCGGCCTTGCAAGGTCCGCCGTCCGGTTCGCCCGTTGCGCTCATGATGCCGCTCATCGCCTGGCCGACGATGTCAAAACCCGAGCGTTCCCGATACGGGCCCGTCTGCCCGAAACCGGAGACGGAAACGTATATCAGTCGGGGGTTCAAGGCGGACAGCGCCTCATACCCGACGCCCAGGCGATCCACGACGCCGGGGCGAAAATTCTCGACAAACACGTCCACCTTTTTTGCAATGGCGCGGGCGACCTCGAGGCCTTCGCTTTTTTTGAGGTCGACCACGATACTCTTCTTGCCGTGGTTCACACCCAAAAAATAGGCACTTTCTCCTTTCTTGAACGGAGGACCCCAGGTGCGGGTTTCATCGCCGTTTCCGGGAGATTCAAGCTTGAAGATTTCCGCACCCAGATCGGAGAGCATCGTGGTGCAAAAAGGCCCGGCGAGAATTCGGGACAAGTCCAACACGCGAATTCCCTTCAATGGTCCCTGTGCGTTCATCATCCCCATCCTGAGTAAAAGCCAAGAAGATTTTTGCGAATGTATAGAATGTGCAAAGGCGCGGGGCTGTCTGTCAAGGAATCTTGATGAAATTCTACGCGCTCTTCCCGGCATCGGGATGATAGTAAAAAACGTCTTCGCGAGTTCTCCCAGACGTGGCCGATGCGAAGGGCAAACTCCAAGGCCCCGCTCTCGCGGGGGATCAGTTCTCAAAATGGGAACGCTTGGCTCATGCGGTGCGCCACCCATTCACGACGAAAACTTTCAGGCGGAAAAATGCTCCCAGGCGAAGTTTTCCAGCGCAAAAATCCCGTTTGCGCGTTTGAGAGAAATTCCCTGTGAGGCCGGCAGGATTTCTCCGACGGGCGTAAGCGGCGCCCCACCCGCCCGCCGGAGGGCTTCCTGAAGCGCACCAACGAATTCAGGGGGCGTCGTGACGAGAAGTTCGTAGTCCTCTCCACCGTGCAGCGCCCACTCCATGGGCTTTTTCGCGGTGACAGAGGCTGCTTCAAGCAGTTCGCCGGAGACGGGCAGTTCGGATTCCCAGAGGAGCGCGCCTACCCCGCTCGCCTCACACAGGTGGCGGATATCGCCCGCCAGACCATCGCTGATGTCCACCATGGAGGTCGCAAACCCCGATTCCGCGATAACTACCCCCTCCGCAACCCGGGGCTGCGGTTCCAGCTGCGCGCGGGTGAGCGAGGCATACAAGTCTTCCCGGACTCGTGTTTGAGACCCGGATAATAAATGCAGTCCCGCTGCGGCATCTCCCAAATATCCCGTCACCAGAATCCGGTCCCCCGCGTGGGCGCCGCTTCGGCGAAGCACCTGCTCCTCCATCACCTCGCCGACGAGGAACACGTCGACGAACAAAGGACCACTCGTCCGCGTGACGTTTCCACCAAGAACCAAAATGTCGTACTGCTCCGAGAGCGCGCGAACCCCGCCATACACGTCATCCAGAAACGAAACAGGCGTCTTTTCGGGTATGCCCAGCGAGATGAGCGCAAAGCGAGGCCTGCCCCCCATGGCCGCCACATCGCTCACGTTCACCGCCAGCGACTTGTAACCCGCGGCGAAACCGGAAACATCCCCCGTGGACGGGAAATGCACGCCGCTCACCTGCGCATCGCACGTCACGACCCAGCATTTCCCATCCCCCGCCCTGATGACGGCCGCATCATCCCCGTTGCCGACGATGACGTCCTCGCTGTTCCCCACCGAGCCGAGTTTGTTTCTCAGGCGTTCTATCAGGGCAAACTCGCTAATCTCTCTCGCTGCTTCGCCGTTCACCCTCTCGCCCTCTCGATGCGATTGCGCAACTCCCGGGTCGCGGCTCCCGGGTCGGACGCCCCCATCACAGCACCGATAACAGCGACGCCGGAGGCGCCGGCTTCGATGACGGGCTCCACGTTCTCGATACCGATTCCCCCGATGGCGACGGCGGGCAAGCCGGGGGCGTGTTCGATAATCCGCCGGAATCCTTCCGGCCCGATCGGCGCTCTCGCATCGGCCTTGCTCCCCGTCGCATATACAGGGCCTACGCCGATATAATCCGCATCCTCGGCGGCGGCCCGCGACGCCCATTCGGATTTTCCGGCTGTAACGCCATAAAACAACGTATCTCCCGCCATCTCCCTGGCCCTCGAAACCGGAAAATCCTCCTGCCCCAGATGCACCCCGTCCGCGCCACAGGCCATGGCGACGTCCACCCGATCGTTCACCGTAAAAGCGCAGCCGGTTCCCTCCAGAACCTCTCGCATTTCATCCGCCAGGCGAATCATCTCCACGCCGCTCAAGTTTTTCTCTCTAAGCTGGATCATGCCGGCCCCGCTCATCGCCGCTGCCCGAACTGCATCCCTCAATTTCCACCCGGAAGCCTGGGCCAATATCTCCCGGTCGGTGATGACGACCAGCGACGGGTCGAAATTCATGGCGTCCTCCGACAAGGCAAAAACAAATCTAACACGTTGATAATGAAACACGACTACCATGACAAGCAAGACAATCTATGCTGAAGAATGCGATCAGCAGCAAGAGAAAAAAAGCAATGACGTGGAACGTATCTCTTGCGTATTTCTCCTATGCTTGAGAACCTCTTTCCCTATCATTAAAGGGGAGCATCATGAGTTGGATTCAACCCATTTCTCCGTATGTAGCGGAGGGAGCCACAAAAGAAATTATCGAAGACCTGCGCAAGGCGAGAAAACCGATTCCCAGGATGTTTCTCGAGATGGGCAGGAGGCCCGATATTCTGGCCGGGCGTGAAACGCTCCGCCACGCCGTTCATGGAGGCTCGAGCCTCGGAACGAGGCGGGCGGAGTTGCTCGCCTTCTACGTGGCGGCCCATGGGGGGTGATACGGCTGAGCGATGAACCACGGGCAGTTGTTCCGTGACGAATGCGATGACGCCTCCATCGCCGAAGTAGCCGAGGTGCTGGACGACCCGAAGCGCGCGGGAATCCTCGACCCGGCGGACCGTGCCATGCTCGCCTATGCGGAGAAGTTCACCCACACGCCTCACTCGATGCAAAAAACGGACATCGAAAGTCTGAGGGCCGCCGGCTTCAGCGAGGAGAACATCGTGGACATTATCGCGGCCGTCTCCTACAGAAACTTCGCCAACTCGATCAACTACGCCTTCGGGCACGTGAAGCAAAATCCCGAAGGACCGAAAGAATTGCAGGATGCCATCGAGAGGTTGAAAAAGAAAATACGTGGCTGACAAATCACAATCCCTCTCATCCATATCGTATGTGGGTCTGTTCATATCGGGTGCTTGCGCGCTGGCCGCCGTGGCGTCGGGTCTGGGCCATCGCTGGGAACTGTGGCATTTCAGCACGGGGTTCCAGATTTTCAAGTCCGCATCCGTTATCGCTCTCATCTCAGTCGCCGTCTCCATGGCGGGTGGCTTGTTCGCTTTGCGCGACGCCTCCAGGGTCAAGACGTTGGCCGCCGCGCTCGGCATCGCACTCGGCTTCATCGTTGCGGGCTTTCTTCACGCGCACATGCAGATCGCGAGACGGGTGCCCAAGATTCACGACATCACGACGGACACCCGGAATCCGCCCGTCTTTCAAGCCGTTCTCACGCTCAGGACAGGGGCGAAGAACCCGCCCGCCTACGAGGGGACGCGCATCGCGCGGCTGCAGAAAAAAGCGTATCCGGATATCAAACCACTTATTTTCCAAACTTCAAAAGAAGAAGTTTTCAAGCGCGCTCAGGACGCCGCGCACGCCATGGGCTGGCATGTGGTGTCATCAAAACCGGATCAAGGACGCATCGAGGCCTATGACACGACTTTCTGGTACGGGTTCGTTGACGATATCGTCATACGGATCACGTCGAGCAGCGGAACGACGCGCCTCGACATCCGCTCGAAATCCCGCGTCGGCGTCGGCGATATTGGTGCGAACGCCAGGCGAATTCGCGGATTTTTCGAGAAATTGAAAGTAAGATAGACTCTGGTGTCTAATATTCACCGACGGGATTCACCATGAGACGATGCCTTGCACAAGGTGATGAGGGGTGACATGCCCGAATATCAGGTTCTGGGCAAATCCATACCGAGACTCGACTCCGCAGAGAAGGTCTCCGGATACGCCGATTTCGGCGATGATTTGAGAAGGCCCGGCTGCCTCACCGCGAAATTGCTCCTGAGTCCGCACCCACACGCCGAGATCAAGAAAATCGACACCACCAATGCCTTGAAGGTTCCCGGCGTACACGCCATCGTCACGGCGGATGATTTTTCCGGCATCCGCCACGGCAGGCTCGTGCGCGATGAACCGCTTCTCGCCATCGATAAGGTGCTTTACGTTGGCGAACGCGTGGCCGCTGTGGCCGCCGAAACCCCCGAAGCCGCGCAAGCCGCGCTCGAGAAAATTCATGTCGATTACAAGGTGCTCCCCGCCGTGTTCACGACGGCCGACGCCATGAAGGAAGACGCCCCGCTTCTGCATGACACGCTGGATGATTACGAATCGTTTCCGGGTATCATGCGCTATGGAAACGTGGCCGCCGATATCCTCATACGCTCGGGCGATCCCATCGAAGATGCGCTCGTGCGCGCGGATTTCGTATTCGAGGACGAATACGAAACGCCCCGCGTTCACCAGAACTATCTCGAGCCCCGCGCCATGCTCGCAGAGCCCGGACCCGAGGACAGCACGATAGTCTATTCGCCCACCCAAGGGGCTTTCGTGGTGCGCGCCATCGCCTCGGAAATACTCGAACTCCCCATGAACAAACTGCGCGTCGTGAGCACCCATGTGGGCGGCGCGTTCGGCGGTAAATCCCAACATCTGATGGAAGCCCTGGCCGTTTTGTTGAGCAGAAAGTCGAACCGGCCCGTTCAGTTGACTCTCAATCGCGAAGAGGAAACCATCACCGGAAACCCGAGGCACGCATACCGTATGCGCTATCGCACGGGCGTGACGCGGGAAGGGAAAATCATTGCGCGCCACGTACAAATCACCTCAAACAACGGCGCCTATTGCATGACGGGACCGATGGTGCTGGGCAAATCCTGCTACACCAGCGCGGGGCCATACAAGATTCCAAACGTCAGGGTCGATGGTCTGCTCGTGTATACAAACCTTCCGCCCAGCGGCTCCTATCGGGGATTGGGCGTGGCGCAGGTCGCTTTCGCCTGCGAGCGCCATACCGATCGCATCGCCTCGGAACTGGAAATGGACCCGCTCGCCTTTCGAATCCTCAACGGGATGGATGAAAACGACGAGGATCCCGCAGGCACGATTCTACAAAGCGTAAGCATCAAGGAAACGCTCGAGCGCGCGGGAAAAAAGGCGGGCTGGGGGAAGCAGAAAAAGGAAAATCAGAATAGCAGAATCAGGCGGGGAATGGGCATCGGCTGCGCGCGCTATCCCACCGGTGGAGGGGCGTCGGGCGCCGTCGTGAAGGTGAACGAGGACGGGGGCCTGGCCGTGCTGGCCGGATGCGCCGATCTGGGTACGGGCGCGGCTACCGTGATGGCGCAGGTGGCGGCGGAGATTCTTGGAGCCGAGGTGCAAAAGGTGAGCGTCCGCATCGCCGACACCGAAACCACGCCCTTCGACGCCATCAGCGCAGGCAGCCGGACCACGTTCAACATGGCGCACGCCGTGCGAATGGCGGCGGAAGACGCCCGCGAGCAAATGCTTCGCCAGGCGGCGCGCATGCTCGAATCCTCCCCGGAAGACTTGGAGATAGGCGAGGGAAACATATTCGTGCGCGCCGCACCCTCACGCGCCATCGCGTTCGCCGATGTGGCGTTTTCGGCCGTATGGAAAGGCGACGGCCCCGTGACCGGGCGCGGATCCTACCGCGGAGAGAATCCCCCCCACCGGACGGACAACGTGCGCGGCCACCCCGAACCCTCGAGGCCCGGGCCAGAATTCGCCACCCAAATCGCCGAAGTAGAAGTCGACACCGAAACAGGAGAAACCAGGGTGCTGAGAATCACCAGCGCGCAGGATGTGGGCTTCGCCATGAACCCCCTCACCCTGAACGGACAGATAGAGGGCGGCATCGCACAGGGGCTGGGCTGGGCCCTCGCCGAGCAGATCCACCACGAAGAGGGCATCATCGAGCATGCGGATTTCGAGAGCCAACTCAATCCCACCAGTCTGGACGTCTCGGAAATCGAAAGCGTGATCGTGGAATCACCCGACGTGGAAGGCCCCTACGGGGCCAAGGGAGCGGGAGAGATGCCGCTCATTCCGGCAGCGCCCGCGATAGCGAACGCGATAGCAGACGCTATCGGGGACCCGGCCAACCCGAACCTCAACACGTTGCCGATTGCGCCGGAGGACGTCGTTCGCGCGGTTCGCGAAAGAAACGCCGCCGTATCGGTTGATTAGTTTTTCAATTCGAGTTTCTCATCATAAATGTCAAAGCCCGATGACGCCGCGATGTCTCGGGCCTCCATGATGAGCTTACGTGACAAGTTCGAGATGTCGGGATTTTTGAGAAATTCAATGAAGAAATTGTGATAAAAGGCATCGGGCCGCACGTGAACGCGCACCCTGAACCTCGCGGCATCCTCTCTTCGTCCTCTCCTGTATCGAAACGTGATGGATTCTTGAGGGGGAATGCGCGTGTCATGGATTTCACGGCTGAAATCGGACGAGAGTTTCCGCTCTATCACGTTGATTTGCCTTGAGCCCGGTATTCTTCGCCCGTTCTTGTCCTCAAGTTCGGTGATCACGTCCACCGAGGGCGTGATGTAGGTGGGAAAATAATGGCCGGCGCCCGAGTTCGTGAGCTTGATCTCGGCCGTCACGATTTCTTCGGACGCTTCCGCTCCCAGCGAAACGTCGATTTGCACGGCGCTTTGCGTCATATCCTTGTCATGTATGCCCCGCCAAAGATGCGCCCGGTCGGGCATGTGACAACTCTGGCAGGCGACGCCCTCCTTGCCCCAAAGCGAGTTTTTCCATTCGTTGTAGGTATTCTGAATCGATTTCCCGTTCGGTCCGGGAAACGTGTGCTGGTGACAACTCATGCAAAATTCAGAGCGGCTGAAAAATGGCGTGCGCTCCACACCGGCGTGCGGGCCTTTGCCTGTCGTATCGTCTACACCTTCGGGGGTCTCTTTCTTCTGGGGACCATGCACGCGCCAATCGCGCACATGGCATGCAGCGCAGGCCAGTCCACTCATCTCCAGCTTTCGGTCGTAGACCGGGTTTTTCCGCCATCTCGCCAGAGGGTCCGCGCTCTGCTTCGCGCGTTTTTGCTGTTCCGCCAAGGGCGCGTGGCACTCGTTGCAGCTTTGCGCTTGCTTGGGATTCGTCTTCCACATATCGACGAGTTGTCCGTATATGCCCGGACTCATCGCCTTGGCGTGAAGCGTGGTTCTCCACTGTTTGTGCTGCTCGGGATGACAACTGCCGCAATGCTCCGGCGAAAGAGAGCGTTCAGCACCTCTGTATGATTCCGGCGCCTCGCCCATGGGAGGCAACGGATAGCGGAAGTGATCGTTCACGAAATCCTGCCAGCGCTTCCATTTGCCGGGAATCCCCTTTTTTTCCGAAGCTTGAACGGACGGAAAGATGAAGCTTTTTGATATCTTCCGGGAAAACGCCGGGAGAGTGAGAAAAACAACGGAAACGATACAGATCCCGAGTTTCAAGCGCATTCCATGCTTCCTGTTACGGCGGCCCGCCTGCTTGGCCAGTTTCATTTCACCCAACGACACTCGTGTGGGCAAGTTTCTGAAAAAACCTGAGAAATCGTAGTGCTGCCCCACGCCCGAATCTATTGTGGGCTGAAAGCCCTTTTTTTCTCAACAGGCGCATTTCCACACAAAGTTCATGGCTGAAACCCTGGGAAACGATATCACCCGGCATAGGTTTTACTTGCTGAATCGAATTGGATAGGGTCTGTCAGAACAATCGAACCAGACCCGACAATTCGGAGGCATGATGAATTTCGAGATACGTCCGGCCACTATCGAGGACACGGAAACTATTGTCCAATTCAACATCGAGATGGCCTTGGAGAGTGAAAACCTTCGTCTGGAACCCGAGAAAGTCCGCCGGGGCGTGGAAAAATCCCTCGCCGACCCTTCGCTGGGACAATATTACCTCGCGCACCGGGGCGACGAGATTCTGGGGCAAATCCGGGTCACACTGGAGTGGAGCGACTGGAACAACGGCCAATACTGGTGGATTCAGAACGTGTATGTCGTTCCGTCTGAGAGAAAACAGGGCATTTACAGGGCATTGCACCACCACATTAAAAATCTCGCCGAACAAGCGGGCGCCTGCGGCCTCCAGCTATACGTTGACGCGCAAAACGCGGCAGCCCAGGCGGTTTACAAGAATCTGAACATGGAGGAAAGCCACTATCTGATTTTCGAGCAAATGGAGGAGTAGCCGAAAAGACCGAAGAACCGCCTCTCTCAATCCAAAAGGTCAGGAGCCCTCCTGATTCCTCTTGAGGGGAATGACATCCGCAGGCTTTTGCGCGTCATCCCGGCGGCCGCGCCAGGAAGAGGGCCAGACAAACCGCACGCGCCACAGGGTTCTGGCCGCTCCGCCCACCGCCCACGTGAGCGTGCTGCCCGCGTTTCGCGTTCTTTTGCCGAGCGAGCGAAACGCTTTCTTGCCGCCTTCCTCGCCGATGGAAACGAGGCGCGAGGTCGCCTCTTTCGCCGCGCCGATGGGGCGGAGGGCCTGCGCAATAGCCTGTCGCAAGACCCATTTCAGCATCAGGCAAAACACGACGGAGAGAGCGAAAAAGACGCCCAGCACCTTGAACCCCCGGGCGGGCTCATCCACTATCATCACGCTCGTCTGCGCGATGCCGTAGAACGCCAGGGCCACGATCCCCAGACAGACGGCCACGGCGCCCCCTGAACGCACTATCAACCGCATGATGCCGAACATGTTCGTCTCCATCCCCTGTCGTTGCCGGAAAACGCATCCGATCCATCGAGAATACCCATTTGCGAAACCAAAATCCAGCGCGGTTATTTCACCTCCGGGAGATGTTTCCGTTGACGCGCGCAACCTCCCGTTTTATGTTCACTACCCCATAAGGGAACATCATGGAGGAGCGGCAAATTGTTCGACATTCGCCTCATCAGACAAGACCCCGACGCGGTGGCGCGCGCCCTCGCGCGAAGGGGCGGCGATTGGGACCTCCCGGGCTTGCTGGAAATCGACGCCCGGAGGCGGGATTTGACCCACCAGGTCGAAAGCCGGGTGGCCGACGTGAGAAAGCGCAGCAAGCAAATCGGCGAACTCAAAAGGAACAAGGCGTCCGATGAGGAGGTCGAGGCGTTTCTGGCCGAGAACCAGCGCTTGACGGCCGAGGCCAAGTCCATGGAGGGAGAACTGAGGGAACTCGAACAAAAACAAAACGATATCCTCCTGGAACTCCCCAACGCGCCGCATGAGACCACGCCCGAAGGCCGGAGTGCCGAGGACAACGCCCTCGTGCGGGTCTGGGGCGAGAAACCCGTTTTCGACTTCGAACCCAGGGCGCACGATGAGCTGGGCGAAGCCCTGGAAATACTTGATATGAAACGCGCCGCCAAGATCGCCGGCGCGCGGTTTGCGCTCTACCGGGGGGCGGGCGCGCGTTTGGAGCGCGTCCTCATCAACTTCATGCTCGACCTGCACACGAACGAGCACGGCTACACCGAGTGGCTGCCGCCGTTCATGGTGAACCCCGAGGCCATGACGGGCACGGGCCAGCTGCCCAAATTCGAGGAAGACCTCTTCCGCGTAAACGACGGAAAATACTACCTCATCCCCACCGCCGAGGTGCCCGTCACGAACATCCACCGCGACGAAATCCTGAGCGACGAGGACCTTCCCCTCAGGTACACGGCCTATACGCCCTGCTTCAGGAGCGAGGCCGGCTCCTACGGCCAGGACACGCGCGGCCTCATCCGCCAGCACCAGTTCAACAAGGTCGAACTCGTGATGTTCAGCCGCCCCGAGACGAGCTACGAGGAATTGGAGACCCTCACCTCAGACGCGGAAGAAATCCTGAAGCGCCTGGGACTCCACTACCGCGTCGTCACGCTGTGCGCGGGAGACCTGGGTTTTTCCGCCGCCAAGACGTACGACATCGAGGTCTGGGTGCCGTCTCAGAACACCTACCGCGAGATCTCCTCGTGCAGCAATTTCGAGGACTTCCAGGCCCGGCGCGCGGGCATCCGCTACCGCCCCGGAGCGGGTGCGAAGCCCGAATTCGTCCATACCCTGAACGGCTCGGGCCTCGCCGTAGGCCGCACGCTGGTGGCGATTCTCGAGAACTTCCAGCGCGCGGACGGCTCCGTGGCGATACCCGAGGCCTTGCGCCCCTACATGGGCGGAACCGCTTCCATATCCACCTGAAATCGATATAACACCATAAAAATGAACCGTTTGCATTTTCAGTTTCATCCCGGCCGGGAAACCCAGGATTCCACCCCCGCCGCTCCCGTCCGGCAATTCCCGAAGGGCGCCCGGAGCGGAAACCTTTGCAAAATCTTTACCCACCGCCGCCTTCGCTGATACCATTCAAGCCGTTTGAGCAGCCTCGACGGATGTTTGGAGAGGTGACGGGCGAATCCGGCGGGGGACGCCGAACTGCTTCGCTCTCATGGACGAGGCGTCGGCGGGCCGGATACGCCGCGCGGGGGTCAGCGGCCCCGCACAAGTATCTTCCCGCCCCGGAAACGGGAGCGCGCTCCAGTCGCGCGGATGCGCACCCGGATTACGGCCGATTGTCCGCCTTGTTGGCTCGGGCGGCTTCGGTCGATTCCTCCTGAAGCGGAAAGCCCGAACGCGGCAATCGCGCCCTGAAATCCGCAACACGCCGCATTTCCCCGCATTTGCCGTCATGGCGAGGCCGGCCGACCGTGGCAGAATCCTCCTGCGCCCGGATTCCGCGGCGTCATTTCCCAAGAATTTAATTTTCAGAAATACCCCGTTAATTTATCGGATTTTTCGGGATTTTTCAGGAATTTACGGAAATTCCATATCACTTGAGAACGAAGCGCCCGGCTTCGCCATCATACGCGCTCGCGCCCCGGGCAGCGCGACGGCAATTGCGGGCAAATGCGGGTCGTTTCGAACGGGATGCAGAGAATTTCCTCCGGTTGCCGGGAGGAAGCGATGAGCGCTTCGCCGCAAATGCGGGGAAATGCGGTCCCCACACGTGGTTTTCCTCCCCTTGACGCCGACCAGTAATATAGTCTATATTGGACTATATTTTTCGCTTGAGGGAGCCATGACCGAACGACATCCCAAACCCCGCCGAGTCTGGACCGTCGCCGAGGCCAAGGCGCGCCTGTCCGAGGTGTTGCGCCTCGCCGAGGAGGAGGGGCCGCAGCATATCGGCGCGAGGCGGCCCTTCGTGGTCGTGCCCGCCGGGAAGTGGTACGCGAAGGAGTCGCCCCGCAAGCCCATGGGGCGGTGGCTCGTCGAGAACATGCCGCGCGGCGCGAACCTGGAGATTCCGGGGGCGAGAGGCTCCCGGAGAGAGATACCCTTCGCGGGCGGCGATGCCGAATGAGCGGGTTCCTGCTCGACACGAACGTCATCTCGGAGTTGACGAAGGACGCGCCGCATTCGGGGGTGACGGAGTTCCTCGCCGACGTTGAGGATCTGTGGCTCTCCACCGTCGTCCTGCACGAGCTGGACTTCGGCGTCGAACTGCTCCCGCCCGGACGCCGCCGCGAGGGAATCCGGGTGGTACTCTTCGCGTTCGTCTCTGAATACGCGGACAGGGTGCTGCCGGTAGGCCGGCCCGAAGCCGCACGGGCCGCGGCCCTGAGGGCGCGGGCGCATCGCGCGGGCCGCGTTCTGGATATGGGGGACGCGCTCATCGCGGGCACGGCGGTGGCGCATGCGCTTTCGATTGCGACGAGAAACGTCCGCGATTTCGACGGCCTCGAGGTCGACGTCGTGAACCCCTGGGACGCGCCGTAGCCGCCCCGCAGGTCGTCCGCCGCCCCGAACCCTCCAACTCCCCATGTCGGGTCTGTTGAAAAAGCCCCTCGCCGAGGGAAAATTTGTTTGTGTGTATGTCGGACATATATGTCCGACATACATGCGACCCGGCCTTTTTGCCTTCCAACGACGGGCCGCATATATGCGGCCCCTACACTCCCTTCGGCAGGCCGGAATCTCGTTGCCGTCATTGCAGGGTTTTTCAACAACCCCTTGCAGGGGGGGCTTCTTTTTTACCCCCTTATCAAGGGGGGGTAGGGGGGTTGGTTTTCAGGGCGAGGAGGTCGAACCCGATTGATGAATGAGGGTTCGCCGGAACGACGAACGAGAACTTCCCGGAGAAGGAACCGGCCCACCGGGTTTCCCGGATGACAAGGGCCGCCCCGGTTTGTAAACTGCCCGGCGGCGAATGACATATCCACCGATGACGCCTGACAGATGGGATAAAGGAACCATGGCGCGGACAGGGTCGAATAAGAACCAGGAAGCCGGGGACGGAGCCACGACGGGCTATGAACGCGAGCTTTGGGAAATGGCCAACGCCTTGCGCGGCTCGATGGATGCGGCGGAGTACAAGCACGTCGTCCTGGGCCTCATCTTCCTGAAATACATCTCGGACGCCTTCGAGGAAAGGCGCGCCAGGCTGGAAGCCGAGCGGGCAGAAGGCGCGGACCCCGAAGACCCGGACGAATACCGCGCCGAGAACATCTTCTGGGTGCCGCGCGAGGCGCGCTGGGCGAATCTAAAGAACCAAGCGCCGCAGCCCGCCATCGGCCAAACCGTCGACGACGCCATGACGGCCATCGAGCGCGAGAACCCGGCGGTCAAGGACGTGCTGCCGAAGGACTACGCCCGCCCCGCGCTCGACAAGGAGCGCCTCGGCCAGTTGATCAACCTCATCAGCAACATCCGGGTGGGCGACGCGGACGCCCGCTCGAAGGACGTTCTCGGCCGCGTCTACGAGTATTTCCTCTCGCAGTTCGCGAGCGCCGAGGGCAAGAAGGGCGGGGAATTCTACACCCCGCGCTGCGTCGTCAAGCTCCTGGTCGAGATGCTGGAGCCCTACCGGGGCCGCGTATACGACCCATGCTGCGGCTCCTCGGGCATGTTCGTGCAGTCGGTCGAGTTCATCGACGCGCACACAAGCGGCAACGGCAACGGCGGAAGGGCGCGCGGCGACATCAGCATCTACGGCCAGGAGTCGAACTACACGACGTGGCGGCTCTCGAAGATGAACCTCGCCATCCGCGGCATCGAAGGGCAGATCGCCCATGGGGACAGCTTCCATAACGACCGACATCCGGACCTCAAGGCGGATTACATACTCGCCAATCCCCCCTTCAACGTCTCCAACTGGGGCGGCGAGCGGCTCACGGACGATGCGCGCTGGCGATACGGCGTCCCGCCCAAAGGCAACGCCAACTTCGCCTGGATACAGCACATGGTTCATCACCTGGCGCCGGGCGGTGCTGCGGGTTTCGTCTTGGCCAACGGTTCGATGTCCTCGAACCAGTCGGGCGAGGGCGGGATTCGCAAGAACCTGATCGAGGCGGAACTCATGGACTGCATGGTCTCCCTGCCGGGGCAGCTTTTTTATACGGCACCGATTCCCGCTTGCCTCTGGTTCCTGGCGCGGGAGAGGAAGCGCGGCGGAGAAATCCTCTTCATCGACGCCCGCAGGCTGGGCCGCATGGTCGACCGCACCCACCGCGAATTGACGGACGAGGACATCGCGCGGATCGCCGATACCTACCACGCCTGGCGCGGCGGCGAGGATGCCGGGGAATACGACGACGTTCCCGGCTTCTGCAAGAGCGCGAGCATGGGTGAGGTGCAAAAGCATGGCTATGTACTGACGCCCGGCCGCTACGTGGGCGCGGAGGCGCAGGAAGAGGATAGCGAGCCGTTCGAGGAGAAGATGAAGCGCCTCGTCAAGGAGCTTCGGGAGCAGCAGGAAAAGGGCGAGGAACTCGACGCCGCCATCGCCGGGAACCTGAAGACGCTGGGATTCCCGATGTGAGGAGAGCGTAGATGACGGTCAACGAGTTGATCGGACTGCTTCAGGAATATCCCGCCGGACTGCGCGTCGTGGTGAACGGCTACGAAGAGGGCTACGACGACCTCTCTCCGCAACAGCTATCCGTAACGAAGATCAGCCTGAACACGGGGAAGCATGTCTGGGAGGGGCGGCACGGAGACCCCCGTTTTCTGGAGAAAAAGAAGCTGGACAGGGCCGAAATGGTTGAGGCGTTGGTTCTCCGCCGCACGTCGAATTGATGGTCCCAACCGGAGGGGGAGCATGATCGAATACGACAAATTCCAGATGTCGCTCAAGCGGCTAGAGGAACAATACGGAAATTATCGAGAACTCGACGATTCCCTGCCCGCTCTGACCCAGGAGGCTATCGCCGAATCGGTCATACAACGTTTCGAGACCTGTTATGACTGCCTGTGGAAGGTCTTGAGACGATACCTGATCGAGGCGCTGGGCATCGCGGATACCCCCAACAGCCCCAAAGGCGTTTTCAGATTCGCTCATCAGAACGGCCTGTTCGCCGCGCCGATGGAGGAATGGATACGCTACGCCGATGCCCGGATCAGTACGTCACACGACTACAGCGGTGAGAAGGCGCAAGCCTGCCTGAAACTCATGGGCGGCTTCATCGACGACGCCATCGACCTCTACCAGACGATGAGCGAGGAAACATGGGACTAGACCGACCCATCGACATTACCACGGAGCAGCGCAAAACCTTATTGGCGCTGCTCGAACGAGACCTGCCCGGAACTACAGCCTGGGTCTACGGCTCCCGCGTCAAGTGGACGGCGCGCCCGGAATCCGACCTCGACCTGGTAGTCTTCACGACGCCTGCGCAGGAACGCCGGGTTTCCGATCTCAGGGATGCCTTCGAGGAAAGCAGCCTGCCCTTTCGGGTGGACCTGTTTGTCTGGGACGGCATACCCGAGCAGTTCCGCGAGCGGATCGAAGCAGAGCATGTGGTGTTGGTGGAGAAGGAAGAGCGGGGTGAGGTGGATGGGTGGATTGAATGCACACTCGCTGATGCCTGTAGCTCAATTGATTATGGACTTACCGCCTCTGCTTCCAACGGAGAAACCGGACCTCGCTTTCTTCGAATCACGGATATTGTTTCCGGACACATCGACTGGCAAAAAGTACCCCATGTCGTAGTTGATGATGAACTTGTATCGAAATATCAACTTCATGAGGGTGATATTGTTATAGCGCGAACAGGCGCATCAACCGGGGCAAGTATGTACGTGAAGAACCCTCCCCTTGCCTTGTTCGCATCTTACTTGGTGAGGTTACAGGCAAAACCTGACTATGATGCGCGGTTCCTCGCATATTTCCTGAAGTCTAATGATTTTTGGGAATACATTCGCGGTGTCCTTGGGGACAAATCCGCTCAGCCGAACGCAAGCGCCTCCACGATGACGGCCGCGCCTTTGAGAGCTCCGAAGAACAAAAACGAACAACGCGCTATCGCGCACATCCTCGGAACGCTGGACGACAAGATCGAACTGAACCGACGCATGAACGAGACGCTGGAGGCGATGGCCCGCGCGCTGTTCAAGTCATGGTTCGTCGATTTCGACCCCGTCCGCGCCAAGATGGAAGGCCGCGACACCGGCCTACCCGAACACATCGCCGACCTCTTCCCCGACCGGCTGGTGGAATCTGAATTGGGAGAGATACCGGAGGGGTGGGAGGTGAAGGCACTTGGAGAGTGCTTCAACCTTACGATGGGGCAATCTCCGCCAGGTAGCACTTACAATGAAGATGGTGACGGCTTGCCTTTCTTCCAAGGCCGGACTGATTTTGGATTCCGTTATCCTGAAAATCGAAAGTTTTGCACTGCTCCGACCCGTATCGCGCAGCCTGGAGATACTCTCGTCAGCGTGCGCGCACCCGTAGGGGACATCAACTTGGCTTGGGAGAAATGTTGCATCGGTCGAGGGGTGGCGGCACTTAGACATAAATCAGGCTCAAAATCATTAAGCTATTATTCTGCAAATATGCTTCAGGGGTTACTTCAAGATTATGAGCATACCGGGACAGTATTCGGCGCTATCAACAAAGGTCAGTTTGAAGCCTTACAAACAATTGAATCAAAACCTAACGTTGTTGGTGCATTCGATTCATACGCTTCGCCGCTAGATAAGAGAATCAGAGCCAATACCGCAGAATCTCGCGCCCTCGTCGCTCTGCGGGATGCACTGCTTCCGAAGCTGGTGTCGGGGGAGTTGCGTATTAGAAGCCGAGAGGGAGGTTAAAACTTTGGATCTGAATGTTAAGGCGCTTGAAAAACTGTTGGACTATGTTGCTAGCGGTATAGGTAGTGTCGCGGGTTCGATGTTAGCGCCTTGGATGGCCCGGCGAGAAGCTAAAGCAAAAGAGATAGCCGCTCATGGAGATGCCAATGTCCTGCTAATTCAAGCCGAGGCTCAGACGAAAGCACGAGAAATTCTAGTATCCGAGGATAAGAACTTCGCTGGTGAATTGAACATTGCGGAATCTGTAAACCAGAGGATCTTGTTTCAAGAACAAAAAAGACAATTGAATATCAAGTCTGTAGTGGAAAAAGCGGCCGAGCAACTCGGCGAAAAAAGCGTTCCGGATACGGAGCCAGATCACGATTGGACGGCCCGTTTTTTCAGCGATGTGCAGGACGTGTCGTCGGAAGAGATGCAATCTTTGTGGGCGAAAATCCTCGCCGGCGAAGTTGAGCGGAAGGAAAGCACATCCATTCGCACGCTGGGCATCTTGAAGAACCTTGACCAGGCTACCGCACACCTATTCAGAAGATTCTGCTCAGCCTGTGTGTTCTTCAGCCCAGATGGAAAGACACTTGTGGATGCCAGAGTGCCTTCTCTTGGCGGTAACGCAGCAACTAACTCTCTGGACACGTATGGCCTGAATTTCGACGCACTTAACCGTCTCAACGAACATGGGCTAATAATATCTGATTACAATTCTTGGTATAATTATAAGATGAGCATAGGACTTGAATTTGGCAAGCCACCTCAGTTGATGCGCATGCCTTTCCGCTTTCAGGGCCGATACTGGATTTTGCCCCCTACCAGCGAGCGTGATCTAAATCAAGAATTGAGGCTGACGGGGGTTGCTCTGACTCGCTCCGGCCGTGAATTGTCAGGTATCGTTGGTTTAGAAAACATGGATGAGTTTTTTCAAGCCTTATCTGACTTCTTCCAAAGAGAAAACCTCGAAATGGTGGAAGTAGAAAACCATGAGCTGAAAGTCTTTCGCGTCTCCCCATAAAAGCCTTCTATGAATCCAAGGTCGAATCGGCCGTCGCCCAGCCCGAAAGCATCGGCAAGCGCGTCGGATATGGCCCCGGAAACCGGTCTTGACATGCTGTGCGCGAAACAGCGAAGCAGACTTTCGAGAAATTTCAAACGAACATCACCCGCTGATTGCAAGAAAGACGCGAATCCCTCATGCTTCATCTCCGGTTGAGTCATACGTTCGGCGCTTGGGAATGAACGCCACGAGGAACCCAGGCGTCCGGTAAGATTGTAGAGAACGGAGGGGCTGATACGCGAGGCGGCCCCGGTTCCATGCCCAGAGGACCCAATGACCCGCTTCACCGAATCGGAAGTCGAGGAGTGCGCCCTCGACTGGCTCGAAAATCTCGGTTGGAAGGTCGCCCACGGCCCCGACATCGCCCATGATTCTCCTCAGCCGGAGCGCAGCGGCTACGGCGATGTCGTCCTGGAGAGGCGGCTGCGCGACGCGCTCGCCCGGCTCAATCCCGCTCTCCCCGCCGAGGCGATAGAGGACGCATTTCGCAAGCTCACACGCCCCGAGGGGGCGACGTTAGAAGCCCGTAACCGCGCTCTTCACCGGATGCTCGTGAACGGCGTGACGGTGGAATACCGCGATTCCGGGGGCGCGATCCGGGGCGCGCAGGCGCGGGTCCTGGATTTCGAGGAGATGGAGAACAACGACCGGCTCGCCGTCAACCAGTTCACCGTCGTCGAGAACAACCAGGAACGCCGCCCGGACGTCGTGCTTTTCGTGAACGGCCTGCCGCTCGGCGCGCTCGAACTCAAGAATCCCGCCGATGAGAACGCGACCATCTGGAGCGCCTGGCGGCAGTTCCAGACCTACAAGGCGGAAATCCCCTCACTCTTCGCCTACAACGCGGCCCTGATGATCTCGGACGGGGTGGATGCGCGAATCGGCGCGCTCACCGCAGGACGCGAGTGGTTCAAGTCCTGGCGCACGATATCGGGTGAAACATTGGCCGATTCGCATATGCCTCAACTACAGGTGATGCTGGAGGGCGTCTGCGAACCGCAACGATTCCTGTCGCTGGTTCGTGATTTCATCGTCTTCGAAGACGAGGGCGGCGGCGCGCTTACGAAGAAGATAGCGGGCTACCACCAGTTCCATGCGGTCGGGGCCGCGGTCGCGGAGACCCTGCGCGCCGCCGAGTTGCGCGAGGCCGCCGGTGAGGACGGACGGCCCGAGTCGGACGGCATGGCGGGCGGCGAGCCGGGGGACCGGCGGATCGGCGTCGTCTGGCACACTCAAGGGTCGGGCAAGAGCCTGACCATGGCCTTCTACGCGGGGCGCATCGTCCGCGAGCCCGCGATGGAAAACCCCACCATCGTGGTGCTCACCGACCGCAACGACCTCGACGACCAGCTCTTCGGCACCTTCTCGCGCTGTGCGGATCTCTTGCGCCAGCCTCCGGCCCAGGCGGCGAACCGCGCAGACCTGCGCGCCAAGCTCGCGGTGGAATCGGGCGGCGTGGTGTTCACCACCATCCAGAAATTCTTCCCGGAAGAAAAAGGCGACCGCCACCCGCTGCTGTCCGACCGGCGCAACGTCGTCGTCATCGCGGACGAGGCGCACCGCAGCCAGTACGACTTCATCGACGGGTTTGCGCGCCACATGCGCGACGCCCTGCCGAACGCCTCTTTCATCGGCTTCACCGGAACGCCGATTGAACTCAGGGACGCCAACACCCGCGCGGTGTTCGGCGATTACATCAGCGTCTACGACATCCAGCGCGCGGTCGAGGATGAGGCGACGGTGCCCATCTACTATGAGAGCAGACTCGCCAAGCTCTCCATCGAGGAGAGCGAGCGCCCGAAGATAGACCCCGAGTTCGAAGAAGCGACCGAGGGCGAGGAAATCTCGCGCAAGGAGAAGCTCAAGACCAAATGGGCGCAACTCGAAGCGGTCGTCGGGACGGGCGAGCGTCTGAAACTCGTTGCGGCGGATATCGTCGCGCACTTCGAGAACCGTCTCGAAGCGATGGACGGCAAGGCGATGATCGTCTGCATGAGCAGGCGCATCTGCATCGACCTCTATCGCGAACTCGCCCGCCTGCGCCCCGAATGGCGCGGCGATGATGACAACGAAGGAAGCCTCAAAATCGTGATGACGGGCGACGCTACCGACCCGGCCGACTGGCAGCCCCATATCCGCAACAAGCCCCGGCGCGAGGCGCTGGCGAAGCGATTCCGCGACCCCGAAGATTCTCTGCGCGTGGTGCTCGTGCGCGACATGTGGCTCACGGGTTTCGATGCGCCGAACCTGCATACCATGTACCTGGACAAGCCGATGCGCGGCCACGGGCTGATGCAGGCGATCGCGCGCGTCAATCGCGTGTTCAAGGACAAGCCGGGCGGCCTAGTCGTCGATTACCTGGGTCTCGCGCACGAGCTCAAGCAGGCGCTGGCGACCTACACCGAAAGCGGCGGCGAGGGTGAAACCGCTATCGACCAGGAAGACGCGGTGAAGGCGATGCGTGAGAAATACGAGGTATGCCTCGCCCTGTTCCACGGCTTCGACCGGGACAAGTGGACCAACGGTACTTCTCAGGAGCGTCTCGGTCTGTTGCCGGCCGCCCAGGAGCATATCCTCGCTCAAGAAAACGGCAAGGACCGCTGTTTGCAAGCTGTGCGCGAACTCTCCCAGGCGTTCGCCCTGGCCGTTCCCCATGAGGAGGCTATACGCATCCGTGACGACCTGGCGTTTTTTCAGGCGGTTCGATCCGTGCTGGCCAAGCGCGCCGAAACCGAAGCGCGCCCCGAAGAGGAACTGGATCACGCCGTTCGCCAGATCATCTCCCGCGCGGTGGCGTCGGAGGGCGTCATCGACATCTTCGCTGCAGCCGGTCTGGAGAAACCCGACATCTCGATTCTATCGGATGAGTTCATGGACGAGGTGCGGGGCATGAAGCAGCGCAACCTCGCCGTCGAGTTGCTTCAAAAGCTCCTGAGAGGCGAGATTGCCGCCCGTCGGCGGAAGAACGTCGTCCAGGCGCGCTCTTTCGCCGAGATGCTGGAGCAGACCATCCGGCGCTACCAGAACCGGGCCATCGAAGCAGCCCAAGTGATCGAGGAGTTGATCGAACTCGCCAGGGACATGCTGGCCGCGAGCGAGCGCGGCGAGGAACTCAATTTGTCGGAAGATGAACTCGCCTTCTACGACGCGCTTGAGACCAACGACAGCGCGGTCAAGGTGCTCGGCGACGAGACCCTGCGAAAAATCGCGCAAGAGTTAGTTGAAACCGTTCACCGAAACGTCACCATCGACTGGACGATTCGCGAGAACGTGCGGGCGAAACTTCGTGTTTTGGTCAAGCGCATCCTCAGGAAATACGGCTATCCCCCGGACAAGCAGGAAAAGGCGACGCGGACGGTGATCGAACAGGCGGAGGTGCTTTCCGCCGGGTGGAGCGGTGCTGGAGCGTGAACGCGCGCTGAGAGTTCCACCCCTCAACGCCCCAGCGCGACGGCGATCATGCCCGCCACGGTGACGCATACGCCCGCGACGAGGCGGGGCCGCACGCGCGTCATGTCGCGCAGCATGAGGACGGTGAAAACCACGGAGAAGATCGGCATGGAGGCGATGATGGGGCCGACGACGCTGACCTCGGCGTTGATGATGGCGAGGTTGTAGAGGAGCTGGTTGCCCGAGTTCAGCACGCCGACCGCGATGATCGTCACCACCGCCCAGCGCGGGCCCCAGTCGAACAGCGCGGGCGGGGAGATGTATCTCAAGCTGTAGATGATGGGGATGCTCACCATGTTCGACCACGCCACCGTGAGGGCGACGTTCGGCATGGCGTCCAGGCCCTTCTTGCGGATGAACACGCTCACGCCGAGCGATATAGCGCTCGCGAAACCCCAGAGAATCGCCGGCTGGAACCAGCGCCCCCTGGCGGGTTCGTAGCTCACCAGAATGACGCCCGCCACCACGAGGCCCGTGCCCGCCAGAACGGCCGGGCCGGGTTGCTCGCCCAGGAACAGGACGGCCAGGGACAGGCTGAGCAGCGGGGACGTGCTCATGAGCGTCATCAGCCGGGGCGGGCCGATGGAGTCAATCGCCTTGTAATACACCAGCCGCCCGTAGCTGTAGGCGGTGACGCCCAACAGGGCGAACCAGAGCATGCCCTCCACCGTCACGTCGGCGGGGTCGTATTCCCACCAGCCGAAAAGGGCCAGAACGAGCATGTTGAAGACGTTGGTGAGCAGGGTCGCGGACATCAGGCCCATGTGCCGCAAGGGCCGCGCGGCGAGAACGCCCGTGAACGCCGCCATGATCGCCGCGGCCAGCGCCCAGAGGATTCCCATCGTGTTGTCCATGGCCGGATCAGCCGTGCCGGCCGATGCTCACCGCCACGATGCCCAACACGGCGATGAGTACGCCGAACACCACGCGCGCGTTCAGGCGTTCGATGTTTCGCAGAAACAAGGCCGAGAGGCACAGGGCGAAAATCGGCGTGCTGCTCAGGATGGGAACCGCCAGCGAGAGCTTTCCCTTGAGCGAGAGGTTGATGAGTATCTGCATCAGCCCGTTGATGATCGTTCCGAAAACCAGCAGCGGAAGATAGCGCTTCGACCCCCACTCGAAATACCGCTTCGGGAGAAAATGCCGGAAGGCCTCGGAAGTCGGGATGGCGACCATGGCCGACCACGCGGTCAGCAGGGCGGGCGCCGCCATGTACGACATGCCCTGCTTGCGCATGAAGGCGCTTGCGACCAGCATGAGCATGCTCATGAGCGACCAGCCGATGCCTGCGCGGAACCATCTGCCGCCCGAGGGCTCATAGCTCACGGCGGCGATGCCGAAGACGACGAGAACCGTGCCGAGCACCACCCACCGGCCGGGTTCTTCTCCCAGGAAGACGACGGCCAGAATCAGGCTGGGAAGCGGGACCATGCTCGTGATGGTGATGTGGCGCGCGGGGCCGACGATGTTCATGCCGGTGTAGAAGACCCAGCGGTTGATGCTGTAGTTCATCACGCCCAGAACGCCGAACCAGGCGAACGCCTCCCAGCGGAAACTGCCCGGCTCGTAGAGCCAGAAACCGATGGCCCCCAGCATGAGGGTGTTGCCCAGGTTGTTGAACTGGGCGAGCGCGAACGAACCCATCTGCCGCAAGGCGGGCGCGAAGGTGATGTTCGTCGCCGCGCTCACGAAAGCCGCCGAAATGGCGAGTAAAATGGTTTGGGATTCAAGACTCATACGCTCATCGTTTCAAGAAAGTCGCCATGGCGGAGCTTCGGCGGATTCGTTCAGGCCATGGGGAGAATATCCCTCCACCCGCCCCGCGTCGATGCGAACAGCGGGGAATCGCTCCTTTTCATCCGCACCAACCAGGATGAAAGCGATAATCAAGCTTTTTTCAGCTATTTGTCGATTTTCACATGGATGGAACTTTGGTATATCTAAAACCAGTGATGTGGTGTTTGTCGCCGCCGTCGCATTTGATGTATGGAGAAGGGGAAAAATGCGGAATACTCTTTATCTTCCAAAATTCAAATCGGTGCGTTCCACCTGCGTTCTCGTCGCGACGTTCCTGGGTCTGGCCCTGTTTTTCGCGCCGATGAACGCCCAATCCGCAGTCAGTGCAGGGAAACTACCGTCCCTGGCCGGACTGGTCGAAAAACTCAGCCCCTCGGTGGTGAACATCAGCACGGAAACGAGGGTGGAAGCGAGTTCGGGAAGCCAGTTCCCGGGATTTCCCGGCGATATGTGGAACGAATTTTTCCGGCGTTTCCATGAAGGCCCCTTCGGCCCCGGGCCTCGCGGCCGTTCGCGGCCGCGGCCCAGACAGCAGAGCCAGGGGTCGGGCTTTATCGTGAGCGAGAAGGGCCTGATCCTCACCAACAACCACGTCGTCGAAAAAGCGTCCCGAATCACGATCCGCTTCCAGGATCAGAAGAAGCGAAAAGCGAAAGTCGTGGGCCGAGATTCCCAAACCGACATCGCGCTGCTCCAGATAGAAACGAAACCCGGAGATACGTTCACCGCGCTCAAGCTCGGGGACAGCGAAAAACTTCGCGTGGGGGACTGGGTGATGGCCATCGGAAATCCGTTCGGATTATCCCACACGGTGACGGCCGGGATCGTGAGCGCCAAGGGGCGCGTCATCGGATCGGGCCGGTTCGACGACTTCATTCAAACCGACGCCTCCATCAATCCGGGAAACAGCGGCGGGCCCCTCTTCGATTTGAACGGAAACGTCGTGGGCATCAACACCGCCATTTTCAGCAGAAGCGGCGGAAATATCGGCATCGGTTTCGCCATACCGATCAACATGGCCAAGAAGCTGCTCCCCCAGCTTCGCACGGGCGTGGTGACCCGCGGATTCCTGGGCGTGTCCATTCAACCCGTCAACGAGAGTCTGGCGAAGGGATTGGGCCTGAAGGATACGCACGGCGCTTTGGTCTCCAATGTGATTGAAAACGCGCCCGCGGAAAAAGCCGGCATCAAAAGAGGCGACGTGATCGTAAGCATCAACGAGAAAAAAATCAAAACTCCCCGTCAACTCTCCATGACCGCAGCCGACTTGAAGCCGGGCTCCACCGCCGAAGTCGGCATCATTCGGGACGGCGCAAAACGCGAGGTCAAGCTGAAAGTCGCCAGGCTGCCCGGTTCGAAAGAAGAAATGGCGAAAGCGACGAAACCCACGCTCCAGAAGGATCTGGGCATCGAGGGGCAAAAACTGACGCCCGAGGTCAAAAAGCAAGTCGGGGCGAAAGCGAAGAAGGGCGTCGTCATCACCAACGTAATGCCCGACAGCCCCGCGGCCCTGGCCGGTCTGCGCCGGGGCGACGTCATCATCGAGGCCAACCGCAAGGCGATCGCCGATACGGAACAGTTGCGGGAAGCGTTGAAAAAAGGAAAAAACAAGGGAAATCTGCTGGTGGTCGAGCGGCGGGGCACGACGTTCTACGTGGCGCTGGAAGGAAAGGGATAAGGGTGAGAGAAGCGGCCGAAAAACAAGCCGGCCTCAGCGAAAGCATCATCGCCGCGGCTTCGCAAATCTGCAACGAACTCGAAGCCAAGGCCGTTTTCATTCATGCGGACGCGATGAAGGATCTGGACGCCTTGATGGACCTCCCCGTCGGCGTGGAGCATTTCACCACCACCTGCTCCCCCGACCTCTACGAGGAACTGGAAAAGCGGGGTTGCAAGGTCATGCAATTGCCCGCCTTGTCCCTGAACCGGATCGACATCATCAAGATGGGCGTCGTGATCGCCTTGAGCGAAGGCTCCATCACCCAGAACGACACCGTGGTTTGCCTTTCGGGCTTGCCCGAGAACGAAGAAATCGACACGCTCATGGTCTTTCATCTGGATCGCGAAAAAGAAATGCTCCAGACGTCGGAAACGCAAAGCGCCGTTGAAGGCGTAGACCCGAAGGTGTTCGAGACGGTCTTGTCGCTCGCTCTCGAACTCGGCGCCGAAGGGCGGGAGGGAAAGCCCCGCGGCGCGCTTTTCGTTCTGGGAGACCATGATCTGGTGCTGCAGTATTCACGCCAACTCGTCATCAACCCCTTTCATGGATACCCGGAAGAGCAGAGAAACATCATGGACCCGGCCCTGCGCGAGACCATCAAGGAATTCAGCGCCATCGACGGCGCATTCGTCATTCGCGGAGACGGGATCATCGAAGCCGCCGGGAGACACCTGAACGCGGCGCCCGAGAATGATTTGCCCCCCGGTCTGGGTTCGCGTCATATGGCCGGAGCGGGTATAACGGAAGTGAGCACGGCCATATCGTTCGCTATCAGCGAGTCGACGGGAAGTGTTACCGTATTGAAGGACGGCAAGGTGTTCATGCAGATCAGCAAGTCGCAGCCTGCCGGGACGTCCGCGAAGGGGAAAGGCAAAAAGAAATAGCCGTTGTTCTAATCGTTGGGAGAAAGCAGTCATGGTATACGGAAAACTCTTCGGGTTGTTCGCCCTCATCATTGGTGGAATCCTGGGCTTGAGCACGATTATCCTGATGCTCGATTTAATCGGCCTCTCGATTTTTTAGCTCTCTTTCAAGCCCGCTTCATGCAACCCGACCTGTTCGAGCGTTTCAAGCACAATCATTTCCTCGTTCCCATCTCGGTAAGCACGCTCAAAAAGATTGGCGAGCATATCGGCTTGTCAGCGGATTTTCAGGTTTTCGACGCATCGTGCGGCAAGGGCGGGAGCGTCATTTCGCTCGCGCGAATGTTCGGATGTTCGGCAATCGGCCTCGATGATCGCCCCGAGTTCGTGGAGGATGGAAGACGGCGAATTCTGTTCGAAGATCTGTCCCATCTCATCGACTTGCTGACGCATTCGAGCGATGATTTTCCCTTCGATGACGATTATTTCGATCTGGCGCTTTTGTGCGGACCCGCTTACCCCTCGAACGGCACGGGCAAGCTGAGGAGCTTGACCCGGATAGTGAAGCCCGGGGGATGGATCGCCTTCTCCGGCCTGGTCTGGAAACCCGAAGATGAAGACGGCGACTCCGAACGGCTGGCGAGATGGCTCGACGCCTACCTTCCCTGCGAACCGATTGACGTGGAGGAATTCCGGGGCCACTTTATGGAACAGGGATACGGCGTCGAATTCGTGGAACACGAATCGGAGAACGCCTGGGAAACCTTTCTTGCCCCGCAAGCCCGCGCCATTATCGAGAACCGGCTCGAATATGCGGACTCGCTCGAAGCCCAGGATACGCTCGACAGATGGCAACGAGACCTCGAGATATACCACGACGGCGGTGGAAGGCAGTTTCTCGGCTACGCCACTTTTCTGCTCCGGTGCCGATGAAGAAAAAAAGGAAGCCCGGGTCCAGGCGGGCAAAGAGCCGCATCGGATATCGGGCCTCCTGTGCCGGGAGCGGCTTTTTGCCGATGCCCCGATGAAAATTACGTGGGGCCGGGTTTGACGAGCCGTCCGCCCTTGGTGTTTTCTCTCGAAGCAATGCGTATTGACGGACACATCGACGAGGAGTGCGAATGAACGAGTTGCTTTATCTGAGCGTCGCGGAAATCGCAGAAAACCTGAGAGCAAGGGAATTCAGCGCAGAGGAACTGGCCAGGGCCTATCTCGAACGCATCGACGAAACCGAAGCGAGGGTGCATGCCTATTTGAGCGTTCTCGAAGACGAGGCCATAAGCGCCGCCCGCGCCGCCGATCAGAAAATCGGCGCCGGCGACGATGACTCTCCCCTCCTTGGAGTCCCCGTGGCTGTCAAGGACCTTCTCTGCATGAAGGGTACCAGGACCACTTGCGCTTCCCGGTTCCTGGAGAATTTCGAAGCCCCGTACGACGCCACCGCCGTGGCCCGGCTCAAGGACGCGGGCGCGGTCATCCTCGGCAAATTGAACATGGACGAATTCGCCATGGGTTCGTCGTGCGAGCAAAGCGCGTTCGGGCCGACCCATAATCCATGGAACCTGAAAACCATTCCGGGAGGCAGCAGCGGCGGGTCCGCCGCCGCCGTCGCGGCGCGCTCCTGCGTCGTCTCGCTGGGTTCGGATACCGGGGGCTCCATACGCCAGCCGGCCGCCTGCTGCGGCGTCGTGGGCATGAAGCCCACCTACGGACGCATCTCACGTTATGGGCTCATCGCCTTCGCCAGTTCTCTCGACCAGATCGGCCCGTTTGCGAAAAATGTCCGGGACGCCGCCGTCTTGCTGGGCGCCGTCAGCGGTCACGACTCCCGTGATTCCACTTCGGCCGATGAGCCGGTCCCCGATTACACGGAAAATCTCGAAGCCGGGGTTCAGGGTCTGAAGATAGGTATTCCCGAAGAATACTTTATCGAGGGGATGGACCCCGAGGTCGAGGCGGCGGTTCAGGATGCGATTGCCGTCTTCGAGAGACAAGGAGCGGAAATTCTCGAAATTTCTCTCCCTCATACCGAATACGCCCTGCCTGTCTATTACATCCTCGCCCCCGCGGAGGCGAGCAGCAATCTGGCGCGTTACGACGGGGTGCGCTACGGCGTGCGCAAGGAAGGGGATTCCACATTCGGTTCCTTGTTCGGCATGTATGCGGCCAGCCGAAAAACCGGCTTCGGCGATGAAGTGAAACGCCGAATCATGCTGGGTACCTATGCGCTGTCTTCCGGGTATTACGACGCCTTTTATACGAAAGCGCAAAGGGTCCGCACACTGATTTCTCAGGATTTCAAGACCGCGTTCGAGGAGGTCGACGTGGTGCTGTCGGCCACGGCGCCGACTCCCGCTTTCGAGATCGGTGAGCGCCTCGACGACCCCATCAGCATGTATCTCTCCGATATTCTGACCATACCGTGTAACCTGGCCGGCCTTCCCGGCATCAGCCAGCCCTGTGGATTCACTTCAAGAGGACTGCCGATAGGGCTTCAACTGGTCGGGAAACCATTTGCCGAAAAAACGATTCTTCAAGCGGCGGCGGCGTTCGAAAGAGCAACGACGCACCACGAAGCGCTCCCGCCGCTGTGAACCGGATTTTGATTGAGGGAGACGATGGCGTACGAAACGGTTATCGGCCTTGAAGTACATGCCCAGCTGAATACGGAAAGCAAAATATTCTGCGGCTCGAGCGCCGCGTTCGGGGGAGGCCCGAATGAACACACCTGCACGGTGGACCTCGGGCTGCCCGGCGTCCTGCCGGTTCTGAACCGGCAGGTCATCGAATACACCCTGCGGCTCGGGCTGGCCGTCGGGGCGGAGATTGCGCCGGTCTGCCGGTTCGCCCGAAAGCATTATTTCTATCCGGACCTCCCCAAGGGATATCAAATCTCTCAATACGAAGAGCCCATCTGCACGGGGGGGAACGTTCATTTCGTCACCAGGGACGGGCGGGACGTGAAGGTCAACCTCACGAGAATCCACATGGAAGAAGACGCCGGCAAGCTGATTCATGGAGACGAGCTGGGAGACCCGGAACATTCTTATTCCGATCTCAACCGCGCCGGCGTGCCGCTGCTCGAAATCGTCTCAGAGCCCGAACTGAGAAACCCCGAGGACGCTGAATCCTATATGCGGAAACTCAGGACCCTGGTGCGCTACCTGGGGATATCCGACGGTAACATGCAGGAAGGCAGTCTGCGTTGCGACGCCAACATCTCCCTCAGGCCGCAAGGCTCGGAGGAACTCGGCGGGAAAGTGGAAATCAAGAACATGAACTCTTTCAGGAACCTTCGGCGCGCGCTCGAATACGAAGAAAAACGCCAGCGCGAAGTCCTGGATGCCGGTGGTGCCATCCATCAGGAGACCAGGCTTTGGGATGAATCCGCCGGCGTGACGCGGGGGATGCGGTCGAAGGAATACGCGCATGATTACCGTTATTTCCCGGACCCCGATCTGGTGCCGCTCACCGTGGATGCGGAATGGCTCGATGAAGTACGTGCGCAACTGCCGGAGTTGCCCGACGCCAAAAGCAAACGCTTTCAGGAGGAGTTCGGCCTCCCCCGATACGACGCGGAAGTGCTGACGGCGGAGAAAGAACTGGCCGCCTATTTCGACCAGGTCGTTGCGGCAACCGGAAAAGAACAGGCCAAGGCGGCGAGCAACTGGGTGATGGGCGACGTGTTGCGCCTGTTGAACGAACGGAAGATCACCATCGAGGAATGCCCCGTAACGCCTGAGCGGCTGGCCCGGATGCTCTCGCTCATCACAGACGACACCATCAGCGGGAAGATCGCGAAGACGGTGTTCGACCAGATGGCGGAGAGCGGACAGGACCCCGAAGCGATCGTGGAAGAGAAGGGGCTCAGGCAGATCACGGACACGAGCGCCATCGAGAGCGTCGTGGAAGATGTGATCGCGTCGAACCCCGAAGAAGTCGAAGCCTACCGGGGCGGAAGAACGAAGCTCATGGGTTTCTTCGTCGGCCAGGCGATGAAGGCGACGGGAGGCAAGGCCAACCCCAAAGCCTTGCAGGAGATACTCCGGGAAAAGCTGGGGAGCTGACCCGCGAGGGCCTTTCGCCACGGGGCTATTGAAATAGTCCTGATTTCAGGGCGTAGAGGGAGGTCGGGAGTTCGCGCGAAAGCGGCCTTCTCGCTAAAGGCAATGTCCCCCAACGAGGGGCTTTTTCAGCGGCCCTCAAGGGGAGAGTGGTTCTTCCCATTTTTAGCAGTGGCGATAACCCTCAGTATTACGGCTCACCGAACCCGTACAGCGCGCAAGGATTCTCCACCAGTATTTTCCGGCGTATTTGCTCATCGGGCGCGAATTCTGGGAGAAGATCCATCAAGTCGCCGTCGTTGGGAATCGCGGGTTTCACGTTTGTGTGCGGCCAATCCGTGCCCCACACCACCCGCTCGGGCGCGGCGTCGACCAAGGCGCGCGCCACGGGGATGGCGTCGCGGTAAGGAGGGCCGCTCCTGGATATCCGCTCGGCGCCGCTCAGTTTCACCCATGCGTTTCCGCTTTCGAGCAAGCGCAGCAGCAGCCTGAAATCAGGGTGCGCCAGAGGCATATCCGCGGGGAAAAGACCCATATGGTCGAAAACGACGTCGACCGGCAATTTTCTTATCTCCGGCTCCAGTTCAGCCAACTGTTCAGCGTGTATGTGAAACTGCATGTGCCAGCAGAAATCCTTGATTCTGGCGGCCAGCTCCTCCATCCGCTCGATTCCGCTTCTGCCCCCCGAAGCCGAGTTGATGCGCGCGCCCCGGACCCCGAGCCGGTTCAGCTCATCGAGCCGCTCCTCGGAGGCGTCCGCATCCACCACGCTCACGCCCGCATAGCCCGGCCCCAGGACGCGAATCGCCTCGATCACTCTCGTGTTGTCCGCGCCGTAGGGGCTCGCCTGCACCACGACGCCCCGCGCGAGGCCCAGGGCGTCGGCCATCTTCCGGTAGTCGCTCTCCAGCACCTGAACGGGCGTGTAGCGCCTCGGCTCCGCGTAGGGGTACTCCGTCTCGGGCCCGAAGATATGAAAGTGGCAATCCGCCGCTCCCTCGGGAACTTCGAATTTCGGCGGTTTCGTGTCCGGGTCGGGCCCGGGGATGGTGGGCCGGGTCGTCAAGCGCGGCCTCGAATCTGTTGATGGAGCGGAGTCGGGTCTATTTTCTTTTCTTCTTCCGGTACGGCTTGTGGCACTGCGTACAGCTGTCGGACAGGGCGCTGAACGCTTTCAAGACGCCTGCTTTATCCTTCGCTACGGCCGCTTTGGCGACGTCTCTCGCGATTTGGGCCGAATCCCTGGCGATTTTCGTATAATCGTCGAAGCGGCTCCAGACTTCCGCCTTGATCCGCGTCTTGCCGAAAGCGCTGCCCTTGGGGCTCAAGTAGGGAATCGCCGCCGAGAGCAGCGCGATTTCCTCGGCCGCCGCCGCGACGCGCTTGTAGTTCGCCTTTTTCGTATAGACCTTGACCCGGCGCATCGCGCGGCTGATGCTCTTCATCGTGCGCACGCGCACCCTTTGAACACCGCGCAGCGTCTGCTCGTCCTGGCCCGCGGAAAAAGAGGGGAGAAGAATCACCGCCGCCAGCACCGCGCAAGCGGGCGCACACACCCGTTTCCCGATTCGCATATCCACTCCTTATCACCCCGGCTCCGATTCACCCTCCGAGTCGGCGTAGAGCCGGAAGTAGGCGAGGGCGGCGTAGGCCTTGGCTTCTACGGCGTCGCCCTCGATCGAGAGCTTGAAGTGGTTGATTCCCTTGTACAGGATGGACATGCCCTTTTCCTCGAAGAGTCTCTCGATTCCCGGGAACGCCCGCAGGCCGTCCCCCTTCTCCGGCAGACACCATTTCATATCTTCTAGATAGTTCATGACGGGACGCCAGGCGTTGCGCCCCGAAGTCAGCCAGTAGTCGAGGTCCGAGGGGCTTCTCGGCCTGTACATCTCAAGACCCAGGCGCGGCCCCACGCCGTGCGCGGAGACGTCCAGCGCCATTCGGAAGACGGGCGTCATATCGCGCATCTCCTCCAGCGTGTCCATCACTTTCCGGGTGGAGCCATCCCATTTCAGCCGTTTCAGGAATGCGGGCACATTGCGCAGTTTCAACCCGTCCACGATCAGGCGAATCAGGCGCGGCCCGCGCTCGGGGGCGGCGCCAATCTGATCCACCACGCCACTTCCGGGCAAGGCGGCGAAGGCCCGCTCCACGGCGAGGCGCTCCGCCTCGTCCTCCTCCCACCCGACCGCGTTCGCTATGGTGGCGGCCAGGCGGTGGGGTGTCCTTGAGCCCGCGGCGTCTTCATCCAGTTCGGATTGAGGCTTGAGCGCCAGGAACACGCCCGGGGCCGGGCGCAGGTCCGGGGGGACCTCCGCGATGTCGTATTCGAGCATCGACGCCCTGAACCAGCCGATGATTGATGATTCGGAAGGGGGACCCGCTCCATTCATGAGAGCGTAGACGCGGCCGAGAGCCGCCTCCGCGGAGTCGGGTTTTGCGGCCTCGCCCAGACGAACGTAATACTCCATGGACGGACGCCCCGGCGCAACCGAGACGAAATAATCGGCGGCGGGCGCAGAGTCTCCCAGCCGAAACTCGAAGGCCGCGTAATTCAGAGTCAGCCAACTCGGAAGTTCACCGACGCGCTCCACCAGGCGGTCCCACCATGGGCCGTTGAGTAAGGCCGATGGAACAAAGCGGCGCAACCTTGGAAAGACGTCCCCGAAATTCTCAGACATCATCGAACCCTGTTTCCGAGCGGGACGCATACATTGGGGGCAAGGCGGCGATGAGCAAGCGCGGCACCCCGGCCTCCCTTCGGCGAAGCGGGCCGCAACGCGGTTCAAACCCGCAAAGCGGCGTCCCGAACCATCCCCTTCCCGGGGTTTTTCGGCGAACCGACCGAACGGACTGTTGCTCTATTTGGATATATCGTATCAGGAGTTCTGGTTCAAGCTGTTCCAGGCGTTGGCGAATTCTTGCCACATCTGTGCTCCGGCCACGACGGCGCTCAGATCCTCCTCGCTCAACTCGGCCGGCGGCAGCACCAGGTTGATGCTCATGATGTTATCTTCGTGCACGCCGATCTTGAACCCCTCGGGAATGGTGACTCCCAATTCCTTTTCAATGGCGATTTTGGGGTCGGCCACCAATTCGGCGCGGAATGCCTCATTCTCGCTCGCTTTTCTGACAATCTCTTCGCGTACTTCCTCTACGGTTTTCACTGCCTCGAGTTCTCCAGAATATGGCCCTGGCCGATAACGAGGTGGTGTCCCCTCGTTCTCCACTGCCTGGGTGCCACGGCCGCTTTGCTCGGGAGAGAGTGTTTGCCTTGCAGTCCCTCCGCTCGAAATAAGACGAAGACGCTTTCAGAAAAGTATATATGTTGCGTTTCTTTCGTCAACAAAAATGTATTCATGCACCGAAAAAAGTGCGATTTTCGCACCCAAAACCCCCGAAACCACGATATTCGCCTGAAAATGCCGCAGGCTTGTCGGTTTTCGCCCGTCGATATCCTTCGCGGGCCTTTTTTCTTGAGGGGCCGAAAAGGGTGTGAGAAACTTACGCTCCGTTGCGAGGGGGTCGAACCGAGGTATCGGATCCGCCACGGACCCGTTTTCCAGCCGCGAAGGATACGACATGAGCGCCGAAGACGCCGACCGGCACGCGAACACCGACGTACGCTACGAGGCCGACGAGAAACCACCGCCCCTGCTCGCGTTCGGCCTGGGCTTGCAACTCGCCGTCCTCTGCGTGGGCGGCATCGTTTTCACGCCGGCGATCGTGGTGCGCGCCGCCGGCGGTGCCGAGGACTATCTCTCGTGGGCGGTGTTCGCCGCGGTGGCGATCTGCGGCGCAACCACGATGCTCCAGGCGATCCGGCTCGGCCGCTTCGGCGCGGGCTACGTGCTCATCATGGGCACATCGGGCGCTTTCATCGCGGTCTGCATCGCGGCGCTCGCCAAGGGCGGGCCGGGGATGCTGGCCACGCTGGTCCTCGCCTCCTCGCTTTTTCAGTTCGTACTTTCCGAGCGTCTCTCGTTGTTCCGGCGGGTGCTGACGCCGACCGTGGCGGGAACCGTCATCATGCTGATAGCGGTGACGGTGATGCCCATCGTCTTCGGTATGCTCGATGACGCGCCCAAGGGCGCTCCCCCGCTCGCAGCTCCGCTGAGCGCGTTCGTGTCGGCGGTGGTCATCGTCGGCATTGCGCTCAAGGCGACGGGTGCGCTGCGCCTGTGGGCGCCGGTGATCGGCGTGGTCGCGGGCTCGCTCGTCGGACTCTGGTTCGGCATCTACGATACGGCCCGCGTCGCCGAAGCTTCATGGATCGGTCTTCCCCGGGGCACATGGCCGGGCCTGGATCTGAGCTTCGGGCCGGTGTTCTGGACGCTTCTGCCGGGATTCGTTTTCGTGACCCTGATCGGCGCCATCGAGACCGTGGGCGACGGCGCCGCCATCCAGCGCGTGTCCTGGCGGCGGCCCCGGGCGGTAGACTTCAAGGCGGTGCAGGGCGCGGTGGCCGCCGACGGAGTGGGCAACCTGCTCTCCGGCCTTTTGGCGACGGTGCCGAACACGACCTATTCGACGAGCGTGTCCGTCACCGAACTCACCGGCGTCGGCGCGCGCAGCGTCGGAGTCGCCGCCGGGCTGGTGTTCCTCGCCCTGGCGTTTCTTCCCAAGCTGGTCGCCGTGGTGCTGGCGATACCGGGGCCGGTCGCCGCGGCCTACATCACCGTGCTGCTGGCGATGCTCTTCGTGGTCGGCATGCGGATGGTCGTTCAGGACGGGATCGACTACCGCAAGGGGCTGGTCGCGGGCGTCGCGTTCTGGGCGGGTGTCGGCTTCCAGAACGGCGTCATATATCCCGAGTATTTCTCCACGTTCGCGGGCGGCCTTTTGAACAACGGAATGACGGCCGGCGGCCTCGTCGCCATGATCATGACCTTGTTCGTGGAGATCACCGAACCGCGCCGCAGCCGTCTCGAGGTGGCGTTCGACATCTCCGCCTTGCCGAAGATCAGGGAGTTTCTCGGTGAGTTCGCCTCGGCCAGCGGCTGGGATGAGGCGATGGCGCATCGCCTCGACGCCGCGGGCGAGGAAACGCTGCTGACGCTCCTGCGCCCGGACGAAGCCGACGAGAGCCGCAAGCGGCGGCGTCTGCTCATGGTGGCGCATAAAGAAGACGGCGGCGCGGTGCTGGAGTTCGTCGCCGCGGGCGGAGAGGATAACCTTCAGGACAAAATCGCGCTGCTCGGCGAGCAGACCGCCGGTGCGCCGATTGAGCGTGAAGTCTCGCTCAGACTGCTGCGCCACCTCGCCTCCTCGGTTCGCCACCAGCAATACCACGACACGGACATCGTGACCCTGCGCGTGGAGGTTCCGGGCGCGGCCGGCGGCGGAGGGGGTTGAGGGCGCGCCCGGGAGTCATCCCCAACGCATCTTGCGGGGCGGCCGCCTCCGAATCGACCGGCGAAAAGAAGTCGTCAACCGAAGCATGTCATTCCCTTCGGAACCCCTATCTCCTCCCCCGTGGGTGGTGGTCGAGGCCGCGATAGGCGTCGATGAAGGCGGTGATGCGCTTCTCATCAAAAGTCTCCAGCGTATCTATCTTGCCCCAGGCGGTGAGCGCGATTCTGTGTTTCATCGACGGGTACGGGGCGAGGATGACGAACTTCGGGTAGCCGCGTACGATTTTCTCGAGTTTTTTCACGAGTTCGGGGCAATCGCCGCAGCCATACTGCACCAGCACGCCGCCGTCTTCGAGGTTATGGACTTGAAAACCTTTGTCGATCGGCTTCCAGTGCACGCCCCATGGGACGATGGTCGGATAGTGAGGCCCCGATGTGGGGGGGTCCGTGTTGTAGGCGACGGCGCCGCTCGTGCCCACGCGGATGTGGCGGTTGCCGAGGGAAGGCACGTCGCGCGCCTTGTTCGCCGATGCGCCCGTAAAGTAGTAGATGCCGATTACGACCGCGGCGATGACGATCGCCCACACGAACGGGGCGGTGCTTTTCTTCTTCGAGCCAATGGTTCTCGCCGGGCGCGGAGCCCTTCTTCCGGCGGCTCTTGCGCCTTTCTTTTTACTTTTGGGTTTACGGGTCAAAGCAGGGATTCCTCTGGTGGTTCGCGCATGGCGGCACTTCGTCCCCCAAGATACGCGAACCCGAGGGCCTGGACAACCGGGCGGCGGATGAAATTTTCGCCGCTTTACCCACATTCGGCGCGGAATCGCCTCATGGGTTCAGGAGGTCTGGATGCTCGCGGGAAGAGAAACCGGTATGGACGAAATCCGGCGGCCGAGCGGCCTCATGCCGGGAGCGGGCGCCGGTGAAGCCATGGTTTCAGGGGGTTGCAGGCCGCCGCGCAGGTTCGTTCGGGCACGAGGCGGAGTGAGAAATGAGTTGCGCGCCGCGTGAGTCTTATATACATTTAGCTGGAATTCGAAAGTGCTTGATCGTTGGTCGGATTAAGTCTAAGCGGTGGAGAGACCCGGACGATGGATTCGCACAGGATACTCGTAGTCGACGATGAACCCGATCTTGAAGGTCTGGTGCTGCAGCGCATGCGGCGCGAAATTCGCAGCGGCCGCTATTCGTTCGTCTTCGCCCGCAACGGGGTCGAAGCGCTAGAGCGCTTAAACAATGACGATGAAATCGACATCGTCATCACGGACATCAACATGCCGGAGATGGACGGCCTCACCCTGCTCGAGCAAATCCCCGCTTTCGACCCCAAGCTCCGCTGTGTCATCGTCTCGGCGTATGGGGACATGAAGAACATCCGTACGGCGATGAACAGGGGCGCATTCGATTTCCTGAACAAGCCGATTGATTTCGAGGACTTGCGGCTTACCATCGAGAAGTCTTTGGAGCATCTCAAGTCGATGCGGGAAGCCTTCGAGGCGCGCGACAAGATGTTGGCGGAAGGGAGGCCGTGATGGAGGAACCCCACAGGATACTCGTGGTCGACGACGAGCCCGATCTCGAGCAGCTCGTGTTACAGCGCATGCGGCGCGAGATACGAAGAGGCCGCTATTCGTTCGTCTTCGCCCGCAACGGGGTCGAAGCGCTTGAGCGCTTGAACGATAACGATGGCGGCGACCCTATCGACATGGTGCTCACGGACATCAACATGCCGGAGATGGACGGCCTCACCCTGCTCAAGCAAATCCCCTCGGTCGACCCCAACGTGCGCTCCGTAGTGGTTTCGGCGTATGGAGACATGAAGAACATCCGCACGGCGATGAACAGGGGCGCCTTCGACTTCGTCACCAAGCCGATCGATTTCGAGGATTTGCGGATCACCATAGAACGGACCCTGGAGCACCTCGCCATGCTGCGCGAAGCGCTCGAGGCGCGCGACAAGCTCGTCGCCTTGAGGAGCGACCTCGACCTGGCCAGCAAGATGCAGCAATCGATTCTGCCGACGAAATTCCCCGAAAGCCCCCACTACGAGATATTCGGGGGCATGGAGCCCGCCCGCGACGTGGGGGGTGATTTCTTCGACGTGATAGACCTTTCCGACGGCCGCATCGGCATCACGGTCGCCGACGTTTCCGGCAAGGGGGTGCCCGCCGCCCTTTTCATGATGTCGAGCCGCACGCTGCTCAACAGCGTCGCTGTCGCTCGCGCCAATCCGGGCGACGTGCTCGGCGAGGTGAACCGTCTGCTCCGGCCCGGTGATGTGTTGAGCGAGGTGAACCGCCTGCTTCAGGAGAACAACGACGCCGCGATGTTCGTCACCGTCTTTTTCGCCATTTACGACTCCACGTCCGGGGAACTCGTCTACGCCAACGGCGGGCACAACCCCCCGCTCGTCCTTCACGCCGACGGCTCATCGAGCCTGCTTTCCCAGGATCCGGGAGTCGCCCTCGGGATCGCGCCCGAGTTCAGTTACGACATGTACAATGCGACTCTCGCCCCCGGTGAGGCCCTCGTTCTCTACACCGACGGCGTCACGGAGGCGGAGAACGAGAAGACCGATCAGTTCGGCCTCGACCGCCTCCGGGAGATTCTGGGGGGGGCGTCGCCGGCCTCGGCCCGGGAGATCAACACGAAGGTTTTTGAGGATGTAAAGGAATTCGCGGGCAAAGCGCCTCAATTCGATGATATTACTTGCCTGACCCTTTTTCGCCGTGGAGTGAGTGAATGAGCGCGAAACTTTCTTTGACAATGGGATTCGAAGCCTCGGATCTCCCGCGCATCCAGTCCGCCATCGGGGAATTCAGCCGGGAGCAGGACTGGCCGCCCGACATCGAATTCCAGGTCGACCTCGTGCTCGAAGAGCTGATTCTCAACGCCGTGCATCATGGTAGCGAAGGCGGAAGGGGGGAAATCAGCATCGAACTCATCTCGGACGCGGAGGCGGTGATCATCGATATCATCGACGACGGCCGTCCGTTCGATCCCCTGA
The DNA here is from genome assembly GCA_965204535.1 of bacterium. Taxonomy (GTDB): domain Bacteria; phylum UBA8248; class UBA8248; order UBA8248; family UBA8248; genus Bin107. The sequence continues at coordinate 1,974,169 of CBDBEV010000001.1, read as the reverse complement.
CCGACGCGCCCGAACCGGACACCGACTCGGGCATCGAAGACCGCGCCGTGGGCGGGCTCGGCATCCACCTGGTGCGGACGATGATGGACGATGTGACTTATCGACGGGAGGAGAACAAGAACCATATGCGCCTTGTCAAGCGGAGGAGTGAATGAGCCTCCCACTCCGAATCTGCCGGGCGTTTATCCTCCTTGCTGCAGCGATAATCTGCTCGGCGTCGGGGGCGCAGGCGGCCGTGCCCGGGGTTTCTCCTGACCGGATTCTTTTCGGTCAATCCGCCGCCTTCACCGGTCCCGCGAGTGTTCTGGGCGAGGAGATGCGTCTCGGGGTCGAAGCCGCCTTTCGCACGGCGAACGAGCGCGGCGGCGTTCACGGACGCCGGCTCGAACTCACATCCCTCGACGATGCGTATGAGCCCGAAGCCGCCATCCTGAACACCCGCCGGCTGATAGAGAAGAGCAAGGTTTTCGCGCTCATCGGGGCCGTCGGCACGCCCACCTCGCGCTCGGCCACGCCAGTCGCTGCAAAAGCGAACGTCCCCTACATCGCGCCCTTCACCGGCGCCGCCTTCTTGCGCGATCCCAAATGGAAGAACGTGATCAACCTGCGGGCCTCCTATTTCCAGGAGACCGAGGAGATAGTGGATCGCCTGATCAAGGACTTGGACGTCAAGAAGATCGCCGTGCTTTACCAGAACGATTCCTTCGGTCTGGCGGGCTACCGGGGCGTTCGCCGCGCCCTGGAGCGACGAAACCTGAAACCGGCGGTCACCGGAGTCTATCCACGGAATACGACGGCGGTCAAAACGGCCCTGCTCGACATCAGGCGCGCGGACCCCGAAGCGGTGGTCCTCGTGGGGGCCTACAAACCGGTCGCCTCCTTCATCGCCTGGGCGCGCCATACGGGGTTCAATCCGATTTTCGTAACAATATCCTTCGTGGGCAGCAATGCGCTCGTGCGTGAACTCGGCCCCGCCGGCGTCGGTATCTACGTCACGCAGGTGGTTCCGTTCCCGACAATGGAGAATCTCGAGATCGCGGCCGACTACCGGCGGGACCTGGAGACTCACAAACCTGGCGCGACTCCCAGCTTCGTCTCATTCGAGGGCTACATGGCCGGCAGACTGGCCATTCGCGCCCTCGAGTTGTGCGGGCGCAAGCCCGACCGCAACTGTCTTCTGAAAAGCCTGCGACGCGCGGCCACCATCGACCTCGGCGGATTCAAGCTCCGCTTCGGCAAAGACGACAACCAGGGGTCGGACGCCGTTTTCCTCACCGTCGTCGGCGAGGGCGGCCGCTACATCCCAACCGAAAAAATCCGGCGGCCGGAGAAAAGATGAAAAGCGCGCTGAAGAACCTCCTGGACAAGCGTTACCAGATATCGACGCAACTCTACCTCAGCATCGGCGCCGCCGCTTCTCTCACCGTCATCGCGAGCGTGGTTGCATGGGTCTCGTTCGGGTTCGTGGGCGAGGTGCAGAACCGCGTGAACGAAGGCACCGTCCCGTTCCTGGCGAGCGCCTTCGGAATCGCCCAGGAGAGCACCGCCCTGGTGGCCGCCGCGCCGCGGCTGGCCGCGGTGGTGAACCCTGACATCCTGGACCAAATAGCCACCGAGGTCGCCAAGGACCAGGAGGCGTTCGAGACGGCGCTTGCGGCGCTGATTCGCCAGGAAGGGAATGAGGAAATCTCTTTGCGCATCAAGAAACTCGGAGACGTGCTGATAGAGAACCTCAATGCCATCAAACGATTGGTGCTGCAACGCTTCAATCTCACCGATCTGCGCGATACCCTCCAACTCCAGCTCACATGGGTGCGCAAGGAGCTGAACAACGTCATGGTTCCCGCCATCGACGATCAGTTGTTCTACGCGATGACGGGTTACGGCAAAATCGGCGCGGCGCCCGTTCCCCGTGAAAAGCACTTCTCGGAGGAGGGGTTTAACCTCTACCGCTACATCGCCGGCTTGCGGTCGGACGCCACTATCGCGACCCAGCTTCTCGCTACCGCTTTCAGCGTATCGGACGCCGCCCAGATCGAGCCGTTGCGCGAGCGCTTCGAGGCCACGGCGCGCGGTATCCGGCGGCGTATGAACGCGCTTGGAAAGGTTCCGGTGCGCGCGGCTCTCGAGCCTCTCTTCGAACAGATGATCGAGTTGAGCATCGGGGAGGATGGAGGTTTCAATCTGCGCGCGCGTGAACTGGCGCTCGAGAGGAAACAGGGCGAGTTGCTCGCGTTTCACGAATCTCAGGAAGCGAAAATTCTGGCCGCCACCGAAACGCTGGTGGGCACGGCCCGCAAGAGCGCGAAGCAGGCCACCCAGGATTCCGCCCAGGCCATCAGCACCGGCAGCAACATCCTGCTCGCGCTGAGCGCCATCAGTTTCATCGGCGCCGTGCTGATCGGCTGGCTGTTCATCGGCCGTGTGCTTTCGCGTCGGCTCGGGCGGCTCTCGGACCGCATGCGCCGCATGGCCGACGGCGATCTGGAGGAGAAAGTCGATATCGGCGGGCAGGATGAAGTCGCGGAAATGGCCGCCGCGCTCGAAATCTTCCGCCGCCATGCCCTGGAGGTGCAGCGCCTCAACCTGGTGGAGAAACTGGCCGAGGAGATCAAGGGCAAAAACGAAGAACTCGAAAGCGCGCTCGGCGATCTGGAAAAGGCGCAGGATCAGATTGTCATGCGCGAGAAACTCGCGGCGCTCGGTGAATTGACGGCGGGCGTGGCTCACGAGATCAGAAATCCGCTGAACTTCATCAAGAACTTCTCGGAAGTCTCCGAAGAGCTGATGGAGGAGTTGATGGAAGAGTTGGAGAAGATGGCGGCTCACGGCGGCAACGGGCAGGAAAACGGGCAGGAACCGCAGGAGGACAAGGAGGAGAAAAAGCAGGACGAAGAGGATCCGATCGAGCTCATCACCGAAATCGGAGAAGACCTCACCGGCAACCTCCAGCGCATCCGCGAACACGGGGAGCGGGCCAACAACATCGTGGAGAGCATGCTCCAGATGGGCAGGGGTTCGGGAGAGGCGCAGCCGACCAACATCAACACCCTGCTCGACGAACACGCGCGCCTCGCCTACCACAGCGCACGGGCGGCAGACCCGAATTTCAACCTCACGCTCGATTGGGATTTGGATCCGGATATGGTGGAATGCGAGGTCATTCCGCAGGATCTGGGCCGCGTCTTCCTGAACATGGTGAGCAACGCCTGCTACGCCACCCATGAGAAACGGCAAAAAGTCGCCGCCGCCGAAGATGCGCCGCGCTACGATCCCACGCTGAAGCTCGTTACCAGGTGCAGGCCGGACGGCATCGAGGTCCGCATTCGCGACAACGGGAGCGGGATGCCGCCCGAGGTCGTCGAGAAGATATTCAACCCCTTCTTCACGACCAAGCCGACGGACAAGGGCACCGGGCTCGGCCTTTCTCTATCCAGCGACATTATTCGTCAGCATGGGGGAAACATACGGGTCGAAACCGAGCCGGACGAATTCACGGAAATGATCGTCGAATTGCCGCGGTGATCCGCGCTGACTTCCTACCCGAAAAGATTCGAGAAAATATCGAGGAAGACGAAAGATGGTTGGGGGGCACGGCGAAAGCCGCGACTCGCGAATCCAGGAGGTCAGACGGCGAAAAAAAGGTTTTTCCTTCTTCGCCTCCGGCCGTCAGTTCGCGGTCGCGGCGAGGGCGTCCGCTTTCGAGTTGTGGATCTGAATGATGCGGTCGAAGCCGGATATCTCGAAAACCTCGCGCGTCAGTTCTCCGAGCGCGTACAGGGCGAACTTCGTGTTGCTTTGACTAAGCTGCTTGGCGACGAGAAGAACGGCGCGGAGGCCGGCGCTGCTGATATACGAGACTCCCTCGAAATTAACGATGACGGCGCGGTCGTCTTCGCTGATTACGTTCTTGATGGTGCTCTCGAAATCCGGGGCGGTGGCGCCGTCGATGCGGCCGTCAACCTGCACGACCAACGTCCCGCTTTCCTGCTCAGTCTTAATTTCCATGCCTGGCTCTGCCTCCCAACAGCGTGAGATTCCTCTGACCCTACACCCCGAGAGTGTATGCATGGGCAACAAACGTAACGTGCCTAGGATAATACCTTATTATCTCACATGAACGCAAGCCCATCCACCGAATTCCTGGATAGGCAACGTAGTCATTCAGAACTGCATCTCCAAGAAATACGCTCCCTACGATATAGAATTTCTTCATGTTTGGCAACTCATAGTCATGTTTTTGGCGCAATACCGCTTTCGGCGCCCTGGACCGGATGCCGCCGGCGCTCCGGCGGGAATGGAATACCTAGGAGTTTTCTTGACTGGGTGACGCCGGTCGGCCATAGTGGTTATCGGCCATAGTGGTTAGATATAGAATCGAAGAAATCCCGGTATTTCCGCTTTAAGTCCGAGCTTCCGGTGAAGGGAGTTGAGCGAGGCGGGGCCCTGCGCCGGCGTCTTGGACCCACGACGTATTTCAATCGTTCCGGACGACAGTGGAGGCATGATGGCGAGTTCCGAGAGAAGAGAGGCGTCGGACTTTGGAGACGACGGCCTCCGCATGACGCCCGAGTCGATGCTCGCTCTGGCGCGCAGGGCGGCGGAACTCCTGGTGGAGCGAACCGAAAACCTCCCCGGGGAAGGCGCCTGGGACGGAGACTTTCAGCAGGAGCTCGAAAAACAACTGATGGAGGCTCCACCCGAGGACGGACGGCCCGCGGTGGAGGTTCTGGAGCGCGCCGCGCGTGAGATACTTCCCCTCACGGGGCGCAACGATCATCCCCGCTTCTTCGGCTTCATCCCCTCCTCGCCCACCTGGCCCGGTGTGCTGGCGGACTTCATGGCCTCGGGCTTCCACGTCAATCAATGTACCTGGCTGGTCGCGAGCGGCCCGAGCCAGTTGGAGTTGGTCGTCATCGACTGGTTCCGGCGCTGGGTCGGCTACCCCGAGAGCGCGGGCGGGCTTTTCACGAGCGGGGGGTCGGCGGCGAGCCTGGACGCCTTCGTCGCGGCGCGCGAAGCGGCGGGTCATCCCGAGCGCGCGAGCGTCTACATGGCCGATCAGAGCCACAGCGCGCACGTCCGCGCGGCGCGCATCATCGGTATTCGGCCCGAGCGCATCAGGCTTCTTCCGTGTGATGAACGCTTCCGCCTGGACATGGAAGCGCTCGCGCGCGCCGTGGCGGAAGATCGCGCGGCGGGGCTCCACCCCATCGCGGTGTGCGCCAACGCGGGCGCCTCCAGTACGGGGGCCGTCGATCCGCTTGTGGAGATGGCGGATTTCTGCGAGGCGCAGGGGGTCTGGCTGCACGTCGACGCCGCCTACGGCGGCTTCGCGACCGTCACCGAGTGGGGCAAGGAACTCCTCAGCGGCATGGAGCGCGCCGATTCCATCGGGATGGACGCGCACAAGTGGTTCTTCCAGCCCTACGAGGCGGGCGCCCTGCTCGTGAAGGACGTGAAAACGCTCGAGCGCGCCTTCGCGGTGCGCCACGACATTCTCCAGGACACGATATGGGGCGCGAACCACCCCAACTTCTCGGATCGCGGCCTGCAACTGAGCCGCTCGTTCCGGGCGCTCAAGGTCTGGATGTCGGTGCAGACCTTCGGCATGGTCGCGTTCAGGCGCGCTGTTTCCAGGGGCATGGAGCTGGCCGAGCGTGCCGAGGCGTATGTTCGCGAAAGCCCGCATCTGGAGATGCTCACACCCGTCTCGCTGGGCATCGTTTGCTTCCGGGTCAATCCGGCGGAGGCCGGCCTGGACGAGGAAGCGCTGGAGGAGATTAACAGAACGGTTCTCGCCCGCATCTTCTGGGACGACAAGGCGTTCGTGTCCTCCACCCTTCTCAAGGGGAAGTTCGCGCTCCGGTTCTGCATCATCAATCACAACACGACCTGGGACGACGTGCGCGAGACGCTCGAGACGATCGAGCGCTTCGGGGAGGAAGCGGTGGGTTCGGGTTGAGCGGCCTCGCCTGAAAGCGTCTTCTATTCCTGAGACATCACCAGAGCGGCGCGTCCGGTGACTCGGCCCTCACGCAAGCGCTCGTGCACGAGGTTGGCTTCTTCGAGCGGATAGGTCTCGCTCACGAGGGGCCAGACATCGCCGCGCGCCACGAGTTCGAGCGAGTCGATGAGCTCCTGTTTATTGGCGTAGCGGCTGCCCATGATCTGCTGCTCCTCGCGGAGCAACTCGCGCGGGGAGAAGGGAAACCGCTCTATCCGGTTCGCCCCCATGGCGAGGAAGCGGCCCCCCTTGCCCAAGCCGCGCAGGCCGCCCTCGACCCCCTCGGCGGTGCAGACGAAATCGACGACGACGTCCACGCCCGCGCCCCCGGTCAAATCCCGAAACGCATCGCCCAGGTTTTCTTGAGAGGCGTCCACCGTGTCGTGCGCGCCCATGTCGCGGCATTTGCCCAGCTTGTCGGCCGTCACGTCGACGGCGATGACGCGCGCACCCGCCCAGCGCGCCATCATCACCATGTGGATGCCCACGCCGCCGCCCGCGCCCACCACGGCCACGTTCTCCATGGGGCGGACGCCTGCGTGGCGCAACACCTTATACGGCGTGGCAATGGCGTCCGAGATGACGCCGACCTCGGCGGGGTGCGCCTTGTAGTCCAGCCCCTCGGGCAGGGGGATGAAGTTTCGGGCGGGCAGCTTGATGTACTCGGCGTAGCCGCCGTCCACCTGGCGGCCGACCTGACCGGCGAGATTCTCGCACAGGGTCTCGCGGTTCACGCGACACCAGCGGCAGCGCCCGCAGGTGAAGTAATAATACGCCGTCACGGGCGCGCCTTCTGCGAGGTCGTCCACGCCCGCGCCCACCTGAGTGATCTCTGCGGTGATTTCGTGTCCGATCACAAGCGGGAAATTCCCGCCCATGCGCCCCGCCCGGGTGTGCTCGATCGTAAGTCCCGAACCGCAGGCCAGCACGCGCGCCACCGCCTCACCCGGCCCCGCCACGGGGATGGGTCGTTCTTCCAGAACGAACGGCGCGCCCGGCTCCGCCAATACCATCGCCTTCATGTCGTCTCCTGCCGTATACGGGTGAAAGTATTCAGTGAGTTTAGTGCATAGCGCCCCGAAGGGGTAACGGGCGAGGGAAATTCGCCGGAAAGAACGGTTTTGCTAGTCGGTGCGCACCTCTTTCGCCCATTCGCGGTTGGCGGCGTACCACTCCACCAGATGCGCGAGGCCGTCTGCGAGCCTCACTCGGGGCCGCCAGCCCAAGAGTCTCTCCGCCTTGTCGATGTTCGCCCAAGTGGCCTTGACGTCGGCGGGGTTGCTCTCCTCATAACGAATCCGGGCCTTCTTCTCCGTGAGGGCTTCGATGCGGGCGATGGCGTCGCTTAAGACGACGGGCTCGTCCGATCCCAGGTTGATGATCTCATAAGAGAGCGGCTTGATGGCTGCTATCGTGCCCCGGGCGATGTCGTCCACGTATGTGAAATCGCGTGACTGCTTTCCGTCTCCATAGACGAGGACGGGCTTTCCCTCGGTTATCCACTGCGTGAAGCGGAACAGGCTCATGTCGGGCCGCCCCGCCGGGCCGTAGACGGTGAAGTAGCGCAGCACGCTCACGTCGATCCCGAACAGGTGGTGGTATGTGTGGCAGAGCGCCTCGGCCGCTTTCTTGGAAGCCGCGTAGGGGGAAAGCGGCCTGTCGCCCGGGGCGTCTTCGCTAAACGGTGCGGGCGTATCCGCCCCGTAGGCGCTCGAGGTGGACGCGAGCACGAACTTGGTGACGCCGAAATCCTTGCAGAGTTCGAGCAGGTTCAGTGCGCCGGTGACGTTGGTCTCGAAATAGCCCCAGGGATTCTCGATGGATTGCCGCACGCCAGCGCGCGCGGCCAGATTCAGAACGGCGTCGAAAGGCGGGGCGCCGCCTCCGGCGTTTTCTGCGAACAGCGCGCGCAGGGTGTCGGAACGAGTGATGTCGGCTTCGTGAAAAACGAAACCGGGCCGCGCCTTCAGGCGCGCGAGGCGGTAATCCTTCAGTCGGGTGTCATAGGCGTCGTTCATGTCGTCGACCCCGACGACGGCGTGATCTGCATCCAACAAGAATTCGCACACCCTGGACGCGATGAAGCCCGAAGCGCCCGTGACGAGGTATCTGGCCAAACCGGATTTCTCCTTACAGCGAACTCGTTTGCCTTGGAACTTGCGCCCAAGGCTATCAGGAGCGGGCGGTTCCGGCAAAACGTGGCCCGTGGTTGAAATCCGCGCCGCAATCCATGATGGTTGGTTTCATACTGAAATATCGGTTTCGATATGACATAGGTTGAGGATCCGAGATGGCGAACGTATTGGTGACGGGAGGCGCAGGTTTCGTCGGTTCCCATGTGGCGGAAGCCTGTCTGGAGGCGGGCGATTTCGTCTGGGTGGTGGATAATCTCGCGTCCGGCCTGGTGGAGGATGTCCCGCCGGGCGCCGTTTTCCGAGAAGGCGACGTGGCCGATGCGGAGTTCATGCGCTGCCTGGTCGAAGAGGCGCGCCCCGCCGTCATCCATCATCTGGCGGCCCAGTCGAGCGTAACGCACAGCCTGGCCGAACCCTCATTGGATGCGCGGGCGAACGTCATGGGCACGCTGAGCGTCCTCGAGGCGGCCAGGAGCATGGATGCGCCACCACGGGTCGTCTACGCCGCCACGGGCGGGGCGTGCTACGGCGATCCGGAAGAGGAAATCGTGAACGAGAGCTGCCCCCTCGCCCCCGCATCCCACTACGGGATGAGCAAGGTCGCGGGCGAGCGCTATCTCGCCTTTTATGGGGAGCATTTCGGACTTCCCGTCGTCTCGCTGCGTCTGGGCAACGTCTATGGGCCGAGGCAGCGCGCGACGCTCGATGCGGGCGTGATATCGATTTTCGCGGAAAAACTCACGAAAGGAGAATCCCTCACCCTATACGGGCACGGACGCGCGGGGCGCGATTACGTCTTCGTGAAAGACGTGGTCGAAGCGTTCCTCACGGCGGGGAAGGGCGGTGCGGACGGCGGCGTCTACAACATCGGCACCGGCGTCATCACCGAGGTCGAGGCGCTGCTCGAGATTCTCTGCCGCCGCATGGATAAGAATCCCGTAGGCGTTGAACGCGCCCCCCTGCGCGCGGGCGAGGTGTTCAGAATCGGCCTCGACGCGCGCGCGTTTGCGAAAAAAACCGGCTGGCGGCACAGCTTCTCGCTCGAGGAGGGAATCGCCGCTTTCTTGGAGTCGATCGAGAATTAAGCCGGTAGACGCCCGTAGACGCGCTCGGGCGTGACAAGCACGGCGACCGCGCCCTGGTCTATCATCGCCTGGTCATATTCCTCCCAGTCGGGATGGTCCGAATCCCCGCAGGCGCGAAACACCTCGCGGAACATCACGCGCATTTCCTCTTTTTCGGTGTTCTCGTAGTCGAAGAGTCTGGCTTTCCCCTCCACGCTCACCCAGGTGCGCCAGTCGGGGGTGACGTAGAGCACCGTGCACTGCGGGTTCTTGAGCAGGTTCTTGAGCTTCACCGACCAGCCGCGCACGATGACGAAAGCGGCGCAATCCTCATACGCCCCGCAGACGATGATGCTCGATTGCGCCGTGCCGTCCGGCCTTAAGCTCGTGACCATGCCCTTGTGGTTTTTCTCCATAAACGGTCTTGCATCTTCGAAGTTCATGAGATACCTCGCTATCAATGAGAGAAACGAATGTTTTCGCCATTGTAGCAAAATTTCTGAATGAACGACGCCATGAGGAGAGATGCCGATGAGCCGTCTCGCACCGCTTGAACCCGAATCTATGCCGCCCCGTCAACGTGATGCCTATGAGGAACTCATCGCCAACCAGCGCGGCGGCATGCGCGGGCCTTTCGGGGTCTGGGTGCGAAGCCCGGGACTCGTCATCGCCCTTCGCAATCTCATGAAGTTTTATTACGAGGAAAGCGTCATCACAGAGGACATCCGCGAACTCGCCATCATCATCACCACGCGCCATTGGGGGGCGACTTATGCTTTCTCCGCCCACGAGGCGCAGGCTTTGGACAGCGGTCTTACGCCCGCGCTTGTGGCCGCCGTAATGGCGCAGGAGACGCCTACCGAAGGCACGGATCTAGAACTTTGCGTTCACCGGTATTGCAAGGAATTGCTCGAAACCAAAGAGGTGTCCGACGACGTTTATCAGGAGGCGTTCTCTCTGCTCGGGGAGAAGGGCGTGGTCGACTTGACCGCCCTCGTGGGTTTTTACTCGGCCATCTCCCTAACCCTGAACGCCTTCGAGATACCACCCGTTACGTGAGGGGGAGTTTATTTTCCGTCAAGAATATATTTTATGTTGGTTCTACCCACGCCATGTCGTTTGTGTCTTCATTTTATCGACTGACCAGATTTGATATTCGTAATTTTTATGGCGATAATTATACGAAAACATGATATAATCCTTCTATGGCAAGGAAAAGAACACACGAAATACGAGACCCCATCCATGTTTTCATCAGACTGGATTCTGATGAGCGGAAAGTTCTTGATTCGCTCCCGTTTCAGCGATTGCGCCATATTCACCAACTGGCCCTGACTTATCTCGTTTACCCGGGGGCAACCCACAAGAGGTTCGAGCATTCACTCGGTGTAATGGAACTCGCCGGCAGGATTTATGATGTCGTGACGGAACCGGAGAACGTTTATCAGGAATCCGCTTCCGTCAGGAGTATTATTCCAAAGCATAGGGACCTCGATCATCTGAAATGGCGAAGAACATTAAGACTCGCGGCGTTATGCCATGACCTTGGCCATCTGCCGTTTTCCCATGCGTCGGAAGCATTGTTGCCGCAAGGTTGGGATCACGAGCGCATAACGATGGAAATCATTTTGAGCGAGCAAATGGCGGGTATTTGGGAAGACATTGGCGTGCAGCCGAAAGACGTGGCGAAACTGGCGATTGGAGCGAAGAAATCGAAAGATTATATGAGTGTCGAGTTGAATGAATGGGAGAGCATTTTATCGGAAATCATCACGGGGGATGTTTTCGGGGCCGACAGGATGGATTATCTGCTTCGGGATTCGTATCACGCGGGGGTTGCCTACGGGAAATTCGATCATCACCGCTTAATCGATACGATGAGGATACTGCCGAAAGAGGGGGCGGATGGTTCTCAGGAACCGGTTTTGGGTGTCGAGGAAGGCGGCTTGGAATCCGCCGAGGCATTGCTGCTTGCGCGATATTTCATGTTTTCACAGATTTATTTTCACTCCGTCCGACTCATTTACGATCAGCATTTGGTAGATTTCTTGAATTCCTGGTTGGAGGGGGGAATGTTTCCCACAGATTATGAAGGCCATTTGAAATATACGGATAATGAAGTAATATCCGCTATGTTATCCATTGCCGGAGATAAATCTCATCCCGCCCATGCGCACGCCGAGCGCATCGTTCGTCGTCGGCATTTCAAGAGTATCTATAGACCTGCCGCCGAGGACCGGAAATTCTTGGAACCGGGTCGGAAAATATATGAAGCGGCATCCGGGAAATTCGGTGAGCAAAATGTGAAACATATTCAGAGAACTCAAGACAGGAGAAAAAGCTTTTTTCCGGTTCTCATACAAGGCGCGAGAATCTCGGAAGCGGCGAGTGAAAAAGAAACATTCTCGAACATTCCGCTGGCGTCTTGTGAGAATGTTTTCGTTTCACCTGAAATGAAAGAACAAGCCGATGTTTGGTTGAGTGGGAAGCGAGAGGAAATCCTTTCGTCCGCCGGAAAGGAGTAATGGCCATGGAGCGATTCGAGAGGGCCGCCGTTTTATTGTCTTTGGCCGAGAGACTGAGAGACGCCGACAGCTGGTGCGGGGAAACGCACGTTCAGAAGGTGACTTATTTTCTGCAAGATCTGTTGGAAGTCCCGCTGGAATTCGATTTCATTCTCTATAAGCACGGCCCCTATTCCTTTGACCTGAGCGACGAGATATCCTGGATGTGGGCGAACGATTTTTTGAAACCGCGTCCGCAACAGAGGCCGTATGGACCGAAACTGGTACCCGGCGAGAGGGCGGAACTTTTGAAGAAAACATACCCGAAACCCATTGAGAAATATGCCCATAAAGTTCAAAAAATCGTGGATAAATTCGCGCCGATGAAGGCAAGGGCCTTGGAGAGATACGCCACAGCGTATTATGTCTCGAAAGAGAAAAAGGAAATAGCTCCCGATGCAATGGCGGCTGAAATTGTCGAGCGAAAACCGCATATCAGCTTTGACGAGGCGCAGGAGGCCGTTGAGTTCGTTGCTCGGCTAAGAAGCGTATTGTCGGAGTCGTGAATGATGCGCGCTCGTTTTTGCGCCACGCAAAACTTTCTTCTCTCAGTCATTCGAATCAAATAGCGCGCCGAGCCGCCCTCACTCAGGAGCACGACCGCTGCGCTGCGTGAGGCCCAGGAGTCTCTCCTGGATTTCCCCGCTCCATGCGCCCTCGCGCATCCTCCAGACCCAGTTCCCCTGCGGGACGCCGGGGCGGTTCATGCGGCCCTCGTTGCCGAGACCAAGCACGTCCTGGGCGGGGATGACGGCGAGGGCGGCTTGTGATTTCATCGCCGCGCGGATCATCGACCAGTGGATGTCCTCGGGCTCGCCGCCGAAGGTCCTGAGCGCCGTGGCGCGCGATATGGCGAAGCCGGCGGGCGTTTCGTTTCGGAGAATCGGGTCGGCGCCGTGGAACCAGCCCTGGGCGGTGTCGTTGTCGTGCGTGCCGGTGTAGACCACCGCGTTCTCGGGAATGTTGTGGGGGAGATGCGGGTTGTCCGGGCTGCCGTCGAAGGCGAACTGCAACACGCGCATGCCGGGCAGGCCGAAGCGGTCGCGCAGGGCGTGGACGTCGTCGCCCACCGAACCCAGGTCCTCGGCGATGAGCGGCAGATAGCCCAATTCCTCCTCCAGCGCGCTGAAAAAGGCCTCGCCCGGCCCCTCGCGCCAGGCGCCGTCTTTGGGTGATTCCGCATCGGCCGGAATCGCCCAGAACCGCGCGAAGCCGATGAAGTGATCGAGGCGCAAGGCGTCGAACCGGGCGACGTTCACGGCGAGGCGCATCTTCCACCAGGCGAAATTCTCCTCACGGTGTGCGGCCCAGTCGTAGAGGGGATTCCCCCAGTGCTGGCCATCCTGGTTGAAGTAATCGGGCGGCGCGCCGGCGTAGGCGCGCGGGCGACGTGATTCGTCGAGTTCGAACAGTTGCGTCCGCGCCCATACGTCCGCTGAATCATGGGCGACGTAGATGGGTATGTCCCCGATGAAGCCGACCCCCTTTCCGGCGGCGTAGTCTTTTAGCGCGCGCCATTGCCGGTCGAAGATGAATTGCTCGAATTGGGTGTAGCGAATGTTTTCCTCGAACCCGGGATCATCGGGATTGCGGGCTCTTGCGTCTTCCGGCCACTCCCACCAGGGGGAACCTCCGTGCGCGCGCTTTAACGCCCGGAACCTCGCGTAGTCGGCCAGCCAGCCGGCCTGCGCCTCGCAAAACGCCGTAAATGCCGCGTCGCGCGCCCCGCCGTCGTTCGAGAACGCCTCGAACGCCTTGGCCAGCAGCGATTCATGGGCCTGGAGCGCCTGCGCCGGTTCGATTTCCCCTCCGCCGTTCTGACGGCGGTCTTCTATATCTTTCGCGGAGAGGAGGCCCTCTTCCGCGAGCGTATCGAGCGATATCAGCAGGGGGTTTCCCGCGAACGTGGATGAGGAGACATAAGGGGAGCCCGTCTCGTCCGTGGGGCATACGGGCAGCATCTGCCACCAGCTCTGGCCCGATGATGCGAGTAGGTCGACGAATTCGAACGCTCCAGAGCCTAAATCGCCGAAGCCCGCCTCGCTCGGCAGCGAGGTGGGGTGGAGCAGAATCCCGCTTTTTCTGGCGTGAAACAGATTCGTTTGGCTCATGTCCAAGGCTCGTTCACCGGGGTAGTTTTCCACGCCCTCGCTTCACCTTGCGCCGGGCGCGGCGCCGGGTTCGCCGTCGCCGTCTACATACAGATATGGCACGGCGCGCGCCGTTTGTTCAAGGAAAAAAGCATCATGCGCTAATGCCCCTCCCCCAGGGGGAGTTTTACGGCGTCGCCGGTGCGGGACGATTCCTCCATGGCGATGGTCACCTCCAGGGTCTGGCGAGCGTCCTCCGCCGTGGCGAGGTGGCAGGGCCGCCCCGTGGATAGGTGATCCAGCCAGCTTCTGGTCTCATCGCCGATGGGGCCGTACATCGTGTCGAGCGCCCAGTCGCCCGAAGACGTGCTGCCGAGGAAAACCATCGGCAGGTGGTGGTCGGGGACATAGGCGTGCGGATAGCCCTTCTCGGTGTAGAGGATGTTCTCCTTGTGGTCTTCGTCGAACAGCATCACGCCGTCCGTGCCGATGACTTCGAGACGAATGCTCTGTCCCGCGGTGGGGTATTTCGCGGGCAGCGCGTAGCAGATGCCCAGGTTCACGGTCGCCCCGTCGGCGAAGGTGATGAGCGACCAGCTCACGTCGTCCACCTTCGGATACCCCGCCTCCTTGAAGACGAAGCCGCCGCCCCGGCAGACGACCTCGGCCGGCGGGTTTCCCTCCATGAACCAGCACATCATGTCGACCCAGTAGGTGAGCACGTCGAGAACGGGTGTGGCGTCCGCCGAGCGCTTCAGTATCTCGAACGCCTGCGCCCTGGTGTTGAACACGCGGCCCGTCGCGCCGATGAGCCTCCCGAGGCGGCCCTGCTGTATCTGTTCTTTCCCCAGGAAATAGCGCCGCTTGTAGCGCATGATGTAGCCCACGCGGAGGTCGGTCTCGTATTTTTCCGCAGTGGTGAGCAGCCTATCGGCGTCCTCCAGCGTCATCGCGATGGGCTTTTCCACCAGAACGGGTTTGCCGAGCTCCAAAGCCTGAAGCACCGGCTCCACGTGCGCGAACTCGGAAGTCGAGACGATGACGGCGCCCACCTCGGGATGGGAGATGACCTCCTCGTTACTTCCCGATGTTACCTGCGCGTCCACGCGCGCGCCCAAGGCCTTCGCGCGTTCGGGCTCGGCGTCCGAGATGGCAAGGAAGCGGACGGCGGGGTGCTGCGCCGCGAGGCGCGAGCGGTGCGTGCCGATACGTCCGGCCCCCACGACGGCGACCCCGAGTTCAGCTCTTTCGAAAAAGGCCAAGACGAACCTCCTCAATGACTTGGACAGGGACAACGCGCGGCATTCTACGCCCCGTACGACTCGCCTTCAATCGGGAGCGAGTGTCGCAGCAGGCAAGTCGTCGCTTTAATGTTCGGGAGTTTTCCGGTGATTGGCCTGGGCGAGGCGACGCGCCTCAGAGCAGCAGGCGATCGTCCATGCGCGAGCGCGTCAGCACCTCATGCCCCTCTTCGGTGATGAGCACCGTCTCCTCGATGCGCACGCCGCCGCCTCCGGGGACGTCCGGCACCCAGATGAGCGGCTCGATGGCGAACACCATGCCGGGCTCGAGGTCCACTTCTTCGGAATCCGGGTCTGGTTCGCCGATGTAGGGCGGCTCGTTGGGCGATGTGCCCACCGCGTGGCCGATGCTGAGCGAGAACCAGTTCTTTCTCAAGCCGTACTTCTCGCCCGTCTCCCAGATTCGCTCTGCCACCTGCTTGTTCGTGAAACCGGGGCGGGTACGCTCGAGTCCCAACTGCAGGGATTCATGCACGGCGGTGTAGATTTCCTTCTGCCGTTTGGAGGGTTTTCCGCAGATCATCGTCCGGGCCACGTCGCCGAAATATCCGTTCCACTGCGCGCCGATGTCGATGAACACCAGGTCGCCGCTGCGGATGATCTTGTCGCTGGCGAAGCGGTAGGGCGGCGACATGTGCTCGCCAGAAGCCACGAAGGGGGAGACGAGATGCGCCATTTCACCCCCGTAGTGGTGGAGCACCTTCATCGCGTCCGCCGCCACGTCGCATTCGCGCTTTCCCGCCCGTACGCTGTCCATGGCCTCCTCGTTCACGGCGTCGGCGATCGCGCAGGCCTCGCGGATCATGTAGACCTCCTCGGGCATCTTGTGGCGGCGCACCTTGTGCATGAACGAATCGCCGTTCACGAACTCCACGTCGTCCAGGTGCTTCTGGTAGGCGCTGAACTGGATGAACGTCATGAGATCCAGGCCCACCCGCTTGCCGATGAGGCCCAACTCCTCGAAGAGGGGGCGAAGCGTCTCGCGGATCATCTTGTCCACGAGGGGCTGTTCCTCCATCTTCGCGAGGTGATGGAATTTCTCTATCCAGGGCATGTCGCGCGAGACGCGGGGTATCTCGCCCCCGTTCGTCATAATGTGGGCTCTCCCCTCGCGCGGGAGAATGACGGCGTTTCGCGTACCTTCCCGGTGCGCCAGGAATGAGGAGCGCATGCTCGTGAGGTAGCGCACGTTCTCCACTTTCCAGAGGAAAAGGGCGTCGATGTCCTGCTCGGCCATCGCTTTCTGCGCCTTCTCCACGCGCTTTCGGCGAAGCGCGCCCATGTCGACGCGCTCTTCATAGTCGACGTTGAATTGGCCCCGCGCGAATCCCGGCATCAGGTCTTTCTCCTGTGTGTAAACGAATCGTTTTAAGGTTCTTCCACCAGTTCGATCACGACGTTATCGGGCGCGATGATGAAGGCCGTGCGCGAACCCAGAACGCCGTCTCCCGGTTTTTTCGTGAAGACGACGCCGGCTTTCTCCAGGCGCTGCGCCACTTCGTCGATGCCTTCCACCTGGATTCCGAAGTGGTGCAGTCCGCGGCCCACCTTGGCCATGGAATCGTCTTCATCGGCCCTTAAGCCGCGAATGCGTATCTCCACCTCGCCCAGCATGACGCTGATGTAGGGGGAGCCGCGGTATTCGATCTCCGGCGTGAACAACTCGCCGCCGAAATGGTTGATGTAAAAATCCGCCGCCGCCTGCGGATCCTTGGCGACGTGGTGCACGTGATGGGTTCGTGAGGCCACCCTTTTTCCTCCCTTGCTGGTGATGGGGTCTAGAGGCCGTCTCCGACCGCAACGTATGCGCCGCCGGGCACGGGGTTTTCCTCCTCGCTGCGCGCGCCCCACTCGCCCGTGATGGCGTACATCGCGCGCACCTTCTTCATGTTGTTTCCGCCGTCGCTCGAGAAAAGCATGTTGTGCGTGTCGCGGAACCATTTTTCGAGAAAATTCTCGCGCTGAACGCCCACGCCCGCGTGAATTTCCATCGCCATCTTCGTGACGTCGCAGGAGATCTCGTGCGCGAAGGCGCTGGCGGTGAGCGTCATGGGCGGATCGATGGGAATCTCGTGGCGCATGTCCTGACGCCATGCCGCGTAGTGCACGTAGGCGCGCGCCGCCTGGATTTTCGTGTACATGTCGACGAGCTTGATGCCGACCGACTGGTGGTGCGCAATGGGGCGTCCGCTCTGTTTGCGGTTTTGCGCGAATTCGAGGGATTTCTCATACGCCGCGCGCGCCACGCCAATCTGGCCCGCCGCGTTGATGAGGGCGTCGCCGCGCAGGTGGCGCCGGATATAGGAGACGCCGCAGTTCTCGGGACCCAGGCGGTACTTGGCGGGGATTATCGCGTCCTCGAAGATGATCTCCGCGTTCTGGTTCAGGCGGTAGCCCATCTTGTTGTGGACCTTACCCATCTTCACGCCGGGTGCGTCCGTCGGCACCATGAGGAGGGAAGCGCCCTGCTCGACGCCCACGTCTGCGTTCGTGCGCACGAACGTGAACATGAGCCGCGCCCATCCGACGTTGGAGATGAAGTGCTTCTTGCCGTTCACGATGTAGTTGTCGCCGTCGAGCACGGCGGTGGTCTGGTATCCGCCGTCCGCCCCGTTGTAGGGGAGCTGGTTCTCGGAACCCGATTGCGGCTCGGTCGTGGCCGTGCCGATGAGGAACGTGGGGTCGCTCACGTACTCGCGCATCCAGTAGTCCGCCAACTCCGGGTTTCCGAGGAGTTCACTGCTCAGGATGTGGGAGATCTTCGTGGAAGAGAGCATGAACCCCGTGGCGCCCCTGTCGCCCCAGGAGATCTCCTCGCCCACGATGCAGTGCGTGAGCAGGTCGTTCACGCCGCCGCCGCCGTATTCCTTCGGGATGCTCATCGTCCTCAGTCCCGTCTTGTCGAGTTTTTCGAGAAGATGGGGCATGTAGGCGCAATCCAGCGGGTCTTCCTTGTGATCCAGTTCCAGGCTGATGGGCCGGATTTCGTCCCGCGCGAATTCATGCGCGATCCTCTGATACTCTTTTTGCTCATCCGTCATTCGGTAGTCGTACATGGGTCTCCTTCCTTCCAGTGATGGGCGGGTCTACCCCGCCGGAGCCATTCGCGTCTATTCGTTTTCTTCGAGCACCTCCGCCACTTCCACGGGCTCGCCGCGCTCCCATGAGCGCATGGCCGCCCACACGGCGCCGAGCACGTGGAGTCCTTCGGCTCCGCCCACCTCCGGCGGGCGGCCTTCCCGGACGGCGCCTTCGAAATCCTTGAATTCTTCTATCAGGTAATCCTGCCTGGGGTATTCCTCGTAGGGGATCTCTTCGCGCTTCTCCCCGTCCGGCCGCAGGATTTTGATGCCCTCCCACCTGTCGTGGTAGAGGTTCGCCTCATCCCCGTAGGCGTTCATGAAGTAGGTGTAACGTCCGTTCGGCGTGCGCGGGCTGATGAAGCTCGTTCCCAGGGTGCCGAGAAGGCCGGACTCGAACTCGAACCACACGACGCTCACGTCGGGAATTTCCGATTTTGTCTTTATTTTGCTGAAGGCCGCCGACGCGCGCTTTATCGGCCCGTAGAGATACAAGAGGTTGTCCACCTGGTGTATGGCCACCTGGAGGAGCGGGCCGCCGGGGGAGCCTTCCGCGTACCATTGCCAGTTGTCCGGCGTGTAGTGAAGCCCCCGGTCGTTCGAGTAGTTGGTCTCGGCCATCGCCAGGGTGCCGATGGTTCCCTCATCGAGCAGTTGCTTGAAGAGGCGATGGCCCCGGAGCCATCTCGAACTCGCGCCTACGCCCAAGGTGACGCCTGCGTCCTCACACGCGCGGATCATCTTTTTGGCATCCGGGATGGAGGCGGCGATCGGCTTGTCGACGAGCACGTGCTTCCCTTGCTCGGCTGCCGCCATCGCGAGTTCGGCGTGCTTGTTGTTGGGCGCCGCGATAACGACGGCGTCCACCTCGGGGTGACGCACCACCGCCTCGTAGCTCGCCTCCTCGCCGCATGAAAATTTTTCGCTGAACGCCTTTCGTTTTTCGGGCGTTCGGGTGAAGCACGTGGTGATCTTCATCCCGGGCGTTCTCTCGATGTAGGACGCCAGTGTGTTGCCCCAGCGGCCCAGCCCGACCACGGCCACTCTCAACGGATCGCTCATCTATATTCTCTCCTCATTCCGTAACGAACTCACACCGATTTCAAACGCGGGTCCAGCACGTTTCTCAACCAGTCGCCCACGAGGTTCGCCCCCAGAACCGTCACCGTAATCGCCAGGCCGGGCAAAGTGACGACCCACCAGGAGGTGTAGAGGTGCACCTTCCCGTCGCTCAGCAGACCGCCCCAGGTGGGCGTGGGCGGCGGCACGCCGAGACCCAGAAAGCTCAGGCCCGCCTCGATGATGATCATACGCCCCAGATACAGGGAGGCGATAATGATGACGGGGGCCAACACGTTTGGGAGAATATGGCGGACGATGATGCGGAAATGACTTCCGCCGATGCTCCGCGCCGCCTGGACGAACTCCTGCTCGCGCAGCGTGAGCACCTCGCCGCGCACGACGCGGGCGTAGATGACCCAGATGCGCATCGACATCACGAGTATGAGCACGACGAGGCTCGGCCCCACGATGGCGATGGTCGCCAGGGCCAGCAGGATGAACGGAAACGAGAGCACCAGGTCCACGAGCCGCATGAGCAGGAAATCCACTTTTCCGCCGAAATAACCCGCCACCAGTCCCACGCAGAGACCGAAGCATCCCGTGAGCAAGACAGCGAAAAAACCCACCAGCAGCGAGATGCGCGCGCCGTAGATGAGGCGGCTCAGGAAGTCCCGCCCCAGGTGGTCCGTGCCGAGCAGGTAGATTTGCTGGCCGTCCGACCACATGGGCGGTTTCAGGTTTCTGTCCAGGAGTTGGGCCTGGGGGTCCATGGGAGCCAGCAGCGGCGCGAAGACAGCCATCACCACCACGGAGAGAAGGATCACGCAGCCCAGGAGTGCGGATTTATCCTTCCAAAGCGATGCCCATACCCTCGGGCGCTCCGGGAGCGCTTCGAGTTCCATCGTTTCCTGAATCGCGAGCGCTTGTTCTCTCATTCGTACGTTATCCGCGGGTCGAGATAGGCGTAGACGAGGTCCACCGCCAGATTGATGATCACGAACCCCGACGCCAGCAGAAACACGGCGGCCTGGACGATCGGGAAATCACGGTTCGCGATCGAATCGACCACCAGCCGCCCGACCCCCGGCCAGGCGAAAACGACCTCGATGATCACGGTTCCACCGAGAAGAATGCCCAAATCCAGCCCCATGACGGTCACGATGGGAATCGAGGAGTTCTTGAGCGCGTGCACCATGAGCACGATTTTTTCGCTCAACCCCTTCGCCCGCGCCGTGGTGATGTAGTCTTGGCGAAGCACTTCGAGCATCTGGGAGCGCATGAGCCTTGCGAGCCGGGCGAGGTGATATGTGGAGGCGGCGAAAGCCGGCATGATGAAATGCTCCCACCCGCCGCGACCGAAGGAGGGCAGAAGCCCCAGCGTCACCGAGAAGAACATGATGAACATGATCGCCAGCCAGAAATCGGGAACCGCCTGCATCAGCACCGTGATGCCTACGCAGCCCTTGTCGTAGGTCGAACCCTCTCTGAATGCCGCCAGGCAGCCGAAGGGAATCCCGATGAGCACGGCGAAGGCGAAGGCGCCGACCGCCATCTCTATCGTCGCCGGGAAATGCTCCAGAACGAGACCCATGGCCGATTCGCCGTGTTCGGTGGATTCGCCGAAATTCCCCTGCAGGGCGTTTTTGAAAAACCGCCCGTACTGCACGTAGAGCGGCTGGTCGAACCCCATGAGTTTTCTCAAATGTTCGATGTCTTCGTGGGTCGCATCCGTATCGAGCATCACCAGAACGGGGTCGCCCGTCATGTGAAGCAGGAGAAACACGATGATCATGACGCACTTGAGGAGGACGATTGCCTGAATCAAGCGCTTGACGACATATCCGGCCATTGAGCCACCCAGCGGCAGACGTTAAATGAAAATCACCGGCCAGGGCGTGGTTGATTCACGCCCCGGCCGGAGTTTCGCTTCGAATGATAGAATCGCTCCTACTTGAGGCCGACCTCGGCAGCTATCAGCTTTCCATCGGCGCGCGGTTTCCAGTCTATCTTCTTGTTCGCGCCGAAGATGCGGAAAGTCTGATACAGCGGAACGATCGGCACCTTCTCGTGACGCAGAACGCGGGCGATTTCCTGATATTTTTTCTCCCGCGACTTGTTGTCGAGCGTCGAGCGCGCGTCGTTGATCATCGTGTCCACGGCTTTGTCGCGGAATCCGCCGTAGGCCGAGCGGCTGCTGATCGCGCCGGCGAACATGTGCTCTGCGCTGAAGGCCGTGTTCATCCGCGCCAGATAGTACAGGAACGGTTTCACGTTTTTCTTGTACTTGCTGAAGATGATCTTCTTCATCGCGCCCCATTCCATCACGCGAACGTTCGCCTTGAGGCCGACTTTCGCCCACTGGCCGGCGATGCCCTCGAGCGCTTCCTTGCCCATCATGAAGCGTCCGCGGGGGATGTACACGTCGAAGGAGAATCCTTTCGCGAACCCGGCTTCGGCGAGCAGTTTCTTCGCCTGGGCGGGATCGTAGGGATAGGGCTTGAGTTCGGGGTTGAAGCCGAAGCTCGCGGGACCCTGAATGATCGCCACCGACTTGGCGAAGCCCATCATCACGTTCTTGGTGATGGCTTCGCGGTTGATCGCCAGGTTCATGGCCCTGCGGACCCGCACGTCCATCCAGGGCGCGCCCTCTTTGATCACCATCAGGATGTAGTTCGTGCGCGGCGACTGCTTGGCGATGACGTCCGTTTTGCCGCCCGCCCGGACGCGTTCGCTCAAAGCCGGGGGCAGGTTGTCAATGACATCCACGTCACCCGAGATGAGCGCGGAGACGCGCGTGGTGGACTCGGGGATAAACTTCACGACCGCCGTCTTCACCCTGGGTTTTCTCCAGGCATTGGGGTTCGCCTCGTAGACGACTTCCTGTCCCTTGCGCCATTTCTTCATCACGAAGGGCCCGCTGCCCACGGGATTGCGCGAGAGGTGTTTCTTGTCGTGTTTCTTGTAGTAGTCGGGCGGCACGATGAAGCCGTAGATCGCCAGGAACGGCGGGAGCATGGGGTCGGGTTTTTTCGTGTGAATCCGGACCGTATGCTCATCGACCACTTCCAGTTTCGCCATACTCTTGAAGTAGCGGTACTGCCTTGATTTCATCTTGGGGTCGAGAATCCGCTCGAAGCTGAACTTGACGGCCGCCGCGTTCACGGGGTCGCCATTGCTGAACTTCACGCCCTTCCTGAGCTTGAACTCCCAAACCGTAGGCTCCACCATCTTGTAGCTCTCGGCGAGCTGGTTCGTCATGGAGCCGTCGGGCGCGCGCGCGAGCAGCGTCTCGAAAACATTCGGATGGTGCATCGAAATCGGCAGGGAACTGAAGGTGTGCGGATCGAACGTCGTCAGCGCGCCGGCCATACCCAGCACCACCTTCCCCTTGGGCGCCGCCTTCACTCCCACGGGGAACAGCAACAGCGATAGAACAACCATCCAGAGCCAAAGCCTTTTCATCTCTTGTTCCTCCTCTTAGGTAAGAATCAAACAAGCCGTCAAAGACAAACCAATTCATCCGTACTTGTGTTTAGCGGTTCATAGCCATCGTCCGTGACCAGATAGGTTTCACCCCAGAAAATCTGGCGGTTGGGTCCCAGGTTGAACATGGGATGCGTCGTCACCACCATTCCGGGCTGCAGTTCTCCCTCGGATACCGGCGTGATCATGTAATCCGTGAGGTCCAAGCCCGTGAGGTGCACCAGGCCGTAGGGCCATACCTCGTAGCCGTGTTTTTCGAAAACGTCGTTCATCGCCGTGACCATGCCGACCATCGGCTCTCCCGGCTTCATGTGCTCCAGCGAGGCGTCGCGCGCCTCGCGCACCACCTGGTGGGCGTCGACCAGCCACTTTTCCGCCTCGCCCAGCGCCAGAACCCGCACGATCTGGTTCCAGTACCCGCGAACGCGCGGGGAGATTTCCAGCAAGACGGCGTCGCCCTGCTTGATGGGCCGATCTGTCTGGGGAATCACGTAGCCCCAGGGCGCTTCGCCGCCGTCAGCCATGCTCGCCAGGCCCATCATGTTGAAGTTCTCAACTCCCCCTTCGGGGATGATCACCCGGTCCATCTCGGCGCGCATGTCGAGTTCCGTTACTCCTTCACGTATGAAACCGCAGAGGTGATCCCACACCTTGTCACCAAGCCGTGCCGCGTGGCGCGACATTTCGACTTCCTCTTCGCTTTGAACGAGGCGCAGCTTCCAGACGAGTTCTCCCGCTTCCACCCATTCTTCCGCGCTCACCTGATCCTGAAGCTGCTGGTGCCAGGCGACGGGAATGAGGGCGAGCGAGGAGATACCGATTCTGGAACTGGAAGTGGTGATCTCGTTCAGATGGTTGCATGCCTGCTTCGGAACGGGCGTCATGGCCTCGCAGCGGGTGTCGGAAATCCAGCCGTTTCGCAGGGATTCGATTCGCTGGTTCTCCACCCCCACGAACAGCACGGGTTCTCCCTCACGGGGGAAAACCAGCATCTGCTGGCCGGAGAATGAGATGAAATTGCTGACGTAGGCCAGGTTGCCCGTGCGCGGCCCCTGGCGGCCGCTGTTGCCGTAGACGACGAGAACGTCCAGACCCTCGCGCTCCATTTCCTCTCTTAGATTCGCGTGGCGGCGGTCACGCTCTTTGGTCGAAAATCCCAACTTTTCTCTCCTTCGTATTGCGTACCGTTAAAAGATTACTTTACCGCCCGAGACGGCCATGTTCACGCCCGTCACATAAGCGGCCTCATCGCTGCAAAAAAACACCACGGCGCCCCCGACATCCTCAGAGCGCCCGAGGCGCTTCATCGGGATGGCGTCGATGTATTCCCGTTGGTAATCCTCCGCATGGAGGATGGGCCGCTCCGTTTCGGTGAGGCCCGGCGAGACCATGTTGACCGTGACCCCGTAGGGACCCATTTCCACGGCCAGGTTTTGCGAAAAATAGAGCAGGGCGGACTTGACGGCCCCGTAGGAATTCGTGCGTGCGCGCTTCTCGCCCAGCACGGTGGACAAGACGTTGACGATGCGGCCCCAACCCTTTTCGCGCATGCCCGGCAGCGCCGCCTGGCAGCAATGGAAAGCACCCTTGAGCATCACCTGAATCTGGGGCTCGTAGTCCTCCTCCCAGTTCATCTCCAGAAAGGCTCTGCCCTTCACCAGTTGCCTCGCGTTATTGACGAGTATGTCCACGCCGCCCATCTGCTTCTCGCATTCCCCGAACATGCGCTTCACCTCGTCATGCCGGCTCACGTCGGCCTGAACGCAGAAAGCGCTTCCTCCTGCTTCTCGAATCGTTTTCGCCGCCTCCTGCGCCGCCTCCTCGCCAGCGTGGTAGTGCACGGCGACTGAAGCGCCCTCTCGCGCCAATGCGTTGGCGATGGCTTTGCCGATGCCGCGCGTTGCGCCTGTGACCAGCGCGGCGCGTCCTTCGAGTTTCATACGGAACTCACCCAAAGCGTGAACGAAGAAATATGTATTCCCGCTACCAACGAAAACAATTCTCGCCTCTGGTGCCTTGAACAAGATGAGCAATTAAACCTTGAATAATGGTATTATATTTAATACCATTGGAAACCGCAAGTGTAATTTTCTCGAAGATGACCATTTTCAACAATGTTGCGATATGTGAAACTTGCGCCTTGCTTGAGGCCCGAAGCCCGTTGGTTTATGAGGACGTGAAAGCGAGGAGAGAATGCGGGAACTGATCGCCGAAAAACCGTTTTCGAACGAGTTCATCCCTTACTACTACCAAATCGCGAATCACCTGCGCGGCAAAATTGAAAGCGGAGAACTGTTCGCGGGCATGAAACTCCCGAAGGAGCTGGACCTTTCCAAGCATTTCGGCGTCAGCCGGGTCACCCTGCGGCAAGCCCTCGCCATACTGGAGAAAGAAGGGCTCCTGACGCGCGAGCGACGTAAGGGCACGTTCGTGAACCACGGGGGCGTGAAATCGAAGATGATTCAACTTACCGGCCTCGTCTGGGCGGAGGACGCGGGCGGTGAGGACATGCGGGTCATATCGACGGAGGAGGTAGACGCTTCGGCCCGGCTTCAGAAATTCTTCGGCTTGGGCGACGGGGAGAAGTTGGCCAGGGTTCAGCGTTTGAGGATGGCGGAGGAAACGCCCCTTTGCTACGTGATGAATTATCTGCCTCAAAAACTCGCGGAAGACATTCCGCAAGAAGATATCCGCACCCGCAGCATGCTCCACATCCTGAAGAGTCGGCTGAATATCCCGCTGGGCAAGATTCAACAGACGTTCGAAGCGCGCATCGCCGATAGCGACGTCGCCGACCATCTTTCCATCGGCGTCCTGGCGCCGGTTTTGTATGTGGAAACCTTCGTCTACAGCAAAAGCGGGGAACCCGTCGAATTCTCCCAGATATATTACCGCGGAGACCAGCACCGATACAGAGTGGAACTCGTGAGCGAGTAGCCCCTCGCGTCTCCTGCTTCGCACTTTTCAAAATTATCACTGAATGGGAGGGGCAAGATGCCCAAAAAGAAGAACACGAAAATAACCATCGGTTTCATCGGACTGGGCCTTATGGGACAGGCGTTTTCCAAAAATCTCATTGCAGACGGTCATCGCCTCGTAGGGACTGACGTGCAGGCGGGGGCGGTGCGGAAATTCAGGCGCCTGGGGGGAGAGGCCCTCGAATCGCCCCGGGACGTGGCCGAAGCAGCCGAGGTGGTATTCATCTCCGTTCCCAATTCGAAGATATCCCTTCAGACCGCACGTGGGAAAAACGGTTATCTGGCCTGCGCACCCGAATCCGCGCCTGATGTCATACTCGACACGACGACTTCGGATCCGGAGGATTCGAAAAAACACGCTGGACTTTGCCGGGAGAGGGGGATTCCCTACCTGGACGCCAGCGTGAGCGGCAACAGCGACCATGTGGCGAATCGGGAAGGCTTGTTTCTCGTGGGCGGGAACAGGAAAGCCTACGACAAGGTGGCGCCGCTTCTGGAGACAATGCTATCCGATCAGGTTTACTGCGGGCCGTCGGGTTCCGGGGCCAAGATGAAAGTGGTCGTGAACTACATGACCTCCATGGGGCGCTGCGTCATCGCCGAAGGCCTCCGGCTGGGAATGCGCAGCGGATTCGGGAAAGATTTTTTGTTCGATACGCTCAAGAGAAGCCGCGCGGGCGACTCGAGTGGGTTCCATGGCCACGGCGGCATCATGGTGCGGGGCCGGTATCGCCGTCCCCGGAGCACCCTGAACGTCATCCGGAAGGACATCGGGCTTGGTCTCAGACTGGCCAGGAGATACGGCGCCGTGACGCCGGTAGGCAACGCATGCGCGCCGCTGTACAGGGAAGGCGCGCGCGCAGGCAATGGAGAACTGGACAGTGCGGCCGTGTATCTCTCCTACCTGGAGCGGGAAAACAAGAAATAGGACATCGCATTCGCCCTTTTGAATGAGGGGCGAAACGCATGTTGTTTCGGGAATGGAGGTGAGTCTTGCCGGGTGAAGCCGGAGACGTTCAGGATAAAGAATCCACACTCGTCGTTGTAGGCGACATGGAGATCGACCGCGCAGAACCCCGGAGTACTTTCTCGAAGGTCGCCTCGTATCTGGAAGCGGCCGATCTGCGCTTCGGCGGTCTGGAAGCCTCGATGTCCCGGCTGGGCGCGCCCGCGAGCGGGAAGATCGTAATGCGCCATGACCCGGTGATGGTTCAGGGATATCTCGAAGGCGGCTTCGACGTATTGGCGTTCGCCAGCAACCATTGCATGGACTACGGGGTCGAACCGTTCGTCGAGACGATGGAACTGCTTGAGCGTAACGGAATCGCATATTCGGGCGCGGGCCGGAACATCCAGGAAGCGCGAACGCCCGCCGTCATCGAGCGAGGGGGCGTGCGATACGGGTTCTTGTCCTACGTGCTGGAACTCCCCCTGAGCTGGGGGGCAGGCCCTTCAAAGCCCGGCGTCGCGCCCATCCGGCAGGATGCGCTCTATGGCCCTCCCTACCTCAACGAGGAGGATTTGGAGGCGATGATCGCCGACGTCGAGCGCGCGCGGCCGAGGGTCGATTTCCTTCTGGCCTCGTTCCACTGGGGCGCGAGCCAGAGCCGCACGCTCACGCTTTCCCAGCAGGCGGCGGCGCATGCGGCGGTCGAGGCGGGTGTGGACATCGTCGTCGGCCATCATCCCCATATCGTGCAGGGGGTCGAGGTGTATCGCGGGCGGCCCGTTTTTTACGCCTTGGGCAACTTCGTCCTGGATCACGACCACCCGATGTTCCTGCCCTCCGCGCGCGAGACGATTTGCCTGGAGTTGACTCTCAGAGGCGGAGCGCTCAGTCGGGTGGCGATATCACCCGTGTTGATCGAAAAGGACGGCAGCCCCCGGCTACTCGGCGAGGAGGAGTCGAAATCGGCGGAAATCCTGGGCACTCTTGAATCGCTCTCCAAGAAGCTGGGGACGCGGATTGAGATCCTCCGGGGCGAGGGGGTTATCTCGTTTTGAATACTTGGCTTGTCCCTCCATTTAACCGAAGTGCGGGAAGAGCACCGTGGAATTGAGCGGAAAAATTTTCGTCATCACGGGCGCGGCGCGAGGAATCGGCGCGGACGCCGCGCGCCGTTTTTCGGGCATGGGCGCGAAAGTGGCGGCCCTGGACGTGGAAGAAGACGGCCTGCGCAGGCTCGAAACCGAAGCGGATGGCGCCATCCTCGGCGTATGTGCGGACATCTCGAATGAGAAGGGTGTGGAGGATGCCTTCGACGCTGTAGTGAAGAGATTCGGCGGCGTGGACGTTCTCATCAACTGCGCCGTCATCCGGGGGAACGGCCCCCTGGCGGAGATCGAGGAGGCCACGGTCGACTTGGCGCTGGGCGTGGGCCTCAAGGGCGGCATCCTGTGCGCGAAGCGCGCGGCGGCGGAGATGAAAAAACGGGGCGGCGGCGCCATCGTCAACATGTCGAGCTTTTACGCGCGAACGCCGGCCAAGGAGCGCGTGGTCTACGTCGCCGTCAAGGGAGGCGTCGAGGGCCTCACGCGCGCACTGGCCGTGGAGTTGGCGGATTCGAACATCCGCGTGAACGCCATCGCGGCGGGTCCGGTGCTCACGAAACTCAGGGAATCCCAGGGAGACGGCGACCCCGGGAACCTGGCGGAGCGCTACCGGAAATCCCCCATGGGCAGGTTCGGCCGGGTGGATGAGGTGCTCGACGCGATGGAGTACCTGGTGACGCCGCGTTCGTCCTACATGACGGGCCAGGTTCTGGTGCTCGACGGCGGTTTGACCATCGTGTGATGTTTCGGGTGTAAAATGGCGGGAACGCGTGGGAGTCGAACCCACCGACGAAGTGATTAGCCCCGTCCACTGGATTTGAAGTCCAGGCGGCACACCAGCACCGATGCGCTCCCGGGAAAAGAATACAACGGCAGGCGTGGTTCCGAAAGCACCGTCATTGGGTAAGGCGCGCCGCAAGATTCCGAACCGTTCCCCAGGGCGCTTGTCCTCGGGATGAGAAAGCCATAAAACGAAACAAAATTCATCGCCACCAAAGGAGAAACGAGAATGTCGCAACGCGTGGGTATCGTGGGCATGGGGCTGATGGGCCAGGCGTTCATCAAGAACATGCGGGAGACGGGCTTCGAGGTGCAGGGCTTCGACGTGGACCCTAAGCGCATGGACGACTTGAGCGAACAAGGCGGCCATCCCGTCGACTCACCCGCGGCAGCCGCCGGTGGCGTGAATTTCGTGATCACCTCCCTGCCCACCAGCGACGTCGCGCGGGAGGCCACCTTCGGCCCGGGCGGGGTCGCCGAGGGCGCGAAAGAGGGCCTCTACCTGCTCGACACGACGACCTCGCGTCCCGAGGATTCGGTTCGCCTGGCAAGTGATCTGGCCGAGCGGGGGGTCCGCTTCCTCGATTCCGCCGTGAGCGGGACGAGCACGATGGCGGTGGCGAAGGATCTGGTGGTCATCGCGGGCGGGGAGGCGGAGGATTTCGACGCCTGCCGCCCCGTTTTCGCCGGCTTCAGCCGGGCGGCCTACCACATGGGGCCGGTGGGCTCGGGCGCGCGGACGAAGCTCGTCATCAACATGATCCTGGCGGGCAACCGGCTCGCCCTGGCCGAGGGGCTGATGCTCGGCACGAAGGTGGGCCTCGAGATGGAGGCCCTTCTGGAGGTGCTGAAAGACGGCGCCTGTTCCTCCAAGACGATGATAGACAAGGGCCCCAAGATGATTCACGCGGATTACTCGAAGCAGGGCCAGGTGAAGACCTCCCTCAAGGATTCGCGCCTCATGCTGGAGCAGGGCCGGCTCCACGGCTCGCCCATGCTGTTCACGAACATCTGGTCGCAGGTCCTGCAGATGACCTACGAGCGGGGCTACGCGGAAGAGGACACCGTCGCCTTCTACGAGGTGCTGCGCGAGATGGGAGGCCTGCCGTCGAGGATTGACCCGTGATGCCCTGTTGCGGGCAGTTGCGGGGAAATGCGCGGGAGGCGAAAAACTTTTTTTGCCGCTATATCTGAGTGTGATACGCTCAGATTTATATGATAATCCTTTTGATTACAATGCTTTATCTGACCATTATTTTTCAGAAATTTATCGAAAAACCCCGTGAATTTATCGAGTTTTTCAGGAAATATCATTATTTTCATTTCCACCGTCATTCCTGAATCCATGAGCATGATTTCTCTCCTCGAAACGATTTCCGCCCCTTCCTGATGAGGGCGCGCGGGCGGCGATTCCCGCTTTTCTTCGCCGCGCGCACGATACCCGAATCCGCGATTTCACAGAGTACGGCAATTGCGGGGAAATGCGCCCCGCCGCGAACGCCCCGACCCCCTCCTCGGGGGCATCGCTTTTACCCCCCTGACAAGGGGGGGTAGGGGGGGTTGCTTTTCCAGTCGAGAGGGGTGTCCCCTCTACCCGCTCGCCGCGCCGATCTTCTCTAGGAGTTGTGCGCGCATGTCCTTGCCCTCCACCATCCTCTCCACGACGATGAACAGGTTGCCGGATTGCTTCTCCCATAGTGCGCCGATGGCGCGCTTCTCAGCGGTGTCGTCTCCCGTGGCGAGATGCTCCCCCTTGTATTCGACGACGAGGAGACGCCCGTCCTCCATCTCGGCGACGAAGTCCGGGTAGAACATGCCGATCGCCGTAGGCAGACAAAACGAACGCGGGTGGCGGGCCACGTTGCGAATCCAATGCTTGAGGCCCGGCAAAGAATCGATCACCTGCGCGCACTGAAACTCTTCGCCGCCCTCCGCGCCGTCGAAGGCGGGCATCCGGTCGAAAGCGAAAAAGCACTTGTTCGGCCTCCAGCTTCCGCGATAGCGTAGCTGTTCGACGTACATCTCCTCCTCGAAAAGAAAAGGATGGTGGAAGGATGCCTCCACCTTCGCTTCGGGCGCGAACAGATGGCGCTGATAGACCTTCTCGCGCTCCTGTTGGCGGATCGCGTCTATCTTCTCCTTCGCCTTGCGGGCGAGGATGAACTTGCACCGCATCAGCGCGGAAATGGCGATGCCCCGATTCTGCATCAAGTGGTGAACCATTTCCGAGAGCCATTTAAGAAGCTCTTGCGGATGGATGTCGATCTGCCGGGTTTGTCCGGTGAGCCATCGGACGAGTCCCTCGGGTTTCCAGTCTTCGGGACCGGCGTCAAGCGGGAGTTGCGCTTCCTCGCCGGCGGAGCGATAGATGACGCGCTTTCCGTCGAGATCGACTTCGAAGACGTTCGCCGTCGCCCGTACCGCGAACTCCCCCTCCTCCATGCGGGAGGAGTAATCGAGCAGCGACCAGTCGTGATCGTCCATGAACCTGTCGGTTTCGGCGAATACCAGTTCGCCCTGAACTTCCGCCATCAAACGGGGAGCTCTGAACGTCTCGCCCCGCTCGGCGGGGGATACCCGATCCTCTACCTCGACACGATAGCTCCGCACCTCTTGGGTGAAGTTCTCCCTCTCGGCATCGGGAAGCACGCCTGCGATTTCTCTCTCCAGACGCTCGCTCACCCATCCAGTTATCTCGAATTCGACTTCGCCCGCTTTCGTCTCGCGCAAGGCCACGCCCGCGCCTTGTCTCTTCTCCAGCACCTCCAGCGTTTCCGGCGTCGCCGCCACCTTGTGCCGGAATACGGGTCTATCTCTCGGAGGAAAAAAACCGCCGGGTTGAATGAGTTCACGCTGAACAGGCTCGATGTTGTCGAGCGCCTCGCTTTCCTCGAAGCCCATCGCCACCAGTTTGTCCACGAGCGCACGGGCCGAAGTCCCGAAAGACTGCTCGGAGAGATGGGCGTGGGCCTTATTCAGTTCGGCGTCTCCGCGCCGTTTCGCGTAGGGCATCCGCAGAACGCGGCCCAGCAGTTGCTCCACGTCCGTCGCATTCTTGATGCGCGAGACGGAGCAGAAGACGTAGGCGAAAGAGCAATCCCATCCTTCCTTCAAGGCTTCCACCGTGATGACGTATTCGACAGGGCAGTTTCTGTCGAAGAGATCGACCCCGTCCAGTTCCCGCTGATTGCCCGTAGCGACGGCGATTTTCTCCTCGGGGATGTTCTCTGTGTCCATCAAGTATTCTTTCAGCGCGGCGACTGGCACCGCCTGATTCCTTTTTTGCGCCTGAAACAAAACGACGGGGCGGATGTAGTCTCTATCTCCCTTCGCCTTCTCGGCCAGCCCGGCCCGCGTGGCGATAGCTCCGCTCACCGCTTCCTGCCAGGTCTGGTGCTCGGAGAGCATGACCGGCAGCTTGATCATCTCCTCGTCTTTCAATTCCTGGGCCGTCACGCTGTGCAGGATGTTCGACCCACGCCTCGGCGTCGCCGTGAACTCGACGATGGCGCACGGGTTCACCCGCGCCTGCATCTCGCGCGTCAGTCCTGTTACGGCGTTGTGCGACTCGTCCACGATCATGAGCGGGCGGTGAACGTGCATGAGGTTGGCGAAGGAGAACTTCACTGCGCCGTTCTTCAGTCTCTCCAGACCCGGCGCGGTTTGCGGCAGGACGGAGAAGTGCGGCTCCATCTCTTCGTTGTGGGCGTAGACCTTGCGGCCTTCCGTGTTCGTAACCCGCAGCGTCTGGATGGTTCCGACGACGACGCAGCAGTTATCGCGCACGTCGTGCGGGCGCAGGTGCGTGAAATCCGCGATGTCGAAAACGCGCACCCGGCCCGCAAACAACGCATCGAGAACTTGCCGGTACGCGTGGCGTGTGTTCTTGAGCGCTTCTACCGTCTGGCGGCGGATGGTGTTCGTCGGCGCGAGCCAGAGGACGAGCGGAAAGTCCTTTTCGATCCATGCGTCGCGCGCGATTCCCACGGCGTGCGCGCCCAGAATCGTCTTGCCCCCGCCCGTGGGCAGGCGCAGACAGACGCAGGGAACGTCCGGCAGCGCTGTGAGCGGCGCGTAGCTCTCGCCGTAGTCGCGCAGCCGCGCGGCTTGTTCCGGCTCACCCGTGATCGCCTCATAGGCTCCCTTCGGCCCGGCGACCCGTGCGTCCTCCAGAAAGCGGCGCAGGACGGCGAGGGTCTCCGCCTGATAGCGTTTGAGTTCCACGACGCTCCTCAGCCCCGCGCCTTCACGTCGTAGGGCGTCTGCTTGAAGGTAATCGCCTCGCGCTCCAGCGTCGCCGCCGACAGGCGCGAGCGTTCTCCGTAGACGGTGAGCGGATAGCCGGGCGTTTCTTCGGTAAAGCGCGGATGCGATTCGGCGATCTTCTCCCGGATAGCCTTGAGCACCGGGCGCGTGAGCACGTTTCCGCCGTTCACTCGCCTGTCGCCCAGAACGCCGTTGTAGAGCAGCGCATAGGCTCGCCCGCCGTGGACGCCGAGCAGGGGCGAATCCCCCTCTCCGCTCCAGGGGCGTTCGGTTTCACTAAACCAGACGTGGGCCGCCAGAACGGGGAAGCGAACGTCGCTGCGAATATGGCCCTCTTCGTCGAACACGGGCGGCCCCAGGCGGTAGAAACGAAAGCCCCCGCCACCGCGCCAATCGAGGGATTTCGACACGCCGCCTTGTTCCCCTTCGATAACCTTGTTCATTCGGGGCGCGCAGTGCGTTACGGCGTGTTCGCCCATCTCGACACCGATCCAGCGGCGGTCCATCTTGTGCGCGACCGCCGCCGTCGTGCCGGAGCCGAGAAAGGAATCTAGGACGAAATCGCCGGGGTTCGTGGCGATTTGAAGAATGCGTTGGATGAGACGTTCCGGCTTTGGGGTCATAAAATTAACTTCGCCAAACAACGCGACCACTTCTTTCTTGGCTTCTTGCGTGTTTCCAACCTCCGTATTCATCCACAAGGTTTGTGGTACAACGCCTTGCTTCACCTCAGAAAGGAAGCGCTTGATCCTCGGTGTGTTATTCCCGTCTTTTCCCCACCAGATGCGCTCATCGCGATCCATTTCCCAGAAACGCTCTTCGGATACACGCCAGTACATTCCATTCGGTGGCCCTGGAATAACGCGACCGCTGGGACATGTAATGGAGTATGTACCCGCACCGTAGAAATTCCGAGCCGAGACATCACCCGATGTCCAAGGCCCACGAGGATCGTTGTCGGGATTCTTATAGTTTTTGTTCATTCGCTCCGAACGAGGCATTGGATTAGGTATCCACTGCTCCGCATTCCGTGCAAAGATAAGAATATGGTCATGATCGTCTGAGAAGTGGCGTGCTGTGTTCTTGGGGGAGAATATCTTCTGCCACAGGGTATTGGCGATGAAGTTACGTCGACCAAAAACCTCATCCATGACGACCTTAAGGTAATGCCCCTCGTTGTCGTCGATGGACACCCATATCGACCCGTCATCCGCCAGCAGGTCGCGCAGGAGTTCGAGGCGAGGCCACATCATCGCCAGCCATTTTGTATGCTCCAGATTGTCGTCGTAATGCTCGAAAGCGGAGCGCGTGTTGTAGGGCGGGTCAATGTAGACGCACTTCACCCGCCCGGCGTAGAAGGGCAGAAGGGCTTTCAACGCCTTCAGGTTGTCGCCCTGAACGAGCATGTTGCCCGTCTCTTTGTCTCCAGCGGACAGATCGGACGCCTCCTCCAGCAGGCGGTAGGGCGTGCGCGACGTAGCGTGAACGTCCTCGTCTCTCGTCAGCCAGTTCAGTGTCGGCATGGGTGTTCCCTAGTTTGGTTACACATACGGGCGGGAGGCGACAGCCTAAAATGCCCGCATCGCCGATTCAAGCGGGTTTTGCGGGCGCGACAGGATTCCGCCCCGTCGAAAAACAACGGAACCATGAAAAAACAAAAAAGTCTAAACAATATCCTCGCTCTGCTTCGATTTGTATATGATCTCATCATTGAGCAAATTCGTCGAGAGTCCATGAAGGACGGTGAAGGGCCTCATCAGGGGATTAACGAAACGATATCTGTAACTTCTGGGCGCTCCGGTTTTTTGAAGCACCGAACCGCGCTTGTCCAGACAAAAATCGTTCAAATGTCTCGCAAAAGCCGGAATGTAGTAGTTTTTTCCCGTGATTTCCGAAAGAGGCCCGGAAACGGCCGATGCCGGGAAATACCCGAGCGGATCCGTTTCGGTCAGTGCGCATGCGGTCAGGACTTCCTTGTAGATATTTTTTTGGGGACTCGAAACGGCTCTCGTATGCACGCTCAGCAGGCTGTGCGATTTCTGCACCGCGTTTCTGATCGCGTGATGCACGTCTTCTACATCCACGCTTGTTCTTTGACGTTCCAGCGCCTCATATGCAGAGTATTGCCCGAGCAAATGCGTGAAATGAGGCAACCCCTGAGACAGCTTCGATATGTATTCTTTCGCTTCGTCTTTCATTTCCATGCCGCACTTTTGCATTCCGGTATCCAGAATAGACACCAATTCATCGTTGCTCATCCTCGGCATCGGCACCTGAACAAGGCACCGCTCGATAGATTTATGCTCCGAAACAAGCTGATCCACGGAGTTGCCTACACCGACGAGAATGATGGTAACCTTAGTGGCGTGGTCGGATAGATTCTTGATGGTATCGGCCAACAATGCAGATGTATTTTCGCTTTCATTTTTCAATCTGTCCAACTCATCGATGATGATGATGATTTCACGCCCAATCAAATCCAGGCCGTGCCTGATGTCATCCGGCTGCTGCGTGCGAGCGCCTTCCATGGAGATTTCGAATTGCTTTTCTCCGGAACCGAACCCGGCCTCCAGCTTGGTCAAATTGAATTTCAATTCCCGGAAAACCTTGCCCCACAATGAATCGAAGGTATCCTGACGATCGCAATTGATGGTGCCGGAACTGAGAAACTGCAGGTTCTCGAAGGACAGAATTTCGGCGAGTACGCGAACGAGTGAAGTTTTTCCTACGCCGGGCTCCCCGAAAATGATGGCGTGCTGCCCCTTCTGAAAGACTGCATTTATAATGTCTTTGGTTTGTTCTCGTCTGCCGGAAAACAAATCAAGGCTGTCAATCGGCGTTCCGGGCTGAAAAGCGAGTCCTATTTTGGCTCGGAAAGAAATCTCTTCTGAATGATCCACCCTCTACTTCCTTTCGGTGTGTATTGGCCCAAAAAACATCAAAACATAATACCATATCCCAACAATATATATGCGAAGCATGTTAAATTAACACCTTTCGCCGACTAATCGTTGCCAGACACTTATTATTAACACATATTTTAGTCGATATGTGCAAACTACCGGCGGGAAGAAGTGACTGCATTCTCATGCGATTCGATGAACAAGGCCCTCACCTGAGCGTGGCGCAAGCGCCGGCGAGGAGAACGTCCGCCTACGAACCAAATGTCCAATTTTTGAATAAGGCGATAGTCAAGGCGACAGCCGAAACCAGACCAGCAACCACTTTGATTTCTGTAGAGTAACGGCGCAAAAAACCTTCCTTCTCCCTCACCCGTATCGCACTCGCAGGAAGTATACGGTTTGACGCAAAACACATGAGCCAAGCAGGAATCAAAGAAATAAGTAGCAAATCAAACCGAACCTTGTACTCAGACCATCCAAAATAAAGAAGAAAACCAAAACAGGAAAGAGGATAAACAATCATCCAAAAGAAAAAATTGCGGGGAACCCAATGATGCCAGACCCTATGCTTGCGCAAAACAGAGGAAGCTGTCTCAATGACTCCGGCGCACCACCCCTCTTTCTCGGAACGCGCAGAAATGGTCGCTTTCGCCCCCAAAAAATTTGAATACCCAATCCGAAGAGATTGCTCTTTCCCGTCCCTATCAAAGATGCGTTTCCCCCCGATCCGGATGTTATATTCTTTGATGATGTCGGGTAACGATGGATGCCCCATCATTTCTTCAACGCTTTCAAACTCCAGACGCACTCCGCCGGGGAGTTTCACGTCGATCGAGACAGAAACTTCATCCGGATTGTCGAACTCCTCCGACAACGAAGAGCAGACTCCCCGCATTTCTTCGAGGCTCAGGGCGAACGGAGCCAAATCCCTATGGCGTGAAACCTGCTTTTTCACGATGCGCTCAACCTCCCGACCGGCGAAGATTCCGTACCCTCCAGTTTATCACCGCTCACGAACCGGAAAAAGACTTCTTTTCATCTTCCGTTCAAGCCCGTAAGGACAGGCCCCCGCGCCTGTCCGACACACGCGCCCGATCTAAGAAAGGACAACCACGGGGGGTTGTCCCTACGACGGCGGAAAACCCCATCTCGACGTGCTAGAATAATGGGAGCGGCTTTTTCGCGGAGGGATGGCCGAGCGGCCGAAGGCGGTGGTCTTGAAAACCACTGAGCGAAAGCTCCGGGGGTTCGAATCCCTCTCCCTCCGCCATCTTTCATACGGGCGGGTCTGAAGGAAACCCGGGTTTCTCGCAGCCCTTCCATACGGACATCGCCGATCACATATCGGAACTCACCGACCCCTTTTCACCGTCCGCACCGAAGCGCCGGACGCACGGCGCCGCGATTCGGCGCTATACTTGCCCGGAACATTTCTGCAAAATAGGGCCATGGCATGCAGTCCACCGGGACGGCGACCGAAGCGAGCGGTCGAGGGGACCGGAAAGCGACATGGCGATTGCCGGACGGGGAACGGGACGCGGGGCGAAGGGCCGGTGCGAGGGCGCGGACGGCGTTCATCCGCGCCGCTTCCTCGTGAATGGGGGGCGCGTCGGCGCCGCCTTCGCGCTGAACCGGGCCTCCGCATGCGCCGTCCTCCTTTGCGCGATGCTCGTCCTCACGAACTGCGGGGGCGGCGGTTCGGGAGCGCGCCCGCAAGCCGCGGTGACGCCCAAAACCCCGCAGCCGCAACCACCCCCGCCGGAGCCCGTGCGACCGCAGCCGCCACCGCAACAACCGCCGCAGCCGCCCCAACAACCGCCGGCGCAAGAATGCGTTCCGCTCCACGACGGAACCTGCTCCCCGGTCGACGATTTCAACAGCCGGGCGCGGCGGCTCGCCGGCACATACGCCGGACACCGGAATTTCAGGAACCAGCCGGGTCTCGCGGCGGTCGGCGCAGACCGAGCCTACGCCCACGTCCACCTGCTCAAGGGCGCAGGCGCTGGCGCGGGCGTGACCATCGGCTTCATCGACAGCGGCATCGATACCGCACACCGGATGTTCGCGGGAAAGACGATCACCGAGGTGTTCATGAGCGGCGCCTCGAAAGAGACGGGCACGAGGTCCTCCCACGGCACGGCCGTCGCGAGCGTCGCCGCCGGAATCCGGGACCACACCATCGCCCGCGGCCCGCACGGCGTCGCCTGGGACGCCGACATCGCCA
This sequence comes from bacterium, assembly GCA_965204535.1. Lineage (GTDB taxonomy): Bacteria > UBA8248 > UBA8248 > UBA8248 > UBA8248 > Bin107. The sequence continues at coordinate 1,936,180 of CBDBEV010000001.1, read as the reverse complement.
TGTTCGCCATTCCCGTGGAAAGCCCGGTCGGCGATTACAACCCCGTCTCTCTCGCGAGCCCGGGAGGCGCAGACACCTCGTGGGCGTCGCGGTTCAACCGGGTCCTGGCGTGGCGAAACGGCCCGAGGCGCGTAGACATCCTGAACTTGAGCATCGGCTATCCAGGCATCATCGACGACTACGATGAGGCCGACCTCCGCGCCAGCCTGGGGCGGACGATCACCGCGATGGCGCAGGCGGGCGCCATTGATAAGGCCGTTTTCGTCTGGGCGGCCGGCAACGCCCACGGAAGGCCGTGCGCTTCGTCGCTGGCCCACTGCGAGAACGGGAAAATCAACGCCGTTTCGCCCGAGGTGCTGGCGGGCCTCGCCGCGCGGGTCGAGGAGCTCCGGGGACATACGGTCGCCGTCGCGGCGCTGGGGCCGGGCGGAACCATCGCGGACTTCTCCAACCGCTGCGGCATCGCGGCGGACTATTGCATCGCGGCGCCCGGAGAAGACGTCCGGGTCGCCTGGTTCGGGCCCCATCCCGACACGTCCCGGCCCGTCCGGGGCGTCGGGAGGAGCAGCGGAACATCCGTCGCCGCGCCGATGGTGTCCGGCGGGCTCGCTATCATGAAGCAACTCTTCCGGGACCAGCTCTCGAACACCGAACTGGTGACGCGCCTCTTCGAGACCGCCGACGACACCGGCGCCTACGCGAACAGGGCCGTTTACGGCAGGGGGAAACTCGACCTCGCCGCCGCCACGCACCCCGTGGGCGTCCCGGAGGTTCCCGTCGCCGCGAACGCGAACGGGGCCGGGAGCAATCTGCGCGCCACGCGCCTGCGTCTCGGAGCGCCGTTCGGGAACGCCCTCGCGCGGTCGGTCGGGAACCACGAGATCATGGCGCTCGACGATCTGGGCGCGCCGTTCTGGTACCGGCTGGGCGATTTCGTGACGACGGCGAAGGGCCCGGCGGTGGACGCGAGAGTCAGGCGTTTTCTGGCGGGCGGGGCGCGCGAGGCCGTTCCCGAACGGCGGGGGGTCGGCGCGCAGACGACCCCGGCGGAAGCCGGCGGCGGCCACCTCTCGCTCGCCGAGGGGGGGATGACGGCGACCCTCACCGGCCGGGCGGGCCTTTCCGCCTCGGTGTTCGGGACGAACAGGGAGCGCGACGCGACGGGCGGGACGCTGGGCTGGCGGCCGGAAGGCTCACCGCTCGGCCTCCGCCTCGGGTGGATCACCGAGGGTGGAACCGTCCTCGGGGGCGAGGGCCGGGGGGCCTTCGGGTCGCTGGCGGCGGACACCGCCTTCATCCGCCTCGAGGGAGACGTGAGACTCGGCGCGTGGCGTCTCGGGGCGGACGCGGAATGGGGGAGCGCGCGCGCCCAAGTCCGTGGCGGGCTCATCGAGGAGGTATCGCCGATCTCGACCAGCGCGTTCGCGCTGCACGCGCGCGCCGCCGTGACGGGTCGGGACACCGTGCGCTTCTCCCTGGCGCAACCCCTGCGCGTCGAGGACGGCCGGGCGGCGCTGACTCTCCCTGCTGCGCGGACCAAACTGGGGCGGGTGCTGCGCACGTCCCTCACCTCGCCGCTCGCGCCCGAGGCGCGCCAGATCGACCTGGCCGCCACCTGGGAGAGGCCGCTGGCGGCGGGGCGGCTGCGACTCGGCGTCGTCTGGAGCCAGAACCCCGGCCACAGCGCCTCCGCCGGTTCCAGGCTCACGTTCCTCGCCGGCTGGCGGCGGGCGTTCTGAGCCGCCGGGCGGCGCTCCCCCGGTCGGTTTTGACCCCTGACAAGGGGGGGTAGGGGGGGTTGCCTTTATCCCCTGAGAAGGAGGATTGAAGGTCGAACACGACCGGGGAGGGAGAAGAGAACACTCCCTCTTGAAGGTAGTTGCCGACCTGGAAACAAGGAAATCAACTCCCCCCTTGAGGGGTTTGTTGAAAAACCCTCCGGTGGGGAAGGAATCCCAATCATCGAATTGTTCACCGTAGGGACAGGCCCCCGTGCCTGTCCGTGCTAAGCGTAGCCACGGGGCAGGGCGGCCACAGGGGGCCGCCCCTACGGGTGAATGTGCTTTTGATTGTCATTCCGGCAATCAATTCCGCTCGACGAGGGGTTTTTCAACAGGCCCTTGAGGGTCTGGCTTCCCGAGGGGAAAGCCAGACGGTGAGGTGAGGGGGATTTTATCCGAAACCGAACCGGTGGGGGGAGTTTTTTCTGTGGCATGTCCCCCCACCGAATCGCTTTCGGGCTTACGCCCTTAGCTCTTCGACTCCCCCTCAAGGGGGGAGTTGATTCATAAGCTTATGTCGATTGAGAAATCCATTCTCTGTTTGTGGGAGGGCTTTTTCAAAACCCCTCGCGGGGGCGATTTCTCCTGCGGAGGATAGCCGCCGCCCCCGCTTATGATATAGAATGGCGGCCCTCGCGGAGAGATGGCCGAGTGGCTGAAGGCGCTCGCCTGCTAAGCGAGTAGGCTGGGAAACCGGCCTCGAGGGTTCGAATCCCTCTCTCTCCGCCAACGCGCAAACCCGCCTATCGAATATATCGCCCGTGAATCGAGAACCTGCTGCGAGGTTCCCGGCGGCGTTGTGGTTACGCCGCCGAATCCCGTGCGCGTCTTGCCCGCGCCAGATCGTATGCGGCCTGTCTCCTCATCCAGAATTCGGCGTTGCTCCAGCCGACCCGCTCCAGGGCCAGAGCCATTTCCGGCGAAATGCCGATGCGCCCGTTCACGAGGCGCGAGAGCGTGTTGCGCGTAACGCCGAGCCGCCCGGCGGCGTCCGTCACCGTCCATTCGGCGGCTTGCAACGCTTCGCGGATGCTCTCACCGGGATGCGTCGGGTTGCGCATGGGCATCGGGGATTCCCTCCTCATGGCGGAATCATCGCATGATACACGTCGTGTTGCAAGCGGGTTTCCGAAAATTCATCCGAAGGCCATGCGCAAAGGCTGCGGAGAGATCGCCCGGGTCCACCAGATTCAAGACGGAACGGGCGGGAAGCTGTCATGCGCTCGCATCGGTGGTAAACTGGCTCCCGGCACATCACCGGCGCCGCCTCGTTCCTCCCGGTGGTTCGGATGAAGACGACCCTTGCCCGGAACCCGGCAGGAGGGAGAATACGATGCGGCGCAACTTCTTTCGCCTGGACGCGGCCCAGCAGCTTCCCATCGAACCCGGCGCCGCCTGGGCGTTTTTCTCGAACCCGCAGAACCTCGCGGAGATAACACCGCCCGAGCTTCACCTGGTCGTCGAGAACGAACTGCCTGAAAGGATGCACCCCGGCGTCCTCATCTGCTACCGGGTGAAGCCCCTTCTCGGGATTCCGGTGCACTGGGTCACGGAGATCACCCACGTGGAGGAAGGCCGCCTCTTCGTGGACGAGCAGCGCTTCGGCCCCTATCGCTTCTGGCACCACCAGCACCATTTTCTGCCGATCGAGGGCGGCGTGGAGATGCGCGACATCATCCACTACAAGCTGCCGCTGGGGCCCTTCTCGTTCCTGGCCGACAGCTTCATGGTGAGCCGCCAACTGCGCCGCATCTTCTCCTACCGCGAAGAGGCGCTCACGCAGCGCTTCGGGCGGATGAATTGAATATGCTCCCCTCTATGGACTTGGAGCACGACACGCTATAGAACATGAGACACCCGGCGGGACTCGCATCACCCGAGCCGCCCGGGTGGACGGGACAACACACCTCTTCACGCAAGCACCCGGAGACACGCAATGAAAATCATACTCGCAACCGCGCTCTCGCTCCTCGTGGCTTCGGCCTCTTTCGCGCAGGAGATCGCAAAGGAAAAACCCACCAACCCGGTTCTCTTGATGAAGACGAATTTCGGCGACGTCTACATCGAGTTGTTCCCCGAAGAAGCGCCCAAGACGGTGGCGAACTTCATGGGCCTCGCCACGGGGGAGCGCTTCTTCACGGACCACAAGACCAGCAAAAAGGTGAAGCGCCCCTTTTACGACGGGCTGAAGTTTCACCGCGTCATCAAGGAGTTCATGATCCAGGGCGGCGACCCCAGGGGAAACGGAACCGGGGGGCCGGGCTATAAGTTCGAGGATGAGATCAACGCCGACGCCCTGGGCCTGCACAAAATGAAGGCCTTGAAGGACGGGCGTCCCCACGCCTTCCTGCCCATCAGGAACCAGAGCGACTTCCAGCGCACCCTGGTGCATCCCCTGTTCCAGAAGATGGGCATCCGCTCCCAGGCCGACCTCGACAAGCGCAGGGAAGAAGTGAGGAAGCGCATCGACGATCTCACGCTCAAGGACGCGTACGAGAACATGGGCTATCGCTTCAACGCGAAGCTCAAATCGCGTCCGCCCCTGAAGGGCGTGCTCGCGATGGCGAACTCCGGCCCCGACACGAACGGCTCGCAGTTTTTCATCAACCTGATCGACACCCCCTGGCTCACCGGCAAGCACACGGTCTTCGGAAAAGTGGTCAAAGGGATGGACATCGTGGAGAAAATCGGCGCAACCCCCGTAGGGACGGGGAGCATGCCGCAACAAGAGGTGCGGATCATCTCGATCCGGCTCTATACCCCCTGAACCGGGGTTGTTGGGAAAGGCCCGATTCCGTGATTCGGCGTATGGAACCAACCGGGAAAGGGGTGCTGTAGGGACAGGTCGCGACCTGTCCCTACGAGACGGTGCGGCTTTGTTCGTCATTCCGTCGAACCCTTCCTCTGCGGTCGGCTCCGACACCGGAATGACGATCAAAAGCCAAGGGAGGAGTGTAGGGGTCGCATATATGCGACCCTGATTTTTTTCACCCACTACACGGGCCGCATATATGCGGCCCCTACAGGAAAACCCTGACTTCCGGAGAAAAGAGCACGAGCGGGTCGGGCCAAACCACTCCCCCTTTGGGGGGACTGTTAAAAAAGGCCTGCGCCCCCCGAATGGAGGCCGTAGGGGTCAGACATATATGTCTGACCCTGTGGCCGCCCGTCGGTCGTATTCACTCCGATACAGGAAGGACACGGGGGCCACGGACAGGCACGGGGGCCTGTCCCTACGGATACCTCTTCCCGGTCGGTATTGACCGCCGCTGGAATGACGAACAAAACCGAATCGCACCTGTAGGGACAGGTCGCGACCTGTCCCTACCCCTCCCTTCCCGGCTTACTCCATTCACCGGATCACGTAATCAGGGCTTTCTCAACAACGCCCGCGCGCAAGGCTACATCTCGCGGCGGCCTTCGAGCGAGCGGGTGAGCGTCATCTCGTCCGCGTATTCGAGGTGGCTGCCCATGGGAAGGCCGTGCGCCAGTTGGGTCACGCGCACGCCGAGCGGCTTGAGCACCTGGGCGAGATAAAGGGAAGTCCCCTCGCCCGCCATGTTGGGGTTCAGGGCCAGGATCACTTCTTTCACATCGCCCGCCTTCACGCGCTCGATGAGCCCGGCGATGGTGAGGTCTTCGGGCTCCACGCCGTCCAAGGGGGAGATGACGCCCATCAGCACGTGGTAGCGTCCCTTCACGCCTCCCGCGCGCTCGACCGCGAACACGTCGGCGGGTTCTTCCACCACGCAGATGACGCTCGGGTCGCGCGCGCCGCACACCGCGCAGTCGGCACCTCCCGCTTCGCCTTCCACGAGCATGGAACATGTGCCGCACAGGCCCACCTTTTCATGCAGCGCCTCGCAGGAGGCGGCGATTTTCCCGGCGGCCTCGGGGTCCTTGCCCAGCAGATGAAAGACGATTCGCTGCGCGCTCTTCGGCCCCACCCCCGGAAGACGGCGGAACGCCTCGATGCACTCTTCGATGGCGGGAAAGCGGCTCAACTGCATGGCGTTTTCTCACTCGGGTTTCAGGCGGCGGGCCGGAAACGACGATAATGACGATATAAAACGATGCGCGGGGCGGAGGCCGCGCACCTGCTCAGAACATGCCGGGAATGGGCAGGCCGCCGGTGAGTTTCTTCATCTCCTCGGACATCATGTCCTTGCCTTTTCGGGACGCCTCGTTGCACGCGGCGCGCACCAGGTCCTCGAGCATCTCCACGTCGTCGGGGTCGACCACCTGCGGGTCTATCTTCACCGAGACCACTTCGCCCGCCCCGTTGGCGACCACGTTCACCATCCCCCCGCCGGCGGAGGCCTCCACCGTCTTCGCCGCCATCTCCTCCTGAAGCTTGGCCATCTTGTCCTGGATCTGGCGCGCCTGTTTCATCAGATTGCCGATGCCGCCTTTCAACATGAGAATCTCCCCGAGGTAGTCCCTCACCACTCAAGCGAATGTATTTCCACCCGATTTTCGCATCCGCCCCTGGCGAATGTCGACTATCTTTCCGTTGAACAAATCCACGATCTCCTGGATCACGGCCTCTTCATTATCATCCCGTTTCCGGCCACCCGCATTGCTCGTCTCCCCGGCCCCCTGTCCGGTTTGCGAACGCGCGCCGTTTTCCGCGCCCGCTATCTCGACCCTCGCGCTCCAGGGGGAATGCTCCCGGAAAAACTTCTCGATTTCGGGCCGCACCTCCTGCGCCATGTGCAGGCCCTGCGCGTTTCGATTCTCCCGGGCGAGCACCACGCGGATGGTTCCTTCCGTTTCCAGATCGAGTTCCACGCCGTGAAAGAGCGGGCGCCTCATCGGGCGCAAGGCCTCCACCGCTCCGGCCCACACGCGCCGCGCCTCGACGGAGTTCCACTCCTGCACTTCTACTTGCGCGACGGGAGAACCCCCCGAAGCAGGTTCACTCGCAGGCGGCGCAGGCTCGGGCGCCGTGGTTTCCCGGGGCACCGGAGGCGGCGCGGCGGCGGGAACCTCTCCTCCCGGCGAGGGGGCGCGGGGGGGATTCGGCGCCGCTCCCCCGCTCATGGATTCGAGCCGCTCCATCAATGCGCCCAAATCGGCTATCGGCTCGATCTGGCACATGCGCAGAATCGCGACCTCGAGCGTCATGCGGGGATGATCCGACGTCCTGAGCTCGAACTCGGCACCCTGCAGAATGGAATACGCCTGATGCGCCTCGGCGAAGCTCATCTTCGCGGCCACCTGCCTGCGCTCTTCGATCTCAGAAGCCGCCACGTCGAAGAGCGCCTCATCGTCGCCTGCCGACAGGAGCACCATGCAGTCGCGCAGATACTCCAGCAGGTTCGAGGAGAAGAGCTTGAGGTCGTGACCCGCGTCGAAGAGGTTCTTGAGCTCGGTGAGCGCCTTGTTGCCGTCGCGCGCGACCACCGCCTCGACCAGGGCTTTATAGATACTGCCCGACGGCACCCCGAGCACTTTTTCCACTTCCTCGCTCGATACCGGGTCCTCGGCGGAGAAAGCGAGTGCCTGATCGAGCAGGGACTGCGCATCGCGGATGCTGCCCTCTCCCATCCGCGCCAGCAGCTTGACGGCCGCCTCGTCCATCTTCCTCTCCTGCGCCTCGACGATCCTCAAAAGATGTTCCGCGATGACCGAGGTCGTGATCCGCCGGAACTCGAACACCTGGCAGCGGCTCAAGATCGTGTCGGGGACGTTCTTGATCTCCGTGGTGGCCAGAATGAAGACGACGTGGGGCGGGGGTTCCTCGAGCGTCTTGAGCAGCGCGTTGAAGGAGCTTTTGGAGAGCATGTGCACTTCATCGAAAATAACCGTCTTGTAGCGCCCGCGCGCGGGCTGGTAGCGCAGCCCTTCGCGCAACTCGCGCACGTTGTCCACCCCCGTATAGGTGGCGGCATCGATTTCGAGAATATCGGGATGGCTTCCTGCGGTGATCTCTTCGCACGATGAACACTCGTTGCACGGCTCGGGCAGAGGGCCGTCTCCCGATTCGCAGTTGAGCGCCTTGGCGAGAATGCGCGCGGTGGTCGTCTTGCCGACCCCGCGCGTCCCGCTGAACAGATAGGCGGACGCGACGCGCCCCGAGGCGAGCGCGTTCGAGAGCGTTCGCCGGATGTGCTCCTGGCCGATGAGTTCCTCGAAACGCTGCGGACGCCATTTCCTGGCGCTGCCGATGAAGGCCATCAAGAATCCATCCCAAGGATTTCCGCCGTTGAAGGGCCCCATACCCCGTGAGCGGCGCGCAGACCCTGCGATGGAGTCGACCGGTCAGGCGCCCTCGTGGCGCCCGGGAGTGTCCACTTACCGCTGCTTCCTTCCGGACCTGACGGGGTTCGCGGGCTCCCGCCGCACGAGACCCAACCGGCCGAATCCATCGCAGGCTCTTCCATAAATCCTACCCCGTCCCCCGGCCTTTGGGAAGCGGAGGCGCCGCCATTTTGGTGACGGCGAACCACGCGGCGGATAACCATCCATATAACATGGCGTTAGGGGAATCCTGTTTGAGAAGACGACGCTCAAGGGGAAATAACGCGCCAAGTCGATAACACCGTCATTCCGGCATCCACCGGAATGACGAGCAAACTCCCAAGCCGAGAAATCGCTCTCTCCCCGCCGGCCCTCCCTCGACTCGAAAACCACCCCCCCCTACCCCCCCTTGTCAGGGGGGCAAAAAAAGAAAGACCCCCATGTCAGGGGGCAAGAAAAAACAAAAGCCCCTCTCCCGGCGGCGGGCGTCGCCTTTTCATACCCCCCTGACAAGGGGGGGTAGGGGGGGTTGCCTTTATCCCCTGAGAAGGGGGTTGGGGAGTTCGGTGGAAGTCACGCTTCACTCCCCCCTTGAGGGGGAGTCGACGAGGTAAGGGCGAAGCCCGCAAACGAGTCGGTGGGGGGAGCTTTTTCTGTGGCATGTCCCCCCACCACATCGGCCTTCGTCCAAAGGACTCGGCCTCTGTCGGGCTTCCCGAGGGGAAAGCCCGACCCCCTCAAGGGGGGAGTGGTTGTTGAGTGCTCTACAAGAGATTGTAATGTCTCTTCCCCTCTAGGTCAGAATCGATTCTAAAGAGAAATGCTGCGGGCATCGCCAATTCACGCGGAATGGGGTTACAATGGATTTTTAGTCATCTGGTCGCAAATTCCCTCGGCGCAAGTCTTCTGTTCGTCGCCGACAAGGAAAGGCCGCCGTACGCATGTCGTATTCCGGGATTGCCGAACTCGCGGAGGGAAAGGTCTACGCCCTCCACAACACGTTCCCGCTGGACGGGCGCATCAGCGCATACCCCATCAGCGCGCGCGGGCACAGCGTATCGAACTGCTTTCTCCTGAAAGAAGACGCGGGCGCGCTCCTGCTCGACACGGGCTACGCCGCCCACGAAGCCGAGATTCTGGCGCAGCTGGAATCCCTCATCGAGCCCGATACGCCGCTGCACCTGCTCCCGCTGCGCATCAACGAATTCATGTCGGTGGGAAACGCCATGGCGGTCGCCAAGCGCTTCAACGTGGTGGAGTGCCTCGCCCCCGTGCCGGAAATCAACGAGTGGCTCGAGTTCGAAGCGATCGAGCCGAACGAAGCGAACAACGGCAACCCCATCCTGCCCACCACGATACTGAAGCCGCTCCATCCCCTTGAAATCGGCGATAGATACATCGAGGTGATGAACGCGCCGATCCGCCTCATCAGCACCCGCTGGATTTACGATGCGGCCACGCGTATCCTGTTCACCTCGGACATGTTCAGCCACCTCTGGGCGGAGGGGGCGGAAGGCCCCTGGCTGCTGGATGAAGACGAGGTGACGACGACCGCTTTCGTCCGCTCGTTCCTGCTGAACACGCGCTACTGGTGGCTCGAGGGCGCGAGGACGGACTCCATCCGAAAAGGCATCACCGAAGTCTTCGAGCGCTACGACATCGAGACCATCGCTCCGGGATACGGCGCCATCCTGCGCGGGCGCCGTCTGGTCGAGCAACAATTCGCCGTGCTGGATGAGGTTTTGGCGGGTCTCGACCGGGGCGTCGTCAAACCCCAATACGTCGCGCTGGGCCTCGAAAGATAGGAGCACACATGAGCCATCCCCTGCCCCGCGAAATATCGCCCGGCGTCTTCTGGCTCGGCGACTGCCTGGTCCAACACTCCCAGGGCAAGATCTATCACTCCTACAACGCGGCCTTCCTCATCATCGGCTCAGAAGCCTCCATGCTGATAGAGACGGGACACCCCAAGGATTTCCCCATCATCGAGCGCCAGATGAGGGACATCCTGGCCCGCGGCGGAGGCCCGCTCGAACACCTGTTCCTGACCCATCAGGAGACCCCCCACTCGGGCGGTCTGGGCCGCGTGCTCGACCGATACCCCGACCTCACCATCCACGGGGACATGTGCGACTACCACCTGGCGTTTCCCCAGCACGAGGGCCGCTTCCGGGAGATGCGCGTGGGAGACGCCATCGACCTGGGCGATACGAAGTTCATGGCCGTGGAGCCGGTGATCCGGGACTTGCGGAGTTCTCTCTGGGGGTTCGAGACCAAAGGGCGCGTGCTGTTTCCGGGAGACGGCTTCGCCTACAGCCACTACCATACGGACGGCCACTGCGGGATGTTCGCCGAAGAGGCCACCTCGCTCGATCTGGTCGACGTGCTGGGCGTTTTCGCCGAACGCGCCCTGTACTGGACGACCTTCACCGACATGAACGTCTACGCCGACAAGCTCGAAGAGTTGATGGATGAACTGGACGTCGAAGTCGTCGCGCCGACGCACGGCCTGCCCATACGGGACATCGCGCAAACGATGCCGAAAGTGAGAGAAGGCCTCGTACGGGGCGACTGAGGAAATAATTTTTCCTGAACCTTACGGCAGCCCCTCCTCGGGGCCGCCCCGCCGCTCGGGAACGGACCATACCGAAGGGTGCGGGCGCTTCGCGAAGCGCCCCTACGGAAACCCGCGCTTGAAACGAGGCGTAGGGACAGGCCCCCGTGCCTGTCCTTGAATGGACGAATGGGCGACCACGGGGGATCGCCCCTACGGACTTAAACGTCCTCCACCAGCTCCCACAGCGTGCCCATCGTGCTCTTGGGCTTGATGAAGGCGATGAGGTGTCCGCCGAAGCCGGGCCTCGATTTCTCATCAATCAACTCGAAGCCCTGCGCCTTCATGTCGGCCAGCACGCCGTCGATGTTCTTCACGTCGAAGGCCACGTGGTGGAGGCCCTCGCCGCGCTCCTCGATAAACTTGGCGAGAGGCGAATCCTGCTGGATGGGCGAGATGGGCTCGATGAGGTCGCCGCCCAAATCCAGCATGGCCAGATCGGTCGCGCCGTCGGCGGAGGTCTCCCGCGCGAGCAGCTTCGCGCCCATGCCCTCGTACAGGGCGATGGCGGCGTCCATGTCCTTCACCGCGACGCCGATGTGATGAAATTTGTTGAACATATCCGCATTCCTCCCGGCCGGGCGCGGCGGCGGAACGCGCTCCCTTCGCCGCACTGGCCATTCATAGATTTGGTGACCACCTGTTTAGCAGGCTCGCCGGAATTCCTCAATCAAGCCCGCCGGTTCCACTCTCCGGAAACTATACTTGGCGAAGCGTTTGTCGTATCCTGCGCGCATCGACGAAATCATGCGAACCACATATTCATGAGGAGAAATCCATGACAGGTCCTGTAGATGGACACAGCACCTCCACCGTGCCGGGCGAGCGCGTCATCGACAAGCCCGAACTCCCCAAAGGGGGGCTGTATACCGACAACACCGTCCACACCGAGATGCACGAAGGCTCCCTGCAGCTCAAGCGCGGCACGGCGGGCAAGTTCGAGATTTTCTGCGACGAGGGCGCGAACATCGGCGGCACGGCGCAATACCCCACGCCGATGGCCTATCTCGCCATGGCGACGGGGTTCTGACTGCTCACCCAGGTGTCGCGGTACGCGCACATGATGAAAATGGAGATCAAGGGAGCGAGCGTCTCGGTGCGGTTCCGAAAGCTGCTGGGCGGCTCGGTGCTCAAGGGCACCGTGTTCAACAAGTGGGAGGCCGTGGACACGCATCTCAAAGTCGAATCGGACGAGCCTGCGGAGAAGCTCGCGCACCTCATCAAGAACGCGAAGAACGGCTGTTTCGCCGAGGCCCTCATCACCGAGCCGGTGCCGCTCCACTCCACCGTGGAGGTGAACGGCGAGCCCTTCAAGATAGAGGGCGTGACGGCGGATTAACCCCCATACCTGGAGTTTTTACATGGAATACTTCCACGCATCTGAAGACATCGCCTTCGGCTCGCAGCCCGAGCCCGCGGATCTGGAATCCCTCGCCGCAAGAGGCGTCAAGACCATCATCAACACGCGCTTTCCCGAAGAAGACCAGGGCGAATTGCCGCCCGAGCGCGCCAAGGCAGAGGCCGAGGCGCTGGGGATGCGCTACGTGAACGTCCCCGTCTCGCCGGCCGAGTTCAGCCCCGCCTCGCTGGCCGAGGTGAGCCGCGCGCTCTCAGAAGCCAAGGCCCACGGCCCTGCGTTCGTGCACTGAAAGGCCACGGGGCGGGCCGGGATTTGCTCGCTGAACCATCTGGCGGATGAGAACGACTGGAGCGCGCGGGAGATGGAGGGGGCCGCCGACGCCACCGGCTTCGACTGGCGCGACGCGCCGCTGGCGCCCAAGTACCGCGAGTTCTTCGCAAGGAGACCCGGGTAGGCGCGAAGGGGGCGTCGTATCCCATCCATCAAGGGCTTAATCTTTCGTGCGCCCAAAACGCCATGCGGAGGGGATGCGCGCCGTGCTTCAGAGGTTGTTGAAAAAGCCCCCCTTGTCAGGGGGGCCTTCTTTTTTTACCCCCCTGTTAAGGGGGGGGTAGGGGGGGTTGGTTTTCGAGTCGAGGGCGAGCGGATGGTATGGCGGATTACGAGGCGGTTCTCCTTTCTACCACACAGACGGCTACAAAACCTCATCCCGAGTAGGCGCGCTGGTCAAACGCGACTGATGAAAGAGCGTTTGTATCGAAGATTTGACCCGACCGAAGAGAGAGGGTCAAAAAACCTCTACCGGCGTGCGACGCATCGCTTCCGCATTGGGCGCGATTGCCCTTCGATACGCTGCCTCCGGCGGCTACTCAGGGTGAGGAGAACGAAAAACTTCTTCATTCCGAACAGGTCCACAAGGGCTGTATCGAGGGTTTGACGCGACCGATGAGGGAGCTTCAAAGGCCCCCTGCATGAAAGGCAACCCCCCCTACCCCCCCTTGACAGGGGGGTAAAAGCAAAAAGCCCCGCTGACATGGGGTTGGGGGGGTGAATTCCAACTGAAGAAGGAGGAATTCTTCCCGACAAGGATTTTTCAACAGCCGCTTCAGGAGGCCGTCTCTCCGAACCCTCCGGGGCCGCGCTTGATGACGCCGCCGGCGTCGAAGCCGCCGTCCACGGGCAGCGTCACGCCGTTGATGTAGCCCGATTGCGGCAGCGCCAGGTAGAGGGCCGCGGCCGCCACCTCCTCCGGCGCCCCGTAGCGGTTCATCGGAACGCTCTGGAGATAGGCCCGGCGGGTCTCCTCGTCGTGCATTTCCTTCACCAGCGGGGTTTCGACGGGCCCCGGCGCCAGGGTGTTGACCGTCACGCCGGACTCCGCCCACTCGGTCGCCAACACCCTCGTCAACGCCGCGACGCCGCCCTTGGACGCGCCGTAGGCCGCGCGCCCCGTCCCGCCCCGCAGCCCCGCGACTGAGGACATCGACACGATCCGGCCGTATCCCGCCTCGACCATCACGGCGCCGGCGGCCTGCATCATCAGGAAACTTCCCGTGAGGTTGACGGCGATGATGCGGTTCCAATCCTCGAGAGTGGTTTCGAGAGCGTGTATTTCCACACCGATTCCCGCGAAGTGCATCAGGATTTCCAGCGAGCCGAACCGCTCCGTCACCGCCTCGATGAGCGCTTCGACGTCGCGGGCCTCGGCCACGTCGGTCCGGACGAACAGCGCTTCGGCGCCCCCCGCTTTGAGCTCTTCCGCTGCCGCAGCACCCGCCTCCTCGTTCAGGTCGGCGATGACGACGGCGGCACCCGCATCCGCCAGCGTCTGCGCGGTGGCGCGTCCGATGCCGCTCGCGCCGCCGGTGACGATAGCCGCCTGTCCTTCAAGTGTGAGCATGCTCATCTCCCGTGCGCTAGGTGATTACCCCGAGTTTGCGGCCCACCTCGGCGAATGCGCCGATGGCGCGGTCGAGGTCTCCCGTATCGTGGGCCGCCGACATCTGCGTGCGTATCCTGTCCCCCCCGCGCGGGACGACGGGAAACGAGAACGCGGTGACCAACACGCCCTCCTCGCGGAGTCCGGCGGCGAAGTTCTGCGCCAGCTTCGGGTCGCGCAGCATCAGGGGGATGATGGGGTGCTCGCCCGGCAGCAGTTCGAACCCCAGGGCGGTCATTTCGGCGCGGAAGCGCCTCGTATTGCGCCAGAGCCGATCCCGCAGCTCCGCCGAGCCGGCGAGAAGATCCAGCGCCGCCAGGCCGGTCTGGGCGATGACGGGGGCCGGCGTGTTGGAGAAGATGTAGGGCCGTGCGCTCTGGCGCAGCCACTCCACGATGACGCGCCGGGCCGAGACGTAACCCCCCGCCGCGCCTCCCAGCGCCTTGCCGAGGGTCCCCGTGAGGATGTCGACCCTTCCTGCGACGCCAAAGCGCTCGGGCGTGCCCCGTCCGTTTTCGCCGACGAAGCCGACGGCATGGCTGTCGTCCACCATCACGAGGGCGTCGTGTCTTTCCGCCAGGTCGCAGATGGCCGGCAAATCGGCCATGTAGCCGTCCATCGAAAAGACCCCGTCCGTGGCGATCAGGCGGTAGCGCGCGCCGGCCGCTTCTTTCAGCCTGGCTTCCAGGTCCTTCATGTCGTTGTTGGCGTAGCGCAGCCGCTTCGCGCGGCAAAGACGCACGCCGTCGATGATCGACGCGTGGTTCAGCGCATCGGATATGATCGCATCCTCCTCGCCCAGTAGGCTCTCGAACAGCCCCGCGTTGGCGTCGAAACAACTCGGGAAGAGGATCGTGTCCTCGGTTCCCAGGAACGCGCTCAGACGCTCCTCCAACTGCTTGTGGGGAACCTGGGTGCCGCAGATGAACCGGACCGACGACATTCCGAAACCATACCGGGACAGCGCGGCCCTGGCCGCCTCGACGAGGCGTGGGTGATTGGAGAGGCCCAGGTAGTTGTTGGCGCACAGGTTGATGCAGGCCGCACCCGTCTCGAGGGTGACCTCGCCCTGCTGCGGCGAGGAGATGACCTGCTCCTGCTTGAACAGGCCGTCGGCCTTCAGCGTTTCGATCCGGCCGGCTAAATCGGCGAGGAATTCCTGGGTCATTGGTCGGCCCTCAAGGTGCGAACCGTATCGGTTCGGCCCCGGTTCGCGCGCGGCGGGTACCATCAGCGGGGCTCAGGCTTATCCTCGAACATGATGTCCCCATTATGCCGCATCACGGCGAAGCCCGCCAGATGCGGCGGCGGGGGCGAGCGCTCAGCCGCCGCGCGACGCCCTTTAATCTTCAAGATCACTTCCCCTCACTCTCCGATCTTCCAGACGCCCTTCTCCCGGAAAGCGGGGATGGTCTGGCGGCGGGCGGCGTTGGTCGTGGCGGGGGCCGAGAGGCCTCTCTTTCTGATGTAGTCGGAGAGCCGCACGACCGATTCTCCCCGCAGGCAGGTCACCCGCTTGTGAAGCGACTCCAGGAGAGCGAGCGCCAGGATGTTCTCCATCGTCCGGGCCGTCCGGCGGTCGCGATAGTCGTTGAACGCCTGGTAGTAGTGCTCCTTGTCCGAGTTGCGAATGATGAGGCGCGGCAGGCCGAGTCGCAGAAGCTGGAAGTTGATGATCACCCGACCGATGCGGCCGTTGCCGTCGCAAAAGGGATGAATCGTCTCGAAATCCAGATGGAACCGGGCAATCTTGTCGAGGCAGTAGGAATCCAGATCGCTCGAATATGTGATGAGGATGTTCTCCATCATGCGCTCCACGTGCTCGGGCGCGGGCGCGATATGCGTACCCACGCGCACGTACTCTCCCTGTCTCCGAAACCGGCCCGCAATGGCGTCGTCGATGCCGCCGATGAGCATCTGGTGCAAGAGCAATATCAACTCCTCATCCAGTTCGCTATCTTCCGCTCTGGTGCGCTTGTATTCGGTGACGCGGGCCAGATTCCTGGCTTCAAAAACCTCCCGCACCGACACCTCGCGCGCGAGGGATTGCTCCAGCAGGATTCTTTCGGTCTCATCGAGTGTGAGGGTGGAGTTTTCAATCGCGTTCGAGTTGTAGACGCTCTCGGGGATTTCGACCTCGTCGATCATTGCCAGAAGCGATTCCCTGCCCCGGCGCAAGGCGTCGTATTCCCGCTTGAGAGCCCCGATGCGATCTTTCATCGGCCCCGGAGTAGTCATGCCGTTACTATAATGTATTCACGTTAAAACATCAATGTCCCGTGAATGAACCCCATAAATCGCACTTAATTCACGTTAAACTACTTAAATAACGTGAATTGTTCTTCAGGCCTTTTGCCCGCATCGGGCCGCCCGGATAGTTTTCCTTGACACTCATCCTGCCCCTCGCTAGGTTGGTTGGAGACTCCAACACGTCCTCCATAGCACGTCGCCGGTCCGGGAGAGGATTCATGGCCATCGCATCGGATGTGGAAATCGCGCAAGCCGCGAAGCTCAAACCCATCACGGAAATCGCTGAAGAACTGGGCCTGGGGCCGGAGGAGATAGAACTCTACGGCGCGCACAAGGCCAAGGTGAGCCTCGATGCGCTCGAACGCCGAAAGGACGCGCCGGACGGCAGGCTCATCCTCGTCACCGCCATGACGCCCACCCCGCTGGGCGAGGGCAAGACGCTCACCACGGTGGGGCTCGGCCAGGCGTTGGCGCGGCTCGGCAAGAAAAGCGTCATCTGCGTGCGCGAACCCTCGCTCGGCCCCGTGTTCGGCATCAAGGGGGGCGCGGCCGGCGGCGGCATGTCCCAGGTGTTGCCGATGGAGGACATCAATCTCCACTTCACGGGCGACATCCACGCCGTCACCTCCGCCCACAACCTGCTCTCCGCCCTGCTGGACGCGCACGTATTCCACGGAAACGATCTCAGCCTGGACGTGAACCGCGTCACCTGGAAGCGCGTGCTGGACATGAACGACCGAGCGTTGCGCCACGTCCTCGTGGGTCTCGGCGGCAGGACGCACGGCGTGCCCAGGGAAGAGGGCTTCATGATCACGGCGGCGTCCGAGGTCATGGCCGTGCTGTGCCTCGCGCGCGACCCGCAGGACATGAAAGAACGCATCGCGCGCATCGTCGTCGGCTACACGCGGAAGGGCGCGCCCATCACCGCGGGCGATCTGAACGCCGCGGGCGCGATGGCCCTGCTCCTGAAAGACGCCATCAAGCCCAATCTGGTGCAGACGCTCGAGGGCTCGCCCGCCTTCGTCCACGGGGGGCCTTTCGGCAACATCGCCCACGGCACGAACTCGCTCATCGCGGACAAGCTGGCGTTAAAGCTGGGCGACGTCATGGTGGTGGAGGCGGGATTCGGCTCCGACCTTGGGGCGGAGAAATTCTTCGACATCACCGCGCGCACGGGGGGCCTGAGCGTGGACGCAGTGGTGCTCGTCGCCACCGTCCGCGCGCTCAAGCTCCACGGGGGCGTTCCCTTCGATGTGGACGCGCTGGCGGAGGAGAACGTGGACGCCCTCGCGGAAGGCTTCGCGAACCTCAAAGTCCACATCGAGAACATCCAGGGCTTCGGCGCGCCCGTGGTGGTGGCCGTGAACCGCTTCGCTTCGGATACGGACGCCGAAATCGCGCGCGTGAAGGAGCTTTGCGCCGAGGCGGGAGCGCCGTGCCACGCGCATGAGCTTCACGCCAAAGGCGGCGAGGGGGGCGTAGAACTCGCCGAGACGGCTTTCGATCTCGCCGCCGCGAACGATGCGCCCTACACGCCGCTTTATTCGCTCGATATGCCGCTCGCGGAGAAGATAGAGGCCATCGCGACGCGCATCTACCGCGCGGGTGCCGTGCGCTTCGAGCCGGGAGCGGCGCGCAGCCTGCGCTCCTTAACAAGGCTGGGCTACGGCGAGCTTCCGGTCTGCATCGCGAAGACGCAGGCCTCCCTCTCGGACGACCCCAAGAAGCCGGGCGCGCCCGAGGGCTTCATCCTGAACGTGCGCGAGGCCTACGTGTCCGCAGGGGCGGGGTTCGTCGTCGCCATCGCCGGGAACATCATGCAGATGCCCGGCCTCGCCAAGACCCCCGCCTCGGCCGGGATGGACATCACCGCCGACGGGAAGATCACGGGGTTGTTTTAGGGAGTGCGCCGGGCCGAAAGATGTCTGAAGACAGACCGCTTGCACAAACCCTCTACGTCCCCGGAAACACCCCTCCACCGATCATGGAACACCCGCATTCCGAATTGTAAGACATTTAGCGATAGGTTATATGTTGGTTCATAATATCCACCTTTCACCAAAGGGCATAAAGACCGGCCCGAAGGGAGGTGTTGAGTGTGGAAAGAAAAGAAAAAGGCGCTGGGAGATGCTCCGGCAGATGAGAAAACGGCGCGCCTCACCGTGTTGGGATTTGGAGAGGAGTAATGAATTACAGCGACGAAGAGATCGCGCGCCAATTGCGATTGGCCGAAGACAGCCGGTGGGAATTCAAGGAGGTCGAATCCGGGGGCAATCGCCTAAAAGACCTGAGCCGCGATGATTTGGCGAACGAAATCGCGGCCTTCGCCAATGCGAACGGGGGTGTGCTCCTCTGCGGCGTTACGGACAAGGGCGAGGTGCCGGGCATGTCCCGCGAACAACTCGTCGCGCTGGACGCACTCTTGGTCGAGACGAGCACCGACTCCATCAAGCCGCCCGTGCGCATCCACACGTATCACAGGGAACTCGAGGGCAAGCCGTTTCTGCTGGCAGAAATTCCAGAAGGGGACTCGCAGCATGACAGCCCCGGAGGAAGCTACCTGCGGGTAGGCGGCTCGAAGCGAAAGATGACGAGTGACGAAAGGTTGCGCTTGGCGCAACGGCGTGGTCAAGCGCGTTTCCCGTCACTCGACAAGCAGGATGTTTCCGGCACCGGCCTCAATACCCTGGACGAGTCGCTTTGGAAGCCGCTACTGAGTGCCGAAGGCGCTGTGAATCCCGAATCGGCGCTCACGAAACTAGCTCTTTTGACGCATGACACGGCCGGTATCACCAGGGCCACCGTAGCCGGTGTCCTGTTATGTACTCACAACCCCGAGCAGTGGCTCCCCAACGCCTGCATTACGGCGGCACGGTACGGAGGTGGAGACCGCGCCTCTGGTCAGATTGACGCCCGGGAGATCACCGGCCCGCTGAACCGGCAGATCGCCGAAGGGATGGCCTTCATGGCGCGGAACATGCGCGTCGCGGCGCGCAAGGAGCCGGGGCGCGTGGACCTTCCTCAGTACAGTGAAAAGGCGCTGTTCGAGGCGCTCGTCAACGCCGTTGCACATCGCGACTATTCGATACAAGGCAGCAAGATTCGCTTGTCGATGTTCGACGACCGCCTGGAAATTCAGTCGCCCGGTTCACTGCCGAACAACCTGACGGTGGACAGCATGGAAGTGCGGCAAGCAACCCGCAACGAGGCGCTGACTTCCGCTCTGGGGAAAATGTCGGTAACGGGAATCCAGGGCTCCGAGGACAGACAGTATTTCATGGAGCGGCGCGGAGACGGCGTTCCAATCATTCTGCGCGAAACCCGGGAACTCTGCGGGGAATCACCGAAATACGAACTGATCGACGAATCGGAAGTGCGCCTGACCATTCCCGCGGCAGTGCAGGATCAAAGTCCTGCCCGCGCCGTTATCACCGTCCGCTCCTCCGGCCGGCCTCTGCCCGGAGCCAACCTGTTAATCATATTTCCAAACAAGACCTGGAAGCGAGCGACAACGAACGAGTACGGCGAGGCGAGCGTCGATCTGCACACCACGCACCTTCCCATGACAGTGTTCACCGCGGCTCCTGGGTACGCCGCACATTTGATACGGGAATGGATGCCGAACCGTGGAGCACTCGCAATAGAGCTTGATACTCTACGAGAAGGAGGCGCCGTTATTTTCTCCGAGGCGACCGGTTACCTCCCAGGCCTCAAGGGCAGGCTTAATCCCATTCGGGATACCCATGACCGAACCTACCTTTACGCATCCAACATCGCTATCAACGAAGGAAAACAACAACCGGTTCATTTCGCCCCCGGTGAAGACCTGCGATTGACCGACGCCGAAGGAAGCGAACTACTTGTGCGCATCATCGATATCGTGGGCCGCTCGGCGCTTGTGGAATATCGTCCGGTAAAGGAAAAACTCCAGGCCGGAGAATGGGCGAACGACGCTTATTCAACCGCTTATTGGCTGTATTTCCACCTGTGCAAGGCAACGAAGCGCCCGCAATGGGAGCCGCGACGCCTGTATGAGAAACTGAAAGAGTCATCGGAACATTCCTTCTGGCAAGCGGAAGAAAGCGAACCCATCATGTCCGACTATCTGGATGCCTGTATGGCGTCGATATACCAGGAGGGAAGACCCGAAAACGCAGATGAAATCGAACGGGCATATTACAAGTTGAGAAAACACATGCGGAATTCTTTTATGGGTTTGAGCGAACCGCAAGAAGATCCCGGCAGCCACCTGGGGTTAGACGATATTTTGGATCGCGCCCGACGCAAGGAGATGGGAGACTGACCGCGTCTGCCTCAAGCGGCACGCGCCGATTCCGATCACCTCCCCCGAGGCTTCCAAGCCGGGAATATAAGGCGGCGTATGGTGGCCCGAGTGATGGCTCTTGCCCGAGCGGGTGGCGACGTCGCTCGGGTTCGCACCCGCCGCCCTCATCCGCACGAGCAACTCGCCCCGCGCAGGCTCATCCACCTCCTCCAGCCGCATCGCCTTCATGGGTGGATTCTTTGGCGGATGGTTTCGGGGTGAATCATGAAGATTCGAGAAGTTCCTAGAAAAGAATACACAACGCAATCCTTATGAAAGAGCCTCCTCAATCAATTCGAGTTCGCTTTTGACCGTTCTGCAAACGCTTTCAAAATGAGCGGAATATGCGCCATGTTCTTTCAAAGCATTATTCGCCAAATCGCTGGCCGTATCACCACGGGGATGGGTGTTACTCCCTACGCTTCGGATACGTTGAACCGTTCTTAGCCCTTCAAGCCTCTGACCTTCGTCGAACTTCTCACGTCCGATGAGGAATTTTTCCAGCAACGCCAAGCTCTGATCATCTTTGCCAAAGGCAATGTTCGTTTTTTCAAGCTTTGCGCGAATAGCTTTGATTTGAAAGCCCTCGATGATCAAATTCGCGAGAAGCCCGAACGCGCTCCCCCACTCGTCGCGGCTTGACGTGCGAGGTATATGAACGCGCTCTAGCAACGCTTCTTCTCGAAGCTTCCACCATGTACGGTTTGATTCAGTCCATTTGCGCAGAATGGATACAACATCCTCAAGAGGACTGGGGTCGGCCCATTCTCCTTTGAAATCAGTTTCCATAGCGCGTTTGGAAATCCCCGCTTTAGGTTTCTCGTTGTAGCTCAGCCAGTACAGTTGTTCCTGATGGGGTAGAGCCTGAAGATCAGATATGTAGGTATGCACTTGTCCGGCCTCGTTCACGTCGTAGCTACCGAGCATCCATCCACCTCGGCAATAGATGTCTCGTTCGCTGACCGTGTATTTGTCGCTATCCCCTTTGTATTTCAGCAAAACGTCAGGGTGAAAAAATGCGGGGGAATACTTGTATGGAAGGGCGTTTTCCTTAGCTTGAAAATAGTCGGTCGTGGCTGCCGGGTCTGTCGAAATCTTTGTGACCCGCTCATTACGACAATCGTACGCTATAAACTCAACATGCTCCGCTTCTTCATGCCCAAACCATTGTCTTGTAAAAGAAGAAAAAATCTGCGATTTCGGGTGGCTCGGGCGGATGATTTGCACGCCCCGGGAGTACCCTGCGTATCCACCAATGACTTTTTGCAAATAAAAGAAGGTGTCGCTCTCGATTACCCTTTTTTCATCTCCACCGGACCAGCGATCAGTATTCCCTTGTCGCCACAATTGGAAGTTAAAGATGCGAATCAGTACAGAGTTTGAGGCGGCGAGATACAGTTCCAGAGGTTCGCGCTTGAACGATACGAGTGCCACGTCTTCTTTGTCTTTCCTGGATGTGACCGAAACGATATGGTCGAATTCTCCACTCCTATCGAAACGACAATAGGCGCTCCGCTCAGGACGCCAGTGGATTTCGTTGAGATGTGCATATTCCTGTTTAATCTCGAAATATGAGCTATCTTTTACTTGCAAGCCATCGAAGTGGCGACTAAACACAAGCTGTTGTGCTTTACTGAGAGCCTCGCTGCCCAAAAGATGTTCGTTTCTTTCCATCCAGACAATTTCTTTCCCCATTTCAAAGTTATAGCTTGCCAAAGAACTATTCGGATTGGCGCACCAACGTAGCAAATCATCTTTATCTAAAGGGAAGATGCTGTTCTCATCGACAACAACAGCACGAATGAAGATTCCTAATGGATTAGCACCTGACGCATACATGATTAGCTCATCTTCTTCCGCGTTATCCCGCAACAAACCGAGATGTCCTTCAGCCTTGATCCAGTTTGCATACTCCGCTTCGTCTTCCGGCAATTCGTCGAGATGCTTGATGCGCTCGACCAGTCTCTTGTGCTCATAGCTCGGCATAGGGCCCATTTTCTCCACTTCGTCCACACTTCAAACACGAGCAGTATGAACTTCGGATGCTTCTATGACTTCGCTCCACCAAACCATCGTTGCTTAGTTTTATTTGATGCAAATTCTGTTCGTCGACCCCGGACGCGGCAACGACCTGAACTACCCCTCCCCGCTCAGTTCGTCCAGCTTGCTCTCGAGCCGGTCGATAACCTCGGCGGCGTCGGATGCCGCGTTGTAGTCCTGCGCCAGATCGCCGTCGCCGCAGGGGCTCTTCACGACGAAGAACACGGACTTCTCACCGATGGTGCGCCCGCCGTGGCGCGTGTTCCGGGGGATGTGGACGAGGTCGCCCGGCTCGACGACCCGCTCCTCATCGCCCACGATCACGAAGCGCTTGCCTTCGAGGACGAGGTAGAACTGCTCCTCGTTGGGGTGGTAGTGCGGCGTCGCGCCCTCGCCCTTCAGGTACGTCACAATACCCACCTTCATCAGTTCGCCGGGCACTGTCTTGGCGGTCGCAGGCGATATCGCGGCGCGGACCTCTTCCATCTCGGAAATCTTGTAGAACGGCATGATTTTCTCCTTTAGGTATATTCGCTGAGTTTTTCTTGCAGGCGGCGGACGATCGCTTCGGCGTCCTCCGCGTCGTGGTGATCCTGATCGAGACGCCCGTCGCCGGCGGGACTCTTGGCGGTGAACATGCGCACCTCGTCGATGATGACGCCGCCGTGCTTCGCCCCACGGGGGATGTGGACGAGATCGCCCGCGACGACCAGACTCTCCTCATCGCCCACGATCATCCACTGCCTGCCTTCGAGGATGAAGAGGAACTGCTCCTCGTTCGGGTGGTAGTGGGGTCTCGACATCTTGCCCTTGGGATAGGTGACGAAGCCCACCTTCATCAACTCCCCCGCCAGCCCCTTGAAGCGGCCCATGGGCTGTGCGGCGACGTGCGATTCGGCCATCTCGGATGCTCTGTAAAACGGCATTTTAATACGTCTCCTCCTGTCTATTGCTCCCCATATTTCGTAGAGGGTGCACGCCATAACCCCTTGCCGGTTGGAGCAATCGGGCGCTCGGGAACCCTTTCATCTGCAACACCGGGTTCGCCCATTCTATAGAATCCATCCGTTATACGCACGAGAACCACGGGGTGCGCTTGCGGGCGATTCGGCAATTCAAGAATGTGGTAATATCTCATTCGCAAGCCGCTGTTTCACGCAAGAATTCCCGGAGGAAGTTCCGCATGCCCCGCCTTAACGCCCAAGGGCTCAAATGCTCCACCGCCATTGCATTCGCCCTCTTGCTCACGGGCTGCGCGGTCCAGACGTTCCCCACCATCGGCGTGCTGCGGGAGGGGCTGTCCTCTATGGTGGGCGCTCCCGTCGAGAGCCTCGTCCAGCAGATAGGGTATCCGGAGAGCGACGTCAGCGTCGGCGACCGGAAAGTCTACACCTGGGACCACAGAAAAGCCTTCACGTACCTCGCGCCGGAGACCATCTGCCGGGATGAGATCGTGTTCCACCCCCGGGGCCGCCGCGAAGTGAGGAGAGTGTGCGAAACGCATCAGGTGGAAAAAACGGTGCTCCACCACTGCACGATCAAGGTGGAAGCCGACGAAGCGGAGAATATCATAGGGTTCAGCTTCGACGGGAATGCGGACGGATGCGAGCGCTTCGCCTTGGCCTTCCGGAATCTCCCCTACGAGGCGTGCATCCAGAAGCTCTCGGGGCTCAAATTCGCGGTGAACATCGGGACGGAGCCGCAGGAAAAACTATCCGCCGCCATCGCCCGGTGCGAGAGGCTGCACCGCTAGCCATCGATCGTTACGAAGACTCCAGGGCCCTCACGCCGTCTGTCCCGCCGTCCGCTCCCGCGCGCCCGCGCCGCCTAAAAGACGCATCAGCGAATCGATCCCGGGTTCCGCTTCCAAGGATTCGAGACGCGAGAGAACCTCTTCGTACTCCTCTGCTTCCAGAGCGGATTTCGCGCAATCGCGGAATTTGGAGCGTATCTTCTCATTCTCCATCGGCCAGAGCGCGCAGCCGCGCGAGACGTCCGTTCTCTTTTTGAGGGTGCTTCCATCGCTCAGGTATACCCGCACCTCGCTCGGCTTACGCATACCGGGCTGCCAGCCCATATCGTCTGTGCTCACGTGAACTCGCCCCATCCACTCCTGGAGCAAGGGTTTTTGCACCGCTTCGTCCGTGAAGGTCTCCAGGCGCAAGTCCCTATCCAGCAGCATGCGCGCGAGGCAGTACTCGATGGAGAATTTGCCCTCGAGCCCCGTTTGGGGCGCGTGATAGCGAAGCACCTGCGTGGCGATCTCGACCAGGGAAACATCGATGCGCGCCACGTCCGCCGCCGTAACGCCCGCCTCCTCCACCAGGTCGTAGAGCGCGTCCACCGCCGGGTGGGTCGAGAGGCAGCACGGGTAGGGCTTCATGTTCATGCCCGGCTCCGCCAGGGCGTAGGGCCGCCCGAGGCTCTCGATGATCGCCTCGCCATCAGGCGAGCCGCCGCCCGCGTATACGTCGAAAAATCCGCGCGGCGCTTCGAGAATCGTCGTGCTCGCCGTGAGGCCCGCCGCTGCGAGTTCCGCCGCGCGAAGGCCGGCCTCGGGCGCGAGCCCTGCGTGGAGCGGCTTCGTCATCGTGCCGAAGTTCGCGTGAACGCCCGAGGCGTGAGAGGCCGCGATGCCGAGCGCGTGGCGCGTCGTCTCGGCGTCAAACCCGCGCAGGTGGGCGGCCGCCGCCGCCGCGCCCATCGTGCCGAGCGTGCAGGTGGAATGCCAGCCCGCGCCGTAGTGTTCGGGATTCATGCCCTCGCCCAGCTTCGTCGAAATCTCGTAGCCGATGATGAAGGCCTCCAGAACCTCGCGGCCGGACGCTCCCTGCGCCTCTCCTTGCGCCAGGACGGCGGGCAACAAGACCACGCTGGGGTGGCCGTTCAGCAGATAGCTCGAATCGTCGAAATCGAGCGCGTGGCCCATCGCCCCGTTGACGAGGGCGGCCATCGGCGCCGCGGCGCGGGCGTTCACCCCGATAATGATCGCCTCGGGCGCGCCACCCATTTTCCGCGCGAAATCGGCCACGATACGCCCGACGGGCTCATTCACCCCCGCCAGCGTCACGCCCACGGTGTCGACCACCGCCTTTTTCGCGCGCTCGACCACCAGCGCCGGAAAATCCGCCCACTTCGTCTCGACGACGAACTCCGCCATCCGTTCGGTAACGCTCATGTACGCCTCCTCGTTCAGGCGCCCCGGGGCGCCGCTCAATCCTGCGGGAACTCTCCCGGCATCCTTATGTCGAAGACCCGCCTTTGATCGCGTTGATTGAGGCGGGGTCGATGGAAACGTAAATCGTAGCCCCCGATTCGAGTATCGGCAGCCGGTGGCCGTGGACGCGGATTTTCTGGCCGGAGGCAGACAGCCAGAGTTCCAGCACCCCGCCCATGTACACCGCCTTGTCGACGCTGCACTCGATGACGTTCGGGGTCCCCTCGTGAGGCGCTTCCGTGCTTGCGACGCAATCCTCGGGCCGGATCGAGAGCAACACTCTCGATCCTTCCGAAACGCCAGCGGTTCTGCACAGCAGCGTCACCTCGCCGACCTTCACCGCCGTCTGCGCGTCGCCCACGCCTGCGGCGACGACTTCGCCTTCCAGGAAGTTCGAGATGCCGACGAAACCGGCGACGAACTGGTTGGCGGGGTTCTGGTAGACGTCGCTCGGCGAGCCCATCTGTTCGATGCGCCCCTCGTTCATGACCACGATGATGTCGCTCATCACCATCGCCTCGACCTGGTCGTGGGTGACGAATATGGTGGTGATGCCGGATTCGGTTTGCAGTTCCTTGAGCTCCAAGCGCATCTCCTCGCGCAGCGCCGCATCGAGGTTCGAGAGGGGTTCGTCGAGGAGCAGCACGTCGGGTTCGTACACCAGCGCGCGGGCGAAGGCGACGCGCTGCTGCTGGCCGCCGGAGAGCTGCGAGGGGTAGCGCTCCCCCAGACCTTCGAGCCGCACGAGCCCCAGGGCGCGCTCCACGGCGCCTGCGATTTCGCTTTTCGGCGTCTTGCGCATCTGCAGGCCGAAAGCGACGTTGTCGCGCACCCGCAAGTGCGGCCACAGCCCGTAGGACTGAAAGACCATGCCGAGGTTTCGCTTGTGCGCCGGCACCAGCACGTTCTCGGACGCGCTCGATATGAGCCTCTCGCCGACGTGGACGTCTCCGTCGTCGGGGGTCTCGAAACCGGCGATGATGTTCAGGGTGGTCGTCTTACCGCAGCCGCTCGGCCCCAGCAGGGTCAGCAGCTTGCCCTTGGGCACCTCGAAGGAAACCCCGCCGACGGCGACCACGTCGCCGAATCTCTTGACCAGTTTCTCGACCCGTACGTTTTGCATCAGGTGAGACCCTCCACGTCCGTTTGTTTCGTGAGCCAGCGCACCAGCGCGACCGAACCCAGCGACAGGATAACAATGATGAGCGAGAGAATGCACACGTGCGAGAAGAGCCCCTCGTCGTAGAGCTGGATCAGGATGGTGCTGATCACCTCCTTGTTCGAACTGAACAGCATGATAGAGGCAGACAGTTCGCGCATCATCGATACGAACAGGATGATCCAGCCGGCGACGATGCCCGGCATGGCCAGGGGCACGAGGATTTTCCAGAAGACGACGCCCCAGTTCGCGCCGCTCACCGCGGCGGCGCGCTCCAGCTCCTCATGGATTTGCGTGATGGAATTCGAAACCGCCCGCACGCCGAACGGCAGGAAGCGCGTGATGTAGGCGATGAGGATGATCCACAGCGTGTGATACAGGTTGAACGGCTCGCGGATGTAGGCCCAGAGCATGGCGATGGCGATGACCGCGCCCGGAATGGCCACCGGGATGAGCGCGAGGAAATCGAGCGTGCCCCGGCCCTTCCAGGTGCTGCGCACCACGAAGTAGGCGACCACGGCGGAGAGCGCGATGCCGATGGTAGCGCCCATGAAACTGAGAAGCAGGCTGTTCTGGATGGACCGGAGGATGACCGCGCCCCCGTCTCCGGTGATGATCTCCACCAGATGGCCCAGGGTGAGGTATTCCAGGGTCGGGGGGCGTCCGCGGTTGGAGATGAACGTGCCGTAGATGAGCGTCAGCACCGGCAGGATCGCCGACACCAGAAGATAGAAGGCGGCGAAGCTCAGCGAGACGTATTTCCACGGGCCCAGCTCCACGAGCCGGGGCCGGAAGCTCTTGCCCGCGACCGTGGTGTACCTGGCGCTTCGCCCCAGCGCCCGGGTCTGCCCCCAGAGCGCCAGACCGCAAACCAGCAGGATGGGGATCGACAGGGCGGCGGCGTGCGAGAAGTTCGGCGGGATGCCGAGCATCATGCGCCAGAGCTGGGTCGAGAACACGTATATGCCGCCCGAGACGCCGATGGTCGCCGGTATGGCGAAAACCTCCAGCGACTGGATGAACGTGAGCAGCGCGCCGGAGAGTATGGCCGGCGCCGCCATGGGCAGCGTGATCCAAATCGTCGTTTGCCACTGGTTCGCGCCGCTGACGTGGGCGGCGTTCTCGAGCGTCGGGTCCATGTTCTTGAACGCCGTGACCGTGAAGATGAACACGTAGGGCGCAAGCGAGAGCGCCATCACGAAGATGAGCCCGCCCATGGTGAAGATGTCGAACAGCGGCTCTTTGGTGCCGACCAGCCACTTCCAGAACAGGTTCACGAAGCCCACGCGCGGCGTGCCGAGATAGGCCCAGGCCACCGCCACCACCACGGGCGGCATGATGAAGGGCAGAATCGCTATCATGTTGATGTAGTTCTTGAGCGGCGTGTCGGTGCGCCCGACGATCCAGGCGAGCGGAACGCCGATCAGGACGGACAGGCTCGTGACCCCGACCGACATGACGGCGGTGTTCCACAACACCTCGCCCATGTACTCTTCTTCGAATATGGCGAAGTAGGCGTCGAGGGTGAAGTCCGTGCTTATCGGGTCGGGCCGGAAGCTGCCCAGCACCAGCCAGAACAGCGGGTACAGGACGATGAAGCCGATGACGAGAAGACATCCCCATTCGAGTACCCGTACGGTGCCCGGAAGCCTGAACATGGCAAACGAACGGGGACGCATCTCAGTCATCGACCGGTCCGAAGCCGGTTATTTCTTTCTCTTCGCTTCACGAATGTGCTTGGTCATGAAGGCGCGGTATTTCTTCTGATCCTTGAACACCTTCTCCCAGTTCGCATACAGCGGCTTGAAGGGGTAAGGAATGCCCTTCACGTGCGGCACGTCCGAACGCGCGGAGTTGATCTTCACGTTCTGGGTGATGACCGTCTGGCCTTCCTTGGAGAGGATCCAGCGGTATACGCGCTCCGCGTTCTTGGGGTTCGGGCCGTCCTTGATCATCCCGAACGAAGCGGGGATGACCGGCGTACCCTCGGCCATCTTGGCGATCTTGATCTTCGCACCCTTGTTGATGCGCCGGATGGCGATGTATTCGAACACCATCGTCACGTCACGCTCGCCCGTGGCGACGCGCTCGGTGGAGGCGCCCATGCGCGATTGCACCAGCGCGCCGTTATAGAGCAGGCCCTTGATGTATTCTTCGCCGAATCCCTCCGCGCCGTAGAAGAAATCCCACAGGCCCGCGGACTGGAACGGGTCGACGAGCACGAGACGGTTCTTCCATTTGGGCTTCGTCAGTTCCGCAAAGCTCGTCGGCGCCTCGCCGGGCTTCACGTTATCGGTGTTGTAGATGACCTGCAGCGTCGGCGCGCGGAGGCCGACCCACTGGGCCTTTTCGTCCTTGCCCCATGCCGGGAATTTCTTGGCCTCGGGGAATTGCGTCACGTTCTTCACGTAGCCTCTTTTGGCGAGGTCATACCAGCCCGGCGTGTAGCTGAAGTGCAGCAGGTCGATCTTGCCCTTGCCCACGCTGCGCTCGGCCACGAAACGCTGATAGAGGCTGACGCCGCCCGCGGTGATGGACTGCACCTTGATGTCCGGGAATTTCTTCTCGATGCCCTTCACCAGAGTGGCCTGTGCGGCGGTGGTGAGCGAGGAGTAGAAGATGAGGTTGGCTTTTTGCGCCACGGCTGCGTGGGATGTGAACGCCACGAACCCGGCAATCAGCAAAATCACGAGAATCGACTTGATGGAACGTTTCATATTTGCCTCTCCTTTTACGGTGAAACGGATTTTCCAAGAACAAGTCTGACGAGAACTCGTTCGCTGCGAGTTTTTCCGACGCGGTTACGCTGCTCCCCAAATTTTACGATTGGATTCATTAGAGCAGGTTCAGGGTATCGGGTCAAACCATCTGACGACAGGGCGAAGCAGTCTCCCGAAGGAGCTGCTGAATACCCGGTGAGCCGCCCCCGCCAGGATCGCTCCCCATCCAGGAGAATTCCATATCCGCTTCCCCTTGAGGGGTTTGTTGAAAAAGTCATCCCCGATCGGAATTGACCACCCCCGTCATTCTGGCTTTCGCCGGAATGGCGGGGGTTGCGATCTCTCCGGAAGGGTGTCGTAGGGGCGCTTCGTGAAGCGCCCGTTTCTCTGGCAAGGGCCGTTCGCGAACGGCCCCTACGGAACAAACCCCTCCCTCATCAGGACTTTTTCAACAGCCCCGTTTCGGGGCGCGAGTTGACCTGAGCGATCGCGTGCTCTAGTTTCCTCGCCATTACCCGTGGATCCGCGACTAAGAGATAAAACAAAGGAATGAAAGATGAAAACAAAATTCGGCGTCAGTTTCACCATGCACCCCGAGCGCATCTTCACGCCCGAGGAAATGTATGCGTTCGCGGAATCCGCCGAAACGCTCGGTTATGACGCCTTGTGGATTGGGGATCACATCTCCTTTTACGGCCACTACACCGAGAGCCTCACCACGCTGGCCGCCTTCGCGGCCCGCACCAGCCGCATCACGCTGGGAGTGGGCGTATATCTCCTGCCGCTGAGACGTCCCGCCATCGCCGCCAAGACCGCGGCCACGGTGGACTACCTGACGGGCGGGGGGCGCTTCATCTTCGGCGTCGGCGTGGGGGGCGAGGGAAAAACCGAGTTCGAGCTTTGCGGCGTGAACGTCAAGGAGCGCGGCGCGAGAACGAACGAGTCCATCGAAATCGTGCGAAAGCTCTGGAGCGGCGAGGCGGTGAGCCACGAGGGGCGCTTCTGGCGCTTTGCCGACGCGCGCCAGACGCCCGCCCCGCTCACGCCCGGCGGGCCGCCCATCTGGGTGGGAGGCCGCAGCGACGCCGCCCGCAGAAGAGCCGCGCTCATGGGCGAGGGCTATGTCTCCTACATGTTCTCGGCTCCGCGCTTCGCCAAGGGGCTGGAAGACATGAAGGGGTGGGCGGAAGAAGCGGGGAAGCCCCTCGACATCGAAGGAGGCGGGTGGACGCCGGCGCACCATGCGTTCATATACGTTCATGAGGACGCGGAGCACGCCCTGCGCGAGGGCATCCGGAATCTGTCGAGACGCTACAACATGGATTTTGACGGTATCGCCCAAAAGTATTTATTCTATGGGCCGCGCGAGCGCTGCCTGGAGCAGATAGCGGAATTTCAGGAAGCGGGCGCAAGGCATTTCATCTTCAAGCACGCGGGTCCCGCGGATGAGGAGATGGATCAGATGGCGCTATTGGCGGAAGAGGTGATCCCGGAGGTGAGAGATTGAGCGAGGCGAAAAAAACAGGCCTCAAATGGCCCGTATGCACCGTCGTGATTCTCGCGCTCCTGGGCGGGATGATTTACTGGGGCTACACGGCGTTTCAGGCCGAACAGGCCATCACGCAGGCGCGGGTGGCCCCGCCCGCAACGAAAGCGCCCGGAGCCGCACCGGGCGCGAACGCTCCGCCCGCCACCTACCGCTCGCTACTGCCCCCTTATTTCCTCGTGGGCTTCGCCCTCGTCATGGCGGCGATTCTGGGCGCCATCATCTATTTCTGGTGGTCGCTCAAGGACCTGGAAGGCGGCAGACGCTATGGCGAGGAAAAAGCCGAGGAACCGGCTCCCGATTCGGATAAGATTTCTGCTCCGTAGGATTTTCTAGGCTTCACGCCTGCTCGATGGCGGAGAGGAACCACTGGTTCGGCCCCTCGGGCCGCGCCCACGTCCAGTGTTCGGCGAAACTCACGCGCTGCGTGCGGCTGCCCTCGACCAGATCCCCGCTTCTCTCGTCCACCACGTAGTCGCAAAGGCTCGCCTCGTAGCGCACGGTGATGAATTCGAAGCCCTCCTCGTTCCAGGCCTCGACGATCTCGGCTTTCTGAACCTCCACGTCGTCGAGCTTGTTGATCTTCCCCTCGCTCTTCAAGCCTTCGACGTCGCGCTGGACTTCCCCGTAAATCTCCTTGTCCATCAGGTCGCGTACGGGGGAGAGATCACGCGCCGTCCAGGCGTTCTGGAAGCGGATGAAGTTCTCCTTCGCCAGACCGACGAAGGCTTGTTCCGAGAAAGATGCGTCGTTCTCACTCATACTCTTGAGCGCCGCATCGCTCGCCGAATCACGGCGCGGGCCTGCGCTATGGCCTCCCGCCGAGCGGGTTGCGCCGCCGGCGGCGCCGATGTCGGGGCCGCGGTACACGCCGCCCGACCTCTCGTGCCTGCCGGGCGCTTCGTACCCCCCGCGCGGCTCCTCCTCGTAACCCCCCACGCCGTAGGGGTCGGCCTCGGCGTAGCGGTCCCCCGAATAGCGGGGCTCCTGGTAGGAGGCGGAGGCGCGGTTGCGCATCATCCGGAAGACGAAGAAGATGACCCCGCCGATCAGGAGAATTTCCAGCAGCCCGAAACCTCCCCCCATTCCCATGCCGCCCATGCCGCCCATGCCGCCGAAGAGCATCCGCCCCAGCATACCGCCGAGCAAAAACCCGCCGATGCCCGCGAATAATCCGGACCCCAAACCACCGCCCAGGAACGAGGATCTCTGGAGCGGCCTTCGCGAGAAGCTGCGCGCCCGGGAGCGCGAGCCGAACGAGCGCCTCGAGAAGCCCCTGCGCCCGAAACTGCCGAACCCGCGCGAGCCGCGGAACCCGAAGGAGCGGAACCCGCCGAAGCGCCTCGCCTCGGCGTCCTGGGTCACCAGAACCAGGCCATCCGGGGTGCGCGCGGGCGCGCCAAGATGCGCGGGAGCCAGGAACAGCAATGTGAACAGTGCGGCGATGAGAAAAGACTTCATGCGATACCTCCGAATGCGGCCAGGCCCGAAAGACGGGCGTCTCTACTGCTCTGATTATCCCAATATCGGGAGCCCAAGTCCATTGCGGGGCAGGGATCGCGGATGTCGCGCGCATCCAGGGGTCCGGCGGTTTCCGTACGTAGCCCCTGAATCCCCTCATTGCGGGGTTGTTGAAAAAGTCCCCAATTCGTGATTCGGTGAGTGGAGCCGACTGGGGAGGCAGGAAACTTCCCTCCCCCCTTGAGGGGTTTGTTGAAAAACCCCCTGAGAGGGTAATGGCAACCCCCTTGAAAGGGAAATCCCATAAAAGCAACCCCCCCTACCCCCCCTTGTCGGGCCTGTTGAAAAAGTCCCGTGGAGCGATTTTGGTTGAGCGCAAGTTTTGCATTTCACTCCCCCCTTGAGGGGGAGTCGGTGAAGCCGAGCGGTTTGTGCGAAGGCTGAATCGGTGGGGGGTAAAATGCGTTTTATCGCCATTCCGAATTATACCCCCCACCGAATCGCTTTCGGGCTTACGCCCTCAGCTCTTCGACTCCCCCTCAAGGGCCTGTTGAAAAACCCCTGGTTTTATGATCGTATGGATGTATCCCCCCTCGCCCGAGATGGGAGATTCCCCGATGTTGGACCGCAAGAGGCGCGGGCAGATGGACTTGTTCGTGGCCGGCCCGCTGGAGAAGTTGATTCCCGAAGATCACATATTGCGCCAGGTGGACCGCGTACTGGATTTGAGTTGGCTTCGCGAGGAAGTGGCGGCGTGCTATTGCGCGGACAACGGTCGACCGGGGATCGACCCGGAAGTGGTGATCCGGTTGATGCTGGCGGGCCTGCTGCTGGGCTACGCGGAGGACCGCCGCCTGCTGCGCGAGGCGCAGGCGCACCTGGCGATCCGGTGGTTCATCGGGTACAGGCTGGACGAGGATTTGCCGGATCATTCGAGCCTGACGCGTATCCGTCAGCGCTGGGGGGAGGAGCGGTTCAAGGAGATATTTCGGCGCACGGTTCAGTCTTGCGTGGAGGCGAAGGTGGCGAAGGGAGAAGTGGTTCACATGGACGCGTCTTTGATACGCGCGGACGTGAGCTGGGAGAGTCTGGCGGAGCGCCACGCGGAGAAGGTGGTGCGGGAGAACGACTCGGAGGATGAGACGGGGAAGAAGGGCGGCGGCGGGGGTTCGGGTCCGGTGAGCCGAACGGACCCCGACGCTCGCCTGGCGCGCAAGAGCGCTCGGGCGGGGTTCGAGCCGAGCTACAAGCACCACGCGGTGGTGGACGATGAGCGTGGGGTGGTTCTCGACGTAGAGGTGACGGAGGGGACGTTGAACGAGCGGGAGATGATGGAGCCGCAGTTGGACGCGGTTTGCGAACTCACGGGGCGCGCGCCCGCGGTGGTGACGGCGGATAGTGGCTATGCGTATTCGAAGGTGTACGGCGCATTGGAGCGTCGGGGTGTGGACGCGGTGATTCCGGCGAAGAAGGAGCCTTCCCAGAGCCGTGTTCCGCTGCAACTGTTCCGCTACGACGAGCGGCACAAGGTGGTGAAGTGTCCGGGTGGCAAGACGCTGCGTCCCCGGAAGGAGACGGAGCGGGGGCGCTGGTATGTATCGAGGACCCGCGATTGCGCGGGGTGCGCGCTCAAGGCCGATTGTCTGTCGGCGTCTCGCACGAGCAGGGCGGTTCTGATTCCGCACGAGTATCCGGCGCTGTTGCGCGCGCGCCGTCGCCACGCGCGCCGGGGGGAGGAGGAGGGCCGGCTGTGGCGCCGCCACATGTCGCGTTCGGAGGGCTACCACGGCGAGGCGAAGAGTCGGCACGGACTGGCGCGGGCGGTACGCCGGGGTCTTGCGAACGTGAAGATCCAGGCCTACCTGACGGCGACTGCGGTGAACCTCAAGCGGCTGGCCGCCGCTTTTGCGGCGGGTATATTCGCTCTGTGGAGGGCCTGGGCCGCCCGGAGACGCCGTCTGCGCGTTCCTCGCGGCCTCACGCGCCGATTGGGCTTCCTCTCCCAAGCCGCGTGAGCCGCCATACCCCCTGCTTCAAAACAGGGTTTTTCAACAGCCCCCTCAAGGGGGGAGTGATTCCTCTCTCCTCGGACTTTTTCAACAGCCCCATTACGCGCAGGCCTGCTCTCCTCATCCTGAGCAGGCGCGAATGCGCCGTATCGAAGGATGTCCCTCCTCGACCTCCATGATATGCGCCCTTCGATACGCGGCTTCGCCGCTACTCAGGTTGAGGGGAGGGGAAGTTCGCGCCGGTCAGGATGAGGGCTGCTCAGGATATGGGTGGGGGATTGAATCGACCCACTCGCCGGGCGAGGGCCCCGGCTCGCAGGACGCGGAGGCCGGGGCGGCGGAAACTCCGCAAATCGTTGCCGGGGCATTCGCCCTCTGCTACCATCGGGGCGTCCCGCGAAACGTAATTCTTTGAACTTGTCCCGGGCCGTGAGGCGTCGGCCCCTGAACCCGAGGAAGCGCCGGTTCCATGAACGAACACAAGAAAATGCCGCTCGAGGGCGTCCGTGTCATCGACATCGGGACCCTGTTCGCCGGCCCCTGGATAGCCACTTACATGGCGGATTTCGGGGCCGAGGTGATCAAGATCGAGCACCCGCGCGGCGATTCCCTGAGAAACTTCGCCTCCCAGAAAGACGGCGTCTCTTTGTGGTGGAAACTCGCGAGCCGCAACAAGAAATCCATCACCTGCAACATCTCCTCGCCCGAGGGCCAGGAGATCCTCCGCAAGCTGTGCGAGAGCGCGGACGTTCTGGTGGAGAACTTCCGCCCCGGCACGATGGAGCGATGGGGCTTCTCCTGGGAGAGCCTCCACGCCCTGAACCCCAAGCTCATCCTCGCGCGGACGAGCGGCTTCGGGCAGAAGGGCCCCTACGCGCAAAGGCCCGGCTTCGGCACGCTGGCGGAAGCCATGAGCGGCTTCGCGCACATCACAGGCTTTCCCGACGGGCCGCCCACGCTGCCACCCTTCGCCCTGGCCGACGGCATCAGCGCGCTTTGCGGCACATACGCCGTGATGATGGCGCTCTACCACCGCGACGTGCACGACGCGCCCGGGCAGGAGATCGACATCGCCATCTACGAGCCCATCACCATGGTGCTCGGCCCCCAGCCCCTCGAATACGACCAGCTCGGCTACGTCCAGATGCGCACCGGAAACGCGATTCCCTTCGCCGCGCCCAGGAACGCCTACCGCTGCAAGGACGGGCGCTACGTCGTGATATCCGCGAGTGCGGAGAACATCTTCAAGCGCGTCATGCGCGCCGTGGGGCGCGAGGACCTGGGCGATGACCCGAGAATGGTCACCCAGGCGGGCCGGGTGGCGAACATGGCCGAGCTCGACGGCGCCATCCAGGCGTGGATAGGCGAGCACACGCTCGATGAGACGATTGCCCATTTCGAAAAACACGAATGCGCCCTGGGTCCCATCTACGACGTGGCCCAGTTCATGGCCGACCCCCATGTGCAGGCGCGCGAGACCATCACCACCGTGGAGGATGAGGAATTAGGCCCCATCAAGATGCAAAACGTGATCCCGAGGCTGAACGGCTCGCCGGGCACCATCCGCTGGGCCGGGCCTCCGATGGGCAAGCACACCGACGAGGTGCTGGAAGGAATCGGCTACGACGCCTCGGCCATCGCCGGCTTAAGAGACAAGGGCGTCATCTAGCCTCCGCGATGAGAGCGCCGCCTAAGCACTGCGTTTTCATCTTTCACGAAGGTTATTACGCCTACATCGGCCAGCACGTCCTGCAAGCCGAGAAATACCAGAAAACCCACGCCAGACTGAAGGAGGCAGGGCTGCCCGATAGCGCCTTTCTGGCGCCCTCCACCGCGACGGAAGAAGAACTGGCCCTCGTCCATACGCAGGAGTATCTGGCGGACCTGCGCTCGGGCGTTCACACCGCGCGCACGGCGCCGAGCGAGCTCCCCATCAGCAAGCAGATTGTGGACACGAGCTTTCTCGCGACGGGCGGCACGATCCTCGCCGCGCGCGAGGCGCTCGCAAGAGGCCGCGCCATCAACCTGACCGGGGGCTTCCACCACGCCTTCGCCGATCAGGCGGAAGGTTTCTGCTATATCAACGATTTGGCGGTCGCCGTGCGGGTCTTGATAAAAGAGGGCGCCATCCAAAGGGCGGCCGTGATCGACTGCGACCTGCACCAGGGAAACGGCACCGCCGTCATCTTCCGCCGCGAGGAGGCGGTGTTCACCTTTTCCATCCACCAGGAGAACATCTATCCGCAAAAGAAGAGAAGCGATTTGGACGTCGGCCTCTACGATCTCGCGACGGAAGAGGAATACCTCCCGCATCTCGAAAAACACATCCCGAAGATTCTCGATGAGCACAGGCCCGACCTGGTGATGTACCAGGCGGGGGCGGACCCGTATTCGGGGGATCAGCTCGGAACGCTCAAGCTCTCGAAGGAGGGCTTGAGGCGGCGCGATGCGTACGTTCTGGGAGAATGCCGGGCGCGCGGGATTCCCGTCGCGGGCACCCTGGGCGGCGGATACGCCCTCAATCCTGCGGACACGGTGGACATCCACCTTCAGACGGCGACCTGTTTTTGGGAAAATTGAGTTCTCGCTTCTCCCGAAGCGGGGGCTGTGTGTATACTCCCCTGAAATTCCGTGGCTCACCTGAACAAGGAAGCGAATGACTACGTTCCCGCAAAGCGGCCCCGCCAAAAAACCGAAATTCTACTACGGCTGGCTCATCGTCTGGCTGTCTTTCTTCACGCTGGGCTTCCACGTCGTCACGCGGTTTTCCTTCGGTATCTTCCAGGTTCCCCTGCTTGAGGAATTCGGCTGGAGCCGGGGTCTCCTGAGCGGGGCGTTCTCGCTCTCGATGGCCACCTACGCCTTGGGCGCGCCGTTTGCTGGCTCGTTACTTGAGAAAAAAGGCCCGCGCGCCATCATGCCGTGGGGTTCGGTGATACTGGGCCTCACGTTCATCTCGTGCTACTTCGTCTCCTCGCTGTGGCACCTCTACATCCTGTTCGGGCTCTTCGCCGGCTACGGCCTCTCGCTGAGCGGCTTCTCCACGCACAGCGCCATCATGCCCCGCTGGTTCGTGAAGAAAAGAGGCCGCGCCACGGGAATCGCGCTATCGGGCATCGGAATCGGCATCCTCGTCCTAGCGCCCCTCATCGAGCGGCTCATCGCGTCCGTCG
This sequence comes from bacterium, assembly GCA_965204535.1. Taxonomy (GTDB): domain Bacteria; phylum UBA8248; class UBA8248; order UBA8248; family UBA8248; genus Bin107. The sequence continues at coordinate 1,898,344 of CBDBEV010000001.1, read as the reverse complement.
GCTGGCGCTACACGTATGTGATCTTCGGCCTGATCATTCTGTGCGTCGTCTCTCCCGCGAGCTTTCTCCTGCTGCGCGACGTGCCGGAAGACGTCGGGCAGGGGCCGGACGGCGGCCCGCCGCGCACCCCCGAGGAGCTGACGAGAGCCGGCGTCGGCCACGGCGGCGAGGGTAAGGGCGTGTGGGAGGTCTTCTCGGCCGTGAGGCGCGACATCCGGTTTTGGTGCCTCATCCTGATGGTCTTCGCCATCGGGCTCAACAACAACACCATCATGAGCCAGTTGCAGCTCTATCTCGTCGACGTGGGATACGGCACCGCCCTTGCGGCCCTCATCTTCGGCTCCGTCGGCTTCATCCGGACGTTCGGCAGCATCGGCGGCGGATGGGTGGGCGACCTCATCGGGCGCGGGCGCGGCGTGGCGCTCGCCGCCGTGGTGGTGGCGGCGGGCCTGACGCTGCTCATCCTCATCCCCCATTTCGGCGGGGGTATCCTGCCGGGCTACGCCTTTGCACTCGTGTACGGAATCGGCATCGGCGCCATGAGCGCGTGCTATTCCGCCCTGGCGGGGGATTGCTTCGGGGGCCGTACCTACGGCGTCATCATCGGCTTCATGGAGATCTGCTACGGGCTGGGAGGCGTCGTCGGCGCGCCATTCGCGGGGTTCATGTTCGATTACACGAAAAGCTACTTCATTCCCTTCCTGACGATCATCTTCTTCATGTTCGTCTCGTTAACCCTCGCGCTCTGGCTGCAGGCCTACATGAAAAAACACGGCCTCGAACCAAGGTAGTAATTGCCATCTTTTGCTGGCCGTATCAGATATATTATTGCTTTGTCGCTATTCACTAATTCACAGCATATAAAACTTGACATATATAATAACCTTATGTATACGTCCTAAGGACGTATACATAAGGTTATATTACATTTTTGAAAATGGCTCTTTTTAGTCGCTGAGTGCCTTGACTTTATTATATTCGGCATGGTAAACGTCCTTAGGACGTTTACCATGCCGAATTTTTCAATTCCATATAAGACGTGAGATAATGGCGGTATACTCTCCGGGAGCATATAAAGGAAAACCGACCCGAGCCACCAGCTACCTGGCAGGCTTGCTCGAAGAAAACAACAAGCCGGTTCTGACCCAGCTCGATTTTTTGCAAATCATTCGCCAAATGTACCGAGAATCACCCGACAAGAAACTATATCTGCGCCACGATACTCCTAGCCGGGCAGACTGCTTTCGTCTCAGGTCAAACTTGAATAGGCAAGGCGTAATCGGGCCTGATCGGGATTATGGCGCGCGCATCATCAGGGTGTTGGCCGTTTCGGACCTTCCGGCTGAAGGCATCGTCTGCCTCGTCGATCCGACATGCTACATTTCCCATCTCTCCGCTATGCAGCGGTGGGGACTCACCGACCGAAGACCGGATGCCCTGATGCTGACGCGCCCGGATCGCAAGACCGCCATAACCCACTTAAAAGCACACACGTCGAAAATTCTGGGAACAGGAGAAACCAATCTCTTTCCGCTGAAGATCGTCGGTCATCCCGCTCGTGTCCGAAGGCGGGCCGTCCACGTTCATGAAAGCAAAACCGCAGGGGCGTTTTTGAAGAACCGGGGGGATGGAGTGTCTCTCTCGACTATCGGACAAACTTTCCTCGACATGCTTCAAAGACCCGATCTTTGCGGGGGGATGTCGCATGTTCTCGATATTTGGGAAGAACACGCTGAAACCTATTTCAGCGAAATTGTCGCATCGGTCGGGACCGCCAAAAGCGGGATCGTCAAAAGCCGGGCCGGCTACATCCTTGAAGAACGGTTAGGGTTGCATCACCGCGAAATAGAGCGCTGGCAATCATGCGCTCAGCGCGGCGGTAGTCGCAAGCTCGATCCGGCCAAGGCCTTTGCGCCGACCTATTCAGAAAAATGGATGATTTCCCTCAATGCCTGAACCCAATCTTAAAATTGACGTTGCCAGGTGGGTCGAAAATGCGAAGGCCGACCCGGTCGCCTACCAGCAACGCCAGACGGTGGAAATAGTCCTCAACGCTATAGCGATGACGGTCCCCCTTAACGCAAAGATGTTCCTGAAAGGCGGCATTCTCATGGGTCTCGCCTATGACAGCCCAAGGCAAACAACCGACATCGATATGTCGACAAATCTTATGGCCCGAAGCGAAACCGCAGACAGGGTCAAAACACTATTGGATTCAGCTTTCCCTCGCGCGGCCGCAGCGCTGGGTTATGCCGACCTCGTCCTTAAAACTCACTCGGCAAAAAAGATGCCTAAGAAAACAATCTTTGAAACAGCGGATTTCCCCGCCCTAAAACTCAAAATCGCTTATGCGCGCCGAGGGACAAAACAAGAAATGAGGCTTTTGGAGGACAAAGTTTCTGAGGTGATTGACCTAGATATTTCATTCAACGAAACCTTGCAACATATCCAAGTATTAGAACTAACCGGTGGACAGGAGCTGCAAGCTTATGGCCTCGTCGATCTCATCGCCGAAAAATATCGCGCTATGCTTCAACAAGTGCCACGAAGGCGTAACCGGCGACAAGATGTCTATGATCTCGATTTGCTGCTTAGAATGCATCGGATCGATGACATTCTCCGCACGCAAATCCTGGATGTTTTCATTGCGAAATGCCGGTCGCGCCGTATAGAGCCGACACGTTCGTCCCTAGACGACCCCGAGGTCAAAACAAGGTCTCGCGCAGAGTGGCAAACGATGAAATTGGAGTTAGGCGAAGTGCCGGATTTTGAGCGCTGTTTCGCCCGCATCTTGGAATTTTATCGGAACCTGCCTTGGAAACCAGAATGATAGCCCTCGCGCTCTGGCTGCAGGCCTACATGAAAAAACACGGCCTGGAGCCGAGGTAGGGGCCGTTATTTCAGGTTTTCGAGATACCGCTTCACCTCGTAGCGTTCGGTGAGTTCGATAAACTTCTGGCGCATCGCTTCCTGCCTGTTGCGCTCGCCCATCTCCTTGGTGATTTTCTCCGCCACTTCCGAGAAATCGAGCTGCTTGGCCCCCTCCTTCTTGGAGGTTTTCACGACGTGCCAGCCGTAGATGCTCTGCACGACACCGCTGTGCGCGCCCGGATCGAGTGCGAACGCCGTCTGCTCGATTATCTCGGGCAGGCCCGTCCTCTTGCTGTGGCCCCGGCTCATCTCGCCCAGGCTCCCGCCGAGCGCGCGCTCGGGCGCCAGGGAATACTTCTTCGCCAGTTCGGCGAAATCCTCTCCCCCGGCGATCTTCGCCAGCAGATCCTTCGCCTCTTTCTCGGACGAGACCATGATGTGCGCCGCGGTGACCTTGCCCCCCTCCGTGTATTTCACCTTGTTGCGCTCATACTCCGCGCGAATATCGGACGCCTTGGGCCGCGCGCCCTCCTCGATCCTGCGGAGGGCCTCGCCGATGAGAATCTCGCGCCGCGCTCGATCGATTTGCATCTTCACCCGCTCGATGCCCAGAAAATTACTCTCATCCGCATGCCGGAGCATGAGCCTGCGCTGAATGAGGGCCTCCAGGAACGCCGCCTTGTTCGCATCCGCCTGGGCCTGCATGTTGGCGGGCAACTGGTGGATGAAGGCGTTGAATGCCCCGAGCGTTATCGGCATTCCTCCGACGTGCGCGACGATGCTCTCCTCAGCCGCCTTCGAGCCGCTCTTGGGCGCGGCGGACGCCGAGACGCCGAGAGCGAGAAAGGCCGCAAGGGTGAGCGCTGCAATTTTTGTGACGTGTGGGCGCGTCATGACGTGTCTCCTGAAAATATGGCAGGCAATGAGGAAAGAGAGAGCATACAACAAATCGCGCGGGGCTGCCTTCCGCCCTCAATCGTCCGTCTTTTCCATCCGCTTCGGCCCGATGAGGAGGACGCACTCGCCCCTGATTTTCTTGTCCTTGATCGCTTCGGCAAGAGCCTGCGCCCCATCCCTCAGGATTTCCTCGTGCAGTTTCGTGATCTCGCGCGCAAGGGCCAAGGGCCGCGCGGGAGCGATGGCGGCGATCTCGCTCACGAGCCTTGGCGTTCTGTGGGGGGATTCGAACAGGACGACCGTGCGCTCCTCATCGAGCAGCGCTTCAATCTTTTGAAGTCTCTTCCGGCCCTTGGAGGGAAGAAACCCCTCGAAGACGAAGCTGTCGGTGGGAAGACCCGAGGCGGTGAGCGCGGCGAGAACGGAAGATGCGCCGGGTACGGGAACGACCTGGACGCCCGCCTCTATCGCGGCGCGCACCACCCGGTAGGCGGGATCGGAAACCCCCGGCGTGCCCGCGTCGGACACCACGGCGACGCACTCGCCCCCAAGCGCGCGCCCGGCCAGCTCGCCCGCGCGCCTCGCCTCGTTGTGTTCGTGATAGCTTAGGAGCGGTTTCTTGATGCCGAGGCGTGAGAGCAGCCTGCCCGTGTGGCGCGTGTCCTCGCACGCGATGAGGTCGCACTCGCGCAAGACCCTGAAAGCGCGTTCCGTGATGTCTTCGAGATTGCCGATCGGGGTGGCGACGAGATAGACGCCGGGGGAGAGGGGCGGCGGCGGTTTGGCCATGCGCTCAGGCCACGACGCCCGCTTCTCGGAGGCTCTTTATTTCATCCTCACTCGTTCCGAACTCGCGCAGCACCTCGTCGGTGTGCTCGCCCAGCAGGGGCGCGGGCGTCCTCACGCCGACGCGCGTCCGAGACAGCTTGGGCGGGAAACCCAGAACCTGGATCGGGCCCGCCGCGGGATGTTCCATATCGACGCTCATCTCCCTGGCCTGAATTTGCGGATGCGCAAAAGTCTCCGCCATGTTCAGGATCGGCCCGCAGGGGATACCGCCCGAATCCAGAAGCGCCACCCACTCGTCGCGCGTCTTTTCGATGAACACCGTTTCGAGTTCGCTCGCGAGTGCGAGATAGTTCTCGCGCCTCAAGCCGTCGCTCGCGTATTCCTCACGCTCCAGGAGGTCTTCGCGCCCGATGGTCCCGCAGAAAAGCTCCCAGTTCCTCTGGTTGGCGGCGCCCAGGGCCAGATAGCCGTCCTTGCACTGAAAGGCCTGGTAGGGCGCCGTCATCTCGTGGGCTGAGCCGAGCGGTTCCGGCGGCTCGCCTGAGGGGAAGAACTGCGATGCCTGCCAGAAGGTGTAGCCGAGGCCTGCGTCGGTCAGCGCCATGTCGATGCGCTGTCCTTCGCCCGTGCGCTGCTTGTGGATATAGGCGGAGAGGATGGAGAGCGCCGTGTACATGCCTGCGTTCAGGTCGCAAATCGGCACGGGTATCTTCGCGGGCGCGCCGCCCGGCTCTCCCGTGAAGCTCATGAGGCTCGAGAGGCCCTGCGAGACCAGGTCGAACCCGCCCTTGCCCGCGAAAGGCCCCGTATCGCCGTAACCGGAGATGGAGGCGTATACGAGGCCCGGATTCAGTTCTTTCAAGTCCTCATAGCCCAGGCCGAGCCTGGTCATGATGCCGGGCCGTATGTTCTCGACGAACACGTCGACTTTTTGGGCGAGTTCTTTCATGAGCGCGACGCCTTCGGGCGTCTTCATGTCCACCGCCAAGCTGCGCTTGTTGCGGTTCAGGTTCATGAAGCCGTGGGCTTCGCCGCCGTCGTAGTAGCGGCCCAGCCGGCGCGCGCTGTCGCCGCCGTCGGGGTTTTCGATCTTGATGACGTCCGCGCCCATATCCGCCAGCAGGCACCCGCAGAACGGGCCCGCCATCACCTGGCAGACCTCCAGCACGCGAACGCCCTCGAGCGGGCCTCCCGTCTTCCGGCTCATCTGTTCTATTTTCCCCGGAATTCAGGCGCGCGTTTGTTCAGGAAAGCCTCCACGCCCTCTCGGAAATCTTCGGTGTCGAAGCAGGCGACCTCGCGCGATTTTTCTTCTTCGGTGAGAGTGGAGAGGCCCGGGTCCAGCAACACTTTCTTCACAAAGCTCTTGTGCCACTTGTGAACGAGGGGCGCCAGGGAAACGATGCGCTCGGCCATCTCATACGCCGCGGCCTCCACCTCCTCGTCCGGCACGACGCGCGCCAGAAAGCCGGCGTCGAGCATCTCCCGGGCCGTGAAGAGCTTGGCGGTGAGCAGCATGTCCAGGGTGCGCGCGGGGCCGATGGAGTATACGAAACGCCTCAGTTCGGAATAGCCCGCCACGAGACCGAGTTTGGCGACCGGTATGCCGAAGCGCGAGCTCTCGCCCGCGACCCGCAAATCCGTGGCGGCGGCAAGCTCTACGCCTCCCCCCACGCAGGCGCCGCGAATGAGACAGATGACGGGTTTCGAGAAGGCGTCCACGGCGTCCAGGCCGCGCAAGAATCCCGTTTCCGAGAAGTGTTTGGCTTGCGCGGAACTGTAGCGCTCCTGCTTGAAGCGCGAGATGTCCGCCCCGGCGGAGAAGGCGCGCTCGCCGGCGCCCCGGAAGACGACGGCGCGCACCGAATCGTCCGCGTCGAGTTCGGGCATGAGGCTGCCGATTTCCACCCACATCTCATACTCGATGGCGTTCAGCCGCTCGGGCGCGTTAAAGGTGATCGTCGCCACCGCGTCCTTGCGGGAGAGGAGTATTTTTCCGTCCGCGCGTTGTTCTTCGCTCACGTCAATCGCCTCGAATCAATCTCTGCTGCGTATGAGCCGACAATGGTCTGGGCCGTAAGGCCGCGCCCTCATCAAACGAGAAGGGAAAAACTAATCTCCCTGCGCATCCTTGTATTCTTCGAGCCACGCCATCTGGATGGCTTCGAGCTTGCCCTCCGTCGAGGACATCGGCTCGTCGTCGAACTCCTCGAGCTCGCACACCCACTCGTGCAGATCCGTGAAACGCACGGAAAGCGGGTCTATCTTCGGAAATTTCTCGTACAGCGCTATGCCGATGTCCTCGGCGTCTTCCCAGCCGAACGTGTCCACCAGTTTCTCTCCTGAACCGAATTTTCTAATGGGCGTGTTGTTCGCGGGCCGCGTCCGGGCCTTCCTGCACGAGGTTCACGTTCCAGAACGGCACCTCGATCTCGATGACCTCGTCCGTGTCGGACTCCAGCGTCGCCTGGCAGGCCAGCCGGCTGTCGAGGTCAACGTCGCGCGCGTCGTCGAGCTGATCTTCCTCATCCTCGGTGGACTCGTTGAACGAATCGGCGCCCGTGCGGATCTTCACGTGGCACGTCGAGCAGGCGCACACGCCGCCGCAGGCATGATCCAGGTCGAAGCCGTTTTCAAGCGCCACTTCGAGAATGTTCTCGCCCACGTGGATCTCTAACGTCTGTTTCTCTTCCGTGAAATGTAGTTTCGCCATTTTCTTCCCCTGCGTCCCGCTGGAATCTCCCCGCGGTTACTAGTCTTTGAGGGCTTCACTCACCCTCTTGTTCTCCAAGGCAGATTTCAAAACATTATCCATCATCCGCTCTGCGAGCGGCATCGTCACTTCGTTGAGCGCGTCGACCATATCGCGAATTAGGCCCGCGTCCTCGCCCCGGCAGGCTTCTTCGAGCGCGCTCACGGCTTCTTGAATCTTCGCGCGCTCCTCGGGAGAGACGGCGTCCTCTCCATAATCGTTCATCGCGCGGGCCGCCGCCATGAGGATGGTCTCCGCCTCGGTTCTCGCGTCCAGAACCTGGCGGGAGCGGATGTCCTGCTCGGCGTGTTCGAAAGATTCGATGAGCATGCGCTCGACCTGCTCGTCCGTCAGCCCATAAGAAGGCTGCACCTCCACCGAGGCCGCCTTGCCGCTCTTGAGGTCCCGGGCCGTCACGTTCAGGATGCCGTTCGCGTCGAGCAGAAACGTCACCTCTACCCGGGCGAGGCCGGCGGGCGCCGGGTCGACCGCTAAGCGGAAACGCGCGAGCGAGCGGTTGTCCTTCACCAGTTCGCGCTCGCCCTGGAGCACGTGGATGTCCACGCCCGTCTGGTTGTCCTTGAAGGTGGTGTAGGTCTCCCTCGCGCTCGTGGGGATGGTGGTGTTGCGCGGAATGATCCATCCCATCACGCCGCCCATCGTCTCGATGCCCAAAGAAAGCGGCGTCACGTCGAGGAGCAGCATGTCCTTTCTGCCGCCCGCCAGGATATCCGCCTGCACCGCCGCGCCCAGGGCCACCACTTCGTCGGGGTCCAGGTCCGCATGCGGGCGCTTTTCGAACAACTCCTCCACCATCCGGCGTATGAGGGGCATGCGGGTGGACCCGCCCACCAGAACGACCTCGTCCACCTCCCCGGGCGAGAGACCCGCGTCCGCAAGCGCGCGCTTGCAAGGCGCCAGCGTACGCTGGGCGATGGGCCAGAGAAGCGCCTCCATCTCTTCCCGCGTGAGGCTCCCCTTGTGAGCGAGCGGAACGCCGCCGGGGTTTTCGATGACGTACTCCGTGGAATCGCCCTCCGAGAGCGTCTTTTTGACGTTTTCGGCCAGAAGCGTCAGTTCGGCCAGCGCCTCGGGCGTCTCGCTCAAATCCACGCCGTGCTGTTCAAGGATTTCTTTCTGGATATGGAGAGAGATCGCCTGATCGAAATCGTCTCCGCCCAGGTGGGTGTCGCCGCCGGTGGCGAGCACCTCGAACACGCCGTCCTTGATCCGCAGGAGCGAAATGTCGAACGTGCCACCGCCCAGGTCGTAGACCGCGACGACGCCCCGGTTCCGCTCGTGAAGACCATAGGCGAGAGAAGCCGCCGTGGGTTCGTTGATGATGCGGAGCACTTCGAGGCCCGCGAGTTTGCCCGCGTCTTTCGTCGCCTGGCGCTGCGCGTCGTTGAAATACGCGGGCACCGTGACCACCGCCCGAAGGACGGGCCGGCCGAGCGTTTTCTCCGCTCGGGATTTCAGGCGTCTCAGCACCAGGGCGCTGATTTCGGGCGCGCTGTAGGAGCGCCCCTGCGCCAGCACATGGACGACGTCTCGCTCATCGGGGTCGGCATCGAAGGGCAAGTGGCGCATATCGTCCTTCACGTCCTCATAGCCCCTGCCCATGAATCGCTTGACGGAAAAGATGGTGTTCCGGCTGTTGGAGACGCGCTCATCGTGCGCCTCATCGCCGGTGAAAACACGGTCGGAGCGAAAGCTCACCACGGAGGGCACGATGCCGCGCTCGCCCTCGGGCGCGAGTATCGCCGGCTCTCCTCCCGACACGGAAGCGACCAGGCTGTTCGTCGTGCCCAGGTCGATTCCGACGATCTCGCTCATTCACTCTCCTCCAGGGCGCGCTTGAGGCTCGTGAGGGTGTTCTCGATGTAGTTTCTCTGCCCGAGGATGGAGCGCATTTTCCTGACGACATCAGGCGGCGCGGGATCGCCTTCCTCCACCGCTTGGTCCCATGCGGCGCCCAGCCCATCGAGCGCCGTGCGCTGGCCGTCCTTAAGCGCCGAAAAACAACCCATGGCCGCGTTCAAGCGCTCGCGCAAGTTCTCGGCTTCCTCTTCGTCCACGCAACCCTGAAACTCCTCTGCCGCCTCCTGGGCCTCGAATATCTCCTCGAACAATTCGGGCGGGGGCGTCCGCTCGTTCTCCTCGAGCTTTCCGCTTTCAAGTTGCACGAGGTAGACGACGCGCGCAATCGGATCCTTGAGGGTCTGGTACGCCTCGTTGATGCGGGCGGTCGCATCCAGACTTCTAATCCGCACCGCGACGGGCGCATCCATGAAGAAATCGGGGTGGAGCTTGCGATTCAGTTCGTAGAACCTGGACTCGAGCGACTCGGCGTCGACCTTGAACTTTCGCCGAACCCCGAGCACGGCGAAATGATCGACCTCGGCGGGAATGGCTTCTATTTCGCCGTCTTCGTTGAATACGGAAAAGGGCTTTTCTTTCGTCGCTTCGCTCATCTCGCGATTCCAGGCCCGCATGAACCGCCGGGCGATTTGAACCCAAAAGAAAAACGCGTCGCTATCCCATGCGGCATGGGCGCGGCGCGTTTCATCCCGGTTGCGTTACGCGGAAAAACTTTCCCCGCAACCACAGGACTGGCGTGCGTTGGGGTTCTTGAACACAAACCCCTTGCCCATCAGCCCGTCTTCAAAATCCAGCGTGGTGCCCGCCAGGAAAAAGAGGCTCTTCTTGTCCACGACCACGCGGACGCCGTCTTTCTCGAACACCTCATCCATCAGCGGGTTGATGCGTTCCTCGCCCTCGAACTGGAGGACGTAGGAAAGCCCGGAGCAGCCTCCTCCCTTCACGCCGACGCGGAGAACGTGGCCCTGCGCCCCTTCTTTCTCCATGAAGCGGTTCACGTGCTCCACCGCCTTGTCGGTAATCTCGATGCTCAGTCTTTTCGCGGCCGTATCCATTTCCTGCCCCTTACACGCGAATCGCCCGCTTCTAGTGGTGGTGGCCCTTGCGCTCGACGACCGGCATCCCGTTTTTCTCGCGAAAATCGTTCAGCGCGGTCTTGATGGCGTCTTCGGCCAGCACGGAACAGTGGATCTTCACCGGCGGGAGGTTCAACTCCTCGACGATCTGCGTGTTCTTGATCTCCTCGGCCTCGTCCACCGTCTTGCCCTTGAGCCACTCCGTGGCCAGGGAGCTCGATGCGATGGCGCTTCCGCAGCCGAAGGTCTTGAACTTCGCATCCTCGATGAGGCCGCCATCGTCCACCTTGATCTGCAGCTTCATCACGTCGCCGCATTCGGGCGCGCCGACGATGCCCGTGCCCACCGTCTGGTCGCTCTTGTCGAGCGAGCCGACGTTGCGCGGGTTGTTGTAGTGATCGACAACCTTGTCGCTGTAAGCCATTTTCCCGTTCTCCTCTTTCCAGTTGCTGCGATTCCGGATTTCTGTGAGCCGCAGGCTCTATATCAAAATAAGCTCAACGCTCCTTTAATGCGACTGCCATTCCACCTTGGAGAGGTCCACGCCCTCTTTCACCATCTCATAAAGCGGGCTCATCTCGCGAAGCCGGTTCACGATGTCCGTCGTCTTCTCGGCCACGTAGTCTATCTCCTCCTCGGTGGTGAAGCGGCCGAAGCCGTAGCGAATCGACGAATGCGCCAACTCGTCGCCCCGGCCCATGGACTTGAGCACATAGCTCGGTTCCAGGCTCGCCGAGGTGCAGGCCGAACCCGAGGATACGGCCACGTCGCTCAGTCCCATGATGAGCGATTCACCCTCCACGTAGGGGAAGCTCAGGTTCAGGTTGCCCGAGAGGCGCTCGGTCTCATGGCCGTTCACGTACACTTCTTCCAGGCTCTCGAACATGGTGGCCTTGAACTTGTCGCGCAGGTTCGTCAGGCGGATGTTCTCTTCTTCCATCTCCTCCATGCACAACTCGGCCGCCTTGCCGAAGCCGACGATGCCCGAGACGTTCAGCGTGCCCGAGCGCATTCCACGCTCATGGCCGCCGCCGTCGATGATGGCCGATAGCCTCACGCGCGGCCTGCGCCTGCGCACGTAAATCAACCCCACGCCCTTGGGCCCGTATACCTTGTGGGCGGTGGCCGAGAGGAGGTCGATGTTCATCTCGTCCACGTCGATGGGAATCTTGCCGTAGCCCTGCGTGGCGTCGGTGTGGAAGAGGATGCCGCGGCCCCGGCACAGCGCGCCGATCTCGGCGATGGGGTTCAGCACGCCGACCTCGTTGTTCGCCGCCATGATGGAGACGAGTATGGTGTCGTCGCGCAGGGCGTTCTCGACCATCTCCGCCGTCGTGATGCCGTCCTCGGGAGGCTCGATGTAGGTGACGTCGAAACCCCACGTCTCCAGGCGCTTGGCGGAGTCGATGATGGCCTTGTGCTCGATCGCCGAGGTGACGATGTGGTTGCCTTTTTTCTTGTACATCTCGGCGACGCCCTTGAGCGCCATGTTGTCCGATTCCGTGGCCCCGCTCGTGAAGATGATCTCGCGCGGGTCCGCGCCGATGACGGCGGCGAGCTTCTCCCGGGCGTCGTCCACGGCCTTCTCCGCCTCCCAGCCGAAGCTGTGGTTGCGGCTCGCGGCGTTTCCGAACTTGTCGTCGAAGTAGGGATTCATCTCCTCGAGGACGCGCGGGTCCATGGGCGTCGTCGCCTGGTAGTCCATATAGATGGGGAACTTCAAGCTCATCTGATCTCTCCTGCCGGCGTACCCACCATGTCCTGAAGGGTCATTCCTTCAAGCACGTCGGTCACCTTTTTCTGGATCCTTTCCATGGGATAAAAAATGGTGCATTTCTCGTATTGTTCACAGCCTGTGGCGTCGCCGATCTGACACGTCGCCATCGCAATGGGCCCCTCAATCGCCCGGATGACCTCGGCCACCGAGATGGTCTCGGGCCTGCGCGAGAGAACGTAGCCGCCCTTGGGGCCGTTTCTCGACTCCACGAGGTCGTTTTTGGCCAGAAGCTGCATCGTCTTCGCGAGCAACTCGGCGGGAATGCGGAACCGCTCCGCGATGGCGCGCGAGGTGATGGATCCTTCCTCCTCGCACTCCGCGAGGTAGCAAAGAGCCATCAAGCCGTAATCCGTGCGCTTCGCAATCGTGAACATTCCGCATACCGCCTTGAATTATACAGGATTATCGGTCAAATCCGACCATTTGGAAGCTGACGGCGTCTTTCCCCACTAAATGCGACCCAAATGGTCGCCGACCCATCCAGTCGCATATATACGCCCCAAACGGGTTTCTGTCAAGGGTTTCGAACGTGAAATCAACGATTAAGAGGGGATGGGCAATCGTCGTCAGCTATGTGCTTTCCCGCCAAAGGCGCCGCTCCCTACCTCCCCTTCACCAATTCCCACTTGCCTTTCACGATGCGCACCAAGGCGAGGGAGTCGGTATCCTGGCCGTTGTGGTCGTTTTTGGAAAAGCCGTAAGTTCCGTTCAGCCCCATAAAATAGCGCGCCCCTTCGACGCCTGCGGGGATTCTCGCCCGGTTGGCGCCCACGCCCCGGGCGGACCACGCCAGAATGCGCAGCGCATCGACGGCGGCGGCCGCCGTCTCTCCCGGCGCGCTCCTGTAGGCCTTCAGGAACTCATCGCGAAACGCGGCGAGGTCTTTCTTGGCGGGATGGGATTCCTCCAGAAGATGGGCCGCCGTGATCCACGAGGCCGGGAACACTACGCCCTCGGCGGCCCGTCCCCCGCCTTTGGGGCCGAACATTCCGGGCGACGCCTGAGAGAGATAGAGCGGCATATCGAGATCGAGCGCCATGCGGGCGCGCACCAGGTCCACACGATATCTTCCCCTGGCCCAGTGCACGAAGGCCCCGACGCCGCGCAGGGAGGCGCGCTTCAAGAAGGGCAGAAAATTATGCTCGCCCGGCTTGAAGGATTCGTTCAGGAGGATGGATACGCCGAAATCGGGCGCGAGCGCGGTGATCTGCTCCCGTCCCTCCGTGCCGTATCCCACGGAGGAACCCAGCATCGCCGCGCGCTTGATTCCTCTGCTTTTCAAGTGTCCCAGTATCAAGCGAACGGGCAGCGACGCGGGCCTTGCGGTGGAGAAAACCCACTGACGGACCGGGACGAGAATCTCCTCGGGCGCGGACAACGTGAAAAGCGGCACCCGTTCTTCTTGCGCCGCTTCGGCGGCGGCGATGGCGGCGTAATGCTCGACGGGCCCGATCACGGCGACGGCTTCATGCTTTCGGGCAAGTTCGCGAACTGCGGCGGCCGCCCCCTCGGGGCTTCCCCTGGTGTCGAGAGTGAGGAGAAAAATGCGTCCGCCGGCGACGCCCCGGCGGTTGATTCGCGCCATCTCAAGCAAAAGCGCGTTTCGGGCCTCGCGCCCCCCGGAAGCACCCGGGCCCGAGAGATCGAGCGCGAGGCCGACGACGATCCTGTCGGCCGGGGCCGCATCCCCGGCCCACCCGCAGACGCAAAAAAAGGCTGCCAGCGTCGCCATCCACCTGATGCGCCATCCGTTTTTGATCGCCACGCTCATGTTCTATCATTACCCCGAAACTTCGAGCGCCGTCTTTGGAAACCCTAATACGCTTGATAACGGCTGGTCCGACGCATGTCAAACAAAACGAAAAACATGCCCGAGAGCCTGCGTTTCACTCCCCCGGAGCGCAGAAAGTTCAGAAAGCGCATCCTGGGGTGGTACGAGCGGGAGAAAAGAGAACTCCCCTGGCGCGGGGAGAAAGACCCCTACCGGATATGGGTGTCGGAGGCCATGCTCCAGCAGACCCGGGCGGAGACCGTCCGGCTGCGTTATCCCGCCTTCATCGAGCGGTTTCCCACCCTCGCCGCCATGGCCGACGCGCCCCTGGACGCCGTATTGGCCGAATGGCAGGGGCTCGGTTATTACAGCCGTGTGAGGAACCTGCACCGCGCCGCACAGGAGGTGATGGGCCAAGGCGGGGGCGCGATGCCCGAGACGCGCGATGCGCTTTTGGCCCTGCCGGGGGTCGGCCCCTACATGGCGGGGGCCATCGCCAGCATCGCCTTCGGGGAGCGTTGCGCGGCCATCGACGGAAACGTCTTGAGAATCATGAGCCGGATTCTCAACATCTCGACACCTATCGACATGCCCCCTGCACAAAAAACCATCCACGAGGAAACGCAGGCGCTGGTTCCGCGCGCAAGGCCCGGCGACTTCAACCAGGCGCTGATGGATTTGGGCGCCCGAATCTGCCTTCCCAAAACCCCTGGTTGCGCGCGATGCCCCGTCCGCGCTCACTGCGCAGGCCACAATGCCGGAACCCAGAACGCCCTGCCGGTGAAAGCCGCCAAAAAACCGCCCGCGCCATATACTTTTTTTCAGTTCCGGGCGGAGCGGGACGGATTGGTTCTTCTGGCCCAAAGGGAGAAAACCGGCCTTTTCGGAGGTATGTGGGAGCTGCCCGGCTTCATGGTGGAGGGCCACCACGAGAAGATTGCCCCCCGCCGCCTGAGAACGCAGTGCGCCGAACTTCTCGGGACGGGCTGGCGGCCGGGACGCGAACTCGCCAGAACCACCCGAACGCTCACCCACAGAAAGATTCTGTTCGTCGTACACCTGGCGGAAAATTTCGAGAAGGGCGCGCCGCAAGCAAACCAAGACGGACGGCTCTGGGCGTCCGGGGAGGATTTTCGCGCGCTGGCCGTCTCCACCGCCCAGCGCGCCGCATGGCGCGCGGCTGAAAGCGCGCTCCGCAATTTAGAGGGAAAACAAGGCGAGGGCTGAGGCCCGGGGGCGCCGCCCGCTTGATGGATCTGTTCCCTGAAGCCTACCTGCCGAAGTGATCCCCCAGATAATTCTCGAGCGTTCTGGGCGTGAGGCCGAAGGCTTCTTTCATGGGCGCCGGGTCGCACACGTTGTCCTCGCCCAGCATCGTTATCTGATCCTCGGTGAAGGGGGGCTTCATCGGGAGCAGGTTGAACAGTTTGGCCTGCAAGCGCGCGATGGAGACGGGCAGGGGCGCGAGCAGCCTCTTCTTGCCCATCGCCTTCACCAGCATGGAGAGAATCTCCCTGACCGGGTACGCGGTGTCTCCGCCCATGTCGTAAGTCTGTCCGATGGTCTCGGGCATGGTGAGGCATTGCGCGAAACAACGGCACACGTCCTCCACCCAGATGGGCTGGAGCTTGCCGTTTCCTCCGCCGATGAGGGGAAGGGCGGGCGCCATACGCGCGATGCCGGCGAAGGTGTTCAGGAACTCGTCGTTCTCACCGAAGATGATGGAGGGTCTGAATATCGTCCAGTCCAGATCGCTCTCGCGAACGAACTGCTCGGCGGCATATTTGGATTTATGGTACCGGGCGACGGCGTTCTCCCGCGTGCCCAGGGCGCTCATGTGCACGAAACGCTTCACCCCCGCCTGCTCGGCGGCGGCGACCATGCGGCGCGTTCCCTCGGTATGAACCGCCTCGAAGCCGGGTGTTCCCTTCTCGATGATGATGCCCACCAGGTGAATCACGGCGTCTTGTTTCTTCATCAACTCGGCGAGTTGGTCGACCGAATACTCCGTGATGTCGCCGCGCACGGGAAAGGCCCCGCTCATCGAGGTGAGGCGCTGCCTCGCCGGTTCGGGGTCGCGAGAGAGCACCCTCGTCTCATGGCCCGCCAAAGAGAGAAGCGAAAGAAGCGTGCCGCCGACATATCCAGTTCCGCCCGTCAAAAAAACCTTCATGATTCACTACCTCCCCCACGAAGCGGATGGTTCCGCTCGGCGATCGCCTCCGATGCGCGTGACGGCGCCCACCGGAGGTTCGTTCTTCGTCAACTCCCGCAATACCTCGCTCGCATAGGACCCCGGCGGCAAGGTGAACTTGAGGCGCAAGCCCTCCTTTTCCGGCCTCAGGCTCAGTTCCTTTATTTGTACACGATACGGGCGCCTGGAGCCATGAAGTTTCAGCTTCTCAAGCCCGTCGAGCGTACCCGGGCCTCCGACGCCGAGGGAGTCTAGCACGCTTCGCTCGAGTTTTCCCGCCTCCCCCCGGGCTTCGACGAGTTTCCGGCCAATCAGCGGTCCCGCCGGGCTCACCTCGAATCGCGCCAGCGAGCGCTCCTCCGCCTCGGGCGCGCCCACCCTCCTGGTCTTGCCCGTTTCGTGGTGAAAAACCACGTCGCCCGCCCAGAGACGATCGTGCACGCGCGCTTCGAGTCTTCTCGCGAGACACGAGTTGAACACGCAAGCCTGGAACGCGCCGCCATACAAGACCCGCTCTCTGGCGGGAATCGAAGCCGTCACCTGCCGTGGCGAAGCCCCTTTTTCCAGGCGGGCGAGCGCGCGCCTCTCCGCCTCCCACGAGGGAGGGTAGAGCTCTCTCGCCCTCTGGAACTCACCCGCCTCATACCTGCGGGCGGCTTCCAGCAAGCGCTCGTCCGCATCGTTTCGCATGGATGCAAATCTCGCGCTGCCCAGGAGCGCATCGAGAACGCCTCGCCAGTCTTCCCTCGCGAGCGCGAAGCCGACTCGCGCCGTATGGCCGTGAACCCCGAACCTCTGATCGCCGAACGCGTTGGGCAATCCCCGCGCAACGAGATGATCCAGAATCTCTCGCGCCCTTTCCTCCGCATCCGGCGCGACGTCCCGAACGAATATCTCGAAGCGATTGCCCGAGAGCGCCCCCCGCCTGATGCGGCTCCGGGAGCGCGCCGCCTGAAGAACCCGGATGCCTCTTTGTTCAAGTTTCGATGCGGCGCCCGGAATCCCTCGCGTTTCCGTCCTGAAGGAAAACCACTGCCTCGTCACCGCATTGGCGTCTTTGAGTCCCGCATAGCCTGCTTCCGTCCCGGATACGCCCAGCGCGCGGCGCAAGGCGCGCAGCGCCTCTATGGTCGAGACACCACGCTTCTCCACCCACAAGTGCAGATGTTCCCCGTCGCCGCTCGGTGGCGCGAGCGGAATCTCCTCCACGCGAAAATCCTCCGGCCTCGCGCGCAGACGCCCGCCTGTGCCGGGCACGGAACCGGTGAGATACGCTCCCGCCAATTTTCCCTCCCTTGAAATCATGGAAAACAGGGGCCTCCGATTCCTCGCCGAGAAGGTTCACTCCGCGCGCCCTTGGGGCTATACTCGCGGTTCCTGCCGAGGGGCTCCTCCCGGCTTCTTGTTGCAACCCGCTTTCTATGAGGAACGAACATGTCCGGCATTTTCGACAAGACTTCTCTTTTTCTCGCGAGCATTGCGCTGCTCCTGGCGTTTCTGGCGTATCAGAAATCCGGCGAGCTGCCCTGGGCTCCCGCGGGCCGCGCGGGAAGCCTCATCGTGAACATTCTTCCCAAGCTCATAATCGGCATGTTCATCGGCGCGCTCGTGGCCGACGTCCTGCCGAAGGAGATTCTGCAGAACTGGCTCTCCGATCGCTCCGGCTGGCGCGGCATCTTCGTCGGATGGCTGGCGGGGTTCATGTTCCCCATGGGCGCGCCCTTCGTCCTCTATCCGCTCGTGGCCGGGCTTCTGCAGGGGGGTGCGGGCTTCGGGCCGATGATAACGATGCTCACCTCAGCGGCCCTGATCGGCCCGGTGCGCGCGTTCGCGTATGAAATCCCCATCCTCGGATCGGAGTTCTTCATGTTCCGCGTAATGGCCGTGTTCTGGATTCCGCCCGTGGCGGGCGTCGTCGCTCAAACGCTCGTGCGCGTCCTGAAAGGCGGCTAGGCGCTTCTTCGGGGGACTTCGATGGGTAAATCTTCCCTGTCGCCCCATTCCTTCCAGGAGCCGAGATAGTTCCTGATCCTCGGGTAGCCCAGCAAGCGATAGACGAGGTAGGCGTGCGCCGAGCGGTAGCCGCCCTGGCAGAGCGGCACCATTTCCTTGTCGGGCGTCAGGCCCCTCGGCTCGAGCAACCCCTTGAGTTCGGAGGCGGGCTTGAGCGATCCGTCCGCCGCGATGGCCTCGCTCCATTCGAGGTGGACCGAACCCGGAACCGCGCCGCCGCGCGCGGCCCGGACGTTCTCGGCGAAATACTCGCCCTCCGAGCGCGTATCATGAATCGCAACGCCCGGATCGCCCAGATGATCCAGTATGTAATCCGCTGTGGCGATGCGCCCTTCTTCATAAGGCTTCAAACGGCTCGCGAACGCGGTTCTTAAAATGCGCTTGTGGCCCTGGACTCCCGCCTCGTAGGGGCCTCCCGCCATCGGCCATGCGTCGCGCGTGAGGGGCAACCCTGCGGCCTTCCAGGCGTCGATGCCGCCGTCCAGGACGTGCGCGTCCTCGTGGCCGAGATATTCAAGGAACCAGAACCCGCGCGCCGAGCGGAAACCCGTGTTCTCCTGATAGAAGACCACCGTCTTGTCGTAGTCGACGCCCCGTATCTCCATGAGATAGGCGAGCATCCAGGTGAAGGCGGCCAGCGCCTGGGGTCGGGTGTCGTTGAGCGAGATTCCGTACAGGTCCAGGTGCGCGGCGCCCTCGATGTGGCCCGCGCAAAACTCCGGCGCCTGACGGGTATCGATGATGACGAGGTCGTCGCCTTTTCGTTCGCCGATGCGTTCCGCGAGTTGCGCGGGCGTGAGGGCGAGGCCCGGGTTCGCGTAGCCCTTCTCGCTCACCGGAAAGCTCCTTACCGGAACTCGCGGGGGCTTAACGGTTCAAGCTGGTCCGTGAGCTCTCTCGTCGTGGGCGATGCCTGTAGCGGACGCACGTACACCTTCGCCTTCCCCTCGGGGGTGACGAAACGGTAGCTCAGCTTGGCGACCTGGCCGTAGTTGTACCAGACGTGCGTGTTGCGCTCTCCGCCGGTGACCAGGAGCAGGTGGATCATCTCGATCGCTCCGCCAGAGCGAGTGATGAGCTCGAGCCGGTCGATCTCGCGGGCGAAGGTTTCGGATTTCCCCGTCGCCAGCGTGATGGTGACGATGAGATCCAGGGAGCGCTGCGGCTCCGCGGGCGTGAGAGGAGCTTGCTGCGGCATCGCGGGCGCGGGCGGCGACAGGGCCGGGGCCGCTTGGGGCTGGCCGGGAACAACTCCGGGCGAAGCGGGCTGCGCCTCGGGCGGCGTCAGCGGCGGCGGCGTCAGGCTCTGCGCCTGGGCGCCCGCCGCCAAAAGAATCACCCCGAGCACGGCGAACAACAACTTCGGGAACCTTGTCTTGATTAAAAACATGGTCTCTCCTTTTTCAGGGAGTCGCGCTTTGTATGTGTTCGAATGATGTGCGCGTATTATACCTCATTTCGCCGCATCCGCAGCGCACCGAAACCCATACGCCGGCAATCGGCGCCCGGGAACGTCGCCCGTTCTGTGCGATGAGACGAGCGCCCACCACCCGTTCACCCAGGATCCCCCCTTGAGCGTCCGGAACACGCGGCCGTTCTGCGTGATCGGCCGGGCGCCATCGGGCGCGTTCCTGAACTCATCCTCCACCCACTCCCAGACATTTCCGGCCAAATCCTCCACCCCGTGAACGCTGGCGCCTTCGGGTCGCCTTCCCACGGCCTTGGGCCCTCCGGCGTCCGGGCTCAGGCCGAAAACGGCGTTCCTGTCGCGTTGCGTATTCCCCCACGGATACCGCCTGCCCTTGCCCGCGCCCTGGGCGGCGTATTCCCATTCGGCCTCCGTGGGCAGCCGCTTCCCGGCCCAGACGCAGTAGGCGCGCGCCTCCTCCCAGGTAATCCCGACCACGGGCAGATGGGGGCCCGTGAAATGGACCTTGCGCCAAAACGGAGGCTCGGGGGCCTTTGTCGCCCGCACGAAATCCGCGTAAAGCGCGTTCGTCACCTCGAACTTGTCCAGACGGAAAGGTCCGACTTCGACGGGCCTGCCGCCGGCCGCCCTGACGAACGCGCGTCTGCGGCGGCGCCCTCTGCGTGAGCGTTTCGGGGAGGTGAACTCGACGCCCATCATGAAGCGTCCGCCGGGAATCGGCACCATCCCCTCGAGAGAGGGCTTGCGGACCGGAGGCGGCGCGGCGTCTTTCGTCGGCTGCGGCAATGGCTTCAACGCCCCGGGGGCTGTTTCGGGGGGCGCGAGTTTTGCGGTTTCGGTTTCCGGTTCGGGCTTTCGCTGCGCTTCGGGCTCAGGTTTTGACTCCGCTTCCGGCGTCAACCCGGGTTCAGGCGCTGATGATGCTTCCGGGACCACTTCGGTTTCGGGCGAGGGTTCCCCGGCTTTTGCTTCCTCCTTTTTTTCCGTCGGGAGCCGGGGAGGGGGCAGGCCCTTGATGGCGCGCGCCTTGAGTTCATGTTCGATGTTGGCGAGTTCGGGCCATCTCGTCTTGTCGAGCGAGCCGAGCAGCGCCTTCGCCTCTTTCAGCCGCCCGTAGCGATACAGCAGATAGGCGAGGCCGCGCCGCGCGCTGCCGCTCTCGGGGTAGCGCGCGTTCGCCCGCCGGAAAAAGAAAAAGGCCTCATCGGGGCGATTCGAGTCGTACAGGGTCCAGCCGAGCCCCGTGAGGGCATGGAGACGTTCGGGGTCATGAACGAGCGCCTCGCGAAAGTTTTTCTCGGCGAATTTGTAATCCTCTTGCCGATAGGCCGATTCTCCCGTTGCGCTCAAAGCCTCGGCGCGGCTCGGCGGAGAAGGCTCGGGCTCCGGCGGGGCCGCAACCTCCTCCGGAAAGGACGGTTTGCGCTCCGGCGGAGGCGCGGGGGTCACAGAAAGCGTTCGCTTGAGGGCTTGGACGGGGAGAGGGGCGTCTCGAGGCGTTCCCTGCTCAGGCGCAATCGACTCCCGGGCGGACAACTCTACGCCGTCGCAGCCAAAACCCAGGAATGCCAGCGCGAGGAAACACGCCGAGAGCAAAGGCGGGAGCATCGCCCCTTCATTTTTTTCTCGCATCACCAACCCAGTGTTTACGGAGAACCGTTTCCATTCTCCTCGATGCGGGCCAGGGCCGCGACGCGGTCTCCCTCCTTGACCCCGATGAGGCGAACGCCCTGCGTGGCGCGTCCGATGATGGAAACATCCTGAACCCGGGAGCGAATGAGTTGTCCCCCGGTGGTGATAAGCATAAATTCATCGTCCTCGGTCACGCGGCGGATGCCGACGACCGGCCCGTTTTTCTCGGTCACCTTGATGTTGATCACGCCCTTGCCGCCCCGGTTCGTCAGCCGGTAGTCATCCACGCGGCTGCGCTTGCCGTAGCCGAACTCAGTGGCGGTGAGAATGATGTTTCCCGGCGAGACGACTTCCATTCCGATCACGCAATCGCCCGCCGCCAGATCGATTCCGCGCACGCCGCGCGCGCTCCTGCCCATGGCGCGAACCTTGCCCTCCGGGAAGCGGATGGCCTTGCCGCCTTTCGTTCCGAGAAACACGTCGAGGCTGCCGTCGGTCTGGCCGACGCCGATGAGTTCGTCCCCTTCGTCGAGATTGAGCGCGATGATTCCGCCCACCCTCGGATTGCTGAACGCCGTGAGTTGCGTCTTCTTGAGCACTCCTTGCTTGGTCGCCATGAGGATGTAGCGATCGGGCTCGAACTTGCGCACGGGCATGACGGCGGAGACGAACTCGCCCGCCGCCAACTGAAGCACGTTCACGATGGCCTTGCCGCGCGCCGCCCGGCCTCCCTGGGGAATCTCGTGCACCTTGAGCCAATGGCAGCGCCCGCGCGAGGTGAAGAACATCATGTAATCGTGCGTGGAGGCGATGAAGAGTTGTTCGACGAAATCCTCTTGTTTCGTCCCCATGCCCATCACGCCCTTGCCGCCGCGGCGCTGGGAGCGATACAGGGTGATGGCGTTTCGCTTGATGTAGCCCGAATTCGAGATGGTGACCGCCATGTCTTCCTCGACGATCATGTCCTCGATCGATATCTCGCTCGTCTCATCCACAATCTCCGTGCGACGCCCGTCCGCGAATTTCTCCCGGATTTCCAGAAGCTCTTCCTTGATGATGGAGGTCTGGAGCTTTTCATTCACGAGCACTTTGCGGAGATGGGCGATGGTCTTCTGGAGTTCCTTGTATTCCGCTTCTATCTTGTCGCGCTCAAGGCCCGTGAGGCGCTGGAGCCTCATCTCCAGGATGGCCTGGGCCTGGGGCTGGGTGAGCCCGAAATTCCGCATGAGGCCCGCGCGCGCCTCCTCGGGCGTCTCGCTCCCCCGAATGAGAGCGATGACTTCCTCGATGTTGTCGAGCGCGATGCGGTAGCCCTCGAGTATGTGCGCCCTGTTCTCGGCCTTTTTGAGCTCGAAGCGGCTGCGCCTGAGGATGACCTCGCGGCGATAGCGCAGGAAGTGGGAGAGCATCTCCTTCACGCCCATCACGCGGGGCTGGTTGTTCACGAGGGCCAGCAGGATGACGCCGAAGGTCGTCTGCATCTGGGTGTGCTTGTAGAGCTGGTTCAGGACCGCCCCGCCTACGGCGTCTCTTTTGAGGTCGATGACGATGCGCATGCCGCTCCTGTCGCTCTCGTCCCGGATGTCGGAGATGTCTTTGATTTTCTGCTCGCGCACCAGGTCCGCAATCTTCTCTATCAGCCTCGCCTTGTTGAGCGCGTAGGGAATCTCGGTCACCACGATGGACTGGCGGTTCGTGCGCCCGTTGACTTCCACAATCGCCTTGGCGCGCAACTGCAGCGAACCGCGGCCCGTCTCGTAGTAGCTCCTGATCCCCGAACGCCCGTAGATGATGCCCGCGGTGGGAAAATCCGGCCCCGGCATTCTCTCGAGAATCCCCTCGAGCGCGGCGCCTTCTTTCTCAAGCACATGAACGAGCGCTTCGCAAAGCTCGCCCAGGTTGTGGGGCGGGATGTTCGTGGCCATGCCGACGGCGATGCCCGTGGAGCCGTTCAGCAACAGGTTGGGTACGCGGGCGGGGAGTACGGAGGGCTCCGTTCGCGTGTTGTCGTAGTTGGGAATGAAATCGACGGTGTCTTTTTCGATGTCGGCGAGCATGCTCTCGGCGAGCAGCGTCATCCGCGCTTCGGTGTAGCGCATGGCCGCCGGCGGATCGCCGTCCACGGAGCCGAAGTTGCCCTGCCCGTCCACCAGGAGGCCGCGCAGGGAGAAATCCTGCGCCATTCGCGCCAGCGCCGGGTAGACCACCGCCTCGCCGTGGGGGTGGTAGTTTCCGCTCACGTCCCCGGCTATCTTCGCGCACTTGCGAAACGGCCTGTTGTGCGCGAGGCCCAGATCGTTCAGCGTGGTGAGGATGCGCCTTTGCACAGGCTTGAGCCCGTCGCGCACGTCAGGAAGCGCGCGCGCGATGATGACGCTCATCGCATAGTCCATGAAGGACGCGCTCATCTCCTGCTCGATGCTGACTTCATTCAGGTTGTCCATGCTCTCGAAAATCTCCTGCAGACGGCGTTATCTGGGGCCGTCCCAAAAGCTCCTGAAACCGGAGAGGGGCGAACCTGGGCGGGCGAAACACAAACACTGCTTTTTACCACAAAAAGGGTGTGTCGGCAAACCAGGACAACCACGTGCGCAAATTTTATATGGGACGTAAGCGGCGTTTTTTCAAAAAGTTATGAGCTTCGGCCCTCTTTATTTCCAGCGATTGCCCAGACGCTTTCATTCATGGACAATAAGGCGGTTCGGAAACGATGGTAAAATTCAGATCCCGACCTGTTCTTGGGTGAGGAGAATCATGCGACTCGCACTCCCGGCGCATTGCCGTATCTATCTGTTGGCGGCCGTCGTTTTCCTTGCGTCGATCCTCGCCGCTTCTATCATGGCTGAGAGCCATAAAGCCGGGAGCGGCGAGGCCCATTCATACGAAGTGGCAGACTTGATGGAGAAGCTCGACGCGGACTTCGGCGCGCTTGTGAAAGCCGCCCTCATCACCTCCGTTCAGGAACTCGTGAACGACACTCCTTACGCAACCATCGCAAAACACGCGGAATCAATGGTCACCACGGCGAAAGTCCTGCCCTCCGTTGAGGAATTCCAGGGAGACAACTCGATGCTCACTTTCTCGCGCCAGCTCGAGGGCGCGGCCACTGCGCTTGCCAGGGCGGCGAAGAGCAAAGATATCGCCGCGACCGCCAAGGCGTTGTTCGAGGTACACGGCGCGTGTGTGCGCTGTCACGAGGAAGCGCGTTTCTAGCTCCGGGGAAATTCCGGGCGGGGTAGGGCTTGCGCGCTAGACGTCCAGGTTTTGCACCTCGGTCGCGTACCTTTCGATATGCTCGCGCCTTGGCTCGACGGCGTCTCCCATGAGGGTGGAGAAGATGACGTTCGCCTCGAAGGCGTCGGGGACGACGACCTTGCGGAAGGTCCTGCGCTCCGGGTCCATGGTCGTCTCCCAGAGTTGCTCGGGGTTCATCTCGCCCAGCCCCTTGTAGCGCTGGACGCTGACGCCCTTCTGGCCGAGCGAGCGGAATTGTTCGAGCATCTCCCCTGCCTGGGTCACGGAAAGCTCGGTGTCGCCCGATTTGATGGTGTAGGGCGGCAGACCAAATGCTTTGAACTTCTCCGTGACACGGCGGATTTTCTTGAAGCCTGCGGATTCGAACAGGCCCGCGTCCACCCGTGTGGTGAGATCGCGATCCGACATGCGCGAGTGGACGGTGAGACCCTTGACGGTCTTCCCGTCCTCCTCGGTTCGCGTCGTCACGGTCGGCTCGCCGTCGGTGGGGTGCTCCTCCCGGAAGAGGCGCTTCACATCTCTCTCGATACCTTTGAGCTTGGCCGCGTCCTTCATATGGGAGGCTTCGAGGTTCGGTTCGTCGGCCAGAAACCTGACGACGCGCGGGTCCATCCCCCTGCGGGAGAGGCGCCCTATCGTGGCTTCGGCGTCCGAGATCAGAAGCATCAACTCGCGAAGCTTCTGTCCCTTGGGGAAGTTCCCGTTGGCCGCCGACGGCGTTTCCTTGCCTGCCGCCCCGTTCGTTCCGCCGTGTATCTCCGTGTCCTTGACGGCGGAGGAGATGACGTAGTCCTCAAAGGATTGATCGTCTTTGAGGTACATCTCGGCCTTGCCCTTTTTTACCTTGTAGAGCGGCGGCTGCGCGATGTAGAGGTGCTCCTTCTCGATGAGTTGCGGCATGTGGCGGAAGAAGAACGTGAGCAGAAGCGTCCTGATGTGCGAGCCGTCCACGTCGGCGTCCGTCATGATGACAATCTTGTGGTACCGGAGTTTGCTCAGGTCGAAATCTTCCCCGATGCCCGTGCCGATGGCGGTGATCATGGTCCGGATTTCCTCGTGGTTCAGCATTTTATCGAGGCGCGCCTTCTCCACGTTCAGGATCTTCCCCTTGAGGGGAAGTATCGCCTGAAACGCCCTGTCTCTGCCCTGTTTGGCCGAGCCGCCTGCGGATTCGCCCTCCACCAGATAGAGCTCGCACAGGGCGGGGTCTCTCTCCGAGCAATCGGCGAGCTTGCCCGGCAGGGAGCCGCTGTCGAGGGCGCCCTTTCTCCTCGTGAGATCGCGCGCCTTGCGCGCCGCCTCCCTCGCCTGGGAAGCCTGAACGGCCTTATCCACTATCCTCTTGGCGACGGAGGGATTTTCCTCAAAGAAATTGGCGAGGTTCTCGTTCATAACCTGCTCGACGAGACCCTTCATCTCCGAGTTGCCCAGCTTGGCCTTGGTCTGCCCTTCGAACTGCGGGTCGGGCAGCTTCACGCTCAAGACCGCCGTGAGCCCCTCGCGCACGTCCTCGCCCGACGGCGCCGGGTTGTTCTTCAAGAGCTTGTTCGTCGCCGCGTAGCGGTTGATGGTTCTCGTGAGCGCGCTCCTGAAGCCCACGAGGTGGGTTCCGCCGTCGGTGGTGTTGATGTTGTTGGCGAAGGTGAGAAGCGTCTCGTTATAAGCGTCGTTGTACTGGATGGAAACCTCGACGATGTTCCCCTCCCGCTCGCCCTTGATGTAGATCGGCTTTCTGTGGATGGGGTTCCTCGAGCGGTTCAGGTGCTCGACGAAAGAGACGATGCCGCCCTTGTAGAAATACTCCTGTTTCTTGTCGTCCTCTCTTTTGTCCTCAAGCACTATCTTGAGGCCGCTGTTCAGATAGGCCAGCTCTCTCAGCCGACTCGCAAGAACGTCGAAGCTGAACTCGGTCGTCTCGAATATCTCCTCGTCCGGCATGAAGGTGATGGTCGTGCCGGTGGTTTTGGCCTTCTGCCCTTTTTTGAGCCTTGCCTTCGGAATCCCCCTGTCGAACTCTATCGTATGAACATGTCCGTCCCTCCTGATCTCGGCCAGCAGCCGCGAGGAAAGGGCGTTTACGCAGGAGACGCCCACCCCGTGCAACCCACCCGAGACCTTATACGCACTGTTCTCGAACTTGCCGCCCGCGTGGAGCTTCGTTAAAACGACCTCGGCCGCGGAGACCTTCTCCGTCGGGTGCCTGTCCACGGGGATGCCACGCCCGTTATCCGATACCCGCACCGAGCCGTCTTCGTTGATCACAACGTTCACCTTGTCGCAGTGGCCGGCCATGGCCTCGTCCACGCTGTTGTCCACCACCTCATAGACGAGGTGATGCAGGCCGCTCGGCCCCGTGCTCCCGATATACATGGCGGGTCTTTTCCGCACCGCCTCCAATCCTTCGAGGATGCGGATGTCTTTCGCCTTGTAACTCGCTTCAAATTTATTCTTGGTGGTTCTCGCCATTTCCTTGTTGCCGCCTCTCTGGGCTGGAGGTATTCAATCTATCCTTTCAACCGTTGCGTCTCGAACCAGAAAAGTTCTTCCGTCAATCTCGTTTGCGCTCATGCCGGGTTCTTCGGTCGACGTGATGAACGTTTGCGCTCCCAGGGAGCCGAGAAACAACAGCATCCTCTTTTTCCTGTCCACGTCGAGCTCGGAACCCAGATCGTCGAGTAAAACGACGGGGGTCTCCTTTCTCCTCTCCTTGTATTCCTCGGCGTTCGCCGACACCAGCAATATCGTAGTGAGCCGCTGTTCGCCCTGGGAAGCAACATCCTTCGCCCGGCGTCCCTCCCAAAACAGGTGGAAATCATCGAACCGGGGACCCCAAAGCGTCGTTTTTCTCCTTGCTTCCTCTCTCGCGAGCCTCCCGGCCGTCGCCTGCAGGCCCTCTCGTATATCCCCTTCCGCTTTCTCGTCTCCTCCCGGAAGACCATTGGCTTCATATGCCACCGAAACCCTGGACCCCTGCGTTTCCCCAAACAAACTCTCCAGGTGATTCAGCCGGTTTTTTAGTGAATTTATGTATCTTTTCCTGCGGACGATAATGCGGGCGGCCACCTCGATCAATCGCTCCTGCCACACCTGAATCATAGCAGATTCAGACTCGTTTCTCAAAAGATGATTCCTCTCCGAGAGCAGTTTCGCATAGGCCCTGGAATCTTCGAGATGGGCCGGTTCGACGGCTGCGATCGCCTGATCGAAAAAACGTCTCCTCGCTCCGGGGCCCTCCTTGACTATCTGGGTCGTCTCGGGAAAAAAGACGATGACGTGGGAGCTGTCGAGATAGGGCATCAAGCCCCGCAACTCCTGCCCATCCTTCTTGTATTTTCTCTCACGTCCGCTTACAGCGGCCTCAAGCCTCGTTTCCGCGCCGCCTCCGTCCCCGGAGAACACGCCGGACGCATACATTCCCCCTACGCCGTGAAGCACCATCTTCTCCCTGGATGCCCGTCGAAAAGAACGCAGATGCGAGAGATAGTAAATGGCTTCCAGCAGGTTCGTCTTGCCCGATCCGTTGTTGCCGAAAATATAGTTAAACCCGGGGTGCGGTCCGAATTCGAGCCTTGGATAGTTTCTGAAGTTTTTGAGCGTGAGTTCGATGAGGCGCAAAGGATATCCTCAGATACTAATTCTTTTAGAACTATATAATACTTAAATAGCAGTAGTAGCGGGAGCGGTGATATTGTGGATAACCTCGCAAGATGTTCAAAAAAGAGTGCTTTCCCGGCCTGAGGGGTGTGGAATTATTTGTGATTCGATGCGGGTGGTTGGGTGTTTCTTCTTTGGGCGCAAGGAATGCAGGGTAAATAACGTGGTTATCCACAATTCTTTCCACGGGTGTTTCAAGAGATATCTATCTTTTGCTCGAGTGTTTGGATGGTGGCGGAGAGAGACGGGTCTGTTTTGATCAGGCCCTCGATTTTCTTGGTGGAGTGAATCACCGTGGAGTGGTCCTTCCCGCCGAAGCGGCGGCCGATTTCCGTGGTCGAGGCGCGCGTTAGTTTCCTCGCGAGGAACATGGCGATCTGCCGGGGAACGGCGAAAGAGCGCGAGCGGTTTTTCGATTTCAGGTCGGCGACCCGGACCTGGAAGTGCTCGGCGACGATTTTCTGGATGTTGTCTACCGAGGAATTGCGGGCGGGGTCGCGGATGATGCCCTGCAGTATCTCCTGCGCGATGGGAAGGTCGATCTCGATGTCGTGCAAAGAAGCGTAGATGTTGAGTCTGATGAGGCAGCCCTCGAGTTCGCGGACGTTGGAGCGAACCCTGTCGGCGATATAGTGGGCGACTTCCCTGTGGAGGACGAGATCTTGTTCGCTCGCTTTTTTCTGCAGGATGGCCACTTTGGTCTCGAAGTCCGGTGCGCCGATATCCGCCATCATGCCTGAGCTGAAGCGCGACCTGAGGCGATTCTCCAGCCCCGGCGTGTCTCCGGGCGTTTTATCGCTCGTGATGACGACCTGTTTCCTTTCTCGTTGCAATGAATCGAAAGTGAAGAAGAACTCCTCCTGGGTGCGTTCCTTTCCGGCGATGAACTGTATGTCGTCTATCATCAGGACGTCTACTTGTCGGTATTTGCTCCTGAAGGCGGCCATCTGGTTTTGTCGAATCGAGGCGATGAGGTCGTTGATGAAGCTTTCCGAAGAAGTATAGAAGATGCGCGTCCTCGGCTGTCGATCGAGAATGTGGTGGGCGATGGCGTGCATCAGATGGGTTTTTCCGAGCCCCACCCCGCCGTAGATGAAAAGCGGGAAGAGGGAGGCTCCCAGGCCGTCCGCCAGGCGGAGGCTGCAGGCATGGGCGAATTGGTTCGATCCTCCCACCACGAAGTTGTCGAAACGATACCTGGGATTGAGAAAGGCCGGTTTCTCCGGGGGCTCCGTTTCCTTCTCGGCCGGGACCGGCGCGTCTGAGACGATCGTTCCGTTTGTCGGAGCGTCGCTCGCCGAGAGGGCAATCATCACGTTCGGCCCGGCCTCTTGTTCGAGGACGTCCTGGATGATTCCCCAGTAGCGCGAGCGCAGGGTCCCCGCCGTGAACGGATCAGGGGCCTGAATCGCCAGCGTGTTCTCGCTCGAATTCAACTCTTCGATGCCGGCAAACCAGCGGGAGAACGTCTGGGGGGAGACCTCTTGCTCGATTTTTTCCGCGCAGCGTTGCCAAAGAGTCGTCATACGGAGAACCAATTCGTAGCATTCAGGGCGCGACGAGGGCTTTTTGCGCCGCGCAGGAACGGGTTTTTCCACAGGGCGGGACAAAACTTGACCCGAGGGAGCACTTTTCCACAAAGCGCCTCGAAAGGCAAGGGTTTTCCACAAAAAATATGGCATTTCTCCGGCAAACGAGGATTTTTCTTCTTCGAAGGAGCAACGAACGGTACGCGCAGCCGGCTTCCCGTCCATTCGGGGCCGGTAAGTTCGAGCACCCCCGCAGGAGGTTCTTGACAATCGGGATTTTGGTGGCTACTTTACGCTCGGCTTCTTGGGGAAGCCTCTCTCAAGCGTTATATGTCGGGTTTAACGCTCGGCTTTTGGGCCGGCAGACGGAGTAGTTGGTGAAACGAACTTACCAGCCGAACAGAAGAAAACGAACGAAGACGCACGGGTTTCGCCGCCGGATGAAGACCACCGGCGGACGCGCAATCATCAGGCGTCGGCGGGCCAAGGGCCGCAAGCGGCTCGGCGTTTCCGCCTAGACGGTGCGCCGGGCTTGCCGACCCTCGACCGGGAGGGCGCGGGCATGGACGAGGGCTTCCCGCCGGAGCGGCGAATCCGCAAGGGGAGCGACTTCGCTGCCGTTCTCAGAAAAGGACGCAAGCGCAGGTGTCCGTATTTCACGCTGCATATCCTGCCGACTCCTTCGCGGGATTGCGCGCGCCTCGGCATCATCGCGTCGCGCCGGGTGGGCGGCGCCGTCCAGAGGAATCGCGCCAAACGGCTCCTCCGCGAGGTGTTTCGGCGTCACGGCTCACGGCTCCCCCCAGGAGTGGACCTTGTGGCCGTGGCGAGGGGCTCGATCGCCAAGGCGAGGTTAGAGGATGTTGAAAGGGCGTTCCGCAACGCTTTCCACGGGAAAACGAATTCCTGAAAAAGAGCTCGGCCCCGTCTCTTGGGCGATCCGTGCTCTGGCGATAGTTCTGGTTCGGGGGTATCAGCTCGTCTTGTCTCCACTGATGCCGGGCAATTGCCGCTTTTCACCCTCTTGTTCTTGTTATGCGCTCGAGGCGTTCAGGCGCCACGCGCCCGCTCGGGCCTTTTGGCTCACCGTGCGCCGCATCGGGCGCTGCCATCCATTTCACCCCGGGGGAAACGATCCGGTTCCCTGAGGGGTCCGGCGGAGGCGCCTTACATCATGGAAAGAAACGCGATTCTCGCCGCCGTCTTGTCGATGGCGATACTGATCGGCTGGCAATACCTCGTCGTGAAGCCCATGGAAGACGAGCAGGCCCAGAAGCAGAAGGTGGCCAAGGAGCGCGCGGCGGCCCAGAACAGGGAACGGGGGAGCGCCGCGAGCACGCCGCTCAGGTCGCCCGCTTCCGTCGCCGGCCAACCGTCCACGCCCGCCGCTCCGTCCGCGCCGACGGAAGCCGCTCCCGGCCGGCGTGTTCGCGTGGACGTGGGCGACGCGGTGTATGAGTTGACCAACCGGGGCGCGGGGTTCTTGTCCGCGCGTCTTCTGAAATACAAACAGGGCGAAAAGAATTCCGTCCAGCTCGTGCCTCCGGGCCGCCCGGACGTGCGGCCCCTTTTCTTCTGGGGCGGAAAGACGGCGCAGCGGCTCAACGAGGCTTCCTACGAGGTCGAGGGCGGCGACCTCTCGCTCTCGAAGACGAACCCGGAAGGGACGGTTCGCTTCGTCTACCGCGGCGCCGACGGCCTCTCGGCGGAGAAGGCGCTCACCTTCCGCCACAACGAATTCAACATCCGCACGAGGATTCGCGTCACCCGTCCCTCCGGGGCCGAGGCGATGGGCGTCGTCTGGGGGCCGCGTGTCGGCGGGAGCGACGGCAACACCTACGGCGGCGTCATCGAGGGTCCCATGAGCTTTGTGGGCGAAGAACTCGAATACGACTATCCCGAGGAGGCAAAACCCGTCACCCACGGCGAGAGCCTCAAGTGGACATCGCTCCAGTCGAAGCACTTCATCGCGGCGCTCATCCCCCGAGGCGGAGCGGGCGGAGCGGAGATACGCCTTCTATCCCAGACGGACGACTTAAGCGAATACGCCGCCATCGTTCCTTTCGCGCAGGGAAAGGACGTCGATGCGGCCTTCGATGTCTACGTGGGGCCGAAGGCGTTGGACCACCTCGAAAAACTCAAGGTCAACCTCGAGGACTCCCTGGACTACGGGATGTTCTCCTTCATCGCCAAGCCGCTCATGTCGATCCTGCGTTTTTTCCACGGGTTCGTGGGCAACTGGGGCGTGGCCATCATCCTGCTGACCATCGTGGTGAAGATCATCTTCTACCCGCTCACCCACGTCAGCATGCGCAACATGAAGGAGATGCAAAAGCTCCAGCCGCGCATCACGCAGCTCCGCGAGATATATAAAGACGACAAAAACAGGCTGAACGAGCAGACCATGGCCCTGTATAAGGAGCACAAGGTCAACCCGATGATGGGCTGTCTGCCCATGCTGATACAGATACCCGTCTTCTTCGGGCTGTACGAAGCCCTCCTGGTGTCGATAGAGTTGCGCAACGCGCCCTTTTTCGGCTGGGTGCAGGACCTCTCGGTGCAGGACCCCTATCACGTGTATACGATACTCATGGGCGCTTCGATGTTCCTGCAGCAGAAGATGACGCCCACCGCGGGCGACCCCACCCAGGCGAAGATGATGATGCTCATGCCCGTCGTCTTCACGGGCATGTTCATCTTCTATCCCGTGCCCGTGGGGCTGGTGATCTACTGGTTGGTGAACAACCTGCTCTCCATCGCCCAGCAATTCTACGTGAACCGTTCCGTTCAGCCGCCCAAGCTGGCCGAGGAGAACTGACGCGAAAATGAATTTCAGCGGCGACGGCTGGGGCGACGGCGGCATGGGAGGCCCCGGCTTTCATCATTTTCCTCCCGGCGAGAATCCGGACCTGACCCCCTTCGCGGAGATGTCGGGCCGCGCGCTCAGGCGCGTCATCGAGCGCATGGATCCCGAAATCCTCGTTCTGGCGCTTCGCGATGCCGATTCGCGGGTGGTCGAGCGTGTGCTCAGGAACGTATCTTCGAAGAACGCGGTCCACATGCGCGAGGAAATCGAGCGCTCAGGCTCCATGGAAATCGAGCGAAGCGTCGAAGCGCGCCAGATGTTGATGCAGACCGCCTACGCCATGAAGAACCACGGCGACATTACGTTCGACGGGCCTGCCGACGACTCCATCCCCCCGCTGGACCGGACGCTCGAAGAGGGGCTCGCCGCGTTTCACTCCTCTGAAGCCAAGGCCGAGCACGCCGTGTCGCTCATCGTCGTTCTGGCCGCGCGGGCGGAACAGCACGGGCTGCTCTCGCTGGAGCCGGCTCTCGAGCGGAGCCCGGACGGTATTTTCTCCACCGGCCTTCGGATGCTGGTGGATCAGGCGCCCTGGGATGAGGCCGAGATGATTCTCGCCCGGCAAATCGAGTCCTCCCTCGCAGCGACGGAAAGGAACAAGGAGATCGCCATCGAGGGCGCGGTGGCGATACTCGAAGGCGTGAGCGAGGATCGTGCGCGCGCGAGACTCGTTGCCTTTCTGCCCGAGGGCGAGGCGGATTACGAGCGCCTGCCGGGCGTCCGGTTTTCTCCCTCGGCCCAGGCGTCGGTCGACATCATCAGCCTGTGCGTGGAGCTCGCGGGCCTGGCGTCGCGCGATGAGGGCGGCGCGATTGCGGAGCGCCTCGAATGGATTCAGGAACCGCTCCTCAAGACGGGGCTCAAGTGGGCGCTCGAGGGCGCCACGATAGAAGACGTCGAGAGGCTCCTCAGCCGAAAGGGGCAGACGCGCCTCGACAGGGAGCGCAGGAAGCTCGAATGCTTGGCGGAGGGCTTCATGCTCATCAGAGAGGGGCATCCTCTGGATTTCATACGAGAGGCGCTCGGCGGCTATATCGAGGACGAGGCTTGAGCAAGGGATCCTCTCGTGTGGAGTGGACGCTTCCCGTCCGAAACCGCCATCTCCTGCTCACGAGGGGAAGGCGCCGGGCCATGCCGCCCGTCAAGACGCTGCGGGACCTGGGCCTTGAGCGCGGCATGAGTTTCCTGGACATCGGCTGCGGACCCGGTTATTTCTCGGTTCCCGCCTGCAGGGTGGTGGGAAAGAACGGTCGCGTGTTCGCCTGCGACATCTCCCCGGTGATGATCAGGGAACTCAAATCGTCAGCCGAAGAGCGCGGCTACGCGAATCTTACGGCGAAGCGAAACCAGGGTTCGCGAATTCCTTTTCCGGATGCGTGCGCGGACTTCGTCCTCATCGCGTTCGTGCTCCATGGAGTGTCCGACGTCCAGCCCATGCTCGCCGACTCAAGGCGCGCGATGAGGAAGGGCGCCGCCATCACGCTCATCGACTGGCACAAGAAGCCCATGGACATGGGGCCGCCCCTTGAGGCGCGCTTCGAACCCGAAGAGCTCGTGAACGAATTGCGCGATGCGGGCTTTCGCAAAGCCCGGTGGTGGGATTTCGACGGCAACACCTATTTCGTCTCCGCACAAGCACCCTGACGGCTGTCAAGGTGGAGGCGTTGCGCTATAATCCGGCACTCATGGAGGCGGCGAGCAAGATGGAAGGCAAATCCTCGATTCAAGGACACGTGGCGCTCGTGACGGCGGGCGCGGTGGGCATCGGCGAGGCAATCGCCGGGCGCCTCGCGCATGAGGGCGCGCGCGTCGTGTTGTTGGATCTCGACCAGACGCAGGGCGAGGCGACCGCGCAGCGGATACGCGAGGCGGGCGGCGAGGCCCGCTTCGTCAACACCGACGCCACCTCGGCGAGCGAGGTCAAAGCGGCCGTGGCCGAGGCGCTTCACGAGTGGGCGCGCATCGACATTCTGGTGAACTGCGCAGGCGGCTTCGTGGAGAATCCGCTCATCGAAGATTTGGATGAGGCGCAGTGGCGCAGGGCCGTGGACTTGAACTTGAAGAGCGCCTACCTGTGCGCGCGCGAGGTGATGCCCGTCATGAAGAAAAGACGCTATGGCCGCATCGTGAACATCTCCTCCCAGTCGGGCCGCGATTCCGTCATCGAGACGGGCTTGGCCTACAGCGCCGCCAAGGCGGGCCTTTTCGGCTTTGGCAGGCGGCTGGCGGTGGAAGTCGCTCCCCACGGCGTCACGGTGAACACGGTCGCCCCGGGCGTGGTGCTCACCCCGAGGACGGCCGTGGTCCATAAGGACAGACTGTCCGAGATAATCGCGAAAATACCGGCGGGCCGCGTGGCGGACGCCGCGGACATCGCCGACGCCGTGTGGTATCTCGCCAGACCCGAGGCGCGCTACGTCACGGGCGTGACGCTCGACGTCAACGGCGGCAGGTACGTTCACTAGAAAGGACAATCGCGTGCATGAGCGATCCTCGATAAAAGATCACGTCGCCATCGTCACCGGCGCGACCGACGGCATCGGCCTGGCGACGGCGGTGCGCTTCGCAGATGAGGGCGCGAAGGTGGTGATTACGGGGCGCGACCCGGACCGCGGCTCGGCGGCCCTGGCCACGGTGAGCGCGCACGGCGACGCCATATTCGTCCAGGGCGACGCCGCCCGGAAAGAAGACGTCGACCTTCTCTTCGCCCGCACGCTCGGAACGTGGGAGCGCCTCGACATTCTGGTGAACTGCGCGGGCGGTTTCGTGGAGGTGTCCGATATCGAGGACCTCGATGAGGCGGAGTGGGAAAAGATCGTCGAATGGAACCTCACGAGTTGTTATCTCGCCACCCGGGCGGCGGCGGCTCCGATGAAAGAGAGAGGCTATGGCCGCATCGTGAACGTCTCGTCCATCTCCGCGCGCGACGCCCTGGCGAACGTATCCCTGGTCTACAGCGCCGCGAAATCCGCCATGCAGGGCTTCACGAGGAGACTCGCGGTGGAACTCGCTCCCCACGGCGTCACGGTGAACGCCGTAGCCCCGGGCGTGACGCTCACCAAGCGCTTTCGCCTGGTGCACCAGGAGCGCGTGCCGCAGATAGTGGCGAACCTGCCCGTGGGCTTCGGCGGAGAGCCCGAGGACATCGCCGATGCGATCTGGTATTTCTCCACCCCCGGTTCGGGCTACGTCACGGGCGCGACCATCGACGTGAACGGCGGCCAGTATGTGAACTAGCTGCCTTGAACGATTTCGGCCCGAAGCGCGCCGAGACCACCGAGACAGGCGGATTCGTGGTATCATCTCAAATCACGAGAGTTCCAAGCCGTCTAAACACCAGAGGAGCCATGCAAATGCGATCTCTCCTGCTTATGTTTGGTTTGGCCTTGCTCGCCGCCGTCCTGGTTTTGCCGCAGGCCGCGCTCGCCCTGGAAGGGTGGAAGCCCTATGAGACCAAGGCGTTCGCCCAGGCCCAAAAGGACGGAAAGACGATTTTCGTAGTCGTCCACACCGAGTGGTGAGGGACGTGCAGGCAGCAGGTGCCGCTGCTTCAGTCCCTGATTAAAGAGAAGAAGTTCGAAAACGCCGCCGCGTTCGCGGTGGACTACGACACCCAGCGCGATTTCCTGAAAGAACACAGCGTTCGCTGGCAATCGACGATCATCGTCTTCAAGGGCGCACAGGAAAAGGGCCGCTCGACGGGCGACGTGGATGTTGCGAGCATCCGGAGCCTCATGGCGCGCGCGCTGTAGAACGAACGAAACCGGCGAACGAGGGTTTGGCTTCCGCGGGCCTTTCTCATTCTTATCCGAGCGGCGATACGGCCACCTCTCCGTCCCTTACGGCGACTTCCGTTCCGTAAGGCGCGGAGAATCTTTGCATCATATCCACGATCTCGCGGCCCTCACCGCGCCTCGGCGAGAGGGGTTTCGGCGCGCCGCCCACGCCGCAGCGGCAGGGGATGAGGTGAAGGTCGCTCAGCCCTTCTTTGTCCATGCGTCCGCCCAGCAGAAACGACTGAAGCGTCGCATCCGTGAAGAAAGGTTCGACTTCGTCGAAAATCAGATTCCCGCTGCAGTGGATGATGGGCCGGCGGTTGTAGAACTCGATGGCGGAGAGCACGTGCTGGTGTCCGCCGAAGACGGCGCACGCGCCCGCGTCGATCGCCGCTTGCCCGATCTCCCTTTGATGCTCGTGCACCTCGTGGCGCATGCTTGCCCCCCAGTGCTGGTAGACGAAGACGAGGTCGACCTCGGTCTTGAGCCGAGCGACCTCTTCTTTCATCCGCGCGAGGTCTTCCGCCACCGCCCAGGAGTGGATGACGGGTTCGGAGGCCGGGTATTCGTCCAGGTTTCTGAGCGGCGTGTAGGACGTCTTGACGCGCAGGGGGTTCACGCCGGGCTCGTCCGCGCCGGCCGCGTGGCCCTGCGGCAGCACGGACGAATAGGCGAGCAGGCCAACCTTCAGCCCGCCGCGATCGAGCACGACGGGGGCTCCCGCGTCTTCCAGGTCCATTCCCGCGCCCGTGAAAGGGATCCTCGCGCGGCGCAGCGTCACCATGGTCTCTTCGAGAGAGGGAACCCCGAAATCGAGCAGGTGGTTGTTCGCGATTCCCACCGCGTCGAAGCCGGCATCCACGAGTCCCGCCACCAGAGAGGGGTGTCCCCGGTGCTTGGTCGCCTTCCCCTTCATGAGTTCGCCGCGCGTCGATAGCGCGTTCTCGAGATTCGCGAAAGAAAAATCGGCGCCGCGGAACAGTTTTCCCAGTTGGCCGAACATGCCCTTGGCGGAAGCCCTGTCGGGCGCGATGTCGCCGCCCGTGAGAAACGAAACGGTGGAGTGGGGATTCTTTTCATTCATGGTCGGGTCCTCTGTGAAAACAGGCAGAAGATGATGCGGCGTGCGCCTTGGGGGCAACGCTTCTTAGTTTCTCGGCGGCGTGCTCTGGAGCCACTTCGTTGATGTGCGCGCCCAAACCCGTCTCCAGGGCAGCCTGCGGCGTGAGGCGCGGGAAAAGCTCGATGTGCCAGCGATGCGCCGCAAGGTTTTCCTCCACTTCATTCGCCGCGAGCAGAAAAGAGAGGTTGACGGGCGGGTCGTGGAGAAGCTCCTTGTAACGCCTTAAACTTCGCGCCACCGCGGCCCCGACGGCGACGAGGGTCTCGGGTGCGCTTCGGGTGAAGCAGCTTTCGGTCGGCCAGGGGGTGATATGGGCGAGATAGGGAAAGCGCGACGCCCACGGGCAGAAGACGGCGGCGCCCTCTTCGCCTGTTTCCACCATCCGCTCTCCGCCTTCGCGTTCAGCTTCCAGCATGTGATCCAAAAGCGCGGCATTTCGTTCCTGATAGAATGCGGTTTCTATGTCCAGCTTTTTCTCGAAGGTTCCGGTGTGGACCGGGAGGCCGAGTATCTGAAAGTGCGAATGGAGAATGGATGCGCCCGCCTGCGCGCCGTGATTCTTGAAGGCGCAGACGAAGCGAACGCCCGGGGCGTCGGCGAGCGCACGCGCTCTTTCCTGCAGCAGGGCCAGAACGTCACCCGCGTGCGCTTCGCCCAAATCAGCCAAGCCCTTCGTGTGACGGGGAGAATCGATGAGCACCTCGTGGCGTCCTCCGCCGAGGAGTGACGAAAAGACGCCCTCGCTCGCACGCGCGGGCTCTCCGCTACCGACGGCAGGGTATTTGTTCGCCACGCAGCGCGCGCGCCAGCCGGGCGCGTTCTCCTCGCCCTCGTCCCTGATGGCTCCGACCTCGGGCGGCGTCGCGCTTTCGTTGCCCGGGCAGAAAGGACAAGCCGGGTCTTCTTCTGCGGGGGTGGCCTTCGCGTAATGCGCGGGATGGGGTCGCGCGCGCCTGTCGGGCGCGATGAGCGTCCATTCCCCGCGATGCGGGTCGTATCTCGACTCGGGCATGAGCGCCTCGTTTTTTGTGGATATAAACGCTTAAACAATGTAGCATGATAAATAATTATTGAAAGTAAGAAAGAGGCGTTGGCACAAAAAAGACGAAAATCCGACCGGTATGGTTTGGTTTTAGCCCTGTGCGTTTCTCTTGTTGGTGAAGGGCGGGTTCACACATGCCCCGGATTGGCGGCGGTTTGCGTTTTCGAGCCGGCCCGCATAAACTTTTGAATGATACAAAACCTGAACCGGCGGCTTTGGTAGCGCCGAAGATACAGCCTGAAAACGAACCCGCAGGGGCTTAGGGAGAGGGGTGGACTCTCTCTTGCGCGAGAGCCCCGCTCTTTTCTTCGAATCGACCGGCACACACAACGAGAACAGGGGGCCAACCATGAAATCCAGAGTTTTTCTTATCTTCGTTTTGACCATCGCCATAGGAGCTGCGGCGCTCGTATCCCTCCCGAGCCGGGCGGATGCCGCCTGCAGCGTGCGCATCGGCGACCTGAACTGGGACAGCGCGAACTTTCACGATCAGGTGGCCGCCTTCATCCTGGAGCACGGCTACGGCTGCCGGGTGCGGCTCATCTACGGCGGCACGCTGC
Organism: bacterium; assembly: GCA_965204535.1. Taxonomy (GTDB): domain Bacteria; phylum UBA8248; class UBA8248; order UBA8248; family UBA8248; genus Bin107. The sequence continues at coordinate 1,859,457 of CBDBEV010000001.1, read as the reverse complement.
CGATTATGACGGCCCATTATGAGGGCAAGAACGACATTATCATGGAGCTCTGGTACGACAACGTAAAGGCGCAGTACGACCCCGTCATGAAGAGCGGCAAGGTCAAGCAGGTGGGTATCAACACGCCCGATAGCATACAGGGCTGGTTCATCCCGCGCTTCGTCCAGGAGGCGAATCCGGGCCTCAAGTCGGTCTTCGATCTGCCGAAGTACAAACACCTCTTCAAGGACCCCGAAGAGCCCTCCAAGGGCCGGTTCGTGAACTGCATCCCCGGCTGGTCGTGCGAGGTCATCAACACGGTGAAGCTGCGCGCCTACGGGCTGGAAAAACACTTCACGAATTTCCGGCCCGGCTCGGGCGGCGCGCTCGCGGCGGCCATCAAGGGCGCGTATCTCAAGAAAAAACCCGTGCTCGCCTATTACTGGGCGCCCACGCCGCTCCTGGGACAGCTCGATCTCGTCCAGCTCGAAGAGCCGGCGTGGAACGAGGCCGACTGGAACGTGGTGGTGAAGCACATGGACGCGCTCAAGAAGGGCGGAATGGAAGCCTTGGGGAACCCCAAGAAGGCGACTGCCTACCGGACGGCGGAGCTGCCGAAGTCGGTCACCACGAAGTTCGCGGCCAAGCACCCGAAGATAGTCGCATTCATCGAGAAGTACACGCTACCATCCAAAGAAGTCTCGAAGATGCTGGCCTATCTCGAGAGCAAAGCCGGCGGCGACGCCAAGGCCACCGCGATCCATTTCCTGAAGACCAACAAGGTCTGGAAGAAGTGGGTTCCGGCCGACGTCGCGAAAAAGGTCGAGGAGGCGCTCAAATCGGCTTGATTCGCGCCCGCGCGATGCTTTTTTCTCGTGAAGCAGCGCTTGGTCCCGGGGAGGTCCGCCGATGATGAAGTTTTTCCGCGGACTGTTCCCCGACTGGGCGGTCGAATGGCCCAAGGGCCTGAACCTGCCGCTCAACAAGTGGACCAACGATTTCGTCGAATGGCTGGTCTCCGAGTACGGGATCGTCTTCGAGACCGCATCGGACGCCATTCTCGTTCTGCTGGTCGGCCTCGAACGCTTCCTGCGCGACCTCCCCTGGCTCGTCGTATTCCTGGGCGTGGGCGCGCTCACTTTCTTCTCCAGCGGGCGTAAATGGGGCCTGACCGCGCTGGTGGCCGCCTGTACGTTCTTCATCGGCCTCACCGATCCCAGGCTGTGGGATTTGTCGATGATGACCCTTTCGGTGATGCTGGTCTCCACCCTCATCTGCATCGGTCTGGGCGTTCCGATCGGCATCGCGATATCGAGAAACGACCGGATGCGCGACATGGTGCTGCCCGCACTCGACCTGATGCAGACCATGCCGAGCTTCGTATATCTCATTCCGGCGATCATGCTCTTCGGCCTCGGCGCGGTGCCCGCCGTCTTCGCCACGGTGATCTACGCCATCCCGCCGGTGGTCCGCCTGACCGACTTGGGCATCCGTCTGGTGGACAAGGATATCGTCGAAGCTTCCGACGCCATGGGCGCGAGCCGGAGGCAGAAGCTCCTTCGCGTGCAGATACCGATGGCGCTGCCCAACATCATGCAGGGAGTCAACCAGACCACGATGATGGCGCTCGCGATGGTGGTGATCGCCTCGATGATCGGAACCCGGGGGCTCGGCACCGAGGTGCTCATCGGCCTCCAGCAGCTCAACGTCGGCCGTGCGCTCGAAGCCGGCGTGGCCATTGTGCTGCTCGCCATCGTGATGGACCGCGTCACCCAGGCCTACGGCGGGCGCTTCATCCGCACGAGCGGGAGGGTCTGATCCGATGGCGCTGATCGAGGTGCGAAACGTCTACAAGATATTCGGAACGGGACGCGCGCTCGAGGCGGCGCTCGACCTGGCCCAGACGGGCGTCGAGAAGAACGACGTGCTGGTCGAGACCGGCTGTACGCTGGGACTCAAGGACGTGAGCCTCTCCGTCGAGCGCGGTGAGATATTCGTGGTCATGGGCCTTTCGGGTTCGGGAAAATCGACCCTGATCCGCCACATCAACCGGCTGATCGACCCGACGACGGGCCGGATTTTCGTCGACGGGCGCGACGTTCTCGAATTCTCGCCCGAGGAGTTGCTCGCGTTCCGCCGGGGCGCCGCGAGCATGGTTTTTCAGCGCTTCGCGCTCTTTCCGCACATGACGGTACTGGAGAACGTGGGCTACGGCCTCGAGGTCCAGGGGACCGAACACGCCGAGCAGCGCAGGCGCGCGATGCGGTGGATTGAGGACGTGGGCCTCACCGGTTATGAGAACGCCTATCCGGCACAACTCTCGGGCGGCATGCAGCAGCGCGTGGGCCTGGCGCGCGCCCTGTGCACGGACCCCGAAATTCTGCTCATGGACGAGCCCTTCAGCGCGCTGGACCCGCTGATCCGCAAACAGATGCAGGAGCATCTCATCACCCTTCAGCGCGACCTCAAAAAAACCATCGTTTTCATCACCCACGATCTAGACGAGGCGCTCAAGCTGGGCGATCACGTCGCCATCCTGAAGGACGGCGTGATCGACCAGATTGGCCGACCGGAGGAGATTCTGCTCAACCCGGCCACCGACTACGTGCGCGAGTTCGTGCGCGACGTGAAGCGGGGCCGCGTGGTGACGGCGGGCTCCATCATGACGCCGCCGTGCAGCGAGACCACAGGACCTGTCGTCTCGCGCGACACCGTGCTGCAGGACATGCTGCCCGGGTGCATCGAGAGCGATGCGCCCCTGCGGGTGGTGGACGATGCGGGCGCCGTCGTCGGCGCCGTCTCCCGCAAAACCCTCCTGCGCGGCCTGGTGGATCATTCCGGGAAGAGGTAGAGGAAGGCCCGCGCCTCCACTCGGCGCTCCGCCTCACCCTGAATAGCGGCGAAGCCGCGTATCGTAGGGGCGCTTCGTGAAGCGCCCCTTTTTTCGCATAGGCCGTTCGCGAAGGCCCATGCGGTTCCTGTGTTGGCGATTCGCCAGACACATCTTCAACCGGGTAGGCGTTTTGGTAGGGACAGGTCGCGACCTGTCCCTACAGCCTCTTCCTGACTGCCGGAATCACCCCCTGGGGTCGCATATATGCGACCCACCCCCATGTGCCAATGCCCACCAGGCCTTGCAATAACATCCCAAATCCGCTTCATTACGGGCGAACGCGGCGCGCGATTGGACGCGCGCATCCTGAAGAGACAGAAACGGTGAAGTTGATGAGCGGTTTTGCGAGGGAGACCATCGTCGCGCTCTCGACGGCCCCCGGGCGCGGAGCCATCGCTATCGTCCGCCTGAGCGGAGCGAAGTCGCTCTCTATTCTCGAAGGGCTCTTCGCACCCCGAAAGGAGAGAAGCGCCTTTCCCAGAGGGCGGCCCGTGCTCGGGCGCTTCGTGGATGGGCCCCAGGCCTTCGATGAGGGCCTCGCGCTCTATCATCCGGGGCCGGATTCCGTCACGGGAGAGGACGTTGTCGAGATGCACTGCCACGGCGGCCCGGCCATCGTGGGGACCATCCTGCGCCTCGCCCGGGAGATGGGCGCCAGGCCGGCCGTAGAGGGCGAATTCACCCGGCGCGCCTTCCTGGAGGGAAAGATCGATCTGGTCCAGGCCGAAGCCGTGGCGGACCTCGTGGCCGCGCAGACCGAAAAGGCGGCGCGCGCGGCGCTCCATCACCTGGAAGGACGCCTCTCGCAGGCTTTGGAAGACGTGTGGGAGAAAATCGTGGAGGCGGGCGCGCACATCGAGGCGGCGATTGACTTTCCCGACGAGTTCGAGCCGGGCGCAGGCCCCACGGTTTCCGGCGCTCCGATGGGAAGTGCTGAGCTCGCAGGCCTTTTCGCGAAGACGGAAACCGCACTCGAGCGGCTCGTCGAGAGCTACCGCTCCGGCAGGATCCTGAGAGAAGGCGCGCGCGCCGCCATCCTCGGCAGGCCCAACGCGGGGAAATCCACGCTTCTGAATGCGCTCTTGGGGGCGGATCGCGCCATCACGAGCGAGGTTCCGGGCACCACGCGCGACACGGTGGAGGAGGTCTGCGATTTCGGGGGCGCGCCGGTGCGGCTCATCGACACGGCGGGCCTGCGCGATACGGGGGATCCGGTGGAACTCGAAGGAACCGAGCGCGCCCGCAAGGCGGCGGGAGAGGCGGATATCGGCCTGATGGTGATGGATTTGACGGCAGGGGATGACGAAATCAGGTGGGCGGCGCGGGAGGCGAGAACGCTTGATTGCGAAAACCTGTTTATTTTCAATAAGATGGACAAGGCTGCCCGTGATATGAGGGCGCGCGCCCTCGCGCTTTTGAACGAGTCGGCGCCGGGTGCCGGAGAGCCGCTCTTCATCTCGGCGCTGACGGGCGAGGGTTTGTTCGAGTTGCGCGAGGAGGTGGCGCGTGTTTTGATGGACGAGGATGGGCTTTCGGGCGCGGAATCCGTTCTCACGCGGGAGCGCCACCACGGCCAGATCGCAAAATGCCTCGAAGCCGTGCGAAGTGCTAAGGCGGGAGCCGAGGGAGAGCTTTCCCCCGAACTGGTGGCGGTTCATTTGAACGAAGCGCAGACGGCGCTCGCCGAACTCCTGGGCCGGGACTACGGAGAAGCGCTTTTGGACAGGATTTTTTCCACTTTTTGCATCGGAAAATGAAAATAATATAATTTCGGCAGAATTAGGTGATAAATTTAGATAAATATAAGGCAATTTAACGCTTTTTTGTGAATTTCTGGAGGTTTTCCGTTGGCTGTTTCGTATGACGTCATCGTCGTGGGCGGCGGACACGCAGGCTGCGAGGCGGCGCTCGCCGCGGCGCGCATGGGCGCGCGCACCATGATGCTCACGATGAACCTCGACACCGTGGGCCTCATGTCGTGCAACCCGGCCATCGGCGGGCTGGCGAAGGGCGTTCTGGTGCGCGAGGTGGACGCCCTGGGCGGCGAGATGGCCCGCGCCATCGACGCCACGGGGATTCAGTTCCGGATGCTGAACACGAAAAAAGGCCCCGCCGTGCAGGCCCTGCGCGCCCAGGCGGACAAGCAGCGCTATCGCGCGTATATGAAAAACGCCGTCGAAAGCCAGGCGGGACTCGACCTCAAGCAGGGGATGGTGCAAAGGCTTCTCGTCGAGAACGGGGCGATAGCGGGCCTTCAGGATCATTTTGGGGAAACCTGGGAGGCGCGCGCGGTCGTTCTGACGCCGGGCACCTTTACGCGCGGTCTTCTGCACTACGGCGACAGGAAGGTCGAGGGCGGGCGCGCGGGCGAGGGTTCGGCGAACGAACTCACGCAGCAACTCGTCTCGTTCGGCTTCGCCATCGGGCGCATGAAGACGGGGACGCCGCCGCGCTTGGACGCGAAATCCATTGATTTTCAAATACTTGACGTGCAATCCGGCGACGACCCGCCCCTTCCGTTCTCATACCGGACGGAGGCCATCGAACAGGAACAGATGCCCTGCTGGATCACCTACACGAACCCTGAGACGCACGAGGTCATCCGGCGGAACATCGAGCGCGCGCCCATGTACAACGGCCAGATCGACGCGATCGGCGTGCGCTACTGCCCGAGCATCGAAGATAAAATAATGCGCTTCGAGGGCAAACGGGAACACCAGATATTCCTGGAGCCCGAAGGACGCGAGACTTGCGAGATATACGTGAACGGGCTTTCCACCAGCCTGCCGGTGGACGTGCAAATCCGTATGTTAAGAACAATCAAAGGTTTAGAAAGAGCCGAGATGATGCGTCCGGGCTACGCCGTCGAGTACGACCACGTGGAGCCGACAGAACTCGACGCCAGCCTGATGACGAAGAAGATGCCGGGCCTCTTCCACGCCGGGCAGATCAACGGGACGACCGGCTATGAGGAGGCCGCCGCCCAGGGGATCATGGCGGGGATCAACGCCACCCGCTACCTTCGCGGCGAAGAACCCGTCGTATTAAGCCGCGAAGAAGCCTATATCGGCGTTCTGATAGACGATCTCATCACCAAGGGAACGGCCGAGCCCTACCGGATGTTCACCAGCCGGGCCGAGCACAGGCTCCTGCTCCGCCACGACAACGCGGATTTCCGCCTGATGGAACTCGGCCGCAGGGTCGGTTCGCTGGATGAGGCCACCTGGGGCGCCTTCGAGAAGAAGTCGAAACGGGCGCAGGAGGCCATCACCTATCTCGAAACCACGACGATGAACCCCAAGCCGGACGTGCGAGGCGCCATGGAGGCAGCGGGCTCCAGGCCGCTCAAGAAGCCGTCCGCACTTGCCGACATCCTGAGACGCCCCGAAGCAGGGCCGGAACTGGCGATTCGGGTCGATTCCATCGATAAAGGCCGTTTTGGGGAGATTTGGGAGGCGCTGGACCGCGAATCGCGGCGCTATGTGCTGGCGGAGGTGAAATACAAGGAGTATTTCGAGCGGGAATACCAGCAGGTCCATCATCTCAGGATGGCCGACCGGGTGAAGATACCCGAGAGCATCTCGTATTCGGGTGTGGGCCACCTGACGGCGGAAGTCCGGCAGCGGCTCGAGCAGATACGCCCCAAAACCCTCGGGCAGGCGAGCCGCATCTCGGGCGTGACGCCCGCCGCCGTCGCCGTGCTGGAGGTCTACATCCGCAAACAGAGCGGAAATTCGCGGGAGGAGGCCGCCCCGCCGGTTTCGTGAGGGTTTTCGAGCGGGCCTCCCTTTTTCTGTCGGTATTGCTATGTAGGGACAGGTCGCGACCTTGGTCCGTTCACAAGAACGGCCCACTACCAAAGAGCACCCCTCCTATCGCGAATCCCCCCCATCGTTCCACGTGGAACATTTTTTGGGTTTTATGGCAAACCGGAATTTCGTTTCAATGGCGCAATTCCGGGCCGCTCGCATGGGTCTGTTGAAAACCCCCTGCCAAGGGACATTACCTATAGCGGGAAGGCCGCTTTCGCGCGAACCCCCGACCTCCCTCTTTGAAAGCAACCCCCCCTACCCCCCCTTGTCAGGGGGGTAAAAAAGGCGATGCGCCCTCACCGGGCTGAGGGGATTTTGCTTTTTCTTGCCCCCCTGACAAGGGGGGGTAGGGAGGGTTGGCTTTATGGGATTTCGTATTCAAGGGGTTGCCATTACCCTCTCAGGGGCTTTTTCAACAATCCCTACAATCCGGTGTATTTTCAAACAAGCCTGTAGGGACAGGTCGCGACCTTGGTCCGTTCACAAGAACGGCCCACTACCGAAGAGCATTCCTCCCATCCCTAACCCCCCATTGTTCCACGTGGAACATTCTCTCCCCGGATTTGGCGGAAATTTTGTTCCACGTGAAACATCCGGTTGTATTTTCCGGGGCGGTGTGAGAATCTTCCGTTATTGAACCTGTTTTCACCCGCCCTGAAACAACAATATGGATATCACACCCGGAGCGACCATCTCCCCGAGCGTTCCCGACGCAGGCGCGAGCGAAGGCCCGTGCACGATCGTGGCCGTCGTGAACCAGAAAGGCGGCGTCGGCAAGACGACGACGGCCGTCAATCTGGCGGCCTGCCTCGCCGTGGCGGATCAGCCGACGCTGCTGGTCGACATGGACCCGCAATCGAACGCGACGAGTAATTTCGGTTTATTTTCGCCATCATCTTCACTCTACAGGGCGCTTGTGTTGGGCGAGTCGATAGACGATGAATCCCTGTATGACACTGAAATTAAATGCTTAAGCGTTTTGCCCTCCTCCATCGACCTGGCGGGTGCGGAAGTGGAGATCGCGGATTTGCCGCAAAGAGAGAGCCGCTTGCGGAACGTCATCGAACCGCTCCGGAGCCGGTTCCGTTATATCCTCATCGACTGCCCGCCCTCTCTGGGTTTTCTCACCTTGAACGGCCTGCGGGCGGCAGACGAAGTGCTCATCCCCATTCAGGCGGAGTATTTCGCATTGGAGGGGCTGGCCCGGCTCATGAAAACGGTGGAGCGGATACGGGGGAGCGTTCATCCCGATCTCAGAATAGGCGGAATTCTGCTCACCATGTATGACTCGAGGACGAATCTCTCGCGTCAGGTGAACGAGGATTTGCGCTCTCATCTGCCGGAGTTGACCTACAGGGCCGTGATTCCCAGGAACGTGCGCCTCGCCGAGGCGCCGAGCCACGGGAAGCCGGTGATCACCTACGACATTTCCTCGCCGGGCGCGCAGGCGTATCTCGCGCTGGCGGGCGAGTTCATCACGCGCTCGAAGGAAAGGATGAAAAACCGGACATGACGACCGTGAGAAAAAAAGTGCTCGGACGGGGTCTGGACGCGCTCCTGGCCTCCCATGATGCGCAAGAGCCCGCACCGGCGGTACTGGACCCTCCTGGAGGCGCCGCCGAAGACGCCGGGATTCTGATGCGGCTTTCTCCTGCCCGCCTCGCTCCCGGCGTTCACCAGCCGCGCGTCGATTTCGACGAGGAGGACCTGGCCGAACTGGCCGAATCCGTGAAGCGCCACGGGGTGATCCAGCCCCTTCTTGTCCGGCGCGCCCCGGGCGGGGGATACGAGATCGTGGCCGGGGAACGGCGCTGGCGGGCCGCGCGCCTGGCGGAAGTCGATGAGGTTCCCGCCATCCTGGTCGACGCGGGCGGGGATGAGGCGCTCGAGCTCGCCATCGTCGAGAACGTGCAGCGCGCGGACCTGAACCCCATGGAAGAGGCGGCCGCGTATGCGAGCATGATGGAGCGCCTGGGTCTCACGCAGGAAGAGACCGCCTCCCGCGTGGGCAAGGACCGCTCCACCGTCGCGAACTACCTCCGCCTGCTCAATCTGCCCGCCTCCGTTCAGGAGAGCGTCGCCGCAGGACTCCTCACCATGGGGCACGCCAGGGCGCTCTTGTCCCTGCGCACGGACGAGGAGATAGCGAGCCACGCCAGCGCTGCCGTCGAGAAGAGACTCTCCGTGCGCCAGCTGGAGACGCGCGTCAGGCGCGTGCTCGAAGGCGGGAGAGAGAAGAGGGAAACCCTGCCGCGACCCGCTCCGCAGAACGGGCCCTCGGGGCCGCAGGCGCTTTATCTCCGGGAGGCGGCCGAGCGGCTCAGAAGCGCGCTGGGAACGAAAGTCGCGATTTCGGGAGACGAGGAGAGCGGAAAGATAGAAATAGAGTATTATACGAGGGATACGCTTGAGGGGTTGCTCCAGCGGCTTTGTTAGCCCTGGCTTTTCTATCGGGATTCATGCGAGGATCGATGAATGGCGAAAAACTACGAGAAAAGCATACGCGCTTTCCTGGGAGAAGGCACCGAGTTCAAGGGCGTCATTACCTTCGAGGGAACCGTGCGCGTGGACGGCGTCCTCGAAGGGGAGGTCATCACGGATGACACCTTCATCATCGGTACCGCGGCGAACGTGAAGGCCGAGGTCAAGGCCGGCGTCGTCATCGTGATGGGCCGGATGGAGGGCAAGATAGAGGCCAAGGAAAAGTGCGAGATCAGGGTCGGCTCCCGCGTGAGCGGGGAGATTTTCACGCCGAGCATATACATCGAAGAAGGGGCTGTGTTCGAGGGGACCTGCCACATGACGGGCGACGGAAGGGGCTCGATAACGAGCGCCGAGGAAGCGAAGGAGGCTCCTGAGGCCGAGGAGGATTCAGGGGAGAGCGAATCCACGGCATCCGCTCCCGGGGCGGACTGAGCGCGCGCTTCGGGACGATTCGGAGAAGGCGGCCGGCTATGGAGAATAATCGATCGGCTCTGGGCATATTCGCCGGGTTTGTTTTCTGGCTGGGCATCGCCTACTACTTCTATCAACGCGATTTTACGGGAGCGATCTGGTTCGTCGCGGCCTTCGGGTTGGTGTACGGCGTCTATCGTTTGGTCGCCCATCTCCTGGCCTCGAACCCGAAGCCTCGCCACATGCAGGATGAGGGCGTCGACCCGCCGCCCCGCTCGGATCTGCCCGACTATGATTTCGAGGATGCGAAGCCGAAAGATTTTGAGTGATGTGGTTTGGGATTCACTTTTCCTCGCACAAGCGGATCGGGCATTTGAGGAATTCTTCGATCATCGGAAGGAAAGCCCCCCTTGAGGGGGTTGTTGAAAAAGCCCGGAACTCTGGATTTGTCGTATGTAACCGACCGACGAGAGAGAAAAATCACTCCCCCCTTGAGGGGGAGTCGATGAAGCCGAGCGATTTATGCGAAGGCTGAATCGGTGGGGGGTAAAATGCGTTTTACTGCTATTCCGAATTATACCCCCCACCGAATCGCTTTCGGGCTTATGCCCTTAGCTCTTCGTCTGGCTTTCCCCTCGGGAAGCCAGACCCTCAAGGGGGGAGTGATTACGGACTGGCGCGGTGGTTCTGTAGGGACAGGTCGCGACCTGTCCCTACAGTCCCCTCCCCGGTCGTCCCTATACGCCGAATCACGAAGTCAGGCCTTTTTCAACAGACCCCTCAATGGGGGAGCAATAAAAACGCGCAGACTAGCAACGCCCTCCTTTCGCCACATTTAAGGCCCAAATGTCCCAGTTCGTCATATACGCCCACAGCGGCGAGCCCGAACGCATCCACCAGATAGCCACCCTCGCGGCGAGTGCCGCCGCGAACGGGGATGAGGTGCACGTCATCCTCTTCTTCGATGCGCTCAGGCGGTTCGTGGATGACGAACTCGATGCGGCGACCCCGGCGGGAGAGAACGCGCGCGGTGCGCACTCGGCGGAGGAACTCATCGAGTCCGCCAGAAGGCTCGGCAAGCTTAAGCTTTACGCCTGCGCCGCGCAGCCCAAGCTCCTGGGCCTGGCGCCCGAAGACGTGGCCGACGTCGTGGACGAGGTAATCAGCCTCCCTGAGTTCATGCGGAAAACGAAAGATGCGGAGACCAAGCTCTTCATCTGAGCCGGTTTTCCCGCGCCGGTTTTCTTATATCCCTGATAATGTGCTAGACAAAGGTGAGCGCGCGGCGTTTCGCCCCGCGGTGCGCAGGACGTTATGAGTTTCTTATTCGATCTCGACAGGAAAATGACATGAAATTTCTGGCGGCGGCGGCCCAGATTGGCCCGAGGCTCGGGAACCTCGAAGCGAATCGTGAATTGCTGGCGGAGGAAGTGAGAAAGGCCGAGGCGGAAAACGTCGATCTCCTCATTTTTCCCGAACTCTCGCTCACCGGCTATTTCCTGAAGGACATGGTCCCCGAGGTGGCCATCAAGCGCAACACCGCGCCGATGAAGGAAATCGCCGCCTTGAGCAAGAACCTCTCCCTGGTGGTGGGCTTCGTCGAGGAGTCGCGCAGGCACGGGTTTTTCAATTCGGCCGCCTATTTCGAAAACGGCGAGCTTCTCCACGTGCACCGCAAGGTCTATCTGCCGACGTACGGATTGTTCGATGAGAACCGCTACGTGGGCCGGGGAGACAAGGTGCGCGCCTTCGACACGCGGTTCGGGCGCGCGGCCATCCTCATCTGCGAGGACGCTTGGCACCCGAGCCTGGCGGGGGTCGCCTCGCTCGACGGCGCGGATCTGCTCATCGTTCCCTCGGCGAGTCCCGCGCGCGGCGTCAGCAAGGCGAACGGCGAGGGCGGCCTCGCGATACAGCGCGTCTGGCAGTCGCTCACGAGAACCTACGCCGCGGCCTACAACCAGCACGTCGTCTTCAGCAACCGGGTGGGCTATGAGGACGGCATCAACTTCTGGGGGGGGTCCGAGATACTCGCGCCCAGCGGGGAGCCGCTCGCCCAGGCCGAGCGCGCCAATGAACAATTGCTCGTATCCGAAGTGGACACGGCGAACGTGCGCCGCGCGCGCATCGCATCCCCCACGCTCCGGGATGAGGACCTGCACCTCACGCTGCGCGAACTCCGCCGCATCCAGCGCTCGCGGGCGGGGTGAGTTAAGAAAATGCGCATGTTTTTGCGAAAGACTTGCGCGCCGTTGGATGAGCAACAAGATTGTAGGGGCCGCATACATGCGGCCCTGCTTTTCGCCGTTAAGCCTCGGGCCGCATGTATGCGGCCCCTACAATTAACTCTGCCCCTGAGGTTGTCCCTCTCCAGGACAGGCACGGGGGCCTGTCCCTACAAGAGACTTACGAATCGAGATGGGCGGACACATCGGTCCGCCCCTACGGATTGACCCCCTACGCATCCCGCCATTCGGTCTTGGAGGGCAGCGCGCCGCCCCGGAAGTTGAACAGCACGGCGGGAGCGTTGCTCGCGTTGTGCACCGTGTGCCACGCCCCGCCCGGCGTGTGGACGAGATCGCCCCCCGCCGCCTCGATGGTCTCGTCTTCGATGATGAAGTTCATGCGTCCTTCCAGCACGAGCGTCGCCTCATCCATCGTCTCTTGATGCCGGTGGATGTGCGGCCTGCCGCCCGGAGGGAACGAGACGATCTGGCATTCGAGGTATTCGGTGGCGATGGCGCGCGCGAGGCCCTTTTCCTTCACTGAGCCTGCATCGAACGGCCCCGTGAGCCCGGCGACGTCGCCCTTGATGTAGGGAACGGGAGGCGCCAGGGGGTTTTCCACCGACTCGGGGTCGGGATTGGGGGGCGGATCGCCTTCGGGCAGCAGGAAGCCGGAAGGCATCCGGCCGCCTCTGAAATTGAACTCTATCAACTCATCGCCGCTTATGTTCTTCATGTTGTGCATCGAACCGCGCGGGTTCAGGAGAACGTCGCCCTTCGCGACTTCGAAGGTCTGCCCGTTGTTGAGGATGAGCCCGCGACCGTTATAGATGAGGTAGCCCTCGTCCATCTCCTCGTGGTGCGCGTGATAGGGGGGATAAGCGCCCGGCGGAAGGACGATGACCCGCACCTCCAGATTCGGCGTGTCGATGAGGATGGGCGAGCCTTTGCGCATCGCCTCCGCCTGGTCGTAGACCCATTTCAAGTCTTCGATGTTTCCCACGTACGGCATAAGGACTCCAGATAAGGGGGTTGTTGAAAAAGTCATTCTTTCGAGATTCAGTGTATATTACCTACCGGCGAGAGAGAAGAATCACTCCCCCCTTGAGGGGTCTGTTGAAAAAGCTCTATCCACCTCATCCTGAGTAGGCGCGCAAGCGCCGTATCGAAGGATGCCCTCTAGACTGGAAAGGCAACCCCCCCTACCCCCCCTTGTCAGGGGGGTAAAAAAAGAAAGCCCCACTGGCAAGGGGGCAAGAAAAAACAAAAGTTCCTCTACCAGCGGCGGGCGTCGCCTTTTCATACCCCCCTGACAAGGGGGGGTAGGGGGGGTTGGTTTTCCAGGCGGCACTTCCTCTTCGATGGTGTTTTTGAACAGCCCCATGAGCGGTGGATGGGGGAAGGACATCCCCGGGTCTCGCGCGGCGTCAATGGCGCAAGGCCGTTGCGGAGCGCGTGCGCGGGAGGCATGATAGGGGCGGAACAGCATCAGAGGATTTCACGCAGCGGAGAATCGTTTTGCTCGACGAAGGCATCATCGAAGACGCGATGACGGAACTGGAGCTCGACGGCGAGCTGGCAACCGGCCTGCTGGCGGGCTTCATTCGCGATGAGGTTTCGAAAGTGGGCGTGAAGAAGCTCGTCCTGGGCCTTTCGGGCGGGATCGACAGCGCGCTCTCCGCCTTTCTGGCCGCACGCGCCATGGGGCCCGAGAACGTGACGGGCGTCATCATGCCCTACCGACTCTCGAACCCCCAGAGCGAGGCCGATGCGCGCGCGGTGGCCGAGAAGAGCAACATCCATATCGAGGTGGTGGACATCTCCCCCCAGGTGGACGCCTATTACGAGCGCTTTCCCGATGCGGACAACCTGCGCCGGGGCAACAAGATGGCGCGCGAGCGGATGACGATTTTATACGATCATTCGGCCTTCCTCGGCGCGCTGGTGGTGGGCACGAGCAACAAGACCGAACTCCTGCTCGGCTACGGGACGCTCTTCGGCGACATGGCGAGCGCGGTGAACCCCATCGGCGATCTGTTCAAGACGCAGGTGCGCCAGCTCTCGCGCCACGTCGGCGTGCCGGCGCAGGTGGTGGAGAAGGCCCCGAGCGCGGACTTGTGGGTGGGCCAGACCGACGAGCAGGAACTCGGCTACACCTACGAGGTGGCCGACGCCGTCCTGTACCGGATGATCGACTGCCGCTACACGCGCGAGGAACTGCTCGGCGAAGGCTTCCCGCCCGAGCTCGTGGACGGCATCCAGCGCCTCGTGCAGCGCAGCCAGTACAAAAGACGCCTGCCGCTCATCGCCAAGCTCAGCCAGCGCACCATCGACCGCGATTTCCGCTACGCCCGCGACTGGGGGCTGTAACGCCGGGGTGTATTGTTTGCGCTGGAAATTCTTGTATCATGGTATTGACATACGTCGCAGGAACTCGAGCTGGGGCGGAAGCACTATTGGTTTTGCTGACGAAACGGTAGAGTTCGAAGCTCATAAATATAGCCGCCGAAATGAATGTTTCCAATGGTTCCAGATCTTTTAGATAAATCGATTTTTGATATCGTCAATAATTGCGCACGTAAGCTGGAGGACGTCTTTAAGGCCGATGTCGTTTTCTATCACGGCTCAATTCACCCCGGGCATTTTCGATCGTTTCGCGACTTCATTGAAAAAGTAAATGACAGTAGCGATAGAAACGAAAACGCCATTGCCATGTTTTTGCGCACTGGCGGGGGCTCGGTGGAAACAACGGAACGCATCGTAGCCGTTTTGCGAAAGCACTATCGTAGCGTTTACTTTGTTGTTCCTGATCTTGCCATGTCTGCGGGCACCATACTCTGCATGTCGGGCGATAAGATATACATGGACTATGCTTCAAGTTTAGGGCCGATAGATCCGCAAATACCAGCCCCAGACACGGGCGATTATATTCCAGCGCTCGGTTATTTGGACAAAGTGAAGGAAATAACAGAAAAGGGGGATTTGGCTCCTGCGGATGTGGTGTTGCTGAAAAGTTTAGATTTGGCGAAGCTCGCATTGTTTGAGCAGGCTCGCGATCTCTCTCGCGATTTACTGAAGGAGTGGTTGGTCAAATATAAGTTTAAGAATTGGACACATCATCGGACTAATAACGTCGGAGCCGTGGTAACGCCCGACGAAAAACAAGAACGCGCCGAAGAAATAGCGGTCGCGCTCGCCGACCACAAGCGGTGGCGGTCTCATGGACGCAATTTAGATACGATAAAATTAAAAGATCTAAGAATTGAAATCGATGACTATTCCGACGATGAAGAGTTAAGAAACCTTATTCGTCAGTATAATGATAGTCTTACTGGATTTATTGACCGAATGGGTCTCGGATTTTTCTTGCACAACCATCGCGTCGGTCCATATGATCCGTAGAGGAGGTGAGCATGACTAACTTGGCGAAGAAAATCGAAGATATCGTAAAAGACGCAAAAACCGATGATGTAAGCAAAAGCGTGTCATTGCGCAAGGCGGAGGAATTAGCGGATAAGTTTCATGATGTTAAGCCGAAAACCGATATTGCCCCAATCGAAAAGTTCTTCGGACTCCCCGTTGCATCAAAGCAAAACTCTCCCTAACCCGGACACGCTTGAAGTCTCTCCCGATCTGTGGCAGTATAATCATCCGAACGTCGATTACTCCTGCAATATCTCAAACATGCGGCTCAAGACGCGTGGTTTTTTTGAACTCTGGAACTGCAACGACAGGGGGGCGAAATGGCAGCGTTAAAAGAAGGAGCGAAAGCCCCCGCCTTCGCCTTGAGAGATGAGAACGGCAAGGTGCACCGGCTCTCGAAGTACAAGGGCCAGAAGGTCGTGCTCTACTTCTATCCCAAGGACAACACGCCCGGATGCACGGCGGAGGCGCGGGACTTCAACAAGCAGCTGGGAAAGATTCAGAAGAAAAACGCGACCGTAATCGGCGTGAGTCCGGACAACGAGGTCAGCCACAAGAAGTTCTCCGAGCAACTGGAGCTGGACTTCACCCTGCTGGCGGACCCCGACGGCCTCATCTCGTCCAAATACGGGGCCTACGGGGAGAAGACGCTGTTCGGCGAGAAGTTCAACGGCATCTACCGCACCACCTACATCATCGATGAGAAGGGCGTCATCGAGAAGGTGTTCAAGGACGTGAAGGTGGCCGGCCATACGAAGGACGTGCTGAAGGCGCTTTAGGAAACCCTGCATCCCCTCGCCCCGCTCCTCCCGAGCGGGGCGTTTTTTTGTGGAACGGCCCTTGCCGGAGAACCGGGCGCTTCACGAAGCGCCCCTACGACACCCTTCCGGAGAGGTCGCAACACCGTAATTCCGGCGAAAGCCGGAATCCATGCCGAGATGCCGCCGTGTAAAATCAAAAAAAGATAAACCGACAATGAAATCGGCAGGCGGAAAAGCCGGGACGAACCGCTCCGGTCTCCCCACCGGGTCTGTGCCGCAACTGCTATCATTGGCATGGAACATATGTTATTCATGGATACGTCGAATTACGGCTCCATGCGCCGGGAGGCGCCGTGCCTGATCGATGAGCAGGTCGGCGATGTCGGCCGCGCGCCATATTTACCCGCACTTGCGCGTATCGCGCGAGCCGGGCGTTTCGCTGCCCTGGCGCCCGAGGCTCTCCACCGGGCCGGGCATCCGGCTTGCGAGAGGAGGCGTTTGCGGGAGCGCATCGAGACGGGAGCGGACGATGAGGCGCGGGGGCGTCGAACGAGGCTTTCCGGATGGGCTCCGCGCGCGAACGCGCTTTCGGAATTTCCGAAAAATTCGATAAAATCAGATAAATTCACGAGGTTTTTCGATAAATAACTGAAAATTTTTTGCGGCTTAAATGACTGAAATATAAACAGGTAAGGGGTTTTGACGTTGAAGAACAAGGCGAAAACGGACCTCGACGCCCTCATCGTCGGCGCGGGCGTCGCCGGTCTTTTCATGCTTTACCGGTTGCGCTCGCGCGGCTTTACGGCGCGCGTATACGAGGCGGGCGGCGACGTGGGGGGCACCTGGTACTGGAACCGCTACCCGGGCGCGCGGTGCGACACGGAGAGCGTCCAGTATTCCTATCAGTTTTCTGAAGAACTCCAACAAGATTGGGAGTGGACGGAGCGCTACGCCGGCCAGCCCGAGATTCTCCGCTATGTCGAGCACGTGGCCGACCGCTTCGATTTGAGAAGAGACATCGTGTTCAACACGCGCATCGTCTCCGCCGTCTTCGATGAGGAAGCAAGCCGCTGGGTCGTCGAGACCGACGGCGGCGAGCGAATCACGGCGAGGTTTTGCGTGATGGCCACCGGATGTCTCTCCTCGCCCAATATTCCCGCTTTCGAGGGCTTGGACGATTTTAACGGCCCCGTTTACCACACCGGTCTCTGGCCGCATGAGAAGGTGGGTTTCTCGGGAAGGAGAGTGGGCGTGATCGGAACGGGCTCATCCGCGATGCAGTCCATCCCCATCATCGCGCGCGAGGCGGACGATGTTTTCGTTTTCCAGAGAACGGCGCACTACGCCGTGCCCGCGCACAACGGCCCCATCAGCGAGGAGCGGGTGCGCGAGGTGAAGGCGGATTACCCCGAAATCAGGGCGAGGGCCAAGAAGTCGGCCACGGGTTTCGATCAGACCTTTGGCGATAAGGAGGCTTTGAAGGTCGGCGAAGAAGAACGCGAGCGCGAATTCGAGAAACGCTGGGCGCACGGGGGTCTGCCGTTCCTCTCCGCCTTCACGGATTTGCGCTACAGCGAGGAGGCGAACCAGACGGCGGGCGAATTCGTGCGCAACAAGATTCGGGAAATCGTGAAGGATCCGAAAACAGCGGAACTGCTTTGCCCCACAACCGTCATCGGCTGCAAGCGTCTTTGTGTGATAACGGAGTATTTCGAGGCCTATAACCGCCCGAACGTACACCTGATCGACGTGAGCGAATCGCCCATCGAGAGGATAACGCCGGAAGGAGTGGTGACGGGGGGCCGAGTGTATGACATCGACACCCTCATTCTGGCCACGGGGTTCGACGCCATGACGGGCACCCTGCTCAGAATCGACATCCGTGGGCGCGGCGGACGCACCTTGCAGGATAAATGGAAAGAAGGCCCCCGCACCTATCTCGGCCTCATGACGGCGGGTTTCCCGAACATGTTCACCATCACCGGTCCCGGAAGCCCCTCGGTGCTCACGAACATGCAGACTTCCATCGACCATCACGTCGAGTGGATAGGCGCGTGTCTCGTGTATTTGCGCGAAAACGGGAAGAAATCCATCGAAGCCACGGTGGAGGCGGAGGACGCCTGGGTGGCGCACAACAACGAGGAGACCGCCAAGACGATCCGCTACAAGTGCACCTCCTGGTATCTGGGCGCGAACATACCGGGCAAGCCGCGCGTGTTCATGCCCTACATCGCCGGATTCGACGTCTATTCGAAAAAATGCGCAGAGATCGTGGAGGCGGGATACGAGGGGTTTCATCTGATTCGTGACGAGGAAGCCGTTCCTTGCGGTTCGGGGCTGGCCGCACCCGAGGTGAGGGAGACCGAGTGAAGCTCAAGGGGATCATGGGAGCGCCCACGACGGCGTTCAAGCCCGATGGCGGCATTGATTACGACACCTTCGCGAAGCAAGTAGATTTTCTTATCGAACAGGGCTTTCCCTTCATCGCCCATCCCATGCACATCGGCGAGTCCATCAATCTGAGTGAATACGAACGCAAGGAGCTGGCGCGTCTTCTGGTGGACACGGCCGCTGGCCGCGTTCCCGCCTTCGTGAACGTGACCGCTTCGGGACCGGATATTTCCACTGAATTGGCGAGGCACGCCGAAGCTGTAGGCGCGACGGGAATCGTCGTGCTCTCGCCCTATCATTGGAGGCCCGGGGATGAGGCCCATCTGGATTATTTCCTGACGATGGGGGGGTGCGTGGGCATCACGATGATCGCCTACAACAACCCGAGTCTCCAGGTGACCATCTCCCACGACATGCTGGAAGAGATGCTCGAAAAACTCCCGAACTTCTACGCCTTGAAAGACGCGAGTTTCGACATGAACTATTTCACGGGCGCGTGCCGCATCGCGTCCGCCGCTCGATCAGATTTTTCCGTGTTTACCGGGATCGAATGGCTCCTTACGTCGATCCCCGTCGGCGGCTCGGGGTCGTTCTCCAATTGCGGGGAAGTCGCTCCGAGGATGGTTCTGTCCCTTTATGACGCCTGCGTCTCGGGAGATTATGACAAAGCACGCGCCCTGCAATATAAGATGGACATACTCTTGCACTTGCTGCAGACGAACTATCCGGCGACCGTGAAATACGCGATGGAGCTCATGGGTCGTCCCGTCGGCGAGACGCGAAAACCCATCCTGTCCCTCGACGATGACGCCAAGGCCCATACCAGAAACACACTCGAATCGCTCGGGATTTTCGAGAGCGAGCCGTCAGGCTGGTAACTCGGGGCGTTCCTGTTCTCGTCCGATGTCTTGGTATTATCCTGTATCGCCATTGGGTGATTCTGCTTGATGCGCCGCTGATTATATCCCTTGCTATTTACAAGGAGCCATGTTTTGACCCGCATGAATGGTGGCCAGATCATCGTCGATTACCTCATTCAGGAAGAGGTTCCCTACGTCTTCGGCCTGTGCGGCCACGGGAACATCAGCTTTCTGGACGCGCTCCATGAGCGCGCCGACGAGATCAAGACGCTCTCGGTGCGCCACGAATCGCTCTCCGGCTTCATGGCCGACGTATATTACCGGGTGGCGGGCAGGCCGGTGGCGACGTTCACCTCTTGTGGGCCGGGTTCGGCGAACATGCCGATCTCTCTCGCCAACGCTTTTTTCGATTCGGTCCCCTTTCTGGCCGTGACGGGAAACATACCCACCAACCAGTTCAACCGGGGCGCGTTCCAGGAAACCTACCGCCACTACCAGGCGGATTTCCCTTCCACCGTGCAGGCTTACTGCAAGCGGGTGTACCAGCCCACGCGGGCGGAGATGGTGCCGCAGTTCACGCGCCAGGCGTGGAAGACGATGATGACGGGCAGGCGCGGCCCCGTCGTGCTCGACGTGCCTTTCGACATCTTCAAGGAAGAGGCCGAGGTCGAAATGCCCCAGGCATCGGAGTGGAACGCGAACATCTCCTGCCGCTGCGGGGCAGACCTGGCGGGCGTGAAAAGGGCTGTCCGGATGCTCGCCTCCGCCGAACGGCCCGTGATTCTCGTGGGCCAGGGCGTGAAATACGCGGGCGCGGCCGCGAAGATGGTGGCGCTCGCCGAGAAGCTGAAAATCCCGGTCGCGTGCTCATCGAGCGGGATGGGGGCGATCGACGCGCAGCATCCCCTGGCGCTGGGCCTCATCGCCAGAAACGGGACCTACCCGGCGAACCACGCCGCGCGCCAGGCCGACGTTCTGCTCGCGCTCGGCGTTCGCTTCGACGATCGCACCTCCAGCAGCTGGCTGCCCGGCTATTCGTTCAACATCCCGCCCACGAAGCTGATTCACGTGGATATCGATCCCGAGGAGATCGCGCGGAACTACCCCGTGGCCTTGGGATTGATGGCGGACGTGGATGTATTTCTCGATCAGGTGAATGAGGCGCTCGGCGCGGAGGAGGACGCGGAAATCCCGGAAGCGCGGGAGGCGTGGCTCCGCCGGATCGACGGCTGGCGGAACGAGTGGGAGGAGTTCACCGCGCCCGGCTACCGCGAGGA
The DNA here is from genome assembly GCA_965204535.1 of bacterium. Lineage (GTDB taxonomy): Bacteria > UBA8248 > UBA8248 > UBA8248 > UBA8248 > Bin107. Next base: position 1,838,941 of record CBDBEV010000001.1, on the reverse strand, counting down.
CACCGAGCCCATCCACCCCCAGCGGGCGGCTTATGAGATCGACAAGGCCCTGCCCGATGACGCCGTCATCGTCAGCGACGTCGGCATCCACCACAACTGGCTGATCCAGTATTGCCGCCCCAAGGGGCCGCAATCGCTCATCGGCTCGATGGGGTTCGGCGCGATGGGGTTTGGGGTCGCGGGCGTGCTGGGGGCCAAGCTGGCCGCGCCGGAGAGACCCTGCGTCTCGGTGTGCGGGGACGGCGCTTTCGCCATGCACCTGAGCGCCATCACCACGGCGGTGGAATACGACATTCCCGCCGTCTGGGTCGTCTGGAACAACTACGCGTTCGCTTCCATCCGGGGGCTTCAGCGCGGCTATCTGGGCGGCCGCGAACTCGCCACCGATTTCCAGGAGCACGCCTCCGCCAGGCCCTACAATCCCGACTTCGCCGCCATGGCCGAATCGGCGGGCGTCGCGGGCGTGCGGGTGGACAGGGCGGCCGATTTGAGCGAGGCCGTGGATGCGGCGGTGAAGGCCGGGCGTCCCTACGTGATCGACGCGAACATCCAGGGAGAGGAAAATCCCGGCGGCGCGGGCGCTTGGGAGTTGCCCGGCCTGGGACACGGGGAGCCTGCGATCGGCTCGCGAACCGTTTTATAACCGTGATACATAGACGGAAAAACGAACTGCGGGCGTGGGCTCGCGAGAGGAGACGGATGAAATGAGTGATGAAGCGAGACTGCGCGCGGCGGCGGACAAGCTCGAGATGATGGAGGTCTCCATGTTCTCGCACGACTGCCGGGATTCGGGCGACTGGGAGGGTCTGCTGGATTGCTTTCACCCGGATGCGGACATCACCACCTCCTGGTTCATGGGCAACGCGCATGCGTTCATCACCGAATCGCGCGACATGATGCAGGGCCATCACCCCGACGACACCCAGAAACACATTGCGGGCAACGTGCGCGTCCGCGTGGATGGGGAGCGCGGGGTTTGCGAGTATTACCTCACGCTCCACCAGAGGCGGACGATGGACGGTTACGATTTCGACTTCTCGACGTGGAGCAGCGTGGTGGATCTGTTCGAGCGCAGGGACGGGCGGTGGCGCGTCATCAAGCGCACGATGATTTACGAGAAAGACAGGATGGACCCCCACAAGCCCGGCGAGGTGCCGGCGTCCTACTTCCAGGAGATGGATCTGACGCCCTATCCCAGGGCGCTGCGCTATCACTGCTGGCGCAACGAGAAATTCAGCGGCAGCCCCCCGTCAGCGAACCTGGTGATGGAAGGAACCGAAAAGGCGCGGGCGATCCGGGAAGAAGCGCGCAGGTGGGTTCCGTGATCCGCCGGGCAGCCTACATCAACTCCAGATAAATCCGCTTCATGTCTTCCGCGTCGGCGGGCACGGGGTTCGTCGCCACCGTGGTGCTGGCGGCCGCCTCGTGCGCCATGCGGTCGAGATACTCCGCTTTCGCGCCGATGGCCGCGAGCGATTCGGGGATGTCGATGTCGTCCGCCAGGGCGCGTACGCGGGCAATGGCGAGTTCCGGGTCCAGCGTGTCGTCCGCTCCTTCGCCTGGGTTCGCCAGAAGCGGGGCCAGCCGGGCGTAGGTCTCGCGCATGGCGGGCAGGTTGAAGCGCATCACGGGGGCGAGGAGTATTCCGTTCGTGGTGCCGTGGTGGCCGCCGAAGAAGTTGAAGACCGGGTGGGTGAGTCCGTGCACGATGCCCAGCCCGGTATTGGTGAAAGAAGCGCCCGCGAGACATGCCGCCAGCGCAAGCGGGTCGGCGGCGCCGGGGTCTGCGGGGTCGGCGACGAAGCGCCGCGCGTTCCGGCCGATCAAGCCGATTGCCTGGAAGCAGAGCGCCTGCGACCAGGGGTTCGCGCGCGGGGAGCCGAGCGATTCCACTGCGTGGGTCAGGGCGTCCATGAGCGCGCCCGCGGCGAAGAATTTGGGCAGCGTGGCGAGGAGGGAGGAATCCACCACCGCCACGTCGGCGTAGAGCGCGTCTGAGTGGATGCTCGATTTGGTGCCGCGCTCGATGTCGGTGATGATGGAGGCGCGCGTCACCTCGCTGCCCGTGCCCGCCGTGGTCGGGACGGTGATGAAGGGCGGAATGGATTTTTCCACCGTGTCCGCGCCGTAGTAATCGCTTATCTTCCCGCCGTTCGCAAGGAGCGCCCCCATCGCCTTGGCGGTGTCGATGGCGCTTCCCCCGCCCACGGCGATGATTCCGGAACATTCGTTCGCCTCATAAAACGCCTGCGCGCGCGTGATGCTCGGGTCCGAGGGGTTGGGCTCCACGTCTTCATACAGGCGGTATTGGACGCCCGCCTTATCGAGGCCCTCCGTAACGGAGTCGAGCACGCCGGCCGCAGAAAGCCCCGGGTCCGCGAGCAGCATGGGCCGTGCCATTTCCAGACGCTTCGCCTCGGCGCCGATTGAGGCGGCCTCGCCTCTGCCGAAGCGCACGCGCGGCACGGCGGACATGCGGAAAGGATCGATCATGGCTGTTTTCTCCCCCTGAAAATTTTATTCAGTCCGGTTCTGCGGGTCATTCTCCAACCGCCTCGCTTGCGAGCGCTTCTTTCGGCGGCCAGTCTCCGGATCGGTTCTTGAAAGAAAGATAGACGAGAACGTCCGGCCCCGGATTTTTGAGTTCATGCTCCACGCCCAGGAGGATGTGAACCACCTCGCCAGGTCCAAGGGTCTTTTCTTCTTCTCCGACGCGGAACCGGCCGACGCCCTCTAAAATGTGGATGATTTGCTCGCAGCCGTGGCTGTGCGGACGGGTCGCCTTGCCGGGCGGCTGCTCCTGGCGCGTCAGGGTGGTGAACGCGCCGAGGATCATGCTTCCCTCGGAATCCGTGGTGGAGACGACGTTGCGCTTTTTCATGTCGTCCCAGCGGTAGAAGGGCATGGCGGGCATCCTCTTACTTACAGCGGCAGGTGTTCAGCCCTGGACGGATTCTGCGATTCTCGCCTGGAGAAGCTCGTAGTTCGGGCGTCCCATCTCGATTTCCCCGTCGTCGATCATCCGCGCGATCTCTGTCACCGCGTCGTTGAACGGGGTGGGGATGCCGAGTTCTCTCGCCCTGCGCGACACGAGGCCGTTGATGTATTCCATCTCGCTCTTCCGGCCCTTGATGTGATCCTGAATCGGTGCGGTGCGCGAACGGGGGCCCACGTGGCCGAGCAGCGTCTTCATGGCCGTGACGAGCACCTGATCGTCAGAACCCGCGAAATCATCCGACGAGAGGCCGAACACCGGCTCCACCCCGTAGCCCAGCGCTTCGCCCACCACCATCGCCTCTTTGCCGAGTCCGACAGAAAGGTCGATGACGCCCGGCAGCTCCTTCGTCTCGGCGTTCTTGAGTCCCAGCAGGCCGAAGGGCCCCATGGTCATGCAGTTGGCGATGAGCTTCGTCCACTTGGTGCCCTCGATGTTCGTGCTCAGTTCGGTGACGGCGACGTGGGAGAAGATGTCGCGCACCTCTTCCGCGCGCGGGGTGACCGAGCCGTCCAGCTCCCCCACGGCGAACCAGGTGCCCTTGCGCGGCGTGTTCCGCTGGATGAAGCCGGGCGTGAAAATCTCCGCCGAGAGCTCCACGCAGCAGCCCACCACGCGCTCGCGCCCGATGACCGACGCGATCACCTCGTTGTTCATGCTGTTCTGCGCCCCGACGAATATGCCGTCGCTCTTGAGATAAGGCTTGATGAGTTCGCACATCCACCGCGTGTCGTAGGATTTGACGATGAGGAGGACGATGTCGAAGGTCGTCCGGAGCGAGGCCAGTTCGCACAGGTGGTGCGCGCGCAAGGGCGGCGTTTTGAGGTCGAGGTCCGGCATCTGGACGTGGAGGCCCTTCTCGCGCATCACCTCCACGTGCTCGGGCCATTGGTCGATGACGGTGACGTCGAGGCCGGCGTCGGTCAGGTCAGCGGACACGCTGCCGCCGATGGCGCCTGCGCCGAGTACGGCGATCTTCTTGTTCATGCTGCACCTTGCCTTTCGGGGCTCCCGCCCCCAAGAGAATGGGAATGACGATGCAAAATTGCGTTGCCCGGTTATAGATACTTCATGGTGCGGATCCGCTGCGCCTGGTTGGTGCCCGCCGAGTGGAGGAAGCTGATGACGTCGCGCAGGTATTTCTCCATCGGCGCTTCCGTCATGTAGCCCGTCCCGCCCCAGACCTCGAGTGCGCGCGTGGCGATCCGGAAGCCGGCTTCCGAAGTGTACGCCTTGGCCATGTAGCCGAGCTTGGGGTCGTAGTTTTCGCGCATCGCCCGCCAGGCGGCGTAGTGGAGCATCTGCCGCGACGCCTCGTACTCGACGAAGCAGTCCGCCAGCATGAAGCCCACGCCCTGGTGCTCGATGATGGGTTTTCCGCCCTGGATTCTCGTCTTGGCGAATTCGAGCGCGTCCTCATAGGCGGCGCGGGCGGGGCCCAGGTTCGTGGCGGCGGATTCGATGACCGAGCCTCTCGAAAACGGGCCCGAGCGGGCCGCCACGCCCCCGCCTATCGCCGTGACGCGGTACTCATCGGAAACGCGGCAGTTCTCGAAAATGAGTTCCGCGTTCTGGGAGAGCTGCTGGCCCATCTTCTCGTGGATCTTCCCGATGGAAAACCCCGCCATGTCCGGCGTCACCATGAAGTAGGTGACCCCCTGCGAGACGCCGACAGTGGGGTCGGTGCGGCAGACGAGCACGTAGAGCTTGGCGACCCCGCCGTTGCTGATGTAGTGCTTCTTGCCGTTGATGATCCAGTCATCCCCGTCCCGCACCGCACTCGTGCGGACGCCGAGTTCGGGGCCTTCTTCGGGGATGAAGTTCTCGGAACCCACCTCCGGCTCCGTCATGCCGACGGCGAGGTGGAAGCGGTGATCCTCCAGAAACGCGGGCAGGAATTTCGCGCGCTGCGCCTCGTTCCAGACGATGTCGAGGAAATGAATGATCTTCCAGGTCTGATCGAAGGTGACGGCCACGCCCAGATCCCCCCATCCGATCTCCTCGCCCACGATGCAAAGCGTGAGTATATCGGCCCCTCCTCCGCCTATCTCTTCGGGGATGGAAAGCGTCCTCAAGCCCAGCCTGCTCCCGGTCTCGAGAACATCCCAGGGGAACCGCTCGGCGGGGTCGGTGATCCGCTCGCGCTCGCGTACGTGGGGCTTGAGTTCATCTCTGGCGTAGTCGTGCGCCAGTTTCTGCAGTTCAAGCTGTCTTTCCGTAAGGGTGAAATCCATCGCTCGCCTTTAGGTTAGGAGAAAATTCGCTCAGTCCATCACGATCGCCGCGCGGCCCGTAATCGCGCCCGCCTCCAGGCGCTCGTGCACTTTTTCGGCCTCTTCGAGCCGGTAGGTTTCCGTGACCAGGGGCCAGACCTCTCCGCGCGCGCAAAGCTCGAGAGATTCGATGATCTCCTGCTTGGTGAACGAGCGGCTGCCCATGACTTCCAGCTCCCCGTTCAGGAGGCTCCCGGCGGAGAGGCGAAACGGCTTGGGCGTGAAGCCGCCCAGCGTCACCAGGCGGCCGCCCTTGTCGAGCGCTTCGGCGGCGGCTTCGAGCGTGGTGTCCTGGGAGACGAAATCAATCGCCACGTTCACGCCCAGGCCGCCCGTGAGTTCGAGCAGCGCCTCCGTCACGTCGTCCTTCGAGGCGTCGACGGTGGCCTCCGCCCCGAGTTCCTTGCACTGGGCCAGTTTTTGCTCGGAAATGTCCACGGCGATGACGCGCGCGTTCGCCCAGCGGGCGAGCATCACCATGTGGATCCCCACGCCCCCGCCCGCCCCGATGACGGCGACGGTCTCCATCGGCTCGATCCGCGCGTGGCGCACCACTTTATAAGGGGTGACGATGGCGTCGCAGATGACGGCCACCTCGGCGGGATGCGCCTTGTAGTCCAGACTTTCCGGCACGTGGACGTAATTCTGTGCGGGGAGGTTGATGTATTCGGCATAGCCGCCGTCTCGGTGCCTGCCGATGAAGCCGGCCATGTTGTCGCAAATGGGTTCCCTGTTCACCCGGCACCAGCGGCAGTGACCGCACGTGAGATAGCAGTGGAAAGTGACGATGTCGCCCGCCTTCACGTTCGATACCCCGGCGCCCGTCTCGACGATCTCGCCCACCACCTCGTGGCCGATGATCATGGGGTAGTCGATCTCCGCGCGGCCCGCGCGCGCATGGTGGATCGTGAGGCCCGAGCCGCAGGCGATGACGCGGGCTACGGCTTCGCCCTCTCCGGGGGCGGGGTCGGGCACGTCTTCAAAGGAAAAGGGCGCTCCTTTTTCCCTCAGCACCATGGCCTTCATGAGAGTTTCCTCCCGGGAGAATCTCCGCACGCGATGCGGAAACGCGAACATTTGTGATTGATGGTGAGCAATATAGCGGGAATGTCGGCAAATGACTATAGGAAGGGGCCGGAATGACGAACGAAAAACGCAATCACCGAATGCGTAGGGACAGGCCCCCGTGCCTGTCCGTCTTGGACAATCACCGAATCCATCACCACGATTTCAAGCGGAGACATCGCATCGGGCGGGCACGGGGGCCCGCCCCTACGATAACGAAACCCGCAATCGCTCTTTCACTGGACGAGTAAAATTCTCGCGAATCAGGGTGTTTCAACAGCCTTCGATAGCGGCGAGGGATTTTGCCGCCCAGTCGCAGCCCACCTGGCTCGCCCACAGGTCCATGAGGCGCTTGGTGACGGGGCCGGGCGCGCCGTGCGTCATCTTGGTTCCGTCGATGGAAGATACCGGGAGGATGCAGATGCTGTTTCCGGTGTGGAAGGCCTCGTCTGCGATCAGCAGGTCGTAGCGCGTCAGGTTGGTTTCGCGGACCGGGATGCCGAGTTCTTTCGCCATGTCGATGACGTGGGTGCGCGTAACGCCGACCAGGCAGTTGTAATCCGTGGGCGTCAGGATTTCGCCGTCTCTCACGAAAAAGCAGTTGTAGCTCGACCCTTCGGCCACGAAGCCGCTCGTGTCGAGCATGATGGGCCACGCGCCCGCCTCGGCGGCCTGGAAATCGGCCTGCACGTGGTTCATCTTGTTGCCCACCTTGGCGCGCGGTTCGATGCACTCGGGCGGAATGCGGCGCACGCCGGTGACGACCGAAGGCACGCCCTCCCTGTAGCCGTGGGCGTAGCGCGTATAGTCCATCGGCAGGGTGAAGATGACCACCGTGTGCGCCCCGTGCGTATGGGTCGCGGCGGAACTGACGCCGCCGCCGCGCGTCACCCAGTGGTTGATGCGGAACTCCTCCCCCTCGGCGTATACGCCCCGGTTCCGCTCGATGAGCTCCATCGTGAGGGCTTCCATCTCGTCCGTGTTCATGCCGGGGTCGAGCCGCGCGTAGCGGCAAGACAGATAGAGCCTGTCGATGTGCGCCCTCAGATGCCAGGGCTGGCCGCCGAAGGTGCGCGATGCGTCGTACACGCCGTCGCCGTAGAGGAAGCCCCGGTCCAGAATGGACACGGTCGCTTCTGATTCCGGCACGAACCGGCCCTTGACGTATGCGATTCTCTCACTCAATTCCACACCCTCCATCGTTTTGTCCACGAGTCATCTATAGCAGGCCCATCGCGGCGGAGCGCGCGGCGTGGCCCACGCCGAACCCGTGGGAGAAAGCCACGAGGTCGCGCGTCAGACGCTCCATCGGCGCTTCGGTCATGTAGCCCGCGCCGCCCCAGACCTCCATCGAACGCCGCGCGACGCGCTCGCAAGATTCCGCCGCGAAGGCTTTTGCGAGAAAACTCCGCCAGGGTTCCGCGTCCCCGCCTCGTTCCGCCGCCCAGGCCGCCGCCTGCAGGCTTCTTCTGGCGGCGTCGAGTTCCATCAGGTTATCACAAAGCATGTAGCCCACCGTCTGGTGCTCGATGATGGGTTTTCCCCCCTGTACGCGCTCGCGAGCGTGGTCGAGCGCGTGCTCATGCGATTTTCTCGACGTTCCGACCGCCGCCGCCGCCGGGAGGATGCGGACGGCGTGCGTAGCGTTCCTCCACTTCCCTTCCGCGCAATCGAGCGGATGGCCGAGCTTCACGTCTTCGAAGCGCAGGTCGACGTCCTGGCAGGAGCGCATCCCCATCGAATCATGGTAACCGGTGACCGTGATTCCTGCGGTCTCGTCGTTTTTAACGAGACAAACTTGCCTGCCAGTCTCATCCGCGGGACTTGATTCCAGCAGATACAGCCCGGCCGCCGCGCCGTTCAGCACATGCCCTGCACCGCCGTTAAGACGTAAGTCCTCGCCGTTTTTTTCGATGGATGCGCCCTGGCGCGCATCGGACGGATACGGGCTTTTATCCTCGGTCGCAGCCGTTTCACCGATTTTCAGGTGAGCCAGATGGAGCGGGTGATCTTGCGTGAAATTCGCCGCGAAGCCCGCCTCGCCCCACAGGCGGGATACGGCGTTTATGAGCGCCCAATCCTGCGCGTAGATGACGCCGACGCCCAAATCCCCCCAGCCGATCTCCTCCGCCACGAAGCAGAGACTCAACAGGTCCGCGCCTCCTCCGCCCCGGGCTTCCGGTATGGGGAGGGTGCGCAGACCCAAGGCGGCGCCTTTTTCCAGAATGTCCGCGGGAAAGCGGTTTTCCGGGTTTTTTTCCTCATCGAGCGCGTCGGTGTGCGGAGCGACCTCCTGCCGCGCGAAATCGCGCGCCAGACCCTGAAGCGCGAGAGCGGCCTCTGCGGGAGCGAAATCCATGCGTCGAACCCTTATGAACGCGGGAAAGCGCCCCGGCTAGTCGATGAGGCCCACGCTTTTCAAGTCCGAGGTCAGTTCCGCTTTCTCGTCCGTACTCAGGGGGATCATCGGCGCGCGCGTGGGGCCGCCGTGCATGCCCATCAGGTCCATCCAGTTCTTGAGCGCGGCGATGGGGAACGCCCCCCGCGTCCAGGGCTCCCACAGCCACTTGTCGGCCACGCGGCGCATCGGGTTCATGGACTCGCGCGCGGTCCAGGCCTCCTCGAGGTTCCCCTCGTCGATCAGGTCGGTGTATCTCTGCATGCCCAGGTTGCCGGTGCGCTGCATGAGGAACGGGTCGGGGCCGCTCATGAAGGTCTGCTGCTTGTGATAGGCCCGGCTGAAGAACCACTGGGTCTCCATCGGGTCGCTCACGACGATGTCCTCACCCACGGCTTCGCGCACACCGTCGCAATGCGGTTTGGGCTGCGCGTTCTTGATGCAGCAGATGTTCTCGTTGTCGTCGACGATCTGGCGGACGAGGGCCGGCGTGAGGGAATAGCCCGTCGCCGCCGTGTTGAACAGGGACACGCCGATTTCCACGTTGCTGCAGAACTCCCGGAAGTACGCGCGGACGCGCTCGGGAATGCCCTGCGCGCCGAGGTAGGGGTTCGCGAGAATCGCATAGGTCGCGCCCGCCTCAATCGCCGCATTGGTCAGCTCGATGGCTTCTTTCGCCGAGGTGTGGCCGGTGTGCGCGATGATGGGCACGTCTCCCGCCTCGTCGCAGGCGATCGCCTGGCCCCTCAGTCGTTCTTCTTTGGTGAGGCACCAGAACTCGCCGATCAGTCCGCCGACGAAAAACCCCTTGATGTCGAGGTCGTCGATGTAGTGGCGGATGTCGGCGCGCAGGCCCGCCTCGTCGATGTTGTCGTTCTCATCGAAGGGGTAGGGGATGGCGGCCCAGATTCCCTGCATGTTCTCCTTGCAGTAGGCGCGTGCGTCCGATTTCTTGTATGCGGGCATTGAATTCTCCTTTTCCTTCTCGGGTGAAGACAAAGATGTCGTAGGTTTCAGTTTACCATTCATCCACGCCGGCGGGAGCGAGCAGCGGCGCGGCCTTGAGCTTCACCGCCTCGTTGGTGCCGAAGCCGTGCAGGTAGCTCAGCACGTCGCGCCAGCATTTCTCGGGCGTCGGCCTGTCGTCGTGATAGGTCGCGCCCGTCCTCCCCCAGATCTCCATCGCGGTGCGGCAGACCTTGATGCCGGCTTCAGAAGCGAACACTTTGGACATCAGGCGACGCTTCGAATCGTCCGTCGGCTTTTCCGCATGCCACGCCGCAGAATACAGGTAGGTTCGCGCCGCCTCAATCAGCATATACATTTCCGTGAGCGCCATCTGCGCCCATTGCTCGTTCACCGCCCCGTTTTCCTGCGCCGCCGTCCGCGCGAGATCGTAGGCCAGGCGCGAGGGGCCCATCACCGGGATGAGCGCGCCGCTCACCATGCGTTTCAGGATAGAGAGGCCCCCGTTCCATTCGCCGAAGAGGTTGTGCGCGGGCACGCGGCAGTTTCTGAGGACGAGTTCGCCGTTTTGAAGAAGACGCCTGCCAAGCTTCGAGTGGGCTTCTCCGATCTCGAAACCCTCGGTGTCGCGCGGCACGAGGAAACAGGTGAGTCCCTCGCTCATCTTCTTGTCCGGCGCGGTGCGCGCGAAGATGAAGTAATACTTCGCCAGGCCGCCGTTCGATATGTAGTGCTTGGTGCCGTTTAAGATATAGAAATCGCCCTCCCGCTTCGCCGTCATGCGCGGGCCGGCGCCCGGTTCGTCGTGCATCAAGAAGGTGTCGGTTCCGCTCTGGGGTTCCGTGGTGGCGAGGGCGAGCAAAGCTCTCGGGTCGTTCATGAAGTCTTCGAGATACAGATCGCGCTGGGTCTGCGTGGTCTCGTTCGTGAGCAGTTGGGTGAACTTGTAGGTCTGATCCACCGAGACGGCGACGCCCAGATCGCCGTAGGCGATCTCCTCGGCCACCATGGCCTGCACGAGATGGCGCGCGCCGAAGCCGCCGAACTTCTCGGGCACGGTGAGCGTTCTGAGTCCTGCGGCGTCGAGCTTATCGGCAATATGCCAGGGATAGGCCTCGCCCGGCGCGTAGTTCCTGTCCCGCGCCGCGGCGATGGGGAGGATGTCCTCACGCGCGATCGTGCGCGCGCGGCCCACCATCTCTGATTCTTCAGAAGTCAGGTCCGGCATCATGGCGGAGATGGCATCCTTCTGGAAGCGAGACACGTCGATAGTGATTTGCCCGATCCCATAGGACTACTTGAGACGATATGTTCTGTCAATCATATTGGGGTATACCGTGAGGGGAGAAACCCGGTAAGGAGGCTTTGCGGACTCAGGCGAGCGGAGCGTGTGCGCATGAAAATCGTGATTCCGGATGACTACGAGGGCAACTTCACGGATTCGTCCCATCTCCCGCGCTTAGAGGGCCTAGGAGAAGTGGCCCATTTCACCGAGCGGCCTGCGAGTGAGGAGGAGATGGCGGAGCGCATCGCCGATGCGGAGGTCATCCTCACCGTGCGCTACCAGACGGACTTCAAGAACACTGCATTGCTCGATGCCGCCCCTAAGCTGCGCTTCATTTCCGTGTGGGGCACGCGCCCCCGTGCGGTGGACATGAAGCGCGCGCGGGAGCAGGGCGTATCTGTTTCCGTGACGCCGGGAGCCGGGAGTCCCTCGGTGGCCGAGCACACGATGATGATGGTCCTGGCCCTGGCGAAGCAGCTCCCCTATCAAAGACCCGCCATGCGGGCGGGGGTGTGGGAGCCCGTCCGGGGCGTGGAGCTTCTCGGCAAGACGCTCTCCGTGATCGGCTTCGGGCACATCGGGAGCAAGGTTGTCCCCATGGCGCGGGGCTTCGGGATGGAGGTGCTCGCGTGGTCGAAGCACATGACGCCCGAGCGCGCCGCGAAAGAAGGAGCACACGCGGCGGCGCTCGATGATTGCATGCGCTGCGATTTCGTGACGATTCACCTTCACGTGACGCCCGAGACGAGGGGGGTCATCTCCCGCGAGCGCATCGCGGGGATGAAGCCCACGGCGTTTTTGATAAACACCTCGCGCGCGGCGCTCGTGGACATGGACGCCCTGCTCGAAGCGCTACGGGAAAAGAGGATCGCAGGCGCGGGTCTCGACGTGTTCGAGCCCGAAGAGCCCCTGCCGGGGGATTCGCCTTATCGTTCGCTCGACAACGTCATCCTCACCCCCCACGTCGCCGCGCACACCGAAGGCGCCGTGGAGCGCGAGGCGCGCATAGCGGTGGACAACGTGGAGGCTTATCTGCGGGGAAACCCTGAGAACCTCGTATTCGAGGACGCTTGAGGCGCAGTTTTTCATCAGTAGGGACAACCCCTCCTCGGGGTTGTCCTGCCCTCCGTGGTTGCCCTTTTCAGGTGTCGGACAGGCACGGAGGCCTGTCCCTACGGGCGTATTCCCTCGCTTGTCGGGGCTGTTGAAAAAGCCCCCGCAATGTCGGAATGGTGGTAATGGGATACCGCCTTGCCGAAGGGAGTGTAGGGGCCGCATATATGCGGCCCTTGCGGTGAGCGAAAAAAACCAGGGTGGGTCGCATGTATGTCGGACATATATGTCCGACATACACAAACAAATTTTCCCTTTCTGGGTTTTTCAACAGCCCCTTGTCGACCGGAAATAACAATCAAGGGAGGCGTGAGAAAAACCCGGGCAGGCAAAAGGAAGTCGTCAACTAAAGTATATAATTCCCATAATTCGTCGTATTTCGTGAGGGGGCCACGTGGCTTCACTCCTTTATCCAAAAAGAGGAATACAAATGACGTACCGAATCGAGACGACGCAGGTCCAGGGCAGCGAGATGGAGATTTTCCTGTATGAACCCGAAGGCGCAGGCCCCCATCCGGGGCTGGTGCTCTGCCAGCACATACCGGGGCACGGGGGAATCGAGGGCGATCCCTTCACGCTCAAAGCAGCGGAGCGTTACCGGGAGAACGGCTACGCGGTTTCGGTTCCGTTTCTCTACCACTGGTGGTCGAAGGAAGACGATATGCAGATAAAGCGCGATGAGTTCAACGACGCGCAGACGGCGCTCGATAGCGTGGACGCGGGCCGGATCGGGGTCGTCGGCCACTGCTGGGGCGGGCGCGTGAGCTGGCTGGGCGCATGCACGGATTCGCGCTACGCCGCCTGCGCGGTCTTCTACGGAGGCGGCGTGAAGGAGGTGCGCGGCGCGGGAAACCCGCCCGCCATCGAGCTGACCGGCGACATCGCGTGTCCGGTCATCGGAATTTTCGGGAATGACGATCAGAACCCCTCGCCCGAAGACGTGGACGATTACGAGGCGGCGCTCAAGAGCGCGGGCGCCGAATACGTCTTCCTCCGCTACGACGGCGCGGGCCACGCCTTTCAGTGGGAGGACAACCCCGAGCGCTTCCGCGCCGAGCAGAGCGAGGATTCCTGGGAGAAGACGCTCGCGTTTTTTGGTGAGAAGCTGGGGTAGGGGGGATTTGCTTAAGTAAAAAAGCGTATGGGGGGGAATCATATTTTGGTCATTTTCAATCCAGAGTCGGTTTCTTAGGTGTGTCTTTGGGTGGATGGGCAGATTTCATGATTCGGATCCCACCATAGAATCTTCATGATGTTCGCTTCCTGTACACACCAGACTCGATTTTTGCCGGTCAGCCGAAAGGACATGAGTTCATCGGTATCATCTTTGTGGATCTTTTCGAGGCGATCCCGCGCAGGTTTCACGATATTAGCAATCTGGATCGGGTGACTCCCGCTTTGTATGATTTGGCTCCAGTTTTTGTTTTCGAATTCCTGTAGTTTTTCCATCACGTTCTTGTAAAGGTTTGGGTCTGACAGATTCGTCCACGCCCAATCGCCGCCACGGTCGCTTTCGCTGAATCTCCAGGTGAGAGGAGCACCGTGGACGGTAGTTTGCTGCGCTTTTGACTGTTTTTTTGGTTGAGGTTCTTGAGCGAGTTTTGATTTCTTTTGACTTGATTTCCTGGCCAACGGAATTTAGAGGCTGGAGTAGTATTCAGCCATCGATGCGTTTGAAATACGCGCCTTTCCGCGTTGTCCGCTGAGAAGCCCTGCTTCTTCCCGGGCATCCCGCCAGGGGGCCTCCATATGGGTTAGCGCACTTAACCAATGAGATGTCTTGTCTCCATAAAATTCGAGAACGGCATCGACGGTTTCACGCTGCACGGCATCCAATTTTTCCGGGTCGCCGCCAGGAATATTTGACAAGAGGTATTGTCCCCGGTGCGCCTTGTAGAGATTTCGAATGACCGGACCGTTCGCCCATGCCTCGATGCGATCGCGGAAGAGGGATTTGTCGTCCCAGACCAGAGACCAAGCCTGGGCGTAATAAACCAGCTTCTGGAGTTTCATGGTCGGCATCTTGCCCTGCTTTCGCAGGATGTAAGCGGCCACGTCAACAGCGCGGACAGTCATCATCAAAATCCATCCCTGTTTTGATTCCAGGCGCGTTAAGCAGCACTTGCGTAGATAACTCGAAATTTTTGCATGGGTCTAAACGACTGCGGATAGCTTTACCTCGTAACAATCATTCTGGCATAAAAATAACAAAAGTCAATCACTGCCAAAATTTGGAGGTGGTTGACTTTGAAATTTTTCATGGTCCTTCTCGCCTGCCCTTACGGGCTCGCACATATCGCGGTTCTCTTGTTTTGCTGTAAGCGAGAGGGAACTGAATGCAGTTGAGAACTACTCTACAGAGGCAACTCTCCAGCGCGCCGCCGCGCTGTTTTTTGCTATCTCTTTTCGAGATTTGGGCGAAAGATTATCGGCTCTCGCCTTACCGCCCTTTCGGGCGATTATCTGGTTGGGTGTTTGAGATTCGGCAATTTCACCTATGGCGATCTCGTAACCTTGACGGCACAACCTATGGACGTGGGCGGCACTGGATGCGGACTCGAAGCTGATCATATCGTATCTGGTCGGGAGCCGAGATAGAGGCTACGCGGAGGAGCTCATGGAGGATGTGGCTTCAAGGCTTGCACATCGTGTCCAGTTGGCCACGGACGGCCATAGGCCATATCTCGAAGCGGTGGATGATGCTTTCGAGAAGAAGATCGATTACGCGGTGCTGAGGAGGATATATGGCCCAGGAGGTCAATAATTGGGGGTACAAGAATTAGTGATATCCGGTAGGCCGGAACCGGAGCATATTTCCAACAGCTACGTCGAGCGCCAGAACCTCACAATGCGCATGTGTATGTGTCGCTTCACGCGCCTTACCAACGCCTTCTCGAAGCGGCTTGTGAACCATGTGCATATGCTCGCCCTCTATTTCCTGCACTATAACTTCTGCCGTATTCACAAGAGCATACGAGTAAGCTCAGCTATGGCCGCTGGAGTTGATTCGGAGCTTCGTGATATGGAGTGGATCGTTGGACTCATAGAACGCGGGAACCGAGGCCGGGGCACCCGAAAACCTACAAGAAGCGGCAGAAAGCCGCGTAAGGAGAGAGTTAGGAATTGTTCATCTTTTGGGGGTGTCGGATATATCATTGAGGATTTTACAGAGTGTTGTGACATGGCTTATGGGTGCTTCATCGGCAAAAGGAATGCTCACAATTACCTCTTTTGATATCGCTCTATTAAATTTCTTCGAAAATTGAAAATATATTCTCTGATTAAGTCCATCGAACGAAAGAGAAACTTGATCTGCTTGATATGCTCCTGACTGATCCATCCCAAATTCTATAGGGATCAGATGTGTTAAGTTTTTCTTTTTCGCAGGGATTTGATTGCTTTTTTCTCTTTGATTGCCTGTGCTTCTTTTGTTTCGAAACTCAACAAATTCAGGGATCGTATTTAAATAATTAATATCAACAACTCCAGCAGCTCTAATCGCCTTTCTGCCCTCGGGGGTAATTCCGACCCATCCACGGCGAGGAGACTCAACCAGCCCCGCTTTTTTTAAATATGTTCTGGTCCATCCGACTTTATTTTGAAGCACAGTTTCTCGACCGCTCGGGATGGTTTGCGTCATTTCTTCCAAAGAAAGGCCAAGATTTATCGCTATTTGATCTACCATTTCTTTGATGCTGCATTGATGTCGCTCCCATAATATTTTCATGAATGGCCCTAAAAGATCATTAACTCGAAGACTTGACATAATAATTCTCCTGTACAAATTGCGCATTTTCAGCGCATGGTGTATAAAATAGTTTGCTGGCAAGGGAAGGAATGCACAACCTCCCCGCCAGCACTACAGACCTCCCTGGGTTAAAGGCACACCAATATTGTTGTTGACCGGGTAGGCTCTGGATGATATGGTGGGATCTCTTCTGAACCACCAAGTTTCACCCGATGACGTCTTGGCTGGCCAGCTGAGACGTCATCGCCTTTTCCAGCCATGAACGAACGATAACACATCAATCGTTCACGCGCAACCGTATTTTCATTAATGTGAACGGAATTTTGCGAACGGATTGAAAATATGGAATGCGAACGGATTGAAAACATGGAATGTGAACGAAAATACTCAGAAAAGACTATCTTTTCCGAGTATTTTCTACTTGATTAATTTTAAGCGGCCTCAGATCATATTCTGTCCATTGAACGGCATTCAACAAGCCCTTGAGAGTTTTAGGGCCCTTGGTCGCCTTCGGGTGCATGTGAAGAACTACCTGTTGGCCCTTGTCATTTCTATACCCCAAGGGGCCCCTTTTGTTCTCTTCCATTTCCCATCCATCTTTTTCGAGAGCTTTTCTGATTTTTTGAATGGGGATATTTTTTCAAACTGAGACACTACCCAAGATTTCCTCGATGCAGCATTGATCACTCTTGATGAGCGGGAATCAATTTGTCATTCATCAGCCAGTGCCCGAATATGCGAATGCAAGGAAGCATCCCCTAAAAATCAGACTCCAGTATCCACACACCCGCGCCGAGGCGTTCGCTGATGTAGGCCCTGCCGTCGGCGGCCATGTAGACGTCGTCCACCTGGACCTGCAGGAGTTCGTAGTCTCTCCCCCACAAGGGGCGGATGGGGTCGCGTTTGGGCGTTTCGGGCACGTAGTGGGCGACTTCTTTGGGATTCAGCGGGTCTTCGATGTCGAACACGCGAAGCCCGCCGTTGAACCACGTCATGTAGACTCGGGTTTTATCGATGAGGGAATCCGGGCGGTTCTCGTGCAGGTTGTGCGGGCCGGATCGTCCGCCGCGCTCGGCGTAATCGCCCTCGGGGTGCGGGAAGGTGGAGAGCACTTTCGGGTTTTTCTCATCCGATATGTCCATCACGCGGATTTGCTTTTCGATGTCCTCCATGTCCTCCGCCGTGCATTCATCCGACACGATGCAGATGTTTCTGTCCAAAAGGGGCAGCACCGAATGCGTGGCCGAACTCTCCTCGGGCGGCCACTGGGTGTGGCTGATGAGGGCGGGGTTCGTGATGTCGGCGATGTCGAGGATGATGAAGCCCGAATCCCACCACGCGCCGTAGCACCTCTCGCCTACGTTCATTGACATGTGCACGCAGGCGCGTTTTTTCTTCATCCCCTCGGGCACCTCGCCGCCCAGGGGGATGTATTCGCCCTTGCGGTTTTTCTTGAAGCGAAACTGGCCCATCTGGTACCAGTCGCGCTCCTCGTCGTTCCGCATGCCCGGCATCGCCCAGCGGCCCACCTCTTTGGGGCGGGTGGGATCATCCAGGTCGATGATCTTCAGGAACTGATCGATGTATTCATCGTCCCCGGCCGTCAGGAAGGCGTAGCGACCGTCGCCGAACCAGAACCGGTGCACCCCGCGCCCGCCCGTGTGGAAATACCCCAGCGGGCGGAGTTCGGGCAGGTTCGATACGTCGTAGATGTCGATGCCCGCCTTGAAGGGCTCGAAATCGGGGCCTCGCCCGCCGAACTGCTCGTTGTTCACGACCATGATGTCGCCCACGATCTGGAGCTTGTTGTTGTGCGTGTTGCGCGGGGCGGGAATCTGGTTCACGAGTTTGGGCTTCCGGGGGTTCGAGGCGTCGATGACGCTCGTGCCCGCGCCCGACATGCCCACGTGGCCGCAGAGCACGAAGTCGTCCTTCACGAGAAGCTGCATGACGTCGCCCTTGTTGCGGCCGCCGAAATCGCAGTGGCCCAGGAGCTTGAAGCCGTTCGCTTCCTCGGGGGTCATCTCCTTGCCCGGTTTTCCGCGTCCCGGCGGAAGGGCCGGGTCCGGCGTGCATTCCATATCGGACTCCTTGTTCGATGAGATGGCGGGATTATAGCCGCGCCGGGCGTGAATCGGCTAGCGGCTGACGCCGCCTGAGGAGGCCTCCGCATCGACCTCCCTCCGAGTAGCCGCCTCAACACGCCTCCTCGACTCCGTTCGAGACAGGCGCCGCCTCGATTGTAGGGGCCGCATACATGCAGCCCGTCGCCGGAGGGTGAAAAACAGGGTCGCATGTATGCGACCCCTACACACAAATAAATTTTCCCTCTCCGACTTTTTCACCTCCCCCGTCTCGGGGCGATTTCTTTTCGCAGACTCCTCATGTAGGCTTCATCCATGCCGAAATTATCCCTGAACCGCTTGATCCACGACATTCAGCCTTTGGAAAAACGCGAGGCGTTCCTGCGCGCCCCGCTCGAATTCGCGCGCGGCTATGACGTCACGGATGCGGAGCTTGCGGCGGTTCGCGATTCCGACGTGCGCGCGCTGTGGCGCTTCGGCGCCAACCCCTATCTGCTTCGGGTGCTGCAGTTTCGCGCAGGCATTTCGGATGAAGATTTCCGGGCGGCGCTTGCAGGCCTATCCTATCCGCGCCCCGATGAGGGGGAGATATAGCGTGGCGGAGATCGTCGGGGCCTTCGCGGCCAGTCACACGCCTCTTTTTATCCTGAGGCACGATGCGCCCGCAGAAGAAGTGAGGGAAGAGGTGTTCTCCTCCTATCGTCGGATGGCCCGCGCGATCGTGGAGCGCGGCGCCGAGGCGATGGTCCTGCTGGGAAACGATCACTTGCACGCCTTCTCCATGGACAGATACCCCGCCCTGGCTATCGGCGCGGGTCCCCGCTTCGGCCCGGTGAAGACCGAGCCTTTTCTGCCGTCTGACATATACGAAGGCGCCGAGGGGCTGGCATCCCACCTGACGCGCGGGCTGCTGGCGAGCGGCTTCGACCCCCTGGTTTGCCGCGAACTCGCGCTCGATCATTCCTTCGTATCGCCCCTGGCGCTCATGGGCGATACCGGGCTTCCCATCGTGCCGATCCTGCAAAATACGGTGGCGCCGCCCCTGCCGCCCGCCGCGCGATCATACGAACTCGGCGTCTCGCTCAGGCGCTTGCTGGAGGATTATGCCGGCTGCGATCGCGTGGCCGTCGTGGCGACGGGCGCGCCCTCGCACTGGATCGGGACCCCCGAGCAGGGCGATATCGACGAGGCGTGGGACCGCGAGGTGATCGATATGCTATGCCGCGCGGACGCGAAGGGCCTCTCCGCGTGGCCGCAGGCCAGAATCGATGAGGGCGGAAACGGGGGCAACGAGATCAGGACATGGATTTCCGCCGCGGCTCTCAGCGGAGACACCGGGGCGAATCTGTGGACTTACCGGATAGAGCCCCTGTGGTTTCTGGGGGTGACGGTCATCGAGTGGCCCGTCGGCCCGGCCCTTTAGAAGAAACCCTGGGAGGATGCAGGTATGCCGAAAGCGGTTCTTTTTGACGAGCTGGGCGGTGCGGACGTGCTCCGCGTGGCCGAGGTTCCGGATCTCGAGGCGGGGGAGGGCGAGGTGCGCATCGAGGTCGAAGCGCTCGGGATAAACCGGGCGGAGATCATGTTCCGCGAGGGCGTCTACCACGTACAGCCGGAGTTCCCCTCCCGAATCGGCTATGAGGCGGCCGGGACGATAGACGCGGTAGGCCCCGGCGTGGGGGATCTCGCGGTCGGGGACCGCGTGAGCACGATACCGTGTTTTTCGATGATAGAGCACGGGGTGTGCGGCGAGCAGGCGGTCGTGCCGGCGTTCGCCGCGGCCCGCTACCCGGATAACCTCACGCCGGTCAAGGCTGCGGCCGTCTGGATGCAGTACATGACCGCATACGGAGCGATCGTCGAATACGGGCGGGTGAAGAAAGGCGACAACGTCCTGATCACCGCGGCGAGCAGCAGCGTCGGCATTGCGGCGATCCAGATCGCGCGTTCGCTGGGTGCGCGGCCCATCGCCGCGACGCGCGGAGCGGGGAAGAAGGATTTTCTCCTGAACATCGGTGCTGCTCGCGTCGTCGTGACGGATGCGGAGGATTTGGCGGAGTCCGTGCTGGAGCATACGGGCGGCGCAGGTGCTGACGTCACCTTCGACCCCGTCGTCGGGTCTTATCTGGCGAAGCTCGCCGAGGCGGCCGCCTACCACGGCACGATTTTCTGTTACGGTCATCTCTCGCCCGATGATTCGGTGATCCCCCTCTACCCGGCCATCCGGAAAGGCCTGACCTTCCGGGGCTACACGATAATGGAAATTTCCAGAGACCCGAGGTTGAGAGAGGAAGCGAAAAGGTTCATCTATGACGGTCTGGAGTCGGGCGCGTTCAAGCCCGTCATCGCCAGGACGTTCCCGCTCGACGACATCGTGGGGGCGTACGAGTACATGGAATCGAACGAGCAGATGGGCAAAATCGTCGTCGAGGTGTAGGCGGGTCTGTATGAGCGGGCGGGAATGTTCTGCAAGGGTTCGTTCAAATTCATAGACAAGGATGGAGGATGAGAGAATGCCGAAAGCGGTTTTGTTCGACGAGTTGGGCGGCGCGGACGTGCTCCGCGTGGCGGAAGTTCCTGATCTGGAGCCGGGGGAGGGCGAGGTGCGCGTCGCCGTGGAGACGATGGGGCTCAACCGGGCGGAGATTCTCTTCCGGGAGGGCCGCTACCACGACAAGCCGGTGTTCCCCTCCCGCATCGGTTATGAGGCCTGCGGGGCGATAGACGCCGTGGGCCCGGGCGTAGAGGGCCTCGCGGTCGGGGACCGAGTGAGCACGATTCCCTGTTTCTCGATGGTGGAGCACGGCGTGTGCGGCGAGCAGGCGGTCGTGCCGGCGTTCGCCGCCGCCCGCTATCCCGATAACCTCTCGCCCGCCGAGGGCGCTTCCATCTGGATGCCGTATTTCACCGCATACGGCGCGCTCATCGAATTCGGGGGCGTGAAGGAGGGGGATACCGTCCTGCTCACGGCGGCGAGCAGCAGCGTCGGCGTCGCGGCGATCCAGATTGCGAAATCGGTCGGCGCGCGGGTGATCGCCACGACGCGCGGGGCGGGCAAGAAGGATTTCATTCTCGGCGCGGGCGCGGACCACGTCGTCGTGACGGACGATGAGGATCTGGCCGGGCGGGTGATGGATATCACGGACGGCGCGGGCGCCGACGTCGTCTTCGACCCCGTCGTCGGGTCGACGCTGCCGAAACTCGCCGACGCGACCGCGTACCAGGGCTCGATTTTCCTCTACGGCCGCCTCTCGCCCGAGGCTGCGGAGATACCCCTGTTCCCGGCTCTGCGGAAAGGGCTGACCTTCCGGTGCTATACGATCATGGAGATCACGAAGTTCCCGGAAAAAAGGGAGCGGGGGAAGAAATTCATCTACGAGGGCCTCGAATCGGGCGCCCTCAGGCCCATCGTCGCCAGGACGTTCCCGCTCGACGACATGGTGGAGGCGCACAAGTACATGGAGTCGAACCAGCAGATGGGCAAGATCGTCGTCGAGGCGTAAGCCGCGGGCCCTTGAATAACCCCGCGCCGGGGAGGGCATCCCGATCATCGAATGGTTTACCGTAGGGACAGGTCCCCGTGCCTGTCCTGACAAAGGAGAAGCACGGGAATAGACATCTTCGATACGCGGCTTCGCCGCTACTCAGGGTGAGGGAAGGGGGAACACTGCTCAGGGTGAGATCAACATGGCGGCTGTGGGTTTCGTCCTTGCCCCGCTGTGCCGGAGCTAGCCGAACGGGCGGGCGTGGGAGTAGCCCATCTCCTCGCTCGTGATGAACTCAAGCAGCGCGGGCGTACCTTCTTCGGTCTTTCTTCTGGCTTCCAGGAAGGCGGGGCCGACCTCATTCGGGTCCTCCACGCGCTTCGCCCAGCCGCCCAGCGCCCTGGCGATGTCGGCGTATTCGCCGCCCACGTCGCGCGTGCCGTATTTCTCGTGGGAGAGCGCCATGTGATTGGTCTCCACCGCCATGGTGGAGTTCTTGAGCACCACCGTGCAGATGGGCAGGTTCTCGCGCACGGCGGTCTCGAAATCAAGCCCCGTCATCCCAAACGCCGCATCGCCCATGAAGTTCACGCAGAACTTCTCGGGCGCGGCGAGTTTCGCGCCCATGGCGAGGCCGAGCCCCGTGCCGAGCTGGTGCGATTTCCCCCAGCCGAGATAGGACCTCGGCGTGTCGCAGAGATACATGGGCAGCATCTCGTACCGCGGGTTCCCCGAATCGTGGGTGGCGATGGCCTCCGCCGCAGGGACGTTCCGCATCAGCTCCCCGATGACGCGGTAGGGGTTGATGGGTTTTTCATCCGAAGTGAGCTTGGGCGCCCATTCGTCCAGCCAGGCCTTCCGCGCCTCCGCCACCTGCGCCTGCACCTCCTCGCGCCCGCTTCTGTCCGCGCTCCCCGCCCGCTCGGCGCAGCAGTCGATGAACTGGCGCAGCACGAGCTTCGCGTCGCCGAGCACGGGGTGATCGGCGGGGTAATTCTTGTTGATGTCGACCGGATCGTTCGTCGCGTGGACGATGGTCTTTCCGCCGGGCACGCGCGTGGCGAGGCCGTGGTCGGTGAGGCTCGTGCCGACGGCGAACACGAGGTCGGCGTCTCTTAAGAAATGATAGGCGGGGCCGCTCATGACGCTCGAGCCGACGCCCAGGGCCAAGGGGTGGTTCGCTTCCGAGATCGCGCTCTTGCCCTCCATGGTGGTCAACACGGGAATCTGGAGGAGTTCCGCCAGCTCGCGCAATTCCCCGGTCGCCTCCGCGTAGAGCACACCCGCGCCTGCAAGGATCACCGGACTTTCTGCTGACAGCAGCGCCTCTGCGGCGCTTTCCACGTCCTTCGGATCCGCCTGGGCGCGCGTTCGCTTCACGGGCGTGTAGCCGCCCAGCATATCTTCCGAGACTTCCATACCCGCGATGTCTTCGGGCAATTCGACGAGCACGGGGCCGGGGCGGCCGTTTCTCATCGCATGAAAGGCGCGGCGCATGGCATCCGCCGCCCGTTCGGGCACGTTGACCTGCTCGGCCGATTTCGTCACCGAGGCGTAGGAGTCGACCGAACTGAACATGGGGAACACGCGGTCGCGCCCCCTGGCGTGACCGAGAGGGAGCAGCAGCATAGGCGTGGAATCCGAATACGCGGTCGAGATGCCCGGAAAGGCGTTTTCCGCCCCCGGTCCGTACTGCATGGTGAAAACAGAAGGTGCGGCGCCGTTGGTGACGCGGGCGAAGCCGTCCGCGATGCCCACCCCCACGCGCTCCTGGCGGCAGACGATGGGCCGGATGCCGATAGCGGCGGCCGCTTCGATCTGGACGGTGGTGGGGTAGCATTTGAGGTGCCTCACCCCTTCGCGCTTCAGGATTCCGGCGATGACGTCGACGACGCGCATGTGGCTTCTCCTATCGGTTCGGTGGATTTGCTGTTTCCGGTGGGTGGAGTCTCTCATAAGTTTCAGAATAAGGAAATTTCCGCGCACGGGAGCGCGCACGGGCGCTTTTCGCTACAATGGCGGTCTTCGACCCGACAATGATTTCAAGGAGCGATAGAGACGCTCCCGCACCTTTTCAGAAAAAGGAAGCCCGGCCATGGCGAACCGAGAAGCAACCACGTATGAAGTCAAGAACCACGTCGCGTATCTCACCCTGAACCGTCCCGAGAAGAAAAACGCCATCAACTACGCCATGCGCAAGGAGGTGCAGGACGCCTACGTCGACATCAAGCACAACCCCGACGTCTGGGTGGCCGTCATCACGGCGGCGGGGGACGTATTCTGCTCGGGCAAGGACATCGTGGAGAAGATGCCCGAGAGCGACGCCCAGGTGATGTCGAACGATGAGCTTTATCTCTATCTCCGCTATCTCTACAAGCCCGTCATCTGCGCCATCAACGGCCCCTGCCTCGCCCAGGGGGCGGGCTTCGCGCTGAACTCGGACATCCTCATCTTCTCGGAGCGCGGCTCCATGGGCTGGCCGCAGGTGCTGCGGGGCATCTCCTCGGTGAGCGGCCCCGCCATGTGCGCGCACGCGATTCCCTGGACGCAGGCGATGAGCTACCTCATGCGCGGCAAGTTCATCCCCGCCGAGGAGTGCCTGCGTTTGGGGATCGCCACCGAGGTGGTGCCGCACGAGGAACTGCTGCCGACGGCTGTGCGCTACGCGCACGAAATCCTGGAAGCGGCGCCCATGGCGGTCTGCGCCATCAAGGAGGCGGCGCGCCGGGGCGAGGACCTGGGCTATCGCGACAGGGTCTACATGTCGCGCGACGTGGCGGACCGCATCCTGCACACCGAAGATTCCAAAGAGGGGATCCTCGCCTTCAGAGAGAAGAGAAAGCCCGTCTGGCGGGGCAGGTAGATTCCGGTTTTTCGTATTTTTCTGAGCAAGCAAGAGAACGAATGAAATGGAGATGAAAGCGAATGAGCGATAAACCCGTCGTCTGGGTGGGAACCCCCTTTATCCTGAATTTCGATGACCCGATGGAGATGTTCCAGCCCCTGGTGGACGAGGGGCTTGAGGTGCGCCTCGACGAGTGCCGGGGCTACATGCCCGAGGAAGACGTCATCGCGGCCCTGCCGGGTGTGACCGCCGTCATCGCGGGGGCGGAGCCTTATACGGCAGGCGTGATGGATGGCGCCCCCGGGGTGAGAATCATCGTGCGCGCCGGCGTGGGCCTGAACAACGTCGACATACCGGCGGCCACCGAGCGCGGCATACTCGTCGCGAACTCGGCGGGGCAGAACTCACAATCCGTGGCGGAGCATCTCTTCGGCATGCTGCTCTGCGCCGTCCGGCGCATCGGCTGGCTGGACACAGAAATCAGAAAGGGCCTCTGGCGCGAAATTCAGCCGCCCATGCGTCCGCTCAACGGGATGACGATGGGGATACTGGGTTTCGGGAACATCGGCAAGCAGGTGGCGAAACGGGCCGTCGCCTTCGACATGAAGGTGATCGCCCACGACATCGTGCAAGACGAGGAGACGGCGAATGCGCTGGGTGTGCGCTTCGTGAGCCTGGAAGAGCTGGCGAGGGAATCGGACTACCTCACCTGCCACGTGCCCCTGACGCCCGAGACGACGCACATCATAGGCCGCGAAATCTTAAGCCTCATGAAGCCCGACGCTTACGTCTTCAACACCTCGCGGGGGCCCGTCTTCGATCTCGACGCGGTGACCGAGGCTCTTCAGGAGGGCGTCATCCGGGGCGCGGGAATCGACGTGTTCCCCGAGGAGCCGCCCGATTATTCGCATCCCATATTCACGCTCGAGAACGCCGTGCTCGCCCCCCACCTGGGCGGCCGGGGCGAGGATGCGATTCGCAATACGCTCCGCCACACGACCGAGTGCGTCCTCGCCTACTTCCGGGGCGAGCGGCCCTCCACCCTCGTGAACCCCGAAGCCTATGAGGTGCTGCCAAGGGGGAGGTGAGGCAGCCTGTGAAACCCCGATGTGTTCCTGTGTAGATCGTTCCTGATCGGGGAGAGTGGGAACACCTCTCTTGACTGGAAAAGCAACCCCCCCTACCCCCCCTTGTCAGGGGGGTATAAAAAGGCGACGCGCCTCCTCCAAGTCGAGGGGGTTTTGCTTTTTCTTGCCCCCCTGACAAGGGGGGGTAGGGGGGGTTGCTTTCAAAGAGGGAGGTCGGGGGTTCGCGCGAAAGCGGCCTTCCCGCTAAAGGCAATGTCCCTCGGCGAGGGGGTTTTCAACAGCCCCCTCAAGGGGGGAGTGAAAATCTTCTCTCCCCGGTCGCGTCAAACCCTCGTTCTTGCCAGCCAATCGGGCGACCACAGGGGTTCCGAACAGGCCTCTGCGCCTGTCCCTACGGCGAACAATCTCGAAGGGTGGACAGGATTTTTACCAACCCCGTATACGCCTGCTACAAAGTCCCGTTGATGGCGTAGTTGAGAATGCGCACCACCTGTTCGGGTTCTTCGGCCACGGCCATGGCGGCGGCGTCGACTTCCTTGAGCGCGTGGGTGTGGCCCGCGTCGTGCAGGGTGATGAGGGCTTTCCCCAGAGCCGCCGCGTAGCCCGCGTCGAACGCGGCGTTCCACTGCCTGTATTTCTCCCCGAAGCGCACGACCACCACGTCCGCCTTCTCGATGAGCGTGCGCGTCCTGATGGCGTTCACGCCCGCGCCCTTGCGGTCTTTCCAGAACGGCTTTTCCTCACCGCCGAGAATCGACACGCCGCAATCGTCGCTCGCGTCGTGGTCCGTGACGGGGGCGAGGAAGGTGACCGGCAGGCCCGCCCTCTCCGCGCCCTCGGTGATGCGTTCGCGCCAGTCGGTGTGCACTTCTCCGGATAGATAGACCGTCCAACTCGTCTGCGGCATCGAATCCTGCTCCTTATGCTTTGAGGATAAATTGCGTGAAAGATGAAAGTTTTCATATGGCGCGACGTGAAAAACCCCGGCCCTTTCGGACCGGGGTCTTTCATGGTTCGGTGACCTGGTGGGGATTCGCCTGGGCGAAGATAAACCCGTGGGAATCTCCCGAGGGCTTCTCCCCTAGGCGCCGGTCACCTCGTCCCTACAGTGTATTTTCATATTAGGATCACCTCCTTTCTGACGTACCTGGAATCATCGGGAAAACGAGGCGAAAAGTCAAGGCGCGATTGGGGTGGCGGACTGACATTCCGGCTTCGTCCGTGATATACAAAACTCCGCATGGCCCGTTCGTGATTCGCGCGACGGCCCCACTCCCGCGGAGAGGTGTCCGAGAGGCCGAAGGAGTACGACTGGAAATCGTATAGGTGCCCACAAGGTGCCTCGAGGGTTCGAATCCCTCCCTCTCCGCCACCATACGGGCATGATTGCTGGATCATCCGAAGTTCCCGCAGCCTTGTCGCATTTCCGCAGCCTCCCTCATCGGACGCAAACCGCAATCGCTCCTTTCTCAGTCGCGATTGACCCTCCATCTCCGCCATCCTACGTCGCATCGAGCCGCCCTCATCGGCTCTGTAGTCCTGTTGTCCTATGGATGTGATTGGTGGATATTGTCATTCATGATCCCGTCCACGGCTTCGAGTTCTGACGGCGGGCGCGGCTCAAGACTTTTTCGGGGAAGAATAACGCCTCAACTCTTTCGCGACTTCCGCGTAGGTGAACCACCCGGGGATTTCTTCGCCCTTTTCCATCATTTCGCGAAGCCTCGTGCCGGATATTTTGAGGATGCGGGTGTTTTCGGGGAGCCGATCCACCGGCAGGTAGCGCTCCTCATCCGGGGCGTAGACCATCTCCTGGAACGGGACCATCGCGATTCCGCACTCGGACTGGTGGGTTTTCAGCAAGTCCTGGGCGGCGTACGGGTCGTAGAAAGGCTCACCCCGGCCGTCGACGCCGGGGCCGGCATGATCCCTGCCCACGATGAAGTGGGTGCAGCCGTAGTTTTTTCTTATGAGCGCGTGCCAGAGGGCCTCTCTGGGGCCGGCCATCCGCATCGCCAGGGGCAATAGCGCCAGGGTGACGGAATCAGGCGCGTAATGCCTGAGAACGTGCTCGTAGCAGCGCACCCGGCACGTATGGTCGATGTCGCCCGGTTTCGTGATTCCCACTACCGGATGCAGAAGTATTTTCGCTCCATTCTCGGAAGCGGCGCTCTTCGTCAGCTCGACGTGCGCCCTGTGCATCGGGTTGCGCGTCTGAAAGGCGACGACCCGCTTCCATCCCATCGCCCGGAATTTCTCCCGCAGCTCTCCGGGGGAATTGCGATATTCGGGAAAGTCGGCGTGCCGGGGCAGGCGGATTCCGCGCAAACGGCCGCCGAGGTAGAAGGGGCCGGTTTCCCGGAAAAGATACCTGACCCCCGGGTGGGTCTGATCGAGGGTGTCGAATACGCATTGCGCTTCCCGCTCAAAGTCGGCTCGCCATATGTCTTCCACGTCCAGAACGGCGAGAGGCGTCCCGCCGCCGTCCCGCAGGGCGAGCCGGGAGCGCTTCTCGATCCTGTTCGCCTCTTTCTCGGATAAGTCAAGGACGATGGGGATGGGCCACAACGCCCCGTTTTGAAGGCGCATGGATTCGAGAACGCACTCGTAGTCTTTTTGGCTTGGATATCCTTGCAGCGGCGCGAAACCGCCGTTCAAGAGCAGTTCGAGATCGCATAGCCGGCGGGCGTCGAGGGAGATGTGAGGCAGATCGGCGGCCTCGCGTTCTAAATCCGCTCTTTCCTCCTCGGGGACGAGGAGACGGGGATGCTCCTGCGGGTCGTTTTGCGGGGACAAACCGGACGCTCCCTTTAATGGAAACCCCAGAGGAGGGAATCCCGATCCTCTGGCGCCCATACGCCCCGATCACACCGTTCTTTTCTTCTTCCCTCATGCCAGCGCTTGTACTCGATGGACGCGATGTTGGTGATGGTGTCGTTCTCCATCAGCTGGCGCTTCTCGCGCGAAGATAGGTCGTCCGGCGCGCCCGTGAGGGCGTAGCCGAATTCGCCGAGTGTCTCGCCGATGAGGCTTTCGATGACCCCTACGTCCGACTCCGGCAGACGATGCTTGTACATCTCGACGAAATCCGTCGTGATGGGGCGGGCCGTCTTGGCGTGGATGGGCGTTTCGGCCCACTTTTTCGTCGATGCGGTTTCCTGATGGGCGAGCATGGCGGGCGAGAAATCCTCCCCCAGGAACTCACACAGTTTCTCCAGAACGGGTTCCGGCTCGGCGCAGAGTTCCTCATACCTGACGACGTAAAAGGACTCGGGATCCAGCGTTTTTGCCGATTCGTTCACACAACGGACGAAGTCGCGCCAAACGCCTGCGGTCGCGTAGAGGTTGTTCGGCCAGAGGGCGGAATCCGCGATGTCGATGGCGACGTCCCGTCCGTCCCTGATGATGTGGACGAACTGCGCGCCGGGATACATGGATTTCAAGTCTTCCATGTAGAAGCAGACGCGCGGCGTTTTCTCTCCCCAGCGTTCTTTTCCTTCGGATTTCGCATAAAGCCGGTGAAATGCGGCGTACATCTCCGCGAAGGTGGACTCTCGCATTTCAGCGCGCACTTCCTGAGCACTCGGCGAGATGGGCCATGCGCGGATCGTCGGCGTGGCGAGGGAGTCCTCGATCATTTCGGCGAGATTACTTTCGATCGACAAATCGCCGTAGCTGTAGAGATAGGGATAGATGAAATGCGTCAGCCATGCGGGCGGGGGCACCGCCAGGCGCGGGTGGGCGTCCAGGATCAATCTCAGAAGGGTGGAGCCTGAACGGGGCGAGCTGACGACGAATACAGGGCGTTCGGTGTTCTCGGTCATGAAAATCTTCCTCTCAGGACGGCCCCGGCGCGTTCGCGTTTCTTTCCGGGGTGTGGTTGGAGCGGTTGAATTCCATCATCTTCATGTGGGGAAGCACATCGTCTCCCAGGGGAATCGGTCGGGATTTCCCCGCGTGAAGTGCATGGTTTTCTCTATCAGGTCGAAGATGACGGCGGTGCGCGTCGAACACGGCTGCGCGCTGTTCGTCCGCGCTCCGGGGGCGCGTAAATCCACCGCGCAGATCGAACCCACGCCCCCGTCCCCTTCGGGGCCTTTCCAGGCGAGGGTTCTTTTCAGGCTATCGAGCGCCTCCGCCTTGCTCATCCCTTGGGGGATGGATTCGTGAAGCCTCTCCAGTGCGGTCTGCATGTAATCGCAGCGCGTCTCCCTGTCCTCTCGCACCTGTTCGGGCAGCCGGGCCTGCTCGCCCAGGAGGATGAGGCGCCCGTTGTTCCCGCGCGCCGAGAATCCTTCCGGATAGACGCGGGATTCGATTCTGTCCTCGCAGTGCTCCAGCACGGCGACCTTGCCCGTCGCGTCGGCGAGCAGAAAATTTCCGCCGCGCTGTCCGGTGCCTTTGCCCGTGTGTTTGGGGATCACGTCGTGCAGGTAGAGGAGCGTCTCCTCGACGGTCTCGTAGATTTCCAGAAGGCCCGCGGCGATGGCGCTGCGGCGGTCGACGTCGAGCGGGAAGTCTTTTTGTTCCTTCACAGGTTCGTCTTTTTCATCGAAAGGCCCCCGGTAGTCCAGAAAAGAGCGGATGACGGCCAGGCCCTTCTCGTTCATGCCGGAGTTCACGCCGGGCCGCGAGGCCGTGTTGAAGCCCATGAAGTCATGGCCCGCCCCTCCGGTGATGCAGCCGTGCCAGTGGCCGACCTGCATGTAGTCCGAATTCTTGAGCGCGAAGGCGACGGGATTGCCGTCTGAGTCAGCCGTCGCGACGGCGCCTATGGTGCACATTTCGCTCTCCTCACAAGATACATACTTGGTTAAACCACATCATTTTATGCGAGATTCACCCACACGGGACTGCTCCAGGCTTTTTCCTGATCCACCTGAACCACCCGGACCCAATAGGTGTTGAGACCCGAAGGCGCATCGTCGTCGGTATACTCGAAGCGCGCCTCCCAGGGGCCGTCCGTCGAAGGTGTTCTTCCGACTTCAATCCGCTGGCCGAGCCTTCCGGCGTCCGCCATGGCGGGGTTATCGAGAAAGTCCCGGATTCTCCCCCGAAGTTCCGCGTGTTCCGTGCTGATATCCATCTCGCCCGCATCGCCGTCCAGTTCGAGGTTGAACCCCCGGGAATCTCCCGCTGTGTAGAGACTCCAGGAGACCCCCGATTCCGCGCTTGGGTCGAGCCGGTCTCGGTTATCTACGAGCGCGACGGGATCGACTTCAAGGATTCGCGCTTCGCTTAAAGATAGCCGCCCGTCCCACAGGGTGGAGCGCCCCCGTCCGCGCACCCTGGCGCCTGAGAACAGAACGCGAAGCCAATTGCCCGCCCGATCCTGTGCGATTTTCTCGGTATGAACCCGCGTCATCCCGCGGAACACCTCGATCCGCTCGATGGGGCCCGTTCCCACGGCTTCGACCGAAATTCTCGGGGGCCCGGCCGCCTCGATCTCCTCTCCCATCCACCTATCGTTCACGGTGAAGCGCAGGTAAATCCGCTCGCCGCTCGTGGCGTAGCAGCGGCGCGCCTTGATGTCGGCCCAGATGGATTCCCGCGTCAGCTCACCGGCGTAGAGCGCCGTCAGGCCGTTGCGCGCGGCGAAATGGCTCACGTCCTCGCTCGGATAACAGGCGCCGGGCTGGCCGTAGTGGTCGTCGCTCCCGCCGACGAAGCCCACCTTCATGTTCCGCTCGATGGATTCCTCGAGCATCCACTCGAACATACCGTGTTTGGAGTGGATCTCGATGACGGGTTCGAGTTCGGAGTCGTGAAAGGCGAGATTCGCCGGACGCCCGCCCACGTGGGGAAGGCTCAGCGCTCCCCCGCCTCGCAGTTGCGCATGGAGCCTGGTGATGTGGTCGCGATCCGTATCGGCGTCCGAGAGATCCGTCTGTAGCCAGTGGGAGCAGCGGTGGATCGCGTTCTCTTCATCGAAGAAGAATATGGCGTGATCCCCGCCCATCGGGGTGGTTCCCGACCACTCATAGCCCAGGAAGGGGACGAAGCGGCCCGGCTCGTGGAAGGCGCGGGTCTTCTCTTTCAGTTCCTCCATGTCCTCGTTCGTCACCTCGAAACAGTTTCCCTGATGGGTGGTGAACTCGAGCGCGCCCGCGTCCCGGGCGAAGCGGTAGAATTCCTCGAAGCTGTTGACGCCCACCGTGCCGGCGGTCTGGCCCCCGTGAAAATCCCCCCAGTGCAGGCGGGGGCCGTCTATCCGCTCGCGCACCACGACGGGGTTCGTGAGCGCCTCGCGTCCCGCGCTGTCTTTCACACGAATGCGCGCCACGCCCTCGCTCCCGAATGAAATCTCCCCCGTCCTTATCAGCGCGAGCCCGTCTGCATCGAAACGCAACCCCTCGGGAAGGCCCAGATTCGCGCCCTCGGCTTCGAGAGAAATCTCCTCGGCGCAGCCTTCCGCGATGTTCCCGTGTCTGTCTTCCGCCTTCACGAGCAGCCATCCCTTTTCGCCGACGGCGGCTTCTGAAGTCATGATGGCGACGAGGCGGCGCGCCTCTCCTCCTTTGATCCGGAGCGTCGGGGATTGCGGCAGGGGCTGAAAATTCCCCGCGCCGAAGGGGTCGACGAAAATCTTGAACTCGAAATTGCTCTCGCTGAAGGTCTGCGCCTTTAGGCCGGGGCTTCCCTGACTCGTATCGCCCAGGACGATCTCGATGCTGTCGCCTTCCCAGAGACACCCGTCCAGAACGTCGATGGTAAGCGCCTGCCGCCAGTGGCGGATGTAGCCCCGCCTCTCGAACCTGGGTGCGAGCACCGCTTCGGAATCGGAATGGAGCCGGACCGTGGTGTAGTTCTCCCCCTCGGGGTCGTCGAACTGCGGCGCGCCCCAGTTGCTCACCTGCCGGAAGGCGACCTTGATGGAGCCGCGCTCGTCTATCCCCCAGCGGCCCACCGTGTAGCGGATCCGCCACGTGCCGAACTCGCCCGCCACCGCATCGGCGGCGGGGTCGACCTCGGCGAAGCCCAACTCATCCGTCCAGTTCTGTATCGTCCAATCCGGGAGACGCACTATCCTTTCCTTTCTGGGGTTGTTGAAAAAGTTCCCCTCCTCAGGGGATAAAGGCAACCCCCCCTACCCCCCCTTGTCAGGGGGGCAAGAAAAAACAAAAGCCCCTCTGCCGGCGGCGGGTGTTGCCTTTTCATACCCCCTTTGTCAGGTTTTTTTCTACCCTCCTCGTTGGGGGGCGTCGCCTTTTTATACCCCCCTGTCAAGGGGGGGTAGGGGGGGTTGCTTTTCCAGGGGCGGCCCCCCGTGGCCGCCCTTATCGAAGATGTCTATTCCCGTGGTTGTCCTTCGTCAGGACAGGCACGGGGGCCACGGACAGGCGCAGGGGCCTGTCCGCTACGGTGAACAATCCGATGATCGGGATTCCCTCACACCCCGAGGGGCTTTTTCAACAACCCCGTACCAAAGCGGCTCTTTACTTTGCCATCATGGCCGATTCGGGCAGTTTGATTCCCTTCTCCTTGTAATAGCGAATCGCGCCCGGGTGCACGGGGATGTTCGCCTTCGTCATCTTGTTGATGTCCAGGGCTTCCCACGACCTGTGGGCGAGCACCAGGTCCTTCTTGTTCGCGAATGTCGCCTTCACCACCTCATACACGAGGTCGTTCGGCACGTGCGCGCCCGAGCCGAGCCAGTTCGTCTGCCCGATGGTCTTGACGGGCTTCGGGTTCCCCTTGTACATGCCGCCGACGATCGCCGTCTTCACGTAGAACGGGTATTTCGCCAGCATCATCTCCGCCCACTTCCCGTGCCCGAGCCCGAACACGCGGAAAGGAAGCTGGGAGGTGATGGAGGCGACGGCGGGATGGGGCGGCGCGCCGATCGTGGCGGCGACGTCCAGAATGCCGTCCTGCATCATGCGGTTCGCCTGGCCGTGGCCCACGTTGGTCACCTGGCTGGGCTTTAAGCCGACCACCTTCATGAGGTTGCGCCCGAAGCGGTCCACGCCGCTGCCCGGACGGCTGATGTTGAGGCGTCTTCCCTGGATGTCCTCGGCCTTCATGATGGGGCTTTTCGCAGGCGTCCAGAACTGCACGCCCGAGCTGTCGACCGGCGACATGATGCGGAGGTTCTTGTAGCGCTTTCCTTTGGCGAAGCCCCTGCCATGATAGGCGGCGTCGGAGATGCTCGAACTCGTCCCGAAGCCGAAGTCCTGCCTGCCCTGGCTGATGAGCCTCGCGTTCACCGTGGCACCGGCCGTGGACTCCACCGAGGAGTTGAGCTTCAAGACCTTGTTCAGCACGCTGGACCAGCCCAGCGCCTGGAACTGGATGGTTCCCTGAAGCGGCCCGCCGCCGATGGTGATGCGTTTGGGCCAGTCTTTTCTCGCCCCCTCGGCGGGAGCGGACAACGCGACTCCGAAGGCGAAGGCGGCGATGATCGCAATAACCACGGGTTGAATCTGCTTGCGGGTGAGTTTCATGGCCTTTCTCCTCTGTGTGAGATTGACAGGCTGCCAGGTTCACGTGAAAACCTGCGTTTATGTGCTCTCCTCAAGTGTGTCCTCTTTTTGCTTCCCGCTGCGAATCTTCTGGAACCAGGCGAGAAGGTCGCCCCCCAGCCCCAGGCCGAGCACGACGAGGCCGATGATGTCCGTCAGGCCGCCGGTCAGGATCAGCAGCAGGGCCGCCACCCCCAGCACACCCCTGCGCCACAGGGCGATTCCCTGGTCGATGACGCATCTCGCCAGGGCATAGACGCCGAAAAGCGCCGTGCCGACCGCCATCGCGATGCCTCCCCAGGAGCCCTGCATCAGGAGCGAATCCCCGTAGACGAACAGGAACGGGACGATGTAAGCGGCGATCCCGAGCCGCACCGCCATGAAGCCGACCTGCATGGGGTGGGCGCCTGCGAGCGCGCCCGCGGCGAAGGCGGAAGCCGCCACGGGGGGTGTCATGGTGGCCAGGACGGCGTAGTAGAAAATGAACATGTGCGCGCTCAAGAGCGGAAACCCCAGTTTCACGAGGGCGGGACCGGCGGCGGCTGCGGCGACGAGGTAGGCGGCGACCGTAGGCACGCCCATCCCCAGGACGATGGAGACCAGCATGACGGCGAGGAGCCCCAGCATCTTGCTGTCGCCCACGTAGGAGAGCAACAGGTCCGTGACCTTGAGCCCCAGCCCCGTGAGAGACAGGACGCCCACGACCACGCCCGCCAGGGCGCTGGGCGTCGCCACGTGGATAGCGCCCTCCATCGTCCGGTAGAGCGCCTCGGCCACCCGTTTCGCCCCCATACGCGTCTCCTGCCGGAGCCAGCTGGCGACCACCGCCGCACCGATGGCGTAAAAGGCCGATTTCATCGGCGAGACGCGCACGTAGACCAGGAAGTAGATGAGGACGAAGATGGGCAGAAGCAGGTGGCCGTTCTGGCGCAGGACGTCCCACAGGCGCGGGAGTTCACTCCTGGGCAAACCGCTAAGCCCTAAGTTTTTCGCTTCGACGCCGATCATGAAATAGACGGCCACGTAGAAGAGAATGGCCGGTATGAGGCCTGCTGCTGCGATCTTGAGGTAGGGGATGCCGGTCACCTCGGCCATCACGAACGCCGTGACGCCCATGACGGGAGGCATGAGTTGCCCGCCGGTGGAGGCGACGGTCTCGACGGCGCCCGCGAAGGCGGGTCGATAGCCGATGCTCTTCATCAGGGGGATGGTGAAGGTGCCGGTCGTCACCACGTTCGTCACCGAACTGCCGGACATCGTGCCGAACAGGCTGCTGGCGAAGACCGCCACCTTGGCCGGCCCGCCTCTCGCGCCGCCCGCGATGGCCAGAGAGGTATCGATGAACAATCGCCCCGCGCCCGAGCTCTGAAGAGCGGAGCCGAAGAGGATGAAGAGGATGATGAAGGTGGAAGAGGCCGCCAGCGGAGGCCCGAAGATTCCCTCCAGGCTGAAGAGATACGTGATGGTGCGCGGGAACGGATAGCCCCTGTGGCCCCACAGGCCCGGCAGGTAGTCGCCCCACAGCGCATAGGCCAGGCAGACGAGGGCGAGGATCGGCAGCACGTATCCCTGCAGGCGGCGTCCCATCTCCAGGATGACGAGGAACGTGATGGTGGCGAAAATGACGTCGTAGATGTTGGGGTCGACGCCGACCCGGTAGAGCATCTCGTCGAAGTCGACGATGAGGAAGATGGTCGTCGTGACGAGGAGAAAGGCGAGGGAGTAATCCAGGAGGTTGGGGCCTTCGTTTTTCCTGTCGGCTCTCCAGGGGATGAGTGCGAAAACGAGGATGCCCGATGACGTCAGGTGAAAGGATCGCAAAATCCAGGGCTGAATCGGCTGGACCATGAGGACGTAGAGGTGAAACGCGGTGCTCAAGGCTCCAAAGGCGAATACGATCTTCGCCAGAATATCGGGGAGGTTCCTGTGCTGGGATCCTACGCCCTCGGCTCTATCCTGCATCGGCTTCGCCTTTGTGTGGTCTGTGTTTCACCGGATAAGGAATCCGAAAAATTCCGTTTCCCGAATTTTCTGAATTTTCAATAACGTCGTTGTCGGCAATCCCTCAAAAATTTTTTATGAGCGCTCGTTATCGGCGCGATTCGGGAGGCGTCGTTTCGGCTCCGGGTTTTACTTGCGCGAAACGCAAAGACGCCGTGAAACCCTCGCCATCGGGAATCCGGCCTTCCTGAAACCCGGGAAGGACGCCTCAGTATGAATGAAAAGTATGCAACCGGTATACAAACAAACATTTTCCGGGTCAATCCCGCGCCGTTCGGGGTTGTTGAAAAAGTCCCTGTAGAAAGGCGTGATTTTCGCCTTCTGCCCGTCATTCCGGCGAAAGCCGGAATCCATTTTTACGCCTTTTGCCTTTCGTCAGGGTTCCCGCGCATCAGCGGGGGAATGAAACGCCGCCGTGTATTCACGCGCATCCGCAAATGGATTCCGGCTTTCGCCGGAATGACGAACAAAACCGCACCGCCTCATCCTGAGTAGCGGCGAAGCCGCGTATCGAAGGTCAATCGCGCCCAATGCGGAAGCGATTGCTCTCGCCGGCCGGGAGACGCCTCCATCCTTCGATACAAACGCTCCTTTCTCAGTCGCGTTTGACCTTCGGCGGCTACTCAGGGTGAGGAAAACTAAAAACACCCTCATCCCGAGTGCGGGGGGAGGACACACAGTCAGACATATATGTCTGACCCCTACAGAACCACATTTTTCGTAGGGGCGGGCCCCCGTGCCCGCCCGTCGTTTATATCCAACCTCATGACGTCGGACAGGCACAGGGGCCTGTCCCTACAAACCTTCGGGAGAAACCACTCCCCCTTGAGGGACTTTTTCAACAACCCCCCTTTCCCTGTTTTAAGCCGACACCCCGCTCATTCCTCTCCCAGGGCGAACTCCTCCTCAGGCCCCTCCCTGTTCCGGCGGAGGAGGGCGGAAACCAGCGGATACGCGAGGACGAGCGCGGTCAATATGATCAGCGCGATGCTGATCGGCCGCGTCCACAGGATCGACCAGTCATCCTGCGACAACCGGAGCGCGACTCTTAAGTTGAACTCGACTTTTGGCCCCAGTATCAGGCCGAGAATGAGCGGGGCGATGGGGAACTTCAGCCGCTCCATCGCGTAGCCGAACAGGCCGAACCCCAGCATCAGGTAGACGTTGAAGATGCTGTTCTCGAACGAATAGATGCCCACCACCGTCAGCGCGATGATGACCGGCATCAGCTGCACCTGCGCCAGCCGCAGGATGTTGGCGAACAGCTTGGTCGCGATGATGCCGCCGAACACGAACAGGGAAGCCGAGGTGAACAGCATCGCCCACATGTAGCCGTACACCACGTCTGGCGCTTCCTTGAACAGGCGCGGGCCGGGTTCGAGCCCGTGGATGAGCAGGCCCGCCAGTATCAGTGCGGCCAGCCCGCTGCCGGGAACCCCCAGCGTGAGGGCGGGTATCATGGCGGCGGCGTTGTCGGCGTTGTTGGCGCACTCGGCCACGGCGACGCCCACCGGGTTTCCCTTGCCGAAGCTCTCCGGGTCTTTCGATGAGCGCTTGGTCTCGTTGTAGGCGACGAAGGCGCCGACGACGCCCCCGACGCCGGGGAGAATCCCGATGATGATCCCGATGACGTTCGCGCGGACCCAGGCGGGGAAAATCTGCATCCACGGCCAGTTCGCCATGTCGGATTTGCCTTCGAACTCCAAGTCTTTGGATTTCACGCCGGTCATGATGGCGCGCTCCG
The DNA here is from genome assembly GCA_965204535.1 of bacterium. Classification (GTDB taxonomy): domain Bacteria; phylum UBA8248; class UBA8248; order UBA8248; family UBA8248; genus Bin107. Next base: position 1,801,389 of record CBDBEV010000001.1, on the reverse strand, counting down.
CCATCTGGAACGCCGGCGGCAGCGCGTACACCCCGACCATGATGACGATGAGCTGCAGTCCGCCCGAAAGCTCGAGCGTGTCGAAGGTGAATCGCTCATAACCGGTTACGTGATCGAGGCCCACCATGCCCAGCAGCAGTCCGAGGCACGACGCCATGAGACCCTTGATGGGGTCGGAGCCAAGCAGCACGGCGATGCTGGAGAGGCCGAACAGGCTGATCCAGAAGATCTCGGGCGGACCGAAGGCCAGGGCGAATTCCGCAAGGGGCGGGGAGAGCGTCATCAGCGATACGGCGCTCACCATGCCGCCCACCGCCGAGGAGACGCACGCGATCTTGAGGGCGCGCTCCGCGAGACCCTGCTGGGCCATCGGGTAGCCGTCGAACGTGGTGGCGATGGCGCCCGGCGTGCCCGGAATGCGCAGCAGGACGGCGGGAATGGCGCCGCCGTAGGAGCCGCCGTTGTGGATGCCGGCCATCATCCCCAGCGCCATGAGCGGCGACATGCCGAAGGTGAGGGGGATCAAGAGGGCGATGCCCATCGTCGCCGTCAGGCCCGGAATGGCGCCGAAGATGATGCCGCCGATCACCCCCACGAACATGGCGAGGATGTTCTGCCACTCGAGGATGACCCACAGGGAATTATAAAATGGCTCGATCAAGGTTTCATTCCCCTGGCCCGGCTTTTGGGGTCAGACCGGTGTTCAGGCGCCATGCTTTCACTCCCCATTAGTGGCGCAGGAAAAATTCCTGCGTGAGCGGACGGTCGAATAGCTGGTCGAACACCACGAAGATGAACAGGAGATAACAGACCGTGGTGCCCGCCATGACGAACCTGTTCCGGTAGCCCAGCGCCCAGGCCGCGGCGGGAATGAAAACCAGCGAGGCGCTGTAGTAGCCGAGATACTGAACGCCCGCGATGTAGCCCAGCGCCATGAGGGTGCTCAGGAGGAACCGCTTGTGGTGGATGAAGAACGGCTCGAAGGTCCTGCTCCGCCCGGTTTTCAGCCACGACTTCACGAACATGAGGACGGAGAGAATGACCATCAACCCGATGACCATTCGCGGGTAGAAGGCCGCCTCTTCGGGAAAGCTCCCGGCGTGGTAGTAGAGGAAAGTCGTCGCAAAGAAGAAGATTACGGAGGCGACTCTGTCATGGTTCTGGAACACGTGCGCTTCCCCCGCGAGTGAAGCCAGGGACAACTCGTATGAGGCCGAAACTTCAAAGCGCCTTTTTCTTGCTACGGCATGGCGTCGACCTCGGCCAGGAACCCGAGCGTGTGCCGGCAGAACGCCTCGGGCCTTTCAATCGGGATCAGGTGTCCGCAGTCGGGAATCCTCACGAGCCGCGAACCCGGGATTCCCTCGTTCATGATTTCCGCATGGCCCATCACGTTGGTGACGTCCGCCTCGCCGTTCAGGATCAGCGTCGGGGCCTCGATGCCGGGGAGTTCCGCCTTGATGTCGAACGTCCCGAGCGCGGTGACCGTGAGTTCGCGGAATTTCTGCGGCGACTGGAGGGCGATCTCATACGCCTCGGCAACGTCCGCCTCATCGCTGCCCGGCCGGAACCAGTGGTCGATGAGGCGCTCCGCGACGGCGGGCCATCCGTCCCGTTCCAGTTCGGCCAGCGTCTCGGGGACGTTGCGCCCCGTGCGGTCCGGCATCGTCCCCACAAGCACCAGCCCGTTCACCCGCTCGGGGTAATCGAGAGCGAAGCACTGGGCGATCATGCCGCCCATCGAGAGGCCGCAGACGTGGGCCCGCTCGATATCGAGCGCGTCCATCAGGCGCGCCAGTTCCCCTGCGAATCCGCGCGGCGAGAAATCGCCGCTCTCTTTTTTCTCGGAATCACCGAACCCCTGGCGATCATGGGCGATGACGCGGTAGCTCTTTTTGAATTCGGGCGTGATTTTTCGCCACACGCGCCCCGAACCCGCGTTCCCGTGAAGAAAGAATACGGGTTTTCCCTCGCCCTCGTCGACGTAGTGGAGGTCGACTCCCGAGACGCTGATTTGCGGCATACCTTTCACCCGATCCCGAGGCGCACCGGCTATGCACGCCTCGGGATTGCTCGTGATTTTGCGCTCTCGCTTACGTGAAGACCCGGATGGGTTCTTACTTCTTTTTCTTCTTCATCCAGGGATTCGTCTTCCAGAGCTGCTCGTGGGCCATGTGAGAATCGTTGGCAACCTTCGCCATCTCTTCCCCACTCGTGTATTCCACCGCGACTTTCTGCTTCTTCGCCACTTTCAGGAATCCCGGGTCCGCGATCGCCTTTTTGAAGGCGGCGCGCAGCTTCGCCAGTATGGGCGCCGGCACACCCTTGGGAGCGGCCACGGGACGATAGACGAAGTTGGTGATGTCCACGCCTTGCTCCTTGAACGTCGGGACCCAGGAGCCGATGGCCACCCGCTCGGGCGCTGCCTGGGCGAGGATGTTGACCTTGTCCCTGAATTTCGCGATGGCCGACATCGAGATCGCCAGCACCGGAACGTGGCCGCCGAGCAGGGCGTTGCGCGCGGGGCCGCCGCCGCCGAAGGGCACCTTGTTGAATTTAAGTCCCGTCTTGACCATGAACTTGCTGGTCCCGATGCTGTGGACGCTGCTGAGCGCCGCCATGCCTATCGAGATTTTACCGGGGTTCTTCTTGACGTCGGCCATGAGGTCGGCCAGCGATTTGTACTTGCTCGTCTTGAGCACGGCGAACGTCGTCGGTCCCCTGTTCACGTTGCCCAGGAAGTCGAAGTCCTTGATGGTGTATTTCACCTTCCCCATGATGGGGCCGACGATGGCCTGGGGGAAGTTCGTCATGCCGATGGTGTAGCCGTCGGGCTTGGCGTTCGCTATCGCGTTGAACCCGATGTTGCCGCCCGCGCCCGGCTTGTTGATGATGGCGATCTTGGCGCCCTTGCCCAGGTGCTTTTCGAGAAAGGGAACGAAGGCGCGCGACGTCCTGTCCGAGCCGCCCCCGACCCTGTAGGCGACGATGTAGTTGATGGCGCGCTCGGGATAGGCCGCTTCAGCCGGGGCTGAATCGACGACCCCCACGGATACCAGAACACCAAAGGCGATGATGCATTTCATGATCTTGGACATCGGGCTTCCTCCATGAGCAGTTTTCCCAGATTATGTTTCGATTCCGTGTATTCGGCTCCTTTTATTCGTGGTTTCTCGCAACGAAAGAGAAAACGAATAGACCGGACTTCCTCAAGCGGCGCATGACTCGCATGAAATATGGATGCCGACCATGATAGTGAATCCAAGGAGGCGGCACAAGCGCGCCTTATCCGGGGCTGTTGAAAACCCTCCTCCTCAGGGGATAAAGGCAACCCCCCCTACCCCCCCTTGTCGGGGCTGTTGAAAAACCCTGTTTTGAAGCAGGGGGTATGGCGGCTCACGCGGCTTGGGATAGGAAGCCCAATCGGCGCGTGAGGCCGCGATATGCGCGCAGACGGCGTCTCCGGGCGGCCCAGGCCCTCCACAGAGCGAATATATCCGCCGCAAAAGCGGCGGCCAGCCGCTTGAGGTTCACCGCAGTCGCCGTCAGGTAGGCCTGGATCCTCATGTTCGCAAGGCCCCGGCGCACCGCCCGCCCCAGTCCGTGCCGACTCTTCGCTTCGCCGTGGTAGCCCTCCGAACGCGACATGTGGCGGCGCCACAGCCGGCCCTCCTCCTCCCCCCGGCGCGCGTGCCGCCGGCGCGCGCGCAACAGCGCCGGATATTCATGCGGAATCAGCACCGTCCTGCTCGTGTGCGACTTGGGCAGACAATCCGACCTCAGCGCGCAGCCCGCGCAATCGCGCGTCCTCGAACCATAGTAGCGCCCCCGCTCCGTCTCCTTCCGGGGACGCAGCGTCTTGCCGCCCGGACACTTCACCACCTTGTGCCGCTCGTCGTAGCGGAACAACTGCAGCGGAACACGGCTCTGGGAAGGCTCCTTCTTCGCCGGTATCAGCGCATCAACACCCCGCCGCTCCAATCCCGCATACACCTTCGAGTACGCATAACCACTATCCGCCGTCACCACCGCGGGCGCGCGACCCGTGAGCTCGCAAACCGCATCCAACTGCGGCTCCATCATCTCCCGCTCGTTCAACGTCCCCGCCGTCACCTCTACGTCGAGGACAACGCCCCGCTCGTCGTCCACCACCGCGTGGTGCTTGTAGCTCGGCTCGAACCCCGCCCGAGCGCTCTTGCGCGCCAGGCGCGCGTCGGGGTCCGTACGGCTCACCGGACCCGAACCCCCGCCGCCCTTCTTCCCCGCCTCATCCGCCGAGTCGTTCTCCCGCACCACCTTCTCCGCGTGGCGCGCCGCCAGACTCTCCCAACTCACGTCCGCGCGTATCAAAGACGCGTCCATGTGAACCACTTCTCCCTTCGCCACCTGCGCCTCCAGGCACGCCTGAACCGTGCGGCGCAATATTTCCTTGAACCGCGCCTCCCCCCACCGCTGGCGAATCCGCGTCAGGCTCGAATGATCCGGCAACTCCTCGTGCAGCTCGTAACCGATGAACCACCGGATCGCCAGGTTCACCTGCGCCTCGCGAAGCAGATGCCGGTCGTGAACGTGGCCCAGCAGAAGACCCGCCAGCATCAACCGCACCACCACTTCCGGGTCGATCCCCGGTCGACCGTTGTCCGCGCAATAGCACTCCGCCACCTCCTCGCGAAGCCAACTCAAATCCAGTACGCGGTTCACCCGGAACAATATGTAATCTTCGGGAATCAACTGCTCCAGCGAACCGGCCACGAACAATTCCATCTGCCCGCGCCTCTTGCGGTCCAACATCGGGGAATCTCCCATCTCGGGCGAGGGGGGATAACTCCATACGATCATAAAACCAGGGGTTTTTCAACAGCCCCTTGAGGGTCTGACTTCCCGAGGGGAAAGCCAGACGAAGAGCTGAGGGCGTAAGCCCGAAAGCGATTCGGTGGGGGGTATAATTCGGACTGGCGATAAAACGCATTTTACCCCCCACCGATTCAGCCTTCGCACAAACCGCTCGGCTTCATCGTCTGGCTTTCCCCTCGGGAAGCCAGACCCTCAAGGGGGGAGTTGATCCTTTTTTTGTGGGGTTTTCTTTTTTTACCCCCCTGACAAGGGGGGGTAGGGGGGGTTGGTTTTGTAGGGACAGGCCCCCGTGCCTGTCCGTGGCCCTCGCGCCCTTGCTGTATCTGGGTGAATACGACCGACGGGCGGCCACGGGGTCAGACATATATGTCTGACCCCTACAGTCGCCATTCGAGGGGTGCGCAGGGACTTTTTCAACAGCCCCTTGTCAGGGGGGTATAAAAAGGCGACGCCCGCCGCCGGTAGAGGGGTTTTTGTTTTTTCTTGCCCCCCTGACAAGGGGGGGTAGGGGGGGTTGCTCCTTTGACAAAGGCTTTTTCAACAACCCCATCAGGTCCGGGCATCGCGGGCCGCCGTCCTGCTTGTTTGCAACAGGGGTGCAGGCTTCGGCCCGCCGGCCGCCTTCCCGCCATCAGCAAAGAGAGCGCAGGAGGGATTTTCTCTCTTCGAGCTTCCAGACGCCCTCTTCGAGCCGCTCGCGCCGCCGGTCGGCGTGCCATTTGCGGTAGGCGATCACGCGGGGTGCTGAGATCATCTCGCTCTCCATCAACTGGGCCGCGAGTTTTTCAGGGATGGGTTCCGCGCTCCCGCCCACCGGGTAGCCGAACTCGACGAGCAGATCCCCCATCACTTCTTCGAGCGCGGATACGTCGTCCGCAGGCAGGCGCGTCTTGTACATCTCGCAGTATTGCGTGGAGATGGGCCGCCCGCTCTTCACATGGTTGGGGAGCGAACTCCAACTCTTGGACGAATCCGTCTCGTGGTGGGCCAGCATCTGTCCGTCAAAGTCCTCGCCCAAAAATTCGCACAGTTTCTTGAGCTCGCTCTCGGGCTCGGCGCACAGATCCTCGTAGCGGATGACGTAATAATCCGATTCCCCCATGCGTTTTCCCGATTCGTGCGCGGTGCCCGTAAAGTCCTTCCAGACGTGCGCGCCCGAATATACGTTCTCGGGCAGCATCTCGGGCGAATCGGCGATGTCGATCGCCATGTCGCGTCCGTCGCGCACGATGTGGACGAACTGCGCATCCGGGAAGTCCCCTTTGATCTCCTCCATCCAGAACGAATTGCGGGGGGATTTCTCGCCCCACCGCTCCTTGCCCGTGTTCTCGGCGTAGTGGCGGTGGAGCGCGTCGTAAAGCCCCCGGAAGGTAGGCTCGGCAGCGGCGGAAACGAGGTCCTGCGGCGTGATGTCGAGCTTCATGTTCTTGATGAAGGGACTCTCGAAGATGTCCTCGGCGAGGGCCGCGAGGTTCTCAGGGCTTGAGAGGTCGCCATAGCTGTAGAGGTAGGGGTAGACCATTTCATACAGCCAGGCGGGGGAGGGCACCGCCAGGCGCGGGTGGGCGTCCAGGATGAGCCGGAACAGGGTCGAGCCTGAACGCGGGGCGCTGACGATGAATACGGGTCTGGAAAAATCCGGCATGTTTCCTCCTTCATGGATTCTTGGACGTTTCTCCACTCGGGCGAGTATTACGACTCTCTCTCCCGCTTTCGATTGCATGGCGTGTGGGCGCATTATACGGTCGCGCCCGCCCGGAGCCTAATCAGTTGAGAAGATCGTCGAATGAAGGGGAGTGGCGGCCCCCTTGCCATCCCATCCTTGCAACCGCGCGGATGATGCGATTAACTGAAGCCCCGAATTCTGAGCATTGAAAATAAGTCTGAAAGGAGTTCTCAGATGGCCGGATTCGCCTTCGACTTCGTTCCCCTCTCCGCGGAGCGGAGCATGGAAAAACCAAGAACCAGCGGGCTCACCATGATGATCGACAAGGGGGAGACCATCGAATATCTACAGGGGCTGCTTCGGATGAGCGGGCCGTTCATCGACCTCGGCAAAATCGCGGTGGGTACCTCGCGCCTGTATCTCGAGGATTACTACCGGGAGAAGCTGGAGCTCTTCAAAAGCCACGACGTCAAGCCCTTCATCGGCGGGCAGTTTCTGGAGTTCATCTTCGCCACACAGGGCTGGGGCGGGGTTCAGCCCTATTTCGAAGCGGCAGCGGAATACGGGGTCGAGGCCATAGAGATTTCAGACAACTGCGTTTCTCTTACAGACGGCGAAAGGGAGCGCATGGTGCGCTCGGCGGTGGACGCCGGCCTGGAGGTGCACGGCGAGGTGGGCTCCAAGACCGGCAAGCAGGACGCGGCGGAGCTGATCGCACAAGCCCGCATCTGCATGGAAGCGGGCGCCTCGGTGGTGCTGTTCGAGGCGGCGGAACTCATGCCCGGCGGCGCGGCCGACCGCGCTCTGATCGATTCGATCCGCGGGCAGATGGATGTCAAGAAGGTGATTTTCGAGCTTCCCGGCTGGTGGATCGAGGGCACGACGAACAACGTCATCTACGAGCTACAGAAGTTCCTGCTCACCGAATTCGGCCCCGACGTGAACATCGGGAACGTGCCCCCCTGGATGACGTTCAACCTCGAGGCCCTGCGCTGCGGCCTCAGTTCGGTCGGCCCGACGGAGCGGGCATTTGAATCCACGGGATAGAACCGGCAAGACGAAAGGCAAAAGGCCAAAGACAAACTCTCCGGATTCCGCCTGTTCGCCTTGAAAACCAACCCCCCCTACCCCCCCTTGTCAGGGGGGTATAAAAAGGCGATGCACACCCGCCGGGCTGAGGGGCCTTTGCTTTTTCTCCCCCCTGATGAGGGAGGTATGAAAAGGCGACGCCCGCCGCCGGGAGAGGGGCTTTTGTTTTTTCTTGCCCCCCTGACAAGGGGGGGTAGGGGGGGTTGCCTTTTCCCCTGAGGAAGGGGCTTTTTCAACAACCCCTCCCCGCTCGTCAGACCCTCCCTCCTCGGTCGGGTCTGACTCCACAATAATTGACATCCGAACGAATTCCTGTCTATAACTGATCCATCTAAGCATACTGGAAGACCGCGGCCGAACCCATGGCGCGGAGTGCGTGTTCCCCTTGGATTGGAGGGAGTTTGTCTATGGGCGAGAACGGTCGAATCGAAATCATCAATCCCATCGCCGCCGTGGCGGATAAGGGGGGTTCCGGCGAAGGCGCCGCCGTATCGGGCCTGGACGGGCTCCGCATCGCTTTACTTGATAACTCCATGCCCCACGCGGGCGATTTCCTGAGCCACGTCGGCGAAGCCTTCGCCGAGCGGCACGACGCGAAGCTCCTGGTGCGCAAGAAGGGATGGGCCGCCCAGGGCGCAGGCCAGGAGACGCTCGATGAGATCGCTTCGAACTGCGACGTGGCGGTGACCGGCTTCGGGGTCTGAGGGGGTTGCACGTCGTGGAGTGTCCACGACTCGGCAGAGCTTGAAAAACGCGGCGTCCCCACCGTCGTGGTGGTGGGCAACGGGTTCGAGACGGCGGCGCGCAGCTTCGCCAAAGCCTATAAATCCCCCCACCTCCGCCTTCTCCTCGTCGATGACACCGTGGCCCACCAGGGCGGCGACGCCCTGATGCGCATGGCGAAAAACGGCGTCGATACGGTCGCCGCCGAGTGGATGAACACGGCGAACGGGGGAGAGGCCGCAGTCGCTGATGACCCCATCGAGCGGGTCCTCACGATCGCGGGCGACCCCATCGGTGCGAACGGCGCGCTCTTCGATCTGGGGGCGACGGACGGGATGCCCGTCATCCCCCCCACCCTGGAGATGGTGGAGCGGTTCGTGGCGGCCTCGGGCAGAAAGGGCGATGAGGTGGTCGCCCGCCTCATGCCGAGGCTGGCGGACATCACCGTGGAGCGGATCGCGGCCAACGCCGTCATGGCGGGCTGCAGTCCCGGCGTCATGCCCATCCTCGTGACGGCGGTGCAGGCCATGGGGGCGGAGGAGTACCACGTCAACCACGTCATCACCACGGCGCACACGCTTTTCCCCATCGTCGTGGTGAGCGGCCCCATCGCGCGCGAAGTCGGGATGAGCGACGGGCGCGACTTGAGCGCAGCGGGCTGGGGGGTGAACGCCTCGGTCGGCCGCGCGATCAAGCTCATCATGTTCAACTGCATCGGCGACCTCGAAAACCGGGGCGCCACCTGCCAGGGCCATTTCGCCAAGTATTTCGACGCCATCACCGAGAACGTGGAGCAGAGCCCCTGGGAGCCGCTCCACGTGGAGAAGGGCTTCGCCGAGTCCGACAGCGTGGTGACGGTGTTCACCGCCGAACCCCTCCACATGGTGGACGACCACAGCGCGCTCACCGCGCAGGGCATCCTGGGAACCTTCGGCACCGTGGCCGCCTGCTCCGGCACGCGGCCGCAGTTCGGCCGCTGCGAGATCATGCTCATCTTCGGCCCCACCCACGCGAACAAGATCGCAGAAGCCGGGTTCGACAAGAAGCTCGTGCGCGATTACCTCTGCGAGGTCCACCGGATTCCGGTCAATACCTATCCCCCCGAATCGCGGGAGCGCTGGAGCGACTGGAAGCAGATGTTCTACGGGGTGAACACGATGGAGAACGCGACCCTGCCCATCGTCGAGGAGAGGGAGGACATCACCATCCTGGTGCACGGTGGCGCGGGGCCGAACTCGCTCATGGCGCCCGGCGCGCTGAACCACCGATCCATAACGCGGAAGATCGACTAGGCCATGCCCGGGGCGCTCCTGAGCGAACTCTCGCCGAGTGCGGAGGCTGCGCTCGAAGCCGCGATGGAGAACGGGCCGGGCGACGGCCTTCCCCTCATCCCGCCGACTCGGAGAGCGGTGGACGCCATGCTCGCCTCCGTGCAGGAGGGTTCCGGCCACGTTCTGGGGATGATGGCGCCCGGGATGGTGGACGTGACGGTCGAGGATGCGGCCGTTTGCGCGGTCTTGGCGGGATGCAAGCCTTCGTATTTTCCGGTGGTTCTGGCGGCGCTCGAAGCCGTCATGGAGCCCGAGTTCAATTTCCTGGCTATCCAGGCGACCACCGAGCTCGCCTCGCCCCTGGTCATCGTCCACGGTCCCGCCGCCGAGCGGTTGGGCGTGCATTCGGGCAGCGGGTGCTTGGGACCGGGCTTCCGGGCGAACGCCGCCATCGGCCGCGCCGTCCGCCTGGCCGCCGTGCGGCTGGGGATGGCGGTGCCCGGCGAGACGGACATGGCCACCTTCGGCCACGGGGGCAAGTTCTCCGCGTGTTTCGCCGAGGCGGCCTGCGGATGGGAGCCGCTCCACGCGACGCGGGGGTTTCGCGCGGAGCAGAGCGCGGTGACGGTCGTGGCTGCGGACGCCCCGGTGAACGTGAACGATTATGCGAGCGGGAGTGCTGAGAGCGTGCTTCGCATGATAACCGCTACGATGGCCTATCCGGGTTCCAACAACGCGCAGGGGGGCGGCGAGGTATTGGTCGTCATCAGCCCCCAGCACCTGGGGTTACTTGAGGCGGGCGGCATGAGCCGTGAGGACGTCCAGCGCGCGCTCTTCGAGGGGGCGCGCGTGCCGCTTAAGAGTTTTTCGCCCGAGATCGCCGAGCGCGTGCGGGGCAGGCGGCCGGGACTTTTTGGCGGGGCCGAACCCGATGCCGTTCCGGTGGCGGACGGGCCGGAGAGTATTCTCATCAGTGTGGCCGGGGGGCCGGGGAGCCACACGCTGTTCTTCCCGACCTACGGCGAAACCCGTGCGGTCACGAAGGCGGTTCGGGATTAGGGAGGGGCGGTTTTGTAGGGGCCGCATACATGCGGCCCTTGTAGTGGGTGAAAAAAACAGGGTCGCATATATGCGACCCCTACACATAAACGAATTTCCTTTCTCCGGCTTATTCAACAGCCCCTCAAGGAGGAGTGAAAAAAACCCAGGCACCAGAGAGTGGTTATGGAGAAAGATTCATGAACTGACCGGCCAAAAGGTCGTCAACCGAAGCATATCATTTTAGAAAAGGAGACGCCCATGGCGGACAGGAGCAACGTCGACGTTCTCGTAGTCGGAGCCGGCATGGCCGGTGTGTGCGCCGCCATCGCCGCGGCGCGGGGCGGCGCGCGGACGGTCCTCACGGATCGCTACGCCTTCCTGGGGGGCAACGCCACCGCGGGCCTTCTCGGCAACTTCCTCACCTTCCACAACATGAAGGGAGAGCAGATCTGCAACGGCATCCCCCAGGAGATCGTGGACGAACTCATCAAGCTGGGCGGCGCCTTTCCCGAGGGCCATCTCCACAACGCCTACGGCAACTCCTACACCGTGACGCCACAGGACGGCGAAGTGCTCAAGCTCGTGAACCAGAAGCTCTGCCTCGACGCCGGCGTGGACCTCGTGCTGAACACCTATACCATCGGGCCAATTATGGACGGCGACCGGGTGGCCGGCGCGCGGATCGTGAACAAGAGCGGGGAGAGCGAGATACGCGCGCAGGTCGTCATCGACGCGAGCGGGGACGCGGACATCGCAGCGCAGGCGGGCGCGCCCTTCCACCTGGGTGACGAGGAGGGGAAGATGATGTCCATCAGCCTCTTCTCCCGGATGGGGAACGTGGACCTCGACCGCCACCTCCAGCACGTGAAGGAAAACCCCTACAACTTCATGCTCGGCGAGGACCCCTACATCGGCAAGTCCCGCGAGGAGATAGCCGCAGGCCTCCGCACCCACAAGGACTACCCCCTCGTCACCGGCTATTACGAGTCGGTCAAGCTCGCCCAGTCGCGCGGCGAGTTCCACCCGAACCGCCAGCGCGTGGTGTTCTCCATCACCACCACGCCCGGGGTGGTCACCATCAACTCCACGAGCATGCTCGGCTACAGCGGCGTCGACAACGACGATCTGAATCAGGTCGCCATCGAGGGCCGCGAGCAGATATTCAAGGTGCGCGATTTCTACCGCAAATACGCCCCCGGCTTCGAGGAGTGCTACGTGATCGATTCGGCCTCGGCCATCGGGGTGCGCGAGACGCGCCGCATCATCGGGGAGGAGACCCTCACCGACGAAGACTGCATCGATGCGCGCAAGGGGCCGCGCGACATCGGCCAGGGGGCATACTGCCTCGACGTTCACCAGCCCACCGGCGTGATCGAGCACAAACACGTCAGGGACGGGGAGGCTTACGGCATCCCCTACGGCGTCATGCTCCCGCAGAAGATAGAGAACTGCCTCGTGGCGGGACGGCCCGTCTCGAGCGACCGCTTCGCGAACGGTTCCGTGCGCAACCAGGCCCACATCATGACCATCGGCCAGGCGGCGGGCACGGCGGCGGCCATGTGCGTGGAGCGCCGGACGACCCCGCGCGAACTGCCGGTCGAGCCGCTCAGGGAAAAACTCAGACAGGACGGAGCGGTGGTATGACCGCTTCTTGGAATTCGCATCTTCCGATCACTCAGAAAAAGGAGGAGAAACGATGAAACGTTCCAGACACTGGCTGTGCATTATCGCCGTGGCCGCCTTTGTGGCGGGGCTCGCGCTGCCCGCAGCGGCGGCCAAGAATGTCACCCTCCTCATCCACCCGACCCTGTTCAAGGCGGCGGGAGGTCCCAAGGGCGTGGTGGCAGACCTGGAGAAGGAAAAGGGCATCAAGGTCACCGTGGTGACCACCCCCTACGGGAAGATCAAGGACAAGGCGGTGCTCTCCTTCGCGGCCGGGGGCGGGCAGTTCGACGTGGTGTCCTGGGTGGACGCGTGGGTCAACCCCGAGACCATCGGTTTCTTAGAACCCCTGGACAACTACATCAAGAGCGCGCCGAAGGGTTACGACTACGGGGACCTCATCCCCGCCCTCTCGGGCACGACCCGCTTCCCCAAGCCGAAAGGGCCCGCCTACGGCGTTCCCTACCGGACGGGGACGGGCATCGTCTACTACCGCAAGGACCTCTTCGCAGCGGCCAAGGTCGCGATTCCCAAGACCTGGGACGAGTTCCTCGCCGCGGCCGAGAAGCTGAACCAGCCCGGCAAGGTTTACGGCGTCGTGCAGCGCGGAAAACCGGGCGTCCACGTGGAGCAGGACTTCCTGCGCTATCTCCACAGTTCGGGCCACGGCGTGCTCTCCGCCGACAACAAGACCTGCCTGCTGGATCGCGCCGATTCGATCAAGCTGCTCGAGGTGTTCGGCAAGCCCTTCCGCAGCGGCTGGTCGCCGCCCGACATGCTGGCCTGGGGCCGCGACGAATACCGCAACGCCATGATGCAGGGCCGCGCCGCGATGGGGGTGTACTTCTCCCCCTACTGGGGCCTGATGACCAACCCCAAGAAGTCCAAGACGGCCGACAAGCTGGGCTGGTTCCTCGTCCCCACGCTGGACGGCAAGAACCGCGGCGCCACGCTGAACGGCGGCTGGCACCTCGTCATGGACAAGAAGAGCAAGAACAAGGCGGCGGCGTGGGAGCTCATGATGGCGCTCAGTAACAAGAAGAACCAGCTCCGGGGCGCCCTCAACTGGGCGAACGGCCCCGTGCGCAGTTCGGTCTACAACAACGCGGAATATCTCAAGAAATTCCCGGTGGCGAAGGCGTGGTTGACCGCCATCAGCCGGGGCAGCGGCGCGGCGCAGCATCCGCGCGCGTCCGAGATAAGCGACGTCACCTCGAAGGAGGTCATCAACTACCTGCAGAAGAAGAAGAGCGCGAAGCAGGCCATGGGGGACGCCTGCAAGCAGATCAACGCGGTTCTGTAGCAGCGGTACGAAAACAAAGGCGCACCGGGGGGTGTTGGAATAGTCCCCTCCTCAGGGGATAAAACCAACCCCCCCTACCCCCCCTTGTCAGGGGGGTAAAAAAAGAAAGCCCCCCTGACAGGGGGTTGTTGAAAAAGACCTGATTTCGTGATTCGGCGTATGGAGATGACCGGGGAAGGAGGAGACTTCAACTCCCCCCTTGAGGGTCTGGCTTCCCGAGGGGAAAGCCAGACGATGAAGCCGAGCGTTTTGTGCGAAGGCTGAATCGGTGGGGGGAGGTTTACTCTGTGGCATGTCCCCCCACCGGCGCGACTTCGGGCTTCGCCCTCGTCTTGCCGACTCCCCCTCAAGGGGGGAGTGAAAAGCAGCGCGCTCCCTCAGGGGACTTTTTCAACAGGCCCTGTCAAGGGGGGTAGGGGGGGTGCCTTTGTTTCCTGCAAGAGGGGTTGTAGGGGCCGCATATATGCGGCCCTCCCCCTCGGTATGCGACCCCTACAATTGGGGTGGCGATGATGCCGCCCCAGACGCGAAGGCGTACCCCGGAGGAGAGGCGGATTGGGGGCGCGTCCGGCGCGGACGCAAGCACGGAGAGGAACGTGAATACCGGAGCCGTTCAGGATACGGCGCGGCGGGGCGGCCGCGGCTGGCTCACCCCCGCGCGCAAGCAGGCGATGGCGCCCTACCTGCTCATGGCGCCCGCCTTCATCATCCTGGGCGCGATACTGGTCTATCCCTCCATCTACAACATCTATCTCTCGCTGTGGAAATGGCGGCTCACGACGCCGCATCTCTCCACCTTCGTCGGCTTCGCGAACTACGTCCACCTGCTCTGGGTCGACCCCGACTTCTGGGAGGTGACCCGCTTCAGCCTGGGCTTCACCGTGGCCACCATCGCGCTGGAGTTCATCATCGGGGTGGCGAGCGCGCTGCTGCTCTACGGCCTCGTGCGCGGGCGCAGGCTCATGACGTCCTTTCTCCTCACCCCCTACATGGTCGCCCCCATCGCGGTGGGCCTCGGCTGGCGGCTCATGTGGGACCGCGACATCGGCATCGTGAACCTCCTCATCACCCTCGTGGGCGTCGCCAAGGTGAACTGGCTCGCCGAGACCGGCCCCGCCTTCTGGGCCATCGTGATCTGCGAGGTCTGGCGCTCGACGCCCTTCGTCACCATGATCCTCCTGGCGGGCATCACGGCGCTCCCCAACGAGGTGTTCGAGGCCGCCCACGTGGACGGCGCGAACCGGGTGCAGGTGTTTAGGCGGATCACCTTTCCGCTCATCCTGCCCCCGCTGGTGGTGGCGCTGCTCTTTCAGACCATCTTCAAGCTGCGGGTGTTCGACATCCCCTACATACTCACAGAAGGAGGCCCGGGCACGTCCACCATGCCGTACGGCCTGTTCATCCAGCGCATTTATTTCCGCTATTTCGATGTGGGCAACGCGGCGGCCACCTCGGTCATCCTCCTCGTGCTGGGCGCGGGTATCGCGTTCGCCTACCTGCGGCTCATCCAGGACAGGGACGGCTAGGCCATGGCGCGGGGCGAAGAGCAGATCGGGCCGGGGATTCCCTCCTTCCCGGCGGCGCGCGGGGCGATGATGGTCCTGCTCGCGTTCAGCCTGTTCCCGATCGTCTGGATCATGCTCACCTCGGTGAAGAACGAGACCGCCATCTTCTCCATCCCGCCCAAGGTCTTCGTGAGTCCTGATTTCTCCTCGTACTGGAAGTTCCTGGGCTTCGGGAACGAATCCGCACTCAGGTTCATCTGGAACAGCACCTTCATCGCGGTGGTGACGACCTTCCTGACGCTCCTGGTCTCCTCGCTGGCCGCCTACGCGTTCTCGCGCTACCGCTTCCGGGCGTCGAACTACCTGCTCTTCTTCATGCTGGCGACGCGGCTGCTGCCGCCCGTCACGGCGGTGGTGCCGCTCTATCTCCTGTTCCGCTACCTCCAGATACTCGACACGCGCTTCATCCTGATCCTCATCTACACCGCCCTGAACATCCCGTTCGGCACCTGGCTGATGAAGGCGTTTTTCGACGGCATTCCGAAAGAACTCGAAGAGGCCGCGGCTTTGGACGGCTGCGGCGCGCTGCGCACCCTGGCGCGGGTGACCTTCCCCCTCGCCTCATCGGGCATCGCGGCGACTTCCATCTTCGTCTTCCTGCTGGCCTGGAACGAGTTCATGTTCGCGTTCATGCTGACGAACGTGTACGCGCGCACCATCCCCGTCCGGCTGGCGGAGACGATGGGGGAGATGCAGGTCTTCTGGCAGGACATGTCCACCCTGGCGACGCTGATCATGCTGCCCGCCCTGCTGGTGGGCTTTTTCATGCAGCGCTATCTCATCCGCGCCCTGACGGCGGGAGCGGTGAAATGATGGGTGTGTTGGGGGCTGGTGGGAAAGGCCTCCCTCCTCAGGGGATAAAGGACAGCCCCTCCTCGGGGCTGCCCTGCCCCCCCTACCCCCCCTTGTCAGGGGGGTATAAAAAGGCGACGCCCGCCGCCGGTAGAGGGGCTTTTGTTTTTGTCAGAGGGATATAAAAAGGTGATGTGTCCTCGCCGGGGTGAGGGGGTTTGATTTTTCTTGCCCCCCTGACAAGGGGGGGTAGGGGGGGTTACTCTCTTGACAAAAGTTTTTTCAACAGTCTCGATGCTAGAGGGTTTGACGCGAGCGACGAGGAAGAGGGGGTCCTCCCGCATCAATCGGGCTTTCATCTGTAGGGGCCGCATATATGCGGCCCGTGACGGGCGGCGAAAAAAGGCCGGGTCGCATATATGCGACCCCTACACCCCCTCGACCCGCAGATCGTCGTAATCCCGCCCGGCCCGCAAGGCGTTTTTCACCAGCCGCGTCCGGGGCGCGGCGCGCGATGATGGAGGAGTCGGTTTGGGCACGGTGAGTCTCGAGAACCTGAGCAAGCACTTCGGCAGCGTGCGCGCCGTGGACGGGATCGACCTGGAAGTCGCCGAGGGGGAGTTCCTCGTCCTCGTGGGGCCGTCGGGCTGCGGGAAGACGACGACGCTGCGCATGGTGGCCGGCCTCGAGTTTCCCACCGACGGCGAGATCCGCGTCTCGGGCGAGCGCGTGAACGAGATTCCCGCCAAGGACCGTAACATGGCCATGGTGTTCCAGAACTACGCCCTCTACCCCCACATGACGGTCTACGAGAACATGGCCTTCGGCCTGCGCGTGCGGCGGATTACGGGGGGCGACATCGACCGCCGCGTCAAGGAGGCCGCCGCCCTCATGGGGCTCGAAGACCTGCTCCACCGCAAGCCGCGCCAGCTCTCGGGCGGCCAGCGCCAGCGCGTGGCGGTCTGCCGGGCCATCGTGCGCGACCCGGTCGCCTTCCTGTTCGACGAGCCGTTAAGCAACCTGGACGCCAAGCTGCGCGTCACCGCCCGGGCCGAGATACGAAAGCTCCAGCGCCGCCTGGGCACGACCTCTATCTACGTCACCCACGACCAGACCGAGGCGATGACGATGGGCGACCGCATCGTCGTCATGGATCTGGGAAAAATCCTCCAGGTGGGGCCGCCCATCGATCTCTACGACCGGCCCGTCAACCGCTTCGTGGCGGGGTTTCTGGGAAGCCCGGCCATGAACTTCATCGAGGGCCGCGCGCACCGGGCGGAGGGCGGTCTCGAACTCGAAGCGGGCGCCCTGCATTTCCCGCTGCCTCGGGCGTGCCGGGAGGGAGAGGCCTATGTTCTCGGCTTCCGCCCCGAGCACCTGGGCTTTCAGGACGCGGGCGCGCGCCCCGTCTCCGCCGAGGGCCGGGTGGAGCTTGTCGAACCCCTGGGCTCAGACACCTTCGTCGCCCTCGATATCGACGGAATCGTCCTCACCGTGAAGGAAGAGGGCCATTTCCGCGCGCAGGTGGGCGAGCAAATCCGGGTGTTCTTCGACATGGAGAACGTCCACCCCTTCGACGGCGCGACCGGAGCGCGGGTGGAGGGGTGATGGGGGGGGGGCGGTCATACGCCCGCCGTTCGGGATCGCCCTTCGTTTGTCTCGTCCATGCGGTTGCCTTATCATCGAGAAGGGAACGTATTGCGACGAGGACGAGAATGAACCCGAAAGTTTCCATACCGAAAGAGCGGCTCGCCGCGTTTTGCCGGGCGCACGGCGTGAAGCGGTTCGCCGTCTCGATCTGTCCACGTTGGAGACCGAAGCCCTACCGCTTCGCTCGCTCAAGGCCGGTTGACCATGAAGCAAAAACATAAAAACTACAGGACTCTTTTTATCGAATCCACGGGCGCCCCGATGAAGCGCGATGAAGTCCTGAAGATTCTCCGGGCGCACAAAGAAATCCTCGCGGAGCGCTTCGGCGTTGCCGAACTGGCCATTTTCGGCTCCTTCGCCCGAGACGAGGCGGGGGAGGACAGTGACCTCGATGTCCTGGTGCGCTTCGAGGGGCGGGCGACGTCGAAGGGATACTTCGGCGCGCAGTTCTACATCGAGGACCTGTTGGGCCGTCCGGTCGATATGGTGACCGACAAGGCGCTGCGGGCGGAACTGCGCCCCTACGTGGAACGGGATATCGTCCATGTCTGAAGCTCCCGCCGAAGAACGTGATTGGCGCCTCTACGTTCAAGACATGATCGGGTTCTGTGAAAAGGTTCTCTCCTACACGGACGGGATGGATCAGGCAGCTTTCCTCGCCGATGGCCGCACCTACGACGCCACGCTGCGCAATCTGGAACTCATCGGCGAGGCGGCTACCCGCGTCCCGGAGGAGGTGTGCAAGGCGCACCCGGAGATAGACTGGCGCGGCATTATCGGAGCACGCAACCGGTTGGCTCACGGCTATCTGGGCATCGACGACGACACCATTTGGGACATCATTCAGACAGATGTTCCCGAACTTCTGCCCGAACTGCGGAACCTGCTGGATGCGACGAATGAGGACCCGGCATAGTCTTATGCCGGGAGAGGCGTAGGCGCCGGACAGGCACAGAGGCTACGAAACCTGCCGGACGCGACAGAAGAGGACCCAAACTAGATGGCGCGGCGAAAATCCCCCCAAAAACCCAAAGAAGTCGACATTCATCGGCACAAGAACAAGCGGCGTAACGTTCCCACCGCTGAATCCCAGGCCATGATGGCCGAGATCGACGAGGAAGCCCGGGAGACGCTCAAGAGCGATATCTCCCGCCCCTTCGACCGACCGGAGTCCGGCCGCATCGCCGTCAAGGTCATCAACCACCTCGGCGATGAGGTGATGAAGGTGTTCCGGGTCTGAGATCGACGGGCGGAGGGCATCCTTCGATACGTCCTTCGACAAGCTCAGGACTACTCAGGATGAGGAGGCGGCTCTTTCGCGTCTACTCGGGATGAGGGAGATTTCCGCGTGCGGACGCATCTTCGCCGACGAATTTCTGAAAAATTCGAGAAAATCCCATAAAATTCGATAAATTTACGGGGTATTTCTAAAAATTGTTTTCCCGAATACTCTCCCCGCGCGGGCGCACTTACTCCCGCGATCGGGATGATTCGGAGTATAGGGGGTTTGGGGCGAAAGCCGCGACGGCAAATGCGGGGAGTTGCGGGCAGATGCGCGGGTCGTTCCACGGGGAACACTCAGGAAGGTTATCCGAAGAACAACTCCGCGGAATCGAAGAAGTCCTCCCGCAGGGTGTTCACCTTGCCGAGCACGTCCTCGAGCGGCACCGGGTTGATGTCGCGCCCCTGCAGCGCGGCCATGACGCCCCAGGTTCCCTCGTGCGCGAGTTCGCTCGCCCGCACGCCCAGGCGCGTCGCCAGCACGCGATCGTAGGGCACGGGCGAGCCGCCGCGCTGGATGTGCCCCAGGATGACGGCGCGCGTATCCACGTTCATCCGGTCGCCGATCTCCTTCGCGAGGTATTCGCCGACGCCGCCGAGCTGCACGTGCCCGAACTCGTCCACCGTCTGGCTGCGCGTGATGTAGTCCTCGATGCCCTCGGGCTTCGCACCCTCGGCCACGACCACGTTGGCGAAGTTGCGCCCGCGCGCGAATCGCGCCTTGAGCACCCCGACGACTTCCTCGATGTCGAAGGGCCGCTCAGGTACGAGGATGAGGTCGGCCCCCCCGGCGATGCCCGCGTAGGTGGCGAGCCAGCCCGAGTGGCGTCCCATGACTTCCAGAATGATGACGCGGTCGTGCGCCTCCGCCGTCGTGCGCAGGCGGTCGATGGCGTCGGTGATGACGCCGACGGCGGTGTGGAAGCCGAAGGAGTAGTCCGTGAGGCCGATGTCGTTGTCGATGGTCTTGGGCACGCTGATGACGTTGTAGCCCTCTTTGCTCAGGTAGGCGGCCACGCTCAGCGTGTCGTCCCCCCCGATGGCGATGAGGCCGTCGATGCGCGATGCGCGCCAGTTCTCCTTGAATTTCTCGAGCACGGCGGGGTCCTTCGTGGGGTTCGTCCGCGAGGAGCCCAGAATGGTGCCCCCCTTGTCGAGGATGCCGGAGATCATCGGGCCCGTGATCTCTACGAAATCACCGTCCACCAGGCCGCGCCAGCCCCGGCGGATTCCCAGCGTATGGCTGCCGCGATGGAAATTCGAGGCCGTCACCGCGCGGATGACCGCGTTCAGGCCGGGGCAGTCTCCGCCCCCCGTCAATACGCCTAGCTTCATGTCTTATACTTCCTTCTGCTGAAGTGGGATTCATCTGGTTTTACATTCGAGCCATTTTATCACAGCCGGATTACGATTGGGTGTTGCGCGCGTTGCGGTTGGATGAACGGCCCCGTCCGGTTCTCTTGATAACGCGATTCTACACGGATTCGCCGCGCGCGAAAGGCGGGCCTGAAATCCCAGAATTTGGAGGATTGCGCCAGTTGTGCTAGGATCGCGCGCAGCCGAAAAATGAAATAGGGGAAAAGAAAACATCCTGGGTGGATTCTGCGCCAGAAGGGCCGTAGTCGGCCACCGATTGATACCGAGTGGTCGTTTCATCTCAACCGGAGGAGAGCATCATGTCCAAGAAAGAGCTTCATGAGCATCCCGAAATCATCGTTCCCGAATCATCCGATCTCTCGCGCAGGAGCTTCATCCAGACCCTTGGGGTCGCCGGCGTCGCGGCCGCGGCGCCGATGGTTCTCACGACCCGAAAGGCGGACGCCGCGAAATGGCCCGCCCGCCCCATCACGGGGGTGGTGATGTACGCCGCCGGCGGCGGCACGGACACCGTCATCCGCACGCTTTGCGGCGAGATGGCCCGCACCACCGGCTGGCCCGTCAACGTCATCAACCGTCCCGGCTCCGTGGGAGGCGTGGCCACCCGCTACGTGCTCAACAAGGCGGCGGACGGCTACACCTGGCTGGGCGCCGGGAACTACAACAAGTTCGTCCGGCCGATGGGATACACGGATTCGGCGGCGTGGGTGGACTGGCAGCACTTCGCGGCGGCGGCTTCGCTCGCGAGCTGGTCGGTGCGGCCCGACTCGCCCTTCAAGACCTTCAACGACGTGGTCGCAGCGGCCAAGAAGAAATCCGGCAAGCTCACCATCTCGACTTCGGGCGTGGGCAGCATCTGGCACGAGGTGGGCGCCACCGTCGCGGACGCAGCGGGCATCGAATTGCGCTTCGTGCCGTATAAGGGCGGAAAACCCGCCACCGTCGCGGGCCTTCAGGGCGAGGTGGACATCGCAGGCGGCGGCGTGCACGAGCACGTCGAATTCCTGCGCGCTGGCAAACTGAGAAACCTCATGCACACGGGGCCGAATGATCTGGACATTTCCAACTACGGGAAGGCTTACACCATCGCCAACTTCATTCCCGCGCTCAAGGCCCTGTTGCCGATGGGCGGAATGTACAGCATCGCCCTGAGGCGGGAGACGCCCGCCGACGTGCTCAACAAGATCAAGCCGGTCTGGGTCGCAGCCGCGAAGTCGGATGCCTTCGGGAAGATCGCGACGCGCAAGTACTTCCAGATCGATGTCCGCGTGGGAGAAGCGGCCGATCGCCGGGCCGCGCAACTCGAGTGCCTGAGCGCAGCGACGCTGCTCAAGCTGCAAAAGCACATCGGCAAAAAGGTGCGCGGACCCAAGGAACTCGGGCTTCCCGAACCGAAGGATTTCGATGCCTGGTGGCCGCCGAAGGGCTACAAGCCTCGCATTTGAGCCAGACGGCTCATCGCGCAATGCCTGCCCCGAGCGGGCCGCCTTGGAGATGAGGCGGCCCGCTCGGGGAGGCCGTATTCATTGATTTTGTTCTATGCCGAGAGAGTTGCATGGTTTCCTCGAACGACGATGACCGCAAGGCGCATCCGCCCGCGGATGAACCCGAAGACGCCGCCGCCTCGCAACTGCTTTCCGAGGAGGGGGGGGACGCCGCCACGCCGGGCAGGGATCTCGCGGCGGCGAGCGTCGTGGGCGTCGTCGCTATCCTCGCCGTCATCCTCGGGCTGCTCATGCCCAATCCGGAGAAGAACATCTTCACCGCGCCGGGCTTCATGCCCATTCTCACGGGCTTGAGCCTGCTGGCCATGGCCATCGGACTGGGAGCGGGCGCGCTCAAACGAGGCGGCGGTTCGGAACTGAATCTCTCGCCCGCTGAATTGCTGGGCAGATATTTCGCCGACTACGAGAACCAGTGGGCGCTCATCCTGATGGGCCTGGTGGTGGTTTACGTGGTGCTCCTCGACTGGGTGACCTTCGTCATTACAGTTCCGCTGGTGATAGGAGGTTTCCGGCTCGGTTTCAGCAGCTTCGAGGCCGTCACCATACCCATGCTGGCCATCGCCCTGCGCATCTTCTGGCCGAAGTCGTTTCTGCAGTGTCTCGTCGTCTCCGCGATTTCAACGCTGGTTCTGGCCGCCGCGTTTCGCTACGGCTTCCGCATTCCGCTGCCGGGTTCGGGGTAGGCCATGTTTTTCCTGGAACAACTCATCCACGCCATGAACCCGTATCTGGTGTTCGTCTGCATACTGGGCACCATCCTGGGACTCCTGTGGGGTTCGATGCCGGGCATCTCGACGACCATGTCCATGGTGCTCTTGATCGGTCTCTCCACCCAGATGAGCCAGGACGTGGCCATCATGTTCCTGCTGGGCGTCTATACGGCGAGCGTGTTCGGCGGTTCGATTACCGCGGTGCTCATCAACATACCCGGTACGCCCGCCGCCGTTCCCACCATGATCGAGGGCTACCAACTCGCTCAAAGGGGAGAGGGAGGACAGGCGCTCGGCACCGCGCTGGTGGCGTCTTTTCTCGGAAACTGGGTGGGCATCCTGATCCTGGTGGCGTTCATACCCCTCATCCTGCTCATCGCCCTGCAGTTCCGCTCCTGGGAGATGTTCCTGCTGGCGCTTTGGGGGATCGCCATCTGCGGCACGCTCACCTCGGGCGAGGCGCCCATCAAGGGCTGGATATCCGGCTGGCTGGGGCTGCTCATCGCTTTCGTCGGCCTCGACAACATCTACGGCGTTCCGCGCTTTACCTTCGGGAGTTTTCTCCTCGAAGACGGCATCAGCTACATCCCCGTGATCATCGGCTTTTTCGGACTGACCGAAGTGCTCTGGGTACTGCCCCAAAAGGAGCCGCCGGTAATCCCCGAAAAAGTGGACCGGGTGGTGCCCCCCTTCAGTATGTTGTGGCGCTACGCGCGCGCATCGGTGCGCTCCGGCATCATCGGCACGGTGATAGGCGCCATCCCCGGCGCGGGCGGTAACATCGCCGCCTTCGTGGCTTACGACGTGGGAAAGCGCCGCGCCAAGCCCGAGGAGCGCGAAAAATTCGGCAAGGGGAGCTACGAGGGCATCGTGTGCGGCGAGGTGGCGAACAACGCCTGCATCGGCGGAACCATCCTCCCCACGCTCACCCTGGGAATCCCGGGCAGTCCGCCCGCCGCCGCCTTCATGGCCGCGCTGGAACTCAAGCACGTGGTGATGGGACCCACCATTGACGTCGAAAACCCGGGTCTCGTCTATTTCATCTACGGGGCGCTCATCGTGGCGAACTTCCTGATGTACGTGTTCGGCCTCCTGCTGGTGAAGCCCGCCGTCAAGCTCTACAGCCTGCCGCGCACCCTGCTGATGCCCATCATCATCCCGATCTGCATCCTGGGGGCGTACGCGGTGCGCCTGAGCATGTTCGACGTCTACGTCATGCTGGCCGCAGGCTTCGTCGGCTACGCGCTCAGGTGCCTTGGCCTCCCGCTGGCGCCCATGGTTCTGGCCGTCATCCTGGGGTCGCTGGCGGACGAGAACCTGCGCCGCGCGCTCATCACCTTCGAGAACAAGCCGTTCTGGTATTTCCTCACGAGCCCCGTCGGCACGATCCTGATGATCGTCTCGGTGTTCACCTTCTACGACGGCATCTTCCGCAGAGGGCGCGGGAAGAAGACCTGAGGAAGGAAACACCCTCCACGCCTCGGACATGCCCGCGCGATTGACATTAGCGGAACAAGCGCATAGCATCTCCTTATATCATTCAATTTCATACACGGCGTTTTCATCTCGTGCGGGACAAGTGTTCGGGGAGACAGGAATTGGGCGACCGCGGAGCCTGTTTGATAAGGCCTGAAAACCAGAAGCACAAGGTGCTCGACGGCGGCGCGCACGCCTGGCGGATGACTTCGCAGGAGGACCACGGCTGGAACGTCGACGCCTGGCTCACGGTATTCCGCCCCGGCGAGACGCACGAGTGGCACGACCACGAAGAGGACGAACTCATCTACATCATCGAGGGCGAGGGACGGTACGAGTTGGAAGATCGGAGCATCGAGTTTCGGGGCGGCGACTGTATATTCCTCCCCCGGAAGACGATGCACCGCAGCATGACGGGCGGAGAAAGGCAAGTAAAGCTGCTGGCCATATTTCACCCGGCGAGAGAGTAAAAGGCGCTCCTCGCCGGTTCCGATCGTTTTATCTCTGTTTGACGTAGTAGAGGCAACGGGTTCTCTCAATCGTGGAGGAAGATAAGATGAAAAGGTTCGGCCTGATTTTGATCGCAATGTTCGTCGTATTGGGTATGGCCTCGAACGCGCTGGCCGCGAAAGGCGTCGTCAAGTTGATTCACGACAACACCTCACACGCCGCCATCCCCTACATCGCTGAAAAGAAAGGCTTCTACAAAGCCGAGGGCGTGGAAGTGCAGCGGCGGGTCACGAGCCCCCGCGCGCTGATCGACGCACTCATCGGCGGCACCGCCGACATCATCAGCACGCGCGGCTCCCGCGTGGGCCAGATTGCGGCGCGCGGCCTGGACGTGGTGGGCATCGCGCTCAACCGCTACGGGAACCAGAACATGGTTCTCGTGCCCATGAAGGACAAGACCACGAAGTCGGTCAAGGACTTGAAGGGCAAGACCGTGGGCGCGCAGATGGGTACCGGCACCTGGGCCACCTGGATGACGTATCTCTCGCGCATCGGCATGTCGGACAAGGATTTCAAGATCCGCAACACCAAGACGGGTTCGCTCCCGGCCGCCTTCGAGCGCGGCGCTCTGGATGCGGGCCTGACCTGGGAGCCGTGGGGCTCGATCATCGTCGGTAAGGGCCTGGGCCGTATGGTCATGGGGCCGAAGGACTATGACGATCTGCTCGGCTACACCTCCCCGGTGTTCCTGACGACTTCCTGGTCCTACATCAAGAAGAAAAACCCCGACGGCGCGCAGCGTTTCATCAACGCGCACGTTCGCGCGATGCGTTTCCTGAACCGCAACCGCGACGAGTCCGCGAAGCTGATGCACGAGTTCTGGAAGAGCCAGGGCTTCAAGTTCAGCGTGGCGAAGGTGAAGACCGACCTGTACAAGTTCATGCGCTGGGACCGCGCGATGATCACGCACAGGGACATCAAGGAAGTGCAGGACGGCGTGGACGTGAGCGTCAAGAAGGGCAAGCTGCCCAAGCGCATCGACGTCACCAAGCACATCGACATCACGTTGGTGGAAAACGCCTACTTCAATTTGATGAAGTAAGACGGCAGATATAATTCCGAACCGTATTTTACCCCTCCGGGCGGGCGGGCAGCCCTCCGGAGGGGTGAGATTGTATTCGTATGCTTGTGAAGTGCGTTTGAGGAGAATCGCGAATCATGGATGAGCTTCAAAAGAAAGTCGTCGACGCGGTGGATGAGGATTTCCTCGTAAAAACCACTATGGAACTCGTGGACATACCCAGCCCCACCGGCTACGAGGAGAATGCCGCCCGCTACATGCACGCGAAATACGAGGAGGCCGGCTTCGAGGCGCACCTGCAGAAGGTGGCCGAGGGCCGCTACAACGCGGTCGGCATTTCACCGGGCACGGGCGGCGGCTATTCGGTGATGTTCAACGGCCATCTGGACACCTCCTATTCCGGCGAGGAGCCCGAGCTCACCCAGCCGGGCTACAAGAACAAGGCGATTCGCGATGGTGACTGGATTATCGGAAACGGCGCGGCCAACATGAAAAGCGCCGACGTTTCCTACCTCGGCGCGGCGAAAGCCCTCCGGGATGCGGGCGTGGAGCTCAGGGGCGACATCGTCCTCGCTTCTGTCGCGGGAGAGATCGAGAAAAACCGTATCGATCAGTACCAGGATGTGCTCTACGACGGCTACGGCGTCGGCACACGGCATCTTATATCGCACGGATATCTGACGGATTTTTGTATTCTCGGGGAGCCGACCGGCATGCAGGTAGCACCCTGGCACGGGGGCACGATCTGGTTCAAGGTCATCACGCGGGGGTCGATGGGCCATACGTGCTACGGCCACTACACGGCCAGCGCCATCGAGCGCATGGAACGTGTGCAGGCGGCGGTTCGCAAGTGGATTCCCGAGTACCGGGGCCGCAACGAATTCCTCGGTGAACGCCCCCACGTGAACGTGGCCGCCATCGAGGGCGGTTGGCCCTACCGCTGCGCACGCTCGCCCATCGAGTGCCGCCTGTACGTGGATGTCCGCCTGGTACCGGGTCAGACGATTCAGAACGTCGAAGCGGAATTCAAAGAGCTCATCGCGCAGGTGAACGAAGAGCATCCCGACGTCGGCGCCAAGGTCGAGGTGTTCTCCTCGCATCCACCCTCGGGCATTCCCGTCGATTCGCTGCCTTCCAAAGCGATGATCCAGGCGCACGAGCAGATTGTGGGTGAAAAGCCCAACATCATCGTGAAGACTTCCTATCTGGACGCCGCCCACATGAACCGCTACGGGGTCCAGACCATCACGTACGGACTGGCGGGCCGGACGTTTGATGCGGATTACGGCTGGAACGCCGATATCGGCGAACACATCCACGTCGACGCGCTGGTGGACACGACAAAGATATTCGCCCTCGCAGCGCTGGATCTGTGCACGCGGGAGCGTGACGCCTCCGCCATCGCGCCGGACCCCTACGCGAACCTGCCCGAGCCCGGGCAAATAGAAGCTCTCGGAAGCGGGCGAATAACGGCTCTCGGAAGCTGAGAAAGGAAATTTTCGTGGCGTCGGCCGATAAAGCGCGAACCCAGCCCGGAGAAACGCCGGGGACCGAAAGACAACTCGGGCCTCCCAACTGGGGCGTGGTTTTCAGAAACTCGGGCAAGGCGTTCTTCCTCATGGCGGCGCCTCTCATCGGATTACTCATCTTCTGGGAGTTGCTCGCACACTCGGGCACGCTCCATCCCGTGCTTTTCCCTCCCTTGGAAAAGATATGGGTGACGATGGTGGATCAGGCGAAATCCGGCATCCTCTGGCTGGACATCTACGTTTCGCTTTACCGGCTCCTGGTCGGAGCGTTCCTCGCCCTCGTTTCGGGAACCGTGGTCGGCCTGATAATGGGGATGAATCAGACCGTGGAGCGGATTCTCGCGCCTCCGATGTACTTTTTCCTGGCCGTGCCGGGCCTTGCATTGTTTCCCATCGTCATTCTCTGGTTCGGACTGAGCGATTTCACGCTGATCTCCGTGCTGTGGTTCGAGGGCATGATCACCGTCATGGTGAACGCGTGGACGGGCGTGAAGACCGTGGACGCCTCCCTCATCCGCGCAGGGCGCGCCATGGGCGCCAAGGGCATGACGCTTTTCTTCCAGGTGATGGTGCCCGGCGCGCTGCCGAATCTCATCGCGGGCTACCGCATCGCGTTCAGCCGCGCATGGCGCATCGTCGTGACCGGGGAGATGATAGTCGCGCTCGAGGCGGGCCTGGGCTTCCGGATTTTCGCGGCCCGCGATTTCCTCGCGGCGGACATGATGTACGGAGGAGTGGTGGTCGTTGGTATTCTGGGCGTGATCGTGGAGCGCGTCTGCCTGCGGAGCATCGAGCTGGCCACGGTCCAGCGCTGGGGAACGCTGCGCGAATAACGCGCCGATAGGAGTATATCTTGGCGATTCAGGGTCCTGTAAAACTCCAGGTCACGGATCTGGACAAGGTCTTCACCATCGACGAGGGATGGGGGCGGACGACGGACATCACTGCCCTCGAATCGGTGAACTTCGAGGTGCGAAGCGGCGAGTTCATCTCCCTCATCGGGCCGAGCGGGTGCGGCAAGAGCACGCTTTTGATGATCGTGGCAGGCCTGTATGAAAAAACCTCAGGCGACGTCGTTCTGGACGGCCACCACATCAACGATACGGGCTTCGACCGAGGCGTCGTGTTTCAGGAGTTCGCCGTATTCCCCTGGCTGACGGTCGCCGGAAACGTCCGCTTCGGCATGCGCATGAAGGGAATTCCCAAGGCCGAGCGCGACCCCGTGGTCGATCGACTCTTGGGGTTGGTAGAACTCGAGGGCTTCAAGGATGTCTATCCATACCGCCTCTCGGGCGGCATGAAGCAGCGTGTGGGTATCGCGCGCGCGCTGGCCTTCGACCCCGAGGTGATGCTCATGGACGAGCCCTTCGGCGCTCTCGACGCCCAGACCCGCTCGAGCCTCCAGCAACTCCTCGTGCAGGTGTGGATGGAAACCCACAAGACGGTCCTCTTCGTGACGCACAGCGTCCGCGAGGCGGCCTATCTCTCCGACAGGGTGCTCTTGATGTCGCCTCGCCCGGGGCGAATCGCCGAGGAGATCAAAATCGACCTGCCCCGTCCGCGCGACGTACTTTCGGTGGAATTTCTCGAATGTGAAAGAAAGGTGGCCGAGACGCTGGCGGGCCTCATGGGGCAATCCGATGGTCAGCCCGCATGGGTGACGGATTAAACGAAAACCAAAAGAGGAACGAGAAGATGATCCAGAGACAGTTCATGCAGCCCGACGATATGTGGTCCCGCGTGGAAAACAACGAGCTTCTTTACGTGCCCGTGGTGACGATTCACGGTTCGGACCACGCCCATATCTATCTTTCCGGTCAGGTGCCCCGCAAGCCGAGCGGCGAAGTGGAAGGTGTCGGTGACATGCGTACCCAGATACGAGTGACTTGCGAGAACATCGGCAAGGGCTTGGCCCACGCGGGTGCTACGTTCGACGACATCGTCAGTTCCACGACGTATGTGACCGACATCATGGAGTATTACAAGCATTCCGATGAGCGCTTCAAATACTTCAAGAACGTTCGCCCGGCCAGCACGCTGATCGAGATATCCCGCCTCGGTCCTCCCGACGCGATGATCGAGATAACGGCGGAGGCCATCATCGAGCCCGAGAGGCTGCGGGTCCAGCCGTAGGCGTGGCTTAACCTGGATTCCTTGGCGGTAACCGGGCCGGGGCGATCGTGTAGGTTTCGAGTATCTTCCAGTCAAAATGCCTCAGGAGCCTCGCATGGATGAACTCAGGGTATTGTCCGTTTGCGGAAATCTCGGCTACGGATTCCCCAAGGCCTCTCTCGAAAACGGTCTCGCCCGCGACCCGCACATCATGGGGGCGGACAACGGCTCCACCGATGCGGGTCCCTATTACCTCGGAAGCGGCGACCAGCTCACCAAGCGCGAGCAGATTCGCAGAGACTTAGGATTTTCGCTGGCCGCCGCGAGAAAGAAGAAGATTCCCTACATCATCGGCTCCGCCGGTACGGCGGGCGGAAATCCGCACGTGGACAGCGTGCTCGAGACGATGAATGAATTGGCGAAGCGCGACGGGCACCGCTTCAAACTCGCGGTGATCCGTTCTGAAATGGACAAGGAGTTCATCAAGCGCGCTGTCCGGGAAAAGAGAACGCGCACCCTGGGGAAGCTCCCCGAACTCACCGAGGAGATGGTGGACGAAAGCGTGCGCATCGTGGGCCAGATGGGGCTGGAACCTTTCATGACGGCCCTGGAGGGCGGTGCGGAGGTCGTCCTTGCCGGACGCTCCTGCGACACGGCCATCTACACCTCTTACGCCGCGATGCAGGGCTTCGACCTTGGCCTCGCCTTTCACATGGCGAAGATCATCGAGTGCGGCGCGCAGTGCGCTCTCCCCATCGGGGCGAACGACTGCATTCTGGGCACTTTGCGCGAAGATCACTTCGAACTCGAACCGATGAACGAGGGGATGCGAGTGACGCCGGGTTCCGTGGCGGCCCACATGATGTACGAACAGCCCGACCCCTACCTGTTCTATGAACCGGAGGGGGTGATCGACCTCAAAGACTCGGAATTCAAACAGATCGGCGAGCGCCGCGTGCGGGTGAGCGGCAGCCGATTCGTGCAAGCGCAGACCCCGACCATCAAGATCGAAGGGGTGCGCTTGAGGGGATACCGCACCATCGCCGTCGCCGGTATGACGGACCCCAGGCTGCTCGCGAGTCTCGATGAGGTGGAGGCGAACGTGAAGAACACCGTCGCGGACATGGTTCGGGGTACGCTCTCGCCCGAGGACTACGAACTGCGTTTCATCTTCTACGGGCGCGACGGCGTGATGGGCCGTCCGGCGGCGGATGAATCAGGCGCTCCAAGGGAGGTCGGCGTGGTGATGGAGGCGATCGCCAGGGATCAGACGACGGCGAACGCGGTGCTCTCACTTACGCGGAGCACGTTCCTGCATTCGGACTTCGAGGGCCGAAAAGCCACCGCCGGGAACCTCGCCTTCCCGTTCTCGCCGTCTGATTTCGAGGGCGGACCGGTGTATGAGTTCCACATCTATCACCTCGTGGAGCTCGAAGATGCCGCGGCGCCCTTCGAGGTCGAATTCGCGCAGGTGGGCTGAGGGTGGAGCGGCTCTACGACCTCGCCGAGGTGTTGCGGAGCAAGAACGCAGGCCCCCTGCACATCACGCTGGACCTGTTGTTCGCCGATGAGGCGACTTATCGGCGCGTGGCCGACAGCGAGGCGCTCACGCCGGGCGTGGTTTCAGAACTCTACGAGATGGCGACCGAGGATGTGAAGATAGTCCATTTCGACGCGGCCAACGCGATCAAGATCACCATACCGAGGAAAGGGCCGACCTCGGGCGCACCGGGCGACCGCGACGTGTACGGGGCGCAGCAGCACGGTCCGCTGCTCGGTCTCATGATTCCCTGATAGCTTGCGTATCCCCCGAAGGGGATGAGGAGGTTCTCCGATGGACGTCGAACGGGTCATCGCGCAAATCGAGGCGGATTTCGAATCCACCCACATCGAGCGTCTCCTGAAATACATTCGACAGCCGAGCGTCTCCGCGCTCAACCTCGGAAACGACGAGATGGCGCGGATGCTGGCCGATGAGATCATCGAGGTCGGCGGCGAGGCGGAGGTGGTGGAAACGGCGGAGTTTCCCGTCGTCTACGGCCTGATCGACGAGGGCGCCGAGCGCACGCTGCTCTGCCACGGCCTCTACGACGTGACGCCGGCGGAAGAACCGGGCTGGATCAACCCTCCCTTCGAGCCGGAGATTCAGGAACTGGAAGGCTTGGGACCCTGCATCGTGGGCCGGGGTGCGGAGGATATGAAAACCGGTATCGCCTGCGTGATGAACACGGTCTACGCGGCGCGCACCGCAGGGGAGAAGCTCCCGCTCAACCTCATGTTCGTCCACGAGGCGTCCGAACTCGGCAGCGGCGGCATCAAGGATTTCTTCCCGCGCTACAGGGAGAAGATGCAAAAGGCGAACGCGGCCTACTGGCTCTGCCCGATGGGGCAGACCGACGGGACGCCCATCGTCCCGCTGGGGCTCAAAGGCAACCTGATGGGCAGGCTCTTCTGCCGTCCGGGGGAGTGGGGCGGCCCGGTGGGCAACGAGATTCACGCGCTCAACTGCAACTGGATAGGCAATCCGGCGGAGCGCATCGTGGAGGCGATCGCTTATCTGCAGGCGAGGCTCGAGGAGATTTACCAAAACGGCGAGGGCTGGACGCCGAGCGAAGCCGAAGAAGAATTGTGCCGAAAACTCGCAGAGCGCATGGACCCGGAGCGGATGAAGCAGAGTCTGGGCGTCGAGCGTTTCCGGCAGGATGATTTCGGCGCCGCCGTCCGCTCGCATCTGTTCAAGGCGGAATTCACCCTGACAGGCCTTCACGCGGGCTTCGTCGGTGAGGGCAAATCCGTCAAGGTCAGCATTCCCTCCGAGGCCCAGGCCGTGGTGAACATGCGCTTCCAGCCGGGCGAAGACCCCGACGAGCGCATCGGGAACGTCCGCAACATCCTGGCGGAGGGCGGCTACGGTGACGTCGAGTTCGTCGTGAACAATCATTACGCGGGCGGCGGAACGCCGCTGGAGCATCCTCTCATCCAGTGTTTCCTGAAGGCCCATGCGGACATGGGCGCGGACCCGGAAGTCTGGCCCGTGCACCCGGCGGGGATGCCCGTGGCCTTGTGGACCGAAGAGCTTGGCGTGCCTTGGATCGGCGGGCTTCCGTGCAACGCCATGCGAAAACACGCGGCCAACGAATACGCGCAGGTATCGGGCGTTCTCCAGTCCGAAAAATTCCTCGCGCACCTGTTCGAGGGGTTCTCGAAACTCACGTATTGATTGCGGGGTGCTTGTCCACCACCACAACGAAGGCCGAAAATTAACTATCCCCCGCCGGCGGCCAGATGCGCTCGCCGAGACTCGGGGAACTGGGCGCGTGGACGAGGGTGCTCACGGCTTGGCGAGAGCGGGGTATCTTCTCGGTCGTGAAATTCTGCTGAAGCGATTCCAGGGAGACCCACTCATAGAGAATCCCGTGCTTCGCCCAGCCCGATACCGATACGAGATTACGCGCGCCGACACATCCCTCCATGCTCACGAGGCGCGGCATACGCACCTGGGCGTACCAGCAACCGAGCTCGTCCTCGTTCTCGACGGCGTTGATGTTGAAGGTACCGAACTGGATACCCGGACCCGGCGTGATTCCCGGCGCGCGGGTCTTGAACTCGGGACCGTCGATGCGGTTGTGCTCCATGAAGATACAAGAGCGCGCGTTCAATCGCCGCCCGAGCATTTCCCGGTCATCCGCCGTCATCTTCTCCGCCATCTGCTCGGGACTCGGGTCCAGAAAAGCGTTCGGCGAGAGTGCGCCGTAGAGCATCAGGTACTGAACCCCCGTGGGGACGCTCGCGTCGTCCGTGTGGTGGACGACGCCCCGGATGCGTTCCTCACGCTCGGGCGTGACGACGTTCTTCACGTGCGCCGCCCAGAGGTAGCCCGGACGCGCAAGCGCTTCGGGGATGTGGACCTCATGAAGCCAGGAGATGTATTCATCCGCTCCCTCTTCGGGAAGGTCGTACCATACCGCCCAGATTCCTCGGTCCATTTATCGTTTCTCCTCTTCGGTGTGATTCATAATTGCTCTCAATCGTTGGGTTCGGGGAAGGCGTCCGGCCAGTTGTCCAGAACTTCCTGCAGATAAGCCTTGAGTTTCGCCGGGTCGGGCCGGAGGCGGCCCACGTCCTCGACGATTTCCGCCTCATCGTTCGGCAGCTTGAGCGAATCGTGGTAGCGGTTTCGCATGTTGAAGTAGCTGATGACGAAGGTGAGTTCCACGAACTCTGCGTCCGTGAAATGCTTTTGCACTTCCTCGGCTATGTCGTCCCGGAACTTGGCGGAGTTGCGCGTGACGTGTTCGGCCCAGAGGACGGTCGCCTTTTCCCTTGGGGTCAGCAGCGGCGAATCCGTGTACTCATCCGAGCCGATGGCGGCGACGTGTTCATCGGTGATTCCCAGCACCCGGCCGAGAGCGGTGTTGTGCGCGAGTCAGTAATCACACCCGTTCAACTGGCTGGTCTTGATGACGGCGATTTCTTTTATCTTGGAAGAAAGCACGGTGCCGAGCCCCTCGCGCATCAGTGTCTGGACGAGGGGATAGAAGATGCGCGCGAGAAACGGGGAGTGCGCCGTCGCCCGGGTGGAATTGACCTGCCTGCTTTGGAAGTTGTTCAGGATGTCGAAGGTGCGCGCGATTTCGCCTTCTGCTTCCTCCCTGCCGAGCAACGGAACTCTGGACATGGCCACTCCTTCTCGAATGCGTGCTCCGAGTCTTTTTTTGAGGAATAATTTATCTTCCCACAATAAGCGCCATCTTTCACGCCGTCTTCGGATGTCGTTCCGGGATGACACGCGCGGCGATTCTTGCTAGCCTGTTTTGTATACGCAGAAAAGATGTGAGGCGGTTTCAGCGTCCCGGAATCCGGGCTTGTCCTTGTCAGGGGTATGTATGAGGCGAGCATGGGTTCCATATCCGTCAAGAGGGCCGGACGTGCGGAAAGCCGATATTTACACAGCCGTCATTTTTATACTCTACAGCGTCATCGGCTTTTTCTACATCATTCCCACGCAGATTCAATACGCCATTCCGCCCGAAGAAGTAACGAACGCCGTCTTTTTACCCACTTTCTTCCCCACCTCCGCCGTCGTCACGTTCGGGCTGGTGAGTGCGATGTTCCTGTTCGGGGCTCTCAGGCGGAGTGAAGCGGGCGGGCAGGTGATTTCGGGCAAAAGGGCGTTATGCCAAGTCTGCGCCGTTTTTGTTCTTTGTTACGTCTACGTCGAGTCTTTGGCGTATTTCGGCTTTCTGGTGAGTACGCCCGTATTTCTCGCAATCCTCGTTACGTCCATGGGCACGCGCGACTGGCGCTACGTCGCGGCGATGTCGATCCTCTTTCCCATCGTGGTGAACTATTTCTTCTGGTTCGCCTTCAAGCTGGCGCTGCCCGAGGGCAGCCTCTTCAGTTAGGGCGCGTATGTTCGAACAGATACTCCAGGGAGTTACGATGGCGCTTACGTGGCAGGGTATCGCCATGATTGCGCTGGGCGTCTTCGTAGGCATCACGGTGGGCGCCATTCCGGGGCTCACCAGCGTGATGGCGACGGCGATTCTGGTTCCCTTCTCCTTTTTCATGCCGCCCGTGCTGGGCATCCCCTTCTTGCTGGGGATTCACAAGGGAACCCTTTTCGGAGGCTCCATCCCCGCCATTCTGGTGAACACGCCAGGAACCGCGCCTGCGGCGGCGACGTGTATGGACGGGTTTCCGCTCGCGCAAAAAGGAGAGGCGAGGAGTGCGATCCAGATGGCGCTCTACTCCTCGACCATCGGCGATACTTTCAGCGATCTCGTACTGATTCTCGCGGCGCTTCCGCTGGCCGCTGTGGCGCTCCTGTTCGGGCCGACCGAGTTTTTCGGGCTCCTGCTCATGGGGCTGGCCATCATCTCCAGCGTGACGGGCGCCTCCCTGGTGAAGGGCGTGCTGTCGGCCCTCATCGGACTCCAACTCGGCATGGTGGGCACGGACATCATCTCGGGCGGGGAGCGCTTCACGTTCGGTCTTCACGGACTGGCCGAAGGGATTGGGGTGGTTCCCCTGCTCATCGGGCTTTTCGCCGTGAGCGAGGTGTTCATACAGGCGGAAAAAAAGGCTTCCGTCCTCTCGAGCCCGCCCGATACCCTGCATCTGCGAGGCGGCAGGAAACTCAAGATCATCGAGGTCTGGCATTCGGCGCGCACCATCGTGCGCTCGTCCATGATAGGCACCTTCGTCGGCGCGATTCCGGGCACGGGAGCGGCCATCGCCACCTTCGTGAGCTACGCGGCGGCGAAACGGGCTTCCAAAAAACCCGAAGAGTACGGCCACGGCAGCTACGAGGGCGTCGCGGCCTCTGAAGCCGCCAACAGCGCCGTCGCGGGCGCGGACCTGATCCCCACCCTCACTTTCGGTATTCCGGGAGACCCGAGCGCGGCGATTCTCATGGGCGCGTTCATCGCCCAGGGGCTGCGGCCCGGCCCGAGCCTTTTCCAGGAACACGCCCCCGTCATGTACGCCATCTTCACACTGCTGCTGATAGGGAACCCCATCATGCTGGTTCAGGGCTGGCTCTTGACGGGCATGTTCGCCAAGATCGTCACCATCCGCCAGTCGTTACTGGTGCCGGGCATCATCGTCTCCTGTCTGGTGGGGGCGTACGTCTATCACAGCAACCTGGGAGACCTCGTGCTGGCGCTCGTCGCGGGCCTGTTCGGATACGGGTTTAGAAAACTCAAGTTTCCGATGGCACCGCTCGTCATCGCATTCATCCTGGCGCCCAGGGCGGAAGAAGCGCTTCAGCAGGCGCTTATCATCTCCGACGGCGATTATTCTGTCTTCATCACTCGCCCCATCGCGGCTTGTTTCATCGGTTTGACCGTGCTCATGCTGGTGACGAGCATCTGGAAGCGACCGTGGGCCGAGACCATGAGGCCGCAGACGGTAGCCGATTCATCCAATTCAAAGGAGGAACCAAAATGATGCGCAAAACATGGAAGATCGCCCTGGCGGTAGTCTTGTCGCTCGGGCTCCTCGCTTTCACCGTCCCCCCCGCGGCGGCGGAGAAGTATCCCTCGAAACCCATCAAGATCATCGTGCCTCTGGGCGCGGGCGGATCGCACGACCTCCACTCGCGCGCCGTGGCGAGCGTGCTTCACCAGTACATCGGTCAGCCCGCTTACGTCCAGCTCATGCCGGGCGGCGGCGGAAAAATAGGGATGGGAGCGCTCAAGCGCGCCAAGCCGGACGGCTACACCCTCGCGATGGGCGCAAACAGCCACCTCTACATGTCGCCCCACGTGAAGGACATGGGCTTCGACCCCTTCAAGGATTTTATCCCCGTTTTCCAGATCAACGAACTGCCCTACATGCTGGCCACGCTGGGGAGCCAGCCGTGGAAGAATTTCAAGGAATACATCGCCGCGGCAAAGAAGAGCAAAGGCAAGATCAAGCACGGCTCCACGGGAACATACGGCCTGAGCCACACCATGATGCTCAAGATCGCATACGACACGAAGGCTCCGTTGCCCCACGTTCCCTTCCGAGGCGGCGGCCCGGCCATGAAGGCCATGCTGGGCGGACACGTGCAAACGGCGGGCGCCAACCCGGCGACGGGCGGCGTTCTCTCCAACTACAAGTCCGGCAAAATCCGCCTTCTGGGCGTCGCCGCCGTCAAGCGGTTCCCGCTTTTCCCGGACGTGCCGACCTTCAGGGAGCAGGGGGTGGACCTTCTGCTGTCTTCGAAACGCATCGTCATGGCGCCCGCGGGAACGCCCAAGGATCGCATCGACATCCTGACGAAGGCCCTGCTCAAGGTGGCGAAGGACAAGACCTTCAAGCGTCTGCTCAGGAAGATGGGCGTCAAGGCCGAACCAGTCGTCGGCGAGAAGCTCCTGAAAGAGGTGAGAGCGGAATACGAGAGCAACAAGGACATCTACAAGAACGCAGGGGTGAAGATCAGAAACTAAGAACCGGGCGTTCTTAAGAAACGGACAGTCTTGGCGGGGGTGTGCTTCGCGCCCCCGCCTCTGCGTTTTTTCGTATGGGCAGGAACAGGATATGCGGCGCCTGAGTGAGCACCTGGTGGCGGAGACGGAATATCTCTGGGCGAACGTGGGCGCTGCCGTCACCGCTGCCGGCGTGGTGCTCATCGACTGTCCCGTGCGCCCCACGGACTCGCGGGGTTGGCAAGAGAAATTAAGGGCCCTAAGTCCCAAGGGCATCCGCTACCGCATCTCCACGGACTATCACGGCGATCACACCATCGGTGCTGCGTTCATCGAGGATGCGGATGTCGTCTCCATCGCGCCTCAGCGCGTGTACGATGCGCTCGCCGCGAAGGAAGGCTCTCTCGCCGGACGCGACACCTTCATCGACACGCTGGATGACATCGGCGCGCATGATGAGGCGAAAGAGATCGCGGAAGCCGTCCTGCCCCTCCCGCAGGTGTGCTTCGATGAGGGAATGACACTCCACTTGCATCCACTGACATTTCAGATTTACCGCCTGGGCGGCCACACGCCCGCATGCAGTTCGGTCTACGTGCCGGAAGAAGGCGTCATCTTCACGGGCGACGTGATGATCAACGAACCGGGCCCCGGCATGCGCGAGGCGCGCTTTCGGGAGTGGATCGAAGCGCTCGCATGGATGGAGAGCCTGCCCGTGGCGCACATCGTCCCCGGCCACGGGGAGATATGCGGCGTTGAGGAGGTGCGCCGCTTCAGGAACGAATTCGAGGAGATGTGGGGAATCATGGCAGGATTGGTGGAAAAGGGTATGACGCGGGAGGATGCCTCAACCGACGATTCGTTCGAGAAATTCTTCTGGTCCGATACGGGGCGGGGCGAATCGTGGATTGCGCACAGGCGAAGGACTTTCAGGCGGGGGCTCGAGAACCTCTACGCGGAGGTGAAGGAGGGTTAGGACATGCGAGCGGAAGAGAAGAAGCTGGGCCGCGTCTTTCATCTGGAATTCGATGAGGACGATGATTTCTTCGGGGAATTCGAGCGTTTCGTTATCAAGGAGAACATACGGAGCGCCTCGCTCATCGTGTTCGGCGCGCTCAAGGAATCGGACATCCGCACGGGTTTCCGGGAGGTAATCGGCCCATCGGCGCGGCGCTATTTCCACGACTGGCGCGAACTCATCGCCGTGGGCAATATCTCCTGGCCCGAACAGCCGCCCGCCGTTAGGGACGATGAGACGTGGGAGGAACCCAAACCCTACATCCACCTGCATCTGGCGCTGAGCGGCGGCCCCTATCAGCCGGGCGAAGTCTTGGTCGGCCACCTGAGCGGAGGCGTCGTGAAGGGCATGTTCGCCGAAGTGCACGAGTTCGTTTAAGGAAGCGTTATGGAAGAGAGCGGAAGAATTCAGGAGAACGCCGACAAGAGCGAGATAAAGGACGTTCTCTCGATCGTGAACTACGCGCGCGACGCAGGCCTCTGGGAGGCGTGGCGTGAGTGCTATCACCCCGACGCCACGCTCACGACCTCGTGGTTCAGCGGAACGCGGGATGAATTCGTCGAAGCCGCGAAGAAGATGAAAATCGCTCGCCACCCCGGCGAGAGCCAGAAACACACCGTCACGAACCCCTGGGTGCGCCTGGCAGGCTTACGCGCCGCCGCCGAGCACGACCTGATCCTCTACCAGAGAAGGCTCATCGACGGCGTGGAACTCGATTTCACCACCTGGAGCCGCGTCCTCGCATTGCTCGAAAAACGGGACGGCGGATGGCGCATCTGGAAGCGGACCAACATCTACGAAAAAGACAGAATGGACCCCTACAAGCCCGACGAAGTGCCCGCCTCGTTCTACGCATCCATCGACCTCGCAGGCTACCCAGCGGCCATTCGCTACCATTGCTGGCGGAACGCGAAAATCGGCTACCCGCCCGCCAGGGACATCGTTCTCCAGCACAGCGCGGAAGAGGCAGCCGTCCGTAAGGAGGCGGAGGCGTGGCTTGCGGGGGTGAATTAGGATGTTTGGCCCTAACAATCCGACGTTGTACGACCTTGCTTTGACAGAGCGAGAACGCAACCCGTCCTTTAACTGGCATAGTGATGCGTATTCGGAGCGATCATCGCAGGTGTTCTGCCTGAGCGCGCTGGGTTCGCTGCGCAACCTTGCTGTTGGTAACAAAGTATTGACTAACCTTCTTGTAGAAGCATTTCCGAAGATTCCGGCGCCTGATCCCAAAGAGTGGGAAATTTTAACGGAATATGAGGATAAGGATATCCTCAACGAAAAAGGACATGGGCAGCCCACCAGCGTGGATTTTTTCTGTAGATCATCAAGGGAGATTATCTGTTTCGAGTCCAAATTCGTTGGCGATGCGAAAGAAGGTTTCGGTTCATGTAGTCAAGTCAGGAGGAAAAATTGCGTCGGTTACTATGGTCCCGGGTCTGACCTCAAGACAAAAACAAACGCTTGGTGTCGCCTTAAAGTACGAGACGGTAGACGAGCACCGCGTTATTATTGGTGTCTTGGGAGGTCTTATTTTCGACAGGAAATCTTTGCAGAGCAGTCGTATGGCGATACCTGCCCGTTTGCCGGTTCATACTATCAACTGATGCGAAATTTCCTTTTCGCGGCGGAGGCGGCTAGACGATCTCAGAAGGCATTCTTCGGGGTTCTTGCGATCTGTCCAGAGCGAACTGCCGCGAAAGTAAAAAAGCAGACCCAGAATTTCCGGGATGAAGTTCTGCTTCCTGAATTCAAGGATCAGATGCAGTTTCTTCCCTATGAGCGGTTGATCCATCGTCTGCGGGTGACATGTGACAGGGATGCGCTGAAACTCGCCGACTTTCTTGAGGAACGGATCAACACTATTTGCTCATGATTATGCGCTTCCGGGGCGACTCTTCCTCAATCCGATATGAGTCGTCTCCTCACGGCCTGAGCTTCTCCATCAGCCAATCCGCGATGTAAGTGACGCCGAGCGAGAGGTTGTCGCGCTGGCAGTGCTGGGAGCCCCCCTCCCTGACGGTGAATATCTTGAGCGTCTTGTCCTTGGAACCCACCGCGTTGAATAGTTTTCTCGCATCGCGCGTGGGCACCTGCTTGTCGTCGATCCCGTGGGTGAGCAGAAAGGGACACCGCATCTTCTGCACCACGCCGTCGAGGCGGAAGTCTTCGAGTTTCTTGAAGGTGTCCTCGAAATTCGTCGTGTTGAAAATCCAAAGGATGTGGTGGCCCGGCACGGAGAGTTCCGTCTGCATCGAGGCGGCGACGCGCTTTTTCCACGTCGCGTGATAATCCCAGCACGCCCCCCATGCGACACACGCCTTGTAGCGCCTCTCCATGCTGGCGATGCGGGGCGCGTAGTATCCGCCCAGGCTGATGCCGATCACAGCGGCCTTCCGGGCGTTCACATCCCCGCGCGCCTCCAGATAATCGAGGGCGGCGGAGCCTGCGGCCTCATAGTCGTGGCGTAGGTATTGCTCCCTGAAACGGATGGCCTCCCCCGTTCCCGGCCCGTCCATGACGAGGCAGCTCATGCCGCGCCGCACGAATTCCTCAACGCCGCGCAGGTATTGAATCTCCTTCGTGATGTCGAGACCGTCGAAGTAGACGACGACGGGCGGTTTGGCCTTTTTCGTGTTCTGCGCGTGCACGAAATACCCCGGCAGGTTCACGCCGTTCTCGTAAGGCACCTCCACGCGCTCGATCCGGGGCGCGTCGGTCAGCTTCGTGAAGCGCAGGAAGCTGTCGAGGGCGAGCCGGTAGGCGTCTTTCGCCCGCTTGTCCTTGGGCGTGCGGAAACGCTCGCCAATTTGAAAGTACATCGCGGCGCGCTTGTGGTGGTAGGCGGCGCTCAGGCGGTGGTTGTTCTCCTCCGCCTCCAGGCCTAAATCGCGCACCTTGTTCGCCATGCGCACCCACTCGCGGAACCATAGCGCGTCGTTTCCGACGTCTTTCCTGAGCCGTCTGCCCACCTGATCGACCTCGCCGATGTCGGCTCCGCCCCAGGGGGCTACGGAGAGGCAGTTCACGACGCCCGAAGACCAGCGGTAATCCTCGGGAAAATAGGTGAACCATCGGGTGTTGGCGGGTGCTTCCGGCATGACGCGCTCCTTTGCTGGGTGATGAGTCCGCCCGGTTTTCGCCGGGACGCTCTCTACAAGATTGATGGAAACGAGAAATCATCCTAGCACTTTCGATGCGTGCGCCGGAACCGAGGGAGGTCTTTTCGCGCTCGGGATGGGTTCGACGATAAAGGCGGCAAGCATCCACGATCCTTAGTCTCACGCCCAAAACCTGCTAAGATGCTTGGCCCGGGTAATGGCGCATGGAATCGCCGAAAGTCCGGTTTTCGATCTCGTCAGGCCATCCATACGCAATCGAGGAAATGAGAATGTCCACAACCGAAATCTGCGATCTCACCATTCATGAGCTCTCGAAAAAAATCGCTTCCAGAGACTTATCCCCCGTAGAAGTGACAGAAGCGCATCTTGCGTGGGTAGATGCGCTGAACCCGGCGGTGAACGCCTTCACCACCGTGGCCCACGAGCGCGCCCGCGCCGAGGCGAAAGCGGCTGAAGAGGAAATCGCGGCGGGAAGAAACCGCGGGCCGCTGCACGGCGTGCCTATCGGCGTCAAGGACATCATCGACACGGCGGGCGTGCGCACCACGCAGGGGTCGAGCTTTTTCCGCGACAACGTGCCGGAAGAAGACGCCGAGTGCGTCCGCAGGCTCCGCGAGGCGGGCGCCGTCATGATCGGCAAGTGCAATACGGCGGAGTTCGCCGCCGAGTCGGCGACCAAGAACCCCCACCACGGCGCGTGCCGCAACCCCTGGGACCTCACCCGCGTTCCCGCCGGTTCGAGCGGCGGTTCCGGCGCGGCGGTCGCAGCGAGAATGGCGCCCGGCGCGCTCGGAACCGACACCGGGGGTTCCGTGCGGGGGCCGGCGGCGATCTGCGGCGTGGTGGGCCTGAAACCGACTTACGGGCGCATCAGCCTGCGCGGCGTGTATCCCAACGCGACGAGCCTCGATCACGTAGGCCCCCTGACGCGGACGGTGCGCGATTGCGCATTGTTGCTTCAGGCGCTCGCGGGTTACGACGCACAAGACCCTTTCTCCGCCGATATGGATACGCCCGATTTCACCGCCGACCTGGAAAAGGGCGTCGGCGGCATGCGCTTCATGATTTCGTCCGATCTGATCGACGTCGAGATCGATGCGCCGATACTGGAGGCTTTCCAAGCGGCGCTCGACGTGCTGCGTGGTCTGGGCGCCGAAATCGAAGAGGTGCGCTGCCCCTTCGCGGGAGAGGTCAACCCCCATCGCCGGGCCATCGCGGACGCGGAGTTCTACCGCGTGCACGGCGAGCGCTACCACGCCCATCCGGAGGGCTACGGCCTCCGCTTGCAGGAGCGCATCGCCAACGCGGAGAAAACCACGCTTGCGACCTATATCGACGCGCTCAACCACCGAAAGGCGATCAGCCGCCGGATGCTCGACCTCATGGAGCCTTACGACGCCATGCTCTCGCCGGGCTATCCCTGCCTCGCAGCGCCCATCGAAACGACCACCGCGCTCGTGAACGGCAAGGAGAGGGATTTCATCGGCCTGGGACGCAACCTGACGGGCGTTCAGAACTTTCTCGGATTTCCCGGCCTGATGGTGCCCACGGGCTTCGATTCGGCTCACGGACTCCCCATGGCGATGCAGATCACGACACGCCCCGGCGATGAAGCGCGCGGTTTCCGGGTCGGCCACGCCTATGAGGAAGCGACCCCCGAATGGCGGGGGAGAAAACCCGATCTCTAGGGGTTGTCGGATAACCCCTGCAATGCCGGAATGACGAGCAACAGCGCGTTCGGCGCGCCTTCCCCGATCGGTCGGGTCAACCTCGCCTTTTCGGGGCTTTTTCAACGTCCCCGAAACGCCCGGAGTGCGCGGCGAATATCCGTACCGGCGCATGGACCCGATCCTGTTTTGACAGCTTGGATGCGCGACCTTAATATCCCCTCGCCGCTGTTCTCATCGTTCTCATGAAAGGGGTTTTCCGTGGTTGAGGTAAGGGCGTTTCGCGCGCTGAGGTATTCAAATATCGCACCGGATGAAATGGGAAAGGTCTCCTCCCCGCCTTATGACGTCTTCACGCCTGAAATGAGGCGCGCGTTTTACGAGCGACATCCGCTGAACATCGTGCGGCTGATTCAGGGCGAAATCCTGGAGAATGAGGACGGGGACGCGGGCCGGGTGGGACGCGCGGTCGAATATCTCGAAAACTGGCGCGCGAGCGGGGCGATGACCCTGGACGATACGCCCGCGCTCTATCCCTACCGCC
Source organism: bacterium (assembly GCA_965204535.1). Classification (GTDB taxonomy): domain Bacteria; phylum UBA8248; class UBA8248; order UBA8248; family UBA8248; genus Bin107. Next base: position 1,757,985 of record CBDBEV010000001.1, on the reverse strand, counting down.
AGCGCTTCGCGCTGCCCGACGGGACGCGCCTGGAGCGGAATGCGTTTTTCGCGGTCGTGAAGCTCGAACCATACGGCGCGGGCGAAATCCACCCCCATGAGCAGACCTTCCCGAAGCCCAAGGGCTACCTGTTCGACCTGTGGGGGAGGAGCGGCGCGCACCTGGGGCCGATCTTCGGCTTTTACGACGAGCCCCGGGAGGCGGCGAACAATGCCTTGAGGAGCGCGGAGAAGGGCGCGCCCATCGCCGATTTCGAAGACGACGGCGTGCGTCATACCCTGTGGCGGTGCGACGACCCGGCCGTCATCGCGCTCGCGCAGGAATCGCTTCTGGATAAGGAGGTGTTCATCGCCGACGGACACCATCGCTACGAAACGTCCCTGGACTTGCGTGACGCCGCCCGCGCGGGGGGCGCTCCCGTAGGGGGCGAGGCGGATTACACGCTCATGTGCCTCGCCAACGTCGCGGACCCGGGCATGGTGATCCTTCCCACCTACAGACTCCTGAAGAAGGTATCCGCGACGACGGAAGAAGCTCTCGCAGCACTTGCGGAGAAATACGATGTCCTGGAAGAGCCTGCGCCCGAGGCGGGAGCCTGCAGCCGGGTAGCGGAGCGTCTCTCGGCGTTATCCCAAGAAAACGGGGGAGCCAGCGTGTTTTGTCTCTATGACGGCGGCGCGAACGTGCGCTATCTCATCGGGAGGCATGACGGAGATACCTCCTCCGTGGAAGAGGCCGTCGCGGCGCTCGACGTGAGCCGCCTCCATGAGGAGATCGTGGACGGCGCATTCAAGGCCTCTCACGAGGAGGGGGACATCGCCTTCACGCCTGACCCGGAACTGGCGTTCAACTCCGCGAGAAGCGGGGAGTGCGCGGCGGCCGTTTTGCTGAACCCCACGCCACTTGAGTCGGTGTGCGAGATCGCCAAGGCGGGCGGCAAGATGCCGCACAAGTCCACCTATTTCTATCCCAAGATACGCACCGGCCTCGTCGTTCACGCATTCGCTCCCCCGGCGGGGGATTCCTCCTGACGCTTGCGCCATGAGAATTCAAAACGCGCGGTTCATCAAAAGCGCCGCCGAGCGTGCGGGCTGGCCGAGGGCGGAATTGCCCGAGGTCGCCTTTGCGGGAAGAAGCAACGTGGGCAAATCCTCGCTCATCAACTTCCTGACCAACCGCAAGAGTCTCGCCAAGACAAGTGCTACGCCCGGCAAGACGCAGCTCGTCAATTTCTTCGGCGTCGATGATCGCTTCAACCTCGTGGACTTGCCGGGCTACGGCTACGCGCGGGTGCCGCTTGCCGAGAGGGCACGCTGGCGGCCCATGATCGAGACCTATCTCGAACACCGCGAAACGCTACAGGGCGTGGTGGTGCTCATCGATTCGCGCCGGGGCGCACGGGAGATGGACCTGCATCTGCTCGAGTGGCTCGCGGCGGTGAACCTGCCGGCCTGTCTGGTGCTCACCAAGGCGGACAAGCTGAAGCAGAACGAGCGCAGAGGCGTTCTGGACGCGCTCGTCAAGACCATGGTGGACGGCGGTGGATTGTACGGCAGGTGGTCCGGGCCGATTCTCTGCAGCGCGAATACGGGGCTGGGCAAGCGGGAAATTCTCGCCCAGATGGCCGAGTGGCTGAACGAGCCGCCCCGCGACGCGCCCGCCGCCTGAATTCACAAGGGAGGTTTCTCGCAGCATGCGCGCATATCTGCTAGAGTGGGCCATCGACCGCCTGAAAGAGCGATCCGACAAAAAAACAGCGCCTTCGCGCAACAAATCTTCTGAGGACGAGCGTGCCGGAAAAGAAAACAGCGGCTCCGAAAGCCGAGGCCAAAAAGAAACCGGCCCCCAAAAAAGCGGCGAAGCCCAAGGCTGACGTTCGCGGCTGGGCGCCGGGGGTTCCAAAGGAAAAACCGAAGGGCAGAACCTATGACGGCCCCTTGAGCGTGAACGCGAAGCCCAAGCGGGCGGACAGGATTTTCTTTGGCACGGGCGGGGTCCCGCATTCCACCAAGCCGCAGACACACCCCGCCGCGGTGCGCAGGCTTCACGAACTGGGCCTCGGCGTCTACGAGATGGAGTTCGTCCACGGCGTGCGCATCCGCGAGGAGACGTGCGATGAGGTGCGGGCCGCCCAGGCGGAGACGGGCGTTCACATCACCGCGCACGGTCCCTACTACGTGAACCTCTATTCGCTGGAAGATGAAAAGGTGGCGGCGAGCCGTAAGCGTGTGCTCGACACCGCGCGCGCCCTGGCGAAGTGCGGGGGCGACGGGGCGTGCTTTCATCCCGGGTTTTACCAGAAGCGAGACCCCAGGGAGGTCTACGACTTCATCTGCAACCAGATAGGAGAGCTCGCCGACATCCTGGAAGATGAGAGTTGTCCGGTTCGCCTGGATCCGGAAACGACGGGCAAGGGCACGCAGTTCGGCTCTCTCGAGGAAATCGCCGACATGGGCGGCGATCTTAAAGAAAAGAACGTCGGCTTCACGATAGATTTCGCGCACATTCACGCGCGCTCGGCGGGAGCGCACAACACGTATGACGAGTTCGGGGCGCAACTGGAGCTTCTCAAGAACAAGATGGGCGACGACGTTCTCAAGACCATGCACATCCATCTCTCGGGCATCGCGTATTCGGACAAGGGCGAGGCGCATCACCTGGAACTCGACGAGTCGGACATGAACTACAAGGACTTGTTCCGCGCCCTCATCGATTTCGGCGCCGAAGGCCGGGTGGTGTGTGAGAGTCCGGCGCTCGAATACGACGCGCTCATCATGCAGCGAGCATACAGAAAACTGCACGGCGGCTAGCCCGCGCATTACCCCCCAAAACCGGATCGAGGAAGGAAAGACGACATGACGATTGTGGAACAGATTGCGGCGTTCGCCGCGAACACCAGTTTCGATGACCTCTCGGACGAGATGCGTACCCAGTTAAAGACCCTCATGGTCGACACCATCGGCTGCGCCATCGGCTCGCTGGGAGAAGGCCCCGTCCGCTACCTTCGCGAGCAGGCGGATGATTTCGGAGGTGCGCCGCATTGCACGCTCATCGGCGGCGGCAAGAGCGCGCCCGACGCCGCGGCGTTCTACAACACCTCGCTGATTCGCTATCTCGATTTCAACGACGGCTTCATGGGCAAGCTCGCCACCTCGCACCCGAGCGACAACACGGGCGCCGTTATGGCGGCGGCCGAATACGCGGATGCGAGCGGGGCGGAATTCATGACGGCCCTCGCCCTGGCGTATGAGGTGCAGTGCCGCCTCTGCGACAGCGCGCCCTACGAGAAAAGAGGTTTCGACCAGCCCATGGCGGGTGCCTACGCCGTGGCGGCGGGCGCATCGCGCGCCTTGGGGCTGGATGCGGAGAAGACGGCCAACGCGGTCGCGATCAGCGGCGTGCGCCAGAACCCCCTGCTCATCACACGCACGGGCGAACTCTCCCACTGGAAGGGCTTTGCCTATGCGGCGGGCTGCCACAGCGGGGTGCACTCGACGTTTCTCGCCATGCGCGGGGTGACGGGGCAGCTCCAGCTGATCGAGGGTCCCCTGGGCGTGTTCGAGTCCGTTACGGGCGAGTTCGAGGTCGACTGGTCGGATACATCTTTAAGCAAGATGCTCGAGATCAGTGTGAAGCGCTACAACGCGGGCCTCCATTCCCAGACGGCCATCGAGGGCGTCATCGATATGAAGCGCGAGCACGGCTTTGCGCCCGAGGACATCGAGGAGGTTGAAATCGGAATTTATGAGCGCGCCTACTTCATCATGGGCGAGGGCAAGGCGGGCGCGCGCGAGCACGTGCTGAACAAGGAGACGGCGGACCACAGCCTGCCCTACGTGCTTTCGGCCGCCATCATCGACGAGCAGGTCCTGCCCGCCCAGTACGAGGAAGCGAGAATCCGCGCAGACGACGTGCAGACGCTCTTAAAGAAAGTGCGTACCACCAATTCCGATGAGATGACGGCCAGATACCCCGCTCAATCGCCCGTGCTCATCACCATCACCCTCAAGGACGGCGCCGTCCACAAGCTGGACAAGCCCACCTGGGAGGGGCATTTCACCACGCCGATGAGCTGGGCGACGGTGAACGAGAAGTTCGAGGCCTTGAGCGAGGCCCACGCGGACGCCTCATTGCGCGGGGAGATTGTGGACGCTGTATCGAGACTCGATTCGATCCGGATAAAAGAGCTGGCCGCCCTGCTCGAGCGGGTGAACACGCCGAGGTAGCGCAAAACACCCCCCGGAACGATATTGATCATGAGGCGCGCCCTGCCGCCGGGACGGCTCCTGTTGGCATGAAGGGAGATTGCGATGTCGAAAGAAGTGACGGTCTATTCGTCCACGTTCTGAGCGCCGTGCAAGGCGGTGAAAGAGTTTCTTTCCCATCATGGCGTGGCGTACACGGAAAAACTCGTCGATCAGGACGAAGAGGCCCTGGAGGAACTCTTCCAGCGGGCGAACATGCGGGCGACGCCCGTCGTATTCATCGGCGAGGAGAAGGTGGTCGGCTTCGACCGGGCGAAGCTCCAGGAGCTTTTGGGACTCGCCGCGTAAACGGGAGGCGCTTCCCTGCCCCGGCTGAGGGCGATTCTAAAAACACCGCCTTGAAAGGGAATGCGGCGCGTTCGTTCCATCGACCACAGTTATAAAGGGGTTGTTGAAAAAGTCCCGTCTACGCCCCCCGCAAACCGCCAACGCCTCTTTCCTCACCCTGAGTAGCCGCCGAAGGCGGCGTATCGAAGGGCGAGGGGAGTCGAACACCTCGCGCCGGGCGAGAGCAAACGCTCATTCGTCAATCACGTTTCACCTTCGATACGCGGCTTCACCGCTACTCAGGATGAGGCGGAGAGAGGTTTTTCAACAGCGCCGTAAAGGGCGGATGGGGCGCGGGAAAACGAGCGAAGGACAAGGAATGCCGGGCCTGTTTTCTTCGCAATGGATTGTTTGATAGAGTGTTATTGCGCTCATGGAGAGCGCATCCAGGAAGATGAAGCGAAAGGGAGTCCCCGATGGTTTCTCAACCGCAGGCGGCTTTCCGCCCGACTCGAATTGGCAAATTGAATCGGGAGTTGCTCGCGCAATTGAAGGAGTTTGAAAACACGCCCGAGGAGGAGCGATGGCCGGGCGCAACGCGGCCTACGGCTCGGGCGTTTCGGGACGCGGAAGCGTTCGTCCGCAAACTTCCGCTGGATTCGATTCCCATGCCTGACATGGGGCTGGCCAATGACGGGGAAATCAATTTTCTGTGGAAAAAGGACGGGGTACACATCGATCTGGGGTTTTACGGGACAGGTTCCTATTCTTATTTTGCGCGCGGAAAATCGGGGAACAAAATTTATGCAGAGGATGCTCTCGTATCGGATGACTTTCCCTGTGAAATTCTAGCATTGTTCAAAAACTGACAAGACGTTGCCGTCCCCGACATTGCACCTCGATGAGTCGAAAAGCGCTGCGCCCGAAATTTCCCCCGGAATCGTTGAAGACGAGGAACAACTGATTCGCGAAATGTTCAATCCGCAACATATCAACGAAGAAGGGAAAGTTATCGAAAGAGCAATTTCTGTGAATGAACTGGTTGCAGACGGCTTTTCCGTTCATAGAATAAAATATGTTTCAAAGGAATACGTGAAAAAATCCATACAGACGAGATTGTCGAGAAAGAGGAAAGAACCCTGGACGAGTGAGGGTGTGTCCAGATTAAAGACTCTGGCGGTTCGCCAGATTTTTCTGGAAGACGAAAGGGCGTTTGTAGTCGTTGATACGGCCGCGGAAGACAATCCCGGACATGCGAGCATCTATTTCGCCACGCCTCAAAAAGGCAAGGCGTATGCGCGGGAGGCGCGTGGTTTCCTTCTGCCTCTCCTTCAAAACAGGATGACCCTTGACGAGGCGTATGACGGCGTGACCGGTTAGTCATTCGGAACAACATTGTATATAATCCCTTTTCCTTAATTCTGGAGAGTCGTAGTGGCTGAGCGTGATTTCGAAATCATCATCATAGGTGCAGGGCCGGCCGGGCTGACGGCGGGGCTTTATACGGCGCGTTCGAAGCTGAACGTGGTTTGCTATGAAAAGCTCGCCCCGGGCGGCGAGATTCTCAACACCGAGCATGTGGAAGACTACCCGGGCTTCGAGCTGGTCGGCGGCCAGGAGCTGGCGGCCAAATTCGCCGATCACGCCATGAAGTTCGGCCTCAACATCGAAATGGAAGAAGTTCAGGAGGTCAAAAAGGACGGGGATGATTTCCTCGTCACGACCGACATGGGCGTGCGCCGCTGCGGGGCGGTGATCTACACCCCCGGCGGCTATCCGAGAAAACTCGGCATTCCGGGCGAGGAGAAATACGCCGGCAAGGGCGTGAGCTACTGCGCGCTTTGCGACGGCGCGTTCTTTCAGGATGAGGTCATCACCGTCGTGGGCGGCGGGAACAGCGCCGTGGAAGAGGGACAGTTCCTCACGAAGTTCGGCACGAAGGTCTACATCATCCACCGCCGCGATCAGTTCCGCGCCCATGCGGTGCTGGTGGACAAGATTCGCGAGAACCCGAAAGTCGAGATCATCACCGACTATGTGGCCGAGGAAGTGGTGGGCGATGATCGGGAGATGAAGAAGCTGCGCATCAAGAACGTGAAGACCGGCGAGACGAAAGAACTCGACGCCACCGGCCTGTTCGTCTTCATCGGTTTTATTCCGAACACGGATTTGATAAAAGATCATGTGGAGAAAGACGATGCCGGCTTCATCCTGACGGACCAGAACATGGAGACGAACGTTCCGGGCCTGTTCGTGGCCGGTGACTGCAGAAGCCAGTTGATCCGCCAGATCACCAACGCGTCGGGCGACGCGACGACGGCGGCGGTGGCGGCGGAGAAATATCTCGAAGCCCAGGAAGAGGCCAAGAAGGCCGCCGCGGCGGCTTCCTAGAGCACAAGGCGAGGAGAGGGAAATGGAGTTCACCAGGGGGATCCAGAAGTTCTTTCTCTGGGACATCGTGAAGGGCATGTCCGCCACGCTGCGGCACATGTTCAAAAAGCCCGTCACGCTGCAATACCCGACGGAGCGCTGGGAGCCGCCCGAGCGCTTTCGCGGATTCCTGGGGCTGACGCGCGACTTCAAGACGGGCGAGGAGCTCTGCATCGGCTGCCTGAACTGCGAGAAGGCCTGTCCGGTCGACTGCATCACCATCGTCACGGCGGGCAAGGGCCGCGAGATGTACGCCAAGGAGTTCTACATCGACTACATGCGCTGCATGTACTGCGGGCTCTGCACCGAGGCGTGCCCCACGACGCCCAAATCCATCGTCCACACCCACCAGTACGAGACGCCCGGCTATTTCCGCGACGATCTCGTCTACGAGAAAGAGCGCCTCTACGACGTCTGGGAGAAAGAGGTGAACTACACCGGCCCCAGGCCGTGGGGCAAGCTGTTCGGCTTGAGGAACGAGGAAGCGGACATGCGGCCCGAGCCCGAGACTCCCGCCGAGACGGCGCCCGCCGAATAGCGGGTTTCCCTGGCGGAATCCTCTTTTGCGTCTTTTCACCGCCGATTTCGACGACATCCGCTCCGGCAAGGTGGCGGACGTCTATTTCGGGCGAACCCTCAAGATTCTCGAAGCAAAAGGCATCAGAAAAAACGTGCGCGCGGAGTTCGCGGCCAAATCACTCCCCTCGGGCTGGGGCGTGTTTACGGGGCTGGAGGAAATCCTGCGCTTACTCGAAGGATTTCCCGTGGACGTCCGCGCGGTGCCCGAGGGAACGGTTTTCCGGCCCTCGCAGCCGGTTCTGGAAATTACAGGAACCTACAACGATTTCTGCAGGCTGGAGACCCCCATCCTGGGGCTGATGTGCCAGGCGAGCGGGGTCGCCACCAAGGCGGCGCGTTGCCGCATCGCGGCGGAGGGAAGGCAGCTCGTGAGCTTCGGCGCGCGCAGGATACACCCCGCCATCGCGCCGATGGTCGAGCGCGCGGCCTACGTCGGCGGCTGCGACGGCGTCGCCCTCGTCAAGGGCGCCGAGCTTCTCGAGATTCCGGCGGCGGGCACGATGCCCCACGCGCTGGTGATCCTCATGGGCGGTCTCGTGCCCGCGGCGAAGGCGTTCGACGAAGTCATCGAGCCGGAGGTGGGCCGCGTCGCACTCGTGGACACCTTCGGGGACGAACGGTTCGAAACCCTGGAGGCGGCGCGCGCGCTGACCGATCGCCTCTCGGCGGTGCGGGTGGATATGCCGGCTTCCAGACGGGGGAATATCTACCAGATTCTGGAAGAAATCCGCTGGGAGCTCGACCGCGCCGGCTTCCCGCACGTGAAGCTCTTCGTGAGCGGGGGGCTGGACGAGCAGAAGATTCTGGAACTCAACCCCGTGGTGGACGGCGGCTACGGCGTGGGCACGTCCGTCAGCGCCGCAGCCACGATCGATTTCTCGATGGACATCGTCGAGGTGGACGGCGAGGCTATCGCCAAGCGCGGCAAGCAGCCGGGCGCGAAACATCTGCTGCGCTGCCGCGACTGCGGGGCGGAGCGCGTCATCCCCATCGACAAGCCCTACGGCGATTGCGCGTCCTGCGGCGGCGTGATGGAGCAACTGCTCGCAGATGTGATGAAAGGCGGCGAGCGCGCTGACTCCGCGCCTTCGGCAAAGGAGATCAGGAGCTACGTTCTGCGCCAGATCCACCGCGTGGGCCTGGAACCATCCGCATGAGCACGGAAAGCGTATGAGTAAGGAGCAAACGCCTGGCCCGAGCCGGTTTCAGCCTTTAAGAGATTTCCTCGCACGACACGATCGCTTCTTGTTGCTCACCCACATCGGGCCGGACGGCGACGGCCTCCTCGCTTGCCTTGCGCTCAGCCGCTATCTCAAGGCGATCGGCAAACACGCCACCGTCGTCACCGAGGACAAGGTGCCCGTCTTCGTCGCGCCTTTTGATCCGGAGGGCCTCGTCCGCGCGCGGAAGGATCTTCTCGCGCAGGAAGACTGGGCGGAGCGCTTCGATGCCTGCCTCATCCTCGACACGGGCAAGGCGAGCCGTCTGGGCAGGCTGGAGGAGCCGCTCATGTCCGCCGGGCTGCCCCTGGCCGTCATCGATCACCACATCAGGGAAGAGGACAACATCGACTGCCCCTCCGTCATCGACGCGGAAGCCGCGGCGGTGGGCGAGATGATAGCCGACTATCTGGACGAGGAGGGCTATTCGTTCGATGACCTGCTCATCACCCGCGCGCTCATGGCGGCCCTCGTCTACGACACGGGCCAGTTCCGCTTCACGAACACGTCGAAGCGCACGCTGAACTGGGCGGCGCGCCTGGTGGAACTCGGCGCGAGCCCCGGGGAGGCCTACTCGATCTTCTGGGAATCGAACGGCGCGGGCTCGTTGAAGCTGCTGGGCACGCTGATGAGCCGCATGGCGCTCGACTGCGGGGGACGCCTCGCCTGGTTCACCCTGAGCGCGCAGGAACTCGACAGATTCGGGGTCTCGCGCTCCGAGACGGAGGAATACATTTCGGTTCCCCGCTCGATAGAGTCCGTCGAGGTCATCGCCTTTTTCTCCGAACTCGAAAACGGGCGCATCCGCGTGAGCCTGCGCTCGAAGGGCCGCGTGGAGATTCACGACGTCGCGCGCACCTTCGGCGGCGGCGGCCACGCCTTCGCCGCGGGCGCGCGCATGCGGCCCCCGCTCGAGGAGGCAGCGAGGCTCATCACCACCGCGCTCGCTGAGAAGATACGGGACGTCCTGGGTCCCGACTAGCGCCGCCTAGGCGCCGAACTCCTTGAACACGCGCAGCGACTCGTCCGTCGCGCCCACGGCGTTGGGAGCGCCCGCATAGATCGCGCATATCAGGATGATCTCCTGAATTTCCTCTTTCGTCATGCCGATGCGAAGCGCCGCCTTGGCGTGGTAGCCGAACTCCCTGTCCCGGCCCTGGGCGCACAGGACGGAGAGGATCACGGTCTCGCGGGTCTTGTCGTCGATGCCGTCGCGCGCGTACAGATCGCCGTACACGGATTCGGTGACGAACTGCGCGAACGCGGGGCTCGCCTCCGCGAACGCCTGTCGCCTCTCTTCGCCTTCTTCGCCGAATATACGCGCGCGGGTTTTGAGTCCTCTTTCGAGGCGTGTTTCTTCGCTCATCAAATCGACCTCCTGTGTTGGGACGGGCGATGCGCCCATCCAAGATGATTGCGGGCGGCCCCCTCTGGGGCTCGCGGGTGGTTTTGCCGGGATGCTTCTGTGGACTTATATTGAATAGCGTATGTAGGAGCGTATTTCCATGTCACCAGGGAGATTCGACGTGAAACTGGACGCCGTGAAATTCGGACTGGCCGCCGGCATCATCTACGGGGCCATGTTTTTCTTCTACGCCTTTCTGGGCGCGCTGTTCGGCGTGGGCGGGGATATGCTGAGGCTGATTGCCGATTTCTACCCGGGCGTTTCCCCCACCTATCCGGGCGCGATCATCGGCGCGGCCTGGGGGTTCGCGATAGGCTTTTTCTTCTTCACGATCCTGGCGTGGATATACAACCGGCTGGTGGGCGGGGATTAGACACTCGCTGGCGGGGTTGTTTTAATAGTTGCATATATTTGCCCCCGTGGTTGTCCCGGGATAAAGGACAGGCACGGGGGCCTGTCCCTACGGAAACCGCGTAAGCCGAAACAACCCGTAGGGGCGGCCCCCTGTGGCCGCCCTGCTTCCCGTGGCTGCCCATATCGGGAGTGTCTATTCGAATGGCCGCACGGAGTGGTTCATTGCGGTCATTCCGGCGAATGCCGGAATCCAGGGGTTTCGCCTTTGTTTATATTTTCTTTTGGATTCCTTCAGATGAGAGGAGGATGAAAAGCCGTAACATCGCCTTTCTCCTCGGTTCTGGATTCCGGCATGCGCCGGAATGACGAGCAAAATCCGCACATTCGTGAATGGCCCATCGCTAAGAAACGGGTGCTTCACGAAGTTAGGGCGGCCACAGGGGGCCGCCCCTACGAAACCGGATTATCCAAAGCCCCCTACCCCAAAGACTTGGCGAGGGCTTCCCCCCGCGCGCGCATCTCGGGCGTCATGGACTCGTTGTGGGGCAGGAAGGCCATGGCGACGAATATGTTCTCGATACCGTCGCCCTTCGAGAGGTTGCGGTAGAGCGGCTGGGGGTAGAAGTCGCTCATGGGCTCCGCATGGCCGATGCGCTCCTCGTTTCTCGCGAAGTGATAGGCGATCACCGCCCTCGGGGGAACCCACCGCTGGCGCTCCTCGCCTTCTGCGTTCACGTCGCGCACAAAGCCGCCGAAGCCCTTGGTGAAAGAGTCGCCGTATATGAATTGTGCGGTAGCCGCCTCGTCGCAGGTGTCCATCTCCGCGAGCTGGATGTAGAGGATGTCGTTCGGATCGTCCACACCGTCGAGCGGCAGTTCGGTTATTCCGCACGCGGGGCAGATGAAAGTGACGTTTTCAGCCATATCGGTGTTCCTGTTCCGAGGGCCGCCGGAGAGAGCCTCCGGGCCGGCGCGCCTAAATGTTTTTAGAGTGTTCCGCCGAGACCGAATCGTGCCAGAGGTCACCCTTCCGCGCAAGTTTGAAAGCGGGTTTCGGCCCGCAAGAGAGAGCGCGCGATAACGGCGGGGCTCAACCCCGCGCCCGGGGGTCGAGCGCGTCGCGCAGTCCGTCTCCCACGTAGTTGATGCTCAGCACGGTAAGCGATATCGCGAGGCCGGGCCAGAGGACGCGCCCGGGGTATTGCTGGAGGTAGTCGGTCGAGTCGTAGAGCAGCCTCCCCCACGTGGGGAAATCCGGCGGAAAGCCAAGCCCCAGGAACGAGAGGGCCGATTCGGTGATGATGGCGTCGCCCACGCCCAAGGCCGCCGATATCATGATGGGCGAGACGACGCCCGGCAGGATGTGGCGGAAGATGATGCGCCCCGCCGGCGCTCCCATCGCGCCCGAGGCGAGGACGAACTCGCGCTCCTTAAGAGCGAGCACCTCGCCGCGCACGATGCGGGCGGTCTTCATCCACGAGGTCAGGCCGATGACCGAGGCGATGAGGATGAAGATGCCGGTCTCGGGGCCGAAGGCGGCGCGCAGGGCGTCCCGGAACAGCGCGATGATCACCAGCAGCAGGGGCAGGAGCGGCAGCGCGAGGAAGAGATCGGTCAGCCGCATGAGCGGGCCGTCGAGCCGCCTGAAGTAGCCCGAGACCACACCGATTACCGCGCCCAGAGAAAGCGCCAGACCCATGGCGGCGCCCGCCACCGCGAGCGAGACGCGGCCTCCCGCCAACATGCGGGCCAGGGTGTCGCGGCCCAGGCGGTCGGCGCCTAAAGGGTGGGCGAGGCTGATTCCCTGATTGCGCGCGCGGATGTCGATGAGGTGTGGGTCGATGCTCCACAGGTGCGGGCCGAACACCACGGCGAGGGCTGCGAGGAGCAGAATCCCCGCCCCTGTCACCGCTCCCCGGTGGGTGCGGAACTGCGCCCATGCCCCGCGCCTAGCGCTGGTCATAGCGGATGGTGGGGTCCAGAACCCCGTAGAGGACGTCGGCGACGAGGTTGAACGCCACGATCAGCCCCGCGAAGATGAAGGTGAGCGTCTGCACGGTCGGGAGATCCCCCCCCTGAATGGCGACGATGAGCAGCTGCCCCAGCCCGTTCACCTTGAATATCTGCTCGGTGATGATCGCGCCGCCGAACACCTGCGGCACGCCGAGCGCGATGATGGTGACGACGGGGATCATCGAGTTGCGCAGGACGTGGACGAAGAGAATCCTTCGTTCGTGAAAACCCTTGCCCCGCGCGGTGCGCACGTAGTCTTGGCCCAGGTTCTCGAGCATGGAGGCGCGCATGAAGCGGGCGATCTGCGCCGCGTTGTAGAGGGCGAGCACGAAGACGGGCATCGCCATCTGCCGCGCCTGGACGAGAAAGCTGCCCCAGTCCGTCACGCGGTGCGTGGTGTCGTAGATGGAGGGGAACCAGCCGAGGCCGACGGAGAACACCACGATCAGCAACACGCCGGTGAAAAACGTCGGCACCGAGAACCCCACGGTGGAGACGAAGGTGCCGATCTGGTCGAACCAGCTGTATTGCCGGTAGGCGGAGACGATGCCGATGGGTATCGCGATCAGGACGCCGATGACGTAGGAGAGCCCCACGACCCAGAGGGTCTGCGGCAGGCGCTCGACGATCAAGTCCACGACCGGGGAGCGCGTCTGCCAGCTCAGCACGCGGAGCCGATCGGAATCGCCCGCGTAGCCGAGCAGGGCGTCGAGCACGTTCAGCGGTTCGTTGATGAAAAACTGCTTGCACCACAGCAGGTAGCGGACGTGGATGGGCTGGCCCAATCCTAAGGATTCGCGGATTTTCTGGCGCACCTCGGGCGGAATCGTGAGGGGGAGGTTCGCCGTGGGGTCGGTGGGGGCGAGGTCCAGGAGCAGGAATATGACGAGGCTGATGAAGAGAAGCGTGGGGACGGCGAAGAGCAGCCGCCTCAGCGTGTAGGTTCCCATCGCCTCAAGCCTCGGTGGCCCTTAAGCGGCGCGCGGGCCTATTTGACGCGGCGCCAGTCGGCGATGTTCCAAAGCTCCGAATCCCAGGTGTTCAGAACCACGCCGCCCAGCGTTTTGGCGTGGGCCGATACGCGCCCTCGGTCGACCAGCGGGATGATCGCGTAGGCCTGCACCACCATGTCGTTCATGGCCCTGGCGAGGCGGGCCCGTTCCTTGAGCGCGCCGGCGCGCGCCATTTTGGCGATGAGCGCGTCGTAGGCGGGGTCGCAGAAGCGCGGCACGTTGTTGCCCTGCCACTGCGTTTCGGGACGCGGGGCCTCCTTGCACGCCCAGTTCGCCATGTAGGATTCCGGGTCCGTGCCGTCGAAGTTGTTGGCGTACATCTGCACGTCGGCCTGGAACTTCTGGAAGGTGTCGCCGCTCGCCGGGTCGCCGCCGAAAAACACCGAGGCGCTGATGTTGCGAAGCTCGGTCTCGACCCCGATCTTGGACCACCATTGTTTTATCAGCGCCTGGAAATCCTGGCGCACGGCGTTGGTGGAGGTCTGGTAGAGGATCGAGAGCTTGACCCCGTTCTTGGTGCGCACGCCGCCCGGCCCTCGCTTCCAGCCCGCCTTGTCGAGCAGCTTGTTGGCGCCGGGGATGTCCTGCTTGAGGCACGCGTCGTTGGCCGTGGATTTGTAGATGGCGGGCGCGGGAAGGATGTTGCACGTCGGCCTGCCGGCGGGGCCGTAGCCGATCTCGACGAGCAGCTTTCGGTCGATCGCCATCGAGAGCGCCTTGCGCACGCTGGGGTCCGAGAGAAAAGGATGGGGATGCCTGGCGGTGGAGCGCTCCTCCCCGAGTTTGGGGGCCGGGTTCGTCAGGTTCACGACGATGCGCTCGACCAGCGTGCCGAACGAGGAGATGACGACGCCCTTGCCCGCCTTTTTCATGTTCGCGAGCACGTCGGGGGCGAGTTGCAGGTTCCAGGCGTAGTCGAACTCCCCGGTCTCCAGGACCGAACGCGCCGCCGCCGCCGCGTCGCCGCCGCCCTTGAAGGTCACCCGCGCGAAGGCCGGCTTGGCCGGGTCGCGGTAGTTGCGGTTGGCGACGAAGGAGATGACGTCGTTCGGGCGGAACTCAGCGACGGCGAAGGGCCCCGTGCCCACGGGCTTGAAGTTGGCGTCGGTGCAGCGCGGCGCCTTGGCCCCCAGGCAGTCGGCGAACTGCGCCGCCTGGATGATAGGGGCCTGCGCGCCGACGAACGGCCCGTAGGGAAAGGGTTTCGCGATGCCGAAGGTCACGCGCACTGTGCGCGCGTCGAGAGCCTCGACTGTTTTTACGTCGTTGTATTTCTCGCTCTGGGAACAGCCCCCCTGGGGATGCGTGCAGTATTTCCAGGTGAAGACGACGTCCCTGGCGGTGAGCGGCGTTCCGTCCGCCCACTTGAGGACGCTTTTGAGCTTCCAGGTGATGGTGCGCAAATCCTTCGACACGCCGCCGTTTTCCAGCGTGGGAACCCGTTCGGCGAGCCAGGGCGTCATGTTCCCGTTCTGGTCGTAGCGCGCAAGGGGCTCCAGAACCAGCGATGCGGCCTCTATCTCCTTGGTGCCGCCCGAGAGGTAGGGGTTCATGGTGGAGGGCGCCTGCCAGTAGATGATGCGCAGATGCCCGTCGGCCCCGCGCGCGGCGTGCGCCGCCTGCGCGGTGAAAAAAGTGATGATGGCTATGATGAGTGTGAAGGTGGTTTTCACGCCTGTATCCTCGCGTTTTTGGTAAGTGACGGGTTCGAGTCGCGGATGTGCCCGAGCGGGAAATATCCTAGAAGGCGGGGCGGGGAATTGCAACAAGAAAGTGGCGTTCGGCCTGCAGGAAAGAGTTTTGTGGGGGCGGCCCCTCCTCGGTACGCTCCGACCCTCAAGAGAGTTCGCCGAAGGCGTTCTCGACCGGCGGGAAGCCGTTGGATACGGCCTAGTCTTCCTTGCTCCTCGAACCGAGTTCCGCGAGACATGCGCCGACCAGCGCGGCGCTCGTCGTGGCTTCCGCCGTGATGATCCTCGTGGCGCCGGCGGCCCGCAACGCGTTCTCGTCGATGTCGTAGAGAGCTCGCGCGATGACGGGCGTGTCGGGCGCCGTCCGGCGAATCGCAGCGACGGCAAGCTCGGTGGCCCGGGTGTCGTTGATGGACACCACCACGAGACGGGCATACCGGCAGCCGAGCTCCTCCAGCACTTCCTTCCGGGTGGCGTCTCCGAACACGGCCTTGTCTCCGGCCGCTTTCGCCGTGCGGACGTTGTCGACGTTCACGTCGACCGCGATGCAGGCGAACCCCGCGTCCCGCGCGGCCTGGCAAATTTCCCGGCCCGCCCGGCCGTATCCGGCGACGATGACGTGGTCGCTATGCGGTTCGTGAGCGTCGATTCCGGGAGGTTCCGCATCCAGTATCCGGTTCAGCCAGGCGACCCGGCCCGCGCCGAGAGCCAGGTGGGGGCCGAATGCGATAACCATCGGCGTGAGCAGCATGGACAGGATAATGGCTACCAGCAGATTGTGGGACAGGCCCGCTTCCAGGAGGCCGGTTCCCGAAGCGGCTTTCAGGAGCACGAACGAGAACTCGCCGATTTGACACAAAGTCGCCGCCGAGAGGATGGCCACGCGAAGCGGCAGACGCAGAACCAATCCCGTTGCGAGCATGATCGCGAATTTACCGGCGAGGATGAGGCCGAGAAGCCCGAGCGTCGACGCCAGGTGCTCGAACACGTCCGAGACGTCCAGCAGCATGCCGACGGAAACGAAGAATACGCCGGCGAATACTTCCCGCACGGGGATCAGATCCGACGTCGCCTGGTGGCGGAACTCGCTTCCGGCGACGATCAGGCCCGCCAGGAACGCCCCGAGGGCCAGCGATATCCCCGCCTGCGAGAGGCTCCATGTGATGCCGAAGCACACCAGAAAGACGGCCAGAACGAAGAGTTCCCTCTCTTTCGTCTCGGCCACGAATGAGAGCAGGTACGGAATGATGCGCCCGGCCGCAACCAGAACGCCCGCCAGGATGGCGAGACCGGTCGCGGCCGCGAGCGCGATTTCCCGCGCCGAACTCTCTTGTCCGGCCAGAACGGGCACCGCCAGGAGCATGGGAACCACGCACAAGTCCTGGAAGAGAAGTATGCCGACGGCCAGACGACCGTGCGGCGCATCCAGTTCGCCCCGCGAGGAAAGGCCTCGCAAAACGACGGCGGTGCTCGATACGGCGACCACGCAGCCCAGAAACACCGCAGAGCCCGTTGCGAGTCCGAACCAGTTGGCCAGGGCTGCGGCGCATGCGACCGTGGCCGCCACTTGAATGCTCCCGCCCAGAAGGATGACTTTCCAAAGGCGCCGCAGATGTTCGAGTGAGAGTTCCAGGCCGATTCCGAAGAGAAGGAGGACGATGCCGATTTCGGCCAACACCTCGACCTGATGGGTATCGTCCACGAGACTCAATGCCGTGGGTCCGGCCAGGGCGCCAGCGAGGATGAATCCGGCGATCGACGGGACCCCCAGGCGGCGCAACAGCGTTGCGACCACGACCGCCGAGCCGAGTACGATGATGATATCCCAGAGATACTCGATTTCAGGCAAGCGACTTCGCCTCCAAAACGCGGCGGCGCATTCCGGGCGTTTGCCTTCCGGCGCCGGGGGCGAATCCGGCCGGCTGATGAGCGAACGGCGAGGAACAGCTTATCACATCCGTAAACGAACTGCTCCGCGGCGGATGTACGTCGGCGCCACGCAGAGACACCGACGCCCCGGCAAGCCGTGAAGCCCTTCGGCAAGCGCCACAAGAACAACGCGGCGGATGCGGAGGCGATGCGCCGCACGGCGCGAGGCGTTCGACTTTCCTCGCCCTTCGATACGCCGCCTTCGGCGGCTACTCAGGGTGAGGAAAGAGGCGTTGGCGGTTTACGAGGGTCGCAGGCAGGGGTTTTTCAACAACCCCTCATCAGTCGCGTTTGACCTGCGCGCCTACTCGGGATGAGGTTTTGTGGCCGCCTGCGTGGTGGAAAGGGGAACCGCCGTGTAATCCGCCATACCATCCGCTCGCCCTCGACTTGAAAACCAATCCCCCCTATCCCCCTTGTCAGGGGTCAAACGCGAGTGGTGAACGAGCGTTTGCATAAGCCATTGACGAGAAACACATCGTCTTGCAAAACCTCCCTCTTCAGTCGGTTTTGACCCCTGACAAGGGGGGGTAGGGGGGGTTGACGTTATGGGATTTCGCTTTCAAGGGGGTTGCCATTGCCCGATCAGGGTGTTTTTCAACAAGCCCGATAAGGGGGATAGGGGGGTTGCTCCTTCGGCAAAGGCTTTTTTAACAATCCCCTCTTTGGTCGGGATTGCTTCTACGAAATCCCTCCGCCGGAAAACAAACAGGGGCGGCCCCGGACAGGGGCCGCCCCTTGGTGATTCTCCTTCTATATTACCAGCGCATCGTACCGCGAAGGGCCACGCCGTGGACGGGGTCGGCGTTAACGCGCTCGCGCACGTCGCCCTCCAGGCTCATGCTCAGGCGCTCGCCCATCCTGAAGCGGCCGCCCAGGCGGTAGGCCCCGTTTCCGCTATCCGACACCGAGAGGCCGGCGTAGGGCGTCAGCAGACCGCCCCAGGCGTCCAGCCCATAGCCCACCTCCGCGCGCACGCGGGGGTCCAGGTCCTCGATTTCCTCCCGCGCCAGACGCGAGGCGTCCTTGATACCCCACAGGCGCGCCGCGCCGCCCGCCGTCTCACCCACTTCGGGCCGCACCGTGAGGGCGAGACCGCGGCCCTCCTTGCCGGGGGCGATGCGGATCATGCCGCCCACGCCCCAGTCGGCCACGTCTTTTTCCTCGTGCGTGACGAGTCCCCGCGCATTCAGCTCGAACGTCAGGCCCATGGAGGGGCTCGTGAAGCGCAGTCTGCCGCCCACCTCCACGCCCAGCCCCTCGTCCACGTCGCCGCCGTCGTGGCGCAGCCCCGCCTCCACCGAAGGCCGGAACGTCCCGCCGCCTTCCATGGCGACCTTGCGCGAGGCTTCCAGCATCACCCGCAGGCGGCTCGACTCCGCCGAGATGGATTCGAGCCCGTCTTTCGCGTCCGAGTCCATCTGCGTGAGGAGGACGTCGGACTTCACCGCCAGGTCGAACCCGCCCACCTTCGTGAGCGCGCCGCGAACCCCGAACGCGCCCATGCGCATCTCGATGTCGGTTTCGTGCTTCTGATCACTCTCATCGAGCGTCATCTCGCCCTGGCCCATGCCCAGGACTCCCCACAACGAGAGCCGCTCGCTCGCCTCATAGCGAAGGTAGGGGTGCACGCTCGTGAGCGTCGCCTCAAGCTCGCTCCGGCCCCCGTTCTTGAAGCCGCCGTCGCCGCTGGCGCGCGAGAGCGCCACGCCCGCGAGGAACTTGCCCTTCTCGTAGTCCACGCCCAGCATGGCCGTCGTCACGTCGCCTTCGATGGCAGCTTCCCCTCCGCCTTCGAAGCTCGTCCGCGCGCCGCGGCCCCAGATCGACCATCGGCTGCCCGCCGCCTCCGCGGCCTCCTTAGCTGAAGCCAAGTGGAACGAAGCGCCCGAGAGTAGCTGGCTCATCGTCATCTCGCGGTAGGCCCCCGGGGAATCCTCCTCCCCATTGGCCGGCCGGTTCGTGAGTATCGGGCGCGAGAGGCCGCGGGCGCCGATTCCATCATGCGCGAGCGAGGCGAACCCGAAGCCCGCGCCTTCTCTCGTCAGGTAGCGCTCCGGATCCGCATCCAGCTTCACCGTCTGGCCGCCCAGCGTCATCTTCGCCCCGCTCGGAGCGGGCGCGTTCAGGCGGCTCGATATCATCTCCACCGCCCGGCTTCCCACCGCGCGGCCGAAGCGCGCGAGCCAGCCCCTCGTCGCCGCCACGCTCCGCTCCGACACCGCGCCCTCTTCCCCGTAGATGCCGGCGCCGAAGATGAGCGGGTATTCGAACGTGGTCCCGTCCGCCAGCGTGCTGCTAAAGACGTGCTGGCGCGCGTAGGTCACCTTGAGTGTGTTGAAATCGTCGTTCGGGTCATCCGGGTTGTCGAAATAATACTGGACAAAACCGCCGTCCTCGCTGCTTGTCGCTGTCCGGATGATCTGCGGCAGAATGAGTCGTCCGGTGACTTCGTCTCTCAGGGTGTCCGTGGGCCTCCGGAATTCGAATCTGTCGGGGAACGCGCCGTGAAAGATCGTGTAGCCGGTGCGCTCCATGATGAAGAGATAGACGGGGCCGTGCCTCCAGGGTCCGTTCGGATCCCGCAAGACGCTCTTTACCTTGTTGAACGCGGCGCGGCCTTCTGAGCGGAAAGTGCTCAGGACGTAATCCGTCGCTTCGTTCACGAAGGTCCTGAGCGTTGCGCGGTCCACCACCTCGTCGGCCCGCACTGTCGGGTCGCCTGGGTCGATGGTCTCCGTATCAAGGTGAGCTTCCCCGATATCGAGACCGGCGACGAGGATGAGCGGGCTTCCTCCTTCGCGTTGGAACCCGATGGCGTAGCCGCCGATTTGCGCCGGTAATGCGCCGCCGTTCGGGTTCCCGAAGGCGCCTGTCGTGCGCAATGCGGCAGCGCCCGTCGCGGCGGCGATCGCCTGCCAGATGGGACGCTTGAGCGGCCTGCCGCCCAAAGCCGCCTTCGCCGCGTGAAAGAACACCCTTCCCTCGGTATTTATCGTGACGAGATAGGTGTCGCCGGACTTCCAGGGTCCATCCTGCCTGACGACGCAGGCGTTGTGCGCCAGTTCCGGCCCTCTCTCGACGCTCTCCATGTATCGCTTCGCCGCCAGGGCGAAATCGCTCAAATCGGCGGAGCCCGCCTCCACCTGTTCCGCCGTAATGCTCGGGGTGGCGAGCGGATTCGCCGTGACGCCCGCCGGGAGCGGGCAGGCCTGCGTCATCCCGCCCGTCCCTTCTCCGTAGATGCCTGCGCCGAAGATGAGCGGGTATTCGAACGTGGTCCCGTCCGCCCTCCTGGCCTGGAAGACGTGCTGGCGCACGAAGCTCACCTTGAGGGTGTTGAAGTCGTCGTTCGGGTCGTCCGGGTTGTCGAAATAATACTCCACGAAGTCGCCGGCGGGATTGCTTCTCGCGGTCCGGATGATCTTCGGCAGAATAAGGTCACCCGGTTCACCCGACGGCAGCTGCTCTCTCAGGGTATTGGTCGGCGTCTGGAACTCGAACCTGTCCGGGAACGCACCGTGAAAGATCGTGTAGCCGGTGGGCTCCATGATGAAGAGATAGGTGGGGCCGTGCCTCCAGGGGCCGCTCGGGTCCCTCAAGACGCTCTTTATTTGTGTAAAAGCGCTGCGGCCTTCCGACCGGTAGCGGTCGATGACGTACTGCGTCGCTCCCTCCACGAAGGCCTTGAGCGTAGCGCGGTCCACCACCTCGTCGGCCCGTACGTCGGGGTCGCCGGGATCGACGGTTTCCGTGCCGAGGTGAGCTTCCCCGATATCGAGTCCGGCGACCAGTATGAGCGGATTCCCCCCGGTGCGCCTGAACCCGACGGCGTAGCCGCCAACTCCCTGCAGAGCGCCCCCATCCGCGTTCGGGAAGCTCCCTGTTTCGGCCACATTGACCAAGGCGGCGCGGATGCCGGCAGGTGCAGTGGAGGTGATTCCCAGCGCGCGATAAATGGCTAGACGAACTGCATTGCTGAGCGGCTTGCCGCCCAACGCCGCCCTGGCCGAGTGGAAGAACACCCTTCCATCGAGGGAGACGGTGACGAGGTAGGTGCCGCCGGACTTCCAGGGGCCCTCCTGGCGAATGATGCAAGCGTTGTGCGCCAATTCGCCCGGGGGCCGGACGCTTTCCATATAATCTCTCGCCGCCAGGGCGAAGTCCGTCAGTCGGTTGGAATCCGCCTCCACATGAGCGGCCGTGACGCTCGGGGTGGCGAGCGGATTCGCCGTGACGCCCGCCGGGAGCGGGCAGCTATCCTGCGCGAAGACGGGGGGCGCGGCGGCCAATGCGCCGGCCAGGGTCAGGGCGAGCCAAAAGAAAAATAACGGTTTCAGGGTCCTCATGGCGTTCTCCTCGTGTCTTGGGCCGTCCGCGCCGGGAAGCGCGACGGGGCGTTCGTGCGCGCCGACACCCGGCCTCATCGAGGCGTGGACGAGATGCGCTGCTTCGTTTCCGATGCGGCGAAGCGGGCGTGAAAATGTCGTGAATACTCTTTATGCGTTTAGGTTACGATATGCAGCGCGCGGGAGCAAGATTTTTCAGGGGGAGATAGCGGAAATCCGGTGATGCGGCGCGCGCGAATACGAATGGGCGCGAGATGTCCGGTGGAATGGTTGGCGTTCTTCATGCCGCGCATTTTCCCGCATTTGGCGTTATCGGGTTTTTCGCGGGGCGGGAGAGAATCCCTCGCGGAAAATCGATCCCGCTCGGGGGATTGCCGCGCTTGCCGGCGCGAGGAGGGGAGAAATGATTCGGGCGATTCGGCTTCAGGAGGCGCGATTTTCCCCTTCCCGGGGAAGCGCGATTGCTCTTTCATCGGGGCTGTTGAAAAAGGCCTGCTTTCGTGATTCTGCGTATGGAGCCGGCCGGGGGAGGGGGAATTGTAGGGACAACCCCCTGTGGTAGTCCCTTGTAGAACAGGGCATCGGACAGGCACGGGGGCCTGTCCCTACAGTTCTTGCGGCTTTGTTGGTCATTCCGGCGGCGGTGAATTCCGAGCGTGGATGGCTTTTTCAACCGCCTCTCCCCGGTCGGGTTCGGCCTCTTCGAGGCTTTGGGGAAATACTGAAAAATACGGTAAATATCGATAAATTCACGGGGTTTTTCGATAAATTAGATTTTTCAAGCCATTTCCGACAACGGTAAAATCCATTTATCTCATTGATACTAAATGAGATATCTGTTTCTGCCGGAATCCGCCCTCCCCGCTCCGTAATCAAGCCGAAAGCGGACTCGTTCAAACTCCAGCGCATCACGGCGGGCGCGCGTCCGTAAGCGTTCGTAACCATTCGGTGGCAGGGTGATGAGCATCAAAAATCCGCCGTCCCAAACCGGATACCCCGTGCCATACCAACAACTGCCTCTGAGCCTTGCGGCATTATCACCCCACCAGCGAACGGTTACGCGTTCGGGGCCGGGTAGGAGGGGTCGTTGTCGAGCCCTCCCCCCACAGATCCGAGCGTGCGCGATTGACGCACTCGGTCCCTCACCTGACTGGTTCGCTCAAGGAGCTTTGCCGTGAGCGCGCGTACGAGACAAATGGAAGGGGGTATCGCATGAGGAGCGCGTTCATCCGGTCCCAGTTCATCCGGTGCAGGCGGCTGCGGCGCGAAAGCTACTGCCGCCACGTGCGAGCCATCTGGTAGCGGAACCACCGAAGACGCTTGCCGTTCCCTGTCAGACCGTAATATGCGCAGTGGCCTCGTATCACCCGGACGAGATAGTCACGCTGCGCCTTGACCGGCAGGTGCCGGTGTCTCTTGCACCACTCGTGCACCGATTTCAGCGCGCGGGTGAAGTGGCCTTTCGCCGTGATTTGACGAACGACGTCCTTGCCTCGCATCGACCGCCCCCAGACGTGGGTGAAGCCGAGGAAGCCGAACGACGTGGCCGACGCCATCCAGTGTCGCCCGTAGGGACGCCTCCGGCGGAAGTCCACATAGCGCGTCTTGGCCTCATGGAGCGTGAGTCCGTATCGACCGAGACGTTTGCCCAGCACATCGAGTAATCGCTTGCCTTTGTGGTGGTCTTCGAAGGCGACGACAAAGTCATCGGCGTATCGCACCAGCTGGCAGTTTCCGCGCAAGCGTGGTTTCGCCACTTGCTCGAACATTTCGGGACCTCCCGGTGTTTTGGGTACCGAAGTTTCATGCGAACGCCTATATAACGTGGGTCGGCAGACCGAATTTGTAAAATTCGGTTGATCGATCAGCATGTTCAGAATAGAATGCCAGACGTGAAAAGCCCCCGGTAGCAGCCGGAGGCGTGGTGAGGGGTATTTCAGGACACTCTAGAATGTGCCCTGAAATACCCCTTCTTTCCATTTTTTTGTCAAGTGGGTGCGGGGGCATAGTGCGTCCGCAGAAAGGGGGAAGGTCTGAGCAAAGAAGGGAAATTTGGAAGTCCGCGGCACCCTCACGGGTTCACCCTCGATCATCAATAAGCAAATGGTCGACCCACACACTGACAAAACAGCCGTCTGGGATTGGGAGAAAGAATAATGAGAGATTACGCCATTGATAATATGAGTAGCAAGGAATTTGCGGCAGAAGCAAGAAATAGATTCAGGACTCCAGTAAAAATCGAGGACTTCGATATACAACAAACGAAAAAGGGGGAAATTTCCCTTGTGGTGATATCGAACGATAAAACCCAAGATCTCATTGGCAACGGGGGATGTCATTATTCCATTGAATTAGAAAAGATAGAAAATTTGGTCAATTATCTTCAATCAGTCACGGAAGAAAAGAAATGAAACGGGATATTCAGCTTGTTCTAAGAATACTCGAGAAAATTGAAGCCGAGGAAGCGAGTCCAGTTTTACATATCTCTGGATATGACCAAGGCGAGATCGATTATCATGTCGAATTGCTACAAGAGAAAAACTGCATTGATTTCGAATATTACCTGGAAACCGTCGATGGTGAGGACGGTGGCGTGGACTATGTAATCAAAGGCTTGACATGGGCGGGACATAATTTATTGAGTGAATTGAGAGAAAAAGCATTACAGCAAAACACCGAAATTACTGACGAGCGCCACCAGATAGGATTTAAAACTCCACCCAGAAAGGAGAAATAAATGCCCGAAACAATGAAATGGTTGGAATTTGAGTTTAATGTTTACGATATCCCCCAAAAATGGAGCGATGCTCCTGGGGTATATATTTTCACGAAATATATTGCATCAAAAGACAAGCATGAACCCCTATACGTTGGGCGAACAGATAGCTTTTCAACCCGTCTGGTCAAGTCCCACGAAAAATGGAAAGGTGCTGTGAAACTTGGAGTTACCCACATTCAGGCACTAACGGTTCCGGATGAAGCCAAGCGGAAGGCAATAGAGGCTCTATTGATTGAAGATCTTGATCCCCCCCTGAACAGAACGTAGCGCCTTGAGAGCAATGGCGAGTCCTTGTAGGACTTTCCATTCATCGTCTGATTGCGGCCGTAATTCCAGTCGGTCTTTCGAAAGATATATTTGCATATCGGTCTCCCCGTCTAATTCAATGAGTAATACCCAATGAATTGGCCGCCTATGGGCGGCAAGTCACCCCTCTCGTTTGGGATCCCATAAGATTCCTGCCATTGGCTGAGAGGGGTGGCGTTCACATGCGCGATGACCGAGGACATCGAAACCAGGAATGTCCTCGGCCAGCTATTCCGGTGGTGGAATCGGTATACACACCAGATTGCGAATCTGGTGCCCTGCTGGGGGGCTTGCGGGCTCGAATCCCGCCTGGGTAGCCCTTTTTGCTTAGTCAGCTATATAATTCCCTTTTCTTTCCTGTTGCCGGGTCGCCCTAATCCACGAAATTATGTGCTTCGGTATCCTTCCCAAGCGTCTGCAGCGAGCACTCAGTAGATGTAAGGTATTCCTGCGTATCCGCTCATTTCGTACTCCGTATTCCCGTACATCAGGTCGTTTAGATAGACGAGCTTCAACTTTCGCAGACAAAATGCGTTACCGAAACTACCATGTTATAGTCCCTCCTCGTTGACAAGAAAACGATCATTGACAGTGTCAAGAAGAACAGTGCGCGGAAATTCCATTTCAGCAGGTGAGGTCATTTGATGAGTGTGCTTGAAGACATCGGCCCTGGCACCATGGTCCGAGGAGTGGTTCCAGACCAGCCGGTGCAAGTAGTTTCGGTCGAATGGATTGGCAACCAGGCGATAAATCTGATCTATCGTGATCCGAACGGCAGCGTGTCAGAGACTACTCTATATCGTGATGATGAACCGCGCCTTGGCATCGACGAGCGTGGCCGAACATGGTCATTCGACGGCGACGGGGCGCTCCTGCGATTGGTCACAGAGGCGAACCGGATAGAACTCGCGTACCACTTCGATCCTTACCTCGCCATCCACACCAGCCGTGTGGACCCGCTGCCCCACCAGATATCCGCCGTCTATGACGAGATGATCCCACGCCAACCGTTACGCTTTCTGCTCGCCGACGATCCGGGCGCGGGCAAGACGATCATGGCCGGGCTGCTGATTAAAGAACTCATCGCGCGTGCCGCTCTGGAACGTTGCCTGATCGTTGCCCCCGGAAGCTTGGTCGAGCAATGGCAGGACGAGTTCGGAGAAAAATTCGGTCTGGAATTCGATATCCTCACTCGCGAGATGATCGAGTCCTCACGTTCCGGGAATCCCTTTGAGGACCGCAACTGGCTGATCGCGCGCCTCGACATGTTGGCGCGTGACGAAACGCTTCAGGAGAAGCTCGAACAAGCCACCGAATGGGATTTGATTGTTTGCGACGAGGCCCACCGTATGGCCGCCACCTGGTTCGGCGGTGAGGTGAAGTACACGAAGCGTTACCGGATTGGCCAGCTTCTGGGCCGGGTTTGCCGCCATTTCCTGCTCATGACCGCGACACCCCACAACGGCAAGGAGGAGGATTTTCAGCTTTTCATGGCGCTGCTGGATGGCGACAGGTTCGAAGGGCGATTCCGCGACGGCGTTCATTTAGCCGACACCGAAGACCTGATGCGCAGACTTACCAAGGAAGAGTTGCTGCGCTTCGATGCGCGACCCTTGTTCCCAGAGCGGCGCGCCTACACCGCGAAGTACGAACTCTCGCCCGACGAAGCCGCTCTTTATACCGCTGTCACCAACTATGTCCGCAAAGAGATGAACCGCGTCCAGCGCTTTGCGGAAAGCGACGGGCGGAAGCGAAACACTGTCGGGTTCGCCCTGCAAATCCTACAGCGCAGACTTGCCTCTTCCCCAGCTGCGATCTACCAGTCCCTGAAGCGTCGGCGTAAGCGGCTCGAGTTTCAGCTTGGCGAGGCGCGACTGGCAGCGAAAAGTCAAGGGGTTCGTCCTGGCGCTATGGAAGTGGATGATGAAGAGTGGCAGGACTTCGAAGAATTCGGCCAAGACGAAGCAGAAGCCTTGGAAGAGCGCATCGCTACAGGATCCACAGCGTCCGAGACGGCCGAGCAACTCGCCTTGGAGATTGAGACGCTCCAGAGTCTGGAGCGCCAGGCGCTTGGCGTGCTCCATTCGGGGCAGGACACGAAGTGGTCGCAACTCGACCGAATTCTGGATGACCCATTGATGACGGACCCAAGCGGTGTCCGGCGGAAGCTCATCGTCTTCACGGAACCCAAGGACACGCTCAACTACCTTGTCGATAAAATCCGCGCGCGCCTGGGCAACCCCGAGGCGGTAGCGGCCATCCATGGCGGCGTCCGCCGCGAAGAACGGCGCAAGATCGTTGAGCGTTTCATGGCCGACCGCGATTTGCTGGTGCTGGTCGCGAACGATGCAGCAGGTGAGGGAGTGAACCTCCAGCGCGGGCATCTGATGGTCAATTATGACCTGCCCTGGAACCCGAACCGGATCGAGCAGCGCTTCGGGCGCATTCACCGCATCGGGCAGACCGAGGTTTGTCACTTGTGGAATCTGGTTGCAACGGACACGCGCGAGGGGGAAGTTTATGCACGGTTGCTGGACAAGCTGGAAACTGCGCGCGAGGCGCTCGGGGGACGTGTCTACGATGTGCTCGGGGAACTCTTTGAGGATACGGCGCTCAAAGACCTCCTGTTCGAGGCGATTCAGTACGGCGAGCAGGAAGAGGTGAAGGCCCGGCTGTTCCAAAAAGTCGACGGTGCAGCGGATCAAGACCGTTTATTGCGACTATTAGAGCGCCGCGCCCTGACCAATGACTCTCTTGGGGCGGCTACGGTCGAGGAGCTTCGGCTCGAAATGGAGCGTGCAGAAGCCCAGCGCCTACAACCCTGCCATATCCAGAGCTTTTTCATTGAGGCATTCCAGCATCTCGGCGGACGCATGAAAAAGCGCGAAGTAGGCCGCTGGGAGATTACCCATGTTCCTGCTGCCATTCGAGAACGCGACCGCCAGGTCGGCTTCGGAGCTGTTGTACAAAGACGCTACGAGCGCATCTGCTTCGAGAAAGACAAGATTGACCAGCAGCCCGTCGCCGTTTTTGTTGCGCCCGGACACCCGCTACTCGAAGCCGTGATCAGCATCATACGCGAGAAGTACGGCTATCTGATGCAGCAGGGTGCGGTCCTGGTTGATGAAACTGACCCGAGCGAAGCGTTATCGGCCGTGGTGCTGCTGGAGCACAGCGTCCAGGACGCGCGGACGACAGCAACCGGAAAGCCGCACATCGTTTCTGAAAAACTCCAGTTTGCGGCCATCGGCAAGGATGGCGCTGTGAACAGCGCGGGAATCGCACCGCACCTTAACCTGCGCCCCGCTCGTCAGGAGGAGATCGCATTCATCGAGGACGCATCGACCGAGGCGTGGTTGCGGAGCGATTTTGAGCAAAGGGCGACGGAGTTCGCGACTACGGAGTTGGCGCGCGAGCATGTCGAGGCTATCCGGGCGCGCCGCCTGCCGGAAATCGAAAAAGTCGAGCGTGAAGTTGAAGCGCGTCTGAAGAAAGAGATTAACTATTGGGATTCCCGCGCCTTCGAGCTGAAAGAACAGGAGCGCGCCGGCAGGAAGACGAGGCTGAATTGGCAAAACGCCAAGCAGCGCGCCGAGGATTTGGCTGATCGCCTGCAGCGGCGTATGGTACTTCTGGAGCAGGAGAAATTCATCTCGTCCCGACCCCCTCGCGTTCGCGGCGGCATGCTCGTCATCCCTCGTGGTCTGATAGATGAGGGTGTCTCTGAGGATTTTTCAGCCGACGTAGATGCACGGCGGGAAATCGAGCTGGCAGCCATGAATGCAGTCATGGAAATCGAGCGGGAGCTTGGCAACAAACCGGTCGACGTCTCGGCGAAAAAGGTCGGCTACGACATCGAATCTTTCGACCCCGACGCCAAGGGTTATCGGTTCATCGAGGTCAAAGGTCGAGCGGATGGCGCTCAATCCGTTATGATTACCCGCCAGGAGATCATCACTTCATTACACGAGCCGGAAAAGTTCATTCTCGCGATAGTTGAAGTGAGTAACGGCTCTTCAAATGCGCCACGCTATGTCCGGGGCGCTTTGGATGAACACGAACCGAACTTCGAGCAGGACGCCATCCAGTACAATTTGAAACGGCTGCTGGAACGTGCGGAGGCGCCGAAATGAGATTGGATGATCAGGAACTGGAAAGACTTCTCGAAGAGGGGGAGAATTTTCGCGTTGAGTTCAAAGAAAGCCTAGGTGGACAAACTCCGCGTGATATCAGAAGAGCAGTTTGCGCCTTTGCCAACGACTTGCCGGGCTCCGGGCAGCCGGGCATCTTGTTTGTGGGTGTCGACGACAAAGGGCGACCAACGGGACTGAGAATTACGGATGAGGTTTTGCGTCAACTTGCCGACGTGAAGAGTGACGGCCAGATTGTGCCGCCGCCTACCATGCTGGTCGAGAAGAGAGAGATGATGGGTAGCGACGTGGCCGTTGTCACCGTGACGCCGTCGGACTCCCCTCCGGTGCGTTATCGAGGGCGCATCCATGTACGGATTGGCCCGAGGCGCGACGTTGCGACGGCGCAAGATGAGCGCATTCTTAACGAGAAAAGACGCGCCCTGGATATACCCTTCGACATCCAACCCGTGCCGACTGCCGATATCTCTGCCTTGAATCAATACCAGTTTGAAAATGAATACCTTCCTAGGGCATTTGATGCGGAAACCCTCGAAGAAAACGAGCGAAGCCTGACCGAACGCCTCGCGGCTACGAAAATGGTTGCCTCGGCAGACGAACCCATACCGACCGTCCTTGGCCTCTTAACATTCGGCACGAGTCCTCGGGATGATATCTTCAACGCATGGGTTCAGTTTCTCCGTATTGACGGAACGGAATTGTCGGACGACGTAATCGACGAGGAAGAAATCAGCGGTGATTTGGCCTTGGTAGTAAGGCGGATTGACGAGAAG
This sequence comes from bacterium, assembly GCA_965204535.1. Taxonomy (GTDB): domain Bacteria; phylum UBA8248; class UBA8248; order UBA8248; family UBA8248; genus Bin107. The sequence goes on along the minus strand of CBDBEV010000001.1, from coordinate 1,728,461 downwards.
ATGAAAGCGCATATCCATACGCGAGTCGATTTGACGACATCGGATACGGAACTCAGATCACCATCCTATCCACTCGTCGCTCTTCAGCAGATTTCGCGGAATGCAATTATGCACCGAACTTACGAAGGCACAAACGCGCCGGTAAGGATTACATGGTTTAATAATCGCATTGAGTTCCAGAATCCTGGTGGGCCGTTCGGCAGTGTGACGCGGGAGAATTTCGGGCGGCCTGGCGTGACCGACTACCGCAACCCGAACCTGGCGGAAGCCATGAAAGTGCTCGGTTTCGTGCAACGCTTCGGGGTAGGCATCGCGAATGCGCGTAAGGCGCTTGTAGACAATGGAAACCCCGAGCTTCGATTTGAAGTGAACGACAACTTCATTTTGGCAATTATCGAAGGAAAGAACGGATGACCGTTCCAGTTCTTACGTTTTTCAACAACAAGGGCGGCGTGGGCAAGACTTCGCTTGCCTATCATCTGGCCTGGATGCTGTCTGAAATCGGCCATACCGTGCTCGTGTGCGATTTGGATCCGCAAGCCAACCTGACGGCGGCGTTTCTCGAAGAGGATTTCTTGGAAGAAATCTGGAATGGGGGACAAAAGGAAAATCGCGGCGCGACTATCTTTCAGTGCGTCAAGCCGCTGACGGAAGTCGGCGATCTCCTGCCGCCGGACGTTCAAAGAATTACGTCGTCACTTTCCGTTTTGCCTGGTGACCTGGCGCTGTCCGGTTTCGAGAGCACGCTGTCGGAGCAGTGGCCAAACGCCCTCGGCTCCGATAGCCTGTACCGGGCGTTTCGTATCCTTTCAAGCTTTTGGATTGTGATGCAGAACGGGGCGGAAAAATGCGATGCGACGGTGATCATTGCCGACGTCGGCCCCAATCTCGGAGCCATCAACCGGTCGGCGTTGATAGCGACGGACAAGGTCATCGTGCCTCTAGCGGCCGATCTCTTCTCACTTCAGGGTTTGCGCAACCTTGGCCCGACGTTGCGCCAATGGCGCCAGGATTGGAGAAAACGACTGGAGAACTGGGAGAATCCAGATTTTCCGCTGCCAGAGGGCAGGATGCAGCCCGTAGGTTATATTATTCAGCAACACGGGGTCAGGTTGGATCGACCGGCCAAGGCTTATGACAAATGGGTCAACAGAATGCCCGCGGAATACGCCGAAATGTTGGGAGGCGCAGCAGACGAATTACTGCCTCCGGCCAATACTCCAGCGGAAGACGGAAATTGCCTGGCTACCATTCGTCATTACCGCAGCCTCGTGCCGATGGCCCAAGAGATGCGCAAGCCGATCTTTCAGTTGACTTCCGCCGATGGGGCCATCGGCAGCCATTCGATAGCCGTAAACAAAGCCTATGGTGATTACAAAGAATTGGCCAAAAACATTTCTAAAACAGCCGGACTTGTAGCTACTAGGTGACAAGCAAATAACTCATCGGGGCCGCCCTTACGCTTGATACGCTCATAGATGCGGCGGTGCCGACTTGAGCGCTTTATCGGGGAGATGAAAAGCGCTTTTGAAAACGGAATAACGACGTAACAACGCCAAAAAGAACGAACACGAGGCTAGTTCATGGACCCAGGCGTTAAGAAAAAACTCATTGAGGTTGCGCTTCCGCTCGATGCGATCAACGCCGCATCGGCGCGGGAGAAATCGATCCGCCACGGCCACCCTTCCACGCTCCACCTGTGGTGGGCGCGCAGGCCGCTGGCGGCCTGCCGCGCGGTCCTGTTCGCGCAACTGGTGGACGACCCCTCCAGCCATCCCGATAAATTCCCCACCCAAGAGGCTGAGGATAAAGAGCGCAAGCGGCTCTTCGCCATCATCGAAGACCTTGTAAAGTGGGAGAACTCCACCAACGAAGAGGTACTCGTGCGCGCCCGCGCCGAGATTGCCCGAAGTTGTAACGGCGAATTACCCCCTATCTACGATCCTTTCTCGGGCGGCGGCTCCATCCCGCTTGAGGCCCAGCGCCTGGGCCTTCCCGCCTACGGCAGCGATCTGAACCCCGTGGCCGTCGTGATCGGCAAGGCGATGATCGAGATACCCCCACTGTTCAAAGATAGAGAGCCGGCGCACCCGGGCCCGAGAGAGCGCAACCATTACCGTAACGCGGAAGGCCTGGCCGAGGACGTCAAATACTACGGCGCATGGATGCGAGAGCGAGCTTTCGAGTACATCGGTCATCTGTATCCGCAGGTGGATTTGCCCAAGGAACATGGTGGCGGGAAGGCGACGGTGATCGCTTGGATTTGGGCGCGCACCGTGCCGAGCCCGGACCCGGCGTTTTCTGAGGTGCAGGTGCCTATTGCATCGAGTTTTCTACTGAATTCCAAAGCCGGGAAAGAAGTATGGATCGAGCCTATTTTAGACAAGTCAGAGAAGACAATCCGCTACCGTATCCGAAAAGCCGGGGCTAAGGACGAAATTTTAGCAGCAAAGGCAGGAACAAAAGCGGGGCGTGGAATATTTCAGTGTCTGTTATCCGGTGCTGCTATCACTGCAGACTATGTGAAAAAATGCGGCAAATCTGGAAAAATGAGTCAAACTCTTATCGCTATAGTCACCCAAGGGAAACGTAGCCGCAACTATTTCGCTCCTAGTGACTTACACACTGCTGCGGCAAAATCACCCCAAATGAGCGACATTGCTCAAAAATGCCGCAATACATTTCTATCAGCCGACACTCCATCGAAGCTCACAGGCGGCACTTGTCATGGTTATGGGTTGGATCAATGGGGGAAGCTCTTCACTGACCGGCAGCTTGTCGCGCTGAGCACCTTCAGCGAGTTGGCGCATGAGGCCCGCTATGAAATAGAACGGGACGCTCTGATGACGGGTTTTTCCGACGACCCTACTCCACTGCGCGAAGGTGGAACCGGCACAAAAGCCTATGCCGAGGCGGTGAGTGTGTATTTGGGGTTGAATATCGGTCGCCTCGCCAATCGGCAGTCTTCGTTAACGTTCTGGCACACCGGACGTCAAACAGTAGAACAGGTATTCGCCCGACAAGCACTACCTATGGTCTGGGATTTTTGCGAGGGTAATCCATTCAGTAACTCCAGTGGTAATTTCCTAGGACAACTCGATTACTTGACAAAAGTCATCGTTAAATTGGGATTGGGTTCCAAGGGGGAGATCAATCAACAGGAAGCGCAAAACGCTTCTTTTCCGGAACACATAGTAATTTCCACTGACCCGCCCTACTACGACAATATCGCCTATGCCGACCTCTCTGATTTTTTCTTTTGCTGGATGAGGCCCACCCTTCAGTCAGTTTATCCAGACTTGTTCGATGTGCTTGCGACCCCAAAGCAGGAAGAACTGGTTGCCACGTCCTATCGACACGGAGGAAAGGAAGCGGCAGAATCGTTTTTTCTGGATGGCATGTCAAAGGCTATCACCAATATGGCGCAAAAATCATCCTACGAATTTCCCGCAGTCATTTGGTATGCCTTTAAACAAAGCGAGGTTAAACAAGAGCATATAAATTCAGCTGGTTGGGCGACCTTTCTACAGGCCGTCATCAATGCTGGGTATGCTGTCTTTGGGACGTGGCCAATCCGCAGTGAATTGACCGGAAATCTTAAGAAAAATGTGAACGCTCTTGCCAACTCGGTCGTACTCGTCTGCCGCAAACGAGACGATAATGCTGAGATCTTAAGCCGCGCGGAATTTATCCGCACGCTCAAGCGAGAACTCCAACCAGCTATTGAGACGTTACAACAAGCGAACATCGCACCCGCCGACATGCCGCAGGCGGCCATAGGCCCGGGCATGGCCGTGTTCAGCCGCTGCAAGGCCGTGCTGGAAGCCGCCGACACGCCAATGCCCGTGAAGACCGCGCTACAACTTATCAACCTCGAACTCGACGAATATCTAGGCGGTATCCAAGGCGAGTTCGACGCCGAAACGCGCTTCGCCCTCACCTGGTACGAGCAGCACGGCATGACGGAGGGTGATTTCGGTGCGGCGAACAGCATCGCTACGGCGCGCGGCATCTCGGTGGAAAGCGTGCGTCATGCCGGGATCGCCGAGGCTTCCGGCGGCAAGGTCCGCATCCTTGGACGCGACGAGCTCGACTCGGGTTGGGACCCGGCGCAGGACGGGCATCTCACCGTCTGGGAGTGCAGCCAACATCTCGTCCGCGCTTTGGAGCATGGCGGCGAAGACGGGGCCGCCGTGCTTCTCAAGAAAATCGGCCCCAGATATGCCGATGCAACCAGGGATTTGGCCTATTGCCTCTACGACATCGCGGCCAACAAGCGAAAGGATGCGGCGGAGGCGACCGCATGGAACGGCCTGATAGCCGTTTGGCCGGAACTCACCCAACAGGCGGCGGCGATTCGCGAAACGCCCGGCGACCTGCAAGGCGTGCTGAATCTTTGAGGGATTTGAAACGAAACCTTCGGTGCATAAATCAGCTGCGCCGAGCGGAAAACACGAGGCAAGCACATGGACTCAGGCGTTAGGAAAAAACTCATCGAGGTTGCGCTTCCGCTCGATATGATCAACGCCGCATCGGCGCGGGAGAAATCGATCCGCCACGGCCACCCTTCCACGCTCCACCTATGGTGGGCCAGAAGGCCACTGGCGGCCTGCCGGGCGGTGCTGTTCGCGCAACTTGTGGACGACCCCTCCAGCCATCCCGAAAAGTTCCCCACGCAAGAGACCGTCGAGAAGGAGCGACGACGGCTGTTCAAGATCATCGAAGACCTCGTGAAATGGGAAAATTCCACAAACGAGGAGGTGCTCGCGCGCGCTCGTGCGGAAATAGCCCGTAGTTGCAAAGGAGAACTGCCCCCCATCTACGATCCCTTCTCGGGCGGAGGCTCCATCCCGCTTGAGGCACAGCGCCTTGGCCTTCCTGCTTATGGCAGCGATCTTAACCCCGTAGCCGTGGTGATCGGCAAGGCGATGATCGAGATTCCCCCACTGTTCAAAGAAAGAGAGCCGGCGCATCCAGGTCCCAAGGAACGCAACCACTATCGCAACGCCGAGGGCTTGGCCGAAGACGTTAAATACTACGGCGCCTGGATGCGGGAGCAGGCCTTCGAGCGCATTGGCCATTTGTACCCGAAGGTGGATCTCCCCAAGGAGCATGGCGGCGGCAAGGCGACGGTAATTGCCTGGATATGGACACGCACCGTGCCAAGCCCTGATCCGGCGTTTTCGGATGCGCATGTGCCGCTGGTTCGGAGTTTTGATCTTTCGACAAAGAAAGGAAAAGAAGTCTGGGTCGAGCCAATCGTTGAAGGCAAAGATTATTATTTTACAATTCGTTCTACGGCAAATGGGGACGCGCGCTACGGTCTTGAAGGAACCATGAACCGACGAGGCGGGATTTGCCTTGTTTCCGATGCGGCAATGCCTTTCGAGTATATTCGTGCTCAAGGTCGAAAATGTAATATAGGCGTAAGGCTGATGGCTGTCGTCGTCGAAGGGTTACATGGCCGAACATATATTCCCCCGACAATTGAACATGAAGAATTAGCTCGTTCTGTTAAACCAGAAAAACGTCCTGACATCGTTTTCGAACCGAATGCGCTCGGGTTCAGGATTGGTAGCTATGGCTTGACTACTTTCGGAGACCTTTTCACTGATCGTCAAATTGCCGCGCTTAACACGTTTAGTGAATTGGTTCATGAAGCCCGCGAAGTAATTGAATGCGACGCACTGGCGGCCGGGTTTTCCGACGCCCAGACCCCAGTACGTCACGGCGGCACCGGCGCGAAAGCCTATGCCGAGGCGGTGAGTGTGTATTTAGGATTAACCATAAATCGACTGGCAGATCGGGGAAGCGCAATATGTTCTTGGGATTCAGGATACACAAAAGTGAGGAATACTTTCGGCCGCCAAGCGATCCCTATGGTCTGGGATTTCGCAGAAGCAAATCCTTTCAGTACATCCACCGGCAATTGGATGTCGATGTGCGATTGGGTATGGAAGGTGCTCGCTAATTTGAAGCTGAACAGTAGTGGTTCGTTATGCCAATACGACGCCCAATCCGCTGGATTTCCTAAGGACACGGTATTTTCCACCGACCCGCCTTACTACGACAATATCGGATACGCAGATCTCTCTGATTTTTTCTTTTGCTGGATGAAGCCCGCTCTTCAGTCAGTTTATCCGGACTTGTTCGGAGTGCTTGCGACCCCCAAGCAAGAGGAACTGGTCGCTACACCTTGTCGGCACGGAGGAAAGGAAAAGGCAGAATATTTTTTCCTTAGGGGCATGTCCAAGGCGATTGCAAATATGGTTCGCCAATCGTCGGACAATTTCCCAGCCACTCTCTATTATGCCTTCAAGCAAAGCGAAATCAATGACGAAGGTATCAGTTCGACCGGTTGGGCGACGTTTCTTGAGGCCATCATCAATGCAGGTTTTGCCGTCGTCGGAACATGGCCAATACGTACAGAGTTGCCCAACCGCATGCGAGGCCAAGCAAGTAACGCTCTTGCCAACTCCGTCGTTTTAGTTTGCCGCAAACGGGATGGCAACGCAGAAACCCTCAGCCGCGCAGAATTCATACGCGCTCTAAAGAGACAACTTCCCCCGGCTATCGAAACTCTCCAAAAGGCGAACATCGCACCCGCCGACATGCCGCAAGCGGCCATCGGCCCGGGAATGGCCGTCTTCAGCCGCTGCAAGGCCGTGCTGGAAGCCGCCGATACTCCCATGCCCGTGAAAACTGCGCTGCAACTCATCAACCGCGAACTCGACGAATACCTGGGTGGCATACAGGGCGAGTTCGACGCCGAAACACGCTTCGCTCTCACCTGGTTCGAACAGCACGGGGTGGAGGCGGGCGATTTCGGGGTGGCGAACAGCATCGCTACGGCGCGCGGCATCTCGGTTGAGGGTGTCCGCCACGCCGGGATCGTGGAGGCTTCAGGCGGCAAGGTCCGCATCCTCGGACGCGACGAGCTCGACTCGGGCTGGGACCCGGCGCAGGACGGGCACCTTACCGTCTGGGAATGCAGCCAGCATCTCGTCCGCGCGCTTGAGCATAACGGAGAAAATGGTGCCGCCGTGCTTCTCAAGAAGATCGGCCCCAGGAATACCGACGCGACCAGAGATTTGGCCTATTGCCTCTACGACATTGCTGCCAACAAACGAAAAGATGCGGCGGAGGCAACCGCATGGAACGGCCTGATAGCCGTTTGGCCGGAGCTCACCCGGCAGGCGGCGGCGATTGGCGATACGCCCGACGACCTGCAAGGCGAACTGGACCTTTAAAGGAGGAGTAGAGGATGGCCAAGAGCGCGCGCCAAATCGTTTTTGAAGGTATGGAAGTCCTGCCCGAGGCGCTGGCGCCTTTTGTCGAAAAACGTCTGGAAAACGCTCTTACCGGCCATTGGCAGGTGGAGATGGTCGAAAAATTCCGCCTTCGAACTGATAGCAGCGACAACATCGCCTGGGATCAGGCAGGGTTGCTCCACGCCATGAACCGCTACTGGGGAGATGCCTTCGGCGCTGTGCTGGGGCGGGCGGAGCGCGCAATCGTCAACGAACTGCTCGACGTGCGAAACAGGTTCTCTCACAACGAGACTTTCAGCTACGACGATGCCGAGCGCGCGCTCGATTCCATGCGCCGCCTGACGGAGGCGATCGGTGCAGGCGATGCCGCCGGGCAACTCGGCAAAATGCGGGATACGATATTGCGCACAAAGTTTGCGGAGCTTCGGCGGAACGAAGAACGCCGAAAGACGAAGGGGCAGCAACTCTCCATCGAGGCGGCGGGCGGCCTGCGGCCCTGGCGCGAGGTGGTCGAACCGCACGAGGATGTTGCCACGGGCGAGTTCCAACAAGCGGAATTCGCTGCTCATTTGGGCAATGTTCACGCCGGCAGCGCCCCTTCTGAATACCTGAACCCGCAAGAGTTTTTCAGCCGAACATATTTGACTGACGGCCTGTCAACGCTTCTGGTGAGTGCAGCCAAAAGGCTATCAGGAGCAGGCGGTGACCCCGTGATGGAGCTTCAGACCAACTTCGGCGGCGGCAAGACCCACTCCATGTTGGCGCTCTACCACATGGCGGGAGACACGCCCGCGCAGGACCTGCCGGGCCTCGACCAGCTTCTCTCGGAGCATGATGTATCCTTGCCGAAGGAAATCAAACGCGCGGTGATGGTCGGCACCTCCCGTGGCCCACAGGATACGATTTCTTGTGAGGGCGGAAGGGAAATCCGCACGACCTGGGGCGAGATGGCCTGGCAATTGGGCGGGTCTGCGGCCTTCGATGCGATAGCCGAAAACGACGCCAAGGGGATCGCGCCCGGCTCAGATATTCTTGAGGCCATTTTCAGGGACTGCGCCCCCTGCCTCATCCTGATCGACGAATGGGTAGCTTATCTCCGTCAGATTTACAGGACGGAAGGACTCCCGGCCGGCTCGTTCGACGCCAATCTGAGCTTCGTTCAGTCTCTTACCGAGGCGGTCAAGGCCAGCCCTCAGACCGTGCTCGTGGCGGCTCTGCCTGCTTCACAGATCGAGGTGGGAGGCGAAGGCGGTGCCGAGGCTTTGGACCGGCTAAAGCAGACCTTCTCGCGCATCGAATCCTCCTGGCGGCCAGCATCCCAGGAAGAAAGCTACGAGATAGTCCGTCGACGCCTATTCAGGGAGATACCCGGCGACAGATACCACCATCGCGACAACACGCTCAAGCAATTCGCCAGACTCTACCGAGACAACGCGAACGAGTTCCCGCGCGGCTCGGCCGATGAGGACTACCGCCGCAAGATGGAGAAGGCCTACCCCATCCACCCGGAACTCTTCGACCAATTATATACGAGTTGGGGCTCGCTGGAGGAGTTCCAGCGCACTCGTGGCGTGCTGCGTCTGATGGCGCAAGCTGTACACGAGTTGTGGATGAAGGGCGATCCTTCGGTAATGATCATGCCGGGAAACATTGCGGTCGACTCAGACCGGGTAGGACCGGAACTGCTGCGCTACCTCGACGTGAATTGGCAAGCGATTATCGCTGGCGATGTAGAAGGCGGTGGTTCCATTCCTTACAAGATCGACCAATCAACACCCAACCTGAACCGCTATTCAGCAACACGCCGGGTTGCGCGGGCGATCTTCATGGGCACGGCTCCTGTTCACAGCCAGGAAAACAAGGGATTGGACGATAAGCAGATTAACCTGGGTGTTATCCAGCCGGGTGAGCGTCCGGCGCTCTTCAGCGATGCGCTGCGGCGGCTCGGCAACCATGCGCGGTTCCTCCACACCGATCTCGGACGCTACTGGTATTCGGTTTCGGCCAGCCTCAACCGGTTGGCCGCAGACCGGGCGGGTCAGGTTGAGGAGGCACTTGTCCTCGTCGAGATCGATAAGGCGCTGGCGGTCTACATCAACAGCCAAAGAGATCGGGAGCACTTCGACGCCGTTCAGGTAGCGCCGGGAAATTCAGGGGACGTGCCCGATGAAGCGGGCGGGGTGCGCGCGGTGGTGCTCGGCGTGACTCATCCGCACAACGGTCGCGAGAAATCGGAAGCCTTGGAGTTCGGCGGGGAAATTCTGCTGAATCGCGGTTCTACGCCCCGCGTCAACCGCAACATGCTGGTGTTTCTCGCTGCCGAAGCGCGTCAGATTGGAATTCTCAAGGACGGCATGCGCGACGTCCTCGCCTGGGAGAGCATCGTACGCGAAACCGAGCGGCTCAATCTCACCCAGAGCGACAGCGCGCTTGCGAAAGAGAAACTCAAGGAAGCGAAAGAGGCGCTGGGCGCGCGGCTCAAAGAGGCCTGGTGCTACCTCCTCTATCCGGCGCAAGAGAGCCCCGAGGCCGAGGTCGAATGGGTATCGGGAAAGATATCGGTTCAAGACGGTCTGCTCAGGCGGGCGAGCAAGCGTCTGGTGGACGAAGAGGCACTCTTGATCGAAATCGGCCCGCAGCGTCTCGATAACGAGCTTCAAAAATATATCTGGAAAGACAAGGACCACCTTTCCCTGAAAGACCTATGGGAATACTGCAATCGCTACACCTACCTGCCACGGCTGAAAAACCGCTCGGTGCTCGCCAGGTCCATCACCTCTGCCATCAGCGAATTGCATCCAGGACCCTTCGCCTATGCCGAGGGTTGGGACGATGCTGCCGGCGCTTATCGGGGTCTCGCTATAGACAGTGCTGTAAATGTGCAGGTCGTCATCGACAGCGAGAGCCTGATCGTGGCCTCGAAGGTCGCGGAGGCGAATCGCCCCGAACCGCCTGAGAAACGTCGAGAGAAGAAACTCCCCCCAGATCCAGATATCAACAAACCCGTTCCGCCTGATCCGGACGAGAAAAAGCCGACGCGCTTTGTCGGCACGGTGATGATCTCTCCTGAGCGTCCTGCCCGTGACATCCACCAAGTTATTGAAGGCGTTGTTGAACAACTCACTACCCTTCCCGGCAGTGAGGTGTCCATCAAGCTTGAAATCGACGCCGAGGTTCCCGAGGGCCTTGATCAAGGGAAAGTCCGCACCCTAACCGAGAACGCCATCACGCTCGGGTTTATCGAGAAGGAGATCAAGTGAGCGGGAGAGCTTCTACTTGGTAGGGTGGTGTCTCAACTGAGATGACTTTCGAATCATTTATTATAAAGAACCGCTATGGATGCCTTTGAGAGCGTGGTCGGTGAAATCTTGCATCGGGATGGGTACTGGATCCGAAGCGCTTTCAAGGTTGAACTGACCAAGGGGGAGAAAAGAGCAATAGGTCGACCATCGAGTCCGAGATGGGAACTTGACCTGGTTGGATACAGTGCGAACCGGAACGAACTCCTTGTTGTTGAGTGCAAAAGTTTTCTGGATTCAGGAGGTGTTGCTTACAAGGCGTTCGATGGCAGCAATCCAAAGGCGGCGGAACGTTACAAATTGTTCAACGATGAGAATTTGAGGCGCGTTGTTTTCGAGCGACTGCGCCACCAAATGTATGACAAAGGGCTCATCGCAAGCAAGACTAAAACCACAATCAAACTTGCTCTTGCATGTGGAAAAATCGTGAGGGCTTCGGATGGGAAGAAACTTCGCGAGCACTTCAATAATAATGGTTGGATACTATTGGACAACGAATGGTTAGAGAAAAAACTGGAGGAAATATCAAAGGAAAGTTATGAAAATAGTCAGGTGGCCGTGTTATCGAAATTGTTGCTTAGAAACAAATAATAAGATTGAAAGATATGAGAGTTCGTCACTTTTGTATTCGTTTGCACCTATACATATTTCTCGAGAAAGATCTGTCGATGGTTGAATAACTCTTGACCCACATACGAGTGCTGACACAACTCACGATGTCATCACGCTCGTGACCACACCTTTGATATGGATGGCATCTTCGCTCTCAGCACGAGCTATCCGATAGCTGAGATGATAATCGGCTGGATGCGTAGCCAAATCCAATAAAGAAGAATGGAGCTTTGGTAGGCCCATACACAACCTTCCTAGCTTTGATGGCTACCTAGTCTAAATTGTATTACGCCTATATGATGGCATGGCTTTATTCGAATTTTTCTCTATGTGCATAGGAGTGTGCATTTTATTCAATGAGGTGCGTATTTCTGCGATTCGAAATATCGCTTTCATCAAACTTTAACATTGGGCCCATACCAGTGAGTTGATCGATAACATCCAATAGCGGGCTTGCTATTAAGGTATGCTAAGCGATGAGCAGCACCAACGATAAAGTTGCATGAACTGCGTGTTTGTTCAAAAGCGCGTTGCACCTCCGGCGCCGACTGTTCCCACATCAGATGATCCGCGCATATCTGTGTAAAGACTGAGAATACGTCCATCTGCGCAGTAGGTGTTCGGACTCTGTTAAGAATTTTTTCTAAATGATCAACCAACTCATCACTGCGATTGAAGAGCTCTTTTATGCTTGAGCCAATATTAATTTGGGAGCTAAACTGTGCGTGAAATACTGGGTGCCCATTTCTCATTTCGTCCATATCATAATGCGCGCCAAAAACATGTTCGAGTCGACTATCCTTTAATCGAAAATATGCCACATTTGTTCCAAAATTCCCCGTCTTGAACGGTGTGTTTCCAAAATCTGGCCCCTCAAAAGTCAACCACCCTTTTATCACAATAAAAAGATTTGCTGCTTGGCCATTCGCGCGTTCAGGAATGTTAAATACGACTGGACCAACCAACAGTTTAACAACGTCATCAGGCGCACATTGGTCAACCTTGAATACCATCGAAGGAACTTCTGGACGCACTGTACTCGCCTGATTCATCTGCTTTAGACCGTCGAGAACTCCATTCCAAGCGGAATGAACCTTTTGCTCTACTCGAAAAGCGTGTTGATTCATGAGAATGGTCCGGACGCTACAAACCAAGAAGAGGTGCCCACTCGTCGTAATAATCTCGTTCTACTCGACAGAGTTGCGCTCCTGAAGGAATCCAACTACTCGCAGGTACTGAACAGTCGGCGCGTTCACAGATGGGACGTTTTGTGAAAGGACACCAGAATCCGCCTTTTCTACCTTTGCATCGATCACATTGATGTGGTGGAAGATCAATTTTCAAGGCACTTTCTATAATGTAGCGGTTATATTCACCGAAGGAATCGAAGACTTCTTCATCAATATTTTCAATTGTTGTTGCCAAGTCATCTAGAATAACATCTACTTCATCTCGCCAGTATAAATGGCCTACCTGACCAAACGGCCCCTTATACCTAGCCTCCTCGAAGCAATTTTTCACTGCATCGATTGCTTCTCCCTCGGTCGTAAGGTAAGCGCACAGGACTTCTTCGGACAGAATAGGTCCTGGATATTTCAACACAGAATTCACCAAGACATGTCCCAACACGTAAGTTAAGAGTTTAAGCTTTTCGTCGTCATTTTGCTTATCTTTCCTGTTGGCAAAACTTTTAAGAATTTCGAGGAGCGCGGAGTTTGTCGAACCAAGCCGAGACATATATGCTGCGAATTGACTTTCCAAATGAGGACGTTCCAGCAACACTGATAACACGGCTGATAAGCTTCGACCTTCAGAAATTAACGTAGGGTTGCGCTCAATGCTTGTTCGAACTTCTCTAAAACCTTCGAATGTGTTCGCTATAAATTTTGCAGCCTCTTCTTCATCCGTGGGAACCCGAAGCTCAAAAAGGCTGGGTTCCTTCGGGAGTGCGTCAACATTAATCCGCGCAAATTCACCGACGGGGATTGTCCGATGTTGACACCACCCTACAACGCTCAAGCCAAATAGACCCTTCACGGTTGTCGTCAAGTCGTAGTCTGTAACAACTAGTTCCGTATTATTACCGAGGTGTTTTTCAAAAGCCTCCGCTGGCGAAGCATCTTTTTCTGTTGGTTGCCATGAATTAACAACAACATCTGGGAGCAGATTTTTCAAAAGAGCAGAGAGCCCTTTGAGACTCTTTTCATCATCGTCGATTACCAAAATCGCCGATTTGACCTTATTCATGCTGGGTCTCTTTCGTAGCTAAAGGCAAGCGAACACGAACACAAGTTGAAAATTCTCCTGGAGGGTCGACCACACTGGCATTTCCGCCGAATGCCTCAGCGCCGCGCTTCACGAGAGCTAAACCGAGTCCCATTCCGGAACCCATTGGGTCATTACGAGAATCGGTTGTGGTAAAAAGTGGGTCGAATACTCTCTCCCGTAATGCAGATGGTATGCCGATCCCCGTGTCTGATACTTCAAGATAGTGCCACCGACCATCGTTCCAAGCACGGAATGCAATTTTTCCTTGCCGTCTTCCTAACTTAGCCGTGACGGCCTTCAAGGCGTTCGTATAGAGATTAAGTGCAAGACCATTGTAAAGCGAAACCGGTACTGGCGGTGCTATCAACTCAGCGTCTGCCATGATTTGAACTTGGATGTTGCGATCCTCTGCGTACTTTCCGAAAACTCGCTGAACTTGGCGAAGCCGAGGTCTTACTGGATATGGTTTTGCAGGTGCTACACGAGCACCTTGGATATAGCCCTTTGAGTAAGTCACAAACTCTTTCAACTGCTTAATCCGAAGAGAAAACTGATTGGCTGCTTCCCCAAACTTCGGAGTTGTATTAGCTATCTTGAGTAATTCTTTGTGAGTTTGTTCTAGCTTCTTTAATGCAGCGTCGAATTCATGGGTCATAAACCCGGCAACAACACCTAGGAGACTCATGACTTCCAATTGTTGTTCACGCTCCTTGGAACTCTCCTCTTGCTTTTCTACCATGCGCTGTGTTTCAGCTAAAACACCAATGAGTTGTGCTTTAGCTCGAGCAGATATACCAGGGTTGGCTTCCAATTCCGAGATTGCTGCTTTTGTTTGCTCTTGGATCGCCGCTACTTGTGCCCGATGTTCTGCTTCTTCTTCTTTTATTTGCAGTTGACGGTCAACGAACGCGATTGCCTCTACGGCCCCACGGACAAGATCTTGAAGCTGTTCAAATGCAGTATTTTCAACGAACCCTTGGCGATCGGCTGACGCAATCAATCTCATTTCATCCTGTTGAGTATCAGATACCTTGCTTCGATGAGCTTGGACTTGCACAAGCCCCACGAGTTGGAGTGACTGCGGAAGCCGCAACATCCAATTTAGTGAAGTATCGGACTTAACGGGTTGTGTCATTTGAAAGTGCTTTTTAGCCAACTCGGACCGTGGGTCTCGGCGGTTGCGGGCAGCATCTGCCTGAAGTTGTAACCAATCGTTTCCTCGGTATCCATAAGGCGGGACACGGAAATTCCGATCGAAAACAGCAACACCATGATTATTGGTTATCCAACGTTGCGCGCGTCGCCCATCAAGAGGCATGTTTGTGAATGTTCCCGCGCGGCGGGGGAAAAATCGTATATCCGCGTTAAGCTTTCCAATTTCATTTGGATAAGAGTCTGTAATTTCAAGATATGGCTTTTTCGAGTTGCGACAATAAATTCTTAGATTAATTTTATTTTTGTTTACACTCAACCATGCACGCAAAACGAACGAATTGAGAATTTGGGACGCAACGTCGTCAATCTCATCAGAAGAATCTTCAGTCTTTAGCTCCAACGTAAAACCTGGATCAGAAAACCTATCTCGGATTTTAACGTTAGCGCCAGCTGACATTTCTCGGAAAAGGGAACGTAGTGGGGACAAAATACCGATTGAGCCTGTTCGAATTGTATTCAGATTAAGCCGATTTGTTACCGACCGAAGACGAGTTATCTCTAATTTAGTCCCAGTCCCAGTAGTCTTTTCTACCTTAACGAGTTCATAGGGAACCTGCACTTGTCCAAGATCTTCATTTCGGTCAAAGTTCGGCCAATCAAAATTGGCCGTCAACAGAGTACGAACTCCTCTGTCAGGATCGTCAGCAATAGATTCTAATTTTAGTTCCCGGCCAAGAAAACGCACCGCGAAGCGCCCGATACCTTTTTCACCTGTTATAAGCCGGACAAATTTTTCACTAACAACTGATTCTTCTTTAGAAGAAGTCCCGATCCGCATCCAACCTTCGATAAAGCGGTCCAGCGTCATTCCAATTCCGTCATCTGAAACAGTGACCGATTCTGGAGAGTTGAAAGCCACCACGCACTTTGATGCATCTGCGTCATAGGAATTCTTGACCAGTTCAACCACAGCAACTTCCGGCTGCTTGACAAGGCGTTCACCGAGTTCGCGGAGAATCCTGCTCTCAATCGTGAATGACAGTGTTCCCTTATCGAGCAGGTTTTGTGTCGCCAATGACGAATTATTCATAGGCCTCTAATGCTCCAAATTCCCGTTGAAGCAGAAAGTTTAACTGGTTGATTTCGATTTTATAAAACCCGTTAGCATGGGCAACAACTTGATTACGTAGATCGGAAATACCCAAACCGTGAGCAATTCGCTGAGCTTGCCCCTTGTTTACATTATAGATTCCGCACACGCTACCTACTGCTCGTGCTTTTACCTGATTGTATACTCTTTTGGGGAATTTGCCCTTGAAGCTTTGTGCAATCAGCATGGATGGTACAGACGGCATGGTGAATTTCCACCATTCTTCGCGCCCAAGACATGTCGCTGTCTGATAGTTCGACTCGGGAACTGCATCAAGGTAAAGGCGTAATGCGGGACTCACCTCTTTGTCTGTTCGAATTAACCAACACTTCCGACCCTGATCGCGATAATAGAGTCGAAAGATTTCATCGCTAAGTTCTTTGATATCCGCAGATAAGTTTCTCAAACTGGTTACACAAGGCACGACATCCAGATCGATAACGAGTCCGTTTCTTACGCGCTCACCCTCAGTAAGGGTAAGAACTTTTTGCGTTCCAGGACTCAAACCTCTTTTTGCCAAAGGGGTGTTTCGGGGAATGTCCCTCTTACAAAGATAATCTAACACCTCAGCTTTTGAGCCACTTGGGGATTTTATTGGGATAGAGCGTCCAGCCGAAGTTTCTTCGTAATATTCCCACTTTCCATCTGATTTGGCTTTGTCGACAATTGTAATGGAAGAGGTGGTTAGAACGTTGTCAAAACTCGAATCAACCAAACGATAGACTTTTACGTTCCAGCCATGCTCATGGATATAGTCCCGCAGGGCCTTGGCTGATGGACGTGATACCCATTCATATGGAATTACTAGTACACATAGCCCATCATCTTTCAACGAGGTCAAAGCATGAAGAAAGAAATATTGCCACGCATTAGCCAGACCAGAAACAGCAACTCCAGATCTTCGTTGTAGTATCTCTGAAACATATTGCCGCCATCCAGTGGGAAGATCCTGATTTCTCACATATGGAGGGTTCCCAATACAAAGATCTGCGTCGGATATTTCATCAGAAAATGCACATTGATTCAGTAATTTCGCGTTGTCTGGCAAGATTGAATTCTGACAGAGTGAGTCATCAATTTCATACCCAATGTATTCACCGTAAACTCCGCCTCGGGAAAATCGCCCGTCACCTGCTCCAAAATCTAGGACTTTCCCAACAGTTCTACGAAGATTCTTAACGTGTGCCCATATTGCCTCAATTAAATGCAAGGGTGTATCTACGCGGCACCGATCGAGGTAGAGTGAAACACTGCTCCAATCTCCCCATTCTTGGGTTAATTGAACGACAGGCCGTGCCTGATCACTTTTTTTTTCAGCGCTAGAAAGTGGCATGGCCATAGCCCATCAATAATTTTAACAATTTATTCGTCGTGTTGGACTTATCAAGCTGCCCTCCCATCCGACAACCTTGAGTCTTTTGCTTTGCTGAGTCGATTCAAGCACTAGTTGAATACACAGACAGATTCTAAACCGCCAGATGAACGCAACATGATACAATATCTTTTATTACTTACTACTTAGCACCGTATATCGAAGATACCGCACTTGGTTCGCCCAACGCTACCTGTTTTCCGTAAATTGCCCTAGTTAATGCAGACAGAAAAGGAGCCAACATACCTTATAATAGTTATTCGGAATGCAGTTTAGATATCCGTGTAGCGTGAGTTATCGATGACCGTCTTCGCCAATGAACTTTGGTTTAATCCAGCTGACCACTTCCCCTGAGGAAGCCGACTCATACATCGCCGTTCTGCGAATCCGCCCGATTTTGTGGGTCTTTCGTTAATTTGTCGGGCAATTCGGGCGCGACTTCGGAAATATTCCTGCTGATTTGCTCAATTTCTTCCTCTCGTCCGGTCCTCTCCATGTCGCGGATGATGGCCTGCGCGGTGAACATCGCAGAGCGCAACAGATGGATTTCGGCCTCTGTGCGGGGCCATTCGCGGCGCTCCAGGGCTTCCATCACGAGCTCTACCACCAGTCGGTTGGGCGACATTTCGCGCTTTTCGGCCTCATTTTCAATTCGTTTCCACTGTTCGGGCGTGACCCTGATGTTCTTCTGTATCGTCTGAACCATCCGTTTCGCCGCTCCTCTCAACAAGATTTTCATCCGTACCGGTCGCAAAACGACCGCAAAATTCTCATTTCCTGCACCAAACACACCCGCATCGGGCCCAAAAACGATGCCCGTGACGCCGTTTCATGAACTACCAAAATGGTAGCCATCATAGCGCAGCGCGCCTCCGTGTACTACCAATCTGGTATCTTTTAGGAACTCCCCGTATTACATGAGCATACGCGATTCTCTAAGTGAAATGATTTCAAAAGGTTCGAGTGCTACCAGATTGGTATTACTTTTTTCGGCGCGACAGGAATACCCGGGGATGCGAATTTTCAAAGCATATCGCAGGCAGCCGCACCAACGCGACACCTGCATCAGCGATGCGTCCGGTGTGAAATCCGAAGCGCCGAAGGGCGGCTAACGGCGGATTCTTGGGAACGAACGACAGGGGAATTTTCGCCGGAGAGGATGGCGAGCGGAAGCCGCCGCGGCGAGTGAGCGGGAGGAGGCGAGCGGAGCAATCAGGAGAAGCGACGGGCCGCGCCGCCGCCGGGCGACGGAGACTGTGAAAGTATTCCCACGATTCTGGTGGGTGACGCTGGCGAGCGATGCCCGGGTTGTCTGTACATGCTATCTTTACCGGTGAGTGAGATAACCACATAAAGGGTCACCACCATGTCCGAGAGACGTTATCAGGAGGTGCAGTCCCGAAGCCAGATGATGCTGCTTCCGCCGTGTCTGGACGACTACGTGTCCGAGCACAATGCGGTGCGCGCGATCGATGCGTTCGTCGGCACGCTGGACCTGGAGGCGCTGGGGTTCGCGCATGCCGAAGCGAACTGCGGCGCCGGTCAGCCGGCTTTCGACCCGGCGCTGCTGCTGAAGCTGTATCTGTACGGCTACCAGCACCGGGTACGGAGTTCGCGCCGTCTCGAAGCGGAGACGCGGCGCAATCTGGAAGTGATCTGGCTGTGCCAGGGTGCGACGCCGAGCTACAAGACGATTGCGGATTTTCGCAAGAACAATGTGGCTGCGCTGCAGGAGGCCAACCGGGAGTTCGTGCTGCTGTGCCGCGAACTCTCGCTGCTGGGCGGCAGCCGGGTGGCGGTCGACGGGACTTTTTTGAAGGCCGATGCGAACCTGGACAGCTTCCAAACCAAGCGGTCCCTGGCAAGGGACCTGAGGCGTTTGGAGAAGAGGATTGCGGCGTATCACCGGCAGTTGGACGAGGCGGATGCGCGCGGGGAGGAGTGTGGGGACGGTTCGGAGGATCCGGACCTGCCGGTGAAGCTCAAGGCCTTGATCGAGAGGCAACAAAAGAAGAAGGCACTGCAAGAGCATTTGCAGGAAAGCGGAGAGCGTCAGGTATCGGGGGTCGATGCAGATGCTCGACTTCTGAGGAACGGCGATATAATGGTGGGCGGATACAACTGCCAGATCGCGGTGGACGACAAGCACAAGCTGATTGTCGCGGAGGATGTGGTGCAGGACGGCAATGACTCCGCTCAGTTGGAGCCGATGATGACGAAAGCCGGCGAAGCCATGGGCAGCGAACGCCTGGTCGGCCTGGCGGATTCGGGCTACTTCAACGGCGCACAGTTGAAGAGTTGCGAAGACAAGGGAATGGAGGTGTATGTTCCGATACCGAACCAGACGGCCCGCAAGGGCAAGGACGGACGATTCGGCAGCGATGAATTCCGTTACGATGCGCAGGATGACACGTATGTCTGTCCGGCCGGAGAGCGTCTGGTTCGAGGCGGCACGACCACCGTCAGGGGCAGGCTGTATTACTTTTATCGCGGGACGGCGGCGGTTTGCCGGGACTGTTCGTTGTCGGGCCGATGCCTGACAAAGTCGAGATCGACGCGCAGGATACAACGCTGGGAGCATGAGGACGTGGTGGACCGGCATCGCAAGAAGATGAACGCCCGTGTGCCATTGATGCGCGGGCGAAGCACACTCGTCGAACATCCATTCGGTACGATCAAGCGCTGGGCGGGGATGGATCATTTTGTGATGCGCGGACTCGGCAAATGCCGCGGCGAATTCAGCCTGATGACGCTGGGTTACAACTTCAAGCGGGTCATGCGTGTGCTGGGCGGAGCTGCATTTGTGGAGCATTGTCTGCAAAAACAGCGGTTGGGGACGAATGGCGTGTGAACTTGAAGCCGATTCTTCGAGGACTTGACCGCGACCCCGAGCTGACCGGCCGCCGAGACGTTTCTCTCCCGGCTCTGCGGTGTTGTTGCTCCCGAAGTTGAAGACAGTGTCCGGCCATCGGGCTGCAAGCGTAAGCGAGCCCTGTTCCGGAGACTGTGAAATCCAATACTCTCACAGTCTCCGCCGGGCGACGACGACGCGACCCGAGGAGTGTTCACATCAGGCGGCCACGCGTTGAACGGGGATGCCCAGGCTTCGGGCCTTGTCGACGAGGTTGTCGGTGATGCCCGAACCCGGGAACGCGATCACGCCCCTGGGGAGGAGGGAGAGCAACTCGTCGTTGCGCCTGAAGGGAGCGGCCCTGCCGTGGGCGTCCCAGTCGGGCTTGCAGACGACCTGGTGGACGCCGTTGCGCTCGGCCCAGCCGGCTGCAACCTTCTCCGCACCCGGGCCGCCGCCGTGGACGAGGACGACGTCGGCGTACTTGGCTTTCAGCTTGTCGAGCTGGCCGATGATCCTGCCGGCGTCGGTGGCTTCCTTGCCGCCCGCGACGGCGACGAGGGTTCCCTGGGGGAGGTGGGCGGTGTTCTCGCGGTCCTTTCTCGCGCGCTGGAAGTCCCGCGCCTCGATCACCGCCGATGTGAGCTTGCCGGTCTGTGAGACGTGCGATCCTCGCCTGGGCCGCCATACCTCGCCGGTCTCGACGCGGTAGGCCTCGGCGGCCGTGTCGCGCAGCACCTCGAAGGCGTCGCGGCGGGCGGTGAGATTCTCGGCCCGATCGGTGGCGAGTTCAAGTTCGCGGGACCTGATCTCGGAGCCGTCCTGCTCGCGCTGCATTTCACGGATGCCGGGGATGAGCTTGTCGGCGGCGCGGTCGAGGCGCTGGGTCTGGGCGTCGAGGGTGTTGACGAAGCCCCACAGGAGGCTCGCCCGCTCATCCGCGAGTTGCGTTCCGTCGGGTGCGGCTTCCGCGAGTGCGCCGAAGGCCTTGAGGACGGCGGCGGTGGACTCCGCCTCGCCCCAGACGGGCCGGTTGTCGAACTCGTCGGGGCCGGGGGTCGCGCCGAAGAGTGCTGCCTGTTCGCATACCATGGCGGTGAAGGATTCGTTCTGCGCTTCGATGGTGTCAACCTCGTGCATGATCATCTCCTTGTGTGTCTCGGTGGCGGTCATCGTTCACTCCTTTCGTTGTCCTCAAGCGAGGGGATGGTTGAATTCGGGAAGAGCGTAGCCACGCTCGTTGCGCCCCACTTCTTTCGGCATCTCGTCGAGATACCTGGCTGCCCACTCGGCGGCACGCGCGAGTACGTCGCCGTGGCACGGCAGGGGATGGCAGTGGCAGCCGAGCTCGCAGCCTTGCAGGTCGGCGAGTTCATGGAGGTCCTGCTCCTCGCGCTGGATTTTTCCCCACAGCCATCGCCGGTATTTCTCGATGACCTCGCTGCGGGAGCCGTCCTTGCCGACCCGGAAGGGGTTTCCCCACTTCGTCGCCCGGTCGATCCTGACCAGCAAGCCGCCTCCGAACTGGGGAGCAACGTAGTCGTTCAGGTTCACCACGGTGGTTTCCATGCCTTTCTCCTTTCCAGAGAGTTAACGGATGCGCTTCTTAGCGTCCCATTTTCAGCACGTGCTAGGCGTGGGCGTCAGGGGCGGTTTTCAGTCTTTTTTCACCCGGAGGGCGCGCAGCGGAAAAAATCCACGTTTCACCGATTTTTTCTGAAAAAAGATGCTTTTGCGTTTTTTGCAAAAGCACCCTTGACCCCGCGCCGTGCGTGCTAAAATGGGAGCGCTAAGAGAGAGAGGGTAGTACCGCCACCGGGACACAAGAGCTTTTGGTGTTTCACGATGAAGGCGAAGCTCATCGGGAAACAATCTCTCATGCTGCGGAAAGGGTCATTTCGGGCCGTTTTTCCGGCCCGAAATTCCCGCAGCGGGGGGTGGACCGAGCCACTGTCTGGAATTATGGGATGATTGCAGGTGCAAGCCGATCTTCCGGGAACACGGTTCATCGTTCACGGAACCGGAGGATTGACCGGGTGTTCCCGGTAGATGAGAGGACCGACAGAGCGGACCTCCTCTGGATAAGGAGCAAAGAAAAAGGGGCCGACGCCGAAGCGCCGACCCCTTCTGAGCCTAGAACGGGATGTCGTCCCCGGCTACGCCTGCGGGCACCGTCGCCTCGGCGTGCGCGCCGTTGCCATTGCCGTTCCCGTTCACCTTGTCGAGGAACTGAATGCGCCCGCCAGGCGCGATGAGTATCTCGGTCGAGAACCGATCGGAGTCCTCCTCGTCCTTCTTCCAGCGGCGGGTCTGCAGCTTGCCCGCGATGTAGACCAGGCGGCCCTTCTTCGCGTGCTTCTCGAACATGTCGACCAGCCCGGGCTGGAAGGTGACGACCCGGTGCCACTCGGTCTTGTCCACCCGCTCGCCGGACTGCTTGTCGACGTAGCCCTCGTCCGTGGCGATGGACAGGTTGGCGATTTGGCTATCTAGGGAATTTCCTGCAGAGGGTATTGTGTAAGCGAATTTATTACAATAAGTTGCATGGATGGAGATATGATCGATCATTCAATCCGACATCGAATCAACACTATAGCAACACCGCATGAAAGCCGTAATTCCGTCGCCGCCTGACACCCCCCGGCAGCCTATGTGCAAGAATTTACCGGAAGCCGCAGCGCCGTCCGGCTCCCGATCGAGTGCTCGTCAAATCTCGGGCACTAAAGCATTTCCCCCTCGCGAGAACGCTCTGGAGCGCCTTCACAAGCGCCTCTTGCACAAACCGCGCGATACCGGACTTCCATATTTTGTTCCCGGAAGAGAACCGCATGCTAGCATGCATGTTCGCAAAGAGCGCGACGGGGCGCAATCTCGCTGTACCTAACCGCCCGGGTGAGCGCCCCCGGAATGAATTCCATGCAAATGCATGACCCAGGGAAAATGAGGTGAAACCTTGGACGGACTCGTCAAAGACATCCGCAAGGCGCAGGAATCACCACACCACGGCGCAACGGAATAAACGTTTTTCTGCAACCGCGATGTTCATTCGGGTACACCTCCCAAGTGCAGACGACTACAATCACTGATTTACAATTACTTCCTCAAGCAACTCATAGTCCGTAACAATGTTCAACATCTCCCGAGCTCTTCCGGTAAATTGCATTGGAACAAGCTTCTCGGTGACCAGTGCCGAGCGCAATTGTAACTTCTCAAGAGAGATGTCCGTAAGATGTGAGAGCCGTTCCCTGTTGCCTTCGAGATATGAAATACGGTCGAGATGCTTCTGTAATGGAGTGCGCTTACCGTCAACGGTGCCGGTAGCATATTCCGCCAGACGTTCCCCGATCTCACCACAGGTGCGATCGAACCGGAGACTCTTGCACTCGACTACGTAGACAAGTCCTGTGTCGCACCGCCATGCGAGGACGTCAATATCGCCGAGTTCCACCGCGCCACCGAGCCGGGTGAGAGCTACTTCCTGCTCTGTCTTCCATTCCAGGTGGTCAAATCGCTCGGCAACCCTTCGGTTGAAATCACGTCCGTTCCTGTCAGCCGCACGCCCGATGCACGAAGCCATCTCGGGGTTGTCAAAAAGTTCTACGGGCAGTCGGCCAAATGACGCTTGCTGCAAGTAATCCAGTGTGCCTCCAAGAATCGACGGCATCACGAGCACGACCGGGTCGTCCTCCATCGATAATTGCACGAGAGGGCGCCGCAGAATCGACAGACGCCTGTTGTACCGCCAAGGGTACCAGTCTCTTTCTTTGGCGTTTGTCGGATTTTTCTCATCCCACCGCGCCCTAGGCTTGAGGGCGAATGCCTCGAAAACCCGCTCCGGATTCATAGTGCCTACCTCTCGTAGCCGCTGAATCACCTCACTTCTTCGAAGCTGAAAGAGAGCTTCGCCATGTTCCAGGGCTTCCAGTGTTACATCAAGAACGAACTTCCCATATTGATCCATGCTTAGCCCAAACTCGGCGATAAACGCCGCTTCGAAGTCCGCATCTGCAACTTCGTCTCCACCTCCAAATTCGGTGCCGCGCTCAAGCGCTGCATCTTGAAATGTTCGCTTGCCATATTCATTCAGAAGTTGTTTTATCGCCTGAACTGTCGAAGGATCGAAATCGAAAGATCCGTTGGGGAGCATGCTTGGTTGTCCTGCCGCCAGGCAGTAGCGCAGTGCATCACTATGACTGGCACATTCCAGAAGCGTCGCAACCTCTGCTATCAGGAAGTCCAAGTCCGCTCCTGTGCAGGAAGAATCGTCCTGATAGGGCGATGTGCACAACGCCATCTCTGAAATGACACGGCAAGACAGACCAGCAATATCCCGTCGAAAGCCACGTTCGTTTGCGGCCGCCAGCACCTCGTCATTGTCGTGGAGCGCAAGCTGCGCCGCCGCTGAACGGAGCCAATCCCTGTGTTCCTTCTGGATAGCCATGAAATTCAGAAGAGAACTTTCTATCACGCTTTCCCGGTTCAAGTTGCTCAATCGAGACCTGGCGCGCTCCCAAACACAATCCACCGCCTTTCCAAGGGTCGCTTGGGCCTTGCCCAATGGAATAGGGCCTGGTGCGGCCTCATATCCCGCCCTACGTACGAGGTCGAGGCGACTCCATGCTTGATCCTCCGGCATCACCAAGCGCGGCATTGGAAGCGCAGCTACGTCATAGATCATATCCTGGGGTGTTCTGCCGGGAGTCATTTGGAAGAATCGTGCGTCTTCCGAACCCACCACGGTTTGCACCAATTCTCCCATTTCGGTATCTGAGGGTGCCAGATTGCCGCAAAGCTCATGCACGCCTCGCATCATTGCACTAATCATTAAGCGGTCACCCGTATTGGCAGCGCTCAGGAAACTCCGAAGATAGAGCAGCGTGCAGTCGATTACGATCTGCCCATCTTCAACCGCAACCGTTGGCGCTGAAGGCGTTTTCGTCGTCTGTATATCGTTTTGACTCAAAATCTCTATGTCTGGAAACCGGAACTGGAAAGTGACAGGTCCCGATGGCAACGAGCATATCCATTCTTCAAGCAATGGACTCAAGCGAACCAGCCAGCCGAGAACCAACTCCAGAATGTTGAACACCATGCCACGATGCCATCTGGACTCCGGTAACTCACTACAATGAACCCACCACGGCCGTGCGTTGGTTTCGACACATGCCAGAAGTTTGTGTTGAGCCATATACCCAGGATTGATGAAAACCGGTCTTCCTTGCGTTTGGCCGAGGAAGCCGCTCGTCGTCTCACGCTGGACGCTGACCCATGACTTGCCATCGGGAGCCAACACTGCGTGCTGGTCGAGAGCAGTTCGCACTCTGTGGCGTAGAGGCAAAATAAAGTCGCTGTGCAGATAGATTGGAGCGAGGCTCATATTCACTGGTACGAGTTCAAAGTCGCCGTAGTAAGCGAAAGCCGCCAAGTTTAAAAACCCGCGCAGGTTCGGAAAGACGACGCCTTTTGCTTCCAGATCGTCCACCTGTTGAAGCAATTTCCAGGCACGCAGGGCCGTAAACTCGGATTCATTTCCCAGGAGCATGAAGTCAGGTGCGGACAAACACAGTTGATGCCAACCGCTTGGAAGCTCTCCCCAAGGCGGGGAAAACTCGCGACCAATGCCACCATGAACCAGCACGGTCAATCCCCGGCGATAGTCTGGCTTGGCCGCTAGGTAGGCCGCCCGATCATGGATTCGGTCCTTGATCATGCCCTTGAGCTTGTGAGTGCTTACAAATCCATCCCGGGCTATTTCTCCAAAATCATCGGGAACAAAGATAAGATGGACATACCCGCCGTCGTCGAAAGTTCCCACGAACTCCCTCAAATCGTCGTCGGGATCATGTTGCAGCGCCTTGATGAATTCGATTTCCCACGCCGCACGGCCTAACAGAAAGACTTCGCCATATTGCGCCTGATGGCATGCTGACTGGAATATGTCTAGGTCGCCTGCCGCTTCGGCACGTTCAATAACAAATCGCCTGATCGCCGCGCCGATAGCAGTAGGTAGCACAACTATCGTCCGGCCTCCTAATCTCACCAAGGGTCGTCGTTCCAACGCCGTATGCCCGATAGACTGTTCCACGAGCAAGTCTGCATGTTCCTCCTGAAACACGAAGGGATCGAGATCTACGGGATCGACACCGATGGCGATCAACTCTTCGCGACTGAAACTCACATACCCAGTGGTTTCCGTGGCATTTGAGAAATTTAGTGCGATCTTTGCTCTCGGACTGCTTTCCGTGCGTAAATACCGATCAACTTTGGCGCGTTCAGCAACAGCCTCGCTGACCCGAAACAAGGCCATGATGCAACGAAACGCTTCCGCTGCCCACGAATGTTCCGCGACCCTGTACATCGCTAGGATGCAGGCCTGCATATAGTCCCCATTGTTTTGCCAGCGCCCCTCAAACAACCGGACATTTCCGAACCAAGTGGCAACGTTCGAAACGAAGACATCCTCTACGGGGCCCTCAAGCTCCGTGATCGGATCCTTGTAGACCATGACGTTCAACCATTCGCTCACTTGGGTTGGTGTCGGTCCCTTTTCGCCTCGACAGGCAAACGCAGCCAGATGAATCAATGCCTCAATTCGCGCGGTGGCGGTATGATTCTCGGGGCGTATAAGCAAACTGGCCAGACTTTGAGCTACTAGAGGAAAACTGAATTTCTCAAGACGCTTGCTCACGCGCGCTAGACGCAAGACCATCCCTCTGATTTCGCGCATGTCGTCAGCCGCAAAGTTCGCCAGGAGCGCAGCAGCCACATCATAGTTAGGATCGGGCGTTGTGTTTTTGAAAGACTCCATTAACTTACCCCAGAAATATCTGCTATTTTATCGAATACGCCGTTGACTGTGCGACAATTGCGAATAGGGAATGAAATATAAATGCGCCGAAACTCCCGCGCCAACGAGGGTTCCGGCATGGTGGGGTTAGTCATCATCCAACAGATTGGACTCCCTGCTTAACACACCCCACCACTCGAGACAATGAAACTGCGCCGAAAGGAACAAATTTTTTCGGCAATGGGGATGTGCTATGCGTAAATTGCTTGGTGTTTTCGTCTTGCTTCTTTTGACGTCGCCAGTGTCGGCAATGGACATATCCAACAAATCGGTTAATTACCAAAGATTCATGCTTTTCGCTGAATGCAAGCCGATGTTTGTATCGGTAGAACTGAACGCCCCGAAAGACCCAAAGCCCAAGTTCAGCGAAAAGGCGATTCGATATATCGTTGAAAGCCGGTTTCGCGCCGCTCGCCTTTATCGCGACTCTCAAAAAGCAAGAAACTTGTCCCACAGCATTTATGTGGGAGTTAACGTTTCCAGTAATGACTTTTACGTTTGGATGTTTTTTAGCAAGTTGCTTTATGACGACTATTCTAAAGTGAAGCTTCCCACAACAACTTGGCAAACTGGCGTAAGCGGTAAAGGGAGAACAAAAGCCCGAATTTTCCCTGTGCTTTCGCAACAAATCGACAAATTCATCGCTGAGTTTCTCCGCGTAAACGAAAAAGCGTGCAACAAGCGGTGGAAAAGGTGAGCGTCTAAGCATTCCAAAAGTCCCGAGCTTCTTCGATATCGTTGTTTTTCGCAAAGAAAGCTAGGTCTGATGAAAAACTTCGCCATTCCTCAAGGTTCTTGTTATCGTCCCTAAACGATAGAGGCCCTGGGTGCGGAATTGAATGCTTTTCACAAACGAGAATGAGGCCTCGAACTGCCATGCGCCAGTTTATCGATCCTTGGTGCAGTCCTTCCCTCAAGTGTGCGTCATGCAAAACATCTCTCCATTTACATATTTCCTCATATTCTACAGCCAGCCCCGTTTTTAAGGCTTTTTTTATCGTATTCTCAGGAGACAAACCAAGCAATTTCATCCAAACCGGAGATGTTCCGTAAATGCCGAGCAAAACGGTCAAAAAACCCCATACGTAATGGAACAGTGTTAAGTCTTTCATGGCTTCGCCCCAGGCCTTTGCATCATCAATGTGTCCCGGAACGCCCAAGACAAACAGAAACATATTGCATAATGCCAAAAGTGAGCAAAGCCAGTTCTTCGTGTCCATTGCGCAACACTACATCTTGCAATATGGTTATTCAACTGGATAATTATGATAATGCTACACTTGTCTATCATGAGTTCCTCTAATGCCTGACACCGCGCAACTGGCCAAGATGATTGCTGACGATTTCTATAATGACCGGTTTGATCTCTCGGAAAGAGGAGAGGTTTTGGGTACCAATTGGTCGCTCGTGCCAGAAGTTGAATGCGCGCAAAAACTCCGAGCCTTCGGCACGTCTGAGCGTTCACTCCGATTGTTTCTGACTTTCGTTTCGGCCATGGATCGTGCGAGAGACGCCACCCGGCTTTGGTGTGCGGGCGTTAGCCTCTTCAAACTGCATCCTGAGGTCTTCGACCCGGATCAGGTGTCTTCGATGTCTGCCGAAACGCTGACTTCATTGCTTTTTGAAAGCGGTGTAAGCCAACGCCACGGGCCGGACGCTGAAGCATGGCACAGGATTGCATGCAGCTTGACATCAGGAAGCGATTCAGTGTGTCAGGTGGTCGACTCCGGCAATGGCGATGCAAGGGAGTTGCAGAAAGAGCTACGCAGCCACGATAGCGCGGGTCGCCCACGATATCCGATGCTTCGTGGTCCCAAGATTGGGCCGATGTGGGTGCGGATCATGGCGAACCCGGGCGGGGCGAAAATCGCTCATATCGACGCCATCCCTGTAGCGGTGGATGTACACGTTCGCCGGGCTACCGAAAACTTGGGTGTGACGGACACCTCGGGGCTTGAACTCAAAGAAGTTAAACCGGAGATCCAGTCTGCTTGGCAAAGTGCGGTTCAGTGTGCAAGGATCGGAGGACCGCAAGGAATAGCCGATACTTGCGCAGCGCTCGATCCTGCCCTTTGGTTCTTTGGCAAACACGGTTGTAGCCACTGCGAAAGGATCGGACAACAAGTGTCCATTAGCCGTGCGTGCGACAATTGTCGACTCCCTGCCCCGTAGTGGTTGGACGCATGGGATAAAGCAGCGGACAGCGTAAGGAAGAGAGGCGTGGCGTAGGGGTAGGAAACCTATTTATACCAGCTCCTGCGAACGTATTCCGCGCCCTCCCAAGTGATGTCTCCATACAGAGCGGTGAAACTCATATCCCGTATATTTCCTCTATGGGTTCTTGCGATAAACGCCATTCGTAAGTCTTAAGCTCCTCAAAAGAGACGGGTGTCGAACATGGCGTGTTGCTTCCGGCCATGCGATTCAATTGAGCCCGCCATGACTTCCCGACCCGCTCGCGGTGCGGCGGTAAAAACCGGGAGCGGTGCAAGGCGACTCCCAAGTAGCCCAGCCAATACTCCCGGATGCCACCACGTGATGATTCAAGCCAACGGAATACAGCATCCCTTCTTATCGCCACCAAATCAGCGGCGCAGAGTACTTCGGCAAGAATTGCGGATTCGGTATCCTCGAGAGGAATCAGTCTGCCCCGGCCGGACGGAAGCAATTCATCCGGCCACCGGTCTTTCGTGTAATCCCATTCACCAAACGGCATGTTGCGCGCAATAAGCAGCAGGCCGGCGCGCAGGTGAAGATTGGGAGTTCGTATACTCCAGTTCCAGTTGTTCGAGGCTGCCAGATGGCAAAGCTCCTCGAATCTGTTTTTTATGTCGCGTTTAACAAGGTCCGGATGCTTTTGCCTGATGCTTTCCAAAAGACTCAAGCGCCGTTGTTCTTTTTCCATTCTGCTCTCTCGTCCCTGCCGTTCACTCCATGCCTTTTCGACCTTATCCCGATCCGACTCGGACAGCCCCGAGCGGACTAGAACAAGTTCCAAGCAGTCCAGTAGAGGCGACCTGAATTTCTTTCCCATCGCCACTAGATCAGCGTCGCCGAGGGTTTCAGCGAGACGCGCGGATTCAGCGGCTCCTAGCGTCCACCGAGTCCACGGAACCAACTCCTTTGGCCATCTCGTCTTCGTATGGTCCCACGCGGCGATCGGAACGCCATGCGCGATGAGCGCCAGATCCACGCTCAGGTGACGGTTCCCGCAGGTCGTGCAGGCGGGATTCTGGCACCAGCGGCTCAAGGAAGCGAGGCGGCAGAGTTCCTCGAACGGGTTCGCCACGCCACTCATAAGCGATCCCTTTTCCCCATGCGGCGCGCCCGCCGCTGATGCGCAAGGCTGGGCCTGTAGCTCGTGAGAACCGCCTCACCCACGACGATGACCTGGAGACCCCTCAGACGTTCGAGCCGCTGTATCCTACGTTTCAGGGCGCGTTCGAGCCGTTGCTTCCCTTTTTGCAACGTACGTTCAATCCGCCGGAACGTACGCTTCAGGTCGGCGATCTCGCGGCTCGCGTCGACATCTCTCATGAACCAAACGTCGGGGGCGAGCTGTGTCCCGCAGTTCAGAACCAACTCGATATCCGCCCATCGGACTCCCCTCTGGCGCATACGGGTTTCGGCGTGTCTGGTTCTATACATCATCCGCACCTCCCTTGCTTGACACCTCTTCGAGTAATTGTGCGATCCGAATTCTTTCATCTTCATATTCAGCATATTCAGTATCTGAAATTTTCGATTCCAACCATTTTTTGCGCTCAGAAGCGGCTTCTTCATCTACCAGTTCTTTCGGGATTTGGCTGATGCGTGCGAATCCGCGAGACAGGGCATACCCGGCGCGGCGAGATCCACTCGTAAGGCCTTTAACATATTCCTCGAAAAGAGGGACGTAATCGAGATATCCATCCGCATCAAAATGGATTTCTTCGGGGTCGATTGCGTCGTTGGGACCCAGCTCCTCTGCCAATCGGACGAGGTAATCAGTGAACGGGTTGCGCTCTTCCGAGTAATAACCCATGTCGGCTTCCATCGAGTCTATGAAGGTTGCGAAAAGGTCTCTCCTGGCGATGGAATCTTTTTCAGAGAAGCCATCCCAATAGCGTCCCGTGATATGTTCCGGGCAAACCCTGTTGAAGGCGTCCATCGCCTCCTCCGCTTCCTTTAGGCGACGGCGGCGGTCGGCCAAGCTCATCTCGGCGAGCAGGGTGAAGAGAAACGGCGCGGCATTGACGATCTGCCCCATCTCGACGCCATAGCGATCCTTGATCAAATCATACGAGAGTATCGTTTCATCCTTGAGGGGGAGATTTGCAAATCGCAAGCCGTATTTTCTGATCTCCACCTCCCTTACCGCATCGGATTCAGGTTCTTGACCCAGCACTTCGGGTTCGACGCGTAAAGCTTCAGCGAGCAGTCTCACCGTGGAGCCGCGTGTCCCTACTTCTTTTTTTCCGCCTTCAATTTCCGCTATCGTTCTCTTGGAAATTTTCGCTATCTCTGCCAACTCCTCCTGGCTGTAGCCTTGCTCTTTACGGAGTTTCTTCAGGGTGATGTGATTTATCTGCATTTCAGTTCTCCATTTATCAAAGGTTAATTAATATGACAATGAGTATCAAAATATAATGCATTTATAAAGTGCAAATATAATGCAATTTTTATTTTCCTGAAAAAATCCTTATCCCCACAATCCGAAGACACATATCACGTTCAGACTCCGATTATTTCTATTAAAAATGGATATCTATACGTCCCTTGCGAAAGACTCGCCATAGCCGCGTTTCTCTCCACCTCCGCGCAGCAAAGAACGGCATGATGCATGAAAATAAATCGAAACCTCATCTTCAACATGGACAATTTGCTTTCAGTATGACCGAAAGCGCCACAGGGAAGAGACGTCCATGAAGTTTAGGGTCCGGACAGCCATCGTCACTGACGGCTCATGAACACTTGCTTGAAAGCATGACGCCTACAGGGTCCGGACGCCATCTGGCCGACAGTTCTCCTCTTTGGTCGAGGATGGTCCCGCGCGCACAACAGCAACCTGCGCAAGCCGTCCAACCCCAGCGACGCGGCACTCTCGAACAATGCCCCGTCGCGTCATCGTCTCTCCGACGCTGTCCTCCGCCATACCTTTCGCCCCGGAGAAGCCGAGCCGGGACGGGAGGGGGCGCGGGAGCCGGGTCGGAGAGGCCGGGCGGCGCCCGCATTCCCCTCACCTGCAGCACCGGAGGCGCGACCCATGACGAACCGGAATCCATCCCGATCCACCCGGGTTCTCGTTCTGGCGGGACCCGCCCTGGCGCTCCTCGCCACAATCCTCTCTCTCGCGACAGGCATCGGCCTCCGCCTCCTTGTGGGGGCCGTTCTGGGCCTGTTCGGCCCTCTGGAGCCTCCTCACGGCCCTATCGTGCGTCCTGTGGCGGGGGTCCCGGGGTGGGGATTGGTCCGCCTTTCATCGCTATGAACTGCCCGACGGGAAAGACGAGCACTTCGAGTGGTCGTCACGCACCGGCCGCTATGCTTGGCGCCGCGAACTGGAGCAGCAGGAGCTTCACGATCACGGCCCGGACGTCCCCTTCCCGTAGAAGGCCTCCGGCGCGGTTCGCGCTGGAAAGAGGCGGAGTCCGGCCGGGAGGGGGCGGAGCAGGGGCGTCTGGGAGAGGGCGTTTCCCCGCTACGCGCAAATCATCCAATACAGGGAGACTCACGAGATGCGAAAACCCAAACCCGAAGCGAGCACCTTCCTCACCCACCTGTTCGGACGCGGCCTCGAGGATGAGCGCTACGAAGTGAAACGCTACAAGTCCGCCGATGGCGACATCAGGCCCGTGCCCGACAGGGAGAGTGGGAAACGCAAGAGCAAACGCGTGACCGCCTCACGCCGGGCGGTCTGCGAGATGCGTCCCGCACGAGATGAACTCATCGTCTGCACGGGGCTCCGGGTCCCCGGCAGCGGGCTTCAGCTCTGGGGCGAGCACCTCGTGTGGGCCCGCATGCTGTGCCGGTGAGGGAGTCCCCCCCGGGAGGACTTCCGCCCGCAAGACGTCTTGCCGACCCGGCGCCGTCCGAACGACTTCACCAACATACGGAGAAAACCATGCCGCACAAGGACCCGGAGACGAGGCGCAAGTTCGATCGCGAACGCCACAGGCGGCGCGTCGCCGAACGCCGCGCGCAAGGCCTTTGCATCAAATGCGGACGCAGACGCCCTGCGTCCGGGCGAAGTCTTTGCGAGGTCTGCCTCGAAAAAAGCCGCAAGTCCGAGCGCGCCCGCTACGAGAGGCGGAAAGCTGCCGGGGATCCCTACGGGGGGAGAAACCCCGAGAGCCGCCGGCGCATGGCGCGGGAGAGGAGCAAACGCCGCAGGCGCGAGCGCACCGAAGCCGGGTTGTGCACCCGTTGCGGCGAGCTTCCTCCGGCAGAGGGTGGCGCCGTCTGCGAACCTTGCCGAGAGGCGAGGCGCGCGGCCGAGAAGAAACTCTACGCCGAAAGGCGCGCCGGGGGGCGATGCGGTCGGTGCGGAGGACAGGTCTTCGCAGGAGCTTCCAGGTGCGAAGCCTGCGCCGCGCGCGAGCAGTCCCGTTCAACGAAGAAGAACGCCGCGAGCCGGGCGCGCTATCACGACAGGCGGGCCCTCGGACTTTGCGTCGACTGCGGTGTCAATGCGGACGCAGGGGTGAGATGTACTCCCTGCGCGCGTCGGTCGTATCACTCCTCGGATGAGCACAAGGGAATGCCCGTCTATCCGCCGCGCTACACCGTAATAGAACTTGCCACGGGCGAGGAGCACGGACCCTGGGACTCCTGGGAGGAGGTGGCGATGTGCCTCGCATTCGAGAAGCTCTCCCGGGAGGAAGTGGAAGTCATCGAAGACGCACCGCTCATTGCGTCCATGACCGGTTGGTAGTCGCCGTCCCCGCCAAGTCCTTCATCCCGTGTCGACCTCGATCAGCAGCCGGCAATGGTCGCTGGCGCCCCACTCATCCACGTCGTTGAGCGCGCGGACCCGCACTCCCTCGTGAAAACCCCGCGAGGCGAAGGCGTAGTCGAACTGGCGGTCGGCATCCGCCGGAGATTGCCCGATAATGTGGAATGTCGGGACATTCTTCGTGTCGGCCGGCACATCGGGCTGAGGCGTCGCCGATAGGCGTCCGTCCGGCGCCTGCGGCCCGAGAAACTCCAGCCCGAGCGCCTCCATCCGCGCCCAGACCGTGCGCTCTCGCTCCGGCAGCGAGAGTTCATGACCCGTCGCGCCGTAGAACATGTTCAGGTCGCCCGCGGCCAGGATGCGGTGTTTGGACGGGTCGACGTGACCAATGAAGGCCGAGAGGTCCGAGATGATCCGGTGCGCCGAAACGTCGGAAGCGCCGACCCTGAAGGGACTTCCGGTCGAGGGGTGGGGCTTCATCCAGCGCGCGTACATCGAGACCGCCACGAAAGCCTCCGCTTCGTCCTCGTGGGGGACCACCCGCGCGGCGGCGATGGTGCCGATGCCGCTCACGCCGACGTCGCCCTCGCCGAGATAGCTGATCGGGGGGACCTCGCGGAAGCGCTCGACCCGGACCCGGCCGGACAAACCCGCGACCAGGCACCATCGGTCATAGAGGTGACGGCTCCAGAACGTCTCGTCCTCGCGGGGGAGCAGGTGCGCCAGCTCGCCGGGCGGACTCCCGGCTTCCTGGAGCAGCGCGACGTCCGCCTCGTCCCGCCTCGCCATCCTCTCCAGTTCGCGCCACGGCTCCTGGTGCCTGGCGATATTCCAGCTCACGACCCTGATCATCCCGGAAGCCTCCTCTCTCCGCCCTCCGGGGGTACGTACGGCCGGCCGCCGGGGGACCGGACCCGGCCGGGGAGGAGGGTTTGACGCCGCCCTGCTACGCAGCCGGCCCACCCTCGGCCGTTTTCAGTCCCGCCCCGCGAGCCACCACCAGACGATCCAGGCCGGGGGGCTGAGAAGGACCGCACAGGCGGCTATCGCGAGCGGGCCGGACAGTCCCGCCACAAGCGGCGCCGTCACCCCGCCGAGCACCTCCCACGTCGCCCAGGCGGCGCGGCGCCGGCCCAGCCGCCACAACTGCCGGCACGCCAGGGCGAGCGGAATACCGCCTGGCGCAAGCGTTGCCGCCGATGCAGGCGTCATCGGCGTCCAGGCCGCGGGCGCCGTCCAGAAGAGCACGGCCGCCGTCGTGAACACCCCGGCCGGCAGCCAAAGGAGCGCAAGCACCCGGAAGCCGACACGCCCGATACGTCTGCGATCGTCCATGTCCCATCTGACCCCAATCCCGAGGCAGGCGCAAGTCCGGGCGTGGTCGGCGGGCGGTCCTCATCGGCAGTGAACCTGACCGTGAGAGGTGGAGCGAAGCGGGGAGCCGGGCAAAGGCCCGGCAGGGGAGAGGGAGACGGTCTCCAGCTCCCGTTGCCGGCGACAACCCCGACAGGAGGCATGGCCATGTACGAGAACGACTTCGACGTCGATGTTCCCACCGCAGACGAGTTGCTCGCAGAACTCGGACTCGACGCGTACACGATCAGGAAGATCCGCGACGAGGCGCAAGGCGAGGCGGAGGAGTTTTATAGCGTGTAGGGCGAACCGGGGGGGGTGGAGAGAAAGGCTCTCTCCCTCCTGTCACTTTTTCTCACTCACACCACGAAGGAGAATCACCATGGCATTCGGACTCAACCGCGCGGAACTGATCGGGCGTCTCGGCGCCGACGTCACCGTCAACCACCTCACGAGCGGGGGGCGCGTGGCCAATCTATCCATCGCCACCGACGAGGGCTACGTCGACAAGCAGTCCGGCGACCGGGTGGACAAGACGGAATGGCACCGGGTCGTCACCTTCCAGCCCGGCCTGGTGGACATGCTCGAGCGGCACGCGAAGAAGGGCCGCCTGGTCTACGTCGCGGGCAAGCTCCAGACCCGCCGCTGGAAGAAGGACGAGGAGGACTCGGACCGGTTCTCGACCGAGATCCTCATCGCGCCGGGCGGGCGCGTGCAGTTCCTCGACAAGGTGAACGGGAACGGCAATGGCAACGGAAACGGCGCGCACGCCGAGACGGCGGACGTCGCGGCGACCGCCGGCGTAGTGGGCGAAGACATCCCATTTTGAGCGCTTCAAGGGGCTGGCGCTTCGGCGTCAGCCCTTTTCTTTTGCTCGCTATCCAGAGAAGGTCCGCCCTGCCGGCTCTCTCCGCTACCGGGACCACCCGGTAAATCTCCGGTTCCGTGAACGATGAACCGTGTTCCCGGAAGCTCGGCATGCTCCTGCAATCATCCCATGTTCTGGATAGTGGCTCGGTCCACCCCCCGCTGCGGGAATTTCGGGCCGGAAAATGCGGCCCGAAATGACCCTTTCCGCAGCATGAGAGACTGTTTCCCGATGAGCTTCGCCTTCATCGTGAAACACCAAAAGCTCTTGTGTCCCGGTGGCGGTACTACCCTCTCTCTCTTAGCGTCCCCATTTTAGCACGCACGGCGCGGGGTCAAGGGTGCTTTTGCAAAAAGCGCAAAAGCATCTTTTTTCAGAAAAAATCGGTGAAGCGTGGATTTTTTCCGCTGCGCGCCCTCCGGGTGAAAAAAGACTGAAAACCGCCCCTGACGCCCACGCCTGGCACGTGCTGAAAATGGGGCGCTAAGAAGCGCATCCGTTAACTCTCTACGAAGGAGAAAGGCATGGAAACCACCGTGGTGAACCTGAACAACTATGTGGCGGATATGGGCAGCGGCTTGCTGGTCAGGATCGACCGCATGACGAAGTGGGGAAACCCCTTCCGCATCGGCCAGGACGGCGAGCGCGCCGAGGTGATCGAGAAATACCGGCGATGGCTGTGGGAAAGAATCCGGCGCGAGGAGCAGGACCTCTACGAACTCGCCGACCTTCAAGGCTGCGAGCTCGGCTGCCACTGCCATCCCCTCCCGTGTCACGGCGACGTCCTCGCACGCGCCGCCGAGTGGGCCGCCAGGTATCTCGACGAGATGCCCAAAGAAGTGGGGCGCAACGAGCGTGGCTACGCTCTTCCGGAATACGACCATCCCCTCGCTTGAGGACAACGAAAGGAGTGAACGATGACCGCCACCGCGACACACGACCACAAGGAGAGCATCATGCACGAGGTTGACAACATCGAAGCGCAGAACGAATCCTTCACCGCAATGGTCTGCGAACAGGCCGCCCTGTTCGGCGCGACCCCCGGGCCGGACGAATTCGACAACCGGCCCGTCTGGGGCGAGGCGGAGTCCACCGCCGCCGTCCTCAAGGCATTCCACCTGCTCGCCGAGGCAGTACCCGACGGCACTCAACTCGCGGATGAGCGGGCGAGTCTCCTGTGGGGCTTCGTCAACACCCTCGACGCACAGACACAGCGGCTCGACCGCGCCGCCGACAAACTCATCCCCGGCATCCGTGAACTCCAGCGCGAGCAGGACGGCTCCGAGATCAGGTCTCGCGAACTCGAACTCGCCACCGACCGCGCCGAGAATCTCACCGCCCGCCGCGACGCCTTCGAAGGGCTCAGGGACACGGCCGCCGAGGCCTACCGCGTCGAGACCGGCGAGGTCTGGCGGCCCCGGCGAGGATCGCACGTCAGCCAGACCGGCAAGCTCACGTCGGCGGTGATCGAGGCGCGCGACTTCCAGCGGGCGAAAAAGGACCGCGAGAACACGGCCCACCTCCCCCAGGGAACGCTCGTCGCCGTCGCGGGCGGCAAGGAGGCCACCGACGCGGGCAAAATCATCGGCCAGCTCGACAAGCTGAAAGCCAAGTACGCCGACGTCGTCCTCGTCCACGGCGGCGGCCCCGGCGCCGAGAAGATTGCGGCAGGCTGGGCCGAGCGGAACGGCGTCCACCAGGTCGTCTGCAAGCCCGACTGGGACGCCCACGGCAGGGCCGCTCCCTTCAGGCGCAACGACGAGCTGCTCAGCCTCCTCCCCAGGGGTGTGATCGCGTTCCCCGGTTCGGGCATCACCGACAACCTCGTCGACAAGGCCAGAGCGCTCGGCATCCCCGTCCAGAAAATCGCGGCATAGGACGTTCGACACGGCGGGTCGCATCGCCACACAGGTGGTGCGGCCCGTCGCCTCTCTCCTCGATCACTCCACCGCTCCTCTCCTGGTTGCTCTCCTCTCGTCTTCTCCGCTCACTCGCCGCGGCGGCTCCCGCCCGCCATTCTCTCCGGCGAAAGTTCCCCCGTCGTTCGTTCTCACGTATTCGGCAATCTGACGCCCTTCGGCGCTTCGGGTTTCACACCCCACGCAGCGGGCTGCTGGGTGCAGGCCAATCGTGCTCCAGGCATGGCGTTCCCTGCTCAAACGCCCTCAAATACCGCCCCGCTTTCGCTGGGAGAGCGTATTACGACGTAACACGCCCGTATCTCATTGAATTCCTTGAGCCTCACGAGAGGCGTATGCTCATGGCATACTCTGGATATAGTATTTCCCAAATTTGTGTGCTATGAGCTTACAAATGAATCTGTGCCCGGAGCGACGGGATTTGATCCGTAAATGCAACGATACCAGCGATTTCCCGGCTGAAAAAATCGAACCATTGGGGGAAAAACATGACCGAAAACCATTCCATCGCCGGCGATTCCAGCGAGAATCCCGACGAAAAACACAGTGAATCGCGTTCGCCACGCTCGATCCGGTTCTCCGATTCCGAGTGGACTTGCATTGAAAAGGAGGCCAGGGAGCGCGGAATGACGGCCGCCGAACTCGTTCGCCATGCCGCATTGGGTTTCGCTACGGGCAAGCTGACCGCAAATTCTCCGGGGTTTCCACCTGAAATCGCAGCCCAGATAGAGCGGATCTATCGCGGGGTTTACCTTCTTTCCACGCTGAAGCGGGATGAATTGGTGCGCGAAGGACGCCGGGATGAGCTCGACCGGACCATGAAAGACGCCCGTGACTCGCAGTCTGCGCTCCTGGACGATACTTCAAAATGAGATAATACCCTCTTGCATCTCCGAAATCGCACCGGAATTGCCGAGCGAACCAGGAAACCCGAGCAGGCTTCACACATTGCATAGACCCATCTTTGGTTGCGGAGGGAACGATGCGGCTGCACAATTCCGAGATGGTGTTATCTTAGTTTGTACGTGCATTCGAACAAAGTTCAGGAGAGACAGGGAAATTAGAAATCCGATTTTTTGGTCATGTCCCATACCGAGCTTCGTTGTAGAAAACTCAGCCGGAGAGTGCGGTGAACGCATTGTTCGAAACCATCCAGCATATTTTCGCGAACTGAGAATCAGTCGCCGTCGCAGGGTTCGGTTCATTATTTTACGAAGAGTTGGTAGGTACGGACAGGACGAATCCCCGTGACAGGAGTTAAGGAATACAAAGCTGGCGCCGCATTCGTCAATCGATATGTGCGAGGAAGCTCTATTTCCTGTAGCGAGACAACATGATCATGCAGTTTTCTGACCAAAGCCATATCAATCACGTTCGGGACGCTCTCTGGAAACGGTCCCGAGGAGCGACCGTAATGGTCGGAGCGGGATTCACCAGAAATGCAGAGAAACTTCTACCGTCTACCCTTGCACCGCCTACCTGGAGTGATCTCAGAAAAGCAATGCACGAAAAACTGTATCCGGATGAAGAAGTCAGGCACGGGACATCAGCCGCTAGTTCGGAAACAAGCGGTGCATTGAGGTTGGCGCAGGAATACGAGGCCGCCTTCGGGCCAGCCGGCCTCCACGGCTTTTTGCGAGAATCGATACGGGATGATGAGTTCCGGCCCGGACGAATGCACGAACGTCTCTTGCGACTTCCCTGGCGCGACGTATTCACCACCAACTGGGATACGTTGCTTGAGAGAACGCGCCCGTCCGTTCCGGAACAAGACTACAGCGTCCTTTTCAATACAGATGAGATTCCACTTGCTGCGAGCCCACGAATCGTGAAGCTACACGGGTCGGTGGATGCTCGGTCTTCACTTATCTTTACGGAAGAGCATTACCGAACCTACCCCGCGCGATTTGCGCCATTCGTGAACACGGTACAGCAAGCCATGATGGAGACGGTCTTTTGCCTGATCGGTTTCTCCGGGGACGATCCGAACTTTCTGCACTGGTCGGGGTGGGTCCGCGACAATCTTGGGACGTCAGCGCCCAGAATCTATCTGGCCGGATGGCTCGATTTGTCCATCCATCGTCGTCGCATGCTGGAGGCTCGAAACGTTATCCCTATCGATCTGGCCCGCCATCCGAAAGCCGCTCAGTGGCGGGAGCATCCGGAGCATATTCAGCACGAGCGTTCTACGGACTGGATTCTACACACATTGGAGTATGGCCGTCCTTATAACGTTTCTAAATGGCCCTCACCTTCCCGTCTTGTCGAGCCTTTGGTACCGGAATATCTTGAACCTATACACCGGGTCACAATCAATGAACCCAAACCGGAACCTCATGTTCCGTCAAGAGACGAATCGTCGGTTGAGAAAAAGGTTGCGGCTGTTCGAAAACTCGTTGACGTTTGGAGGTATAACAGGAAAGAAACCTACCCAGGGTGGTTGCCCGCTCCCGCCGAGGTTCGCTCGATGATGTCTTCTACCAGGGAAAGAGCGCCTCTGGTAATGGAGGTATTGCCGAATCTTGATCTGGTAGAAGCCTTGCTCTTGCTTCGTGAACTGATATGGCGCCGGGAAATACAATTGGAACCGATATCACGCATGGAAGAAATATCTTCAAAGCTGGAAAAGACGGCAACGGATGTCCTTGACCGGATTGATTGCCGCAGTCGAAAAATTGACGGAGAAACCGTAGGGACAGCTAACTGGGTTACTATCCGGGAAGCATGGGTTTCAGTCGCACTGGCACTCGTCACGGCGTCACGATTTCAATTTGATGCAGATGAGTTCAATCGACGAATTTCGGCCGTTTCACCATTCAGTGAAGAAGACCAGGGCATTGCCCACCAAATCCGCCACGAAAAATGCCTTTGGGCAATCTATTCACTGGACTATGCCTCTCTTGAGAAAGAGCTCATAGATTGGGATACGAGCGGTTGCGATCCGGTCTGGATGATGCGGAAAGCATCCCTCCTCTTTGAAATGGGGGAAAACCAAAAAGCGCAGGAGTTGAACGCTACCGCGCTGGCCGCAACGCGTAGAGTTGTCTCGGATGACAGTGATGTAGGTATGTCGTCACGGGAGTCTTGGGCACTGTATTGCACAGGGACGACACTGGATTACGAGGAATTCTGGGACGCAACAATTGAATGGCGGCACAGGTGGGACAAGTTGACGCCGATCAAGTGTAACGCACCACTTGAAATGCGTAACTGCGCTGAGGCAATCAAGGGTGAGAGCAATCTGGCGGGGGGGCAACCTTTTGATCTCGGCAACGTGTGGCAAAAGGGATTCAGCTTCTCTCAAGGTGAATATTTGCGCTGGGCTGCCGCTCACAGGGCAGTTCGCCTTGCTGAAGTCGCCGGTCTGCCTCCCTTCATTCCTGGCAGGAAGGTGGCTTCGAGAAATCTCGAACTTGCGGCAAGGCGGTTGTCGCCGCATGAACCTGAATTAGCAGCTCGCCTCGTTCTGAGGGCTGCCGGAAACGAGGCGGAGGGTGCGCTGAATTTCATTCTGTCCCGGGCGCGCGTTGCGATTATCCCACTTGATGCTGTCCGCCGGTTGTCTGAAATCTGCGTTGATGCAGTCGAATTCATTTTATCGAGAAATACCGCTTTGAAAGCCGGATCGCACGGAAGGGACAGGCTACCGGTTGTAGTTGAAGCCTTGTCGCGGTTCGTGCTTCGCCTTGATCCAGAGCGGGTGGAATCCATCTTCACCAAGGCTTTAGGTTGGTACGAAAACAATGTAATCGCCGGTGAATTTCTGCTCGCGGATCCCGTCAGGAGCATTCTTGCCAGATGCTGGGAAACGATGCCGGAAGAACGGCGGGAGAAGCGCATTCTCGATTTACTGAGTGCTCCCATTGTCGGAATGGACGGATTTGCGGCTGGATTAGCAGGGGCGGGGCGATATCCGGACCCCTGTGAGGTGCTTTTGAGGACCGATATCCCAGCGGTCGTCCGAACTCCAGACAAGGGATCAAGATGGAACGAGATTACAGTCAATCTTGTGCGGGGCATGCGCGGTAGTGAAGAAGCGCGAAGGCGAGCCGCCACCAGAATGAGTTGTCTGGTTGATCTCAAAGTTCTGGATGGTGAAGAAATTTCCGAGATCGCGCAGGCGCTTTGGAGTGAAGATTATCTTAGCAGCAAAAATCTGCCGAGCGGGACTAATTTCTTTGAGTGGGAGTTTCTGGTATTGCCGGAGCCCAAGCCGGGTCTTGCCGAACAACGGTTCCGGGCAAAATGGCTACTGCCGAACGAATCGAGTGATGGGGTGAGCCTGAGAGCGGGTGAAGTTCTTTGGCAAGTGGGTATTGCCATAGCCAACCTCAGGATTCATGGAAAACCTCTATCGCTTTCCGATGCAGAACGGTCATATCTTGCGGATGTAGCTGGACAATGGGGCGAGGAATCGATACCGGTTCCTATTCCGCTTACCGGACAATCGGAGCCGATTTTTGCGGGTGATGCGGACGTCAAGGTTCGGAAAACGATTATCGGCCTGCAACATATTCTGTTAGAGATCGATGTTTCTGAAAAAATTGCAAAAACATTGCTTGAGAAATTCCGAAAGCTGAACAAATTGGAAATGCCGGCTCGAGTGCTTTCGGCCGGATTGGTCAAAACTTTACCGGAGTGTTTCGAGGAAATAGTGAAGTCGATGAAGATGGGATTAGCGTCCGACGAGAAAAAGTCCGCGAAAAACGCTGCAGAAGCATTGGAGTTCTGGTTGGAGGCCGGACATGATGCGGGTGTTGAATTGAAGCATCCGCCAACTGATTTGGTGCGAGAAATTGGCTTTATGGTTGCTACGCAACGGAAGGCAGCTCTAATACAGGCGCTCAGAATCGCTAGATGGGTGTTTCTTAAAGGTAGCGAGGAACAGCGAAATGCTATTAAGGAATTAGTAACGGAAGGGCTCGGCTATCTTGCAAAGGAGTTAAGGTACGATGCAATACACGATGACGATATCGACGTGCCATTGCTGAGGTGGGGTTGTACACACTTGTCGATTGCCATGGCCGAACATGGTTTCGATCATGAGCCAGCTGTCGCCGGCTGGGTAGAGAACGCTAAAGACGATCCTCTTCCAGAGATACGACATGCGAGTCCTACGCCTGGAGACTACTCTGGCGAGGCGTAGAAGGGCAAAAGCACCTTCAACGCCTTCAGGTTGTCTCCCTGAACGAGCATGTTGTCGGTCTCCGCGTCTCCGGCGGAGAGATCGGACGCCTCCTCCAGCAGGCGGTAAGGCGCGCGCGATGCCGTACGAACGTCCTCGTCTCTCGTCAGCTAGTTCAGTATCGGCATGGGTCAGCACTCATCTCCAGTTTATTCACTTTCCGTCATGGCCTTCTCATACTCGGCAATCCATTCTTCGGCTTCTTTTTTAGTGTAGACACCAAGAATGGCTCCGCTATTTTCCGGCAGTTCACGACTTTCGGGCTGACCGATATAAGATTCCAATTTCTCTCGTAAGGTCTTCGCCGCTGCATAAGGAATGCCTTCGACTAGGGAATCAATATCTTCCTTTTTAATTCCACCTTGGAACTTCGCTCCGGAGAATTTTGCTTCTGCCGAAAACAGATCCCCCTCTTGGTTAACCCCCTCCCGCATACGCTCCGCGAATGTTTTCAGCCTGTCAAATGTTCCAAGATGATCGAGCCAGACTCTGGTTCCTTGAAATTGTGCTCTATTAAGATCAGCTGCTTGAAGTTTCGCGCCACCAAGATAAGCTCCTTGCAACCACACTTCCTTCAGATCAGCTAATTGCAATTCAGCCAAGTGAAGTACAGCCCCTTGCAAGCGTGCACCACGAAGATCAGCCCTTTGCAAGCACGCACTACGAAGAAGAGCTCCCTTCAAATTCGCATTCATCAGAAAAGCCTCTTTTAAGCAGGCTAAGGTCAAGGAGGCCCCATATAAACGCGCTCCCCAGAGGTAGGCTCCCTTCAACCAGCTTCCCTGCAGGTTGATATGGAGACCTTTGAAAACCTCATGCTCCTGCACAAAAAGAAGAGTCAACAGGCTTTGAATTTCCTCCGAGGGCTTCGACTCATACGCTTCCCAATATTCCGCCTCGCCCGTCGTCCGGCGGATGTGGGCGCAGAGAATATCGAACACCGTCCGGCGCAATTCTTTGGTTTCCTCCGCCAGATGAAAAAGTTCATAAGCCCCGCCCAAGCGCACGGAATCCGACCCGTGGCCCAGATGCTCGATGGCGTTTTTCAGGCGCTCCTGCCGCAAGCCCTTCTCGGTATTCTGGTTGGCCTTGGCCTGCTCCACCGTGGCCCCGGCCTGCGCACGCGCCGCATCCGCCTGCGCGTTGGCCGCATCCTCCATCGCTTGGGCACGCCTGTAGGATATTCCGGCTTGGATAACCAGCAGAACGCCGCCCATGCCGAATCCCAAGAATTTCAGGGTTCCGTTTTTTCCCGATAAACCGAGAAATCCGCCGATCCACTTTTCAGCGCTTTCTGAGAACATAACGCCCACAAAAGCCACTAACAGGACGGCCAGCAAAAAAACAAGAAAAGGAATCATCGCGTTTTTCAGCCAGTTCAGGGTAGGCATGGGTTATGGTCCATATGTTTGTTTCCGGTTCTCACTGGCGGGCGTTCGCGGATCATCCGCGCCGTTCCATCTTGATGGGAGTGTCCACTTACGAGCCGAATATCCAAGGTTTGAACAAGTTGATAATCGCGGCGGTAGCCGTAATGAGACCAAGGCCCATCATGATCTGGGTAGCGTAGCGGTG
Organism: bacterium; assembly: GCA_965204535.1. Classification (GTDB taxonomy): domain Bacteria; phylum UBA8248; class UBA8248; order UBA8248; family UBA8248; genus Bin107. Next base: position 1,683,802 of record CBDBEV010000001.1, on the reverse strand, counting down.
TATAAAACCTTCCTTCTCTCTCACCCGTATCGCACCCGCCGGAAGTACGAGTTCGGGTCTTAAGCACATCAAAAAACTAAAAACCCAAACAGCAGTGAAAACCACCAATTCGAGTGGTGAATCAATCTCCCTCCGAATTTGATGCGCTGGCCACACTTTGAATACTGAAAGAAAATATAAAAGTTGAACCATTAGCCAGACGAGGTAATGGCGGGGAATCCAGCGATGCCAGACCAGATGCTTCCGCAAGGCCGAGGAAGCCACCTCGACGACTCCGGTGCACCACCCCTCATGCTCGGAACTCGCTGAGACGGTCGCTCTTGAATATATGGGAGCAGGATAATTTACGCTAAGAGATTGCCCTCTCTCGTTGCTCATCCGTATAACGTACTCGTTGATGACATCGGGTAATGATGGATGCCCAATCATTTCTTCAATGCTTTCAAATTCCAGACGCACTCCGCCGGGGAGATTTACATCAATCGAAATGCGAACATCATCCGGCTCGTCGAACTCCTCCGACAACGACGAGCAAACACTTCCCATTTCTTTGAGACTCAGGGAAAACGGAGCCAATTCCCCATTACGCCAAACCCGCTTTTTCACGATGCGCTCAACCTCCCGACCGGCGAATATTCTATTCCCCTCACTTTATCACTGCTTGCGAATCGGATAAATGACTCCTCCTTCCTCCCACTGCGTGTTCGGTTCATGATCCGAGTGCGCTCGTCCCGAAGTCGTCGGCAAAAAGGCCTGCGACGAGGGTCTGGTGCGGGACAATGCGATCTACCGGGCCGAGACGGCCGAAGCCGCAGAGGTTAGGCTCGTGGAGTTCGAAACCCACTGGGGCGACCGCTATTCGGCGGTAGCCCCAGTCTGGCGGCGCGCCTGGAAGCACGTCGTGCCGATGTTCACCTTCCCGTCGACCATCCGCAAGATATCTATACGGGTTGACTCAACAACAGTGTTTGCCTACCGTAATCAAGGGATGCATATAAGCTCATACGGTTGCTCACAACCGTGATACGCGGCAGTACAGGGGGACATTTTGGCAACCGTACCAATTTTGCCTATTCACGAAATGGAACAGCGCCACTTTGGTTTGACGAAGGCAATTGCAGACTCGTACACGGAGGCCGCCAGCGTATGCATGGACCGCCATCACAAATCACCGACGGAATTCCATCTCGACAACAGCGAGGCGCGTTCAATAACCGTGGTCGAGTGGGAAGCCCCCGATACACGTATTGGGCAGGCATGGGCCAATTATATCGACACGACGGAAGCTGGTGCCTATGCCTGCGTCCTGGCAGCGGTTGAGCTTTCCAATAACCTCGTTGCCGTCAGCCGGGCGGAGACACAGACCGGTGCAGACTACTATGTTGCTCTCAAGGATAGAATTCCGACTGACCTGGAAGATTGTTGGCGGCTTGAAATATCCGGTGTGGATCGTGGAGAGGAGGGCACGATCAAGCAGCGTCTCCGCTCCAAACTCAAGCAAGCCGAAAGTGGAAACAGTAACTTGCCCGCGATCGCGGGCGTCGTCGGCTTCAGGGCGCGTTTGATTCTGTTGGCCAAACTTTGAACTCCTTCTCGGAGGGTACAATGTCCTGGATCGAACACCACAATGTCAGTGAACGTCTGGCTTCTGACGCGCAAGCAGCCCTGCGGGAAGGTCGGAAGCAAGACGCTTTGGAGTTGTATGCCCGTGCCGCCGATGCGGAGATGAGTGCCCTTGGATCCTTGGATGTATCCAAAACGCGGACGCTCGGCATCTCTGCGGTGAGCGCGGCCTCGTTGCACTACAAAGCCAAGCAGTTTGCCAAAGCAGAGGAAGTCGCGGTTCGGTGGCTGGACGACGGTGCCACCCCCGGGTTCGCCAAGAACCAGTTGAGAAGCCTTCTTCAGGCTATACGGGAGGAGGTGCCGGACGCCTCGGTTGCGTCAACTATGCAGAACATCCAGCCAGGGATTGAAAGAATTGATTGGCTATCAAGCGTTCCTCCATCTCCGACCTCCCAATACTACCTTCATAAACCTGCAGCATGAATGGTGACCAGTACATCAGAATATTGGCGGACACCAAAGCGTTTGCGGAGACCGCTTGGCTGATCGAACGTCGAATACTGGAGTTGGGCGCCAAAGAGGGCGATCTCTCTCCCATTGGCGGGGCTACCGGGTGGCGAAAACACGACGTTTGGGAGTCGCTCAAAACGGTGAGCCATTTCAACCTTGGTGTCGCACTTGAATTGCGATTGAAATGCCTGTTGGCATTGCATCGCATACAGCCGGAGAAACGTGGAGCCCAAGGCCATTACTTAAGTAAGTTACTTGAACAGCTGCCTTCTGAAATGTCGAATCGGCTCGAAACAATATACCGGCAGGCCATGGCCGAAAAAACTTTGACTCTTCTGGCGTTCATCAGCACTCAAGAACCTGAACCTCCGGAGGGACCTCCAAATCGAAGGCTGGATACGCTGATGGACATTTGCGCTTATCTTGATGAGGATGTCGGGCTGTGGAGCAAGCGATTTGCTTGGGAACAACTCAATGGAAAGTGGCGGCACTATTTGAACGATCTCGACCCAATGCTGGACTTTCTCGACCGCTCTGAACGGCTTACCTCCGAGTTAGCGAAAGAAAATGGCCTTGTCAAATGACTGGCGGCCCGAGATGTAGCGAGGGAACTACTTACAAATTTGTTGTATGGACGTCGTGAATCATGCGTCACTCCTGTCCGTTTCACTTTGCAAGTCACCGTCACGTTCCCCGCATCAGTTGGTCGATCCGGTCGGCGACACGTTGCGCGGGTTCGCGTAGCTGCTCGACCGTCCAGTCGGCGGCATAGCCCTCGGTCACGTCGCTTGGCCGGGCGTGATTCACCATTCGCTTCGTGAGCGAGCACGGCAGCATGAGTTCGCGCTCCGCCACCGTGATGAAGGCGTAGCGCAGCCCGTGGGACCAGAGCCGGGTTCCACCTTTCTCCGAAATCTCGCCATAGAACCGTGCAACATCCGCCACGTGTCCGGCTTCGCTCCTGGGGGACGGAAACACCCACGGGCCGTCGCCATCCGCGAGGCGCCGCTCGAAGATGACAGCAAGTTGCCGGGTGATCGGAAGCTCAAGAGGCTCCCCGGTCTTGGTCTCCTCGACCCTGAGGATGCGCCGTTCCGTTTCCACCTGCTCCCGGCGCAGGGATACGATCTCTCCCCGACGCATGCCGGTGTAGATGCCGATCAGGAAGATGTCACGAACCTCCGGTTCGAGGTCGGCGGCCTCGATGCCCGCACACCAGCGGGGCAACACCTCGGCCGGGCTCGATATCCGCCGCCTGCGCTTGCGGTGGAAGCGCCCCCCGGCCGGCCAGCAAAAGATCGACCGGATTGCGCAATCCCTCGAAATCGACACAAGGTCTTGGGTAGATCGAGCGAAGCATCGAGAGCGTCTGGTTGGCCACCGACCAGCCGTGTTTGCCTGTAATGAGATTGAAGCGGTCCTCCACGTCCTAGCGGGTGATGGCGTCGAGCGGGCGCTTCAGCCAGTCGGAGAGGTTGACCCGCAGGTTCTGCCGGTAGAGCCTGACGGTATTTTTCGCGCGGTCGGGGTTCGCCGCCATGTAGACCTCGAAGGCCCGGACCAGGGTGGGGACGCCTCGGACGTCTGCCCGCTCACCGGTGGGGTCCTCGCCCCGGGCAACGCGTCCGAGCAGGTCCTGTGCCAGGCGCCTCGCCCGGTCGATTTTCGTCTTGCGTGGGCCGCTCATTCTGTGGTATTTTCGTTTTTTGTTCTCCTGAGTCCGCCATGCGACGACCAGCCAAACCGAAGCGGCTCTATATCGATTTCGACGGCTTTTTCGCGTCCTGCGAGGAGCAGGCGGACCCCGGCCTGCACGGCTGTCCCGTCGGCGTCATACCGTTTGCGGGGGCGCGCAACAGCTGCGTGATCGCCGCGAACGCCGCGGCCAAGCGGTTTGGCGTCAAGACCGGGACTACGATCGCGGAAGCCCGCCGGTTGTGTCCCCGGATAACGCTCGCGTCGCAGCGCCCGGACCACTACGTCCGGATCCACCACCGCGTCGTGGCCACGGTGCTCTCCGTGCTGCCGGTCGACGTCGTCTGCTCGATCGACGAGTTGGCCGCCGTTCTGGGGGAGCGGGACCGCCCCGAAGAGATCGCCGGAAGGATCAAACACCGCATACGGAGGGCCGTAGGTGAGCGCATCACCTGCTCCATCGGCTGCGCACCCAACAGGTGGCTCGCGAAGATCGCCGCCGACCTGGACAAGCCCGACGGCTTGACAGTGCTGTTTCCGGACGATCTGCCGGGTCCGCTGCTCGACCTCGGGCTGGATGCGCTGCCCGGGGTGGGGGGACGCATGCGCGCTCGCTTGAAGCGGGGCGGGATAGCGACGGTCGAGGACGTCTGGAACGCCAGCCCCGGACGGCTGAGCTCCCTGTGGGGGAACGTGAACGGCGCGCGCTTCTGGTACGCGCTGCACGGCTACGCCGTGGAACCGCCGGTAACGCGGCCAAGCTCGATTGGCCACAGCCGGGTCCTGCCACCGGGGGAGCGCAGCGTGCAACTCGCCCGGCCGATGGCCAGGCAACTGGTGGTGAAGGCCGCCCGGCGCCTGCGGCGGGAGGGGTTCCTCGCCCGGAGGCTCATCCTCTCGACCGACTTTTTCAATGCGCCCGCCTGGACGGCCTCGACGATCGTCGCGAGAGCGAACGACGATCTGACCTGCCTGGACGCCCTCTCGGCGCTGTGGGGCGCGCTCGCCAGGGCGCGGGGCCAGGCCACCCTGTTCCGGATCACCGTGTCGTTCGACAGGTTCATCCCCTCGGATGAAGCGCAGCTCGAACTGCCTTTTGAGAATCCGGACGAGAAGCGCCGACTGGCGAGGCTTACCGCCGCCGTCGATTCGATCAACGGCCGCTATGCGCGCACCCTCGTGGGCTACGGCGGGTGCGCTCCTCCGGGCGGCTACGCGGGGGCCAAGATCGCCTACGGCCGCATTCCTAGGCTGGAGGACTTTCAGTAATGGCGCTCAGTCTGGGCGATTACGCCGGGGGAGACTGGTATTTTATCGTGAGGTGCAAGGCCTGCGGCCGGGAGAAGACCCTGGAGCCTGCCGAACTCCTGTCCCGGCCCGAGACGAGAAAAGTGCACCGCGGAATGCGCGTGGAAGATTTGAAGCCCCTCCTGTGCTGCCGGGAATGCGGCCGCAGGGAGGCGCATATCGAGCCGGTCGCCAGGACCCGCAGGCAGGGTTTCGTCGGCGGGATGATCTGAAGGCGGGGCGCTTTTCGGAGGATGCCGGATCGACAAGGGATTCATCGCGGTATCCCGCCCCGGACATATGCGATATTTTTCCATGATCCCGGCCGGAGAAGACCGGATACGGTTTTCTACATCTCCATCTCTATCCCGCGCGCCGTCCGGACCTTCTCCATCCCCGGCGTCTTCTCGGGCTTCTGCGTCCGCCGTTCAACGGGTTGGGGCGCTTTCTCTGACCTCTCCGTATCCTTTCCGGCCTCCGGTTCCGCCTCCCCCGACTTCACCTTCTCCTCTCCGGATGCCTCCCGTGCGGCTTCTCCGATCCCCTCGAGCGCCGATACCCGTTCGCCCGTGGCCGTTTCGAGCCGCTCGCGTAACGCCTTTGCGTCGTCGGTCACGAGTTCCGCCCGGTCCCTGGCGCGGCTGATCTCCACGTAGAAGCTCTTCTGCGTAGTGAGGTGAGGGTGGTTCGCCTGCATCGCGGCGATCACGTTGTCTACGGTCCGGCCCTGGAAGGCGTGCACGGTCGAGGCCCAGGCATGGTCGAGGTGACGCAGTTGGGGATCGCCCGGGGTCATAGCGAGCCTGCGCCCGTCTTCCAGGCGCAACGAGACACGGCCGTTCCCGACCGATAGGACCTCGGCTGTGCGGCTGTTGACGAGGCCTGATCCCTTGTCGTTGCGGGTCCAGCGGATACGGTCGCCGGCGCGAAGCTCTATCTCTTCGGCCCGGTAGACCTCGGCGCCACCCGTCCGCCCGGCGATCCGCCCGGGCTTCCACAAGACGCGCCCGCCGTCCTTGCCTTCGAGCACCACCGCCTGGTTCTCGTGATCCACGCCCGATACGCGGAGTTCGTCGCCCTTCTCCACACCCAGGCGCTTGTAGGGGCGGTGGAAGGCCACGACGTCACCCGGGGCGTAGTTCGCTGCGAGCGATTTCTCGGGGTTCGTATAACCGCGCGAGACGAGCCGCTCCCCTCTGAAGGCGGGGCCGTGGATACTGCCCTCGCGCGCGAGACGCTCCCTTATATGGGTGTTGATCTTCCGGCGAAGTTCATGACTGGGCGCCATGACGCCGGTGTTCTCGCGCGCCTCGGGCGAGAGCGCGAGCCAGCGCGCCGCCACCGCGCCCGCGATGTTGTCGGCCTTCACCTGCGCGACGTTGGATCCCAGCTTCTCGAACGCGCGGCCGATCTCGCCGGCGAGGCTCGCCTCGACCGCGGCCTTGAGGTCCGGGTCGCGCTGGCGGAGGATATCGTCCATCACGGCGGTCTTCATGCCGGCTTGCTGGAGCTGCGCGAAGGGCTTGCCGGCGTCCACGGCGTCCAGTTGTTTCTCATCGCCCACCAGCACGACCCTCGGGATGCGCAGGGCGCGCGCGACCCGCAGGAGGTCGCGGGCCTGCAGTGTGGAGGCGAGGGACCCCTCGTCCACCACGAGCACCGTCTTGCCCCATGCCGCGCGCATCCGCTTCTCGGCCTTTCTGGTGAGCTTGCCTCCGGCCACGCCGGCGTTTCGCGCGAGGAAACGCTGCAGCGTCTCGCTCTCGATCCCGGCCTCGGTTCCGAGCGTCTTCACCGCCGAGGCCGAGGGCGCGAGGCCCTTGACCTCGAACCCGCGTTTTTCCAGTAACACACGGGCGCGGTTCAGCATGGTGGTCTTGCCGGTCCCGGCATAGCCCTGCACGCCGACGACACGGTCCTTGGTCGATAGGATGAGCTTGACCGCTTCCCTCTGGCCCTGCGTCAGCGCTCCCTTGTGCAGATGCGCCTGCGCGATCCAGCTGCGCATCGCCACCCGGCCCCGGCCCTGGCCGTCCCGCATCAGCCCGATCGTCTCGCGCTCGTCCGCCAGCGCCCTGTCAGTCGCCAGGTCGTCCCTCCCGTGCAGCCCCGGCGCGGGGTGAAGCCGTCCCCCTCTTTCGAGATCGCTCAGCGCCCTCTCCGCCGCCTCGACGGACACCACGCCCGGCCGCCAGGCCAGCGCGGCAGCCAGCGCGTCGGCGCGGGCGAACACGGCCTCGCGCTCCGCGAGATGCGACACGGCCCATTCCACGGCCTCTCCGGCCGGACCGCTCTCCCGGGCGGCTCCTTTGCCTTCAAGGCCAACGACCCTTGAGGTCGCTTCTGCCGCATGGGCCCTGGCGTCGAACCCGAGGTCCACGGCCTGTTTCTCCCATATGCCCCTGAGCGCGGACTTGTCCACGTCTCGCTTGCGGGCGCGGGTCATGAGCGCCGCGCGCTCGGCTGTGCGCTGGTTCTCCGCCGTCGTTCCCAGACCCCGCTCGGCCATCGCCGCCTCGATCTCCGCCCGCCGGGTCGAGAACGCCTCGATCACCTCGCGGCGGACGCCGGCGACCTCGAACCGCCCGTCGGCGTGCGTCTTCTCTATCCCGTAGCCCAGCTTCCCCAGTCCTTGCGCCAACTCGCTCCTGTAGAGCATGCCGATCAGCTTCTGGCTGCGGTAGAGCGCCTCGTTGGACATCGTCCTCCATTTGCCGTCCGGACCCCGGACCATGTTGGCCAGCACCGCGTGGGTGTGAAGCTGGGGGTCGAGGTTGCGCGAGGCGTCGTGGCGGAAGGTCGCAGCCACCGTTTTCTGATCGCCTGCCCGGACCATGCGTCCCGTCTCCGGGTCCTTCATCCTGGTTTCGGCGGCGTGGCCCTCGACCCAGGCGAGGGTGCGCTCGACGGCCCGGTCATGGGCCTCGACGACACGGGCGTCGCCGCCCACCAGCGCGGCGAGCGAGACGGATTTGGGGGCCGAGAAGGTGAGATCGCGTCCGGGACGGTGCTCCAGGACGCCGTCCTTGCGCCTGCGGCCGAGCTTTCTCCCCGAACCGTCGGGCACTTCGCCCTCGAGCACCGCCTTGAACACTTCCGGGTCGACCGGGCCCGTGAGGCCTAAGTCCTCCGCTCCCCTGCCGGCCCATGCGCTCACCTCCCTGTGGGCGGGGTCGTCTTTGGCGTAGTAGCCGTCGCGCTCGTAGTAGGAGGCGCCCTGGGCGGGGGCGGCGACGGCGCCGATCGAGACGACCATCACAACCAGTCCGGTGTGCGGGACCCGGCCTCTTCGCCTTCTTCGCCCCGGTTTTGCTCATCGTCATCGGTCGCACCGGCGTCATCCCCATCCGCGGAGCGGACCGCGGGTTGCGGCGCCCCGGATGGTTCGGGGGCCTGCTCGGGCCCCGCCAGGCCTGAGTCCGGCGGCGGAGAGGGTCGTTCACCCCCGTCTTCCGCCTCGCCGTTCGCGGTCGTATCGCCGGGCGATTCGGCTTCCTGCCGATTCGCCGCCTCGCCGGATTCAGTCGCCCTCCCGGACTCGTGTGTTTTCCCGGTCTTCGATGCCCCGGCTTCGGCGCCTCCCGTTTCTTGCGTCGGCGCATTCTCCCTCGGCATGAAACTCTCGGCCGCCACGGGCCTCTTCACGTAGTCGAGCTCGATGCGCGCCACGGGCCAGGGACCGGGGAACTTGAGGTAGCCGTGCAGATTCTCGAGGCGCATGATCTCGGACGGCAGCGCCAGGGGCCGCATCTCGCGGCGCTCGGTGAGCGAGACACCGTCGCGCATGGCGCTGGCGCCGTAGCTCAGGCCCTCCGCGTACTCGGTGACCTCGCCGCGTCCCAGGCTCTCGGCCGACCAGCGCGCCGTCTCCTGGTCGGGCGCGGCCAGCACCACCCGGGTGCCGCAGAGACCCGATACGGTCTCGGCGCCGTTTCGCCCGTACAAATCGCGCAGGGCGGAGATCACCTGGATCCCGAGCACGAAACACCCGCCGAACTGCCGCGATTCGGTGAGTCCGGGCTGCAGGCTCGGCACCTGATGGAGGGTGGGAAGCTCGTCGAGCACAATCCATATCCTGCGCGCGTCGTCCCGGCCGAGTGAGAGGAGCGCGTTCACCGCGATCTCGAGCCAGGTCGAGATGAGGCCCCTGAGGCTCGCGTGCTGGTCCCCGCGCGAGGTCAGGAACAGGAAGCCCGTCTCGTCCTCGCGCTCCACCCATTCCCTGATCGAGAAGGGGACGCCCGAGTCGGGCAGGCATTCGAGCGCGCCAAGGTGCGCCGTCAGCATGGCGCGCACCGAGAGCGCCGTCTTGGGGTTCTCGGGGTCCACGATCGACTGCGCCACCGTGCCCTCCATGGCCTCGGCCAGGGAGGTCAGCTCCGTCTTGAGCAGGTGCTCGACGAGTATCCGGTTCTCCGTCACGCCGCGCTTCCAGAGGACGCCCGCGCCGTTCGCGAACAGCTGCCGGGCGGCCGTGACCCAGAAGGGGTCCACCGTGTCCTTCTGCTGGGGTATCAGGGCGGCGGCCATCGTGTCGAAATCCCTGGGCGTCCTGGCTTCCAGGAAAGGCGACCAGCGCGGCGCCCGGGCGTCGAGGGGATTCATGAGGACGTCGCGGGCGGGGTCGAAGAACGCCCGCGTGTAGCTCCCCATCTTGTCGTAGAGGATGCAGCGCTCGCCGCGTTCCCTGATCTGCGCAACCAGGTCCGAGATCAGGACGGTCTTGCCCGAACCCGTGGTGCCCGAGACGATGGTGTGCTGGGTTTCCGCGCGCGCGGGCCAGGGGACGCCCGCGATGCGGGGCGTGGGTCTGCGCGCCGCCGGAAAGAATTTTTCCGCCAGGCGGTAGGAGAGGGGCCGGACACGCCTCCCGAGCGCCTGAGCCGAGGTCATCTCCGCACCCCGGACCCGGTGCGCTCTCGCCATGCGCCGGCCCAGGATCCAGAAGAAGAACGCGAACAGGGCCACGCCGCCCAGGCCGAGCCAGAGGCCCAGCCAGGCTTTCCCATAAATGGTATCGAGCATGCGCCTCCTGATCCGCTCGATCCTGGGGTCCGAAGCGATGAGTTCAATCCGCTCGATCGTCCGCTCACGCGCGCCCCACTCGTACACCTGGCCCGAATCGGGGGAATACCCGATGGCGAGCTTGGCCTCGGCGAGGGTGCCCAGGCCCACGACGCGCCACTCGTGCGCGGTCGTCGTCGTGAAGACGCTGACCGCGGGCGTCAGGACGACAGTCAGGACGAGTCCAAAAATCCCCCAGCGCGCGAGCTGGCCCCACATCCTGGCGTCGTGGAGCAGGGTCTGGCCGCCCCGCAGGGTGGCGTTTCCGATGGTCATTCGGTTCTCCTTTTCAGGGTTTGATGGATGGCTGTGATTTTCCTCGGGGAGTCACTTGCCGGCCTCTCCCGGGTGGGGTGGAGACGCGTTCGCCCAACCGGTCCACGGCGGCGATGCCGGACGGCTTGCGAGCCGGGTCTGGATGCTGCGTCTCGATTGACAGGCCGGGGTGGTCCCGGTGCGGGATTCGATCGCATTCATCGAAGCGTATTTAATACGAAAATTTCTCGGGGGCAACAGGTTTTAATAGCTCATATCCTACGGAATTGTTCCAAATACGCTCACAGATATGCTCCGGTGCGCTGGGGTATGACAGAAAAACGTGAGAAAACGCGATGGAAGAAGACGAGAGAGAAGCGCTCCGGCGCGAACCGTCGAGCCCTGTCATGTTTCCTTCATAAATGAGACAGTCTCGCGCTACGAGCCCAATGATGATTTTACTGTTCTCCGTACAATAGGAATTGCAGAAAGGAATGCCGACCTTGCGGAAAAAACGTGCACTGGTATTGACAGGGGCGGGTGCTTCGATGGATTTCGGCGCGTCTTCTACCGCCGATCTGACCAAATCCATTGAGAAAAAAATGCTTGCGGGCGACAGGAAGCGGGATTGCGCAAGCGGCCGTGCTTGGCTAGAGATTAAGCATGCTCTCACGAGCTACTACAAGGAAGTATCCGACGAAGTTGCCTGTGAGGGTCTTGTCAACTTCGAGCACATCTATCATTGCGCCCATGAACTGATGTTCACTTTCAAGCCAATTCTGGGTACCGCCCCAGAATATCAACCGGTCCTCGTTCCTTTTGTCGAACGTCGCATCGACGTTACTCGAGAAACCTTCAGGGAATTACTCTACCGTATGGCGGAACTCATTCTCGCCGAACTCTCGGACGTCTCCGCAGCGCCGACAAAGCACCTTGAATCGTTGAGTGCGTTCGTTGCGAAGTTACAAGAAAACCACATCACCCGCATCTATACTACCAATTACGATGATTTTATCCTTCAAGCTTGCCCGGATCTCTATACCGGATTTGCCCCTGCCCGATGCTCCGGTCAAAAAGAACTTGATCGCCAAGCATTCTGGGCGGCCTTTGACCGAGACTGCATCTTCCATCTGCACGGTTCCGTGCATTTAAACTTCGGTCACCCCCCGTCATACGATTCGGATCTGGGCGATCTCTACTGGTATGACGATCGAGACGAGGCCTTGGCCAATTCGTTTCGCGGGGTATCTGACGATCCGAGGATGGATGGCGGAAGAGCCGTCCGCACGCAGATCATCATCGGTCTCGACAAGCTCTTCCCTCTACAACGACAACCATTCTCGCACTACTACGCCAGTATGGCCCGCGATGCGATGACGGCCGACATAATTTACGTGATCGGTTCCGGGCTCAATGACCTGCACCTCAACTCATGGCTGGGTGAAGCACGGCGTCGCGACCCAAAACCGCCGCTCATTTTTATCGATCTCTGTCACGATCATTTCCCTGACTCCTATACAATTCACGAACACCAAAAAGAAATCGCGATGATCCACACTCTACGCATGCCTTTCTCGGATCATGGACTTACACGACACGGGACTGGCTGGAGTATAGATAAAAACTGCACCTATGCGTTCTGGGGTAAGGGCTTTCTCAAATTCCTCGAAGCATCTAGCGAATTGGATTACATCCTTGGAAAACTGCTATGATCTTCAATAAGGGCGCGGCGACAACAAGTATCCAGGTTCTCTGCGCCACTAAGTTGCGCCCGGTTATGCTGAACATATAGATATTGGAGCATGACATGATGGATGAAACACTCAAAAGAGCGCTTACGGCGCACGAAGCCATACGGCGTCAACTTAAACCGTTGTCGGCTCAGATCGAAGCTCTACAACCCGATTTGGGAATTCGGAACCTCATTGCGGATGCTGACCGTACCCGCACTCTTAGACGCGCTGCTCTAGGTCCGGTTGAGGATCTACGTCGCAGCCTTCAGCTCCACCCCCTTTCGAGCGTTGCTACTGAGCTAGATGTCATTCGAAATTTAGGGGTGGAAATCGAAAATCAGTTCCACTTACCGCAATTGTCGGTAACCACAAAACTTCTCCAGGAACTGCAGATGGCCGGATCGGCCAGAGCAGTTGCTCACTATCACGATCACAAGAACCAGCTCCTCCACGCGATCGAAGCGATGACTACCCCGTGGCTCAACACAGAGAACCAACTTCAGTCTCTTGCAGGATTTGTTGGATTGCAGCAAATTGGCCATATTTTGCGCACGAAATCTCCCTTCGATGTCGAGCTAGCGGAGCAGTTGCGGCCCCACTTCGGCGACTGGCAAGCAAGGATCGACTGGCCCAAGGAAATCTTTACCGATCCACTGGCGCGTTCAGATTTCTACGTTGAGCGCGGCCTCGATCCAGAGTTAACTGACTTCCCGGCCAGCGCCTTCGACCAAGCCATCACGATTGCGGGCATCAAAAGCGCCCCAGCACACTTCATCCGTGCCTACGACCATGAGCCCGACCATCAGCTAAACGAGGAGGAAGCTGGGTTTGAACGCACCAATGACGCACATGACCGTCTACTGCGTTTCGAGACCCGTGTCCGCGCATTCATCGACCAACGCATGACGGAGACCGTGTGCAAAAACTGGATCAAGCATCGTATCCCCGGCGAAATGCGCCAACAATGGATCGAGAAACAAGCAAAGGCGCGCGATGAAGGCGAATCCGAACAACCATTGATCGCCTACGCGGATTTTACCGATTACGTGAAAATCATCGTACGGAAGGATAATTGGGACGAAGCATTTGCCCCGGTATTCCGTCGAAAGTCATTGGTCGAAGAGTCATTCCAAAGACTCTACCCGATACGCGTCTGCACAATGCACTCCCGAATTATCACTCAGGATGACGAACTGTATCTTCATTCCGAAACACGGCGTCTTCTAATAGCGATGGACATCTAGGCCTGAACTGCTCACAACCGGAAGGAAATCCTGTGGCTACAATTCAATCTGACCCGGTCTTCGCGATACTTCAAAGTATGGGGTCCTCGACTTGGCAATCGATATTGAATCCGCAGTTCGGGAGGTGATGACGGCGCCGCTCCACGTACTGCCTCTCGGCCCGCAAGTCATGTTGTCCAAGAGCAAGTCAATAGCATCTGTGGTCATCTGTATAGATCGTAGAGCTTGTAATGCCAGGCGGCGGCGACATCACGCATAAAAGCACGGTCATTCAGATAAACATCTAAAGTTACCTTTCCGAGTATGGCTAAGGCCACGTCAAGGATGTCGCGTTTGACGGTTATGTAGAGCTCTACATAGCGATGAGCGTCGCCATTACCGAGGCATCGCTTATAATCTCGATTTCCACCCTGGGAGAGCTTGGTAAAGGCAAGGCATATAGAGACCTCTTCCCAGTTCTCCCAGGGACCTAAGTCTTCGCCCGTGGCGAGTTCGATCACGGTGTAGCGCGGCGGGTAGAGCGGAATGCCCTTATGCTCGCCCGAACTCACATAAAAGCGGTACGCGCAGGGCGTACACCTCGCCGCTACGCCTGCGTGTTCACTACAGTCGACACAAAGCCGACTGGCGCGCCTGTCGCGATAGCGCCTGCGACTCGCGGCGTTCTTCCGGGGAGCGCGGCCACCTTCGAGCGCCGGGCGCGGGCCGCATTTGGAAACCCCCACGAAGACAGCTCCTCCGCACCTACCGCAAAGCCTTTTCGCTCTCCTGGCAGCGTAGAGTTCCCGCTCGGCCGCGCGCCTCGCATCGCGGCAGGTCTCACAAACCGCGCCCCCTCTGCCGAGTGACGCTCTCCGCAGGTCGTGCAAAGGCTGGCCTCCCTGCGCTCTTGCCTGCACTTCCTTTTCCGCTCCCGGGTTATTCTGCGGCGGTTCTCAGGCTCGCGTGCACCGTTGGGCGCGTCCTCGGCCTTCCTCTTGAAATGGACTGGCGGCGAGCACCCTCATGGGGAGCGAATCGCTATTATATTTCGTTGGCATCGTCTACAACACTTTCCCGCTACCACCTCTTAGAGAAAAGGAACTGGAACGCATCGCATCCCACGCCGATGCCGTCCTCGCAGCCCGTGCAAACCATCCCGCTGCGACGCAGGCCGATCTCTACGACTCCGACCTCATGTCGTTCACTCTCCGCAAGGCTCACCAAGCCCTCGACTGCGCCATGGACTGCTCTATCGACGCTCAGGTTTTGCTTTCGAACGCGAGGGGATAGAGCATCTGTTCATGCTCTATGAGAAGATGCATGTGCCGCTTGATTGGGGACAAAGCCGACACGCCGCCAGCGCAAATCGGTGATGCCTAGACATGGAACAGCATAAAGGCTTCAGCATATGAGAAAAGAGCAAGATATATTCGACGAACTTGCACGGCTATGCGTGTCGCCGGGTTATGCGCACGCAATCGCTTATCTGTGCTACAGAGAAAATTGCGTCACGTATAGTGAGGGTGAAGGTCTGACACCCGATGCCATGAACCGCGACCACTCAATAACCAGAGCAGAGATATCCACGCTGATCGGCCTTTTGGTAAAAGACGATATTGATTGGACATTACCTGCTCCTCCAGTAATGCAACAGTACTTAGACGAAACGGAAGCTCTGCTCCAAGAACTACATGAATCGATGCTCCAACCTGTGATTGCGGCAGCAAGTGAAGAATCAGAGCAAGAGACACCTGCCGGGAGCGGTTTCAACCCACTTGGTTCCGGGAAAGTACTGCGAGAGACGATATTCTACGGGGATGAATCCGCCTATACTTTTCAATTTCGTGATCTGGCTCCCAGGAAATACGAGAACGATGAGGCGTGGCTCGAAACGAACAAAGGCTTCTCTATCAACACAGCCCGAGAAATCGGGTATGTGGTTGCGAAGATTCAGAACGAAAAGCTCTCCCATACACTCGCAGGAATGCAAAAGACTTCACCGGATACTTGGTCTATCCTGCCAGCATTCACGTTCACGGACCGTGAAGTCGCAGAACGCGCTGACATAGATGTCGCCATAGCCCAGAGAGTTTTTGCCGCGTTCTCTGTTCCGCCAGCAGAAAATAACAGAAGTTTTCAGACGCTTAATGACTTCAATATCGTTAATGCCGCGCCGCTAATTCGTTACAGTGATGATTCATTCGTCCTCTTTCAAAACCATAGCCTAGTCGAAGCGATGTACGAATCTCCCTTTTACTGGATGTGTGAAGATCGGCAGTATAGAGCTACTGCCATGCAGAACAGAGGGCGGTTTACCGAAGAGTTCTGTCAAGAAAGGTTGGAACTTGTTTTTGGGAAGAAGAATGTCCACTCGAATGTCGATATCGTTAAATCGAAAGGTGAAAAAATCGGCGAGATTGATGTCCTGGTGCTTTTTGGCAACAGAGCTATCGTACTCCAAGCCAAGTCCAAGAAATTAACATTAGAAGCAAGGAAGGGGAATGACCGAAAAATCAGAGATGATTTCACAAGGAGCGTCCAGAACGCCTATGACCAAGGATACAAGTGCGCGGAGTTTCTGGCCCGCGGAGAATTCGAACTGAAGGGTACTGATACCCAGAAAATTACCGTGCGCCACAAGCTCAAAGAGATATATGTCATCTGCGTTGTTTCCAGTTACTATCCGGCACTGAGCTCTCAGGCGAGGCAGTTCCTGAAGTCTCAAAGTACCGATATCATACCTCCCCCGTTCATCATGGAAGTGTTCACGCTTGATGCAATGACGGAAATGTTGCAGTCGCCGCTCACACTGCTCAGTTATATAAATCGGCGCACGAACTATTCTGACCGACTACACGCAAACCACGAGTTGACGATTCTTTCGCATCACATCAAAACCAACCTTTGGGTAGATGACGAGCATGATTTGGTCTTCCTCGGTGATGACATATCCACGGACCTCGATGCTGCTATGACCGTTCGACGCGAGGGTTTTCCAGGAAAACGCACACCTGACGGCATATTGACCTGCCTCGGAAGAACGACCTTGGGACGCATCGTCAAAGCGATTGAAGCAAGTCCTAGCCCCGCAACGATTGACCTTGGTTTTATGCTGATGACGTTTAGTGAGGAAACCTTCGTTCATGTGAGCGATAAAATTGATGAAATTGTAGGCTTGGCAAGGAGAGATGGGAAAGATCATGATTTAACGATGCCCTTTCGAGAGGGCAAAACTGGTCTTATCATTCATTGCAATAATGACCCTGTGGTTGTGGCGGACCGCCGGTTGAGGGCGTATTGCATTCAGCGGAAATACATTGCAAAAGCGGACACTTGGTTTGGTATATGCATATCACCCGAGACTGCCACGTTGAGATTCAGTGTGAGCCTCGATCATAAATGGGAGCGAAGCGCCGAAATGGACGCCAAGACCCGAGACTTTCTCGACCTAGTAGCCTCAATATCCCGATCGCCTCAGGGAGCGACGAGAAAGATAGGCCGCAATACGCCTTGCCCGTGTGGCAGTGGACTCAAGTACAAAAAGTGCTGCTTATCGCGTTAAGATTTCGTGGTCTGTCACGCTGACCCGTTCCTTCACCTGCGGAAGGGTTACCTCACCTGATACCAAGTCAGGCCTCCATGTCGATGGCCGAGACGCGAAGCGCGATGGATGCGCTTTCGAGATCGTCCGGGGCGTTCCCGCAAGCGGGGAGACGGTCTCCGTACCGGAGTTCGGCGCGTTTTCGGCTAGGGGTCGGCCAACGCGGAAGGGACGAAAACTCCGGATCGGAGAGAGTGTCGAAGTCCCCGCTTCGAAGGTTCCCTTTTTCAGGGCCGCTAGGGCCCTTCGGGACGCTGTGCACTAGCGCAATCCAAGATGTCGGCCGCGATGCTCGTGGCAACCCGCTCGGCGGATTCGCGCACCGAATCGCGCGCGAGATGGGCGTAGCGCGAGGTGGTCTCGATCCTGGCGTGGCCGAGTAATTTCCCGATCACGGAAAGTCCCTCGCCGAGCGCGAGAGCGCGCGATGCGAACGAATGGCGCAGGTCATGGAGGCGCACGTCGGCCAGCCCCGCACGCGAGCGGACGGACTGCCAGGCGTCATCGAGCTTCCGGAGGTGCGTTCCCGGCTTCCTGCCGGGAATGACCCAGGGGACCCCGGGGGTGCGCGGCAGACCCGCGAGGAGTTTCACCGCGGGCTCCGAGAGCGAAACGACCCGCGCGCCCGTCTTGGAGTCGGTGAGCCGCAGTTCCGCCTGATCGAGCGCCACCTCCTCCCAGCGCAGCGTGAGGATCTCCGACTTCCGGCACCCGGTCAGCATCAGGAGACGGATGGCGGCCACGGCTGACGCGGACGCGCCGCCTTCCGTCTCGACTTTGTCGAGCGCGCGTCCCAGGCGTTCGAATTCCGCCTCGGTGAGGAAGCGCTCCCGCCGGCCGACCGGGTATTCGGCGATGGCGCGGCACGGGTTCATGCCCTCGGGCACGAGACCCCATTCACCTGCGAGGCGGTACATCGCGGACAGCGCCCGGACGGAATGGTTCGCCGACGCGGGCGTGGCGCTCAGCCGCCCGTGGAGTTCCGCCACGTGTTTGCGCTCGACCGCGGATATCGGCATCGCGCCAAGCGCCGGGACGATGTTCCTGCCGACCACGGAGCGGAGCGTCTTCACGGTGCGCGGCTTGCACCGCACCGAGACGTATTCTTCGAGATAGCGCTTCGCGAGTTCTGCCACCGTAGGACCGCAGGCCGGCTTCATCGGCTCGGGCACAGGTTCCTCGCCCGCCTTGATGCGCGCGATGACGAGCGCCGCGCGCTTCCTGGCCTCCTCCGCATGGATAACGCCGTGGCGGCCCACCGCCACGCGTTTGGGGCCCTCGGGACCCCGCGCCTGGGCGATGTAGACTTTTGAGCCGGTGGGATATACCCGCACCCCGAAGCCGGTCAGATCACGGTCCCAGAAGACAGTGTCCTTCTCGACAGTGAGTTTCCTCACCAGCCGGTTCGATAGCGTTTTCATGGCGGGCTTCGTCATCGCTCCATCCTCCCGTTCGTGACGTGAACGCCGATGCTCTCGCCCACGCGGGCGGCCGCCGCCTTCTCGGCCTCTCGCATCAGGTGCGCGTAGCGCGCCGTGCTCACCACGTGATGGTGTCCGAGCAGCCTGCCGATCGCCGGCAGACTCTCGCCGAGCGCCAGCGCCCGGCTGGCGTACGAGTGCCGGAGGTCATGAATGCGGACATCATGAAGCCCCGCCCGCTCCCTTACGGCCTCCCAGTAGTAGGAGAGGTTCAACGGGCGGCCGTTCCCGTTCCCTCTGGAGATCACCCAGGGGTACTCCGGCGAGCGGGGGATCCCCTCCAGCACCCTCGATACGGGTTTGGTCAGGGGCGCCATGCGCGGGCCCGCCTTGGCGTCCCGGAGCCTGAGTTCACCCGTCGTGCGGTCCACGTCGTCCCACCTGAGATCCAGTATCTCGCTCCGCCTGCACCCGGTCAGCGCCAGGAGCCTGATCGCCGCGGCCGCGGCCGGCCACGCATTCCCCTCGGCCTCGATCTCCCTGAGCGCCCGGCCCAGGCGGCGGAACTCCTCTGGCGTCAGGAACCGCTCGCGCTTGCGCGTCCGGTAGCGGCGCAGCCCCCGGCAGGGGTTCTCCCCGGGCGGAACCAGTCCCCACGCCTCGGCCATCTTGAACATCCTGGAGAGTAGTCCCGCCACCGCGTTGGCCACGGCGGGCGTCTCGCGCAACCGGTGGTGCAACTCCGATACCTCCGCACGGCCGACATCGACGAGCCTGGTCCCGCCCAGCGCCGGAACGACATGGTTCCCGAGCAGTGAACGGTACAGTCTGACGGTGTCGGGCTTGCAGTGCGTTTCGGCATGGTCGCGCATGAAGCGCCCGGCAAGCCCCGCCACCGTGGGCGCGGCCTCGGGCGGCTTGGGCTCTGGCTCCTCGCCCCGCTTGATGCGGTCGATGACGCCGGCCGCCGTCTTCCTCGCCTCATCAGTGGACATCTCGCCGTGTTTGCCCAGCGTCACGCGTTTGGGACCCCACGGACCCCGTGACTGCACCACGTAGATCTTCCGGCCCGTGGCGTAGACCCGCACTCCGAAGCCCGCCAGTTCCCGGTCCCAGAAGACGGCGTCGTTCGTCTCGACGGATAGCGCGTCGACCACGCGTTTGGTAAGCTTGCGTTCGCTTCTTTTGGGCATGGGGACTCCCAGGAAATCGTGTCACAGGCCGGAGGATATGGACGATCCGTAATCAAATCGCACACGTCCGGCCTCAAATATGCGTCCGTTATAGCGTAAATATGACGTAAATGCAAGGGGAGACGAAAAAGAAAATATGATAATTATCGCTTTGAATACAGCAGTTTATCGTGCTTATGGGTGTTCAATCGTACGATTGTCGATAGGGCGGGACTATGAACGTGTCTTTCGATAAATAAACGAAAATAAAATCGGGAGATCGAACGCGAAACGAAAGTATTTACAATGACTTGAAAGTCAGGTCGGCTCGGGCAGCCGCCAGATGCGAGGGGATGCGAGCTCCACGCTGTTCCCCGCCGGGTCCCTGAAATAGATGGAGCGTCCGCCGCCGGGCCAGTTGACCTCCTGCTCGATGCCTACCCCCTGTTCCGCCAGCCGCTCCCGCCAGGAGGCCATCTCGGCCTCACGAATGGAGAACGTCACGTGCCCCGGCCCCGCCGCGCCGTGCGTCGGCACGCCGAGATTCACGTCGGGCCGGGCGGTCGCTTCGGGGTTGAAGACGAGGAAAACCGCATGCGGCCCGCAGCGAAAGAAAACGTGGCGGCCGGGCGCTCTCTGAAACGCCTCCAGCCCCAGAACGGAGCGGTAGAACGCCTCCGCCGCTTCAAGATCTTCAGCGTAGATGCACGTTTCCAGGACGCCTGCGACTTCGAGGCTCAACTCATCGGCCCTTCCATTCGGGTTTTCTCTTCTCAAGGAAGGCGCGCAGACCCTCCGCCTTATCCTCGGTTTCGCAGAGCGCTCCCTGGGCGAATTTCTCGAGCGCCAGACCCGCCGTCATGCTGCCCTCCATGCCGTAATGCACCATCGCCTTCATGAACTGGGGCACGAAAGGCGCATAGGCCGCCAGCTTATCGGCCATCTTCTTCACGGTGGGCATGAGCTCTTCCGCCTCGACCAGCCGTGTGATGAGGCCGATCTCCAGCGCCCGCTCGGCGTCGATAGTCTCCCCCATCAGGAGCATTTCCATCGCCCAGGCGCGCCCGATGAGGCGGGGCAGGCGCTGCGTGGCGCCCCCGCCCGGGATGATGCCGATTCTCCCCTCCGGCGTGGCGAATTTCGACTGAGGCGTCGCGACCCGCAAATCACAGCCGAGCGCCACCTCCAGACCCCCGCCCATGCAGTAGCCGTTGATCGCGGCAATCGTCGCCTTGGGCGTTCTCTCCAGGCGCTCCGCCACGCCCTGCACCAGCGGGGTGAGCGCAATGGCGAGGTTTCGGTGTTCGACTTCCTTGAGATCGGAACCCGAGGCGAACGCCTTCTCTCCCGCCCCGGTGATGACGATGACGCGGACTGCTTCGTCATCGGCCGCTTCGGCGATGGCGGCGTGGAGAGCGTCCAGCGTGGCGAGGGATATGGCATTATGCCGATCGGGGCGGTTGATGGTGATGAGGGCGAGGGGCCCCTCGACTTCATATAATACGTTTTCGTATGGCATGGCCGTCCTTTCTCCTGTATGGCTGGGCGGGCATTGTATTTCTCTTTTCGCTGGAAGGAAAAGCATGCCGCCGAAAAAGGTGAGGGAAGTCACCGAATGCGCGCCTTGGGCGTACGGACGGTACCGCTATTTTCTCGAGGTGCGGATTGCGGAGGAGCAGGCGCGGACGCTCACCGTTATCCTCAAGAATCCCTCCACAGCGTCTGCGGAGAGCAGCGACCCCACCGTGGGGAAAGTCGAAGCCTGGGCGCGCAGGAACCGCTTCGATCTCATCCGCTACGTGAACCTCTTCGCGCTGCGCTCCCCTTATCCCGAAGAGTTGAATGGCCACTCTTACCGGGTGATGGTGGGGCGGGATAACGATGCGTGGATTACGCGGAGCCTCGAAGGCGCGGACGTGGTGCTTGTCGCCTGGGGGAATCCGAACGGCGTCGACTCCCAGAAATACGAGAGGAGAATCGCCGAGGTTTCGCACCTGCTCGAAGGCGTCCGCGTTCGCGCCCTCGGTGCTCCGACCAAGCTCGGCCATCCCCGGCACGGCCTCATGTGGAACGGGGAATTAGAACTGAGCGAATGGCCGCCCGCTCTTTAAGCCTCTCTCGCAATCTTGTTTTTGAGAACCCCGATACCCTCGATTTCGAGTTCGATGACGTCGCCGGGTTTTATCCATCTGTCGAGGTCCGCCCCGCAGCCGGTGGCCACGGTGCCCGAGCCGAACATTTCGCCCGGCACGAGTTCTTCCTCCATGGAGGCGTACTCGATCATCCTGGGCCAGGAGTAGTAGGCGTCGCCCGCGTTGCCGCGGCTCCATTCCTCGCCGTTGACGCGGGCTATCATCACTGCGTCGGTGGGGTCGAATTCATCCGCCGTGACGACGCACGGGCCGATCGCCGTTCCGAAGTCCTTCCCCTTGTGGGGTCCCAGCCAGTTCTTCATCTCACTGATCTGGATGTCGCGCGCGCTGAAGTCGTTCATCACGCTGTAGCCGAAAACGTGATCCATGGCGTTTTCCTGTGTGATGTCCTTGCCGCGCTTTCCGATGAACATGGCGAGCTCGAGTTCATAGTCGAGTTTTTCGGTGTAGTGCGGCCATTTGAGTTCATCATCCGGGCCGATGATGGTCAGGCGGTTTCCCTTGTAGCAGGAGGGAAGCTCGTACCAGATGGGGTCGATGGTGGTGTTCCGCCGCCGCGCACCAGCGGCTTTATGGCCTTCGTGGATAAGAAAATCGCGAAACGTGACGGGCCGGGGCACCGGAGCGCGCAAACGAATCTCTTTAAGAGAGAAAACGAGTTGCTCACCGCCCGGTCCGCGTCTCGCGGTGTCGGCGAGGATGAATTCCTGCGCCGACCGGGCGGCCTGCAGGGATGGTTCCCCACCCGCCATCAATTCGCACATGTCCTGGGGAAGCCTGAAGTCTGCGTATTCCCGGAAACGCGGTTCCTCGCCTTGTTCCTGAAGAAGCGCGGCGTAGCCGTGAGCGAGGTCCATGGCGATTTGCCCGTCGGTACCCTGAGACAGAGCGCCGACGCGGCAGATGCTTCCGAGTGGGGTGCTGATCTCGAAAGTTACTAGTTTCATTGCTCTCTCCATGAATGAGGCAAGCGATACGTGAGTTATCAGATTGCCCGGAAAATAACACAAATCCTCCCCGCGAGGGGAGGCGAAGCGCACGAAGACCCAAGAGCAAATCTCCTGAATCCAGGAAGTTGTAAAAAATACTTCCGGGGCTTGACTTCGGCCATGGCTGTGGGTAGTTTTAGGCGTTTTTCGGGGCAGGACATTTAGATATGCTCCTGAAAACCATACGAATTCATATGCCATTCCCCGACGGTTTTCGTGGAAGCGCCTGACCTCATGGGGGTGGGTTTGCGCCCGGCAGGGGGCAGGATGCAGAGGAAACGATGGTCCGTCTTTTCCGTTTGAAACGATTCGCTTTCGGTCTGACGCCGATTCTCATGCTTCTGGCCGCCCCGTCCATATCATGGGCGGCGAGCGCACCCACCAGCGGCTTCGGCGCCTGGCTCGCAAGTTTCAACGTGGGTAGCGGCGCCCTTGTCATCAACCCGGTCGTTATCCTGATTCAATGGGCCAATTTTCTGATCCTGCTGATCGTTCTCAACAAAATCCTCATCAAACCCCTGCTAAACCACATGGAATCGCGCGACGCGCAGATCACCGGCGACCTCAAGACCGCCGAGCGTGACCGAAGCGAGGCGGCGGGTTACATCAGCCAGTATGAGGACGCCTTGGCGGAGATTCAGCGCGAGAACACCGAAGCCCTCATCGCGCTCCAGCAGGAGATGACCGAGGCGACACGCAATCGCCTCGATGAGATTCGAGAGAGGACGGGCCGTGAGATCGAGGAAACGCGCCAGTCCATCGCGGCACAGGCGAAACAGGCGGCCTCCGAACTGGAGGGTGGCGCCAGCCGATTGGCGAGTGAAATCGCCACAAGGCTTGCGGGCCGCAGTATCGCATAGAGGATTCGACAAGCCGTGTTTTCAGAGAAAAAATTCAGCAGCCTTTCGGGCCTCCTGGTTCTGGCGGCGGCTCTGCTTTCAGCAGAATGGGTCTGGGCCGCAGAGGCCGGCGCACATCATAAGGCGTTCAGTTTTACCGAAGAACTCTTCAAGCTCATCAACACGCTCATCGTCGTGGGCATTCTCTATAAAGTCGCATATCACCCCATCAGGAACTTCCTGAAGGACAGAAGAGAGGGGATTCGCAAGGCGCTCGAGGATTCCGAGGCGGCCCGCAAGGAAGCGGAAAAAGAGCTCGCCGAGCAACGTTCCAAGGTGGCCGACCTGGAAGCCGAATTCGTGCGCGTTCGCGAGCAGGGCGGAAAAGAGCGCGCCGCGATGCGCGAAAGACTTGAAGAAGAACAGGAGAATCAGGCCCAGCGCTTGCTGGAGCAGACGAGAACGACCATCGAGCTCGAGGCTTCCAAGGCGCGCGCGGAACTTCAGAATCAGGCGGCGAGTCTGGCGTTGGGCCTGGCCGAGGAGATGCTGAAAAAAGAGCTGGGCGAGGCGGATCAGGAAAGATTCGTCGAGAATTATCTTGCCGGGCTCGACGATAGAAACGGAGGGTCGCTGTGATTGGAGGCGAGGCGGCGCGCCGCTACGCGCGGGCATTGGTGGATATCGCCGAGAGCCGCGGCGTTCTGGACGAGACCGGTGAAGCGCTTACGGAGATAGCGGGCGAGTTTCAGGGAAACCAGGAGTTGCGGCGCGTTTTGCTCAACCCGCGATTCGCGCGCGCCGAACGGGTGAAGATAATCGATGAGATCATGGCCGCATCGGGCGCGAACGAGTTGTTGCGTAATTTCGTGCGAGTGGTGGCCGAAAAGGATCGCATCGGCGAACTCTCCGATATGGCGCACAGCTACCAGCAGCTTGCGGACGAGAGGCGCGGGCGTGTTCGCGCCCAGGTGAAGACGGCTTATGACATGGACGCAGAGGCCATCGAAGGGCTGCGGGCGAAGCTCTCCGAGATTACGGGCAGCGAGGTACTCATGGAGGTGGAGACGGACGAGACGCTGATTGGCGGATTGGTCTGCCGCGTGGGCGGCGTCGTCATGGACGGCAGCATCAAGAACCAGTTGCGCAATTTAAGGAATACGTTGATTACGAGTTGATACTCTCTGAATAAATTGAAGGATCAAGGGGGCAATCATGCAGATTCGCGCCGAAGAAATCAGCCAGATCATTCAGAAGCAAATCGAGGGGTTCGACGCCTCGGTCGAACTCGCCGAGACCGGCAGCGTCATTTCGGTGGGTGACGGCATCGCCCGCGTCTATGGTCTCGAGAAGTGCATGGCCGGTGAGTTGCTGGCCTTCCCCGGTGATTTGTACGGGATGGCGCTCAACCTGGAGACCGACAACGTCGGCGCCGTGCTTTTGGGCGACGACCGCGCCATCAAGGAGGGCGACGAGGTTCGGCGCACGGGCCGCATCGTTCAGGTGCCCGTCGGCAAGGCGCTTGCCGGACGCGTCGTGAACTCGCTGGGTCAGCCCATCGACGGAAAAGGCCCCATCGAGACCGATGATACCCAAAACCTCGAAGTCATCGCCCCCGGCGTGGTGGACCGCCAGCCCGTGAAAGAGCCCCTGCAGACCGGGATCAAGGCGATTGACGGCATGGTGCCGATTGGCCGCGGACAGCGCGAACTCATCATCGGCGACCGGCAGACCGGCAAGACTGCCATCGCGGTCGACGCCATCATCAACCAGAAAAACACTGACGTGTACTGCATCTACGTCTGCACCGGCCAGAAACGCTCTACGCTGGCGCAAGTGGTGAGCACGCTCGAGGAATACGGCGCGATGGACTACACCGTCGTCGTGGCGGCCACGGCCTCCGACCCCGCGCCCCTGCAGTACATCTCCCCGTATGCGGGCTGCGCCATCGGCGAGTATTTCCGCGACAACGGCATGCACGCGCTGATCATCTACGACGACCTCTCGAAACAGGCGGCGGCCTATCGCCAGCTCTCCTTGATGCTCAGGCGTCCGCCCGGCCGCGAGGCCTATCCCGGAGACGTCTTCTACCTCCATTCGCGCCTGCTGGAGCGCGCGGCCAAGCTGAGCGACGACTTGGGCGGCGGTTCGCTCACCGCCCTGCCCATCATCGAGACGCAGGCGGGCGACGTGTCGGCCTACATCCCGACGAACGTGATTTCCATTACCGACGGGCAGATTTACCTCGAATCCGCCCTGTTCCACTCGGGTATCCGGCCCGCCATCAACGTGGGCCTTTCCGTCTCGCGCGTGGGCGGCGCCGCCCAGAACAAGGCCATGAAGAAGGTGGCCGGCACCTTGCGCCTGGACCTGGCGCAGTACCGCGAGATGGCGGCTTTCGCACAGTTCGGCTCCGAGCTCGATGCGGCCACGCAGGCGCAGTTGGCCCGGGGTTCGCGACTGACGGAACTGCTCAAGCAGCCCCAGTATGCGCCCGAGATAGTGCATCGCCAGATCATGTCGATCTTCCTGGGCACGCAGGGCTATCTCGATAGCGTGGATATTGATGACATTCAGAAGGTGAACAACGATTTTCTCACCTACATGGAGACGAGCCACTCGCAGTTGGTGAACGATGTGGCCGAAAAGCGCGAATTGACCGACGAGATCACCGAAGGCCTGCGGGCGGCGTGCGAGGAATTCGTGAAAACGCTCCAGACGGCGGAGCCCGAAGCGGCGGCCGCCGCAGCGGAATAGGTGGAAAATGGCCTCTACCAGAGATTACAAGCGCCGCATACGCAGCGTAAAAAACACCCAGCAGATCACACGGGCGATGAAGCTCGTTGCGGCCTCGAAGGTGCGCCGGGCGCAGGAGCGCATCGAGAGCGCCCGGCCATATAGCGAGAAGATGGAGGAACTGGTGAATTCGCTGGCCGCAAAGGTATCGGCGGACACGCACCCCCTTCTTCGAGACGACATGAAGGACGATCGCGTGCTTCTGCTCGTCATCACCTCGGACAAGGGGCTTTGCGGCGGCTACAACACCAACCTGCTTCGCCAGGCATTTCAGTTCCTGAGGAAGCGCGAGGAAGAGGGCAAGGAAACCGAGATCATCGTCGTGGGCCGCAAGGGACGCGATTTTCTGGCGCGACGGGAGTTTTCCTTCAAGGAGCAATTCACGGACGTCTACGGGAAGATAGACTTCGCCCTCGCCACCCAACTGGCCGAGCTTATGACCAGGGCGTATCTCGAAGAGGGCTTCGATGAGGTCCACATCATCACCACGGAGTTTCGCACGATTCTGAGCCAGAGCCCGAGGCTCTCGCGGCTTTTGCCTCTGGCGCCTCCGGTGCCCGATTCGCTCGACGATCAGGGCGAGCCCGTGGCGGCGGAATACATTTACGAGCCCTCGATGGAGGGTGTGCTGGACAGCATCTTGCCGAGGCACGTGCGGGTGCAGATCTACAGGTCGCTTCTCGACGCGGAGGCGAGCGAGTTCGGCGCCCGCATGACGGCGATGGACAACGCGTCCAGAAACGCCGAGGAGATGATAGGGACGCTGACGTTGCAGATGAACCGCGTGCGCCAGGCTTCGATCACCACGGAGTTGCTCGAAGTGGTGGCCGGCGCCGATGCGCTGGCGTAGAGGATTACGGATCAGAGAAGACAACCCCGAAAAGAGCCGACTGATGAGCCGGCCGAACGGGGAATTTGATGACGAAGGAGCCCAGGATGAACGAAGGACGTGTAACACAGGTTATCGGACCCGTTATCGATGTCGAGTTTGACGCAGGCAGCCTGCCGGAGCTCAGAAATGCGCTCCTCGTCAAAAAAGACCCCTCCCTCCTCGCCGAAGGGGAAAAAGACGAGGTCGTCGTGGAGGTGGCGCTCCACCTGGGCGAATCCACCGTGCGCACCGTCTCGATGGAGCCGACCGAAGGACTGATTCGCGGACTAACGGCCGTGGATACGGGCGCGCCGATCTCGATGCCCGTGGGCAAGGCGTCGCTGGGACGCATTTTGAACGTCATCGGGGAGCCGGTGGACGGGAAAGGGCCCGTGGAAACGACGGAGCGTTTGCCGATCCATCGCCCCGCACCCACTCTGGAAGATCAGAGCACGTCCACGGAGATGCTCGAGACGGGTCTCAAGGTCGTTGACCTCCTGGAGCCCTATACCCGGGGCGGCAAGACGGGTCTTTTCGGCGGCGCCGGCGTGGGCAAGACGGTTCTCATCATGGAGCTCATCCATAACATCTCCACGGAGCACTCGGGCACGTCTGTGTTCTCCGGCGTGGGCGAGCGCACCCGCGAGGGCAACGACCTCTACCTCGAGATGGAAGAATCGGGCGTTCTCGAAAGCGTGGGGCTGGTGTATGGCCAGATGACGGAGCCTCCCGGCGCGCGTTTGCGAGTCGGCCTCTCGGGCCTGACGCTCGCGGAATACTTCCGCGACGTGGAAGGCCAGGACGTGCTTCTGTTCATCGATAACATCTTCCGCTTCACGCAGGCGGGTTCCGAAGTGTCCGCTCTGCTGGGGCGTATGCCCAGCGCGGTGGGCTATCAGCCGAACCTCGCGACGGAGATGGGCGACCTCCAGGAGCGCATCACCTCGACGAAAAAAGGCTCCATCACTTCGGTGCAGGCCATCTACGTGCCTGCGGACGACCTGACAGACCCCGCGCCCGCCACCGCGTTCGCGCACCTGGACGCCACCACGGTTCTCTCGCGCCAGATCGCCGAGCTCGGCATCTACCCGGCGGTGGACCCGCTCGATTCCACAAGCCGGATTCTGGATCCCCGGATTTTGGGTGAGGAGCACTACGGCGTGGCTCGGCAGGTGCAG
Organism: bacterium; assembly: GCA_965204535.1. Lineage (GTDB taxonomy): Bacteria > UBA8248 > UBA8248 > UBA8248 > UBA8248 > Bin107. The sequence continues at coordinate 1,655,446 of CBDBEV010000001.1, read as the reverse complement.
CAGATTCTTCAGCGCTACAAGGATCTTCAGGACATCATCGCGATTCTGGGAATGGACGAACTCTCAGAGGACGACAAGATCATCGTGGCGCGCGCGCGCAAGATTCAGCGCTTCCTGAGCCAGCCCTTCCACGTGGCCGAGCAGTTCACGGGCACGCCAGGGGTGTACGTGCGGCTCGAGGACACCATTCAGGGCTTCAAGGAACTCGCCGACGGCAACGTGGATCACCTGCCCGAGCAGGCGTTCTACATGGTGGGCAATCTCGATACCGCCAAAGAGAAGGCCAAGAGCCTGGGCGTCGAGGTATAAGAGAATGGTTGAAGGCAAAATGATGCTCGACATCGTGACGCCCGAGCGCAAGCTCGTCTCCGCCGAGGTGGACGAGGTGACGGCCCCGGGGTTTTACGGCGAGTTCGGCGTGCTGTCCCAGCACACGCCCTACCTGTGCCAGTTGGGGGTCGGCGTGCTCAGCTACCGCACGGGCAGCGCGCGGTATTTCGTATCCATCATCGAGGGATACGCCGAGGTAGGCCCCGACAAGATAACCATCCTGGCGGAGAGCGCCGAACGGGCCGAAGACATCGACGCCGAGCGCGCACAGGAATCGCGCCAGCGCGCGCAGGAACGCATGGCGGGTCAGAAGGCCGAGGAAGAACTCGATTTCGATCGGGCCGAGTTGGCTCTGAAGCGCGCCATCACCCGTATTTCCGTGGCGAACCAAAGCGGGCTCAACAACTAGCGGGTATTTCACTTGGGGGCTGTCGCTCACCCGAAGGGGTGAATGACGGCCCTCTTTTTTTGTCGTATACCTGAGCCTGAAAGTAGCGTTCGATCATTGATGCGGACGCGCGCAATCCCTTGAGTTGCCGCCTTGAGAGAAAGTTTCGTTTTTCAGGAGATGATGCCATGAAGATTTTATCCTTCGTTGCTCTCGCGTTCGTGATGTCGCTCACCCTGGCGTCGCCCTCTCATCCGGCAGGCGACCCCAAACCCGAGATGGCCGGACAGAATTATGCGCAAGGAGAGGAAAAGGCGCGAGAAGGAAAATGGGCGGAGGCGGCGGCTCTTTTCCGGAAGGTGATCGAAGAAGACGCCGAGCACTATAAGGCCTTCAACATGCTGGGCTATTCACTGAGGAAGATGGGCAAGGCGAAAGAGGCCATCGCCGCCTACGACAGGGCGCTCTCCATCAAGCCCGACTATGCGCCTGCCCTGGAATACAGGGGCGTCGCCCACGTCATGGCCGAAAACAAGGCGGCCGCCCTGGCGGATTTAGGAAAACTCAAGAGCCTGGGTTCTCCCCTCGCCGAGGATCTCGAAAAGAAAATCGCGGCCATGCCGGCCAACTGATTCTCTTGATCATAAAGAGCCGCCCCGCAGGATGAGCCTGCAGAGCGGCTTTTTATATGCGCATGAACTTCATGGGGAATTTCTGGAGGGTGCGCGCGCCTGTTTTGGTGACTTCCACGAGGTTTCCCACCTGAAGGCCGCGCTTGCCGTCCACCGTGCAGACGTTGGGCTGAATCACCATGAGCATGCCTTCGGTGAAGGTGATTTCGTTCTGGGGCCGTTTGAGGATGGTGGCGGCCACGTCGACGCGGGGGTTTTCGATGAGCAGCCCCCAGCCGTGGAAGGTGGTGTCGAAGGTGGTGAAGCCCTCCTCTTCGATGATGGCGCCCGCGCGCTTGATGTCCTCGTGCGTATTGCCCGGTTTCAACGCCTTGAGTATTCGCTCGTAGGCCTCCACGCCCACCTCGTAGAGTTTCCGGTAGATGGGCGTCGGCTCCACCCCGACGGAGATGGGCCGGTGCGCCTGGCCGGGGTGCATCTCGTAATCGGCGGATAACTCCGTCAGCACGATGTCGCCTTTTCTGATCTTGCGGTGCGATGGGAACTGGTTGGGGAAGATCAACTGCGGCCTCGCCATGGAGGTCGAGCCCACGAAGATGAGTTGCGGGCTTCCGCCTCTGGGCACATATGCGCCGGAGATGGTGGCGGCGAGTTCGAACTCGCTCATGCCTATTTTTGCTTTCTTGTCCAGAGCTTCAAAAGCCATATCCGTAAGCGCCGCCCCGCGCCGGAACCACTTGAGTTCCTCGCGGCTTTTGATGAGCCTCACTTCGGCGAGAATGTCCGAAGCGTCTGTAAAGCTCGCGCCCTTGAGAGCTTTGCGCCAGTGATCCACCACGCTGAACGGCAGGGAGACGGGTAGAATGCCGCGAAAGCCGACCAGGCCGATGGTTCCTTTCTCAAGCCCCAGTTCACGGATGCGTCCTTCGACCTTAAGGCCCGGTTCGTAGTCCACGGCCTCTGTTTTCGCGATGATGCTCATCTTTTTCGCGTAGGGGAGATAAAGCCGGTTCGAAATAAACAGAGCGGGCGCGCCCCTGAGCGGAAAGACGAAGAAGCTGCTCACCGGGTCCTTGTAGTTCGTGACGTATTTGAGGTTGGCCTGATTGCCGCCCTGCATTCCCGAATCCCCGTAGAAGATGAGGACGTCGATTCCCCGCGCACGCATCCTTTTTCTGATCTCGCGGTAGCGGCGGGCGTATTCGGTTTTCGGGTAGCGGGGAAAGTCTTTTGCAGAGGCCATGATGGTGTCTCCTTCCGGGCTCGGGAGCGTCCTATGCTTTCAGCGCGGGCATGAGTTCGTCGGAAATGAGCCGCGCGCTTTCCAGCGCCGAGGAAGCGGGCATGCCGATCCAGTGCGTACGGATGATGAGGTGGTTCACGCCCATATCCTTGTAGGGTTTGAGTTGCTCGTAGCAATCCTCCGGTGAACCGATGACGAAGCGATCCTTGAGCAGGTCCTCGAAGGGCTGGTCGAAGGTCTCGTCCTCAGGCAGGGCCTTGTCCTGCCCCCAGCGAGCGTAGTCCTTGTATTTCTGGCCGAGGTAGGGGCCTGCGAGTTCGAGCGCCGTTTTCCTGTCCCTGGCGCAGAAGACCTCCTTCATGCAGGGAAGCTCCTCAGGCATGGATTTTCCCGCCTCCGCCAGGCCTTCGCGGTAGACATCCATCTGGCGCGCGATGGTCTGCGTGGTGGCGTGGGGATTGATGAGAAGGGTATCGCCCAAGTGCGCCGCGCGCTTCACGGCCGGGTCGCTGTTCGCCGCAAACCAGATGGGGGGATAAGGCTTTTGGACGGGGCGCATGTTCATGCGCACGTCTTTCAGCGTGCAGTATTCGCTCTCGAACGAAACGGATTCTTCCGTCCACAGGCGCTTGACCAGTTCGAGGCAGTCCACGAAGCGCTTCACCCGCTCTCCCCGCCGGACGCCGAAGGCGTCGAACTCCACGTCGCGGTAGCCGAGGCCGACGCCGAACGCCATGTTACCCTCGGCGATGACGTCCATGGTGGCGACGGTCTCCGCCACGTAGACCGGGTTGTGCAGATTGATGAGCAAGACGCCGAGGCCGAGCATCATGTCGCCCGCCTCGGCTTTTAAGCGCGCGAGAAAGGGCAGGTTCTGCAGGTGCTGCACGTTCCCCTCGCTCAGGTAGTGCTGTCCGGTGAAAAAAGAATCCCAACCCTTGTCACGCGTAAGGCGAACAAGATCGATTTGGGAGCGGAACGCGTCGACCAGATTGGCGTCCAGGTTCTGCTGTGCGGACAAAAAGATGCCGAATTTCATGTCTGAACCTCAGAAAAAGCGGTTTATCCTTGAAGGTGCAAAAAAACCGCGGGGGGCGTCGAGCACCCCCCGCGGCGTGATGCAGCGAAAACGCCCGCCTAGTTCATGCCGAGCACTTCGATCTCCCAGGGGAGAAGCGTCTCGTCGTGGCGCGGTGTCCACCTGAGGTTCGCCCGGTGGCCGAGCACGTCGTGGATCTTCACGACGATCTTGTGCGTGGCCAGCGCTTTCATCTTGTCGGTCACGGCTTCGAACGCCATCTGCTGTTTTTTTTCGTCGACGGTGGCGTTGGCCTTGTCGATCAGAGCGTCCAGCTCCTTGAAGCACATGCCGCTCCAGGCGCCTTTGCAACTCGACGTTCCGCGAAGCACGCCGGAGGAATCACCTCCACCGTTACCGAAGCCCATGTAGTAGGCCGCAGCGCCTTTTTTCTTGCCGGCCTTGTAGGCGCGGTGGAGCTTCTTGAAGAGCGGGAAGCGCTGGGAGTTACACGTGGCGTTTACGCCGACTTTCTTGACCATCCCGGCGATGGCCTCACACGTGGCCTTGTCGCCCGGGTAGCGGCCGTTCGTGGCGACGATTTCCATCTTGAAGCCCTTTTCGTGGCCGGCTTCCTTCAAGAGGGCCTTCGCCTTGGCCGGGTCGTAGCCGTACCATTTCTTCTTGGGGTTGTAGCCCGAGTAGTTCCAGGGATGGAGCATCTGGCCGAAGAGGTCGGCGCGCCCGCCCAGGATGGTCGTGCGAATCGCCTCCGCGTCGATGGCGTAGTTGATCGCCTGGCGCACCTTCACGTTGGCCATCGGGCCGCCGTGTCTCGTGAAGAATCCCATGTGCATGATGCGCACGGCGGGGACGACGGCGACTGCCGTTTTCGGGTTTTTCTCGAGCTGGGGGATGAACTGCGGCATGATGCCCCAGGCCACGTCGATCTCGCCCGCCTGCAGCGCCTTGGCGCGCGTGGCGCTCTCGCGGATGCGGCGGAGGACGATTCGCTGCGGCCGTTTCGGGAAATTCTTGTTGTTCCACCAGTTCGGGTTCGCGTCGAACACCATCTTCTGGCCCTTGGTCCAGGATTTGAGGACATAGGGACCCGTGCCGTAGGTGTTGCGCGAGATGTGGGCGAGTTCCATGCCCTTGGTCTTCAGGCTGATGGAGCCGGCCCAGCGGGTCAGGCGGTTCCACATACCGCTGTCGGGCTGTTTGTTGTGGTAGATGAAGGTGTTGTCGTCGAGAATTTCGATTTTGTCGAAGTTCTTGAAGTAAGTTCTCTGGCGCGCGGATTTCAAGACACGGGTCATCGTGTACTTGAAGTTTTCCGCCGTCAGGCGCGTGCCGTCCGAGAACTTGACGCCCTTCCTCAGATGGAACTTCGCGCTCTTGGGGGTTACTTTCACCCACTTCGTGGCGAGCCAAGGCTTTTTCGCGCCCGTTCCGGTCTCGGCGTGAATGAGGGTGTCGTAGCTCCAACGCCAGACCATCGCGCCGATGAAGTTCGAGACGCGGTGCGGGTCCATCGTCGGTGGTTCGCCCGTCAGGGCGATGGTGACGGTGCTTTTCGCGTCAGCCGTCACGGGTGCGCCCATCGCCAGAACCGCGAAGACGGCCAGGATTACGAGAAACTTCCGCATGGGTTTTCCTCCTTTACGAGGGACAGGTTGCGATACCTGCCCCGGTGAAGAACAAATACACTTCTTTGGTTCCTTGAGAGAGTTACGTCACTTTTTCCCTTTTATTGTATATTAAAAATCTATCACGGATGAGAATAAAACGTCAAAACAGGAAAACGACTTATCTCCGCCCGGATTCCAGGTGAACGCGGGGTGTAAGTAGTGAAAGCCGGGATATGGTGTATGTCCCCCGCAACGCGAAATGTATGAATGCGTCCAACGTTTCAACGAGGAGGAGGCTTCTTGGTGGAGAACGTAATGGGCTCGTGGCTTCGGAATTTCGGGGAGGGCTATCTTTGGACGCAGTTGCTGAGCGGACCAAAAATGCCGAACTTCATGGTTGAGCCTCGAAGATGAGCGGTTAATTCGTGAAGGTAAAAAAACCGCGGGGGGCGTCGGCCGCCCCCCGCGGCGCGGTGCAGCGAAAACACCCGCCTAGTTCATGCCGAGCACTCCGATCTCCCAGGGGAGAAGCGTCTCGTCGTGGCGCGGGATCCATTTCAGGTTCGAACCATGGCCGAGCACGTCGTGGATCTTCACGACGATCTTGTGCGTGACCAGTTTTTTCATCAAGTCGGTTACGCCTTCGAACGCCATCTGCTGTTTTTTCGGGTCGACGGTAGCCGTGGCCGCGTCGATCGCCTTATCCAACTCCGGGTAGCACATGCCGCTCCAGGGGCCCTTGCAGCTCGACGTTCCGCGAAGCACGGAAGTGGAGTCGCCCTGGCCGTTGCCGAAGCCCATGTAATAGGCGGCGGCGCCCTTCTTCTTGCCGGCCTTGTAGGCGCGGTGCAGCTTCTTGAAGAGCGGGAAGCGCTGGGAGTTACACGTGGCGTTCACGCCGACTTTCTTGACCATCCCGGCGATGGCCTCACACGTGGCCTTGTCGCCCGGGTAGCGGCCGTTCGTGGCGATGACTTCCATCTTGAAGCCCTTTTCGTAGCCGGCTTCCTTCAAGAGGGCCTTCGCCTTGGCCGGGTCATAGCCGTACCATTTTTTCTTGGGGTTGTAGCCCGAGTAGTTCCAGGGGTGGAGCATCTGACCGAACAGGTCCGCGCGTCCGCCCAGGATGGTCGTGCGAATCGCCTCCGCGTCGATGGCGTAGTTGATCGCTTGGCGCACCTTGACGTTGGCCATCGGGCCGCCGTGTCTCGTGAAGAAGCCCATGTGCATGATGCGCACGGCGGGGACGACGGCGACTTTCGTCTTCGGGTTTTTCTCGAGCTGGGGGATGAACTGCGGCATGATGCCCCAGGCCACGTCGATCTCGCCCGCCTGAAGCGCCTTGGCGCGCGTGGCGCTCTCGCGGATGCGGCGGAGGACGATGCGCTGCGGCCGCTTCGGGAAGTTCTTGTTGTTCCACCAGTTCGGGTTCGCGTCGAACACCATCTTCTGGCCCTTGGTCCAGGACTTGAGGACATAGGGTCCCGTGCCGTAGGTGTTGCGCGAGATGTGGGCGAGTTCCATGCCCTTGGTCTTCAGGCTGATGGGGCCGGCCCAGCGGGTCAGGCGGTTCCACATGCCGCCATCGGGTTCTCTGTTGTGATAGATGAAGGTATGGTCGTCGACGACTTCTATTTTATCGATGTTTTTGAAGTATTGCCTTTGCCGCGCGGACTTCATGATGCGGCTGATGGTGTACTTGAAGCTCTCCGCCGTGAAAGGCGAGCCGTCGCTGAACTTCACGCCTTTTCTCAGCTGGAACTTCCACTTCAGGGGACCGAGTTGGGTCCACTTGGTGGCGAGCCATGGCTTTTTCTCGCCCGTTCCGGTCTCGGCGTGAAGAAGGGTATCGTAGCTCCAACGCCAGACCATCGCGCCGACGAAGTTCGAGACGCGGTGCGGGTCCATTGTCGGTGGTTCGCCCGAGAGGGCGATGGTGACGGTGCTTTTCGCGTCAGCCGTCACGGGCGCGCCCATCGCCAGAATGGCGAAGACGGCCAGGATTACGAGAAACTTCCGCATAGGTTTTCCTCCTTTAAGGAATAGAGCAGGTCATAAAACCTGCTCCGGTGAAGATGAAAACACCTCTTGAATTTCTGAGAGTGTCAAGTAGTTTGTCTGCCCTTGTATTTGAGAAAATTATCACGGATGCGAATCAAGGGTCAAAGCTCGGGGCGGTTGATCCGCCACAAAGTTTCCTTGTGAACGCGCGGGCGTTGCGTGTATGTTCTCCGCATCGCAAAACGGCTTGCTATGTGAATGGATTCAACCTGGGAGGAGACTTTTCATGTCGGAGAACATCATCGGTTCGTGGTTTCGATATTTCCCGGAGCACTATCTCTGGTCGCAGTTGATGAGCGGGCAGATCAACATCGCCGCGATGGGGGGATCGAACTTTCACGAAATCGATCAGATCGGAAAACGCCTGAGCGGACGGGCGGGCGACGCCGAAGCCTGGCACGACGCCTGGTCCTGGATGTCGGACAAGACGCTCGCCCGCGCGGAGGATGAGGAGCGAAAGGGCCACACGCGCACCGCCATGGCGGCCTACGTGCGGAGCGCGATTTACCGCTACGCGAGCGAGCGCTTCGTCCACCCCGACGATCCGAGAAAATCCGAATCCTACAGAAAACTCCTGCCCCACTACGAGAAGGGGATGAAATACCGCGTGCCCGGGTTCGAGCGCGCCGACGTTCCCTACGAGGAAGGCCCCCTGGCGGCATACCTCCTTCCGCCCAGGAATCCCACAGGCAATGATCCTTACGTCGCCTTTTTCAATGGACTCGACGGCTCGAAGGAGATCACCGTTCTGTGGGGTGCACTCGCTTTGATCGAGCGAGGCGTCGGGGTGCTCTGCGTGGACGGACCGGGCCAGGGGGAGACGCTCAGGCTCGGGAAGATACCGAGCCGCCCGGATTACGAGGTGGCGGGAACTGCTGCGTTCGATTTTCTGGACGCGCGACCCGAGGTGGATTCTGGGCGCATCGGCCTGATGGCCATGAGCATGGGCGGCTACTACGCCCCGCGCATCGCCGCTTTCGAGCACCGCTACGCGGCGTGCCTGACCTGGGGGGCGCATTTCGATTACCACGAGGTCTGGGTGCACAGGAGAAAGGTGCTCGAAAGCGGCGGCACCATCTCCTCATCCGCCATCTGGCAACTGCCTTGGGTGCTCGGGACGCCGGACATGGATTCCGCGATGGAAAAGTGCAAGAACTACACTCTGGCGGGTGTCGCCGAGAAGATACGCATGCCCATCTGCATCACACACGGCCAGGACGACAACATCGTGCCGGTCGATATGGCCCACAGGCTTTATGAAGCCTGCGGTTCCGAGGAGAAGGAACTCAAGATTTTCAGCGTCGAGGACGGCGGCAGCCAGCACTGCGTGTTCGACAACCTGCCGATGTGCGGGGAGTGGATTGCGGACTGGTGGATGGACAGGTTCGGTACGGCGTAGGACTGCTTTTTCAGGCGGGGGTTTCCTGATTCGGAGACCTCCGCCTTTATCTTGTTCCCATAAGGAGAAGAAAATGGCGGAAGAAACCAGAGAGGAAAAGGTAAAGCGCATTACGGAGAAGATTCATGGCGACCGGGGGTTCGTGTACGACGTGCTCGGCTTCGGCGCGCAGTTGGACCCGGATTATTTCGAGATCTACTCGCAGATGCACTGGGGGTTTTTCAAGGAAGAGCCGCGGCATCTGGACCCCAAGACGCGCGAACTCATCGAAATCGGTCTGCTCGCCTTCAAGGGCATGAAACACGAGGTCTACACCCACACGAAAAAGGCCTTGCGCCTGGGCGCGACGATGGAAGAGGCGCTCGAAGCCTTCGAGGTGGCGAGCATCGGCGGCGGCGCGCCCGTGCTGATGGAGGGTCTCTACGCGCTCAAGCGAATCGCCGACGAGCAGGCCGAGGAGGAAAAAGCGAAATCCGGCTGAGTGTTGGCCTCAGGCGGCGATTTGTGAGAATCTTGTCTTCTCCGGACGAGAAAAATCCATTTATCCACGCTAAGGAGAGCATCTTTTGTCTGAAGAAAAAGCGCCTTTGAGCGATGAGCGCAAGCAGGCGATGTACCGCGACATGCTGCGCATACGCCGCTTCGAGGAGACGGCGTTCGAGTTGTTCGAAAAAGGCGAGGTCGTGGGCGGCATCCACGTGAGCATCGGCCAGGAGGGCTGCTCGGTCGGCGCGTGCAGCACGCTTAAGGATGATGATGCGATTCTCACCACCCACCGGGGCCACGGCCATTCCATCGCCAAGGGGACGCGCCTGCCCGAGATGATGGCGGAGCTTCTGGGCAAGGCCACCGGGCTATGCCACGCCAAGGGCGGCTCCATGCACATCGCCGACGTATCGAAGGGCCACTACGGCGCGCATTCCATCGTGGGATCGAACATGCCCATGGGGGTGGGCATCGGCCTCGCATTTCACTTCGAGGGAAAGGGCCAGGTGGCGGTCGTCTTTTTCGGCGACGGCGCGGCGAACGAGGGCAGCTTCCACGAGTCGATGAACCTGGCCGCGATATGGAAGCTCCCCGTCATCTTCTTTTGCGAGAACAACCATTTCGCCTCGAGCACCCGGGTGGGCTACGCCACCTCGGTGGCGGACATCAGCTCGCGGGCGGCGGGATACGACATGCCCGGCGTGACGGTGGACGGCATGGACGTGCTGGCGGTGCACGAGGTGATGGTCGAGGCCGTCTCCCGCGCGAGAGCGGGCCTGGGTCCCAGCCTGATCGAAGCGAAGACGTACCGCTATTTCGGTCATTCGAGAAAAGACCCCCAGTTCGGACCGTATCGCACCGAGGAGGAATGGAACGAGTGGAAGGCGAAAGACCCCCTCCTCGTGGCGGAAGGGATACTCGGCGTGAGCGAGGCGCAGAAAAAAACGCATGCGGAAGCGGTGGAGAACGAATTACGGGATGCGCTCGCCTTCGCGCGGCAAAGCCCCGAGCCCAAGCCCGAAGAAGTGTATGAGGATCTCTATGCCTGATGTGAAGACGCGAACCATTTCCTATGCGGCGGCGATCAACGAAGCGCTCCACGAGGAGATGGCGCGCGATGAGAAAGTGTTCCTGATGGGCGAGGACGTGGCGCTCTCCGCCATCTCGCCCGCCACGGCGGGTCTGGGCGACAGGTTCGGCCCCGAGCGGGTGCGAAACACGCCCATCAGCGAACTTGGTTTCACCGGAGCGGCCGTCGGTGCGGCGATGGCGGGCTACCGGCCCGTGCTCGACATGCGGCGCATCGATTTCATGATGCTGGCCATCGACCCCATCGCGAATCAGGCGGCCAAGCTGCGCTACATGCTCGGCGGGCAGGTGAGCGTGCCCCTGGTAATCCGTGCGCCCGAGGGCGGCTACTCCCAGAACGGCCCCACGCACAGCCAGTGCCTCGAAGCCTGGTTCATCCAGGTGCCGGGCCTGCGCGTCATCGTGCCGAGCGACCCCGCCGATGTGAAGGGGCTCCTGAAATCCGCCATCAGGGAGGACAATCCGGTGCTCTTCGTGGAGTACCGCTCACTTTACTCCCTGGAAGGTCCCGTGCCGGAGGGCGATTATACCGAACCCATCGGGAAGGCGGCGGTCAAAAGAAAAGGGAGCGACATCACCCTCATCGGAATCGGAAGCCAGGCGCGTAGTTGTCTGGAAGCCGCGGAATTGCTCTCTGGGGAGGGGGTCGACGCCGAGGTGGTGGACCCCAGGACCATCAATCCCCTGGACGTGGAGGGGCTTGCGGCCTCTGTCCGAAAAACGGGCCGATGCGTCATCGCCGAAGAGGGGCACAAAAGCGGCGGCGTGGGCGCCGAGATAGCCGCATCGGTGCAGGAGGCGGCCTTCGGCGCGCTGAAGGCGCCCATCGTCCGCGTGGCGGCCCTCGACGTGCCCGTGCCCGTTCACACGAAATTAGAAGCCATCGTCCTGCCCAGCACGGAGAAGATCGTGGCGGCGGCGAAGAAGCTGCTTGCGTAGAGGACCTGTCTTGGCGAAATCGACTTCCGGGTTATCCCGAAAACGCATGGGCGAGATGTACCGCACCATGCTCCGGATCCGTCGCTTCGAGGAGACGGCGGACGATATGTACATGGCGGGCAAGGTGGTGGGCGGCGTGCACGTGAGCATCGGCCAGGAGGCGTGTTCGGCAGGCGTATGCGCGGCCTTGCGGGAGGATGACGCCGTACTCACCACCCACCGGGGGCACGGACACTCCATCGCCAAGGGAACGCGCCTGCCCGAGATGCTGGCCGAACTGATGGGGAAGGTGACCGGCCTTTGCCGCTCGAAGGGCGGCTCCATGCACATCGCCGACGTGTCGAAGGGCCACTACGGCGCGCATTCCATCGTGGGCGCGAACATGCCGATGGCGGCGGGCATCGGCCTCGCGTATCAGCTCGAAGGGAAAGACCGGGTGGCGGTGGTTTTCTTCGGTGACGGCGCTTCGAACAACGGCGCCTTTCACGAGGCGATGAACCTGTGCGCCATCTGGAAGCTGCCGGTCGTGTTTTTCTGCGAGAACAACCAGTACGCCGTCAGCGTGCCGGCGGAGTATTCCACGGCGGTGAACGACATCAGTGTACGCTCGAAGGGCTACGACGCCCCCGGCCTGACGGTGGACGGCATGGACGCGGCGGCGGTGTATGAGGCGAGCCGCGAGGCCGTGGCCCACGCGCGGCGCGGTCTGGGGCCGAGTCTCATCGAGGCGAAGACCTACCGGTTTTTCGGCCACTCGCGTGGCGACCCGCACTACGGCATGTACCGCACGAAAGAGGAATGGGAGGGCTGGAAGGAGAGAGACCCCCTCATCGTGTGTGAGAAGATGCTCAAGATGACGGAGAAACAAAAGAAAGCGCACGCCGACGCGGTGGAGGCGGAGATTCAGGAAGCAATCGACTTTGCGGAGAGCAGTCCCGAGCCCGAAGAAAGCGTGGCGCTCGAGGACATCTTCGCCTGAGGTAATCCGGGATGCCAGAACTCACATACGTCGAAGCCCTGAACGAGGCGCTCCACGAGGAGATGGCGCGCGATGAGAAGGTGTTCCTCATGGGCGAGGACGTGGCGTTCGATTATTTCGGCGTGTGTTCGGGGCTGGCCGATCGCTTCGGGCGCGACCGGGTGCGCGACACGCCCATCTGCGAACTCGGCTTCACGGGCGCAGGCGTGGGTGCGGCGATGGCGGGTTTCCGCCCCATCGTGGACTTGCGCTTCATGGACTTCACCACATACGCGCTCGACCCCATCGTGAACCAGGCGGCGAAGCTGCGCTACATGCTGGGGGGACAGCTATCGGTTCCCATGGTGGCGCGGATACCCAGCGGCGCGGGCCTTCAGTACGGCGCGACGCACGGGCAGTCGCTCGAAGCGTGGTTCATGCAGGTGCCGGGGCTGAAAGTCCTCTACCCGAGTTGCGCGCCCGACGCCAAGGGGCTGCTCAAGGCCGCCGTTCGCGACGACAACCCGGTCATGTTCATCGAGCACAGGCTGCTCTACGCGCAAAAGACGAAGCAGGCTGTTCCTGAAGGCGATCACACCACGCCCATCGGGGTGGCCGACGTGAAGCGGTCGGGTGCGGACGCCACCATCGTGGGTATCGGCTATCAGATGGGCCATTGCCTCGAAGCGGCGGAGGCGCTGGCGGGAGAGGGTATCGAGTGCGAGGTCATCGACCCGCGTTCGCTCTCGCCCCTGGACGTGGAAACCATCACGGCCTCCGTTCGCAAGACGAGCCGCTGCGTCATCGTGGAAGAGGGCCACCTGAGGAGCGGCGTGGGCGCGGAGATTTCGGCCGCCATACAGGAGGCGGTTTTCGAATACCTCGACGCGCCCATCGGCCGCGTGGCCGCGCTCATGGCGCCGATTCCCGTTCAGACGAAACTCGAGAAATTCGTGCTCCCGAGCACGGAGAAAGTCGTCGCGGCGGTCCGCAAGACCCTGGGCGTCGCCGCCTGATCTAGTCCTGGGCGACGATGGGGTTTCTCAGAACTCCCACGTGCTCGACCTCGCATTCCACCACGTCACCCGGTTTTAGGAGGAAGGGTTCCGGGTCTTCCTGCTCCAGGGCCACGCCGCAGAACGTGCCCGATGAGATGATGTCGCCCGGCTCCAGCGACATCTGGCTGTAGAAGGCGATGAGTTCGGGTATCTTGAAGATCATGTCGGTCAGGAGTTCGTCCTGTCGCGTCTCTCCGTTCACCCGGCATTGCACGCGCAGCGATTCAGGGTTCGGCACCTCGTCGGCGGTGACGATGTAGGGGCCGATGGGGTTGGTGGTGTCGAAGTTCTTGCCCAGGAAAACGCCGCCCAAAGCGGCGGAGCGCTGCACCTCGCGCGCCGTGATGTCGTTGTAGACCGTATAGCCCATGATGGCGTCGAAGGCGTTCTCGGGTTTCACGTCCTTGCAGTATTTGCCGATGATGAAGCCGACCTCCACCTCGTAATCCAGCATCTGGGTCTGTTTGGGATAGAGCACGGGTTCCTCGTGGCCGACGAGCGAGGAGTCAAAGCGCGGCGCGCCGGGCACGTTTTCGGGAACCGCATGACCCGTGTTGGCGACGTGCTTGTTCGAGTTGAGCCCGGTGTGGAAGAACTTGCCCGGATGGGGGATAGGCGCCCTGAGTCGCACGTGCCGGTCTTTCAGGGCGGCGAGTTCGCCGTCCGGCCCCGCAGGCTCTCCGCCGGAGGCGATGATGGCCTCCGCATGGCCGAGCGCCGCACCGACCGCCGCCATGGCCGGTTCGCCGCCGCATAGAAATTCGCGCATGTCCCGGGGAATCCGCGCGTTCGCCATGGCGTAGGGGCGTCCTTCGCCCTCTTTTTCCGCGAGATAGCTCGCGTAGGCGAGGCGCAGGTCGAGGGTTCGCCCGTCTTTCAGAACGGCGCCCAGTCGGTCTCCGGTCGCGCCCGGCGAGAGGTTTCTGTAGGTGGCGAGTTTCATGGGTTTCTCCTTTCGGTGATGAAAGCGCAAAGATTTTCGCATGTATGGGGGTCGTGCATCGCAATTTCCGCATCCTACAGAACGAAGGCGCGGGTTGTCCATGAAGCGGGGAGGCGCACCGCGCATGCAGGTTTGAATGGCTTCAGGTTATGCGCAAGTGCCACGGCTCTTGACGAGCCGCCGAAAGAAGGGGATAAGTAATCTCTCACGTATATATGGCGTATTTGTATTCAATCGTTTTTCGGCAAGGGTTTCACCATGCGCACCTATATCATCAGACGCTGCCTGCAAAGCTTCATCGTGTTCGGGGCGATACTGATCCTCGTGTTCTCGATGCTCCAGATCACGGGGAATCCCGCGGCGGTCCTCATGCCGCTCGATTCCACCGAAGAGGACATCGAGGCCTTCAGCAAGGAGATGGGCTTCGATCAGCCCATACCGATCCAGTTCGCCAAGTTCATCCTGGGATCGGACCTGGTGGACGACCTGCTCGGCACAGACAGAGAGAAAGTGAAGGTCGATGAACTCGAACGCGACCCCGACGCGCCCAAGATCGTCCGCACCAAGGGCGTGATTCGAGGCGATTTCGGGTTTTCCTATAGGCACGAGATACCGGCGATGGGCCTCGTGCTCGAGCATTTCCCCAACACCGTTCTCCTCGCCCTGGTGGCGGTCCTGATAGCCGTGGTGATATCCATACCCGCCGGAGTCTTGTCTGCCACCTTCCGCAATACGTGGATCGACTATTCCAGTTCGGTCGGCGCGATGTTCGGCCAGTCGATGCCGAACTTCTGGCTCGGCCTTTTGCTCATCATATTCTTCGCCGTGTATCTCGGCTGGCTTCCCACCTCGGGTTACGACGCCTGGTATTACATCATCCTGCCGTCGATCACGGCGGGTCTTTACGCCACCGCGCGCATCACGCGCCTCGTGCGCTCCCAGATGCTCGACGTGCTGGGCATGGACTACGTGCGCACGGCGCGCTCGAAGGGAATCGTGGAGTGGCTCGTGGTGATTCGCCACGCGCTCAAGAACGCATCCATCCCCGTCGTCACCCTGGTGGGTTTCGAACTCGGCATTCTGCTCGGCGGCACGGTGGTGACCGAGGCCGTCTTCGCGTGGCCGGGCGTGGGCTTTCTGGTGGTGGACGCCATCAACAACCAGGACTACCCCATCGTCCAGGCGGCGGTGGCGCTTTTGGCGTTCGTGTTCGTTTTCGTGAACCTCGTGGTCGACATCTTGTACGCATGGCTCGACCCGAGGATTTCCTATAGCTAAGGGGTAAGGACACACGATGGTTGTCGACGACAGGGCGGCGACGCTCGACATCGAAATCGATGAGGATACCGAACGGGGGCCGAGCGATTTTCAACTCGCCATGCAGGAGTTAAGGCGCAGGCCGCCGGCGATATTCGGCGCGTTCTTCGTCTCCCTCGTCATCATCTTCGCCCTCGTGCCCGAGTTGTTCTCTCCGCTGGACCCGCTCTCCCAGGACCTGGGACGCTACCTGAAACCCCCCGGCTTCGTGGACAAGGCGGGAGACACCTACTGGCTCGGCACCGACCAGCAGGGCCGCGATATCCTGAGCCGCATCGTCTGGGGGTCGCGCATCTCGCTCATCGTCGGCATCGCCGCCGTCATCGTGAGCGGACTCATCGGCATCACCGTCGGCATCATCGCGGGCTATTTCGGCGGCTGGATCGACACCATCATCAGCCGCATCATCGATACGGCCCTTGCCGTTCCGTTCATCCTGCTCGCCATCAGCCTGGTGGCGATACTGGGGCCGAGTCTCCAGAACATCGTCCTGGTCATCGCGCTCAGGACCTGGCTCGTCTACGCGCGGGTGGTGCGCGCGGAGGTGCTCTCCATCAAGGAGAACGAGTTCGTCACCGGAGCGAGGGCGACCGGCTGCGGCACGGTGCGGATTCTGTTCATCTATCTCTTCCCGAACGTGGCTTCCACGACCATCGTCATCGCCACCCTCTACCTGGGCCGGATGATCATCATCGAATCGGCGCTCTCCTTCCTCGGGCTGGGCGTGCCGCCTCCCACGCCGACGTGGGGCGGAATGCTCGCCGACGGCAGGAGTTTCCTCGACACGGCCTGGTGGATAGCGCTCTTCCCGGGCCTCATCCTCATGCTCACGGTGTTGAGCGTGAACCTTCTGGGCGACTGGCTGCGCGACGTGCTCGACCCGAGAATGAAGCGTCTGGCCGAGTAGCGCCCCCGGCGGGAGGATACCTTCCATGTCGAACCCCCAGCTTCCTTCGAGCGTTCTCGTGCGCGACGTCGTCATGCGCGACGGCATCCAGAACCTGAAACAGGTGCTGCCCACCGAATTAAAAGTCGAGATCATCGAAGGTCTGGCGGACGCAGGCATCCGCCGCATCGAGGCCACGAGCTTCATGAACCCCAAGGCCGTGCCGGCCACGGCGGACGCGGACGAGGTGATGCGCCGCATCAAGCGAAAGCCGGGCGTGACCTACGAGTGCCTCGTCGCCAACGAGCGCGGCGCGCGCCGGGCGGTGGACGCAGGAAGCGACGGGGTGCAGCAGGTCATCTCCATCACCGACGTGCACAACCGCGCGAACGTGAACCGCTCCGTGAAGCAGAGCCTGGAGGAGATGGCCAAAATCTCCAAGATCGTGAAGGGCGCGGGCATCCCTTTCAGCGGGGCGATCAGCCTCTCGACGGGGTGTCCCTACACCGGGCGCGTGGCGGAAGAGGTGGTCTACGATGTCGCCGAAAAATACGTCGGGTTGGGCGTGGACGAGTTTTTCCTCTGCGATTCGATGGGCATGGGCGACCCCGCGCGGATGGCGCGCATGGTGAGCGAGCTTAAGAAGCGCTGGCCGGAGAAGGGCCTCGTCGTCCATCTCCACAACACGCGCGGGATGGGCCTCGCCAACGCCCTGGCTTCGATGCAGGCGGGGGCCACCGTGCTGGACGGTTCCTTGGGCGGCATCGGGGGATGCCCCTTCGCGCCGAACGCTTCGGGCAACATATCGACTGAAGACCTGGCCCACATGCTCTGGCTGATGGAGGTGGAAACGGGGGTGGACGTGGACGCCCTGGTCCGCCTGGCGGAAAAGCTGGCCGACGCCATGGAAGCGCCCCTGCACGGCACGGTGTTAAAGGCGGGCAAGAGCTTCACGAAGACGCCCACGCCCGAGTGGCTCCTCGTGGATGAGGACGCCCGCACCACCCAGGCGGTGGATGAACTGGCCGTGCGGTTCTAAGCGGGCGGGACGAGGGTTTTGTAGTGGACAATCCCTCCTCGGGATTGCCCACGCATACATGCGGCCCTTTTGGGGGTTGTTGAAAAAGCCCGTCTTGTCAGGGGATAAAGGCAACCCCCCCTATCCCCCCTTGACAGGGGTCAAAACCGACCGAAGAGGGAGGTTTTGCAAGACGATGTGTTTCTCATCAATGGCTCATGCAAACGCTCGTTCATCACTCGCGTTTGACCCCTGTCAAGGGGGGATAGGGGGGGTTGGTTTTCAAGGCGACAGACTGCGCCTCCGCCCGGTTTCGGGTTTTGGCCGTCATTACGACCAAGGATGACTTTATTAACAGCCCCTTCCTGTTCGGAATTCGGGTCGCATGGCATGTCAGACATATATGTTTGACCCTACAAATGCAAAACCATCGCCCGTGAAAGGCGTCCCCGCCGAGGGTGTTTTCAACTACCCTTTACCGGTCGCGATTGACTTCCCATCACCCCAAATCGATTCCCTCGCTCTTGAGTTTTTCTTCCGTGTAGCCGAGGCGCTCCACCAGGACCTCGCGGTTGCTGTTCCCGAGAGGCTCGCCCGCGTGGCGCACCTTGCCGGGCGTGCGCGACAGTTTGCCGAAGGCATCCTGCATCCGCACCGGGCCGCCGAGTTCGGCGTCTTGCACCTCGGTGATGTTCCCGCGCGCGACGATCTGTTCGTTCTCCACCACCATTTTCACGTTGTTGATGGGGGTGGCGGCGCCCTCGAACTCGGTCAAGCGCGCCATCACCTCATCGAGCGTCAGAGTCCTTAACGTCTTCTGGAGTTCGTCCTCGATGGCGTCCGCGTTTTTCATGCGCTCGCGGTTGTCGGCGAACCTCGGATCCGCAATCAAATCCTCGCGGCCCAGACCCTTGCAGATGTTCTCGAAGATGGACTGGTTCGACCCCGCGATGAGCACCCAATGGCCGTCTTTGGTCTCGAAGTTGTTCCTCGGCACCGCGAACTCGAGGCGCGAGCCGCTCCGGCCCTGAATGAAATCGAGTTGGTCGTAGTAGATCACCTGGGGGCCCAGCATGGTGAGCAGCTGCTCGTAGATGGCGAGATCGATCTGCTGGCCCTCGCCGCCCCTCCGCTCGCGCTCGAACAGGGCGGTCATCACCAGAAACGCCGCCCCGATGCCCGTCGAGCAATCCCCCAGCCCCCAGGAGGGGCTGAGCGGCGGGCCGTCCGGGTAGCCGTTGATGTGGCTGAAGCCCGCGAAGGCCTCGGCCAGGGAGCCGAAGCCGGGGCGGTTCCTGTACGGCCCCGTCCTGCCGAATCCCGTGATGGAGAGCATGATGACGGCGGGGTTCACCGCTTTTAAGTTCTCATAATCGAGCCCCCATTTTTCGAGTACGCCGGTGCGGTAGTTCTCCACCACCACGTCGGCCCCGGCCACGAGTTTCTTCACCGCCTCGACGCCGAAGGGGGTTCTCAAGTCGAGCGTCACGCTCTTCTTGTTGCGGTTGATCATCTTGTAGTAGAGGCCCACGCCGTTTTTGTTGTGGCCCCAAAGGCGCATGGGGTCGCCGCCCCTGGGATTTTCGATCTTGACGACATCCGCCCCGTAGTCGGCGAGATACATCGTGCAGAGCGGCCCCGCCAGATAGTTCGACATGTCCACGACCCGCACGCCCGCGAGGGGCATGCGCGCGGTTTGTTCATCGTTCATGGATTGTCCTCACGAGAAAGCGTTCGCCTGCGTGTTCAGGAAACGGGGAGAATGCTATCATCCGGCGAAACCTTTTGGAATCAACTTCAGCCTGGCAGGGAGAAAGTCATGGGCTACCGGGGCATGCACGTCGTGGACGCCGACGCGCACTATCTCGAGGAAATCCGCGATTTCGCCAAGTATCTCAAGGGCCCCTCCGTCGAGCGCTTCGCCGACTGGAGCGGGCAGTACCACATGCCCGCCCTGGTGGGGGAGCAGTACGACGTCATGCTCCACGGGCGCACCGTGCGGGGGGCGGAAGCGGGCAAGGGCGATCAGGACGAGATGCTCGGCATGTCGAGTCCCGCCGACATTCCCGTCGTGATGGAGCGCTTCGGGATCGACACCATCGTCATGATCCCCACCTACATGCTCATGGTCGAGTTCGTGCGCAACGCGAACCACGCCATGGACATCTGCAACGGCTACATCGACTACATGCTGGACGGCGTATGCGCGCCAGAAGAAGGAATCTACACGCTGGTGGTGGCCGCGGGCCGTGATCCGGTGCGCGCGGCGAAGATGATAGACCGCGTGGCGGGCGACCCCGCCGTCTGCGGGGTGGAGATGCTCGGAAGCGTCGAGCTTCCCCTGGGGGCCGAGGCGTACAACCCCATCTACGAGGCCGCGCAGCACCACGGGCTCCCGGTCGTCTTGCACGCGAACTTCCTCGGGCCCGACCTTTCGAGCTTCGCCAAGTTTCCCTCCTTTTTGGAGAGCCACGCGCTGGACATGACGTGGTGCAACCAGGTGCAGCTCGTGAGCATGGTGATGGAGGGCGTGCCCGAACGGTTCCCGGACCTCAAGATCGTATTTCAGGAAAGCGGCATCACCTGGGTGGCGGGCCTCATGTACCGCCTCGACACCGAATACATGCGCCGCCGCGTGGAAGCCCCCCTGCTCCGGAAGCTGCCGAGCGAATACATCAAGGATTTCTACTTCGGCACCCAGCCGATGGAGGATATGCCGAGAAAGCACTTGAAGATGTTCTTCGGCCTGCTCGATGCGGAGAACACCTTCATCTACGCGAGCGACTGGCCCCATTTCGATTACGACGAACCCTCGGCGGTCGCCGACCTCCCGTTCTTAAGCGATGCGGGCCGCCGCAAGATCATGGGCGAGAACGCGCTCGGCGTCTTCCGCTTCACGGAGAAGACGGTGAACCTGGAGGCGAGCGCCTAGATGGCGAGGCGGCTCTGGGCGGCGCGCGCCTCCGAAATAGGCCCCGGCGAGCGGATTCGCCTCGAACTCGGCGGCCTCAATCTCGGGATATTCCGCTTGAGTGACGGCTTTTTCGCGCTGGAGGACAAATGTCCGCACCAGCAGGGTCCCGTGTGCTCGGGGAACCTCTTCCGCGAGATCACGGCAACTGTGGCGGATGACGGCAGGGTGCGCGAGCGCTACGCGCGCGATGAGGCGGACGTTCTCGCGTGCCCCATGCACGGCTGGGAGTTTGAGGTCAGGACGGGGGAATGCCTCGCCAACAGGAGAAGAAAAATTCAGCGCTTTCCCGTGGAGGTCGACGGGGAGGATCTCTACGTCATCCTGCCGGGAGGGTGAGGGGTCATAACCGACCGGGGAGTGACTTCACTTCCCCTTAAGGGGAGCTGTTGAAAAAGTCCCCTTTTTCGGGGGTAGAGTGGACGTCCCGCTCGACTGGAAAAGCAACCCCCCCTACCCCCCCTTGTCAGGGGGGTATAAAAAGGCGATGCGCCCCCTCCGGGCCGAGGGGGTTTTGCTTTTTCTTGCCCCCCTGACAAGGGGGGGTAGGGGGGGTTATTCTTTTGACAATGACTTATTCAACAACCCCCTGTGGTTGTTCCTTGTAAAACGGGGGCCTCGGACAGGCACGGGGGCCTGTCCCTACATTCTTGTTTGCCGACCGAACAATGACGAGTAAAAGCGAATTCAGCACGTCTTCCGTGAACTGTCATGTCAAAATCTCATGTATCAATGCTTTTTCAACAGCCGCCAAATCTCCCTTCTTGACAACCAAACCGCAAACGCCACTATAATTTCTCTTATCTATTCAAGTTCGACCTGAACAGCCGGGAGGGAGGAGGCCTCCTCTTTTTCAGCTCACTTTTTCTGGAGGGGAAACGATGTCCATGCCCACCTATGGTTACGATCACTTGCACTTCCGAAGCGAGGACCCCCATGCCGCCAGAAAGTTCTGGGAGGAGATGTTCGGCGCGAAGGTGATGGATGAGGGCGACCTGGGCGGCTCGCCGATTTTCCGCTTCGATCTGAACGGCATGAGCTTTCTGGTATCGGGCCGGGCGGAGGGCGAGAACCCCGTGCGCACGACGAGCGACCCGCGCTATGGCCTCGATCATTTCGGCCTCGTCGTCGACGACATGGAGGGGGCCGAGGCCGACCTGCGCGCGAAAGGGGCTGATTTCATCTGCGACCCGTGGGAGATCGGCCCGGGGACCAAGATCGCCTTCATCAGAGGGCCTGACGACATCAGCATCGAGCTCGTCTCGCGCAATTAGGATCGGATTTACCGGGAGACGACAGCCCGCACGGGTGGGGGTTTCCTAGGTTTGCCCGAAAAGCGCAAAATTGACAGACTGGGGGAACCCTGCTAGCATTTCGGCATACTTGTAAGGTTGGTCGAGGTTGCAAGAGGATTTATCGAACGCCGGAGAGTGGGAATCGCGAACCGGTGGTATCGTCGCCTCCAGGGCCTTCGTGCCCCGTTTCGCCTCCTGCCGTGAGAACCCTTCCCTCTCTTCGTCTGCACATCTGAGTGATTCAGGAGCCCGGCGGAGGGCTTCTTGATTGGTGTTGTGGCTTGGTTCTGCCCCCGATGGCGGTCGCCCTGCCATAGGGGAGCACGGTTCTCCTGGGCGACGATGGAGGGTTGACCATGAAAGAACTCGGATTGAGTCGTCGGAAACTCCTTCGCAATGCCGCACTTGGAACGGCCGCCATGGCCTTGCCTGTATCGCGGGCGACGCCCTCGGCGGCGATGGTGAAGACGCTCAACTTCTACAGCTGGACCTACGGCATCAGCTTCGTGAAGCAGCGCATCGCCGAATTCGAGAAGCTCGCCAAGGTCAAGATCAACTACGGGAACACGCCGGGCAGCAAGTACCACGACGCGCTGGTGGTCAAGTTCACGGGCAACACGCCCCTGGACGTCATCTACATGATCGACGGACACCTCGCCGAGTTCGTGGAGGCGGGCTGGCTGTATCCCATCGACGAGTTCCCGCGCGTGGATGAGTACAGAAAAGAGTTCATCGGCCCGACCGCCGACGCGCTCACCTACAACGGCAAGCTCTACGGCCTGCCCTACTACGTGGGCCACATGGCGTTCCTCTACAACGAGGAGCATCTGGAGAAGGCGGGCATCGGCGCTCCGCCCAAGACCTGGGACGAGGTGGTCCAGCAGAGCCTCCAGATCAAGAGCAAGGGGATTCAGGAGTATCCCTTCCTGCAGTTCCTGAAAGCCGACTTCTGGATGGGCGAGATGCTCTTCACCATGATGTACAGCCGGGGCGGAAGGTTCGTCGACGAGAAATACAACGTCATGGGCTACGACAAACCGGATTCAGCGGTGGCGCAGTCGATCCAGTGGATCATCGACGCGGCCAAGAAGCACAAGATCACGCAGCCCGGCTTCATGGAGATGAACGAGGTCGCCGCGCTCAAGGCCTTCAGCAGCGGCACGGGCAGCTTCGCCATCCTGCCGAACTACCGGCTGCGGGCCGCGAACGAGCCCAAGTCCTCGAAGGTGGCCGGCAAGATCAAGATGGCGCTGATTCCGACCGCCAACAACGCCAAACCACACGTCTGCGGATGGACGCGGTGCTACAGCATGACCGC
The DNA here is from genome assembly GCA_965204535.1 of bacterium. GTDB lineage: Bacteria > UBA8248 > UBA8248 > UBA8248 > UBA8248 > Bin107. The sequence goes on along the minus strand of CBDBEV010000001.1, from coordinate 1,632,466 downwards.
CTCGGCCGCGAAGGACCCCGCTCGCAAGGCGATGTCCTGGAAGATGGTGGACTTCCTGGGCGGCAAGGACAAATCGGGCACCTACCGCACGGCAAAGAAGTGGTTCACGGAGTTCGGTCTGGGCTTCGGCCACGCACCGCTGTTCAAGGACCCCGACATTATCTCAGCCGCGAACAAGTGGGGCGAGGCGAAACTGTTCGAGAGCCAGATGGGGCTCAGCAAGCCCAAGGACGGACAGAAGGCCGTATGGTACGCCGAGTGGGATCAGTTCATGCGTCCGCGCGTCCACAAGGCGATCCTGGGTCAGGCCGATATTGTCGGCACGCTCAAGACCCTGACCAAGCAGTGGAACAGACTGAAGAGGCGTTACGGTTAGACGTTAGCGGTCGCCTCCCCCGGCGATAAACGGCCGGGGGAGGCGTGATGGAGGTTTTCCTTGGCGAATATCCTGTCCGTCGAAGGGGCAGAGCCGGCCGCGCAGACGGGCGTGAAGGGCTGGCTCGCCCGGCGCACACAGACAGAAGGCGGCATCGCGGCGTTCTTCGTGGGGCCCGCACTGCTCCTGATGGTGCTGCTCAACATCTATCCCATCCTCCATTCGTTCTACGTCAGCGTCCACGTCTATAACCTGAAGCGGCCCCACAGAAACCCCTTCGTGGGTTTCGAGAACTACGTCATGTTCCTGGAGAGCGAGGATTTCTACAACGCGTTCATCAACACGATCATCTTCGTCGTGGTGTCGGTGATCGCCGTGGCCATTCTCGGCCTCATCTTCTCCCTCGCGCTCAACGAACTGGGTTCCGGGGTTCGCAAGTGGGCGGTGCCGCTCATCCTCGTGCCCTGGGCGGTGCCCTACGTGGCGAACGGCTTGATCTGGGAGTGGATCTACCATTCCGACTACGGGGTGCTGAACGGGCTCCTGGTTGCGTTGGGAATCATCGACAAGTACCAGACCTGGCTCAGCAACCCCGACCGAGCGCTCTACACCCTTGTGAACGCCTTCGTCTGGAAAGAGGTGCCCCTCGCCACCGTCTTGTTCCTGACGGCGCTCCAGGCGATCCCCGAGGATCTCTACAGCGCGGCCAAGGTCGACCAGGCGGGCGCCCCGAGGCGTTTCTGGCATATCACCCTGCCTGCGCTCAAGCTGGCCTTCCTGCTCGTTCTGGTCTACTCCTCGATCATCTCCATCAAGACCTTCGACCTGGTCTACATCCTGACCGAGGGAGGCCCCGGCGACGCGACCGCGCTCGTCTCCTGGTACACCTACGTCGAGACGTTCCGTAACCTGCAGTTCGGCTCCGGCGCATCGATTTCCTACGTGATCGCCATCGCCACCTTCATCCTGGCGATCGGCTACATCAAGATCCTCTACAGACCGCAGGAGAGCTGATCATGGCCGCCCCGAGCGTTCCCGACGTCAAGGAAATTCAGAGATACCGCCAGGCCGCCATCCTGGGGCGGGTCGTACTCTACCTGATCGTCGCCGCCATGCTCTTCTACGCCATCTCGCCCTTCTACTGGATGCTGAATTCAAGCCTTCAGTTCGAGAAGGACGTGGTGTCGGTGCCGCCCAACTGGGTTCCGCCCAAGTTCAACATCGGCAACTACGAGGAGATCATCCTCAGGAAACCCGCCGACACGAGCGTCGCGTTCGACAAGAGCATGGCCGGATACTCCACGTTCCCCACGGCCGACGTGCTGCCCTCGATGTGGAACAGCTTCGTCGTGGCGCTGGGCGTCACCATCATCAACGTCATACTGGGATGCCTGGCGGCGTATGGTTTCGCGCGTCTTTACTTCAAGGGAAAGCAGTCCCTTTTCTACGTCGTGCTGGCGTCGCGCATCGTGCCCGAGGTGTCGCTGATCGTCCCCTTCTACCTGATGATCCGCGGGCTCGGGCTGCTGGATACCTATCTGGGGCTCATCGTGGCCTACATTCCGATATCCCTGCCGCTGGCGATATTCGTGCTGGTCGCATATTTCGAGACCGTCCCGCAGGAGATCGAGAGCGCCGCCCGCGTGGACGGCTGCAACCGCTTCCAGACGCTCTGGCGGGTGATCCTGCCGCTCTCGGCGCCCGCGATCGTCACGGCGGCGGTGTTCGTGTTTCTCACGAGCTGGAACGAGTTCCTCTTCCCGCTCGTGCTGACCCAGACGATGAATACCCGGCCCATCACGGTGACGCTGCTCGATTTCGTCTCCGAGTTTTCGGTGAGCTACGCGCGGATGAACGCCGCGGGCGTCGCCTGCGTCATCATTCCCGTCGCCCTGGCCCTCATGTTCCAGCGCTACTTTGTGCGCGGGCTGACGGCGGGCGCAGTGAAGGGCTAGCCGGTTTTCCATAGGAGCGAGTGAGAATGGCGAAGGTCGTGCTGGAGAACTTGACCAAGAACTACGGCGATGTGGTCGCGGTCGACAACGTGGACCTGGAAATCGCCGACGGCAGATTCGTCGTCCTCCTGGGCCCGTCCGGCTGCGGGAAGACCACCATCCTGAACGTGGTCGCAGGCCTGCTGGAACCCACCGAGGGCGCGATTCTCATCGACGGGGTGGACGTGCGCCACATTCCGGCCCACAAGCGCAACATGGCCATGGTGTTCCAGAGCTACGCCCTCTACCCTCACCTCCGGGTGCGGGACAACCTGGCCTTCCCGCTTCGGATGATGAAGATGACCAGGGCGGAAATCGACGAGAAGGTCCGCTGGGCGGCCGAGGCGCTGAACATCGAGGAGCTTCTGGCCCGAAGGCCCCGCGAACTCTCGGGCGGACAGCGCCAGCGCGTGGCGCTGGGCCGGGCGATCGTCCGAGAACCCTGGGCGTTCCTGATGGACGAGCCGCTCTCGAATCTCGACGCCGCGCTCAGGGTCGAGATGCGCGCAGAACTCAAAAAGCTCCACCGGCGTCTCGAGACCACCATGATCTACGTGACCCACGATCAGGTGGAAGCGCTTAACATGGCCGACGAGATAGCGCTTATGAAAGACGGCGTGCTCCAGCAGTACGCCTCCCCCTACGCCGTTTATCATGAGCCGGCGAACACCTTCGTGGCGCAATTCGTGGGCACGCCGCCCATGAACCTCATCCCCGGTTCGCTGGAACAGGAAAACGGGAGGCTGTGCTTCCGCTACGGGAATTTCGCCGTGGAGCCGTCTCCCGAGCAGCGCAAGCGCCTGGAGGAGAAGCAGAGGGATAAGGTGATCCTGGGGATTCGCCCCGAGGACGTCGTCGTCGAGGCCGCCGGGGGTGAGGAGAACGGCCACCTGAGCAAGGTGCTGCTGCTGGAGCCTTACGGGGCGGATCAGGTGCTCGAACTCGCCTTCGAGGACCTCTCCATCATGGCGCGCACGCCCTCCACTCTTCGGGTCGACATGGGCGATGAGGCCCGGGTGGGCATGCGCGAGGACAACCTCTTCTTCTTCGACGCAGAGACCCAACTGGCCATCTGAGGCCGCGCCGCCGTCCGGTTTCGGGTTTTGGCCGTCATTTCGGCCTTGAGCCGGAATCCATTTTCGCCTTTGCCTTTTCGCCTCCTCGTTCCGACGTTTTTACTCCCGGGCGGTGAGGAACTGAATCGAACACAACAACGAAAGGCGAATCCTCTGGATTCCGCATCCGGGCACCGCGCAACAACAAGGTCGTGGCCGCCCCGCCCCGTGAAAAGTCAAAATGGATTCCGGTCAACCCCTCCTTTATCAATCGGGACTGATGCCGGAATGACGTGTGTTGTGATCTCCCCGGAAGGGTGTCGTAGGGGCGCTTCGCGAAGCGCCCGTTTCTCTGGGAAGGTAAACGCGAGAGCTGAACGAAATCGACAAAACCTCGCACGGGTGCTAACGTAGCGCGACAGTTTGCAATATCACGAGGCTATAGGACCCAACACCTGTGGATTATCTGCGCCCTGTTTTGCGTCTTTGTACGCCCTTTTTCAACCCGTTGTTTTTCCCACGAGCGATCCCGAACGACTCACGCAAGTTTTTTGCGGGGTGATACTCGCTTGTTTTGTAATCCTTATCTGGACAAGAAACACCCGAAGATTCTCACAATCAGCGACCACCGTTCTCGGAATCCTGGGAACGTTCATCGGCATCGCTCTCGGCCTGAAGGATTTTGATACCAACGACATAGAACAAAGCGTCCCGCCGCTTCTCGCCGGCCTGAAAACGGCTTTTCTGACTTCCATAGTCGGTATCGGAGCGACTCTCGCCACGAGAACTCTTTCCGTGTTCTTCCCGGGAGGGGTTGACCCGCCCATCCTTCAAATCCTCAAAGAAACAGCAACCTCCTCCAGGAATATTGAGAGCCTTCTCCGAGAGCAGGGGGAAGCCGAAAAGGAAAACCACAGGCAAACGCTGGAAAGCCTCGAAAGCATCCGCGCCTCGGTGTCGGGCGAGGGCGATACCTCCGTGCTCACCCAGATACAGAGATTCCGAACCACCTTCGTCGACAAGCAGGACGAACTCATCCAGGAATTCCGGAATTTCGCGGAAACCATGGCGGAGGCGAACAGCGAAGCTCTCATCAAGGCTATCGAAAAATTGATTGAGGATTTGAACGCGAAGATAAACGAGCAACTCGGGGAAAGTTTCAACCGATTCAGCGAGGCGGTCGAAAAACTCGTCGACTGGCTGAGCGAGTATAAGGAACAAATGGAAACGATGATCGAGCAGTTCCAGATGACGGTCACCGCCATCAAGCAAACGCGGGATTCTGTAGCAGAGATATCGGAGCGAAGCGGCGTCATCACCGAGGCCGCCGAAAAACTCGACCCGATTCTGGCCACTATTCGGGACCAAAATGAGAAGATGGGAGAACATCTAACGAAATTTGCCGAGATCATGGAAGTATTCGTCGGCATGTCCGAAAAAGCGGAACAGCTTGTTCCCACGTTCGATGATAAGATGAGCGAACTCACGGCGAATTTTACTAAACTGGAACAAACGGCTACCGGCGCCATTGAACGAGTTGGAGAATCGTCCAGGCAGAATATCGACCTGATGGGTGCTCATGTGGCAGATGCCGCAAAGCGACAGGAAGACCTTGCCTCGAACCTAGCTGGCCGGTTGCATGATCAAATAACGGAGTCATTCAGGAGGGCGGAACAGGAACTCGCCCGATTGGCACAGGAAAGCGCCAGCAAAACTGCAGCGCGGATGGAAGCAATAGACAAAGGACTCGAAGAGGAACTCACGAAAGTCTTCGGTGAGTTCGGCCGCGAGCTGGCGAGCATATCGAATCGATTCGCCGACGATTATGGACGATTGGCAGACAGGTTAAAGAAAGTGCTGGAAATTATCGAAAGACAGGGCGACCATGGAGAACACTGATACGCTCCAAGAGGAAAACGAAGGTCAGTGGATTTCCATCGCGGACGTCATGTCCGTGACCATGATGATCTTCATGTTCCTCACCGTCATATTTATGGCGACGGTGCAGGTGGACAAGGAAAGTATCGAGGAAATCGCCGTCACCTACAATCGCCTGCAGAACAGTCTGTATGATGACCTGGAACGTGAATTCAAAGACGACTGGGAGAGATGGTCCGCAGTGCCCAACCGCGAAACACTCTCTATCACATTCACGGAACCCAGGGTGCTCTTTGATGAGGGCAAGGCCGTTTTGAAAGAGAGCTTCAAGAGCATCCTCATCGACTTCTTTCCCCGATACGTAAAAATTCTCACCGGCCCGAAATACAAAACCGACATTGAGGAAGTGCGAATCGAAGGCCATACTTCCAAAAAATGGAAGCCTTTTCCCGAAAACTCCAAGATCGCATATTTCAAAAACATGGAACTCTCCCAAAAAAGAACACGGGCCGTTCTTGAGTACGTACTGAATTTGGATAAAGTGTCTCGGGATTTCGAGTGGCTGAAAAAGAGACTCACCGCGAACGGCCTTTCTTCCAGCAAGCCGGTGCTGCGGAAAGACGGCAGCGAAAACGAAAAGAGATCGAGAAGGGTGGAGTTTCGCGTGAGGACGAACGCGGAGAAAAGAATCGTCCAGATACTTAAAAGGAAAGGCGAACGATGAAAATCGAGGTTTCATTCACTGAACTCCGCGCTGTCCGGAAGAAAATGGGTATCGACGAATTGGTTGCATACGAACCCGGCACGACATGGAGAATCAACCGAGATATCGACTTGGAAACGGAAGGAATAGACATCGCGCCAGTGGAAATCAACGTCGATCCGAATGGCCTTCTCTCCTACGAAGGCCGACAGATTCTCGTCTATATTCGAGACCAGTATTCTAAGTATTTCAGCAACTACAAATTCCATGTGGTGAATTGTGGCAAAATAAAGGAGATGAAAAACAAGGAGCGATTTGAAAAACGCTATGTTGCATCGACCCGAACGGACGGGCAATTTTGGATTCGGAATGAAACAATGCCTGAAGGCAGACTTGTAAAGATGCTCGTATGTAAACTGTGTCTGAGCCACTTGCACTACAAAAGTTATAATTACAAGAATTATCAGGAACGGGACAGGATATGCAGTGAATTTTCTCCAGAAGAATTTTTCGAAAGATACGACGAAACGAAGGTCTCAAGACCCCGACATACGGACGTCACTGCACCCATCAATGAATACTCGCCTCGTCAACAAAAATTTTCACGAATCTGCCGCGAAAGAGCGCAGTGGAAATGCGAGGAATGCGGAACTTATCTGGGAGATGAGGAAGCCAGAAAGTTTCTCCACGCTCATCACATCGACAGGGACAAATCCAACAACCGCGCTATCAATCTTCGCGCCCTGTGCGTCGATTGCCACGATATGCAAGACGGCCATTCGTTGCCAGAAAACATCCGCAGAGATTTCCGAGACTGGAAAAGGAGACACGGACGGGGCTGACGACCACTACCGTGACCAACACGCGGTCTCCCGAAAATCCGCGCCTGCAGGTAACGGTCCAAAGAACGACATACATGAATCCCTCCGGCTTGGTAAAGCAAGCCCGCCTCTCCTAGACCTACGTGAAGAATACTCCGACTCCAAAGAGCGATTGACAAGTATCGCTTGACAGATCGACTATCATTGAATGAAGGAGGACCCACCATGCCCATGAAGAATCCGCCGCATCCCGGCAAGGTCGTGCGCGTCTCCTGTCTGGAGCCGCTTGGCTTGAGCGTGACCGAAGGCGCCAAGGTGCTGGGCGTCAGCCGCCAGGCGCTTTCGAACCTGGTGAACGGGCGGGCGCGGGTGTCGTCGGAGATGGCGATACGCCTCGCCAAGGCATTCGGCTCCACGACGGAGACCTGGATACGCCTTCAGACGGCGTACGACATCGCCCGGGCGCTTGAGCGCGAGGATGAAATCGAGGTGGAGCGCTACGAGCCGCAACCGGCGTGAGGTGAGCCGAATCGCCGCCCCCGCCTTGTGCCCCCGGCCCTAGGTGTAGACTTCCTGGATTCCGAAGTAATCCGGGTTGAAGTTCTCGACGATCTCGACCACCTTGTTCACGCAGGCCTCGAAGTACTGGCGGCCCTTCTCCGGCGTGGCCCTGCGCGGGTCGCCGTAGACGCCGTTGTGCACCCGGCTGTCGGGCAGGCGCACCACCGAGGTCACCCCGTGCATATAGGAGAGCACGAGTTCGGGCTTGTACTCCCAGTCGCCCAGGCGGTCGACGTGCACCATGTCCGGTCGGATGTGCATCATGAAGGCCGTCTCGAACTCGTTCGCATGGGTGCCCTCGCGGAAGTTGTCGCCGATGGCGTCGCAGGTTTCCTTGTCCACCATGAAGTAGCTACCCGCGACGATGAGCTTGTCTCCGTCCCTGCCGTAGCGGTCCATGAGCTTGAACATCATGGTCTGGAGCAGGGGCAGGTTGGGGTTGTGGCCGTTCAGGAAGAAAATCCGCTTGAAGCCGTTGCGCACGAGGCTTTCGGTGATCTCGGCGACGCAGGCCATAAATGTATCGACCGTGAAGCTGATGGTGCCGGGGAAATTCTCCCAGACTTCGGAGTAACCGTAGGGAAGCGGCGGTGCGACGAGGCAGCCAGTGCGGTCGCCGACGGCTTTCGCGACCTCGAACGCGCTCGATATGTCCACCTGAACCGGCAGGTGCGGGCCGTGCTGCTCGGTCGAGCCCACGGGCTGGATGATGACGGGGTTTTGGGGAATCAGGTCGCGGATTTCCATCCAGGTCAGGTCGCTCAGCATCATGGCGTCGTTCCCTCCATAAGGTTTCGGACTCAGCCGGAGACGGCCTCGGCGGGTTCTCCCTCATACATTTTGAACAGCGCCAGATCGAAGCCGTCCGGATCGTAGAAAATGGCGGCCCGCCAGTAGCGGCCCGGGCCGCGCCACGTCACCTGGGGCGGGGTGGCGAACCGCACGCCCTTGGCCACGAGCTCCTCATAGGCGGCGTCCATGTCTTCGGGCTCGAAGGCGATGTGGCTGCTGCCCACGTCGTTCAGCGCCGGCGGGTTGTCGTAGGGTTTCCCCTCCGCTTTCAGGAACTGGATGAGCTCCACGACCGCGCCGCCCGCCTGGAGCATGACGATGCGGAGCTTGCTCTCGGGCGTGGTCGAGGCGTACTGGATACCCTCCTCGTCGGAGGAGATGTCCTCCACCACCTCGAAGCCCAGGGTGTCGCGGTAAAACGCGATGGACCTTTCGATGTCCGAAACCGTTCTGCTGGAATGGTGCATGGGACCTATCATGACGATCTCCCCCCATTGGTCTGAGAAAACCTTGCGGGCCAACCGTCTTTCGGGATGGCGCCCGTACCGGAAACTTCATGTACGAGATGTGCGGGCAATATACCACAAAACGATTAGCGTGGCACGAAACGCCCGGTTGAATGGGAGCTGTTGGAAAACCCCCTGAGAGGGGAATGGCAATCCTCTGAAAGGGAAACCCCATAAAGGCACCCCCCCCTACCCCCCCTTGTCAGGGGGGCAAGAAAAAGCAAAGCCCCCTCAATCCGGCGGGGGCGTATCGCCTTTTTATACCCCCCTGACAAGGGGGGGTAGGGGGGGTTGTTCCTTTGACAAAGGCTTTTTCAACAGCCCCAATGGGGGGAGACGGCGCACTTGGAAGCCGGGGAGATTCACGAAAAAGAGTTGTCCGAAACCCCCTCAACTCCCCCTGAAGTTCGGTTTGCGCTTCTCGTGGAAAGCCTCCACGCCTTCTTTGAAATCATCCGACTGGCGAAGCCGCGAGTAGCAATGACCCTCGAGCTGGATGCCCAGGGACAGGAAGGTGTCTTCGGTTTCGTTGAGCAGGCGCTTGGCCGTTCGCTGCGCGAGCGGGGCGAACCCGCAAAGCTCGGCCACCAGGGCGTCTGTGGCCGCTTCGAGCTCATCGTCCGGCACGACCTCGGTGACGACCCCCCAATCATAAGCCAGGCTGCCGCCGATGCGTTTTGAGCGCATGACGATGTGCTTCGTCCGCGTGATGCCGATCATCTTCTGCAGGCGCGCCGAGCCGCCCGAACCCGGAATCTGCCCCAGGCGCTGCTCGGGGAGAGCATAGAGCGCCGTCTCTGAGGCGATACGGAAATCACAGGCTAAAGAGATCTCGAAGCCCACGCCGAAGCAATAGCCGCGGTTGGCGGCGATGGTCGGCTTCTCGCACCGCGTCGGCGCGGCGATGTTGTCCGCCAGTTTCGAGACGTGCTCGGGCGAGGCCTCCATGAAGCCGCGGATGAACCCGCCCGAGGAGAAGTTGGGCCCGGTGGCGCGCAGCACGATGACGCGCACGCGCTCGTCGAGGTCCAGGTTCTCGAATACGGCGCGCAGCTCCTCGCGCTGGCCCATGCTGATCGTGTTCATCTCACCGCGGTCGAGAATGATGTCGCCGCGCTGTTGTTCGGCGTCTATCTCGACCGTGAAGCCGTCGAAACTGGCGCCGTGTAAGTCTTCGCCGTGTGTCATCGCCAAAGTTCTCCTATCGTTTCGGTAGCGTTGCTTCTATTCCGCGGGCGCCATTTGCAGCAGCGCCTTCTTGTCGATCTTGTCGCTCGCGACGCGGGGGAATTCGCCGAGTTCGATGAACCGCGTCGGTATCTTGTAGGTGGCGAGTCCGCTCGTTCTGAGCGCCTCGGCCAGAACTTCCGGGTCGAGGCTCCTGCCCTCGTGGGGCTGTACGAACGCCCAGGGCGCCTCGCCGTATTCGGGGTCGGGCGCTGCGACGACGGCGCACTCGAAGACGTCGGGGTGTTTGGCGATCTCACGCTCGACCTCGACCGGCAGTATCTTCTGGCCGCTGCGGTTGATGACCTCCTTGCTGCGGCCCAGAAGCCGCAAGCGGCCGTCCTCGTCGATGGCCGCGATGTCGCCGGTCGCGTTCCAGCCATCCGACCAGACCGCTCTCGTGCCTTCCGGGTCCTTCCAGTAGCCCGAAGACGCGTAAGGGGCCGAGAGCTTGAAGTGGCCGACGCTCCCCCGGGGCAGCGCGTTTCCGTCCTCATCCTCGATTCGCCAGCGGCATCCCCGGTGCGGCAAACCGACGCTGCCGTTCAGCCTGAGCGCGGCGGGATCGTTGAAATCCGCGTGCGCGAAGCCGGGGGTTTCCATGCTGCCCGCCGCGACCACGACGCGGCAATCGGTGAGGCTTTCCACATGGCGCGCCGCGTCCAAATCCGCCGCCGCCGTGCCGACCCGTATGGCGCGCAGCGAACGCAGATCGAAGGCGCCTAAATCTTCCTGTGCCAGGCGGTTCAGGATGACGGGCACGGTCGTCGCCACGGTGATCCCGGCGCTCTCGATGAGCGAGAGCAACGCGCGCGCGTTATAGGATTCGGGGAACGTGAAGGCGCACGGCGTCATCCCCGACGTCACCCAGACCAGCAGCCCCGCGCCCCCCGCCATCGGCGCGAAAACGCCGATGTTGTCCTCCTCGCCGATAGACAATCGCGCGCCGTTTGCGCGGGCGAGACACATCTGCGCCCCTTCGGGCCATTCGCAAAGCTTCGAAAAGCCGCTGGAGCCGCTCGAGACCGTGATCATGGAAATCTCATCGAAGCGGAAAGCCCGGGCGGCGATTTCCTCCATCGCTCCCGCGTTCTCAGGCGGCCTGGTCAGCCCGGCCCAGGGCAGCCAACCCTCGGGAGAAACTCCTGAGAGATCGACGAGAAGCGCCTGTGCGGCTCCGCCTGCCGTCTCGTCCAGCCAAGTTTCTACTCCATCATCCCCAGGTTTAGGCGAGGCGAAGATGACGGAAGGCTTGAGTTCCCGAAAGGCGTAGCCCAGTTCCTTGATTCGCCACTGCATGGGGGCGAAACAGCCGATGATTCCCGCTTTCTTGAACGCGATGCGCAAGACAATCTCGCGGTTCGAGGACGCCATCTGCACCAGGGCGCGGGCGTCGCGCTCGATTCCCCGCGCGATCAGGTTCGCGGCGATGCGGTCGGTGAGTTCATCCAGCCCCCGCCAGGTGATCTCCTCTTGCGAATCGCGGCAGGCGATTTTCCCGGGGTAATCACGCGCATAGGCGGCGTATCGCTCCACTATCGTCTCGCGCGTCCAGTAGCCTGCGGCGAGATAGGACTCGATTTTATCCTGGTCCAGAAGAGAAGGTTTCATGCGCGATCCCGGAATCAGCGGCCCTTGTACTCGGGCGCGCGCTTTTCGGCGTAGGCCTTCAGCGCCTCGCGGCTGTCCTCGGTCGCCATGCAGATGGCGTAGAGTTTTCGCTCAAAGTCGATGCCCGCCAGAAGCTCGGTTTCCGTGGAGCGCAGGACGGCGTCGCGCCCGGCGACGAACGCCATGGGGGCCTGCGCCCCGAGCAGGCGCGCCAGCTCCTTCGCGCGGGGCATGAGGTCGGCCAGCGGCAGGACTTCGGTGACGAGGCCGATTTCGCGCGCGGTCTCGGCGTTGACGCGCTGCCCCGTCAGGATCATCTGCATGGCCCAGCCCAGCCCCACGAACCGGTAGAGGCGCTGCGTGCCGCCGCTGCCGGGGATCTGGCCGAAGTTGATCTCCGGCAGCCCGAGCAGGGCGTTTTCGCTCGCGATGCGGATCGTGCAGCCCATCGAGAATTCAAGACCTGCGCCGAAGCAATAGCCGTTGATCGCGGCCACGGTCGGCTTGCCGAGGCGCTCGATGGCGGTCGGCAACTCCTTGCGCAGCGTCGCCGAGGGGCCCATCTCGGACACCAGCGTGCGCTGTTCGAGTTCGGGGATGTTGGCGCCGGCGGAAAACGACTTCTCTCCATGTCCGGTGAAGACGATGGCCTTCACGGCGTCGTCGGTCTCGGCGCGGCGGGCGCAGTCGAGCAGGTCGACCCGCATCTGGTGGGTCATGGCGTTTCGCTTCTCGGGCCGGTGCAGCGTGACGATCAGCAACTCACCGTCCATCTCGGTGCGTACGTTTTCATAGCTCATGTCGGCTCCGCCCCCTTGTTCGATATGTTTTTCTGTCGGCTCAGGCCGCTTCCGGCTGGGCGCACGCCCGTGCATTCATTGTAATGACGATAAGCGCCGCTCAGGTCAACCGGCGTTTCGCCGGTTCCGCGAACGCACGGCTCGTCCATGAAGAGCGCCCGGCGGAAAAGCGTTCACTGCGGCGTCCCGATCCTCCCGCGAGAGAGTCGGGACGCCGCAGCGGGCTGTGAAGGAAAGTATGCGTCCGGTCCCGCTAGGCGCCCAGCTTCAGCTTCAGCCAGTCGAAAATCTCGTGCGCGTAGGGGGGCACGTTGTCCATCTGGCAGTGCTGGGCGCCCGTTTCGGTCCCCTTGACGATTCGGAGCGTCTTGTCTTTGGAGCCCGAGGCGTTGAAGAGCCTTTTCGCGTCTGCGAGGGGGATCTGCTGGTCGCCTTCCCCGTGAATCAGCAGGAACGGGCAGCGCATGTTCTGCACCACGCCCTCGAGCTTGAAGTCCGCGAGGACATCTAAGCACTCCTCGGTGGAGTCGAGGTTGAAAATCCACTCCAGGTGATGTCCGGGAACCGAGAGGGCCGTCTTGTAGGCGGCGGCGATTCTGTCGCGCCACACCCGCTGGTAGTCCCAGATCGCCCCCCAGGCCACGCACGCCTTGAAGCGGTGCTCCATGCTCGCGTTTCGGGGCGCGTAGTAGCCGCCCAGGCTGATCGCCATGACGCCGGCGCGCTTGGCGTCCACGTCGTTTCTGGATTCGAGATAATCGAGGGCCGCGGCGCCCGCGGTTTCATGATCGTGGCGCAGGTAGAGCTTCCTGAAGCGGATGGCTTCCCCGTTTCCGGGCGCGTCCACGGCGAGCACGCTCATCCCCCGGCGCACGAGGTCTTCCGCGCCCAGGATGTATTGAATCTCCTTCGAAACGTCGAAACCGTCGAAAGAAACCACCACGGGCGGTTTTCTCTTTCTCGTGTTCTGCGCGTGAATGAGGACGCCCGGCAGCGTCTTTTTGCCCTCGAAGGGGATCTCCACGTGCTCGATGCGCGGAGCGTCCGTGAGCGCGGCGAAGCGCTTGAAGCTGTCCAGCGATTTGCGGTACGCGGCGTTCGCCGCCTTGTCCTTGGGTGTGCGGAAACGCTCGCCGAGCTGATAGTAGAAACACGCGCGCTTGAAGAAGGCGGCGGCGGAGAGGTCGTTCTTTTTCCGCGCGGCGGCGAGCCCCAAGGCGCGCATCCTGTCGGCCTCGCTCACCCATTCGGCGAACCAGGCGTCGTCGTCGCCTATCTTGCCCTTCAGCTTGCGGCAGACCCTGTCGACCTCGCCCATCGTGGACGAACCCCAATAGGATGTGGAATAGGCGATGCCCACGCCGGCGGACCAGCGGTAGTCATCGGGAAAATACGCGAACCACGGTTCCTTGCGGACGGCTTTTGCTGCTTTTGCCATGAGGCGTTCTCCTTGCGAGAAGTAGAAGATTATCGTGCACGTATCATTTTGAGGGATGGCGCGGGAAAATCGAGAAAAACGGATTCTTCTATCCGTGCGTTCTTCGAAATTCGGGCTTCCTCGTATCGTTGTTCCAGTGGCGGGAAATATATCACAGCGCTGTTCTTTGCGTCATGGGTGCAGGGACAGGTCGCGACCTGTCCTTATAAAGCAGCCTTTTGAGGTCAGTATTACCGGAATTGGTTTCTCCTTACGTTTGATTGCATTTCAATTGTTGAACAGGTTAGAAACAGGTGGAAAAGGAGAGCATAGCCATGGCGAGCATCACGATCCGCAATCTCGACGACGACGTGAAAACGCGCCTTCGCGTGCGTGCGGCGGAGAACGGCCGCTCGATGGAAGAAGAAGCGCGGGTGATCCTGCGCGAGGCCGTCGGTCGGGAAGAAGTGCCCGTGAAGGGCTTGGGGACGGCGATCCACGAACGGTTCAAGCCCTTCGGCGGTGTCGAGTTGGAGTTGCCGCCGCGCGAGCCGATGCGTGAGTGAAACGCAATATAGAAATAAACCATAAACACGTAAGAGGTGTCTGATGAACGCTAGAGGTAGCGTGCTCGGAATAGATGTAGGCTGGTCAAAGAAAAGGAAGTCGAGCGCTGTTTGTCGTCTTTCCTGGAGCCGTGAAGAAGTTAAATGGGAAATCCAGAGGTTCCGTGCGCTCGATTCCGATCGTGAGGAAGCGATCATGGATGTCGTGGACAATCGTATGCTACTTGCAGTCGCTATAGATGGTCCCCTTCGTCCCAAATTTGATGAGGTTGATCGTTATCGTGGCGCCGAGCGGCTTCTCAGTCGGGGAGAACTTACGAAAAAAGTTGGCAAACCAGGGCAATCCAGTACGCCGAATGGAAAGAAACTCAATGATCAGGCAAACAAGTCAGCGATAGCCCTAAAAAAACACTGTCGTGTCAGGAAGGCGAATCACAAGGTACGGATAGACGAATGTGCGATTGTCGAAGCCTTTCCGACGACTTTTCTTGGAGTAATGCTCAAGCACCCGGCTTCGTTAAATCGACCAAAGAACAAACAAAAGTCAGATATCTTTTTTGCTCACTTGTCGAAACACCAACAGCTTGACCAGTTTGTCGAGAAGTTCTTGGGCGGCCGGAGGTGGGCACAAAATATAGATGAAATTAAAAACCACGATGACCGAGCGGCTTTCGTTTGCGCGTTAACTGCGCTCTGCATTGTGGCAGGAAACTTTACGGCGGTTGGCGACGACAAAGACGGCTGGATTATTTTGCCGCCACAGTGGGCATTTGCTAATTGGGCGTGGAAGGCGATTTGCGAGACAGCACAATTGACAGCAGCACGTGATGAAGAAGGGAAGTTGTTGTCATTTGCTAATAAACTCCCCCCTTGAGGGGGAGTCACAGAGGCCGAGTCCTTTGGACGAAGGCCGATGTGGTGGGGGGACATGCCACAGAAAAAATCTCCCCCCACCGGTTCGGTTTCGGGTAAATACCCCCTCACCTCACCGACTCCCCCTCAAGGGGGGAGTGGTTCCGATTTGTTCGCCATCCCAGTAGGGACAGGTCGCGACCTGTCCCTACACAGGCAAACACGAAGGCAGGACAGGCACGGGGGCCTGTCCCTACAGCCACCACCGCATCACGCGAACATCCCCTCCTACCCGCAGAGCTTCTCCTGGAGCCAGTCGAACATGTAGGCCGTGCCGATGGCGTAGTTGTCGCGCTGGCAGTGCTGGGAGCCGCCTTCCTTCACGGTGAAGACCTTGAGCGTCTTGTCCTTGGAGCCCACGGCGTTATAGAGCGCCTTGGCGTCCCGGAGCGGAATCTGCTTGTCGTCCGCTCCGTGCGTGACGAGGAAGGGACAGCGCATGTTCTGCACGACGCCGTCGAGCCGGAAGCCCTCGAGCTTGACCAGGGCGTCGTCGAGCGAGTCGGCGTTCAGGATCCACTGGATGTGATGGCCCGGAACGGAGAGCTCCGCCTTGAAGGACGCCTCGATGCGCTTTTTCCAGGTAGCGTAGTAGTCCCATATCGCCCCCCAGGCCAGGCATGCCTTGTAGCGGTGCTCCATGCTGGCGATGCGCGGCGCATAGTAGCCGCCCAGGCTGACCGCCATGACGCCGGCGTTCTTGGCATCCACGTCGTTTCTCGTTTCGAGATAATCGAGCGCGGCCGAGCCTGCGACCTCGTAATCGGGGCGCAGGTAGATGTTGCGCAGACGGATGGCCTCGCCCGTGCCGGGGCCGTCCATCACCAGACAGCTCATGCCCCGCCGGATGAGGTCTTCCACGCCGCGGGTGAACTGAAGCTCCTTGGTCACGTCGAGCCCGTCGAAGAAGACCACCACGGGAGGTTTTCTCTTCCGCGTGTTCTCCGCATGC
This sequence comes from bacterium, assembly GCA_965204535.1. Classification (GTDB taxonomy): domain Bacteria; phylum UBA8248; class UBA8248; order UBA8248; family UBA8248; genus Bin107. The sequence goes on along the minus strand of CBDBEV010000001.1, from coordinate 1,616,295 downwards.
ACGAGATAGCCGGGGAGTTTTTTTCTGCCCTCGAAGGGAACCTGCACGGCCTCGATTCGGGGCCTGTCCGTCAGGCGCACGAAGCGGCGGAAGGTGTCGAGCGATTTCTTGAACGTGGCGACCGCGCGCTTGTCCTTGGGCGTCCGGAAGCGCTCGCCCATCTGGTAGTAGCAGGTGGCGCGCTTGTAGTGGGAGGCGGCGGAGAGGTTTCGCTTCTTGCGCTCGGCGGCGCGGCCCAGATCCCGCACGACGTCGCCCATGCGGTCCCACTCGCGGAACCACAGGTTGTCGTCGCCGAGTTTCTTGTAGAGGCGGCGGCAGACCTTGTCGACCTCGCCGATCTCGGTCCCGCCCCACTGCGCGCTCGACACCATGCCGCAGATGGCGGCCGACCAGCGGTAGTCCTCGGGAAAGTACGTGTACCAGTTCGTGTTCGCGGGTGCTTCGGGCATGAATGGCCTCCTTGCGTCGCATTCATGACGCGGCGGAATCCACGAGGCGAGACGCCCGGGTCTGAGTCGCGCGAATGCGGGTTTTCGGGTTGAATGTAAACGCGCGCGATCATATCTTTGTTCCACGCTGATAATCAAACCGATGAGCCGACCACCGGTGATTTGCGAAAGAGGGGTGTGTGATGAGCGAAGAGAAAGACTTCCGTAAAGTGCTGGACTATATCGACGAGAACGCGGATCGCTTCGTGGCGGATCTGCAGGAACTCTGCCGCCAGCCGAGCATCTCGACGACCAACGTGGGGATCAGGGAGATGGCGGCCCTTCTGGAGGCGCGCGTGGCGCGCTCAGGCCTTAAGACGACGCTCCATGAGACGGAAGGGAACCCGATTCTCACCGCAAGCCTTGGAGGCGGCGGGGACAAGACGCTTCTCTTCTACAACCACTACGACGTGCAGCCCGCCGAGCCGCTCTCGGAATGGGACACGCCGCCTTTCGACGCCGAGATTGTCGACGGAGCCGTCATCGCGAGAGGGGCGACGGACAACAAGGGCAACATCATGAGCCGCCTCGCGGCGTTCGAGGCCTTCCTCGCTGTGCGCGGCGAACTGCCGTGTTCGGTCAAGTACATCATCGAGGGCGAAGAGGAGGTGGGAAGCCCCTCGCTCGAGCCTTTCGTGAAAGAAAACGGGGATCTGCTCGCGGCGGACGGCTGCGTCTGGGAGGACAACACCACGCGGGTGGACACACCCGTGCTCTCGCTCGGCAACAAGGGGCTCTGCTACATGGAACTCACCTGCCGGACGGCGAACGTGGATTTCCACAGCTCGAACGCACAGATATACGAGAACGCGGCCTGGCGGATGACCTGGGCGCTCTCGACCATGAAGGACCAGGACGAGAACGTGCTCGTCGAGGGCTTTTACGACGACGTGCTGCCGATCACCGAGATCGAGGACGAACTCATCCGCCGCGTGCTGCCTTATAACGGAGCCGAGCGCATCGAGAAGTTCGAGCTCAGGAAGTTCCTGCTCGACATGAAGGACGAGGACCTCCCCCGCCGCCACCTAGCGAACCCGACATTCAACATCGCCGGTTTCGACGGCGGCTACACCGGCGAGGGGGTGAAGACCATCGTCTCCGCCCGCGCGCGGGCCAAGATAGACTGCCGCCTCGTGCCGAACCAGGACCCCTACAAGATAAGGGACTGCGTGCGCGCGCACCTGGACAGGCACGGCTTCGAGGACATCGGCGTGGAGCTTCTGTTTACCTCCTACCCGGCGAAGAGTGACCCCGAGGCCGACATCGTGAAGGCCTGCAACGCGGCGTCGCACAGGCTCTACGGGGAAGACGCCATCATCAATCCGTTCGGAAACGGAAGCACGCCGACGTATATCGTCTTGAAGCACCTGGGGGTGCCGCTGTCCTCGACCGGGGTGGGCCGCATCACCTCGCGCACGCACAGCGCGAACGAAAACCTGAAAATCGCGGATCTGATCGACGGGGCCAAGTGGATGGCCGCCATCTGCGAGGAGTTCAGCGGGTTGTAAAGAGTTCATGGGGGCCGCGCGCGGGGCTGTTGAAAAGTCCCCCTCCTCAGGGGATAAAGGCAACCCCCCTACCCCCCCTTGTCAGGGGGGTATGAAAAGGCGACGCCCGCCGCCGGTAGAGGGGCTTTTGTTTTTTCTTGCCCCCGACGATGGGGTCTTTCTTTTTTTACCCCCCTGACAAGGGGGGGTAGGGGGGGTTGGTTTTCAAGGCGAGAGCCTGCGCCGCCGCCCTGTTTCGGGTTTTGGCCGTCATTCCGGCGGTGGTGAATTCCGGGCGGGAAGGACTTTTTCAATAACCCCCTCAAGGGGGGAGTGGATTTGCAATTCTCCTTGATGGGGAACGATCTTGGTAGGGGCCGCATACCGGTTTTTCAACAGCCGCGCGTGCGCTCCCTTTGTTCGTGCGGAAGTCATACACACAGGAGAAGAAGATGCACGTTTTCGATCTGGAAAAGGAAAAGGAATTCAGCACCGAAAAGCACGTGGAGAAAATTCTGGGCCGCTACGAGGAGGGCGACGTTACGGTGGCCTGCTGGGAGCCCGGCCAGGTGAGCCCCTACCACTGCCACCCCTACGCGACCGAGATTTATTTCTGCTACAAGGGCGGCGGCAGGATGAAGACCCCCACCGGCGAGGTCGACGTGATCCCCGGTTCGTTCATCGTACATCCCCCGGGCGAGCTTCATGAATACACGAACGGTTCGGAGCGTACGCTGCTCTACCGGGTGCGCTACGGGGGCGATAAGCTCTCGCGCCACAAGGAATGGCCCACCAACCCGAACTGGAAGCCCCGGCCCGAGGACGAGGAGTATTTCAAGGGCGCGTAGGAGGGTCTCTCCTTCGGGTTTCCATGGCGCCTGATTCCGGTTTCAAAATGAGGTAGGGGCGGACCTATTTGTCCGCCCCACCGTTCGCGAACCGCCCCTGCGGGCTCCCCCTTGAGGGGCATTGGCAACTGATTAAAGAGGAAGAACCACTTCCCCCTTGAGGGGGCTGTTGAAAAAGTCCCGTGGAGCGATTTTAGTTGAGCGCAAGTTTTTGAAGTTCACTCCCCCCTTGAGGGGGAGTCGAGGAAGCCGAGCGTTTTGTGCGAAGGCTGACTCGGTGGGGGGTAAAATGCGTTTTATCGCCATTCCGAATTATACCCCCCACCGAATCGCTTTCGGGCTTACGCCCTCAGCTCTTCGACTCCCCCTCAAGGGGGGAGTGGTTGGTAGACGTTCTGTAAGGTTGGAAGTGAAGTCTCCTCATCCTTCGGTCGTTTCCAATTGCCGAGACACGAAATGAGGACTTTTTCAACAGCCCCTCCTCCCTCGCGTTTGACCTCCTAACCGGAGCGCGCCCGTGAGCGACACGATGGATTTCGATGAGCGCGCCTCGCGCCGCGCCGAAGCCATATACCAGACACGGGACATGGTGGACGCCAGACGGCGGACGATAGAGGCTTTGCGTCTCACCTCCGGCGCGCGCGTTCTGGACGTGGGTTCCGGCCCCGGCCTGTTCGCCGACGAGATGGCGCAGATGGTCGGCCCGACGGGCTGCGTGCGCGGCGTGGACATCAGCGAGCCGATGATCGAGCTCGCCCGGGCGCGCTGCGCCGATAAGCCCTGGGTCGACTTTCTAAACGCCGACGCCGTATCACTACCGTTCGAAGATGGCGGTTTCGACGCCTGCGTGAGCGTGCAGACGCTTGAGTTCGTGGCTGACGTGGATGCGGCCTTGCGCGAGATTCACCGCGCCCTGAAGCCCGGCGGACGGCTCGCGGTGAGCGACGCCGACTGGGGCTCCACGACGTGGCACTGTAAGGATGCGGCGCTCTGTGAGCGGGTGATGGCCGGTTGGCTGGAGGGCTTCGCCCATCTGAGGCTTCCGCTTACGCTCAAACGCAGGATCGAGGCGGCGGGCTTCGTCGATGCGTCCGCCCACGCGATTCCCGTACTCGACACCACCTACGGGCCCGAGCGCTTCAGTTTTCACTTCATCCGCATGTTTCAGGGCGTCTTGCCGGAGCGCACCGGTCTCACGCAGGAAGAGGTGGATGCCTGGGCGGACGACTTGCGGGAACAAGGCGAGGCGGGCGCTTATTTCTTCGCGCACAACAGGTATCTGTTCGCCGCAAAAAAACCGCTTTGAGGACTAACCCTCTTTCGATTTCATCTTCTTGTAGACCACGGGAATGAGGGAGAGCGCCGCCAGTCCCACGAGCGCGATCATGACCTGGGGCGTCAAAATCCCCTTGGCGGAGAACTCGCCCCCCGCCTCGAATATGCTGCCGAGCCCCGCGCCCACAGAAGCGAAGACGAACGAGCCGGGAATGATGCCCAAGAACGTGCCGATGACGTAGACGCTCAGGGACACCCCCAGAAAGGCGGGCACGAGGTTCACCACGAAAAAGGGAAAGATAGGAACGAGCCTTAGAACCAGCAGGTAGTTCAGCGCGTTCTCCTGAAAGCCCTCTTCCATCTTCTGGAGCCAGGGGCCGGCCTTCGCACGCAGGGGGTCGCCGAGCGAGGTCTTGGCCGCGATGAAGAGAACCGTCGCCCCCGCCGTCGCGCCCACGACGATATAGAGCGCCCCCCAGACGGTCCCGAACAGGAAGCCTCCTGTGATGCTCATCACCAGGCCGCCGGGGAGGGAGAAAATCGTGACCGCTGCGTAGGCGAGCATGTAGGCGAAGACGGCGAGCGCGCCGTTATCGTGCACCCACCCCTTGAGCAGGCTCTGGTTTTCCCGCAAGGTCTCGAAAGTGAGGTAGCGGCCCAGCCCCGAATAGAAGAAAGCGACCAGGACGAGGACGAGGGCGAGCGGGATGATGAAGTTCTTGTAGGAGAGTTTTTTTCCGGGTTTGCTCATTTTCGGATGGCTGCCTTCATGTTTTGGGTGGCGACGCCGGAGGAGATGGTTGCCCCGCATGAGAGCGGCCCGGCGCGCTGCGCCGAAACCGCGATCAGCTTCTATCACATTTCACGCGCGGGTGAAATCGTCCCGCCGTTTTGCGGGTTGTTGGAGAAGTCCTTGCGGGTCGGGCCAAATCACTCCCCCCTTAAGGGTTATTACAACCCAAGGAGAGAGGAAATTCACTCCCCCCTTGAGGGGCCTGTTGAAAAACCCCTGGTTTTATGATCGTATGGAGTTATCCCCCCTCGCCCGAGATGGGAGATTCCCCGATGTTGGACCGCAAGAGGCGCGGGCAGATGGAATTGTTCGTGGCCGGTTCGCTGGAGCAGTTGATTCCCGAAGATTACATATTGTTCCGGGTGAACCGCGTACTGGATTTGAGTTGGCTTCGCGAGGAGGTGGCGGAGTGCTATTGCGCGGACAACGGTCGACCGGGGATCGACCCGGAAGTGGTGGTGCGGTTGATGCTGGCGGGTCTTCTGCTGGGCCACGTTCACGACCGGCATCTGCTTCGCGAGGCGCAGGTGAACCTGGCGATCCGGTGGTTCATCGGTTACGAGCTGCACGAGGAGTTGCCGGATCATTCGAGCCTGACGCGGATTCGCCAGCGGTGGGGGGAGGCGCGGTTCAAGGAGATATTGCGCCGCACGGTTCAGGCGTGCCTGGAGGCGCAGGTGGCGAAGGGGGAAGTGGTTCACATGGACGCGTCTTTGATACGCGCGGACGTGAGTTGGGAGAGTCTGGCGGCGCGCCACGCGGAGAAGGTGGTGCGGGAGAACGACTCGGCGGATGAGGCGGGGAAGAAGGGCGGGGGTTCGGGTCCGGTGAGCCGTACGGACCCCGACGCGCGCCTGGCGCGCAAGAGCGCTCGGGCGGGGTTCGAGCCGAGCTACAAGCACCACGCGGTGGTGGACGACGAGCGGGGCGTTGTCCTCGACGTAGAGGTGACGGCGGGGACGTTGAACGAGCGGGAGATGATGGAGCCGCAGTTGGATGCGGTTTGCGAGCTCACGGGTCGCGCGCCCGCGGTGGTGACGGCGGATAGTGGTTATGCGTACTCGAAGGTGTATGCGGGATTGGAGCGGCGGGGTGTTGATGCGCTGATACCGGCGAAGAAGGAGCCTTCCCAGAGCCGTGTTCCGCTGCAGTTGTTCCGCTACGACGAGCGGCACAAGGTGGTGAAGTGTCCGGGCGGCAAGACGCTGCGTCCCCGGAAGGAGACGGAGCGGGGGCGCTACTATGGTTCGAGGACGCGCGATTGCGCGGGCTGCGCGCTGAGGTCGGATTGTCTGCCCAAGTCGCACACGAGCAGGACGGTGCTGATTCCGCATGAATATCCGGCGCTGTTGCGCGCGCGCCGGCGGCACGCGCGCCGGGGGGAGGAGGAGGGCCGGCTGTGGCGCCGCCACATGTCGCGTTCGGAGGGCTACCACGGCGAAGCGAAGAGTCGGCACGGACTGGGGCGGGCGGTGCGCCGGGGCCTTGCGAACATGAGGATCCAGGCCTACCTGACGGCGACTGCGGTGAACCTCAAGCGGCTGGCCGCCGCTTTTGCGGCGGATATATTCGCTCTGTGGAGGGCCTGGGCCGCCCGGAGACGCCGTCTGCGCGCATATCGCGGCCTCACGCGCCGATTGGGCTTCCTATCCCAAGCCGCGTGAGCCGCCATACCCCCTGCTTCAAAACAGGGTTTTTCAACAGCCCCTTGAGGGGGAGTCGAAGAGCTGAGGGCGTAAGCCCGAAAGCGATTCGGTGGGGGGTATAATTCGGAATGGCGATAAAACGCATTTTACCCCCCACCGAGTCAGCCTTCGCACAAACCGCTCGGCTTCCTCGACTCCCCCTCAAGGGGGGAGTGAACTTCAAGAGCGTGCGCTCAACCAAAATCGCTCCACGCAGGCATTTTCAACACCCCCTTTCGGGAGGGGTGGCGCGATTTGCGCAATTGCGAGAAAATAAGTCCTTGCTTTCATTGGGGAAGAATCGATGAATCCGAGGTTGAGGCCGTATCAGACATACGGAATCGCCCTGCTTCGCGTCTCATTGGGCGCTTATTACGTTCTGCACGGCTATTACGGCTGGCTGATAATCGGCGTGGAGCGCCTCGCCGCGCTGAACGTCTCGATGGGCATCCCTCTGCCCACTATCAGTGCGTGGGCCGTCGTGCTGGGCCATCTGGTCGGCGGGGTGCTCCTGATCATCGGGCTCTACGCCCGCCTGGGCGCCTTGATGAACGTTCCCATCATGGCGGGCGCCGCCGCGTTCGTGCATTTTGACCAGGGCTTTTTCATGCACGGCATCGTCACGAACCCCCAGACCGGCGCCGCCGTCGCCGGCGGTTATGAATACTCGCTCTTCCTCCTCCTCGCTACGACCGCCATCCTCTTGATGGGAGGCGGCCCCCTCTCCATCGACGCCAGAGTGAGAAGCAGAATGCGTATGGGGGAGTGAGGGGTCAATTTCGAGCGAGGAGCGAGGAATTGTGGTTGTGGCGGCACTTCCTCGGGGAAGCGTAACCGTTCCATCATCGGTCGGCAAACTCTCCTTCCTCAGTCGGGTTCTACCCTCAAGGGGGAGTGCTTTTGCCTTTGACCGTCATTCCGGCGCATGCCGGAATCCAGAACCGATGCGAATGGAACCGTTCCGGTCTTTCATCTCTTTTTTATTCTAGCGGGAGTAACGGCGGAAAACGAAAGGAGAATTTCGCAAACCCTCCTCATCTCTCGCCGATACCCCGCCGCATCGGCCTTCGCTCGGACAGGTCGCGACCTGTGCCTGCCTTGGCATGATGGGCAAAAACGAAACGCGCGGGCGGACACACGGGTCCGCCCCTACAGTCACCATTGTGAAAGATCGCGACGCCCGTCGCATCGGAAAAGGAATGAGACGCCGCGACATCTCCGCCCTCCCCGCCACCACGGCGAGATAGTCGGCCTCCCCGGGTGCATGCGATGCTTCGTTGCGATAGAGTTCTGCGCTGGTTCATGGGATAACCGCTGCCGATACAATCTCCCCCAACGAACAGGACACCCCGATGAGCTTGCGCAGGTGGAAGGACAGGATGGTGGCGCGTCTGCTTACGCGCTATCCGGGCCTGGTGAAAAAATGGGCGGGGGCCAAGGATTTCTCCGCCGAGATGGCCGGCTGGCGCGCGGGGCCTGGGTTCACGCCCTGGACGCCGCTCGTGAAGCCCGCCCGCGAGTGCAGCTTCGCGCTGGTGACGACGGGCGGGGTGCATCTCAAGACGCAAGTCCCCTTCGACATGGAAAACCCCGACGGCGACCCGACGTTCCGCGAGATTCCGGGCGGCGCCGCGCGCGATGAGATGACGATAACGCACGATTATTACGACCACCGGGGGGCGGATGTGGATTTGAACGTCGTCTTCCCGCACGAGCGGCTTAAGGAATTGGCCGAGGAGGGTGTGATAGGCGGGGTCTCGCCGGTTCACTTGAGCTTCATGGGCCACATCGACGCGGAACTCGTCGAGCGGCTCGTGGAGGAGACGGCGCCGGCCGCGGCGCGGCGGCTGCGCGAGGCGGGGGCGGAGGTCGCGCTGCTGGCGCCCGCCTGAGGGCTTTGCAACCGCTCGGTCGGGCTGATTCAGAACGCTGTGGAACGGGAGGGGCTCGCCACCGTCTCGGTGAGCATCGTGAAGGAGATAACGGCCGGGCTTTGCCCGCCGCGGGCGGTGTTCGTGCCCTGGCCGCTGGGCCATCCCTTCGGACGGGCGGGAAATCTTGAACAGCAGCGCACCGTGCTGTATGATATGATCGGGTTGCTGGAGAGCGCCGAGGAGCCGGGAACGCTGGTTGAGCGGGACCATCCCTGGTGAGTTTCTGGGGCGTCGGACGAGCGGCGCGAATAGTGGAAATTATTGATATAATGAAAATTGTAATTTCTGAAAATATCGATAAATTCCGGTAAATTCACGGGGTTTTTCGGTAAAAAACTGGCAATTTATCGTATTGATAATGAAGGCGTTATCCCGATTCTATCGATCAGGAGGCCGCCATGGACGCAGTCGCAACCCCCATCACCCGCCTCGCAGAAGAGCTGGCCGGCATCTACGATAAAGGCGCACGCGGCCGGGGATTCATCCGCGCCGCCGAACCCGCTCTCAAACGCCTGCTGGGCGAGGATTCTTTCCTTCCGCCCGAGGCGCTCGAGCCCTCCGATGAAGGATATGCGCGGCACCTGCTGTATAGCGACCCCGAGGAGCGCTTCGTCGTGGCGGCCATGGTGTGGAAGCCCGGGCAGGGCACCCCGATTCACGATCATGACGGCGCCTGGGGAATGCTCGGCATGGTGGAGGGCGGCCTGGAAGTCGTTAATTATTTTGCGGATGGGGAAATCGCCGAAGGTGAGGTCGAGTTGCGAAACGATGCGCCCCACAATCCTTCAGCCGGAGCGCAGGACTCGGTTTGCGGCTGCGCGGACATCCATACGGTACGCAATCGGCGTGACGATGTGGCGGTTTCCATTCATGTGTATCCGCGCGACTTGGAAGCGTGCCATTTCTTCGAGCCCATCGGCGGTGAGAAAAATCGCTTCTGCGCGCGCCGCGTCTCGATTTCCTACACGGGTGATTCTTCCTGAGCGATTTCCGCTCTACGACCAAAAAGCCATAGAATAAGATGGAATATCGGGGAGCGAGGCTTTTTCGCTCATCCTTGATGAGGCCTGAAGTCCGGTGGTTTGCAGAATGGGCGGATTGTCGTTTATCGGCCAATCCTTCAACAGGAGAGTGAGTTATCGATTTCCCGGTTTGAGAAAATTCCCTGCATCATTTCACGTTCTCATCCCAAGAGGTTCATATGCGCAGCAAGGGTGGTTGGTATGCCGGTTTTGAGGCGGTCTCGAATTTCCAAATGTTTTTCCGGGACTGGAGACCGGCGAAGAAAAATTTGCTTTTGCCTGTTATCGCATTGCATGGTTCGCTGATTCAGAGCGGTATGTGGAATGCCATGGCGGAAGGCGCGGGCTCGATACGTATTATTAGTCCTGATCAAAGAGGATTCGGGCGAACGGATGACCCGGGTGCGGGTGATGCCGCAACGGATTTCGCAAGAGACGTAATCGGCTTGGCCGACGCGCTTTTGCTGGACCGCTTTGTGGTGATGGGGCATTCCTTCGCCGCTTCAATCGCTCTGGCCGTCGCTGCGGAACGCCCGGATCGCGTCGCCGCGACCGTGTTGATGGACCCGACAGTGCGTGATGTTTCGGGCGCCAATGCGAACCTGGAGGCCTCACGAAGTCGCCCGATGGAGTTCGAGGACATCGCGCAGGCCCAGAAATTCATAACACAGAGCGAGGAGGGAAACTGGCCACCCGCCAGGACGAGGCGATTCTTGAGCGATGTATTGGTGCGCGATGGCGCAAACGGCGCCTGGAGGGTTCCTTTTGAGAAAAGCAGAATCTTGAGATTGCGGGAATTTCAAGCCTCTTCCGCGAGCGATTACGACCCCGTTTTCTGGGCGAAGAGAACAAAATGCCCTTCTCTGGTATTTCGTGGAGGGGAAAGCAAGCGATTTAGCGAGAAATCAGAGAAATTATTGATGAATGTACTACCCACGAAATCAAGAGTGGTCGTATGTGCGAGAGCCGGTCATTTTCCGAGCGTTTCCGAGCCGACCATCGTGCAGCGAGAACTCAAGGCGTTTTTGGCAGATTTGAAATGAACAAACGAAACGGCAGCAATCTTCATATTGAGACCGAACTCAGTCGAGATTTGGGGCTCGCGTCCGCACTTTCGATTGGCGTCGGTACAATGATAGCGGCAGGTATTTTTACTTTATCCGGCCTGGCTGTAAGGGATGTCGGCTCATCAGCCGTCATCGCCTTTCTTTTGGCCGCGCTTGTCGCCGGGTTCACTGCGCTCACCTATTGCGAATTTTCATCCCTTTATCCGGAATCCGGAGAAGGGTATCTCTATGCGAGAAGAACATTCCCACCGCCACTCGCTTATCTTGTCGGGTGGACATTGGTGCTTGGCTACACTTCTTCATGCGCTTTCTACATCAGCAGCCTGTCTTCCTATTTTAATGAATTCGTCTGGCATTCTCCTTATGAGCAAATATCGGGAATCATAGGACTAATCTGTCTCGTATTGCTTAACATCAAGGGAACAAAGGAATCGGCGCGGTTTCAAATCCTCATTACGGCCGGAAAGGTCATCCTTCTGGTTTGGTTTGTATTTGGCGGGCTGGGAAATGTGGACACAAAAGCCCTTGTCGAAAGAATGAGCATGGACATACCAAGGATTGGCGCGACTGCCGGTTTGGTTTTTATTACTTTTTTTGGTTTTTCGGCAATTGCCGCGTCAGCTGGAGAAATCTCGAATCCCACCAAGACAATTCCTCGTGCGATATTTCTTTCCATGATGATCGTGACGATTCTATATACAATGGTGGTCTTTGTGATCATTGCCGCCAACCTTACGGAATATACGGAAGCGGCGATGGGTAATGCGGCGCGTCTTTTCCTGGGACCCATCGGCGGTATGGTGATTGTCGTAGGTGCGCTTTTCTCGATGATTTCTGCATCCAACGCATCGATTTTGGCGGGGTCGCGAGTCGTTTTGTCCATGGCGCAACTGGGACACTTGCCCTCCGGAATTTCCGCGATCAACTCACAGACACGCACTCCCATTATTGCGCTTATTCTGGTGGGAGGAACAATTGTTGTCTTTGCGCAAAGTTTTCACCTGGAGAAGCTGGCGCATTTTGCGGACACCATTCTTTTGCTGGCGCTGATATTAGTGAATGCAGCGCTCATCTATCATCGAAAGAAATTTCCAAACCTCAGCAGGACTTTCCGTGTTCCCTTCGTGCCGCTGTTGCCACTGATAGGGATTGCCGCAAATATATATTTGCTTTCATTGATACTGCGGCATCCTGAGCCAGTTATCATGGCGGTCCTTTGGCTGATTGTGGGGATGCTCGGTTTTCTGGCCTGGAAAGGTTCTCAGGTGGAAGAGGAATTCTTGCCAGGTGAACCATCCCGCGTAGCGCAAGTTAGCGCGGAAGGTCAAGAGAGTGATTTTCGCGTGTTGGTTCCCATCGCAAACCCGACAAATGTGATTCCTCTGATTGATCTGGCCTCGGCGATTGCCAAAGAAAATGACGGTGAAATCATTGTCATGCGGGTTGTATCTTTGCCGGAGCAGGCGCCGACGAGTCGCGAGACTTCGTACGTTGAGCGAGAAAGACGAATTTTGGAGCGGGCTCATATTCACGCCAATTCAAAGGGTGTCAAAATCAGTTCCCTGGTGAGGATCGGACGCAACCCGGCGCGCGCTATTCTGGAGACGGCAAGAGAACGTCATTGCGATCTGATCGTGCTTGGCTGGAAAGGCTATACTTCTACCGCCAATCGAATTTTAGGTGAAATTGTGGATGATGTCGTAAAACTTGCACGGGCGGACATTATGCTGGTGAAACTTGTAAGTGAGATGAAATTCAAGAATATCTTTTTACCAACAACCGGAGGAATACATGCGCGCCTGGCAGAACGATATACGGCTCCTATTGCCAGCGCTTACAATGCCAGGCTCGTTGTATCGACTATTATTTCTCCAGAGTCAGAAGGAGCTCACAAACACTCTGTCGAACAAGCTTTGAGCGAGGCGGTAGGCAGGATCAACGATGAGAGTAGTGTTCATGTGGAGAGCCGAATCATCACGCATAAATCCGTTTCCGTAGGCATTATCCAGGCAGCAGAAGAATATGACGCCATTGCAATGGGTGCCGCCGGCGAGAGTTTCTATAAACAGATTCTATTTGGTTCTATCCCTGAAAACGTTGCGAAACACACGGACAAAACAGTTATTGTGTACAAACAATATTCGCCAGTGAAAGCATTGGTGGGCCGGGTGATGGAAAACTAACCCGATCACCTTGGTGATCAGAATGCAAACACGGGAGTGTTGTGAGCAGGAATAAGAAAATTTTGCCATTGAGGGAGTCCATTTGTCTAAAATCATACCGAGTTCCATGGAGGCTGTTTCGGATATTCCCGATGGCGCATCGATACTTATCGGTGGGTTTGGCATATGCGGAATGGCGCATAATTTATGTAAAGCGCTTAGCAACCGAAAAGATGTCGGTGATTTCCATCTGGTGTCGAATGCAGGCGGAATAGACGGTTGGGGTGTGGGCTTGATGTTTCAAAATCGACAGATCCGCTCCATTATCGCAAGCCGTGTGGGTCCGGCTTGTAAGGCTTATGAAGAACAAGCCTTGAGAGGGGAAATCGAAGTCGAGCTCTCGCCTCAAGGAACATTCACGGAGCGCATTCGAGCGGGCGGGGCCGGCATCGGTGGGTTCTTTACGCCCACGGGAGCAGGCACCGTAGTAGCTGAAGGAAAAGAGACGAGAATCATCGAGGGGGAAGAACACATTTTTGAAGAGCCCATTCGAGCGGATTATGCTTTCATCAAGGCCTGGAAGGGAGACGAGCGTGGGAATCTGATATACAGGATGAGCGCGCAGAATTTTAATCCCGTCATGGCCACTGCCGCCGAGGTGACTATCGCCGAAGTAGAAGAGATTGCTCCCGTCGGTGAAATTGCCCCAGAAAATGTGCATACGCCCGGGATTTTTGTGAAGCGCGTAGTTTTAGGTGAAGATATAGAGAAACCTATCGAGATCATGACGAATCGGCCCCGGGAAGGCCTTGGGGGGAGATGATTTGCCTTTGAGCAGACACGAAATTGCGAAGCGGGCAGCCATGGAAGTGCCTCGGGGGGGGTATGTCAATCTCGGGCTAGGTATACCTACCCTGGTGAGCAATTACATACCCGAGGAATATGGCGTCACCATACATTCGGAGAACGGTGTGTTGGGGGTAGGACCATTTCCATACGAAGGAGATGAAGACCCCGACCTGCTGAATGCCAGCAAAGAAACCGTGACGATTATGCCGGGAGGTTCGTATTTTGATAGCGCCACTTCATTTTCTATGGTCAGAGGCGGGCATATAGACGTCACCATACTGGGTGCAATGGAAGTCGCCGGGAATGGTGACCTGGCGAATTGGGCAATCCCTGGCAAAATGATATCCGGCATGGGAGGTGCGATGGATCTCGTCGTGGGCGCCCGAAAAGTTATCCTCACTATGGAGCATGTTTCAAAACGAGGTGCGCCGAAGATTGTAAAGGCATGTTCTCTCCCTTTAACCGGCAAAGGCGTGGTAGATGTCATCATTACTGATCTCGCGTTCATCACAGTGGAGACAGACGGGCTCTTGTTGCGTGAACTCGCTCCTGGCGTGAACGAAAGTGAAGTACGGGATAAAACCGAGGCGCCTTTGAGGGTGGCTTCGGATTTGCGCGAGATGTATGCGAATGCCTGAGTTGCGATAATGATTGATCTTGAAAAATACACTCAAGAATACTGGGGGTTGATGCGCCAACATGCCTATCGACTCACAGGTAGCATTTTGGATGCGGATGATATCGTCCAAGATGCCATGTTGCGAGCGATTGAGATGGGTCCGGCCCTCAATAATATCGAAGATCATCCCGAGTGGTTGTATACGGCGTGTACGGAAGCGGCACTTTCTCGGTTGCGAGAGAAGAAACCACTGGAGTTAAATGAGTTTGACTTCCCTGATTTGATACAAACGGCGGGTTCAAGCGCGAACGGCGCAACCAAATCGATTGAGGCGGGTGCTGTATGGCCAAGCGTTGCGCTCGAGTTTTTGTTCCCCCTCCAATACATGACGCCCGAGCAGCGCGCTGTTGCCGTGCTCAGGGACGGGGTCGAGGATGGTGACCGGATTGCGGCGTCCGCAATGGGAGTAAAGATTCAGGAAGTTTTCAAAATTGCCGACAATGCAGATAACAAACGTGCGCAAATTCAAAAGCACTGGGGAAAGAATCTTTTCTGCGCAACCATCGATGATCATGCAAAACTAGCGAGAGTATTCGAGCGATTCGTAGAAGCGCTTGGCTTTCGCGACAAGGTATTGTTGCAAGGACTCATGTCACCGGGTGTAGAGCTTGTCGTCCGAGACGAGAGAAGAACGGGTGACGATTTTGTTGCAATGGCCTGTGTGGAGCTTCTCGGCCAGATGGGAGAAAAACTGACATTCAGCCCTGTTTGGCTCAACGGTTGCCGAGGTGTGCTTATCTGGACTTGGCGCACCATGAGAAACGAATGGCTGCGGTGTGGTGCCATAACGGTTCTAAATGATGAATTCAATATAAAAGCAATGAAGTGGTATCTGGATGGTCATCTTCTACGTGCCATTCAGACCGAAGTTCCTCAGACTTCTTCAAATTGAACGTCGGAACAATCGAAGATTTCAAATTCACAGACAGGAAAAATGTCTGAGTAACCAAAGACCCCCATCCCTGTTAAGTATTCAAGAAATACCCTGTGTTCTATGTTCCGCTTTGTTTTCCGATCGCTCCGCGTATGTGATGCGGCCCAACCGGCATCTCGAAAAATCGGGCGCCCACCGCATCGGCGATGGCGTTCATGATAGCCGCGGGGGCGGCGAGTATGGGTGGTTCGCCGACGCCTCTCATGCCAAAAGGCGTGTCATCCGGCTTGTTCTCAACCATTACGGTTTTCAGCTCGGGGACGTCCAGACTGGTGGGCAAAAGATATTCGTGGAGGGTTCCTCCGTAGATATGACCGGCGTCGTCTCGAGGCTGTTCTTCCATAAGCGCCAAACCGATTCCCTGAAGCATCCCGCCTTCCATTTGGCCGACGACGGAAGTCGGGTTCATGGCGAAGCCCACGTCTTGGGAACAAACCAGCCTCAAAACTTTCACCTCACCCGAATACGGATTTACGGCCACCTCCGCGATTTGCGCCGCGTAGATGGGGCAAAAAGCCGGTGCCTGTGTTTCCCCTTGGCCCATAATATAGCCTGCAATCCCTGGCGCCGCTTTTGCTACTTCACTTAATGACATGGAACGCTCCGGGGTGGATTGCGAAAAAACACGCCCTCCTTCGATTTTCAGATCGTCCGGGGCGGCTTCGAGTTTTTCGGCGGCAACAACTCGAATTTTTTCCTTCAGATCGTCTACGGCTATGATAACGGCGGCGCCCATCGAGCGGGTGAGCATGCTGCCCGCCGCGTGGATAGACTCGGGGGCGGTGTCGGTATCGCCGCTGTCAAAAGATACTTGCTCAAAGCCGATATCCATCATTTCCGCGGCAATCTGGCACATCGAGGTTGTTGCGCCCGTAAGGTTTACGGCGCCGCTGAGGAGTTGAACGCTGCCGTCCGCGTTTAGGCGCGCCGTGCACGCGGAAGCTCCGCCACTTCCGCGCCAAAAACTGACAGCAAGGCCTCGACCGAACTTCCAGCCAGGACCTTCCAAGTCCACATCCGTTTCGATGGTCTCACCCCAGTTTCCTTCTTTGGCGGTGCTTTCCAAAACTTTGAGCATGCCGTCGTCTTTTTGCGTGCCGAATAATCCGGTGTCGCCTTTTCGAATGGCATTTTTTCGCCTGATTTCAAGGGGGTCGATGCCCAGTTCGTACGCGATGATGTCAAGATGCACCTCTGTTGCGAAGAAGCACTGGGGTCCACATGGCCCCCTAACCGATCCACAGATGGGCCCGTTGGTGTAGACGCTCGCCATTGTCACCGAACAATCAGGGATGTTGTAGCAACTGGTGAACATCGGCATGCGGGAACTCGCCTGTGTCGGCGCGCCGGGGCCATATGCGCCATGGTCGACGATGACATCTGATTCGCGGGCTAGAATTTTGCCGTCAGAGGTTACTCCGGTTTTTAAATGTATTCGTAACCCTTGCCTGGGACTGACGCCGTTATGATCGTCTTCCCGAGTCATTTCATGGCGCACGACGCGCCCGCTTTTGAGAGCCAGCAAGGCGATGATGTGTTCGACAAACGAATGGATCTTACCTCCGAATCCACCGCCGATTTCTGTGGGAATGATTTTCACTTTCGTCAGCGGAATCCCCAAAGCCGCAGCGACTTGGTCGCGGATGACGAAGGGTGCTTGCGTCGCTGTCCAGATGGTGATTTTTCCGTCGGCTCCCGACTCCGCCATGCAAGCATGAGGCTCGATATATCCAGAGTGCGCGTATGGGGTTTGGAATGTGTGCTCGAATATGTGATCTGCCTTTTCCATAGCGGCGCCTACATCGCCTATGGCCATTTCATATCGACCGATTACGTTCCCTTCTCCATTGGGCCCGAGGCCTGCTTTTTCCCAATCTACATGGACGAGTGGACCCTTGCCGTCGCGCGCTTCTAAAAGATCCACCACAGGCTCAAGGGCTTCGTAGTTCACCTCGATGGAGTCCAGCGCTGCCTGAGCCGCATCCATTGATTCCGCGGCAACTGCCGCAACAGGGTCTCCGATGTATCGGACATAACCATCGCGAGCCAGCCAGCACATGTCTTTGATCTCAAGACCGAAACGGTGTGGGGGACAATCATTGCCCGTCAATACGCTTCGTACACCCGGTATTTTTGTTGCTTCTTCCGTGCTTATAGATACGATACGAGCATATGGGAGTGGACTTCTGAGGATTAAGCCAACAAGGGGCTGCGCAGCAGGAACGTCTGCTGCGAATTTAGCCGTGCCAACTGCTTTATCCGGCAGATCGTATCTGGGGATATTTTTCCCAGCTACCTTGAATTCATTCATAAGGCCCTCAAATATGTGGTGTATCTGAATGCATGGCCCTTGGTGCGATGTTGAACTTTATAAGTTTTCGATCCCCTGAAGAGATGTGATTTTCTCTCGATTGCGAATGGGCTCTGAAAACTCTAGTCTATGTATATTTGTAATAGCAACAAGTTCTTCACAAATACGGCATTAAACGATGGAGTGATGTTAAGGAGAACATTCATGCCAAATCCGATACCGCTGGGTGTATTTGGATTCCCGGCAGGCCATATTTTATCACCTGTTCTGCATAATAAAGCGGCTGAAGAGTTGGGTTTGGACTATCACTATCTTGCCTATGAAGTGCACCCGGATTATTTGGAAGAAGCTGTGCGGGGAGCCCGGGCGATGGGATTTCGTGGACTCACAATCACGATACCGCACAAGGTGGCTGTTGTTAAATTCATGGATGAACTGAGTGAGGATGCCCGGTTGATGGGCGCTGTCAACACGATAATTTTTGAAGAAGACGGACGCCTTATCGGCCATAATACGGATGGTATCGGTTGGCTCCGGTTTTTGGAGGAAACAACGGGAGAACATCCCAGAGAAAAGAAATGTCTTGTTTTGGGTGCGGGAGGAGCCGCGAGAGCTATTGCCGTCAAAATAGCCCAGTGCGGAGCGGCTCACCTTGAAATTAGAAACCGGACATATGAAAAAGCGATGGAGTTGGCGCACTTTGTGGAGAAGAGCGTTCCTTCTTCGAAAGTGAAAGGTGGTGGCTTGGACGATCTGTATTCGGCGGCTGATGGTTGTGAGATCATCGTGAATACGACAAGCCTCGGGATGTGGGGAAACGCTGAACGTATGGCGACCCCTCCGATTCCCGAGGATGCGATACCTAACGGCTGTATCTGTTCGGATGCGGTCTATATTCCTCCTGATACGGAATTTCTGAAAGCAGCCAGACGGGCTGGCGCTCAAATTGTTCGCGGAACGGGTTGGTTGGTATATCAAGCAGCGGCTGCATGGAAAATGTGGACGGGAGTGGATATGCCTACGGATACAGTGATGGAAGTTTTACACGAAGCATTAGAATTGCGCCTCGGTGTCGAGGGTTAACTATCGAATGTTTTTCGTTTTTTTACACGCTCCTCGCATGGGGTTGTCGCATCATTGCCCAGCCATAAATCCCACGCGCCGTGATGACCGATGTCCACTCCTTCTTTTTGGGCTTTTTTTTGTAGCGCGATTTGTAACTCGTCCATAAACTCACTATCCATGAGCTCAAGATGCTCTCCGATGTGGCGATGCAGTATCCTGTAAACAAGTTTCATGTCATCTATGGATGTCTTGAATGAAAATGAATCGCCTTGTTGTGAGAAAGTCATTTCACTTTCCAATTGAAAAAAGGATTTGGAAAAACCATGGACAAATGCCTTCTGATTCTACCGGATTATTTTTGACAGTGAAATCTCTGTGCGGTCATTCTATCAAGAAGGGGCCGGGAGCCCGGTGTTGCGCATGGGGCCGGGCTCCCGGTAGGGGGGTGGTGCTCGTGAAGGTCAATTCAGACAGACTTGCTTGAAGTCTTTGAAATGGTCCAGAACGTGTCCAGTTCCACGGACGACGGTGGTGAGTGGGTCTTTTACTCTGTATATGGGGAGACCTGTCTCATCATGAAGCCTGGTGCCGAGTCCTTTCAGGAGTGAACCGCCACCTGCTAAAACGATTCCTCGGCGGTAAATGTCTGTAGCAAGCTCAGGGCTTGTTTTGGCCAGCGCTTTTCGAATGGATTCAACGATGGCTTTCACTGGACCGTCGAGAGCCTCGCGCACCGACTCATCGGATAGCTTGATGGTGCGGGGTATGCCGGTAGAGACATCTGAGCCTGAAATTTCCATTTCAAGCGGCTCTGGGAGCGGGGCTGCTGCTCCAATCTCCATCTTGACACGTTCAGCCTCGAATGAGCCGATCGATAAGCCGTGGCGTCTTTTGATGTGACGTTGTATGCATTCGTCCATCGCATCTCCCGCCATGCGTAGAGATTCTGAATATGCAACGGCGTATTGGGAGATGACGGCCATTTCGGTTGTTCCTCCCCCAATATCAACAATCATAGAGCCGGCGATTTCATGAATTGGCAGTTTGCTTCCAATGGCCGCCGCCATGGGTTCTTCTATTAGATGGACTTTGCCGGCCCCACATTGAGTGGCGGAATCAATCACGGCTTTCATTTCCACACTGGTGATCCCTGAGGGAACGCAGACCATCATTGTAGGTCGGCTGAAAGACCGTTTGGGTACAATTGCTCTGACAAAATGGCGTATCATGGCTTTGGTTACGTCAAAATCGGCGATTACCCCATCTTTCATGGGGCGAATTGTCCGAATGGAATCTGGAGGAGTACGGCCGTACATTTCCTTGGCTTTTTTGCCTACTGCGAGAACGGCTCCTCCATTTTTCGAGTTCAAGGCGACAACAGAGGGTTCATCAAGAACAATTCCGGCATTTTTTGTGTAAACCAAGGTGTTCGCTGTCCCTAAATCCATTGCGATATTGGGCCCCATCCAGGATCTAAGGCGCTTCAAAAAATGCAATTTCATGATCCATCTCCCCCCATAAAACAAAGTTGATTCCCCACGCCCTCTTTTTGAGCGAAACCTAATGCTGCAAGAGATGACTTGATCAGGCTTTTTGAATTTTGAGCGGTTTCAGGGAAGCATGCGGCGCCTATTGAAATTGTGATTTCGGACCCTCTTCCGCCGAGGGAGAAGGGAGTGTGATTGACGACATGAAGGATTCGCTCTGCTACAGCCTCGGCATATTCTTGAGAGGAGTCTTGCAGTAACAAGAGAAAACGTGGCCCCTCATGCCGCACCAGAATATCGTTTCCGGCAGCGAATGGTTTAAGCGAATTTGAGAGATGAAGAATGACTTCTTCCTCGATCATATCATCAAACTCTGATGAAGCGTCAGGAGCGATGCTGAGCAACGCGAGTTGACGCCCCTTTGCTTCTGCTTCGCAGATCATTTTATGAAGACGAGAATGTAGATATTCGATATTCTGCTCGCCGGTAAGGGGATCGATTTCTAATCGTGCTTGCCAGCGTGACTCGTTTTTCCGATTTGCGATGGCATCCGCCACAAGCGCCGCAATGATTTCTCCGCGCTGGACGGAAGAAGCGTCAAATTGAGCTCGACGTTTGCTTGCGAACCCCAGGCAACCAAGAATTTCGCCTCTTGAGACAAGAGGAAGACATGCGGCGGAACGCGCTTCAAGGCGGGGCTCATCATGATGGAAGAGAGGCCTGGTTCCTTTTTTCCCCCTCAGGTCCGGGAGTCTTAAGCTTTCTTTTTTGCTTAATACGTAGCCTGCCAGACTTGCATGTTCGCTGATTGTGACTTCGCCCAGGAAGAGTTCCCCAAAACCAGAGGTTCGAACGAGGCGGGGAAGGCCTGCTTCCTCGTCGATGAGGACGAGGAAGCAGGCATCGAAGGGAAGCAACTCGCGCGGCACCTGGCATATCGCATTCAACAATTGACCTTCGTTCTCGCTTGAGCGAAGCGAAGTCAGGTATCTGCTGAAGGCGGGAACGTTCATGGAGCGGCGCTCCGTTTGAACGGTCGTCAGGGCACCGTCTGCAAGATAGGCGAATTGCTGGGCGAACCCCGCGAGTATTTTTTGGTCTCTGGACGTGAAACACCAGCTTTTTTTGCTGTCGATGGCGAGCGCCCCTTTATTGATGGAAGAAGGCAGGGGAGTTGCCATGAAGGACTTGATGTCCTCGTTCCTGCTGTAATAGCCGAGAACCAGGGTGTCTTTGTCGAATTGATTGACGCTTAACGGCTCGTTATTCTCCAGGACCCAGCCCATGAAGCCCTGGCCCACATCGACCGAGGCATCCGCGAGAATGTAGGGGCTCAGGCTGTGGTATGTGGTGAGCTGAAAAGTCTTGCGCCTTTTGTTTTCAAGGAATAAGCAGGCGGAGTAAGCCTCCGTGACGTTGCTGACGAGCGTGATGAGGGAGAAAAGATCTCTTTCCAGGTTCGTCATTGCCGGCATCCAACGGGACGGATTGGAACATTGGGGAATATAGCAAGGGCCGCGAATTTATTTCAAGTAATTTTTTCATTAACAACTGCATCATATTGTATTTATTTGTTTTATGAGAATTAAAAAATTAAAGCCCCGCAAATGTCCTTAAAGCGCTTCTTGTAATAATTTTTATAAACCATTGATATTTAATGAGTTGTTTTTATGGAATTGACTTTCAGAGCGGGTTCTGGCGTCTTCGCGGCAAGAACGGCCCATATATTGTGTGGAATATCTATTTGAGCGACTGGATATTGTGGAATACGCGAACGCCCGGGCGCGACTTCACCCCTGCAGTTCCCCGCATTTGCCGTCGCGGCTTTCGCCGGAAACCCCTTATACTCCGAATCATCCCGATCGCGGGAGTAAGTGCGCCCGCGCGGGGAGAGTATTCGGGAAAACAATTTTTAGAAATACCCCGTAAATTTATCGAATTTTATGGGATTTTCTCGAATTATCCAGAATATAAAAATTAAATTATTGTTTTTAATCTGGTTATAAATTCATTGAAATAAATGTAATCAAAACGCAAGCGGACTCATTACAACCCCGGAGCATCCCAGGGGGCGCGAGTCGTCGAAGACCGGTATCCGTTCATCCGGGCCGTGATGACAGCACCTAAATAGCGGTAATTCGGTGGCTGTCTAAACGTAGCTGGCCCGGCCTAATTCTTCGGTACCACCCAAGGCCGCAGGATGTTCGGGCAATTTCGGTGCATGGATGGCATTCCGACATCGACTTTCTTCTCGTAGAGGTCACCGTCAATTCGTCTCTGTTTGGCTCTGAGACCTAATCCGTCACGGCTTGGATAAACGTTTACAGACCGGGGCCGGGTAGGCGGGGGCATTGCTGCGCCCCGCCCCCCACAGACCCGAGCGTGCGCGATTGACGCACTCGGTTCCTCACCTGACAGGTTCGCTCAAGGAGCTTTGCGCCCTTAATCCGCAGGTCGAGGAATGACCGCTCCCTCGCCTGTTCGGCTATCCACTGCTGTTTCGTGTACGTGTTCGTGGAACTCAGGGTTTCCTCCAACGTTTCCCATCAGTGGCTCTGTACAGATGACGCCCCGCTTCCCTCCGGCGGGTCCCGATGGCCACGGTTCCCCGCCTTCAGCGGTACTATCAGGGCGCTACGACTTCCTGCCCTTGCATGTCCTTCGGCTTATTGTTTTCGCCGGTCGGCTCCGCGGACGCCTGCCGGGTTCGTGTCCGCCATATAGCGCTCCCGCCGCCGTACAGGCCCGGCGACGGGCCGGGGCCTGGATTTGCATGCCGGCATCCCCTTTCCAGCATCCTTGCCCACGGGCAGGAGCAGGATCTCCCAGGTTCCCTGGCGACCCATCCCGTGACTTTGCGCCGGCCCACGACCCCGGACGACCCGTTGCGCCTCGCCGATAGCGGCGCTTCCGGTGCTGCCCCCACCTGCTTAACAATGAAGGCGTCATCGATTGGCCGATTTCGAGGCTTATCCCGCCGCTTCGTCACCTGCTGTCGACGCTTCACGACGCGCGTTGCCGCACGCCATGCAAGACTCGCTTTTGGCTGGACGGCTTCGCCTTTGCCGGACGGGGGTCGAACCCGCTGAGTCGCTATAAGAGGTTCCAGGTCATGGCATCCTCCTCTCCAGGGCTTAGCCTGGCGCAATAACGATTCGGCGGCAGGGTGATGGGAGTTGTTTCAGCGGTTGAGGACCTGCTTCCGGTTGCTGCGGAGCGGCCTCAGCCAGACGTCCTTTCCAGGCTTGTCGTAGCGTCTGTTCCTGTGTGGCGCCGACGCGGGCCCATCCCGATGCCCTCCAGACGGGGCCGGTGCAGCGCGGGGTCTCGACGAAAGTCTCGATGAGGCCGGGCTCATCCCGGACGGATCTCACAGGCCGTATCGCAGCCTCGCCACGGCGCCCTGTTTCGCGATCTGTCCCTGCGCGTAGCGTCCCGGCATGGCCGGCGACTGCCAGCGCCCGGCGAGTTGCATCTCGACCAGCGACGCCCCCGCCGAGGCCAGGCTCTGCGCGCCCCCCACCCGGAGGCTGTGGCCGCTCACGCGCCCCTCGGCGCCCGCGGCCTTCCCCCACCGCGCGATGATGCTCCGGATGCTCCTGTCCGTCAGGCGCCCGGGCCGAAGCCGTCCCCCCTTGTACAGGCCCCGGAAGAGCGCTCCCTCCTCGATACTCGCGCGCGCCAGCCAGGCCCCGACGCGCGCCACGGTCGGTTCTCCGAGGTACTGCACGACGCCCACACCCTCCTGGTCCGTCTTCGAGCGGCGGATCAGCACCGTCTGCTCCTTCAGGTCCACGTCCTCGATGTCGAGCGCCTCGACCTCCGACACCCGGAGCAGGGCGTCGCTCGCCACCGCCACGATCGCCGCGTCGCGCAGGCCCCCCAGGGTCCCCGTCCCCTCGGCCAGCGCCGCCGCGCGGTCCGCCTGCTCCCAGCGCACCCCCACCACCTGGCCGCGGCCGCGCTCTGCGGCCAGGCGCCTGAAGCCGGCCAGCACCCGCTCCGAGGCCGCCCCCGCCGGGGAGGGCCGGCCGTTCAGCTTCGCCCGGAAGCGAAGCGCCGCGACCGCCATCGCGGCCACGGCCGCCGAGTGCCCCTGTTCGTAGAGATCCCCCAGGTACGCCGCTATCCCGGCGTCGGTCTCGGGGTTTCCCGAGCGCTCGAACCTCCGCAGGGCCGTCTCGTACACTCGCCGCGTGTTCTTAGACATCGACGCCTTCGCCAGGTCGGCGGCCGCACGGGCCGGTCGGGCCGGCCTTCTCGTCAAAGCGATGTCCTGTTCCGGGTCGGGCGGTGTTGCCCCAGTCGTCATGGCGAGAAGCCAACCTTCCGGGTCGGCGGCCGTTTCCATTCCCTGAGGCCGCTCCAGGGCCTCGTCGATTGCCGAGTATAGACGACGGCGGGGAATTTCCAATAAAAAAAGCCGTTTCGCAGGGGAATACCGGCGAAACGGCGGGTTTTTGGAATCCGCTAATTGTTATTATCGGAAAACATAACACCTCTCAAGGCCATGTCAAGCGCGATTCCGGGGTCCCCGGAGGGGTTTCGGGCGCCGTTTTGCGTCTTTTTTCGCTCATGTTTCGCTCATTTACGGCCCATATGCGCCCCGAAACGCTTCTCCCGGCGGAGAACGGGGCTTCTCACATCCGATAATAACAATTAGCGGCGGGCAGGCCGGATGCGAGGCGGCTCGCCTTTGGAGACGGACCAAGGAAACAAGTCATGACTTACATCGCCGTACTCCTGGTTGTGGCCGTCATCGTGGCATGGAGGTGCCGGCGGCGGGTTCAACATTTGAACTTGCTGGATAAGGCGATCAGGCACATGAAAGAGGAGGCCAGAGGGTTTGCGGGTAACCCCGAATTGGCAAACAAGCGGATTCGGTTTCCCGCCATCGAGAGAACGGCATGTTCCGGCGGCCCTAGAAACGATGACAGGCGGCCAGGTCCTGACCATGGAGTGTCTTCAGCCGGCATGAAGGTTGAAGAGAGTTCCGCGGACGCTCCTGTGGGTCAACCGGAGGTTTAGCCGCCGGAAACTATTGCGAGGATACTGATATGGAGAAGTGTCCATCAGCGTATACCGAAGGTTACGCCGAAGCCCGCCTCCACGATGAGGCGGCGGCGGACAACTACATCCGGCACACCACCATAGGCGATGCCGACCTGGACCCGGTCATGGAGGAGCTTGCCTCTTTACCTTCCTATGATCTGCACGCGTTCATCGAGGCCGGCATAGAACAGCATGAAGGTGTTCTGCGCGATGCGCCGAAAGTCCTGCGCGATTTCTTCGAGAAAGTCGATCCCGACGTGCCCCCCTGGGTCGACTTCGAGGCCTTCGGGCCGGGCATGCGCGCCTTCTACAGAAACATGACCAACATGCTCATCGCATACGCCGTCGGCAGCGCGGTGGAAGGCTTCGGGACGCTCGTCGCCAAATCCTTCTTCATCACCGGACGCGTGACCGGACTGGATGACGGCGCCATCAGACGCCTCCGGCAAAACAACCGCCACATGGTCGAGATATATTTTCCCGGCGGCCTGGGCAGAGAGGGCGACGGATGGAAGATATCCATGCGCATCCGCTTCGTCCATGCCCGGATCAGGCATCTGCTGAAGAATTCCGACGAGTGGGATCACGAAGCCTGGGGGTTGCCGCTGAGCGCGGCCCACATAGGCGGGGTTTCCCTGTACACCTTCTCGATTCGCCAGTTCGAACACGCGATTTCGCTGGGCGGCAGGCTCACGCAGGAGGAAAAGGAGAGCATCGTCAGTATCTGGCGCTACGCCGGCTATCTACTTGGAGTTCCCGAAACCATACTGTTCACCAGCGAGCAAGAGGCCAGAGACCTTCGCGAGGTCGCTTCCATGTGCGAACCGCCGCCTGACTCCGATTGTCTGGCCGTGGCGAATACGGTATTCAAGGCCATTCTGATAATGTCGGGCCTGACGGATGAAGCCCAAATCAAATCTCTGGAAAAGTACGCCTACCGCCTCTCGCGAGCGCTCATAGGCAACGAACTCGCCGACACCTACCAGTATCCGAAAACCCTGAGGAGCAGAACCCTGGTGCTGGGCTATTACCGGTTCAGGGAACGCCTTTTCGAGATGCTGAGTGGCAATGCGCTCTTCCGGCAAAACGCGTTCTCCCAGATTTTCGACGCCGCGCAATACGACAGGGGAGGCATCAGCTACAGGATGCCCGATCACGTTCGCGCTTCGCAATCCAGTCCATGGTGAACGATCCCTGTGACGTGATTTGAATTGCATACACCAGGTGAATCAACTGCTTTGCGCTTGAGTTGTACAACGCGGAGCGATCCCCGGCCTTTCTCACTGAGGCGATGAATCTCTTGCAGGTGGATCACTATTCAGACCTTGTTCTGCGCCGCCGTTGGCTGGTCGTCGGGTTGGTTTCTCTGCTCATGGCGCTTATGACGGCGGGAGCGCGCTACATCACCGTCTCGGATGATTATCGTATTTTGTTGGGCGAAGACAATCCCCAACTCGCCGCTTTCGATACCTTGCAGAATACCTATTCCAAGTCCGATACCGCGCTCATCGCCATTGCGCCCCGGGAGGGCTCGGTGTTCACCCGCAGGGCGCTCGGCGCCATGGAGGAGTTGACCGAAGCCGCCTGGAAGACGCCTCATTCGAGCCGGGTCGACTCTCTCACGAACTATAACCACAGTTGGGCGGAGGGAGATGACTTGATCGTCGAGCCGCTCGTCGATGACGCGAGCGCGCTCGGTGACGCCGACCTCGCGAGAATCAGGAAGACTGCGCTGAACTCCGCAGACCTCGTCGGGCGTCTGATCTCCCGGGACGGGCGCGTGAGTGGGTTGGCGATCACATTCGTCTTGCCCGAAAAAAAAGAACATGTGGCAGTTGAGATAACCGATTATCTGAACGCCCTTCTGGGCAAGGCCCGCACGAGTCGTCCCGACTTTGAATACTACCTGACCGGCAACATCGTCTTGAACCGCACCGTCGCCGATGCTACCGCGGGTACCATGGAGAACATCGGGCCCATCGCATTTTTCGTCGTCATAATCGGTACGGCCCTTCTGCTTCGCTCCGTACTCGGCACCCTGGCCATCGTTTTCGTGATCATATTCTCCATCAACACCACCATGGGATTCACCGGGTGGGCAGGCCTGGTGTTCAGCCCCATCACCGCCGGCCTCCCGATCATCGTCATGGTGATCGCCGTTGCCCATTCGATCCACATCGTCTCGGCCACTCTTCTGGCCATGCGAAAAGGTCTGGACAGGAACGCGGCGATTATGGAATCGCTTCGCAGCAACATCTGGCCGGTTTTTCTCACCTCGCTAACGACCGCAATCGGGTTCTTGAGCCTGAACACCTCGGATTCACCGCCCTTTCAGGAACTGGGCAATCTGGTGGCGTTCGGGGTTTTGTGCGTCTTCTTCTACTCCATGACGCTTCTGCCTGCGTTGCTCTCGATCCTGCCTCTGCGCGCGCCTCGCCGCCGCAATGAGGGGTCCGGCTTTTTCGATCGCTTCGGCGCATTCGTCGTCGAACGCCGCGCGTTTCTGCTCTCGTTCGTCTCCATTTTGACGATTGCTTTGCTCACCGGCATCCCCCGAAACGAACTGAGCGAGGATTGGACGAAACAGTTCGATGAGCGATACCGGTTCCGGCGCGACACGGATTTCGTCATCAAGAACCTGACCGGTCTCAATTCGCTGGAATACTCGCTGAAAGCGGGGCGCGAGGGCGGCATTACCGACCCTGAATACTTGAAAAAAGTCGAGGCCTTCGCCGATTGGTACCGAAAACAGCCCGAAGTCACCCACGTCCGGGCCTTCACGAATATCATGAAGCGCCTGAACAAGAACATGCACGGTGACGATCCGGCTTTCCATCGTTTGCCTGAGAACCCCAGGCTCGCCGCGCAATATCTGCTGCTTTACGAGTTTTCCCTTCCGTTCGGCGCCGACCTCAACGACCGCATCGACGTCGCGAAATCCGCAACACGAATGACCGTAACGGTCCAGGGGGTCTCGGCTCGAGGCTTGCGTAATCTCGATATGCGTGCGCAGGCCTGGCTGCGCGCCAACATACCCGAATTCGCGGCCGAAGCATCGGGTTTAAGCATGATTTTCGCTCATCTCACGCAACGAAACATGGAAAGCATGCTGCGCGGAACGTTCATCGGCATGACCCTGATTTCATTGATTCTGATCCTGGTTTTCAAAAACGTGCGCCTGGGCCTCATCAGCCTCGTGCCCAACTTCATCCCCGCCGCCATGACCTTCGGCCTGTGGGGTTATCTGGTAAGCCACGTGAGTCTTGCCGGCTCCGTGATGACCGTCATCGCTTTCGGAATCATCGTGGACGACACGATTCACTTTTTGAGCAAATACCTGAAAAGCCGCCGCGAGGGGCTTTCCGCGCCCGAGGCCGTGCGCGCCACTTTCCAGACCGTTGGAAATGCGCTCTGGACAACGACCGTGGTTCTGTCGGCGGGCTTCCTGGTGTTCACCTTATCGGGTTACGAGGGCAGTTGGACGCTCGGCCTCATGGTCTCGATCACGATCATCTTCGGACTCCTCACCGACTTTCTCCTTCTTCCGCCTCTGCTGATGGCTCTCGACCGCAGGAAATGATGATGCGGGCTCGTTTCGTTCGCATTATTCACCTGATTCTCGCGCTTTGCGCCTATGTCATGTCTTACCTGCCCGCGCCGCCGCGTGCGAGGGGCGCGACGCCCGAAAGAAAAGGGCACGGGATCGTGCGCGATACCCGCGAGTGGCATAGGATTTGGAAACTTCACGATCGAACAGGGCATGGTGCTGTGCATCAAGCACGGGCAGGAGAGATGGCGACAGCACCACGTGAAGGCTCTCGACGGAAGGAAAAGGCAACAAGAGCCTGTCCGTCTTCCATCGGTATTACGATCGTCTTAGAGACAAGAGCAGTTTCGGGCATTTTCGATTATCCTGTAAGGTGCTGTAATAAAATTAGTTAACAGGTTGCCATGAATCTTCCCTGGTTGGCCCGTAATCAAAATGAAAGCGGATTGATTAAAACTGCCGCGCACTCCGGCGAATCCGTGTCGGCAAACATTTTCCTGGCCGCAGGCCCGTATGGAGATGCAAGGACCGGTCCGAATCGATTACGCGAGCTTGAAAGTTTTCCGTTCGAGTACCGTTTTCCCGATCCCGTATCGATGACCGTATGTGGACGTACATGGACACCCGCATTGGACATAGAGATGCGGTGACCGGCATATAACCGCACTTGGCGAGTCGATGCAGACAAACGCGGCATGATAGAATATATGGCCCGTGAGCGGGAACGGGTAAATCAGGGAAAATGAGGGATTCGTCGGCCATGATCGTGCCGAACAACGAGGGCAGGGTGTGTGACGCGGTCGTCAGGATCCTCGAAAAATGGACACGCGAGACGCGCTCGGATGTCCGCCATCCGGGCAAGGAGAGAGGCGGTCCTCCTGTCGATCTGCGTCTGAAGCTCGGCTCCCGGGAATATGTGATTGAGCACACTTGGATCGAGTCGATCGAAAATCAGACATCGATCGTGGTCGTCGCGAACCAAATCATCGAGCACATCAGAAAAGCTATCCCGGATCCATTCTCAAGCCCGGCCTACTACGAACTGCAATTTCCGATTGACGTTTCCCTGCCCAAAGGCCGAGTCAAAAAAAGAGAACGGGCACTTGGTGATCTCGTCGAATGGATCCGCGCGAGCGAGAAATCCCTGCGCGAGCGGAGCTCCGGCCAAATCTTATCAATCCGCAATCCTTATTGGTCCGATGATCGTATTCATGGAACCCCGCCGGGATTTGACTGTGAATTCGAACTGCTGCAATGGCCGATTGCACGGTTCGTGCAAAAAAAGCCAGGCTCACTCTCGTTCAGATTCATTCCTCCGGACGATATGGAAGGCCCGCGCTTGGACAGTCTCCGGGATGCCTTTTCCAGGAAATGCCCCAAGCTTCAGGCCTGCAAGGCGGATGGCGCACGTACCGTTCTGGTTTTGGAAAGCGGTGATCCGGGCCTTACGAGCTTCGAATTCCGCGAAGATCTTCTCCCTTCGCTGCTCTCAGCGTGCACAAATGCGCCGGACGAGATATTCCTGGTGGAAACCCGCAGGGAACCCTGGCCGGTGCAACTGCTCAAGCGCGACGAGGGCCATTGGCCTGACACCGGAATGCCCGAAATGGGCGGTCTCTACTACGACCCCGATTCATCGCCCCTGCCGGGTATACCCGAATGGCTTGACAGCATCCCCCAGGGGATGCGCGACGCCTTGCAACTCGACCGCATGGATACGCCCTTCTTGCCGGGGTGGGCTCCCAAAACCTTCGAGAAAGGCGAATTGTCCGATCTGACGGCAATACCGGCGTGACCACCATGCCCGACCAATCATCGAAAGACGTGTAAGGCAAAACGGTCAATCAGACAGGACCGGGAAAATCCGGGCCGTTGGCATACAATCCACGAAGGAATGTCCGCCAGTTTCGGCTTGGCCGTATTGTATTTGGCGGACGACCCGGAACATCAGCATACGATCCGATAAAAACGAATGAAACAAGGGAATCGGCGCCGTTTCGACCTGCGGACGGGCAGCGCGCAGCGCCTTGCCGCGGCAGGGGCTTCTCCGGTCGGGATGCAACTCGCCGGGCGCCGCCAATCGCCGGTCATGCGCAGGGGCGACTCGTGAAACAGGGCGCCGCGGTGTGAGCGACATTGTTCCTTTTTTTCCGTAGCGCCCCGCTGCACGTTCTCCGGCGACCTTCGTTTTCTGGAAAACGCCCGTGATTTCAGGCTGAACCGATGAGCGGTCCGCGCACGAACGCAGGCGCGGACTCTTCCCGGGTGTACCTTCCGCGCTAGAAACAACGATTGAACGGGCGCTCGTCCTTTCCTTATGTTCGCGCGCCATGACCGCGTTTAAAGACGATACCGGCGCCCCGCTGGACGAGCGGCTGCGCCGGAGCATTGCGCTCTGGCGCGCGCGCCGAGGGATGAGCGCGAGGCGCTTCGGGGTGGGCGCGCTGGGGGTTCCCGGCTTCGTGGGCCTGCAGGCCCGGGGGCGGCCCCTGCGGGTCGACACGGCGGACCGGGTGCTCGCGTTCATGGGGTATCCGCCGCTGGGACCGCTCCTGCGGGCCGAGGTGGAGGCGTTTCTCGTGGTGAGCGGGACCAAGGTCTCGATCCTGGGCGAGGAGACCGTGGGGAATCCCTCCTTCGTGGGGAGGCTGCGCCGGGGCGCCTCGCCGTATCTCAAGACCTTCGACCGGGTGCGCGCCTGGATGGCGGCCAACGCGACGGGAGAGGAGATCCGCGCCATACGCGAGAGGCTCGCGGACTTGCCCGACCCGTTCGACGGGACGTGGGACGCCGCCGGGGAACCCGGGGCCGCGGGAGACGCCGATGAGCGCGCGAAGGAGAACCACCTGAACACGCGGGAGGCGGCCGCCTGGCTCGGCCTCTCGCCCAAGACGCTGGAGCGCTACCGCGTGAGCGGAGAGGGGCCGGATTTTCTTCGCATCGGATACCGGGTGCGCTACCTGCTCGAAGACCTCGAGAAGTGGGCCTCCGCCCGGAGGAGGAAGAGGCGGTAGAGAGATATTCGGGAGAAAACGGACGGACCTCACAGGCCGTATCGCAGCCTCGCCACGGCGCCCTGTTTCGCGATCTGTCCCTGCGCGTAGCGTCCCGGCATGGCCGGCGACTGCCAGCGCCCGGCGAGTTGCATCTCGACCAGCGACGCCCCCGCCGTGGCCAGGCTCTGCGCGCCCCCCACCCGGAGGCTGTGGCCGCTCACGCGCCCCTCGGCGCCCGCGGCCTTCCCCCACCGCGCGATGATGCTCCGGATGCTCCTGTCCGTCAGGCGCCCGGGCCGAAGCCGTCCCCCCTTGTACAGGCCCCGGAAGAGCGCTCCCTCCCCGATACCCGCGCGCGCCAGCCAGGCCCCGACGCGCGCCACGGTCGGTTCTCCGAGGTACTGTACGACGCCCACACCCTCCTGGTCCGTCTTCGAGCGGCGGATCCGCACCGTCTGCTCCCCGAGGTTCACGTCGGCGACGTCCAGAGCCGCGACCTCCGACACCCGGAGCAGGGCGTCGCTCGCCACTGCCACGACCGCCGCGTCGCGCAGGCCCCCCAGGGTCCCCGTCCCCTCGGCCAGCGCCGCCGCGAGGTCCGCCTCCTCCCAGCGCACCCCGTCCACCGGGCCGCGGCCCCGCTCCGAACCCAGACGCCTGAAGCCCGCCAGGGCGCGCAGCGCCGAAGGACCCACCGGGGAGGAGCGGCCGCCCAGCCTCGCCCGGAACCGAAGCGCCGCGACCGCCATCGAGGCGCAGGCCGCCGAGCGGCCCTTCCCGTAGAGCCCCGTGAGGTAGGCCGCCACCCCGGCGTCGGTCTCGGGGCACCCCGATTCCTCGAAACCGCGCAGCGCCGCCTCGTAGGCGCGGCGCGTGTTCCCGGCGATCGAGGCGCGCACCAGATCAGCCGACGCCCGGAACGAACCGAGGTGCGGTGAGTGACTCTCGTCGGGTTTTTCCAGGGGGGAGCGTCTCCCCGGCGCCGCGGGTTTCGCCCATGGTTCTCCGTGATCTGTCGTTCGGCCGGCGCCCTGAAGTTCCGGCGGCGATTCACGTTCGTGGAGTTGCCGTCCCGATTCCATGCAACATATATAAGGCGGACGACGAAGAATCGCCCGCCGGAAACGGTTTTTTTACCACATCTTTACAACAATTAACATCCGATAATCGTTATTATCAGAAAATATAACACCTCTCAAGGCCATGTCAAGCGCAATTCCGGGGTCCCCGGAGTGGTTTCGGGCGCCGTTTTGCGTCTTTTCCCGCTCATTTACGGCCCGGATGCGCCCCGAAACGCCTCTCCCGGCGGAAAACGGGGCTTCTCACATCTGATAATAACGATTATCGGCGGGCAGGCCGGGTGGCAGGCGGCTCGCCTCTGGAGGCCGGGAACGGTGGGCGCATGCCGCAGGAACATGTGTCTCGCCGAACCACCGGCCCGGATCATGAAAGGGTTCAAGTCCGCCGTATTTCAGGCGGCCGAAAGTACGAATCACCAGTTTGTGAAGGCCCGAAAAAAAGCTGACGAAAGGAGGTTAATCGGAGAAAGCCGGAAATTCACGGAAAATCCCTTTTTCTACTGTGTATTCAGGAGGACTCACTAAATGATGTTCAAAGAGAAACCGATAAACAAGCTTTACGCTTTCGCGCTGGCGGCCGTGTTCGCCGTCGCGCTGGCCGGCTGCGGCGGCGGGGGCGGCAGCACTACGCAAACGCCGACCGATATGCCTGACCCGCAAATGGCGTGCGAGGATGAGGGGGGTCGGTACAATGCGGACGGCACTTGCACCTCGGCCGCGGATCTCGCGGCAGAGCAGCGCTCGGCCATCAGCACGGCCATCATGGCGGCAACCACCGCGGTCAACGAGGTTGACGACGACTCCACCGACGCCGAGGTGAGCGCGGCCGATGCGGCGATAGCGGCGGCGAAGGCGGCGATAGCGGCCGCGGCCAATATTCCGGACGAAGAGAAAACCGCGAACACCGGAACGGTCACCGCGCTGGAAACCCAGCTTGCCGCCGCCAAGATGGCCCGCATGGCCGCCATGGACGATGAGCAGAAGGCCGCGGATGCGGCCATGATGGCGACGGCCAGTAAGCTATACAAGGGCCTCGAGCACGGCCTTGGCGATACCGACAACGTCCGAACCGGCGCAAGTGACGCCGCCGGCGTCATCAGCGTGACGATCGGCACGGCCGCAACCGTCCCACTGGCGGTAGACAAGGATACGACGGTCGCCGCCAACCACGGCTGGGAGGGCAAGAGGCACACGGCCGAGCCCACGGGCGATGCCGGCACGTACGAGGCGTATGTCTACTCGAACGTCGGCGACGCGACGGAGGGCGACCCGTTCAATGAAGCGTACACACTCACCGACGGCGAAACAGGGGATATCACTGCCCTCACTGGCTATGTTACGGGCCGCGTTGCCAGCCCGAGCTTCGACCAGTCCGCAGGAACCAAGACCTTCGATTTGCCGGCGAACAACGTCGCCGTGATGATCCCTGGCAGCTATCACGGGGTGTCCGGCACTTACAGTTGCACCCCTACAGATGCTGCTGCTGATCGAAACACGTGCTCCGCTACCGTAGCCACAAGCGGCTTCACCCTCGCCGGCGGGACCTGGACGTTCAAGCCCACCAGCCCGACGGCCATGGTCTCGGATGTGGCGGACACGGTGTATGTCTCCTACGGCTGGTGGATCCACAAGTCCGAGGACGGCGAGACCTTCACCGCGAGCGCTTTCGCGACGGCCAGGGGTACCGTCCCGCCCGCCAGCGGCATCACGGCCCTGCGTGGAACGGCGACCTACATGGGCGGCGCCGCCGGCAAGTACGCTCTCTACAGTTCCACCGGGGGAACGAACGACGCCGGCCACTTCACCGCGCGGGCGACGCTCGAAGCCGATTTCAATGCCGACATGATCACGGGCACGATCGACCAGTTCATGGGCGCGGATGGTCAGTCGCGGAACTGGTCCGTCGAGTTGAAGAAGTCCACCGTCGGCGATGACGGGGCAATCAGTAGTGACGGTACTGCCGCCGCTGCCGGAAACGAGACGGTCTGGACGATCGACGGGACGGCCGCGGCCGCCGCCGGCGCGTGGTCCGGAGCTCTCTATGACAACGGCGACGACGGCGTTGCGAAGGTCGGGACCGGCACGTTCCATTCGACGTACAGCACGTCCGGCCGGATGGTCGGCGCCTTCGGCGTGAACAAGCAGTAGCAGCGAAGAGCACGACGCCTTCAGGCTTCCGGGGCTTCACCGCCCCGGCGGGGCCCAAGGCGATATGAGGAGAGCGAAAAAGGGGGTTGCCCGTTGGTTGCTTCCCTCGTGAGAGCAAACTGTACCGCTCCCGGTTGTGAGTTTGAGTCCTCGAGCCGGGAGGGGGAACAACGGGCGGCCCCCACTTCGCGTTTCATGAACGTAGCCGACACCCCGACTCGGCCTGCACCTCGGGGATCGTGTCGCAGCAATTCCCATCTTCAGGGGTTTTTCAACCCCCTTAAAGCAGCCCTTTGAGGGGTGTCGGCCCTTCTCCAATCGAATTGGCCAGGTCAAGTTCCTTTCCATGTATTCAGGAGACTCGCTTAATGACGTTCAAATATGAGAAACCGATAAACAGGCTTTACGCCTTCGCGCTGGCGGGGGCGTTCACGATTGCGCTGGCGGGCTGCGGCGGGGGCGGCGGCACTGCGCAAACGCCGGCCGAGATGCCGGACCCGCAAGCGGCATGTGAAGCCGGTGGCGGCAGGTACATGGACGGAGCTTGCGTCACGGCGGCGGAGCTCCTGGCCATGGAGCGCGCGGACATCAAAATGAAGCTCGATGCCGCCCAGGCGGCGGTAGGCGAGGTGGACGACGACTCCACCGACGCCGAGGTGAGCGCCGCGGAGGCGGCGGTCGCGGCGGCGAAGGCGGCGATAGCGGCGGCGGCCGGCGTTCCGGCGGAGGAGAAGGCCGCGAACACCGGAACCGTCACCGCGCTCGAGACCCGTTTCCACAATGCCAGGACGGCCCGCATGACGGCGATGCAGGCGGCGGCCGACGCGGCAAGGGCGGACATGATCGAAACCGCCAGGAAGCTGTACGACGGCTTCGGCGATGATCCTTTGCTTCCACCATCAACCTGCTTTGAATCTGACCCAAGATGCACCTATCCCGACCTCGAAACGGACGGCTTAACGCTGAATTTCGGAATTGCGAGATACTATCTGTCGGAAGACAAGCAGACGATGGTTGCCGCCAACCACGGCTGGGAAGGCAAGAGGTACACGGCCGCGCCCGAAGGTGGTGGCACACACGAGGCGGTCTTCTACTCGAACGTCGAGGAGCCGAAGGAGGGCGAGAAGTTTTCGACGCAGTACAGCGCCAGCTTCGCCGGCGGAACGCTGGACGAAACGACCACCGAGGGCACCGCCGGCCGGGTTGCCAGCCCGAGCTTCGACCATACGGCGGGGTTGAAGAGGTTCAAGCTGCCCGAGAACAACGTCGCCGTGATGATCCCCGGCAGCTATCACGGGGTGCCGGGCACGTACAGCTGCGATCCCGCTGACGGAAGCACGTGCGCGGCCAGCCATGCCGGGCCGGGCTTCAATCTCGGCGGAGTCACCGCCGCCGGCGCGTTCGACGCCGCCAATGCGGTTTGGACGTTCAAGCCCGCGGACCCGGACGCCCGGGTCATGAGTTCGCCGGATACGGAGTATGCCTCCTACGGCTGGTGGCTCCACAAGTCCGCGGACGACACCTATACCGCGTACTCATTATTTCTGAAGCGTGATCTCCCGGACACCGGGGCCACCATCGCGGCCCTGCGCGGCACGGCGACGTACAGGGGCGGCGCCGCCGGCCTGTACGCTCTCTCGAGCCCCACCGGGGGGACGAACGACGCCGGCCGCTTCACCGCGACGGCGACGTTAGAGGCCGATTTCCACACCGACATGATCTCGGGCGCCATAAACGACTTCACGGGCGCGGACGGCCGGGCGCGGAACTGGTCCGTCGAGCTGAAGGAGTCCTCCATCACGAATACAGGCGACATAGCGATCAGTTTCATCCGTTCAGAGTATGCGCAGACGGTGTGGACCATCGACGGGACGGCCGCCGCCGGCGACGGCGGGTGGAACGGTCATCTTATGGACAACGGCGACGACGGCGTTCCGAAGGTCGTGGGCGGAGTGTTCCATTCGACGTACGGGAATGATGGCCTCATGGTCGGCGCGTTCGGCGCGAACCGGCAGGAGGAGTAGCGGTTTCCTCCAGGAGCTCGCCCGGCACGTCCGCCGGGCGGTCCCTGGCGGGAGAAGTATGGCGAATATCGGGCGGATTCGTATCCGGACCCGACACCGAAGCTCCCCTCATCCCGGCGCCCGGGACCCTCGATGAGGTCCGCCCCCCGATATGCGCGTCGTCGTGCGCGGAACCCGCGAGGGCAGGCTGTGGAACGAGTTCGTCGCCCGCTACCACTACCCCGGCGGCAGGCCCCTCGCCATGCCCGGCTGCAGCAGCGCCGCATGGAAACTCGCCCCGCGCGACGGCTTCATCGGCTGGACGCCGCAGTTGCGCGAGAAGGACCTCCCCCTCGTGGTCGACAACCCGAGGTTCCTCATCCTGCCATGGATCAGGATCCCCAATCCCGGCTCCCACCTCCTCGCCATCATCCGCAGGCGCCTGCCCGGAGACTGGACCGAGCGCTATGGCACGATCCCCGTCCTCGTCGAGACCTTCGTCGAGACGCCGCGCTGCACCGGCGCCTTCTACAGGGCATCGGGATGGATTCACGTTGGAACCACACGGGGACGAAGGCGCTACGACAGGGACAGACAATACGACAAGCCCGGAAAGGACGTCTGGCCAAGGCCGCTGCGAAATAACTGGAAGCAGGTCCTCAACCGCTGAAACGACCCCTCCTGCCCGGTCGCTGCAAGAGTCTTGTCCGCCCGCTTTCAATGCAGTATTCGATCGCGGCCCACTCTTCGGCAGGTTCGGCGTGGGCATCGGTGCTGACGATTGCGCACCGCATCCTCCCCCTCCACAACCTGAAACGCAATATTCCTGGGGGGGATGCACGGCAATGCGCTGTTCCCGCCCGGCAAGGCGAACGGCAACGGGGCCCACTCCGGCCCTCATCGCCGGGACGCTTGCGCCACTACCGCTTCTCAGCCCCGAAGGCGCCGATCACGCCGACGAAGCCCGCATCGTCCGACGCCGCCATCGCAGGCGTGCCGTGGTGCGCCTGGAACGCCCCGCCCACCGCGGCGGGATGCGCCGCCTGGGGATCCGCGGCCGAGCGGCGGAAGAACTGGGCGACCCATCCGCCGCTCCAGCCGCGCCCGTCGGCGGCGCCGGCGGTGTTGCCGCTGACCGCGAAACCGCCACCGTTGAAACCGCCCCCGGTCAGGCCGCCGGTGTCGTTGGCGAGCCTCGCCGTCCAGTCGCCGAGCGAGGCGCCCGAAGCGTCCCGGAAGCCTGTGATGCGGCCCGAGAGCCGGACATACTTCGCGTCGAAATCCGCCGTCAGGGCGGCGTCCGCCGTGAACGCGCCGGAGGCGCCGTCGCGCGCGCCCGCCGCGCGCTCCGAGTACAGGCCGGCGGCGGCTCCGGCGTAGGTCGCGGTGCCGGCGAGGGCGTCGAGCTGCGCCCAGCCGGGCCAGTAATGGTGCCGGCCCGCGGCGAAGGCGTTGGCGCCGCGCGGCCAAGCGGCGTTGAGCGACAGGGGATTCCTCCTGGTCTTGTGGATGCTGTGGTGGGTCGGGTCGTTCCCGAACGTCCCGGCGCCGGCTGTGCCTGAATCGGGAACCCGCGCCCACCACCCGAAGGTGAGATACGTCTCCCCGGAGCCCGCCTTCGCGTAGAGGGTCACGGTGTCGACGGTCGTGACGCCGGCCCCGTCGGTGCGGCGCCACTCCCGGGCGCTGCCGGACCATCCGGAGATCGCCGGAGGGGCGTCCGCCGCGGCGAAGCCGGTGGGGGTGGACGGGTCGTCGTCGTTGTCGAGCTCTCCGCCGAGGATGCCCTTGCTCAGCTTGTGCAGGGAGAGCGGCAGCACGTGGTACGGGACCCCGAGCGTGAGCGGACGGTCCGCGACGGGCCAGCTGACGAAGGGGTCCGTGAGCGCATCGTCCCCGAGGCTGACGATGGCGCCGGCGACCCCGTGCGCCGTGGCGCCCGTCGGCGTCGAGGGCGCCGTTTGCGCAGGCGGCGGGGGCGGCGGCTTGCCGGCCAGCCTGGCGCTCGCCGCCGGCTCGGGTCCCGCCGTGGCCGCGCCGCCGGTCGAGGAGACGGTCACGGCCCCGCCCGCCGCCGTCACGGTCAACCTGCAGTCGGCGCCGTCCGCGGGGCAGGCAAAGCGCACGCCGCCCCCGTCGCGGTGTTCGCCCGCGGGCACCGTCATGCTCCCGTCCGGATTGTCGGTCAGCCAGCCGGCCAGGGTATGGCGGTCGGGCAGCGCCACGGCGTGGGCAAGGAACATAAAATCCCCGGCCCCGAGCGGCGTGTCCGTCTCCACCGTCAGGCCGGGGCGCAGGGTGTACGTGTAGCGGCCGTCCCGCGCCGCCACGCCGGCCACGATGTCGGCAACCGCGGGCCAGGAGCCGCCCTCCGGGTCCGCGCCCAGCGCGATCACGTCGCCGGCCTCGAAGTCGGCGATGATCTTGTGGCCCGAAGCCCCGGTCGCGAACGCGAAGCGGTCCTCGCCGTCCCCGCCGTGCAGCACGTCGTTGCCGACGCCGCCGCGCAACACGTCGTTGCCGCGGCCGCCGCGCAGCAGGTCGTCGCCGGCACCGCCCCGAAGCAGGTCGTTGCCCCGGCCGCCGCGCAACTCGTCGTCGCCCCCCTTCCCGCGCAAGTAGTCGTTGCCTCTCCTGCCGACGAGCAAATCGTCGCCGGCGCCGCCCATCAGGTCGTCAGCGCCGTTCGTGCCCGTTTGTTCGTGCCGCGTGTCCCGTGGCTTCTCTGCCTTCTCGTCCGCCATTGCCGCGTGAGGTGAAACG
Source organism: bacterium (assembly GCA_965204535.1). GTDB lineage: Bacteria > UBA8248 > UBA8248 > UBA8248 > UBA8248 > Bin107. Next base: position 1,576,618 of record CBDBEV010000001.1, on the reverse strand, counting down.
AGCACGCCGAGCAGCAGCGCGAGGGCGGGAAGAAGGGAGAAGCGGGCGCGGAAGCACCGGGGGCGCAGGCCAGGACGGCAGGCGCCTGCCGGAGTCGGTGAAGCCGGTCGTTGCGCGCCGGCCCTTTGCCGGGCGCACTTCATGCCGCCCTCTTCTTCGGATGACGGATGACGGACTGTAGCCGATGATCAAGCCCCGGCGTGCTCTTTCCAGGAGTGGGTCGCATGTTCGGGCCCTCCTTTTTCAGGTGCTCGTGTTCTCTTCTTTCCGCCGTTCGGACGGCAAGCGATTTCGGCGAAAAAAGAAAAAAATAACACAATTCCGCCACCGCCGAAAGCTGGGCGGCGACCCGACCCGGCCGGCCTGGATCCGCAACGTTCGCAGTGTCGGCCGCCGCATGCGAGGCTGTTGAAAAACCCTTGATTCCAGTCCGGGAAGGGACTAGAGTTCCTGGAGTATTTTGTCAATCGCACGCCACGCGTGGTCTCGATGGAGGCGTGCGGCGGCTGCGGGAACCGGGGAACGAGGCCGGGCTTCCTGCGGCGAAGATGATCAGACCCTTCACGGGTGGCAACGGGAACGATGCGCACGACGCGCGCGCGGTCCGGACGGCGGTGCGGCAGCCCGGCGTGAAGGCGGTTGCGCTCAGGAGCGAGGAGCAACAAGCGGTCCTGCGCTGCATCGCATGCGCGGGCAAGCGGTGAAGTTTCGCGCCGCCCATGGAAAACTTCCGGCGAGGGACTTCTCCGCCTGGCCCGTGTCCGTGCCGCGTACGATTGCCCGGGGAATCCTGCGACGACTTTACATGGAGGGGGTCACCATGCGTGACGGGAAAGGTCCGAAGCGGGCTGCGATGAAGTGCGCGATGACAATGGTGGCCATCGCGGTTCTGCTTTCCGGTTGCGGCGGCGGGGGCAGCGGTCCCCGGGCTCCCGCGGCGCCGCCGGACGCGCCGGAACCGGCAAGGGAGGCCTCGATGAACGGGGCGCCGCCGGGCGCGCTGGAAGCGGCGAGGGAGGCCGCGATGAATGCGGCGGAGGCGGCGGTCATGGCGGCCGACGAGGCGGAGGCGGCGGTCATGGCCCTATCGCTTCGCCCCGGGCACATACCCTCTCGGTTTCGCGCTCCCGAGACGACTCTACCGGGCAGGTGACACGAGGTACGAAAATGTCCGTGCGCAATCGAGCCACATAATGATCAACACATCGGTTATCGACGCGGCCTGGCCGGATGCGACGGTCCTCCACGTCGTCGTTCATGAACTGCTGCACTCCCTCGGGTTCGATGTCCATACCGATCCGGAGCGTTTCCCCCGCTCGACGCTGAATCCCATCGCTCCCTCCAACCCGCCCGCGCACGTCCTCGGCCTCGCGGATCGAGACGCACTGCTCGCGGCCTATGGCAGGTTCGAGCCCGGCGCCTTGCCGGAAGACATGACCGCGGAGCGGCTCGGACCCTGGGAGGACGCGTCCTTTCACGTCCGGGGGGATCTGGGGATCACCGGCGCGGACGCCGGTGTTTCCTTCGGCGTCTCCCTGAGAAACGGTCTGGCGCAGCCCTGGGCTTCGGGACCGGCGCCGGCGACCGAACTGGCGGCCAACCGGACGTTGACGGGCGCCGCGACCTGGACCGGCGCGCTCCTGGGCATCTCGCGGCCATCGGGAGAAACGGTCGCCGGGGACGCCCGCCTTGCGGTCGATCTGGCGACTCTCGAGGGAGGTCTCGACTTCACCGGCCTGGAGCGCTGGGGCGTTCGCGAGGCGCCGGGAGTGAGCGGGTCCGGCGCGACCTGGGGCGACGGCGCTCTCGAATACTCGATCCGCGTGAGCGAAAACGGCTTCATGCGGACCGGCGGCGATGCCGGTGAGGTGAAGGGCGCTTTTTTCGGACCCGGGCACGAGGGGATGGCCGGCGTGCTGGAACGCCGTGACCTGGCCGCCGGGTTCGGAGGGAAGCGGTGAACCGCTTCGGCGCCGGCCTGATTGATTCTCCTGGATTCGACGACCGGACCGCGCCTGTCCCGGACAACGGAGACAAAGCCCTCGTCGCGATCGGTCCCACCGCACTTGACGCCCAACCCGGCCGGTAATCGATGGGGTGTGCGCCGGGCGAACCGGTGTCCGTGCAGCAGGTGGAAGTCCGGCGGCAGTCGAGGGGCGGCTGACACGGGCGTGAGAGGCGGGAATTCCTGAACGCCCGTTCCGGACGCGATTTCAGAATGTTGATTCCGTCGCGGATATGCTATAATTGTTTTCATTGTTCAAGACAAAATATGGTTTTCATGCATAGAGTTCCTGCCGGGTCAGTGAGATAGGGAGGGTACTCGAAAGATGGAAAACTGTATAGAGAGCTTGCGTGAGACGGCGGCATCGGCTACAGTCCGTCATCCGTCATCCGTCATCCGTCATCCGTCATCCGTCATCCGTCATCCGTCATCCGTCATCCGTCATCCGTCATCCGTCATCCGTCATCCGTCATCCGTCATCCGTCATCCGTCATCCGTCATCCGTCATCCGTCATCCGTCATCCGAAGAAGAAGAGGGCGGCATGAAATGCGCCCGGCAAAGGGCCGGCGCGCAACGATCGGCTTCTCCGACTCCGGCAGGCGCCTGCCGTCCTGACCTGCCCCCCCGGCGCCGCCGCGCCTGCCTCTGCTTCCTCGTACCCGTTCTTGCGCTGCTGCTGTGCGGTCTGCATCTGATCGCCGCCGCGCCCGTCTCGGCGCAGGCTACCACGTGGTGGTCGGCGACGCTGACGGTCGGCGACCTTGGTGACGAGGACGTGGGATGTGACAGTCTTTCGGGGGGCAGCACGGTTTCGTGCAATACGCTGTTGACGAACTCCAGCTTCACGGTCGGGGGCACGACCCATACGTTCACACGGGTTTGGGACGTTCGCGACTCTCAACAGAGCCTGAATTCACTGGAAATAAGACTCCAGCCAGCTCTAGCGTCCCCCCCGCAGGATCTGAAGTTCTGCGTCGGCACCACCGCTTACGCTCTCCCGGACACGAGTTTCCATGAGACCTTCTGGTCCGTCGACGCGGGCTGGTCCGTCGGCGACACGGTCCAGCTCAGCATCGGGACCTCCTGCTCGCAGACGCTCCAGTCCTCCAACGCCGACCTGAGCGGCCTGACGGCCGGCGGCAGCGACAGCGCCTCGGGCACGTTCACGCCGTTCACCCTGTCGCCGGCCTTCGACAAGGCCACCACATCCTACACGGCCACGGTGGCCAACAGCATCACCCACGTGAAGCTGACGCCGACGGTGGATGACACGGGCAAGGCCACGGTGCAGGTGGGCCTTCGGGGGACGACGCTGGCGGCGGTGACCGACGGCACGGCCAGCGGGGCCGTCGCCCTGGCCGTGGGCTCCGGCAACGTCTTCACGGTGCGGGTGACGGCGGAGGACGGGACCACGAAGGACTACACCGTCACCGTAACGCGGCAGGCGCAGGACACCCCCACGCAGGACACCCCCACGGTCAGGCTGCGGGTCAGGCCGAACCCGGTGGCGGAGGGCGAATCGGTGGCGGTGAGGGCGCACGTGTCGACCAGGACGGTGGGCGGTGTGAAGATCCCGGTGATCGTGCGCAACGGCACGTCGGAGACGTCCGACTGGGGGGAGCGGGACGACCCGCTGCCGCCCGCCGACGGGACGCGGCGGTACGTCATCAACGTCGCGGCCGACATACAGAATGTTTCCTCCGGCCTCGTCAACATCCCCACGCACCGGGACAGCGACACGGACGACGAGACGTTCACGGTGGCGCTGGACACGGCGCGCCTGCCGGCGGGGTACGCGGCGGGCACGCCGTCCTCGGTGGAGGTCAGGATCACGGACCTCGACGAGCCGCACGTCGAGACGGTGCGGCTCGAGGTGAGCCGGCGCGTGCCGGAGGGTTCGGACGTGGCGGTGAATGCGATGCTGTCGTCGGGGCTGGCTGCCGACGTGACGATTCCGCTGACGGTACGGGCAATCACGTCGGAAGCCGGCGACCACGGCACGCTGGCGTCGATCACGATCCCGGCCGGCAGGTGCTGCCGAACGGGGTTCATATCGACAACGGCGGACGACGACGGGGACGACGAGCGGTTCACGGTGGCGCTGGGGACGCCGCTGCCGGCGGGACTGGTCGCGGGCAGCCCGGCCTCGGTGGAGGTGACGATCTACGAGGGCGACACTCCGCCCACCGCGGACACTCCGGCCACCGAGGGTTCTCCGCCCACCGGCGATACCCCGCCCACCGGCGGCACGTCCCCAGGCGGGGGAGGAGGAGGCGTTGCACCGGTCCTCGCTCCGAGCTTCGGCGATGCCACGGTCGCGGACCAGGTCTGGACGCCGGGCGCGGCGGTGGCGCTCGTGCTGCCTCGGGCGACGGGCGGCGACGGGACGCTGCGCTACCGCCTGACGCCGGCCCCGCCGGCGGGGCTGACGCTGGACGCGGCCGTGCGCCTGGTGGCCGGCACGCCGTCGCGGGCGCGGGATGCGACGGAATACACCTGGACGGCTACGGACGCGGACGGGGACACCGCCACGCTCGCCTTCTCCATCGAGGTGGCGGACCCGCGCCGTGCGTGGGTGAAGGAGGCGGTGCGGCGCGCGCTCGCGGCGGCGGCGCGCCGGGCGATGTCGAGCGCGCTGGAGAACATCGGGGCGCGTTTCGGGGATGTCGGCGCGAGCGGGCTGACGCTGGCCGGCCAGGCGGTGACGCTGGACGCGGGGACGGCGCCGGCGGCGGATTTTGCCGCTGCGCAGGAACTGCGGCCCTGCGCGGCGGAACGGTTCGGGGCCGGCTGCGCGGCGGTTGCGGCGGGCCGTGAGATCGGAGCGGAGGAGTTATTGCGCGCGAGCGCCTTCTCGCTGCTCCTGGGGGCGGCGGAGGGGCCGCTGTGGTCGGTGTGGGGCCGTGGCGACTGGGGGAGTTTCGCGGGCCGGGGCGAGCCCGGGCTGCGCTACGACGGGAAACTGCGCACGGGCTGGCTGGGGCTGGACGCGCGGGCCGGTCCCTGGGTGGCGGGGCTCGCGGTGTCGCACGGCGAGGGCGAGGCGGACTACGGGCTCTCAGGCGGCCGGGGCCGCCTGGAGACGACGCTGACGGCGGCCTATCCCTACGGGCGCTGGACGCTTGCGAACGGCCTGGAGTTGCGCGCCGTGGTGGGCGCGGGCTGGGGCGAGGCGCGCCACGAGCCCGAAGGGGAGGAGGCGGAGACGGGCGACCTCACGATGCGGATGGCGTCGGTGGGGGTCAGGCGTGCGCTTCCCGATCTGGCGGGCATGGCGCTGGCGGTGCGTGCGGACGCGAGCGTCACGCGGCTGGAGACCGATGCCGGTCCGGACGCGATCCACGCCCTGAGCGCGGAGGGCTGGCGTCTTCGGGCGGGTATCGAGGCCAGGAGGCGCTTCGCGCTTGCGGGCGGGTGGTCGGTCGAGCCGTTCCTCGAGGCGGCGGTGCGGCGCGACGGCGGCGACGGGCTCGAGGGCAGCGGGTTCGAGCTGGCCGGCGGGGTGCGCTACGCCGCGACGGGTGTTGCGGTGGAGATGCGGGGGCGCTGGCTCGCGGCGCACAGCGAGGATGGCGCGGAAGAGAAGGGGGTGAGCCTGACGGCGCGGGTCGGTCCGGGCGCCGGGGACGGGCGCGGCCTGTGGTTCGCGCTCGCGCCCCGCTGGGGCGCCGCGACGGGCGGCGCGGATGCGCTGTGGGCCGAGGAGATGCCGACCCCCTCCGCCGCCGGACAGGAGGCCCTCGACGCGCGGGTCGGTTACGGGTTCTGGCTGCCCGAGGCGGGCGGGGTGCTGACGCCGTTCGCGGAAGCCGACCTGGCCGGCGGGGAAAGCCGGCGCCTCAGGCTCGGGACCCGCTTCGAGGTGCCGGGCGGGGACCTGCGCGTGGAACTGGCGGGCGAGCGGCGCGAGAGCGCGGCGGCGGAAACCGGGTACGAACTCGGCCTCGACCTGCGGCTGCGGTTCTGAGGAGGCGGACATGATCAGGCAAACGGACCGCCGGAACGGAAGGAGACCGACTCTCATGAAGACCTGGATTCTGCGCGCCGCGGCGCTCGCGGCCGCGCTGGCCCTTGCCGCCTGCGGCGGCGGGGACGGCGGAGGCGGCACTGTGACGCCGCCCGTAACGACGCCACCGCCCGGCGCAGCGCAGCGCTCTGTCCCGCCGCTCGTCTCGGAACTGTACTTCGACTACGAGCTCACCCGCGAGGGCGAGGGGCCGATCGAGGAGAAGGACTCCGTGCCGCTGTCCTGCCCGGAGGCGGGCTGCGCGGCGAGCGACCTGAGGACGCTCTCGGGCGCAGGAATGCGGGAGGGGTTCGCGACGGTGAGCGGCACGACCGGCGGGCCGCCGCTCACGGAGGTCTTCGCCGGGGTCTCGGCGACCGTCTTTGATGCGTCGTTCACCCGCTACGGCTTCTGGGCCGTGCACGGCTACGCGGCGGTGGAAGTCGGCGCGGGCGCGCTGTCGGTCGCGGCCGACGGAGAACTCTGGAGGGGCCGGTTCATGACGGCGCACGCCTGGGCGGCCGGCGAGGCGTCGGGGACGAATCCCGCAGGTACCGGAAGCGCGGCCTGGCGGGGCATCGCCGAGGCGGTCAGGACCGCCGATTTCGAGCGCCTCCCCGGGACCGCCGAGGTGCGGGTCGCCGACCTCTCGAGGCCCCTCGTCGAGGTCGGGATCGACCTCGAGGGCGTCAGCGGGCCGCTCGAATGGACCGGCATGCAGCCGGCCGGCGGGCGCTTCGCCAAGGGCGCGGCCGGCGCCGACCGCATCGAGGGGCGGTTCCACGGCCCCGGCCACGAGGAGGCCTGGGGCGCCTTCGACACCGGGGCGTACGTCGGCGCGTTCGGCGCGAAGCGCAGGTAGCCCGCGCGGCGGCGCGGCTTCCCGCATTGCATGGCTGCCGCCGCCTGCATGCCGCCCGAACACACGGCGGGAGGGGGCGCGCATCCCGCTCTCCCGCGTGGTTAGATAAAGTGGGGGGTCTCGACAGGCAGGGAATTCCGCTATTCCGTTGATATTATTGAGAAATATGTGTGGTTCTTGATCTTGACCGGAATTCGCTTTCTGTAAGAAGTAATCAAATCGGAAGCGGATGAATTACAACTCTAGCATATCCCTGCGAGTACCTGTCGGAAACCGTTCCCGTCAAGCCATGATGGCCCTGAAGGGAGGACCCAGCGAAAATAGTGTTGCACAAGGACTGAGGTGGCTCCATCTTTTCGGACAGCTTGACGGGGAGCAAAAGTTCACGGCTGCAGACGATGTCGAAATGATGACCTTGGAGATTCTGGAGAGGGCAGGTCAGCCTCCAGCGACCATCCATGAGTTCTTGACTTCCGAGAACTCGTCCGGATCGTTGCACAGTTCTCGCCAACGTCGGACCGCTTCTGGTTCGTCCGATCCAGCCTCCTGGAAGTACTCGAACAACGCAAACGCCAAGGACGCCGCCGAGGCCCGGATAACGATCACGCCATCCTGATCGTTGCCCTTGACGCCACTCGATGTTTCCTCTGCGATTTCTCCAAGCCCTGCCAGCAGGCTAACCAATGTCTCCACCGAAAGAAACCAGGGCTGGTTCTTGACCAGATCTGCTACGACGCGGAGCCTGTCAGCGAGTGCTGTACGGTGCCGCCATTGGACGCCTTGGACAAGTACGGTGGCCACGGGGGTGAACTTGCCGCGCTTCTCTTCCTCGTCCGATGTGTACGCCAAGACCCTGGCCGCCAAGAGTGCATCGACAACAACTTCATGATCATTGTCGATCATCGCGGCGGCCACTTCCTCAAGCACCTGTTCCCGAACCTCGGCAACTATCCTCAATGTCGCTGCTTCCAGCCTCTTCGTGGGGATGTCGTGAGCCGCTAGATCTGCGAGGAATTCTCGTAACGGCTTAAACCCCTCGTCTCCGTAATTGTCCTCCGGCAGGTGCGAAAATACTGCTGACAGGGCATCAATGACTTTGCCGGTCGTGCGTTTCGTGTTGTCCGCGGGCGACCCGAACGGGAGCGGCATGCGATGGTGCAACTGATACTTGTGTTCGTTCCACCACTCCAAGAATTCCACGATCAACTCCAAGGCCTCCATCCTAGACCACTTGACCACCTCCGCAGAGTCGCGCAGCTCGTCCAAGACACCGTCTAAGCGATTGTCTCCCATTCGTTCTCGGATCAACGACCTCAACTGCTCCTTTACCCGAGGTTCCGGGTCGACTTCTTCGGGATACGGTAACGTGATGCATACAAAGCTGTGGTAGCCATCCACGACCGGCACTCTTGGTGGTTCAACGCCGTCCCATAGTACGCGCCCAAAGCGCTCGGACTGCGGCTCGTTCAGCCTCCCCCGTTCATGTAGCCAAACAAGCGTCGTGATCACCCAATCACGGTCCGGCGAGGCATGCGTGGTCCGAGCGAGCAGATCGTCGATCTTTTCCACCGATACGAGGATCGCTTCTCCTCGCACCAACGCGGATCGATCAATCAGCAGCACGGGGTTCACGAATTCCCGCTTTTCGATTTCGTCCAGGTGATACGGTACCGGAAAGTCGATAAGCGATGGCACTGCGCGAGCGTGTTCTTCGACCGACATGCTGTGGAAGAGACGTTCAGCGAAGCGCCCGACTCCCGCGAACACATGCCTACGCTTCGAACCGTAGATCACGCGGAGCACGCCCACGAGACGCTCCCGGCATGCTGGCGAGCACTTGTAGCAGAGCCGCGAAAACACCTCGGGAAGGGTCTTCGCCAGCAACTCGTAGGTTTTGGCCTCGGACCAGTCAGGTTCGTTGACCATAGTGATAGTGCGTTCAAAGGCCGGCAGATAGATATCAAAAAACTTATCTGCTTTGTCCCGCCTGAGACCGGCGAGGTACTCCCGGTCGAACAGCCCGTCAGCCGCCTTCTCGTCGCCGAGACGGACGATGTTCGCTAACGCCCAATGTGGCGAATAGGGACGCACGCGAGGTAGTGTCGACTCGACTGGCTGTTTCACGAACGTTGCATGACCCATACGATAGGGCATACCGATATCTTCATACATCCGCAGCAGCCAGTACGCTGCGACCGCTTCCTCGTCAAACCCGAAATGAAATGTTTTGGAGACAAATCCTAAGTCGAAACTGTAGGTCGTGCTTTCCGACCTCCGGCTCACCGAGGGGTGCCCGAGACGCGACGACAACGAAGCTATCTCGCGACGCGGGTCACACCTGTACCGCGTCAGCTCGTTCCACCGCTCGGACAATTCGTCCAAGAGGTTATTGTCCTCCGTATCACGTTCCTGGACGGCCATGCCGCGCTCGACCGCCCAGAGCAGCAACATGACGACAGACTCCTGCGAGACAAGCGTGTAGTCTTCAATGACCGGGTTCAGATTCAACTGCTGGCGGATGGCCGACAGGCTCGTCTCCAAAATGGAGTGTGCGGCCGCCGTTTCTCCCAACTCTGCCATCAGGGCCGCACGTTTCGCCTCCCAGAAGGGTAGGTTATCGTTGCTCTGCCAAGTTACCAGTAGCCGTTTCGCTTCGGCCGGATCGAAGCAAAAGAGTGCTCGGAGTACCATCTCTAGCCGGAACCTGGCTTTGTGTTCAGGTAGCAACCTCCCGAAGTCGTCCTCGATGGCCTGACTGACTACTTGCCATTTCTGATCCAGGCCTTCTTCGCGATAGTGCCGCAGCAGCCATAGCCGGATGTTGGTAACGGCCTCGAACACAGATGTCCTGGTCCAACCGTCTTTCTCTGGCAATGGCAGCGTTGTGTCGCTGTACTTGATTGCGACTTCCTCGAGGAACGCTGGCAGCTCCCCAGACAGCGGGAACAGGCATCGGTCTAGACGCCATGCCAGTTCGAATGCCAGGTCCAGGTCCAAGGGCGTTTCAAGCCGAACACGATCGGCCGACGACATTTGAGAAAGAAGTGATAGCCATTGCTTAGTGTAGAGCCACAGAAACTGCCGTCGATCCTCTGGCACAACCACCCAGCCCGGGTATTCATCTCGCTGGCGCCGCCATTCCGCCGCAATGTCAGAGTACTTTTCGATATTAGCCTCTGTTGCCAATGATCGGGCATCTGGTGAAACCGTCGGCCAGTCCGCGGCGCGGGATTTGCGGTTTTCGAGGTAGCCCAGAAACTTACCCAACGCTTTTCCGGGATCTGTGCTGAAGACCGACAGGTCGACTGCGACAATCCCTCGGCCGTCTAGCAGCTTTCTGTCCGCTTCACTCAGCGTATTGAACATCCCGACCAGATAGATTCTGGGCGCAGTTTCCTTGCCTACGTGATCTCGTATCCAGCCTATCCATTGGAGGAAGTTCGGGTCGTCGCCCGAAAAGCCGATCAGGCACAAAGTGTTCTCAAGCAGCGACTGGCGCACGGTGTTTACGAATGGCGCGTGGTCGTTGGGATAACGGCGGTAGTCTTCTTCAGTTATGACGAACGGAGGCGATGGAAAGCTTCCATGCAGTTTTACGATTCTTGGTTCGTTCGCGTAGAGGAGATCCTCCTTCTTGGTCACGACGTCGTAGCGTATGAGTGTCACGGATGCACGCGCTCGCTCAAGCAACGTGTCGTAGTTCGTCGTGAACACATCTTGCCACGGCAAGCTCAACAGTTGGCTATGCAGCGGCGAGGGTTCATAGGTCATATCCGGGATTTCGCGCTGCAACAACCCGTCCAGAGTTGGACGTCCGAACGCGGCCTGGACCTGTTCGGCCAGTTTGAGGAGGCTCAGGTACCTGGTTTCCTCACCTGGGGACCGCCCGTGCAGCTTCTTGTAAAAGATATTCCCAAGTTCCTGCCAGCTTGGGAAGGATGCGGACGTGGAACCCACAGTTTTCGCGTTCCGGCTGAAACCCGCTCCCACCATCACCGCAGCTTTGTTCGACCACAGCCGATCCGCGATTTCGCCGAGATACGGTTTCACTTGGCTAGGTACGTCATTGTGCATTTCTGGTCTCTCTCGGCGAAGCAATCGGCTATCCTAATCTTGCGAATCCACTCGGGTCGACATCTGGCTTCCAGCTTCGACTGTGGCCAGCATTGTCGCCGGGCGGCATGGGAAGTGCCGGGGCTTTAATGGTTATGGGGAGTATGACAGCTTCAACTAACTGATATTAAAGAACTATACGAAGTTACTCCACATAATCATAGACATCTTCCTCTCCCTGATTCTGCTCGCTTGATGGGCTATCCTAATTCTGTAAAAGTGAAGTCTCCTATCACTTGATTTTCTATCCCTGAACTGAATGGCTTAATCCCTCCCCACAAGGTTGTATACCGGTTAAATGATTCTACCTCTACCGTTCTTCTGGTGGTTCTCGCTAGATTCAAGATTCCCACCAGTTTTCTCCACCGGTCTCCAATGTTTTGGCTTACGGCAATTCCTTCTGCATTGCTCCAATCCAATTTTGGAGACCATCCATCTTCCTCGTTCCTTCTTGCTGGTAACAACATACCTTTTCGAATACCTATAATAATGTTTGGGGCCATCTCGACTCCGTTCTGTTTTATGAAGCTTTTAACTTCCTCTGCACTCTGCGTGCTACTGATTTCCCATGTTCCGACTACTCCGAATGTGAATATTCGGTCCGATTCCTTTTTTTCCTGATCATATTCTTCTTCTTTTGCCCCCGCCATTGCCATCCCTACTCCATAGCTTCTGAAGCTTACTGTCTCCTCCTCGGTCAGAATATTTGCCCTCCTGCGGGCATATCGTCTTAATCGTTTCACGGACATTGAGTGTTCGCATATGCTTTTTATGTCTTCTCTTCTCAATCTCGATTTCACTTCGCCAGCCGCCCACACACCCTCACACGGTATGTATTCCTCACCTTCCGACCCACCGATCTTGAATATGGGACATATATCCGCCTCGTGTATGACGATGTCAGTTTGCTGGCTTATATTTTCATAACTGTCTATTATTACTCCATTCGTTACTCTGTTGTTTCCAGACAGAACTTCCTGAAGCTTGTGTCTTATTGCGTTCTCCCGCGCATCTCCTACAATCGTACCTGTCGTCCCGAGACCGGCCTCTTCGAACTGGATTGTAACCTGACTCCCCATTTTCTCTAGCAGTTTTGCCACTTTGAACTTTTGTTGCATCATTATCTCCTTGGCATGGATCTCGACCTGCTTCGGTCTAACATTCTATTTGGTCGTTCCGCCATCCAGCGGTTGTTTGCAAAGCGATGAGCGCTACGCACTTCGATGTTCGCTTACGCATTTCTTATGGTTTTTATATTCATATCATAGAACTGGACCGTCAATGGACGAGCCACCGATCGAGATTGGTTGCGATGGTAGACTCGGTCGGCAAGGTCGCTTCGCCTTCACAGGGCGCGAGCTATTACGAACGGAACGGCTACTACGCCAAGGACAATCTGGCGCACAAAAAAACGAACGCCTGGGTGGGCACGGGCACAGGAAAGACCATTATGCGGTACTGAGTCGCGGAACTGATCGACGGGGGATACGATGTCACCGTCTTCGGTCGGCCCGGCAAGGGGAATGACAAGGGCAAGGTTGAGGCGTTGGTGAAGACAGATCGGCGCAAGTTCCTCGTGCCGATCCCGAAAGTGCATGAGCTGTATGCCCTGAACGAACGGCTTCTGACCCGCTGTCTGGAGCGTCTCGACATGCTGGAGCAAGGCGGCGCTGGCGCGGGAGATGCATGGCTGGGTCGTGCATCAGGCGTTTGATCTTCATGTGCTTCATGATCCAGCTGCGATCTCTCAGCGCCGCGTGCATGTGGCGTCAGCCATAGGCGGAGGAATCGCTTCGATCACTTATCGGGCGTTGGCAATGGGGATAGTCCAAGTTCCTTTAGAAACGCGTTGTGCTTCGCCGTTGATTCTCGAATCTGCTTCTCGATCTCGACCAATTCCGTGCGTGTGGCCGTCAGATCGATCTCAGCTTCCGGCTCGGCCGTGCTGACGTAGCGGGAGATGTTCAGGTTGAAGTCGTTAGCCTCGATCTCTTCCATCTCCACGCGTCTGGCGTATCGCTCAATGCTCTCCGGGCGCTGCTGGTAGGCGTTGACGATCTTCCTGATATGCCCGTCCGACAGGAAGTTCTGCCGCTTACCCTTTTCGAAATGCTCGGACGCGTTGATGAACAGGACATCGTCGGGCTTCTTGCACTTCTTCAGGACGAGGATGCAGACCGGGATGCCGGTCGAGTAGAACAGGTTCGCTGGCAGGCCGATGACGGTATCGATGTGCCCGTCGTCAAGCAGCTTCTTGCGCATCCTTGCCTCCGCTCCGCCGCGGAACAGCACGCCGTGCGGCAGGATGATGGCCATCACGCCGTCTTCTTTGAGGTAGTGAAACCCGTGCAGCAGGAACGCGAAGTCCGCCGCCGACTTCGGGGCCAGCCCGTAGTTCTTGAAGCGCACGTCCTCGCCCAACGCCTCGTTGGGGCTCCAGCGGTAGCTGAAGGGCGGGTTGGCGACCACAGCGTCAAAATGGGGCTTCTTCGCCGGGTTCGTCTCGCGGAGCATGTCCCAGTCGTTGGTCAGCGTGTCGCCGTGGTAGATCTCGAACTCCGAGTCCTTCACCCCGTGCAGCAGCATGTTCATCCGTGCGAGGTTGTAGGTGGTGATGTTCTTCTCCTGCCCATGGATCTTGCCGATGCCGTGCGGCCCCATGCGCTTGCGGACGTTCAGCAGCAGCGAGCCCGAGCCGCAGGCGAAGTCCATCACGCTGGCGAGGTGCGTCCGCCTGCCGGTCTTCGGCTCCTGGCCGTCGAGCGTGACGATCGCGGAGAGGATGTCCGATATCCGCTGCGGCGTGTAGAACTCGCCGGCCTTCTTGCCCGATCCTGCGGCAAACTGCCCAATCAGGTACTCGTAGGCGTCGCCGAGGGTGTCGCTGTCCGTGGAGAACTCCGCGAGGCCTTCGGCGATCTTGGTGATGATCGTGCAGAGCTTCGCGTTCCGGTCCGGATAGGTCTTACCGAGCTTGTCGGAGCCCAGATTGATCTCCGAGAAAAGCCCGGAGAACGTGCTCTGGAACGAGTCGTTCTCGATGTACTTGAAGCCGTCCTGGAGGGTCTTGAGCAGGTCGCCGTCCTGGGTCCGGGCCATGTGGGCGATGCTGGCCCAAAGGTGCTCGGGGCGGATGACATAGTGCGCCTTGACCCGCATCTGCTTCTCGAACGCCGGCACATCGCCGGGGTTCTCATTGTACCAGACAGACAGGGAGGATTGCCCGCCGTTGCCGATGGCATTGGGGTCGGGATAGTCGCGCCCGAGTTCCTTGCTCGCGGCCTGCTCGTAGTTGTCCGAGAGGTAGCGGAGAAACAGGAACGCGAGCATATAGTCGCGGAAATCGTCCGCGTTCATCGCCCCGCGGAGCTGATCGGCGATGTCCCAGAGCGTCTTGCCGAGTTGCTGCTGCTCTTGTTCAGTCATGAGTGTCACTCTGTATGGCGGCTTCAGGAACAAGCTCGGGAAGTGCAAACTGAAATCTGCCAAGAACATCGTTGAGTATTCTGCGGAACAGCTCTTTGTTGTCGTCCACCATCTCAACCGGTTCGTTGATCGCGTACTTGCCATGGCTCAGCAGGTTTAGTGCGCGGTTGTAGAGGGCTTCGTCCTCCAGTCCGGATAGGCAGACTCGGAGGTCATCGTGGCCGAGAAAACTGGCCGTCTTCTCCAAGATGCTGCGTAGGGCATTGAAATGGTATGTATGAAGTGTTCCGGCCTGTGCTCGCCTGCAAAGCTCGGCGAGAGTCGCTACGTGGTGAAAGTAGGGGGTATCTTCGGTCGCACGTAGCATGAACTTACCCTCGGAATCCGGTCGATGCAAAAAATACCTCTTGATCTTTATTTTCTGTTGGCCTTCCCTTGTCCTTCCAAGTTCGTTGCACATCACGTTGAAGAACAACGCGTGGTGAGAGGAGAGAAGTGTTTTAACCGGGTTGCGCTCTCCGTTAACGTCTCGGCGAATCGCGGCATTGCGAAGAAGTGCCGATAGATCACAGGCAATAGCAATGGCATTGTCGTCATCCAGCGACGAGACTGGATCGTCAATGTATAGGTACTTGACCCAGCGATACGACGGGTGTCCATCAATGACCCGCTCGCAGATCGCCATGAACATGCACCAGATGAAAATATTTTCCTCGCCCCGGGAAATTTTGATACGTTCATTATCGCCCTTGCGGAAGGTGACTACCCACTTTTCGTAATCGATGTCAAAATCGAAATCGGCGTAGCGTGACAAGTAGCTCGCGATGGCCTCGTCAAGTGCAAGTTCAGTGAGTCCATTGAAGAACGAAGAGCTCTCATTGATCCTCAGGTGTCGATCCGTATCGCCATCGAAGTCGTTGTACCAGACAAAGAGATCCTCGGTAAAAGCATTGAAGTAGAGAGTGTCCGGCGCCCCTTTGCCTTTTCGCTTCCCTTGATCCTTGAATTCCATCGACAGACGCGTTTTTCCCGTCCTGTTGTAGGCGTAGAGCAAGACACAGTCGAAGTCATTCACATCATTACGCAGCTTTCGCGCGAGAGTCGTCAAATTCTTGTACTGACGGATCTTCGGCGTACTATTCATTGTTCATTACCAGTCAGTGAAGGCATGAGTTGCTGCAACAAGCCTTGCTTGTGAGTTCGGAGGCCATCAAGCTTGGCCAATTGCGCGCCGAGCCAGGTGTCGAGTGCGGAGAAACACTTGGCGATCTTTTGCTGCTCGGCCACCGTTGGCGGGATTGGGACCGAAACAGTCGAAATGCGCTTCGCCGATATACCGTAGACTTTCGTGCCCTGAGCTTCTTTCTTTATCCCAGCACGAACAGCAGCGGATTGAAATAGTTGTCCGCCGAAGCCAATGACAGGAATCTTCCCTCGGCGGGTTGCGAGAATAGTGTGCGTGCCAGCGACGACTCGTTCTCCGTCTAGCGAAAAAACTTCGATTGCTTTTCCGACGTCGTCGAGATCTTCAGACGCGTCGGCAAGTACAATGTCCCCTTCTTCACAGAATGTGCTGTCATTAAATCTGTTAGCTGAGGCATCTGGATTGACAAACGGCACATACTCGTCACCCACTCGGAAAAGAGCCTTGAACTTGGTGTGAATATCGCCGTAGTGAATATTCTTGATCGTTCCGGTTTCGTAGTTGAGATTGTCCCTCGACAGTGTGTTAGTTTGCTTGAAGCGATACAGGTCAGAGAATTGCGGAGCCGACCAAGTTGGGTCGTCTCGAAATTCAGGGAAGCGGAGGATTGGCTGGATCTCGCCGGGCTGGGGAAAAAGCTGCTGCATCAGCCCTTCTTTGTACTGCCGTAGGGCGTCGAGCTTGCGGTCCTCCGCAGCGATCAGGTCGTCCAGCGAGCCGAGACAGTCAGCGATCTTCCGCTGCTCGGCCAGAGCTCGTCCATTTGGAGGTAAAGGTAGCGGCATTGAGGCATACTCGGCACCATTAATTCCGGGTTGTCCACTTCGTGCTGATGTGAGACGAACCCAGTCCCAATAACTCCAGGCCGACAGGTACGCGGCTAGAAACTGCGACAATAATCGTTGTGGATTTGGCCTCACCCGAATCAGAAATCCGGCGTAAACCAAGCGGCCGTCCTCCTTGCGATAACGATATGACTTGCCAACACTTGCCCCAGTCCGTGCAAGCACAATGTCGCCATCCCTAAGATATTTCTCTTCGTCAGCGCCGATATCCACTGAAACCCGAGGACACGGCGCAAACTGACCGTCGCTGTTGATGTCCGTGATCCGGATGTATGCTGGCAGGGTCTCGGAAAATGGCACTGCTGCAGCATTCACGCCGTAATCAGGTGCACGAATCAGTAATGTGCCAAGCGACATTTCTTCCCAATCAGGGGCGTCTCGAAACTCCGGAAACCGCAGCTTCGGCACCAAGGGTGAAGGCTTATCGGCCATCATCCCGCGCCCCCGTCCTCGTAGGCGTTGAGGCCCGAGATGTCCCGGCCGTCCGCCCGCTTGTTCAGGAGCGGGACTAGATCGGCCATGAGGGCGAGCTCCCGCTCGCGGCGCTCGCGCCAGCCGAGGTTGAGCGGCTCCATCAGGTCAGTAAGCTCCTCGCCGTCGAAGATCATGCGCTTCAGGATGTTATCGACGAAAGTCGCGAGCGACTCGGTCATCAGCCCGTGGGTCCGGGCAAGATCGGCGATCTGCTCGGCTTGCTTCGCGGCCTTGAACTGCGCGTAGTCGGCGCGGATCGCGGCCTCGTCGAGGCCTTCGCCCTCGGTGAGCGAGCGGACGTATTCGGCGATCTCCTCCCGCTCGTCGAGGAACTTGGCGTCGGACTGGATCAGGCCGATGAGCTGCTCGCGGCTGATCGTCAGCTTCTTGGGATCCTGCCCCGAGTACCTGACGATCAGCTTCATGATGTAGTCGTAGTCAATGAGGGCGGAGGCGAAGAGGACGAACTCGAAGTCGAGCTGATCGATCTCGGGAATGGCCGGCTCGCCGTCTTTTCCGGGCGTGCCCTGCTGCTCTTTGAGACGCTGCGCGGCTTCCAGGTAGGCGCCGCGGAAGGCGCGGAGGTCGTCCTTGGGGAGGGTCTGCTCGATCTGCTCGTGCTGCGCGTCGGTGAGGTCGGTGTACTGGTCGAGCTGTGTCTGGAGCCGCTGGACCTCCTTGAACCGATTGATGAACTGGGCGCGGGCGTCGTCGCCCATCAGGTTGTTCACCTGGTCGGGCTTTGCTTCGAGGCCCTGCGACTGCATGAACCGACCGAGGTCGTCGACTGCTTGCTTGAAGTTGTCGATGACCGTGGGCGCCTTGTCGACCAGCCAGATCTCGCGGGCCTGGTCGGGCTGCGCACCGGAGAAGAGAGCGATGGCGGCGTCGACCATGTCCTGTTGCTGGCGGAAATCGAGGATGTTGCCGTAGGGCTTGGTCGCATTGAGAACGCGGTTGGTGCGGGAAAAGGCCTGGATCAGCCCGTGGTGCCTGAGATTCTTGTCGACGTAGAGCGTGTTGAGGAACGCGGCATCGAAGCCGGTGAGGAGCATGTCGACCACGATGGTGATGTCAATCTTTTCCTGGCCCTTGCCGGGCAGGTCGCGACTGGGGAACCGCTGAACCTTGATACGCTGCTGGACGTCCTGGTAGTAGAGGTCGAAGTCGTTAATGTCGTGGTTGGTGCCATACTGCTGGTTGTAGTCGGCGATGATGGCCTTGAGCGCGGTCTTCTTGCCCTCGGGGTCGTGCTGGTTGTCCTCCTTCTCCTGGGGAAGGTCCTCCTGGATCTGCTGGACGTCCCTGTTGCCTTCCGCGGGCGGCGAGAAAACGGCGGCGAGCTTGAGAGGGACGAACTCGGGGTCGGCGGCCTGACGCTCGGCCTGGAGCGTCCTGAAAACGTCATGGTACTCGATGGCGTCGTTGATCGAGGCGGTAGCGAGCAACGCGTTGAAGCGTCGGTCGCCGGTCGCGGCATCGTGCTTGTCCAGGATAGCCTGGGCGATCGCCTGCTTGGTGAGAGGCTGGCCGCGCTTGCGGGCCGGGCCGTCCTTGGGCTGGTAGTAATCGACGTGGAAGCGGAGGACGTTCCCATCCTCGATCGCGTGGGTGATGGTGTAGGCGTGGAGATTTTTCTGGAAGAGGTCCCTGGTGGTTCCAAGGGTGGCGGCGTCTCCCTCGATCCGCCTGACGGTCGCGTTGTCCTCGAAGATCGGGGTGCCGGTGAAGCCGAAGAGCTGGGAGTTCGGGAAGAACTCCTTGATGGCCCGGTGGTTCTCACCGAACTGCGAGCGGTGGCACTCGTCGAAGATGAAGACCATCCGCTTGTCGCGAAGGTGATCGAGGCGCTCCTTGAACGTCGACCGCCCCTGAGCGGTGTTCTGCTTGTTTTGCCTGCTGTTCTCGTCGAGGGCGAGCCCGAGCTTCTGGATGGTCGTAACGATGACTTTGTCCGCGTAGTCGTCGGACTGGAGGCGGCGGACGAGCGCGGCGGTGTTGGTGTTTTCCTCGACGCAGTTCTCCTGGAACCGGTTGAACTCCTCGCGGGTCTGGCGATCGAGGTCCTTGCGGTCGACGACGAACAGGCATTTGTGGATGCTCTCGTTGCTCTTGAGTAGCGTCGAGGCCTTGAAGGAGGTGAGCGTCTTGCCCGAGCCCGTCGTGTGCCAGATATAGCCGTTGCCGCGGTTCTCATCGATGCAGTCGACGATGGCCTTGACGGCGTAGATTTGGTACGGGCGCATCATCAGGAGCTTCTGCTCGCTCTCGATGAGGACCATGTACTTGCTGATCATGTGAGCAAGCGTGCACTTGGCGAGGAACCGGTCGGCGAAGTCGTTCAGGTGGGCAATCTTCTTGTTGTCCTCGTCCGCGAACCGGTAGATCGGAAGGAACCGCTCGTCAGCGTCGAAAGCGAAGTGCCGCGCGTTGTTGTTGGCGAAATACTGCGTATCCGTGCGGTTGCTGACGATGAAGAGCTGGATGAAGCAGAGAAGCGTCCTGGTGTATCCGTTCCCGGGGTCGTTCTTGTAGTCGACAATTTGCTGCATCGCCCGCCGCGGGCTGATCCCAAGCGTCTTCAGCTCGATCTGTACGACGGGAACGCCGTTGATCAGGAGTATGACGTCGTAGCGGTGATGGCTGTTGTCCGTATTGATGCGGAGCTGATTGACGACCTCGAAGTGGTTCTTGCACCAGTCCTTGATGTTTACGAGGGTGTAGTTGAGCGGCGTGCCGTCGTCGCGGATGAACGTTTCCCGGTTCCTGAGGGAGCGTGCGGCTTCGTACACGTCGGGTGTGACGATCTCATCAAGTAGTCGCTGGAACTCGCTGTCGGTGAGTGTGACACGATTCAGGGCTTCGAACTTATCCCTGAAGTTTGCTTCAAGCGTTGCTCGATCGTGGATGTCCGGGCAATATTCGTACTTGAGGTCTCGTAGCTTCGTGACAAGGGACTCTTCAAGATCACGTTCGGGTGTGATTACCGCCATCGCGGGGACTCACTTTTTTTGGTGTCTGCTGAAAGCGTTCGACTGTCCGGTGTAACATAGGATCGCGAGACGAGGTTGGTTTCGATGCCGCGGATGAAGGAGACGATCTTGTTGTGGATGGCTTGATCCATCATTCTGCCTTCCCGGTCGTGCTTGGACGGCTATCGACGTGGCCTGTCTCAAAAACCTTCAGCCGCTCGTACTCTCCCACCGCCATCACCACGACAACTGGCCGCCCATGTTTGGCGACCGTCACCGGTTCGGCGCGGGCCAGGTCGAGCAGCCAGCCGAAGCCGTACTGCACGTCTTTCGCGTTCAGGGCCTTTATGCGACTCCCCGCCAATGCTCTATCCACTTTAAGCCTAATTGGCCCAAAGCACAATGGAATCTGGATTCCGGTGGATTCCCCAAAAATCCGGGCTGACGCCAGCGATACATCTCGCCCTGCCCTCCCGCATAGGACTATGGCCAATAAGGACCCGGACATTTAGCGAAACGGATGAGTGTCTACCCGTTTCCCGCCGCAGGTTCTGAACCTCCCTGGGCGAGAAATGGTGTTTGATAGCAATCGGAGAAAGCGCAAGGTTGAATTAATGTCTATTATAATATACACTACAATAGATAATGCATTAAGGAGTTGACATATGCGCAGGAAATTCGAAAACACATTACCGATTCCAGTTCGCCGCGCACTCAGAAAGCTCGGTGCGGAGATTCGTGATGCGCGTCGGCGGCGCCGCATCCCGACGACGGTGATGGCGGAACGCGCGCTCATCAGCCGGATGACCTTGAACAAAATCGAAAAGGGCGAGCCGGGCGTGTCGCTCGGCTTTTACGCCACTGTCCTCTTCGTGCTCGGGATGAACGAGCGGTTCGCCGATCTCGCAGACCCGAGGTATGACCCCGTCGGGTTGAGCCTTCAGGATGCGCTGTTGCCCAAGCGCATTCGATCGCCTCGTCCCGGCAAGCCCGGGGACGGCGTGTAATGGAGCGGGAGGTCCTTGTCCATATCGACCTGCATGGCTCGCCTGTCTTCGTGGGACGACTATGGACCCGCATACGTCGAGGCCGCGAAAGCGCCTCCTTCGAGTATGACGCCGGCTGGCTGGAGCATCCCGAGCGTTTCGCTCTCGAGCCGGCCTTGACGCTTGCTCCCGGCCCTTTCCACACGCCGCCGGAAAAGGCACTTTTCGGCGCCATCGGAGACTCGGCCCCTGATCGGTGGGGTCGAATGCTCATGCGACGCGTAGAGCGCCGACGCGTCGAGCAAGAGGGGCAGACGCCCCGCACCCTGTTCGAAGTGGACTTCCTGCTGCGCGTGGACGATGAGGCGCGCCAGGGCGCATTGCGCTTCACCGAAGAACCCGGCGGGCCGTTCCTCGCCCCGGCCTCTGAAACGCGCATCCCGCCACTCGTCCGGCTTCCCCGGCTTCTCTCCGCCGCCGAAAGAGTGACCGACGAAGAAGACGATGATGATGACCTGAGATTGTTGTTCGCGCCGGGCTCCTCCCTTGGCGGAGCAAGGCCGAAAGCATCCGTTCGCGACCATGATGGACACCTGGCTCTCGCCAAGTTTCCCCAAAGGCAGGACGACGTCGACGTCGTTCTTTGGGAGGCCGTCGCCCTGGCCCTGGCCACCAAGGCCGGCATCCCCGTCCCT
The DNA here is from genome assembly GCA_965204535.1 of bacterium. GTDB lineage: Bacteria > UBA8248 > UBA8248 > UBA8248 > UBA8248 > Bin107. Next base: position 1,555,029 of record CBDBEV010000001.1, on the reverse strand, counting down.
GAATGGCGGGTTGAAGGAGTCAACGGCCAGGCGGTGCTCCTCATCCGTCGATTCGACCGTGAAACGGGACGGCGCATCCCGTTCCTCTCGGCCATGAGCATGTTGGGAGCAAACGACCGCGAGACGCGCTCCTACCTGGAGGTCGCCGACGCTCTCCGGAGGTACGGAGCAGCGGCGAAAGAGGACCTCGCGCAGCTTTGGCGGCGTATCGTGTTCAACGTGCTTGTTTCAAATACGGACGACCATTTACGGAACCATGGCTTCCTGTATGAGGGGCACGGAGGCTGGCGACTGTCGCCTGCTTATGACCTGAATCCCGTTCCCATTGATATGGGTCCGCGCGTGCTCTCTTCGGCCATTGACCTCGACGACCCTACGGCCTCGATCGAACTGGCCCTGAGCACGGCCGAGTATTACGGTCTGCAGGCGGCGGAGGCGTCGTCCATTGCAGGGCAAGTGGCGCGTTCCATATCCGGTTGGCGCCCGGAGGCGGCCCGCCTGGGGGTTCATGCCCGCGAGATTGATCGCATGGCTTCGGCTTTTGAACACGTGGATATGGAAAAAGCCCTCAAGTTCACATAATTCAAACCCTATGCTCGTCGATTATTCGTCGTCATGTTCAAGGGTTTAGTGTCTGGTTGCTCAGTCATGAACACTGCCGGCCTGTTTCGGCTTATCCTAAAAGGATCGTCAAAGTGATATTCAGAGCAGCGCACAAAGAAAATACCAGGCACATAAAATATCGAGAAAAACCAGGGGGATGAGAAGTTGTTTCGTCAATTTAGGTATCTAATTTCCGCTTTTGCTATTTTCGATACCCCCTGCTGAACGAGCCTGCCTGCTCTGCCACCATATCCCTGTGCTCTATCAATCCCAACACCGCCAGTGTGTCTCTTCCGCAGGGGTGATGTGAGAGGCTTCGGCATCCTCTTGCGTCCTTTCTATCCAACTCAATCCGAAGCGGCGTTCCGTTGCACGTTTGAGACTGCGACCGAAAAGAATGAAAGCTGATTCGAGCAAAAGTGTAATCAAAATACCAATTTGTCTTTTAAGATGTATTAAACATTAGGGATGAAAAATTGGAGATGAACAACGATTTTATTCTCTACGGTTACGCCCTGCGGGTATATATGATATACGCGGAGATGTGCATTTGACGCCCGCCTAAAATCACTCCCTCGCCACTCTTCCGCAGAGAGGTTTCAAAAAGTATGAACCTTGCGAGACGGAAATGTCATGGTCTAAACATGCAAGTGTTATCAAGGTACCATTGAGGAAACCTCAATAAAAGACTTTTAACTATTGGCTAAGAATTGTTCACGCATCAATCGGAGGCAGGACAAGGTGAGTTCCCAATCAAAATTCACTGTCAAGTTATTTTACAGTTATAGTCATAAAGATAATCGGCATCGGGAAAAAATGGAACGAGCATTAACGTTGCTACGCGAGCAAGACGGAATCCTCCGAGACTGGTCTGACCAAGAAATTCTTCCCGGACAAAATATCTCGAATAAGATCAGAGAGCAGATGCAGAAAACACAGATTTTTGTATTCTTGCTCAGTCAGGATTTTATCGCATCTGAAGAATGCCGGAAGGAATGGGAGTTCGCTTGTGAAATGGCAGATGAAAAACAGCCCATCATTCGAGTTCCTATAATTCTATCGGAGTGCTCATGGAAAGACATGGAAAGCATGTCTCAACTGAAAGCACTCCCGAGAGACGGCAAGCCCCTAAAAAATTTTAGCGACGAAGAAACAGCTTGGCAGCAGGTTTACGAGGGATTGAAGCGCTTGCTTGAAGCATTTAGGGAAACCTTTACTCTGAAGGCGGAGTTCGGAAAAGAGATGGAAAAAACGGATTTCATCTCTCAAGAACACATCAGCTTAAAAAGTATCTTTGTCTTTCCCAGTTTGGCACTATATACCACAACGGATGACGAAACGAAGTTAGAAAGAACAATCAAAGATACACAGCAACTGCTAAAAGACAAATACATCTTAATCCATGGAGATGAATTAAGTGGCAAGACCGCTTTGTGTCGTCATCTATTTTTTTCATTAGTAGAAGACGCTAAACCTGTAATGTTTATGGACCTGAGCTCAATGGTTCGAAAAGCGAGTCCGGATATTTTTCGAGACGTTTATCAAAGCCAATTTAATGGCGATTACTCATTGTGGGAAAAACAGCTTGGCAAGACAATACTTCTTGACAACTTATCTAGCACACCTCATGCAATTGATTATTTGCTCTTGGCGATGGAACACTTTGAGCAATTAATAGTTACCGCGCCCTCTGACATTTTTTATGCTTATTTTAGAGACGATGAACGTTTGGCGCGGTTTAGTGAGGTAAGAATTTTCCCCCTTACCCACACTAAACAAGAACAACTAATCCGCAAAAGGCTAGAGTTATCAGGTCAGGATGTGCCAATCCCAGACGGTCGAGTGGATGAAATCGAGAATCAAGTAAACGATGTCATAATTAACAATAGAATTCTCCCGCGATATCCATTTTATGTTCTATCTATTTTACAAACTTATGAAGGATTTATGCCCAGCGATTTATCCGTCACTTCATATGGGCATTGCTATTATGTCTTAATCATTGCTCATCTAATGAAGTCTGGTATTTCAAATGCTGATGATGAGATAAACGCTTGTCTGAATTTTTTGGAAAAATTAGCGTTTAAAATACACTGTAGTGGATCTAGCGCGCATAGCATAGATTCGGATTCGTTTGAGGAATTTATAAGAGAATATAAGACACAATACATCATCAAGGAATCAACATTGAGTAGGCTGTATGATCAGGATTATGGACTAGTAACTAGGACCAACCAGTTTGATCCCTCCCAGATGTATCAGTTTAAGAACCCCTATATGTATTATTTTTTCTTGGGGAAATTGCTGGCTAAGAACGGTAAAAAACACCAAAAACATATAGAAAGAATGGTCGAGCAAAGTTACGTTACATCTAATTGTCTAACATTGATATTCACCATTCATCACACAAGCGATAATGCAATCATCGATGACATTTTGCTTCGCACTATATGTGCTTTAGATACTATAGAACCATCAGAATTAGACCGCCAAGAAGCTGAGATATTTGAAGAGATTGTAACAGCCATACCTTCCGAAATTCTCTCCAACGACACTGTCGAGTCTGAAAGAGAAAAAGAGAGAAATAAAAGGGATAGACGCGAACTCAAAGAGCGTAGTGAATTCAACAATGATGATGGCGAGGAATTAGTTCATTCCGAGAATGACGCCTATAGAATCATGAAGAATAGCGAAATATTAGGGCAAATTTTGAGAAACAAGTACGGCAGTCTAGAACGTAAGAAGATACTTGAAATAATTGAGACCATCGCAGATGGAGGATTGAGATTAGTCCGCTTGATCTTGGGGCATCAAAAGGAAATGAACGATTTAGCGGTCTTTGTTCATGAAAAGAATCAGAAATATAGCCTAAATGAGATAAAACGGACTCTTCGGATTATTTCTTTTCTTTGGACGATGAATAATATCGAAAAAATAGTTGATGCGTTGAATAAGCCTGAAATTCGTTCGCTAGTTGAGGAAGTTGTTAGCCGAAAAAATACGCCAGCCTACGAGCTTATCGAATACTTCTTACGGTTGGATACTATCCAAGAATTTTCAGATAACGACCGAAAAAAACTTAAGTCTCTTTGGGATGAGCACCGTTATCCATTTTTCCGGAAAGTGATCTCCCACAGGACACAACGCTACTTAAACACTCACCGGGTTTCCGTCTCAATGGAACAGGCGGTATGTTCATTACTAAACATAAAATACCGAGCTAAACTAAAAAGGCTCAGCTAGGATGTCATTATTGAGCAAAAGTGTTGTGAAATCAGAAAATCTGAAATCCGCATTTTCCTATTCAATGGGCTGGCACCCCTGGCCTTTTTCATTCCATACCAGCAGACGTTATAGACCTCGATCGAATATGAAACCAGGAGTCTACTGGCAAGGTTCGCCCTAATTCATCAAGGCAATCCAAAAAGAAACGCAAACACTCGTTCGGGCGCGAAGTTAAATGACTTGCGATATTGGCCAATTTCTCCTCAAGCCACATGAACCATGCGTCATGCTCCTTATGTGCGACGGCAGCGTGCAATATAATTCGAAGAATCACTTGGATATCTTTTGCTTCAGAAATCCCAGAAGCGATTCTGACAACCGCATCCGCAATTTCATCCGCTAACATCGTGTCGCGGTTTGTCGCCGCGACAGTACTAGCAAATTCCAAGCAACTTAGGTTCCCATGGGGGTCGGCATCAAGGATATTTTTCGTTATCGCCTTTACGCTTTCCCTTGCGCGTTCAAGTTCCGATTCACCTAAGGCAAAAAACTGAGCAAAAACTGCAAGTTGCTGTAAAAATAATGGGTCATTGCCATCCGGTAAAGTTTCTTTGAGTTTTTCGGTCCCCTCTAGCGGAATAGGTTCCGTAGGTCGTCGATGACCCTCAAGGGGTCCAGGTAGAATCAAAATAGGTCTTTCTCCGCGAATTTCAGCTTGGTCAATTGCACGGTTTATATCCTCTGCTCCTGGTATTTGACGACCTTCGCTCTCATGACGTGACTTAAGTGTTAGCAAACGACCGAATATTTCTTTACGCAGAGCCGAAGGCGTAACGATATTCGCGGACAGCATCGGCTCCTTTCTGGCATCCAGAAGCAACGCAAAAACGCCAGCCGGGGTTATGTTGGAATGAGCCCATCGTTCGAGATCATTGATATCCACTGATACGGAGGACTCCGTCATGGCTTTGACAATCTGGCCAGCCTGCATCCATGCACTGAGCCTTTTCCAATAACCGGGAAAATTCGCTCCATTTTCCAGAAGATTTATTGCATTGAACACAAAATTGAAGAAAATCTGAATAAGTTTATATGAGTCAGGGTCATCCGATTGACCGCAACTTTCGTCTGACAACTTGGTAACTGCCTCCGCCGAGAATTTCCGAAAACGTGGATCATCCAGGCGATAAAGCGCGACATCAAGAGCACCCAGCAACGAGAAAGGATTGGTTTTCACATTAAAAGCACAGAGAGCATCCCATAAGGTGTCATTGTCGATATCTACAACCCACTGTCCGGGAGTCAGATCGTCTCGAAGTGCCCCGAGACAACAGATATCGAGCCCTGCACGAAGGTCTCGACTCAAAAGTTCTTTCCGGTAAGGGACGAGAACTTCTTCAAAATATGCTTCAGGTTTCCGCTTGAGAGGGTTCGGGCCAGCAAATCGTTCGAAATAGGAAATGGATTGCGGGATAATGTCTGCAACACTGACGGAGAAACCGTCGTTTATCTTTTTGGTCAAGTTGGCATGGATAGCGGCTACACCGTTAGTGGACTCATCAAGTATTGCGGAAAGCTCCTGGTGATTCAGTTCATGTGAATCAATTTCCTCGAGAAGATATCGAAAATCCTCTGCGGTCGGTCCAAAACGAGTAATAATGTCGCGAAGAGCGTTGAGCCTTACTTCCCGGTTTGGTGAGAGCAGAGTCAAGTCTGGAATCGGAACCTGACGTGAAACACCCTCGGTATCGGACCATTGTACAATAATGGTCTTGCGCTCGACATCGAGATCGATTGACACGTCTTTCCCGGAAACATCTTGGATGGAACTTTCTTTATTTTTAGCCAGAACTTCTCTTGCGGCGACAAACAACTCGCTGTCTGCCAGTTTGATTTCTGCTCCTATCGAGAAAACCCTCCTTGTCTCAAAACCGCATCGCTTGGCGAATTCGGGCTCTTGGGTCAAAACAACTCTACGAACACTCTCCGGCAATTGCCCGAGAAAGAGGAAGCCATATGTTTCCCTATCGTTCTCAAGGGCAGAAATCGCATCACAAGTCGACTTAAGTGCCTGCTTGATTGTGTCCACGTTCGCAGGCCGTAAGAACTCGATTACAGTTTGATCGAACCAACGAGTATAATTAACGTGGTGCTCATGTGATTGTATAGTTGTTGGCAAAAGCAAATACCCTAAACGTTGAGATATTAATTTTCGGAGCCAATCGCCAGGATTATCCTGTTTGATCTGTTCGCAACCCCAGAAAGTTGTTTTTATTAAGTGTCGCCAAACCCAATTGGATAATATCGTTGCCTGTTCTATCGTCAGGGATTCATTTCCCCACAAGCGCTCGATAGCAGCTTTACAGGTATGTTGAAGGCTAACGGAGAAGGGTAAAACTTCTTTCGAAGTAGGCAGGGAATCCACGCGAGCCATTGACTGGCGAATAACTCTCAGTTCAGCGCTTTCGGTTAGTTGGCCATTATGGATATTACTCGCCATCAGCCAATGCACCAATTCGTCGGACTCGAGTGGGATAAAGACAAAACCACTCCACCGGAGCTTGTGTCGCGCTGCCCAGTGTTCATCGACACTGATGTATCCTTGAGAAAATAAGTAGCGCAATTTGTCTAATACACAAAGGATGGACACCTGTCGTTCGATGGATGCATCTACTACGGGGTAAGCATTGATGTTGCGATCATCAATACAAAGCGCATCGCAAGCAGTGCTACCCACTAGCAAAGATTCCATCGCTCGGAATTGAAATTCGTGTTCCTGAACCCGCACGTTTTGGTCCGCAGCACGAGGAAGTAAAGACGCCGTTCCCGAAGCCAGCGCATTCCGTAGGATATTCCGAATCCCTTCAATTTCGTTCATGAGGTTGTCGCCCACATTGCCTGTTTCAATGAGTGCGTTCATTTCTTGTAAAACATTTGGATGGATTCGAATATCCAGCCCTAGGGAAGCTATTGACTCCAATACTTTTGCGTTTTGCAGATAGGTTAGAGCAAGTCGATCTATGTAAATAGGACCGTTGAGATTAGAAAATAGTGGATCCCAATGCTCCGTTTGGCCTTGACGATTCAAGAACAGCTTTGCACGTTGATAATCAGCCTCGTTGATTTGCCCCTCTTCATACACCAGTGTGCAAAGGTCAACAGTCGAGAGTATGAAATCGTCGTATTCAGTAGTGTCCGCTTGTTGCTCCATTAGCGAACTGACTTTGTGGATTGGGAAGACACAAATGACCTTTCCTTCGTCATGTTTTGCGATTTCGAAGAGCGAGGCGAGTTCAAGTCCTACTTCCTCTGCCATTGCTTGGGGAGGCACGGCTAATTCGTCAGCGGCTCGAAGACGTCCCTGGTTTTGGAGTCTCCACACCTGCTTGGCTGCTTCAATGAGAGAAGGTTGATGAAAACGAACTGCATCCCGTTCTCTGAGCAGATGCTCCATGATATCTGGGGACAGTTTGATGTGATGGCATGCATCAACGGCTGTTTTCAATAGGTCAAGATGGGCAAGTACCATGATCGAAGTCACATCCAGTCCGATCGTCCACTTATCTCCCAATTCAATCGGATTCCGAAGGCCGGCGATGATCGGCAGTAGCGCTCTACGGCGGCCGTCAGATTCTTTCGTATTCTGATCGGGGAGATGAAGTAGAAGGCGTGACAGCGGCATATTGAATCCGCTTGCTGCCAAGACTATAGGTATTTCACCTTTGAGCCACTTTTGTTCCAACTCGCGTACGTACTCTTCGCGCTTTGGAATCCACTCCGTGACCAAATCCTCTAGGTTTACACGTTGGAGGGGGCCTTCATCGGGGGACGAAAGCTCGGATGCTCTTGCGAGCCAGCTTGGGTCCGCTTCGTCATCACGCCCGAGTTGAAAATGTAGCCAATAAGCAGCCGCCAGGATGTCAGGCTGATCCTGTGCTTTTTCTGTTGCTAACCTCGCGAGCTGTAGCGCGCGGTCGGGTACTTGCCCCCGTTGGCCCGCAAGCCGAGCTAAATACATCAATGTTTTAGAGTCGTGTGAATCCTGCCGGTCCCACTCACGATCGATGATCGCCGCTATTCGCTCCCAATCACCGGAGCAAATAGCGATATTGATGTCGAGGCGCAAAACATTCTGATTTATCCTTTGTCTGATAAGGATGTCGTTAATTTCTCTTGATTCATGGAGCCGGCCGGCATGAAACAAGGCCCACGCCTTTGCCTCTTTCAAGTCATCACTCTGCTCAAGGATGTCGGGATTAGCCTGTAAAAACTCGATGATTGCTGCAAAATCAAATAAAGGAGAACTTAAAGTTGTTACAACATCAAGTGCATTAACGAGGTTTCGTTCAAGCTCAAACAATTTGCGAACTAAAGGTCGGAGTGCCGCGCTATCATTCACAGTCTTCAAATAGGAAACAAAATTCTTTAGATCAATAAGACGTCTATTCTTACGGTAAAGATGCTCAAGCTGTTCACGAGGATCATCACCTTCTTCGATATTGACCATTGCATTCAGTCGACTCGAATACTCATCTCCAAGCTCGGCGGCATTTTCGGCGATCAGTGTGCGCGCCTTTGCAATCTGACCATCCCTCGCCAGTGCATCAATATGCATAGTGACCACCAAAGCTGGGTGCATCACTTTACTCAATTGCGGCCCGTACTGTTCCAGATAGATTACAAAATCACGAGGACTCATGGACCGCTCGAAGAGAAGTCCTTGCGCTAGAAATTCATGCTCGTTGAGTCCGCCAAATTGTTTTCTTTCTTCCAGATATTGTTTTAAAGGCTCAACATTGAAAGGTATATCAAATGTCCAAGCGAAAAGTATCAGTTCGACGGCTTTCGCGCCTTCCTCCATGTTTTGACGTATCTCAGCGCGAGTATCGTTTGCGTTCGTTTCATTTGGATCCATCAGCCGAAGCCAAAGGCGCCAATCCGAAATGAACCTTCGCAAATCGTGATCGGCGATATCCTGTAGGTTTTTATCGGCGAATTCGAAACAGATTGTAGCGCGAGAATGATAATTCTCTGTCTGAGCTACTAAATGTGAGGAGACGCCCTGAAAAATAGGAACAGTCTCGAGTGTTTTCTCTCGATAATCTTCTGGTAATAACAAAGCAGCGTTGATGACTCCTTCGATAACCGCTAGAGCGGGCATCTTTGGCCAAAATGATTCGAAATTGATGAGGCGTTGACATACTTCTTCCCATCTCCTTTCTTTAGCCATGCAAAGAGCCCAATTCCTCCAGCCTACAGCGGTGAAAAATTGAGGATTATTACAGTCATCTTGTTGTTGAAACCAATTTAATGCGTCGCTTTCACCCCGAAACTGACTTAGCACACTAAAAAAAACAGTTCTAAAATCAGGGTCATCATGGTCACGAAGAAGGCGAAGGGCCTCTTCGTCGTTACCCTCCTCCGCCGAAATAAGAGCATCTACAATGGAAATTTCCATGTCCAAGTCAGTTTGTTGTAGCTCATTTCTGAGATGCCTTGCTATTTCAAGTGTTTCGGCTTTGCTGGCAAATAGTCTTGCTGCCCAATAAAGGATTAGGTTTTTAACAGGGTTGGATGCAGCTAAGAGATCACCCTCATCATCTACACGGCCCAACAAGTTTTGGATGTTCTGTCGTGCCCTGGGTGGATTGAACGCTCTCAGGATTAGGATTTTATCTAATTCTTGGGTTGCCTTTTCTGTGTGTGCCTGTTGAGTAATTGGGTCCGTAACGGGCAACGATCTAATTTCATGCAGTTGCTCAGAAACCCCGCTCACTTGCTTTGCAACTTCCTGAACCATGCCAGCTACCGGGTGTTGATCGGGTGGAATAGATGCTATGTACCCTGCTACGAGAACAGCAACTACAATGTCTATCGGGCCGTCTGCAAATTGGAGGGTTTCTCCTGTTTGTTCCGAATAGCTTTGTGCCAAGTGCGAGCGGGTTTCTACATCATTGGCATTGCTACTCATAATCTGCGCACTTGCTAGTGCTTTAAGGTTGTCTGAGACTCGTTCTTCGGCCAGCCACTCTTGCAATGCAGGCTTTTTTAGAAATTCAGGGGCGATGTATTCTTGTCCAATCCGATCCAAGATGTTTCGCCACCAAGAATCTTCGACGTTCCCTCCGCGCAATCTGTGTAACGTCTCGTTGAGAGTTTTTTCTAGGAGGTTTGATGATACACCTGTAGGCATTTGCCCGGCCTGATGTTCCGCATGCAAACGTGCTACACGACTCATGATAAGTTGAACAACGGGTCGGAGAAGGGAGGCTAAATGTGATAACGACGGGTCGGGCATCTTAGTAATATGTCCTTTCCAACTGCTCACGCTTAAAATGGAGAATTATATCCCAAATTAAGAAAAATCGCTATATCTAGTATTATCATTACATTTGGATTACAATATATAGAACTAATGTTAGGGCTGTATTATTAAGTGAGAAAGCATCTATATTCTCTCTTGGTTTATTGCTTCTCGCTCCTCATACTGCCATAAATTATTCGAAAGCCTGCCTTGGAAATATTAGCAAGAAACTCTTCTATATTCCGTTGGTCACCGACTTTGCCAATATCGTTGAGCTTATCTGGCTGAATCATCTGGATCGAGAAGGTCAACTCACGCATCCATGCTCCCAGAACCCCCCTCAATCCCGTAGCACCTTCACCGATTTGTTCGGCAATTCCGGCGCGACTTCGGAGATAGTCCGGCTGATTTGCTCGATTTCTTCCTCCCGTCCGTCTCTCTCCATGTCGCGGATGATGGCCTGCGCGGTGAACATGGCGGAACGCAATAAGTGGATTTCCGCTTGGGTTCGGGGCCATTCACGGCGCTCCAGGGCTTCCATCACGAACTCTACCACCAGTCGGTTGGGCGACATTTCGCGCTTTTCGGCCTCATTTTCAATTCGTTTCCACTGTTCGGGCGTGACTCTGATGTTCTTCTGTATCGTCTGAACCATCCGTTTCGTCGCTCCTTACGAGAAAATCTTCATTCGTTTTGGTCACAAAATGCCCGTAAAATTCTCATTTCTTGCACCAAACGCAACCGCCGCGCTCCCAAAAATCAGGTCCGTGACGCCGTTCCACGAACCACCATATTGGTAGCCATCATAACGCAGCGCACCTCCGTGTACTACCAATCTGGTATCTTGCGGGAAATCCCCGTATTACATCGTATTACAATGAGCATACGCCATTTTTAAGTGCAGGAATTTCAAAGAGATATCGTGACACCAGATTGGTATTACTTGTTTCGGCACGACAGAAGCGCGCGGGAGGATGAACCGTAAAAGCCAGGCGCTGGAGATCGCAGTCATTCGCAGCCCACGCGACACCAGCATCAGCGATGCGTCCGGTGTGAAATCCGAAGCGCCGAAGGGCGGCTAACGGCGGATTTTTGGGAACGAACGACAGGGGAATTTACGCCGGAGAGACTGGCGAGCGGGAGCCGCCGCGGCGACTGAGCGGGCGGAGGCGAGCAAAGCAACCAGGAGAGGAGCGGTGGAGTGATCGAGGCGAGAAGCGACGGGCGAGGAGAGAAGCGACGGGCGAGGAGAGAAGCGACGGGCCGCGCCGCAGTTGTTGCCGCTGAGACTGTGAGAGTATTGGATTTCACAGTCTCCGGAACAGGGCTCGCTTACGCTTGCAGCCCGATGGCCGGACACTGTCTTCAACTTCGGGAGCAACAACACCGCAGAGCCGGGAGAGAAACGTCTCGGCGGCCGGTCAGCTCGGGGTCGCGGTCAAGTCCTCGAAGAATCGGCTTCAAGTTCACACGCCATTCGTCCCCAACCGCTGTTTTTGCAGACAATGCTCCACAAATGCAGCTCCGCCCAGCACACGCATGACCCGCTTGAAGTTGTAACCCAGCGTCATCAGGCTGAATTCGCCGCGGCATTTGCCGAGTCCGCGCATCACAAAATGATCCATCCCCGCCCAGCGCTTGATCGTACCGAATGGATGTTCGACGAGTGTGCTTCGCCCGCGCATCAATGGCACACGGGCGTTCATCTTCTTGCGATGCCGGTCCACCACGTCCTCATGCTCCCAGCGTTGTATCCTGCGCGTCGATCTCGACTTTGTCAGGCATCGGCCCGACAACGAACAGTCCCGGCAAACCGCCGCCGTCCCGCGATAAAAGTAATACAGCCTGCCCCTGACGGTGGTCGTGCCGCCTCGAACCAGACGCTCTCCGGCCGGACAGACATACGTGTCATCCTGCGCATCGTAACGGAATTCATCGCTGCCGAATCGTCCGTCCTTGCCCTTGCGGGCCGTCTGGTTCGGTATCGGAACATACACCTCCATTCCCTTGTCTTCGCAACTCTTCAACTGTGCGCCGTTGAAGTAGCCCGAATCCGCCAGGCCGACCAGGCGTTCGCTGCCCATGGCTTCGCCGGCTTTCGTCATCATCGGCTCCAACTGAGCGGAGTCATTGCCGTCCTGCACCACATCCTCCGCGACAATCAGCTTGTGCTTGTCGTCCACCGCGATCTGGCAGTTGTATCCGCCCACCATTATATCGCCGTTCCTCAGAAGTCGAGCATCTGCATCGACCCCCGATACCTGACGCTCTCCGCTTTCCTGCAAATGCTCTTGCAGTGCCTTCTTCTTTTGTTGCCTCTCGATCAAGGCCTTGAGCTTCACCGGCAGGTCCGGATCCTCCGAACCGTCCCCACACTCCTCCCCGCGCGCATCCGCCTCGTCCAACTGCCGGTGATACGCCGCAATCCTCTTCTCCAAACGCCTCAGGTCCCTTGCCAGGGACCGCTTGGTTTGGAAGCTGTCCAGGTTCGCATCGGCCTTCAAAAAAGTCCCGTCGACCGCCACCCGGCTGCCGCCCAGCAGCGAGAGTTCGCGGCACAGCAGCACGAACTCCCGGTTGGCCTCCTGCAGCGCAGCCACATTGTTCTTGCGAAAATCCGCAATCGTCTTGTAGCTCGGCGTCGCACCCTGGCACAGCCAGATCACTTCCAGATTGCGCCGCGTCTCCGCTTCGAGACGGCGCGAACTCCGTACCCGGTGCTGGTAGCCGTACAGATACAGCTTCAGCAGCAGCGCCGGGTCGAAAGCCGGCTGACCGGCGCCGCAGTTCGCTTCGGCATGCGCGAACCCCAGCGCCTCCAGGTCCAGCGTGCCGACGAACGCATCGATCGCGCGCACCGCATTGTGCTCGGACACGTAGTCGTCCAGACACGGCGGAAGCAGCATCATCTGGCTTCGGGACTGCACCTCCTGATAACGTCTCTCGGACATGGTGGTGACCCTTTATGTGGTTATCTCACTCACCGGTAAAGATAGCATGTACAGACAACCCGGGCATCGCTCGCCAGCGTCACCCACCAGAATCGTGGGAATACTTTCACAGTCTCAGTTGTTGCCGCTGCGACGCGACCCGTGGACTTCGTGCATCAAGCCGCGACGCGTTGGACGGGGATGCCGAGCGAGCGGGCTTTGTCGACGAGGTTGTCGGTGATGCCCGAGCCGGGGAACGCGATCACGCCCTTGGGGAGGAGGGAGAGCAGCTCGTCGTTGCGCCGGAAGGGAGCGGCCCTGCCGTGGGCGTCCCAGTCGGGCTTGCAGACGATCTGGTGGACGCCGTTCCGCTCGGCCCATCCTGCTGCAATCTTCTCGGCCCCGGGGCCGCCGCCGTGGACGAGGACGACGTCGGCGTACTTGGCTTTCAGCTTGTCGAGCTGGCCGATGATTTTGCCCGCGTCGGTGGCTTCCTTGCCACCCGCGACGGCGACGAGGGTTCCCTGGGGGAGGTGGGCGGTGTTCTCGCGGTCCTTTTTTGCACGCTGGAAGTCACGCGCCTCGATCACCGCAGAGGTGAGCTTGCCGGTCTGCGAGACGTGCGATCCTCGTCTGGGACGCCAGACCTCGCCGGTCTCGACGCGGTAGGCCTCTGCGGCAGCGTCTCTCAGCCCTTCGAACGCGTCGCGGCGGGCGGTGAGATTCCCGGCGCGGTCGGTCGCGAGTTCGAGTTCGCGGGAGCGGATCTCCGAGCCGTCCTGCTCGCGCTGCATTTCACGGATGCCGGGGATGAGCCTGTCGGCGGCGCGGTCGAGGCGCTGGGTCTGGGCGTCGAGGGTGTTGACGAAGCCCCACAGGAGACTCGCCCGCTCGTCGGCCAGCTGCGTTCCGTCGGGCGCTGCCTCTGCAAGTGCGACGAAGGCCTTGAGGACGGCGGCGGTGGACTCCGCCTCGCCCCAGACGGGCCGGTTGTCGAACTCGTCCGGCCCGGGGGTGGCGCCGAACAGTGCGGCCTGCTCGCATACCATGGCGGTGAAGGATTCGTTCTGCGCTTCGATGTTGTCAACCTCGTGCATGATGCTCTCCTTGTGGTCGTGTGTCTCGGTGGCAGTCATCGTTCACTCCTTTCGTTGTCCTCAAGCGAGGGGATGGTTGAATTCGGGAAGAGCGTAGCCACGCTCGTTGCGCCCCACTTCTTGTGGCATCTCGTCGAGATACCCGGCGGCCCACTCGGCGGCGCGTGCGAGTACGTCGCCGTGGCACGGGAGGGGATGGCAGTGGCAGCCGAGTTCGCAGCCTTGAAGGTCGGCGAGTTCGTAGAGGTCCACCTCCTCGTTCTGGATTTTTCCCCACAGCCATCGCCGGTATTTTTCAATCACGTCGGCGCGCTCGCCGTCCTTGCCGATGCGGAAGGGGTTTCCCCACTTCGTCATGCGGTCGATCCTGACCAGCAAGCCGCCGCCGAATTGAGGCGCAACGTAGTCGTTCAAATTCACCACGGTGGTTTCCATGCCTTTCTCCTTCGTAGAGAGTTAACGGATGCGCTTCTTAGCGCCCCATTTTCAGCACGTGGTAGGCGTGGGCGTCAGGGGCGGTTTTCAGTCTTTTTTCACCCGGAGGGCGCGCAGCGGAAAAAATCCACGCTTCACCGATTTTTTCTGAAAAAAGATGCTTTTGCGTCTTTTGCAAAAGCACCCTTGACCCCGCGCCGTGCGTGCTAAAATGGGAGCGCTAAGAGAGAGAGGGTAGTACCGCCACCGGGACACAAGAGCCTTTGGTGTTTCACGATGAAGGCGAAGCTCATCGGGAAACAATCCCTCATGCTGCGGAAAGGGTCATTTCGGGCCGCATTTTCCGGCCCGAAATTCCCGCAGCGGGGGGTGGACCGAGCCACTGTCTTGAACATGGAATGATTGGAGGTGCATGCCGGTCTTCCGGGAACACGGTTCATCGTTCACGGAACCGGAGATTTACCGGGTGCTCCCGGTAGATGTGAGAGCCGACAGGGCGGGAAAGGCTCGGGCGACAGGAGAGGGTGTTCGGGGCATGGCGGACTTCCTCTGGATAACGAGCAAAAAAAGGGCTGACGCCGAAGCGCCAGCCCCTGAAGCGCTCAAAATGGAATGTCTTCTCCCGCAACGCCGGCGGTCGCCGCCACCGCCGCCGTCTCGGCGTGCGCGCCGTTGCCGTTACCGTTGCCATTGCCGTTCCCATTCACCTTGTCGAGGAACTGGATGCGCCCGCCAGGCGCGATGAGGATCTCGGTCGAGAACCGGTCCGAGTCCTCATCGTCCTTCTTCCAGCGCCTGGTCTGGAGCTTGCCCGCCACGTAGACCAGACGGCCCTTCTTCGCGTGCTTTTCGAACATATCCACCAGGCCCGGCTGGAAGGTGACGACCCGGTGCCACTCGGTCTTGTCCACCCGCTCGCCGGACTGCTTGTCGACGTAGCCCTCGTCGGTCGCGATGGACAGGTTCGCGACGCGACCGCCGCTCGTGAGATGGTTGATGGTGACGTCTGCGCCGAGACGCCCGATCAGTTCCGCTCTGTTGAGTCCGAATGCCATGATGATTCTCCTTCGTGGTGTGAGTGAGAAAAAATGATGAGAGGGAGAGAGCCTTTCTCTCCACCCCCCCGGTTCGCCCTACACGCTGCAAAACTCCTCCTCGCCCCCCGCCTCGTCGCGTAGCTTGCGGATCGTGTACGCGTCGAGTCCGAGTTCTGCGAGCAGTTCGTCCGTGGTGGGAACATCGACGTCGAAGTCGTTCTCGTACATGGCCAAGCCTCCTATCGGTTGTCGCACCCGGCAGCGGGAGCTGGAGACCGTCTCCCTCTCCCTACCGGGCATTTGCCCGGCTCCCCGCTTCGCTCTTCCTCTTGGGAGGAGGGGCGCGACCCGTGTCGGAACTTTCGTGGGCCGTGAGTGGCCTCCGTCCCGACCGGGTAGTCCCGGAGACAGACAGGAGCGGAAGCCCACCCGGGCCGGCGCGCGGTCCGGGGTTCGGATGGATGAGGGGTGGGTGAATGGAGGCGTATCGAGTGGCGGGACTTCCGATGCGGGGTTATCGGCGACGGTGGCGGCAAGGAGGGCGGTGTCACGGTGGCGGGAGTGCTCTGCCGGGTTACGGCCGCCCTGCGTGGTCCCGGTCTCGCGGCCGGGTTCCCTTCCTGCCGTCCTGCGCGGCGCGCACAGGTCTGGTCGGCGGCGCAGGGGGGTGCCCTTCCCCCCGCCCTCGGCGGGAAGGAACCCGGAGGGCTTCAGGATGGTTGCGCAGTCGGACGGCGTCAATCCCTCTCTCCGCTCGGGTCCGACCGCCGGCGGCAGGACGGCTGTACGTACTACCGGCGGCGGGCCGGCTGCACGTGCAGGCGCGGCCGCCTGACTCCCGGTTACGACCACAGCGGGTGTGAATCGACGAGGCGCTGCGCGACCTCGCGGATGCGGCGGCGTTCGTGCACGCGCCGGGGACCCCGGGGATCCTCGTCGAGGTGCACGACGTAGAAGACATGGCCGGGGGCGAGGATATCGTCGCGGCGGTAGACGTCGCCGAGATACTCGCCCCCGGCGTAGATGCGGGACTCGTGCGGGGCGACTCGCTTGAAGGTGATGGTGTCCATTCTCTCTCTCCTCTCACCAGGGCTTCGCCCCACTTAGACCCGCTCCTCTCCGACTCCCGCGAGGCGGAAGAGCGGAGCGAGCCGAGCGGCCAGGACAGCGGCGCCGAGCGCGGCGAGGTCGTCGTTGAAGTCTCCGCGTTCAGAGACGATGACGTGGATAGCGACCTCGGCCTGTGCGCAGCGAGCGGTCAGGCGTTCCGCAGCCATCTCGCCTTCCGGGTCGTTGTCCCGTGCGACGATGAGGCAAGAGACCCCCTCGGGCGGGACGAAGGCGCCGAGGCTGCCTGCGGAGAGGGCGGCCGCGGCGGGGACCCGGGGCGCAGCGGTGACTATCGAGAGAACCGTCTCGATGCCCTCCCCGACCAGGAGGGTGGCGCCGGGGGCGCCGAACCGCACGGCGTGTCCGAAGAACCGGCCGAGCGCCTTGCGGGACGGGAGGACGCCGGCCTTGGCGGACGCACCGGGATCGATCCAGGTGCGGTGCACCCCGTGGAGCGCGCCTTCGGCGTCGGTCACGGCGGCGACCAGGGCGGGCAGGCGGCGGTCGGCTTCGCGGTGGTAGAGCGCGGGATGGAATCGCAGGGAGGGGAAGCGGAACCGCGTGATCCCCCGGGCGCGGAGGTAGGCCTCCCCCGGGCCGCCGTCGAGCGGACGGCAACCCCGCCAGATGCGCCCCGCCGCTTCCCTGGCGTCGTATGGCGGGCCCCCGCCCGTGGACGGCGGAGCGGGCAGGGCGAGGAAGGCGCGTGCCTCGTCCATGGCCGCGCGCAGCGTGGGCGCGGCGCTGCGATGGCGGATCAGGTCGAGCAGGTCGCCGTGCTCCCCGGTGGCCGCGTCGGTCCACTTGCCCGGCGCGCCCGGAGGCTTCAGGCGGACGAAGAGCGAACGTCCGGGCGAGCCGTCGACGTCGCCCGCGACCCAGTAGCGGCCCTGCTTCTTGCCCCCGGGCAGGTATTGGCGGCAGACGTCCTCTGCGCGCGAGGCGAGCGCTGCGGCGATCCCGGCCGCGGGAGATGGTGTTCGGGGCATGGCGGACCTCCTCTGGATAACCAGCAAAAAAAAGCCGACGCCGGGACGCCGGCCCGTGAAAGGAGCAGAGCGGAATATCTCCCTCCCACGCCTGCGGCGGTCGCCGCCGTCTCGGGGTGCGCTCCGTTGCGTTCCTGCTCATCTTGTCGAGAAGCTGCACACGTTCGCCCGCGGACCGCGAACGCTCCCACCCCCGTCAGGCCGGCTGCGCACAAGGAGGGCGGCTCAACCTGCGGTCTCGTCGTCCTGCGCCGGGCCCATCGAGCGCGCGGCCAGGGCGGACCAGGCCTCCCTGTCCTTTCCGAGGCGGGCGTTCAGCCGATCGCAAAAGCGCTCCGCGTCTTCCAGGCCCAGAGCGATGAGGCCGGTGGGGATGCACCCCGTCATCCCGTCGATGACGAGCCGTATCTCCTGCGGTGCGTCGGCCGGGCCATAGGCCGGGCAGAAGGCGAAGTCGGGGTCTTTCGGCAGTGTCTGTGAAGTCACGGTTAGATCTCCCTTGAATGATGAAGACATCGTTATGATCCCCCGCCAGCCGGAGAAGCGCCGGCCATACGCATGCGGGCCGGCCGCAAGTGCGGATTCAGTCGGCGATGGGCCGGTCTTCGAGGACGCGGCCGAGGACGGCGGCGTCGGGCGCGAAGACCCGCGCTCTCCAGGAGACGATCTCGACCGTACAGCCCGCTCGCTTGAGGGCGGTGAGCTGGCGGTCGTCGGGGCCTTCGATCTCCAGGCGCTGCGCCCCCATGACGCGGCGGCGCGCGAGGCGCCAGCCGTTCGCGAGGGTCAGGACCTCGCCGCGCTCCATGACGGCGTCGAAGGCCTCGTCCGCGCCGAGGGACGGCCCCCCGTCGAGTCCGAAGGCGGCACGAACGGCACGTATGCCGGTTGCGTCCAGGGCGCGTCCGATCATCGCCTCGCCCGCATCGGTGGCGAGGCGCCGAACCCGCATGTTCTCCGCACCCAGCCGGTCCCAGACCGGAAGAAGAAGTCCCGTCACGAGCCAGAAGCGCGATTCCCGGTGTGAGGGGAGCGAGGCGACCTCCTCCTCCCAGAGGGAGCGCCATTCGGCCTGGTCCGCCTCGCGCCAGTTCGAGGCATCGAGTTCGGCTCGCGCCACCCCTTCCCGCGCCGCGGGCCTGAGAAGACGCACGCGTTCCTGCACGCCCCCGTCGTCGAACAGCATCGAGGGGGCGGGCAGGACGACGGCCGCGCGTTTCGAGCGGTCGTTCACGACGAGTGCCGGCGCACCGGACTTACCCGCCGTCTCGAGCGCAGCGGCGGCCGTGACGGGCACGAGCCGGTCGCGGCGGAGGATCTCGACGAGGCTGGTGGCAGCCCCCGTCCCCGGGTGGGTGTAGAGGGTTTCGTAACCGGCCGCCGTGAGCGAGTCCGCGCTCAGGGTCTCGACGCCGACCTCGTACGTCCCCGCCTCGACGGCCGCCTCGATGTTGGACTCGACGCGGGATTCGAGTTCCGCGAACAGCGCGTTCTGCTCCGCTATGGGAAGCGCGAGCAGGCGGTTCAGGAACCTGGGCATGGGCGGGAGGTCTTCTTTCAGCGATCCCTCGTAGGTGAGTTTGAGGCCGGTCGCCTCCTCGAAGCGTTCGAGGGACCAGCCGGGGAGACCGCCCCGCCACAAGGCGCCGTAGAACTGGCGCAGCGCCGCCCGGGCGTAGGGGCTTTCGAGGTTGTCGCCGGCGCGGAAGAGGGTCGCCTCGCTCCCGGCCATGGCGGTCTGGGAGTTGCGCTGTCCCCGCGTGATGGCGCCCAGGGAATCGAGCCGCCGCGCGATGGTGGCGATGAAGCGCTTCTCGCCCTTCACGTCGGTGGTCACGGGCCGGAAGAGGGGTGCCGAAGCCTGGTGCGTCCGGTGGGTGCGGCCCAGTCCCTGTATCGCCTGGTCCGCCCGCCAGCCGGGTTCGAGCAGGTAGTGGACCCGCCGCTGCGTGTTGGCCGCGGAGAGGTCGGCGTGGTAGCTCCGCCCCGTGCCCCCGGCCATCGAGAAGACCAGTATCCGCTTGTCTCCGTCCATGAAGGCCGCCGTCTCGGCGAGAGAGGCCGAGGCAGGACGCGGGCGGAGCGCGTGCCTGGTACCCTGCGCGTCCTCGATCCGGAGCACTCTCCTGGAGCGGCCCGTCACCTCGGCCACGGCGTCGTGGCCGAAGCGGTGCACGATCTGGTCCAGAGCGGATGGAACGGGCGGCAGCGACGCCAGCTTCGCGATCAAAGCCTCGCGTCTGGCGAGGGCCTCCTGGGAGAGTACGGGGTTCCCGTCCTCGTCGACGGCGGGCCGGCTCATGAGGTTCCCCTCATCGTCGGTGAAGGGCTCCTGCAGCTGTACCGGGAAGGCGTGGGCGAGGAAGTCGAGCACGTATTCCCGGGGCGTCAGGTCGATGGACAAGTCGTCCCATTCAGACGCCGGGATCTCCGCGATCCGCCGCTCCATCAGGGCCTCTCCGGTGGAGACGAGCTGGATCACGGCCGAGCGGCCGGCGTCCAGGTCCGCCTCCACCGCCCGGATGAGCGAGGGACACTTCATCGAGGTCAAAAGGTGGCCGAAAAACCGCTGCTTGGCGCCCTCGAAGGCGGAGAGCGCGGCGGATTTCGCGTTCCTGTTCAGCGTCTCCTCGCCCTGCATGATGCCGGTGGCCTCCAGCGCGTCCTGGAGATTGGCGTGGATCACCTTGAAGGCGCCGGCGTAGGCGTCGTAGATGCGGCGCTGCTCGGGCGTGAGCGGGTGTTCGAGGATGTCGACCTCTATCCCCTCATAGGAGAGCGCCCGCGCCTGGTACAGTCCCAGGGCCTTGAGATCGCGGGCCACCACCTCCATGGCGGCGACGCCGCCCGCCTCCATCGCGGTTACGAATTCCTCGCGGTTCTCGAAGGGGGTCTCTCCTGCGCCCCAGAGGCCCAGGCGTCCCGCGTAGGCGAGGCCGGTCACGGTGGTGGCGCCCGTGGCCGAGACGTAGAGCACGCGCGCGCCAGGAAGCGCGTTCTGGAGCCTGAGCCCCGCCCGTCCCTGGGCGGAGGGCTTGACGGCGCCGCGCGAGCCCCTGGAACCCGCCGCGTTCGCCATGGCGTGGGACTCGTCGAACACGATCACGCCGCCGAAGCGGTGGAGGTCTTC
Source organism: bacterium (assembly GCA_965204535.1). Lineage (GTDB taxonomy): Bacteria > UBA8248 > UBA8248 > UBA8248 > UBA8248 > Bin107. Next base: position 1,534,169 of record CBDBEV010000001.1, on the reverse strand, counting down.
CTCATCGAGACCGCCCGCGAGCCAGGCGACCACCTGTTCGAGCCGCGAGGCCTTGCCCTCCCGGGCCGGCGCCCGGAGCGTGGCGTAGGTCGCGAACAGGATACCGCTCTCGTGCGGGATGTCCGCCCCCTGGCGGAAGTTCCCCAGCGGGATCACGTCCTCAGCGCTTCCCCCGAGGGCGCACCAGTCACGGCGCGCGTCTTCGAGCAGGTTGGCGGAGGCCGAGAGCCAGAGAGCGCGCTTCCGTCCCCGGAGCATGTTGTCGAGTATGACGGCGGCGACCTGCCGGCCCTTGCCGCACCCGGTGCCGTCGCCCAGCATCCAGCCCCGGCGGAATCGGGCCGGCGCCGATAGGACTTCGCCGTCTTCCGTCACGGCTTCCTCGGCCGTGGACCCGCCTTCCTCATCGAAGCGGCGGACCGTCTCCCAGCCCGATCCGATCCGGTAGCGTGCGGAGAGGTGGCGCTCGTGCGCCTCGCCGGCCAGGACGACGCTCTCGAGCTGGGCATCGGACAGCAAACCCTCGGTGACGACGCGCTCGGGCAGCAACGGGCGGTGCGCGGGCCTTGGATGCGCGACGGCGGCCATGGCGGCCGACTGGACGAGCGGCGTGGGATGCGCCACGGCGCCCGGGAGATGGACGACGCCCGGCTTCCAGGGCGCGTAGGGGCCTGCCGTCTCGTCCTCGCCGCACGGCGGGGCCGCCTCGTATGCGAGCTCGGTGACCGCTCCCCGGTCGTGCGCCGGTTTGGAAACCGGCTTTCTCGCCCTGTTCTTGCGCGTTTTCGCCCCGGACGCCGGAGTCTCGCCGAAAAGATCGCGGAGCGGGGCGTCCGGTGCGGGCGTACCGGCGGCGGGAGCAGACAAGCGCGGCGGAACACTCGCCGTGACCGCGTCGAGCAGTTCGGAGGCGTCCGCCGCGCGGCTTCCAGGGTCGACGGCGATGCCGGGCGCGTCGCTCTTCTCGATCACGGTGAGCCGGGTGTCGTAGGTGGTCCCGCGCCTCGCGTAGGCGCGCCCGTCGACGCCCATCGTGAAGACGACGCGCGCGGGCGTCTCCAGGGAGGTGAAGGCCGCCTTCCAGGCCGAATCGCCCGGGAAGCAGCCCGCCGACGTGACGGCGACCAGGCGACCGCCAGGGGCCAGCGCGCAAAACGCCGAGTGCAGGTGGCGCAGGTCTGTGTCGCGCCGGGCCTTGGCGACTCCCGGCGTGGCCGAGAACGGCGGGTTCATGAGGACGACGTCCGGCCGGACTCCCGGGAGGCGGTCGGCGATGGCCTCGGCGTCGTGGCGGGTGATGCCGGCATTCGGGAAGAGATGAGCGAGGAGGCCGGCGCGGACGTTCGCGATCTCGTTCAGGTGAAGCGCGTCCTCGTTACCGAGCGCGCACTGCGCCATCACGGCGAGCATCCCGGTACCGGCGGAGGGTTCGAGAACGACGTCGCCTGACCGGAGCGCCGCCGCCCGCACCGCGGCGTAGGCCAGGCCGAGCGGGGTCGAGAACTGCTGCAGGCGCACCTGGTCTTCCGAGCGTTTCGTGTGGGAGGGTTCCAGGGCGGACAGTTTTTGCAGCATGGCCAGCATGGCGGCGGGACCATCGGGTCCGGCCCCCGCCCGGCGGCGCATGGCCCGCCCGTAGCGCTTCAGAAAGAGCACGACGGCGGCTTCCGCCGCCTCGTAGGCGTCCTTCCAGACCCAGGCGCCCCCGGCGTCGTTCACGCCGAAAGCGCTCGTCATGGCCTCGCGCAGCGCATTCGCGTCCAGCGGACGGCCGGCCGCCAGGACGGGCAGCAGGGTCCGGGCGGCTTCAAAGAGCGCATCGGCTTCGGCGGGATGTGCGGAGCGGACGGTGCGCGGACGCACCTCCGCCGTCAGGGCTTGCGGCATGGCTCTCTCCTCGGATGTCGTGGGAATGAGGGAGGCCGTCCGGGGGATAGCTCCCCCGGGACCTCCCGGAACGCCCCGGCCGGGCCTCTCTCGGCCTCTACCCGGTGTGAACCAGGGTCAGGTCCGTCCGGCGCTTCGGAGCTTTGTGACGAGGCCTTCGATCATGGCGGCGTCGGCGCCGCAGGCCTCGCCCCAGCCCCTGAGGTTGCGCTCGAATTCCGCGAGGCTCCCGAGATGGGCGTTGAAGAAGGGATCGGCGTCCGTGGCCGCGAGGACGCTGTCCCCTGCCACCATGACGCCCGTGATGGCGGGCTTCGTCACGGGCGGCAGCTCCAGGAGCCAGCAGAGAAAGGCCGCGAACATGGGCGAGAGGCTCTCCCCGCGCCGGGGGTCCATGGGGTGTGTGGCCGCAGTCCGGGCTTCGGTGTCGGGCATGGCTTTCTCCAGAATGTGTACGGGAAACGGATTGGTCAGCCGGCGACGGCCTTCCCGCGACCGGCGGCGTCGAGCACAGGGCCGTATTCGACGATCCGGCCCGCGGCGCGGGCGGCCTCGGCGTAGGCGGAGAGGGTGTATTTCGCCTCAAAATAAAGATCGCGCTCTATCCCCAGGCCGAACGGTCCCTTGAAGGCTTCCAGCTCTTGGAGGCTGAAGCTCCCGATCTCCGGTGTGCCGATATCCGCGAGCCCGAAGGCTATGGTCTCATCCTCGGGGTCGAGTTCGGTCACGAGCCAGGTCCCTGCGCCGCAGGGGTTGAACAGCTTGACCACAGGCGTGTGATCCGCGCCGCGCCTGGCGCCGTTCGCGAGCAATTGCTCGCGTTGTTCCGGTGTGACGAGTTCCATCGGCGTTCTCCTTTACGTGAAAGAGGGAAACGGAAAGAACGAAGGGATTCCGGTACAGTCAGGCCGGGTAGCCGAGAACCCGTATCCTCGCCCGGCCCCCGGTAACGGTGACGTCGGGCGGCGCGCCGTCCGGGCGGCGGCGGATCGTCACGAGCGGCTTGTTGCGGGGCGGGTGGGGCGGATCGGATAGCTCGCTGGTGATCGTGGCCTCGGGCGTCTCAAAGCGGAGCAGGACCCGCCCCCGGGACACCTCGACGGCGCCGCCGCCCGCACGGCCGGGATCGGTCAGGGTGATGACCGGCGGCTCGCCCCGCTCGGTGAACCGGTCGGGGACCGGCCATTCCGCGTCCGGGTCCCAGGAGTCGGCGCCCTCCCGGATGTCGTCCACGAAAACCCTGCGGCAACGAACGATCGCCCCCCGGTCCGCATGGGCGTTCTCGACGGCCTTCTCCAGCGCCTCCTCGAGGGTCTCCGCCTCCACGGTGAACGAATCGGCGAAGCGGGCCGCGTATCCGCAGCGGACGGTCCAGGTCTTTTTCATGGAGAAACCTCCTCTTCGGCCAGGTCGACTCCGACTGCACCGCCTCGCACGATGATGTTGACGGCGCGGTCTTTGGGAATGAGCCAGAACAGTTCGCGCCGCACCGCGCAGGCGATCGTGCGCCTGAGCGCCTCCTCTTCCGAGCACAAAATGCCGATCGCCAGGTGCAGGGCTTCTTCCTCGAAGCGGGCGCGCTGCGTCTCCCAGCTGTCGGCGTCCGCCTCGTCTGACGGCGAGAACCAGGCGTCGCGCAGGACGTCGGCGAGTTCGGCCGGCTCGATGGCGCTCCCCGCCGTCACGAGCGGCTCCACGTCCGCGAGCCAGGCCCAGGCCTCTCCCGCGAAGGCGAGGTCGGCGTCGAGCGCCAGGGTCTCGCTCGCACCCTCCGGGCCCTCGACGTCGAGACGCATGCGGATCGCATCGGGGCGCGGAGGCGGCTCGGTGCCCGGACCGGAGCCATCCGGCGGGGTCTGAAAATCCTCAAGCGGACGGGCCTCGCCGCCGAGCGCGACATCGGTGCGGACGTCTTTGACGCGCGGGAGCGCGTCGTACCAGGGGTAGCCCTCGAACCTGCGGTCGGCTTCGAAGAGCCGCGGCGCCGTACCGCCGCGCTCCGCCGCGCGCCAGAGCGCCTGCGCTTCGGGGGGTCCGAGTTCCGTATCCATCAGGAGCGCGTCTTCGGGCAGGGGTTCGGACGAGGGTCCCGCGAGCCAGTTGTCGATATCGGCGATGGGAGGCCGCCAGGGGCGCAGCGCGGGCGAGGGTTCCGGCAGTTCGACCCCGGCCGCACGCGCGCGCCGCCACTCCTCGAATGCGATGACCGGCGCGGTCCCGGCCCTGGCCATCGCCCGGTAGATAGCGATCCGCGCGGCCTCGCGCATGTCTTCGAGGAAGGGCGTCTCGACCGCCTCCTTGCGGGCCGGCAGGACGAGTTCGAGTTCCGGGCAGTTCGCGACCTCGGCGCGTACCGACCAGGCGGGGCCGTCGACGGGGTGGACCGTGGGCAGGCGCACGGGCAGGACCAGGCCGTGGAAGTTCAGGTCCGGTTCGTCGCGGTAGCGGCTTCTGTCCGCGAAGACGCCGAAGGCGAGCCCTCGCCAGGACTCCGTGTGGACGGCGTTTTCGAGAAAATCCCGGCGCGGGAGGGGTCCGCCGTCCAGTGCGACCGGGAGCGGGTAGTGCCGGGCCACGTTCTCGAGCGCGCGCCGGATAACCTCTCGGTTCTCTTCCGTACGGAAGCGCACCTCCGTCCCGTGGGGACGGGGCGCCTCCTCGGCGGGGACGACTATCGCCTCCGCCTCTCCCAGGAAGTGGGCGGGCGTGAGTTCGACGCGCCAGCCGGCGCCCGAGCGCGTCCTCGAAGCGACCGTGCAGCCGCGGCGCGACAGGCTCAGGAACCCCATCCCGGCCGCGTCCTCTCGCCTCACCAGTTCTTCGCTCCAGCCGTTCTCACCGAAGGAGAGGAGCACGGCGGGATCGGCGATCCCGGCCCCGTCGTCGGTGATGGTGACGGCCTGCGCGCCTGTCGCCTCCTCGATGGCGACGCGGACGCGCGTCGCCCCCGCGCGGCGGCTGTTCTGGAGCGCCTCGGTGAAGACGTCGGCGAGACGCGCCGTGTACATCCTCGTGACGCGATGAAGGGCGCCCTCGTGGATCCGGGCGCGGATCCGACCGGGGTGCGGTGAAACATTCGGTGTGTCGTTCATGTCGTGGACTCCTCTAGACGTGAAAACGAAAAAAAGCGCCCCGCAGCAAATGCCGCGGGGCGCCGTGATTGAACGGGGATGCGGTTCAGCGCAGGAATTCGGGGACGTCGTTCTCCTCGCCGCCCTGGCCGTTTGCGAGATCGATCCCGTGCACGATTACCCTCGGACCCCCGTCCGCGGTGGGCACCGCGTTCATCGCGTCGACCGCCCGGGCGAGTTCCCCCCCCGCGGGGGCGTCGCCGCCGCCGGCACCGGAGGCCTCTTCATCGACGGCTTCCGGTCCGGGTTCTTCGGCCGGCGGGTCTTCCTCCACGGCCTCTCCCACCAGGCCCGCATCAAAGGGCGCGAACCCCGGCGGCGTCCAGGCCAGGACGGCCCGTACCCTCGGGGTCAGATTCTCGGGCGGGTCGGCGGCGAAGGCTTCTTCCATCGCCAGGGCCAGGTCGGCCTTCTTGAACTTCGCGCGGGCGGAGGCCCAGACGGGCCCCAGCGTCGCGCGCGCTATGGCGAGGATGCGGTCCTTCGTGATGCGCGACCAGAACATCGCGGCGGAAGGACGCACGTGCTTCGCGAAGTCGATATCGAGCCTGGCGACCGTGGCTTCTAGCACGGGCCGGGCGTCCGGCTCGAAGGCGAGCTGTCCCTTGAGCGAGCGCGCCACCGCCGCCGCGTAGATGGCCTGCTTCTCCGCCTGGGGCAGCGCCCGCATCGCCGCGAAGGCGGCGTCTTCGTCCTCGTTCTCCATCCAGGCCAGGGAGAGGTCCGGACGTTCCGCCAGCATGGCCTCGCCCAGACTCCAGGCGGCGAAGTCCTCGTCGCCCGTCCGCGCGGGCGGCCGGTCGGCGGTCTCCCGGAAGGCGATGTCGAGGGCGCCCGCCATGTGGTCATTGGCGAACGCGGCGCAGGCGAACTGGAAGAGCGTCAGGTCGAAGGCCGCCTCGAAGTCCCCCGACAGGTGCGCCTTGACGAGCGTCGTGCGGACGGCGCGCAAATCGTCGGCGAGTCCGATCCCGATCCCCGTCTCCTTGCGGACCTTCGCGCGCGGGTCGGGGGGCGCCGCGAGCGGCGCGTCCACGCGGCCCGGACCGGCGCCGTTCGCCTCGCCCGCCTCCGTGCGCTCGGGCATGTCCTCGGGCCTCACGAGGCCCTCGACGACCTTGAGCGCGCCGTCGTGGCCGACGGTGGCGATGCAGCCCGCCACCTTGAAATCCTCCTCGCGATAGGCGGCCCGCGCGTTCACGGCCTCCTCGATCGCGCGCAGGCGCGCCTCGAGCGCTTCGGCCTCCTGGCCGAGTTCGTCGGTCCAGTCGTCCTCGTCCGTGTTCACGAGTTCATCGTGGCGGGCCCACAACCTCTCCCGCTCGGCCTTCTCCTCATCGGTGGGAGCGCCCGGTTCGGGGTGGATTCGCCCGAAGCCCGAGATCGCGCTCCAGTCGGCCTCGACCACCGCCTCGGCCCACTTCCAGCGCTTCTTCAGTTCCTCCGCCGCCGCGCGGAGTTTTTCCGTCGCGAGCTCGTTCAGGAGGACGGGGTCGTCGAACCATATTCCCCGGGCGTCCTCTTCGGCGAACAGGTCCCGCGTGAGCGTACCCCCTGCCGCCTCGTAGGCTTCTTCGCCCACGAAGCGCGCCACGGCCGTTACGGCGGGGACGTTCTCCTCGGTCAGTATGCGCCTCACCTGCCAGCCGCTGGGCCCGTAGCCGTATTCCTTCACCTGTTCCCAGACCGCCATCTGGCGGGCGTGGTCGGTCGTGACCGTGAAGGCCTTGAGGGTGTCCAGGTCCATCTCTTCGGCCCGGTAGGCGTCGAGCAGTTCGGGCGCGGCGCCCCCGAGACTCAGGCGCTGCTCGACCAGGCGCTCCGTGACGCCGAAGCGCGCCGCGATGGCGGATACGGATACCCCTGCCTCCGCGATCTTCGCGAACGCGACGACCTGGTCCGCGGGGTGCATGGCGACGCGCACCACGTTCTCGGCGAGGGAGAACTCTTCCGCGTTCTCCGACGCGCCGATTACCCGGCAGGGCACGGGGTGGTCCGCGTCGAGGACGCCTTCTTCCGCCAGGGCCTTCATGGCGGCGAGGCGGCGTCCGCCGGCGACCACGGCATAGTGCTCGGCCGGAGCCTGCTCCGGACCCGATCCGGGGTCACCGCCGGGGTCCTCTGTCCTGACGACCAGGTTCTTCATCAGACCGTGGGCCGTGATGGAGGCCTTGAGCTCCGCGAAAAAGGCGGGGTCGGGCGGGGTCTTGCGGACGTTCTCCGGCGCGAGCTCCAGCCGGTTGAGCGGGATGGAACGGATAAGCGGTTCAGCCTGAGCCATACGAATTTCCTCCTGTGGATGGGATGGGAACGTGCCGGGAACGCTCTCGAGTCTCCCGGCCTCGCCCACGCCCCGCCCGGCTCGGCCTCCCGGCGGTGAGAGGCGAGTTGCAGGAGATACGAGCGATTCCTGGGGCGCCTGCGTTCAGCGTCGATTGAACCACGCAACGGAGGCTACGGGCCGGTTTTAGGCGGTTTGGAGAGGGTGCGGGTTGGTGGAATCCCGGCCGGAGGGTGCGCAGCTTTCGATGACCTGTGGCCCCCAGGTCAAGTCTTCACCCCGATTCCACCCTTCTGGCCGTCATCGGCGGAATCCGTTTTTCCCGTGATGCCGCGCGGCGTGCCCGTGAATTTCAGGCAATCAGGTTTCCCGGCATGGACCTGTGTTGCGGTTCGTTTATTTTCGTATTATATTCGTTTATCGGGATGCCTGTCTTTCCGGGTTCAAGCGACAGCTCCTCTCCCGTACGGAGTCGCGGGGCTTCGCCTCGCTCCCGTACACGCCGTCGCTGTGGAAGAAAATCACTTTTTTTTGCCATACCCCTGCGCAGCCGTTCGCAGATGAGACTGGAGGTGGCAAAAAATCGCAGGAAACTAGATATATTTAGTTATTGATAATAATATTTATATTCATATATATTTATCACATGAAAACACTCGCTCACCACACAGAGATGCCCCTGGTCGACAAATTGAACCGCTGCGTTGCCGCGTGGTGCGTGCGCCACGGCGTGAGTGCGAGATATCTCGGGAGGGCCGCGCTCGGAGACCCGGATTTCGTTGACGAATTGCGCCGGGGACGCTCCGTGGGGATGAAGACGGCGGACCGGGTGCTCGCCTTCATGGGGGCTCCGCCGCTGGGACCGGCCTTCAGGAGCGAGGTCGAGGCGTTTATGGCCTTGACGGGGACCAAGCCGCGGGTGCTTGGCGAGGAGGCCACGGGCAGTCCTTCCTTCGTGTGGAAACTGCGCCGCGGGTATTCGCCGCGGCTTGCGACGATTGAGCGAGTGCGCACCTGGATGGCTTCGCACGTGAGCGAAGAGGAGCTGCAGGTTATCCGCGGCCGGGTGGCGGATACGGCCGGTATGAAACCTTTCCTGCGGGCGGCGTCCTGCCCGCAGACTACAGGGGTCCCGAGTGGCGGGACCGAGACAGAAGGAGAGATGTACATGAACGAGAACGGCAAGCATTACCTGAGCACGCGGGAGGCGGCGGAGTGGCTGGGCCTCTCGACGAGGACGCTGGACCGATACCGCGTGAGCGGGGCGGGGCCTGCGTTTCATCGTTTCGGTTCGCGGGTGCGCTACCTGCTCGCGGACCTCGAGGCCTGGGCCGCTGCGCGGAGGCGGACCTCCACCTCGGACGACGGAAGGAGGGTTGCGTGATGAGAACGTATTTCAGGGGAAAGCATCTGCTCGCGGCGTTCGTCTGGACGTTGTGTGAAGTGGAGGCTGTCTTCGCGACGACGGACACGACGTTTGCGGGTCCGCTCGGCACGGTGACGGACATCGTCTCGGGCACGGGCGGACAGCTGGCTGCCGCGCTCGCGGTGGGCGCGGCGCTCGTGGGTTCGGTGCTTCGCTTCAACGCGGCGCAGATCGCGGGCGCAGTGGGGGTGGGCATTGCGGCGGGCGCGGGCACGGGCGTCGTGACCGGCCTCGTGGGCACGGCGATCGTGTGAGGAGGGGAGATGAACGATCAGGCGAAACACGCGATTCCCGCGCGTCTGGACGATCCCGAGAGGTGGCTGTTCTGGACGCTCGATGAGGCGGCGGCGCTCCTGGCGCCCGTGCTTCTGGGTCTTGCGGCGAACGCCTTCGTGACGGGACTCGTCGCGGGACTCGGCGGCTGGGCGCTGCTTCGCCGCGCGAAGAGGGGCGGCGGGGCCGATACGGCGCTGTGCGCCCTTTACTGGTTCCTGCCCGGCTTTGCGCTTGGTCTCAAGGCCGCGCCGCCGAGCCACCTGCGCCGCTTCACCGGATGAGGAAACGCACATGAAACGAGAACTCATGGAAACTGAGCGCCGCCGTGTCAGGGACGGCCGTGCGGCGCTGGCTGTTCTGCTCGGCCTCTCGCTTCTGGCCAACGTTACGCTGAGCGCCGGCCTCGCATCGGTCGAGCGGACGACGGTGCTGGTACCCGCCGTTGCGGGGCCTGCATGGGAGGTGGGCGGCGGACGGACGGGCGCGCGGTATCTCGAAGACGTGGGCCGCACCGTCGCCGTGACGCTCCTCACCCTCACGCCCGAGAACGCAGGACTAGCCAGAGAAGCCGTGGCGCGGATGAGTCACGCTTCAGCCCGCGGCGCGATAGGCGCATGGGTGGCGGCGGAGGCCGCGCGCATGAAGGGACGCGACCTCTCGACCGCCTTCTACCCCGGAAGGGTCGAGGCGGACACCGAGGGAATGAGCGTCTTCGTGAGCGGAGAGCTCGCGACCTGGATGGGAAGGGAACGCATATCGCGAGAGAGAAAGCGCTACCGGCTCTCCTTCCGCGTGGACGCGGGCCGCATCGGCCTGCTCCGCTTCGAGGAGATGGAGGATACGAAATGACGAGGAATTGTTCGATGAGTCTCACTGCATCGTTTCTCGCGGTGCTTCTGTTTTGTGCAACTCCGGCAGTGGCGATGCAGATACTCGAAGCCGCCGACCATGCCGAACTCGTGGCGGTGGTCTCGGACCGCGCGGTGAGCCGGATAACGCTGGCGGACGACCGGGTCGCACGCGTGGTCCGGGGAGCGGAGGGTTTCGCGGTGGAACACGATGCGGCACGAGGGGACCTCTACCTGCGGCCCCTGAAGCGCGCAAGTGCAGACCCCGCGCCAGTGACGCTTTTCATCGGGACGGCGAAGGGTTTCACCTACAAACTCTCGCTCAGGACGGCCGCGCGCGATTCAGCGCAGATACTGATCCGAAACGCCGCCGCGACCCCACTGACGGAAGGTCCGATAGCGGGAGGTGGCCGCGTGGAGACGCTCGCTGCGCTCGTGCGCGCCGTGGCGCTGCACGAAGTCCCTCCCGGCTACGTGGTTGAGACGCCGCATGAATCACCGCGGCGGAACGGGCTTACGCTGCTGGCAACCTGGCGCGGGCGGCGCTTCACGGCGCGCGTATACGAGACGAAGGCGGAACCGGACCATGAGGTTCTCATGAAGAGTATCGAGCTTGGCGCTGCCGCCCTGTGGCGGTCTTTGCAAGCAAGCGGGCCATCCGGCGGACGCCTCCTTGTGGCGGTGCATGAAACCTACACGACGGAGGCGCGCGATGAGCGATAAGGAGAAGACCCGGGTGGACCCCGAGAGCAGGAAGAACAGGAACCGGCAGCTTCTCCTGTTCTCGGTTCTTGTCGCGGCGGTCCTGTTCGCCCTGGCGCTTTGGCTCTTGGCGGGAGGGGGCGGCGCGCCCCCGAAGCCCGTGAGCGGCGTCCGGGCGGAACTGGCGGGAGCAAAGTCTGCGGAGACGGTCTGGATCAGGCGTTCGGAATCCCGCATCGGGCAGATGGAGGCGCAGCTCAGGGACCTCGATACGAAGAACAAGCGCATCGACGCGGAGAACGCCAGGCTCCGCGAACGCATCACCAAGGACGCAGCGGATGGACGACTGGTGATCGACCGCCAGGCGGCGGCCATCGACCAACTGCGCAGGAAGCTGGAAGCGCGGCCCATAGCGCCCCCCCAGGCCAAACAACCCTCTCGGGGCGCCGGAATGAAACGTCCCGCTCGGGGCGGGAAGATTCCCCCGGCCCGGCCTGCGCCCATGATCCTCGAATTCGAAAAACCAACGAGTCTCAAGGCCGAAAGTCCCGCCGCAGGCGCCCGGCCGCTTTCCTGGTGGCTGCCGGCGGGCGCCTATGCCGAGGCGGTGGTGCTCGCGGGGGTGGACGCCTCGGTGGGCGTGTCCTCACAGAGCGACCCCCGGCCCGTGCTGCTGAGGCTCACGGGCAAGGCGAGGAGCGCGGCGGATGACGGCGTGGCGCTGGAAGCGAACGTCACGGGCTGCACGCTCACGGGAGCGGCCTACGGTGATCTGTCGTCCGAAAAAGTCTACGTGCGGCTTCGCACCATGACCTGCTCAGGCCCCGATCCCGGCACCGTGATCGAGACCAGGGTATCGGGCTTCGTGGCGGGGGGCGGCAAGGCGGGCGTACGGGGACCCGTGGTGAGTCGGGAGGGGGTGCTGGTCGAGAAGGCGTTCCTGGCGGGCCTGGTATCGGGCGCGGGCGAGACCGCGGCCGGCATGCTGCGCGTCCCGGCAGGCGACGGGGGAACCGAGCGCGCGGCGGACCTCGGCGATCTGGGACGCGCGGGCCTGGGCGCCGGCGCGGGCTCTGCGGGCCGCAAGGTGGCGGACTACCTGATCAGGCGCGCCGAGCAGTACCAGCCGGTGATCCAGCTGCAGACCGGCACGCGGGTCACGGTGGTGTTCATCGAGGGCGCGCGCATCGACGGACAAGACGACACGAGAACCAAAAAACGGAGGAGCGACAAATGAAAATAACAAAACTTTACATGCGGGCGCTCGCGCCCCTCTTGCTAGCGGCGCTCGTCACGGGTTGCGCGAGCAGCAGCCATGTGGGCGAGTCCTGGCAGTGCCCCCTCGCGCAGGGAACGGCGTGTCAGAGCGTCACCGATGCGGATCCCGCCGCCCGTGCGCCGGGAGAGGGACGGGAAACGACGCTTCCCGCTCCCCCTCGTCCCACGGAAACGAACGGGTTCCCGGGCCTGAGCGGCCTCATCGCCTGGTTCGTGGAACTGTTCCGTAATGAGGAGGAACAGGACGAGGGCGCCGCCACGGCGGAGCCGCTATCTACCCCGGTCGTCGAGGAGACACTGATTTCGCCCCATGAAAACCTTCGCACGAAAGAACGCATCGCCCGCATCTGGATAGCGCCCTACGTGGACATGAGCGGCGTCTACCGCGAGGGTCACTGGGTGCGCGTCGTGGTGAGGCCCGCGCGCTGGAGGCTGCCGTGATCGGGCGTCTCAAGGATATCCTGGGCGGCGCGGAGGCGCTCGCGCCCCGCTCCCTCCCGGCCATGCCTGCGCCCCTGGTGGAACTGCTTCCCTGGCGGGCCTGGGACGAGGCGGGCGAGTTCTACGTGAACGCGGGCAGTCTCGGCTTCGTGCTCGAACTCCCGCCTTTCGCGGGCGTGGACGAGGGGACGCTGGACACGCTTGCGGGAACGCTCGCCGATTCCGCGCCCGATCGCTCGGTGGTGCAGGTGATCCACTGGGCGAGTCCCCGCTACGGGGCGGCGCTCGCACAGTGGGCGGGATCCAGGGAGACGGCGGGCGGCCTCCTGGCCGTGATGGCGAAGCGCAGAGAAGCGCTCTTCACGGGCGCCGGCTGGCGTCCGCTCCACGCGGGAGGCCCGCCCTGCACCCTGAACGACTGCCGGGTGTTCCTCACGGCGAGCCTGCCGGGCCGTCCGGGGCCCGCGTCAGAGACCGCGCTTGGCGGGTTCCGGCGCGCACTCGAGGGCGCGCTCGCCTCGATCGGTACATGGGCGCGGCGGACGGAGCCGGACGAATTGTTGTCACTCGCCGCGGAACTCACGGCGCCCGACATCGAAGGCGCGTACGACGGGGGTCTTATGCGGCCAGAGAGGCGCTGGTCGCCGCGCGATCCGGTCCATCTTCAATGCGCTGCCCCCGGACGGGCGATGAGCGTCGCGCCCGAGGGACTGCTCTTCCATCATCATGAGGGCGCCGACGTCGCCGTGCGCGTCCTGACGGCCCGCGGATACCCTGAAGTCTGGCCCGGCTGGCGGGGAAACGCCCTGATAGGGGATTTCTATCGCGACTTCCTGCAGCCCGGCGCGCCGGTCCTGACCGCGCTCACCGTGATGATGGGCGAGGCGGCGGACGGGGAGCGAGCGTTCCTGAAGTCCGCCCGCGCGACGCAGCAGGCCGGAACGGGAATCGCGCGCTACCTGCCGGGGCTTCCAGAGAAGGCGCGCGACTGGCGTTTCGTGACCGAAAGGCTGAAAGAGGGCGAGCGCCTGGTCCGGGCCTGTTACGCCGTCTGCGTCTACGCGACACCGGAAGCGATGGATGAGGCCGAACAGGCGGTGCGCGCCATCTACCACGGGCAGGGCTGGCGGCTGGGGGCGGAGCGCTACGCCCACCTCCCCGCCTGGCTCTCCTGCCTGCCCATGGCGCCTGCGGGCGGACTCGACGCCGACCTCGCCCGGATGGGGCGGATGAAGACGCTGTTGACTTCATCAGCCGTCAACCTGGCGCCAGTACACGGGGAGTGGCGCGGCCAGCGGCCGAATCCCGACGCCCCGCCCGCGCTATTGCTCCTGGGAAGGCGGGGCCAGCCCGCCCCCTGGTCCCCGTTCGCGAACGAGGCGGGAAACTACAACGTGGCCGTCACGGGGAAGTCGGGTTCGGGTAAATCCGTCCTGATGCAGGAACTGGTCGCAGGCATCGCCGGCGCGGGAGGCGAGGCCGTCGTCATCGACGACGGGCGATCCTTCCAGCATACGGCCGAGGCGCTCGGCGGCGCCTTCATCGCCTTCGGCAAGGACCCGGCGCGGCTGAACCCCTTCGCCATGATCGACAAGGAGACGGCCGCAAGAGACGGCGACTACCGGGAAGAGTGCTTCGCCATGCTGGCTTCGGTCATCGGCCGCATGTGCCGGAGGCGCGGGCGGATAGACGACATTGAGGCCGCGCTGATTGATGAGGCCATCGCGCGCGCCTGGGAGGACGCCGGAAACGACGCGGATTTAGGCCTCGTGCAAAAAAGACTGGAATCCGCGGGCGACAGGCGCGCGGCCGATATGGCGCTCGCGCTCGGTCCCTGGCGGCCGGGCGGTGCGATGGGAAGGCTCTTCGAGGGAGGCGGGACGCCCGCGCTCGATGCCGCGCTCACCGTGTTCGAACTCGCGGAACTCAAGGGGCGCGGCGACCTTCAGGGCGTGGTCCTCATGCTCGTGGTGTTTCTCGCGACGCAGCGGATGTACCACGGGCCGAGGACGCGGCCCAAGGCGATCGTTATTGATGAGGCCTGGGACCTGCTCTCGGGCGAGGACAGCAAGGCGTTCCTGGAAGGCGCGGCCCGCCGCGCGAGAAAATACCGGGGCGCGCTCGTGACGGGCACCCAGAGCGTGAACGACTACTACGCGAACCCCGCCGCCCGCGCCGCTTGGGACAACGCCGACTGGACGATATTTCTGGCGCAAAAGGACGAGTCCGTCGAACTCCTCAAGCAGGAAAAGCGCATCCACTGCGATCCGGGGATGGAGCGGGCGCTCAAGAGCCTCGCCACGGTGGACGGGCGCCATGCCGAACTCGTCCTCCACGGCCCGGACGGCTGGCGCGTCGCCCGCCTCGCCCTCGACCGCGTGTCGGGCGCGCTCTACTCATCGCGTGGACCCGCCTTCGCAGCGATCGAGAAACTGAAAAGTGATGGCCTCACGACGGAAGAAGCCGTACTGCGAATCGCGGATGAGGGTCTCCCGGAGGAGGCGTCAGCTGAGGTCGCGCAATGAGTCATCCATCGCAAGATTATCTGTATGAACACGAAAAGGAGATCACATGAACGCGAAAAAAAGAGTCCACGCAGGCGCCGCCGGGGAGAAGCCCCTCGCCTGGCCGGGGGACCCCGAACTGCTTGCGGCCGACTCGGTCGACTTCGAGGCCCTGGCCCACGTGCTCGCCAACACCTGCAGAAGGGAGGGACGGGTGAGGCGCTATCACTCGGTCGCGGCGCACGGGGTCGCGATGAGCGAGGCGATAGAGGACCTGGCCGCCACTGCGGGAGGCGACGTGAGGGAAGCGGCGCTCCTGGCCCTGCTTTATGAAGCCGCCGTCGCCTGGTTGGGGTCCGGCGGCGCCCCCTCGCGTCGCTCGACGCCGCGGCTGAGACGGCTCGGTGAAAAAACGGACCGCGCGGTACGCGAGGCGGCCGGACTCGATGCAAAGCCGGCTTCAGCGCCTGCGGAACTCGTTAGCTTCGTGGCCCGGATGGCCGATGCGGCCGAGGAGCGCGACGTACCGGGAGCGGGCGCGAATGTATCCCCGCTCCTCACCTTCCCGCCGATTGAGAGAAGGATCAGGTCCCTTGCTCCGGAGCGCGCGGCGAGGCTCTGGCTCGAGCGCCTGAACGCGCTCAGGGAAACCCCCGGCGCGGCTGGAAGCATTTCCGCTCCCCATCCCGGGGTATCCGGCAACAACCGTGAGGAGAAAGCATATGCCACGCAAGCACAAACGCCGAAAGAAAAAGATGGGACGCCCCGGGCGGGAGGTTCGCGCGATGCGGCCTGATCGCAGGCAGCACTCGGATCCTGAGCGCTTCATTCGGGTGTACGAGGACGCCGACGCCGTGTTCCGCGCCGCTATCGCTTCGGGCGTGCTCTCGGCCGACGCAGGTGAGCGCCTCTACGCGGGCCGGTTCCACTACATGTTCCATGACGAGGAGGGAACGGCGTGGTTCAGGCGTCATGACGCCGCGGAGTGGGTCGAGATGGATGATGCGCTTTGCGCCGCGGGGGAGCGGCCATGAACGGGGTTTCCGGGTTCGCGGCCACTCTCCTGCTCGCGGCGGGCGTCGCCGCCGCCGTCTCGGCCGGGACAGTGAGGTTTGCTCCCGGAAAACCCCATCATATCGCGAGCGTGCGGCTATCGAGCCTCACGGCGGCCTACGTCACGAAGTCGCTGCGCGATGGTGGAGATTCCAGGAAAACCCTGGCCGCCGCCCGCGACTGGGCGAGAAGGCTGGAGGAGGCGCTCGCGCGAACCGCCGCGCGCCGGGGCGTCGTCCTGCTCACGGCGGGCGCCGTCGCCGCGGGCGCAGAGGACCTGACGGAGGAGGTCGAGGCCGTGATGACGGAACTCGCTAGCAGGACTTCATCGAACAGGGAGAAGAAAAATGCTGATGACCGATGAGGCCGCAAAGGGCCGAACGAACCCCAGGGGCTTCAGGCTCCTGGTCTGCATGGCCGTTCTCTCGGGCCTGTGGCTCGCGGCGGCATCGCGCGTCCACGTGAACGCCAGCACCTCCGACGGCGCATGGGGATACTTCGCGCTGCCGCTGATCGGAGCGCCACAGCGCGGCGACCTCGTCCTCTTTGACCCGCCCGAAGCCGCCGATTCGCCGATTCCGTATCTGAAACGCGTCAGCGGCCTGCCGGGCGAGCGCGTGGAGGTGGATGATGAACGGCGCGTCAGCGTGAACGGCGTTTTAACAGGAGTCGCAAAGCGGCGCGCGCTTGACGGCCGTCCGCTTGCCGCCATCGAACCGGGAGTCATCCCGCCGGGCCACTACTACGTCCATGCGGAGCACAAGGACAGTCACGACAGCAGGTACCGCGAGATCGGCCTCGTGCCGCGCGAGCGAATCCGTGGCCGCGCCGTGGCGCTGCCTGACCTCCCCTGGCTGGGCCTCGAAGGTCCTCTCGCGAAACCCGGGGAGGTGCGGCCATGAGGCGACACTCGCTTCATTCACGTCTCATGAGGACCGTGATGGCATGTGTCTTCGTCCTCGCCGCCGGCGCCGCTGCGGCGAAGGACTTAGGCGTCCGCGGAGCGGTATGGCCCATCGAGGAGCCCGACCTTTTGCGCGAGATCGAGGCCAGGCTCGAGGAAATGGAGGACACGGGCGAGGCGGACCGCATGAGGCGTGAAGCCGTGGAACGCGCCCGGGAGCGGGTCGAGGCGCCTCCCCGCGTCGCGGGCGTCAAGCCTGCGCGCTTTCTCAGGATCAGGCGGTTCGACCCCACCATCACGGTCGGACAGGACATCAGGACGGCCGAGGGGACGCTGGTCGCGGCCCGGGGGACCCGGATCAATCCCCTTGAAAAACACCCCTTAACCCGCGATCTCCTCTTCATCGACGGGACGCGCCCGGTCGAGGTCGACTGGGCGATTGCCCGCGAAAAACCCTCCGTGATCGTACTGCTCGCTGGCCGTCCGCTGGACCTCGCCCGCGCCCACGGGCGGGCGTTCTTCTTCGACCAGGGCGGCAGGCTCGCGAGGCGCCTGGGCGTCGTCGCCACGCCTTCGTTGGTCGCGGCGGAAGGAGTCTTCCTGCGGATCACGGAAGTGCCGCTCGAAGACGAACCCGAAAGCGCAGGAGAGCGTCCATGAAGTCCCTGAAAATTTCAGGACTCATCATATTTCTCGTCGCCGTTCTGTCAGCGCAGGGCGCTTCTGCGCAGTCGTGCACGGGCCGTTTCGTGAACCCCGTGACGGACGTGTGCTGGGAGTGCCTTTTTCCGATATCGATAGGACCGATCCGGATAGGCGCGGCCGCCGGCGCGCCGGACACGCCCAATCCCGGGTCCCCGATCTGTTACTGCGGGAGTCCCATCCCCCGGATCGGCCTCTCGCTGGGCGTCTGGGAACCCGCGCGCCTGATCGACGCGAGCCGCGCGCCCTGGTGTTTCCCGAATCTCGGTGGATTGACCATCGACGGGGGTTTGCCCGCCGGACGCGGTCGGACGGGCGCATCGGGCGGGGACGGCGCGCAAGGCTCCACCTGGCACGTCCACTACTACGTCTACCCGCTGCTCTCGTGGATCGGGGCGCTGCTGGACCTGGGCTGTCTGGAAGGCGGCGGCCTCGACATCGCCTGGGTATCGGAGCTCGACCCGGCCTGGCGGGATGATGAGCTCTCGTTCCTGCTGAGTCCCGAAGCCGCGCTCTTCGCGGACCTGCCCGCCCAGGCGGCGTGCGCCGCGGACTGCGCGGCGGCCTCTGCGGGCCTGCCGCTCGACGCGCTCTACTGGTGCGCGGGCTGTCAGGGCGCGATGTACCCCCTGACCGGCAACGTGGGCGCCCACGTGGGCGGCGTGCAGGCATCGCTGCTTGCCGCACAGCGTCTCGTCTTCCGCCTGCACCGCACCCTGCTCGCCTGGGGCACGTCGGGCTCGGCCGCGCTGTGCGGCCGCTATCCCATGCCCATCATGAAGAAATCACAGTACCGCTGGCAGATGACCCAGCCGGTGCCCGCCACCTCGGCGCTGACCGGCTGCAACCCGACGGGCCGCTCCACGGTTCTCTGGGAGACGCTCCGCGAACTCCCGGTCGCGGGGGAGAATTTCGGGTACCTGCTCTGGCGCAAGCGCAACTGCTGCCTACTCTAAGGATTTTGATATGGGCCGGCATCAGATACATACGTTCACAATCATGGCCTTGCTCGCCTGCTCCCTCCTGTTTGCGGCTTGGAACGCTCCGGCTTACTCCCAGGAAAAACCCTCGGAGGCGGCGAAAAAGATCGTGGATCAGATACTCAGGCAGGGAAAAAAATCTCCACCCGCCGACCTCGGCTCCTGGTCGCGTTCCGTGCTCGAACGCGCTCTGGAGCGCGCCGCCAAAAACGCCCCTGAGACCCTCGCCCCCCTCCCGGCGGAAAGCCGCGCCGGGAGCCTCGCGGATAATTTGTCAAAGCCTGCGCGAGGCTCGGAAGTCATCGTCTTCATGAGCCTGTCGGTTCCCGCAGCGGCCTGGCGGGAGTGGAGCGTGGAGGCGGCCAGGATCGGCGCGCCGCTGGTTCTGCGCGGCGTCGCGCGGGGAGGACTCAGGGCCACGGTGAAACGCGTCGGGGCGCATCTCCCTGCAAATGCCGGCGCCGCCATAGACCCGCGCCTTTTCCGGCTGTTCGAGGTGAAGGCGGTCCCCACCGTCGCCGTCGTCCCGGGCGGCGTCCCGCTTTGTACGACCCGCGGTTGTTCGGCGGACCCCGCGCCGCCCCATGACGTTATCGGGGGGAACATCGGCCTCGACGCTGCGCTTTCGATTATCGCGACAGAAGGCGGGCCGGGCCGGGAGACGGCGCGGCGTCACCTCGGGAAACTCAGGGGAGATTATCGGTGAGGCGCAACGACAAAATGAAGGGCATCATTCTGTTCCTGCTCATCCTGGCGCACCTGTCAGCGGGCGACTCGCGCGCCGAAGACCCCAAGGCGGCCGCCCGCGCGATGGGGGACGTGGGCCGGGCGGCGGCCGCCACCGTTGCGCGAGACCCGACATCGACGTCCAGGGTGCCCGGCTACGCGGGAACGGACCGGCCCGAGCGGGACCTGAATGCGGCCGATCTGGAAAACGCCGCTGCCCGTGCGCTCGCCGATCCCGATGACCCCGGTGGACGCGCCGGGCGCTCCGTGATCGAGGGGACGACCGCGCGTCCTGAAGCGTCGGTCGAAACCGATGACCCGGTATCCGTGCGCGGTGATGAGGTGCAGGGCGATCCCGGCGCTTCGCGCTTCGGCGCCTCGGGTCTGGCGTCGGGGTCCGTCTCGAACTGCGGCGCGGGCCTCGATCAGGCCGAATCGGGCGGAACTTGCGGCTCTGTCGCCTGGTGCGTGGGAGCGGACTGCGAAGCCAGGTCCTCTCAGGCGGGTATCGGCTTCGTCGACGCGGCGGCGAAACTCAACATGGTGCTGGAACTCGGCGGCGAGGAATTCGACCGCGGGAGCTTGAGGTTTTTCAGGGGCGAGCGCAGATCGTGCCGGATCCGCTGGGGCGGACTGGCGAACTGCTGCAAGGACTCGGGCCTTCTCATCGGCCTCGGCGATTGCACCGAGGCGGAGCGCCTCCTGGCGCAGGAGCGCCACGCCGGGAACACGCATTACCTGGGCACGCGGTGCGCGAAGCGCATCTTGGGGGTCTGCGTGCGCAGGGAGCGGGTCTGGTGCGTCTTCGGCTCCAAGCTCGGCCGCATCCTGCAGGAGGCGGCGCGGTCGCAACTCGGCATCGGCTGGGGCAGCTGCCGCGGCTTCACCGTCGAGGAGATGGAGCGGATCGACTTCGAGGCCGTGGATTTGTCGGAGTTCACGGAAAACCTCATGGACGGCGCGAGCGAGCCTTCCGTCACGCTCCCCGACTCGGGGGATACCGGCTCCTTGATGAGAGGGCGCATACGCGATTTCTATACGAAGAACAAGTGAGGAACGAGCATGACGAAAATCTGCGCATTGGCCTTCGCCTATCTTTTCGTGCTGATTACGGCCTTGCCCGCAGAGGCGCGGGAGTGGCGCCGCTGGTGCGGCGCGGAGGCGTCGCCGCTCGGCTGGCACTTCTATTGCGACCGGAGCGAGGAGGAAACGGAAGAGGAAGCGCGGGCGACGAAGGCGCCGCCGGCCACGAGCGCCAAAGAGCGGATCCTCGCGACACGCCGGGCGCTAGAGGAGGCCCGCGCGCGGGCTGTCCTCGAACCCACACCAAAGAACGTCACGGCCTACCTGCGCCTCCAGCAGGAGGCCTTACAATCCGCCGCCGCGTTCTCGGACGCCTTCCGGCGCGCGGTCTGGGCGAACCCGGGCCTCGACTACACGCTGAGGCGCCCGGTGGGCGCGCTGGCCAAGAGGCTCTGGACGGAAGAGCGAAGGGCGGAGCGCGATGGCGTCCTGCAAGGGCTCGGCGAGCGCTACGGCCTCATCTACCTGGGTTCTGAGAAATGTCCGGGATGCCGCGTCTTCGGGCCGCTACTTCGCGCCTTCGCGCTGCGTCACGGGATCGAGATGCTCGCGGTCTCGATGACCGGGGGTGCGCTCGAGGGCTGGCCCGAAGCGGTCGCAGATAGCGGCCGCGCCGCGCGTCTCGGCATTGAAGTCCCGGTACTGCCCGCCGTCGTCCTCTACGACACGAAGACGGGGCGAGCGATCCCGGTATCGTTCGGCGTCGTCGCCGAGGACCAGTTGGCGGAGCGCATCTTCGCCCTGACCGCAAGGGAGGTCGGAAGTGACTACTAGACGGATTTTCATGCTGTTCGTCCTGGGCGCCGCGTTCTTATTTACTGCCCCCGCCCGCGCGGACGTCCTGTCGGAGATGGAGAACTTCTGGCGGGGCGCCGCGGTGAACACGACCGGACCCACCGCATTCGACGGCCAGGCGTCCGGCCACTGGACGCTCGGGAACCTTTATTTGAGAGCGCCCGTGCGCTCCGAGTCGATCGCGACGGTGAGTCTTCCCTCATACCGCGCGGGCTGCGGGGGCATCGACGCGTTCGCGGGCGCGTTTTCCTTCATCGATTCGGACCAGATGATCGCCTTCGCCCGCGCCGTGGCGCAGAACGCGGCGGGCTTTGCCTTCGAACTCGCGCTCGAGACCATCTCGCCCGTGATCGCCGAGACCATGTCGAAACTCCGCGCCCTGGCGCAGTGGGTGAACAACCAGAACCTGAACTCCTGCGAGACGGCCCAGGCGCTCGTCGGCGCGGTCTGGTCCAAGAACGACCGGGCGAGCGCCGCGATATGCGCCGCGATTGGAACAAGGCAGGGGATTTTTTCGGACTACGCCGCCGCGCGCCACGGTTGCGGCGCGGACGGGAAACGCAATTCGACCCTGGCCGCGGCATCGGGGCCGCTCAGGGAACAGGCGCCCGTCAACGTGAACTACGCCTGGCGCGCGGTAAGGGCCTCGAGCTTCCTGGCTTCGGACCGCGATTTAGGGGAATTCGCCATGTCGGTCGCGGGCTCCGTCATCGTGACGGCGCCGGTTACGGATTCGGACACGTCCGGTCCCCGCGTGCGCGTGCTCGAACCCCTGGCGCTGGACAGAAGGGTGACCGAAATCCTGATGGAAGGCGGCGGCAACCTGCCCGTCTACCGCTGCGACACTCCCGTCGAGTGTCTCAACCCCACACTCGGTCGCCTCACGGTGCCCGCGGCGCGGGGTT
The DNA here is from genome assembly GCA_965204535.1 of bacterium. Taxonomy (GTDB): domain Bacteria; phylum UBA8248; class UBA8248; order UBA8248; family UBA8248; genus Bin107. The sequence continues at coordinate 1,512,247 of CBDBEV010000001.1, read as the reverse complement.
TCCGGAACCGGGTCGCGGAACTGCTCCGGCGCCTGGTCGATGCGGTGCGGACGGACACGGCGCCACCCGCCGACGCGCTGGGACTCGTGAACCTCACGACGCTGCCGGTCTACCGGCTCGTGAACGCGGCCGCCGCCTACCGCGGCGCCGTGGTGGAGCAGGAGGTGGACGCGCTGGCCGAAGCCGTGGCGCTCGACGTGCTCCAGGTATGGATATCGGACCTTCACCGCGCGATCGAGGAGCGCGCGGGCTCGATGGACATCGCGGACGGCGAGCGTCTCACGCGCTGGCGCGAGGGACTGCGCAGGAACCGCGCCGCCCTCGCGCGCCACCGGAACGAGGGTCTCAAGCGGTTCAACACCGCCCTGGCCGTGGTCGAGAAGCTACGCCTCATCGAGACCGAACTTAGCGGTGCGCTCTCGGCGGATCTCAGAGCCGCGCTCGCCTTCACGCGCGGCGCCGGGGCCTCGAGATAGCGACGGAGAGAGACAACCCATGTATGAAATCTTCACCCTGGGAGGCGGAACCTACCTGGTCGACCTCCTGAACGCCGTCGCCGCCATCACGGGAGGCGGCGCCTTCGTCACGCTCGCCCGGATCGCGGGGGTCTCGGGACTCGCCTGGGCGCTCTTCCGCACCGCTTTCGGCGGGTCATGGAAGGACAACGCCAGGTGGCTGCTGCTCTTCGTCTGCGTCTGGGGCGCGCTGGTGGTTCCCAGGGCGACGGTGCGCGTGGTGGACAGGCTGGACCCGGCCCTGGCGCCCGCGGTCGTTGCGAACGTGCCGCTGGGCCTTGCGCTGTTCGCCTCGCTCACGAGCCGGGTGGGAGACGGGCTCACGCGCCTGACCGAACAGGCCTTCTCCCTTCCGGCCGACCTCGCCTACCGCCGACACGGGCTCATCTTCGGCGCCAGGCTCGCGGCCGCAACGACCCGGATGGAGGTGACCGACGCCGTCTTCGCCCGGAACCTGAGGGCCTACGCGAGACAATGCGTGTTCCACGCCCTGCTGCTCGGCCACATATCGGCGGATGACCTGCGCGAGAGCACGGACCTCTGGGCGCTCGTCACCGCCCCGGGCTCGCCGTCTGCGGGCGCCTCGCCCGCGCGCATGGTGGAATACGTGAGCCGGGGCGCGGCCTCGGGCACGGGCGCCACGACGCTGGACCGGGAGATCGTGACCTGCGCTACGGCCGCCTCGCGCCTCGACGCCCTCTGGGCGGCGGAGGTCACGAGGGCGACCGGCGTATTCGGGATGAGGCTCTTCCCCGGGGCCGCGAGCGAGGCGCTCGCGCGGGCCGAACTCATGGCGGCGCTTCCGGCGGCGCACGATTTCCTGATCGGGGCGTCGCGCTCAGCCGCCGAGGTGCTGCGCCAGCAGATGGTGCTGAACGCCGTGCACGACGCGGGCGAGCAGTGGAATACGGAAACGGGAAACGCCGCGGCGCTCAGATCCTACACCGAGGCCCGCGCCCAAGCCCAGACCGTATCGGCCTACCGGGCGATCGGGAGACAGGCGGAGACCTGGGTGCCGATGCTGCGGATCGTCTTCGAGTGCCTCTACGTGGGGGCGTTTCCGCTGGCGGTCCTGTTGATGCTCACCCCTGCGGGCGGGTCGATATTCCGTTCATACTTCTCGGGCCTGGTGTGGCTGCAAAGCTGGGGTCCGCTCTACGCAATCCTCCACCGGGTTGCCATGGGCGAGGCGGCGCAGCGCATGGGCGCGGCCGCTCTCATGCCGGGAGGCGACATAGGCGTTTCGCTCGTGGCGCAGGCGGGTATCAGGGCCGTGGCGGCCGACGTGGCCGTGATGTCGGGCTACCTCTCGATGTCGGTGCCCTTCCTCGCGGCGGCTCTCGCTTACGGGGTGGGCCGCGCGACCTCGCTCGCCACTTCGGTGCTTTCGGTCGGACAGGAGGCCGCCTCGTCCGCCGCGCAGGAGGGTACGACGGGCAACATCTCGCTCGGTAACACGAGCGCGGACACGCACCGCTTCGCCTCGATTGAAGGTCACCAGGTCAGGACCTCCGCGCAGGTGGACACAGGGAGGTACACCGGCTTCGCTCCCGGCGGCGCCGCCTACACCGTGACGGCAGAGGGCGCCGCCGTCATGGACGCCGGCTCCGCGACGAGCCGTGTGCCTGCGGCGGGCGTCAGGCTGTCTGAATCCCTGGCCCAGAGCCACGAGGTCCGTGCGGGCGCCGCAATCGAGCAGGCCCGCCACTTCTCGGCCGAGGCGGCCACAGCCAGAACGGCCGCCGCGACCGATTCGGCCGCCATGGTCGAGCGGTTCTCTCATGACGTGAGAAGCGGCGTCACCCACGCGCGGGGCGTCGCCGAGAGCGAGAACGCGGGCGCGCAGCGCCTCGAATCCCATATCGAAAAACTATCCCAGGCCGGCGGCATCACGAAGGAGCAGGCGGCAAGTCTCACGAGCGAGGCCAGGGTGGGAGGCGGCTTCGACTTCATCGTCAGGATAGGCGCCGACGGATCCGCGAGTTGGCGCGGACAGACGTTCTCGCGCGAGGCCTGGAACCGGATGACGGACTACGCGGGCCAGAGCGGCCTGCTCGACCTCTGGTCGCGCGTGGCGGACGCTTCGAGGCGCTACACGAGCGCAACCGGCGAGAGCGAGATGAAAAGCCTGGAGGAGAGTATGGGCGCCAATCTCACGCGCATGCGGCGCTTCAGCGAGCAGGAGGCGGTGAGCAGGCGCGAGGCGGAAAACTGGAGCACGCAGGCGGCCGAGGTGCGCGCAAACGCGCGATCGATAGAGAGCGAACTCGGACAGCCCTTCTTCACGTGGCTCACGACGCGGGTGGGCGCGGACGGGCGCGAGATAGGCGCCGCGGGCGCGATGCGCCTGGCATCGCCTCAGACGACGGAAGACGCGGAAGTGCTGCGCGCCCATGCCGCCGCCTTCATCGCGGAGCGTTTTCCGGCGGGCGGAGGGGTGGAGCCGGCGCCGGGTCGAGCAGAATTCGATCATGCGAGGGAAGGATTGCGCGAAGCGGGTGGGACGGACGCGGCGTGGAATGACTGGTCGACATCGGTGCGCGAAAAGGCAAGCGGCGCAGGCGCGCCCCGGCCGGGCGGAGCAGGCAGGCGGGCCGCGCGCGGGCGCGCGGAGATAGAGACCGAACTGGACATCAGGGAGGCAGGACGTACGGCCCGCGCGGGCGTGGCGGGGGAATCCATCAAGGAGGGGCGTCCCAAGGTGGCAGAGGAGACCGAAAAACCCCTCGGTGAGCATGTCGTCAGGGACCTGCCCGTCGTGGGCGAATGGATGGGCGGGAAACTCTACGGCACGGCGCGCAACGTGTCGCAGGAAGAAGCGGGAAAGAAACTCGAGTCCACCTCTGAGAGGAAGAAGGAAAGCGGGAGCGGTTTTTCTGGCGATCAGGTGATGGGGCCGTGACCGAAGGGACCATCGTCATCGTAAAGCCCCCCCTCCTCGTAATCACGGCGCCAGGCGTAACGCCCCGTGCGGGAAGCCCACTCGAAGCGATCGATGTCTTTTTCAGGAAGCGTGTAGCCGGTGAAGGCGGACCGGTCGCCGCGATACGCCCACCACAGGGCGCCCGCAAGCGCCGTGAGAAAACTCCAGATCACGGCGATGAACCAGACGGCGAACAGCAGGCTCGCTCCTCTCCCGGACGCGAGGACGCAGAGGGTGAAGAGAAAAGCGATTGCGGGTCCGGAGAGGACCAGACAATGGGCCAAAGCGGATGGTCTTCGGTTTTTCATGGATGGCTCCTCCCAGGTCGTGAGTCGATTGTTGCGGGCGCGGCCGTCTCTCTCCCGGCCCCGTACCCGCTCCCTCAGGTCTCTCTCCCCGGCCTCTGCCCGGCGCATCGCGGGCCGGAATCACCCGAAACACTTTTGCTCATCAAAACTTGAACGGGAGGAGAAAATGACCATCGGAAACGCCACCCTTCGCGGCGGCCAGACGCTGCTGCACGACGCCCGCATGTGGGGTCAGCTCGCGCGCTGGGGGATTCTGGGACTCGTACTGAGCATCGTCCTGACCCCTGCGGTGAGCCTCTTCACGACGACGAGCGCGCACGAATGGCGCGTCGTGGGACTCGGGACCCTCGCCGAGACCAAGCTCGCCATCGGCTATTCTCCCGATTCGGGCCAGGTCTACGAGTGGGGAGAAGGCGTGCAGGTGATCGAATCCATCTCCCTGATCGCGTCCGACCCCAGAATCGAGCGTATCAGAAAGCGGTTTCTCGCTACCATTCATACGAAAGCGTGGCTGGGCCTCTGGCTGGGGCTCTCGTGTGTCGCCGCATTCATCGTCACCTTCTGGCTGCTGGGCAGGCGCATGGCACGCGCGAGGCGGATTCGGGGCGCGGAAATGACCACGGCGCAGGCGCTCGGAAGGCGCGTGCTTCCGCTTTGCACAAGAATTGCAGGAGCGGCGTTCCCTTCCATGTTGCGGACGCGGCCCCGCGTCGCGGGCGTCCCCTGGCCCGAGCGCGCCGAGACACAGCACACCATCGTCTCGGGCACCACGGGTTCGGGCAAGACCGTCCTGATATCGGACCTGGTCGCCCAGATCAGGGAGCGGGGCGAGCGCTGCATCCTTTACGACAAGATGGGAAGCTACACGCGGGCCTTCTTTGACCCCGCCCGCGACGTCCTGATGAATCCCCTCGACGCCCGCGCGCCGCGCTGGTCGCCCTTCCTGGAAGCCAGGACGCCCAGGGATTTCGACACGATGGCGGCCGCCCTGATCCCACAGCAGAAGGACACGGTGGACCCCTTCTGGGTCACGGCCGCCCGGCAGCTGTTCGCGAACGGCGCGGGCGTCCTCTGGAAGCGCGGCGTGACGGAGAACCGGATACTCGTCGAGCACCTGCTCAAGACCGAACTCACCTCCCTGGCCGAGGCCATGGAGGGCACGGTGGCGCAGTCCATCGTGGACCCCGAGAACCCCAAGACCGCGCTCTCGGTGCGCGCCATGCTGACCGCGCACCTGGGCGCGCTCGAATGCCTGCTCGACTCAGGCAAGCCCTTCTCGATAAGGGAGTGGGTGGAGCGCGAGGACGAGACCGGTTTCCTGTTCCTGACCTCGCGCGGCGACCAGCACGAGAGCCTCCGGGGCCTCATCTCGACCTGGATCGAGATCGCCGTGAACGCGCTCCTCTCCCTCGGCCGGGACGATGAGCGCCGTGTCTGGATTGTGCTGGACGAACTCCCCACCCTCCACCAGGTGCCGAGCCTGCAACCCGGCCTCGCCGAATCGCGCCAGTTCGGGGGGTGTTTCGTGCTGGGGATCCAGGTGATATCGGCTCTTCGCGACCTCTACGGGCGAAACGGCGCAGAGACGGTATCGGGCCTGTGCGGCACCCGGGTGGTGCTGGCGGCGCCCGACCAGGAGACGGCGCGCTGGTCGGCCGAGAGCCTGGGCCGCGGCGAGGTCACGGAATACGCGGAGGGGCTCAGCTACGGGGCGAGCGCCATGCGCGACGGCGTCTCGCTCACGCAGCGCCGCGAGATGCGCCCTCTGGCCCTGCCTTCCGAGATCATGCGTCTTGAGAATCTGCACGGCTACCTCAAGTTCCCCGGCCCCTGGCCGGTGGCCCGCATCGAGCTCGACTACGTGAATAGAGCCAAGGCGGCCGAGAGTTTTATTCCGCGCGATGACGCAACGCTTCCTGATTTGAAGGACGGCGCGGGAACCGAAGCGCCCGAAACCGTGAACGCTCCCTCCGATGAGGAGACTGCTCCGGCCGGTGGTCACGAAACAGACCCTGAAAACGGCTCGACTCCTCCCCTTCCGGAAAATAACGGTGGCGATCCGTCCGGCTCCGGGGAGCCGCAAGGCAATCGCCTGAGGAGCTACTGATATGGTCGCATCCATCGGCGCCGTCGCCGCTCCCGCGCAGGGGGCGTCCTATTACGAACGCGACGGCTACTACGCGAAGGACGACCCGGCGCATCGGGAGGCGAGCGCCTGGCATGGCAGGGGTGCGGAGGATTTGGGACTCTCGGGTCCGGTCGACCCGGACGTATTCCGAGCGGTGCTCGAGGGCCGCGTGCCCGACGGTTCGGGGCGCAGGCTCGGCCGCCCGGGAAAGGACGGGTCGTTCCACCACCGCCCCGGCCGCGACCTCACCCTCTCGGCGCCTAAATCCGTCTCGCTGCTGGCCTACCTCGGCGGCGACGCGCGCGCGATCAGGGCCCACGACGCGGCCGTGGCGCGCACCCTCGACTGGGCCGAGCGAAACGTCGCCGAGACCAGGGTGAGCGATCCCGGGACCGGGCGCATGGTCCGGGCGGGAGACCAGAAGAGCGTCATCGCGACCTTCCGGCACGATACGTCGCGCAACCTCGACCCCATGCTCCACACGCACTCAGTTGTAGCCAACATGGTGCGGGGGACGGACGGCAAGTGGCGCACGATGTCGAACGAGAAGCTCTACGCGCAGAAGATGCTGATCGGCGCGATATACCGGACCGAACTCGCAGGTGAACTTGAAAGAATCGGCTACCATATCGAGAAGACCCACGCCGACGGGCGCTTCGAGGTCGCGGGCGTCCCGAGAGAGGTGATCGAGGCGTTCTCGACCCGGCGGGCGGAGATCGAGGCCGCGATGGCCGAACGCGGACTCGGCGCGACGAAGGAGAATCAGCGCGCAGCCCGGAGGGCTGCGCTCATGACCCGCGCGCGCAAGCGAGAGGTCGACAAGACCACTCTCGCGGCCGTGTGGCAAAAACAAGCCGCTGATCTCGACTTCAACGCCGGGGTCCTCGCCGTCCAGGCGATGGCGAGGAGCGCCGTATCCCGCGACTCCGGCCGGGGAGCCGTGGACGTCGAACCCGTTCGGGAGGCCGTGGAGTGGGCCGTGGCGCATCTCGCGGAACGCGAGGCCGTCTTCGACCGCGCCGCTCTGCTCGCGGGCGCGCTCGCCTGGCGGCCGGGCGCGGTGTCGATGGCGGGAGCGGAGCGCGAGGTGGCCAGGCTCGAAAAAACGGGCGTCCTGCACGCGGCGGACCTGCCCGGAGTGAAGGACATGCTCACGACGGAGAAGGCCGCGGCGGCAGAGCGCGAGACCATCGCCCTCCTGAATTCCGGACGCGGACGGGGCGCGCCCGCCATGCGCGGCCGCGCCGTGGACAAGGCGCTCAGAAATGGTCCGCTGACACATGGCCAGCGCGAGGCCGTCAAGTTGATCCTCACCGATTCCGACCGCGTCGTCGGCGTGCAGGGCTACGCCGGCACCGGCAAGACCAGGATGCTGAAGCGCGCCCGCGCTCTGTTCGAGAAGCGCGGCTACGAGGTCCGGGGCCTCGCGCCCTCGGCTTCGGCCGCGCGGACACTCGAAGCAGAAGCCGGGATCGAGAGCGAGACGCTCCAGCGCTTCCTCATGCGAAACGCAGATGTCGCCCAGGGCCGCCTCACGAGAAAGGCCCAAAAACAGTTGCGCGCGAGCTACGGGAAGACAGCCCTCGTCGTGGACGAGGGTTCCCTCGCATCGACGCGCGAGGTACGTGAACTATTGCGTATCGCGGGCACCTTGCGTCTGCCACGGGTCGTTCTCGTGGGTGATGAGAAACAGCTCGACGCCGTAGACGCCGGCAAACCCTTCGCGCAGTTGCAGGCAGCGGGTATGAAGACGGCGACCATGGACGAGATCATGCGCCAGCGCGACCAGGACCTGAAAGCCGCCGTCGAGGCCACGCTCGCGGGCGACGTGAAGCGCGCCTTCGGGAAACTGGGTTCCAACGTGGCCGAAGTGAAACCCGACAACTTAGCGGGCGCCGCCGCCGCGCGCTGGCTCGCGCTCCCGCCCGAGGCGCGCGCAAACGCCGGGCTCATGGCGCCGAGCCACGCGATTCGTGAACAGATCAACGCCATCGTCAGAGAGCGCCTGGTCAGGGACGGCGTCGTACACGGTCCGGCTTTCCACACAGAGCGTCTCGTCTCGCGCGGCTACACGAACCCCGAGAAATCGCTCGCCGCGAACTATTCTCCGGGCGACGTGGTGGCCTTCCATCGCCCCTACAAGCGTCTCGGCGTCGAGAAGGGGGATGAGTTGCGCGTGGCGGGTGTCGATCACGCGAACGCCGCGGTCATCCTCGAAGGCAGGCATGGAGAGGAAGTCCGCTGGGAGCCCCGCCGTCTGGCGGCGCGTACTGGCGGTGTCGAGGTCTACAAGGTCGAGCGGATGGAACTGCGTCAGGGTGACAAGGTCCGCTGGACCCGGAACGATCCGGACCTCGGTCTCATGAACAGCCAGGCCGCCGAGGTAATGGACGTCAGGGGCGAGCGCGTCACCTTCCGCATCGAGGACGGACGCGTCCTCGACATGACGACCGCCGATCCCCAGCTTCGCCACGTCGACCGCGCCTGGGCCTCGACCGTCCACGCCTTCCAGGGCCGGACGGTCGGTACCGTCATCGCCGCCATGGAGGCGAACCACCCCGAGCTCACCAACCAGAAGACGCTCTACGTCGAGATCAGCCGCGCCCGGGACCGGGCGGAACTCGTGACGGACGACGCGGGGGTCCTGCGCGAGCGGCTCGAAGCCGCGACGGGGGAGCGGATCGCGGCGCTTGAGGCGATAGGAACAGGCAAGGCCGGGAGCATCGGAACGGAGAAGCAGACCGAAGCGCTGCATCCGGGTGAAGGGCGGCAGCCGGCGATGGAGAGGAGGCGTTTCGATCGCCTGATGGACATATAGAAAATCGCATCCATCATTGAACGGATTTCCCGGGAGTTGCGTCCGGCATCCTACAGCAGATATTCGGCAATGCTCGCGGCGACCCGCTCGGCAGACTCCCGCACCGAATCGCGCGCGAGGTGGTCTCGATCCGGGCGTGGCCGAGCAATTTTCCAATCACGGTGAGTCCCTCGCCGAGCGCAAGGGCGCGCGAGACGAACGTATGGCGGAAGATCATGGAGGCGCACGCCTTCGAGCCCCGCGCGCGAGCGGACGGCCTGCCAGGCGTCGTCCAGCTTCCGGAAGTGCGCCCCCGGCTTCCTGCCGGGTATGAACCACGGGTCGTCGGCCGTACGAGGAAGGCCAGCGAGAAGTGCGACCGCCTGCGGCGGGAGGGGAACCAACCTCGATCCCCTCTCACAGGTTGGCGCCTCAGGGCACCCCGGCGCAATTTAATTGGTTTCGAACACCTGCGCAGAACAAATTTCGAACACAGACTGAAACGGTTAGCTCCACAAAGGATTACCTCTAATGGATGAATGCCTTACAGGAATATCCACTTGGTATCGTTGGAGCAAAGCAGAAACCAGCTCAAAGAAGGAGTCCACCGCAAAGGGAGAGACAACAAACTCATGGGCCAGATGATGAAGGTTTATCTCAAGGGGCATCCCAATACCACAGGATGGCTCAGGGATTTCTTTCGTCATGCCACCAGCAAACAAGCCATCTAACGAAAGTGAACATAGTGCCCTGACTTCCTGTTCATAGAAAAAAGCTTTTCTTTTTTTGAAGAATTGACTTCGAAGTCTCAGGGGATGGTCCCCATTCTTCATATGAAATAATGGATCATCCTCGTCGAGAACTCCTACAGGAGCCGGTGATTCGTAGTCGATGTAACTGACCCGACCAATGAATACATCCGGTTCACAAATCAGACTTTGACACAGTGATCCAAAGGTTGTCTTAATAGCAATTCCATTATTTGACTCAGCATAACACCTCCACATCGCTGCCGATTCGTCGGTGCTCTCGTGCCAACAAGAGATTAACGTAAACGCACATATAGTCCTGAAAGCTTGAGTGATGTTCCAATAAATGTTGGATCGTGGATCGGCTTGATTTGCAAATGATTTCCGCAGGGTTTCTAAAACACGTTCCGGCAAAAATCCCTCGTACGGATCTCCTAGTTTGTCCGCCCGAGGAAAAAACAAAGCGTCTTTCTCGAGAATCGAAACAAATTTGGTAAAGTCCATATAGCGCCACAAGGTGGCATCCGGTGGAGGATGAGCAAGGAGCGGTTCTTCCCTATACATGAACGAAAGCCTCCAAGATCACAAAATGAAGCAGGAGTCGACTCGCCATGTTCGCAATTCGATTCATCATCACGCGCTTTATCACCCGATCAGCAGAGGGCGCAATTGTTTTCGTGACGGGAACGCCAGGACCTCGCCAGTACGGGGATTACGACCCGTGCGAGCAGAACGGTTTTTCATCGAGAAGGCGCCGAGTTCGGCGATCATGACGTTTTCGTCCCTTGCGAGTGCGTCGCCGATGGCCGCGAATACGGCCTTGACTGCGCTTTCCGCGACCACCTGACCGGTAATATAGCCGAATATCTCCGGTTTCTTAATACCCCCATCCTCACTGGCCACTGAACGCGACAGGTACCACGAACATACGTTCCGGGAGTCGGTCTCGATATCGGTCAGTCGAACGGTTCATGGGCATCATGTAGCGCCCAACACGCCCAGCAGCAACCATTCTGTTATCGTGTTTCGTTGCTCAATGAGCCGTCACAGCGTCGGCGGCTGGCTGGTTTTTGTCCGGGAGTCAGTCTCTCGTCCGTCGCGCTCGTGACTGGATATCTTTCGTCTAATATGTCCTCCGCGATGCTCTTCGCCACCCGCTCGGCGGACTCCCGCACCGAATCGCGCGCGAGATGCGCGTAGCGCGAGGTGGTCTCGATGCGGGCGTGGCCGAGGAGCTTCCCTATCACGGTGAGCCCCTCGCCAAGCGCAAGTGCCCTCGAGGCGAACGAATGACGGAGATCATGGAGGCGCACGTCTTCGAGGCCCGCCCGCGAGCGGACGGTCCGCCAGGCGTCGTCGAGCTTTCGCAGGTGCGTGCCCGGCTTCCTGCCGGGGATCACCCAGGGAACCCCGGGGGTGCGCGGCAGACCCGCGAGGAGTTTCACCGCGGGTTCCGAGAGCGAGACCACCCGTGCGCCCGTCTTGGAGTCTGAGAGCCGTAGTTCCGCTTGATCGAGCGCCACCTCCTCCCAGCGCAGCGTGAGGATCTCCGACTTCCGGCACCCGGTCCCTATCAGGAGACGGATGGCGGCCACGGCTGACGCGGACGCGCCGCCCTCCGTCTCGACTTTGTCGAGTGCGCGTCCTAGTCGGTCGAATTCCGCCTCGGTGAGGAAGCGCTCCCGACGGCCGACCGGGTATTCGGTGATGGCGCGGCAGGGGTTCGTTCCCTCGGGCACGAGACCCCATTCACCTGCGAGGCGGTACATGGCGGACAGCGCCCGCACGGCATGGTTCGCCGCCGCGGGCGTGGCGCTCAGTCTCTGGTGGAGTTCCGCCACGTGTTTGCGCTCGACCGCGGATATCGGCATCTTCCCCAGCGCGGCCACGATGTTCCTGCCGACCACGGAGCGGAGCGTCTTCACGGTGCGCGGCTTGCACCGCACCGAGACGTATTCCGTTAGATAGCGTTTTGCGAGCTCTGCCACCGTGGGACCGCAGGCCGGCTTCATTGGCTCGGGCACAGGTTCCTCGCCCGCCTTGATGCGCGCGATGACGAGCGCCGCGCGCTTGCGCGCCTGATCGGCGTGTATCACCCCGTGGCGGCCCACCGCCACCCGTTTGGGTCCCTTAGGCCCCCGCGCCTGGGCGATATAGACTTTTGAACCGGTGGGGTAGACCCGTACCCCGAAGCCGGTCAGATCCCGGTCCCAGAACACGGTGTCCTTCTCGACAGCGAGTTTCGCGACCGCGCGGTTGGAAAGCGTTTTCATGGCTGGCTTCGTCGTCATCGCTCCACCCTCCCGTTCGTGACGTGGACGCCGATGCTCTCGCCCACCCGGGCGGCCGCCGCCTTCTCGGCGTCTCGCATCAGGTGCGCGTAGCGCGCCGTGCTCATCACGTGCCGGTGGCCGAGCAGCCTGCCGATCGCGGAGAGGCTCTCGCCGAGCGCCAGCGCCCGGCTGGCGTACGAATGCCGGAGGTCATGAATGCGGACATCATGAAACCCCGCCCGCTCCCTCACGGCCTCCCAGTAGTAGGAGAGGTTCAACGGGCGGCCGTTCCCGTTCCCTCTGGAGATCACCCAGGGGTCGTCCGGCGAGCGGGGAATCCCATCCAGCACCCTCTTGGCGGGCGCCGTGAGCGGAACCATGCGCGGACCCGCCTTGGCGTCCTGAAGCCTCAGATCCCCCGCCGTGCGGTCCACGTCGTCCCAGTGCAAGTCCAGTATCTCGCCCCTCCGGCAACCGGTCAGGGTCAGGAGCCTGATCGCCGCGGTCGCGGCCGGCCACGCCTTCCCCTCCGTCTCCAAGTCACTCAGCGCCCGGCCCAGGCGGCGGAACTCATCCTGCGTCAGGAATCGCTCACGCTTGCGCGTCCGGTAGCGGCGAAGCCCCCGGCAGGGGTTGCTCCCGGGAGGAACCAGGCCCCACGCCTCGGCCATCTTGAACATCTTCGAGAGCAGCCCCAGGACCGCGTTGGCCGCGACTGGCGTCTCGCGCAGGCCGTGATGAAGCGCCGATACCTCCGCCCGGCCGACCTCGGCGAGCGCCATCCCACCCAGCGCCGGTTCGACGTGGTTCTCGATCAGGGAGCGGTACGACGCAGCGGTGTCGGGCTTGCAGTGCGTTTCGGCATGGTCGCGCATGAAGCGCCCGGCAAGACCCGCTACAGTGAGTTCCGCCTCGCGCGCCGCATTGCTAAAATCCTCGCCCCGCTTGATGCTGTCGATGACGCCGGCCGCCGTCTTCCTCGCTTCATCGCACGACATCTCGCCGTGTTTGCCCAGCGCCACGCGCTTCGGTCCCCACGGACCCCGTGACTGCACCACGTAGACCTTCCGGCCCGTAGCGTAGACCCGCACCCCGAAACCCGCCAGGTCCCGGTCCCAGAAGACGGCGTCGTCCTTCTCGACGGATAGCGCGTCGATCACGCGTTTGGTAAGCTTGGTGTCGCTTCTTCTGGGCATGGGCGATCCCCGGAAAATCGTGTGGCAGGCCGGAAGGTATGGGCGATCCGTAATCAAAACGCATACGTCCGGCATCAAACGTGAGTCCGTTATAGCGTAAGTATGACGTAAATGCAAGTGGGAGCGAAAAAGGATATGCAAAGATTACTGCATTGAATACAGCATTTTATCATATCTGAGAGTATCAGGTAGTATCATTGTCTATAGAGCTAAATTATGAACGCGCCTTTCGATAAATTACTGAAAATTTTCGAGGGGAAATGCGCGCAAATACGGGCAACAGCGGGGGCCCGATGTGCGCAAATGCGGGCAGATGCGCGTGCGAAAACCGGTTTTGACGGCCGGATTCCGCCGCCGCACCCAAGCGCAGGAGAATTCTGCCACGGTCCGCGCTCCACTCGATGACGGCAAATGCGCGGATTTGCGGGGGTCAAATTCACCCGGGCGCGCTTGGCATGGGGCAAGAGCCTGATTGAACGGGGGGTGTTTCCGGGAGAGCCGGACATCGCGCGGCATTTCAGTAATAATCTATAACTAACTGATATTTAATTCGTTTTTCTCATAACAGGCATATTGATGGAACCCAGCAGGGCGTGTATCGCGGCGTTCAGGGGCGTGGGGATTCCGTGCCTGGCGCCGATGCGAACGACCGCCCCCGTCATGGCATCTGCCTCGACCCGCCGTCCGGCGCGCCTGTCGACGAGCATGGAAGTGGTGGCTTCCGGGTCGGCATCCTGCAAGCGCTCGATGGTTCGCTCGGCGACGTCATCCGCCAGCTTCGCGCCCTCCGCTCTCCCCACGGCGGCGCATTCGCGCACGAGCCCGCGGCAGAGTTCGGCGACTTCCGGCTCATGCAGCACCCCCCTACCCTTGTTCGTCAGCGCGGTGGCGGGTCCTGCGCCGATGTTGTTGCACAACTTCGCCCAAGAGGCTGTTTTGAAATCGATTGTCGGCTTCACCGGAACATCCGTGCCCTCATAAAGGGACGCGAGAAATCGCGCCCCCCGGCCTTCTTCGGGTACGAGTTGGGCGCCTCCCTGCTGCGCCACGTGGCCGGGAGCCAGCCTGTCCGCCGGACAATTCACCACAACGGGGACGACCTCCGCTCCCCGGGCATACGGCTCCACTCGTTCCCTGTGCTCCACGCCGTTCTGTAAAACGGCGACGATGGTATCCTCACCCACGAGAGCCTCCAGCCAAGGCGCGACATCGGGCACCTGATGCCCCTTCACCGCCAGGAGAACGCAGTCCACGGGCCCTACCTCCGAGGGAGAGGTAACGCACTTCACCGGTGATTCGATGACGGAATCGGGCGTTTCCACCACGAGTCTGTCGATGGGCTTTCGCACACACAGCGTAACGTCGTGCCTGTCCGAGTGGCATAACCGCACCCCGAACACGCCGCCTATGGCGCCAGCCCCCACCACGGCTACATTGCTCATCAACCACGCTCCAGGAAATTCATGCCAGAATCCGGCGGCCCTTCCATGACGCCACGGATTCCAAGACACACACAACACCGGTCAGAGAATCCCAGCCCGAGGTATGTCCTATTTTGTCCAACTCACGCAAAGCGGAACGCAAGCGCGCCTCATCCGCCATCCCCATCGCCGAAATCGTCTCATGCAGGGCCTGCGCTCCCTGGCCTCCGGCCGCGCACTCCATATGCGCGCGACTGATTTTGTTCGTCCGTTCTTCAGCCAGTTTCAAGACGGCGTCGGAGACTTTTTCCAAGATGTCCCCAAAGCCCTGCGCGCGCAACGCTATCACCACACCGCACCAAAAATCATCTCCAGCCGGAGTGAGTCCCGGACCGAGGCCTACGAGCCTGCGGGCGGAGGCAGGAAATTCAAGGGTTTTCTCTCCATTCAACGAATGCGAAAGCCAGTGCCCAAAATCCGCAATTCCCTTCCAGGAGACTGCTTGAAATGCCCCTTTATTTGAAAACTCCTCGCCACTCACGATGTGTTCAATGAGTGGCGCCAAACCCTGCCGAGGGCCTGTTTCGGCTATCCACTGAACAAGAAACGAGAGATTTCCCAGAAAAAACTCCAAATCCCAGCCGTTAGGTAGTGGCTCCGGTTCCCACGCCATCGGGCGGGACGCGTCGATCTTCACCTTCGGGCCAAGACGAATCGAACGATTCTGGAGCCTGACAGGACTTCCGACACCAATGATTTCAGTAAAATCCACATTTTCGGAAAATTCACAAAGTGCATTCAGAGGACCCGGCCCGATACCCCGTTTTCCGATACACGCGACCTGCCCGAATGTATTTTCTGCATAGAAACTTCGGCGAAACACACCGATGATTTTTGCTTCATCCGGTGCGTCGAAGAAATCCTTTGCGAATGCGCCCACAAGATCAATTTTGGAGACAGCCTGCATATATCAGACCCGCATCATGAATTGACCATTCCCAGCGCGCAAAGAAAATCCCTCACCCATAAAAGAGTGAGGGAATTTCTACATGCGCAATGCTTATCCGCAGCCAGGACCCCTGACCTCACTCGCCGCAACACCAGATGGAACGAGCGTCTCGGCAAAATTCGGGTCCATTTCTTGCTTTTCAATCAGTTCAGCGATTTGTGAGAGCAGCATCTCGCGTTTCATCAGTCCCAGACGATATATACCCATAGGGTTCACAAGCTTCATATAGTAATGGTTTGCAGCGTCATGCTCCGTAGAGCACGCAGAAGGTTTTTGGGCGATGGAAAGAGGTCCCCCAAAAACATCTGCAAATCGGGACAGGACTTCTTCATGATGTAAATCTGCCGGAATTTCGGGAAATCTCGCTACGAGTTCCTGGACATTCATTATTATAACTCCTTTATGGGAGTGGGTTATTTTCAATGAAACGACTCTTTGAGTCTAGCAGATATTCCATAGCTTGACTCCCCATCCTCTTCCTGCGTTCCAAAACAAGCTAATCACAAGAAAACCGCAAGGATTACTTTTCTCGGATAAACCGCGCGGCATAGCTTCTGATATTTTTCCCGTTCAGAACATGAAAACGACGGATTCGGGCGATTGTTTCTCCAGAAAATCGACCAATGGGAATGTGAATCAAATGCTTCTTATACAACCGCGCAATCTGCCGCCAGCGTGAGTTAGGCGGTTGGGGACTCACCAGAGCGATGAATTGCTCTTGCGAATGAAAACACGCTCCTGCGATCAATCGCTCCTCCAATGTCTTTGTGTAGTGAAAGCGCGAATCCCGCCAGACATCCTCGATATATCTGGGAGGAAAAACAAAAAATGCTCCGCCATACTGAGATTCCGCTATTCCCGGCCCCACCAAGTTGTTCTCAAATGGGGTCGCATACATGCAAAGAGTTGATTCCTCATCATGTTCCGCATACCACATCGTACGCCAGGAGTACTTCCCGGAATCGGCAGGCGTATCGAACAAAAAGACGACGACCTCCAGATTTCCTCGCGCGGGGGGAATTTCCTTCACATAGAGCTCGCCCGTATGCCAGTTGCGAAGCGTTTCCCTGATATCGAGGCCATCTTTTATTGATGTCGTGAATTTCTCGGTGCGTGCCAAATCCTCTCCCAAGAGCGCCTTGGCCTGCTCACGCACATGGGTATGAAAGCTCTCTATGGCGTCATCTTCCGGTGGCCAGGAACACATGCCAAACGGATTCCACCTCTGGGCCCATTTCTGCTTTTCAAACGGAGTAGGCTTCGGTTTGAGAGAAATGTTCCTCCAAGTGACGGCTGAGCCGCCCAGGCGGCTCTTGAGCGTCCCAACGTCTCCATTCGGGAATACCGCACGATCCACGCCAACGTGGACAAAATCGTCTTCATAGAATTCCGGGGCTTCACGCTGATAGGGGTATTCTCGCGCGACTTCCAATATCGCCAAGGCGAAAGCATCGCCCGCGGTCTGCTTGGCGGCGAGGACGAGCGTGAACAAATCTGGCGTCAGCCTCCTTCCCTGAAGCGTCAGATTGCGGACATATTGCAAGAATATCTGGAGTCTTTGAGGCGTCACCCAGTTCTGCGCCGGCCGATGTTCTCTCAACCACGACGCTCTCGCCTCCAGAAGAAGTTCCTTGACGCCGTCGATGGAAAGGTTGGAGTCCCCCAGGAATTCTTCGCGGTTTCTTTCGTACAAATACGTCTGATAGGGAAACTCCCCCAAGAGGAAAGCCAGGGTATCTTCTGATACCCCATGCCTTCGGGGCGGATTGAGCGACGCGCCCAAGTGGAGCTCGAATAATTCATCCCCACCGGATGGCCCTTCTCGACAGGCCGATCGAATCCAGGGCCAATCCAACGCGGAACATACCAAGACGATGCGCTTGTATCGCGCTTCGAGATCGAGCAAGGTGTTCGCGATCCAGCGGATTCTCGCGGCGCGCTGTGAGGAAGCCGAAGGCTTGGGAGCCGCCGTCAAAAGAGATGCGGCGAAAGCCTCCATCGGCACTTTTTTCAGCGCATACGGATCCGGCAGCGTATGAATATCCTGCTGAAAACGCTCTACTTCCATATCAATGAAGACTCTGGGAATGCGCTCCCCCATCGCTACCCTGAGGGCGGAAATAACGGGTTGGCAAGGGTCGATGGGGACATAATTATAAGAAGATAAATTTGTTTCATCCGCCACCAGGTCTTCTTCAGCACCGAAATCATCTTCCGGCTGTGAGGACTGCTCCCATGGCTCATCAAATACTGTTTCATCATCTCTGAAATATGATGGGGCATCTTCATTCACCGACACCATAGAGACGTAGGGGAGTTCATCCACACCCGCTTCAACTTCATCCTGAAAAGACGGTGGTAATGGAATCGCAACGCAATCGGGTTCAAGTCGCAAAATCCTGTCGCGCACTTCGACGGCAAAGTCTCCCGACCCGTGGATGACGGGCAGTACGCTGATCCGCTCGGTGATGTTCAGGAAATCTCGTGAGGCCATGAATCAATCGTCTCGCTCAGGGTCCAAGGGGCTGTCACCCCCAAAGAAAATATCGCCGAAATCAAGCGACGGGGGTTCGTCACCGAGGGCTTGCCGTCTTCTTTGCGCAAGGCTTTTCAGGTCCAATGCCTCATCTCCCAAAACCTTGGCGAGCGCCTCTCGCCACGCTTTGTCTCGGGAGAGTGGATGCTCCGGGTCCTGCGCAAGACGCTTCAGTGCGAATTGAAGAATGTGGATTCCGTCTCTTGGAGAATACTCCAAGTCCAGTTCGTGGGCTTCCTGCAAAAACTCCACCGTCAAAGCCAACATCTCTTCGGGCGCAAACGGCAAATGATACTTCAGGATGGTCATTTCATCTTTTTTGTTCGGGAATTCAAGCTCCAAAGTTGGTTGGAGTCTCGACAAAATGTAGTCGGGCACCTCGTATGTCGAGGCATCTTCATTCATCGTTACGCAACAACGAAAATCCGGGTGCGCCTTTACCGTAATACCCGCAACGATAGACTCCACATAACGGCGATGATCAAGCAACGGAGCCAGCGACGCCCAACTCTTCTCGCTCATCCGGTTGCCCTCATCCAGCACACAGACACCACCCCTCATCATGGCCGTAACGAGAGGGGATGCGTGATATGCGATTTTTCCCGACTCCGCCAAGACGGGTGTGATCAAGAGATCTTCCGGGCGGGTATCGGAGGTACACTGAAATATGAACAATTCCTGTTTTCTCTCTCGCGCTGCCGCCATCGCCAGCGTCGTCTTCCCGATACCGGGTGGGCCGACAATTCTTGGAGAAAGAGAAACGTCCTCCTCCGCTACGATCATCCAGCAGGCCAGAAGCTGACGCAGCACCTCTGTCTGACCGATCCAAACTTGATCGGGGGCGGTGTGTCCGCTCAGATGCAGGGACACCCCTTCGATTTCAACTGTTCTTACCCTCGATTCTTCATTCCCTGATATTTTATCGTGCACAATCGACTCCTGTTCCAGAATTCGCCTCAAATAATCCGGACGTTTCGCACTTGCATTCTCCGAACAAACCCTAATCCGTAAAATACCCCCCGTTTACATCCAGGGCTTCTCCGGTGATATGCGCTGCTTCTTCGCTTGCAAGAAACAAAGTGGCTGGCGCCAGTTCCGAAGCCTTTGCAAACCTCCCCATCGGATGTTTCGCCAGTGCCTTGTTATACAAATCTGGTCCAAATTCTCGCATCAAAGGACCATCAATCGGCCCGGGGACCAGGCAGTTCACGGTCACTTTGGTTTTCGCAAGCTCTCGGGCAAGGTTAAACGTCATGGCCAAGATACCACCTTTTGAAGCACCATATGTGAGATTATGGCCCAGTCCCCCTGATTTTCCGGCCCCGGAGCCAAACAGGATAATCCGCCCCGATGGAGACTGCATGAGCGCAGGCATCACGCCTTGAATGCAGAAATAAGGCGCCAAGAGATTCACGTTCAGAGCGCGCCTCCAATCGAACTCATTGAGCGAGAGCGGGTCTTTCACCAGCATGTTCGCCGTCGTGCAAACCAGGACGTCGCATCCACCCAGCCATGCGATTGCTTCCTGGAGCATGACTTTCACTTCAGCGAAATTCTCGAAATCACAAGGCAATTTTTTCAGCATCTCCTCGGGGCCACCGATGAGACGCAGTTTCTCTGGACTCCGCCCCGTGGCGGCGAGTTTGGCGCCCGTATCCAGAAATGCCCGAACGAGCGTCTTGCCCACGTCTCCTGTAGCGCCGGTGAGAATCACTCTTTTGCCATGAAAATCGAAGCGGAGCGGCATTCTGTTTACCTCAATAGCTGTTATCCAACTTTCAGCAAACCTCCTGCCCTGCTATATATCGAATACGATACAATAGTGACAGAAGGATAACATTTTATAATCGGGAATCTTCTAATATCTGATCCCTATGCAATAGAAACAAGATGGGGAACACCATGAACTTGTTCGATGAACTGAAGCTCCGCGGTTTGGTCCACGATCACACGGACCAGGCGGAACTGACGAGTGCATTTGGAAAAGGTGGAATAAGCCTCTATTGCGGCTTCGACCCCACAGCAGACAGTTTGCACATTGGAAATTTGATTCCCATTACGGGGCTCATGCGTTTTCAACGCGCAGGACACCGGCCGATTGCCCTCATGGGCGGCGGAACCGGGATGATAGGAGACCCTTCGGGAAAATCAGAAGAAAGAAACCTCCTAAGCGCAGAAATTTTGGAACACAACCTCAAAGGAATCAGGGCTCAATTCGAAAGGTTCCTGGATTTTGATGCGGGTTCAAACTCTGCGCGTATGATGAACAACGCGGAGTGGCTGAACGAGATCCGCCTCATCGATTTTTTCCGCGATGTAGGCAAACATTTTTCCATCGGTTATATGATGGCGAAAGAATCTGTGAAGTCACGCATCGCCGATGCAGGAATATCGTACACCGAGTTCAGCTACATGGCGCTACAGGCGTATGACTTTCTCCACCTGTTCGAGAAAGAGAATTGCACTTTACAGATTGGCGGTTCCGATCAGTGGGGCAACATCACAGCAGGAATCGAGCTTATCCGGCGCGTTCATGGAAAACCCGCATTCGGAATGACCTTTCCTCTCATCACGACTTCCGACGGCAGGAAATTCGGCAAAACGGAAGAAGGTAATATCTGGCTGGACCCGAAGCGAACCAGTCCATACCGATTCTCGCAATACTGGATTCAGACGGACGACAGGGATGTCGGCAGGTTTCTGAGATATTTCACCTTTCTATCACTTGACGAGATTGATGAAATCGAAAAAGAACACCTCGAATCCCCGGAGAAACGAGAGGGGCAACGCCGCCTTTCGAAGGAGTTGACGACGCTCGTACACGGCGCCGCCGCCGCGCGCAGCGCAGAGCGCGCCGCGAAAATTCTCTTTGGCGCACAACTGGATGGAATCGAGAAAACCGACTTGCTCTCGGCAGCGGAGGAGATGCCCAAAACCCTGCGCTCGGGTGAACCCCCATATCCGCTTATTGACATCCTGCTGGAAACCGGTCTCTCCAGGTCGAAAACATTGGCGCGAAAAGAACTAAGCGGGGGCGGCATTTATGTGAACAATCGCCGCATCACGAATGAGGAAAGCGTATTATCTGCTGATGATATGTTATTTGGTCAATACATCCTGCTTCGGAAGGGAAAAAAGAACTATCATCTGTTAGAATTTGAAAAATAAGCAAATACAGAAATGACCATTTGCCGCATTCGGTCATAAGAGTTGAGCAAATCCTCTTGGAAACTCCGAGACACCTACAGATGGTGAAAATGAACTGGCTAATCAGACGGCGTTTCGGCTGTGCCGAAGCAACCCTTCCAACATGAATGGACGAAGAAGCGCCACCCAGGTCGAATATCATGACCTGCCTCCCGAGTTTCACCAGTGGAAATGGCGTATCCTCATCGCCTTTTGCGTTTTCTATGCCTTCAACTATCTGGGCAGATTCAACTTCAGCCTGGTGCAATACGCGGTCATCCAGGATCTGGGCATCACGCGAGTCGATACCGGGTGGATCAATTCATGGATGTTTTGGGGATTCGCTTTCGGCGACTTGGTCTTCGGCAGGATTGCGGAAAAAGTAGGCTACAGAAACACCATACTCTTCGCCGCCATCACCACGTCGTTGTTCAACTTCATCGCGAGTTTTGGAAATTCCATTTCCACGCTCGCCATACCCTGGGCGGTGGTCGGTTTTGTGAACGCAGCCACATGGGGGCCAGGACTCGGCTTGGTGGCGCAATGGTGGCCGAGACGCGAGCGGGGCCAGGCGATTGGGCTCGTGGGAACGGCCGCCGGTATAGCGCTCCTCATCGTTTGGGCGGTCGTACCCTGGACGGCGGCGCAATACGGCTGGCGGGTTGCGATTCGCTACCCCCCTATGATCATTGCCGTTTTGGGAATCATTTTTTACTTTATCGCCAAAGACAAACCCGCCGAACTCAACCTCCCTGAGTATATAGAGTCAGATGACGTGTCCCGCGAAGCAGAAGCGGCAGGCAGCGAGAGTGAACATGGCCTAAAAGCGTATTTTCACTTGATGACCAATCTGCGTTTCTTTTTGGCGTGCCACGTAAAAGGACTGGATAACGTGGTTCGCTACGGCGTCGTCTCATGGGCGCCTTTGTATTACGCTCAGGTGGGTGGATTCAATCTGAAAGAGATGGGTTTGCTGACCTTCGCATATCCTTTGGGGTATTTGTTCGGGCCCATCTTCGGCGGAATCATTTCCGATCGATTCTTCAAGAGTAATCGGTCCATCGTCATCATACTCGCCGCGTTTCTGAGCGCCGCCGCGATGATGGGAATCGCCTATGCGCCCGCCGATAACATTCCTCTCGCCGTTATTTTGCTCATTGTCGGTGGATTTTGCGTCAACATGTCCACCGTGCAGGCGCTGGGGGTAGACCTGGCCGGCAGGCGGCTGGCTGGAACAGCGGCGGGCGTGCTGGATGCTCACGGGTATATTTACGGCGCGCTCCAAGCCGTATTCTTCGGATGGTTGTCTCTGGCGATTTCAAACGGGTGGTTCTGGGTGTTCGCGGCCATGGCGGCCAGTCGGCTCATCGCGGTATTACTCGTCTGGAGGGTGCGGGCATAAGCGTTCGTTCTTCTTCGGATATATGGATAAGCCCGCGTACTAGAGCTTGGCCGTCAATTATCGTTTTTCCGTTTTATGCCCCTCAGTATTTCGAGGCGAATTCTGTCCTCGTCACTTCCAAATTTCTCCTCTAAAAAAGAGAGGAGACACCGCACCCAAATCTCATGATGCTCTTGCGCCATCATCAAGTACAAAGACGTCCCGAAACGCCAATCCTTGTCCGAGCCACGGACGATGACGTCGAGTCGAAAGTCGTCCTGCCTCGCCAGACATATCGCGGCCAAAAGGTCTCGTCCATTCTCCAAATCGAATGGAAAAGATTTTTTCGTACCATCTCCGAATCGAATGCTCAATTTCAGCGCGGCCGAATCCGTTCGCTCCGGCGCATCGAAAACGACCGAAAGCAACTCGGAAGAAGCAGACGCATCTACGCCAACCATGATGTAAGTTTCGCCACCCACGGCGATTCTCGATGACGAGAGAACACCGTCCTTGGAATGTTTCTTATTCAAGATTTCTTTCAGCCAATCAGGCAGCCTCTCCCGTCCGGGGTAAGCCGTAGGTGTTTCACCGTCATTCAACAACTGGAGTTTGTTCGCCCATGCAAGCAGAGAAATCAACAGAGGTGGCGCAGGGCGCAGGGTTTTCGACTCCCAAGGTGTCATACCCACCATGGCGCCATTGAAGCTTCTCATCAATACAGCCTGCATATCCTCCCATGCGGTTCTTCGTTCCAGGGCACCTCCAGAATCAATCGAAATTCTCAATCCCTCTATCGCCGCCAAACGATCCACCAATTCGGACAAATGAGGATTTTCCGCCATATCTCCATACATTTTCCGGGCTTCAGCGACATTTTCGGCTAAACCATTGTCATGAAGCCATGAATCCAAATTCACCGGCAAAGGAAGCAAACCGACATCCCGATCGCTTGTGCGCCTCCAAAGGCCGCGGGCATTTTCCAGGGTCGTGCTTGCGGCCTGCTCCGTACGAATCTCCCAGACATCGGAAAGTTCTTCTCGTATGGCGCCTTCACCCACCCCTTCGTCGAACATGTTCGCCAAACGCCGAAGCAACAAACTGAAAAACGCCGATTGCGCCTTCGCCATGGAGGATAATTTTCCGCGCCTCGACGTAAGGGCCGTCAACGCCAGGTACAGGGTGCCGATCGCCGGCTTTACGCCCTGAGCGCCATATAGCGCCGTCAGCTTCTCCATGCGCTGGAGAACAAACCCCAACTCCTCACCGGCCAACAACTTCAGATGGATGAAAGAAATCGGGAGAACCTGCTCAGGCAGGATGGGTTCCGTCTGGGGAGAAAAAAGCGTTTGGGTGAAATTTTGCCTGATTTGCTCGCCTACATCCCCGAAATTCTCACGCAGGTAACGCTCACAAGACGACTCCCACCAATCGCAAAACAAGCTTCGCGGCACGGTTGGGGACACCCTCATTCGCTCTCGGACACGGATGATTGATCCTGCTCACCGATTGAGGGCGCAGTCGCACGCGCCTTCTTCTGGAGCAAACGCCCGACGGAAAACAAAATGACCGCGGAACCCAAAATAACGAGTTGGATGGCATAGGCGGAGGGATTCAAGGCTCCTATGAGCAAGGCGACCCCGCAATCCACCATGGCGAGAATTTGAAGAGCGCGCCCCAAGCCATACATCAACCAAGCTGTCCCAAGGCCGCTCTGATTCGCTCAATCCCTTCTTTGACGTTTTCCAGAGAAGTCGCGTAGGAGAAACGCACGTAGTCATCCGCGCCGAAACCGGCGCCGGGGACGCCGGCGCAGTGGGCGTGTTCGAGGAGGTACAGCCCCACATCCATTGAATTTTTCAATACTCCGTCCGGCCCCCGTCGCCCGAACACACCGCTCACCCGGGGGAAGGCGTAAAACGCACCCTTGGGATTCACGACGCTGAGCCCGTCGATTGAGTTCAGTCCCTCGACGATCGCCTTTCTCCTCGCGTCGTATTGCGCGAGCCATTCGTTCACGAACTCATGCGAGCCCCTCAAGGCCGCCACCCCGCCGAATTGGGCGAAGGAGGTGGCGTTGCTCGTGCTCTGGCCCTGCAGCGTGTCCATGGCCTCGATGATTTCAGAGCTCCCGAGCGTATAGCCCAGCCGCCAGCCCGTCATCGCGTAGGTTTTCGAGAACCCGTCCAAAACGAGGGTGCGCGCCTTCATCTCGGGGGAAAAACCGGCGATCGAGTAATGCGCCTCGCCGTCATAGGTGATTTTCCCGTAAATCTCATCGGACATGACCATCGCGCCGGTCGATAAAACCACCTCGGCGATCGCCTCCAACTCCTCGCGGCTGTAGACGCATCCCGAAGGGTTGCACGGGCTGTTGATCACCACGATTTTCGTCCGCTCATTCACGGCCTCGCGCAACTGCGCGGCCGTCATCTTGTGGCCGTTTTCCTCACTGGTCTCCACCAGAACCGGTTTCGCCCCGGTCAGGGTGGCGACGGGCTCGTACGCCACCCAGATGGGCGCTGGGATGACGACCTCATCGCCCTCCTCGACGAGGACGTGCAGGGCGTTGAAGACCGATTGCTTCCCGCCCACGGTGACGATCGCTTCCGTTTTCGGGTCATACCGGAGACCCTTGTGCTCCTCGGCCCAATCGCAAATCGCCTCTCGGAGGGAGGGTATGCCCCGAACCGCCGTGTATTTCGTGGCGCCGTCGCGCAGACCCTGGATGGCCCCTTCCTTGATATGCTCGGGGGTATCGAAATCGGGTTCTCCCGCCGCGAACGAGATGACGTCGACGCCTTGTGCCTTCATTTCCGCCGCCTTGGTGTTCATCGCCAGCGTGGGGATGGGAGACAACTTGCTCATTCGGGATGCAAAACGCATGAATAACTCCAGGGTTAGAAAATGAATTCAGCTGTGGAACCGCTCGCCGAGCGCTTCCCGTACAGAAGCGGACACGTGTTCACCCACGTCTCCGCCGAGTGAAGCGACTTCCTTGACGAGGCTGGAACTGAGGAAACTGTACTGTTCGCTGGGCATGAGGAAAATCGTTTCGATCTCCTCGTTCAGCCTTCTGTTCATGAGCGTCATCTGCATCTCGTAATCAAAATCGCTCACGGCGCGCAGGCCGCGAATGATGGCCTGGGCATTCACTTTCATGGCGAAATCCACGAGCAGTTCACGCTCGAAGCTCGCGACCTCGATCTGGTTCGATGCCTCGAATTCTTCCAGGAAGAAATTCCTGCGCTCCTCGAAACTGAACAGCGGCGTTTTCGAGGGGTGAACGGAGATGGCCACGGTAACTTTTGAGAAAAGCCTCTGGCTCCGGCGAACGACGTCGAAATGCCCTTTCGTCGGCGGATCGAAGGTTCCCGGGTATACCGCGTGACTTTCCATGGAAACGAACCTCATCTGGAGCGAAAGGAGCCTCTGCCCCGTGCAAAATGCGCGTTAAAACTAGTCTTTTGGATATCTCGTGTCAACTTGACCGACGTGAATACGCCGCCGGGTGGATCAGGCGAGGCCTGCGCTCCATTTCGCCCGGTGCATCCCCGCATTCCGGGGCTGTTGGAAAGGCCTCGTCGGGGGGCATCGGTTTTCTACCCCCTGACAAGGGGGGACAGGGGGGTTGCTTTTCTTGAGGGAGGGCAAGCGGTCAGGAAGAAGTGAATTTCAAAGGTGTCGGCAAAACATGAACATCCCCCCGGCTCGGGTTTGCCCCTCCTGTAGGGACAGGCCCCTGTGCCTGTCCACGTGTTTCGGTCATCATTATCTGTAGGGACAGGTCGCGACCTGTCCCTACACTAATAATGAGTACCCCGTAGGGGTCAGACATATATGCCTGACTGCGTGTGCTCCCGTTTTCAGTGTTTTCGTCCGAGCGAATGGGCGGACACACGGGTCCGCCCCGACAGAACTATCGCGATCCGCGAGGGGCTTTCTCAACAACCGCATTCCGGGGCTGATCGAGGACTTTCTCATTCAGCCGCGAGTCGGCTTCCCGTATCCATTACGGAATGCCTGAGGGCTTCAGGACCTCCCGCACCATGTGGCTGATCTCGGGAAGGATGATTTTTTCCATTCCCGTGCGGCAGGCGTTCCCCGAGCCGGGCAGCGTCATGATGATGGTGTCGCGGCAAGTGCCCGCCGTCGCGCGGGTGAGCATGGCGGCCGTGCCGATTTCCTCGAAACTCACGTGCCGGAACAACTCGCCGAAGCCGGGCATTTCCTTCTCAAGGAGCGAGACGACGACGTCGTACGTCGTATCCCGTTTGGTGATGCCCGTCCCCCCGTTCGATATCACCACCTGGATGCCGGGGTCGGCGCACGCCTCGAGCAGGGCTTCGCGAATCTGGTCCGGCTCATCCTTCACGATGCGGTAGAAGGCGACCTTGTGGCCCATGTCGCCCAGCATGTTCATGATCAACTTTCCGCTCGTGTCGCTCTCTTCGGTGCGCGTGTCGCTCACCGTGAGGACGCCGCACGTGACGGCGTCCGGCCCCTCGGCGCGGTGGTCCTCGAAAGTTTTCAGTTCGGCCGCCCGCTCGACTTCGCGACGGGACGGCCCCTCGCCCTGGTTCATTCTCGTCTCCTGCTCTTCGGATTTCATTGATATTCGTTGTGATGCGCTCACGTCCTAGAACAAAAGAACCGGAGAACGAATTCTCCGGCTCTTCGAGGCTTGCGAAACAACCCATCAAGAAGGCGCGTCGGGAGTTCGCTTCAATCCTCCGGCAAGCTCGCCGCATACGCCCTCGGAATTTATTTCATCATTTTCTTCTTCTTGAAGCCCTTGGCCATCATGCACGAATCGAAATTGCTCTGCGCATAAGACGTCGCGGAACTGGTCACTTCGGCACCGCCTTTGGCCTTCGCATCGAATATGAACTCTTCCTTCATCGCGCAACTTTTCAGGTCCTTCACAGCCTGGTCCATTTTTACGCCCACGCCGCGCTTGAACCAGACGTTGTGCTCGGGCGTCGAACACCCCGCAACCACGAAAACCACTCCAACCGCCAGAAAGATACCAGCCATTTTTCGCATGAGTCGCATTCTCCCCATAAATTCAACGCCTCGCCCGTCTTCCGAACCCCGCGAGGTCAAAACACTCTACCATCAAGACAAATCGGAATTTACCATTCTATTCTCCCATCGTCCAATGCAAAATACCGTAGCGTCCCGCCCTGTCGAAATCGAGTTCTTCGGGCGACGGGCCGGATGCGCGAAATACGGCTGCATCCATTAAAGATTTCAATAGATAATGGGTATTTTTGCCTCGTGCATTTATCGAAAAACCCCGTGAATTTATCCAATTTTATCGAATTTCAGAGACATCAAGCAATGTCCAACGGTCGAAGAATTCTCATAATCAGCTGAAATCCTTTGGGATAGACGGTTTTTCCAGTCTCCTCCAGAATCCCTCTTGCGCAACATGTAATCAAGCCGAAAGCGGACTCGTTACAACTCGCGCGCATCACGGCGGGCGGGCGTCCGTGAAGATTCGGTAAGCATTCAGTCGTGGAGTGATGACGGTCGAGAAAGCACTGGCCCAAGCCGACTTCACCGCACAATATTAACAACTGTCTCTGGCAACAATCTCACTTGACGACTGAATGTTTGTTCCTGTCGGACAGTTTTGCAACTGACCTCCAAAGTCTGGCCCACAAGTTTGGATCAGGAACCACTGGTCCTCCGCGTTGAGTGACGGAGCCCGAATCGCATCAAATGCGATTCTGAAATTCCAATATAACCTCCTTTTGGTGTTGTAAATACTTTTCACTCGACTTCGGGGTGGCAAAGAAGGGAGGGAGTCCATTTTCCTGTTCACCAACTCTCGGCCGCGCCTCAATCGAGCCCGTTCTGGCAGATTACATCCAGTCGTAGTAAACTTCGCGGTAAATAAGGCAAACGGAAAATCTCGGACATCGTCGGCTTACCGACGAGAGTGAGAACAATAGTCAAATACTGGGGAAAACGAAATGAAGAAGCGTATCCAATTGGCATTTGATATCTCGTGGACCGAGGTAGAGACCAATTGGAGGAATCCGGGTACTTGGGTAGATCGCCACCATCCAAATATCGGCATGTTCGAGGAAATTGCGCGCGTCGCGGAGCGTGGCGGTCTTGACCTCATCTTTGTTGGAGACTCGACAGGCATTCCCGACATGTGGAAAGACTCGATTGACGATGCGGTCAGCTACGGCGTCGCATGGCCAAGATTCGACATGAGTCCGTGGATTGTTGCGATGTCACGCGTCACCAAACATCTCGGGTTCGGCTTGACGTACTCATCCAGCTTTATGCATCCATTTTATACGGCGCGTCTTTTGAATTCCCTGGACCATATCACCAACGGTCGAATGGCCTTTAACGTCATCACCTCGGCGCGCCGTTCCGATTTTGCGAACTATGGCTACGACGGGCTGCCGGAGCATGGTGAGCGCTACGAGCGGCTGGAAGAGTTTATCGACGTCTGTCGGGCGTTGTGGAATAGCGTCGAGGCGGATGCTTTCTTCTGGGACAAGGCTTCGGGCCGGATCGCCGACCCTGCCAAAGTTCATCCGATCAATCACGAGGGAAAGTTTTTCAAGGTCAAGGGGCCACTAAGCGTCGTTCCGTCTCCTCAGGGAAGTCCCGTAATCATACAGGCCGGAGGCTCTCCGCGCGGCGTCAAAGGCGCCGCTCATGTTGCCGATCATGTTTTTGGCAGAACCAAAACGTTGCCGCTTATGACGAAGCAACGACAAGATCTTGATGACGCTCTCCTCGCAGAGGGGCGGGACCCGCAAGAGGTCGGCATCATCTGGGCACTCAGGGCCATCGTCGGTGAAACCGAGAAACAGGCGCATGCGCTGCGAGAAGCGCTGATTTCCGATGTGCCTATGGAAGCCGTCGGAGTATGGCTGTCACACAATACCGGCTACGACTTGTCCAAACTTCCGCCGCGATTCTCCCTGGCGGAACTTCAGGAACGAATCGTCGCCGCGCAGGCTTCTCCGGTGGGTTTCGTCAATCAACTGGCGCACAAATACGGCGAGCACGCCGAGATTGATCGCGACGAATTCTTCCGGCATGGACTCGAGTCGGCAACGGGTTACGCCACCGCGGTCACCGGTACGGCGGCACAGATTGCCGATCGTTTCGAAGAGATATTCGAAGCGACCGGGAGTCGCGGCGGCTTCATGGTCAAGCAGTCCCAGGCCGGGCCGCGCGAGATTATGCTCAACATTGTGGATTACCTGGTTCCCGAATTGCAAAGACGGGGGAGGTACAGGAAATCGTATGGGGGCAAGACTCTGCGAGAAAACCTCGCCGTTTGACCCCGGGTTCGTGTCGTAATCACAAGTCCGGCGACGAAACCGACGAGGTTCATGAGATTGACCGATGGCCGCGTTATCGCTACGATCAGGCATCTAATCATTCTCAATAGTACCAGCGGGCCAGGCTGCGGATAATTCTTCTCTTGAGCGATCGAGCCGATTATCCCGACACTTCCTCCCTGAGCCCGGAGAAAGACGAACCGATGGCAGCCGACTCCTCTGATGGCAGAGCACGGAGAACGATGCCTTCCTCGTGGAACGTCTTCAAAGCCAATTCGGCCCGGCGCGAGAGAGCCTTGGACATCTTGATGCCGGTCATGGCTGTTGCCGTGGCCCTGGTGTTGTGGTCGGCTGCGGTAAAGGTATTCGAGATCCCGGAGTACCTGTTGCCGGCGCCCCTGGACGTGGTGGTACGGCTCGGTGAGGAGTGGCGCAGATTAGCCGACGAATGCTTCTATACGCTGCAATCCGTGCTATTGGGTTTCTCGGCCAGCGTCCTGATAGGCGTACCACTTGCATTTTGGGTCGTTTGCAGCCGCAGCATCGAACGTATGCTGATGCCGTTTCTCGTGATGTCCCAAACGATACCGAAGGTTGCGATTGCGCCCATACTGGTCGTTTGGCTTGGATTCGGGATATTACCGAAGATCGCGGTCGTGTTCCTGATCTCGTTCTTTCCGATCATCGTGTCGACGATCGTCGGGCTGAAAGGCGTCGAGAACGACATGATCGATCTCGTTCGCTCGATGGGGGCCAAAACCCCCAAAATCATGCTCAAGGTTAGAGGCCCGGCGGCGCTGCCCCAGATGTTCGGCGGTTTCAAGATCGCCATATGTTTTTCGGTTGTCGGGGCCATCGTCGGGGAGTTCGTCGGGTCCGACAAAGGGGTGGGTTTTTTGCTCCTTACATCCGCAGGCGATCTTGACGGACCGCTGATCTGGGCGGCGCTTTTCGTATTGATCGCCATGGGCGTCATTTTGTTCTCCATAGTCTCAAAACTGGAACGTCTCTTGATTCCCTGGCACGTCTCGGTTCGGATCGAGTCGACGACTGCCTACCAATCCTAATAAAGGAGGATTGTAAGATGATGGGTTCCATTTTGCGCAAAGGGCTGCTTGTTGTTTCCGCATTTCTTTTGGCTGCAAGCATTTTCCCCGTCCACTCGTCACAGGCGGCAGAATCTGTGAGCCTGCGCCTGGACTGGAGACTGTCCGGCTATCATCTGCCGTTCTACTGGGCGAAGGAGAAGGGGTATTTTGCGGCGGAAAAACTGAACGTGACCATAAAGGAAGGCGCAGGCTCCAGTAAAACGGTTGGTCTGATT
Organism: bacterium; assembly: GCA_965204535.1. Taxonomy (GTDB): domain Bacteria; phylum UBA8248; class UBA8248; order UBA8248; family UBA8248; genus Bin107. The sequence continues at coordinate 1,481,179 of CBDBEV010000001.1, read as the reverse complement.
AGTGGAAAGCATGACGATTTCGGGGTTGCGGATTATATGTTCATGGCCTCCGGCGTCGCCAAAGGCATGAAGCTCAAGGGCGTTTTCGGGGTGGTGCAGAAGGGAGCATGGGCCGTGATTTCGCACGAGGACAGCCCGATTCGAAAGCCCCAGGACCTGATTGGCAGATCGGTGGCCATGACGGCTGGGCACAAATCCATGTTCGACCTTTTGCTGTCCGTCAATAAAATTCCGCCGGAGAAAGTGCAGATCCGTGTTACCAGCGGCGCTACGCGCAACACCACTTTCGTGAACGGCAAAGTCGATTCATTCATCAGTGTCGTCATCGGCTCACCGCTTGATCTCGTCGTGCGCGCCCGCCAGGGAAAAGGGAAGCCGGTGTACTTTATGAAATTCTCTGATTTCGGCATTTCTCCCCTGGGCCATGGCGTGGTGGTTCACGAGCAAAGGATTGCCGAGAAACCCGGACAAGTGCAGCGTTTTGTGCGCGCGGTTGCGCGGGCGCTGAAGGACGTGGTGAAGAAAGAGAACATCGACGAGGCTGTCGACATCGCCATGAGATTGTCCAAGACGGCGGAAAAGCGCAGGGAATCGGTTAAGCTCCAATGGCAGGAGACGCATCGACGGCTCGGAACGAAGAACACGGCGGGCAAGCCCTACGGATGGACGAGCAAGGCGGATTGGGACAATGCCGTACAGATCCTCGTGAAAACGGGACGGCTCAAGAAGTCTCTGCCAGCCGAGAAATTCTACAGCAACAAGTTTGTTCCGAAGAACTAAAATACGATGAATGGCGAGGTAATCGGGATTGACGACGTCAGTCTCACTTATCACGCTGCGAACGCCGATGTACACGCGCTCGACAATGTATCCATCTTTGCTTCCGAGGGCGAGTTCGTCGCCCTCGTCGGCCCCAGCGGTTGTGGGAAAAGCACGCTTCTGAAGCTCGTTTCCGGATTGCTCTCGCCATCCAGCGGGGCAATCCGGGTGAACGGGCGGGAGATAAAGGGGCCGACAGCCTCGGTCGGGGTAGTCTTTCAAAGTCCTCTGTTAATGGCTTGGCGTTCGATCCTGGAGAACATTCTCCTCCAGATCGAAATACGGGGCCTGCGCGTAGAGGACTACCGGGAGACAGCGCAGGAGTTGATTCAACTGGTCGCGCTCGAAGGCTTCGAGAATGCCTATCCGCACCAGCTTTCCGGCGGGATGCAGCAGCGTGTCGGCCTTTGCCGCGCGCTCATTCATGATCCTGATTTGCTGCTGATGGACGAACCGTTTGGCGCCCTCGACGCCATGACGCGAGAACAGATGAGCAGTGAACTGCAAAGCATCTGGATGAAACGCCGCAAGACCGTCCTTTTTATAACGCACAGCATATCGGAAGCCGTTTATCTTGCCGACCGTGTTCTTGTCATGTCACCGCGTCCAGGCCGCATCGTCGGGGAGATAAAGGTTGAATTGTCACGTCCGCGTACGGTGGCTTCCACGGAAACACTCGAATTTACGAACCTTACAAGGCAGGTGCGACAGTACCTCAACACCGAAGAAAGGATCGGGTAGCAGAGCGTCCAGGCCGTAGAATAAGGATTGGAAATGACGCATTATTCGGATGCGGAACTCGTGACCCTCGCCGAGGGCGTTCACGCATTCATCGGCGAGGGCGGCGATTCGAACGCAGGCGCGTTCTTGAAGCCCGAGGGCTGGATAGTTCTCGATGCCCAGCAGCACGTTTCCCTGGCGAAAAAATTCCGCGCCGCGCTGGAGGCCACGGGCGAGCGCTCTTTAATGCCTTGCGCAAGCGGAAGGAGTGGCGACTTTTGCAGGGAAGGACGTTTCAGGGGGGAAAACGGGTCGCCTCCTCGTGACCCTGGGTCGCCTCCCTGAAGCGGCCGGCCACCCCTACCGGCTTTTTCCTGTTTGCAGGGAGGGGTGGCGCCCTTTGGAAAACGGGACCGGTGGCCGGCAGGAGCGCCTGAAGGCAGCGCGTTCGGCCCGCCGCTCGGAGGGTCGTCGCCGGCCCCGCCTCCCGTCTTTTTTCTGCGGAGAGGATGAGCGCAAATGAGAATTCTTGCCGTTTGCGTCGTTTCCATCGCCATTTTCGCAGGCTTCGCCGGCGGGAAAGGCCACGGGGGGCGGTCGTCCCCGGAAGAGAGCGTGAGCCTGCAGGGGCATTGCAGGAGCTTCGCCGCGAAATGGACGGCGAACAAGGGGTATTCGCTGTCTCCGGATTCCGTACGCGTGGAACGGAAATCGCTCCTCGAGAGCGTTCTGAACAGCCTGTCCAATCTCGTGTCCCCCGCAGGCTCCACCTTTGTCGGGGGATACGACTGCCGGTTCGGGGCGAGGGATCGGACCGGGCGCGCGCGCGTTGTCTCCGTCGGCCTGCTTCTGGCGGAGACCCTGGATTTCGCCGAATACACGCAATGGAAAAACCTGCAGATCGTTCCGATAAGGCATGTGGTGGATGAATCGGACGATACGGCGGGGTACGCGGTATTCAAGTACCTCAAAGATGAGCCCGCCGAATAGAACGAGGGCAACCCCGCGCCTGCCTGCGAGACCCTCAGCCGCCCGGTTCGGGTCCGGCCGAGGGGATGGGCAACGGTCTCAGGCCCTTCTCCGACCGGTCCCGGCCGTCATATCGAGCGCGCCCGCCAGGTATCGAGGAACTCGCGCAGGCGCTCGCTTCGCGGCCGCTTGAAGACATCGTCCGGGGAACCCCGCTCGATGACCTCGCCCCCGTCCATGAACACGACCTCGTCGGCCACGTGCGCGGCGAATCCCATCTCGTGGGTGACCACGACCATGGTCATGCCCTCGCCCGCAAGCTCCTGCATCACCTGAAGCACCTCGCCCACGAGTTCGGGGTCCAGCGCCGACGTCGGCTCGTCGAAATACATCACGTGCGGCCGCATCGCCAGCGCCCGGGCGATCGCGGTGCGCTGCTGCTGCCCGCCCGAGAGCCGGGCCGGATAGGCGTGGGCCCTGTCGTCCATCCCCACCTTCGCCAGCGTCTCCATGCCGATCGCCTCCGCCTCCCGCCTGCCGAGTCCCTTCACCACGCGAAGCGCCTCGGTCACGTTGCCGAGCGCCGTCTTGTGCGGCCACAGGTTGTAGTGCTGGAAGACCATGCCGATGACGCTGCGCACGCTGTCGATGTTGCGCTCGCTGTCGGGCGCAAGCCCCCCGTCGACCTCGCGGTAGCCCAGCAGCCGGCCCTCGATGAACACCCGGCCCTCATCGTAGCGGTCGAGAAACGCCATGCAGCGCAGAAGCGTGCTCTTTCCCGAACCCGACGGACCGATGACGCAGACCACCCGTGAACTCTCGACCGCGAGGTCGATCCCCTTGAGGACGTGAGCCGCGCCGAAGCGCTTGTGCAGGCCCTCGACCAGGACCACGGGTTTGTGTTCCATGGCGCCGCCTCGCGCTTCGCCCGTCATGATGCGTACCTGAACCGGCGCTCGAGCACCCCGCCGGTGAGCGCGATGCCCTCGATGATCAGCCAGTAGAGCAGGGCGACCGCCACGTAGGGCTCGACCACCGCGAAGGTCTCGTTGACCATCTGTGTCGTGTTCTTCGTCAGCTCGGCGACGGTGATGATCGACAGGAGGGCCGATTCCTTGACCAGGATGATGATCTGATTCGTGGACGGGGGGATGATCAGCGTCAGCATCTGGGGGATCTGGATGCGGGCGACGATCAGCCGTCGCGGGATGCCGAGCATGCGCGCGGCCTCGAGCTGCCCCGCAGGGATGGACTGGAACCCGGCCCTGAATATTTCTGCGAAATACCCCCCGCCGTAGAGCCCGAGGCCGATGATCCCGACCGGTTCGGCATCCAGGGTGAGGCCGAACGAAGGCCCCCCGTAGTAGAGGATGAACAACAGGGTCAGTATCGGGGTCCCGCGCATAACCTCGATGTAGGCCCGGCACAGCAGCTTCACGGGGCGCATCGGCAGGCCGTAGAGCACCGCAACCCCGAGACCGGCGGCGACGGCCAGAAGCGACGCCAGCGCGCAGACATAGACCGTCGTCCACAATCCCGACAGCAACAGCGGGCCGTATCGGAACATGATGTCGATGTCGAACGACACGGTTTCCCCCTTGAGCGGCTAGCGCGCCGCCGCGTAGCGCCTCTCGAACCAGGCCCCGGCGCGGGCCAGCACCAGGTTCATGGCGAGGTATATGAGGGCCGCGATCATGTAGGCTTCCAGCGGCCGGTACGTGACGGACACCACCTGCTGGCTGGTGCGCATGAGTTCGGTCACCGCGATCACCGAGATCAGCGAGGAGTTCTTGAGGATGCTGATGGTCTCGTTGACGAGCGCCGGCAGGACCAGGCGCATCATCTGTGGAATCAGGATCCTGACCCGGATGGCCGGCATGCCGATCCCGAGCATGCGCGCGGCCTCGACCTGACCTGGCGGGATGGACAACAGGCCGCCCCGGAATATCTCGGCCTGAAACGCCGCGGTGTTCATCGCCAGCGCGATTATCGCCGCGGCGACCGGCGGCACGTCGAGGCCGATCTCCGGCAGCAGGTAGAAGACGATCAGCAACTGCACCAGGATGGGCGTCCCTCGCCAGACGCTCCGGTAGGCGGCCGAGGGCCGCCGGATCGACCGTCTCCGGGAGATCAGGCCGAAACTGAGCCCGAGACCCATGACCATGCCGGCGGCGATGGAGACCGCCGAAACCGTGACGGTCATCCCCGCCCCGGCGAGGAACGCACCATAGTGGTTCGAAATGACGCCAGAAAAATCCACCGGCGGGACCCGTCGATTACCGGCCGGCGCCTAGTCGTGCGGCACCGGCAGCTTGTCGGACGGCAACTCCATGGGCCCGCCGAACCACTTCTTCTGCAGCGCGGTCAGCACACCCGCCCTGTTGAGCTTGGCGAGCTGCTCATTCATGAAGGCGACCAGCGAAGCGCTGTTGGCGTCCTTGCGCCCGGCCCAGCTGAAATACTTCTTGGGACCGAATGTCGGCAGCACCATCTCGAACCTGTCCGGCCGCTTGCGAACGAGATCCAGCAGGTTCGGCAGGCTGTTGCAGACGGCGCTGATCCTTCCTGCCGCCAGATCGGCGAAGGCCTCGTTGAAATCGACGTAGGTCTTGATCCCCTTGACCCCCTTGCCTGCGCCCTTGAGCTTACCGGCGAAAGCCTGGAGGGCCTGCAACTGCGCCGAGCCCGCCTGTGAGCCCACCACGTGCCCGGCGATGTCCTCAGGCGCCCTGATCGAATCGTCGCCCTTGCGCTTGACCAGCGCCATCGTCGCGTCGGCGACCGGCAGGCTCAGCGCGTACTTCTCGTAGCGCGCCCTGGTGACGGTCACGGAGGTGACGACGTAGTCGAACTTGGCCGCCGACAGGCCGGGAAGTATTCCCTGCCAGGGAAGATCGAGCCGGGTCAGCCTGACCCCCGGCAACGCCTTCATGACGTGCGCCATGATGTCTGTCGAGTAGCCCACGATCCTGCCGTCTTTGACAAACTCGAACGGTGGGAACCGGGCCTCGGTCCCGACAATGAATTCGCCTCGTTTCTTGATATCGGAGAGGAGATCCGCCCTGGCCGGACCGCCGGAAAAGCCAAGACTCGCCGCCACGGCAACCGCGAATGCGACCGCCCACGCCCGTTTGAATGAAGTCAATGCCCCGATCCTCCCCTCTCATGCGTTGCGCCGGCTCCGCCGGCGCGGAATGGAATAAAGCCTCAGCGAGCGCCTATGACGGCCTCGCCCTCGAAATCTAGTGCACTCCCCGGCGCCTGTCAAACCCGGAGCGCCGGAGGCGCCGCGATGCCTTGACGCCGCCGCGACGCGGGGGTTATGTTGGCGTTCCCATCCATCACGGGAGGCAGGTCATGTCCGGGCTGCAGACGATTCCGGCGCGATGCGGCAGGGCCGCTCCGGTCGCCAGGGGCCAGAAGATCAAGGTCGTCAACACCCACGGCGCGCAGGTCGTGGACACATGGGCCTTCACGCAGCGCGACCTGCGCGAGTTCATGTCGATGGAGCATACCCGCGCAACCCTGACGAAGATGCGCCCTGAGGTGGGCGATGCACTCTACAGCAACCGCCGCCGTCCCATCCTGACGCTCGTCGAGGACACCTCGCCCGGCGTTCACGACACGTTGATCGCCGCATGTGACGACTACCGCTACGGCCTGCTCGGCTGCACGGAATACCACGACAACTGCACCGACAATCTGGCCGCAGCCCTCTACGAACTCGGACTGACGCCGCCCGAGACGCCCTCGCCGCTCAACCTGTTCATGAACATCCCTTGGGAGGCGGACGGCAACCTCGAATTTGCCGCGCCGGTCTCGAAAGCGGGCGACCACGTGCTGTTCGAGGCCAATCTCGACGTCGTCGTCGTCTTCTCCGCCTGCCCGCAGGACATCCTGCCCGTCAACGGCGAGGCGCGCGAGCCGACCGAAGCGCATTTCCAGATCCTCGACTGACACGCCCCGCTCGAACTCCGGCCACACCGCTTCGAGGCGCAGGTTTCACGAGGTTCCACAACTGTCCGGATTTCACCAACGCGGCTCGTCCGCGCTGCGGATGCGGATGCGATCCGCGAGGCGGCCTCCCGCTCGAGCATGAGGTTTATGGCGGTGAAGACGGAAGAGCAGCAGGCCCGGTGGATGCTGGTTCGCCAGCGCGCTCAGGCAATCAACGCCCTGCGGGGCCATCTGGCGGAAGTTCGGCGTCGTAGCTTCGCAGGGTCGCGTCCATGTTGCGCTACTGGCTTCGGCCGTTACAAATCCGGGATCGGGGCTGTCTGAGGCGGCCGCGTGGCGCGGCCTCTCGGCGAGGACATTCCCGGCCGCTGGCGCGACGAAACCGCGCGCGTCCGGCTGGGTCAGTTCATCGCCCGGTTCGCTGGAGCAACCGGTGCCGAAGGCTCAAATCCCGGCTTGCGACCGCTTTCCCGGCCCTGCCGGCTGCGCGGACAATGTTCGGCCGCAGTATGTACCGCATCAAGGCGCGGTGACTGGCTCCAAATACACACAGGGCTGCCACGTGCGCCGTTCGTCGGCCCCTGCCGCGCGCCCCGGTTTGTCGTTTCTTTTCATCGCTCGCGCTTATCGGGACCTGCCGGTACGACGAAAAACCCGGAACTACGCGAAAAAAGTATTCGAATCAACACACAAAAAAATATAAGATTTTGCTACAATCATTTGCGCCGCCCGTAAACGCATTTCTACTGAACGTTCACTCATGAGCATGCCCAGGGCGTCATGAGCGCGGGCCATGTGTCTTGCATAGGAGGTCTCGGAATGAACTACGCCGGCATTGCCGCCATCCTGTGGCGTTCGTGCGAAAACCGCCCCCTAAGACCGCACCTCTCGAAGATGTGGCGGAAGCATGGACCCGCGGCGGATTCCGTGAACGGCGTGCCCCGCCACCCTCGGGAGGTCCTTCGGTTCGCGCTGTGTCTGCTGCTTCTGGCCTGCGTCCACCTCGGGACGATTGGCTGCGGCGGCGACCCGTCCGGCGGCGGCCCGCCCGGCGGCGGCCCGGCGGCGCCTGCCGGCTCGAATCCGGTCGCCCTCGCGTTCCGCTCCACGGAACTCGGCGCCCCGCGCCCTTCGGACGGCCGGGACTACCGGAGCCCGGAGTTCATGCGCCATCACGGATTGGCGGCCATCTCCGCGGACGGGGCCTACCAGCGCGGCTATTTCGGCCAGGACGTTACCATCGCGGTGGCGGACGACGGCCTGGACCCCACGCACCCCGATCTGGCGGGCAGGATCAGGGCGCCGCGTCACGTGCGCAACCGAAACGCCAACGTGTTCGAGCCGGGCCGGGCGGGGGCTCCTGGAACAGGGCACGGCACCTATGTCGCCCTGCTCGCCGCGGGGGCGAGGGACAATACCGCGGGGACTTTCGAGATAAGGGCCGCCGGCGGCGGTGCGATCCCCACCTACAACGTCCACGGCGTCGCGCCGCGGGCCTCGATCATGCCGATACAGCTCGCCGGCGGCGGACAGCCTGTGCAGGCGATGGAACACGCGGTCGCCAACGGGGCGCAAGTGCTCAACTTCAGCATCGGGCTGTCGGAGTGGTACTACGGGAAGTACGCCGGCAGGGACGGCGTATGGCTGGCCCCGGGCAAGCCGCTGTTCCGGCCGCTTATGGAGAGGGGTCTGGGAACCGGCAGTTTCCTCCATGGGGATTTCGCCGCTACCGCGAGAGTACTCGAGAACCAGGATATCGTGGCGGTGTGGGCGGCCGGCAACGAGAGCTGGAACTCCATCAACAACAGGGTTCACATGTGCGGCAAGAACTACATCGGCGAGGACGGCTGCCTGCTGGGCGACCTGACCTTCACCGCCCAGGACTTCATGAAGAATTTCAGTTGGCTGCATGAGGGCAAGGATGGCGACAGGGACGGCCCCACGATCTCTTTCAGGGAGATGTGGGGAACGGACTGCGGGGGCGGCGACTGCGCCGATTATAACTCCATCGGGGGATGGGCGGTGGCGCCGCTGTTCCAGCCCGGACTGCTGGGGAAATGGCTGGTGGTCGGGGCGCTGGACGGGAACGGCAGGATCGCGCGGTTTTCCAACGGGTGCGGCGAGGCACGGAACTGGTGCCTGTTCGCGCCGGGACAGGGTCTCAGGGTCGGCCCCGACGAGGCGCTCGATGGCACCTCTTTCGCCGCCCCGATGGTGAGCGGGGCGCTGGCCGTGCTCAAGAGCCGGCTGCCCAGCCTGCCGATGGAGGTGGTGCAGGCCGTGCTGCTCTATTCCGCGGACCCGATGGGAACGCGGCTGACTGATCGCGACGAGCCGGACCCGGTATACGGCTGGGGGCGGCTGAACCTGGGGAGGGCCATCGCCATGCAGGGGACGGTCCGCCTGCCGTATTCGGTCGCCGGAACGACGCGGTCGTTCGGGTTGCGCGACGCCCGCATCACCCTGTCACCGGCGCTCGCCCATGTGGGCGCCGGGCTGAAAGCCGTCCCTGTCGCGGTGGGCGGCGTCCGCGGGGCGTATTACAACATGGCGCTCTCGCGCATCGTCGACGTCAGGGGAGGCGGCAGGAGATTCCCGGCGCATACCCGCGCGGCGGCGAGCATGTTCGCGCCGACGGATGGCCATTACCATGAAGCCCATGGCGCGTTCGTCACGACCGACCCGGAAACCGGCGGGGTTCGCTCGGCGGGCTCGGTTTATTCGGACGACTTGCTGGGCGCAGTGCGGTTCCGCTACGGCCTGTGCGATGGGTGCGAACAATCCCCCTGGCGGGAATGGGACGCGTTCGACGCCACCGGCCCGTCGGTCGCCGCCCCCTTCTTCGCCGACGCCGGGGGCTCGTTCGCCTTTGAGGGGCAGGGTGCCGGCGTGCGGCCGTTCGCCGCGCTCGACGGAAACAACCATAGCCGGACGCCGTGGTGGCAGCTCGGCCTGCAGTGGCGCATGAGCCGCGGCGGTTTCGGCCTCGTGGCCGAGGTCTCCCACATCAATGAAAACCGCAGCTTCTGGGGGGCGCACCCCGGCGCGCTGGGAAACGCCCGGACCGCGACCCGCCAGGGCCGGTTGTTGTTGTCGAGGGCGCTGGGCGATAACTGGCGCGTGTTCCTGGGTTACGAACACGCCGCCGGAAAGGTGTCCGTGAGCGGCGGCATGCTGTCCGGCATATCCGGGCTGCGGGCGGCGGGCCGCTCGGCGGGAATCGAGGGGCGCGGCGTATTCCGGAACAACGACAGGCTGCGTTTTTCGACCCGTCAGGGAATGGGGATCCGCGGCGGACGGGCCCGGATCAGCCACGTCGTCGCGACCGGGGCCGGTTTTGCCGAAGCGTTCTATCTCGGGCGCTCGCAGTCGCTCGAGCGTCGCCGGATCGAGATCGGCTTGCGCAGCCGGCCGGCGACGACTTACGCCCTGGGGTATTCCCTGCCCTTTGGAGAAAACACGCAATTCGCCTTCGGCCTGGAATACGAGAGCGAAAGCCGAAGCAACGGTGTCTCGCTCGGCTTGCAGAAGAAATTCTGAAGTCCGTACCGGGGACAGCAAGGACCGGCGCGTTCCGACGAACCTCAGGTCGGCGTTTTCGCTGTGGGTAGGCGCCGAGTCCGCGTTGCGGGTCGGCATCAGCTTCGCCGGTGACGCCGGCTAAACGATTCGCGCGTCTTGACATACACCTGTTCAAAGACAAGCCCATCCGGGTCCGCCCGACAGCGGGTACATTGCCAGCCGCGCGCCCGAGCAGCGCCAGTTTGTCCACATCGATGAACCGGGCGATGCGCTTCCGCGGACTCTTGGAGATGCCGAGACAGGGGTTGCCGTCGCGCGCGCGCAATCCCCATTCCTCGGCCGGGAACGATATCCTTCTTCCGCTGGCCGTTGTCCATGCAGCGGAGCTTCACCCTGGTGGCCGTTCGAGACGGATATCATACGCCGGGGCGCGTCGCCGCTCCTTTCCCCTTGAAGCGCGCCGATTCGGGCACACACGCATGAAAACCGCAGATTCAACCTACGCGCCCTTGAGAATGAACCAACCCGCAGCGCCGGTTTGATCAAGATCGGAAGCGGACGGTCAACGGACAGTGAACCCGCGTCCCGTAAAGGTTGCGGTTCGTTTTGCTGTTCGACCTCGGAGAATCGGGGCACAAGTCGGGGCTCTACGCCGTTGACCGGGGGCAGTCTGGAAACGGGCTCAACCGCGCCGAAAACAAAACGTCCTCCATCCGATTCCATCACTGGATCGTGCACCGGGCCGAAGCGTTATCCAAATCCGTGGAGGCCGGTCTCTCCGCCACCCCGGGACCTCGGTTGCATGCCGGCGGGGTGTTCAACTCTGCGAAAATCAGGGCTTGGAGGGGTTAGCCCCTCTCCTGAGGTCTGGTGATATGAAGCGGCATCAACTCTCAGCGCGCTCTCTCCAACTTTCCGAGAACGCCAGAGATGCCGTGCTGAAGGGTTGTCCATCATACTTGCATGGCCACACCTGGCCTGACGCTTTCTGAGCGTTTAATGTCAACTCGGCCTCCAGGGCCGGAATCATAACGAGACTGACACCATATTTTCTTTCGGGGAGCTGGGATGGCTGTTCGTACTGGTTGGTATTCGTGTACACGCCCGTGGCGAGAAGCACTTTCCGGCACTTGGAGACGGGGTCCGTTGGTGCCGCCCTTTTGAGTGGAGCGCTGCGATGCGCCAATTTGCCATTGTGTTCGAGGGTCGCATTCCCGGCTCAGTCGGCTGAGCCGGGAACACCCAAAGACACGCGGTCGTTGCCTGCAAAAAGAACCGGACATACCCCATTGTGGCGTTGCCGGTTATTCGTGGATCGTGAGTAAATTGTCGCCCGCCATCAGGCGTCCTGCAGAACAGGTTCATATGACGATGCGAAGCGTGCTCCCGGACGCGGCCCGGTTGGTTCGCTCAAGCGCCGCTACGACGCCATCTCCTTGGGCGGCGACGCCCGAAGGGCGGGGACCGCACGCAGGACGAAAGCACACGACTCGACTCCTTGTGGCGTTTTCCCTACACCACTGCTCCCTGATGCTGTCACCTCTAATCCCCGCCTACCGACGTGAACGGGGACGGTTGAGGAGCCCGCCGCCGTATTCGCGCTCCAGGTCGCGGTAGATCGTGTGCACGTGATCCGCAGGGTTGCCCCCGCTGCTGCCTCCCCGCGCGTCGTTCGCATATTCCATGATGACGGACGGCCCCTGTATGGCCCAGGAAACATCGCTTCCGGCCGCAAGCGGTCCGCTCCAGGAGAACCACGTCTTATCGAGCGCATTGAGAAACCGCTTCTTCTGCGTTCGCGCATGGCGCGGCGGCATGAGATCGAACCACTGCGAGGCCAGGGCGAGAAGCTTTTTCTTCTGCGCTCCGTTCAGCGCATCGCAGCGCATGCCGGCAGGCTCCGGCACGACGCCGTCCCGGCCGGCTCCGACCCGCAAGGCGCCTCGCCGTACGCCGATCACGGCCAGGCTCCGTTGCTCAGGCGTCAGGCTGTTCACGAATTCAAATGCAAGGTCCGTCTGCGCGGCCAGCGGCCGCATTTGCGCTCCCGCGACTAAGAATGACTGTGGATACGTGCCGATGAAGCTCGGCGACATGGACCAGGCATCGCCATCTAGCGTGATGTTCAGCGCGACATGATGCCCGTCCAATTGCAGCGCCCAGCGCGACGTTGCCGACGGCTCGCCGAAAACAGAGAAACGAAACGCCTCGATCCCGACCCCCGTATTTCTCCTGCCGTCGATCACGGCGCGCAGGTCATCACCCAGCATGACGTCCCGTATCCTGTAATAACCTTTCTCGCTCAGCACCGACGCGAGAAGATCCAGCAATGCGCGAAGCTGCGCGCCGTTCAGGTCGCCCAGCGCGACGCCGCCGACGTCCCCGCGGGCCGGGGCATTGGTCCACCTGGTTCTTTCGGGGCTGTTCAGATCGTAGTGGGCGGTGCGTCTTTGGGCGTTGTTCAGCATCAGGAGGAAGCGGTTCGCCGCCCGCGCCATGTGCTCGGGCGTATGCGCCGGCCGGGCCGGGCGCCAGACCCCCAGAACGGCGCCGGCGCGGGATGCATAACCCCCGGCTTGTACGGCGGCGCCGGTTTCTTCTCCGGCAGCGTCGCCCGCAGCCGCCGTCAGTGCGATGAACATACAGAGAAAAATCAATGCGAATGATGATCTCATCACTACCTCAGCCGGTTCGCGCCGCGTACGTGCGGGGGCGACTCGATTCCCGGCTCCCGCCGCGGCGAGGCCCGGCTTGCCGTGGAGGCCGGGAGTGAGCCCTAAGCCTTCACCGATGTCCCATCCCGGTGACGGCGATGATGAAAACGAGGATAAGCGGAACTCCGGATTTCATGGCCGGCCTCAAGTTCTCTTGGCCTGCATCGGCCACCTGGAGACTACGGCGGAGATTTCCCGCGAGCGAGCGCCCGATTCCAGGGGTCGTGCTCCTCTCAGCTTACATGTCATGGAAGCACCGCGCCTTGATATACGCCTTCCGCCTCATACGCCTCATCCAGCAGGACGACGGGATGCACCACCCGGAGGTCCATGTCCCGCTTACGCGCGCCGAACGCGATCTGGATCTGACAACCGGGATTGCCCGTACAGACCACAGGCGCTTCGGAGTCTTTCACGTGCCCCATCTTCCTGTCGAGAAGCTGCATGGAAATCTCCGTCTGCGTGAGATTGTAGCTGCCGGCGGAGCCGCAGCACCAGTCGCTCTCCTCGAGGGGCGCAATCTCCAGGTTTCGGATCGCGGAGAGAACTTCGAGCGGCTCCTTGCGGACCTTGAGCGCGTGAAACAGGTGGCACGGGTGGTGATACGCGATTTTTTGGGGCTCGGGGTGGTTCGCTTCTCTTAGGCCGATTCTGGATAGAAAAACGGTGACGTCCATCGCCTTCTCGCTGAATGCCGCAGCGTGACTCGCGTAGACGGGATCCTCCGCGAGCAGATCCCTGTATTCATGGAGCGTGGCCCCGCAGCCTGCGCCGGCGAGGACGACGGCGTCGAACTCTTCCGCGTCGATGGCGTCCAGGTTCTTGCGCGCCAGGATTCTCGCCGCTGCCCTGTCCCCGGCGTGCGCCTGCAGCGCGCCGCAGCACGTCTGTGAGGCGGGAAACACGACGCGCACCCCGTTCGCCGCCAGGGCGCGTACGGCGGCCCGGTTCACGTCGCCGAACAGGATGGACTGAATACACCCGCCGAAGAAGGCGACGCGGTGTTTCTCATCCCCGATGGGCGCGACTTCCGCAGGAAGGGCCCTCATCGAGGACACGGGCGGGGCCTCTGGCATCAGTGGCTCGAGTTCCGCCAGCTTTTTTGGCAAAAGACCCAGCCCCCTCACCACGTTTTTCAAAAACGTGGTCTGGTACAGACGGGTGGCCATGCCCGCCAGATTGAGCAGCGTCCTGCTCGGCAAAAGCCAGCGGAAAAGAAATCTTCTGAATATCCGCACCGGGAAGGAGCGTTTTCTGATTTTTTCGAGCCCTTCCCGCGCCGCCTCTATCAGGGAGCCGTAGGGCACGCCCGACGGACACGCCGTCTCGCAGGCGCGGCAGTCCAGGCAGCGATCGAGGTGTTTCATCACCGACTCGTCGGGCGCCATCTCCCCGTCCGCCACCATGCGCATGATATAGATTCTCCCGCGCGGGGAGTCCATCTCGCTGCCGAGCAGCGTGAAGGTGGGACAGCTCGTCACGCAGGACCCGCAATGGATGCAGCGCTGGATCATCCGCCTGTCGGGAGCGTCCGGGCCGACGAAGGGGTTCTCGTATTCGGGAAAAACCTGCGCGTTCCCTGCTTTTTGGTCCGTGGCCAATTCGGGCTTTCCTCCTAGGTCCGGCCCACGAAGCGGCCGGGGCTCAAAGTTCCCTTCGGGTCATAGGTTTTCTTGATGTTGCGCATCACCTGCAGCGCCCCGGGTTCGAGCGCGTCCTCACCCCACACGGATACCTGTTCCTTGAGCGAGTCCGGCCCCGAATCCAGGCGCAGGTGTACCGAGCGGGCTTGGCACTCATCCCTGCCCTCCCTGCAAAGGGAGGAGAAGACGCGCCACGCCTCGAACGGGGAGGATTCTTCATACTCCGGCGCGAGCCAGCACCTGAGCACGCCGCTTCCGGCGTGCGCGGTGATGGCGCAGCGGTATTTCCCCGAATCGGCGGCGCGCCTTGCCGCCTCCGCGAATCGGGGGAGTTGATCGAGCCGGCCCGATGACCGAAAAGAGAGCACTTCGGAGCCGGAGAAATCTCCTCCCGGCGGATCGGCCAGGGCGCGGCCCAGGCGCGAAGTTGTCTCATCGTCGAGGCGCAAGACGTCGCTCCCGCCCTCTTTCGCGAGGATTTCCTCGAAGCGGGCCAGTTGATCGTTCAGCCCTTCTTCAAAATCCCCGAAAGAAGCCACCAGACTGACGGGGCCGGGCAAGGCGATGCCGCCGCCCGATGCCAGCGAGGCGATGCGCGCATCGTCCAGTACTTCCGCCCAAATGGGCATAAGAGGCGAGGCCATCAGCGCCCTGGCCGCTTTGAACGCGGCGTCTGTGGATGAAAAAGAGGTCGCTCTCGCTCCAATGTGTTCGGGAGCCTTGTAGAGGCGAATCGCCAACTCGGTAACGACCGCCAGCGTCCCCCAGCTTCCTGACAAGAGGCGGTTCATGTCGTAGCCGGTGACGTTTTTCACCACCAGCGCGCCATAGGTATGGCTCGCGCCGTCGGCCAGCGCCACCTTCATGCGCATCACGCGGTCGCGCGCCTTGCCCCAGCGCACCCGCATGGGACCCGAACGATCCGCGATGATGGCTCCCCCCACCGTGGAGGTTCCCGGATGCGGGGGGTCGAGACCCGCCGTCTGGCCCTCGGCGCCCGTCAACCTATTTAGATTCTCGACGCTCATTCCCGCTTCCACAACGGCGGTGAGATCGTCTTTCAAAAACTCCACCGCTTTCGACATGCGCTCCAGCGAGAGCGCCACGTCGTACCTCTCGGGCGCATATCCCGTCCCCCTGCCCGTGCCTCCCCCCCAGGGGAATACGGCGAGACCCGCTTCGTTCGCGCGCGCGAGAACGCGGCATACGGCTTCGTGGTCGGCGGGACTCGCCACCAAAGAGGGCGTTTTGCCGCCCAATTTGAAAGACTCCGCCCTCTCATCCGACAACAGGACGGAATCGCCTAAGTCTGCTTCTATCGTTTGGGCGAACGAATCGAGCTTGAGGGCCACGGGATTTATTTCGTCATCCCCCCGCCCATCCGGGCGAGGGCGCCGCCGGGAGCGACCGGGAACACGTTTTCCTCATCGGGCATGATCTTGCCGGGGTTCATCAGGCCGTCCCCGTCGATGGCGTCGCGCACGCGCTCCATGATCCCGAGCGTGGGTTCATCGAACTGCTCCTTCATCTCCCTGATCTTCTCGATGCCGATGCCGTGTTCGCCCGAGAGCACACCTCCCGCGCGTATGCACGCGCGCAACACCTCCGCTCCGCATTCAATCACCCGCTCGGTTTCCCCGGGCACCTGATCGTCAAATAAAACGTTGGGATGGAGGCTCCCGTCCCCGGCATGAAACACGTTGGTGATGCGCAAGTCATAGCGGGCGGATATTTTTTCGAATTCTTCCAGCACCTGCGCCAGCTTCGAGCGGGGAACCGTGCCGTCGAGGCAATAGTAGGCGGGCGCAATGACCCCGAAGGCGCCGAACGCCTTTTTCCGGCCCATCCAGAGGCTCTCGCGCTCCTCTTCGGTCTGCGCGATATTAAACGAAGAGCAATGGTTTTTTTCGCATACATCGCGAATCAGGGTCTCGAGCGGTTTGATGGAAGACGGCAGGCCGTCGAGTTCGATCAGCAAGACGGCCTCTGCGTCCCTGGGATAGCCCGCCTTGACCACCGTCTCGACCGCCTCGATGGTGTAGCGGTCCATCAACTCCATCGCGGCGGGAACGGCGCCTGCGGCAATGACGTCGCTCACCGTCCGGCACGCATCCCCCACTTGAGAGAAACAGGCCAGCATCGTGCGCACGCTCTCGGGGTTCGGCGTGAGCCGCACGGTGAGTTCCGTGATGACGGCGAACGTGCCCTCCGAACCAATGAAGAATCCGCGCAGGTCCAGACCCGGCGAATCCTCCCCGTCCGCGCCCAGGTGCACGACCTCGCCCGTGGGCAGGACGACCGTCATCTCCAGGACGTGGTTCGAGGTCATCCCGTATTTCAGGCAATGCGCGCCGCCCGCGTTCTCCGCCGCGTTGCCGCCGATGGTGCATGCCGCCTGGCTCGACGGATCGGGCGCGTAGTGAAAGCCGTGCGGCAGCGTCTTCCGCGTGAGGTGTAGGTTCACCACACCCGTCTGCACGCGCGCGAGGCGGTTCTCATAATCGATTTCCAGGATCCTGTTCATCCGCGTGAAGACGATGAGCACGCCGCCCGGCAGGGGCGTCGCTCCTCCCGAGAGACCCGTGCCCGCGCCCCTGGCGATTAAAGGTACGCGGCACTCGCGGCAGATCCCGACGATTCGGCGGACTTCCTCGGTGCTCTCGGGCAACACGACGGCCGATGGCACGCCCTTGTAGATCGTGAGGGCGTCGCAGTCATACGTCCTGAGCGCCACCGGCTCGGTGTGGATGTATTCCTTCCCCACCACGTCCGTCAGCTTTTGGATGAACCCGGCGCTGTCCATCTCGAAACCCCCACGGCGCTTCCCTGGTGAAAGAAAACCCTTTGGAGCAGCGCCATTATACCCGTGCTTCGGGAAAAAACGAAGAGGAAGAGAAGGCGGCTCATCCGATAAAGCACCCCGGCAATTGTCCACCGTCCCCGATCAATGATTTGCAGCGTACCGCAGGAGATGGCATCTTGAACGGAAGGTGAAGTGAAACCGGGAGCGGAAACAGTTGAGTAACGTAACCATGAGAGTGATGGCCGCAGCGGCGTGTTTGCTTGCCGCGCTTGGATTCGTGGCGATCGACCAATCGCTCTCCGCCGGCACATCTTCCCCGGGCCCGAAAGCCGATGGCGCGCGGTTTCAACCCTCAGGCGAGGGATTGCCGTTCGATCCCGGCCGTTATCGCGATTTCGGCGACTATGTCCGGCAGACGCGCAAGAGGCTCGAACGCCACAAGGTGTATATGGACCCGCGCCGGGTGGAGACGGAGCTCGCCGCTTCGACTCCCTTCGAGCGAGCGCCCGCCGATCGATGCCTGCCGGCGGCGAGTGACCGCCCGGGCCGGGGCGTCTTGCTTCTACACGGTTTGTCCGACATGCCCCTGGCCATGCGTGACCTGGCCGATGCGTTCGCGGCGCGCTGCTTTCTGGTTCGGGTGATGCTGCTGCCCGGCCACGGCACGCGGGCGGGAGACCTGTTAGACGCGAATCGCGGCGACTGGCTGGCGGCGACCCGGTTCGGGCTCAAGACGCTGCAAACCGACGTCGACAAAGTCTTCGTCGGCGGCTTTTCGCTTGGTGGATTGCTCTCCATACACGCTTTGCTCACCGATGCCGCGGTGCGCGGGGCCTTCATATTCTCGCCCGCTCTCGCGCTCGAGCGCGCCTGGTGGATCCGCCAGGCGGTCTGGCTGCGTCATGTCTTCGATTGGCTGGACCGGGACGCCCGGGATGACTACGCGCGCTATGAGGCGATGCCGGTGAACGCCATTGCGGAAACGTTCCTGCTGACCCGGGAGTTGGCGCGATCGCTGGAAGAGCGCCGCGTCTCGGCACCCGTATTCATGGCGCAGAGCGCCGATGACCCCGTGATCAACACCGCCGCCAATCTCGACTACTTCCTGAACCGCTTCTCTCATTCGGGCAGCCGGCTGCTCGTGTATCGCCGCGACCCGCGGGAGGGGGCCGATCCGGCCGACTCTCGGATCAGCTACCGCAACAGTTTCCTGCCCGAACAGCGGATCGCCGGTTTCTCCCACCAATCGATCCATATCGCGCCTGCCAATGCGCACTACGGCGTGGACGGCGACTATCGGAACTGCGGCCAGAGTTCCGGCGCGAGCGCCGAGGCGGTGGCGCGCTGCCTCGCCTCCGCGCGCCCCTGGCGGGGAGAGGTGTTCGGCGACGGCGCCGCGGCCGCCCCAAGCGGGGAGGCCCTGGCGCGGCTGACCTACAATCCCAGGTTCAGCGAAATGTTCCGGCTGATCGATGACTTCCTCACGGCGAATTCGTTTTGAAATGCACGCCGGCGTCTCCCGCCCACGTCAGACCTCGACCGGCGCATTCCCGCTTCAAGGGGTCGTCAGGTACTTGAAAACCCCATACCCCGCCCGGTTGTTTCTTTCATCCACCACAAACTCGATGGGAATGATTTGTAGTCCTTTCCATTGCGTGTATTTCACAAATGACAGGGTTTCCACGAGAAAAAGGCCTACGAAAACGTCATGAACACGTCCTTCCAGGTTCCTTGCCCGGAAACGGCAATCGCAGCCCGCCGTGAATCCGGAATCCGGCTGTGAAAACATATAAGGCCTGGGCGGGTCTTGCTCATTGACACCGTGCCATGACGTGCAATCACCGCAACTCGAATTCTTCGGTATGGATGCTTCGCGCGGGCACGCCCCGTTTGGTCAAGGCGCCGGAAAGGGAATCGATCATCGACTTCGGGCCGCAGAAATAATAGCTCCACTCACTCAATTCACCATCAAGGTCGTCCTCGATGATGTCCGCGTCTAGCCGCGCACCGGCGCCCGAGTCGAACCGCGTGATCCTCACGTCGCCCGCCTCGTCCGCGCGCGCCTCCAGTTCGCTGAAGAACAGCGCCTCCCTCGCCGTGCGCACGCAGTAATAGAGCCGGACGGTCTTGCCGTGTCCCGGCGCCATCGTGCGCAGTGCTGAGAGGAACGGTGTGATCCCGATTCCCCCCGCGACCCACACCTGTTTTTCAGGACCCTTCAGAGGATGGAACCGTCCGTAGGGCCCCTCGACGTCGACGTCGGCGCCCGCGGCCAGCGTTTCGCGCACCCGGCGGGTGTAGTCGCCGAGCACTTTCATCGTGAAGCGAAGCCTCTCCTCTCTCGCCCCCGAGGAGATGGTGAAGGGATGCGCTTCCCGGAAGCCTTCGGCGTCGATGGTGATGAAGGCGAACTGCCCCGGCTCGAAGGGAAACATTCCGTCTTTTGGCTCCAGCACCACTTCGGTCGCACGCTCGAGCCTGTTGACCCCGGTCAGGGTGAAGGGGCGTTTCGCCCTCTTCGGATGCACGAGCAACTTGTACGCATAGGCTCCCAGTCCCGCGAGCAGGAGCAGCGAAAGGAAGACGCCCGGAGCCGAGCGGAATGCGACCTCCTCGCCGTCCAGGAGCACCAGAAAGACGTGGATGCCGACCACGATGAAGAACAGCCCCATGAACCGATGGGTCCTGAGCCAGATGTGATACGGAATCTTGCGGTTCAGCGTGATGATGATCAGCAGCGTGAAGCCGATCATCGCGACCAGGCCGAAGAGGTCGATGGGCAGGCCTTCCTCCCGGTCGGCGGTCTCCACTGGCGCGGGCGCGCCTCCTTGAGCGGTAATCGCGCCGAGTGTCGCGGCGTCTCCCTCCGGTCCACCCGGCACGGTCGCGTAGTGCGCTATGAACAGCAACAGGGCGGCGACGCCGAGATGCTTGTGCAGCCTGTACATCTGGTCCAAACCGCCGAACGCCGCCTCCATAGCGCGCGGGCGCGCCGAGAACACCATGCCCAGCGCCATACAGATCACCGAACACGAACCGGCGAAATAGGAAAACTGCGCCTGCAGCGGCATAGCCACAGCGATCACATGATGCCAGTACAGCGCGGCGTACACGGCGAACAACGCCGCGACTCCCCAAACACCCTTTCCCAATCTCTTGCCTCCCCGCGGCTTCTTCGTTCACCTGCCGCTTCGGATGATCTCCGAGTCCGACACTGCGGCGATGTTCGTGTCCGGCGCGAGAGAGAAGCCGAAATGCGCGCTCCAACGCCTGCGTGCGCGCTTTGGTGAAAAAGCACGTCTATCGATCAGTTGCCATTTTCAGGAGGGGGCGGGAAACGGGACACCCCGTTCTCCCTGAACCGCTCGCTCAGCGCCAGGAAAGACCCGACTAACTCGCCTCTGCTGCCGTCGTTCTCCTCAAAAACGACGCCGCTGAAGCCCATCACCAGCCGGGGGTTCCCGTCCGTGTCCTGGCGGCTGGAAAGGACCCCGCCCCAGAACCCCTCCGCTAGCGTGACGGTCCGCTCCGGGTGTTTCAACGTCACCCTGTCTCGATTGAACATGCCGTCTTCCCTGATAATCGCCGTGGCAAGGTGGAGTTCGTAGTCCTTGACGACCCCCTGCATGTCGCTCACCTCCTGGCCCAGGAAAACGCCGAAATGCCCCCGCTGCGTAACGAGATCGCCCACGCACCCGATGCAGCCTTTCAGGGTGCCGTCCGCGAAGTCAACGGCCAAGGTGACCGCCCCCTGGTATTCCTCGATCACGAATTCGCCCTCATTCTCTCCCCAGTCGCTACCGAACACGTATGCATAGAGTCCCCCGGCCGGACCCGCGTATGAGGCCGTTCCGTCGATCGGCAACTGCGGCACGACGCCATGGTCGAGTTCCGGACCGTCGATAATCCCGAACGGCATAAAACCCTTGAACGAAAGCGGCGGCTCCTGGTCGGGGAACCGCGCCCACCAGCCGGCCATGAGGTAGTCCGACGGGTCGTCCGGGTCCCAGCTCACCAGGGCGTGGGCTACCGATGTGGCGTCATCCGTGATCTTGAGGAACGTCCAGGTCCTCGCCCGGTGGCCGGGTATGGGCGTTGCCCCGGGCCCGGAGGCGTAAACATCGTCGGTCGTGTTGACGGAAGCCTCGGTTCCATCATCCAGGCTCACGAAAAACCGCAAGCTCTCGCCGTCGAATTCGGTATTCCTCTCAAGCTTGATGGGAACTCCCTCAGGCGGGGCGCTGCCGCCGCTTCCCATGCAGGCGGTAAGCGCAAACATCATCACGAGCAGCACAGGAATGTTTTTCACGTCAATCCCCCCACCTGAACCATAGTGGTATGCCGAATGTAGAGGTCCACCAATTCCCGATCGTGAAGACGGGCCTTTTGCTCGTAGCCGTCTATGTAGAAGGATGGACACGATTCCAGCGCAAACTCCCTGCCATGGCGCCCGACGACTGAATGCCTGATCGCGCCACCGGAGAATCCGCTGGTTTCTCTTCGACCCTCAGCCTGCCGAAACCCTGGAGGTCGATGAACGCACCCCCGAGCGCTTCAGGGATGGTCATGGTGTTTCTCGTCCTATCCCTTGGGCTGCTTGGGGAGGCAGGCAAGGCGCCAAGGTTCTTCCTTCCGGTCGGAGCGAGCCAGGTAAACGGCCACGGCGACAAGGGCGGCAAGCGCAATCACGACATAAATCACGATATCCATGGTGAATCTCTCTTCAGTAGAGTCTCAGGTTGAACCATCTCTTTTGCGGATATTTTCCGGCGCCGCTCTACCGCCGCCACCGGTTGCAAGCCCCGCCAACCTCTCCACGCGATGTCTCATTTTCCGGGTCCTGCCCTCTGGTGGAACGGTTGTTTCCATCATACCAGAGCCGCATATCATCAACGTATCCGATATCTTTACTTTTATGTCGTTAACGTGCATTCTTCTGTTTTTCTGCCCTGGAGGGGAACGATGGACGGAAGCGAAGAGGCGGGACGCATCTCGCGTCTGTGCGCGGCGCTCGGGCGGATCACCGCGAGCCTGGAGCCGGAGACCGTGCTGCGCGAGGTCGTCGAGGGCGCCCGCGCGCTCACGGGCGCGCGCTACGCCATGATCACCACGGTGGACGAGTCGGGCGGGCCCAGGGAGTTCGTCACCTCGGGGCTGAGCACGGAAAAGGTGCACAGCCTGACGAGCTGCCTGCCCGACGGGCTCAGGCTGTTCGAGTACCTCCGCGATCAGGAGGGGCCACTCAGGGTGGACGATTTTCCCGCTCACATCCGCTCGCTGGGGCTATCGCCCGAGCTGGGCCTTTGCCGGACCTTCCAGGGCACGCCGATGCACCACCGTGGCGCGCACATGGGGAACTTCTTCGTGGGGGACAAGGAGGGGGGCGGGGGCTTCACGGACGGGGATGAGGAGTTGCTGGTGCTCTTCGCCTCCCAGGCGGCGGGGGCGATCGCGAACGCCCGCGCGCACGGCGAGGAGCGCCGCGCGCGAGCGGGCCTCGAAGCCCTGGTGGAGACCTCGCCGGTGGGGGTGGCGGTGTTCTACGCGCGGACGTCGGAGCCCGCGGCCTTGAACCTGGAAGCCCGGCGCATGGTGGAGGCGCTGGGCCTGCCGGGGAGCAGCGGGGCGGACGTGCTCGGGGAGGTCACCGCGCGGCTCGCGGACGGCCGCGAGGTCACACTCGCGGATCTGAAGGACGCCGAGACGCTGCGAGGCGCGGAGGTCGAGCTCTCGGGCCCCGCGGAGCGCAGTGTCCGGGTGCTGGTCAACGCGACGCCGATCCGCACGGACGAGGAGGTGGAGTCCGTGGTGGTGACGATGCAGGACCTGGCGCCGCTCGAGGAGCTCGAGCGCCTGCGCATCGAGTTCCTGGGCATGGTGAGCCACGAGCTTCGCGCGCCGCTGGCCTCGATCAAGGGCTCGACGTCGGCGCTTCTGAACGCTTCGCGCCAGTTCGACCGCGCCGAGACGCGCCAGTTCGTCCGTATCATCGAGCAGGGGGCCGACCAGATGCAGGACCTGATCGGCGACCTGCTGGATGCGGGGCGCATCCACGCGGGCGCGCTCTCTGTCGACACGGAAGCCGTGGAGGCGGCGGAGCTGATCGAGCAGGCGCGGACGACGTTCCTTGCCGGCGGTGGCCGCCGGACGCTGCGGGTCGACCTGGCGCCCGACCTCCCGCGCGTGATGGCGGACGAGCGGCGGATCGTGCAGGTGCTGAACAACCTCATCGCCAACGCGGCGCGGCATTCTCCCGAGTCCTCGCCCATCGAGGTGGGCGCCGCGCGCGAGGACGCGGGCGTGGCGCTGTGGGTTGCCGACGAGGGCCGGGGCTTCGCGCCCGAGCGCCTGCCCCACCTGTTCCGGCGTTACGCCGAGGCAGGCGATTCCGATGCAGCGGGGTTCGGCCTGGGGCTCGTCATCTGCCGGGGGCTGGTGGAGGCGCACGGGGGCCGCATCCGGGCCGAGAGCGCGGGGCCGGGCATGGGCGCGCGCTTCACCTTCACCCTCCCGGCGGCGGAGGAGGCCGTAGCGGGCCCGCCGCGCACGGACGTCGGAGCGCGCGAACCCGCTTCCATCCTGGTGGTGGACGACGACCCCGAAACGCTGCGCCACGTCCGCGAGGCGCTCACAGGCGCCGGCTACACGGTGCACGTGACGGGCGAGCCGGAGGAGGCGGCGCGCCTCGTGCGGACGATAAAGCCGCACCTCGTGCTCCTCGACCTGATGCTGCCCGGGCGCGACGGGGTCGAGCTCATGCGCGAGACGCCCGAACTCTCCGACCTGCCGGTCATCTTCATCTCGGGCTACGGGAGAGAGGAGACCGTCGTGCGCGCGCTCGAGGCGGGTGCGGCCGACTACGTCGTCAAGCCGTTTTCCGCCGCGGAGCTCACCGCGCGGGTCGGAGCCGCGCTCAGAAGCCGCGAGGGGGCCGAGCCCTTCGCGCTCGGCGACCTCGCCATCGACTACCAGCGGCGGCTCGTGAGCGTCGGCGGCCGCCCCGTGGAACTCACCGCCACCGAGTACGAACTGCTGCGCGCGCTCTCGGTGAACGCCGGGCGTGTGGTGACCCACGACGCGCTGCTGCGCCGGGTGTGGTCAAGGCGCGAGGACGCGAGCGTGCAGGCGGTGCGCAACTTCGTGAAGAAACTCCGCCGCAAGCTCGGCGACGACCCCGCACAGCCGGCCTTCATCCACAATGTGCGCGGCGTCGGCTACACGATGCCCAAACCCGGCGAGGGGTAGCGGTTCCGACACGGGCCGCCGGGTCCGTTCGCTTTCTTCTTTCCAGATCCATCCTGCCCGGGTCCATCGGAACTCCTCCCGGTTCGCGCGCCCGATCTTCCCCCGCGCGGGTGCGCGAATGCGCGCAAATGCGGGGGTCAAGGCCGATTGATGAATGAGGCTTTGCCGGCGTGATGCGGTGCGGGAGGAAATGCGGGCTGTTGCGGGCAAATGCGGGGGTCGGCGAAAAACTTTTTTTGCCGCCATATCTGAGTGCGGGACGCTAAGATTTGCATGATAACTCTTTTGGTTACAACCACTTGCATGGTCAGTAATTTTCAGGAATTTACAGGAAAACCTCGTGAATTTATCGATATTTTCAGGAATTCCCCTCGCGCGGAAAACGCCGGGTCCGCCGCCAGCAAACCGGGCCGCCGGGTCCGTTCGCTTTCTTCTTTCCAGATCCATCCTGCCCGGGTCCATCGGAACTCCTCCCAATTCTCGCGCCCGATCCTGCCCCGCGCGGGCGCATGCCCGGTAACGCCAAATGCGGGCAAATGCGCCCCCGGCTCGAAAACCACCCCCCCTGCCTCCCTTGTCGGGGGTTGTTGAAAAAGCCTGGAACTCTGGATTTGTCGTATGTAACCGACCGACGAGAGAGAAAAATCACTCCCCCCTTGAGGGGTCTGTTGAAAAAGCCCGATGAGTGAGTGTTCGACGTGAGGGGGGTGTAGGGACAGGTCGCGACCTGTCCCTACGGACGAATACAGCCGGGGAGGGTCTGGTCGTCCTTTCACCTCGATCCGCAATGTTCCCGTAGGGGCGGCCCCCTGTGGCCGCCCTGACCCCCATGGGGCCGCCCGCATCGTATATGTTCATCCCCGTGGCTACGCTCCGCAGGGACCTCGGACAGGCACAGGGGCCTGTCCCTACGAACCCTCTGTTTGCAGGTCCCTCAGGGGCTTTTTCAACAGACCCTTGAGGGGGAGTGGTTGGTTGGCGCTCTGCAAGGGGGGAGTAAGGTTTCATTCCTCCATGGTCGGCTCCATATGTGGAATCACGATATCAGGACTTTTTCAACAACCCCCCGGTCAGCACCAGCGCACCGTCCGCCGGCCGCAGCCCCGGCTCCAGGACCGGGTCCGCCTTCACCGCCGGCGCGACCCCACCCGCCCGCGCCGGCGGGCGGGGTCCGGATCGGCTCACTGGCGCTTCGCGCCGAAGGCTCCGCTGATCCCGTCCCGCAGAAAGACCCCGCCCGCTTCCTCGTGGTCCGGCCCGTAGAACTGGCCCTGGAGCCCCGAGCTTGCGAACGCTCCGTCCGCCAGAGGCACCCCCTCCCAGGTGATCGACGCCCGGTCGCGGTCGGCGTTCCGGTCGCGCAGACCGGTGAGGGCCACGTCGACGACCGGCTGCTCGAAGTCGTCGATGGTGACCGTTGCATCGCCCTCGATGAGGTTCCCCCTGTCCGCGGTGTCGCTGACGTCGAACCCGGCCATCGCGCCCTTCCACGTTGCGCCGCCGGAGACCGGATTGGCGCCCGTCGCATTCCCCATCGAGTGGAGGAACGTCCCGAACGATTCCTTCTCCGTTGCAGGATCGCGAGCAGTGACGCCGCTGACGAAGAAGAAGCTGTGGTCCATCCACCCGCCGTAGTGGAGGTAGCTCAATTCCACGTCCTCTGACGCCCTGGAAGTTTCCGCGAACGCCCGGGAAACACCGAGCCGGTCCGCCAGGTCCTCGTACTCCGGTGGCGGGCTGTCCTCGGCGCCTGCCTCCAGTCCGGTCAGGCTCGACAACTCGAACAGTCCGGTCAGGCTCGACAACTCGCGACGGGGCATGCCCGGGCCGCGGAAAACGTCCGGTCTCTCCCACAGGCTCATCCACAGACTCGCTTTTCCGTCGAGCGTTTCAGCTCTCAACTCGGCGTTCGATGACGAGACGAGGCGTTCAAGCGCTTCTCTGGGCGTCGTGGAGTCGTCGGGAGGTGCGGCGGCTGTCCGCGGAGTGGCGGTGGACGACTGGAGTGAAGTCTGCGGTACCGGGTCGGGCTGCGTCGGCGGCGGGCTCTCGGGCTGCGTTGTCGGCGTCGCCGGTTTCGGCGCCGCACCCAAGGGTCTGTCCGTAGAGTCGCTGCCCGGCGGGTCGTCGGGCGGCTCAGCGGGGGGCGGGTTCGATTCCGTAGGCGTCGCCGGTTTCGGCAGCGCACCCAGGGGTGAATCCGTACCCTTGTTGCCCGATGGTGATTCGCCCCGCGCCTGGGGCGACGGCATCCTGTAGATGACCAGATTGGCTGGCTGGTACCTGACGACCGGTTTGCCGTTCCTGGTAATCCGCTCTTCCACCCAGACCTGGAACAGGGTTTCTTCGCCGGCCGGGTTGAGCTGGACTTGATACGTACCGGGATTGGCGGGGTCGGCCACCTCCTTGAACCCGGAACCTGTATCGACCCATACCATGACGTTCTGGCCATTCTCGACGACCCTCACCTCAACCGTTTCCCGATGCCACCAGACAATGTATCCGACAGCGGTCGGACGGTCATAGAGCTTTCCTTCATGATGTGGACTGACCGACAACTCGAAGTCAATGTCCGAAATCTTGTCGGAGTTCGCCAGGGCCGGCGTTCCCCCAAGAACCAGGACGAGCGCGAGCAGCGCGGTCCCCGCCCGTCCAATCGCGTATCTGTTTATCCTCATGCTACTTTCTCCTCATTTGGAATTTGGAGCCCTGAAACCAGACACGGCGCGACAGCACCCTGCCTCGCGATTCGGGCCATGTACGCTGCGTTGCCGACGAGCCCTGCCAGAGAATCGCGCCGCGCAGCGTGACGCCGTGCCCGGGCGAACCCGATGCTCGTCAGGGTGCAACCGCCGGTGTCGGTTCCGGTGGTCAGGCCCGATCGTGACGTGATTGCCCGAAAGATCGGGAGCGCTGCTCCGTGTCTGCTCGACGTCGCTGACGAGCACGTCAGCGGAGGCGGACGCGGCGAGCAAGGCGAAGGCGCCCGGCAGCGAAAAGGGCGAGCCGGCGCCGCGGGGACGAGGCCCGGCGCGAGCCCGTCGGGGCGGCCGGGCAGCCGTCCGGAGCTCATGCCGGCCTCTTCTTCGGATGACGGACCGTAGCCGCCTCCGCTTGCAAGCCCCGTCGGGCTCCCCTCGAGCGATGTCTCATTTTCCTGATCCCCCCTTCCCGGTATTGCGATTTTTCGCGACGGGGCCGTCCGCCTCCCCTTCAGGTGGAACATTCATTTACTTGATCGATCAATAATATCATGGCCGGCCCTACTTTTGTATCCTTTTTTGGGGGTTTCATGCCTTTTTCGTGTATTTTCGCGTTTTCCCTGCCGCCACTCCCGGGAGGCGCGAGCGATGAAGGGAAGCGATGAGGCGGGGCGCATCCGGGCCGAGAGCGCGGGAGCAGGCCCCGGCGCCTGTCCGTGGCCCTCGCGCCTGTCCGCCGATCCTGTAGGGACAGGTCGCGACCTGTCCCTACAGAACCACCGCGCCAGTCCGTAATCACTCCCCCCTTGAGGGTCTGGCTTCCCGAGGGGAAAGCCAGACGAAGAGCTGAGGGCGTAAGCCCGAAAGCGATTCGGTGGGGGGGTATAATTCGGAATGGCAATAAAACGCATTTTACCCCCCACCGAGTCAGCCTTCGCACAAACCGCTCGGCTTCATCGTCTGGCTTTCCCCTCGGGAAGCCAGACCCTCAAGGGGGGAGTGATTCCCGAACGACAAGGCTCCCGTAGGGGTCAGACATATATGTCTGACCCCGTGGCCGCCCCACATCAGGACAGGCACGGGGGCCTGTCCCTACAAACCTTCTATTTGCAGGGTCCTGCGCAGACTTATTCACCCCCCCCTTGTCAGGGGTCAAAACCGACCGAAGAGGGAGGTTTTGCAAGACGATGTGTTTCTCGTCAATGGCTCATGCAAACGCTCGTTCATCACTCGCGTTTGACCCCTGACAAGGGGGGGTAAGGGGGGTTGCCTTTATGGGATTCCCCTTTCAAGGGGGTTGCCATTACCCTTTCAGGGAGGCGAAAAAACCAGGGTCGCATATATGCGACCCCTACACTTGCGCCGCAGACGGGGTCGCCTATGCACTATCGGGCCCTGTCCCGCTCCGCTTGCCTTTCGACCGGAAAAGCAGCCCCTCCCTCCTCACTCGGGGCTGACCCCCAATCCCTCCCGGATGTGCTATAAACAATGAAAACGCGACGAACCGCAGCCTCGAAAGGAGAAGAAAGACGTGTCGAACTCGGATCTGGCGGGAAGCTGGGCGCTCATACTGGGAGCGAGCAGCGGCTTTGGAGAGGCGAACGCGCTCAAGCTCTCGGGCCTGGGCGTGAACATCCTGGGCGTCCACCTCGACAGGAAAGCCACGCTGCCCAACGTGGAGCGCATTCGGGAGCAGATCAGGACGAACGGCGCCGAATCGCTCTATTTCAACGTGAACGCGGCGGGCCACGAGGAGCGCGAGAGCGTTCTGGATCAAATCGAGGAGCACCTGGGCGAGAACGCGGAGGGCGCGGTGCGCATCCTCCTGCACAGCCTGGCCTTCGGCACGCTCAAGCCCTACATCGCCGAGGAGGAGAAAGACGCCATCACCCCCAGACAGCTCGAGATGACGCTCGACGTCATGGCGAACAGCCTCGTCTACTGGACCCAGGCGCTCGTGCGGCGCGGCCTCATGGGCTTCGGGGGCCGCATCTACGCCATGACGAGCGCGGGCGGACACCGCATCTGGAAAACCTACGGCGCCGTGTCGGCGGCCAAAGCCGCGCTCGAGAGCCACATCCGCCAGCTCGCCGTCGAACTGGCGCCCAGGGGCATCACGGCGAACAGCATCCAGGCCGGCGTCACGGACACGCCCGCGCTCCGCAAGATCCCGGGCAACGCCGAGATGATAGAGGGCACGAAGAAAATCAACCCGCACGGGGAACTGACGACGCCGCAGAAAGTGGCCGACGCCATCGCGACGCTCGCCGCCTCCGGCACCCAGTGGATGACGGGCGATCTGATTCGCGTCGACGGAGGCGAAGACATCGCGGGGTGAGGCGGGTCCCTGCCCAGCGGGTTGTTGCCCCCCCCTTTCCGGGATTGTTGAAAAACCCCCTGAGAGGGTAACGGCAACCCCCTTGAAAGGGAAACCCCATAAACCAACCCCCTCTACCCCCTGAAAAGGGAACTTTTTCAACAGCCCCCTGGGGGTCGGACTCCCCTCTTTTTCCTTGAGATTCACATGAGCGACATAGAAATCGCCATCGTCGTCTGCGTCCTCTTTTTCGGGGGATTCGTGAAGGGGTCCATCGGCTTCGGCACGCCGCTGGTGGCCGCCCCGCTCCTCGCGCTCTTCATCGCCCCCAAGGAAATCGTCACCCTGCTCGCGCTCCCGCTCCTCATCTCCAACTTCACCGACACCTACCGCCTCCGCTCCGAATGGCGCGCTATCCGGGAGATATGGCTGTATCTCCTGGTCGCCATGGCGTTCATGCCGGTCGGCGTGTGGTTCCTGGGGTTCGGGGACCCCGATTTCATCCGTCTGATGATGGGGGTCATGGCCTATATCTACCTGCTCGTGGAGAGCCGCCTGGGTTTCTTCAAGGAGTTGGGCGCGGGCTTTCAGAGAATCGTGGGCGCCCTCATGGGGGCGACGCTGGGATTCGTATACGGGACGACGACCATCAGCGGCGCCATCAACATCATTTACTTCAGCATGCTCAGGCTGGCGAAAAACCCGTTCATCTTCCTGATGAACGCGTTCAACTCGACTGGCATGTGCGTCATCATTCTGAGCCTTTGGCTCCAGGGCTTTTATACGAAACCGCGCTTCACGAACGCGCTGTTGGCGATCATCCCCGTCTACGTCGGGTACTGGGCGGGCATCCGCGTCCGCGAGCACATCGACCAGGCGCTTTTCTTCAGGCTCATCCGGGTCGCCCTGTTCCTCATCGCCACGAGCCTGGTGATCAAGTTCGTCATGGGGAAGGTGTGAGGGGCTGTTGAAGAAGTCCCTTAGGGGGTTGTTGAAAAAGCCTCTTCTCGCTTGGAATTGACCACCGCCGGAATGACGAGCGAATACCGCGCCCGTTGTAGAGGCGGTTCGCGAACCGCCCCTACGGTCGGCAGCGCTCCCATAAAGATGGGTTTGACATGAGCGAGGAGCGAGCGATTGTGTTTTGGTAGCGCGACCCCGGACAGGCGCGGGGGCCTGTCCCTACAAAACCAACCCCCCCTACCCCCCCTTGTCAGGGGGCAAGAAAAAGCAAAGCCCCCTCTGCCGGCGGGGGCGCATCGCCTTTTTATACCCCCCTGACAAGGGGTTGTTGAAAAAGCCTTCATCGGGCGGATCTCTTGTGTAGGGGTCGCATATATGCGACCCGGCCTTTTTGCCTTCCAACGACGGGCCGCATATATGCGGCCCCTACACTCCCTTCGCCAAGGCGTAATCCCATTGCCGTCATTCCGGCATTGCAGGACTTTTTCAACAGCCCTGACAAGGGGGGGTAGGGGGGGTTGCTCCTTCGACAAAGGCTTTTTCAACAACCCCGACAAGGGCGGTAAAGGCAATGTCCCCTGCGGTCGAATCATGTATGCGATTCCCCCCCCAAATCCATTCCCCGAACAGTTGCCGCCCGATTTTCTCCCCAAACAAAACCCCGCCCGGGCGAACCCGGACGGGGTTTCATGCTATCGGGGCGAGAGGCCGGGCTGCGGGCTAGCTGCCGTTCTTCGCCATGATGGCGCGGGTGATGTCGCCCTCCGGCGTCTTCCCCTCCGGCGCGCCGTTCATGCCGGGGAATTTCTGGTGGTTCTTCACCGGGTCGATGCCCGCGAGGTGCGCGAGCGTGGTGCCCAGGAAGCCCGCCTTGTCCTCTTTCGTGATGGCGGGATAACCCCACTTCTCCTGCAGTTCCTCGTCGATATGGAGCTTCAGGACCGCCTCGACCGACTGGTAGGGGTCAGAAGCCGGCCAGTCGCTGCCCCAGACGAATCGGCCGGGGCCGACGATCTGCAGCGTCGTGCCGACCATGTGGGCGAACCGGTGCGGCGCGCGCATGAGCCAGGGCAGAAGGATCGAGTAGCTCACATACACGTTCGGGTGTTTCCACATCAGCATGACGAGGTCTTCCCAATAGGGATAGCCGCCGTGGTAGGCGACGATTTTGAGGTCCGGGAAGTCGGAGGCCACCTCGTCCAGCAGAATCGGCAGGGTATAGCGCGTCGGACCCAGGCGGATGGTGATGCCGGTGTGGAAGAAGGCGACGATGCCCTTGTCCTGGCACATCTCATAAGCGGGCCAGAGCCTGCGGTCGTTGATGGGGCAGTCCTCGGGCTGATAGAACTTGGTGAACTTGAAGTTGTAGTTGTCGTGGAGGTATTCCATCTCCCAGAGGAAATCCTTTGTCTTGCGCTTCGAGAACGGACCCACGTTCGAGACGCCGATGACGCGGTCGGGGTATTTCTCGATGGCGTCGATGACGTGCTGGTTCGTGGAGAACGGCGCGCTGTCGCCCGCCGTGTCGATGAACGACTCGCGCATCAGGGCTATCTGGTCCACGCCCGCGCGGTTCATGTCGCCGATGATCTTGTCGATATGCCAGTCCATGCCCGGGTGGATGGCCGCCGGTCTGTTGTTCCTGTGGTCGATCCACTGCCATTGGTTGCACATCTTGTGCGCGTACTCGAAGGTTTTCGTCCCTTCGAAATACTTGATGAAGCGCCGGTAATCCTCCGGCATCACGTGCGTTTCGCAGTCGATGATGTAGTAGTCGTTCGCGTCCTCGCCCGTCTCGGGATTCGACGGCAAGGGCATCTTCGTGTCCCAGGTGGGGGCCACGTATTCAGCCTGCGCGGTTCCGTCTGTGCTCATGCTCTCATACCTCCAGAAGGTTCGGATAATGGAAGCGACGCCGTCGCTTTCCGCTCAATGATGACAAATGCCATTTGCCCAGAAACAAAAGAAGCCCTATGTTAGTTTGCGCGAGAAATCATGTAAAGTAGCCCCCGTGCGAAAACCGGGAAGAGGCGGCGATGTCCGGCGCAACGCGAAAATCCTATACGATCTGCTCCCCCCACTGCGGGAACAACCCCTGCAGCTTCGAGGTGGAATCGAGCGGCGAAAATATCTCCTCGTTCCGCGCGAATCCCAGGATGCGCATCAAGCCCTGCATCAAGGGGTTCCAGTTGCCGGACAGGTATCACCACCCCGACAGGCTCCTCTACCCGATGAAGCGCGTGGGTGCGAAGGGCTCGGGGCCGGGCGGCGCGAACCGCTTCGAGCGCGTGAGCTGGGACGAGGCGCTCGAACTCGTCGCCGGTGGACTCGAGGACGCCAAGGCGAAGGGCGGAAACGAGTCCGTCATGATGTACCACTACTCTGCCCAGCACACCCTGCCCGGAGGACGCGATGCCGAGCCCGCCACCATCATGCGGCTCTTGAACATGTGGGGCGGCGCCGTGCAGCCCTACAAGCGCGGCAGCCTCTGCTGGAAGGCATTCCTGGGCGCGAGCGACGACGTATTCGGCCACTGGCAGGTGGGCAACAAGCCGACCGATGACTGCGAGTGGATCGTCCTGTGGGGCAACAACCCGGTGGAGACGGGATACCGCGGCCTGCTCCAGTCCTTACAGAGCGCCAAGAGAAACGGATGCCGCTTCATCGTGGTGGACCCCCTCCGCACGCGGACAGTGGAGCGCTTCGGCGAGGTTCACGTGCCGATTCGCCCCTCCACGGACACAGCACTGGCGCTGGCCGTGCTGCGCCTCACCCTCGCAGAGGGCGCGCTGGATGAGACCTTCCTCAGGCAGAGGACCAACGCCGCGTTCCTCGTGGACGCGGACACCGCGAGATTCGTTACAAACCCAAGCGGCGCGCCTCTCGTCTGGGATCATGACACTGCTTCGGCCAGGCCGTTCGCCGCCTGCGCCAAACCGGCCTTGAGTGGGACGTTCCAGTGGAACGGAACCGGATGCAGACCCGCGCTCGATTATCTGAGAGACGCCGCCGAACCTTGGACGCCCGAGAGCGCGGCGCGCGAATGCGGCGTATCAAAGGAGCACGTGCGCGCCATCGCCGACGCGATGCGGCGAGGAAAAGTCATCGTCTTTTACGGGTCTTACCAGCGCACCGTGCATGGGGAGCAGGCCGTCCGCGCGCTGCACATCCTGAACCTCATGGCGGGCGCCTCGGGCGGCGTGCTGCGCCACGGGGCGCGAGAGGCGGGCTTTCCCTTCGAGAAGGCGGACGGAACCGGCCTCGTAGAGGTGATGACCGAGCGCTGGGCCGTCCCCAATCCGGTCAAGCGCACCATCCCGACCGGACGGATCGGAGAAGCCATCCTGAACCCCGACTCCTACGGCGGCCCCGTGCACGCCGCACTGGTGATGTGGGGCAACCCGGTCGGGCAGGCCGGCAACGCGCACAAGACCGAGCGCGCCCTGCGCGCACTCGATTTCTGCGCGGTGTCGGACATCTTCATGACGCCGACGGCGAAATGCGCGGACGTGGTGTTGCCGGCATCCACCTGGCTCGAGCGCTGCGCGATCACCGACGGCATGGAGGCGGGAAATACCTTTTTTCACCTCGTCCATGAGATGACGCCCAAACACATCCTGCTCTATTCGACGGGCGGCATGCCGCCGCGCGGGGAGTCGCTCGATGATTTCGAGATCGTCTGCCGTCTGGCCGAAAAGATGGGCTACGGCGCCCACTTCCCGTGGAAATCATCGAGGGAATGGATCGAAGAACTCCTGGAAGCCGCGCGTGCGGACGCGCGCTTCCCCTGGTTTCAGGATGTGACGATCGAGAGGCTCGAGACCGAGGGGCAAATCATTCTCGACATCCCGGAGGCCGCTCCGCGCTGGGACCTCAACACCCCGCACGGGCGCGCGCAGATCTACTTCGAGGATATCCCGCAACACGTGCCCGCGCATTTCCCGCCGGAAGAATATGCGGCGGACAATGGGGCGGACTACCCGCTGCAACTCCTCACGCCGAAAACCTATTTCCGCGCGAGTTCCACCTTCAACAACGCGAGGAAGCTCCTGCGCCACGGCTGGAACGTCGCCACCCTGCATCCGGCAGACGCCGCCGCAAGGGGCATCGAAAGCGGCGACAGCGTGCGTCTTAAAAACGACTATGGAGAGTCCGTATTCGAGGCCAGGGTGAGCGAGAACATCAGGCCCGGCGTCGTACACGTCCCTGCGGGCGGATTGCCCGAGGACGGCGCGGCCAACCAGCTCACGGGCGACGCCTTGTCCGAATACGAGAACGCCACATTCAACAGCTACCGCGTGGAGGCGGAGAAAAGCTGATCCGGCGGGCGCGTTTCCACCTCTTGATAACGCATTCCCGAAAAACCGAATTTTTCGTAGGGGCGGACCTATGTGTCCGTATATGGACGCCCCTACAAAACCACGATCCCTCCCCTGACAGGAATGCGTATCCTTAGGTTGGTGTTGCCCCGTAGGGACAACCCCCCGTGGTTATCCATTGTCGGACAGGCACAGGGGCCTGTCCCTACCAACCGCCTTGTGTCGTCATTCCGGCAATCAATGCCGACCGAGGAGGGAGGGATTGCCGGAATCCAGAGCCGATGAGAGCGCATAACAGGCGACGGTTCATCGCCTCTCTCATGGGTCAGGCATGACGGCAAAAAACGAAAGGCGAAAGACAAATTCCCTGGATTCCGGCATTCGCCGGAATGACGGGCAGGAAGGTACCCAAGATATCCCTACTTCCACTCCCACCCCTTGTGCTTGAGGAGCACCACCTCGGTCGGACGCGGAAGCGTCCTGCGGCTGAAGACGTAGGTGTCGCTTTCCAGCTTGCGGACGCGCCTGAAAGCGCCGAGAAATACGTCCAATTCCTCGAGCGAGCGGACGTCCATCGGAATCGCGACGTTGGGGCCGAGTCTGCGGACGAAATCCGCCATCACTCTGGGGTTCATCGCGCCGGGGTCCGAGATGATCGCCAGGGCCACGTGAATCTTCCCCAGCCTCCTGAACTGTTCGGGGTTCATGGGCGAGCCCAGATCCCCCAAGTGGGCGATACAAAGCCCACCCGTCTCGAAGAGAAAAGAAGAAGCCTTCGATTCGCCCGCGTCGAAATCGTCACTACCCATGCCCTGCACAATGGGCACGTTGCGGATGCGCACGTCGCCTATCCGGTAATCCACCTCGTTCCATTTCTCTCCGTAGCCGAGCACGCCATGCAAGACGACGGGGTTTCCGCCCAGCACCTCGACGGAACTGTGGTTCATCGCCGCCTCGCTCGCGGTGGCCACGTGGGGACTGGTCTTGGGGATGGGATAGCCCCGATGAGGGGAGAACGGATCGGTAACGACCCGGATTCCCCCCGGCGAGATGATGCGGAAAAACGCGTGGCCGAACCACTGGATGCTGATTTGGCGCGGGGCTTTCGCTACATAGACGTAAGATACGGGAAACGCTCGCCTGAAGGGCATGTGGCGCACCAGACCGGGCGAGCATTTGGCGGAAACGACGACCGGCGCAGCCAGAAAACAAACGAGAAGAGCGATGCAAAGCGCTTTTTTCATCCCCCCTCCCTCCGGTCTGCGTTAAATGGATGAGTGAAATACTATCCTTTAATCAAGAGCGTGAGAAGCGGTGCGCTACCGCCGGGGCGGCGGTTCGATAAAGCATAGGTGGCGGACAGGGGGGAGTGCCAGAATTCGGGGGTTTCGCTTTGCACGTCATTCCGGCGAAAGCCGGAATCCATTTGCGGATGCGGATGATTGAACAGCGGCGTTTCATTCCCCGCCGATGCGCGGGAACCCTGACGAAAGGCAAAAGGCGTAAAATGGATTCCGGCTTTCGCCGGAATGACGGTGGTGGTCAATCACAACCGAGGATGGCTTTTTCAACAACTCCACAGGGCTTCCCTGCATAAGTTTTTCAAAAAGCCGCCTTTATGACAGGATGACCCCGACTTGCCCGGTAAACAAAGGATGACACGACACTCATATGGTATTAAGGAGTTCTCATGCCCATCATCGATTTGAGTCTCGCCCACTACGACGAAATGGACCCCGTGGCGGCCGCCGTGGGCAAGATGATGAACGCCGAAACCTCTGTGCGGCGCAAATATTTTCCACCCCAAAAAGAACCCGACGTCGTGTTCGTCGACAGCTGGCTCTCCATATTCGCCCATGCGGGCACGCACCTCGATTGCCCGCGCCACATCTACCGCTGGGGGAAGACGACGGACGAGGTGGCGCTCGACCGCTTCATGGGACCGGCGTGTCTGCTCGATTTCTCATCCAAGGGGGCGGATGAGGCCATCTCCGCCGAGGATATGGAGGCGCATGCCGGACTCGTCCGTGAAAACGACATCGTGCTTCTCCGCACCGATTTCACGGACAAATTCTGGGGTTCGGACGCTTATTTGAGAAACTCGCCCTTCCTGACCGGCGACGGCGCGAGATGGCTCGTGGACAAGGGGGTCAAGGCCGCAGGCTTCGATTTTCTCCAGGAAGAAGAAGTGAAGAAGATTCCCGAAAACGTGCCCGAGAACTACGTCGTCCACCGGACGCTGCTGGGGAACGGGATCATCCAGATCGAGCACATGACGAACCTCTCCGTCATACCGCAGGAGCGCTTCGAGGTTATCGCGCTGCCGCTCAAGATGCCGGGTATCGAAGGCTCCCCCTGCCGGGCCGTGGCCGTCGTGGACTAGGGACCCTAGATTATTCAGGTGATTTTTGTCCCGCCAGATAACCCTCGAACATGCCTTCGAGACGAGACACTCTTGCGTCCAGGGATGCTATGCTCGCCGCCAGGGACGACACGCTGGCTGTCAGGGATGCCACGCTCGCTTCCAGGGATGAAACCCTGGCTTCCAGAGATGACACTCTTGCTTCCAGGGCGGAGAGGCGGCTGTCAAACTTCCTCTCAATCCGGTAAAGGTAGGCCAGTACGGAGATTCCGAAAAAGGCGATTTCGATCATTTCGGCAGTCATTTTTCCACGCACTCCTTAAGGACTCGGGTTTACATTTGGGTCCTCTGGAACGCTCGTACAATAAAACTTTATTATATCAGGATTAGAATTTCAAACATGAGACTTCTCGAAGCGCAAGGCAATCCTCACACCCACACCTTTCTGGTGCTTAAAAAGAGAATTTTTTTTCAGGAATCTTACAAGGAAGCCGGAGAAACGAAAGAAATCAAACTTTTAGAGAACTGCCCGCGACCCTTAAAATACCATTTACAGTGTGTCTGTTTGTTAATTTTCTAGGAACAATTACTTTTTTATTGGTTGCACTGTTTCGCCAGAGTTCATGAGAACCCTTGGCTGCTCTCCAGTATGCAAATCCGCGATTAGCCAATTCTCTTGTTACCTGCTTATAAAAATCTCCCATATTTCTTATGCAGGCATGGCTTCGATATTCGGGCGTTCCCACAAAACGGCAGGAATCAACTCGCTGATGGGTTTGTGCACCAATTCATCCGTACTGATATGATTCGCGACGATGAGTTCACCCGCTACGTCCTGCAGGATTTCTTCGAACTCTTCTATCGTTACGGCTTCGATATGGAGCCCTTCGATGTCGCTCACGGAATAAAAAACCCGCGTTTCCTCGTCCCATACAGCTTTCACCGTAAATGCGCGTTTTTGAGACATCATTCCCCTCCATCGCTTTATTCATCTTAACCTATATCTAAGTTTCAAGCGATGCTATTATAGACAAGCCGCTCCACATTACATAATAGTCTTTGCTTCAACATTCGCGCCTCGCCCTAGGAACCCCCACACCCACGCCTCTCACCCGATGGAGAAACCCATGGAAGACGCTCTCGAATTCTTCTCCCGCGCGCCGACGACGGCGGTCGCGGACGCCTCGATATTTCTGGGTCTCGACCTCATCATGAAAGACGTCGCCCCGCTCACGCCCTTCACGGAGGAACGCGTCGCAGCACCCGCGGCCACCATGCGCTTCGAGCCCGTCCAAGGCGAGGTGAACCCCGCCCGCGTGAGCCTCTACGGGACGCACGAGGAGATGGAGCCGGGCAGGTTCGTCGTGCTCGCGACTGAAGCGAGCGACATGGCCGTTCTGGGGGCCAACGGGGCACGCGTCATCCACAGGCGCGGTGCTGCGGGGGTCGTCACGGACGGGCGCGCGCGCGACGTTCTGGAAATCAGGGAACTGGGTCTGCCCGTGTGGTGCCGCGGCCCAAGACCCCTGCCCTACTCGAAGCGCTTGGTCGCGGCGGAGCGCGACGTGCCCGTCACATGCTGCGGGGTGCGGGTCGTGCCCGGAGACATCGTGGTCACCGATGCGGACGGCGTGGCCGTCGTGCCGAAGGATGAAACCGAAAGGGTGCGCGAGCGAACCCGAATCGTCATGGAAATCGAGGAGGAATTCACCCGAAGGTTCGACGCGGGCGAATCGGGAACAGAACTCGTCAAGATGATGCGCAGAAAATGGGAGTGAAGGTTCCGGGCTTTAGGTCTCGAATTTATTTTATTCCATTGCGCAAGGGGCCTTGTTATATTCTCATGACACGCGAGCGCATCACGGGCGGGCCGCAGGCGCCGAATCGAACGAAAACCCGCACGGATCCGCCGCAATCATCACAAGGATTCGAACAAAAATGAACGACCACAAGCCTTTGGAAGAAGATTTGAAGCTGGTAAAATACAGAAGCAGTTACTGGATCGTGTTCGAACCCGAAGGAATTCCGCTGGTCGAATTCGCCGCCCAACACCACGATACGCTCGGAGAGCCGCTCTACCTATGGATGAAGAAACACCTGTCGCGGGAATCCATCCTCGGGTTCCATGAATCCGGCAAATTCGACTGGGGAAGATTCAAGGACTTCATGAAATCGAAAGGGTGGGACATCAGCCAGAACGAACCGGGCATCATCAACGCCTGATCCGAAAACGCCGCCAAAGCAAAAGACGCCTCGCCACGCACGCGGGGCGGAAGCAAGCGCAAGGAGAGATATT
Organism: bacterium; assembly: GCA_965204535.1. Classification (GTDB taxonomy): domain Bacteria; phylum UBA8248; class UBA8248; order UBA8248; family UBA8248; genus Bin107. The sequence goes on along the minus strand of CBDBEV010000001.1, from coordinate 1,441,828 downwards.
CATGTTCAGAGTTTTGTTGACTCTTGCATTGCTGTTGCCCGGCCTCGCCGCAGAGGCGAGCGAGAACGCATCGTCTCATCACTCCAAATACGCCGGCCAGCAGAGCCGGGAGATCAAGAGTCTTTCGGCGGAGGACATCGCCGAGCTCAAGCGCGGCGGCGGCTGGGGGCTGGCCAAGGCGGCGGAGTTGAACGGCGTGCCGGGGCCGATCCACCTGCTGGAGATGAAAAATGAAATCGGCCTGGACGAGAGCCAACGCTCGGCCATCGGCACCATATACCGGCGGATGAAGAACCGGGCGATACATCACGGCGAGCGCCTCATCGATCTGGAGCGGCGACTCGAGAGCGGTTTTCGCAACCGAACCATCACCGACGCGCTGCTGCGAACATCGCTTGACGCCATCGCCGAAACGAAAAAGGAATTGCGCTACGTCCATCTGGCCGCGCACATCGAAACGCTGAAAATTCTCTCCGAGAAACAGATAAGAACCTATAACGCGCTCAGGGGCTATTCCAAGGTGGACCCCTGCGCCAACGTCCCGAAAGGCCACGACGCGGAAATGTGGCGTCGGCATAACAACTGCGAATGATGATGAACCAGAGCGAGAGGCTCATCACGCTCAAGAGCGCGCTGGACGAGCGCGAACTCCACATCCTCAACATCGAACTCGACCGCCGCCGGAAATCGACGGGCGTCACATTCGCGCTCTGGTTTTTTCTGAGTTGGCTGGGGCTGCACAAGTTCTATCTGGGCAGAATCGCGACGGGCGTCGTCTACGTCGTCGCCCCGTGGGTTTTGATTCTCGTCTTCGTGGTCGGCTTCGCCATGGCGGAATCGAACCCCGAGGCGGGCGGCGCGACAGCAGGCTTAAGCCTGCTCGCCCTGCTCGTCTATGGCGTCTGGTGGATCGTGGATTTGTTCACGATTCCGAGGCAGGTGAACACCTACAACGAAAATCTGGAACTGGAGATCATCGCCTCCCTGAACGCGAGAAAACAGCAGCCGGGCCTGTCGCCGAACCCCACGCACCCGGAATAGACGCCGCGCGTTACTTGCGCGCGTATTTTTTCCCGAGATTCTCCTCCCAGGTGAGGTAGCCCTCCATCGCGCTGCGTCCGATGTCGTAGGGTTTCAGTTGCACGTCTTTGGGCAGTTCATCCAGCCCCTCGCGTCCGGTTTCGAGAGGAAACCCCGCTTCCCGCCAGGCCGCCTTGCCGCCTTCGAGATAACCGACTCTGCGGTAGCCGAGTCTTTGGAGAGCAAGCGCGCTCAGGGCGGATTTTCGCCCGTCCTCGCAAACGCACATCACCCGCGCTCTTTTGTTTACCGCCCGCTCGGGTGCCCCCTCCTCCAGCCGGCCCCTGGAGGCCCATACGGACCCCGCCAGATGGCCCTTCTCGAAGGAAGAACTCAAATCCACGTCCAAAATTGCGCCAAACCTCTGCCTCCTGGCGCTCGCCTCCCCCGCCGAATAGGCGCGGGTTTGCGCGCGCGCTCGTTCGAGAAGAAGAACTTCCCCCGCTCCCGCCGGGCTCTCTCCCGAAGCCGCCTCGCTGGGCTTCTCGATCGATCCTCCGGCTTCTCGCCACGCCGTGAGGCCGCCGCGCAGCACGCTCACGTCGAGCCCCATCTGGCGCAGCCAGTAGGCCGCCATCACGCCGCGCGCGTTCTTGTCGCAATAGGCGACGACCTTGCCCGCGCGCACGGCGATCACCTCGTCGGTGCGCTGCGCCGCCTGCCCGCCGGGGATGGAGATGGCCCCCGGTATGTGACCGTCAGAAAATTCGGGCGCCAGGCGCACGTCGAGCACATAGAGCGTGCTAGAGTCGGCTTCCGCCTGAAGCGCGCGAAGCTCATCGACCGAGACGAAGGGAATCCCCTCCTCTTCGGCCACCTGCGCGCCGAGCACCTCCCCGTGGGCGCGGCTTTGGTCTGAGGGAGCGGGAATCTCGCTTGGTTTCCCCTCATCGAGTTGCAAGCCTTCCAGCATGATGCCCATGCCGCCGTTTTTGAGCGCGCGCGCGTGCGTGACGCCCAGCCGGTGAAGCGCCTGCGTGCCGATGATGCTGCGGGTGCGGCCCGCGCAGTTGATGATGAGGGGCGTCTCCCTGTCCTGGTCCAGGTCCCATGCGTGGAGGATGAGTTCGCCCCCGGGCAGGCTCCGCCCGGTAGGGACGCAGAAGCGCTCGAACTCCACTTCCGTCCTCGTGTCGAATATGCGCGGCGGCGCATCGCTCTCGATCAGCTCATATAGCTCTCGCGCCGTAATCTCGGGCACCTCGTTTTCCACGTGAATCCGCTCGCCGAAGTCCTTGCTCGGCACGTTCGTTCCCGAAGCCGTCGGATACGCCTGCGCCTCCCACGCGCCCAGGCCGCCTTCGAGCACAGAGACGTCCGTATAGCCGCACTCTTCGAGAAGCGCCGCGACATGCTCCGCCCTCGAACCGCCCTCATCCATGCACACCACGGGCGTCGCTTTGACGGGCACGAGGCGCGCGGCCAGAAACTCAATCTCGCCGCGCGGGGCGTTCGTGGTCATGAATATCTGCTTTTCGTGAAACTCCATCGGGTCGCGCACGTCGAGCACGGCGTGGGCGCGGGAGCTCTCCATCAATTCCTTCAGTACGACCGGGGATATTCTTTTCACCATGTCTGCGAGTCCTTCCAATGTGTATGAGCCATACGCCTAGCGGGAGGGGATGCCCGCCATGCGCCTGAATACCTCGATGATGGCCGATGTGTCCGCATCGGCGAGCCCGCCATACTCTGCGGCCTGGAGCACCTGCTGGTGCACGGAACTGAGCAGCATGGGGGAGCCGAGCTTCTGGCCCTGCTCCAGCATGAGCCGCACGTCCTTGTGGTGTTGTTTGATGCGCGAGAGGGGATTATCGTAATCCGCGTGGATCATCCGGGGGCCGCGCTGGTCCATGGCCTTGCTGTAGGCCGCGCTGTCCTTGAGCACTTCGAGCAGGCCTTCCATCTCAAGACCGGATTTCATGCCCAGAACGAGACCTTCCGAAAGTGCCAGGCGCGTCAGGCCGAGCACGAGATTGATGACGAGCTTCGTCCGCGCGCCCGCCCCGCACGGCCCCATGTGGTGGATGGAGCGGGCGAACGTCGCCAGAATCGGCTCCGCCTTCTCGAAATCGCTCTCCTCGCCCCCGACGACGGAGACGATCTGCCCGTCGAGCACCTGGTTGCGCGAACCGCTCAGGCTCGCATCGAGAAAGCCGATGTTTTGGGCGCGGAGGTCTTTCCCGAGTTTCTCGGAGTCATCGGGACTCGAAGTCGAGGTGTCGATGACGATGAGGCCGTCCCGCGCCACGCCCGCAATTCCCCCATCGCCCAGGCAGCTTTCGCGGACGACGTGGCTGTAGAGCAGGGAGATGATGACGAACTGCGCGTCTTCCGCCGCCTCCGCCGCCGAGCCCGTGGGCGTGCCCCCGTTCTCGGCGAGCGCATCGAGCCTGCTCCCGTCGATGTCGAACCCGCGCACCCGGTGCCCCGCTTCCATCAGCTTCTGGCTCATGGCCGTTCCCATGAGGCCGAGCCCTACGATCCCGATATTCGCGCTTTCAGTCATCTCGCATCTCCAAACATACGAAGCCATTTCCCCGAGGGGAGTATGAAAATCAGAATTTGGGTCGTCCCTCGGGAGCGTACCCCGTCATCTCGACAAAGCCCACCCCCGTGGGCTTTTTTTCGCCCGAGGCGCCTTCGGCGAAAACACCCCCTTCCCAATAGGTGATGCCCGTGCTGCCCTTGGACTCTATCTCCTGCGCGCGGGCGTAAGGCTCCAACCGCAAGCGAAGGCCGTGCGCCGGAACCTCGACTTCCCATCCCATGGGATAGACGGCGCCGCTTCGCTCGCTCTTCCAGCTACCCGTGCCCTGAAAGCGGAAATCCCCGAGGCGCAGATGCCGTGCGCTGCCGTCCGCCTCCACCAGCGTGCCGCTGCTCGTGGGCTCCACGCTCCCGTCTTTTCGTCTCATGAGATATAACATCAAATCGCGGCCGTCGGACAACTGGAGGCTCAGCCAGTCCCACCCCACCTGATCCTTCGTCAACTGGTTCGAGCCGAACTCATGGTCCATCCACGCCGTTCCATGCACCTCAATCTTCCTTCCTTCCAATTCGAGGACGCCCGATGCGAGAAGCCGCGTATACGAATAATAGTGAGAGGAGCGTCCGGGACCCGGCGCCTTCCGGCTCACTCCGTCCTCGCCGTGAATCACGAGGGGTTTCGCGGGCTTCAGATCGAGGCGCAGCTTCATCTCGGGCGCCGCCGCGCTTATACGGAACGAAGATTCGCCTTCCCCGCCCGTGCTTTCGGCGCGCCAGTCGCGCAGCCAGACTTTGAGACCCTTCTCCGACGCGCCCGCCTGATCGAGTTCGCCCCGGCTGATTCGCTCCGAAAACCGGTGTTTCTTCCGCTTCGCGTCAAGAACCGAGAAATGCCCGAAATAGAGATTCCGGAGCGCCCAGCGGCTTTTCGACTTCCGGGGCACTCCCGGACGAAGCCCCACCCTGAAAAACGTGAGCATGAAGGGGTATTTCCCGCCCTCGGCATCCTGCAAATTTCCCGAGAAATACCACCACTCCGTGCGGAACGCCTGGTGCGCGCCGTTGTCTCTGGGAAACTGGTAGCGATAGCCGGGCAGCGCCTGCCGCCAGTTTGCGGGATGCGCGGGCGCTGCGCCCAGGATGATGACGGCGGCCAGAAGAGATGGAATAAGTTTCTTCATTCCTCGCTCAACGCCTCCCGAATGGGGATGCCCGCCGCTGCCCTCGCGGGAAGCCAACTCGCCGCCAGCGAGGCGAGAACCACGACGAGAAGATAAGCCGCCATCGCCTTCCAGGCGAAGATATACTGGATCGTCCAGCCGAAACTGAGCTTGTTGACGACGAAGATCAGGATGGCCGCCAGACACACGCCCGCCGCAAGGCCGACCAAAACCGAGAGTACGCCCAGAATGACCGCCTCCCCCATGATGGCGCTGATGATTCCCTTGCGGTTCAAACCCATGGCGCGCAGCGCGCCGATTTCGTGAACGCGCTCCAGTATGTTCGAACTCAGCCCCGTGGCCACGCCGAGCAGGGCCACCAGAACGGCGATGAACTCCAGCGCATAGGTGATGGCGAACGTCTGATCGAAGATGTTCGATACGCGCTTTTTGAGACCCCTGTTGGAGATGAGCACCATGGTGGGATCAAGAACTTCTTCGAGCGATTTACGCACCGCGTCGGGTCGCGCGTTTTCCGTGAGATATATCGCCAGGGCGCTTAAGCGATCATCCCCCCAGTGTCTTTTCAGGAATTCGCGATCCACTACGACGAACCCGCCGTCCGTAGTGTAATCGTAATACACGCCCGCAATGCGCACCGCGACCTCGCCCCCCGGAGCAGGGAGGCGCAGGAGGTCTCCTTTCTTGACACCGTAGAAGTTCGAGAACGTCTCGGTGATTATCGCCTCGCCGCGCGTCCTCGCCCTCGTGATCGTTTCTTTCGAGTCGCCCTCCAGGAACAACCGCCTGCCCCTTTCGGCCTCAATGCGAAAATCACCGCCCGCAAGCGTGATGCGCTCCCCGCGCCAGGGCAGGCGAACGGCCCGGAAGCCACCGACCGCCGCGACGCCTGAAACGCCGCCGATGGCCTGGATCGCGTCTTCTGAAATGCTCGCCTTCGAACCCTTGATGAAGCGCGATGCGGGCGCGGCGTAGAAGTCGGCTCTCAGCGTCTGATGCGTCCAGATTTCCACCGTGGCGCGGAAACTCTCGATCATGATGATGAGGCTCACCAGCATGGCCACGGCGATGGCCAGTGAGGAGAGCGTGACCGCGTTTCGATGCGGATGCCTGCCCAGACCGTGCGCGGCGAGCCAGGCTTTCAAGACGCCGCCCAGCACCCGCCGGATGATGATCGAACCAAACAAGACGACCGGCAGACTCGCGAGCGCGGCGGCCAGGATGACCGCCGCCGCCGAGAGATAGCCGGGTAAGGGGGTTCCCCCCGCCAGTGCCTGGAGATTCAGCCAGTAGGCGAAGAGAGCGGTGATCAAGGCGCCTGCAATCAAAACGGCAATAACTTTGGGACGCACCTCCACGATTCCCCGCCTCTCCACAATGCCCTGGTGGGGACTCTGGCGCGAGGCCGCGATCGCCGGGAAAAGACCCGATACGAGAGCGACGGCCAGTCCTACGCCGAATCCCCAAAGAAGCTCCGCCGCTCCGAAGAAAACGTGCCGCACCTCCAGAAATGCGTAGAGGTTCCTGATCGTCTGGGAGATGAACGATAGCGCGCCCTGGGCCATGAAGGCCCCCGTCGCAACGCCAAGACCTGAACCCGCCAGACCGATGCAAAGCGCCTCCGCCCCGTAGAGGAAGACGATTCCTCTCGCCGTCATGCCGAGTGAGCGCAGGGTGGCGATTTCGCCTCTTCGCCGCAAGACCGAGGCCGACATCGTGTTGTAGATCAGAAAACAACCCACCAGCAGCGCGATGACGCTCAGCACGGTGAGATTGAGTTGGAACGACGCCAGCATTTTCTCCACGTCGCGTCCGCGCCGCGCGGGCCGATCAACCACTACGCCGGGCGGTAGAATGCGCCGGATTTTTTCGCGGATCGATTCGATTTCGCCTTCACCTTCGAGAATCAGATCGATCCTGTCCAGACGGCCGAAACGCTCGAACACCTCTTGCGCGACGCCGATGTCCATGACGAGGAGACGGCCGTCCATCGATTTCGCCATGCCTTCCGGCTTCAGGACGCCCTGGACGCGAAAGCGCATTCTTCGCGCGGCTTCGACCTCGATGAAATCGCCCCGCCCGACGCCCAGCGCATCCGCCACCCCCCGGGCGATGAACAGACCCTGCGGGTCGGCGATGCGCGAGAGAATTTCCTCGCGCGAATACTTATTTTCGAACTCATAGCCCCTGAAATCGTTGTCCCCCAGCAAATCGAGGCCCAGGGCCAGGACGGCGCGTCCTTGCGAAGGGGCGCCGCGCCGCCATTTGGCCCCTGAGCCATCCGCCTTTCTTATCCAGACGTGGTGCTGAATGACAGGCGCCGCCCTTTTCACCTCCCGCATCGCCCGGAGCCTCAAGATGAGATTTTCATCCACGCCCAGACCGCCCGCGGAGACTTCCAGTTGCGTCTTGCCCGAGATGGCGACCAAACTATTCTCGAATGCCCGGATGGAAGTCTCGTTCGCCATCTTGACGGCGATGAACACGGCGACGCCCAGGGCCACCCCTACTAAAGTGAGCAACAGGCGAAACGGCTCTTCCTTGAGGCGCCGCCAGGCGAGAAGACGCAAGAGGGAACAGGTGAGGCTCATCAGCCCGCCGCCTCCGGGGTTGTTGAAAAACCCCTTCTCGCCCGGAATGACGGTGAACACTCTCGATTGGAAAGGCAACAACCCCTTTTGGGGAGGGCATCCCGATCATCGAATTGTACACCGCAGGGACAGGCCCCCGTGCCTGTCCTGATGCAGGACAACCACGAGGGTAGACATCTTCGATACGGGCGGCCACGGGGGGCCGCCCCTACGCCACCAAACGCGGGTGGGTACATATTCCCTCCCCGGTCGATTACATACACCGAATCACGAAGCCAGGTCTTTTTCAACAACCCTCCTCCAGACGGCCATCGGTGATACCGACTTTTCGGGTGGCGTAGCGTATGGGCATCTGGTCGTGCGTCGCCATGACGACCGTAAAACCATCTTCTTTGTGGAGTTCTGCGACGAGTTCCAGGACATTTTGCGAGTTTTCGGAATCGAGGTTTCCCGTCGGCTCATCGGCGAGGATGAGACGGGGTTTGTGGATGACGGCGCGCGCAACGGCCACGCGCTGCATCTCGCCGCCCGAGAGTTGCCTCGGGAAGCTCCGCATCCGGTTCTCAAGCCCCACGCGCGCCAGGGCGTTTTCGGCCATCTCCTTGATCTCGGCGCGCTTCCGGCCCTGAAGCAGGAGCGGCAGGGCGACGTTTTCATAAGCCGTCATCGTCGGCATGAGGTGAAAGAACTGATGGATGAAGCCCACCTCTTTGCGGCGAATTTCGCTCAGGCCCTCATCACTCAGGCGCGATATTTCGCGTCCGCCCAGAAACACCTCGCCGCTCGAGGGCGCATCGACCGCGCCCATCAGGTGCAGAAACGTGCTCTTGCCCGAGCCGCTCGGGCCCGAAACCGTGATAAACTCGCCCTGTTCCGCCCGGAAGTTCACGTCTTTGAGCGCGTGGATGAGCACGTCGCCCGCAACGTAGGTTTTGGATACTTCTTTCAGCTCGACCAGGGGATGGGGCATTCCTTTTCTCCAAACGAGCGCATAAGAACTGCAAGGAGTCTGAATTGTTCGAATCGCTGCCCGCCGTTTTTCTCATCACCAAAGACTACGAGGCGTCGTGTCGTTTTTATACCGAAACGCTGGGACTGAAAGAAGCGAGCCGGGAGAAACAACACGTGCGATATGACGTGGGAGGAACCTCGCTCGTCATCCACGCGCCGATTCCGGATGAGGAGATGCGCAAGTGGAATCTCGAACCTCTCCGGGAACCCAGGGGCTCGGGCGTCGTCGTCACGCTCTCGCCCGAGGACGTGGACCGCGCCTATGATGTCCTCGTGGAAAAAGGCGCGGAAACCGTTTTCCCGCCACTCGACGCCCCCTGGGGCGTGCGCATGTTCATGCTGAAGGACCCGAACGGGTTCTTGATCGAAGTCAGCAAGCCCCTTTCCGGCGGGGATTGTTGAAAAAGCCCTCCCTGCTCGGAATTGACCACCGCCGTCATGACGATCAAAACCGCATCGCATCTGTAACGGACAGGCACAGGGGCCTGTCCGAGGTCGCGACCTGTCCCTACGGTGAATAATCCAGAAGGTCGGGATTCACTCTTCCCTTGAGATTGCCATTCACTCCCCCCTTGAGGGGGCTGTTGAAAAACCTCGTTTTGAAGCGGGATGTATGGCGGCTCACGCGGCCTGGGAGAGGAAGCCCAATCGGCGCGTGAGGCCGCGATATGCGCTCATTCGGCGTTTCCGGGCGGCCCAGGCCCGCCACAGAGCGAATAAACCCGCGGCCACAGCGGCGGCGAGCCGCTTGAGGTTCACCGCAGTCGCCGTCAGGTAGGCCTGGATCTTCACGTTCGCAAGACCCCGGCGTACCGCCCGCGCCAGTCCGTGCCGACTCTTCGCCTCGCCGTGATAGCCCTCCGAACGCGACATGTGGCGGCGCCACAGCCGGCCCTCCTCCTCCCCCCGGCGCGCGTGGCGACGGCGCGCGCGCAACAGCGCCGGATACTCGTGCGGAATCAGAACCGCCCTGCTCGTGCGAGACGCCGACAGACAATCGGCCTTGAGCGCGCAACCCGCGCAATCGCGGGTCCTCGATACATACCAGCGCCCCCGCTCCGTCTCCTTCCGGGGGCGCAGCGTCTTGCCCCCCGGACACTTCACCACCTCATTCCGCTCGTCGTAGCGGAACAGTTGCAACGGCACCCGGCTCTGGGTGGGTTCCTTCTTCGCCGGTATCAGCGCGGCGACCCCCCGACGCTCCAATGCGCCGTACACCTTCGAATACGCATAACCACTATCCGCCGTCACCACCGCGGGCGCGCGACCCGTGAGCTCGCAAACCGCATCCAACTGCGGCTCCATCATCTCCCGCTCGTTCAACGTCCCCTCCGTCACCTCTACGTCGAGAACCACCCCACGCTCGTCGTCCACCACCGCGTGGTGCTTATAGCTCGGCTCGAACCCCGCCCGAGCGCTCTTGCGCGCCAGGCGCGCGTCGGGGTCCGTTCGGCTCACCGGACCCGAACCCCCGCCGCCGCCCTTCTTCCCCGTCTCATCCTCCGAGTCGTTCTCCCGCACCACCTTCTCCGCGTGGCGCTCCGCCAGACTCTCCCAGCTCACGTCCGCGCGTATCAAAGACGCGTCCATGTGAACCACTTCTCCCTTCGCCACCTTCGCCTCCACGCAAGACTGAACCGTGCGCCGAAATATCTCCTTGAACCGCTCCTCCCCCCAGCGTTGACGGATACGCGTCAGGCTCGAATGATCCGGCAAATCCTCGTCCAGCCTGTACCCGATGAACCACCGGACCGCCAGATGCGCCTGCGCCTCGCGCAGCAGGCGGCGATCCTCCGCGTAGCCCAGCAGCAGGCCCGCCAGCATCAACCGGATCACCACTTCCGGGTCGATCCCCGGTCGACCGTTGTCCGCGCAATAGCACTCCGCCACTTCCTCGCGAAGCCAACTCAAATCCAGTACGCGGTCCACCTGGCGCAATATGTGATCTTCGGGAATCAACTTCTCCAGCGGGCCGGCCACGAACAAGTCCATCTGCTCGCGCCTCTTGCGGTCCAACATCTCCGGAACTCCCATCTCGGGCGAGGGGGAATACATCCATACGATCACAAAACCAGGGGTTTTTCAACAGCCCCTTGAGGGGGAGTCGATGAGGTGAGGGTGTAAACCCGAAACCGAATCGGTGGGGGGTATGATTCGGAATGGCGATAAAACGCATTTTACCCCCCACCGATTCAGCCTTCGCATAAACCGCTCGGCTTCATCGACTCCCCCTCAAGGGGGGAGTGAATTTACTTCCTTCTTCCTTGGCCATGCCCCTCAAAGGGGGAGTGATTTTTCTCTCTCGTAGGTCGGTTACATACGACAAATCCAGAGTTCCGGGACTGTTTCAACAACCTCCAGGCGGCTCAGGACAGGCCCTCGAACACCGATCTTTCGCCCTCTCGAACCTTTACTTGCGATTGGGCGCAAACGAAGGTCTCCTCGTTGTAGAGCCACCGCCCCGTCATGCGGACGAACCACCAGAAGAAATTCCCGTTGATCTGGCTCTTGTGCGCGGTGAGGGCGCGCCATTTGCGGCGAAGGTACCTGCGGATGTTCACGCGGGTGGTGATGAACTCATCAGGCGTCCCGTACTTGTCTTCCCGGAAATCGGGATCGTCGAGCGGCGTTTTCTGCCCGAACAACTTCATCCAGCGCCAGGCGCGCAGCATCTTCGTGCGCGACCAGGCGGTGTGGTAGAACTTGGGCACACGCCAGGACTCTCGTCCTTCTTCGGGGAATCTGGCGGGGTCCGCGGCCGCCTCCAACGCCTCGGTGGTGACCTTGTTGGCCATCAAGTGATCGGGGTGGCCGTATCCGCCCTGCTCGTTGTAGGTGACGACCACGTCGGGGCGATAGCGGCGTATGTAGCCCGCTAATCTGCCGACGACTTCTTCCTCATCGGCGTTCTTGAACGCCCGGGGATGCCCGTTGCCCTCCCAGCCGTCCATGCCCGAATCGCGATAGCCCAGGGCGTGAACTTCAGAAACCCCTAATACCCGCGCCGCCCGTTCGAGTTCTTCGAGCCTGATCTCCCCGAGTCTGTCCTGGTCCGTCTCGGAATCGGGGTCGAGGTTTTCGCCGAGATGCTCCATCTTGCCCATCTCGCCGTTGGTGCAGGTGATGAGTATGACGCGGTGGCCCTCGCGCGCGCTCCTGAGAATCAGGCCGCCCGTGCTGCTGCACTCATCGTCGGGGTGCGCATGAACCAGCATGAGGGTGAAGGTTTTGGACATGGTTTCCGGACGCCCGGAGGCGCGAGAAAGGCCGCCGGAACGGAAACCGGCGGCCCTTGGAGGCGACGAATACTAGCTGTGCTCCCAGGTATCTCCCGAATTCAAGAGCGTGTCGATATCGCCCTCGCCTTTCGCCTGGGCCGCGGCGACTTGATCCACCATCAATCCCTCGAACGGCGGCCGCTCCACCTTTCGCAGGACGCCCAGGGGCACGGGGCCGCCTTCGAGTTCGACCCGGCTCAGGATATGCGCGTAGCCGCCCGCCTCGTCGTCCACGCGGTGGACGGTGACGTCGGGAGAATCGGCCTCGACGATGCGGACCTTGTAATCCTCGAGGGAAATGCCCTTGCGCTCATCCTCCGGGCCGTAGACGAGGGGCTGGCCGTCTTCGAGATAAATCACGTTCTGCTCTTTCATGCCTTTCTCGGTGAACTTGTGCCACGCGCCGTCGTTGAACACGATGCAGTTCTGCAGCACCTCGAGCAGCGACGTTCCCTCGTGGTTCGCCATCTCCTCGAACATCGCGGCCATGTGCTTCTGATCCCTGTCCGTCGTGCGGGCGACGAAACTGCATTCCGCCCCCAGGGCCAGCGTCAGCGGGTGGAGCGGATAGTCCACCGAGCCGATGGGCGTGGACTTCGTGCGCGAGCCCAGAAGCGAGGTCGGCGAATACTGGCCCTTGGTCAATCCGTACACGCGGTTGTTGAAGAGAATGATCTTCACGCCCACGTTGCGGCGCATGGAGTGGATCAGGTGGTTTCCGCCGATGGACAGCGCGTCGCCGTCGCCGCTGATGACCCAGACGGAAAGGTCCGGGTTGCTCACCTTCACGCCGGTGGCGAACGCAGGCGCGCGTCCGTGAATGGTGTGGAAACCGAACGTGTCCATATAGTAGGGAAAGCGCGCCGCGCAGCCGATGCCGGAGATGAACACGAACTTCTCGCGCGGGATCTCGAGCGTCGGCAAGACTTTTTGCATCTGCGCCAGAATCGCGTAGTCGCCGCAACCCGGGCACCAGCGCACGACCTGGTCGGACTGAAAATCCTTGCGGGTGAGGCCCAAACCCCCGCCATTCTTGGCTGTCGTCGTTGACATTTAGAGTAACTCCTCAATCTTGGTAATCAGTTCGCCGACCTTGAAGGGCTTGCCCTGAATTTTGTTGAAGCTGATCGTGTCGACCAGATACTGGTAGCGGAGCATCTTGGAGAGTTGCCCGAGGTTCAACTCGGGGACGAGGATTTTTTCGAAATTGCCGAGCACTTCTTCCAGGTTCGCCGGGAAGGGGTTGAGGTGACGCAGATGAACCTGGGATACGGAGGCGCCACGGGCCTGCAAGGCCTCGATCGCCGCCGTGATGGCGCCGAAGGTGCCGCCCCAGCCGATGACGAGCACCTTGCCGCTCGCCTCGCCGATGACCTCCGCCGGCGGGATGTCCTTCGCGATGCCTGCGATCTTCGCGTCGCGCGTGCGCACCATGAACTCGTGGTTCTCGGGCTCGTAGTTGACGTTGCCGGTCTGGTCTTCCTTCTCGATGCCGCCGATCCTGTGCTCGAGCCCCGGCGTTCCGGGGATCGCCCACGGACGCGCCAGCGTTTCGGGGTCGCGCAGGTAGGGAAGAAAACCTTCCGGCTCCGTCCGGAAGGTCACGGGCATCTCGGGAATATCCGCCGCCTTGGGCAGCAGCCAGGGTTCGGAGCCGTTGGCCAGATAGCCATCGCTCAGAAGCACGACGGGCGTCATGTATTTCACCGCCAGGCGGCTCGCCTCTATCGCCGTCCAGAAGCAATCCCCCGGCGTGGCCGCCGCCACGACCGGCAGCGGGCTTTCGCTGTTGCGCCCGAACATCACCTGGAGGAGGTCGGCCTGCTCGGTCTTCGTGGGAAGGCCGGTGCTCGGGCCGCCGCGCTGGATGTTCGCGATGACCATGGGAAGCTCCGTCATCACGCCGAGGCCCATGGCTTCGGCCTTGAGAGCGATGCCGGGGCCGCTGGAGCAAGTGACGCCGAGCGAGCCCGTGAACGAAGCGCCCAGCGCCGCGGATACGGCCGCGATTTCATCTTCGGCCTGGAAGGTCTGCACGCCGAAATTCTTGTGGCGGGAGAGTTCGTGTAAAACGTCGCTGGCCGGCGTAATCGGATATGCGCCCCAGAAGAGGTTGATGCCCATCTTCTTCGTCGCCGCGATGAAGCCGTAGGCCAGGGCGACGTTGCCCGAGATGTTCCTGTATCTGCCGGCCGGATAGGTCGCCTCGCGCACGATGTAGTTGCTGGTGAAGACCTCGGTGTTCTCGCCGAAGAAATAGCCCGCCTCGAGCGCGCGCGTGTTGGCCTGCACGAACTCGGGTCGTTTCCCGAATTTCTCCTCGATCCACTCCCTGGTCGGCTCCAGCGGACGCGAGTACATCCAGTACATGAGCCCCAGCGCGAAGAAGTTCTTGCACCGATCCGCCAGGTTGGACTGAAGCTCCATGTCTTCCAGGGCCTGGCGCGTCATGGAGGTGATCTTCACCTCGTGGATGTCATAGTTGCTCTTGAACTCCTCATCCTCGAGGGGGTTGGACTCATAGCCGGCCTTGGCCAGGTTCTTCTGGCCGAAGTTGTCGACGTTCGCGATGATGATGCCCCCGCTCTTCAAATCACCGATGCTCGTCTTGAGCGCGGCGGGGTTCATCGCCACGAGAACGTCCACGGCGTCGCCCGGCGTATGGATGTCCCTGCTCGAGAAGTTGATCTGGAACCCGCTGACTCCGGCAAGCGTCCCGACCGGGGCGCGAATCTCGGCGGGAAAGTCGGGGAACGTGCTCAGATCGTTCCCGGCGATGGCCGCCGCGTTCGTGAACCTGTCTCCGGTGAGCTGCATCCCGTCGCCGGAGTCGCCGGCGAAGCGAATCGCCACCGTTTCGAGTTCAACAAGCTGCTTCTCAGCCCCGTTTTTACCTGAAGACTCAGCCATTGGTTTGGTTGTCCTTTAATTGGATAGACCTGGTGTAGGAGAACACGTGGAGGGTTTTATTCACCGTGAAATACCATATGTCGTGCATGTCTTTTTCGAGCATGTCTTTTTTTGAGTCCGAGTGGCGAGTTATCGACCAACCAGCCGAGCGCGAATTATGCGGAAATCCATTAAAGCCGTCAACGCAAAGTCAACCTTTTTTTCAAAAAAATCAAACACATCAGCCCGCACGCGAGCCGTCGAGTCCCAGGTCCTCAGCCGCCCCCTGCATGGCTTCGAGCGTGAAGGCGACGTGCTCCTCCAGAGGCACCCCCAACTCGGAAGCTCCCAACTCCACGTCCGCGCGATTCACGCCCTTGGCGAAATTCTTGTCCTTCCATTTTTTCCGTATGCTTCGCGGCTTCACCTGGCGGATGTCCTTCGCCGGATTCACCAGGGCGACGGCGGTGATGAGGCCCACCAGTTCGTCCACGGCGAAGAGCGCCTGGGCGAGGCGCGTCTCGCGGGGGACGTTCAGATACTCCGCATGCCCCAGGATGGCCTGTATCATCTCCTCGGGGTAACCCGCCTCGCGCAGTACCGCACAGCCGGTCTCGGGGTGTTCTTCGGGCGAGGGATGCTTTTCGTAATCCATGTCGTGGAGCAGGCCGGTGACGCCCCAAAGCGCCTCGTCTTCTCCGTATTTCCTCGCATAGGCGCGCAGGGCGGCCTCCACCGCCCGGGCGTGCGCTCTGAGACCCGGGCTTTTGGTCCACTCGAACAAAAGCGCCTCCGCACTCGCGCGATCCAGTTCCACGCTCGACTCCCCCTCACGACGATGATGAATCAAAGAGATGCACAACCAAAGAAATAGCCAATCACCCTTACTTCTAATGAACCTTGCGCTTCGTCCCGCTTTCCGTCAAGGCGCACAGCCTCGCTTGATGCGCTTTGGTTGTGGTACATATTCCCCCCGAGATATTTTCCAACAAAATTCCGTGCAGTGAAAGAAATTTTTCAGGGAGAAAAACATGCTCTACAACAGGGAACGCGCGCTGGAACTGATGAGAGAACACGACGTGGCGGCCATGATCGGCACAACGCTCGAGAACGTCACCTATCTGACGGGCCACATCGGCTGGGCGCAGCGGGTCTACCGCGCGCGAAAAAGCTACGGCGTCATCACCAACGACCCGGACGCCGGCACCGACCTCATCATGAACCGCGCGGACAACACCTATTACGCCGCCTACGGCGGGCACGCGGAGAACGTCTACGTCTGGGGCGGACAGGCGAACCACATCGAGCCGGAAGGCTACGAGCCGCATGATGAGGAGATGAGGCGCTACCGCGAACTTCACGCCAGCGGGGCCAGGCACGCGACGCTCTTGGACGGCCTCCTCGCAGCACTTAAGGACCGGGGCATCACCTCCGGCAGAATCGCCCTGGACGAGGAGGGCTGCCCGGACAGCCTGTTCGAGACGCTCAAGGAAAAACTCCCCGGCTGCGAATTCATCCCCGGCTCGGGCCTGTTCCTGATGACGCGGCTCGTCAAGACGGCGGACGAGCTCGACCGCCTGCGCGAGGCGGCCCAGGTGAACGAAGACGCCATCGAAAAAGTGTTCGACTTCCTGCATGAGGGCGTGAGCGAGCGCGAGGTGGCCGAGGTCTGGCGTCAGGAGGTGGCCCGGCCCGGCGGCATGTGGCACTGGTTCCACTTCAACTCGGGCCCGAGGGGCGTCTTCATCTTCCCGCCCACCGACAGAAAGCTCGAAAAAGGCGACGGCTTCATGTTCGACGCCGGCCTTTTCCACAAGAACTACAACGCCGACACGGGAAGCTGCGGCTCCATCGGCGAGCCGAGCGCGCGGGTGCAGCGCGAATGGAAGGGAATCGATGAGGGGTTCCACGAGTGCCTGGAGGTCATCAAGGCCGGTTGCACGGGCAACCAGATATACCAGGCGCTGGTCCGGGGAATCCAGTCGCGCTTTCCCGAGTTCGACGCCCCCTTCGCCGGCCACACCATCGGCCTCGAAGCCAGGGAGTTCCCCTTCATCCTGGGACCCGAGTCGAAGCACGACGGGCCGTTCTATCCGACGACCTCGGAGATTCCCCTGCCCGTCGATTCGGTGATCAACATCGAGGCGCCCATCGGCACGTTCGGCCTGGGCGGCTACCAGATCGAATACTCGGTCGTCGTTAAGGAAAACGGCTGGGAGATGCTCATTCCGCAGGACAGGAGCTTCCGCGTCATCGATGCGTGATTTAAGTGGTGCAGGTTTCGTAGCCTATTGGGCGGACATATGGGTCCCCGGACAGGCCACTGTGCCTGTCCGGCTACACCTCTCCGCGTATCGAAGTGAACCTGTAGGGGCGGTTCGCGAACCGCCCCTACAATCGAGATCCGTATTGCCGTCATTCCGGCAATCTGCAATACAGGCCTTTGGGGAATCCAAAACCGTAGGGACAACCCTTTTGGGTTGTCCTGCCCCCCGTGGTTGTCCCTCGCAAGGTCAGGTACAGGGGCCTGTCCCTACGCCGAACAATCTCGAAGGTTGAAGTTCACTCCCCCCTTGAGGGGGAGTCGATGAAGCCGAGCGGTTTGTGCGAAGGCTGAATCGGTGGGGGGTAAAATGCGTTTTATCGCCAGTCCGTATTGTCCCCCCCACCGAATCGCTGTCGGGCTTAAGCCCTCAGCTCTTCGACTCCCCCTCAAGGGGGGAGTGAATTTGCTCTCTCGTAGGATGGCTCCAAGCACCGAATCACGAAAACAGGCTTTTTCAGCGGCCGCTTCAGGGGGAGTGAATCTCTTTCTCGTCGGTCGGCAACAATCCTCAAGGGGAGAGTGAACTTCAAGCCTCTGATGGGGTGGATGATCCGAAATAGACTGACAAAAATCGCGAATTGACCAAGACGGGAAAATAAGGTGAGATAGGGAGTCGCCACCTTTCTCTATCCTGGAGAACGCCGATGCCCCATCATACCGACTACATTCCGAGACGCGATTTTATCCGCAAAGGCGCCTTCGCCGGTCTGGGCGCGGGACTCCTGCCCTTCGCGCGCGCCGTGGACTCTGACGCCGCGCAGAACCGGGTGCGCCGCTACGTCACGCTGGGCACGACGGACATCAAGATGTCGGACATCTCCTTCGGCAGCAGCCGGCTCGGCTCCGATGAGGAGGACCTCGTACGCCACGCCCTCGACCTGGGCATCAACTATTTCGACACCGCCGAGAGCTACTCCTGGGGGGAATCGGAGACCACCATCGGCCGCGCGCTCAAGGGCAAGCGCGACAAGGTCTACATCGCCTCCAAGACGCATGCCGGACCGAGCGACAAGAAAGAGTCGATGATGCGCTCTTTAGAGCAGAGCCTCCAGAAACTCCAGACCGATTACGTGGACGTCTATTTCAACCACGCGGTGAACGACGTGGACAGGATGAGCAACCCCGAGTGGAGCGAGTTCGTCGCGCTCGCGAAAAAACAGGGGAAAATCCGCTATTCGGGCATGTCGGGCCATGCGGGCAACCTGATCCAGTGCCTCGATTACTGCACCGAGAACAGCGTCGTGGACGTGTATCTCATCGCCTACAACTTCGGGCAGGACCCGGCGTTTTACCAGCGCTTCACGCGCGGGTTCGACTTCATCGCCAGGTTCCCGAAACTGCCGCTGGCGCTCGCGCGGGCGAAGGCCAAGGGCATCGGCGTCATCGCCATGAAGACGCTCATGGGCGCGCGCCTGAACGACATGCGGCCTTATGAAAAAGGAGGCGCCACGTTCTCCCAGGCCGCCTTCCGCTGGGTGCTCTCGAACCCGAACGTGGACTCGCTCATCATCTCGATGACGAGCAAGGACAACATCACCGAGTTCGTGGGCGCTTCGGGCTGGAAGAAGATATCGCGCCGCGAGGTGCCGATCCTGAAGAAATACGCGCGGCTGAACGGAACCTCCTACTGCCGCCATGCGTGCAACGACTGCGCGGGCGCGTGTCCTGAGAACGTGCCCATCGCGGACGTGCTCCGCACCCGCATGTATGCGACGGATTACGAGGATGTGCGATTCGCCAAGGCCGAGTACTCCATGCTGGGCGCGGGCGCATCGGCGTGCCTCACCTGCAGCCACCAGAGCTGCGCCGGGTCCTGCACGCACGGGCTGCCCATCGAGAAGATGACCGCGCCGACCCACGAACTGCTCACAGTGTAGGCCGGAGACCACAACAGAGAGAGCCTATACTGTTGAACTGTGAGAAGGTGCGAACCTAGGTGTCGGCAGATCGAAAAACGTGAATAACCTGTGTTTTTGCTAGAAGAGGAGTAAGATGAAAAAGATGGTTTTGGTTATGGGTTTGGTGCTTGCGTTCGTATCGTTCGCGCAGGTGGCTATAGGCGCGGACAGATACAGCCATCGCTTCAACAAAGAGGGTTTCATTCAGAATGGAAAAGGAAAGAAGTGCTGGTACTCGCAGTCTTATCAGGAAACCAACCTGTACTTTATGCCGTCGAACATGAGGCATACGACTCATCAGGATGTGAGAACAATCGAGTTTCGTGACCCGGGTTGCATGAGTGATGTCGGAAATGACGTGTTCCGATTCCTCAACAAGAGGGCGATCAGGAGAACGGTGGCAGGTTGGTTTCTCGGGACCTATATCCGAAAGGATGCGCGTTACGACATCGACAAGGCGCACCGCCCGAAAGTGGAGGCGAAGGGAGAATGCGTCCGGTCGAAACAATACCCGACGAGAGGGATTGTCATGGACTATCTCGTTGAGAATGGGAGCATTGCGAAAGTAGTATACATGCCTGCGACTTTCGGATGCCATTGAAAAACTGCGTCAAGAAATCGCGAGTCGTGACATACGAACGGCGCTCATTGCAAACGAGCCGTCCAACGAGAACAGCGTCTCCAGAGAGCGAGGCCGGGCTTGATGCCCGGCCGTTTTTTGCGGGGCCGCCCTAAGCAGGGAACAAACCTACCCGCCTAGAAGGGTGAACCCCGCTTTTCGGATCGCGGCGGACGCTCAAAACCCGCTGCGCACGGACGCCTTATCGGTTCACGGGAGAAAATCCATCGACATCGCCATCACGGGCGCGAACGGCGCCGTCGGCAAAGCGCTCATCGAACGCCTGGGCGGGAATCCGGCTATCGGGCCGGTTCGCCTGCGCGCGCTCGTCCGGGACTTGGGCCGGAGTACGAACCTGCGCGATCTCCCCGCCGAACTGATACAGGTGGACTACGACGACGCAGAAAGCCTTGAGCCAGCCCTGGAAGGCGCCGACTGCGTGGCCCACCTGGCGGGTTCGCTGGTTCCGAGAGCGGGCGATTCCCTGCTCGGGGCGAACCTGCTCACCACGAAAAACGTCGCCGAGGCGAGCCGGGCGCAAGGCGTGAAGTCCTTCGTATATTTAAGTTTTCCGGGCGCGGATTCCGGGTCGAATAACGAGTATTTACGGACGAAAGGCCAGGCCGAGGATGTGATCGGGGAGAATTTCGCCTCGGGCGCGATCTTACGCGTGCCCATGATCCTGGGGGCCGACACCCCGGCGATGCACCAGATAAAACGGCTGCTTAGCTCCTCGGTCGTCCCCCTCGTGGCGGGAGGCGCGGTGCGGATACAGCCGATATACCTGGGCGACGTGATAAGCGCGATCGAGTGGGCGATTCTTCATCCCGAAGCGCCGCTTGCGCGAATGAACCTCGTGGGGCCGGAGACTCTCTTCTACCGCGAACTGCTCATCCGCGCCGGACGGAGGATCGGGAAACAGCCGAGAGTCCTGACGGTTCCGAGGGGACTGGGCCGGGCCGCTTCGAGCATCATCAGCCGCCTCTCCCCCTCCTCCCCCATGAGCCGCACCGTTTTCGATATTATTTTTTACGAGCATCTGTGCAACGACGAGGAAACCCAGAGCGCCGCGCCCATCGCCCGCACCGGCATAGATGAAACATTAAACCTCTCGCTGCCGCACCAGGGATAGCCTGCGCCTTCAAGGAGTTTCGTTTTGGAGCAAAACCAGGATACGCATCAATCGAGCAAAGCCGGACGAGTCATTCCCATCGCTCTCACGGTCGTGATCTTCGTCATCATCTTCTGGCGGATCCCGTTCGGCGAGTTCGTCCTGGCCATATCGAAGGCGAGGCTCGCGCCCTTCCTCATAGTGATGGGGTGCTTTTCGATCTGTTTCTTCCTGATGGACACCTTCGTCCTGAGCCGGATGATCCGCTGGTTCCACGGCCCCCTGACGTTCCCGACCCTGCTGCCCGTGCGCGCCGTCACCTACGTCGTCTCCATCATCAACACCCAACTCGCCCAGGTGGCGCTCGCGCTTTACTTTCACCGCAGGTTCCAGACCCCGCTCGCCGAGATCACGAGCACGGTCGCCATGCTCATCCTGCTCGAAGTCACGAACCTGATCTCCTTCGCCACGGTCGGCCTCATCGCCTTTCCGGGCGGAGCACCGCTCTTTCTGTTCGCCCTGCCCGCCGGGCTGGCCTGTTTCTGGCTGCTGATCACCCAGGTGGCGCGGGGGGGACTGGGCGCCGGCGGCGCAAAAATCGGCGGCCACACCCTGCTCAACACCTTCCGGGCCGTCCGGTTCAGTCAGGGCATCACCGTCCTGGCGCTCAAGGGCTCCGTCTTCCTGCTCTCCCTGTTCGTGCACAAATACGCCCTGACGCTCTTCGGGATGGACATACCGCTGCTGCAGCTTCTGACATTCCTGCCGCTCGTTTTCATGATCGGCGCGCTTCCGGTGACGGTCGCGCATCTGGGAACCTCCCAGGCGGCGTGGATATTCTTCTTCAAGGACTACGCGACGGAAGCGGACTTGCTCGCCTACAGCCTCGTCTCCCACCTCACCTTCATGCTGGCGAACGGGACGATCGGCTTGCTGTTCATGCCGAAGGCGTATTCGGACCTGTTCGGAAAGAGGCGCGCCGCCTGAGGGGGTTTGTTGGAAAAGTCCGAGGAGTGAGGGTTCGACGCGAGGGGGGTGTAGGGACAGGTCGCGACCTGTCCCTACGTTTGATTCTTCATCATTGCGAGAGGTGCGATTTAGATCGCCGTTCTGGCATATGCCGGCGTCAACCAACATGCGCCGGAATGACGATCAAAAACCGCATTCACCCGTAGGGGCGGCCCCCCGTGGCCGCCCGTATCGGATATATCCATCTCCGTGGTTGCGCTTCGCAGGGACAGGCACGGGGGCCTGTCCCTACAAACCCTCTACTTGCAGGACCCTGTACGGGCTTTTTCAACAGCCCCCTTAAAGACTTCTTTGAGGCGAGCGCGCGTTGCGGATGAGCAGGTACAGGGCGTAGAGAAATACCAGACGGCCGAGCCAGGGCAATATGGGCGCAAGCCATTTCCACGATAAACCCGCCTCGCAGACGACGACGCCCACCAAGGCATAGAAAAACACCCCCGCCCATTTCCCCGCCGCATCCTCGGGCAGGGAATCGTCCTCGATTCCGGCCCCGCCCCGACACCGCCACAGGAACTGAGCGCCCAGCGCCAGGACGCCCAGAGCAGCCCAGGGGCCGATACGCCCCGCCCAGGCGGCGGCTGCGAGCGCCGCCGCGTTGAAGGCCACGTCCGAGAAGGCGTCCACCTGCCCCCAGAAATAACTCTTCGCACCCGCGCGTCTCGCCAGCGGGCCGTCGATCAGGTCGCTCAGGATCGCGTAGACGTAAGCAGCGATGAGCAGAATCCGCCACTTGAGGTCGGGAGCGGAATCGATGCGCAGCAATGCCCAGACGAACAGGGGGATTGCAAGAATCCGTGCGAGCGTGAGGCCCCTCGCCAGATACGCGAGCTTGTGGTTGATCGATCCCTCCCCGGTCACCCCGTCTCCTCCCCGGCGGCCAAGCGCGCGAAAATGCGAAAAATCCCGATCACTCTGCCTCAATTGACACGCCCGCCGCAAAGTTCTAGCTTTGGACTACCAAAACCAAGATATGAGAAACGCGCATCATCTCAAGTGAGGAATCTTCATGCCCAAGTACGCAATGGCGATCGACCTTGAATCCTGCATCGGATGCCACGCCTGCACGATCGCCTGTAAATCCGAACACGACATTCCCATCGGCGTCTGGCGATGCTGGGTGAAGGAAGTCGAAAAAGGCACCTTCCCGAGCACGAGGCGGGAATTTCTGCCCGTCCTGTGCAACCA
Source organism: bacterium (assembly GCA_965204535.1). Taxonomy (GTDB): domain Bacteria; phylum UBA8248; class UBA8248; order UBA8248; family UBA8248; genus Bin107. The sequence goes on along the minus strand of CBDBEV010000001.1, from coordinate 1,419,143 downwards.
GTGCGACGACGCGCCCTGCCAGAACATCTGCCCGACGAAGGCGCTCTTCCGGCGCAAGGACGGCATCGTGGACCTCGACCCGGACTGGTGCATCGGGTGCAAGTCCTGCATCGCGGCCTGTCCCTACGATCAGCTCTTCATCGATCCCAACACGATGACGGCGGAGAAATGCAACTTCTGCGCGAACCGCCTCGAAGCGAATCTCGAACCCGCCTGCGTGGTGGTCTGCCCCACGCAGTGCCGCGTGTTCGGCGACGTGGAGGACGCGGATTCGAAGATATCGAAACTCACCACGCAGCGCCCCTACCACGTGAGAAAGCCCGAGTACAACACGGCGCCCAACATCTACTATCTCGAGGGCAGCCGCCAGCTCCTGGACCCCACCGAGGCGGGCCAGTCGGGCATCTACAAGCAGGGCGAGATGGACATGGAGCGAGAAGACGTCGTGCCCGAGTGGGAGAACAAGCCCGGCGAGAGCCGCACCGTCTACGACACCTTCCACGAGGTTCCCTGGGAGACGAAGATCATCACCTACCTGCTGACCAAAGGCGCGAGCACGGGCCTTCTGGTCATCAGCCTGTTTCTGTGGATGTTCGGCTTCAAAAGCTCGCTGTTCTCCTTCTGGATGCCCGCGCTGAGCGGAATCCTCCTCGCCGCCACGGGGTTCGTGCTCATCACCGACCTCAAGCGGCCCGAACGGTTCTACTACATCATGCTGCGCTCGAACTGGGGAAGCTGGATGGCGTGGGGCACGTGGTTCATCGCGCTGGACGGCGTTCTCACCCTGCTCTGGGTGCTGGGCGCGCTCTTCGGCGCGGAAGGCTTCATGAACCTCATCCTGTGGCCCACCATTCTGATGGGCGTGCTGTCCTCGATATACACGGGCTTTTTCTTCGCCCAGGCATCGGCGCGCGATTTGTGGAAAGGAAGCGAGAACACCCTTGACATCGGCGTGCAATCGGGCATCAAGGGCGCGGCCATCCTGCTTCTGTTCGCCACGCTGTTCCCGATCGCGAATCAGGCGTCCGCTCTGAGCGTCCTGGGCGGGCTGCTCGCCGTTCTGATCTTATTGCACCTGAGCATTCTGGTGTTCTCGATTCTCGTGCACCGCTTCGGTTCCGTCGCGCATGAGCGGGCGATCCACCTGCTGACGAAGGGCCCGTTCAAGAACGATTTCTGGGGTGGGGCCATCATCGTGGGGTGCGTTCTGCCCCTGCTTCTTCTCTGGGCGGGCGGCTTCGGCGGTTTCGGCGCGGTGCTGGCCGGGGTCATGGCCATGGCGGGCGCGTATCTTTGGGACAAAATCTGGGTGAAGGCCGGTCAGGCCGTTCCCCTTTCGTAATACGGGAGTTTCAAGAACATGAGCACAAGTCATCTTCAAATCGGCAAGGGCGCGCGCGACGTCGCCTCGCTGGGCCGCCCCGACCTGCTGGCCAAGGCCCCGCCCGCGGCTCCGGCGGGACAACTCAATTACACGAACACGAACGGCGCCCTCACCTCCTATCCCAGCCCGGACCAATGGGACAACTGGACGGAATACGAGAGCACCAAATGGCCGCAGAAGGTGGCGAGGAACTACGCGCTGGTCCCGACCCTTTGCTTCAACTGCGAGGCGGGTTGCGGACTTCTGGCCTACGTCGACAAGGACGACATGAAGATCAGGAAAATCGAGGGGAACCCGCTCCACCCCGCCTCGCGCGGGCGCAACTGCGCGAAGGGCTGGGTGACGCTCAACCAGGTCTACGACCCCGACCGCATCTTCTATCCGCTGAAGCGCGTGGGCGAGCGCGGCGAGGGCAAGTGGGAGCGCGTGAGCTGGGACGAGGCGCTCGACGACATCGCCGGGCGCATTAGAGAGGCGATTCTGGCGGAGCGGCGAAACGGCGTCATCTACCACGTGGGACGCCCCGGCGAGGACGGCTACATGTTCAAGACGCTCGCCGGCTGGGGCGTGGACGGCCACAACAGCCACACCAACGTGTGCAGTTCCTCCGCCCGCATCGGCCAGTTCCTCTGGAACGGCTCGGACAGGCCATCGCCCGATTTCACCAACGCCGACGCCATCCTGCTGATCAGCAGCCACCTCGACACGGGCCACTACTACAACCCCTCGGCCCAGCGCATCATCGAGGCGCAGACGAGCGGGGCGAAGCTCATCGTCATCGACCCCAGGCTCTCCAACACGGCGGCGAAGGCCGACTACTGGCTGCCCGCCTACAGCGGCACCGAGTCTGCGATTCTGCTCGCCATCGCGCGCTACCTGCTCGACACCGGTCAGTTCGACGCGCAGTTCGTCGAGGAATGGTTTAACTGGACCGAATACATGCGGACCGTCCACCCCCATGAAGAGGCGAGTTTCGAGAACTTCATCGAAAAGCTGAAGGAAGAATACGCGGAGTTCACCTTCGAGTACGCGGCGGAGGAGACGGGCGTTTCCGCCGACTTGATCGCCGAAGTCGCGCAGGTCGTCGCCCGCGCCGGGAGCAGGCTTTGCGTCCACGTATGGCGCGCGGCCGCCACGGGCAACCTGCACGGCTGGCAGGTGTCGCGCTGTCTGCACTTCCTGCCGTCTCTGACGGGCGCGGTGGGCACGGTGGGCGGAACCCACCTGGCGAACACGCACAAGTTCGTGCCCAAACACCCCAACCCCGCGCCGGGACCGAAAGAGTGGAACGAGCTTCTCTTCCCCCGGGAATACCCCCTCGCGTTTTTCGAGATGAGCTTCCTCATGCCCCATCTCGTGAAGGACAAGGGCCACAGCGTCGACGTCTACTTCACGCGGGTCTACAACCCGGTGTGGACGAACCCCGACGGCTTCATGTGGGTGGAGATGCTGAAAGACCACGACAAGATAGGCTGCCACGTCGCGCTCACCCCCACCTGGAGCGAGACGGCGTGGTTCGCCGACTACATTCTGCCGATGGGCAACGCGACGGAACGCCACGACAACCAGAGCCAGGAGACGCACCCCACGAAATGGGTGGGCTTCCGCCAGCCCGTGCTCCGCGCGCTGCGCGAGAAGATGGGCGAGACGTTCGAGACCTCGCGCGAGACGAACCCCGGCGAGGTGTGGGAGGAGGACGAACTCCACATCGAACTCTCCTGGCGTATCGACCCCGACGGCTCGCTCGGCATCCGGCAGTATTTCGAGAGTCCCTACAGGCCGGGCGAGAAGATCACGGTGAACGAATACTACCAGTGGATGTTCGAGAACGGCGTGCCGGGACTGCCCGAGGCCGCCGAGAAAGAAGGCCTGACGCCGCTGGAATACATGCGCAAATACGGCGTCTTCGCCGTGCAGGAAAACGTGTACGAACCCCACATGCACGAGCTTCCGGACGAAGCGATGCACGACGCCCACGTGGACGAGGCGACGGGGTCTGTCTGGAAAGACGGCGCGCTCATCGGCAACATGAGCCGGGGAAGAGCGAGAGAGGGCTTCCACACCCCGTCCAAGAAACTCGAATTCTACAGCCCGACCATGGCGGCCTGGAACTGGGGCGATGAAGCCATACCCAAGTACATGAAGACCCACGTCTACTGGCGCGACATGCAAAGGGAGAACAACGAGTTCGACCTGCTTCCCAACTATCGCCTCGCCACCCTCATCCACACGCGCTCGGCCGTGAAGTGGCTCTATGAGATCACCCACAACAACCCGCTGTGGCTCCATACGGACGACGCCGCACGCCTGGGGCTTGCCACGGGCGACCTCGCGAAAGTCGAGACTGCGATAGGCCATTTCGTCACGAGATGCTGGGTGACGGAGGGTCTTCGGCCCGGCATCGTCGCCATGGCGCATCACCTCGGCCGCTGGCGTCTGAGCGAGGAGCAGGGCGCGCCCAAGATCGCCTCCGCCGTCGTTCGCCTCGACGAGAAAGGGGACGGGGAATACACCATGAGACAGGTCCACGGCGTCCAGCCCTTCAAGAGCGACGACCCGGATACGGAGCGCATCTGGTGGCGCGAGGTGGGCGTGAACCAGAACCTCACCTTCCCGGTCAACCCCGACCCGGTGAGCGGGATGCACTGCTGGCACCAGAAGGTGCGGGTGACGAAGGCGGGGGCGGCGGATCGCTACGGCGACATCAGCGTCGACACGAAGAAGAGCTTCGAGCACTACAAGCAATGGCTCGAGATGACGAAGCCCGCGCCCGGCCCCGACAACCTCAGGCGTCCGCTGTGGTTCGCCCGGCCCAACAAGCCCCAGGCCGAGGCCTACACCATCTCCGAATGAGTCTCCGCTGGAAGCGCCGCGCCTCACACGCTGAATACGCCGAACAGGCGAGGCTCCGCGCGCAACTCTACCGGGTGCAGGCGCGGGCGATGCTCGATCCGCTCGATAAGGAACTCGCCGGGTTCCTGCGGGAAAACTACCCGTTCCTCCTCCCCGAAGGGTTCGAGGCCACCGAGGAGGCCCTCCAGAAACTCCGGGTCGACTTCACGAACCTCTTCGTGCTCTCCTCCCCGCCCTACGAAGCCGCCCTGATGGATGAGAGCGGACATCTGAACTCGAAGAGAACGGATGCGGTCGCCGATTTCTACCGGGCGTGCGGCTACAACCCCGGACGGGGCAGCGAGGGCCTCGCCCACCCCAGCGTCCTGGCGATGGACCACCTGAGCGTGGAGCTCGAATTCCTGGCCCGGCTCGCCACGGAAGAGGCGGACGCCTGGGAGGATGGAGACGCCGACCTCGCGCGGGAAAAACTCTCCTTGAGCGCGCAGTTCATGGACGAACACCTCATGCGCTGGATGCCCGTCTACACGTCGAGCATGGAAGAGGACGCGGAAACGCATCTCTACCGCGAACTCGCCGGATGGATACGAGAATTCGCCTTCTCGGACAGGAAATACATCGCCGGGATACTTTGATAAGGGAGGGCGTCGGTTCGAGCCGCGCGGGTTTCGCGCCTGAGCCGCCGGACTTATGAAACTTCCTCTTTCATGGCGCGCGCCCACTTCCGGGCCTGTTTGAGGTGGCGCCTCAGCTCTCGCGTCTTCTTGCTCCAGTCGCGCCACGCGGCCCTGGACGGCGGGCACGCCTTCGACCAGGCGCGGTAGCGGGCGAGGTTCTCTTCCGCCACCCCGTCGATGCGCCCGAGCAGTTCCTGCACCCGACCGTCCGAACCCGCCTCGCGAAAGAGGTTCTCCAGCATTCTGGCGCGGTTCTGAACGCCCGCGCGCAGGCCCATTTCCCCCGCAAGAGCGCGGATGCGGCTTCTCGTGAGAAAAATGCCCGAGCGGGCGGGCGTCACCAGAAATTCCGCCAACTCGTGCAGGTTCCCGCGTTCGAATGTTCGCGTGATGTCGGAACTCATAGCGCGTCCATATTACGCCAAAACAAGGCGGATGACACCGCCCGAAGGACTCAGGCGCGAATCCGGCGGCCGAAGGGGTTTTGGAAAAGTCTCCTTTTCAGGGGATAAAGGCAACCCCCCCTACCCCCCCTTAACAGGGGGGCAAGAAAAAACAAAAGCCCCTCTATCGGCGGTGGGCATCGCCTTTTTATATCTCCCCCTTGTCGGGGGCTTCTTTTTTACCCCCCTGTTAAGGGGGGGTAGGGGGGGTTGCTTTTCCAGTCGAGAGGGGTATCCCCTCTACCTGCAAAAAGCGCAGAATATTCATTCGCAACCACCGATTCACCCGAAACTCAGCGCCGCACCCGATTCGTTTATGACAGGCCGGGCCGCTTCGTGCTATGAGGAGGAAAGGGCATGGCCTGCGTCGGGCAGCATGGACGAAAGCTGCACCCGGCGATGGCGAGCCGTAAATTCCAGATTTTCCAACATGGTGATTTCGCCTCATGGACGAACCCGTTTCTTTGGAAGAAAACGCCGATTTCGCCGTCATCCTCGTGCGCCCGAGGGGGGCCGGCAACGTGGGCGCCATCGCGCGCGTGATGTCGCATTTCGGCCTGTCGGACCTGCGCCTCGTCTCGCCCGGATGCGACGTCAAGAGCGTCGAGGCGCGCTCGATGGCCATGAACGCGCAGCCCTTACTGCTCGGCGCGAAGCATTTCGCGAGTCTTCGCGAGGCCTCGCACGATTGCGGCTGGCTGGTGGGCACGTCGAGGCGCCTCGGCAGGAAACGCCAGCCCACCATGCGCCCGAGAGAGGACGCTGGCGCTCTGCTCGCGCGCGCATCGGGGGTGAAAGTCGGCCTGGTGTTCGGGCAGGAGGACAAGGGCCTGTTCACCGAGGAGTTGAGCCTCTGCCAGGAGAGGCTCCTCATCCCGGCACTGCCCGACGGCGAGTCGTTCAACCTCTCCCAGGCCGTGCTGATCGTCTTGTGGGAGTTGTTCTGCCAGAACCAGCCGAACGCCCGGCCCGGAGTCGGCGATGCGAAGCGCGAGGGCGCGAATGAACACGAGCCCGCATCGCGCGAGGAAATCGAGGGACTCGTGGATCATCTCCTCGAATCCATGGAGCAGATTGGCTTCGTCCCCCACAACGACCCGGACCGCGTGGCCCGGACTTTCAGAAAGATGCTCGACAGACTGGGGCCGGACGAAAGGGAGGTCCGGGTGATGCGCGGCGTGCTGCGCCAGGCGATCTGGAAACTCCTTCATCCGGGAGAAAAAGACGGGCCGGATGAGGCCGCCGTCTCGTCCCGCCCGGGTGAAGCAGACGAAGACTGACTTCGGGCATCGTTCCGAAGGGAACCGGATAGAGCGTGAAGCGCATGAAACTCGATGACTTCGACTACCACCTACCCAAAAACCTCATCGCCCGCTACCCGCCGCCGAGGCGCGGAGACGCGAGGCTCCTCCACCTCTCCAGAGAGGGCGAAGCGCTCGCGCATCTCCAGGTCACCGACCTGCCGCGTCATTTGCGTCCGGGGGATCTGGTCGTCATCAACGACACGAAGGTGAACCCGTGGCGGATTCACGGCAGGCGGGAGAGCGGCGGCCGGGTGGAGGTCTTGCTGCTCAAGCAACTTTCGCCCGGAAAATTCCGCGCCATGGCGCGCGCCAACCGCCCCCTGCCCGAAGGCGAAAGGATCGTCTTCGACGAGGCGCACCGCGCCATGCTCGGGGCCCAGGGGCTTGAGAGAGAACTCGAATTCTCCTCCTCGCACGGCCTCACCGAATGGCTGGAATCTTTCGGGGAGATGCCGATCCCGCCCTATCTGGAAAGAAGCGCCGAGGCTGTCGACAAGGAGCGCTACCAGACCGTCTTCGCCCGAAACCCCGGCGCGGTCGCCGCGCCCACGGCGGGCCTGCACCTGAGCGAAACGCTGCTCGAAGAGGTCTCGGCCGCAGGTGCGCGCATCGCGAGGCTCACCCTCCACGTGGGCGCCGGGACGTTTCGGCCCGTTCAGGCGGAAAACATCGAAGAACACGAGATGGAGGCGGAAAGCTATATTCTCACCGAAGAGACCGTCGCCTCGATCCAGGATGCGAAAGCAAGCGGCGGGCGAATCCTGGCCGTGGGCACGACGGTGGTCCGGGCGCTGGAATCCGCACATATCGAGGCGGCCGCCCGAGGCCGGACGCTACAGGCGGGGGAGTTCCGCACCCGGCTGTTCATCCGGCCGGGCTTTCGGTTTCACCTGGTGGACATGATGCTGACGAATTTCCACCTGCCGCGCTCGACCCTGCTCATGCTCGTGGCGGCGTTCGCCGGCAGGGAGAAAATCCTGGGCGCATACGTGGAGGCGATTGATGAGGGATACCGGTTCTACAGCTATGGGGACGCCATGCTGATAAGCTAGGGGGCCGGGAGAATCACCGGCTCAATGAAATCTCACGTCGGCGCCGTTCACCGCATCCTTGAAGTGCTTGCCCGCCTTGAAGCGCACGACGCGGCGCGCGCTGATGGGCGCCTCCTGACCCGTCTTGGGGTTGCGCCCCACGCGAGGGTTCTTTGTTCTCACCTGAAAAGAACCGAAGCGCCTTAGAATAACCGACTCGCCGCTGCGGAGGGATTCCTTGATGGTCTGGATGATCGTCTCTACCGCTTCTTCCGACTTCACTTTGCTGAGACCCGTATCGTCCGACACGAGGTTAATGATGTCGATTTTCGTCAAAGGACTCCCTCCTTCTTACCCACCATATTTGTGCGCAACCCCGTCCTCGTACAGGGAACAAGACCGGAGTGGAAAATTCTCTGATTCCCTATTCAAAGTTCATCAATCCGTGTAACGTCTTGAGTTCAATGCACTTTACCACTAGCCTTGCAGGTGAGCAACCACTTAAAAAACAACTGGAAACATAAAAGGTCAAAAAACATGAAGGAATTTTCCATCCCGGCGCGCATCTCGGGCATCAAGCCCTTCCTGGTGATGGACATCATGGAGCGCGCCCATCAACTGGAGGCGCAGGGCCGCGATGTTATCCACCTGGAAGTGGGAGAGCCCGATTTCGATACGCCCGGGGTCATCACCCGCGCCGCCGAGGACGCCCTGCGCGCCGGCCACACCCACTACACGGCAGCTCTGGGGATTCCCGAACTGCGCGAGGCGATCGCGGAATTCTACAACCACAAATACGGCGTATCCGTATCTCCCGAACGCGTGGTGGTGACGAACGGCACGAGCCCGGGCCTGCTGATGCTCTTCTCCGTTCTCGTGGATGCGGGCGATGAGATTGTCATTTCAGACCCCCACTACGCCTGCTACCCGGCTTTCATCCTCTCCGCCTGCGGGAGACCCGTGCGGGTCCCTACCCATGCGGAGCACGGCTTCGCGCTCAAGGCCGAGGCCGTCCGCGAGCGCATCACCGAGAACACCAGGGCCATCCTCATCAACTCGCCGTCCAATCCCACGGGCGCGTCGCTCTCGCGAGGGGACATGGCGGCGCTCGCCGAGTTGGGAGTTCCCATCGTCTCGGACGAGATTTATCACGGACTCAGCTACGAGGATGCGGAATACACGGCGCTCCACTTCACGGAGGATTGTTTCGTCATCAACGGTTTCTCGAAGTATTTCGCCATGACGGGCTGGCGGGTCGGCTATCTCATCGTGCCTCCCGAATACGTCCGTCCGCTGGAGATACTGCAGCAAAACTATTTCGTGTCGCCCAATTCCTTCGTCCAGCACGCGGCGATCGCCGCTCTCAAGGACGGCGTGCCCGAGGCGGAGCGCATGCGCGGGATTTATGACGAAAGGCGCAAGATCATGCTCGCGCGCCTGGAGGACATCGGCCTGAAAATGCTTCATGAGCCGACGGGCGCGTTCTACGCCTTCGCCGATGCGCGCGCGTACGGGGCGGACAGCCTGAAACTGGCAAAAGAAATTCTCGAAGCCACCGGCGTGGCCGTGGCGCCGGGAGCGGATTTCGGGCCGGGTGGAGAGGGGTTCCTTCGGTTTTCCTACTGCAACTCGGTCGAAAACATCGAGGCCGGTCTCGAAAGAGTGGGGGCGTTCCTGAGGGAGCGGCAAGAAAGGGAATGATGCAATTCACTTCCCCTTGAGGGGGTTGTTGAGAAAGTCTTTGTCAAGGGAGCGAACGCTCCCTCTCCGGTCGCGTTCGACCCCCAACCTCCCTTATCAGGGGATAAAGGCAACCCCCCCTACCCCCCCTTGTCAGGGGGGTAAAAAAGAAAGACCCCCTTGTCAGAGAGCAAGAAAAAACAAAAGCCCCTCTACCCGCGGCGGGCGTCGCCTTTTCATACCCCCCTGACAAGGGGCTGTTGAAAAACCCCGTTTTGAAGCGGGAGGTATGGCGGCTCACGCAGCGGCGGAGAGGAAGCCCAATCGGCGCGTGAGGCCGCGAGGAACGCGCAGACGGCGTCTCCGGGCGGCCCAGGCCCTCCAGAGCGCGAATAAACGCGCCGCAACAGCGGCGGCGAGCCGCTTGAGGTTCACCGCAGTCGCCGTCAGGTAGGCCTGGATCCTCATGTTCGCAAGGCCCCGGCGCACCGCCCGCGCCAGTCCGTGCCGACTCTTCGCTTCGCCGTGGTAGCCCTCCGAACGCGACATGTGGCGGCGCCACAGCCGGCCCTCCTCCTCCCCCCGGCGCGCGTGCCGCCGACGCGCGCGCAACAGCGCCGGATACTCATGCGGAACCAGCACCGTCCTGCTCGTGTGCGACTTGGGAAGACAATCCGACCTCAGCGCGCAGCCCGCGCAATCGCGCGTCCTCGAACCATAGTAGCGCCCCCGCTCCGTCTCCTTCCGGGGGCGCAGCGTCTTGCCGCCCGGACACTTCACCACCTTGTGCCGCTCGTCGTAGCGGAACAACTGCAGCGGAACACGGCTCTGGGAAGGCTCCTTCTTCGCCGGAATCACCGCGGCGACGCCACGCCGCTCCAATGCGCCGTACACCTTCGAGTACGCATAGCCCGAATCCGCCGTCACCACCGCGGGCGCGCGACCCGTGAGCTCGCAAACCGCATCCAACTGCGGCTCCATCATCTCCCGCTCGTTCAACGTCCCCTCCGTCACCTCTACGTCGAGAACCACCCCCCGCTCATCGTCCACCACCGCGTGGTGCTTGTAGCTCGGCTCGAACCCCGCCCGAGCGCTCTTGCGCGCCAGGCGCGCGTCGGGGTCCGTTCGGCTCACCGGCCCCGAACCCCCGCCGCCCTTCTTCCCCGTCTCATCCGCCGAGTCGTTCTCCCGCACCACCTTCTCCGCGTGGCGCGCCGCCAGACTCTCCCAACTCACGTCCGCGCGTATCAAAGACGCGTCCAGGTGAACCACTTCCCCCTTCGCCACCTGCGCCTCCAGGCACGCCTGAACCGTGCGGCGCAATATCTCCTTGAACCGCGCCTCCCCCCACCGCTGGCGAATCCGCGTCAGGCTCGAATGATCCGGCAACTCCTCGTGCAGCTCGTAACCGATGAACCACCGGATCGCCAGGTTCACCTGCGCCTCGCGAAGCAGATGCCGGTCGTGCACGTGGCCCAGCAGCAGGCCCGCCAGCATCAACCGAACCACCACTTCGGGGTCGATCCCCGGTCGACCGTTGTCCGCGCAATAACACTCCGCCACCTCCTCGCGCAGCCAGCTCAAATCCAGTACGCGGTTCACCCGGAACAATATGTAATCTTCGGGAATCAACTGCTCCAGCGAACCGGCCACGAACAATTCCATCTGCCCGCGCCTCTTGCGGTCCAACATCGGGGAATCTCCCATCTCGGGCGAGGGGGGATACATCCATACGATCACAAAACCAGGGGTTTTTCAACAGGCCCGACAAGGGGGGGTAGGGGGGGTTGGTTTTCAGGGTGAGCGGGGCGGGACAGAGCCCGATTGCGCATAGGCGATCCCATCAGCGGCACAAGTATAGGTCAGACATATATGTCTGACCCCTACGAAAACCGTAAATCCTCCCGCCGTCATTCCGGCGAAAGCCGGAATCCATTTTGACTTTTTACCGGGCGGGGCGGCCACGACCTTGTTGTCGCGCGGCGTCCAGATTCGAAATTCAGGGAATCCGCCTTTCCTTTTTGTGTTCGATCCCGATCCTCCCTGCCTGGGAGTAAAAACGTCCGAACGAGGAGGCGAAAAAGCAAAGGCGAAAATGGATTCCGGCTTTCGCCGGAATGACGAACAAAGTCGCAAGGGCTGTAGGGACAGGCCCGCGTGCCTGTCCGATGCCCTGTTCTGCAAGGGACAACCACAGGGGGTTGTCCCTACCCCCCTCCCCGGTTGGCTACATACGCCGAATCACGAAATCAGGAGCTTTTTCAACAACCCCTCAACGCGAGAGCGGGAAAACCTATGCAGGAAAAATCGGTTTTGAAGAAAGGGTGATGAATCGACAGGCAAAAAGGGGTCGTCAACTGAAAGATTTCATTCCCAACAAAAACCGCCGCCCGGTTCCCCGGGCAGCGGCCGGCGTGCGCTTTCAGGCGAAACTACGCCTCGTCGTCGAACCCGACATCCATGAAGCCCTGGTCAATGTCGGTCAAATCAAGGGCCGACGCGGTCTTTCGCCACTCCAGTTTTTCCTCGATAATCTCGCGGAACACGATCTCCTCGGGCGTCTCGTGGGACTGTGAGGGAACCAGAGGCTCCGCACCCCGCCTGAGCTGGGCCACCCGCTTGGCGAGCAGCACCGAAAGCAGAAAGCGATTCTTGACGACACCGAGCGCTTCTTCGAACATCTCGTCATAAGACGTGGACACGGTCATGTAATCTCCCGCATGAGGTAAACAAAAAGGACTGTTGGGGATGACGCGCATCGAATCGGCGCCTCGCCGATCCTTCGGACTTAACCGAACCCAACCTCCCGAACATATATCATTTGCAGATCGGAGTGAACCTGATTCAGAAGGTGCTCCTCCTCCTGGGTAAGGTTGCCTTCCGTCTTCTCCTTGAGGGCGGCGAACAAGTCGACGAAAATTTTCGAACTTCGCGGGTCCGCCGCCCCGATGCGCTCTCCGGTTTGCGGATGAATGCCCATCGCCGCCAGAGCGTTTTGCTGCACGATGGCGATGAGCATCTCGAAACTCTTGTCTTCCTCCTCATCCGCGTCTTCGGCCGGAGGCTGCTCCCTTTCTTCGGCTTGGGGTTGCGGAACCTCCGGGGGTGGGGCCGGTTCCGGCTCCATCGCCTCGGGACCTGGCGCGAACGCGCCGGTTGGCGGATTCATCTCTTCATCCGCCGCATCCGGGGGGAACAACTGCCCTTCACCTCCGGAAGCAGGCGATTCCTCATCCTCATATCCCCTCACGGAGAATCTCCGGTCGGAAATCTTGAACCCTTTATCTTCTACGTTTTCCTCTTCCATCGCTTGCCCTCCGGCGTCCGACCCCGGGGTACCGGACGCCGCCTCTTCTCATTTGCCTGAATGCGCGCTTATCCCCAAAGAGAACTCAATTTATCGAGAATGCCCTTTTTTCCGGCGCCGTTTTCCGCGACGCCGCCCGTCCCGTTTTTCCCCGCCTTCTCACGTTCGATCTCCGACAATTCGCCAAACAGCTTTTCCTCGTCCGGCGTCAATCTCGTCGGCGTCCGGACGTGCACCAAAAACATGTGATCGCCGCGTCCTCTCCTCCCCAGGCGCTGGAATCCCTCGCCCCTGAGCCGGAGCACGTCCGAGGACTGCACCCCCTTGGGTATCTCGAGTTCGGATTCTCCGTAAAGCGTCCTCACCTTCACCGTATCGCCGAGCGCGGCCTGGGAGAACGAAACGAATACCTGGCTTGCCACGTCCGACCCGTTGCGCTCGAATTCCTCGTGCGCGAGCATGGAGACGACGACGAACAAATCGCCCGCCGGCCCGCCCTTGGCGCCCCCTTCCCCCTCTTCGCGAAGGCGCAGCCTGGCGCCCTCGTCCACGCCGGGGGGAATCTTCACCTTCATCTTCCGCTGCTCCAGGCGGCGTCCGGTACCGCCGCATTCCGGGCAGTGTTCGGTGATTCGCCTGCCCGTGCCGCCGCAGTCCGAGCAGGTGGTGGAAAAGGTCATGAAACCCTGGCGGTAGGACATCTGCCCGCTTCCGCCGCACGATGGACACTCGCGAATCGCATCGGGCGACTTCGCCCCGCTTCCGCCGCAATAGACGCATTCCACGGGCCGCTCGAATTCGATTTCACGCTCGATGCCCGAAGCCGCCTCCTCGAACGTCATCTCCAGTTCATAGGCGAGGTCCCGGCCCTGGCGCGGCCCGTCTCGGCGGGAGCGTCCGCCTGCGAATGCGCCGCCGAACAGATCGCCGAAAATATCCCCGAACGAGGAGAAGATATCGTCGAAACTCGAAAAACCCTGATGCCCCATTCCCCGAAGCCCGTCATGGCCGAAACGGTCATATGCGCTCCGCTTCTCGGGCTCGCTCAACACCTGGTAGGCCTCGGAGGCTTCCTTGAACAACTCCTCCGCCTTCGCATCGCCGGAGTTGCGATCGGGATGATGCTTCATCGCCAGCGTGCGATACGCCTTTTTGATCTCGGCGTCGCTCGCGTTGCGGTCTACACCCAGCACTTCGTAGTAGTCACGCTTGCTCATGTTTTCCCTTCGTACCTAAAATCGAAAACACGCGAACATACTATGCGCGCGCATCCGGTTCAAGGGCGCGCGTCCGGCTGCGGGCCGGCGTACTTGCCCACCGAGACGCGCGCGGGCCTCAATACCGCATCGCCCAGCCTGTAGCCGCAAGCCAACTCCTCGACCACAAGGCCGTCCTGCGCCTCATCACTCACCTCGACCATGCGCACCGCCTCGTGTTCCTCGGGATTGAAAGCGGCGCCCATCGCCGATAGAGGCTCCACCCCCAGATTCGAGAGTTCCTGAAAAAACCGGCCCTGAATCATCCGGACGCCCTGCACCAGGGTATCCAGCGCACCGCTTTTTTCCCCCTGAGAGGTTTCGCTATCGACGGCCGCCGTGGCGCGCGCCAGATCGTCGGCGATGCCCAGGAAACCGGAGACCGCCTGTTTTTTCACCTCCTGGGTCCTCCGCTCCATCTCGCGTTCCTGGCGCGCCCGGAAATCGGCCGTATCCTTGTCGATTTTCTCGACATATTCCCTAAACTTCTCCTCGGCGGCGGCGACCTTCGCCTGGAGTTGCTCCACGTAGGCGGGCACGCGCGGGGTTTCCTCGGCCTCCGCTTCGCTCTCCTCGGTCACCTCGCCGTCTTCGCGGACGCGCCGCCTGTCCACGACGCGCGGCTTTTCCTTGGCTTCTTCCTCCGCGTCCACCGACTCCGCGGCTTCGGCTTCCGCCTTCGCGCCATCGCCGTTATCCGTTTCGACCTTTACGTCCTTGGCTTTCATGAAACGACTTCCTCCCGGATCCTAATATCTCATTTCCATCAGCCGCCGAATCCGCTCCTCCATCGGCGGGTGCGTGCTGAACAGATTCGCCAGGCCGCCTCCCGCAAGCGGGTTGACGATATACATGTGGGCGGTCGCCTCGCTCGCGCAGTGGAGTTCCTCGCGGTGGGCGGCCTCGTCCAGTCGATGCAGGGCGTTCGCAAGACCCACCGGCGTGCCCGCGATTTGCGCGCCCGTGGCGTCGGCGAGATACTCGCGCGAGCGGCTCACCGCCATCTGGAGCAGCGTCGCCGCAATGGGCGCCACGATGGCGGCGACGATGATGCCCAGCAGGCCGCCCCCTCCGCCCTCCTCGTCGTCGTCCCTGCCGTAGGCGCCGAAGAACGCGGCGAACTGCGCCATCTGCGCGAGATACATAATGGCGCCCGCCAGGGAGGCGGCGATGGTGCTCAGAAGAATGTCGCGGTTCTTGATGTGGGCGAGTTCGTGCGCGGCCACGCCTTCGAGTTCCTCACGATTGAGATCGTGCAAAATTCCCTCGGTGAAGGCGACGGCGGCGTTCTCGGGGTTCCTGCCCGTGGCGAACGCGTTCGGCGCATCCTCGGGAATGACGTAGACGCGCGGCATGGGCAGGTTCGCGCGCCGCGCGAGGTCCGCCACCATGCCGTAGAGTTCGGGCGCATGTTCGGGAAGCACCTCGTTCGCGCCCGTGCTGGCGAGAACGATTTTGTCCGAATACCAGTAGCTGTAGCCGTTGATGCCCACCGCGAGCACCAGGGCGATGACCAGCCCGGTCGTCCCGCCGAGGAGATTCCCGATGAGCAGGATCAGCCCCGTCAACAGACCGAGCAGCAAAAAGGATTTTATGGAATTCGTGCTCACAACCGCCTCCTCCTGACACGCACGAGTTTGGCGGCGACCGAAGGTATCATGGCCTGCATCTCTGGGGTCGCGTTGTTCATCTGCTCACGGAATTCCTCGAACGCCCGGCTCTCGATCAGTTCCTCGAGTTCGCCCAGGCGCTCGAGCGCGCTCATCAGCTTATCGCGAAGCTCGATGATGACCTGCACGCCCGCCAGGTTCACGCCCATGTCCCGCGTGAGCGCCATGATGACTTCGAGTTGATCGATATCTTCCTCGGAGTAATAGCGCGTCCCGCCCTCGCTGCGGCCCGGTTCGATGAGACCCTGGCGCTCATACATCCTGAGCGTCTGCTGGTGTATCTCGAACATCTCGGCCACCGCGCTGATGGTGTAGCGCCCGTCCCTCACGCCTCTACGCGCCATTATCCTCTCCTGAGCCTCTCGTCATATGTCTGCCCACGCCGGCATCCGCCCATGACTACATGCTCACGCCCGTCATGTTCGCACGCGGCGACGTGGGGTTGCGCCGTTCGAGTTCGCGGACGATCTCCCTGCTCTCCTCATCCATCTGATCGGGCAACAAGACCTGGACCCTGATGAACAAATCGCCCTTGCCCGAGCCCTTGAGTTTCGGAGCGCCCTTTCCCGAAAGCCTGAAAACCTGGCCGTTCTGGGTCGAAGGGGGAATCGTCATCTTCGTCACCCCCTCGAAGGTGTTGATCTCCACGCGCGCGCCCAGCAGCGCCTCGCCGAGGCTGACGGGAAGTTCGAGATACAGATTATCCCCCTTGCGCTCGAAGAAGGGGTGTTCGCGCACCTTTGTGACGATGAAGAGGTCCCCCTGCGGTCCCCCGTTCAGCGAGGTTTCCCCCTTGCCCGCCAGGCGGATGCGCGAGCCGTTCGAGACGCCGGGCGGTATCTTCACCTGAATGCGCTCGGTGGTGTGCTGTATTTTCCCGTTCTCGTTCGTGGTCTTGGGCACGGTGATGGTGGTGTTGAGCCCCTTCAGGGAATCGTCGAAACCGATCTCCATCGAGTAGTTCACGTCCTGACCCTTCCGGGGGGCCTGAGGCTGCGCGTGGAAACCGCCGCGCGCCGCACCGCCGCGCGCGCCGCCGAAAATCCCGCCGAAAATATCGCCCAGGCCGAATTCGCGCAGGATGTCCTCCATGCCCGGCGGGGCGCCCTCGCCCCAGGGACTGCCCCCGCCGAAGGCGGCGTGTCCCATGGCGTCGTATTTTCTGCGCTTCTCGGGGTCCGAGATGACGGCGTAGGCCTCGCTGATCTCCTTGAAGCGCTCCTCGGCCTTCGCATCCCCCGGGTTCACGTCGGGGTGATACGTCCGCGCCAGCTTCTTGAAGGCGCGCTTCAGTTCCGCTTCCGAGGCGCTCCGGTCGATTCCCAGCACCTCGTAATAATCACGCTTAGGCATACCGTCCTCATCCGGGCAGGACTATCAGGACTTGTCCTTGTCCACCTCCTCGAACTCCGCATCCACGACGTCGCCCGCGGGCGCGCCGTTCTCACCGCCGCCGGACTCAGGCGTCTCGGCGGGGCCGTCGCCGGCCTGACTCGCCTGTTCGTACATCGCCTGCGCGAGCTTGTGCGAGGCCGCCTCCAGTTTTTCCTGCGCTTCCTTGATCTCCTCCACCGTCGCGTCCTCTTTCGCGAGAACCGCCCGGAGCGCGGCGATGGCGTCTTCTATCTCTTTCTTGTCTTCGGCCGACACCTTCTCCTCGTTCTCCTTGAGCATCTTCTCCGTGCTGTACGCCATGCTGTCGGCCATGTTCCTCGCCTCGACGGCCTCGCGGCGTTTCTTGTCCTCCTCGGCGTGCTCGTCCGCATCGGCCACCATGTTGTTGATCTCATCCTCGGAGAGGCCGCTCGAACTCGTGATGGTGATCGCCTGCTCCTTGCCGGTGCCCAGATCCTTGGCGGAGACGTTCACGATGCCGTTGGCGTCGATGTCGAACGTCACCTCGATCTGGGGAACGCCCCGGGGCGCGGCGGGAATGCCGACGAGATGGAACTTGCCCAGCGAGCGGTTGCCCGAGGCCATCTCGCGCTCGCCCTGTAAGACGTGCACCTCGACGGAGGGCTGGTTGTCCGCCGCGGTCGAGAAGGTCTCGCTCTTCTTGACGGGAATCGTCGTGTTGCGCTCGATGAGCCTGGTGGACACGCCGCCGAGCGTCTCGATGCCCAAGGAGAGCGGGGTGACGTCCAGCAACAGCACGTCCTTCACGTCTCCGGCGAGCACGCCGCCCTGAACACCCGCGCCGACCGCCACGACCTCGTCGGGATTCACACCCTTGTGGGGCTCTTTTCCGAAGAATTTCTCCACCGTCTCCTGCACCAGCGGCATCCGCGTGGAGCCGCCCACCAGCACGACCTCGTCGATGTCGCCGGGCTGGACCTTGGCGTCATCGAGCGCGCGCCGGCAGGGACCCAGCGTCTTCTCGACCAGATCGCCGGTCAGCTGCTCGAGTTTCGCGCGCGTGAGCTTCAGGTTCAGGTGCTTGGGGCCCGAGGCGTCCGCCGTGATGAACGGCAGGTTGATGGTCGTCTCCATCGAACTCGAAAGCTCGATCTTCGCCTTCTCGGATTCCTCGCGCAGGCGCTGAAGCGCCATGGGGTCGCCGGAGATGTCGATTCCCTGATCCTTCTTGAACTCCTCGGCCATCCACTCGATGATCCGGTGGTCGATGTTGTCGCCGCCCAGGTGCGTGTCGCCGTTCGTGGCCTTCACCTCGACCACGTTGTCCCCCACCTCGAGGATGGAGATGTCGAACGTGCCCCCGCCGAAGTCATAGACCGCGATGGTCTGATCCGCCTTCTTGTCGAGTCCGTAGGCGAGGGCGGCGGCCGTCGGTTCGTTGATAATGCGCTGGACGTTGAGGCCTGCGATTTTTCCGGCGTCCTTCGTCGCCTGGCGCTGGCTGTCGTTGAAATACGCGGGCACCGTGACGACCGCCTCGGTCACCTGCTCGCCCAGGTAGTCCTCCGCGGCCTGTTTGAGCTTTTGCAGCACGCTCGCCGATATCTCGGGCGGGGCGTGCTCCTTGCCGTCGATCCGGATGCGCGCGTCGCCGCTGTCCGACTTCACGACCTCATAGGGCACGATGGTGACCTCTTCGGGCACCTCGGCGAAACGCCTGCCCATGAAGCGTTTTGCGGAATAGATGGTCTTGGTCGGGTTGGTCACCGCCTGGCGCTTGGCCACGAGGCCGACGAGCTTCTCCCCGTCGTCGGTGAACGCCACGACGCTGGGCGTCGTGCGGTTGCCCTCCTGGTTGGCGATGACCGTAGGCTGCCCACCCTCCATGACGGAGACGACCGAGTTGGTGGTGCCCAAATCAATTCCGATTACCTTCGACATCAAACTTTCTCCTTATCCAAACGCGAAGTATATATTAGAGTTGATGACTTCCCTGCCGATCAATTCATAACTCCCTCTGCAAAACTACTCTCCCGTGCCTGGTTTTTTCACTCCCCCCTTGAGGGGGTCGGGCTTCCCGAGGGGAAAGCCCGACAGAAGCCGAGCGTTCTATGCGAAGGCTGAATCGGTGGGGGGTAAAATGCGTTTTATCGCCATTCCGAATTATACCCCCCACCGAATCGCTTGCGGGCTTACGCCCTTAGCTCTTCGACTCCCCCTCAAGGGGGGAGTGAACTTCAAAAGCGTGCGCTCAACCAAAATCGCTCCACGGGACTTTTTCAACAACCCCATATGCGGCCCCTACAAAACCGAATTCTCCTTCCGCGGGTTTTTCTACAACCCCGCATCCGGGAGCATTCAAGTCTTCACCGCTTCGGCTTCCATGAGGACGGCGAAGGCGAGCGCATCCGCTCCCTCCGGGTGGTCCGCCTCCACGGTTTCTCCGGTTTCGAATTCCCCGGCGAGGAGCTTCTTGCTGAGCGGGTTCATCAGATAAGTCTGAATCGCCCGCTTCAGCGGCCGCGCCCCGTAGACCGGGTCGTAGCCGCGCTCGGCCAGGAAGCTCCTGGCGGCGTCCGTCAAGCGCAGCCTGATCTTCTGGGCTTCCAGGCGTTTTTCCAAATCCCGCAACTGGAGTTCCACGATATCTGCGATCTGCTCTTTCGTGAGCGCGCGGAAGACGATGATCTCATCGACGCGGTTCAGGAACTCGGGGCGGAACACCCTGCCAAGCGACGCGAGCAATCCGTTGGACTGGTCAATTTCCTGTATACCGCCTCCGACGAAGCCGATCTCGTTCCGCGAAAGCTCATCGGTGCCGACGTTGCTCGTCATGATGATGACGGCGTTTCGGAAATCGACCGTGCGGCCGTGCCCGTCCGTGAGCCTCCCGTCATCGAGCAGTTGGAGGAGCAGGTGGAAGGTCTCGGGGTGCGCCTTTTCAATCTCGTCCAGAAGCACCACCGAGTAGGGTTTCCTGCGGACGGCTTCGGTAAGCTGCCCCCCCTCCTCGTAGCCGACGTAGCCGGGCGGCGCGCCGATGAGTCTGGCGGCGGCGTGTTTTTCCATGTATTCGCTCATGTCCACGCGAACCATCGCCGACTCGTCGTCGAACAGGAATTCCGCGAGCGCGCGGGCGAGTTCGGTCTTGCCCACGCCGGTGGGGCCCAGGAAGATGAACGAGCCGATGGGCCGGTTCTCGTCCATGATGCCCGCGCGGGCGCGGCGCACGGCTTCGGAGAGGGCCTCCACCGCCCGGTCCTGGCCCACGACGCGCTTGTGGATGTTCTCCTCCATGCGCAGGAGCTTCTCCCGCTCCGTCTCCAGGAGCCTGCTTACGTTGACCCCCGTCCAGCGGCTCACGACGGCGGCCACGTCGTCCTCGGTGATCTCTTCTTTCAACATGCGGCCGTTGGTCCTTTTTTCGAGTTCTTCCTCCGCCTCGGCCAATTCCTTCTCGGCCGCGATAATCCCGCCGTAGCGAAGCTCCGCCGCCCGGCCCAGATCTCCCTCGCGCTCGGCGCGCTGGGCCTCGGCCTTCATCGCCTCGACGCGCTCCTTGAGTTCGCGGACCCGCGATATCTCCTCTTTCTCTTCCGCCCATTTGCTTCTCCGGGCGCTGCTCTGCTCATCGAGAGTGGATATCTGCTCGCGTATCTGCGAAAGACGCTCCCGGCTGCCCTCGTCCTGTTCGCCTTCGAGAGCGCGCTCCTCGATTCGGAGCCTGAGAAGCTCGCGCTCCTGCCGGTCGATGTCCTTGGGCAGGCTGTCCAGTTCGAGCCGCAGGCCGCTCGCGGCCTCGTCTATCAGGTCGATGGCCTTGTCCGGCAGATGGCGGTCGCTGATGTAGCGATGCGAGAGCGCGACGGCGGCGACGAGGGCATTGTCCAGAATGCGGACGCCGTGGTGAATCTCGTATCTCTCCTTGAGACCCCGCAGGATGGAGACGGCGTCCTCCATGCCGGGTTCGTCCACCACCACCGGCTGAAAGCGCCGCTCGAGCGCCGCGTCCTTCTCGATGTGTTTCCGGTATTCATCCAGCGTGGTGGCGCCCACGCAGTGAAGCTCTCCACGGGCGAGCGCAGGCTTCAGGAGGTTCGAGGCGTCCACCGCCCCCTCCGCTGCGCCCGCGCCCACGACGGTGTGAAGCTCGTCGATGAACAAGACGATCTCGCCGGCCGATTCGCTCACTTCCTTGAGCACGGCCTTGAGCCTGTCCTCGAACTCGCCCCGGAACTTCGAACCCGCGACGAGCGAACCCATGTCGAGACTGAGCAGGCGCTTGCGTTTCAGGCCCTCGGGCACGTCGCCGTTCACGATGCGCTGGGCGAGTCCCTCGACGATGGCGGTCTTGCCCACGCCGGGGTCTCCGATGAGCACCGGGTTGTTCTTCGTGCGCCGGGAGAGCACCTGCATGACGCGCCTTATCTCCTCCTCGCGGCCCACGACGGGGTCGAGCTTGCCGGAGCGGGCCTGCGCGGTGAGGTCGACGGCGAAACGCTCGAGCGCCTGGTAGCGGCTCTCCGCGTTCTGATCGGTGATGCGCTGGCTTCCGCGGACCTCCTTGAGCGCCGTGAGGGCGGTCTCGCGGTCGAGACCCGCGGCGCGCAGGATGTTCACGACATCCGCGCCGCCGTTCTCAAGCGCGGCGAGAAGGAGGTGCTCGCCGCTCACGTATTCATCCGTCATGGCCTTCGCCTCGCGCTGGGCCGCCTGGAAGAGCGTCGCCAACTCCTGCGTGACATAAATGGGCCCGCCGTTTGCGGCGACTTTCGGGAGCTTCTCGAGCGAGGCTTCGAGTTCGCGGCTTAAGACGTGGACTTTCAGCCCCGCCTTTTCGAGCAGAGGGGCCAGCACGCCTTCTGGCTGACTCAGAAGCGCGAGGATTACGTGCGCGGGCGTGACGCCCTGGTGGCCTCTCGTCTGGGCCGACTCCTGGGCATGCTGGAGGGCCTCTTGCGTCTTGTGGGTGAATTGCTCAAAATTCATGAGGGTGTGCTCCGAATTTCCCGGTGGAATTGATGAAAATTTCGATAAATATCGATAAATTTCCACCGTATTTCGATAAATTTCCCGGCGCCTGAAACCCCGTCAATTCCGTTATATTGGAGGCGGCCAAGGCTTTATGACGCAAGAAAAATATAATATCTTAGTCTTTTATTGTCAAGTTTTATAAGGTATGTCATGTATAATTTTTCGATATGCCCCAGGGGGTTCCCCTGCCCACTCTGGAAAGACTAAGCGCCTTCATCCTTGAACAAGCCTGTATTTCAAGGATATATCGGGAACAAGCCTTTGCAAAAAAGGCGAAATGAGGTATATTTGGTATGTGGTCATAACGATAAATCGATAAATCACAACAGCCCTTATCAAGGTCAAGGAGAAACAACCGATGTCGGATGGAACGGTCACGCTGTTCGATCAGTCCCAAAAGAAACCCCAAGCCCTTGAAGGCATTACGGTTACGCCGCTCGCCAACAAGAAGGTCGCCGAGATTCTCGAGGCGGAAGGCAAGAGCGGCCACGGCCTCAGGCTGGCCGTCACCGCCGGCGGTTGCTCGGGTTACAACTATGGCCTGTATTTCGAGGAATCCGCCAACCCCGAGGATAAAGTGTTCTCCGCCGATGGCTTCGACGTGTTCGTGGACCCCCAGAGTTATCCCGTCATCGCGGGCACGGAAATCGACTTCATCGACAGCCTCCAGGGCTCGGGCTTCAAGATCAACAACCCCAACGCCATGGGCATGTGCGGCTGCGGAAAATCGTTCACTACGTGATAAAACAATGCTTTATGTGCCCCGGGCATCATGCGCCCGGGGCTTTTTTTGTGCCGAACGAGAGATTTCGCCGTGAACCGAACCGATAAGGCTTCGGAGTGGCGAGCGCCCGGCGCCGTCGTCCTCGTCTCGTGTTACGAGTTGGGTCACCAGCCCCTGGCCGTCGCCTCGCCCCTGGCTTTTTTGCGCAAAGCGGGCTTTCGTCCCCGGGCGATGGACGTTGCGGCGGAGGACTTCTCCCCACAAAAAATCGAAAATGCCAAATTCGTCGGCATCAGCGTACCGATGCACACCGCGCTCAGGCTCGGCGTGGAAGTCGCGGCGAAAGTACGCGAGGCGAACCCGGGGTGC
Source organism: bacterium (assembly GCA_965204535.1). GTDB lineage: Bacteria > UBA8248 > UBA8248 > UBA8248 > UBA8248 > Bin107. The sequence goes on along the minus strand of CBDBEV010000001.1, from coordinate 1,396,055 downwards.
CACATCTGTTTCTATGGCCTATACGGCCTGCTCAACAAGGGCTATCTGCTTGAGAACGGCGGGGATTCGGCGATCGGCGGTGAGTTCGAGCTTCCGCTCGTGAGGCTCGTTCAAGAACTGTCCCAAGCCTCGGGGAACATTGAAGTAGCCGGCGCGGCCACGAGAGAGCGAACATCCGGCCCGTATCTCGAAAAAATCCCCCTGCTCAAACCTGACCGGGAAGGATTGCCCGCGCTTCAGGCATACGCCCATCTCGTGAAGGAGGGGCAGCATTATCCTGCGGGCGCCGTCGAAGCGAGCCGAGGCTGCAAGCACTTGTGCCTCCATTGCCCCATTCCGCCGGTGTATGAGGGCCGTTTCTTCGTCGTGCCGCAGGACAAAGTTCTGGAAGACATCGAAGACCTGGCGGCGCAAGGCGCGCGCCACATCACCTTTGCGGACCCGGATTTCCTGAACGGCCCCGCTCATGCGCTCCGGGTCGCCCGCGCCATGCACGAGCGGTTTCCCTCGCTCACCTTCGACTTCACGGCCAAGGTCGAGCACCTCATCAAGCACGAGGAGCTTCTGCCGGAGTTTAGAGATAACGGATGCGCGTTTATCATTACCGCGGTGGAGTCTCTGAGCGACCTCGTCCTTGGTCATCTGGTAAAAGGGCACAACAGGGAGGACGTCTTCCGCGTCGTGAAAGCCGCCCGGGAGGCGCGCGTTTCCATCAGGCCGTCTCTGGTCGCATTCACGCCGTGGACAAGCGCGCAGGATTATTTCGACTTGCTTGATTTCATTGAAGAAAACGCCTTGATCGACGAGGTCGACCCGATTCAGATGGCCATCCGGCTACTGGTGCCGCCGGGTTCCCATTTACTCGACTCCCCCCACATGAAGAGATACATCACCGAACTCGACGCCGAGAATTTCATCTACCGCTGGGCGCATCCCGACGCGCGAATGGACAAGCTGCACCAGGAGGCGCTCACTCTCGTGGAGGACGCTGCCACTCGCCAAGAGGACGCCGCCGTGACTTTTGCGAGGATTCGCGAATTGGCGGCCGAGGTTCTCGAACGCCCCGATCAAGAGCAGCCAAAGGCCGCCTTCGCGCCCGACCGAATCCGCCCGCCCCGTTTGACCGAATCGTGGTTCTGCTGAGCGGAACCCACCGAGGGCCAGTTGGCCCTCTGAGACACCCAGAGAAGATTTACGTCAAAACCTGTGAATACGTTTCCGCGTCGAAGCCGACGATGAGGGCGCTGCGATGTTTGATGACCGGCGCCCTGAGCGTGCCCGAGCGGCCCATCAAAAGCGCCAGCACGTCTTCGCGCGCAGGGTTCGCTTTTTTGATATCCAGGTGAATGACCTTCCTGCTCCTGGTCGAATAGACGTCCGTCACGCCGTCCAGAAGCGAATCGACGTTGTTCTCATCCACCACGTCTTTTCTGGAACTGGCCTGCTCGGATACCTCGATTCCATTTTCCGCAAGAAACGCTTGCGTTTTGGCGCAGGTCTTTCAGCCGGAGCGATGGTAGTACCAATCCACTGTCTTGGGCATGTCTTGAAATCTCCTCACAAACCGAGAAACCCTCTCGCTCAAAAACCATGACGGCGGCAAAGCGATTCGGGGAATGCCCGCCTCCGACTAACGCATGGCAAAGACGAAGATTTCCCCGCTTTATTAAAGGTTCATGACGGCGACGGCCCGTATGGGAGAGCCGGTGCCCGCGCGAATCTTGAGCGGAAGCCCCACATAGAGAAATTCCTTCCCCCCCACCGCTTCCACATTCGCGAGATTTTCCGTGTTGTGGCGCTGAAGTTCCCGGCAAAGCACATGGCAGGGGAACGTCATCTCCGTGGTGTTCACGCCGGCATCGATGCTCGGCGCATCCTGGCCGATGTTCACCACGCCGCATTCGCGATACAGAAAATTCGCGGCGTCGTAACCCAGACCCGGGTACGTTGTGAGGTAATCATCCGTCGGATAGGTGCGCTTGAAATGCCCCCCCGTGAAGAGGAACGTGCCGTCTTTGGGGGGTGCGAGGTTCGCCGCCGAAAGCTCGTCCTGTAACAATTGCAGGGAAATTTCTTCCATCGGCCCCACCTTGCCCGTGAAATCGAGCGCAATCGCCCGTGTGATGAACCATTCGAGCGGCGCCTGATCGATATTGGGCGCCGTTTCACGCTCATCGATGTGGCTGACCGAATCGGTATGCGTCGGGCCGTGATCGCACATGTGAAGCATCATGGCGGCGTATGTGATGTCCTTCGGCTTGATCGGCGCATTGGCTGCGTCTTCGTGCCGGGCGACGTATTCGATTTCCGTCGCCGGGTGCCCGGGAAACCTGGGCGCGCCGGTGTAGATCTCCTGGCTCAGATCGATGATTTCATACATGCTCGTCTCCTCAAAAACGTTATGCAAAACCCCCGCACGTGAATGCGGGGGCTTCATCGTCAACAAAAATCAGGCGACGCCGCCGACCGTGACGCCATTCGACACCGGACACTCGAGGTCGGGCCAGACTTTCGTCATAAACGTCTCAAGCTCATAAATAACCTCTTCCTTGGGGCACTGCGCGTAGTGCCAGATGAGAGTAATGAACTCGGAAGGCACTTTCTCGTACGTTTCCTCCCATTCTTGCTTGAGCTTGTCCACCGGACCACCCAGGAAGATGCCGCTTTCCTTGATGTTCTGGATCCAGTCGATGCTCTCCGTGTCGTCGGGGAACTGCGGGAAGAAGGGCACGTAGAAGTTCTGGTAGATATCCTGATCGTAGTTCTTGAGCTTCTCGTCGTACTCTTCTTCGGTGTCCGTCACATGAATCCAACGGCAGACGCACTGCCGCTCGCCATGTGCGAAGTTGTGGCCCGCCTTGGCTGCTTCTTCCACGTAGAGGTGGGAGAATTCTTCCATCTTTTCCAGTTTGGTGAAATACACGGGCCGGAAACCGTTTCTTGCGGCGAATTTGATGGAATCGGGGCTCGCGCTCACGGCCTGGAACACGGGCGGATAAGGCTCCTGATAGGGTTTGGGCACGACGCTCACCCTTCGCACCCGATTGTCGTCGCCGATCTCGCCGATTGCGCCGGCGTCCCGGGCGCTCTTCCAGGCCGGGTAATCGATGCCCTCTTCATACGGGTAGGGAATCTCGTAGTAATTCCCCTTCACTTCCACCGAATCTTCCTGCCAGAATTTCAGGAGCATCTCGACGCGCTCTTCGAAGATGTCCCGGTTCTTCACGTCGTCGGCCCCGCCGAGGGCGTCGGAGACGGTGGCCCGGGTGTCGCTGAACTGCCCCAGGACGTTCGACCATCTGGACTGATATCCGCGCGCCAGGCCGCAGAAGAACTTCCCCTTGGTGATGTGATCGAGGATGGCCGTCTCCTCGGCCACGCGAATCGGATCCTGAGTCGCCATGACGTAACCGAGCGCGCCCACCCGCGCATTCTTGACATGATTCGCCCACCAAGCGTTGAGAACGCCCGGGTTCGGCCCAACCTCATAACCCTCCGAATGCAGGTGGTGCTCGATGGTGCTGATGCCCCAGACACCCATCTCATCGGCGGCCTTCACGATGTCCGTCCATTCGTGAAGCACGTGATGGTACAAGTCCTTGTCCCTGGCCAGGGGACGTTTCTGCTCGCGCTCCTCCCGGTTTTCCGTCGGCAGCATGGGATACAGCTGGATAATCACTTTGGGTTTCGGCATCGCCTTATTCTCCTTCCTCGACAGAGGTTTTCTTCATCCTCGAGCGCCGGCGGCCGGCGCCTGTTTCGATGAATACATTTTGTTCTTCACTTTATGGAGGAGCATGGAAAATTTCTCTCTTTCATCGTCCTCCAGATCATTCATGAGGTCCGCTATGCGGGAGTAATAGTCCGGGAAAATAGCGTGCAGGCTCTCTTTTCCCTTGGGCGTCAGGCGCACGATGACTTTCCTCCTGTCGCCATCGTGGCTGAAACGCTCGATAAGCCCGTCGCGCTGAAGCCCCTTCATCAAGCCGGTCATCGTCGCGCGCGTCACGCCGGCTTGCCCGGCCAACTCCGAGGGGCTTAAGCCCGAACCGTTGTTTCTCATTTGCGAACGCAGCAGCAGCAACAGAACGATGAATCTACCCTGCGATACGCCGTGATTGGCCAGATACGTTTCAAAGGCGGTGAGCATATCACTGCCGACCTGCAGGAAAAGATAAAACAACATGACCGAGGAAGTATCCAGAGAGGAATACTCCGGCACGAGTGGCCTGAAATCTTCCTCGTTCGGCAGTTCTTTCATATAGAACATGGAATTGCTCCGAAAATGAAATGCTATGGAGCCTAATTGTATGGGGCCTTACAATCCAAGTCAAACAGTGCTTCCGCACGGACGTTTCTTCAGGACTGAATGCGGCGCCGTAGCAAGAAAGCACAATTTCAAGTCTTGAAACATTCACCAAATGGGATATATTAGCGGGTGTACGGTGATATTCCTGAATTCAGGGGATATGAATTCACGGAAGCTTGAATAAACTCTGGCCGCTTCGCCTAAGATACGAAAAGATTGGACAACCCAGGAGGAACACTTCAATGCGCTCTCAAGACTTCACTCGCTCGACCGGGCAACGCGTCATCGCACAAGACGCCGCCGCGTTCATGCAGCGCGTCTACGGTTGGATGACGCTGGGGCTCTTCGTCACGGGCTTCAGCGCGTTCTACGTCGCATCCAGCCCCGCCGCCATCCAATTCATCTTTGGAAGCTCCATCTCGGTATTTCTGGTCATCGGCGTTCAACTCGCCCTGGTTTTCTCCATCCGGCCGGTGATGCGCAGCAAAGGCTGGCAGGCGGGCGCGGTGCTGTTCCTGCTCTACAGCGCGACGCTGGGCGTCACCGTCTCCACCCTGCTCCTGCGCTACACGCTCACTTCCGTGGCCCAGGCGTTTTTCGTGACCGGCGGCGCGTTCGGCGGATTGACCCTCTTCGCCTTCGTGACCAAAAAAGACTTGTCCGGCGTGGGCAATTTCTGCATGGTGGGGCTCATCGGCATCATCCTCGCCAGCGTCGTCAACATCTTCGTGGGCAGTTCCGCCGTTCATTTCGCCATCAGCGTTCTGGGCGTTCTCATCTTTGCGGGACTGACGGCCTATGACACCCAGAAGATGAAGGAATACGCCTACACCCAGGACACGGACAACGAAACGGGCAGGCGCGCCTCCATCATGGCGGCGCTCGAACTCTACCTCGATTTCATCATGATGTTCATTTATCTCACGCAGCTTCTGGGCGCTTCACGCGAATGAGCAAGGCAACCTTATCCATCCACAAAGCCGGGGCTTCGGCCCCGGCTTCGCTTTCATAACACCGCAACTATGGTTTGTCTCTTCCAATTTCCCGACAATGAGTGATATAATTAGAATTATGAAAGACGTAACACCTACCATCGCCCTTGCAGGAGAATAACCGTGGGGCTTCGCATCTCCATAGGGGCGATTATCGCCGTTCTGCTCGGCGGGACAGGATATTTCGCCCAGCAATCCCAATCGACAAAAGAGCTGCTGCAGCAAAGAGAAGCTGAACTCTCAAAAGAAAAAGAGAATTCCGCCAAGCTCAAGAGCGACATCCAGGGCTTCAAAGACATAGACCAGAAGATGAAGAGTCTGGGATCCCGGCTCGCAAAAGAGGTCGCCTCCGCCAAGACACAAATGGAAGAGCTGGACAGGCGCGTCACCGAGAAAAACGCCGCTATCGAGCAAGGCCAAGCGAAAATCCAAGGCCTTGAGTCCGCGCTCCAGGAAAACCAGACCGCCCTCGAAAGCGAGCGCAAGACGCGCGCCGAGACGGAAAAATCAAACCAGCAAAATCTCGAGCTCGCCGCCAAGAGGGCGGGAGACATAGAACGCCTTGAGACCCAAGCGAAAGAGATGAGCCGGCTCATCACCGAGAAAAACGCCGACATCAAGCAGCGAAAAGCCCAAATCCGAAGCCTCAAAGTCACGCTCGACATCATCCATGGCTCCCTCGATAACGAGCGCAGGATGCGCGCCGACGCAGAACAAGCGAATCAACAAAACATACAACTCGCCGGGAATCGGGCCGAAGAGGTAAAGCGCCTGGTGACCCAGGCTGAAAAGATGAGCCGACTCATCGCCGAGAAAAGCGCCGACATCGAGAAAGGGGCGGTGAAGAATCAAAATATCGAGCGTACGCTCAAGCAAATCGAGGCAACTCTCGAAAACGAGCGTAAGGCGCGGGCCGAGGAGATAAAAGGACTCGAGGCACAGGCTCAAAAGATGAGCAAGCTCGTCGCGGAGAAAAGCGCCGACATCGAACAGGAAAAAGCGAAGGCCCAAAAACTCGAGCGCACGCTCAGGCAAATCCAGACCACGCTCGAGAACGAGCGCAAGATGCGGGTCGAGATGGAAAAATCAAATCGGCAAAACGTCCAACTCGCCAGCACCCGCGCCCGGGAGATGAAGCGTCTCGAAAAAGTCAGGGAGCTTCTCCAGACGCAAGTCCGCAGGATGCGCCAACTCATCGCGATGAAAAGCGCGGACATCGAGCAGGAAAAAGCAAAAACTCAAAAACTCGAACTCGAGCTCAAGCAAATCCAGGCGGCCCTCGATGCCGAGCGCAAGATGCGCGCCAAGGCCGAAAAAGCAAGTCAGCAGAACATCAAACTCGCCAGCGAACGGGCCGTGGAGATAAAGCGTCTCGAAAAAGCCAGAGAGCGCCTCGAGACCCAGGTTGGAATCATGCGTCAACTCATCGCGAAGAAGAGCGCCGACATCGAACAGGAAAAATCAAAAACCCAAAGTCTCGAGCGCGCGCTCAAGCAAATCCAGGCGGCCCTCGAAACCGAGCGCAAGATAAGGGTGAAGGTTGAGAAATCAAATAAAGATACCACCGAACTCGCCCAAAAACGGGCCGCAGAGATAAAGCGCCTCGAACAAGTCAGAAAGATTCTCGAGACCCAGGCCCGAAAGATGGGGCAACTCATCAAGGACGAGCAGGCAAGGGCGAAAAAACGCAGCGTCGCCAGTCAGCGCAAGGCGCCGGCTAAGGCCGAGAAATCAACCGCGCAAAAAACCGAACTCGCGCAAAACCGGGCCGCGGAGATGAAGCGCCTCGAGAAAACCAGGGAAATCCTCAATACCCAGGTTCAGGCGATGAGCCGACTCATCTCGGAGAAAAACGCCACCATCGAAAAGGGAAGAACCAAAACCCAGAACCTCGAACTCGCGCTCGAAGAAACCCGGAAAACTCTCGATACTGAACGCAAGACGCGCACGGAGGCGGAAAAAGCAAAGACCCGAAACGCCGAACTCGCAAGAAAGCGGGCCGAAGAGGCAAACCGTCTCGGAAAAGCCAGGGAACTCCTCCGGGCGCAGGTTCAAGAGATGAGCCAACTCATCGCGGAGAAAACCTCCGTGGCCGACCTCATCAGGAACAAGCTGGATCAGACAAACCTGAGCCTGGCGGAAACGATCAAAAAACACACGCTGGCAATCGCACGCTCTAAAGTTCTGGAGAAAAGGGCACGCGAAGAAGCCGAACGGGCCAAGCAACTGGAATCAGACCTGAAGAAGATGGACAGCAAGCTACAGGAACAATCCATCACGCTGCGAAGAACTGAAGACTTGCTCCGCGTGACCTTCGTGAACAATCTTTTGTTTGATCTGGGAAGCGCCAGGATCAGGGAAAAGGGAAGCGAGGCGCTCTCTAAGATTGCGGAATTTCTCGGAAAACAAAAAGACAAAATAATACAGGTAGAAGGACATACGGATAATCGGCCCATCAGAGGCAATCTGCTCAGACGCTATCCTTCGAATTGGGAACTATCGTTCGCGCGCGCTATCGCCATCGTCAAGTTCCTGGAATCGAAAAACATATCGCCTGAACGCATGTCGGCGACCGGCTACTCATTTTACCGCCCGGTGGCGAAAAACGACACCGAAGAGGGCCGCGCCAAAAATCGTCGAACGGAAATACTTCTCAGCAGCCCTCGGGTAACGGTAGAAGAAGCGGCTCGCTAGCATTTTCCGGGGATTGATGGCTAGATTTTGAGGACCGCCTCGATTTCGGAGCCGAGTTCTCGCTCCGCGATCACGGCGGCCGTAAGTCTCTCTTCCTGAAAGACCCCGCCCGCCACCCGCTGGATATCTTCCTCATTCACGGAGTCGATATCCGCCAACTCTTCCTCCACGGGATACACCTTGCCTTTGAGCATGAGGTTCGAGCCGTTTCGGCCCGCATGGTATTGCGAACTCTCGTGTATCTGGAGATTTCCCTTGATGTAGCGCTTCGCTTCCGCCAGTTCCTCTCTCGTCACGGGTTCGCTCTTGAACCTGCCCGTTTCGGAGAGCATCACCTCGGTCGCCTCCACCGCCTTCTCGAGAGCCACGCCCGCCTTCAGTTCCACCATGCCGGTATCGGTGTAACGGTGCGGTGCTGCGCCCACGCTGTAGGCGAGCCCCCGCTTCTCGCGCACTTCGGTGAATAACCTGCTGCTCATCTTGCCGCCCAGGATGTTGCACATCACCCGAAGCGGGGCGGCGTCCTCGTGATTGAGGCCAAAGGCGCGAAACCCGATCGCGAGATTCACCTGATCCGTCTGGCGGGCCTGATCCACGATTTTGGCCTTGCTCTCTTCGGGCAAGCCGGGGGAAAGCGGCTTCTCTTCGCTGCCGGCCCGACCCCCGAAATGCTGCTCGGAGAGCGCCATCACTTCTTCATGCTTCACGCCGCCCGCCACGGAGACCACCGTATTGCCGGGGGTGTACCATTTCTCTATCAGCTCGCGCATGTGCTCGGGCTCTATCGCGTTGATGGTATCGCGGTCCCCGATGACGCCCATCTGCAGGTTGTAGACGGTGGTCTCGAGCATGTCCGACACCCATACCCGAGGCATGTCCTCATACATCTTCAACTCTTCCAGGATGACCATGCGCTCCCGGTCCCACTCGTCTTTATCCAGCAGGCAGTTGTTCACCGCGTCCGCATAGACTTCCAGCACGGTGGCGAACGCATCGGCCGGCGCCGTGAAGTGATAACAAGTGCGCTCGGGCGCCGTGTTGGCGTTGATGGACGCGCCGTTGCCTTCCATCTCGCGCGCGATGTCGAGCGTCGTTCTCGAGGGAGTGCCCTTGAAGACCATGTGCTCCAGCGCATGGGAAACGCCCACCACCTCGTCGCGCTCGTGCCGGCCGCCGCAGCCGAAATAGATATGGAACGCCACGGCCGCCGATTCCGCGCGTTCCGCCGTCACCACGCGAACCCCGTTGGAAAGCTTGTCCTCGACGATCTTCATGTAGTCTCCCGAATCGAAAAGCGCGAACCTGTGCAGGAACCGTTATGATTTTATTGGTGCCGGAGAGAGGACTTGAACCTCCACGGGCCGAAGCCCACTAGAACCTGAATCTAGCGCGTCTACCAGTTCCGCCACTCCGGCGAGAAGATTGGTAGTCATTCCCTATATCGGGGGGCGAATGCGTTGTCAAGGATTCGAGTCGATGAATCAAACCATCTCGTCATTTGGTATAGTTCGGGGAAGGCAGGACAACCTCGAATCCGAATCCGGCCAGGATGTAGGAAGATATGCGCAAAATTACGCTCTATACGCGAAACGAGTGTCATCTGTGCGACGAGGCGAAAACGGCGATGATGCGCCACTTCCCGGACCTTGCGATCGAAGAGATCGACGTAGATACGGATCCCGAGCTAATCCGCCTCTACGGCGAGGAGGTGCCCGTCGGCTACCTGGGCGAGACGAAGGTCTTCAAATATCATATGGACATCAAGCGATTGCGCCGCCTGCTCGATGAGACAGACCCGAAGGCATGAACCTGCTCGCATTCTACGGATTCATCACCGTCATCTCGCTGAGCGGCGTCATGTCGCCGGGTCCTCTCACCGCATTCCTCATCGCGCGCGGCAGGCAAAGCCCCTGGGCGGGAATCCGGGTCACGCTCGGCCACGCTCTGGCCGAAGTCCCGCTCATCATCGCCCTTTACGCCGGGCTTCAGCCATTTTTTGAAATCCAGGGGATACGAGAGGGCGTTTCCCTGCTGGGCGGCGGCGTCCTCATCTACCTCGGAAGCGGCGTGTTCCGGAGTTTCCGGCCCGCCGCGCCAGAGCAAAGAAGCGTTCTGGAGTGGAATTCTCTCACCGGCGGCGTCTTGCTCACGCTTCTGAATCCCTACTGGATTTTATGGTGGCTCACGATCGGCGCCAGCCTCATCGCCCGGACGATCGAATTCGGGTGGTTGACCGGTCTGGCGGGCATGACCGTCGTTCACCTGCTGGCGGACGGGGTGTGGGCCGTCTTCGTCACATGGTCGTCGAACCAGGGGAGCCGCATGATCAGTGAAACCGGGTGGATGAGAATCGAGCAGGGCTGCGCGTGGGTGATGCTCGGATTCGGGCTTTTCTTCATCTATGACGGCGTGGCGGCCCTTCTGGCCTAGGCGCTCAATTTTTTCCGACCGTTTTCGATATCGACGTGAATTTGCCGGACGAGCTCATCGGGTCCTGAAAACTTCTTCTCCTCGCGCAGGCGGGAGACGAACTCCACCCGAATGGATTTTTCGTAAAGGTCCCCTTCCCAATCGAGCAGATGGGTTTCGAGAGTCACTCCCTTCTTATCGAACGTGGGGCGATTGCCGATGTTCGTCACGGCGGGATACCGGGGGCCCTCCCTGCCGTCTATCTGCACCCGGCAGGCGTACACCCCGTTTTCGGGAATCAGGATGGGCGGATAGTCCACGTTGGCGGTCGGTATGCCGATCTGGCGGCCCCGCCCGTCGCCCCGGACCACCCGTCCTTCTATCATATGGTGCTGCCCCAGCAGGCGCGCGGCCTCCTCCACCGCTCCGCCCAGCAACAGCTTTCGTATCTCCGTGCTGCTGACCCGCCTTCCCTCGAACATATAAGGCTCCAGCACGTGCGTTTCGAACCCGGCGTCGGCCCCCGCTTCCTGCAGCAGTTCGACGTTTCCCGCGCGTCCTTTTCCGAACCGGAAATTGAAGCCGATCACCACCAACGCGGCTTTGAGGCCCTCGCCGATAATGCGCCGCACGAAATCCCCCGCTTCGGTTTGCGCCAGGAAAGGCGTGAATTTCTCGACCACCACGGCGTCGACGTTCCGGGCTTCCAGGCGGGCCAGCTTTTCTTCCAAGGTCGTCATCAGGGGGGGGCGTCTTTCGGGGGCGACCACGGAGAGCGGGTGCGGCTCGAACGTCAGTATGACGCTCCGGCCGCCGCGCCGGGCGGCCTCTTCCCTGATGAACCGGCAAATCTCTCTATGAGCGAGATGAACGCCGTCAAAATTCCCGATGCTCAATACCGAAGGAGATTCCTCAGGATCATAGGCGTCTACTCCCTCAAAAACTTCCACCGCTCGCTCACCTCAAAAAAATCGCTGCTCACGAAATACAGCTGCGAACCATAGGTTTCTCCCGAAAATCTTTCTAGCAGAGCGTCGCGCACTTGCGCAAGAAAAGAAGGGGCAACGCTCTATCTCCCGCATTTACAAAGAGTAACCGATGGAAAAACAAAAACTCATTTCCCTTTTCGTCCCGATATGAGTAATATGTCCACAAGAAGCCGGAGAACTCGAGCGCGGGAATGACGGGTAGATTCACGGCAAAAGCGATTCATGGTCTACGCCGCCGGTAACGTGGAGCGATATCTTATATGAGACCGCCCAAATTATTGTCTTTCCGGTCTATTGCGCTTTCGATTCTCATCTCTTTACCCTCACTCCTTCTCGCGGATGCAGCCCCCGCCGCAACATCCGGCATGTCTGCGGAAACTTCTTTCGAACGTCCACGCAGCAACGTGGCGCCGCCGAGCATAAGTGGCCCTCGCATCGCGCTGTCCATACGAGAAGCCGTGAGCATCGCCCTCGCGCGCAATTTCGACATCACCATCGCCGGGTTCGACCCCGACATCGCGGAAAGCAACGTCACCAGGGAACGCTCCGCCTTCGACCCCCAGGCCTTTGTGGACACGAGTGCCAGCAAATCCAAGCTCGGCTCTGCGAACAGCGCATTCAACGCGACCGGGGGAATACGGGAAACCGACAGCTTGGGTATCGCGGCCGGCATCCGCCAAAGAATCATCACGGGCGCCGAGTATTCACTCATCCTGCGAAACATCAGAGAATCGACGAACTCTCCACAGAACCGTTTCGACCCGAGCTACCAAACCAGTCTCACTTTCACCATCGAACAGCCCTTGCTCAAGAATTTCGGCATCAATCTCAACCGGGCCAGGATCAAGGTGGCCATGGCCACGAAAGAACAAACGTTCCATGCGTATCGAAGCAGGGTCATCCAGACGGTGGACGCCGTTCAACAGGCTTACTGGAACCTCGTCTTCTCCATCGAAAATCTCCAGTTCAGGCGAAAATCCCTCGATCTCGCGAAGGACCTCTTGCGCCGGAACAAGATTCAGGTCGAGGTCGGCACGCTCGCTCCGATAGAGATAACGGAGGCGGAAGCCACCGTCGCCTCCCGGGAAGAAGCCCTTCTCGTAGCGGAGCGCGAAGTCAAGGACCGGGAAGACACCCTGAAAATGCTGCTGAACGTAGCGGAGAAACCCTCTTCCTGGGACATCAGCATTCTGCCGAAGGACAAGCCCGAGTTTCAGGTGGTTCAGGTAGACGAGATGAAACTCACGCTCGGCGCCTTGCGCAAGCACGCGGCGCTGGAGAACGCCCGCATCGAAATCGACAAAAGAAAAATCGACATGAAAGTAGCGGAACAAAACCTGCTTCCCGAAGTCAATTTGAACGCATCGGCATCCAACAACTCTCTTGCGGAAACCGAAGGAAGAGCTTTTGAAGAACAATTCAAGAACGAAAACTACACCTTCTCCGGCGGGGTCTCGTTCCGCATCCCCATCGGAAACAGGGGAGCGAACGCGGACTACCGCCAGGCGCAACTCCAGCACGCCAAAACGGTGGCCTCCTACCATCAAACGCAACAGGCCATCATGGAGGAAGTCCGACGCAACGCGCGCCGGGTTCGCGTAAACGTAAAAAGAATCGAGGCGACGCGCGTCGCCAGAAGGCTGGCGGAAGAGCGCCTCGACGCCCAGGAGAAGAAATTCAAGGTCGGCCTCTCGACGAGCAGAAACATTCTCGAAGACCAGGAAAGGCTGGCCAACGCACTGACGGAAGAAACCCGGGCGCTCATCGACTACCACAAATCTCTCGCCTCATTGGACAGGGCGACCCATTCCACGCTCGAACGATTCCAGATCGAAATGTTCTATCCCGGCGAGACGAAGACGAAAACCGGAAAAAAATGAGTCATCCCCGAATCCTGGGAATGGACTTCGGCGAAAAACGCGTGGGTCTCGCCATCAGCGACTCGCTCGGTCTGACATCCCAGCCACTCGGCCTCATCGAAAGGCGAAGTGATGCGCAACTGCTCGACGAGGTAAGCAACATCATCCGTGAGCATGATGTTCATCTGCTGGTCGTGGGGCACCCCGTCGGACTCTCGAACCGCGATACGTCCAGGGCGAAGCGCACCAGAAGGCTCGTGAAATTTTTGCGGAACAATTTAGCGGTCCCCGTCGAGAAATGGGACGAGCGGCTCAGCACGACGCAGGCGGACCGGGTTTTGAATGAAACGGAAACCAGGCCGAGCAAAAAGATGAAAAAGCGCGACATCATCGCGGCGCAACTCATACTACAGGCGTACCTGGATCATCAGAGGATGGAACGCGCGATTTCCCATGAGTGAACAAGAAAATCCCCCCGAAGAATCCGATGCGCCGGAAATATCGCCTCCCGCCAAAAAGAGGCGGCTCGGGAAAATCCTCGTCGCCCTTTTCTCCTCCATCGTCCTGGCCGCTTTCATCGGCTATCAATATCTCGACGATGAATTCCGTCGCCCCGCGAACCCCAAGGCGAATGAAACGAAACACGTCCACATCCGCCCGGGCATGTCCTTCGCCCAAATACTCGAATTGCTGGAGAAAAACCGCCTGATTCAAAACCCCGGGTTGTTCCATCTCCAGGCCAGACTCAGAGGCGGCGCAACAAACATTCAGGCCGGCGTCTATGCGCTCAAAGCATCCATGTCGCCGCGAGAGATATACCGGCATCTGTCGGAGGGCAGAGTCGCCCGGCGCACGTTCACCATTCCCGAGGGTTACAACGTCCGGGAAATCGCCCGGACGATTCAGCGCGCGAAACTCGCAGACGAAGAGGAAATTCTCAGACTCGCCCGCGATCCTTCTTTCCTTCGGGAACTCAAGATTTCCGCGGCCTCCATCGAGGGATATCTATTCCCCGACACGTATCAATTCCCGGTGGGCGCCTCGTCGAAGAAAATCCTGGGTTTCATGGTTCGCACGATGCGGAGGAAATTCTCGCCCGCTCTCAGAGAGCAGGCGAAAACGATGGGATTCACCATGCATCAGGCGCTCACCCTGGCCTCCATTATCGAAAAAGAAACATCTCTCGGCAGCGAACGGCCACTCATCGCCGCCGTGTTCATCAACCGGCTCAAACGAAGAATGCGCCTCCAGAGCGACCCCACCGTCATATACGGGCTTCCCCGTTTCGACGGAAACATCACCAAAAAAGATTTGCGGTACGATTCACCCTATAACACCTACCTCCACCGGGGACTTCCCCCGGGCCCCATCGCCAGCCCGGGGCTGGAATCCATCAAATCGGCCTTGAATCCCGCCCAGGTGAAATACCTGTATTTCGTGGCCACCAAGGAAGGCGGCCATCGATTTTCCCGCACGTACCGAGAACACCGCCGCGCCGTGAACCGGTACCAGCGCAAATAGAAACTGGTTGACCCCGGAATTGCGGTGGTGGCATGATTATCAGCCAGTTGCCCGGCGCAAGAAGGCTCAAGAGTTACAAAGATATTTGAGCGTAGACTGCTGGCTCTTATCGTCCTTTCGGCTCATCCAGCGAACGACCGGACGAGGACCGATCATATGACGACCAAATTACTTCTCCTCGATGAAAGCCTCCTGGTGCAACGCGTCGTGGAATTGGCCTACAGGGATAAGGGAGTCGACGTCCAGATAGCGGAGAATGCAGACGAAGCGCTTGAAATGGCGGAGAATGCGGCGCCGGACGTCGTCGTCGCGAGCCTGGACATGGAGGGTTCCGACGGCTTGGCCTTTTGCCGTCGCCTGCGCGAAAAACCGGAACTCTCCCAGGTCCCTCTCCTCGTTTTAACGAGCACGCGCAACAGCGTCAGCGATGAGGAAATCCAGGAAGTGGGCGCGGTGGCGAACATCGAGAAACCGTTCAAACCGGTGGTTTTCACGGACGAAGTGGAGCGCATCATCGGTCATGGACATAGCACATCGACACCGGAGCCCGATTCCCCGGAAACCGGGATGGAGGAATCGCCCTCCTCTTCAGGAGACGCCACAGGGGAATCCGTTGAAACGCCTTCCGCCGAAGCGGAAGGCGCGGAATCTGCCAGCGGTGAGGAGCAAGTCGCCCCCTCCGACGCCCCGCTCGCCCTCGACAGCGAAACACTCGCTCCCATAATCGCCAAACATCTGGAAGAAGCGGCAGAAAAGATCGCCCCCACGTTGCTCAGCCACATCGAAGACGCCGTGGTAAAACAGCTCCCCTATATCGTAGAGAAAATCGTCATTCGAGAAATCGATAAAATCAAACGCGGAGAATAAGTTTTGCTGGAACCCCGCTACGACCCGAAAGGGGCCGAAGATCGCTGGTATGCCGAATGGCTGAAGCGCGGATATTTTCACGGCGCGCCCAGCGAGAGCCACGAGCCTTACTCCATCGTCATCCCGCCCCCGAACGTGACAGGCTCGCTCCACATGGGCCACGCCCTGAACAACACCCTGCAGGACATCCTCGTCCGCTGGAAACGCATGAGCGGCCTGCGCGTCTGCTGGATGCCCGGCACCGACCACGCGGGCATCGCCACCCAGAACGTGGTGGAGCGCCAACTCGCCGAGGAGAATCAATCGCGCGAATCCCTGGGGCGTGAGAAATTCATCGAGCGCGTCTGGAAATGGAAGGCCGAGAGCGGCGGAACCATCATCCACCAGCTTCACCGCCTGGGCGCTTCGTGCGACTGGGAGCGCGAGCGGTTCACGATGGACGAGGGGCTCTCCCGCGCCGTGCGCGAAGCCTTCGTGAGGCTCTATGAAGAGGGGCTGATCTACCGCGACAACTATCTGGTGAACTGGTGCCCGAGGTGCGGGACGGCTGTTTCCGACCTGGAAGTCGAACACGAAGAACACGACGGCCACCTGTGGAATTTCCACTACCCGCTCTGGAACGGCGGGGACGGCGTCACCATCGCGACGACGCGCCCCGAGACCATGCTCGGCGATACGGCCGTGGCCGTCCATCCCGACGACGAGAGATACAAGAACCTCGTGGGCGAGCATCTGCGCCTGCCGCTACTGGACAGGAAAATCCCCGTCATCGCGGATTCTTTCGTGGACGCCGGGTTCGGCTCGGGCGCCGTGAAGGTCACGCCCGCGCACGACCCGAACGATTTCGAGGCGGGCCTCAGAAACGACCTGCCGCAAGTCAACATCCTCACGCCGGACGCGAAGATCAACGAAAACGGAGGCCCCTACGAGGGGCTGGACCGCTTCGTGGCGCGCGAGCGCGTCGTCGCCGACATGGAAGCGCAGGGGTTGATGCGCGGGGTGGAGGCCCATCGTCACGCCATCGGCGGATGCTACCGCTGCGGCACGGTGGTGGAGCCTTACCTCTCGAAACAATGGTTCGTGCGCGCGAAGCCGCTGGCGGAGGAATCGATACGCGCCGTCGAGGACGGGCGAATCAAAATCATCCCCAAACAGTGGGAGTCCACCTATTTCGAGTGGATGCATAACATCCGGGACTGGTGCATCAGCCGCCAGATATGGTGGGGCCACCAGATACCCGCCTGGTACAACGACGACACCGGAGAGGTGGTCGTCTCGCGCGAAGATCCGGACGACCCGAACTTAAGACGCGAAACCGACGTGCTCGACACCTGGTTCAGCTCGGCTCTCTGGCCCTTCTCGACGTTCGGATGGCCGGACGACAATGAAGATCTGAAATACTTCTACCCCACGTCCGTCCTCGTCACAGGCTTCGACATCATCTTCTTCTGGGTGGCGAGGATGATCATGACGGGTCTCAAGTTCATGGACGACGTCCCCTTCCGCGACGTCTACATCCACGCCCTGGTGCGGGACGAGCAGGGACACAAGATGAGCAAGACGCGCGGGAACATCATCGACCCGCTGGAGATCATCGAGGAATTCGGAACGGATTCACTCCGCTTCACCCTCACCGCCATGGCCGCCCAGGGGCGCGACATACGCCTGTCCACCGAGCGAATCGCCGGGTACCGGAATTTCTGCAACAAAATCTGGAACGCGGCCCGCTTCACGCTCATGAACCTGGGCGAGAGCGCTCCGCCCATGCCGCCCAGAGAAGAACTCTCCCTCGGGGACAGATGGATACTGAGCCGCCTGAACGGCGTGACGCGCCAGGTGGACGAAGCGCTCGAAGAATACCGCTTCAACGACGCCGCCCTCGCGCTTTACCACTTCACCTGGCATGAGCTCTGCGACTGGTACCTGGAGGTCATCAAACCCGCCCTCACCTCCGGGGAGCGGGGCGACGCCAGCCGCGCCGTGCTCGCCGAGGCGCTCGAACGCACGCTGCGGCTGCTGCACCCGATCATCCCCTTCATCACCGAGGAGATATGGCAGAAACTTCCGAACCGCACGGGCGAGAGCATCATGGTGGCCGAGTGGCCGAAGCCGCAGGACGGGTGGGACGACCCGCAAGCGGAAGCGGAGTTCGAGGCCCTGACGGAGATGATCGGCGGCATCAGGAACATACGGGGCGAACTCAACATTTCCCCCAACAAGGAGATGCCCGCGCACATTCAGGTGCAGAACCCCGAGAAAATCGACGTCATCATGCGCGAATCCGAGTGGATTCGGCGACTGGCCAAAATTGCGCCCGACTGGAAGGTCGGCCCCGACGTGGAGCGTCCCAAGGCGTCAGCCCACACCGTTTTCGGCTACGGGCAGGCGTTCGTCCCCATCGGCGGACTCATCGACGTCGAAGAGGAGTTGAAGCGCCTCCACAAGCAAATCGCCGACGCGGACGATGCGATATCGGGCCTCGAGAAAAAACTCGCCAACCCCGCCTTCATCGAACGCGCGCCCGCCGAGATCGTGGAGAAGGACAAGAACCGCCTGCGCGAAACGCAAGAGCGCGCGGAAAAACTCCGCGAGAGCGCAGAGCGCATCGCAGAGTTTCAGGACTAGATGGACCCCACCCGCGCCAGCGAAAAGACGCTCGCCTGGCGCGTAGAAACGATTGACGAGACAAGCTCCACCAACGATCTGGTCTCCACCCGCGCACGCGCGGGCGAGCCGGGCGGCCTCGTGATACGCGCGATTTCCCAAACAACAGGACGCGGCAGAAGAGGGCGCTCCTGGTTCTCACCACCCGGGAGCGGACTCTATTTCTCCATCCTGTTTCGCGCAGGTGGCGAAGCTGAAAATTCACCCCTCCTGACGCTCCTGCTCGGCGTCGCCGCCGCAGAAGGACTCATGGAGGCGACGGGCCTCCGGGTCGGGCTCAAATGGCCGAACGACTTAAGGGTGAACGGCAAAAAAATCGGCGGAATCCTGTGCGAATACTTGAGCCCTCCGAACCAGCCCCCTGCCGTCGTCGCAGGATTGGGCGTGAACCTCACGACGCGCGAAGCCGACTTCCCTCCCGAACTACGCGAGTCGGCATCCTCGGTTCTTCTCTCGGGAGGGCGGGTTCCCGACGCGGAGGGTCTCCTCGATCTCCTTCTGGCGCGGGTCGCTTTCTGGTACAAGGAATATGAATCGAGCGGTTTCGGCCCCGTCCGCGACCGCTGGCTCGGCTTATGCGACAATCTGGGCGGGACGATATCCGTCCGCGCCGCGGATGAGATTTTGGTTGGAAAAAACAACGGGATTGACGAGGCGGGCCGCCTGCTCCTCGAAAAACCGGGCGGTTCCATCGAGAGAATAACCTCCGGCGAGGTGGAACTCCCATGAACCAGGGCTCCTATCTGCTGGCCATCGACGTGGGCAACACGCAGACCGTCGTGGGGCTTTTCGACGGCGAAGAACTCGCTTCGAGCTGGCGGCTCGGCTCCGTGGCCCGCCGCACGACGGATGAGCTGGCCATTCTCATGGAAGGCTTGTTCCGGCTCGGGCGTCACGAGATGTCGGACGTGGGCCGCGTGGTGATCGCGAGCGTCGTCCCTCCCCTGGGGCCGAGTCTGGAGGAGATGGCGAAGCGCTACTTCGGCGTAAAGCCGCTGGTCGTCGGTCCGGGCATACGGACGGGCATCTCCATCAAGTACGACAACCCCCGCGAGGTGGGGGCGGACAGAATCGTCAACGCCGTCGCCGGGCACCACCTCTACGGCGGGCCCTTGATCATCGTCGATTTCGGAACGGCCATCACCTTCGACGCGATATCCGCCGGGGGCGAATACCTGGGCGGCGCCATATCGCCCGGCCTGGGAATCGCCTTGGAAGCGCTCATCGACAAAACGGCCCGACTCCCCCGGGTCGAGACCGCAGTACCCCCCACCGTCATCGGGAAGAACACGGTGCACAGCATCCAGGCAGGCATCGCCTACGGCTACCGGGGCCTCGTAAAGGAGATCGTCGAGCGCATGAAAGCGGAACTCGGGAGCGGCGCGAAAGTCGTCGCCACGGGCGGCCACAGCCTGGCATTAAACGAAGAAGACGGAATTTTCGACCTGATCAACCCCGATTTGACCCTCCTGGGCCTGCGCCTTATCGCCGAGCGAAACCCCTGAGCCTACCGAAGGGGGCCGTATCGAGGGACGCCCCGTAGGGAGAGGCCTCCGTGCCTGTCCTGACTCGAACCATCCTGAAAAAGGACAACGAGAACACCGACCGAGAGACTTGTTCAACAGCTCGTTGAAGGGGGGGTGTTGAAAAAGCCTTCCTCGCTCAGAAATGACGAGCAAAATTACGTAGGTATTCGCGCCTACGCTTCAAGAGGCACTCCAACTGTAGGGGCGGTTCGCGAACCGGCTCTACGGAGATTGTTGAAAAAGCCCCTGAGAGGGTAATAGCAACCCCCTTGAAAGGGAAACCCCATAAAGCAACCCCCCCTACCCCCCTTGTCAGGGGGGCAAGAAAAAGCAAAACCCCCTCAACCCGGCGGGAGCGCATCGCCTTTTTATACCCCCCTGACAAGGGGGGTAGGGGGGGTTGCCTTTCTATCCGAGAGGAGCTTCTCCTCTACCCCTGAAATGTGGCCTTTTTCAACAGCCCCTACGGGAGGGCATCTCCTTTACCCCCGGCGGAGGCTTTCCCAACGGCCCCGAAGGAGCAGGCCGCAAAGAGGCGCTACTGAAACGCATTCCGAATCAATTCCTTCGCCCTGGGCTTTCTCCCCGCATCCGCTTCGAGCAGCACCACGTCGAATCGGCAGACGGATGAGCGCTCCTCCGGATGCGTCATGAGGTAGTGCTGCGCGGCCTGCGCGATTCTGCGCTGTTTCTCGCGACCCACGGACTCCGCCCCGCTCAAGGACTTCCCCGGCGCGCGGGTCTTCACCTCGATGAACGACAACACCCCGCCTTCGCGCGCGATGATGTCCACCTCGTAGCGGGTACCCCGGTAGTTTCGCTCGATGATCTCATAGCCTTGGCGGCGCAGGAATCTCACGGCGGCGTCCTCTCCGATTTTCCCGCTCTCACGGCTCATGGCGTCCTCATGCTCCTGCTACGGCAGGCACGCCCCGGAACGTGCGCCGATGAATCCGGCAGGGGCCATGCCGCGCGAGAGCGGCCAGATGATCCCGCGTGGGATACCCCTTGTGCCTGCCGAAACCATAGCCCGGAAAACGCCCGTCCATCCGGGCCATCACCCGGTCGCGGTAGACCTTGGCGACCACGCTCGCCGCGGCGATGCAGGCGCAGCGCGAATCGCCCTTTACGAGGGGCGTCTGCGGAAGTGCGGTGGGAATCTTCCTGTTCCCGTCGACGAGAACGTGGGCGGGCGCGAGCCCAAGCCCTTCCGCGGCGGTCGCCATGGCGCGAAGGGAGGCTTGCAGGATGTTGATTCTCTCGATCTCGCGCGGCCCCGCCGCCGCCAGGGCGACGGCGCGCGCTTTCGCCAGAATTTCTGTGAGCAGCACCTCCCTTTGGCGCGGGGAGAGTTTCTTGCTGTCGGCAAGGCCGGCGACCGGATTCTCCGGATCCAGCACCACGGCGGCGGCCACCACCGGCCCCGCCAGGGGGCCGCGTCCGGCCTCGTCCACGCCAGCGACGGGCGAGGCGCCTTCTCGCGCGAGTTCGCGTTCTACGGAATACATGAAAGACCAATAAGGGCGGTGGATTTCTCCAATATATCGCCGCTCCCAAGAGTTCTCAAGGCAAACCCGCCGCCCCTCTTGGGCAAAGCCTCAAAATCTGAGAATATGCGGACATCCTTGAACCTGAATATCCTGACTGGAGAACCTACGTTGGCCAAGCCCAAGCTGTTCCGAAAAGACCACCTCATCGACTCGCACGACGACGGCGTCAAGCTGCACTTAAGGGAGAAAAAACCGCGCGGCATGAAGAAGAGCGAAGCAGCCAATACGCTCCTCATGGTGCACGGGCAAAGCACGCCCGCCCCCGTCGCCTTCGACCTGCCGCTGCCCGGCTACTCGTGGATGGACTTCGCCGCCGCGCGCGGCTTTCATGTCTACGCGCTGTGCATCCGGGGCTACGGGCCCTCCACGCGGCCGCCGGAGATGCGGAGAAGCCCGGCCGGCCAGCCCCCCGCCGTGCGGGGAATCACCGCCGTGCGCGACATCGACGCCGCCGTGAGGTTCATCTGCGGGCAAAACGGAGTCGGGAAGCTGAACCTCCTCGGCTGGTCGTGGGGCACGACCACCACGGCCGCCTTCACCGCCGGGAAACAGGCGAGGGTCCGCCGCCTCGCGCTCTACGCGCCCTTTTACGCATACGACAACCCACAGGCGGCGGCGCTCTGGGAAGACCCCGCGCGCCCCGGACGCTGGGACCCTAGAAAGGGCGCTTGGCGCTGGGTGACGGAAAGCTACCAGCGCGAGCGCTGGGACGGGAGCATCCCCAGGGGGCAACACGCGAAGTGGCGGACGGAGACGGCGATAAAGCGATTCTGGAGCGAACAGCAGAAATTCGACACCGAGGGTGCGAAGCGAAGAGTCCCCGCCGTCCGCGTGCCCAACGGCGCGATGGCGGACAGCTACGACCGCGCGCGCAACAAACCGCTCTATGACGCGGGCAGAATCACCTGCCCCGTCCTCACCATCCGGGGCGATCACGACAGAAGCTCGACCGACCCCGTCTTCGCCGCCGTCTACCGCGCGCTCGTGAACAGCCGGGGGAAGCGCTCGGTCACGCTGGGAGACGCCACGCATTTCGCCCAGTACGAATGGTGCCGCGAGGCGCTGTTCAGCGAGGTGCAGAATTTCCTGGAGGGTTGAGGCGAGAGAAACCGGCGACAAAAAAGACCCGGGGCGAACCCCCGGGTCGTCTGGATCGGAAGAACGATCTACCTGCTCGCGCCGAAAGCGCCGACTACCTCGTAAGCGTTGAACGTTCCACCCACTTCTTCGTGATTCGGCCCGTAGAAAGAGACGTTGATCTCTTCGCGGAAAACAGTTCCATCCCGGCTCACAAGGAGATCCGGCCAATTCATCTCGTCGGTCGAAGCCCCGGTGATGTTGGTGAACGATACGCTCACCCTGGGATCGCCAGGTTGTGAAAGCGTGAAATCGATTCTCGCGTCCCCGCGCACCTGATTCCCGTGTTGCGCCGGTCTGATGTCGATTCCCAGCATGACGCCGTTATAGGCGGCCGAGACGGCCGGAAAACCGCCCGCCCTGTTGCCTATCGACAACCCAAATCCAGATTCTACGGAAACGCCTTGAGACGTGACGGCTCCCTCCCATGCGGCGAAAACACTGTGCCTCATCCACCCGCCGAACCCCTTTACGTCGATTTCCTGATCTTGATAGGGAATGCGCTGGGAGACTCTGTAAAGGTCGATGCCGTTTCTGCTTCCTGCGCCAACCAACGCCAGACCTTCTTCAATCGACTCTCCCTCAGACACAAACTCTTCGATGGTGAATCGCTCCGAAACACCCAAGCGGTCATTGCTTACGGTACAACCATCCATGTCGCAGTCGCTGTTCGCTATGAATCTTGCTCTTCCTCCCAAGGCCGAGACGGAATAACTGATGTCGCTCAAGAGTAGCAAAGCGTCATCGTCCAAATAGGTAAGTTTGTCTTGATTCGGCCCGTTCATGGGAGGGTGAGAGCCGCCGTTGTCGTCGCCGCCACACCCGAAAAGAAGAATCGTCGTTAGGAGAATCGCCGGAATTCGTCCCATTTCTCCCTCCTTCTTTGTATCATACGCATGGGGGACAGCCTGATTTTCGATGAGGCTGATCCGTGGATTGGTGTATGCCAAAAAGAAAGTATAGCGGAACCAAAAAAGATAGACCAGAAAAAGTATCGAGGCGCGAAACCGGAAAGTTCCGCTTCTATCTACCTCCAGCGACGCTCTTTCACCTGGGCGGCCTTGCCCTTGCGGTCTCTCAGGTAGTAGAGCTTCGCGCGGCGCACGCGGCCTTTCCGGGTCACTTCTATCCTGTCGACTCGCGGGGAATGCACCGGGAAGATGCGCTCCACCCCGACGCCGTAGGAGAGCTTTCGAACGCGGAACCGCTCACGAAGCCCGCCGCCCTGCCTGCCGATGACGGTGCCCTCGAAGACCTGGATGCGCTCCTTGTCGCCCTCGACGATTTTCACGTGAACGCGCACCGTATCTCCCGGCTCGAAATCGGGAACGTCCTTGCGCATGCCCTCGCGCTCGATTTTGTCGATAATGTTCACCTGCCTGCTCCTTGTCCTGAAAAAACGGCACTATACATCTCTTTTTCCGAAAATGCGATCCATCACTATCGCCGCAGCACCGCGAACCGAGAGATGGTTGAATCCCGTATCGGCCTGCGCCTCCACGGGCAGCAAAACCACGTCGGACATCTCCAGAACCTCATCCACAAGGCCCCAGCTCGTGCCGAACAGGATGACGTACGGGGCGTCCGTCTCCCTCACTGCCTCGCGGAACGCTCCATACCCCACGGCGCCGGGCGTCCGCCTCGCCGTCGTGGCGGCGAGGCGCGGCCTTTTCGATTCCTTGCGTTCCACATCCTCGATGAGCGCGTCCAGGGACGGCAGAACTTCGAGGAATTCGAGTGTTTCTCCCCTTTGGGGGTGCAGCGCGCGGCCCGGTCCTTGCGTGAAATGCCCGATCACCCGCTCGACGAACGCCCGCTGCGGAGCCGAAGGATGTACCACAAATACGCCCGAGACGCCATAGGTGCGGCCCACGCGGGCGAGATCGTGCAAATCGAGGCTGGTAACGGAAGAAGTCACCACGCCGCCCGCACGATTGAGCACCGGATGGTGAATCAGCGCGAGATAGACCTCCCCCACTATCCCGTGCTCCCTTCAGGGCCGGGAAGATTCGAGCAGGCGCAAATCCTCATCGCTCAATTCGGCCCGCTCGAAGAGGTCCTTGCGCCTCTCCCGCGTTCTCTCGAGCGCCTGCCGCCTCCTCCAGAGACGAACCGCCTCGTGATCGCCGGAGAGGAGCACGTCCGGCGCGCGAACCCCCTCGAACTCCGCCGGCCGCGTATAGTGGGGATGATCGAGAAGGCCGTCGGTGAAGCTGTCCTGCGCGGCGGAAGCATCGTTGCCCAGGACGCCGGGGATGAGCCTGCCGACCGCGTCGATAACAGCCATGGCCGGTATCTCTCCGCCCGAGAGCACGTAATCGCCGACCGATATCTCCTCATCCACGCACAACTCGCTCACCCGCTCGTCCACGCCCTCGTATCGCCCGCAGATGAGGAGCAGCCGGGGGGCTTCCGAGAACCTCACGGCCGTTTCCTGATCGAACAGCCGCCCCTGCGGGGTGAGCAGCACCTTGAGCGGCTCGGCATCGGCGTCTTCGCGAACCGCCCGGACGCCCTTCACGATGGGTTCGGGCTTCATCACCATGCCCGCCCCCCCGCCGAAGGGAGCATCGTCGACCTGTTGATATTTCCCCTCGGCGAAATCGCGCAGGTTCCAGACCTTGAACTCCAGAAGGCCCCCCTCGACCGCGCGTCCCACGACGCCCTCCCGGAACGCCTCTTCCACCATGCGGGGCAGCACGGAAAGAACGTCGATGCGCATCACGCCTCCTCAATCCTCGTGGTCGAATTTCGGCAGTCGGAAAACCCAGCGATCCCCATCGCGCCGCAACACGACTTCGCGCGTCGCGGGCGCGAGCAACTCCTCGCCACCCGGCGTACGGATGACGATGACGTCGTTGCCGCCGGCACCGAACATGTCCACCACGCGCCCGAGAGGGCTTCCCGCCTCGTCGATGATCTCGCAGCCCTCGAAATCCTCGAAATAGAGAACGCCCTCATCGGGGCCGTCGAGGAATTTCCTGTCCGCCAAAAAAATCGTCCCCCGCAACGCCTCGGCGTCTTCGGGGGTGTCGATTCCCGTGAGTTTCCAGACGATGGCTCCCTTGCCGCCCTGGTGCCAGGACGCCACCTCGAACCTCCGCGCAGGTTCGTCTCGGGAGAACACTTCTTCGATTCGCCCGTAGACGCCTGCGTCGTCGAGCCAGGGCTCCACCCGAACGGCGCCCTTGATGCCGTGCGGCCTGAGCGCGACGCCCACGGCCACCCTGCCGCTCACGGAGCCTTCCTAATCGTCGATGCCCGCCCTGTCGAGAAGGTTCCTGACCGTCCGCGTCGGGATGGCGCCCTTTTCCATCCAGGCCTTCGCCTTCTCGAGATCGATATGAACGAATGCGGGGTCTTCCGACGGGTCGTAGCGGCCGATGCTCTCGATGAAACGGCCATCGCGCGGCATGCGCTCGTCCTGGACGACGACGCGGTAGCGCGGCGCTTTTTTCATACCCCCGCGGGCAAGTCTGATTTTTACGGCCAAAGTCTCTCTCCCTAGAAATTAAGCATTTGACGCATTCTCTGCATCTGTTTTTTCTTGCCGCCCCTGGAAAATTGTTTCATCAGCTTCTGTGTCTGCGCGAATTGCTTGAGCAGCCGGTTCACGTCCTGCACCCGGGTTCCGCTCCCGGCGGCGATGCGCTTTCTGCGGCTGCCCTTGATGATCTCGGGCTTCACCCGCTCGGCGGGCGTCATCGAATCGATGATGGCCACCGTGCGCGTGAGTTCTTTCTCGTCGATATCCACGTCGGACATCCTGTTTCCCAGCCCCGGTATCATGGACAGGACATCACCCATCGAGCCCATCTTCCGCATCTGGAGGATCTGCTCTTTCATGCTCACGAGGGTGAAATTCCCCTTGCCGAGGGATTCCACCATGGATTGCGCGTCATCGGGGGAGATGGCGGCTTCGGCCTTCTCGATGAGGGACATGACGTCCCCCATCCCCAGAATACGCGAGGCCATTCTCTCGGGATGAAAATCCTCGAGCGCGTCGAGCTTTTCGCCCACCCCGGCCATCTTGACGGGCACGCCCGTCACCGAGCGAAGCGAGAGCGCGCCGCCGCCCCTGGCGTCGCCGTCGAGCTTCGTCAGCACGACGCCCGTGATGCCGATTTGCTCGGAGAAGGCTTCTCCCAGATTCACCGCTTCCTGGCCCGTCATGGCGTCCGCGACCAGGAGCACCTCATCGGGCCGCGCCGCCTCTTTCATCCGCTTCAACTCGTCCATCAAGGCGTCATCGACGTGCAGCCGGCCCGCGCTGTCCACGATGCAGTAATCGAAATGCTCGAGCCGGGCGCGTTCCGTGGCGCGCCGGACGATCTCCACGGGGTCCGGCATACCTTCCGAATCGAACGCGTCGGCGCCCGTCTGCTCGGCCAGCCGCTTGAGCTGGGCGATGGCAGCAGGGCGCGCGACGTCCGCAGGGACGAGCAGTACGCGCATTCCCTTACTTTTAAGCCTGAGGGCGATCTTGCCGGCCGTCGTCGTTTTCCCCGAACCCTGGAGACCGACGAGCATCACCGTGGTGACGCCGCTCGCGGCGCGCTCGAGCGGCGCGCTCTTCGCCCCCATGAGTTCGGTGAGACGCCCCTGGACCGCCTTGATGACCTGCTGGGAGGGGTCCAGGTGCGCGACGCGCTCGGCGCCGAGGAGATCCTCGCGGATTTTCGCCACCAGATCCTTCGCGACCCGGAAGTTCACGTCGGCTTCGAGAAGCGCCAGGCGAATCTCGCGAAGCGCGGAATCGACCTCTTTTTCTCCCAAAACGCCCCGGCTTCTCAGGTCCTTGAAGACCCCGCCCAGGCGCTCTTTCAAGCCGTCGAACATCGAACACCCCAACTGGTTGATATTCAATATGTTTTCGATTTTCCACCCGCCAGGCCGGGTGCGGAAACCCAACTTATAAGGATTTTATGCGGCGAGTGTCAACCGCGTGTGGATGGGGGTGGCCACTCTCTCCCGCTCGGGTTTTTCTCACTCCCCTTTGAAGGGGTTGTTGAAAAGCCGGAGAGGGAAAATTTGTTTATGTGTAGGGGTCGCATATATGCGACCCTAGTTTTTTACCCACGACACGGGCCGCATATATGCGGCCCCTACAAAAACCGTCCCCTCCCTAATCGCGTGAGACTCTCATTCATCAGGCCTTTTCACCCGCCCCGGATGCCGCGTATGGCCTCGGCGTAGTCTTCCGCCCCGAATACGGCGGAGCCGGCCACCAGCACTTCCGCGCCCGCCGCGCGTATTTCCGCCGCATTCTCCGGCGTCACGCCGCCGTCGACCTCTATCAGCACCGACAGGCCTCCCGCCTCGATCATCCCTCTCAGGCGGCGAATCCGCTCCAGCGAAGCCGGGATGAATTTCTGGCCGCCGAAACCCGGGTTGACGCTCATGACGAGGACCATGTCCACCTCCGGGAGCAGACCCTCCACCGCCGAAAGCGGCGTTCCGGGGTTCAGCGTCAGCCCGACGCCCAGGCCGCGCGCGCGAATGCGCTGCAGGGTGCGGTGGACGTGCCTCGGCGCCTCCACGTGAACCGTCAGGATGTCCGCGCCCGCATCCGCGAAGGCTTCGATGTAGCGATCCGGATCCGCGATCATCAAATGCACGTCGAGCACCATGTCTGGCGCGGCTCTTCTGGCCGCCTCGACGCCCAGCGGCCCCACGGAGATGTTCGGCACGAAACGGCCGTCCATCACGTCGAAATGCAGCCAGTCGGCCCCGGCTTCGCGCACCGCCGCTATCTCCTCGCCCATCCGCTCGAAAGCGCACGAGAGCAGAGAGGGCGCGACCCGGATTTCGCCGGGCGCCATATCGGGCTTCGCCATGTCGATTCCTTCCCTAATGCGTTTGTTCTTCGACCAGACGGCCGTCCAGGAATATGCGCGCTCGCGCCGCGCCCTTCACCCGCACGAGCAGGTGAATCTCCTCGCCCGCGCTTACCTCGCGCGAGAGCGCCTCGCGCTTCTCGCCGTTCGATTCGAGTTCCACGCGAAGCGCGCGCCTGGGTTTCCCGTGCGGCACGCGGTAGCGCAGGACGATGAAATTCCCCGCCATTTGGTCCGCCCCGCGCGCCACGTCCACGTGCACCCGGTGGCCCGCCAGAACGCGCCGCCCGTGCGGCGGAATCTGCGAGACGATGGAACCCCTGAGCGATCCCGGGCGGTCCACGTAGCGCACGCGCCCGACGTTCAGGCCGAGCGCGCGGACCTTGTCGAGGGCGTTGTTGACGGGCTCCCCGATCAGGGCAGGCATGACGTAGGCGCGCTCACGGGGACCTTGGCTCACGACGAGCACCACGCCCTCGCCGCGCCGGATGTTTTCACCCTCGTTCGGCCAGACGCCCAGAACCTGATCGATGGGTTTCCCGGGATCGTACAACCGCTCCACCAGCCGGACGCGAAGGCCTTCCAGGCGGATGAGAGTCTCCGCGCGAACCAGGTTCTCCCCCACCACCGCCGGCACCGTCACGTCCCGCCGGCCCTTGCTGAGAATCAGCGATACGATTCTTCCCTTTCGGATGCGTCGCCCACCGGGTGGGTTCTGGCGCACGACGTGGTTCATGGACACCGAATCGCTGAAGGCGCGCCCGGTGACCTGCATGGGAATCCCCTTCTCGCCCAGCAGTTCCAGCGCGCGAACCACGTCGAGGCCCGTGACCCGGGGCAGGAAGACACCCTCTCCCCCCCGGAAGACGTAGAGGCCCGCAGCGCCGCCGGCGCCGCCCAAGGCGACCAGGAACACGAACCAGAAAATGCCCTTCAGTATCCCTTTCAGCAATTCCCGCCCTCTTTGCGCCAACTCACGGCGAAAAAACCGTCAAGTCCGTCTCCCGGCGTTATCCTCAAGCTCCCGTCCGCCTTCAGATACCTTTTCGCGCCTTCGGGGAGAGCGCCTCCACCGCATATGGGGACGAAGCCGGGCTCTCGAAACGAAGCCGCCACCTCTTCCGTTTCCTCCGGCTCGTTCGTACAAACCGAATACACCAGCCTGCCGCCGGGGCGCACCGCGCGGGCAGCACCCCGTAAAATCGCCCGCTGCCGCCCAGCCTGCGCGACCAGGTCTTCTTCCTCAAGCCGCCACCTCGCATCGGGATGACGCCTGAAAACCCCCAGTCCGCTGCACGGCGCATCCACGAGAACGAGGTCGAATTTTTGGTGAAAAGGCGGCCTCGCCGCGTCCATCCGCAAGAGCCGCACATCCGCCCGAATCCTAACACAATTGCGCTCGAGAAGAGCGAGGCGGCGAGACGCCTCATCCCCGGCCACGACGCGCCCGTTCTCTCCTGCCGCCCAGGCGAGGCAAGCCGTTTTCCCGCCGGGGGCCGCGCAGGCATCGAGAACCCGCTCTCCGGGGGCGGCGCCTGCGAAACGCGACACCAGGCTCGAACTCTCATCCATGACGACGAACCTGCCCTCCCGCCAGGCCGCCGAATCGCTGAAGCGCACGCCCGGCGCACCCTCATCCGGCAGAAATACCAGACAATCCGGATCTACGCATCCGGGCCGCGTCGCGACGCCTTCGCTTCTTAATTCGGCCATCAGACTCCGGGCGTTCGACGCCAGCGGATTTACGCGAAAGACGACCGGGGCCTCCTCGTTGTCCGCCCGGCATCTTCTTCGCGCCTCCTCTTCGCCGAGCGTGCGCATCCAGCGCCTCACCAGCCAGCGCGGGTGGGACTCCCAGATCGTGAGGTAGTCTTCCGGATTTTCGGGCGGTGCGACCTCATGCGCCGCCACCTTGCGCAACACCGCGTTCACCAGCCCTCTCGCCCAGCCCAGGTTCGGGCGATTCAGCAGGGAAACCGCGCCGTCCACCGCGCTGTGCGCGGGCACGCGGTCCATGAACAAGAGCTGATAAGTCCCCAGCCGCAAGGCTTCGCGCACGGGAGGGGCAAGTTTCGGTTTTTCGAGGAAATGGCCAAAAACGAAATCGAGACGCCCCCGCCACCGCAGGACGCCGTAGACCAACTCGCGCAAGAAGGCGCGGTCGCGCGCGTCGAAATCCGCCGACGTGAACCGCTCGACCAGCAGGTCGGCCGCGAGGGGTGTCTTTTCGAAAGAAAGCAGAGCGGCGTGCGCCGCCCGGCGAACGAGGTCGGCGGAACGCGCGCTTTTCCCGCCGACCGCGAGGTTCCGGCTCACGCGCCGCCTCCGAGAACGAAACCGGGCCGGCACGGGTATCCCCTGGCGAATGCCTCCGCGTCCATCTTCTTCTTGCCCGGCGGCTGGATTTCCAGGATCACCAAATCCCCCTCACCCGTCGCCACGCGGATTCCCGCACCCTCGGGCGAATCACCGAGTCCCAGAACCTCACCGGCGGCTCCGCCGGACCCCCCGGAGATCGGCCAGGCCCGCCATATCCGCACCGGGCCGTTCTCTATCTCCGGCCACGCGGTCTGCGCCACGGGCCAGGGGTTGAGTCCCCGGATCAGCCTGTCGATGCGGCTCGCGGGCAGGCGCCAATCGAGTTTCGCCTCATCTTTCTGGAGTTTTTCCGCATAGGTGACCAGGGATTCATCCTGGGGAACTTCAGTGACCTCGCCTTTTTCGAGCGCGAGCAGGGTCGCCACCATCTGCTCGGCACCTATGGCGGCCAGTTTGTCGTGCAGCGCGCCCGAAGTATCTCTCGGCCCGATGGCCAGCGAGCGGCGCGAGAGCACCGCACCCGCGTCGAGTTCGGGCGCGACCCGCATCACGCAGACCCCGGTCTCGGCGTCCCCTTCTAAAAGGGCGCGCTGGATCGGCGCGGCGCCCCGCCAGCGCGGAAGAAGCGAGGGGTGCAGGTTCAACAGCCCCAACCGGGGAACGTTCAAGAGTTTTCTGCTCAGAATCTGTCCGTAGGCCGCCACCACGCCTACGTCGGGCCGGAATTCCGCGACGTCCGTCGAGCGGATCTTCTCGGGCTGGAGGACGGGCAATCCCGCTTCCAACCCGGGCGTCTTCACAGGCGGCGGCGCCAGCCTGCGGCCCCTGCCCGCGGGCCTGTCCGGCTGCGTGAAGACGGCCGCCACCTCGACGGGTGAGGCCAGCAGCGCGCGAAGCGTGGGCACGGCGAACTCGGATGTGCCGAAAAAGACCGCCCGCATGGATTCCTCCCGATAAAAACCGCGCGCCGATGAAGCCGCGCGTGCATCAACGCAAAAAATATAGCACGAGCGAAACGGGATTTTCTAAGAGGCGGCCCTGGCCTGTTTCTTGAGGCGGCGCTTCACGAGGTCGCGCTTCGTCTTGTTGAGGTGATCCAGGATGAGTTTGCCGTCGAGATGATCGATCTCGTGCTGTAAGACGAAGGCGAGAACCTCGCGCGCGTCGAGAACGACTTCCTCGCCGTTTAAGTTCAGCGCGCGCACGCGCACCGATTCGCGGCGGCGGATTTTCTCGGTGACCCCCGGAAGCGAGAGGCAGGCCTCCTCCACGATTCGCTCGCCGGAGGCGCTTTCGATCTCGGGATTGACGAGAAAATGGACCTGCTTGGGGTCTTTCCCGACCGAGACGTCGACCACGATGAGCCGGACGTTCTCCCCCACCTGGGGGGCGGCGAGGCCGACGCCGGGCGCATCGTGCATGGTGTCGAGCATCGCGCGCGCGAGTTCGGCCGTCTGCTCCGTGACGCGCTCGACGGGGGAGCATTTCCGGCGAAGGGCCGGGGCCGGATATTTGAGGATTTCCAGAACGGCCATCAGGGGTTCTCCGGTGAAATCGACGCGCCGGGGTCACGCCCGCCGGGGCGGTTTTTCATCATGTAACCCATCCGGAGTGCGGAATCAAATTCTGGAGGTCAATCTCGATTCAGGGGGGCTTGTTGAAAAACCCCCGTGGAGCGATTTTGGTTGAGCGCACGCTATTGAAGTTCACTCCCCCCTTGAGGGGGAGTCGAAGAGCTGAGGGCGTAAGCCCGAAAGCGATTCGGTGGGGGGTATAATTCGGACTGGCGATAAAACGCATTTTACCCCCCACCGATTCAGCCTTCGCACAAACCGCTCGGCTTCATCGACTCCCCCTCAAGGGGGGAGTGATTCCTCTCTCCTCGGCTTCTTCAACAACCCCGGGGAGAGGGGGTTCGCCCTGGGTAATCAGGGGATGATTCTTCCTGCCGGAGGAATTGCATACAGAGGGAAAAAGGAAATTGCAGGTTCGCAGAACAAAAAGAGAGCCGGGGCGCTTTGCTAGCGCGCTCGTGGGCTTCTCTCACCTGAACGCTCATCTCCCGGAGCGATGCGCATCTCCCCGCATTTGCCGTCACCGCGTTTCAGCCGGAATGCGGCAGAATCCGCCGCGAGGAGGCGTTCTCTTGGACGCAGGAAAAGTGAAGCGAGGACAAAGACCTGGAAACGATGGAACATCCCGGGTACGTTCGGACGCGGGGCTATGATCATCAGGAATGCGCCGCTCCGACCGAATACGGCGCACCATGCCAATGACCGTCTCCAGCGCGGTGATCATCGCGCAAACGGGCGGCCACGGACACTCCCGTCGACCGGGGAAAACCCCCGTCTCGAATTTCCAAAAAATACGGTAAATATCGATAAATTCACGGGGTTTTCCGGTAAATTCCCGGCAATTTATCCTGTTGAATTTTATGAGGTTACGCCGTTTCAGGCCCTTATTTGGGCGCCGCCGCCCGCGGGGCTTCTTTCTCCTCCGCCGCCACATTCGGCCCGCCTGCGCCGATTCCGACGGCGGCACGCACCTGGGAGTCGATTTCCGAGAAAAGATCCGCGTTCTCGCTCAAGAACCGCTTCACGTTCTCGCGCCCCTGGCCGATGCGCTCCTCGCCGTAGGAATACCACGCCCCCGTCTTGGCGACGATGCCTTTTTCGACGGCCAGATCGAGCACGTCGCCCTCCCGCGATACGCCGCGCCCGAACATGATGTCGAACTCCGCCGTGCGGAACGGGGGGGCGAGCTTGTTCTTCACCACGCGCACCCGCGTCCGGTTGCCCACGTTGTTCTCGCCTTCCTTGATGGAGGCGATGCGGCGGATGTCCAGGCGCACGGAGGAGTAGAATTTGAGCGCGTTCCCGCCCGAAGTCGTTTCCGGGTTGCCGAACATCACGCCGATCTTCATGCGGATCTGGTTGATGAAGATGAAGCACGTGTTGCTGCGGTGCACCACGCCCGTGAGCTTGCGGAGCGCCTGGCTCATGAGCCGCGCCTGGAGGCCGACGTGGTGGTCTCCCATGTCTCCTTCGAGTTCCGCCTTGGGCACCAAAGCGGCCACGGAGTCGATGACGACCACGTCGAGCGAACCGCTGCTCGTCAGAATCTCGGCGATCTCCAGGGCCTGCTCGCCCGTATCGGGTTGGGAGACGATGAGGTTGTCCGTCTGCACCCCGAGCGCCTTGGCGTAGGTCGGGTCCAGCGCGTGCTCCGCATCCACGAAGGCGGCCATCCCGCCGCCCCGCTGCACCTGCGCGATGATTTGCAATGCGATGGTCGTCTTGCCCGAGGACTCGGGCCCGAATATCTCGACGATTCGCCCCCGCGGCACGCCGCCGCAGCCCAAGGCGGCGTCGAGCGATACCGAACCCGTCGAAATGGCCGGAATCGCCTCCACGCCCGGCCCTTCGCCCAGGCGCATGATGGAGCCTTTGCCGAACTGGCGGTTGATCTGGTTGAAAGCCATGTCCAGCGCCTTTTCGCGGCGCTCACGCCCTTGCGGGTTCTCGGATTTCTCGGAGGGTGACCCGTTTTTGAGGTTCATCGGAAAACTCCCTTGGATGGAGGAATGCGCACCGGTTCGGGCGATGGCGGACATAGAATGAATGTAGGGGATCGACCCGTTTTCTGCAATACGGCATGTGCCTTTACTTTTATGCCGGCTCGTAAGGAGCAGGCCCCATCCCCTTGCCCGTCCATGGTTCCCAACAGCGGCGGTAGTTAATTTTCGCTAAATATACGTGAAACGACCTTTGGGATCAAGTATAAAAAGCGAAAATTCTCACGGAAAGCTATTTTCCCCTCAAATTGCGGGCGAGAATGGGGTGTTTATGAGCAAAATACAATTCTTTCGTGGGTTCCACACATCGTCAAGGCTGACCCATCTCCTCATCGAGAAAGAATTTTCCATACAAGTTGCCGGATTTTCAGCGCTTGTAGTTCCGGGTGGTATGAGACGCCACGAAGCAGGTGAACCGCCGGCCGCGCCTAGTGAAAAGTCACTTTTTCCAGCACGGTGTGAATGGCGCCCGAGGGATTGAGTTCGCTTCTGAATAAAACCGCCTCGCGCGCGCGGCAGACGAGAGGGGGCGTCAGCCACCGCTGCTCGGCGATCTCGAGCTCTCCTTCAAGCCCCGCGGGTGGGCGGTCACGGGACCGGCGGCGGGCGATCGTCAGATGCGGGCGGAATTGTCCTTCGCCGAGGGGGAACCCCGCTTCGGTTAGATAACGAGAAAGATTCGCCTCGAGTTCCGCCAGTGGTTCCGGCAATTCCGAGGGCCCCGCCCAGAGCACGCCCGGACGCTTGAGATGCGGGAAAACGCCGAAACGATCGATCGGAATATCGAAAGCAGAGGCACCCTCACCCGCGCGGCGCAGCGCCTCTGCGGCGGCCCCGGCCCGCGCATCCTCAATGTCGCCCAGAAAACGCAGCGTGATATGGATGTTCTGCGGCCTCATCCAGCGGAAATCATCAAGAGCCGGCATGGTGGCAAGCGATTTTTGAAGCGATTCCAGCTTTTCGTGCTCATCCGCGTTGAACGGAATCGCCAAAAACGCGCGCATGGAGAACCTCCTTCACAGGGCCGGCCACATCTCCCGGAACAGAATAACACCCGTTCATCCAGGTCCAAGCGCTTTCATGCACCGGTTCGTCAGCCCAACCTTTCCAGGGCATCGCG
The DNA here is from genome assembly GCA_965204535.1 of bacterium. GTDB lineage: Bacteria > UBA8248 > UBA8248 > UBA8248 > UBA8248 > Bin107. The sequence goes on along the minus strand of CBDBEV010000001.1, from coordinate 1,360,688 downwards.
CGTCATCTCGAGGGCGGCTTCCGCCGTCTGGGCCTTCACCTCCAGGCGGGAGCCTTCGAACAGGTGATGCCGGCAGACGGCGCCCGAAGGCGTGGCGATGGCCATATACACCGTGCCCACCGGCTTCTCGGGCGTTCCGCCCGTGGGTCCGGCGATGCCCGTGACGGACAGCCCGACTTCGCTCCCCGTCGACGCGCGAACGCCTTCCGCCATCGCGCGCGCGCAGTCCTCGCTCACCGCCCCCGGCCCGCCCTCGGTCGCCACAATATCTTTCGATACGCCCAGAAGCGCCATTTTCGCCTCGTTGCTGTAGGTGACGAAACCCTGCTCGAAATAAGCGGAACTGCCGGAAACATCCGTGATGCGGCTGGCGATGAGGCCGCCCGTGCAGCTCTCCGCCGTGGCGATGCGCCAGCCTTTATCACTCAGATACGCCCCGAGCCACTCTTCTACGGATTCCGCCATTTTCCTGTACTCCCCAGAAATCAGACGACTCCCCATTGCGACAGAACGAACAAGATGGCCCAGCCGATAATTCCCGCGGCAACGTCGTCCGCCACGACGCCCACGCCGCCCGGGAGCCTTTCCAGACGCCGGACCGGCGGCAGCTTGATAATGTCAAAAATACGAAAAAGGAAAAAGCCCGCTACCAGAGCGCCTGGGCTCGGTTCGATCCCGATGAAGCAGATGAACTGGCCCACCCATTCATCCACGACGATTTCCGGCGGGTCTTGCCGGTTCACGCTCGCTTCATATTTGCCGGCGCCCCATATGGCGACGGGTATCAGGAAAATCAAAAACCAGAGGGGAACATAGGCGTTGATCTGATAGAGCAGAAAATACGCAACAACGGCGATGAGAGAAGCGACCGTACCCGGGGCCAGGGGAACCAGCCCAAGACCACCCAACGTAGCGACAAGCCGGGGCAAGGCCTCGCACTCGTCTTGACGGTTCATGGATTCTAGTGGCTTGCGGCGGTTCCGTTCAGACGCGAGGAGGCGTACTCTCTCGCCCACCGATCCGCTTCCAGGATCGCCCCCAAATCATCCGCATCCATGTTTTCGTGCGCCTCCAGCGCAGCCCCCACGACATCGGGAATATCCATGAATTGCGACGCGCCCGACAAAAACGAGGCGACGGCCACCTCGTTCGCCGCATTGAGAACGGCGGGCGCCGTGCCCCCTTCGCGCATCGCGTCTTTCGCATGAGTGAGGCAGGGAAAACGCTCCGGGTCCGGCGCTTCGAAAGTCAGGGAGCCGACTTGCGCCAAATCAAGCTTCGGCGCCTCGATGGCCAACCTATCCGGAGAGAAAATGGCCTGCGCGATGGGAATCCGCATGTCGGGCATACTCATTTGCGCCACGAAACTCCCGTCGACGAACTCCACCATGGCATGCACGATGCTCTGCGGGTGAACCAGCACGTCCACCTGTTCCGGCTCCAGCCCGAAGAGCCAGCGCGCCTCGATGATCTCAAGGCCCTTGTTCATCATGGATGCGGAATCAATCGTAATCTTGGGGCCCATCTTCCAGTTCGGATGGTTCAACGCCTCTTCCAGGGATACGTTCTTCATCGCCTCTATCGAATGGTTCCGAAAAGGACCGCCCGATGCCGTAAGCACGATCCGCTCCACCTGGGAATGCGGCCTGTCGGCCAGCGCTTGCGCCACCCCCGCATGCTCGCTGTCTACGGGGAGCAGTTCGACTTCCCGATCCGAAACGCGCGACGTCACCAGCTCTCCCGCCATGACGAGCACTTCCTTGTTCGCCAGCGCAATCGAGGCGCCCACGTCGATGGCGGCCAGCGTCGGCGGGAGTCCTGCTGCGCCCACCAACGCGGAAACCACCAGGCTTGCGCCCGCGCCCGCTGCCACCTCCCGCAAACCCTCCTCCCCCGAAAGCAACCTGGTTTCGGGAGGGAGCGCATCCTGAATACGCGCCGCGTCCGCATCTTCGGCCACGGATACAACCTCGGGCCGAAACTGCCTCGCCTGCTCCACGAGCCGCTTCCAATTTCTGCCGGCGGCAAGCGCCACCACATCGATTCTTTCGGGAAATTGCGCCACGACATCAAGGGCGTTTGCCCCGATGCTGCCTGTAGAACCCAGTATGGCCATTTTTCGCGGCGCCATTTTCCGGCTCACTCCCGATTCGCGGTGACTTAGAACCGTACCCAGTACAAGTAACAGTAAAACGCAGGACCCGCCACGAGCAAACCATCAATTCTATCGAGCAGACCCCCATGGCCGGGGATGATGTCGGACGCGTTTTTCTCTCCGGCCGCGCGCTTCAAGATCGATTCACCCAAATCCCCTGTCAGGGCGAACAGCCCGATACATACCGAAACAGGAATCGCGAGCCACGGGTCAATCCCGGGAACATCCATATAGAACGTCGTGAGGACACCCACGAGGGTACCGGCGACGATTCCTCCGATTGCCCCTTCCACCGTCTTTCCGGGGCTGATTTTAGGCGCCAACTTTCTTTTTCCCAACGTCTTGCCGGTGAACATCGCCGCGATATCATTCGCCCAGACGACGACGAACAAAAAGAAGATGGCCTCTACACCACCCGGGAAAGTTCTGACAAGCGCGATCAAGCCACCGGCGCCACCCACCCAAATCACACCGAGAAGCGACACACTCGTCATGGCGAGGCTTTCCCGAAAAGTCTCTCTCGAAAACGCCTTGAGGAAAACACGAAACAGAATCACCAAGAGGACCAACACCGGCAAAACGCCGCCCACCCACACGGCGAGCACAAAAGCACCGGCATCCAGCGCTCCTTCCCATGCTCTCACGCGCCACCCGCAAAGGCTGATAAGGGTCTGGAATTCCCAGCCTGCGCGAAAAACGAGCAGAACCACCACGCAGAGAAATACCGCAGAGGAAGCGAAAAACAAAACGGCGAGGATGGGCGCCGCAAGCACCAGGGCGCTCAGGAGGCGGGTCAAAACCTAGTTTCTCCGAGTCGTGAACTGCTCCTCGGTGAGGCCGAATTTCCGCACCCGGGACTGATAGGCGAGAATGGCGTCTTCGAGATCGCGCTCTCCGAATTCCGGCCATTTGATATCGGTGAAATAAAGCTCCGCATACGCCGCCTGCCAGAGCAGATAGTTCGAGAGCCTCAGTTCGCCGCTGGTTCGAATCAAGAGGTCGAGTGTGGGCAAATCCGCCGTATACAAATGGCGCTCGATGTCACTCTCATCGATTTCCTCGGGCTGCAGAATTCCCTTTTGAACTTCTTTGGATACGGCCCTCGCCGCGTCGGTGATTTCGCGCCGCGCGCCGTAGCTAAGCGCCAGCGTCAGAACCATTCCGTCCTGATCAGCCGTTTGCTCCCTTACACGACGAACAATCTCCTGCGCAAACAGGGGCAAATCCTCTTCGTGCCCGATTGTATTGAAACGGATACCCTCCCTGAGCATCCTTTGAAGCTCGCGCCCGAGGTAATCCGCCAGAATGTCCATGAGCGCTTCGACTTCGTCTTTGGGTCTGTTCCAGTTTTCCAGAGAGAAGCTGTAGAGAGTAAGGGCTTTGATGCCGATGCGGCGCGCATGCGCCACGACCTTGTCGACCGACTTCACGCCCTCACGGTGGCCGGCGACCCGGGGGAGAAACCGTTTCTGAGCCCAACGGCCGTTGCCATCCATGATAATGCCGATATGGTGGGGGAGCCGCTCAAGATCGATGTGTGGGTCGATGCGGGGTTCCATAGGCGCTCCGTTGAAAAACTAGACCTCCAGAATCTCTTTCTCTTTGGCTGAAAGCAAATCATCCAAATCCGAGACGAACCGATCCGTCAGCTTCTGGACATCTCCCTGCCCTTTCCTGAGGTCGTCCTCGGTAATCTCTTTGTTTTTCTCGAGATTCTTCATGTCATCGTTGCCATCGCGTCGGATGTTGCGAAGCGCGACCTTATGCTCTTCGGTCATCTTCTTGAGCAGTTTCACCATTTCCTTGCGGCGCTCCTCCGTGAGCGCCGGCACCGGCACGCGGATGATTTTGCCGTCGTTCGATGGGTTCAGGCCCAACTCCGCCGATTGAATCGCCTTTTCAATGTCGCCCAACGAGTTGATGTCGAAAGGCTGAACGATGATGAGTTGGGGCTCGGGTACGTTCAGGGTGGCGAGTTGATTCAGCGGCGTGGGCGCTCCATAGTAGTCGACCATCACGCCACTGATGAGATTCGTGGAAGCGCGGCCGGTTCGCACGCGGGCGATTTCTGACTTGTATGATTCCACCGTGGACTGCATTCTCTTCCTTAGCGCAGCTAGAACCTCATCCATCGACCATCTCTCCCTGCTGGAAGCTCAACATGATCATTATACACCCTTCGCCGAAGTCTCATTCGCGTCGCATCAACCTTCAGCGGCCCTCACCAAAGTCCCTACCTGCTCTCCTTCCACGACACGGCGAATGTTGCCGGGCTTGAGCAGGTTAAAGACAATAATGGGCAAATTGTTATCCATGCACAAGCTCACGGCGGTGGTGTCCATGACGGCGAGCTGGCGATTGAGCACCTCGATATACGTCAACTGGCCGATGAACTCGGCCGTATCGTCCTGATGGGGATCGGCGGAGAAAACGCCATCCACGTTCGTGGCCTTGAGAATGCATTCGGCGCCCACCTCTATGGCTCTGAGGCTGGCGGTGGTATCCGTCGTGAAGTAGGGGTTTCCGGTGCCGCCGGCGAAGATGACGACCCGTCCTTTTTCCATGTGGCGTATCGCACGCCTTCTGATGTAGGGCTCGCACAATTCGGCCATGTGAATGGCGCTTTGGACGCGTGTGGCGAGGTCCGCCTTTTCGAGCGCGTGTTGAAGAGCCAGGGCGTTGATGACCGTGCCGAGCATGCCCATGTAGTCTGCGTTGGTGCGTTCCATTCCGGCGGCGGCGGCGGCGGCCCCCCGAAAGATGTTCCCTCCACCCACGACGATGGTGACTTCGACTCCCATCCGGTGGATTTCTTTGATTTCCTGCGCTATGTCGTCAACGACGTTGTGGTCGATCCCGTACTTGAGTTCTCCCCCCAGGGCCTCTCCCGAGAGTTTAAGCAGGATTCTCTTGAATCGAAGGTCGCCGCACATGGACATCCCCAGAATATTCAAGCCAATGACAGCGGGCGGCGCAATTGATGCGTTGGAGGGGCTTACCTTTCCTCCGACGCGGAAAGCTCGCCGAGTTGGAAGCGAGACCAGGAAGAAACCCGGATTTCCTCGCCCAACTCCGCGCTCTTGTCCTTGAGATACGCCTGAACCGTCTTGTCGGTGTCCTTGACGAACGGTTGATCGAGCAGGCAAATCTCTTTTTTGTATTTGTTGATGCGTCCTTCGACGATTTTCTCCAAAATGTTCTCGGGCTTTCCGGAATCCTTCTGCTGGGCCAGAAGAATCTCACGCTCGCTTTGAAGAACCACCTCCGGTATCCGATCTTCGGAGAGGAACTGGGGGCTGCTCGCCGCAATGTGCATCGCCAGATCGCGCGCCGTTTCGCCGAATGCGGCATCGTCCGCCCTCTCGGACGTTTCACAGCCCACCTCAAGCAAGACACCGATCCGCCCCCCCGGGTGGATATAGGAAACCACCTTGCCCGAGTCGTTATCTCCCAAAGCGATGCGCTCTCCGCGAGCAACGACGATGTTCTCGCCCAGCTTGGCGATTGCCTCCGTCGTCACCTCTTTGAGCGCTTCGGCGAGATTGCCCTCCCCATTGTCTTTCACGTGGCTCGCGACGGTGTCGAGAAACGCCTGAAAATCCTCCGTCCGCGCCACGAAATCGGTCTCGCAATTCACCTCGACGATGACGCCCATGCGTCCGCCTTCTCCGAGAGAAGCGTATACCTGGCCCTCGCTCGCCGCACGCCCCGCCTTCTTGGCGGCGCTGGAAAGCCCTTTTTCCCGCAAATAGCGGACCGCCTCTTCAAAATTTCCCTCATTCTCCTTGAGGGCTTCCTTGCAATCCATGATGCCCGCACCGGTGCGGGTCCTCAATTCCTTGACCATCTGAGCGGTTACTTCCATGCCCTGAATCTCTCCTCATGAAATCCGGCTGTCGAAAAAGTAATGGTTATCCTTCCGCTTTCGTTTCCGCTTCGCTTGCAGCCGCCGCCATCATTTCGGCCGCTACCGCGTCGCCCGAGGCGACGACGGCTTCGACGTCCTCGGCCCCCGTCTCCTTGCGCAAGGTGACTCCTTCGGCGATAGCCTCCGCCACCCGCGACACGAAGAAGCGAATCGAGCGCAAAGCGTCGTCATTGCCCGGCAAGATGTGGTCCACCCCATCGGGGTCGCAATTCGTGTCCACTACGGCGATAACGGGAATACCCAGTTTTTTGGCTTCGCGAATGGCGTTGTACTCATGACCCGTATCGATGACGAACATGGCCTGCGGCAGCTTGTCCATATGCTTGATGCCGCCGAGAAACTTCTCGAGCCGCGCCATGTCCTTCTCGCGCCTGACGGCCTCTTTTTTCGCCAAGAGCTCGAAGGTGCCGTCATTCTTCATTGATTCCAGATCGAGAAGGCGCGCGATGGAGTTTTTAATCGTCTGGAAATTCGTGAGCGTCCCGCCGAGCCAGCGCTGGGTGACGAAGGGCATCCCTACGTTCCGGGCCTCTTCCATCACGATTTCCTGAGCCTGTTGCTTCGTTCCTACAAAAAGCACCTTGCCGCCCTTGGCCGCGATGTCCCGAATCACCTCCCGGGCCGCGTTGAACAACTTGAGGGTTTTCTGAAGATCGATGATGTAAATCCCGTTTCGCGCGCCGAAAATATAAGGGCGCATCTTGGGGTTCCACCGGATGGTCTGGTGCCCGAAGTGGGCGCCGGCTTCCAGCAACTCTCGCAATGTAATCGGGTTCACGACAAGACTCCTTTTGCCCCGCCTTTCATCGAGGGGGGCCCTGCCGGCCTCATGGCGGATGAGGCCGAATTTTCAAGCAATTGATTTTATTCGAGTAATTCGCCGACCGGCTCCACCGCCACGGCGTCCGCCATCGTTCGGCGGATGGAATGTCTCACAAGAACCCGGACGATTCAAGTCGCCGAATCAAAAGCGTTCACGTCTTGTAGTCCGCGTTGAAGCGCACGTAATCCGCACTCAGATCCGTCGTCCAGAAAACGGCCTCCGCATCACCGACTCCCAGACCCAGTTCGAGGCCGTATTCGGGCCGTTTGAGCAGAGGCGCCAGGGAATCGGCCCAGCCCGGAACGGGCGCGCCGTCGCGCATGACTTCCACCTCCTCGAATTTCAACGACATCTTCTCGGGCGCCACATCCGCGCCGCTGTAGCCGGCCGCCGCGAACATCCGGCCCCAGTTGGGCATCTCGCCATGAATGGCCGTCTTCACCAACAGGCTCTCGGAAACCGACTTCGCGGCCAGATGCGCCTGCTCCTCGCTGGCCGCGCCCGTGATTTTCACCTCCACCACCTTGTTCACTCCCTCGCCGTCGCGAACGATGGCCAGGGCCAATTCCTTGCATACCCGGTAAAGCCCCGCTTCGAACCGCGTCAGGGCTTCCTCCGATTCAAGCGCCACGCCGGATGCGCCCGTGGCGGCCAGAATCGCCGTGTCGTTTGTCGAGGTGTCGCCGTCGATCGTCACGCAGTTGAACGTCTTGCGCACGACGGCCCGCAGGATGGCCTGGAGGTCGCCTTGCGCAACCACGGCGTCGGTGGCGACGTATGCGAGCATGGTCGCCATGTCGGGGGCGATCATGCCGGCCCCCTTGGTGATGCCGCCGACGTGGAAAACGCCTTCTTCTGCGTTCACCCGAACGGCGTACTCCTTGGGCCGCGTGTCGGTCGTCATGATGCCCACCGCCGCATCGTGTCCGCCCTCCACCGAAAGACCGGACACCAGGTTGGCAATTTGGGACTTCATGAGTTCCACCGGGAGCGGAGCGCCGATGAGTCCGGTGGAGGACATGGCGACCTGCGCTTCCGGGCAGTCGAGCGCATCCGCCACTTCGCCGCAAAGGCTCACGGCGTCTCGATAGCCCCGCTCGCCCGTACAGGCGTTCGCGTTGCCGCTGTTGACGAGAAACGCCCGCAAAGGCGACTTTCCGACCCGCTCCCTGCACAGGGTGACGGGAGCGGCGCACATTTTGTTCCGGGTGTAGACGCCCGCGGCGGCGGCCGGGGGGTCGAAAGCGAGCAGCACCATATCCGGATTGCCCGAGGGCTTGATGCCCGCCGTCACCGAGGCGGCGCGGACTCCCTCGGCCGCGCAAACACCGCCCTCAATCGCCTGAATGTAGTCTTTTTCACTCACAACCAAGACCCCTTCTTTTTCGCTTACATCCAAAATCCCGGATGCAGGAGACCTTGCGTCTCGGGAAGCCCCAGCATCAGATTCATGTTCTGCACCGCCGCCCCCGATGCTCCCTTCACCAAGTTGTCTATCGCCGCGACAATGATGAAGCGCGAGGTACGTTCATCGTGCGCCAGGCCGATGTCCACATAGTTCGAGCCGGCTACCTGCGTCACGTTGGGAAACGCGCCCTCGGGCATCAGGCGGATGAACGGCTCATCCGCATAGGCGTCGCGCAGCGCCGCCCGAACCGCCGAGGCGTCCGCGCCGCCCTCGCCCTCGGCGTAAATAGTCGAGAGAATCCCCCGTGTCATGGGCGCCAGATGCGGCGTGAAGGAAACCTGCACGGCCTCCCCGAGAGCGACGGACAACTCCTGCTCGATCTCGGGCGTATGGCGATGGTTTCCCACCCCATAGGCCTTGAAGCCCTCGTTCACCTCGCCGAACTGAAGGCTCAAATCGGCTTTTCTTCCTGCTCCCGAAACGCCTGATTTTGCATCCACGATGATGGAGTCGGGCCTGATGAGTCTCGCCCTCAACAGCGGGGCCAGGGCCAGAATCGCTCCCGTGGGGTAGCAACCCGGGTTCGCGACGAGGCGCGCTTTTTTGATCTCCTCACGGTATAGTTCGGGCACCCCGTATACGGCATCCGCTATCCTCTCAGGCGAAGTGTGCTCCGTCTTGTACCAGGCTTCATAAACGCCGAAATCCCGCAGGCGGTAATCGGCGGAAAAATCCACCACCCGATGACCGGCCTCCAGCAGGGAAGGCACGGTGTTCATCGCCACCCGGTGGGGCAGGCAGCAGAATACGACGTCGGCTCCCTCGCAGACGGCGAGTTCGAACTTCACGAGCGTACCGCCATGAACGGAAGAGAGCGCGGGAAACACCTCATCCACCCCCTGACCGGCATAGGTTTCGGACGTGAGAGCCATCACCTCCACGCCCCCGTGCGATCCGAGGAGCCTCAACAACTCGAAACCCGTATATCCCGTGGCGCCCACCACGGCGATTTTCGGCATCTCCTTATCCTCCAGAATCCTTAAGCTCTTCGCGTCCAACCCTCATCAGAGCAAGTATCCACCACAATTCATTTTTTCGCACAAAAAAAGGGGCCGGCAAAGCCAGCCCCCGAATCGACCACCGCAGTGGTTAGCGCTTGGAGAACTGGAAGCTCTTGCGCGCGCCTTTCAAACCATATTTTTTACGCTCTTTGACACGGGAATCGCGCGTGATGAGACCCGCTTTCTTGAGAATCGTCCGAAATGCGGGGTCCACGCTCAGCAGGGCTTTTGAAATCCCGTGACGAACGGCGCCCGCCTGACCGGTGAGTCCCCCGCCCTTCACGGTTGCCCGCACGTCGTAGCTGCCCCAGGTTTCAGTCAACTCGAAGGGCTGCTTGATCACCATGAGCGAGGTGTCGCGGAGGAAATACTCGTCCGCAGGCGTGTTGTTTACCAGGATCCTGCCGTCGCCGGGCTCTATCCAGACGCGCGCGACGGCCGTTTTGCGTTTTCCCGTGGCGTAGTGCTTCGGTATCGTGGCCATGTCTGCTTCATCAACCTCTTGGAATTCAGTCCAACTGAATCGCTTCGGGCTGCTGCGCCTCATGCGGATGCTTGTCACCCGCATATACCTTGAGCTTTTGCAGCAAGGAACGCCCCAGCTTGTTTTTGGGCAACATGCCCCGCACGGCGCGTTCTATCACGCGCTCGGGGTGCGTTTCCAGCATGCGCCCCGCGCTTATTTCCTTGAGATGCCCCGGGTAGCCGGAGTGGCGGTAATACTTCTTGTCCGAAAGTTTGCGGCCCGTGAGCACGATGCGCTCCGCATTGATGACGACCACATACTCGCCATTGTCGACATGGGGCGTCCAGTCGGGCTTGTGCTTCCCGCGCAGCAGCGTCGCCACTCGCGTGCAGAGACGCCCCAGGGTCTGATCCTTCGCATCCACCAGCACCCAGCCGCGCTGGGCGTTGGCCTGCTCTTTCGTGAGGCTCGCTGTCTTCTGGTACATTCTCATTGGTTCTCTTCTCTTGTTTTGCTCACAAATAATCTTCTCTGGAGAAGACGAAGGAGTATATAAACCCCAGATGGCCGGGCGATGTCAACCGCCTCGGGCGGAATTTTCAATGCGGACGACAAACTGCGCATCCAATTGTTTTTGAACAGCCTAAGCCTAAAGACCCCGTCGATGCGAAATCATCGCCACAAAGAGAGCGCATCAAAGTTTGAACAAACGGCCGTTTTGACGGAAATCCGCAAAGGCGTTGCGTGTATCCACGATGCAGTTTGCATGGGCGTGGATACACTCTCTATCCAGTGATTTGTGGTTCGCGAGCACAACCACGCAATCGTATTCACGCAACGAATCGGCGCTGACGGGCCGCGAATGCGCCCTTATCGGGGGAGCGTCGATTGCCGGCACATAAGGGTCCGAATAGGAAACGACCGCTCCGAGGTGCTCCAGACCGACCCAGACGTCGAGGGCGGGGCTCTCCCTGATGTCGGACACGTCCGCCTTGTACGTCACCCCCGCGAGCAGGATCCTCGCTCCCTCGATCGCCTTGCCCGTCTTGCGCAGCGCCTTGGACGTGAGTTCCACGACGAACCGCGGCATCGAGTTATTCACCTCATCGGCCAGTTCGATGAACCTCGCCTCGAATCCCGCCTGCCGCGCCTTCCAGGACAAATAAACCGGGTCCACGGGAATGCAGTGCCCGCCGAGACCCGGCCCGGGGTAAAAGGGCATGAAGCCGAAAGGCTTCGTTTTCGCCGCCTCAATCACCTCCCATACATCCACCTCGAGGAGGTGGCACATCTTCGCCACCTCGTTCACAAGGGCGATGTTGACGCTGCGAAACGTATTTTCGAGCAGTTTCACCATCTCCGCGACCCGCGGCGAGGCGACCCGCACGATTTGCGCGACGGCGCGCTCATACAAGGCACAGGCGCATTCGGCGCATTTCGGCGTTACGCCGCCCACCACTTTCGGTATGTTTCTCGCGGCATATCGCTCGTTGCCGGGGTCCACGCGCTCGGGCGAGAAAACGAGGTGGAAATCTTCGCCCACCTTCCAGCCATCTCCGGACAAAACGGGCAGAACGATCTCCTCGGTCGCCCCCGGATAGGTGGTGCTTTCGAGCACGTAGAGCTGTCCCCTTCGTCGATGTCGCCTGATGCTCTCGACCGCCGATTGCACGAAAGACAAATCCGGGTCTCCCGTCTTGCCCAACGGCGTGGGAACGCAAATGCTGACGGTATCCACTTCCGCAAGCACTCGCTGATCGCAGGTGAACTCGAGCCGACCCGTCCCCAGCCCTTCCGCCAGGCTTTGAGAGGGAACGTCCAGGATGTGGCTCTTCGCCTCTCGTAGATCGCGAACGCGGCGGGGGTCTGAATCCAGCCCGACGACCCGGTAGCCTGCGCGCACGAACTCCAGTGCGAGCGGGAGACCGACGTACCCCAAACCCATCACGCATGCGCGAACCTGTTTCTTTTGGATTTTTTCGATGAGACGCATGGGACCCTCCAAAAGGAAGATATGAGGGTCCTCTGAGAACAAGCGTTCCACGACTCGTGGTTCGCCGAATCCTTTTCTTGCAGAAACGGCAAAGAAAAGTTCACAAAACCTTCACTTTTCAAGTGGAAGAATAACCGGATTTTTCTTTTTATTAAAGCTCGGTCTGGATAGAAGAAACCAGATAATTTTCGAAGGCGACTCTCAGGGTTCCAGAAATTCGACAGCTCTCTTCCCGTCCATGTAGCCGAGCTTTGGATTTTCAACACGAAGGGCTTCTGAATGGGAGCTATTTATATATTTCATTAAAAAAGTATTTTCACCGAAAGATAAAATTATATATTTTAGTGAAAATTTGACAAATTTCACTAAAAATAGTATCTTCACCAGATGATGAAATCACATTATTCGGAAAAAGAATTGCAAACTCGCGCTATCGAAGCCTTGCAGAGACTGTTCGACCGCAGTCCCGAAATTGAAATCGGGGAGGTCGAGTCTGAAGCCTGGATAGCTCCCGACCGAGGAATGGATTTTCTTGTATCGGTCAGCATATTCGGCCGTCCATACAAGCTCGTTTGCGAAGTAAAGAGCGACGGGCAACCCCGCCACGTACGCTTCGCCGCGCTGCAACTCCGTGATTACGTGAATCGCATAAATTCCGCCGCGAAACCAATCCTCATCGCGCCCTTTCTATCGGAAAAATCACGCGCGATCTGTGTCGAGCATGGAGTCGGCTATCTCGATCTCTACGGCAATGCGCTCTTCCAGGCACCCGGCATCTTAATCGATACAAGCGTCGCGGACCGACCTCCCCCGGAACGGCGAGATTTGAGATCGTTGTTCCGTCCGAAGGCGGCACACGTTCTGCGCGTTATGCTGCGCAACCCAAAGCGTGCGTGGCGCATCACGGAACTCGCCGATGCCGCCAATGCAAGTATTGGTCATGTAAGCAGGATTCGTAAAGTATTGCTGAACCGAGAATGGGCGCAAAAACGGGAAAATGGCGTGGCTCTTGCCGACCCTGACGCACTGATGGATTCCTGGCGCGATGTATATCGTCGCCCGGCCGGTGACATAATAAAATTCTACACCAGCCTCCACGGTCCGGCATTCGATAATGCCGCTAAAAATGTTTTTTCATTGCAATCGTCTGAACAGTCTGCGGTTTTCGCGTCATTTTCGGCGGCGCGTCGGCTTGCGCCTTATCTCAGGACAGGCACCGAATACTTCTACGCCGACGAAAAAGGCATGGCGCGAATAGCAGATGCGTTGAGGACATCGAGCGTTGAGAAGGGCGAGAACGTCGAAGTCCTCATTTTGAAAGACAGGAACATCCTGGAAGACACGATCGAACCCTCATCCGGCGTGATATGCACGAGTCCGGTACAGACCTACCTCGACCTCACAATATCAGGAGAGCGGGGGACGGAATCAGCCGATCATCTAAGGCGAGAGACTCTGACATGGCGCTGAGCGACGCGGGACCCGATAAAAACGAACCGCAATCGGCGTCCGACTACGCGAACGAAACAACCCAAGCGGTAAAATCCGTTCTCATTGAAATCGGACAAATCCTCGGCAGTTTCAAAGGCAGATTCACCGTCGTCGGAGGCGCTGTTCCTTGGCTTCTTCTCGACAATGAAGCAATGCGTCATGCGGGCACGTTTGATGTCGACCTCGGCCTCGACGCCGAGGCCCTAGGCGATGGTGAATACGCTCACCTCGTCGAAGCTCTGCTCCGGCACGGCTACGCCCAAGGCGATAATCAGCAGAAATTTCAGCTTGTGCGGCAAGTATCAGCAACAGATGACGGACCACCGATTCCCATCTTCGTTGATTTTCTGATGCCGCGGAATGCCAAAATCGTGAAAAACCGGCCAGCGATCATCGACAAATTCGCCGTCATCCGCGCCGACGGTGCTGAACTCGCCCTGAGATTTTACGAAATGATCCAGATCGAGGGTTTGATGCCCGGAGGTGGCCACAATCGCGTCCGCATCGCCGTCGCGTCAATCCCCGCGTTACTCGCGATGAAGGGTTTCGCGCTCGAGGGACGCTACAAACAAAAAGATGCCTACGATGTCTACTATTGCGTTCGCAATTTTCCGGGTGGCCACGGCGCATTGGCCGAAGCCTGCCGTCCACTGATCGAGTACCAAGACGCCGTCGCCGGTTACGAACATATCAATGCGAAGTTCGAGACCGTCGAAAGTTTCGGCCCGACATCCGTGCGTCGCTTCGTTGAAGAGACCCGAATTCTACAAGAACGGACACCCGATCAATGGCAGCAAGACGCCTTTGGGCAGGTCGATACCTGGTTGCGCGCCCTCGGCTTGAGAAATTGAAAAGGATCGAACAGCAGGTCAACAAATATATATCCGTTAGACCACCGACGTGCCGACGAGTCGCCCGCCACGCCGATTGACAGTCTTCCGGCGGCTCATCAGTATAAAACAACGAGAAGCATTTCTGCACATCGTCTGCTTCAATCGACGACCATCACGGCGTTTGGACAACGGGAGAATCGAGCATGAAATGGTTGACGGGACTGGCCGCGGGCCTGCTCCTCTGGGCGAGCGCGGCCCATGCGGCGGAAAAATGGAACATGCCGACAGCGTATGGAGACGCCAACTACCACACGCAAAACGCCAGACTCTTCGCCGAGGCGGTGGGCGTATGCACCGGCGGGAAGCTCGATATCGCCGTGCATCCCGGCGGTTCCCTCATCAAGGGCGGCGGGATCAAGCGCGCCGTACAGGACGGCAAAGCGCCCATCGGCGAGCGGCTGCTGAGCGCGCACCAGAACGAAAACGCCGTCTTCGGCTTCGACTCCGTGCCGCTGCTGGCCACGTCCTTCGAGGCATCCGAGAAGCTCTGGCGTGCGGCAAAGGGCCGGTTGACGAAGATTCTCGCCGCGCAGAACCTCGTGCTGCTCTACTCCGTGCCCTGGCCGCCGCAAGGAATGTATTTCAAGCGCGCCATCGGCGGCGTCGCCGACATGCGCGGGATCAAGTTCCGCGCCTACAACGCCGCGACGGCGCGTTTCGCTGCTCTCGCCGGAATGCCCTCGGTGCACATCGAACTCGCCGAACTCGACCGGGCGCTCGCAAGCGGGAAGGTGGAGGCCTTCATCACTTCGAGCGCGACCGGTTATTACCACAAGCTCTGGAAGCGCATGAGCCATTTCTACGATTTGCGCGCCTGGCTGCCGCGCAACTACGTGTTCGCGGGCAAGCGCGTCTTCGATGCGCTCGACGCACACGCCCGAAACTGCCTGCGCTCCTCGGCGCTGCTGGCCGAAGCGGCGGGAACGGCGCGGGCGCGCGAGTTGACCGGCTTTTATCTCGAACAACTCGCCGCGGGCGGCATGAGCGTGGAGAAGCCGGGTGAGCAACTCGCCGCCGATCTGGCCAAAATCGGCGAAACCATGTCCGCCGAATGGACCAAGGCCGCAGGCGCCGAGGGGGCGGCGATCATCAAAGCCTTCAGGGGGAAGTAAGGTTTCGAGAGCTTCCCCTCAATGAGAGGACTTGGCTCTCAACATAAATTGTGAATCAGAATTGACGTTTTCCTCCATTCCTCCTATAATTACTTTATGGAGGAATAAGCCATGCCACTGAACATCAAAGATGACGACACCCATGCGCTGGCGAAGAGGCTCGCGAGCCTGACCGGAGAATCCATCGCCAAGGCCGTCAAGCGCGCCATACAGGAGAAGCTGGCGCAGGTGGAGAAGAGCCAAGGCGGGACACCGCTTGCCGATGAACTGGACCGCATCGCCCTGTATTGCGCCAGTCTGCCAAGGCGTGACGGGCGAAGCAACGATGAGATCATCGGGTATGACGAAAGCGGTTTGCCCGCGTGATTGTCGTCGACACATCGGCGCTCATCGCCATCATGGGCAATGAGCCCGAAAGACGCGCCTTCAATGAACTGATTGAAAAGGCGGCGGTCACTTGCATCAGCGCCGCAAACCTGCTCGAAACCCGCATCATTTTATTTGCCCGATTCAATGACAGCGCCACCTTGGCATTGGACGCTTTTTTCCAAAAGAGCGGCACGACAGTCATGGAAGTGTCGCCTCGAATCGCCGATATTGCTTTTGACGCTTACAGGCGTTTTGGTAAAGGTACCGGCCATAGCGCCGCCCTGAACTATGGCGACTGCTTTTCCTACGCCCTGGCCAAGTATCTGGATGCGCCGCTCCTGTTCAAGGGGGATGACTTCTCCCAGACGGACATCTTATCGGCCATGGACGAAGCGGCCAGAGAAGAAAATACCTGAGCGATTTTTCTGGGTAAGCGTCGTTAGAAGCGTCTCTTTCGAGGCCCCACACCCGAGGCGCGCGGCGCGTTAGACGTTCATTGCGCGGACGAGGGGCGCATTCTCGCGCAGATCAATCACGTTCAGGGCAGCAAAATCCTGCTCCAGCCGAAAAAAGCTCTCGAGCGGGGCGCCCAGCGCATCGCACAGGATCACCCGGTTCACCGCCGCATGGGCGCAGACGATGACGTTTTTGTCCTTCTCCCGGGCGCAGATTTCGCGAAACGCGGGCAAGACACGCGCGGCGAGTTCCGCCACGCACTCCCCGCCGCCCGGCGGTTTGGAGTGGACGAAATTCCTGTAATGCTCGTCCAGCCGCTCGGGTTCTTTTTCGTTGAGGCTGGCATACGTCTCCCCCTCCCAATCGCCCAGGTGAAGCTCGGCGATATCGGGAACGATCACGGGCTTGAGGCCCAACCCCATCGCGCCGGAAAGAATCTCCGCCGTTTTCACGGAGCGGGTGAGCGAACTGGCGTAAAGGGCGGTTTCACGCTCCATGAGCCAGCCCCGGACGCGCCCCGCCGCTTCCCGCACCTGCTCCTCGCCCTCAGGGAGGAGCGGCGCGTCGGTGCTGCCGTAGAAAAACCCCTCTTTCGAGCCTTCCGCCGCGCCGTGCCTGAGCAGTAGAACGCGCGTGGTGGCTTCGGCCCCACGCGGCATCGAAACGGTGGAATCGGCCCGCCTTTGGTTCACTCTTTTCTCCCACATGAAAACATGCCGGATGTTTCACACCCCGCTTGACCGCTTGAAACCCGCTTCAGCGCTATTTCGTGGCCAGCGAGATGTCCCGAACGCCCGCCACGGAGATGAGGCCCATTACCTTGATCACATAGCCGTAATCGAGGCGCTTGTCCGCCTTGATCGTGAGGGAGGGCTTGAACTTCCCGCTCTCGACGCCCGCCTTCAACCGGCTTTCGAGGTCATCGAGCAGCACCGTTTTTCCGTTCAGGGTGATTCGCTTCTCCACGCCGACCTCGATGAGAAACGATTTTTTCTCCACCACCTCGGCGCTCGATTTGGCTTCGGGCAATTCGATGTCGAGCCTGCGGGTGAAATCCACGAAAGAGGTCGAAACCATGAAAAAGATGAGGAGCAAGAAAACGACGTCTATGAGCGAGGTGAGCTGGAGGCTGTAGTCTTCTTCCGAATCGCCCTGAAAGCGCATCACATATCCTCGCCCTGCGGTCTCACGCTCTCCAGTCCTTGCGCCTCGTCCTGGAGCGCATCATTCGTGTTCCCGCCGGGTTCGCCGGATTGCGCCGCCAGGCTCTGCAAAAGCGCCAGAGCGACCGATTCCATCTCGAACAGGAGGCGGCCGCTGCGCGAGCGGAAAAAGTGATACGCCGCTAGAGCCGGAATGCCGATCATAAGGCCCGCCGCCGTCGTCAAGAGCGCTTCGGATATCCCCTCCGCCACGAGATTCGGGTTTCCCGTCCCAGCGCGGCTGATGACGTCAAAGGCGCGAATCATGCCGACGACGGTGCCGAAAAGGCCCAGCATCGGCGCCAGGTTCGCGATGACGCCCAGACCGCGGAGGTTGCGCGACAAGACGGTCGATTCGTGCTGGCCCGCGCCGACCATGGCGCGCTCCATCTCGCCGATCCCCAGCCTCCTCCGCGCCAGCCCCGCCTTGAGCACGCGCGCGAGCGGTGAGTCGAACCGCTCGCAGACGCCGGCGGCTCCCTCGAAATCACCACCCCGCCAGTATCTCTCCGAAGCGCTCACCAGGGCATCGGGCAGGACTTTCTTTCGCCTGAGAGAAACGAGCCGCTCGAGCGTCACCATGAGCGCGACGACCGAGCACAGCCCCAGGGGGATCATCGTATAGCCCCCTTTCTTCAGGAGATCCCAGGCCTTGGTCGTAAAGCCCCATTCGGCGAAGCTCGTGGCCGCGAACGCCTGCGCTGCGGCGAGCAACAGGAAAACACCCGTCAGGCTCGCAGCGAAAGCCCACTTTCCGCGACTCGAATTTCTGGATTCATGAAACACCGGGGAGAACTCCTGTGACCCGCGCCGGGTCGGTTTCCATCGTGATGTGCGCATCGAACACTTCCGCGCAAACGGGGATCAAATCCCCCGCGAGTTCGGGCAACGGCGGCGAACCTCCCTGGAGTTTTTCGAGGGAAGTCGTGCGTCCGCCCACCTCGCCGCATGGGTACATCATCTCGAAATATCTGAGATCCGGCGATGCGTTGAACGAAACCCCGTGCATCGTCACCCAGCGTCTCGCGCCGACGCCCAAAGCGAGAATTTTCTCGTCATTCACCCAAAGGCCCGGATTCCCCGGTCTTCTCTCGGCATGAAACCCCTTCTTCTCCAGATAGCGCCGAAATACTTCCTCGAGCCTCCTGCAGTGGAGGTGCACGTCGCGCTCCCACTCGCGCAGGTCGCAAATGGCGTAGAGCATCAACTGGCCCGGACCGTGAAAGGTCACCTCGCCGCCCCGGTTGATCCGCACGAGGGGAACCTCCGCGCCGTCGACGGGCGAGCGCCTGAGAAGCACGTTCGCCTCGCTGCCCCCCTTGCCCAGCGTCATCACCGGGTCGTGCTCCAGAAAGAGAAAAACGTCCTCCCCGAGGCGGCCCTCGGCACGCTCGGTCCACAGGCGTTTCTGCAAGTCCCAGGCCTCGTGGAACCCCACCCGCCCCAGGAAGGCGGCTCCGATGGAGGGTTTATTCAAAACGAACGGCTCCCGCGCCCACCAGGTCACCGAGTTCTTCGCTCAGTTCCGCCGTCGGCGCCACCACGAACTCCTCGCCCGCCTCGATGCGCACCTCCCGGTCGGGGAACCTGAGCGTGAAGCGCACGGCGCAGTTGCCCGGATGCCTGGCCAGCACCTCGCGGATGGACTGCAGGCGGTTCGGCGTGCGGCATTCGGGCTCCAGATCGACCAGGACCCTGCTCGCGCGGTTCACCTCCACCTCGGACAAGGGCTCGATGGCGCGCACCACCACCTGAACCCCGTCGTCGGAGACCTCGGCCACGCCTTCGACGAGAACGGGTTCATCGCTCTCCAGGATTTCATGGCAACTCTCGAACACGTCGGGGAAAAGCGTCATCTCCGCCGTGCCGACCTGATCTTCCAGGACGAAGTTCGCCATGCGCCGGCCCGCGCGCGTCGTGCGCAACCGCGAGGAGCGGATGAGGCCCGCCATCTTGAGCTTGCGCGCGCTCGTGACGTCGGCGAGGCGCAGCGTGTCGATGTTGGCGAAGCGCTCGATGACCTCCTCGTGATCGTCGAGCGGGTGTCCTGAAACGTAAAAGCCCAGCACTTCGCGCTCGCTGGCAAGGCGTTCGCCGTCCTCCCACTCGGCCACCTCGGGCAAATGCAGCGCGCCCCCGGCGGCCTCGTCTCCGCCGAAGAGGGAGCCCTGCCCCACGGCCGCGCTCTTTTGCTCGCGGATCGCGGCTTCGAGCACGATGTCCAGCGATGCCGCCGCCTGCGCGCGTCCCACGCCCAGGGAATCGAAGGCGGCCGCCTTGATGAGGCTCTCCAGCGCCCGCCGGTTCAGATGCCGGTGCTCCACGCGCCTGCAAAAATCGCCCAGGTCCCTGAACGGCCCCTCATCGCTCCGGCTGGCCAGGACGGCGTCCACCAGACCCTCGCCCACGTTCTTCACGGCGGCCAGGCCGAAGCGGATAGACTCCCGCTCGACCGTGAAATCCTTCTGGCTCGCGTTCACGTCCGGCGGGAGCACGGGAATCTGCATGCTGCGGCATTCGGCGATGTCGTTGATGACCTTGTCGGCGTTCTCCCTGTCGCAGGTGAGAAGCGCCGACATGAACTCGTGCGGATGATGCGTCTTCATGTAGGCCGTGCGGTAGGCGATGAGGGCGTAGGCCGCGCTGTGGCTCTTGTTGAAGCCGTAACCCGCGAACTTCTGTATCTGATCCCACAGGGACTGCACTTTTTTCCTGTCGTGGCCGCGCGCGGCGGCCCCGTCCACGAAGTCCGCCTGCTGCTCGGCCATGAGTTTCTGGCTCTTCTTGCCCATCGCCTTGCGCAGGACGTCCGCGCGCCCCAGGGAGAAGCCCGCGAGCGCGTTCGAGATCTGCATGACCTGTTCCTGATACACCATGACGCCGTAGGTGCCCTCGAGGATGGTCTGGAGCTCGTCGAAGAAATAATCGATCTGCTCGCGCCCGTGCTTCCTGTTGATGAACGCATCCACCATGCCGCTCTCCAGCGGGCCGGGCCGGTAGAGCGCGACCATGGCGATCAGGTCCTCGAACGTCGTGGGGATGAGCTTTCTGAGATACTCGCGGATGCCCCGGCTCTCAAGCTGGAAAATGCCGGTCGTCTTGCCCTCCGCGAGCAGGCGGTACGTCGCCGCATCGTCGAGAGTCAGCGTCTCCAGGTCCAGTTCACCGCCCCCGTCGCACACGAGGTTCACGGCGCGCTCGAGCACCGTGAGCGTCTTGAGACCCAGGAAATCCATCTTGAGAAGACCCAGTTCCTCGATGTCCTTCATGTCGAACTGGGTCATCATCTCCCCGCCCGAGGCTTTATACAGCGGCACGAAGTCGGTGAGCTTCGAGGGTGCGATGACCACACCCGCCGCGTGCGTTCCCGCATGGCGGATGTTGCCCTCGAGCTTCCTGGCCGTGTCCATCAAAGAATTGACCTTGGGGTCGCGCGCCACGGTGTCGCGCAGGCGCGGCTCTTTCTTCATCGCGTCATCAAGGGTGATCTTGAGCTCGTTGGGCACCAGCTTGGCGATGCGGTCCACCTCGCCGTAGGGCATGTCCATCACGCGGCCCACGTCGCGCAGGACGCCCTTCGCCAGCATGCTCCCGAAGGTGATGATCTGGCACACGTTCTCGCGTCCGTATTTCTCCTGCACGTAGCGGATGACCTCATCGCGCCTGTCCATGCAGAAGTCGATGTCCACGTCGGGCGGACTGATGCGCTCGGGGTTCAGGAAGCGTTCGAAGAGAAGGGAGTACCTGAGCGGGTCGATGCCCGTGATGCCCAGCGCGTAGGCGGCCAGGCTGCCCGCCGCCGAGCCCCGGCCCGGCCCCACGGGAATGTCCTGCTCCTTGGCGTAGCGGATGAAGTCGGAGACGATGAGGAAGTAACCCTCGTAGTTCTGGCTGTTGATGACTTCGAGCTCCATCCTGAGCCGCTCGCGGTAGCGCTCCGCCTCGGCGCCCTCGATACCGAACTGCGCGAGCTTGCGCGCGAGCCCCTCCTCGGCGGTGCGCCTCAGGTATTCTTTCTTGTCGGCTCCGTCGGGGGTCTCGAAATCCGGGTAGTGGGCCGCGCCGAAGGTGAACTCGAAATCGCATTGCCCGGCGATGGCGAGGGTGTTGGCGAGGGCTTCCGGCGCCTCGCCGAATAGCGCCTCCATCTCCTCTGCGCTTTTGAGGTAGTACTCTTCGCTCTTGATCGTAATGCGGTTGGGATCGGTCAGGGTCTTGCCCGTCTGGATGCAAATGAGCACCTCCTGGGCGCCGTGATCTCCCTTGTCGAGGTAATGCACGTCGTTGGTGGCGACGAGGGGCAGCCCCATCTCCTTCGAGAGGGCGATGACCCTCGGGATGACCTGCTTGTCCTCCTCCATCCCGTGGTCCTGTAGTTCGAGGTAGTAGCGCCCCGGGAAGAGGTCCTTGTAGAACCCGGCCGCCTCGCGCGCCGCCTCCTCGCGGCCGTGCAGGAGGTGGTCGTTCACCTCTCCGCGCAGACATGCGGACGTACAGATGAGGCCCTCGGCGTGCTGAGAGAGGAGTTCCCGGTCGACTCTGGGGAAATAGTACATGCCCTCGGTGAACCCGCGCGTGACAAGTTCGCACAGGTTGTTGTAGCCCGTCTGGTTCTGCGCGAGCAGCAGCATGTGGTAGGCGCGCCCCCCGCCGTTCGTGGCGCCCTTGTCGAACCGGCTGCCGGGGGCGACGTACACCTCGCAGCCGATGATGGGCTTCACGCCCGCCCTTCGCGCCGCCTCGTAGAACTTCACCGCGCCGAACATGTTCCCGTGGTCGGTGAGGGCCACGGCGGGCTGGCCGAGTTCGGCGGCGCGCTGCACCAGATCGTCGATGCGCGTGGTGCCGTCCAGGAGACTGTACTGGGAGTGTAGATGCAGGTGAACGAATTGAGACGGCATGTCGATTCCCCGGGGGCGGATTTTAATAGGGGCGTACTTTAATACTGGCCTGCTCTTATCGGCTTACTGCTTACGGTGAAGCCCTTTCAGTTTACTTCTTTCTGCCTCTCGCTTGAAGCCCGCCGCCGCCATATCCCCCGCTGCTTACCGAGGGAAGACGCATTCCCGCCCGCGACTTCACCCGCCGTACCCGAACAGGTGGCTGATGAACCGGCCGGGCATCATGGCAAACCCGCCCGCAATGAGGGCGCCTATCATCGTGCCCGTCATGAACGCCGCGTGCGTTCTCACCCTGCCGCGGCGTATCGAGACGATGGCGGCCACCATGGAAATCATCGTCCAGACCGTCAGCAGGTGTATCCAGCTGAACGCGCCGTCGTTGAGCTCGCGTATCCAGAAAGACGAGACCGTGACGTAGGTCATCACGACCATCCAGCACCAGCCGATGACCCGGTGCCTGGGCGTTCCCTTCGCGGACGCGAGATTGACGGCGCCGAGCCCTATCGCCGAAACGGCCAGAATGAAATGCGTCCAGATGAGCAAGGCTTCAGTTCCCCGCGTCCAGCGGGTTCTTGTAGTTCTCGGGAAGCGCCTCCTCGGAGCGCTTCATCGCGCCACTGACCTTCTTCGTCCCGTCGGTTCGTTTCATCTCATGCCCGTCGGGCCTGCTCATCCGATGCCCATGGCCTTTCTCCCCGTGGCCGCTTTGGGCGATGTGCAGGTGGGGATAATCCGCCTCATGGGCATGGGCGCTCGCTCCCAGGAGAAGCGAACCCAAGAAAATGAGCGGAACCACGGCGTGCGAGGTCTTGAATTTGCGATACATATTCTGCCGACTCCTCTGGAACACTTTAGACACGGCGACAAGTCACACAAAGGAAAGAACGGGACGTTTATTGTAACTAATTGAATATAAAAGCATTACATCTATAACCACTCCATCGTTTTCTTGCATTTTCATCCAAGACATGTAAAATTCAGGATTGTATTCCCACCCTGGATACTCGATGAAAAGAGAGAAAAATGCGCAAATTCCTGCTCCTGATTATTATCGTCTTTTTGGCGGGATGTAAAACTTCATCAGACGGGATTTCATCCGCCGGGTATTTCGACACGGGCGGAAGAACGACTTACCAGGACAAGGACTGGAACGTCGAGTTTTACGACAACTGCGGTCTCCCGGAATCCTCTTCCGCAAGATGGGTAACGGAGGGAAAAGAGACCTTCCTGCGCTTTACACTGAAAAACAAACAGGTGGGAGGATGCGGCACCGATGCCGGGGCCAGGCACGGCGCGCCATACTGGGAGCGGGCGGAAATAAAACAGACGACCACCTTGAAAAAAGATACGGACTATACGCTCACCTTCAGGGTCCGGTTCGTGAAGGGATTTACCTACGAAAGAGAAGACTTTTTTCAAATGCACCAAAGCGTCAAAGGTTGCAGAGTCGGCCCTCCCTTGATGTTCAAATTTTCGACCGGCCGCCTGATAAGCAAAATCTCGAACGAGCGTTTTACGAGAAAGGTCCACATCGATGAGGTTCTGGGGAAATGGATAGACGTGAAGCTTGAGGTTTATTTAACGGAATCGTATTACAGCCTGTATTTCAATGCAGAAAAGATCGTAGACGAGGGAGATTTTGCTGTTGAGTCATGCGGAGAGCCGCATTTCAAGTTCGGAATATACCGGCCCGGCGACGAAGAGGCCGCCGGCGAAAGAATCTCCATCCTGGATGTCGACAAGATATGGCTGGTGGAGAGGAAGAAAAAGTGAATTTCTGCTTAATCCATTGACTTTTCTTGTCTTATTCTACTCCCACTCGATCGTGCCCGGCGGCTTGGAGGAGACGTCGTAGACCACGCGGTTCACGCCGCGCACCTCGTTGATGATGCGCGAGGAGGCCTCGGCGAGCAAATCGGGAGGAAGCCTCGCCCAGTCCGCCGTCATCCCGTCCTGGCTGGTGACGGCCCGCAGCGCGAGGGCGTTCTCATACGTTCTCGCATCGCCCATCACGCCCACGGTGTTGACGGGCAGCAATACGGCGAACGCCTGCCATACCTTGTAGTAGTGATCGTGCTTGCGGAGCGTATCGATGAAAATGGCGTCCGCATCCTGTAAGGTCTTCACGCGTTTTTCCGTCACCTCGCCCAGGACGCGCACGGCCAGCCCCGGCCCCGGGAAGGGGTGCCGCCAGAGCATCTCGCGGGGCAGTCCCAACTCCTGGCCCGCCTCGCGCACCTCGTCCTTGAACAACTCGCGCAGGGGCTCGATGAGCGCGAGCCGCATCCATTTGGGCAGCCCGCCCACGTTGTGGTGGCTCTTGATGGTCGCCGAGGGACCCTTGAACGAGACGCTCTCGATGACGTCGGGGTAGAGCGTCCCCTGGGCGAGGAACTTCACGTCGCCCAGCCGCCCCGCCTCGCGCTCGAACACGCGGATGAATATCTCGCCGATTCTCTTTCTCTTGGCTTCGGGGTGCGTCACGCCGCGCAGCGCGCTCAGAAACTCCCCGCTCGCGTCCACGTGCACGAGTTTGAGCCTTTCGCCGAAGGTCGCGACCACTTGCTCGGCCTCGTCCTTTCGGAGCAGGCCGTTGTCCACGAAGATGCAGGTGAGCCGCTCGCCTATCGCCTCCTTGACGAGCATCGCCGTGACGGAGGAATCGACGCCGCCCGAGAGGCCGCACACCACGCGCCTGTCCCCGACTTGGCTCCTGATGCGCCCGACCGCCTCCTCGATGAAGGAGTGCATCGTCCAATCGCCCGCGCACCCGCAAATCCGGTGCACGAAGTTATGGAGAATCTCCTTGCCGCGCGGGGTATGCGCCACTTCGGGGTGAAACTGGATGCCGTAGCGCCGCCCGTCTTCGGACATCATCGCCGCCACGGGGGAACCCTCCGAGCGCGCGAGCGACCTGTAGCCGGGCGGCGGCGCTTCTATCGTGTCCCCGTGGCTCATCCAGACGGTCTCGTTGCCCTGAGAACCGAGAAAGATGCCGACGGGATCCTCAATCACCACTTCGGCGCGTCCGAATTCCCTCTTGGCGTAAGGACCGACTTTTCCGCCGAGAAGGTGGGTCATGAGCTGCATGCCGTAGCAAATCCCCAGGATGGGGAAATCGCTCTCGAACAGCGAGGGGTCGACCGAGGGAGAGCCGTTATCGTACACGCTGCTCGGCCCGCCCGAGAGGATGACGCCCTTGGTGTGCGGACCCGTAATCTCGCGCCAGTCGCGTGTGCAGGGCTGTATCTCGCAATACACGTTCAACTCCCGCACGCGCCGGGCGATGAGTTGCGTGTACTGCGAGCCGAAATCGAGGATGAGTATCTGATCGCGCATCTTCTGTTCAGGCCGAGGCGAAACGAACCGCCTCACCCCCCTCCCCTCTCGGGCCCGCTCCCGGCCGGGCCGTCGGCCGGCATTTCACGCGCCGGATGAATGAACCTGGACCCCGCATCCCTCGAAAACCGGCGCGGCCGTCCTTGCGGGCGCCGGACGAAGCGCCCACGCGGAGCGGGCGCCTATCCCCACCCGCCGCGGCGCCGACGGGCGCCGCACCGGATGACGCTCTATCTGTCAATCGCGCTGGTAGTTGGGCGACTCGCGCGTGATGAAGACGTCGTGCACGTGGCTCTCCGTGAGGCCCGCCGACGTGATGCGCACGAACTTCGCCTTCTCTCTCAATTCCTTCAGGCTGCGGCAACCGGTATATCCCATGCCCGCGGCCACCCCGCCCATGAGCTGGTAGACGGTGGCCGAAAGCGGCCCCTTGTAGGGAACGCGGCCTTCCACGCCTTCCGGCACGAGCTTCGAATCGCTGAAGGCGTGCTCCTCCGCGCCCGGATAGCCGTTCTGCACGTCCTGGAAATAGCGGTCCCGGCTCTTGCCGTTGCTCATCGCGCCGACCGAACCCATGCCGCGATACACCTTGTAGCTT
Organism: bacterium; assembly: GCA_965204535.1. GTDB lineage: Bacteria > UBA8248 > UBA8248 > UBA8248 > UBA8248 > Bin107. Next base: position 1,334,493 of record CBDBEV010000001.1, on the reverse strand, counting down.
CTTCCCTGGTAGAGCACCCGCTCGCCGGGGCTCTCCTCCACCCCCGCCAGCAGGCTGCCGACCATCACGCCGTGCGCACCCGCGGCGAGCGCCTTGACGATGTCGCCCGAATACTTGATGCCGCCGTCGGAGACGATCTTGACGCCGTGCGGCTCCGCCGCCGCCGCGCAGTTCGCCACCGCGCTCAACTGGGGCACGCCCACGCCCGCCACCACGCGCGTCGTGCAGATGGAGCCCGGCCCGATGCCCACTTTTATCATGTCCGCGCCCCGGGAGATCAGCGCCTGCGCGCCCTCCGCCGTGGCCACGTTGCCGGCGAGCACCCTCACGTCCGGCCAGCCGTTCTTGATCTCCTCCACCGCCCCCAGCACGCGTTCCGAGTGGGCGTGGGCGCTGTCGAGGACGAGGAGGTCCGCCCCCACCTCATGGAGCGCGGAGACGCGCTCGCGCATGTCCGCGGCCACGCCCACCGCCGCCGCCACGCGCAGGCGGCCGAACTTGTCCTTGGCCGATTTGGGATAGCGGCGAACCTTCTCGATGTCCTTGAGGGTGATGAGGCCCTTGAGGTTGAAGTCCTCGTCCACGACGAGGAGCTTCTCGATGCGGTGGCGGTGCAGGATTCCCTTGCTGTCGTCGAGCGTCGTTCCCTCCGGCACGGTGACCAGCTTCTCCCGGGTCATCAACTCCGCGACCGGCTTGTCGAGGTTCGTCTCGAAGCGAACGTCGCGGTTCGTGAGGATGCCGACGAGGCGCCCCTCCTCGGTGATGGGCACGCCCGAGATGTGGTAGGTCTGCATGATCTCCAGGGCTTCGCGTATCTGCTGCTTGGGCCGCATGGTGATCGGCTGGGTGACCATGCCGCTCTCGGAGCGCTTGACGCGGTCCACCTCGGCCGCCTGGCGTTCGATGGTCATGCTGCGGTGCACAACGCCCAAACCGCCCTGCTGGGCGAGCGCGATCGCCAGGTCCGACTCCGTCACCGTGTCCATGGCGGCGCTCAGCAGGGGAATGCCGAGTTCGATCTCCTCGCACAAGGAAGTGGAGAGGTCCACGTCCCTGGGGAGCACCTCCGAGTGCGCCGGCAGCAGCATCACGTCGTCGAAGGTATAGGCTTCTTCTATCGGGGTGTTGAGCATCTTTATGCGCCACTCCCTTGGATGAGAGAAAGCAGAGGTTGCACCTGCGGTTTTACGGTGCAGATAAGAAAACGCCCGCCACCATTGCGCCGGAAAGGCCAAAAGTGAGCGGGCGTACCTGAAACCTCCTCAGCCACCGACGGGCGATGGCTTTTGCAAGAAATCGGGACCGAAAGGCTGCTTCAAAAGGATGCGGCATCAGAGGCCTCCCTCGATGGCCCTCCTTTTTCTTGCCTCGCCATTGTGTTGCGCGCGGGCGCGGGTGTCAAGAGCGTTACCGGCTTCGCGTGAAAAATCGACTTTTAGCTTCGCAAAAAGCGCCTTCTCACGGGGTCTGCGCCCATCACGAGCATGACGGGCCGCCCATGCGGACAGGTCCATCTGCCCGGCGTTTTCTCGAGTTCCTCGACGAGGGCGGCCACTTGCTCGGGCCGCATGGCCTGCGCCGCCTTCACCGCGCCCTTGCAACTCATCCTCGCGATGATGCCGTCGATAAGATCCGCGAAGCTCACGGGCTGCTCCATATCCGCCAGACCCTCCACGATCTGGCGCACTGCGCCTGCGGGATCGCGGTCCGCAATAAGCGCGGGCACGGCCTGAATCCGGTATTCGCCGGGGCCCGCGCACTCTAGTTCGAAGCCCGAGCGCAGCAGATCGTCGTGATGCGCCTCGATGCTCAGCGCCTCCTCGGGCCGGAGGCGAATCTCCTCGGGCACGAGACACGCCTGAGTGTCCACGCGGCCCTCCCGGAACTGGTCGCGGAAGCGGTTGTAGAGCACCCGCTCGTGCGCGGCGTGCTGATCGACGAGCACCAGACCCTGCGAGGAGGCGAACAACAAGAAGCACTCCTCCCACTGCCCGAGGTAGCGGCATTGGGAAAGAACCACCGGGTCCGCCGGGTGGGGCGGCTCGAGCATGCGCTCGATCGGCGAGGGCGCCGTCGATTCGGGCGGGGTCATGGGCGCAGGCGGAGCGGGGTCCATCGCCTCGGGGTCCGATTCGGGGCGCTGCGCGCCGGATGCGGACTCATCCGGGGTGGCGCCGTAATCCCCGGCGGCGGCGCGATCGCCAAAATATCCCCCGCCGCCCAGCAGGGCCGGCGCGGCGCCTTCCTCTGCGGCAGCACCCGGAGCCGCCTGGCTCACTCCCTGATGGGCGAAATCGCGCCGCACTCTTTCGGGCCGCGCGCCCAGCACGGCGGCGACGCTGTCGCGCACGAGATCGTAGACGCTCGACGCGAAGCGGAAGCGCACCTCCTGCTTGGCGGGGTGGACGTTCACGTCCACGTCCTCGGGCGGCATGTCCAGAAAGAGGATGAAGACGGGGTGGCGCTTCACCGGCAGGAAGCTGCGGTAGGCCGCATACGCCGCGTGGACGAAAAGACGGTCCCGGATGGGGCGTCCGTTCACGAACAGATACTGCGCGTCGCGCGTGGAGCGGTTCAGCCCGGGCGCGCCCGCCCAGCCGCTGAACGTCATGTTCCCAGACGCGGCGCGGGGAATCTTGAGCAGATGGGAGGCCGCCGCCTCGCCCACGAGTTGCGCCGCGCGCGCCATGAGCCCTCCCGAGGCGTCGAGGTCGAGCAGCGTCCTCTTCCCGTGGCGCAGGACGAACGAGACGTTCGGGTTCGCCATGGCCGCCTGATTCGCCACTTCCAGGCAGCGGGCGAGCTCGGTCTCTTTACGTTTCAGGAACTTGCGCCTCGCCGGCACGTTGAAAAACAACGAGCGCACCTCGACCCTCGCGCCGGGCGCGGCGCCCATCTCGGTGACGCGCTGGAGCTTGCCGCCCTCCATGCGTACTTCCGTTCCCAGAGCGTCCTCCGGCCTTCTGGTGGTGATGGCCATCTTCGAGACCGCGGCGATACTCGGCAGCGCCTCGCCCCGGAAACCCAGCGTGGCGATGCGGCCCAGGTCCCAATCCGTGGCTATCTTGCTCGTCGCGTGGCGCTCCAGGCACAAGAGCGCGTCGTCCTCGCTCATGCCGTGCCCGTCGTCGACCACCTGAACGCGCGCCGCGCCGCCCGATTCCAGGTCGATTTCCACCCGCTCGGCGCCCGCGTCGATGCTGTTCTCCACCAACTCCTTGAGGACGGAGGCGGGGCGCTGCACCACCTCGCCCGCGGCGATCTGGTTCGCGAGCGATTCGGGAAGTATGCGTATTCGGGATTCTTTTCTCATGGGGTCCTCGTGTTGTTGCCCGTCGCCGTCCAATGTCCCGCATTCAGGGGGAGTTGTCAAGTGATAACCACAACATTTTGTGCCTATAATCGCATAATTACGCCATATCATGGGATATCCACGACATCCAGGAAACATTCAGGAAACAAATCGGAAACCCGCAATTAACTATCACGAAACCTGCAAGACACGTCTTGCCCGTAGCCTGATGTATGCAGCAATGGGGCGGCAGCGTTCAATCGGCTCGAATCTTCATCCGTACAGGTCACTATTTTCCCAGAGCCCGCACCGCCGGGCACAACGAAGGAGACGAGCATGAACAGGGACGTACCGGATAACAAGCAGTTCAAGCGCCGTGATTTTCTGAAAATCGGGGCAGGTGCCGCCGCCGGGGCGGGGTTGTTGCCGCTCCTGAAATACCTGCCCGCCGAGGCTGCCGCCGGCCGCGACACGCTCGTGGTCGTGATCGGTAACGGCCCCAACAGCATGGACATCCACAGGAAGGGAACCAACCGTCCGAGCTATCAGGTCGCCGTGAACATCTACGACCGCCTCGTCACCTATGGGCGCAAGAAGCTGCCCGACGGCAACGTCATGTACGACTATCAGAAGATCGAACCGGAACTGGCCGAGTCCTGGAGCTTTGCGCCCGACGGCATGTCCGTCACCTTCAATATCCGCAAAGACGCCAAGTTCCACGACGGAAAACCGGTCACCGCCCATGACGTGAAATGGTCTTTCGACCGCGCGGTCTCGCTCGGCGGTTTTCCGGCCGTGCAGATGAAGGCGGGCTCGCTCATCAAGCCCGAACAGTTCATCGCCGTGGATAAGTACACCTTCAAGATCAATTTCATCCGCAAGAGCAAGCTCACGCTGCCCGACCTGGGCGTTCCCGTACCCCTCATCATCAATTCGGCCGCCGCAAAGGCCAAAGCCACGAAGGCCGACCCGTGGGCGACGGAGTATCTGCACAAGAACCCGCAAGGGGGCGGGGCCTTCAAGCTGGGGCGTTGGAAGCCCGGCCAGCAGACCGTTTACATTCGCAACGACGAGTGGAAGTCGGGTCCCCTGCCCGGCGTGAAGCGGGTGATCGTCCGCGAGGTGGCGTCCGCCTCCACGCGCCGCGCCCTCCTGCTTCGGGGCGACGCCGACGTCTCTCTCGATCTCCCGCCGAAAGACACCAAGGAGCTCACGAGCAACAAGAAGCTCAAGATCGCAGGAGTCCCCATCGAGAACTGCATCCACGCCGTAGGTCTCAACCTGAACTTCAAGCCCTTCGCCGACGTGCGGGTCCGCCAGGCGATGGCCTACGCCATGCCCTATGAGAAGATATTCAAGGCGGCGGCCTATGAGCGCGGCCTGCCGCTTTGGGGAGCGAAATCCGCCGATCCCGCCGGCACGCTGTGGCCCCAGCCCTTCCCCTACGACACCGACCCGGAGAAGGCGAAGGCGCTGCTCAAGGAGGCCGGCTACGCGGAGGGCTTCAAGGTCACGCTGTCGTTCAACCTCGGGCTCGCCTACTGGACGGAGCCGACGGCGCTCCTCATCCAGGAGGGGCTCGGCAAGGTGGGGATTGAAGCGAAGCTCGACAAGATCCCCGGCTCGGGCTGGCGGACGAAGGCGCTCGTCGAGAAAAAGCTCCCGATGCACCTCAAGAACTTCGGGGGCTGGCTGAATTACCCTGAGTATTATTTCTTCTGGGCCTACCAGCCCAAGCGCCTGTTCAACTCGATGAACTACGACAACCCGAAGCTGAACAAGCTGGTCGACGAAACCCTGCACATGCCGGTGGGCAGCCCCGGCTACGCGGAGCGCGTCAAGGCGTTCATCAAAATCGCCTTTGAGGACGTTCCCCTCATCCCGCTCTGGCAGCCCTATCTCGATGTCGCCATGCAAAAGCACATCGAAGGTTACGAGTACTGGTTCCACCGTCAACTCGACGTGAGGCCGTTCAAGAAACTGCCGAAACAGGCCTGAAGCCGGTTCGCAGCAATGCAGTGCGTCCTTTGAAGGGGGGGACGATGTGATGAAAGGCGATTCCCTGCTCCTGATCGGCCGGCGTCTCCTGCAGGCGGCGCCGGTCGTGATGGGCATCATCGTGGTGACGTTCATCCTGACGCGAGCCTTGCCGGGCGACCCGGCGGTGTTCTTCGCCGGGCCTGCGGCGGATGAGAAATCCATCGCCGAGATACGCGCCTCTCTGGGCCTCGACAAGAGCTGGCCCGAGCAATTCTGGGTCTACCTCCAGAATCTCTCACGCGGAGACCTGGGCAAATCCATCAGCACGGGCCAGCCCGTCATGGAAGAACTCGCCACGCGCCTTCCGGCTTCGCTCGAACTCACGCTCATGGGCCTGTTTCTCGCCGTCGCCATCGCCATCCCTCTGGGAATACTGGCGGCCACGCGGCCCAACTCACTCGTCGATCACCTCTGCCGGCTGGTCGTGACCATCGGAGTTTCGTTGCCTACCTTCTTCACCGGGTTGTTCCTCGTCTATATCTTCTATTTTCTGCTGGGACTCTCGCCCGCTCCCCTCGGACGCCTGAGCATCATCCACATCGCCCCCGAACACGTCACGGGTTTCTACCTGATCGACAGCCTCATCGCGGGTGATTTGGATATCTTTCGCGCATCATTTTCCCAGATGATTCTCCCCGCCTCGACACTGGCGATTTTCGCCCTGGCCCCGCTCGCGCGGATGACAAGGGCCGCGATGCTGGGGGTTCTCTCGAGCGACTTCGTTCGCACGGCGCGGGCGAGCGGTTTGTCGCGCCGGACGGTGCTGTGGGTCTATGCCTTTCAAAACGCCATTCTCCCCGTCCTCACCACGCTTGGGATGGTGTTCTCGTTCCTGCTGGGGGCGAACGTTCTGGTCGAGAAAGTCTTCGCCTGGCCGGGCATCGGCTCGTTCGCCATCGAGGCCCTCATCGCCTCGGACTATGCCGCCGTGCAGGGTTTCGTTCTGGCCATGGCGTTGATGTACGTGCTCCTGAACCTGGCGATCGACATTCTCTATACGGTGGTCGACCCGCGTATCGGGCTGGAAGGCTAAGTGAATGAAGGCCTATTTCCGTCACCTGCGCTACGTGATGGGGGAGAATCCCGTCACGCTTTTCTCGTTCGTCCTTTTCTTTTTGCTGTTGGCCCTCGGTTTGTTCGGCCCCTGGCTCGCGCCCTACGATCCCCTCGCCAGCGACACGGCCAACGCTCTCAAGCCGCCTTCTTGGGCGCACCCGTTCGGCACCGACAATCTGGGGCGAGACGTTTTCAGCCGCGTCATCACGGCCACGCGGCTCGACCTCGCGATATCCGTGGCGGCCGTTTCGCTCTCCTTCGTCGCGGGAAGCGTCGCCGGCGTATGCGCAGGCTACTTCGGAGGGATGACGGACAAGCTCATCAGTCGTCTCACCGACACCATCATGGCGTTTCCCCTCTTCGTGCTGGCCATGGGCATCGTTTCGGCTCTGGGGAACACGATTGAGAACATCGTCTACACGACGGCGGTCATCAACTTCCCCTTCTATGCGCGCGTGGCGCGGGCCGAGGCGAATTCGCGCCGTGAAGCGGGGTTCGTGGAGGCGGCGCGCCTTTCGGGGAATGGACACGGCCGGATCCTGTTATTTCACATGGGACCCAACATCATGCCGCCCATGATGGTTCAGATATCGCTGAACATGGGTTACGCCATACTGAACGCGGCGGGACTCTCCTTCATCGGCCTCGGCGTCCGGCCCCCGACTCCCGAGTGGGGCATCATGGTGGCCGAGGGCGCCAAGTTCATCGTCTCCGGCGAGTGGTGGCTGGCCATCTTTCCCGGAGCCGCCCTGATGCTCGCCGTGCTGTGCTTCAACCTCTTGGGCGACGGCCTCCGCGATCTGATCGACCCGAGAATGAGGACGTGATGGAATCCCGGAACCCTCTTCTCGCCGTCGATAATCTCTCGCTCGAATTCCGCACGCGCACAGGCGTCGTCAAGGCGCTCGAGAACGTCAGCTTCGAGATTGAAAAGGGGGAGACGGTCGGCGTCGTCGGCGAGAGCGGTTCGGGAAAATCCGTGATGTCATACGCCATCATGGGGATTTCCGATCCGGCGGCGAGAATCACCTCGGGCCGGATTGTTTTCGGGGGCATCTCTTTGTTCGAAAAATCCGGGCAGGAACTACAGGAGATGCGCGGGCGCGAGATATCCATGATCTTCCAAAGCCCGAGAACGGCGCTGAACCCCATTCGGACCATCGGCAGCCAGCTGGAGGACGTCATCTATCGCCACAGCAGTTTCCGCGGCCGGCAGATTCGGGAGCGCGCACTCGATCTGCTCAACCAGGTCCACATCCCCGACCCGGAAAAACGCTATCGCGCCTATCCGTTCGAACTCTCCGGCGGCATGTGCCAGCGCGTGATGATTGCAATCGCCATCTCCTCCAACCCCTGGCTCCTGATAGCGGACGAACCCGTAACGGGTCTGGACGTAACGACCCAGGCGGCGATCATGGACCTCGTCAAGGACGCGGCGCGTGAGAGAAACATGGGAACGATCCTCATCACCCACGACCTCGGACTCGCCGCGGAATACTGCGACAGGATAATCGTCATGCACTCGGGACACGTGGTCGAAGTGGCCGATACCGAATACCTGTTCATGCGTCCGCGGCATCCCTACACGGCGAAACTCATCGGGGCCACGCCGAATGCGAGCAGAGACCTCGCCGAGCTTTCTTCGATTCCCGGCAACCTGCCGGATCTGCGCGCGGAACTCCCGGCTTGCCGCTATAGCGAGCGGTGCGAACACCTCAAAGAGGATTGCCTCGAGCCGCCGCTTCCCCGCCTGGAGACCGAAGCGGGCCATCTCGTCGCCTGCCGGTATCCGCTCTGATGGCATTGCTCCAAACCGTCGACCTCCTGAAGAAGTTCCCGATCCGCAGAAGCGGAGCGATGGCAAGGATCTGGAATTCGCTGCGGGGCATGGGGGCCGAAGAACGAGGCGAAGCGGGCCATCTCCACGCCGTGGACGGCGTGACCTTCTCGATACAAGCGGGAGAGAGCGTCGGCCTCGTCGGCGAGTCCGGCTGCGGGAAATCCACCCTCGCCCGCTTGATCGCCCGCCTGCAGGACCCGACATCGGGCGCCATCGCCTTCGAGGGCAGGAACATCGGGGGGATTCCGGCGAGCCGCTTCATCCAGGGCGAGAAGCGCCGGAAAATCCAGATGGTTTTCCAGGACCCCACGGAAAGCCTGAATCCCGGGTTCACGACTTTTCGGGCGGTCGCCGATCCGCTCTTGCGTCTGGGCGGGATGCGGAGCGGCCCCGAACTGGCGAAGCGCGTGGAGGAACTCTGCGCTCTGGTGGGTCTCGCCCCCGAATTCCTGACCCGTTATCCGCACCAGCTCTCCGGCGGTCAGAAGGCGCGGGTCGGAATCGCCCGCGCGATAGCGCTCGAACCCTCGCTCCTCATTCTGGACGAGCCCACCTCCGCCCTGGACGTTTCGGTTCAGGCGGTCATCCTGCATCTTCTCGAAGATTTGAAGAACCGCCTCGGGATGAGCTATCTGTTCGTCTCCCATGATCTGAACGTCGTCCGGCTGCTCTGCCAACGGGTTCTGGTGATGTATCTCGGCAAAATCGTGGAGGCCGGTCCCACCCGGGAAATTCTGCGTCACCCCCGCCATCCCTACACCCGGGCGCTCCTCTCCGCCATACCCGCCATCAACACGAACGAGCGCACCGAACGGGTGCGATTGACCGGCGAGCCGATGAGCCCCATCGATCCTTCCCCGCACCTTTGCCGTTTTTACAGCCGTTGTCCCCAAAGAGAAGAGAGGTGCCGAGTCGAAATGCCGATGCTGACGTCTTATCCCGGCGGAACCGAGGCCGCCTGCCATTTTCCATTGGAGAAACGGGAAAATATCGGGACGCAAACGACTGTTTCCTGAGAAACGCTCGACGAAACTGGTGCAGACGACGATCTCCCCCCTCGGCGTCGTCTCCCGTCAAGACATACCGCGCTCGCCCGTATCCGATCCGCCCATATCATGCGGCGGCCCCCCGGAGGATCGTTGCCCCTCCGGGGACGTTGCGCGTATACTGCGGGCGTCGGGATTCCCAATCGTGAGGCCAGGCATTGAGCGAGAACAAAAGCGGTTTCGAGCGCGCGGTGGAGGTTATGGCCCGCCTCAGAGCGCCGGACGGCTGCCCCTGGGACAAGGAGCAGGACCACCAGAGCCTCAAGCCCTACCTCATTGAGGAAGCCTACGAGGTGATGGAGGCCATCGAGGCGGGCGACCCCGCCATGCTCAAAGAAGAGTTGGGCGACCTCCTGCTTCAGGTACTCTTCCACTGCCGACTCGCCGAGGAGAAGGGCCTCTTCGACGCCGAGGAAACCGCCCGCGCCCTCGCGCAGAAGATGATCGACCGCCACCCCCACGTGTTCGAGGACGCTCTGGCCGAGACCAGTGGCGAGGTGCTCCGGAACTGGGAGATCAGCAAGCGAAAGTCCCGCGCGGGGGATGAGAACGGCGCGGCCTCCATTCTCGACGGCGTGCCCGCCGCCATGCCCGCGCTCCAGCGCGCCCAGAGACTTCAGGGAAAGGCTTCGCGCGTGGGCTTCGACTGGCCGGACCCGGCCGGAGCGGCGGACAAGGTGGAAGAAGAATGGGCGGAACTCAAGGCGGCGATGCGGAAAGAAGACCGCGAAGCGATCGAACAAGAGATGGGCGATCTTCTCTTCGCCGCCGTGAACCTCTCCCGGAAGCTCGGGGTGAGCGCCGAGGGAGCGGCCCGCGCCTGCATCGCGCGCTTTACCGCGCGTTTTCACCATATGGAACAAGCGCTGCGCGCCCGGGGACTCTCGCCCGAGGACGTGACGCTCGAAGAGCTGGAAACGCTCTGGAATGAAGCGAAAAAAACCGGAAGGAGCGGGGGCTGAACTGACGCTCGCTCTGACCCCGGCCACGCGCAACCGGTGACGCACCGCTCCGCCCGGCCGGATGCGATCAGGAACGGCCCATGACGCGCAAACCGAGAACACCACGCCCCGGAAGAAGGACCCCTCCTCCCCAGGCGGGCCTCTTCCCGCAAGACGGGACCGAACTGACCGGCGCGGTCGAGCGCATCCGCTTCCGCGCGGAGGACACCGGCTACAGCGTCCTGCTCGTCCAGCCGGACAACGAGGATTTCCCCCGCGTGGCCGTTGTGGGCTATCTCTCCTCCATCCGCGAGGGCGAGCGCGCGCGCTTCGAGGGCGGCTGGAAGGATCACCCCAGGTTCGGCCGCCAGTTCCACGCCGAGCTCGCCCGCCCGCTGACACCCACGACAATCGAGGGAATCGAAAAGTACCTGGCGTCCGGCATCGTGAAGAACATCGGCCCCGCTCTCGCCAGGAGAATCGTTACGCGCTTCGGGGAGAAATCCCTCGAAATCCTCGACAACCACCCCGAGCGCCTCACGGAAGTCGCCGGTCTGGGCGCGAAGAAGCTCGAAGCCATCGTCGAGAGCTGGAAGAGCCAGAGCGAGGTCAAGGAGATCATGCTTTTTCTCCGTCAATACGACGTCCCGCTCCATCTATCCGAGAAAATCCTGAGAACCTACGGCGAGGCGTCCATACGGATTCTGCGCGAAGACCCCTATCGCCTGGCGTCAGAGATTCACGGCGTGGGCTTCAAGAGCGCGGACCGCATCGCGCAGAAGCTGGGAATTCCCGTTGACTCTCCCAAACGCCTGGCGGCGGGAGCCGTCTACGTCCTAAACCAGCTCGCCGAGCGCGAGGGCCACTGCTTTCTGCCCTACGGCGACCTGATGGAGACGGCCGCCGAGATGCTCGAGACCGAAGCCGACGCCCTCGCTCCCGTTCTCGAGAACCTGGGCCAGGGCGGCTCGGTGGTGATCGAATCGGCGAACATGGTCGAGAACCTCGCTTCGGCCGAGGGCAAGCGCGTCTACGCGCGTCCGCTCTACGCCGCGGAATGCGAGGTCGCCCGCCGTCTCGCCGCGCTCATCCGCACGCCGCGCGACGAGGCGCGTCTCGAAGCCGCCATGCGGGGACAGGGAGCGCCCGGGAGCACGACGAAAGAGCGTCTCGGCCATCTCGCCCGGCGCGCGCTCGAGGGCGGCAAGGCGACGAAGGATCAGGGGGCGGCGATAGAGGGCGCGCTCACGCAGAAAGTGCTCATCGTCACGGGCGGCCCCGGCACCGGCAAGACGACCATCGTGAGCGCCGTCACGAACCTCTACACGAAACTCGGCCTCCAGGTCATCCTCGGCGCCCCTACGGGCCGGGCGGCCAAGCGTCTTTCTGAAGTCACAGGCCACGAGGCGGCCACCATCCACAGACTGCTCGAATACAGCTGGCACTCGGGCGGCTTCACCCGCGATGCGGAAAACCCGCTCACCGGCGACATCGTAATTATTGATGAGGCCTCGATGCTCGACGTACACCTGACGGCCCACCTGCTGCGCGCGGTACCCGACCCGGCGACGCTTGTCCTGGTGGGCGACGTGGACCAGCTCCCCTCCGTGGGGCCCGGCAACGTCTTAAGCGACGTCATCACGTCGGAAACCCTGCCCGTGGCGCGGCTCACGGAGGTCTTCCGACAGGCGCAGGAGAGCCTGATCGTCGAGAACGCCCACCGCGTGAACCGCGGCGAGATGCCCCGAAACGGCAAGGGGGAAAAAGAAGACGCCCCGCTCGACTATTACTTCATCGAGGAGAGCGAGGCGGAGCGCTGCGCCGACCTCATCATCGAACTGTGCCGCGAGCGCATTCCCGATCGGTTCCAGATCGACGCCATCGCCGACCTCCAGGTCATCTCCCCCATGCAGCGCGGCGTGCTCGGCGTGCAGAGCCTGAACGCGCGCCTGCAGGAAGCGCTCAACCCCGCCGGAAGCGCGCCCGCGCTCCAGAGCGGAGGCCGGACGTTCCGCACCGGGGACAAGCTCATCCAGGTGCGCAACAACTACGACAAGGACGTGTTCAACGGCGACATCGGCGTCGTCAAGAGCGTGTCCCCGGAGGAGGGAAGCATTCGCGCCGCTTTCGATTCGAACGTCGTCGAATACACGCGCGGCGCGCTCGATGAGGTGATGCACGCCTACGCCATCACCGTCCACAAGAGCCAGGGGAGCGAATACCCCGCCGTCGTCATCCCGCTCCACACCCAGCACTTCCCGATGCTGCAGAGAAACCTCGTCTACACCGCCCTCACGCGGGCGAAGCGTCTGGCGGTGTTCGTCGGGGCGAAAAAGGCGCTCGGCATGGCGATAGGAAACGCGCGCGTGAGGAGGCGCTGGAGCGGCCTGCCGGAAAGAATCCGCCGCGAGGCGAAACTCGCCCCGCTTCTCAAGGAGCCCGCCCCCGCCCCGCAGGATGCGGACGCGGATGACACGCAGTTCACGGAAGACGCCCCGCCGGATGCTCTTTATGAGGACGAAGCGACCGAGGGCGATTCCCCGCCCGGGAGCGAACTGAACTACCACCCCGTAGATGAATAGCGGACAATCAGCGGTGTAAAAGAAAAGGGAATTATATACTAAGTTACCCACTTGACAAATTCATACCGTTAGGGTAAATTGCTTCCAAAATAAAGGAGGTAATTACATGACACAGAAAGCCCCAGGTAAACATTACCGCAAAGGCATTTCCCTCATCGAATTGACCCGCATGTTTCCCAATGATGACGCGGCGGAGCAATGGTTCATCAAGACGCGCTGGCCGGATGGCGTGTGTTGCCCGAAGTGCAGGAGCCTGAATGTGCAGGAACGAAAGACCCGCAAGCCTCAGCCCTATCGTTGCCGTGATTGCCGCAAGGATTTCTCGGTGAAAACCGATACTCTCATGCACGCCTCCCCCCTTGGCTACCAGACGTGGTTATTTGCCATATACATCATGACGACCAACTTCAAGGGTCATTCCAGCATGAAGCTACACCGCGACCTCGGCATCACGCAAAAGAGCGCATGGCATCTAGGCCACAGAATCAGGGAAGCGTGGGAGGATGAAGAAGATACATGGGACGGAGGTATGTTTCTGTTCGATGATGGCGATGCCATGACAGGGCCAGTAGAAGTTGATGAGACCTACATCGGCGGCAAGGAGAGAAACAAGCACGCGAACAAGAAGCTGCGAGCGGGACGCGAACCGGTGGGCAAGACCGCCGTTATCGGGATGAAGGATCGGGAACAAACAGGATTTCCGCCGAAGTAGTGAAGCTTGGCGAGGAATGGGGTGGTTCACCAGACAAGCCCACCTTGCAAGGCTTTGTGCGAGAGAACGCCGCCATGGGCGCGACGCTCTACATAGACGATAATCCGTCCTATCGGGGTATGGTCGATTTCGAACATGAATCCGTGAAACACAGCGCGGGAGAATACGTGAGGGAACAAGCGCACACCAACGGGGTCGAATCGTTCTGGGCGCTCCTCAAGCGCGGTTACATGGGCACCTACCACAAGATGAGTTCAAGTACCTACAGCGTTATGTGAACGAGTTCGAGGGGCGCCACAACCAGCGGCCCCTTGACACTGCCGATCAAATGCAGAGAATGGCACAAGGATTTGACCACAAGCGGTTGACGTATCGAGAATTGACGAAAAGGCTCCCGAGAAAGGGGCTGTATCCACTTTAAGGATTGATGGCGTGAATGAGAAAGAAAAAGAAGAACAAGCCGATCAAACGATAATTGAATATGCAAAGGTCAGACAACACCTTGCATGCTTGAAAAAAAGAAGGAAACAACAGTCGAAATTCTAAAGGAAGCAATAGAATTTCTTTCATGGGAGTATGATACCGATAGTTTTGAGGTCAAGGTGCCTCTTCCAGAGCGCATCATAAGTGGATGGCCAACCATAGTAGAAATAGAAAACCTTGATGTGGATATAAAAGAAACGAAAACCCGCATAAAAAGAATTGAAGCTGATGCGCTTTCAAGGGGCGTTCCACTTCCCGTCTAATATGAACTTCCTAGTTCGCGTCCTTGTAAATCGCTCGCCACTTGTCTATCACTTCGTTGTGTTCATGCCAGAAGCCCTTCCACGGCTCGCCGCCTTCATGAATTACTCGTTGCCACTTTCGGACTCGCTCGAAATACCTTTCCAGGGTATGGTCTCCACCGGTGTAGAACCTCAAGGTTGTCTTGGAGAAAATATCAAGACTGGTCGTAGGAACCTGATCCCAGAACATTACACCCAGCTTTTCTTCAAGGCATTTCGCGTATGTCTGGGTTGATTTGGTGGATATTTCATGTTTTGTCAGGAGATGCTTCTTTTCCTTTTCGAGCCACTCCTTAAATGCAAATCGCTTTCCCTTGCATTCAACGAAAATTCTCTTGTGCTCGACGATGGTTCCCAAGTCCTGCCGCGCCAATTCCTCAACGGAAACGCATCCTGAAATGCCCAGAACAAAAATACTTATAGTTGCGAAAATTCGTTTAAGCATTTTATCGTTTCCCCCCGAATGCTCCGACCAGGTCTGTGCGCTTGAGCGTTCCTGCCATACCCTCGTGCCTTGGACCGATGAAAACGCCTCTAATTTGGCCGTCATCTTCGGAACGATAAAATCCTTGTTGTGACATTTTCACCTTGTAGGCTATGTTCCTAGTAGGGAACCACCTTTCGGCTCCGCTTTCTTCGAACCGACTGAGGAAGAACAGGTTCCTGAAATTCAGGTCTTGTTCGTCATCAAGGTTGTCCATGTCAACAGTGAGTGTGGTTTCCCCGTAAACCGGAGATATCCCCGAGAACCCTAACAGAGAGCCTTTCCATGAAACGGACCCGAACAAGTAAGATGGTTTTGACTCGAAGCTCAACATACTTCGAGGTGCCACGCCACGCGCCCAAGGTTGTGGCAGACCATTGAACAGCGCCACCCCGAAATTGACGTGCCCATCGACAGACTCTCCGGTTATGTGCAGGGTCGTATCACTCCATTCACCCCAATCATTGTAGTCATCCGTCCGTTGAGACATGTACATAATTTGTAAAATCTCTCGATCAATGCGGTGCAATACGAACCCTGGGTTCGGGAAAAAATCGCCGTATGCGCCCATAAGCGAGTCGGGAAATTCAATACTGTCCACATGTCCCTGAATGCCAAGAGCATGCAAAAGTTCATGGAGTATTATCGTTTGGGTCGTTTGCCTCTTTGATGTGTCCAGGTTGTCGGGAAAATAAATAACGGCTGAATTCGTCTTGTTGTGCAAATTTAAAACATCCGATGATGCGCATGCGACAGTCCCAGCACTACCGCAAATTTCCGCAATCCTACCAGGGGAACGAAATGCGATAGCGATTGTTCCCTCGACTTGGGGTGAATCTTCGGTAGTGAAGTCGATTTGAAATTCAGGCGGAAGGGCATCGTTGAGAATCCGAACGCTTCCGAACAATGCTTGTATAAGACCTTCCGCTTTTTCATCATTTGCCCTGAGAAGTCTGTAAAAATCATCTTCAAGCCAAATCTTTGGAGCCACTCTGAATGGATAGAATCCATCACGCGAAGATGATGTCGAATCGTCTTGAGTCAGCAGGTCATGTTCGTAGTTTTCCAGACGTTTCTTTCCGACGCCATCACGCGATGCTCCTTGGAAAACCTTGATACTGCCAAAAGTTCCGACCCGGCGTAATTTATCGCGGGGTTCAACGTCGCCACCTACATGTATTGTGTTTTCCCACCTGTAAGCATTGGATGGCGTTAAATAGGGATGGTAATTCGGGTTTTGGTAAGCTGGCCTTGAGTAATTCTGAACCGGCAGTTCACTCTGCATTGACCCACCACCACAACCGAACGTGAAAACCAACAGGAAAAGAACCACTGCGATGTGTTTGGTAAACATGACGACTTCTCCTTGGAGTTTCCTGGCCTCACCGCGAGGCCGGGTCGGTCGCCAAACATCTGCACGTTTTGGGTGAGACCCTGCTTATTTCCGCTGGGAGCGGTTTTGTATTCAGCAGGCGGCCCGACTTTCAGGACCACATGCAGATGTTTGGCTCATACGATAATGCAATGTTGGGTAAGTTGTGTCAAATTTTAATTTGAAGGATGAGTGTGCGTTCGCTAGTATGCCTAGAAGGGGGCTTCATATGAGAGAAGAAACTAACAAGAAACCAGTAGGTCGACCATCCAACCCAATGCCTAAACCGATACATGACACACCGGAGAATGTAGCGCGCGCGATCATGCAGCGACCGCCCAAAAAGAACTGGCGCTACCTCAAGAAAAAGCACGCCTAAACATGCCGCTTGGGTAACTTAGTATATAATTCCCAAAGAAAAACCCCCATCCCGGAGGCCGGGGGCGGGTTGTCCGGCGGGAAGTAGAGATTACTTCGCCGTCCGCTCGATGAGCGTCTTGAGCGCGGTCATGGATTCCTCGTGCCGTCTAGCGCTCTCTCTTTCCCTGAACTCCGAGGCGCGGCTCATCTGCCTCAAGCCCATCAGGATGAGGGCGCACTGCGCGAGGCCGATGAGGGACTGCACGGCGTAGAACCCGAGCGTTGCGATTTGGAAAGTCGTCATCTCTTTTTCCTCTCGGGTCTTTCGTATTCACCCTGCGAACTCCACGGCCTCGCGTTCCATGGCCCGCAATCCTGAGTATAACACTATCCCCTTTCGCGTACTCCCGCAATATCCGGCTCTGCGCGCGACTCAAGGCCTAAAAGTCACCTTGAAAGATTCCCAAAACAGATGGTGGGCAGAGAACAATCGAGCAACAGAAAACCCCCGGCCCGGAGGACGGGGGCGGAGTAGCCGGCGGGAAGTAGAGGTTACTTCCCTGTCCGCTCGATGAGCGTCTTGAGTGCGGTCATCGATTCCTCATGTTTTTTCATGTTTTCCTCATGCCGTCTCGCACTTTCTCTTTCCCTGAACTCCGAGGCGCGCTCCATCTGTCGCAAGCCCTTCCATATCAGGATACACTGAACGCTTCCCACACCAAGAGCTATTGCGCTCTGAATGCCCAATGCCACCAGCGTCGCGATTTGAAAAGTCGTCACTTCCTTCCTCCTTGCGAGTCCACCAACAAAAACCGAACAACCTCGTGGACCCAGAGCGCCCTGCCCTGCGTTGCTCGCTTTCTCGGAAAAATACTAATCTCTTTCGCGCTCGACCGCAAGATTCGGTGCTTCTCGCGACCCAAGGCCTAACCGCCACCTTGAGAGATTCCCAAAACAGATGGTGGGCAGAGAACCATCGAACAAAAGAAAACCCCCGTCCCGGAGGACGGGGGCGGAGTAGCCGGCGGGAAGTAGAGGTTACTTCCCTGTCCGCTCGATGAGCGTCTTGAGCGCGGTCATGGACTGCTCATGTTTTTTCATGTTCTCTTCGTGCCGTCTCGCGCCCTCCCTCATGACTTCCTCGTGCCGTCTTGCGCTCTCTCTTTCCCTGAACTCCGAGGCGCGCTCCATCTGCCTCAAGCCCTTCCATATCAGGATACACTGAACACTTCCTACACCAAGAGCTATTGCGCTCTGGATGCCCAATGCCACCAGCGTCGCGATTTGAAAAGTCGTCACTTCTTTCTCCTTACGAGTCCACCATCAATAAATCGAACAACCTCGTGGACCCAGAGCGTCCTGCCCTGCGTTGCTCGCTTTCTCAGAAAAATACTAATCTCTTTCGCAACCGACCGCAATATCCGGTTCTTCGCGCGACCCAAGGCCTAACCGCCACCTTGAGAGATTCCCAAAACAGATGGTGGGCAGAGAACCATCGATCAACAGAAAACCCCCGTCCCGGAGGACGGGGGCGGGTTGGCCGGCGGGAAGTAGAGGTTACTTCCCTGTCCGCTCGATGAGCGTTTTGAGCGCGGTCATCGACTCCTCATGTTTTTTCATGTTTTCCTCATGATTTTTCATGTTCTCGGCGTGATTCTTCATAACCTCCTCGTGCCGCCTCGCACCCTCCATCATGACTTCCTCGTGCCGTCTAGCGCTCTCTCTTTCCCTGAACTCCGAGGCGCGCTCCATCTGTCGCAAGCCTTTCCATATCAGGATACACTGAACGCTTCCTACACCAAGAGCTATTGCGCTCTGAATGCCCAATGCCACCAGCGTCGCGATTTGAAAAGTCGTCACTTCCTTCTCCTCCCGGGTCCTTGACTCTCAAATGCGAAACGCCACAGCCTCGCGTCCCATGGCCCGCAATCCTGGATATAACACTATCCCCTTTCGCACTCCCCCGCAATATCCGGTTCTTCGCGCGACCCAAGGTCTAAACGCCACCTGGAGAGATTCCCAAAACAGATGATGGGCAGAGAACAATCGAGCAACAGAAAAGCCCCCTTCCCGAAAGACGGGGGCGGGTTGGCCGGCGGGAAGTAGAAGTTACTTCGCCGTCCGCTCGATGAGCGCCTTGAGCGCGGTCATGGATTCCTCGTGCCGTCTTGCGCTCTCTCTTTCCCTGAACTCCGAGGCGCGCTCCATCTGTCGCAAGCCCTTCCATATCAGGATACACTGAACGCTTCCCACACCAAGAGCTATTGCGCTCTGAATGCCCAATGCAACCAGCGTCGCGATTTGAAAAGTCGTCACTTCCTTCCTCCTTGCGAGTCCACCAACAAAAAACCGAACAACCTCGTGGACCCAGAGCGCCCTGCCCTGCGTTGCTCGCTTTCTCGGAAAAATACTAATCTCTTTCGCGCTCCCCCGCAAGATTCGGGCTTGCGATCAGGGTTTGAGCACAACTTTCAGTGATTCGCCCGCCTCGGCGACGAGGCGGAAGCCCTCCTGCGCCTGCGCGAGCGGGAGCCTGTGGGTGACCATCTCCCCGACCTCGATGCGGCCGGCGCGTATGAGCGCGAGCGCTTCTTCGAGATCGAGCGGCGCCGCGCCATAGGTGGTGGTGATGGCGATCTGCTCGCTCCAGATTCGGTTGAGGTCGATTTCAGGACGGTATCCCGGCGGTGTGGGGGCGAAAAGCTGCAAGACGCCGCAGGTCGCGACGCACGCGAGGGCCGTCTTAAGAGCCTCGGGCACGCCAGCGCACAGGATGACGCGATCCGCCAGGCGGCCCTCGTTCGCCTCCCGTAAGGCCTCCGCCATATCTTCGCACGGGGGCAGCGCATGCGCGCCGAACCGCTCGGCGGCTTCGAGACGCCAGGGATGGACGTCCGCCGCGAATATGGCTCCCGCTCCCAGGATGCGCGCCGCCTGCACATGCAACAGGCCCGACATCCCGCTTCCCACCACGAGGACGGAGAGGCCCGGCGTCATCCGGAAGCGCCGCCAGCCGCGCAGGACGCAGCCCAGCGGCTCGACGAACACGCCCGCATCGTCCGAAACCTCATCGGGCAGGCGGAACGTCCCCCGATCCACGTTGACGGCGGGCAAGCGGATGAACTCGGCGAAACCGCCCGGGTCGAAATTCGTAGCTTTCAGCATCTCACAAGCCGTGTGGTCGCCGCGCAGGCAATGCGCGCAGGCATTACAGGGCACGTGATGGGTGACGCAGACGCGATCGCCTGCGCGAAAACCCGCCACACCCTCGCCCGCTTGCGCGACGACGCCCGTCACCTCGTGGCCCAAGACGCGCGGCGCGCTCTTCACCCGGTACCATTCCATTACGTCGCTGCCGCAGATGCCGCTCGCGCGCGTCTCGACCAAAAGCTCGCCCGCCCCGGCGCGGGGCTTCGCCATCTCCTCGATCCGCACGTCGTCGTTTCGGTAATACACCGCCGCCCGCATGGTTTCCGCCATGTTCATACTTCCTGCGTCGCGAGCCGAAACTCCATCATACGCGGGCTTCCGCGCTCAAATCCTCGAACATCTCATAGGCCGCTTCCGGGCTTGAATCCTCATGCACGACGGCGCGCACCGCCCGGACCATGGCGGCCGGATCCGCGCTCTGGAAGATGTTCCGGCCCATGTCCACGCCCGCGGCGCCCTCGTCAATCGCGCGCCTGCAGAACGCGAGCGCCTCGCGCTCGGGCACCTTCTTGCCCCCCGCGATGACGATGGGCGCGAAACAGCCCCGCACCACACGCTCGAAGCCCTCGCAGTAATAGGTCTTCACGACGTCCGCCCCGTGTTCGGCGGCGATGCGCGTCGCAAGACCCAGATAGCGCGCATCCCTGGTCATCTCCTTGCCCACCGCCGTGATGCCCAAAACGATCAAACCCTCCCGGCGGCCCTCATCGCTCATCCTCGCCAGGTTCAGGATGGACTCTTTCTGGTAGCGCGCGCCCACGTAGATCGAAACCGAAACGCCCGCCACGCCCAGGCGCGCGGCCTCCGCCGCCGAGACGGTGATGGACTCGTTCGAGAGTTCGCGGTTCACGATATCATCGGCGATTCGCTCACGCAGCGCTTCGCGCGACGCCTCATCCTCTATCCCCGCCCCCCGGATGCTGAGCTCACGCTCTAGCTCCAGCGGATCCGAATAGACGATGGCGTTTCCGCCCGATGCCCTCAGGATAACCGGCGTCTTGCTCTCAGGCGGCATGCAGCGCAGGAAAACACCCTTCGTGGGACTCACCGCGTCGCACCAGGACAAAAGGGGTTTTATGGTCTTCGCGGGCTCTTCCAACCCCGAAGTAGGTCCCTGGAAATAGCCGTGGTCCACCGCCAGCATGACGATGCGCCCCGTCTTCTCGTTCATGATTTTCATATGGCTAGACATTTTCTGGTCTCTCCGGCAGTGGCCCGGGGCGGGCCGCGTTAGGGAGTACGCAGGAGACGAGAATGGCCGCACGAGCAAACATTCTATCCATTCTCCGGCGGGAGCGGCGGGCCGCCCTTGTAGAAGACGCGCGCCATCACGTGGTTTCTGGCCGTGAATTCCTCATCTCCTTTGTCTTCAGCCACCGCGCGCTTGACGATGTTGAACTTCGCGTCCATGTCGTCCGCGTAGTGGAGCAGGAGCGCCTCCGCCGACATGGGCACCTTCACGGTTCCCCAGTCGGGCTGGCCCTGGTGCGAGAGGATGAGGTGCTCCAGATGCAGCAGAAAATCCCCGGGCAGCGCGTCTCCATCCTGGAACACGCCCTCGCGCCCCGCCCACTCGCGGGCGATGTCGCGCCCCAGCACGATGTGACCGAGGAGGCGGCCTGCAGGAGTGTAGTGCGTCGCGCCCTCGGTGGAGAGTTCCTCCAGCTTTCCGATGTCGTGCAAGAGCGCGCCCGCGACGAGCAGGTCTTTCGAGACGTCGTATTTATCCGCCAGATACAGGCACGTTTTCGTAACAGAAAGAGTGTGCTCCAGCAGGCCGCCCAGGTAGGGATGGTGGATGCGCTGCGCGGCGGGCCACTCGCGGAATTTTTCTTCATATGCGTCCAGGATGGCGGTGAGGTAGGCGGCCACGAGCGGGTGGCAGCCGCCCGCGATGCGCTTCGCCTCCTCCCACATGACGTCGATGTCATAGGGCGTTCGCTGCACGCAGTCCTCGGGCTTGAAGCCGCTCTCGTAGTCCTGCTCGTTCACCCGGCGGACGCGCTCCACCCGGAGCTGCAGGCGGCCCTGGTAGTTCTCCGCCATGGCGCGCACCTTGATGAAATCGCCCGCCCCGATTTCGCCCTGCACCTGCGTCGCGGGCTCCCAGACCTTGGCGGGGATATCGCCCGTGGCGTCTTCGAGGGTCAAATCGAGATACGCCCGGCCCGCGCGGCTCTGGCGCGCCTCGTATTCGCGGATCTTGAAGAAAGCGTCGAACCGCTCACCCTCTTTCAGCGTCGCTACGTCGGCCACGAACCTGCGCTCCCAAACGAATTACGAACCTGTCCGGCAATATGAATCACGCAAACCCTCCTTTCTCAGTCGGGTTTGACATTGTAGGGGCAAGGAAGGTGAGCCGCAATGAAGAGGGCTTTCATAAGGGCGGGTAAGGTCGAGCCAACTGGTTTCTCGTAGCCTTTTCATGGGTCAAATCAGGTAGCGTGGGTGTACCTGCGTTTTCGTTCCACGGTTCGCGAACTGTGGTGTGGGTCTCTGACCTGTAGGGACAGGTCGCGACCTGTCCCTACCGTGGGTTCTCTCCCACCTTGGAATTCATCACATCGTCATTCCGGCGAATCCAAGAATCAGAAAAAAGGGACACGAATATGGGGCTGTTGAAAAAATCTTGCAATGCCGGAATGACGGCAATGGGATTACGCCTTGGCGAAGGGAGTGTAGGGGCCGCATATATGCGGCCCGTCGTTGGAAGGCAAAAAGGCCGGGTCGCATATATGCGACCCCTACACAAGAGATCCGCCCGATGAAGACTTTTTCAACAACCCCCTCAAGAGGGGAGTGGATTTGGGATTCTCCTCGGTTGGAAGCGATCTTCGCAGGGGTCACATGCCAGGTGTTTCATCAGCCCCTCCCCCGTCGAAAGAATTCCTTCCTCTTCGGTCGGAATTTGTCCCCAAAGGCGCATCGCTTCGCCCCGTGTGCTATAAAGAAGCATCGGAGAAATTTTTGCCCTGATACTCATGGAGAAGACGCATGGCCATCCTCAAGGCGCGGCCCCGGGAGGTGGAGATCGACTTAGGGCGAACCGCTTTCATCGTGGTCGACATGCAGAACGCTTATGCCAAGAAGGGCGGAATGCTCGATTTGGGAACGGGCATCGATGAGGCCCGCACGAACCCCGTCATCGCGGCCCATCAGCGCCTGCTCGCTGCGGCGCGCGCGGCGGGCGTGAAGGTCATCTATCTCCAGTTCGGCTACAAGCCCGACTTGAGCGACGCCGGCGGGCCGCAGTCGCCCAACGTCCGCAAGCACATGGCGTTCAAGATGATCGAGGAACGCCCAGAGGACCGCGACAAGCTCATCATCGAGGGGACGTGGGGGTGGGAGATCATCGACGAGCTCAAGCCCGAGCCGGACGACCTGGTGGTGAAGAAGGCCCGCTACAGCGGCTTCGCGGGAACGACGCTGGAAAACCAGTTGAACGGCCTCGACATCCGGCACATCCTCTTCACCGGCGTGGCCACGAACGTCTGCGTGGAGAGCACGGCGCGCGAAGCCTATTTCCGCGAGTTCTGGCCCATTCTCGTCGAGGACGCAATGGATCACACGGGACCTGACTTCACCCGCGAGGCGACGCTCTACAACTTCGAATCGAAATTCGGCTGGATAACGCAAACGGACGACGTGCTGGACATGCTGGAGCGCAACCAGGCCTCGTAGGGGTTGTTGAAAAAGTCATTGTCAAGGGAATAACCCCCCAACCCCCTTCGTGAGGGTTGCTGAAAAACCCCCTGAGAGGGTAATGGCAACCCCCTTGAAAGGGAAATCCCATAACGTCAACCCCCCCTACCCCCCCTTGACAGGGGGCAAGAAAAAGCAAAAACCCCTCGACCTGGGGGAGCGCATCGCCTTTTTATACCCCCCTGTCAAGGGGGGGTAGGGGGGGTTGGTTTTCCAATCGAGGGGCGTCCCCTCTGCCCCTGAAAAGATATCTTTTTCTACAACCCCGGTGAGCGGGCGTTTGCCGCGACCGAGAACGGCGCGGCTTCAGTTGAGTTTCGGGATGCCCTTGAAGGCGTGCTCGCCCCAGAGGTTCCTGAGCTTTCTGTCGCGGCCGCACGAGAAGCGGTAGTAGCGGTAGCGGTACGAATTATTCTGATAATAGTTCTGGTGATAATACTCGGCGGGATAGAACGTGGCGGCGGTGAGTATCGGGGTGACGATCGGTTTGCCCAGAGCCTCTTGCGCCGCCTTCTTGGAGGCCTCTGCCGCCTTGCGCTGCTTCTCGTTCAGGGCGAAAATGGCTGTTTTGTAGGAATCGCCCCGGTCGCAGAACTGGCCGCCGTCATCCGTCGGGTCGACCGAGTGCCAGAAGGCGGTGAGCAGCGCCTCATAGCTGACCTTCGCCGGGTCGTAGGTGATCTCCACCGCCTCGTAGTGCCCCGTGTCGCCGTAGGTGACTTCCTTGTAGGTCGGGTTCTTGGTCCTGCCGCCGGTATAGCCCGAAGTCGTCGAGACCACGCCCGGCACCTTGTCGAAATCAGACTCCACGCACCAGAAGCAGCCGCCGGCGAAGATCGCCTTTTCGAGATTCTGCGCGCTCGCGGCGTGTGCGAAGAGTAAAAGCGGCGCGGCAAGCATCAGTATGGTCCATTTCATGATTCGTCTCCAATGTTACAGGTCGGCGGCCAATCCAAGTAAGGATGCATATGGCCCCTCCGGGTCATATTCGCCGGATGAAAGAGGGATTGACTATCCGTTTCGCTCGATGAGTTCGCGCAGGGCCATGCGGCTTTCCGCCTGTCCGTCGATGAGTTCGCGAAGCGCGTCGTTACTTTGCGAAAGTGACGTCATGGTCTCGTTGTGCCTGCGCAACGACTCTTCCTCTCTGCGCCGGGATTCGGTCATCGCCTCATTGTGCTTGCGCTCGGAGTCCGCCGCGCGCATATCGGCGTTCTTCGCCATGACGCGGATGCCGTAAAAGAGTAGCCCCAAACCGCCAAAGGAGACGATGAGGTTGAGGTATTCATAGGTGGTCATCGTCTTTCCCCGTTTCGTCCGTCGTCATTCGGCGGCTTCCACTTCATCCATTATAGCCGATAACCGCTCTTGCGCAATCAAAAGCGTGGCCGCGCACGAGGGCGGAGGCGGGAGAAAAACCGGATACATCGAAGGGGCGCACAGGTTCGCCTCAAAGTTCGTGAATGGTGGCGTGCCCCTGGAACTTGCAGGGACAGGCCGCGACCTGTCCCTGTGGTTGCATTCGGGTGACGCCGCCGCCATCGCCCGAGCCAACCCGTCTCACTCCGGCTTTCGGGGGCTTCGCTCGCGCGGGTCGCGCCCAGTGTTCGTTCTATGAATTTCGCCCGATCCGGCGCTTCCTTTGTTCGCCGCGGCCATTTTAGCAGTTTCTTTCGCTCGCAACTGCGCGCGTTTGGCCGCACGGCGCATCGCCGCATCGGCGCCGACGAAGTCAGGATCGCGAGGCTTTTGCGCCGGGCTTTCGCCTTTTGAATTCATACCCTCGACTCCTCCGCCAGTCGCTTCGGTTCATCGCCCGAATTATCGTACAGAATCCACCCGTCGACCAAGCCTCGATAGATTTGCTCGAAGTTGCGCCGGCTGGCGTCGAACCGTCTTCGGATCACCTCACCGGGCACGTCGTGGCCTCCTTCAAGAACGCGCTGCGCGACGCGCGCGACCGCCATCTCGGGCGTCGGCAGTTGCAGGAAGGAGTAGGGGCGGTTCGCGAACCGCCCCTACAAGGGGACCTCCCTTCCTCCCGGAATTAACCGCATCGTCATTCCGGCGAAAGCCGGAATCCAGGGATTTTGTTTTTCGCTTTTCATTTTTTGCTGCCGAATCCGACCGATGGAGAAATGGAATCAAACGCCACCGCATCTTCCCTCTCCTCGGTTCTGGATTCCGGCTTTCGCCGGAATGACGGCGGGGTGGTTCGTCTCGACCGATGAGGGAGGGTTTGCCGCGGACGAGGAAAACCTCGGCGCGCTATTCTTCCTTCCTTAGCCGGGGTTCAGCGCACCGCCTCGCCCTGTGGTATAAACAAGCTCCCATGACGCGGATATTTCCACTGGAACGCGAAGGATTCCGGGGCTGTCCCCGATAAAACACGAACGAGGCGAGGATGAAAAAACCGACTCTCTTTCTGTGCGCGCTCGCGCTCGCCGCTATGATGAGTTCACCCGCGCCGGCCCAGGGGGCCGAGGCCCGAAGACGCCTCAAGGCGCGCGTCACCAAGGTCTACGACGGGGCGAGCTTTCAACTCGGCGGCGGGCTGCGCTCCGCCCTCATCGGCGTGTCCGCCCCCGCTCCCGGCGCGCCGGGCGCGAGCCAGGCCCATGCGTACTTGAAGCGCCTCATCGAGAACCGGACGGTGAGCCTCGAAATCGACGAAAAACCCGTGGACGCCTCAGGACAGACCCTCTACTACGTCTTCCTCGAAGAAGGCGGCCACGTGAACGCGCTCGTGGTGCTGCGGGGTCTGGGCCGCGCTCTCGTGAAACACCCCAACGTGCGCTACCGAAAGGAGCTGATAGAGGCCGAAAACCTCGCCAAGCGATACCGGCGCGGCGTGTGGGGAAGCGAGTTCGACCCGCGCGACCCGATAGACAGGTAGGTTTCTCAGGGGGCGGAGGCGGTTGAGCAATCGAATCCGCAGGAGCGGTTCGCGAACGGGCCCTTGCCGGAGAAACGGGCGCTTCACGAAGCGCCCCTACGACACCCT
Source organism: bacterium (assembly GCA_965204535.1). Taxonomy (GTDB): domain Bacteria; phylum UBA8248; class UBA8248; order UBA8248; family UBA8248; genus Bin107. The sequence continues at coordinate 1,308,064 of CBDBEV010000001.1, read as the reverse complement.
TCTGGAGAATCTCACAACGCTCCTCATCCCGAGTAGGCCCGCAAGGGGCGTATCGAGGGACGCCGGAAAATAGCCTCTGCATGACCCCCCTCTCCCCCCTGAAAAGGGGTTTTTTCAACGATCACGGGGAGAGAGTAAAAGGGTTGCAAGGGTGCGCAGGGACAGGCATGGGGGCCTGTCCCTGCGAAGCGCAACCACGGGGATGGACATATTCGATACGAGCGGCCACGGGTGGCCGCCTCTACTGGTGAATGCGGTTTTGATCGTCATTCCGGCACATGCCGGAATCCAGAGACTTTGTTTTTGTATTTGTCTTTTCGGTTTATCGTTTTTCTTGGCCTTGCTGCGATTCGGTATCCCCGTCTGCTCTGGATTCCGGCTTTCGCCGGAATGACGGCTTCGTTGTGAACCGCATCAGCCGTCTCCGCAACGACGCCCGAATCGGAGCACCCACGAAACGCATCGTCAATTCCAACCGAGAAGGTTTTTCAACACCCCCCTTCGGTCGTGATTGACGTCAGACTGACGTTCAAAACCCGTAAACCCCCACTCCCCGAATGGGTCACGCTCCTCTCTCACCAGACTGCTCCTTGCTCAATCGATCCCGAAGTGTCAGGGTGAGAGGCGATACGGCCCCGGAGTTCAGCGCAGGACGGGATCAGCCCGAACAACACCGGCTTCTGCGGGGGCGTATGTGGGCGCAAATCCCGCTGTGCCCGACCGCGCGGGCGAGCGGCGGGGGGATGCGGGACCGGAGGGGTCTTCAAGGAGGCGGCCATGGCGGGCTTCGGGGAGGTTTCGATAGACAAGCTGTTCCGCATCGACGGCGACAGCGCGCTGGTCACCGGGGCGGGCGGCGGGCTGGGACGAATCGCCGCGCTCGCGCTCGCCGGCGCGGGGGCGCATGTCGCGGTCACAGATATCGATGCGGCCGCGGCCGAGCGGGTCACGGCGGAGATCCGCAACGCCGGCGGAGTTGCAGAGTCCTGGCGGCTCGACGTTGCCGACCGCAAGCGCATCGACACCGTGATCGACCAAGCGGCCGAGCAGTTCGGCGGGCTTCACATCCTGATCAACAATGCCGGCATCATCCGGCCCGGACCGGCCGAGTCGTTTCCCGACGAGGACTGGGACGAGGTGGTCGAGATCAACATGACCGCCCCGTTCGTCTGCGCGCGCCGGGCGGCGAAGCACATGCTGGCCCAGGGGGAGGGGCGGATCGTCTCGATCGCCTCGATCATGGGGTTCCGGGCGAACCCGATGATTCCCCACGTCCCCTACCAGGCGACCAAGGGGGCGATCGTCAACATGACCCGCTCGCTCGCCGCCGAATGGGCGGGCCGGGGGGTCCGGGTGAACGCCATCGCGCCGACCTTCTTCTACACCGAACTCGGCGCCGACCTGCGCCGGCGGCGGCCCGAGCTCGTGGACGAGATCGAGGCGCGCACGCCGCTCGGCCGGCTCGGCGAGCCCGAGGAAATCGCCGGCGGCATCCTCTACCTCGCGAGCCCCGCCTCCTCGATGGTGACCGGCCACACGCTGGCGATCGACGGCGGCTGGCTCTCGATCTAGCCTCCCGATTCAGAAGTTTTCATTCCACTTTCCCCCGGACGGGGTTGTTGAAGAAGCAAACCATGCGTCCGGGCGGCGGCGTGATGATCCCGTAGCCGTGCCTGTCCTGGTGGCAACCATCCTGCAAAGGACAACCACGGAGGGCAGGACAACCCCGAGGAGGGCCTGTCCCTGCAACCGCCATTCCTCACCGATCCCGGGTCTTGAGATGTTCGATCGGCTTCGAACGGGTGGGGGTATGGCGACAGCGTCGGACCCCGGTGGATTCGGGATATTGAGGGGTGACGGGGGTGTAGGGTTTTGCAGGGGCGTCGAGCTTCCTGAGGAAAAGAAGCTCGGAAGTGTCCGCCCGGTCGGCTCGCGGATATTTCTGAACCCGTAGGGGCGGCTCGCGAGCTGTCCCTGCAAGAGCAAAATCCCTCTCCGGTCGTCGGCGAAAATACTCCCCTTTGAGGGTCGAACCCAAAACGCGAGGAAGGCGCGCAGGGGCAGGTTCGATGCAAAGATATTGCAATTTTACTTGACAAAATGTTATATTTTCTCAAATTAACCTTTTTCTTGGCATATTAAACGTCAAAAAAAGGAGATAATTGTCATGTTGCTTCACTTCGGCGTCTCCAACCATCTCTCCATCCGCGATTACCAGGAATTGTCGCTTGCAGCGTCTTCGCTGAAAGAGCGGCAAGAAGAACTCATCGACTGCGCGGCGGCTCCGAGTGGCTCGGTTTTACCGGCGGTCGTCATCTACGGCGCAAATGCGTCGGGCAAGAGCAACCTCATTGACGCGATAAGCACCATGCGAGGCATGGTGTTGCACTCACAAACCCACTGGGAAGCAGATGGCGATGTTCCGCGCCATCCTTTCAGGCTCGATGACGACGGCCCCCGGCTACCGACTCGTTTCGATATCGATTTTCTCATCGACGGCGTGCGGCACCACTACGGCTTCGAGGTCTCAGATACGGCGTTCGAGTCCGAATGGCTGTACGCCTTTCCCAAGTCCCATCGCCAGACGTTGTTCGAGCGCACCGGGGATGAATTTCGTTTCGGACGCGGATTGAAGGGACAAAACAAAGTCATCGCGGGCTTGACGAGACCCAATAGCCTGTTCGTTTCCGCGGCGGCCCAAAACGGCCACGAACAGCTTTCAGAAGTATTCGGGTACTTTAGATCCCTCCGCGCCGACTGGAGCATCGGCGTCCCCGAGGAGGCGATTTCATCACGATTGGCCGAGGAAAAACAGGATGACCGGGTAATCGACTTCCTTGGAAAGATTGATACCGGGGTCATCGGCTACAGACAAAGAGAATCCGAACTTTCAGAAGAAATGCAAGGAATTCAAAGGGAACTATTCACGTTGTTCAAGAAGATAGGCGGCTCCGAACCACCGGAGGTTAAAGATAAGCATGTTACCATCGAACTCGCCCATCGTGGGCAGGGTAGTGAGCCGTTCTATCTCGAGTTGGACAGTGAGAGCGCTGGAACGCGGCGGTTATTGATCGTGCTTGCTCTCGCATTTCGCGCGCTCGACGAGGGCACGCCCTTGTTCATTGATGAACTGGACGCCAGCCTGCACACCCAAGCTGCTGAAGCTGTGCTGAAACTATTCTGCTCGCGGGAGACCAATCCCAAAGGCGCGCAACTCATTGCGACGACCCACGACACCAACTTGCTGAAATCATCCTTACTCCGGCGTGATGAGGTCTGGTTCATTGAAAAAGACAACGAAGGCGCTACCCGACTCTATCCCTTGACCGACATCCGAACCCGCAAGGGCGATAATATCGAAAAGGGATATCTGCAGGGCCGCTACGGTGGAGTTCCCTTCATCGATTCCATCACGGCTACTGGTTCAACTCTTGGCGCGGCGAACTAGGGCCGCTTGGCGCGACGTCCCGAACCTTAGGCGTCGCCGCTATATACAGGAACCGAAACGCCGCTTCATCCTGTTTTTTGAGGGAAAGAAGACGGAACCAGCCTATTTCGGCGCGATCAAACGCGCCTATAGAGACACCCTAGTAGAAGTAGAAACTAACCCTGCTATAGGCGTTCCCTACACCATCGCAGAAAATGCCGTCAAACTCGCACGATCTCTGGGACTCGACCCACGCAGTCGCAGGAAAAAGGATTCGTTCGAGGAAAACGATCAGGTCTGGGCGGTATTCGACAGAGACGAGCATCCTCGTTTCGACGAAGCGGTGGCGCTCTGCGAACGAGGCGGCGTCCACGTCGGCCGCTCCAACCCATGTTTCGAGCTTTGGCTGGTTCTGCACGAGACTGATCACGACCGGGCCGAAGATCGCCATGAGATGCAAAAAATTCTTGAATCCCTGCGACCGGAATATGACATGAGTGGTGCAAAAACGCCCGACTGCGACGAGATGCTCGCCCGAGTCGAAGATGCCGAAGAGCGCAGTAAAAGACAGCTTGAAAACCGAGAACAGGGGGGTAATCCATACGGAAACCCTTCGACTACCGTAGGCCGCCTGACCCACGCGATTCGTGAAGCCGCGAAGCTCGCGGGTGGATGACGCAACACCCCTATGCGTTTACCACGAAAAGTGAACCACCGGAGGCGGGCGGGAAATCATTTTCTCCGTTTTTTGATTTACCCTTCACTCTTTCCAACTCAACAACGTCAATTTCTCTCAAAAGCATTCTAAAAGTCGGGTTATGGACTTTTCTCCAACCAAGCCCTCACCCCGCATTTCCCCGCAATTGCCGTACTCTCTGACATGGCGGATTCCGGTATCGTGCGCGCGGCGAAGAAAAGGGGCAATCGCCGCCCACGCGCGCTCATCAGGAAGGGGCGCGAATCGTTTTGAGGAGAGAAATCATGTTCGTGGATGCAAGGGGGACGTTGAAATGCAAATAATCATATTTCCCGTAAAATTCGATAAATTCACGGGGTTTTTCGATAAATTCCTGAAAAATGATGGTCAGATAAAGGGTTGTAATAAAAGGGGTTATCACATAAATCTGAGCGTATCACACTCAGATATAGCGGCAAAAAAAGTTTTTTGGGAACCCGCGCATTTGCCCACAACTGCCCGGGTTTGCGCGCTATGCGCCGCCGGCCTCTATCTCTCCTTTGGGCGCGTCGTCCCCGCCCGTCTGCCTGTCCACGAAGGGCTTGAGCAGGTCGAGCGGCAAGGGGAAGACGATGGTCGAGTTGTTCTCGGTGGCGACTTCCGAAAGCGTCTGCAGGAAGCGAAGCTGGAGCGCGCCCGGGGCCGTGGCGATGGTGGCGGCGGCCTCGGACAGCCGCTCGCTCGCCTGGTATTCGCCCTCGGCGTGGATGACCTTGGCGCGGCGCTCGCGCTCGGCCTCGGCCTGGCGGGCGATGGCGCGCTGCATCTCGCCGGGAAGGTCCACGTGCTTGAGCTCCACGTTGGTGACCTTGATGCCCCAGGGATCGGTGGCGTGATCGAGGAGTTCCTGGAGCTGGGTGTTGATCTTCTCGCGCTCCGAGAGCAGATCGTCGAGCTCCATCTGGCCGAGCACGCTCCTGAGCGTCGTCTGGCTCAACTGGCCCGTGGCGTAGAGGAAATCCTCCACCTCGATGACGGCGCGCTCGGGCGTCAGCACGCGGAAGTAGACCACGGCGTTCACCTTCACCGACACGTTGTCCTTCGTGACGATATCCTGCGGCGGCACGTCCATCGTCACCAGCCGCAGGCCCACGCGGGTCATGCGGTCGATCACCGGAAGCACGATGATGAGGCCGGGCCCCTTGGTGGAATGGAAGCGCCCCAGCCGGAAGATGACCCCGCGCTCGTATTCGTTCAGCACGCGGATGGCGCTCGCGAAGAACAACAAGATGATGATAGCGGCGATGATCAAACTCCAATTCATTTATGCACCCTCCTTCTCGACGCGGAGCCTGAGGCCCTCCACCGAGACCACGCGGACTTTGTCCCCGATTTCCAGCGGTTCCTGAGAATCCGCCAGCCATATCTCGCCGTGCACCCGAACCTGGGCCGGCGACCCTTCTCCGGATAATGCGCTCACGACGCCGGACTGGTCGAGCATCCCCTCAGAACCCGAGACCGGCCGCGTCCGCTGGGCGCGAAAGCCCATCCCCACGAGCCAGACAAAGAAAAAGGCCGTTCCGGCGACAGCCGGCAGAATCACCTTCAGGCTGATTTGCAGGTAGGGGTCCGGCGAGTCGATGAGCATGACCGAACCGAGCGTCATGGCGATGATTCCGCCGATGGTCAGACCCCCGTAGCTGACCACCTGGATCTCCAGGAGAAACATGATGACGGCAAGTCCCATCAAGAGAAGCCCCACATAGTTCACCGGCAAGACCTTGAGGGCGTAGAGCGCCAGCAGCAGGCTGATGGCCCCCACCACGCCGGGCAGTATGGAGCCGGGATTCGAGAGTTCAAAGAACAACCCGTACATCCCCAGGAGCATCAGGATATAGGCGATGTTGGGGTCGCTCAAAAGGGTGAGCACTTTCTGGCGCCAGCTTCGCTCGAGCACGATTTGCTCCGCCCCCCTGGTCGAGAGGGTGACGGTGTCGCCGCCGGCGAGCTTTATCTCTTTGCCGTGCACCGCAAGCAGAAGCGACCGCACGTCCGCGGCCACCAGATCGATGACCTTTTGCTTCAGGGCTTCGGCCTCATCCACGGATATCGCCTCGCGGACCGCGCTCTCCGCCCACTCGGTATTGCGCCCGGTGCGCGAGGCCACCGCCCGCGCGAAAGCGGCCACGTCGTTCATCGCCTTTTTGCGCATATCGCCCTGAATCTGCTTCCCCCCGCCCGAAACGGGAGAGGCGGCGCCGATGTTCGTTCCCGGCGCCATGGCGGCGATGTGGGCCGACATGGTGATGAACGTGCCGGCGGAGGCGGCCCGCGCCCCTCCCGGAGCGACGTATACCGCCACGGGAACGCTCGCGCCGAATATCGCCTTCACGATATCGCGCGTGCTGGTGACCAGACCGCCGGGGGTATCGAGGCGGATGACGAGGAGTTGCGCCCCCCTCCTGGCGGCCTCCTCGATGCCGAATGCGATGTACTCGGAAGTGCCCGGCGATATGGCGTCGGCCACGTCCAGCACCAAGACGGGAGGCGTCTTTTGCGCAGCGGTGGCGTGGTAGAGGGTCAGCATCGCCCCAATCGCCACCAGGGAGCTCAAAAACGCCAGGTGGACTTTTTTCTGAAATTTCCTCCGCATGCCATACCTCAAAAGCGGCGGGAGCACTGGGCGCATCTTAACACAAAGTAGTACGTTGGTATCGCCCCCTGTACCAGGCCGTTATTCATCCAGTTCGAGCAACACCTCATCCACGATGCCGACAGCCGTATCGACTTGGCGCTCGTCGATAATCAGAGGAGGCAAAAACGCCAGGACGTTCCCGTGGTGTCCTCCCGGATAGATGAGAAGACCCTTTTTCAGGGCCATGGCGCTCGCCTTCTTGGCGACGCTCAAAGGCTCGCGCGTCGTCCGGTCGGAAACCAACTCGGCCGCTACCATCAGCCCGCGCCCGCGAACCTCGCCGACGATGGAATGGCGCTCGGAGAGTTCTTCCAGCCTCCTCATGAAATACGCGCCCGTCTCCAGGGAGCGCTCGGCGAGGTTCTCCTCCTCATATACCTCGATGGAAGCCAGGCCGGCGGCGCACGCCATGACGTTTCCCGCATAGGTGCTGCTCTCGGTCCCGGGATTCGAGGCGTCGGCTATTTCTTTTTTCGCAACGCAGGCGGCGAGGGGCAACCCGCCCGAAATCGATTTTCCCATCACGATCAGATCCGGTTCGACCTCTTCATACTGGTAGGCGAACATTTTTCCCGTGCGGCAAAACCCGCTCATCACCTCGTCGATGATGAGCAATACTCCGTGGCGGTCGCAAGCCTCGCGAAGCCCGCTTAAAAAACCGATGGGGGCCGGAATCATGCCGCCGTTTCCCTGAACCGGCTCGATGATGACGGCCGCCACCTCACCCCAGCCGCTCACGGGATTATCGAGAAACTCGTTGATGTAGCGGAGCGTCCCCTCGGCGCATTTCTCCGGGCCATCACCGAAGGGGTTTCGATAGGGGTATGGATAGGGAACGTGATGAACCCCCGGAACCAGCGTCCCCAGCCCCTCTCTTTGGTTTTTTCTGCCCATCAGGGCCACGGCCCCCAAAGTCCTCCCGTGGAACGCGCCCGTGAAGGCGACAATCTCATCGCGACCCGTCGCCCGGCGGGCCATCTTGAGAGCGATCTCGGCGGCTTCGCTGCCCGAGGAGCCGAGAATCATGCTCTTGGGCGCCGCGCCGGAATGCAGAGAGAGAACTTTGTCGAAAAGTTCGTTCCGCACTTTTGAGCCCAGCGACATGGCCTGGTGGACCTCTCCGGCCTGTTGCCGCAACGCCGAGACGACTTTGGGATGGCAATGACCCGCGTTCAGGGAACCGAAGCCGGCGACGAAATCCAGGAAAAAATTGCCGTCGACGTCCTCGATCACCGCCCCTTGCGCGCGCTCGACCACGACGGTCTCCGGACTCATCCCGAAACTGAGGGCGGCGCGGCTCTCCACCTTCCTTAAGCGTTCAAGCTCAGCCTGAGTTTTGGGACCGGGGTGGGGAACCACGAATTTCGGCGCTTCCAAGGGAAACCCTCCTCGTTATTCGGCCATATCTCCGCCATGCAGCGAAAAGCATGAAGACCCCGCGGCGCATTTCGTGTATATGCGCACCGGAGCGTGTCTTTCATCCATGAATGTTATAAACTCTAGCGCAAATGCAAACCACCCACACCCTACGGATATCGAGGTACCTGTGAGCGCAAACGCTTCCCCAAAGAAAATATATTACGGCTGGTACATTCTCGCCGGCTGTTTCTTCATGATGTTCCTGGGTCTGGCGACCAGAAATTCATTCGGTCTCTTCCTGAAGCCGATGATCGCGGATTTCAACATCAGCCGCGCCTCGTTGTCGCTCCCCTTTTCTCTTTGCCTGATTCTCTACGGCGCGTCCCAACCGTTGGGCGGGCTCATGATGCGCCGCTGGGACCCCAAGACGGTCATCATCTGGGGGTCGGCATTAACGACTATGGCCATGCTGGGAATCTACTATGTCGACTCCCTGTGGGGCGTCTACCTGTTCTTCGGCATCCTGCTGGGGATGGGAGGCATCGGCAACAGCGTGACCGCCTTCACCCCCCTGGTGTCGAACTGGTTCCCGGACAGGCGGGGGCTGGGCATGTCCATCATCAGCGCAGGCTCGAGCATGGGCCAGCTCATATTGCTTCCCGTCTTCGCGTATATGATCGGCTATCTGGACTGGAGGATGACCTCGTTCGTCATCGGCGTCATTTTCGTGTTCACCCTGATGCCCATATCGATCTTACTCGTCAAAAACGCTCCCTCGTCCAAAGACGTCCCCCCGAGCGCATCCACGTCCGGCAACGGCGTCAAGATGGTCGTCCCCTACGATGTGCACTGGGTGCAGTGCCTTCCCAAGATGCCGTTCGTCCTCCTGCTCACGAGCTTTTTCACCTGCGGTTTCACCGTAACGGTCGTCTCCGTCCACTGGGTGCCGTTTGCGACGGACGTCGGATTCTCCGCAGCCGTCGCGGCCACGTCCTTCGCCCTGGGCGGCGGGCTGAACACCGTGGGCGTTCTGGCGGTCGGCCCGCTTTCGGACAAAATCGGACGGAAAATCCCCTTGAGCCTGATCTACGCCTTCCGGGGGCTCGGGTTCATCCTGTTCATTTTCTTCAAGAACGATTTCACCGTCTGGGCCACGCCCATGATGATCGGCCTCTCCTGGATTGCGACCGTCCCGCTCACTTCGGCGTTGACGGGGGATTTCTTCGGCTCCAGAAACGTGGCGATTCTCTTCGGACTCATCACGTTCAGCCACCAGCTCGGCTCGGGCCTGAGCGCCTGGCTGAGCGGATACATCTATGACGTCACCGGCAGCTATAACCTCGCGTTCGCTCTGGCGGCCTACCTTTGTCTCCAGGCGGCCGTGCTCGTCTCTTTCATCAACGAAAAAGAGGTCCGCGTCCCGCAAGTGGCCACGACGTAGCACGGAATGAACGGAATCCGAAAACCCCATACCGTGAAATGAACGTGCGAATTTGCCACCAGGAGAAGCCTCTGCAATAATCCTTTTCTTTCGGGCGAGGCCGGGCTTCGCCTTTTACTTTTGGTGAAGAGATGGACTGCAACTGCTGGTTCCAATGTATAAATCCCGAATGCGGGGCAACGTACTCCATTTTCGACTCCGTTTATCAGTGCCGCGAATGTGAGAGCCTCCTCGACGTCACGCACGACCTGGAAACCCTGCGCATGCGAAGCGCGTCGGAGTGGCGCCATCTGTTCGACGACCGCTACCAGCGCAACATATGGCCGTACGGCAGCGGTGTGTGGGGCAAGAAAGAGTGGGTTTGCCCCCTGATAGACGATGAAAACATCATCTCGTTCTATGAAGGGGGGACGAACCTTTTCTGGGCGAATCGCCTGGGGCGCGAACTCGGAATCGCCGAGTTGTGGATCAAGCAATGCGGAAACAGTCACACCGGTTCCTTCAAGGACCTCGGCATGACGGTTCTTGTGTCCGCCGCCCAGCAGATGATAGCCGACGGGAAAAAACTCCGTGCCGTCGCCTGCGCATCGACGGGTGATACTTCCGCCGCGTTGGCTGCGTACGCTGCTGCGGCCGATATCCCGGCTATCGTCTTTCTGCCTCGAGAGAAAGTATCCATTGCGCAACTCATTCAACCCATCACGAACGGCGCCATGGTGCTCGCCATCGACACGGATTTCGACGGCTGCATGCGGATCGTAAGACAGGTGTGCGAAGAACAGGGGATATACCTCGCCAACAGCATGAATTCGCTTCGGATAGAGGGACAAAAAACCATCAGCATAGAACTCGTTCAGCAGTTCGATTGGGAGGTTCCCGACTTAATCATCATTCCCGGCGGCAACCTGGGAAACGTGAGCGCACTGGGCAAGGGTTTCATGCAGATGCGCGATTTGGGACTCATCGACAAACTGCCCCGTATCGTTTGCGCCCAGACGGAAAAGGCCAACCCTCTGTACCGAAGTTTCATGACGGGCTTCCAGGAATTCCACCCCATCGAGGCCGAACCGACGTTGGCGACGGCCATCCAAATCGGAAATCCGGTGAGCATCGAGAGAGCCATAAGGACCCTGAAAGCATTCGAAGGCTCCGTGGAGCAGGCGAGCGAGGAGGAATTGGCGAACGCCGCCGCGCGCGCGGACAGGACCGGAATGTACAACTGTCCCCAGACCGGCGTGGCCCTGGCCGCTCTTGAAAAAATAATCGCGCGCGGAGAAATCAACCCTCAAGACCGGGTGGTCGTCATCTCTACGGCTCATGGGCTGAAATTCACCGAATTCAAAGTCAATTATCATCAAAAAGCGATTCCGGGCGTCGACAGCCGTTTCGCCAATACTCCCATCGAGCTTCCTGAAGACATCGACATGGTTCGAGACGCCATCGAAAAGAGACTCGGCGCATTGTCCGTAAGCTAGCGTTCGTTCGATGTTCATTGTTTCGCTCTGCCGATGAAACAGGAGTTGAGTTCATTGTCGAAAAACATGAGAAGAGACGAGCGAAAACAGACGAAGAAGTCGCTTGCACCGCCTATCTTCCAGACTGCGACGTTCACCTTCGACAGCTCTGACGATCTGGAAGCTTTCCACAACAGCGAGACGGACGCGTTTTTCTATACGCGATACGGCAATCCGACGAACGAGGCCGCCGAGCGCAGGCTCGCGCTCCAAGAAGGCGCGGAAGCCTCCCTACTTTACGCCAGCGGCATGGCGGCCGTCTCTTCGGTATTCCTCTCGCTCCTGGCGCCGAATGCGCGAATCGTCATCCCCCAGGAGAGCTACAGACATACGAGGGACATCGCAGAGGGCCTCCTCACCCGCTACGGGGTACGCGTCGATATTCCGGTGGAGAATACAGCGGAATCCCTCGAAGCCCTCCCGGAGGGGCCGGTGCGCGTGTTGTTCGCGGAGATTCCCTCCAACCCCATGCTCCGCATACCGGATATCGAGAAAATGGCTGAATGGGCTCAAAACAGAGGAGCCAGGTTCGTCGTGGACTCGACCATCGCATCTCCCGCCTTGTTTCGCCCGTTGGAGCACGGAGCCGATTTGGCGGTTCAAAGCGCGACGAAGTATATCGGCGGCCACAACGATGTCGTAGCAGGCGCAGTTTCGGGGAGTCTGGACATCATCGCCGCGCTGCGCGAACAACAAGCATTGCTGGGCTCCATTCTCGGGCCACAGGAGGCGTTCCTCGTGGAGCGGGGACTCAAAACGCTCGAATTGCGCGTTCGGCGCATCAGCGACACGGCTCTCAAGCTGGCCGAATTTATCGCGGGCCACCCCGGGGTTTCCCGTGTTCATTACCCCGGTCTGGAGTCCCACCCGGATCATCGCAGAGCCCAAAAATATATGTCGGCGTTCGGTGGAATAATCAGCTTTGAGCTTGATGGCAATCACGAAAAAGCCGACGAGTTGGTGAACGCTCTTCAAATTCCCGTGCTCGCGCCCGGATTCGGCGGCACGGAGAGCCAGGTGGAGCATCACGTAAAGATGGCGTATGCGGACATCGGGATACAAGGCGCGGAGAATCGGGGCGTTCCAGCCGGACTGGTTCGATATTCGGTGGGACTCGAAGATTTCGAGGTGTTGAGAGACGACCTCGGCGAGGGACTCAAAAAACTATAGCGTTAACTTTTACCGCCCTTTGCGCGCTTCGGGGCCTGCTTCGTGAGCCAGCGGGTGCGTACCCACATTTTTTTTCCAGACCAGCGGCCCGAACTGACCTCCACTCGCGTGAAACCACGCCGGTCCCCGGAAATAACAGCTACGCGTGTTCCCGGTTTGAGTCTGTAGCGATAACGGGAGCCGCGCGGCTCATCATAGCCTCCTGCATAACTCAACGAGAACCCCCGATATGTACGGCGGATGTATCTGGTGCCCACATAGGTTCCGCTCTGACTGGCAGGTTTCACAGCGGATTCTTTTTTGCGCTCCGGCTTTGGAGAAACCACCGACATCTTGGGCTTCGCCTTCAATTCCTTCACCGCTTTCTCAACATTCGACACCGTATCTCGAAGCTGCAATTTGAACTCGTTCAATGACTTCCCATGATTCGCCAAAATTTGCGTGTGAGCGAGAAGTTGGCCGCGGATCGACTCGACTTCCTTTTTGTTTTGCGCTTTATCCTCCTGGTAATCGGCTTGCAACACCACCAGGCTGCAACCGGAAAGCACCGTCATCAAACCGCCGATAAACACCATGCGTAACGCAAGGCGCCTTGCACCCGGCGATTTGATTTTCCGCTCACGCATCTCGTTCATACCGGATACCATCCTTCGATAGGCGGCATCACGACCAACTCGCTGCTCAACTCGACGACTCCACTGTATTCTTTGGCAATTGATTCGGCCAATTCTTTTTCTTCATCGCTGTTGACGCGCCCGTGCAAGAATAGTTCTCCGGGTCCGAGACACTCAACGACAATGCCGCTCGCATCGATTCGCTCATCCGTCATGATTGTTGCCTTGATCTTTTGCGCAAAAGCCAGATTCTGGAGCTTTTGAGATTCCGATGGTTCGAATTGGGAAAACTTTTCACTTTTCAATATGTTCACCAGCAAACGCACTGACATATCTTCACTGAACAACCCGGTGTTCAATATCATATCGAAGTGGCTCGGCTCTCCCCACCTGACATCGAAAAAATGTCGCGTATAGGCCATTCTTTCATCATCGTTGTGGCGTATGAACTGCTCCGCCATGGATGGGGTAATCCCCTCGTTCTTCACCAGTGTCCGTTGGCGATAATCTCTAGGCGCCACGATGCGCACCCGGAAAACGCCCTCGATTCCTTCAAGGAGGATATGGGAGCCGCGGCCCAGTATGACGAAATTATTTTTCAAGGCCGATTCATAAACGATGGCGCGCATGATATCGAGATACACCAGTTGCCTGTCCCGGAAAAAGCGGTCTATCAGACCGGGCTTCCTCTCATCCACTTGTTCGAGTTCGGCTCGAACATAACCATATGACTGCGCCGCATCCGCAAATCCGTCGTTGTCCAAAAGGGCCCACCCCAACTCTTGAGCCACTTTCTTCCCAATAGCGTCACCACCGCTTCCAAGCTCTCTCGAAATTGTCAGGATACCCATTTCCCAGCCCTCCAAATTAAGAGTGGCGACTACTGACCAACCAGACGGGGCGAATCACTCTTTACAACCCTTTCATATCATTTATTTCCAACCATCTCATACAACAAGTTTACTCATGGTCAAACAAGTGCTCGGTTGCTCAACCCCATGAAGGTGCGGCGAGTATATACATTCATCCGATCGTTTTCGGGCATCATTTGCGGCTCGCTCTTTTGAATTTTTCCAATTGCAGACGAAAATAGCGACTTCCGGGGTCTAATTCAATCGCTCTTTGAATGAGCGGAAGCGCTTTCACCGATTCTCCGTTGCGATAAAACAGCTCTGCCAGTGTATCGAGATACGCCGGCGTATCGGGCTGGAGTTCCAGCGAGCGTTTCGAAAGCTTGATCGCGTGAACCAAACTTTCCTTATCCTTCCTGTGAAACCACGCCAACCGATTCAACGCCGGCGCTGAATTCTTATCTATTTCAAGCACTTGCATGAACACCTTCTTCGATTCTTCAGGCTTCCCGGTTTCCCAAAGGAAAATACCAAGTTCCACCAAAACGCGAGACGAACGGGGATTTTTCTCCAACAAATCCAGAAGTATTTTATGGGCGATTTTTTTCCGCTTCCTCGATTTGTGAAGATTGGCGATGCGGATTTTCATCTCGATGTTGTTCAAGTCCAGTTGGCCCGCTTTTTCATAAAGCGCGATCGCATCCTTGTCTCGACCCTTGGATGCCAAAAGAGCGCCCAGACGTATATATCCATCCAGCCAATCGGGCGATAAAGAAACAACTTTCTCATAAACGCGTATTGCTTCGTCCCTACGGTTCATTTGAACCAGGGCGGCGCCCAGCAAGAAATGGAACCTCGCATTATCCGGTGTTTTTTCGATGGCGCCTCTGAGCAGGTCTACAGCCCTCGCCGGCTCTTTTCCGGAGATGAAGCGCTCTGCATTGATTAAAACCTGGGTCGGGTCCAAAGCCTCTTGCGCAGGTTCAGCCGGTTCGGGCCGTACCGATCTGACACGCGACTCAACAATCTGAAGCCTTCTTTTCAGAACAATGTCCTCGGGTTCACGCAGATAAGCTTCTCTGTATATTTCCAGCGCCTTTGAGAGTTGCCCACTGCGAACATACAGATCGCCAAGCAAGATCATTCCCTCGATATGCCTCGGAGTGCGTTGGAGCAAAGATTGAATTTCACGTATGGCCTCCGCGGTATGATTTTGCTGCGCCAGAATTTTCGCCAAGCGGTACCTGGTGACATTCTGGCGGCTTCCCTTGAACTTCAAAGCTTTTCTCAGACTGGCTACAGCTTTATCGAATTCTCCTTTACTTTCGTGCCGAGCCGCTTCCGCAATGTATCTTCTCTGTTGTTCTTCGAGCTTAATTTTCGGGTTTTTCGACTCGCCGGACTCCAGCCATTCACCTACTCTCGCCTCCCAAATCGCGTCGAGGCGTTTCCAGATATTGCGCAAGTAATCCGGAGACTCACGGGAAATCGCCGTGGTGGCAACACCAGCGGCCAGAAACAGCACCAAACCCGCCGCAATTTGCAGGCGCCTTTTCGAAACTATCGGCTTGGGCGCCGGCGTCGGAACAACATCAGGCATGATCATTCTGCCATCGAACTTAGCTTCCGGATCTATATGTATTTTGGGAGCCGTCACATTCCCTTCGTGAGAACATCCTGCCTTGAGTTCAACACGATCCGCCACAAATATAGAACCTTTGGTACGGCCGTGATTCACTAGTTCATCCGTATGGATCTCGCCCTCGGCTTTTCCCGCCTCCGCAATCTCGAGATGCCCGTCGCCATGGAGTTTTCCCTTGAACTCGCCCTCCATGAAAACTTTACCTGCAAAGAGCAGTGAGCCTTCCAAGCGCACATTCGTGCCTATGAAAGAGAGATTCGACCGGGGCCTGACATAGAGTCGTTGATGTTGCACGGGTTCTTCTCATGAAATCGCGATCGAAAAGTTTCAATCAACCCATATGACTCATATCTTACCAAAATGTTCAAAAGTTGCACCAATCCATATTTTACGCCAAATTCCGGGCCCGCCATCACAAGAAAACTTGAAATTTCCCGACCTCAGCCACCATTGATAATTCAGTGACCCGAGTGCACTGCGGCCAGAATGATCCAGAGTCCAGAACGAAAAGAAGAGGAGTGAAACCGATGATGCAATGGTGAACAAACTTCTTGAAATATTATTGCGCGCCGAGACGCGCAGAATCTATTGCGTGCAAAGAGATGAGAAGAGGATGGAGAGCCTCGATATCCATCATATTGGGGCCATCGGATAATGCCTCATCCGGCCTCGGGTGACATTCGATGAAAAATGCGTCGACGCCCACGGCGGCGGCGGCGCGAGAGAGATGAGGAACCATGCTCCTGTCCCCTCCCGAACTTTCCCCGAGTCCCCCCGGCGACTGAACGCTGTGCGTCGCATCGAAAACGACGGGATATCCCGATTCGCGCATCTTCACGAGCGAACGCATGTCCGAAACCAGGTTGTGGTAGCCGAAGCTGGTTCCCCTTTCGGTAAGAAGTATTTGCCGGCAACCCACTTCCTCGAGCTTTCCCACGACGTTTTTCATGTCCTCGGGAGCCATGAACTGCCCTTTTTTGACATTCACGGGCTTCCCGGTTCTTCCCGCGGCATGCAGGAGGTCCGTCTGGCGACATAAGAAAGCGGGAATTTGAAGCGCGTCCAGCACATGTGCTGCGCTCTCGGCTTCTTCGGGACTATGAACGTCCGACATCACCGGAAGCCCTGTCTCGCGTTTCACCATGTCGAGTATTTTCAAACCCTTCTCGATGCCGGGTCCGCGTGGTGATTTTCCTGAACTGCGATTCGCTTTGTCATAAGAAGCCTTGAAAACTCCACCGATACCGCATTTTTCTGTCGCTTCTTTGACTTTTTCAGCGCATTGCCTGGTTAATTCCTCACTTTCGATCACACAAGGCCCTGCGATGACGCATATCGCTCCCGGCTCGCCGAAGGCCACATCCCCGATTTTTACTATCTTCTTTTCCGACATTCTTTATCTTTTCCAGACCTGATGCCGCATGAACGGCACGAAAGGACGCATCAGGGGAACAACTCCCCGCTCGCCTTTTTCGCGGCGGCGATGAACCCGTGAAACAAAGGATGCGGGGCGTAGGGCGCGCTTTTGAACTCGGGATGGAACTGGCACCCGATGAAATAGGGATGCCCCGGCAACTCTATCATCTCCACAAGACTCTCGTCCGGAGAGAGCCCGCTGAAACGGAGCCCATTTTCTTCCAAAGCCTCGCGGTAGGCATTGTTCACCTCATACCGATGCCGGTGCCGTTCCTCGAATTGCGATGCCTCGCCATAGATTTCCGCCGCCAGTGAACCGGGCCTCAAAATTCCCGGGTAGGCGCCCAGCCGCATTGTGCCCCCCATGTCCACCCCCTCCTGATCCGGCATGAGGGCCACCACGGGATGAGGCGTCTCGCTCGAAAACTCTGAGCTGTTCGCCGCTTCCAGACCGCAGATGTTTCTCGAATACTCAACGATTGCGCACTGCATCCCCAGACATATGCCGAGAAAAGGAACCAACCGGTCACGCGCATACTGCACGGCGGCGATCTTCCCTTCGATCCCCCGTTCGCCGAATCCCCCGGGTATCAGAATTCCGTGCGCCTGCGAGAGCAGTGATGCGCTGCCGCGCTTTTCTATCTCCTCGCTGTCCACATAATGAAGATTCACCTGGACGTCGTTCCCGAAACCGGCGTGACTCAAGGCTTCGGACAAGGATTTGTAAGACTCTTTCAAGTCCACATACTTCCCGACGATGGCGATGTTGCTGCTGATTTTGGGTTCTCTCTCCTTGCGGGAGATTTCCTCCCAAACGCTCAGATCGGGCGTTTGACGCGCCTTTTCGAGTTTGAGCAAATCCACCACAATCCGGTCCAGGCCCTCTTCGTTGAACCTCAAAGGCACCTCGTAGATGCAGTCCACATCGATTGCCGTGATCACGGCGCTGGGAGGCACGTTGCAAAACAAGGAAATTTTCCGCTTCACGTCCTCCTCAAGAGGCATTTCCGTTCTGCACAAAAGGATGTCCGGCTGAATGCCGATTTCACGCAGCTTCATGACGGAATGCTGCGTCGGCTTGGTCTTCAGTTCTTCGGAAGTCTTGATGTAGGGCACCAGCGTCACATGGATATGAATGACGTGCCCGGGTTCATGGTCGAACCGAAACTGGCGAATCGCCTCTAAAAAGGGGAGGCTCTCGATATCGCCCACCGTTCCCCCGATCTCGCAAATCACGACGTCCTCACCATTGTCCACGTGGCGGATGCAACGCTTGATCTCATCGGTAATGTGGGGAATCACCTGGACGGTCCCGCCCAGATAATCGCCAACGCGTTCTTTCGTGATGACGTTGTAGTAGATGCGGCCCGCCGTGTAGTTGTTTTCTTTTCTCATCCGCGCATGGGTAAATCGCTCATAATGGCCCAAATCGAGATCCGTCTCCGCTCCGTCGTCGGTCACGAACACTTCTCCGTGCTGGAAGGGACTCATTGTTCCCGGATCAATGTTCAGGTAGGGGTCGAGTTTCTGAATGTTCACCCGGAGACCACGGGCTTCCAGGAGAGCGCCGATGGAAGCGGAGGCGAGGCCCTTACCCAGAGAGCTCAGTACGCCTCCCGTTACGAAGATATACTTGGCCACCTGCCCTTTTCCTCCTCGAGCGCACTGCGCATCGCGTCATCTCCCAGCAGACGCTCCCGATCCTCGGGGCGGTCCACTCCTACCGCATCTCTCTTGATTTCCACAACACGAATTGCCAACCCATCCTCTAGCGCGCGAAGCTGCTCCAAGCGCTCCAACTCCTCCAGCGGGGAAGGCCCCAGCCCGGCGAATCGCAACAGACTCTCTTTTCTATATGCGTAAAACCCGAGATGTTTCAATGGTTTTGGAGATATCTCCTCCCATTTTCCCAGGATTTTCTCATATACTTTCTCCTCCCCGGAGAGTATATCCCTCGAATATGGTATGGGGGCGCGAGAAAAATAAAGCGCATTCCCGTTCTCGCCTCTCGTCACCTTTACGACGTTCGGGTCCAGAAATTTCTCGGGCGAATCGAAGGCCACAGCCAGCGTCGACATCCCCAAACCGCTTTCATCGACCAATGGCCTGATGCCGGCGTCAATGTCACCTGGATGGATCAGGGGTTCGTCTCCCTGGATGTTCACGACCACGTCCGCATCTTCTCCAGCTGCGACCTCGGCCACTCTGTCGGTGCCGCTGGCATGGTCGCCTCGCGTCATCTTCACTTCCCCGCCGAATCCGCGCACCACATCGGCTATACGCTCATCATCGGTGGCCACGCAGACGAAGTCCACCAACGCAGATCTCGAAGCGCGTCTGTACACATATTCAATCATGGGATGCCCGCATAACAAAGCCAGCGGCTTTCCCGGATAACGCACCGAAGCCCAGCGGGCAGGTATGACGGCGATGATCCGGATGCCGCTCATTCTCTCCATCCATCATGCCGTCTAATACGCATTTTTGTTTATCAGCCCCTTCCAGAGGGTGAGCCATAAAATCTTGGCATCAAGACCCAAGGACCAGTTCTCAATATAGTGTAAATCGAATTCGATCCTTTTTTCTATCGACGTGTTTCCGCGCCATCCGTTCACCTGCGCCCAGCCTGTTATTCCGGATTTCATCTTGTGACGCAGCATGTAATCGGGAACAGACGATCTGAATTTCTCCACGAAAACCGGACGCTCGGGTCTCGGACCCACGAGGCTCATTTCACCGCGCAACACATTGAACAATTGCGGCAACTCATCGAGACTCGTCTTTCTCAAGAAAGCGCCGAATCGGGTACGCCGCTCATCGTCTTCCCTCGTCCAGACCTCGCCTGATTCCTTTTCCGCATCTATCCTCATGGAGCGAAACTTGTACATGCGAAACCGCACGCCGTCCAGGCCCATTCTCTCCTGGTGATACAGAACGGGACCCCGGCTCGTCCACCTCACGACGAGCGCAATGACCACCATGAGCGGACTCAAAACGAGCAAGACCGAAGCCCCCAGAAAATAATCCACCACTACTTTCATCCATCGATTCCAGCCCGAAAGGGGCGTCTGTGACAACAGGATCACCGGCAAGCCGTCGAGTTCCTCGATCCCGGCGTTCAGCCGCATGTGTTCGACAATATCGGGCACCAGGCGGACATCGACGCTCGAGTCCGCCAGAGTGTTCAGCAACGCCTCCTGCGCGGTGCGCGAACTCGGGGGAAGCGCCACGTATACTTCATGGATTCTCTCTTGCGCCACGATTTCGCGCACCTCCTCCAACTTCCCCAGCAGGAGCGCGTCTTCTGCGGTATCTCCCTCACAGAGGTGTCCCACGACCTGAAAGCCAAGATATCGATACGTCTCCAAATGAGCGGCAACCCTCCGGGCGATAGGCGTTGTTCCTGCGATGAGGATGCGCCGCATGTCCACGCCCCGACGCCTCAAGTGTCGAATGAAGGACCAGACCAGACGCCGGACCGAAAAAAGAAAAACAGGCCCCAGCATAATGAAAAGAACAACCAACAATCGGCTGTAGCTTTGTTTGCGATAGAAAAACGTGAAGAAGGCGAACAACAGTACCGTCCAGACAAACGTGCCGGTGAGCCGGATGATCTCTTGAGTATGATGAAGACCGGCCCGGTACCGGTACAAACGCGTAATGCCCGAAGCGATGAGCCAGATGAGCAATATCAAGAAAAGCGAAGCGAGATAAACAATGAAATCGGGATACCCGAAGGGAACGGGAACTATCTCCGCGACGAAACGAAGCCAATACGCCATGAACCAGGCCGCAATCAGGGCGATGACGTCTCCCCCCAACAGAAAAAGTACGTTCAATTGGCCGTATCTGCGCAACACGACATGATGTTCCTTGTCGGGTCTGGCCAAAAGTTCCTCGTGCAAGGCGCCGTCAAGCAACCTTATCTTATCACTACTACTCTATTGCTCAGTATGTTTCACCCGATTTTTCCAAGCGTTCGCGGTGATTCAGCCAACCCCTCCGAAAACGCTCCGCTGCCGCTTTCTTGAAATTCTCGCGAGCGAATCGCTCCGCTTGCCTGCGCGCGGCCTCAGGCGAGAACTGATCTTCCATTTTCTCGAACGCCACGACGGCTTTTTCGATATCTGTCGGCTCCGAACCGGAGAAAAACATTCCCGTAGGCACAGCTTCCTCATCCCCCGTCTCATTCCATGGGATGAAGCCCGGCGGCGCTTCATATTCCTGCGCATTCACGCCCACGACGGTCTCGAGCGCGCCGCCCGCGCCGAGGGCGATAACCGGACGGCCGCACGCCTGCGCCTCGATCGGAGTGATGCCGAAGTCTTCCTCGCCCGGCAGGATGAAGGCGCGGCACCCGGCGTAAAGCTCGCGGATGGTTTCATCATCCTGATGGCCCAAGAACTCCACGTTCGGTTTTCCCAATGCGCGAATGCGGTCGAAATCCTGCCCCTCCCCCACCACCTTGAGCGGGCGGCCCAGCCGCCCGAAGGCCTCGACTGCCGCATCGACACGCTTATAGGGTGCGAACGCCGTTACCATCAGGTAGTAATCCGATATACGCTCGTTTCGGGAGCGGTAGAACTCCGTATCCACCGGCGGGTAGAGCACCTCCGCCTGCCTGCCGTAATAGTTGCGGATACGCTCCGCAACCGTATGGCTGTTGGCAATGAAATCATGCACTCCCCTGTTGGCTTCGTTGTCCCATCTTCTCAGGTACTCGACGAGGTGAGGGAAAAACCATTTGGCCGCGCCGCCTAAGCGCGAGAAATACGCCTCATAACCGCTCCAGGCGTAGCGCATTGGCGTATGGCAATAACTGAGATGGTAGGCCTCATAGCTTCCCCTGGCTCCTTTCGCAACGCAATGAGAACTCGAAAGAATGAAATCGTAATCAACGAGGGAGAACATCCGCACGGCCGTCGGCATGAGGGGAAGCATATAACGATAGCGCCGCCTGGCGCCGGGAATCCGCTGCAAGGGGCTGGTATGGATGCGGTGCCGCTCGATGGCCTCAGAAACCGAACCCGGCTGGTGAAACAGCGTGAAGATATCCGCCTCCGGGTATATCTCGCAAAATACCTCGAGGCATTTCTCCCCGCCTCTCATGCCCGTGAGCCAATCGTGCACGATCGCTACCCGCATGTCTGCCCCTGAAATCTCACGATCTGAAAACGGATGGCGAGGCGGGAATCCTCCCGGGCGAATGCAAAAGGGCGTCTCGATAGGCGCGCTGCGTTTCGGCGGCGAGTTTTTCCCAGTGAAAAAAGCGCGCCCGCTCCTTCGACTTTTCGGCGAGGCTGTCCCGAAGGTCCGGCTCCCTCAAGACGCGCAACATCGCGTTTCGCAGGGCGTCCTTATCCCCCCGCGGAACGATCAGGCCTGCGTCGCCGACCACTTCGGGCAAGGCTCCTGCATCCGACACGATCGGCGGCGCGCCGCAGGCCATGGCCTCCAGGGGAGGATAGCCAAAACCCTCGTAATGGGAAGGAAACACCAGCGCCAACGCGGAGCGGTAAACATTCGGCAGCGTCTTCTGGGGCATTTGTCCCAGAAACACCACCTCCTCGCCGAGTCCCAAAAAGCGTAAAACACTTTCGAGACTCTTCCGCTCACCCGTCATGACGAGGCGAATCCCGCTCGTTTCCTGCAACAGGTCTGCGAAAGCGTCAAGCAGCAGATGCAGATTCTTGTGCCGTTTGTGGTTTCCCACATACAGGAAATAAGGCGCATCACCGATCTTTTCCAGGGCTTCGGGCCTGGGCGCGCGCCCATCCTCCCAGCCGGGCGGCAGGGCGTTGTGCGTAACGCGTATCTTTTCATCTGCGACGCCCACGTGCTCCATGATGTCTCTTTTCGTGTGTTCGGAAACGGCGAGGATCAGACGCGCCCGCCGCGCCGTTCTCGCAATCATCCATTTCGAAGCGCGCCAATGCAGCGGTGAGGGGCAAAGCGCCGGGAACAATTGATGGATCAAGTCATGAATCGTCGCCACCATGGGCGTCTTGCCGAAAAAAGGCGTGAAATAATGCGGATGATGTATTAAATCCAGACGCTCACGCCCCAATAGCCGGGGTAGTTTCACCTGCTCGGCAAACGAATAGGGCGCCGCCGCGCAAACCACTCGCCTAAAATTACTACCCAGACCCGCGCAGCTATCCATGTCCCTTTCCTGCAGAAACACGACGTATTCCACATCGTCATCGCGCCTGTCCAGCCCGGCGAGTAAGGTTCGCAAATAGGTGCCGATGCCGCCCATCGATATCATCCGGGCGTCAACGCCTATACGCATCTCTTCACCGCCTCGTAGACGCGCTCGAGTTCCTGATTCTCTTTGTCCTTGTGGGTATCGCCTGTAGAAGAGGGACTTTTTCGCAACACCAACACATTCGGGCCGCGCGGCCCCCATACGCTCGGCTCGGCCGGGCCCTGGAAGATGCAAATCACGGGAAGGCCGAGCGCCGCGGCGATATGGGTGGGACCCGAGTCGTTGCCGATGAACAAGCGGCAGGCCTTCATCACCCCCATGAGTGAACGGAGATGCTGAACTTTCTCGCACATGTCAATAATGGTGCCCCGCACGCGAACACCCTTCATGGATTTGAGTGTCTCATCGACGACCTGCCGATCATCCGGCCCGCCCAGCAACAGGACCCGGACGGGAAGCGTGGAGACGACCCGGCTGATCAACTCCCCATATAGTTGCGGACTCCAGATTCTTTCCACTCCCCCGGCTCCCGGATGAATCCCGATGAAAGATCCCGAAGGGTCCTCCGTCAGCGAGGCGATGCACGCGCGTCCCTCGGCCAGTTCTTCTTCAGAAAGCGTCAGCGCGGGGTTTTTCGTCTCGAACGGACCCAGCCCCGCATATTCGAGCATGTCTAAATTGAACTCTACCTGGTGACGTTTGGGGAACTCCTCGGCCTCCGCGTCAAGACCGAAGCCGAATCCCCTGATGCCCCGCCCGACCAGATAGCGCACGCCGGCGAGCCTGGCCGCAATGATCGACTGAAAATCGCCCGCAAAATCCACCGCCAGATCGTAAGGCCCGTCGATTTCCTCGGCTCTGAGCCTCAGCAGCCGCCTCAGACGGCGCAGCGAGTGAAAGCCGAATTTCTTCCTCTTCGGCCTGTCGCGCCAGGACGCATTGAAAACGAGGAAATCCACCCCCGCCAACTCTTCGTCAACATCCCGGAACAAAGAACGGGCCGATGAGCGAATCAGGAGGTCGATTTGCGCGTCCGGCAGGCTGTCGCGGATCGCACGGATTGCGGGCAGCGTGCAGATGACGTCGCCGATATGGTCGGGGCGCACCAAAAGAACGCGGCGAATTGCCGTAGGCCGTTCTCTCGTCTTGCGAAAAAAAGTCTCCCCCAGCAGGTCGACCGCACGAAACGCCCATCTCGCCGGAAATCTCTTATAGTGATAGCTGCGCTCGAAAACGGGAAGTATGCGGCCCCGCTCCGGCCTGAGCGCCTCTCTCATCGAGGGCGCGGCGGTTCTGGGAGGCACGCGCAAGCGAGCCTCATCGATAAAATGCGCCACGTCATGGGGCGATTCGCGCATTCCTGCGTTTTCCGACTTGTTCATCGTGCGCTCTCAAAAAAATTTCAATCCAACAGATACCACAGAATATAGCGCGCTTCGCCCCTCGGCGGAAATTCCTCTCCTACACGCTACTCCCGCGACATATGCACCCCGCTCGCATCACCCCGCCAGAATGTTTTTATAGAGATGATGGGCCTTCCCGGCCAGCACATCCCAGGTGAATTCTTCGAGCGCTCTTTTGCGGCCCGCATCCGCCAGTCGTTCGCGCGCTCGGGGTTCGTTTTGCAGTTTCTGAAGAATTTCCTGGAGAGCTTCCGCATCATCTTCTGGAAATACGAACCCCTCCGAACCGATGACGTGCGGGATTTCGCCCGTGGCCGCTCCCACGGGAACCACGCCGCAACCCATCGCCTCGATCAGCACCCGGCCGAACTGCTCTCTCCAGTGCGCCGTCGTCCTCGATGGAAGCGCCAGCGCATGCCACCCCCGCAAATATCCGGGAACGTCGGAGGGATCGACCCAGCCGACGAATTCCACCCGCTTCCCGATCCCGAGCGCGCGCGCCAGCCGATCGAGCGTCTCACGCTCATCCCCATCCCCTACGATCTGCGCTTTCCACTCCCCCGAAAGGCCGGCAAGCGCTCTCAGGAGAACGTCGACTCCTTTCGCATGAACGAGCCTCCCGAGGTACCCGACGCTGAACACATCCCCGCGCTCACCCGGTTCGGGGGCGCGGAAAAGCTCCGGGTCCAGCCCGAACTGGGGCAGCGCTCGCACTTTTTGCGGCGGTGCGCCGATGCGCAACAGCCTCTCCCGGGCGGTACGGGCAAAGACCAAAAGCGCGTCCGCGCGGCGAAAAACGACCTTTTCGATCTTACGGGAGCGCCAGGGGAGAGCGATATCGAAATTCTCCGAGTTGTTGACCATGAATTTCGGAAGCGTCCTGAGCATAGACAGGCAAAGCAACACCTGTGCCGCGGCGAAGCTGTAGGATTCCTCCTCCATGTGGACGATGTTCGGCCTTGCTTCCCGAAGCGCTTTCCAGAGTCCCCGGAGGTAGACGTGACCGCCCACCCTGCCGCTCAAAATCAAGGGGCCGGTGAAAATCCGGTAGTCCTCTTCCTCACCCTCCCGGCAGGTGAGCAACCGCGCGCCTTCTTTCCACGCCGCAGGTACGAGCAGAGAAACTTCCAATCCGGGCCGCCGGGCGAGCGCGGCGATCTTCGCCCGATAAACCGGCGACGCGCAGAAACGGGAAATGATAAAAACGCGCATGATGACCCGCCCATGTCGATAGCGCATGCCTCGCATCATGCCCGTTTTCTGGCTGCCATATTTCGGAAACCCTGGAATTTCCGTTTACTCTCATCCCAGAAAATTGGTGGGTCCCATGAGCGCAGGTATTCCAGTAAAGCGGCCTCTCAGGAAAAGTGCAAGACGCATGCGGCATCTTTCAGGCTATCAAGACTTCCACCCACGATGGCTCGCTTTCCATGGGCCGGGCCCGCCTTTCCATCTATCCTCATGATAAGCGCACAAAAACGCCTTCAACGACCCCGCCGAACCAGGAAACGGGAGGAATTTTGGAGAGCCCGGCCTCGACCCTGAGCCATATATGCGGATGCGCTCCGAGCGATTGCCTGAGTCTTTCCGGCAAAGGGGTGAAATTCTTCGGCAGGATATTCGAGTACCACGTCTCGACCGCCCGGAAACCGAACCCGGCAAGGAGTCGACACATCGTTTCCATGGTATAGCGCCGGTCGTGATCACTTGCGCGGAAGACGTTTCTCGCCATGAATTCCGCATAACTCCACACGTTGGGAAGCATCATCACGACGAACAGTCCCCCGGGACGCAAAATGCGCCGAATTTCTGCGAGCGATCCGCTCTCGTCTTCGACGTGTTCCAAAACGCCGCAGGACAAAACGAGGTCGAACGATTCATCCCCGAAGGGAAGCCGAACGGAGTCCTCACCGTAAACGACATCGAGGTCTTGTTCACGGAGAAAGGAGTTCGAAGGAGAGGGTTCTTCCGCCTCGATGGTATAGGAAACGACCTCGAAATCCCGGTTTCTCAGCAAATAAGACATATGCCCGTAGCCGCATCCCCAGTCCAGCAACCTGCCGCCGTCGGGTTTCAGGTTTTTCACGATATCCGCTTTGCGCAGGTAACTAGCGCGACCCAGCGGCGTGTTGAGGTGATGGAGACCTCTTCCGCCTTCCGCCAGCGAACGCTCGACGGCGCGGGCGAGGGCCGCCATCTCTTCGGGCTCGGTTCGAGGAGAGCGTTTTATCGGCATGGAATATGAACCTTGTGTTTCTCGTGGAGGCAAGGACTACTCTAACCCCGGGATCACGCGGAACACAAGGCTCGCTTGACACGGGGCCGGTGGTGGGAGAACTTCCGAATAACTTGCTCTCCACTTATTCGAGGGATAACGCCATGAACGATCGTGGTGCGCGCCTCCGGGCGCTATTAGAAGAAAATCGGCCCGTGCTCGCTCCCGCCTGCATCGACGCCTTCAGCGCGCGCATGGTGGAGCAGGCGGGGTTCGAGGTGAACTATCTGACGGGCAACGGCGCCTCGGCGGCGCTCCTCGGCAAGCCCGACGTAGGCTTCATGACGCTGCGCGAGGTGGCCGACGTTTGCCGGAACATCGTACAGGCGACTTCGATTCCCCTCATCGCGGACGCCGACACTGGCTACGGCAACGCCGTGAACATGATCCGCACCGTCCGCGAACTCGAATCGGCGGGCGTCGCCTGCATCCAGATCGAGGATCAGATCACCCCCAAAAGATGCGGCTTCCTGCCCGGCTCGGTTCCCGTCATCTCGCTGGAAGAACAACTCGGCAAGCTGAAGGCGGCTCTCGATGCACGACAAAGCGAAGATTTCCTCATCCTCGCCCGCACGGACGCCGCCGCCGACCACGGGCTGGACGAGGCGATCCACAGGGCCGTCGCCTATAAGGAGGCGGGGGCCGACCTTACGTTCATCGAGGTGGAAGGCACGGAGGAGGAACTCCGAAAAATCGGGGCCGAGGTTCCCCCGCCCCACGTCACCACGCTGGATGAATCGAGGCGCGAGGCGGCCCTCAGCGTGGATGAACTCGGAGAACTCGGCTTCGGCGTCCTCATCTACCCGGGCATCGTGCGCTGCACGTATTTGAAAGCGGTGAACGACGTGCTGCGGATTCTGAAAGAGGAAGGCTCCACGCGCTCGGCGCGCGAAATGATGGCCACTTTCCAGGAATACAACGACGCCCTTGGCATCTCGGAAATCCAGACGTGGGAACGTGAATATCTATGACGCCGAAGCGGCGTCGCGCAAGGAGTGAAACATGATCACCGTGGGGATGTACTATGAAGTGCTGCCGGGCAAGGAGAAGGAATTCGAAGAGAAATTCGAGGCCGTGGCAGGCGCCCTCGAAGGGCAGGCCGGCCACGTTCAGAGCCTTTTGTATCAACAGGTGAAAAATCCCAATTCCTACACCATCCTCTCGGAGTGGAAGGCGCAGGAAGACTTCATGGCCTTCATCAGGAGCGATGCCTTCCGCGCCGTTACGGACTGGGGAAAGGCGGAGATTCTGGCGGGCCGCCCGCGCCACAAGCTTTACGGCCGCGAGGGCGACCTCCACTAGAGGGAAACGGAATGCCGGAAATGCTTCCCTGCCCGCCGCCTGATCCCCGGCCCAGAGCGCCCCGCTTCGAGCTCCCCGCCGGCGCCTGGGACACCCACGGACACATCTTCGGTCCCGAGAGTAAATACGCTTATTCCCCCAGAAGGGGCTACACGCCTCCCGACGCCCTGCTCGATGCGTATGAAACCCTCCACCGTACGCTCGGCGTGGCGCGCGGCGTCCTCACCCAGCCGAGCGTCTACGGGGTCGACAACACCGCCATGCTCGACGCCATGGCCCGCTCGGGCGGGCGGCTCATGGGCGTGGCCTCCGTGGACAAGGAGGTGAGCGAGGCGGAGTTGACGCGCCTTCACGAGGCGGGTGTTCGCGGCTTACGCATCAATCTGGCGGACAAGGGCGGGAATCCCTTCGACTCGTTCGCAGACGTTCAGGCGATGGGCGAACGCATCGAGGACATGGGCTGGCACATGGAGTTCCTCATCCACGTTCATGAATTCCCCGATCTCAGGAAAACCTTCTCCGCCCTCCCCGCTCACAGCGTTTTCGGGCACATGGGCTACGTCCCGGCGGCCGAGGGTCTGGGGCCACTCCAGGAATTCATGGACTTGCTCAAAGAGGGCCGAACTTGGGTGAAACTCACGGGTGCATACCGCATTACGGGCCTTAAGCAGACCCCCTACTCGGATGTCGACCCCGTCGCCCGCGCGCTCATCGAAGCAGCGCCCGAGCGCATCATCTGGGGCACGGACTGGCCACACCCCGCTTGCAAAATACCGATGCCGAACGACGGCGACTTGCTGGATCAACTGCTCGACTGGGCGCCGGATGAGAGCGTTCGAGAAAGAATACTCGTGGACAACCCCCTGAAACTGCTCGGGATCGAAAGATAGGAGAGAAAAATGGCGCGCAAGGCAACGAAAAAAATCGCATTCCTGGGTCTGGGCCGCATGGGCGGATTGATGGCGAAACACCTGGTCGACGCCGGTTTCCCGGTCACGGGCTACGATCCCTCAGCGAAAGCCATCGCTACTGCGAAGAAAAACGGCGCCAAAACCGCGAGAACCGTCGCAGCAGCGGTGAAGGGCGCCGACGTGGTGTGCAGTTCGCTCCCCTCGCCCGCCGTCGTGAGAGACGTCTACTTGGGTTCCAAGGGCGTGCTCGAGACGGCGCGGCGCGGCGCCGTCTGTTTCGAGCTTTCGACGAGCACCGTCAGCCTGGCGAAAGAGGTCGCGGAGGCGGCCAAGAAAAAGGGGATCGCCTTTCTGGACGCGCCCGTCAGCGGAAGCATTCCGCACCTGGAGCGCAAGGAAGTCGCCGCCATCGTGGGCGGAGACCAGGCCGCGCTCAAGGAACACCGCGACGTGCTCGACGCCTTCAGCAAGTCCATCACCTACATGGGGAAATCCGGCAACGGCCTGATCATGAAGCTGGTGACGAACCACATCCTGAACATCCACCACTCCGGCATGGCCGAGGGCCTGGCGTTCGGGATGAAGGCGGGGCTGACGGCGCCCAAAATGATGAAATTCTTACAAGGCAGCGTGATTCCCCTGCTCATCCACTACAAGGGCACGACGATGGCGGCGCGCGATTATTCCGACGTCATCGCGAACCTGGGGATAAGCTTCAAGGATCTCGGGCTCAGCATCAACGAGGCGAACGACTTGGGCGCACCCGTTCCCCTGGGCGCCGCCGCGCGGCAGCAATACACCTCCGCCATGGCGCTCGGCCTCGAAGATGCGGATTTCAACGCGGTCTTCGAGTCGTTCCTGAACGCCATGGGAACGAGGCCGAAGAGAAAGTAAATGTTACCGAGGCATCAGAAACGCCCGGATAGACGGTGTGCCATGGCGCATCCGATCACAGGAGCCTGAAGATATGGCGCGCAAGGCAAAGAAAAAAATCGCGTTCCTGGGTCTGGGCCGTATGGGCGGGTTGATGGCGAAGCACCTGGTTGACGCGGGCTTCGACGTCACGGGCTACGATCCTGCGCCAAAAGCCGCCTCCGATGCGAAGAAAAACGGCGTCAAAATCGCGAGAACCGTCGCAGCGGCGGTGAAGGGCGCAGACGTGGTGTGCAGTTCGCTCCCCAAGACCGACATCGTGAGAGACGTCTACCTGGGCGAAGGCGGCGCGCTCAAGGCGATGCGGCGCGGCGCTGTTTGCTTCGAGCTTTCGACGAGCAGCGTCGCCCTCGCGAAAGAGATCGCGGTAGAGGCCAGGAAGAAGAGAATCGCCTTTCTGGACGCTCCCGTGCTCGGAAGCGTTCCGCACCTGGAGCAAAAGGAAATCTCAGCCATCGTGGGCGGAGACGAGTCCGCCCTCAAGGAACACCGCGATGTGCTCGACGCTTTCAGCAAGTCGATCACCTACATGGGAAAAACCGGAAACGGCCTGCTCATGAAACTGGTGTCGAACCACATCATCTTCATCCAGCACGCCGGCATGGCCGAGGGTCTGGCGTTCGGAGTGAAGGCGGGACTCACGGCCCGGAAAATGATGAAATTTTTGCAGGAGAGCGTGATTCCGGACCTGATCCACTACAAAGGCCCCGAGATGGCGGCGCGCGATTATTCCAATGTCATCGGGAATCTGGGCCTCAGCTACAAGGATATGGGAATCAGCGTCAACGAGGCGAACGATCTGGGCGTGCCCGTTCCCTTGGGCGCCGCCGCGCGGCAGCAGCATACCTCCGCCATGGCGCTCGGACTCGAACACGCGGACTTGAACGCCGTCTTCGAGGCTTTCCTGAACGCCGCGGGAATGAAGCCGAAAAGAAAATAATTTTCATAGGAGCAGGCACATACCCCACACGAGACGGGGGACGCCTCTCCTGATTTTTTTGCGAGATTGGCCTGTCCACCGATTCGCAAACGCGGGCGTCGCGTGACGCCATATTCAACAGGAGTAATGCAAAATGGCGAAAGTGGTTGCTTTCCTGGGTCTGGGCAACATGGGATCCGGCATGTCGGAAAATCTGGTGAAGGCGGGCTTCGACGTTCGTGGCTTCGACCCCGTCCCCGCCACGCGCGAACGGGCGGCCTCGGCAGGCCTTACCGTCTTCGAGACGGCGGCGGAAGCCGCCACAGGCGCGGAAGTGATTTGCAGTTCGGTGCCCGAGGTCGAGCACGCGAGAGAAGCCTATCTCGGAGAGACCGGCGCACTCACCACCGCATCCCAAGGCGCGGTATGCTTCGACCTGTCCACCCTGACGGTCGAGGGCAGCCAGGACCTGGCGGCGGAAGCGGAAAAACAAGGCGTCCGGTTTCTGGATACCCCCGTGAGCGGGAGCGTGCCCCACGCGAAAGCGGGCACCCTCGCCATCATGGCGGGGGGCGATGAGGCCTCGCTCGAAGCCCACCGCGACGTTTTGGAGGCCTTCAGCGCCTCGATCCACTATTTCGGCGCGAACGGGGCGGGCCTCCAGATGAAGCTGGTGACGAACCACATCTTCGCGATCCACATCTCCGCCATCGCCGAGGCGCTCACCATGGGGACGAAGGGGGGCCTCGACCCCGAGCAGATGGTCGAGTTCCTGAAGGCGAGCGTCATTCCGAAGATTCTCGAATACAAGGCCTCGCCGATGATCGCCAAGGACTATTCGCCCACCTTCACGGTGAACCTGATGCTCAAGGATCTGCGCATCATCGCGGCGATGGCTGACGGCGTCGGGACGCCGATTCCGCTGGGGACGATGGCGCGGCAGGTCTATATGGGCGCGGCGGCCCTGGGCCACGGGGACGCGGACCAGAACGCCATTCTGGAGTTTTTCGAAAAAGGCGCGGGGATGAATCAGCGCGAAGAGTGATCTTTCGCCGGGCGGTCGACTCCACAGGCTATAGAGAGAGCGCCGCGCACGGCATGGCGCCTGGGCGCAATTTTCGGGATAATGATTCGATTTTCATGTTTCAAGAGACTGGCTTGCTATTCTTGAGTAAATTGGTTTAGTATTCGAAAGAATTGCGGAGCGGGCGCTGCGCGCTCTGAAGTGCCGATAACTTACGATTATCTATCCCATATCCCTTTTCAGCAAACGCTGGGAGCAAAGGAGATCAAGAAATGTCGAAAACAGGACGGGACCTGCTCGAGGACGCGCGGGGCGATGTTCCTGAGATCACGGCGGAAGAAGTGAAGTACGCGGTCGATACCGGCACCGGGGTGGCGCTCATCGACGTGCGCGAACCGGACGAGTTCCGGGGCGGCTACCTGCCGGGCGCGGAGCACGTGAGCCGCGGATTCCTGGAACTCAAGATCGAGCAGGTCGTACCCGACAGGAAGACGCCCATCGTCGCCTATTGCGCGGGCGGCGTGCGCTCGCTGCTCGCCGGCCAGGTGCTCCAGTCCATGGGCTATCAGAATGTGAAGTCCATGGCGGGCGGTTACGGGAAGTGGAAGGATTTGGGCTTCCCCGTGCAGGTGGACAAGCAGATGAGCGCCGAGCAGTTGAACCGCTACAGCCGCCACTTCCTGCTCTCCCAGATCGGGGAGAAGGGCCAGGCCAAACTCCTGGACGCCAAGGTCGTCCTGATAGGCGCGGGCGGGCTGGGCTCGCCCACCGGGCTTTACCTGACCGCCATGGGCGTGGGCAACATCGGCATCGTGGATATGGACGTCGTGGACATGAGCAATCTTCAGCGCCAGATCGTCCACACGAACGATCGCGTGGGCACCTCCAAGGTCGAGAGCGCGGCGGCCACCCTCACCGCGCTGAACCCCGACGTGAACGTCATCGCGCACGAAGATAGGATCAACCGCGACAACGCGCTCGATATCCTGAAAGACTACGACGTCATCGTGAACGGGGCGGACAACTTCCCGACCCGCTATCTCGTGAACGACGCGGCGGTCTTTCTCGGAAAGCCCATCGTCGACGCCTCCATCTTCAAGTTCGAGGGCCAGGCCACCGTCTACCATCCCGCCAAGGGCGGCCCCTGCTACCGCTGCCTCTATCCCGAACCGCCGCCTCCCGGCATGGTGCCCTCCTGTCAGGACGCGGGCGTGCTCGGCGCGCTGTGCGGCACCATGGGCTCCATCCAGGCGACGGAGACGGCCAAGCTCATCGTGGGCTTCGGCGAACCGCTCATCGGCAAGCTGCTGATGTACGACGCGCTCAAATCGCAGTTCAGGACGCTCAAGATCAGGCGCGACCCGGCGTGTCCGGTATGCGGGGACAGCCCCTCCATCACCGAGCTCATCGACTACGAGTTCTTCTGCGGCCTCACCGAAGCCCCCGCTACGGCCTCTGTCAACGGGGGTTGATGGGAGCGACGCAAGCAGTTAATTTGATCTAGGGAAGCAACGAAAGCCGAGCCATAAGACACCCCCGGGGCGAAAGCCTCGGGGGTTTTCTATGAGATTTCTTCCAGCCTGGCCACATCCATCACAGGCCGAATCGGATAGCGGCCCCGCAAGAGTTCGGCGAGAAAGGCGAGGTGTTCAGCAAGGGCCGACATGTGCGCGGCGGCGTAATGCGAGGAGAGCACGTCGGCTTGTTTCGCCAGGGCTTCGCGGGCATCTGTGGTGGGAGCGTCCTGCGCGGCCAGGGTGTTAAAGGCATTGAGCAATTCGTGCACGTCTTGATGCGTATCCCCATATTCCGTCTTCAGCGCGTAGGGGCTTCGCAGGATGAGATGGACGGGGTTTTGCGTGTTCGAGGATTGATCGAGCATGCAGCGGCTTCGTCTTTGGTCGTAGTTCTCGGGCATGGCGCCTTCCTCATCCGCCCCGCGCGTCATGGAGCGATATCCCCTGCTCGCCGCGGCCTTTGAACTCGTTGTAGAGCTTCATCACGGCCTGCTCGACGCGGTCGGGTTTCATCCAGTGCGCATATTCGCCCAGGGGAACCTCGCGCGCGGCGCGCTTGGCGGGGGTACCCTCCTTGAAACGCTTTCGCGCCTCCCTACGCACGAGCCTCAAGTACCCCAGGGTTTTCTCGAGCGCGCGCTTGTCCCCCGGCGGTCCGTGCCCCGGAACGACCGTCTCGACGGGGAAGGTTTTCAGAATCTTCTCTGCAATCCGTATCCACCCGCCGACATGGGCGTCGAAGGTGGCGGGCGTCACGTAGTGAAAGCAGATGTCGCCCGTGAAGAGAACCCGCTCCTCCGGCAGATAGACGACCGTGTCGCCCTTCGAATGCGCATGACCCAGGTGGTGGAGTTCCACGACGCGCTTGCCCAGACGAAGCGTCATGCCGCCCTCATAAGTTACGTCGGGAAAACGCTGCCTGAGCCTTTTGAGTTCGCCCGCGTATTCGGGGTTCACGCCCCTGTAGTGCGCGAGGTCGAGGCCGGTCTCGATCATCCGCTCGCGCATATGGCGGTGCGCGATGACGGGGATGTCCCGCTCGAACCAGACGAGCCCCAGGGTGTGATCCGCATGGTGGTGGGTGCAGACGATCTTGCGCACGGGCTTTCTGGTCGCTTTGCGGATGGATTCCTGAAAGGCCTGCGTCATGGGCCGCACGTAGAGAGCGTCGACCACGAGCGCCTCATCGTCCCCCACGATGAGGCCTGCGTTCGAGACGTTCAGCCCGCCCGCCTGGATATAGGCGTAGACGCCGCGCGCCACGCGCTGAAGCCCCGTCTTCCAGCTTGTGGGCACTTTCCGGGTTCCGGCCATGCACACCCCCTTTTCAGGCGGGTCATTCTACACGATGGCGGCGATTGACCGCACGCCGCCTTACGGGCGACATTGGCCCCGAATGCAAAGCTCAAGTTTCAGTCGTTCATGCTAGGGAGGAGCAAATGCGCTTATCATTCGATCACGTGCACATTATTTGTAAGGATTTGGAGGGGATGGTCGCCTATTTCGAAGACATCTTCGGCGGCGAGGTCATCTACCGCGAAGAGAATTTCCACGGCGCGCCCAACGCCGTCGTGCGGGTCGGCGAAGCGAGACTCTTCCTCCGCGGAGTAAGGCCCGGCGAGCGCATCGGGGAAAACCACGCGGACGCCGTGATGGGCCTCGATCATTTCTCCTTCGCCGTGGACGACATCCACGGCCTCGCGGCGCAGATGAAAGCGGCGGGCGCGGACTTCATCCGCGACCCCTCCCCTTCGGGCATGGGCGGCAGGACGACGGCCTACATCCGGGGACCGGAAAACGTGCGGATCGAGCTCTCGGAACGTGCGGGAGAAACCTACGGCGGCGACTGATGCGGCGCGCCAACGAAAACCCCCCGGGCGTCAAACCCGGGGGTTTCATATTTCGATGCGTAGGAGTTATTTGTGGTCGTAGCGGGCGGGCAGGCCGTTTCCGTTGAACTCGACCTGATCGCTCGCGCGCAGGTCGCCCGCGATGAATTCGTCGATCATCATGCGCGAGACGGCGTCGGGCACCTGAACGGGGGGGTGTTTCATCAGAAAGGCGCTCACCGGGTAGAGCGGCCCCGCCTCGCCCCTGTCGCGCGCGATGCGCGCGAGGCGAATCGCGTCGATGACGACGCCGCCCGAGTTGGGGGAATCCTCCACCGAGAGGCGCGCCTCGATTTCGAGCGGCACGCCGCCGAAGCCCTCCGCCTCGATTCTCAAAAAGCATACCTTGTTGTCGTCCTGCCAGGGCACGTAATCGGACGGGCCGATGTGGATGTCGTCCGAGTCCAGGGGTTCGGGCAACTGGCTTTGTACGGCGTCCGTTTTCGATATCTTCTTGGATTTGAGACGCGAGCGCTCCAGCATGTTCAGAAAATCGGTGTTCCCGCCCGTGTTCAGCTGGTAGGTGCGCTTGAGCTTCACGCCCCTGTCGGCGCAAAGCTTTGCGAGCGTGCGGTGCAGGATGGTGGCGCCGAGCTGGGCCTTCACGTCGTCTCCCACCACGGGAATCCCCGCATCGGTGAAGCGGCCCGCCCATTCCGGGTCCGAGACGATGAAGACCGGCATGCAGTTGATGAAGGAAACGCCCGCCGTGAGCGCCGCTTCGGCGTAGTGGCGCGCCGCCTGCTCGGAGCCCACGGGCATGAAGTTCAACAGAATTTCCGCCCCGCTCTCGCGAAGCTCCGCCGCCACGTCGCAGGGTTCCGCCTCGGCGGGCAGAAAGGAGCGATCAGAAGCGTATTCCGCCATGTGGGACGCCACGCCGTCGAGTATGGGGCCCATCCGCACGTTCACGCCGTAGTCGGGCAGGTTCTCCCAGATCGTCTTCGTGCAGTTGGGCCTGGCGAAGGCCGCGGCGTGGAGCGGCTGGCCCACCTTGCGGACGTCGATGTCGAAAGCCGCGACGACCTCAATGTCCTCCGGCCCGTAGCCGCCCAGATCCCGGTGCATGAGACCCAACTCTTCCTCGGGATGATGGCGGTAATACTCGATGCCCTGGAGCAGGGAACTCGCGCAGTTCCCCACGCCGGCGATGGCGATGCGAATCGGCGACATTTATGCGTTTCCTTTCCTGCCTTCGCAGTGGCTGCGGCCTCAACGGGCAAATCCGAAGCTGAACCCGGTGGTCAGGATTCTCGCCGTCGGCCACGCGCATACGGATTCAAAATCAGGTCAACCGGTGCGAACGCTCGCGTCCACAGAAAGGCGACTATATCCCAAAATCCACATTTTCTCCAAGAGGAGGAGAGAAAATGATTCCGGGCGGCCTCGGGGCGGGAGACGCGGCTAATACAGCAGACAGCGGACGAAGTGTCCGGGGGATACCTCTTTGAGTTCGGGTTCGTGCTCCAGGCACATCGCCTTCACTTCCGGGCACCTCGGGTTGAAGCTGCAGCCCGTCGGCAGGCGGTTCAGGCTCGGCACGATGCCCTTGATCTCCTCCAGCCGAATCTTCTCGCCGGGGTTGGTGGTGTTGAGCTTGGGAATCGAGTTGAGCAGCCCCCGGGTATAGGGGTGGAGCGGGTTGCCGAATATCTCCTCCGTCGGCGCCTCCTCGACCACCTTGCCGGCATACATGACGACGACGCGCTTGCACGTCTCGGCCACGAGGCCCAGGTCGTGCGTGATGAGGATGACCGCCGTGCCGAGCTCTTCCTGCAGCTTCACCATGAGGTCGAGGATCTGCGCCTGGATGGTCACGTCGAGCGCCGTGGTCGGCTCGTCGGCGAGCAGGATTTTGGGGTTGCACGAGAGCGCCATGGCGATCATCGCGCGCTGCCGCATGCCGCCCGAGAGCTGGTGGGGGTATTCGCGCACCCGCTGGCGCGGCAGGGGGATGCCGACCAAGTCGAGCATCTCGGCGGCCTTGTCCATCGCGTCTTTTTTCGACATGCCCTGGTGGAGCATGACGGCTTCGGCGATCTGGAAACCGACGGTGAACACGGGGTTCAGGCTCGTCATCGGCTCCTGGAAGATCATGGAGATGTGGTTGCCGCGAATCTCGCGCAACTCCTTCGTGTCGAGCTTCGTCAAATCCCGGCCCTCGAAGAAGATGCCGTCTCCGAATATCTCACCCGGCGGTTCGGGGACGAGGCGAAGCACCGAAA
Organism: bacterium; assembly: GCA_965204535.1. Classification (GTDB taxonomy): domain Bacteria; phylum UBA8248; class UBA8248; order UBA8248; family UBA8248; genus Bin107. The sequence continues at coordinate 1,270,653 of CBDBEV010000001.1, read as the reverse complement.
GCGCCGTCACCGTCTTGCCGCACCCCGACTCCCCCACGACGCCGAGCGTCTCGCCCGCTTTCAGGCTGTAGGTCACGCCGTCCACGGCGCGCACCGTGCCCTCTGGCGTATGGAAGTATGTGTGCAGGTCTCTCAGTTCCAGGATCGTGTCGGTGCCGACGGCTGCGCCATTGGCCATGGATAACCTCCGGATTGCGGGCTAAGCCTCAAAAGCAGATAAAAAGATAGGCAATTATAAGGACTCCGGATTCGGGTTGTCCAGTCGAATGCGCAGATTCCCGCAAATCATCCGCCCGAAAGCGCCTCCTGACCATGCGGACAACCTTTGAGGATCGGACAATCCGCGCACAGGGGCTTTCTCGCCGAGCAGCAGTTCCTCCCGTGATGGATCAAGAGCAGGGTGACGCGGCCCCACCATTTTTTCGGCACGGCGTCCAGGAGCCGGAACTCGGCCTTCACCGGGTCGCGCGTCGATATCCAGCCCAGCCGGTTGGCCGTGCGCAGAACGTGCGTATCGACGGCGATGGCCGGCTCGCCGTACGCCTCGTTCAGGACGACGTTCGCCGTCTTGCGCCCCACGCCGGGAAGCGTCACCAGGTCGTCCATCTCGGCGGGCACCTCGCCGCCGAATTCATCCACAAGAAGGCGGCAGCAAGCGCGGATGGACTTCGCCTTCTGGCGGTAGAAGCCGCACGAGTGAATCAATTCCTCGAGTTCGGCAGGCGCGGCCTCCGCAAACGAGGCGGCGTCGGGATAGCGGGCGAAAAGGGCCGGGGTGACCATGTTGACCCGCTCGTCCGTGCACTGGGCCGATAGCATCGTCGCGATCAATAGTTCGAGCGGGTTTCGGTAGTCGAGCGCGCAGCGCGCGTCGGGGTAGGTCTGCTCCAGTATGCGTAGAAGGCGCGCGGGAGAGGATGCGGACATCGGGCTTCCTTTTCAAGGGCGGTGATTCGGACTAGAATACCGAATCGAGATCATATCGCCTACCTTGTGGGGAGAAAGGAGACCGCCATGGCCGAACCCCAAGTAGCCCAGAAAGCGCCCTATGTCTACAAGCCGGAAAAAGACGAGAAAGTCGCCTGGTGCGCGTGCGGCATGAGCAAATCGCAGCCTTTTTGCGACGGCTCGCACAAGGGTTCGGAGTTCCGCCCCATCGTCCTCGACGTGCAGGCGGGCAAGACGTGCGCCTTTTGCGGCTGCAAGCAGACGGGCAACGCGCCCATGTGCGACGGAACGCACTCCATGATATAGGGGTGAGGCTCCAAGGCGGTTGACGAGAATGCGCGTGTAGCTCAGAGGATAGAGCGCCTGCCTCCGGAGCAGGAAGTCGCAGGTTCGACTCCTGCCACGCGCACCAGAAACGGAATCATGCAAATGCCGGGGATGGTCGTCTCCGGCGTTTGTTTTCGGATATTCTTGGCGCGATCTATTTTTTCTTCCGACATGCCTCTTCGTTTACACGGAGAAATTCAGTCAAAAATTTATCCATGTATTGAGACAAGTTAGAAAGGATATATTCAGAGCTGCCTCCGTGCGCTCCGATTCCTCCATCATGCCATGTGGTCGCAAAATTCTTTTCACGAGAGTATGAATCGAAGACCACTTTTTCGAAATCGAGTCCAATACCAAAAGCTCGTCCAGACACAGTTACATTCACGTAAATATAAGAATTAAGCACCTCATTGCTATAGAGTCTAGCCGACCTAAGACGACTCTCTATCGCATTCTGAATGGATTTCTTAGTGAGGCCAATCTTCGAAGCATGGCGAGACAATTCCTCCACGACAAAGTGTATCGGTTCGCAATTCGTGAACAACTTAAAGCCTTTGTGTGTTTTTTGATCGTCATTTGCCGCAAAGGCGTGTGCGTTCGAGAGGAATAGAAAAATGCAAATGTAAAGAATGATGTGTCTCATTACATTTCCTTGATTTATAACAGACAATAAATATTATGCGGCATATAATTATTATAATATCTTTCTGTTGTTTGAGCGAGGGCAAGGCGTTGTCTTGTTGCCGTGCACGGCGCAAGACGCGAGAAAATCTTTTCCGAAGGGTATACTATCCTCCATGAAAATAGGGCCTCGGCAACAGAGACCGGCGACATCTCAAAACTTCATGAATAGAGCAAACTTTTATTTGGAAGAGCAGCCAATCCATGAATGATGAAAATTTTTCAGATTTTTGGCCAGAGAAACAGAAAAAGATCTTAGAAGATTACGAGAAAGCCTTCTCCACTTCTCGTGCTCATCAAGAATCTACGGGGTTCATGTATCTTCGTAATCTTGTTTTCATGAATGGTGGAGCTTTGGTGGCGATGTTGAGTACCATGGCGGCATTGATGGCCAACGATGTAAAAAATATCGAATGGACATTTTATCCAATGGTCTGGTTTTTCATAGGTCTTGTTCTCGCTGCATTTCTAAATGGTTCAAAGTATATGCGATTTGTATGGCGTGGCCATAAGTTAGAGAGCATCCACATAAGTTTTACGCATAATGAAATTACGGAAAATTGTTTCCAGAAAAAGAAGACCAGACTTAATAAAATCGATAGTATCTGGTTCAGGATTGAAATTGGCCTAAGTTTTATAGGGCTTCTCTTTTTCATTTTGGGCGGTTTTTCAGCTTTCACCAGTTGCTGTAAGATTTCGTGACAAAAGCAAGATACGCGGTTTTCGCGTGGGACAAAAATCACGAACCCATCAGCACCCGGGGATGAATGTCTCCGGTGTTTGTTTTAAGGGGCTGCTCCCCGCCCACTATCTCCTGTTTTCAGTCCTGTCCTTGAGGGGCTGTTGAAAAAGCCCCTGCCACCCCCTCGAATGGAGACCGTAGGGGCGGCCCCCCGTGGCCGCCCGGCGGTCGTATTCACCCCGATACAGGAAGAGCGCGAGGGCCTCGGACAGGCACGGGGGCCTCGGACAGCTCCGACGAGGGGCTGTCACTACGGATACCTCTTCCCGGTTGACATTGACCGACACCGGAATGACGAACAAAGCCGAATCGCACCTGTAGGGACAGGTCGCGACCTGTTCCTACCCCTCCCTTCCCTTTGGGATCCATACGCCGAATCACGAAATGAGGCCTTTTCCAACAACCCCCCTTGACCGTCGATGCCCATGCGGATAGGTTGAGCCACATAGCTAGAAACCCGGCAGAGAGGTTCCGGTGTTCGGCGAATACATCGACAGCCACAACCACATGCACGCCCTGAACCGGGACGAGTGGGAACTGCTCGGCGCGACGATCATGAGCGATGGACGGGATGCGAACAAATCTTTTCTGGCGGTGTTCTCCAAAATGCGCTGGTTTGACTTTTCCTGGTTCCCGTGGCGAAAATCAGTTTAAGGGACTTGGGTAGTGTGCACCGATTGGAGGTATGTTGCGGCATCACTTCCAGATTAAGGAAATGACAAATGAATATCTTCGTCCAAAGGGATATCGACGCAGAGGTATGGGTAGCGACCAGCGAAGATATACCGGGTCTCGTTACGGAGGCCGGCACGCCGAACGAACTTTGTGAAAAGCTTCTGCAAATCGTCCCCGACCTTCTTGAATTGAATGCGGACTTGGTAAAAGATAAAAACCCGAAAGAGATTGAGGTCGTCTTCAAGATTCCTTTTGAGACTTCTAGTGAATATTCTGTTACATGAACAACTATTATAAGGAAATAAAGAAACTCCTCGTCGATGAAGGATGTTCATTCAAGCGTCAAGGCAAAGGGGATCATGAAACTTGGTATAGCCCCATCACGAGAAAAAATATATCCGTGGACTCAAAAATTAAATCCAGACATACCGCAAACGCTATTCTCTTAAGGATGCAGGTATAAACAAGAAGTTCTAATCCAAAACCAAGACATTACAAGGCAGGTACAGGGTAAAATTCAAGCATCTCTTGGGCCTCACCCCACCCACTCTACCCCCTTGACCACCGGCGCCCATGCGGATAGGTTGCCCTCAACGCATCCAACGAGCGGAGAGGTTCCGATGTTCGGCGAATACATCGACAGCCACAACCACATGCACGCCCTGAACTGGGACGAGTGGGAACTGCTCGGCGCGACGGGAATGCGCGCGGCGGTGCTCTCCTGCGGCAACCCCCACCTCTACCGAGAGGTGTGGGACGAGGCGCCGGGCTACGACGACATCATGCGCTTCTGGGAGGGGCCGGTCGTGATGGCCCAGGCGATCGAGGCGCAGCACTTCATCAAAATCCGCTGCGCGGTCGGCATCAGCTCGATGACGCGGGTGAACGACTGGGAAAACCTGCTGGAGGAGATCCCCGGTTTTCTCGAAGACGAAAACGTCGTTGCCCTGGGCGAGATCGGCCTCGACCCCACGCAGTATTTCTCCCTCACCTGGCCGATGGAAGAGCAGACCGCGTGTCTCGAAGCCCAGGCGGAGCTTGCGAAAAAATACGACAAGCCCATCATCCTGCATACGCCCACACCCAAGAAGAGCAAGGATTTCCTCGGCAACGTCGCCGTGCAGGCCGACGTGCCGCCCGAGCAACTCCGGCTCCACTACATGCAGAAGGACCTGGAAATCATCCGCAAGACCGGTTTCGATGAAGCCCGGGTCGCCGTCGATCACACCGACGCCACGACGGTCGAACATATCCACCGCGATACGCGCGCCATGTGCGCCATCAGCATCGGCAGCGCGCTCAGGCCCCTCGAACCCGCGCAGGTCATCGAGTGGGTGGAGACGTTCGGACCCGACCGGATCATGCTCAACTCCGACCACCTCGGCTACCGGCCCATCGACATCCTCTCGGTTCCCAAGACGCTGCGCGCCATGCGAAACGCAGGGCTGTCTGATGAGGCGATCCGCAAGGTGTCGTTCGAGAATGCGAGGAAGTTCTACAACCTCACCCTGTAAGGACACACGATGAACGAAACGCAAGACCCTTTCGAGTATTTCTTCGAGATGCCCTGGTCGGACGGGCTGCCCGTGGTGACGCCGACGCCCGAGCGACTCGCCTGGATGCTGGGCGGCACGAGCCGAGACGCGGGCGAAGTTCTGGGCGACATCCCCCCCTCGCTGAACACGGCGACGGTGGAGAGCGTCGCCCTTCACGCGCTGATGGCGGGGTGCAAACCCGAATACCTGCCCGTGGTGCTGGGAGCTATCGAGGCCATGCTGGTCGAACGCTTCAACCTCGTGGGCATTCAGGCCACGATGTTCACCGGCGGCCCCCTGCTGATACTGAACGGCCCCTATGCCAAGGAGATCGGCGTCCACGGCGGTTCGGGGTGCTTCGGCCCCGGCTTTCGCGCGAACGCCGCCATCGGCCGGGCGATAAGACTCATCATGATGAATCTGGGGGGCGGCATTCCGGGCGTCTCGGACATGAGCACGTTCGGCAGCCCCTCCAAATTCACCTACTGCGTCCGCGAGAACGAGGAGCAAAGCCCCTGGGCGGCGATGCCGGGCGATTTCGGTTTCGGGGAGGATGAAAACGTCCTCACCGTCTGCAACGCCGAGGCGCCCCGCATGGCGATGGACGACGTGAGCGCCGAGCCCGAGGGCGTACTCACCACGCTCTCGCACACCATGTGCGCCATGGGTGCCACGACGGCCTACACGCAGACGAACTGGGTGATCGTCGTCGCCCCCGATCACGCCGACATCCTGGCGAGGGGGGGCCTGAGCCGCGCGGACGTGAAGCGAGAACTCTTCGAGCGGGCGAGAATGCCCGTGGGCATCCTCAAAAAAGGCGGGCGCTACCGGGGGCGCGAACTCTCGCGCTGGCCGGAGTGGGTGGACCACGACGACGACGCTTCCCTCGCCCCCATGGTGCACGAACCCGAAGACATCCTGCTCATCGTCGCGGGCGGCATCCCCGGCCCGTCTTGCCTCGTCATACCCGGCTGGAACACCTCGAGCCAGGCCATCACGCAAGCCTACCGCACGGATTGAGGGGCATTCTTTCTTTTCGGATAAGAACGAACACCATCATTGCGGCCTCGATTCCGACGGATAACGGAGGACCATGATGGAAGTCGCAGAATCCGGCGGCGGTGACGCGCATCGGGAATCCGACATCTCCTGGCGCCGGATGCTCTCCGTATTCTGGCGCATCGGCATCCTCTCATTCGGCGGCCCGGCGGCGCAGATAGCGGTCATGCACCGAATCCTGGTGGAAGAGGAGCAGTGGCTCGACGAGCCGAGGTTCCTGGGCGCGCTCAGCTTCTGCATGCTGCTGCCCGGCCCCGAGGCCATGCAACTCGCCACCTACGCGGGGTGGCAGCTTCGCGGCGTGCGCGGCGGGCTGCTGGCGGGGCTCTTGTTCGTGGTCCCGGGCGCATTGGTGGTGCTCGGGCTGGCGATGCTCTACATGGCCGTGGGCCACCTGCCGGTCATGGCCGCGCTGTTCCTGGGGATCAAGGGCGCGGTTCTCATCATCGTGATAGAGGCTTTGCTGCGGGTGGCGAAAAGAGCGCTGCATTCCGTCGTGCACTGGGTCATCGCCGGCCTGGCCTTCGTGGCCATCTTCTTTCTCTCGGCCCCGTTCCCCGTCATTATCCTGGTAACCGCCCTGGCCGGATTTTTCCTGTTGGGCGGCCAGAGCACCGAAAAGACCGGGACAGGACGGGGAGGCGGGTCGATCTCCGGCACGGTGAGGACGGTGGCGGTATGGATGGTCATCTGGTGGACGCCGGTGCTGATGATGATGGCCCTGGGCGGCTACGATATTCTGGTGCAGATCGGCAATTTCTTCTCCCGCCTCGCGGTGGTCACGTTCGGCGGCGCCTACGCGGTGCTCGCCTACCTGGCGCAGGACGTGGTGACCCACAAGGGCTGGTTGAGCGCCGGTGAGATGATGGACGGCCTGGGGCTGGCGGAAACCACCCCGGGACCGCTCATCCTGGTCACGGAATTCGTCGGCTACGTCGCAGGATACCGTGCGGGCGGGGTGAGCATGGGAATCGCCGGTGCGCTGGTCACGCTCTGGGTCACGTTCGCGCCCTGTTTCCTGTGGATATTCGCCGGCGCGCCCTATATCGAGCAGCTCACGGCCCAGCCGAGGCTGAAGGGCGCCCTCGAGGCGATCACGGCGGCGGTGGTGGGCGTCATCTTGAACCTCTCCATCTGGTTCGGCTTGCATGTCCTGTTCGCCGAACTGCCGTCCGTGCAAATCGGCCCGGTCAAACTCCTTGCGCCGGTGTGGCACACCCTAGACTGGCGGGTTCTGCTCATCGGCATCGTGAGCGCGATCATGCTCCTGTGGCGGCACCAGTCTCTCATGAGAACCCTGGGCGTTGCGGCGCTGATGGGTATCGGTTTCGCCGCGGTGGATCACTTCGCCGGATAACGGAACGAAGAGATGGCGCTTTCGCACGACTGCCGGTCCTCCCCGCGACCTCAAAAACGAGTATTCAGTTCCACTCTCCCCTTGAGGGGGCTGTTGAAAAAGCCCTTAAGAGGACAATGGCAACCCCCTTGAAAGGGAAACCCCATAAAGACAACCCCCCTACCCCCCTTGTCAGGGGGGCAAGAAAAAGCAAAACCCCTCAGCCCGGCGAGGGCGCATCGCCTTTTTATACCCCCCTGACAAGGGGGGGTAGGGGGGGTTGCTTTCAAAGAGGGAGGTCAGGGTTCGCGCGAAAGCGGCCTTCCCGCTAAAGGCAATAACCCCCGACGAGGGGTTTTTCAACAGACCCCTCAAAGGGGGAGTGATTCCAAATGCCTGCTCCTTCCCGGTCAGCACGCCACTCAACAGGGGAATGACAAATACTCACACAAGGCAGGTATTCAAACCGAACAGGCGGGTTTACCCCCGCCCAAATACCCATCCCGAATGGCTCCCGCATCTGGATCACGAGGCGCAAGGCCGCTATAATCGCCGCGTTCACCGATACGACAACCAAAATTTCCACGGCGGCTCCCTGCGCCGCCTGCACTCAAACATCTTCGATGAGCCGAGGAGAAAGGCCGAATGAGCGATTACAAGACCGAAGACAGAGACGGAATGCGCATCGACTGGGACGTGCCCATCCCCATGGAGGACGGGGTCGTTCTGCGCTGCGACGTCTACCGCCCCCAGGACGATGCGGGAAAATACCCCGTCATCCTGACGTATGGGCCGTATGGTAAATACCTGCACTTCGAGGACCTGTACGAGACCTGCTGGACACGCATGGTCGAGCAACACCCGGACGTGCCGGCAGGCTCCACCAACAAATACCAGAACTGGGAGGTCGTGGACCCCGAGAAATGGGTGCCGGACGGCTACGTCTGCATTCGCGTGGATTCGCGCGGAGCGGGCCGCTCGCCGGGCGTCATCGACATCTGGTCGGCGCGCGAGGCGCAGGATTTGTACGAGTGCATCGAGTGGGCGGCCGTGCAGTCCTGGAGTTCCGGCAAGATCGGCCTGAACGGCATCTCCTACTACGGCATGAACCAGTGGCAGGTGGGCGGAATGCAGCCGCCTCACCTCTCCGCCATGTGCGTCTGGGAGGGAGCGGCCGATTTCTACCGGGAAATGGCCCACCACGGCGGCATCTTCTGCAACGGCTTCGCGCGCAACTGGTCCGAGATGCAGGTCTACACCGTCCAGCACGGCCTCGGCACACGCGGCTTCAAGAGCCGCTTTACGGGCGACTGGGTCTCCGGCCCCATCACCTTGACCGAGGAAGAACTCGGCGCGAACCGAAACGATTTCGGCGAGGACTGCTTCTCCCACAAGCTCGATACCGACGAATACTGGCAGTCGCGTATGCCCGATTTCAGTAAAATCCAGGCGCCTCTTCTTTCTTCCGCCAACTGGGGCGGACAGGGGCTCCACCCGCGCGGGAACTTCGAGGGCTTCCTGGAAGCCGGATGCGAGGAGAAATGGCTCGAGGTCCACGGCATCGAGCACTGGACGGAGTTCTATACCGACTACGGCGTCAACATGCAGAAGAAATTCTTCGGCCATTACCTGAAAGGCGAGGACACCGGCTGGCCGGATCAGCCCCGCGTGCTGCTCCAGGTGCGCCACCCCGGCGAGCGCTTCGTCGAGCGTCATGAGAACGAATGGCCGCTGGCGCGCACGCAGTGGACGAAATACTACCTGAACGCGCAAACCCATACGCTTGAAGACGCGCCCGTCGCCGAGGCGGCGACGGCGACCTACGCGGGTTTCAGCGAGGGCGTCACCTTTATCACGCCGCCCATATCTGAAGAAACAGAAGTCACCGGCCCCATCGCGGCCAAGCTATTCGTGTCGTCGGAGACGAAGGATGCGGACTTATTTCTGGTCGTGCGCGTCTTCACGCCCGACATGGAAGAAGTCGTCTTCCAGGGCGCGCTCGACCCGCACACACCGATCGCGCAGGGCTGGCTGAGAGCCTCGCACCGAAAACTGGACCCCGAGAAGACCCTGCCCTACAGGCCGTATCACACGCACGATGAAGAGCAGCCCCTGACGCCGGGCGAGGTGTATGAACTCGACATCGAGGTATGGCCGACCTGCATCGTGATCCCCGAGGGCTACCGGGTCGCCTTCACGGTGCGCGGAAAGGACTACGTGTATCCCGGCGGCTCGGGCGGCGGACTCTCCAACATGAAGAACGAGTTCACCGGCTGCGGGTGCTTCATCCACAACGACCCGAAGGACAGGCCGCCCGACGTGTTCGGCAAGAACGTGACGCTCCACTGCGGCGGGGAGCACGAGGCCTACGTGATGCTGCCGGTGATTCCCGAGAAATAGGCGCGGAAGATGAAACTTCCCACAGACGAGATGAGGTGAACATGAGCGACATCGACCTGAACACAGACCCGCAATACCGAACCGAAAAAATGCACGGCTTTCTCATCGAATGGGACGTCCCCATCCGGATGGAAGACGGCCTGGTGCTGCGGGCGAACGTCTACCGGCCCGATGACGACGGCGAATACCCCGTCATCCTGAGCTACGGCCCCTACGCGAAAGACCTCGCATGGCAGGACGGCTACGAGACGGCCTGGGAGCTTTTCGCCACAGGCCACCCCGACGCCATCGCGGGTTCCTCGAACATCCACCAAAGCTGGGAGGTCGTGGACCCCGAGAAATGGGTGCCGGACGGCTACATCTGCGTGCGCGTGGACTCGCGCGGTGCGGGCCGCTCGCCGGGCTACATCGACCACTTCTCCCCGCGCGAGACCAAGGACTTCGCCATCTGCATCGAATGGGCGGGCGAGCAGCCCTGGTGCAACGGCAAGGTGGGCCTCACGGGAATCTCGTATTACGCCATCAACCAGTGGCACGTGGCGGGCCTGCAGCCCAAGTATCTGGAAGCCATGTGCGTCTGGGAGGGCGCGGCGGACTTCTACCGCGACATGAGCCACCAAGGCGGCATCCTCACCACGTTCCTCGCGAACTGGTACGACATGCAGGTGAAGTCCGTGCAGCACGGCCTGGGCGAGAACGGCCCCAAGAGCCGCGTCCACGGCGGTCTGGTCTGCGGCCCCGACACACTGAGCGAGGAGGAAATGGAGAAAAACCGCTCCGACTACGGGGGCGACATCCTGGAGCGTCCGCTCGACGGCGAGTGGTATCAGGACCGCTCCGCCCACTGGGAGAAGATAAAGACGCCCTTCATCTCGGCGGCGAGCTGGGGCGGACAGGGCCTCCACCCGAGGGGGAACTACGAGGGCTTCATGCGGGCGGCGTCCACCGAGAAATGGCTGGAAGTCCACGGCTTCGAGCACTGGACGGAGTTCTATACCCCCTACGGGGAGAAGCTCCAGAAGCAGTTTTTCGGCCATTATCTCAAGGGCGAGGAAACCGGCTGGATGGAGAAGCCGCCCGTCATGCTCAAGGTGCGCCACGTCGGGGAGAAATTCGTCGAGCGCGGCGAGAACGAGTGGCCCCTGGCGCGCACGCAGTGGACGAAGTTCTACCTGAACCCCGCCCAAATGTGCCTCGATTCCGCGCCGCTCGACACCGATCAGACCATCACCTACGGGGGCTTCAGCGACGGCGTGACGTTTATGCTGCCGCCCTTCGATGCGGAGACGGAGATAACCGGTCCCATGGCTTCGAAACTCTTCGTCTCATCCGAAACCCAGGATGCGGACTTGTTTCTGGTCCTGCGCCTGTTCACGCCCGACATGAAGGAGATCACCTTCCAGGGCACGCTCGACCCGAACACGCCCATCGCGCAGGGCTGGCTCCGCGCCTCGCACCGAAAGCTCGTGCCCGAGCTCTCGACCGAGTGGAAGCCCTACCAGGCGCATGACGAGAAGCAATACCTCACGCCGGGCGAGATATACGAGCTCGACATCGAGGTCTGGCCCACCTGCATCGTGGTGCCCCCCGGCTACCGGCTGGCGCTCAGCGTGCGCGGCAAGGACTACGAATACAGCTGCGTCACCACGCACAAGCTCTCGAACATGAAGAACGTGTTCAGGGGCTGCGGGCCGTTCCTGCACGACGACCCGGTGGACAGGCCCGAGGAGATTTTCGGCAAGAACGTGACGCTCCACTGCGGACCCGAGCACGCGTCCTACATCATGCTGCCCGTGGTGCCTGAGAAGTAGATGTGAGAACCCAAGCCTGTAGGGGCCGTTCGCGAACGGCCCCTACGCTGGCGAAGGGGCGGAACCAGGTGTCCGCCCCGCCCTTGCCATGAATCCCCGTTTCACCTAGAATCCCGCGTCGTTGTCATCATATTCATACGCCATCATTTGTAAGGATACGCCCGAACCCATGTCCACCATCATCGGCGTCGTTCATGCGACGCGCGTCGCGGTATCGCCTATCGAAGCCGCGTCCGAAAACCATTGGCCCGAAGCCGAGGTCGTCCAGCTCATCGACGAATCCCTCTCACGCGATCTGGAAGCGTTCGGCCACCTCACGCCCGAGATCAACGAGCGCGTGGAGAGGCTCGCTACGTTCGCGCATAGAGGGGGCGCTCAGGCGATTCTCTTCTCATGCTCGGCCTTCGGCCCGGCGATAGAGGCCGTTCAGGCGAGGCTCCCGGTTCCCGTCCTGAAACCCAACCAGGCGATGCTCGATGAGGCGCTGGCATTTGGAGGCCGCATCCAGGTTCTCTCGACGTTCCGGCCGTCCGGCCCCTCGATAAGGCGCGAACTCGAAGCGCTGGCCGCGCAAAGAAAAGTCGACCTCACAATCGAAGACTCCTACGTGCCGGGCGCGCTCGACGCCCTCCACGCAGGCGATCCTGATACTCACGACGCGCTCATTACGGAAGCTGCCGCCGACTCAAGAGCCGACGTCGTCCTGCTCGCGCAGTTTTCGATGGCACGGGCGCGGGATGCGGTCTCCCGCCGCGTGGACGCGAGGGTGCTCAGCAGCCCCGAGAGCGCCGTCCTCGCGCTCAAGCGGATGATGCGCGCGCCTGTAAACGGTCACGCTCCAGCCGCAAACGGGACGGCGACTTCTTCCGCGCACCATCTATCCGCCTAGCCTGCAGGGACCGGTCGCGACCTGTCCCTACGGGTGGCAAATCTCGCTTCTTTATTGAATAACCTCAGACAGCCGTCATTCCGGCGAATGCCGGAATCCAGAACCGATAAGCACGAATATCACGCGGCATTTCCTCCTTTTTTGATTGGGTGGTAACGGCGGAAAAAATCAAAGGCGAAAAATAAATTCCCTGGATTCCGTCAATCCCTCCTTTATCAGTCGGTATTGACACCGGAATGACGAAAAAGATCACATTCACCGTAGGGACAGGCCCCCGTGCCTGTCCGAACCCACTCGTTACCGCCCACACCTTGCCCCGCCCTCAACGCCGGTGGATAATGGCGCTTTCTCTTACCCTGGGTTTTACGCTTGCTCGACTCTCTTCATCCCAACCTGATGGCGCTTCTCTCGGCGTTTTTCATCTCGGTCGCCAGGACGCTCTACCGGGGCGCGCTCATGAGCCTGAGCCCGCTCGTGACGACGGTGATCGCGACCATCATCACCACCATCTTCGCGCTCGGCCTCTATGCGGCGGGCGAGGGACTCGACCACTGGCCGCTCTACGGAATCCTGTGGTTCGTTCTCGTGGGGACCGTCGGCGGGCTGGGCGGGCGCTACATGGGGATGATATCCATCAAGCTCGTGGGGCTCGCCCGCACGCCCATCCTGACGCAGACGGGCCTCGTCTGGTCCTCGGGACTGGCCGTGATTCTGCTGGGCGAGAGGCTCACCCCCCTCGTGACGCTGGGAACGCTCGGCATCATGGCGGGCGGCGTCCTGCTCCTTTACGACAGGAAAGCCACCCAGAGACGCATCCCCCTCACCTACTACCTCATTCCCGTGGCGGGCGCTGCGTTTGCGAGCATCTCCCACATCGTGAGGAAATACGGCTTCGTCCACATTCCCTCGGTCACGCTCGGGATGGGCGTCTCGAACATGACGACCCTCACGCTCCTGCTCGCGAGCGCTTTTTTCTTCCCGGCGCTCCAGATGAAAAGCAGCCCCTTCACCCGCCATTCACTTACAATCACAGCCTTGGGCGCGATATGCAACTTTCTGGCCGCGTTCTTCTTCTGGTGGGCGATCAAGGACGGCGAGGTCATTCAGGTCGTGCCCATCAACCGGCTCTCGATCCTGATCGTCATCCTCTTCTCCTGGCTGTTCTTCCGGAAACAGGAGTGCGTGAGCGCGCAGGTCATCATCGGCGGTGCCTGCTCGGTGCTGGGCGCATGGGCCGTCGTGTGGGGGAAATGATTTCTTGAGGCGGGCAATAAAATCCTATGCTGCCTGATACCCTCAAGGCGTTTCCACTTGCGCCCATCCCCCCGCCTTCGATGAGGCGAGCATGGCGCAGAGCAGCGCGACGAGGGAGGCTCCCTCCCGCCCGTCGGTGAACGGGGGCGCATCACCGCGGACGCTGTCCACGAAAGATGCCATGTGTCGGGCGATCATGTCGGTCTTCTCGACCGCGAGGACCTCCGGCGCCTCTTCGCCCCGCCTGTGGATGACGAGGGCGGGTGCTGCGGGCGTTCCGCCCCCCGGGTCCGCGTTCACGTAGAGATTCGCCTCGGTGCCGAACAGGGAAAGCTGGTAGCGGCGCGGCGTCACGAAGCTCGAACTCACCTGTGTGGTTACGCCTGAGGCGAACCGGAGCGCGCCCGAAGCGGTGTCCGGTATCCGCCCCGACGCCATCTTCCGCTCCAGTACGGCGAATGCTTCCTCGACCGGCCCCAGGAGGTACTTCAGGATATCCAGAAGGTGAAACCCCGGCCCCGTGAACGGCCCGAGAGGGGATTCTTCCGGGTCGTCGCGCCAGATTTCCCTGCCGTAGTTGCGGGCGCGCGGGTTGCCGAAATGCCCCGCCGCCTGCGTCACCTCGCCGAGGGCGCCTTCATCCATTAGCGCCTTCGCCTTCTGGACCGACGCCACCCAGCGCCAGCAATGCCCGACCATCAAGACGACGCCCGCGCTCTGACACGCTTCCACGCAGGCGCGGGCGTCATCGAGCGTGACGGCGATCGGCTTTTCGACAAACACGTGCTTCCCGGCGCGGGCCGCCGCGCAGACCTGATCCCTATGCGCGCTGTGGGGTGTGGTGAGGAGGACGGCGTCGATATCCGGGTCTTCGAGTATGGCCGCATAATCGGGACAGGGCCTGCAACCGTATTTTTCGGCGAAAGCTTCCTTGCGCTCGTCCGACCTCGTATGGCAGGCGGCGATTCGAAGCCCCGGCGTTTTCCGGACCCCCTCCGCCAGCACGCCGGCCCAGCGGCCCAGACCGACGCAAGCCAAACGAATGTTGTCTCCGCTCATAGCGCTCAATATACCACCACGGCCCCGAAACGATAAAATTCCGCGCCGCGACTGCCCTTATCAGGGCGGATGAATTAGGATGGGGCTTTCACACTCCGGGGAGGCGCGCCGTTGTCGCCAGACCTTATGAAAGGAAAAACCTGTATCGTCACCGGCGCGAGCCGGGGCATCGGGCGCGGATGCGCGCTGGCCCTGGGGAGCGCGGGCTGCCGCGTGGCGGTGAACTACCGCGAGCGCACGGACGAGGCGGAGGAGACCCGCCGCCAGATAGAAGACGCGGGCGGTGCGGCCTTCATCTTCCAGGCGGACGTATCGCAGGCCGAAGACGCGCGCCGCCTGGTGGAGGAAACGAGAAAACGCTTCGGCCCCGTCTCGATCCTCGTGAACAACGCAGGGATCGCCATCACGAAACCTTTCGACGAACTCACCGAATCGGACTGGGACGCCACGCTCGCCGTGAATCTCAAATCCGCGTTTCTGCTCACGCAGGCCGTCCTGCCCGACATGCGGGCGGCGCGGTGGGGGAGAATCGTCAACGTCTCATCGAACGCCGCCTTCACGGGCGGACGCGTCGGGCCGCACTACGCGGCTTCGAAGGCGGGCATGCACGGCCTCACCCACGGCTACGCCGCCGCCCTCGTGAAAGAAGGCGTCACGGTGAACAGCGTGGCGCCCGCCATCATCGACACCGACATGACGACACAGGACCTGCGCGGTTCTACGCCGAATACGCCGATGGCGCGGTACGGAACGGTGGAGGAGACGGTCGACGCCGTCATGATGATGCTCCGAAACGCCTACGTCACCGGCCAGACCCTCTTGGTGAACGGCGGCAATTACTTCCACTAATCCTTACCTTTCCCACGACTACCCAGAGGCCAGAAAGATGAGAAACGCAAACGGCGCATCCTTGCTGCTCGAAACCCTGCTCGATGAGGGCGTGACGCACCTGTTCGGAAACCCGGGCACGACGGAACTTCCCCTCATGGACGCGCTCGTGAACGAGGAGAGGCTCGAGTTCATCCTCACGCTGCACGAGGGCGTGGCGATCTCGGCGGCGGAGGGATACGGCCTCAGCACCGGTAGGCCCGCCGCCATCAACCTCCACGTCGCCCCCGGCCTCGGCAACGCGATGGGGCTTCTCTACAACGCCAAGCGCTCGGGCGCGCCCATGCTCGTCACCGCCGGGAACCAGCCCCAGAGCGGACATTTTCAGGAAATCATCCTCCATGACGATCTCGCGCGCATGGCGGAGCCGCTCGTCAAGTGGTCGTATGAGGTGCGCCGCGTCGAGGATCTGGAGCAGGCCGTGCGCCGCGCCGTCAAGGTGTCCATGACGCCGCCGACGGGGCCCGTGTTCCTCTCCCTGCCCGGCGACGTCATGCTCAGCCCCGCCTCCGGCCTCCAGGAGAAACCCACGCGCATCCATACGCGCTTCGCCGCATCGGCGGAATCGGTCGAGGCGGCGGCCGCGCTCATCGCGAAAGCCGAGCGGCCCTGTATCGTCTCGGGCGCGGGCGTCGCGCACTCGGGCGCGCTGGACGAGCTGGCGGCATTCGCCGAGCAAATCGGCGCCAAGGCGTTCGAGGAGAACTTCGCCAACCTGATCACGTATCCCATGGCGCACCCGCTCTACGCGGGAAAACTGCCCATCCTCGCCAGACCCTTGCGGGAGCGCCTCGCGGAGCACGATCTGGTGTTCATGGCAGGCACGGAGGTATTCCTGTTCTCATATCCCGCCGACGTGCGCCCGCTGCCCGAAAGCTGCCGGGTCGTTCATCTGGATCTCAACGCATGGGAGATGGGCAAGAACTTCGGCCTGGACGCCGCACTCTACGGAGACCCGAAAACCACCCTTCCCGTTTTGACGGGAGCCGTGGCGAGCGCGCAGACGGCGGATGAAGCCGCGGGGGCGAAAGCGCGCGCGGAGCAAATCGCGGCGGAAAACCAGAGCGCGCGCGAGGCCGCCCCGCCCCCGGCAGAGCAAAGCGATTATACCGAAGGCATGTCCCTTCCCGCCTTTCACCGCGCTCTCGGCGCGGGCGCGCCCGAGGGCGCCGTCTGGGTGGACGAGGCGCTCACCTCCGCCGGGCCCGGCTTCCGGCGCGCGGTGGGGCGCACGGCCTCCCAGATTTTCGGCAGGAAAGGCGGCGGCATCGGGAACGGCCTGCCCATGGCGCTGGGCGCCAAGATAGCGACGCCGGACCGCCCCGTCATCTGCCTCTCGGGCGACGGCTCGGCCATGTACTCCAACCAGACCCTCTGGACGGCGGCGAAATACGGTATCGGCGCGATATTCGTCATCGCGAACAACGGGGCCTACCACATCCTGAAAGGGCGCGTGCTGGCGCTCGACGGCAAGGCGAAAGAGTTTCACCGCTTCGTCGGCATGGACCTGACGGAACCGAGCCTCGACTTCATCAAGCTGGCCGAATCGATGGGCGTGGAGGCCGCGCGCGTCCATTCGCCGGATGAGCTGGAGGCGCGCCTCGCAGAAGCCGCCCGAAGCGACAAACCCTGCCTCATTGACGCTATCGTAAAACCCGCTCCACTGGGCAGCCCGCCGCCACAGGAGCTTTGAGGAGGACGACAAACACCCCCTTCATCCCGAGTAGGCGCGCTTGTGCGCCGTATCGAGGGCACGAACCCGAACGATAAGGGGTTGTTGAAAAAGTCTCGTTTTCGCGATTCGGCGTATGGAGCTGGTCATTTGTAGCAGGACAACCTAAAGGGGTTGTCCTGCCCCCTGTGGTTGTCCCTTGTAGAACAGGGCATCGGACAGGCACGGGGGCCTGTCCCTGCAGCTCTTGCGATTTTGTTCGTCATTCCGGCGAAGGCCGGAATGACGGCCAAAACTCGAAACCGGGCGGCGGCGCAAGCTCTCGCCTTGAAAACCACCCCCCCCTACCCCCCCCTTGTCAGGGGGGTATAAAAAAGCAACCCCCGCAAAAAAGAATCAACTCCCCCCTTGAGGGTCATCCCTTCATGCGCGGGATATACAATCAACTCCCCCCTTGAGGGGGAGTCGGTGAGGTGAGGGGGATTTTGCCCGAAACCGAACCGGTGGGGGGAGTTTTTCTGTGGCAGCTCCCCCCACCGAATCGGCCTTCGCATAAACCGCTCGGCCTCTTCGTCGGGCTTTCCACTCGGGAAGCCCGACCCTCAAGGGGAGTGAATCTCTTCTCTACCCCGTCGCCAACTTTCCTCAAGGTGGGAGTGTATCTTGCTCGCTCATCGGGTTTTTTTACCCCCCTGACAAGGGGGGGTAGGGGGGTGCCTTTGTCCCTTGAGGAGGGGGGCTTTTTCAACAACCCTCATCAATCGCTTCAAACACTCATTCATCAATCGCGTTTGCTCTTCGATACGCTGCTTCGCAGCTACTCAGGGTGAGGGGGATGAGGAGGGCTACTCAGGGTTCGTAGAATGAGGCGGGTTACACAGGAGGCATCAGGCCCGCGGCAGGAGATTTAGTGAAGTGAAACTCAACCCGGTTTTTGGCCCAGGATGGTCAGGCGTTTCCTGATGACGGAGAATTCCGCCCCCGCGCCGCTTTCCTCATACCAGCTTCCGCCCTGATCGCGCAGGCGCTCGAAGGCGGCTCTCAGTTTCGGGAACACATCGGGCGAGGTCTTGGCGAGGTCCATCCACTCGTCGAACGGCGTGTCCGTCCTGTCGACCACTTTCTCCTCGACCCGGATTCCTTCCTCGATAAATAAACCTTCCATCTCCTTTCCGGACAGATGCCGCGTGATGGTCGGCTCCCGCACCCGGTCGAGTTCTTCTATCTTCTCGCGCTCTTCTTCCTCATCGGGATAGTGGTAGTCGATCAGGAAGACGTGGCCGCCGGGACGGACGGCGCGGGCCATCTCACTGAAAACTTTTTGGGGGTCTTCGAGATGATGAAACGTGTGGCGGCAGATGGCGGCGTCGGCCTTCCCCGCCGCGAGGGGCGCGTCGTGCGCGTTCGCCATGACGTAGCGGGCGTTCGCTTCCAGACCCCACTCGCGCAGGCGTTCGCGCCCTCTCTTGGCCATCGCGGGCGTGAGGTCCAGCCCCACGACGTTCCCGCCGGCCGCCAGAAAAGGCCGCGCGGAAGTGCCCGTGCCCATCCCGAAATCGACCAGCCAGGAACCTTCGCCGAAGCCGACCCGCTCGGCCATCGCACCCAGGCGCGCCTGCTCCGCGTCGCTGTAATAGCCGCCGTAGGTCTCCGCCATCCGCGTGAAGGTCTCGATGTTTCGCTGCTTCGACGTATCCACCCAAAAGCCCCTTGTGGGAGTTCGCCTGATGCTGCTTCGGGATATTCCCGCATCATACACCGAATACGCGAAAAGCACGCTCCCCTCTCAATCGTTTTGCAAAAGACGCGGGCTGCCGTTAGAATGAATGGAAAATCAACCTCTCAAACACAAGGAGAGCGAACGATGGGTGAAATCCTCGATAAATTCGCAGCCGAATGCCACGACATTCTGAAAGCCGATTCCAGCAAGGCGGGTCTCCAGAAGGTGAGCGACGCACTCGAGAAAGTCCTGGTGCAAGAGGAGTTCGTGCAGGAGCACCTCGGGCCGGACAACGACTCCCCCCGCCAGATCCTCTACAAGGACCCCGAGCTCGGCTTTTGCATCTTCGCCCACGTTCACAAGGGCGTGACCGGAAGTTCCCCGCACGACCACGGCGAATCCTGGGCCATCTACGGACAGGCGGTGGGCACCACCACGATGACGGACTACGAGCTCGTCGAGCGGCCCAACGGCGCAGCACCGGGCAAGGTGCGCGCCGTGCGGAGCTACGACCTCACGCCGGGCCTCTCGAAGGCCTACGACGTGGGCGAATTCCACTCGCCCAAGCGCGAGGGGGAGACGCGCCTCGTCCGCATCGAAGGCATCGATCTCGACACCATCACGCGCGACAAGTACGAGGCGGTCTGATATCTGATACCGGCCATCGCAGCGCGCTGATTTTGTAGCTGGAAAGCATTTGTTCCGACCTGTCGCAGGTGGGCTTTCTCGGTGAAAGCCCGGGAAGCCGGTGAGAATCCGGCGCGGACCCGCCACTGTGACCGGGGACGAAAGCGGCCGAAACCACTGGCGCACCACGCCGGGAAGGGGCCGTGAGTAGGCTGATCCGGAAGCCAGGAGACCGACCTGCGGCAACCTTTTGACCCGTCACGTCCTCGCGGAACGGGAGGTGGGTGGTATCTTGCGCATCTTCACACACCAAGTCGAGAGCAACATCCGGAGCGCGTGCCCCACGCGGGCGCGCGCCTGTTCTTTCGTCATAAGCGGGAGTTGTTGAGAAAGGCTTTCTTTCGTGATTCGGCGTATACAGCCGACCGGGGAGGGAGGAGAATTTATTCCCCCCTTGAGGGGTGTGTTGAAAAAGACCCGTGGAGTGATTTTGGTTGAGCGCACGTTTTTGAAGTTCACTCCCCCCTTGAGGGGGAGTCGATGAAGCCGAGCGGTTTGTGCGAAGGCTGAATCGGTGGGGGGTAAAATGCGTTTTATCGCCAGTCCGAATTATACCCCCCACCGAATCGCTTTCGGGCTTACGCCCTCAGCTCTTCGTCTGGCTTTCCCCTCGGGAAGCCAGACCCTCAAGGGGGGAGTGATTCTCTTCTCTCTAGTCGGTTGACAATGTGTTCAAGGGCGAAGTCTGCAGCCGCGTCAGTGGGGGGTGAATTCCGAGAGAGAAGGTTTTTTTCAACAGCCATAAGCACGGCGGAGCATCCGCCGCTGAAACAGCCGGCAGGTGTACGGGAATCCGGTGCGAAACCGGAGCTGCCCGGCAGCTGTAAGCGACGCGCCTTTCATGCAGTCCACCGGGATACACCCGGGAAGGAATGGGAGGCGGCCATCGGCGCGAGCCAGAAGACCGGCCTGTCGGCATCATCTCCACACGACCCCGCAAAGGGGTCCGTTTCGAGCGCTTGGGCCGCTCAAGGAGGCATCGCACCATGCAAGGCATCGCAGGAAAACCCACCCGATCATCCATCCGCCTCAGACAGAACCTGCTTATTCTGCTGACCGCAGCCTTCATCTTATGCTCCGCAATGGACCGGGCCGGCGCGCAAAGCGCCGAAGAAGAACTCTACCTCGACCCCATCACCGTCACGGCGACGCGCACGCCCGAGCGGCTGAGCGACGTGGCCGATTCGGTGGAGGTGTTCGACCTCGAGAGAATCGAGAGCCTCCAGCCCGGCGACATGATCGACTTCCTCACCGAGGGGGCGGGCGTCATCCTCCCGCAGACGAGCGGACGGGGCGGCCAGTCGAGCCTGTTCCTGAGAGGGAGCGAGAGCAACTTCACCAGCGTGATGATCGACGGCTTCAAGCTCACCTTCCCGGACGGGAGCGCGTACGACTTCGGGCACTTGTCACCCGAGTGGGTGGGCACAGCCGAAATCCTGAAAGGCCCCCAAAGCCCGCTGTACGGTTCGGACGCGGCTTCGGGCGTCATGAATTTCATTCCGGACATCGGCAAACCCGGAGAAGCGCCTTCTTTCACGGTCCGCGCGAGGGGCGGCAGCTTCGAGACGTTCGAGGAGACATTCAAGCTGAAGGGCGGAACGGCGAAGAGCGGATACGCCGCAAGCCTGAGCCGCCTCGACACGGAGGGTCATCTTCCCAACGACGGCTACTACCGCACCGTGGGGACGGTGGGGCTGGATCATTTCCTGTCTGAAAACGCCCGGGTGCGTTTTCTCTATCACGCCAACCGGAACCGCTACGACCTTCCGGGTCCCGCTCACCAGGGCTACACCGAACCCAACAAATACAGGGACCTCACCGAACAACTCATCGGCGCGCGCGCGCACCTGAAGCTTTCCCCGTGGCTCGAATTTGTCCCGCGCGTCTCCGTTTATTTGAGAGACACGCTCGATGAGAACAAGCCCGACGAGCTGGACCCGAGCGCGAGCAAAACGGAGACGGACGGCACCCGGCTTCACTTCGATAACCAGGTGAACGTGAGGCTCACGGGGGAGCAACTGGGCTTCCGCGCGCTTCGCCGGTCGGTGTCCACGCTCGGCGTCGAGTGGGAGACGGAGGACATCTCCATCAAGAGCGCGTCCGCTTTCGGGGACAGCGAATACGACAGTGACAGGCGGGCCACCTCCTTCTATGCGCAACAGCAGTTTCAGTTCCAAAACGGCTTCACCCTCGCGGGCGGAGCGCGGGTGGACACCTTCGACGTCGGCGAAGACGAGACGACCGGAAAACTCTCCGCCTCCTATAAAATCCCCGGAACCGGCGCGCGGATTCGCGGCGCGGTGGGTGAGGGCGTCAAGCGGCCCTCCTTCGCCGAACTGCTTGACGTCTATGGCCCCGGCAACCCGAATCTCAAGAGCGAGCGGCAAAAAAGCTGGGAGGCGGGTTTCGATCAGTTCCTGGCGGGTAACAAGATAAGGTTCAGCGCCACGTATTACGTGAACGATATCGACGACCTGATCGCCTATTCGTTCACGCCTTTCGAGAACGGCACGAACTACGAGAACATCCAGAAGGCGCGCGTCAAGGGCGCGGAACTCTCCTTCTCGCTACTCGATTTCCACGACTTCTCGGCCCACGCGAGCTACAACCTCATGGACACGGAGACGCTCGAAACCGGAGGCCTCGGCGCGCCGAGCTACGTGGAGGGAGAAGAACTCTTAAGACGCCCGGACTGGTGGTGGAGCGCTTCGGTCAGCTACCACCCCGAGCGGCTGAAAGCGACCCTGCGCGTCAACACGGTGAGCGACAGGTGGGACATCGACGACTCCGCACCCTGGCCCTACCCGAGGGTGGTGAACCCCGGCTTCACGCGGGTGGACCTGGCGCTCTCTTTGGCCGTCGTGAAGGACCGTATCTCGATGTTCGACAGGACGAGAAAATCGAAGGTGAAAGACTTGACGGTCGAGCTCAAGGTGAACAACGCGCTGGATGAGGAATACGAGGCCGTCTACGGCTACGGCGCGCCCGGAGTACAGTGGTTCGCGGGCGTGAGGGCGGTTTTCTAGGGGATGTTGGAAAAGGCCCTTGTGGAGCGATTTTGGTTGAGCGCACGTTTTTGAAGTTGACTCCCCCCTTGAGGGGGTTGTTGAAAAATCTGGAACACTGGATTTGTCGTATGTAACCGACCGACGAGAGAGAAAAATCACTCCCCCCTTGAGGGGGAGTCGAAGAGCTAAGGGCGTAAGCCCGCAAGCGATTCGGTGGGGGGTATAATCCGAAATGGCGATAAAATGCATTTTACCCCCCACCGCATCAGCCTTCGCAAAAAACGCTCGGCTTCTGCGACTCCCCCTCAAGGGGGGAGTGATTTTGGTGTTCTCATCTGTGTAAAGCGACTTCGTAGGGATCGTGTGCAGGGTTTTTCAACAAACCCTTGACAAGGGGGGTAGAAGCGATGCCCCTGACGAGGATTATTCAACAACCCCCTGAAGCGGGGCTTTGCGCGAAGGACGGTAGATGCGATTATGGAATAATCTCAAAATTCGCTTCCTGGCGGCGGCTCTTCTATGGGCTGCGCTCTCGCCGATGCCGGAGGGGGCCGCACCCGCCCGCGCCGCCAGGAAGCCCGAACGGCTGATCGCCATGACGCTCGCCACCGCCGAGATGCTCCTCGCGCTCGCGCCCAGGGAAAGAATCGTCGGCCTCCACAAGCTGGCCGGCCACCCGGGCTATTCCAACGTCGCAGATAAGGTCCGGGGCATCCCCCTCATCGACAGCGCGCCCGAGCGCATCATCGCATTAAGGCCGGACATGGTGTTCGTCGCCTCGTATTCGAGCGCCGCGTTCCTGAACCACCTGCGGGCCGCCGGAGTACCGGTGTCCAAATTCTCCTCTTTCAGCGGCGTTGCGGACGTTTTCGCGAGCATCGAGAAGATGGGCCGCCTGATCGGTGAAGAGGCGAAAGCGCAAAAACTCATTAAAGATGCCCGAGAAAGAATCCGCGCCATCCGCGCGCGCATTCCACCCGATGCGAAGCCCCCGCGCATCTTGACCCTCGTGCGGGGCGGCTGGGTGACGGGCGAAGGCACCTCGCACGACGCGCTCATCCGCCTCGCGGGCGGCGTGAACGCCGCCGCCGAACGCGGGGTGCGGGGAGCGCGCAGGGTGTCGGCGGAACGGATCATCGCCTGGAACCCGGACGTCATCATGGTGGGGGCGAACCCCGAATCGGGCGCGGGCATGAAGGACGTCATCCGCGCGAACGGGGTCTACGCCCCCCTGCGGGCCAAGAAGATCGTCGAGATCCCCTACCCGCGCTTCTCGAGCGTATCGCAATACATCGCAGGCGCACTGGACGACCTGGTGAGAGGGCTTTATCCATGAGGAAATACGCCCTGGCGGCCGTGCTCATAGCCCTCGCCCTGCTCCTCACCGCGCTCAGCGTCCGCCTGGGCGTGGCGGATATCGGCGCCGATAAAATCGTGAAAATCATCCTGAGCGAACTGGGGCTCATCTCAACCGAGGGGGCGGGCGTCTCCGTGCATGAGCGCGCCATCGTCTGGCACATCCGCCTCCCGCGGACATTGACGGGCGCGTTCGTCGGCGCCTCGTTAGCGCTCTCGGGCGTGATGCTCCAGGGGCTTTTCCGAAACCCGATGGCGAGCCCCGTCGTCGTCGGGGTCAGCACGGGCGGCGCGCTGGGCGCGACGAGCGCCATCGCCCTGGGCCTGGGCGCCGCCTCGATCTGGGCCGTTCCCCTGAGCGCCTTCGGCGGCGCGCTCGCGACGGTGTTCCTCGTCTCGATCGTCGCATCGCATAAGGGACACACCCCCCTGGGCGCGCTCATCCTCTGCGGGATGGCGGTGAACTCGGTCGCGGGCGCGCTGACGACGCTCGTGCTCAGCTACAGCGTGAGCGATTTCGAGATAGCGCGCCAGATCCTCTTCTGGCTCATGGGGAGCCTCACGAACCGCACCTGGGAGCACGTGATCCTCGTCGCGCCCTTTTTCGCCGCCTCCGCGGTCGCCGCCGCGTTCTTCGGGCGCGAGCTGAACCTCATGATGTCGGGAGAAGAATCCGCCATGGCGCTCGGCGTGGACACGGCGCGGACGAAGGCGTGGGTCCTCGTCATCGCCGCCGCCGCGGCCGGGGCGTCGGTGGCCGTGGCGGGCGTGGTCGGCTTCGTGGGCCTGCTCGTCCCCCACATCGTGCGGATGCTGGCCGGGCCGGACCACAGGAGGCTTCTGCCCTTGAGCATGATCGCGGGCGCCGTCTTCGTGATGGGGATGGACCTGCTCGCGCGGACACTCTCCCCCGGGGGCGAGATACGCCTGGGCGTCCTCTCGGCGGGGGTCGGCGGGCCGTTCTTCCTGTATCTGATCGTCAAGAACCGCGTGCGCGCGGAGACCTTCTGATGCGGCTTAAGATCGAAAACGCAACCGTCGAACTCGGCGAGCGGATTGTGCTCAAGGGCGTGTCGGCCGATTTCCGCCCCGGCGCGCTCACGGGCGTCATCGGACCCAACGGGGCGGGCAAGACGACGCTCCTGCGCGCGCTCGCGGGTCTCGTGCCCTTGAAGAGCGGCCGCATCTCGCTGGACGGCGAACCCATCGACGCCTTCGACAGGAAAGAAATCGCCCGCCGCGTCGGCTATCTCGCCCAGAAGCACGAACCCGCGTTCCCCTTCCGATCTGATGAGACGGTGATGATGGGGCGATACCCCCACCAGGGCAGGCTCGCGCCCGAGACCGATGCCGACCGCGAGGCGGTGGCCGCCGCACTTCAAGACGTGGACGCGGGAGACTTGGCGAGCCGCGCGATCAACGAACTCTCGGGCGGGGAGATGAAGCGCGTGCTCATCGCGAGAACCCTCGCCGCGCAGACGCCCGTCCTGCTGCTCGACGAGCCCTTTGCGAATCTGGACGTGAGGCACTGCCTCGACATCCTCGCCATCCTCCGCGCACAGGCTTCCGGGGGCCGGACCGTGGTCGTCTCGGTTCACGACTTGAACCTCGCGCATCGCTACTGCGACCACCTGCTCCTGCTCCATGCGGGAGAAGTCCTCGTCTCCGGGAACCCGCAAAGCGTCCTCAAGCCCGAATTCATCGAACAGGCGTTCGGGGTGCGCGCGCAGATTCTCCCGGTGAACGGCGGGGAGGAGCGGCATTTCATCATGCGAACGATGGAGGAGAGAGAATGAGAACAGCCCTTGCCCTCACCGCGCTCGCGCTCTTCCTTCTCGCTAATCTCAAGCCTCTCTCCGCGCAGGAGATCGAGACGTCCGTGAGCGAACCGCCCGAGGCGCCCTCTTTCACCTTCCGGAAGCGCCGGGTGGGGATGGACGCGGACGCGCGCGTTGCGGCGATTCTCAATCGCATCAGGCGCCACCAGCATTATCCCCCGCTCGCGCGCGAGTCGGGGGCGGAGGGCGCGGCCACCGTGAGCTTCCGGGTTCTGCCCGACGGGCGATTGCAAGGCTTAAGAATCAAGAAGACGTCCGGCAACGCCCATCTGGACGATGCCTCCTTGGAAGCCGTGCGGAAAGCGGCCCCCCTGCCCTGGCTCGATAAGACACTCGTGCTCACCATACGCTATACTCTCACGCGAACGACCGACTGACGCTTTAAGAGCCGCCCGGGCCTCGCCATGCGGGCGGCGCGAGCCGCAAACGGGGTTGCTCATGAAGCCAGACGTGGAGTACCGCGAAGAGACAGGCGCGGACGGGAGCCGACAATCCGTCTGGGAGTTCCGGCCCACGCGCGAACTCCTCGAAACCCTCCTGCGCGACCTGTTCGAGAACCACTACGAATCGCTCGTCTTCGGCCCGTGCATCCAGGGGGCCGTGTTCGAGTGCCGCGTGAAGGCCCCGCCGCGGAAGATCAGCTACCTGGACGGCTACCTCACCGTCGACCTCGGCGACTGGCACTTCCACCTGTGCATCGGCGAACACCGGGGCGACGCGCGGCACCCCTGCCCGCCCGAGCTGGCGCGGTGGCGCAGGTGCGCGCGGGCGACGCTGCTCCGCATCTACCAGAACCCCCCCGTCGCGGGCCACGCGCCGGTGAGCTATTCGCTGGCGCTCATGAACGGGCGCGACGAGCAGATGACGACCTTCTACCTCCCCAACCCCTATTTCGACGCGCGCTACCGCGTCCTCGAAACCCCCGACTGGGGGAAGCTCGCCCTGTGGAACCACATACGCGTAAATTATCTCGGGCTGGAGGCGGACCCGGGGCCTTTCGCGGACTTGGCGTGAGGGGGTTGTTGAAAAAATCCCCTTTTTCGGGGATGGAGGGGGCGCCCCGCTCGACCGAAAAACCAACCCCCCCTACCCCCCCTTGTCAGAGGGGCATGAAAGAGCCCCCCCCTGTAGAGCGCTCAACAATCAACTCCCCCCTTGAGGGTCTGGCTTCCCGAGGGGAAAGCCAGACGGTGAGGTGAGGGGGTTTTGCCCGAAACCGAACCGGTGGGGGGGATAATTCGGACTGGCCATAAAACGTATTTTACCCCCCACCGCATCAGCCTTCGCATAAAACGCTCGGCCTCTTCGACTCCCCCTCAAGGGGGGAGTTGATTCCTCTCTCCTCGGGCTTTTCCAGCAACCCCCCGAAGGCGCGGCGGCCTAGGCCGACTCCGCGATGGCGCTGGCCGCGTCGAGGCCGGCGACGACGCGGTTCTTCTCGCGCACCACCCGCGTGTAGATGACCTTCCCCGCATCGCTCCCGTGCCCCCGCCCGGCGTAGTGGGCGATGCACTGGAGCCCCGGCATCCGGAACGCGCCGCTCGCCGGGTCGTGGTCGAACGGCCCCGCCAGGGTGTAGAGCACGGGATTGACCGCGTGGCTCATGTCGAGGAGGGCGCGGTTGGCGGCCGCGGCGTCCATGCCCGCCAGCTTCTCGTTCAGCGCCGCGCACGCCCTGGCGAAGCGCGCCCCCGCCGCGCTGAGGTCGCCCAGGTCCACGGCTTCGCCTCCCGATTCGGAGAGTCTGTCGATTTCTTCATTCACGACGGCGGCCGTCGCGGCGGGGTTCAGCGGCACGCGCTCGAGCGCGCAAAGCTCGTGCAGCGCCGCCGCGTAGAGGCGGCAGTGCTCGGCGAGCAAGTCTTTATCCATCTTGTCCAGCGTGTCGGCGGGGTGGTGCCAGTACTCGGGGAAGCCGTCGCCGGGGTGATCTTTTCTCAAATCGGGGTGGCCGGGCGGGAGGACGGGCAGGAAGGAGAACGAGGGCACGCCCACCCCCCACAGCGACTGGTCGGCCATCTTGCGGGGATGATCGGGCTGCGTGTCCTGACCGCCCAGACGCTCCACGGCGTCCCGCACCCAGTCGCGCACGTCCGCCGTGCAGAACGGGCGGTAGAGCGTGGCGCCGATGCAGCCGGGCTGGTCGATGTTCAAGTACGCTGCGCAGTTCCGGCGCAACTCGCCGAACATGTGGTCCGCATACCAGGTGGAGCCCGAGAAGCGCCCGTGCGAGTGCCCGTTCCACCAGGCGACCTTTAAGCCGCGGCGAAGCTCGCCCCTCGCCCCGTGCGCGACGCGCGCAAGCTCCATCAACGTCGCGTCGCCCGCCGCGTTGTCGTTCGCCCCGATGTGCCAGGAGTCGATGTGCCCGCCGACGAGGACGTATTCCTCACTCCCGTTCTCCGGCGCGATGCTCGCCACCGGCATCAGGGTCTCCCGCCAGGCGGTGTCCATCTCCACGTGGATGAGGAGTTCGACCTCCTCCCGCGCCCGGAGCCGCTCCAGAAGCGCAGCCCCCTGCCCGCGCGAGAGCGTGACGACGGGCGTCCCCGGCAGCCGCGCGATGCTCTCGGGCGTCGGCGCGCCCCAGATGGTCGAGACGGTCAGCTCGTGCGCGTTGCCCCTGTTGACGTAGACCTGCGCGAGGGCGCCGCGCCGCTCGAAGTGATGGAACCGGCCCGGACTCACCATCCCCTCGGCCACGACGACGCGCCCCGCCACGGGGGCTTCGCCGGTTGCGCCCGTATAGAAAGGATCGCCGAACGGCGTGTCGGGCGGGCCGGCCTCGCCGACATGGACCGCCTGGCCCCGCACGCCGGCCGCTCCCGTGGACGCGCCGAACACCGCGCTGATGGCGCGGATCGTCCCGCCCCCTTCTCCCGTCATTTCGAGCGTCGTCTCGCCGGGGATGCTGATGAGCGAATCGAACGCGTGGACAGCCACGTCTATCCCGAGCGCGGTGAGTTCCGCCTCGATATAGCGCACCGCCTCATTCTCGCCCTCGGTGCCGGTGTAGCGCTCCCAGCGGCAGATGTTTTCGAGATTTTTCCACAGGGAATCGGCGTCTACGGATTCGCGAACGGACATGTCGTCTCCATCAGAGAGGTATATAAAGAGGTGGCGTCCGCCCATTCTAGTACACTGCCCGCCGAATGCCGAGCCGTCCCAGGCGTTGCGGGGGGGTGCCGCTTCGGGGGTCAATCGCGACCGAGTAGAGAAGGGATTCACTCCCCCCTTGACCTGAAAACCAACCCCCCCTACCCCCCCTTAACAGGGGGGTATGAAAAAGAAAAAAGCAACACCCACAAACAAGGATCAACTCCCCCCTTGAGGGTCTGGCTTCCCGAGGGGAAAGCCAGACGGCAAGACGAGGGCGAAGCCCGAAGTCGCGCCGGTGGGGGGAGCTTTTAATTTAGAACCGTCCCCCCACCACATCGGCCTTCGCACAAACCGCTCGGCCTCTTCGACTCCCCCTCAAGGGGGGAGTTGATTGTATATCTCGCGCGTGAAGGGATGACCCTCAAGGGGGGAGTGAAATTCTTCTCTCGTTGGTTGGCAAAAACACTCAAGGGGGGAGTTGATTCTTTTTTGCGGGGCTTGCCTTTTATACCCCCCTGTTAAGGGGGGGTAGGGGGGGTTACTGCTTTGAAAAAAACTTTTTCAACAACTCCCCTCCAGGGGGGAACAAAAAAGACGAGGGGGCAGGACAGCCCCGAGGAGGAGCTGTCCTTGATCCCCTATCAAGGGGGGGGTTGCCGTATGGGGTTTCCCTTTCCGGGGGGTTGCCGTTACCCTTTCAGGGGCATTCCCGACAACCCCCGCCCGGGAGAACGAGCGTTCATGTGGCGGAAGATTTCTCGTCCATTTTTTCTGACGCTGGGCTGCGTCTGCCTCGCGCTCGGCTTCATCGGCCTGCTGCTGCCCGTCCTGCCGACGACGCCCTTCATCCTCCTGGCGGCGTTCGCCTTCTCGAAGAGTTCCGAACGCCTCCACGCCTGGCTGCTCGGCCACAGGCTCTACGGCCCCTTGATCACGAACTGGCAGCGCCACGGCGTCATCCGCCCCCGGGCGAAGTGGACATCCGTCTCGCTCATCGTCCTTCTGGCGGGGCCGTCCATATACCTCATGAGCGCGCCGGGGTACGCGAAGATTCTGCTCGCCGCCGTCTGCGCGTGCGTGGTCTGCTTCATCGTGACGCGGCCGGGCGCGATACCGGGGGACGGGGGGTGAGGAGAGGGGGTGATTTTGTAGGGGTCAGACATATATGTCTGACTGCGTGTCCGCCCGTTCGCCTCGAAAACCAACCCCCCCTACCCCCCCTTAACAGGGGGGCAAGAAAAATCAAAACCCCCCGTCCCGGCGGGGCGCATCGCCTTTTTATACCCCCCTGACAAGGGGGGGGTAGGGGGGGTTGCTCTTTTGACGAACCAAACCGGACAGGTCGCGACCTGTCCCTACACAACAATCGCGCGCCTTTGTAGGGGTCGCATATATGCGACCCGCCCCGTGGATACAAAACCAGGGCCGCATGTATGCGGCCCCTACACAAAAATTGCGAAACGAATTGTAGGGACAAACCCCCCGTGGTCGTCCCATGTCGTACAAAAAAGGCAGGACAGGCACAGGGGCCTGTCCCTACGACCACCATCATCCACCGCCACCTTATATAAAGGAGAAACCCATGAACGAGGAACGCTACGAGCGGGGACTCGCGGTACGCAAATCACTCGGCATCTACGGCGAGGACGGCCTCGCGGGCACGTTCACCGAGATGAACGAACTGGCGCCCGCGCACACCCGCGCCATCGTCGAGTACGTCTTCGGCACCTGCTGGAGCCAGCCCCTGCTCGACAACAGGACGCGCGAGATGATGATCGTCGCCGCCGCCGCCGCGCAGGATTTATCCGGCGAGGTGGAAATCCACTCGCGCGGCGTGCTGAACCAGGGCTTGAGGCCTGAGGAACTCATCGAGGGCATCGTCTCGCTCTGCCCCTACATCGGCTTCCCGAAGACGAACCACGCCCTCGCGGCGGCGAAGCGCGCGATTGAGAAGCATGAGGGGTGAGGGTCGGGGAAACGTCGCTCTGCATGAAAACCAACCCCCCCTACCCCCCCTTGACAGGGGGGTATGAAAAGGCAACACCCCGGCAAGGGGGTATAAAAAAAGAAGGCCCGATGGAGGAGGAAGTGCCGACCAAGGAGAAGAACGATCAACTCCCCTTTTGAGGGTCATTTTTCAACCGACGAAAAAAAGGTCAACTCCCCCCTTGAGGATCATTGGCAACCGAGAAGAAAAGGATCAACTCCCCCCTTGAGGGGGAGTCAAAGAGGCTGAGCGGTTTGTGCGAAGGCCGATTCGGTGGGGGGACGATTCTAAATTAAAAACTCCCCCCACCGGTTCGGTTTCGGGCAAAACCCCCCTCACCTCACCGTCTGGCTTTCCCCTCGGGAAGCCAGACCCTCAAGGGGGGAGTTGATCCTTTTCTCGTCGGTCGGGTTTACCCCCCAAGGGGGGAGTGATTGCCTTCTCTACTCGGTTTTGCCTTTGGCCGTCATTCCGGCGAATGCCGGAATCCAGAGCGGATCGGGGTGGAGATATTATGATTTTCCATTTCCTTTCCGATTGGAACGACATGACGGCAAAAAACAAAAGGCAAATTCCCTGGATTCCGGCATTCGCCGGAATGACGATCAAAAACAAAGGCGGGCGGACACAGGGTCAGACATATATGTCTGACCCCTACGGGTGCGCATCCCGGTTCACGGGGCCGTAGCGGACAGGCCCCTTCGCCTGTCCGAGGCCCCCGTGCCTGTCCGAGGATCCCGTCCTGCAAGGGACAACCACGGGGGGTTGTCCCTACGGTGCGCCCAAATAAAGATTGCAGGGGCGGCCCCCCATGATCGACAACCCCCGCCGTGGTAGGCTCAGAAAAACGCAACCACCGAATCTCTTTGCCGTATAACCACCCACCCGGAGAACCCCCCATGAACGAGATGGACGAATTCGAATTTTTCCTGGAGAAACCCTGGTCGGACGGCCTGCCCGTCGTCACGCCCACCGAAGACCGCATCGAGCGCATGCTGGCGGGCACGTCGCGCGCACCCGACGAGGCCGTGACCCCCGTCCCGCCGCTGGACGAGGTCGCCACCGTGCGCGACGTCGCCGCCCACGCCGTCATGGCCGGCTGCAAGCCCGAATACCTCCCCGTCGTCATCGCCGCGCTCGAACTCATCGTGGAGGAGCCGCTCAACCTGCGCGGCGTGCAGGCCACCATGCACAGCGTGGCGCCCCTCCTCATCCTGAACGGCCCCTATGCGCGGAGGATCGGCGTCACGGGCGGGCAGGGCTGCTTCGGCCCCGGCTTTCGGGCGAACGCCACCATCGGGCGCGCGGTCAGGCTCCTGCTCCTGAACCTGGGCGGCGGAATCGCGCGCGTCGCGTGCATGAGCATCTACAGCCAGCCCTCGCGCTTCACCTTCTGCGTCGCCGAGAACGAAGAAGACAGCCCCTGGGAGTCGCTCGCCGTCTCGCGCGGCTACGGCGTGGAGGAGGACGTCATCACCGCCGTCATGGTGGAGAACCCCCACATCGTCTTCAACGACGTGGACCGCGACCCCGAGCGCCTGCTCGTCTCCCACATGGACAACATGGCGGCGATGGGTTCGTGGCCCATCTGGGTGAGGTCCGACACCGTGCTCGTCCTCTCCCCCGAACACGCCCGCCTGTGCGCGCGGGCCGGCTTCTCGCGCGCGGACGTGCACGCCTACGTCTCCGAGAACGCGGGGCGCACGGTGGGCGAGCTCAAGCGCGGCGGCCCCTGGCGGGCGGACAGGCCGAACGGTCGGTGGGAGTACCCGGTGGACAGGGACGACGACGATTTCTTCGTCCGCGTCGTCAACGAGCCCGAAGACCTGCACCTCATCGTCGCGGGCGGCAACGGGCCGCTCGGCGCGGTGATGCCCGGCTGGAACGGCGCCAGCCGCGCCGTGCACCGGGCGTATCAACCGTAGGGGCGGGAGGACTTCAAAAACGAACCCCCCCTACCCCCCCCTTGACAGGGGGGTATAAAAAGGCAAGACCCCGACGAGGAGGTTCATGGCGAGGGGGGGCATGAAAAAGAAAAAGGCAACACCCCCCGACTGAAAGAGCAACACCCCGGCAAGGGGGGGTAAGAAAAGAAAAAAAAGGCCCCCCTGATAGGGCCTGTTGAAAAACCCCTGGTTTTGTGATCGTATGGAGTTATCCCCCCTCGCCCGAGATGGGAGATTCCCCGATGTTGGACCGCAAGAGGCGCGGGCAGATGGAATTGTTCGTGGCCGGTTCGCTGGAGCAGTTGATTCCCGAAGATTACATATTGTTCCGGGTGAACCGCGTACTGGATTTGAGCTGGCTGCGCGAGGAAGTGGCGGGGTGCTATTGCGCGGACAACGGTCGACCGGGGATCGACCCGGAAGTGGTGGTGCGGTTGATGCTGGCGGGCCTGCTGCTGGGCCACGTGCACGACCGGCATCTGCTTCGCGAGGCGCAGGTGAACCTGGCGATCCGGTGGTTCATCGGTTACGAGCTGCACGAGGAGTTGCCGGATCATTCAAGCCTGACGCGGATTCGCCAGCGCTGGGGGGAGGCGCGGTTCAAGGAGATATTGCGCCGCACGGTTCAGGCGTGCCTGGAGGCGCAGGTGGCGAAGGGGGAAGTGGTTCACATGGACGCGTCTTTGATACGTGCGGACGTGAGCTGGGAGAGTCTGGCGGCGCGCCACGCGGAGAAGGTGGTGCGGGAGAACGACTCGGCGGATGAGGCGGGGAAGAAGGGCGGCGGCGGGGGTTCGGGTCCGGTGAGCCGAACGGACCCCGACGCGCGCCTGGCGCGCAAGAGCGCTCGGGCGGGGTTCGAGCCGAGCTACAAGCACCACGCGGTGGTGGACGACGAGCGGGGCGTTGTCCTCGACGTAGAGGTGACGGCGGGGACGTTGAACGAGCGGGAGATGATGGAGCCGCAGCTGGATGCGGTTTGCGAGCTCACGGGTCGCGCGCCCGCGGTGGTGGAGACTGTGAAAGTATTCCCACGATTCTGGTGGGTGACGCTGGCGAGCGATGCCCGGGTTGTCTGTACATGCTATCTTTACCGGTGAGTGAGATAACCACATAAAGGGTCACCACCATGTCCGAGAGACGTTATCAGGAGGTGCAGTCCCGAAGCCAGATGATGCTGCTTCCGCCGTGTCTGGACGACTACGTGTCCGAGCACAATGCGGTGCGCGCGATCGATGCGTTCGTCGGCACGCTGGACCTGGAGGCGCTGGGGTTCGCGCATGCCGAAGCGAACTGCGGCGCCGGTCAGCCGGCTTTCGACCCGGCGCTGCTGCTGAAGCTGTATCTGTACGGCTACCAGCACCGGGTACGGAGTTCGCGCCGTCTCGAAGCGGAGACGCGGCGCAATCTGGAAGTGATCTGGCTGTGCCAGGGTGCGACGCCGAGCTACAAGACGATTGCGGATTTTCGCAAGAACAATGTGGCTGCGCTGCAGGAGGCCAACCGGGAGTTCGTGCTGCTGTGCCGCGAACTCTCGCTGCTGGGCGGCAGCCGGGTGGCGGTCGACGGGACTTTTTTGAAGGCCGATGCGAACCTGGACAGCTTCCAAACCAAGCGGTCCCTGGCAAGGGACCTGAGGCGTTTGGAGAAGAGGATTGCGGCGTATCACCGGCAGTTGGACGAGGCGGATGCGCGCGGGGAGGAGTGTGGGGACGGTTCGGAGGATCCGGACCTGCCGGTGAAGCTCAAGGCCTTGATCGAGAGGCAACAAAAGAAGAAGGCACTGCAAGAGCATTTGCAGGAAAGCGGAGAGCGTCAGGTATCGGGGGTCGATGCAGATGCTCGACTTCTGAGGAACGGCGATATAATGGTGGGCGGATACAACTGCCAGATCGCGGTGGACGACAAGCACAAGCTGATTGTCGCGGAGGATGTGGTGCAGGACGGCAATGACTCCGCTCAGTTGGAGCCGATGATGACGAAAGCCGGCGAAGCCATGGGCAGCGAACGCCTGGTCGGCCTGGCGGATTCGGGCTACTTCAACGGCGCACAGTTGAAGAGTTGCGAAGACAAGGGAATGGAGGTGTATGTTCCGATACCGAACCAGACGGCCCGCAAGGGCAAGGACGGACGATTCGGCAGCGATGAATTCCGTTACGATGCGCAGGATGACACGTATGTCTGTCCGGCCGGAGAGCGTCTGGTTCGAGGCGGCACGACCACCGTCAGGGGCAGGCTGTATTACTTTTATCGCGGGACGGCGGCGGTTTGCCGGGACTGTTCGTTGTCGGGCCGATGCCTGACAAAGTCGAGATCGACGCGCAGGATACAACGCTGGGAGCATGAGGACGTGGTGGACCGGCATCGCAAGAAGATGAACGCCCGTGTGCCATTGATGCGCGGGCGAAGCACACTCGTCGAACATCCATTCGGTACGATCAAGCGCTGGGCGGGGATGGATCATTTTGTGATGCGCGGACTCGGCAAATGCCGCGGCGAATTCAGCCTGATGACGCTGGGTTACAACTTCAAGCGGGTCATGCGTGTGCTGGGCGGAGCTGCATTTGTGGAGCATTGTCTGCAAAAACAGCGGTTGGGGACGAATGGCGTGTGAACTTGAAGCCGATTCTTCGAGGACTTGACCGCGACCCCGAGCTGACCGGCCGCCGAGACGTTTCTCTCCCGGCTCTGCGGTGTTGTTGCTCCCGAAGTTGAAGACAGTGTCCGGCCATCGGGCTGCAAGCGTAAGCGAGCCCTGTTCCGGAGACTGTGAAATCCAATACTCTCACAGTCTCCGCGGTGGTGACGGCGGATTCGGGCTATGCGTATTCGAAGGTGTATGCGGGATTGGAGCGTCGGGGGGTGGACGCGGTGATTCCGGCGAAGAAGGAGCCTTCCCAGAGCCGTGTTCCGCTGCAGTTGTTCCGCTACGACGAGCGGCACAAGGTGGTGAAGTGTCCGGGCGGCAAGACGCTGCGTCCCCGGAAGGAGACGGAGCGGGGGCGCTACTATGGTTCGAGGACGCGCGATTGCGCGGGCTGCGCGCTGAGGTCGGATTGTCTTCCCAAGTCGCACACGAGCAGGACGGTGCTGATTCCGCATGAATATCCGGCGCTGTTGCGCGCGCGCCGCCGCCACGCGCGCCGGGGGGAGGAGGAGGGCCGGCTGTGGCGCCGCCACATGTCGCGTTCGGAGGGTTACCACGGCGAGGCGAAGAGTCGGCACGGACTGGGGCGGGCGGTGCGCCGGGGCCTTGCGAACATGAGGATCCAGGCCTACCTGACGGCGACTGCGGTGAACCTCAAGCGGCTGGCCGCCGCTTTTGCGGCGGGTATATTCGCTCTGTGGAGGGCCTGCGCCGCCCGGAGACGCCGAATGAGCGCATATCGCGGCCTCACGCGCCGATTGGGCTTCCTCTCCCAAGCCGCGTGAGCCGCCATACCTCCCGCTTCAAAACGGGGTTTTTCAACAGCCCCCTGATAAGGGGGGTTGGGGGGTTCGGCAAGGCCGACCTCGGAAAAGCAACCCCCCCTACCCCCCCTTGACAGGGGGGTATAAAAAGGCAAGACCCCGACGAGGAGGTTCATGGCGAGGGGGGTATGAAAAAGAAAAAAGCAACACCCCCCGACTGAAAGAGCAACACCCCGCGCCGGGCTGAGGGGGGTTTGATTTTTCTTACCCCCCTGACAAGGGGGGGTAGGGGGGGTTGCCTTTATCCCCTGACAAGAGGGGTTGCTGTTAAGGGGGTTGGTTCGGAAAAGGAGGCGATTTGTTGAGAAAGAGCGGCGCGGGGGGCCACGTTCCATACGACGAAGCGCTGACAGAAAAGGCGCGGGAAAACCGCAGGCACCCCACCCCGGCGGAGAACAAGCTGTGGTTCGAGGTATTGCGGGACAGACGCCTGTCCGGACTGAAATTCACCCGCCAGAAGCCGCTGGACCGCTACATCGTCGATTTCTACTGCGCCGAACTAATGCTGGCGATCGAGATCGACGGCGACAGCCACGACGCGCGCGGACGATACGACGAAGCCAGGACGCGCAGGCTGAACGCCCTCGGCGTCGAGGTCGTCCGGTACGCCAACGCCGATGTCATGGGCAACGTCGAAGGGGTGTACGTCGATCTGCAAAAACGCGTTTCGGATATGCGAACCCGCTGAATCGGCCTCGCCCTGGAAAAACCAACCCCCCCTACCCCCCCTTGTCGGGGCTGTTGAAAAACCTCGTTTTGAAGCGGGATGTATGGCGGCTCACGCGGCCTGGGAGAGGAAGCCCAATCGGCGCGTGAGGCCGCGATATGCGCTCATTCGGCGTTTCCGGGCGGCCCAGGCCCGCCACAGAGCGAATAAACCCGCGGCCACAGCGGCGGCGAGCCGCTTGAGGTTCACCGCAGTCGCCGTCAGGTAGGCCTGGATCTTCACGTTCGCAAGACCCCGGCGTACCGCCCGCGCCAGTCCGTGCCGACTCTTCGCCTCGCCGTGATAGCCCTCCGAACGCGACATGTGGCGGCGCCACAGCCGGCCCTCCTCCTCCCCCCGGCGCGCGTGGCGACGGCGCGCGCGCAACAGCGCCGGATACTCGTGCGGAATCAGAACCGCCCTGCTCGTGCGAGACGCCGACAGACAATCGGCCTTGAGCGCGCAACCCGCGCAATCGCGGGTCCTCGATACATACCAGCGCCCCCGCTCCGTCTCCTTCCGGGGGCGCAGCGTCTTGCCCCCCGGACACTTCACCACCTCATTCCGCTCGTCGTAGCGGAACAGTTGCAACGGCACCCGGCTCTGGGTGGGTTCCTTCTTCGCCGGTATCAGCGCGGCGACCCCCCGACGCTCCAATGCGCCGTACACCTTCGAATACGCATAACCACTATCCGCCGTCACCACCGCGGGCGCGCGACCCGTGAGCTCGCAAACCGCATCCAACTGCGGCTCCATCATCTCCCGCTCGTTCAACGTCCCCTCCGTCACCTCTACGTCGAGAACCACCCCACGCTCGTCGTCCACCACCGCGTGGTGCTTATAGCTCGGCTCGAACCCCGCCCGAGCGCTCTTGCGCGCCAGGCGCGCGTCGGGGTCCGTTCGGCTCACCGGACCCGAACCCCCGCCGCCGCCCTTCTTCCCCGTCTCATCCTCCGAGTCGTTCTCCCGCACCACCTTCTCCGCGTGGCGCTCCGCCAGACTCTCCCAGCTCACGTCCGCGCGTATCAAAGACGCGTCCATGTGAACCACTTCTCCCTTCGCCACCTTCGCCTCCACGCAAGACTGAACCGTGCGCCGAAATATCTCCTTGAACCGCTCCTCCCCCCAGCGTTGACGGATACGCGTCAGGCTCGAATGATCCGGCAAATCCTCGTCCAGCCTGTACCCGATGAACCACCGGACCGCCAGATGCGCCTGCGCCTCGCGCAGCAGGCGGCGATCCTCCGCGTAGCCCAGCAGCAGGCCCGCCAGCATCAACCGGATCACCACTTCCGGGTCGATCCCCGGTCGACCGTTGTCCGCGCAATAGCACTCCGCCACTTCCTCGCGAAGCCAACTCAAATCCAGTACGCGGTCCACCTGGCGCAATATGTGATCTTCGGGAATCAACTTCTCCAGCGGGCCGGCCACGAACAAGTCCATCTGCTCGCGCCTCTTGCGGTCCAACATCTCCGGAACTCCCATCTCGGGCGAGGGGGAATACATCCATACGATCACAAAACCAGGGGTTTTTCAACAGCCCCTTGTCAGGGGGGTATAAAAAAGAAAAAGGCAACACCCCCCGACTGAAAGAGCAACACCCCCGCCGGGTTGAGGGGGTTTGATTTTTCTTACCCCCCTGTCAAGGGGGGGTAGGGGGGGTTACTCTTTTGACAAAGACCCCCCCTCGAAACTTCTGCATCCCGAAAAAAACGCGTCTTGACAAAAACTTTGCAATTCCCGCAATATGAACCCGTGCGACACAATCCGCGGGGTGAAGAGGCCTCGGCTGACGCCTTACACGAGGCGGCCTTCCCACGGAAGGTCGAAACAGGCGGGAAATTCACCTTGACAAACCGCAAAAGGCTGTAGCAATATCATGGTTGCGACACGGTCCATGAGGCGCAGTCGACTTCGGGCTGCCCGCTGAATACAAGACGGCCTCCTGCCGGGAGAGCCGGAATAAGCGGGAACCCACCTCAAGTACCTATACCTCGTGGATTGTGTCGCAACCAGCCCGGACTGCAAGTCGGCCGGTTGCGGCCTCCGGCGCTGCGCGAAAGATCACAAGCGGCGTAACGGCCGCCCGTATATACAGGCGAAAGAGAGGAGACTCACCGGACGAAGCGCAGATGCGCTGACAGACCTTTTTGAACCACGAAGTTTGCGGCGCGACAGACGAGTTTGCGACACGATTCACGAGGCGAAGTCATCCACCGGGTGACGTCGAAAAAAAAGACCCTCCCCCCTGACCCGAAGGCGGGGAACCCACCGGAAGACCAGTCCTCCTGAATCGTTTTTGAAACGCACCGGACGGCGGGGCACCGATGCCGCCGCTCTCCGGTCCGCCAAAG
The DNA here is from genome assembly GCA_965204535.1 of bacterium. Lineage (GTDB taxonomy): Bacteria > UBA8248 > UBA8248 > UBA8248 > UBA8248 > Bin107. The sequence goes on along the minus strand of CBDBEV010000001.1, from coordinate 1,231,205 downwards.
ACGAAGAGAAACCCGAATTTTAAGGCCCGAAATGAAAGCTGACGAAAGGAGGTAAATCGGAGAAAGCCGGAAATTCACTGAAAATCCCTTTTTCTATTGATTCAGGAGGACTCGCTAAATGATGTTCAGAGAGAAACCGATAAACAAGCTTTACGCTTTCGCGCTGGCGGCGGTCTTCGCCATTGCGCTGGCCGGTTGCGGCGGCGGTGGCGGCACTGCGACGACGCCGCCGGATGACACGCCGATGCCGACCCCGCAGGAGATGTGCGTGGCGGATGGCGGCCAGTGGAATGCGGACAACAACTCATGCACCACGGCTGCAGAACTGCAAGCGGCGCAGCGCACGGCGATCATGGAAGCCGTGACGGCGGCCCGGACTGCGGTGGGCATGGTGGACGACGACGCCACCGACGCTGAGGTGAAGGCGGCCGACGACGCGGTTGCCGATCTGAAGGCGGCGATCGACGGTGCGGTAAACCTTCCCGAAGGCGATACCGACGTTGCCTCCGCCGAGGGAACGCTCGCCACGCTCGAGGGTCAGCTTGCTTCCGCCAAGACCAGCCGCATGGCGGCGATCGCCGCCAAGCAGACGGCCGACGACAAGGCCATGATGGCGACGGCCAGTAAACTGTACAAGGGCCTCGAGCACGGCCTTGGCAATACCGACAACATCCGAACCGGCGCAAGTGACGCCGACGGCGTCATCAGCGTGACGATCGGCACGGCCACCGCCGTCGCACTGGCGGAAGACAAGAAGACGCCGGTCGCCGCCAACCACGGCTGGGCGGGCAAGAGGCACACGGCCGAGCCCGACGACGACGGCATGTACGAGGCGATGGTCTACTCGAACGTCGGCGCCCCGACGGAGGGGAAGAAGTTCGGCAGCGCCGCAGCGGTTACAACCGACGGCGATTTCGAGTATCAGTTGACGGACGGGGCGTTAGCCATCGACACGTCAGACGCAGCGGTCGCGGGGAGAGTCGACAGTCCGAGCTTCGACCAGCCCGCCGGGACGAAGGTGTTCAAGAAGGGCGCGAACGAAGTCGCCAAGATGATCTCCGGCAGCTACCACGGGGTGTCCGGCACCTACAGTTGTACGCCCACCACCGACACCAACGCTTGCTCGGCTACGGTGGCCGCAGACGGCTTCACGCTTGGCGGCGGCACCTGGACCTTCAAGCCCGCCGACCCGAACGCCAAGGTCATGAGCACGTCGGACACGGTGTATGCCTCCTACGGCTGGTGGATCCACAAGTCCGAGGACGGCAACACCTTCACCGCGAGCGCTTTCGCGACGGCCAGGGGCACCGTCCCGGCCGCCAGCGGCATCACGAACCTGCGGGGGACGGCGACCTACATGGGCGGCGCCGCGGGCAAGTACGCGCTTTACAGCTCCACCGGGGGAACGAACGACGCCGGCCACTTCACCGCGCGGGCGACGCTCGAAGCCGATTTCAACGCCAACATGATCACGGGCACCATCGACAACTTCATGGGGGCGGACGGTGAGGCGCGGAACTGGTCCGTCGAGTTGATGAAGCAGGGCATTGGTGATACCGGGATAATTCTTGGTGACGATGGTGCCGGTACCGCGGGTACTGACGAAAAGATGACGAAGTGGACCATCGACGGGACGGCCGCGGCCGCCGCCGGCCAGTGGTCCGGAGCTCTCTATGACAACGACAGCACTAGTGGCGTTCCGAAGGTCGGGACCGGGACTTTCCACTCGACGTACAGCACGAGCGGCCGAATGGTCGGCGCCTTCGGCGTGAACAAGCAGTAGCAGCGAAGAGCAGGACGCCTATGGCTTCCGGGGCTTCACGGCCCCGGGGCCGGTGGCGAAATGAAGGAGAGCGAAAAAGGGGGTTGCCCGTTGGTTGCTTCCCTCGTGATGGAGCAAACTGTACCGCTCCTGGTTATGAGTTTGAGTCCTCGAGCCGGGAACGGGAGCAACGGGCAACCCCTACTCTCCTTATACGCCACCCGGGCGCGCATCGCAAGGCGGAAAAAGGGACTGCCCCCTCTCTCAGGGCCGGACGAATCGAGAGGGCGGGCGGTCCCTTTTTTCGCGTCCGGGCGAGGGTTCCGTACCGTAGGGACAGGCCCCCGTGCCTGTCCTGCAAGGGACAACCACAGGGGGCTCGGACAGGCGCAGAGGCCTGTCCCTGCTACGGTGAACAATTCGATGATCGGGATTCCATCCGAACCCTTCTCCCCGCTCGCCCCGAAAACCAACCCCCCCTACCCCCCCTTGACAGGGGGGTAAGAAAAAACACCCCCAAAAAGGATCAACTCTCCCCTTGCAGAGCGCCCAACAATCAACTCCCCCCTTGAGGGTCATTGCTGACTGATGAAGAAAGAACCAACGCAGGGGGGCTTTTCTTCCACCCCCTCGTTGGCGGGCGTCGCCTTTTTTTACCCCCCTGTCAAGGGGGGGTTCCGCCTCGTTCCCGCCGCCGGGATCCGTCTTGACGAAACGCGCGCCGCCGCATTAGAGTTACGCCTATGAGGACCCACTAACGTGGGGGAAAACCAGATGACGGAATACGAAGCCGCAAGTCTCTCCATCCAGGAAGCATCCCTGGCCATCCAGAGGGCGTCCCTCGTAGCGCAGCAGGCCTCGGTGTGGGTCGCCGCGCTCGTGGGGGCCGCGCAGTGTTCGCTCATCGCCTACGGCCTCTACTTCATGCGCCAGGCCGCGCGCCACCGCGACGCCCAGCACCGCGAGACCATGAAGGCGCTCGACACCCGCCACCTCGAACACATGGAGGCGCTCGCCGCCGAGCGCGAGGCGCAAAAAGAGCAGCACATCGCAACCATGGAAGCCCTCGCCGCACAGCGCGAGGATCAAAAAGATCAGCACCGCGCAACCATGGAAGCGATGGAGCGCACCCACCGCGAAACCATGAACGCGCTCGCCACCCAGCGTGAGGAGCACAAAGATCAGCACCGCGAGAACATGGAGGCGCTCAAGGAACTCATCCGCCGCACCGCCGCGCCGCCCGATACCTCTCACCCCGAGTAGCCGCCGGAGGTCAAACGCGACTGAGAAAGGAGTGTTTGTATCGAAGGGCCTGTCCGCTACGGAAACCGCAACCCCCCCGCAAAACGGATCAACTCCCCCCTTGAGGGGGAGTCGAAGAGCTAAGGGCGTAAGCCCGCAAGCGATTCGGTGGGGGGAGTTTTTAATTTAGAATCGTCCCCCCACCGATTCAGCCTTCGCACAAACCGCTCGGCTTCATCGACTCCCCCTCAAGGGGGGAGTGAATCCTTTCTCTGCTTGGTCGGGCTTGGTTCTCAAGGGGGGAGTGAACCATATCTGCTCGGTCGTCGAACCCTTCTCCCCGCTCGCCCCGAAAACCAACCCCCCCTACCCCCCCTTGTCAGGGGGGTAAGAAAGAACAAAAGCTCCTCTATCGGTGGCGGGTGTTGCCTTTTCATACCCCCCTGTCAAGGGGGGGTAGGGGGGGTTGCTCCTTCTCCCTGCTCGCGCTGAATCCTCCTCATCAACCGCGTCAAACGCGCGTTCCCCAATCGCGTTCGATCTCCCCCACCCGCCGCGCCCGCCCCTCGCCGCACCGTCCGGATCCGGGCCAAAACCACCCCCGCATTTGCCCGCAGTTGGCGTCATGGGGAGCGCGCGGGCGCGTGGCAGGATGTTCGTGCGATACCATGGACCGCTTTTTTCCGAAAACCGCGCGAATAGATGAAAATTCCTGAAAAATCCGGTAAATTCCGGTAAAAAACTGAAAGCTGATACGATTGATATATAACGGGTTATGCCGAAATAGCGCCTGCGGGACGGGAAAAAACGAAAAAGCCGTCATCCTCTTTTTTCACGAAAACGTTCACCCGCCAGCGCGCATCGTCCGCTTCGGGATAATCCGTCCGGTAGTGCGCGCCCCGGCTCTCCGTCCGCATGAGGGCGGCCTCCACCACCGCCTGTGCGCTCAGGCACATGTTCTCGGCTTCCACCGCCTCCACGAGCCGGGCGGGCTCGCTCCCCCCGCAGTCGGCCAGGCCGCGCCCGACGCCGGCGAGTTCGGTCCTCGCCTCTTCGAGCAGGCCGCCCTCGCGCACGATGCCGGCGTTCTCCCAGCAGACGCGCTTGATCTCGCGGACGAGCTCCACCGCGCGGCCCGGCCTTCCCGCCCGCGCCGCCAGGGCATCCGCATGACGCCGCGCGAGCGCAGTATCCGCCGCCCCCGCCGCGCCGCGCGCATAATCGGCGGCCGCCTTCGCCGCGCGCCAGCCCAGCGTGTGGGCTTCGGTGAAGGCGTTGTTCGAGAGGCGGTTCGCCCCGTGCGCGCCGGCACTCGCCTCCCCCGCCGCGTAGAGGCCGGCCATCGCCGTCGCGCCCTGCCCGTCTATCGGCACGCCGCCCATGAAGAAGTGGGCCTTGGGCGTGACGTAGATGTCGCCCCCGTGGGGCGAGACGCCCCGCCTCGCGAAGAGCTTGAGATTATCGGGGGCGAAGTGCTCCAGATCGGCCATCGGGATGCCGGATAAATCCATCTGCACGGCGCCGTCCACCCCGCCGCCCCCCATGAGTTCGAGATAGACCGCCCGCGCCATCAAGTCGCGCGTGGCGCCGCCGCCGCCGGGCACGTCGCGCATGATGTCGGCGCCGTCGCGGTTCAAAAAGCGCGCGCCTAAGGGGAACAGCGTGGGCGCCACGACCATGTTGCTCTCGGGCCGCTTGATGACGGCCGGGTAGAACTGGACGAACTCCATGTCCGAGAGGGCGAGGCCGGCTCTCAGCGCCATGCCGAAGGCGTCGCCCGTGATGCCGCCCGCGTTCGTGTTCTCCGAAAAAATCTGGCCCGCCCCGCCGGTGGCCAGTATGGTGGCTGCGGCGTGTACCGCGTAAATCCGGCCGCTTCTGGTGTGGAAGCCGACAACGCCCCGGCAGACGCCGTCCGCCACGAGCAGATCGACCGCCATGACGTGTTCGAGAATGCGCGCGCCGTCGGCGTCGAGCTTTTTGCGCAGCGGCCGCGCCACCTCCACGCCCCAGTTCCTGACCGGGTAAAGGCCGCGGTCGCGCCTGTGGCCACCCTGGGGGTGCAAGTCGAAAGCGCCGTCCCCGCGCGTGATGAAGGGGATGCCCCACTCATACAGGTCGCGAATCCGCGCGGCGGAATCCGCACACATGGCGTCTGCGACATCGGGGTGGTTGAGATAATCGCCGCCTTCGAGGGTGTCCGCGAGGAACAGGGCCGCGCTGTCATCGGGCGCGAAATTGGCCGAATGCCCCGCCCGCGCCATGACGATGTTGCCCGAACTGCCGGGGGACTGCTTGCAGACCAGGAGCGCGTCCGCGCCGCTCTCCATCGCGGCGATGGTGGCCGTCATGGCGGCGGGTCCGCCGCCGAGAATCAAAACGTCGCAGGAGAGGTTTTCCATGAGTCCGTCCGGGGTTTCAGGGGGAATTACCGATTATTCCCGCGGCCATTCAAATCCTTGCTTCCTCGATCGCCTCGAGCACGCGCTCGGGGGTGACGGGCAGGGTGCGTATCCGCGCGCCGCCCGTCGCGTGGTAGACGGCGTTGCAGATCGCCGCCGTGATCGGGTTGATCGCCACCTCGGCCAGCCCCTTCGCGCCGTAGGGGCCGTAGGGGTCCATGGACTCGAAGAAATCGTGCTCAATCGGCGGGGCGTCCATCGAGGTGGCGATGAGGTAGTCGTGGAAATTTTTTCCGCGCAGGTGGCCCTCCAGCGGCGCGAGCCCTTCCATCATCGCGTAGCTCATGCCCTGGACGACGCCGCCCTCGACCTGGCCCTCGGCGCCCAGCCTGTTGATGACCCGGCCCGGGTCGTGGCCACAGCAGACTTGCAAGACGGTGACGACGCCCATCTCCATGTCCACCTCAACTTCTGCGCCGTGCGTGCTGAAGGAATACGTGGTCGAGGGATTCCCGTATTTTTCTTTATCGAGCACGTCGCCCCCGGCCAGCCACTTGCCCGCGCCCTCGACCACGCCGCCGGCGCGCCCCACGACCTCGCCCACCGCCATCTTCCGCTCCGGCAGGGCCTTCGCGCGGACTTCGCCCTCGACAATTTCGAGCTCATCCGCCGGGATTTCCATGGCCTCCGCCGCGGCATCCAGGAGGTTCCTGCGGGCGTCCTCGGCGGCGAGCTTGACGGCGTTTCCGCCGATCAGGGTGATGCGGCTCGCGAACGCCCCCATGCCGAAGGGCATGTAGCCCGTATCGGTGGGCGGGACCTTGAATTGCTCCACGGGGATACCCATGACTTCAGAGGCGATGTAGGCCATGACGCTCGTGGCCCCCTGGCCCAGGTCCGACTCGCCCGACCATATCTCGACCTCGCCCGCCTCATCCACGCGGACCACGCCGCTCGAGGGGTCGGTGCCGTCGGGGCCGAGCTCCACGGAAAACCCTTTATTCCCCGAAACGTGGATGCAGCTCGCAAGACCTATTCCGCGGCCCTTGCCGCCCCGGGCGCGCTTGGCCTTCCAGTCCATCTTCTCCACCACGTAGCGGGTGGCGTCGGCCACGGCGCAACTGGCTATCTTCCAGCCGTGGAGCGAGACGTCGCCTTTTTCGGTGTAGTTCCTGAGGCGAAGTTCGGCCGGGTCCAGCCCCAGGCCGCCTGCCACGTTGTCGAGGTGGCTCTCCCAGGCGTAGGTCGCCTGCACGTTGCCGAACCCGCGCATCTGGCCCGAGGGGATGATGTTCGTGTAGACGAGTTTTCCCTGAATCTCGGCGGCGGGCGTTTTATACAGATTGTCCGTGCGCAGCGCGATGGAACTCATGATGGCGGGCGAGAGCGAGCTGTAGGCGCCGTTTTCCGCCACGATCCGGACGCGCTTGCCCGCGAGCGCACCGTCGCTCTTCCAGGCCGATTCGAGCGAGATGTGCACCGGCATCCTCGGGCGCATGGCGATCAGGTCTTCTTCGAGGCTCATCATGAATTTGACCGGCTTCTCCGCCGCCCGGCTCAGCATCGCCGCCATGAGAGCCGCCTTCACGTCGAGCTTGCCGCCGAAGGCGCCGCCCGGCTTGGTCTGCGTCACGCGGAAATCATCGGCGGACATGCCCATGACGGGCGCCAGCATGAAGGTGCGGATCAGGAACACCGACTGCAGGCATCCCCAGACGGAGATTTTTCCGCCCGGATGCCACTGCGCCGCGCAACCGGTGGGTTCGATATAGGCCTGGTGGGTGAGATGGGTGTGAAATTCATCCGCGAACGCCGCATCCGCCTCATCGAACGCCTCGTCTATCGCGCCGCGCCTGATGTGAAACTCGTTGGCGATGTTGCCGGCGACGGCATCGTGGACGAGAGGCGCATCCGGTTCCAGCGCCGCGAAAGGGTCTCCAACCGTGGGCAATACCTCGTATTCCACGCGGATGAGCGAGAGCGCCTCGCGGGCGGTCTCCTCGTCCACGGCAGCCACGGCGGCGACTTCGTCTCCCACGTAGCGCGCCTTCTCGCGGCAAAACGCGGCTTCATCCTTGTGATTGATGCCGAACGGGGCGTCCGGCGTGTTGTTTTTGGACAGGACGACAGCGACGCCCGGCAGGCGCTCCGCGGCCGACGTGTCGACGTGCAATATCCTGGCATGGGGATGGGGGCTGCGCAGCGCCACCCCCGTGAGCGCGCCCGGAAGCGCCAGATCGTCGATGAAAATCGTGGCGCCCGAGACTTTCTCGGCCGCGTCGATGATGGGATGGGGCTGGCCGACGACGCGCTCGCTCATGAGCCGCCTCCCTCTTTCATCTGAGCGGCGGCGGCCGATACCGCCTCGAAAATCTTCTTGTAGCCCGTGCACCGGCAAAGATTTCCGGCGAGGCCGCGTTGTATATCTTCGCGCGTGGGCGCAGCGTTCTCATCCAGGAGCGCCTTCGCCGATACGACGATTCCCGGCGTGCAGAACCCGCACTGCACGCCGCCTTTTTCGATGAGCTGCTCCTGGACCGGGTGGAGGTCGCCTTCCGTTCCGACCCCGCGCACGGTGGTGATCTCGGCGCCGTCCGCCTGCGCGGCGAACACGAGGCAGGCGTTCACCGCCACGCCGTCGAGCAAAACGGCGCACGCGCCGCAATCGCCGCCCTCGCAGCTGAGCTTCACCTCGACGTAGCCAATGCGTCTCAGCGCGCGCAGGAGCGTCTCCTCCCCCCGCACGGCGAGGGTTTCGTCATTTCCGTTCACGCGCAGTTTGACTTCGTATGCACTCATCGTCTTCTCTCAATCAAAATGCCGAATTTTCATCACACCGCTACGCTTTGCGGCATTCCCAGCGCTTTTTTCAGCAGGCGCCGGACCAGCACGCCGCACATTTTCCTGCGGTACGCAGCACTCGCCCGCACGTCGTCAATCGGTTGCGCACCATCCGCTGCGGCGGCTGCGGCCGCCTCGATTTCCGCCTCCCCGATTTCCTTAGCCTGAAGATGCGCCTCGGCGGCGCGCGCTCGATACGGCACCGCGGCCACCGCCCCCATGCCGATGGCGGCCTCCGCGCAAACGCTGTCTTCCATCCGGAGAACGACCGCCACGCCCACGACGGCGATGGCCATCGCGCGCCTGAGCTGGAGTTTGTAGTACGCGCAACGATCCGCCGTCCCCAGCGGATCGATGACGATGGCCGTCACGAGTTCTTCCGGCCGTGCGGCCGTTTTCCGGTAGTCCAGAAAGAATTCCGAAAGCGGAAGAACGCGTTCCCCCGCCGCCGAGGCCAATTCGACGACGGCATCCTGCGCCAGCAGGGGCGGGGCCAAATCGGCGGCGGGCGAGGCGTCCATGAGATTGCCCGCCACACTCGCGCGGTTTCTCACCAAGGGGCCCGCGAATTCGAGAGCGCTCTCGTACAAAGGCGAGGCGGTATCGCGTATCAACCCGGAATCGAGCAAATCCGTCACCGTCGCCAGTGCGCCGATTCTGATTTTTCCGTCCGCCTCCTCGATGAAGCGAAGCTCATCCAGACGGCTGATGTCCACCGCGCGCGCTATCTTCTTGCGCCCGAAGAGCACGTCCGGCACGAGGTTCGTGCCGCCCGCCACGAAGGCGGCGCCATCCCGCGCAGCCGCCAATGCCTCATCCACCGATTGAGCGCGTAAAAATTCCATATCCTGTCCTTAAAACGCCATTCGGCCGAGCAACTTGGTCATTCGGCGCTCCCCTCAATCTTTCCACGAATCATGGCCTGATGTCGGATTCAATCTGCATCCCCGTCGCCAGGGCGTTGAAGCTGTTGTAGTGGTCCACCACCCCGAGAATTTCGAGGATTCGCCCCGGGTCCCAGCCCAGATTCACCAGACAAGAATGAAAATACCGTATGAAATACCCCGACCCGTTCGTGGCGCTGACGCCGAAACCCACGGCCGCCTTGGCCTGCTTTTCGAGAACGCCTCCATCGAGCATGAGCTTGTGCTTGTTCCACGTCGATTCGAAATAATGCCGGTTCCGCGCCAGACAGCGCCAATAGCGCGGAACGCCGTCTCTACCCAGGCGCGCCGATTCCACCTCCGCCACCTCACTCATCAGTTCCCGGACGACAGGGTCGACCTCCTCATCTTCCGCATCAGGCAGAAGAGGCGGCGCATCCTCATCTTCCAGCAAAAGCCCGAAAGCGACCTTGTTCATCCCCGAAACGTGATCGGTCAATCCGATCAATTCCGTGATGCCCACCTCATCGACCCCCAGCCGCATGACCGCGGCGATGTGGGAATCGATTCAGTAGTCACACGCGTTGACGATGGAAACCGCCGAGGCGACCATCTCCTTGACCAGAGGCGGCACGTCCCCGCGCTGCATCGTGGCGCGCGAGCGCTCCCAACTCGCCTTCATGTATTCGGGGTGATGCGTCATGGAGCGCCAGATGTTCGAGAGCGAGTCGACCCCGAATACGCGCTTCTCGCGCGTCTTGACGCGTTCAACGAGATCGCGCGCCGCCTCAGGCACCTCATCGTCGGCCAACTGGCGGATCGTCGGCATGAAACCCTCAAATTGCCAGGCTCAGGAACACCGCGTCACCCTCGGCGGTGTCCCCGAACCCGGCCGGAAAACTATCTCGGATACCTGAACTTCGCGTTCGCCACGCTCTTCGGCCCCACCGTCTTGCGTTTTCCGTCCTGCACCTGGAACAAAACGATGGCGCTGGCCGCGTTCATGTTGAGCTTGTCGAATTTCACGGGGCCGAAGAAAGTTTTCAAGTCGGTTTTCGCAATGGCGTCGCGAACCTTTTTCTTGTCCAGCGTGCCCGCCGCCTCGATTGCCTTCTGGGCGACGATGCCCGCAGTCGTCGACGCCGCGGCGACGTAGTCCGGCTCCTGTTTGAACTTGGCGCGCCAGATTTTCCCGAAGTCCCGCGCCGAGCCGATGAAGTCGCCCTTGTAATCGAGCGCCTCACCCCACCATGCGGCGGTCAGGATGTTGTTGGCCGTGCCTTTGAGCGATTCCGTGAACTGCGCGTAGACCGGACCCACCATGGTGAACAGGATTTTGGGCTTCACCCCCAGCTCGTTCGCCTGCTTGGTGGCGAGGAGGGTGTCGGGAAGATAGCCGGCCACCATGAGCACGTCGGGATTCTTGCCCTTCACGATCGTGAGCCAGGTGGACATGTCCTTCGAATCCTTGGGGAACTCGGCGTAGTAGACGTCCGTGAAACCCTGCTTTTTTGCCGCCGACCTGATCGTCTTCGTAATGGCGCGCGGGAAAAAGTCGTTGCGCGTCACGAACGCGATGGTCTTCGGCATCGGCTTTTGCTCTTTCAAGAGCGTCAGGAAGTTCTGCGGCAAATACGAATTCGGCGCCAGGAGGCCGAAGAGGTATTTGTAGCCCTGGTCGAAAATCGGCTCGGAACTCGCCACGGGCGCGATGAGGGGAACCTGATAGCGCTCCGTGATCGCGGCGACGGATTTCGTCGCTCCGCTTCCGAACGGACCCAGAAGGAGGTCCACCTTTTCCTTGGTGATCAGCCGCTCGGCGAGCTTGGTGGCCGTCGGCGTCTTGCTCTCGTAGTCGTAGTAGACGATCTTCACCTTCATCTTCTTGCCGCCTACGTTGATGCCGCCCGCCTTGTTCACGCGCTCGCGCCAGATTTCATAACCCGCCTGCTGCTTTTTCCCCTCGGTGGCGAGCGGACCCGTGAGCGGCAAGGCGGCGCCGAATTTAATCTCCGCCGCCTGGGCGCCGTCCAGACCCTGCAGGCCCGTCACGCCGAAAGTGACAAACAAGACTGCTGCGATGAGAAACAACAAATTCCGCCTTCTCATGACCTCCCTCCTCAATGGTTGAGTGCTGCCTCTTCCGTTCTCGATTTTCACACGACTCTCGTAAATGTTGGTTTCAGACAGAGTATATGAAAACACGCTACATTCCCAGATACGCTTTTTTCACCTGGGGATTCGCCAGCAGTTCATCCGACGTGCCGGAGATCGTCACGCGCCCCGTCTCGAATACATACGCCCGGCTCGCGAGTTCGAACGCGGTCAGCACGTCCTGCTCGACCAGGATGATGGCGACGCCCTCCTCGTTTATCTGCCGGACGAATCCGCACAACTCCTCCACCAGCCTGGGCGCAAGGCCCAGGGAAAGCTCATCGATCAAAAGCAGCCTCGGACGCGCCATCAGCCCCCGGGCAATCGCGCACATCTGCTGCTCGCCGCCGGACATGCTCCCCGCAAGCTGGGATTTCCGCTCCGCCAGTCGCGGGAAAAACCCGTACACCCTCTCCAAATCCGCCGCCAGTTCCTGATCGGCCATCTTCCGGGCATAAGCGCCCATCAAGAGATTCTCCTCCACGCTCATCGCGGCGAAGAGCCTGCGGCCCTCGGGCACGTGGGAAATCCCCTTGGCGACGATGCCCTCCGGCGCCATTCCTTCCAGTGATTCGCCTCCGAGCATAATTTCGCCCGCTCGATGCGGCAGCACCCCCGAGAGCATCCGCAGGAACGTGGACTTGCCGACACCGTTGCTGCCGACGATGGCGACGATCTCGCCTTCGTTCACGCGCAGATCGATACCCCACAGAACCTGAACGTCGTCATACCCGCCCGCCAGGCCGCTTACCTCCAGGAGGCTCGCTCCGCCTTGAGAACCACCCGTCGCCACTTCTAGGACTCCTCGTCCAGTTTTTTCATCATCGCCACGTATTTCTCGCCCAGATAGGCCTTGATGACCTGCTCATCGCTCGTCACCTCGCGCGGCAAACCTTCCGCTATCTTCTCCCCGTGATGCAAGACGATGACGCGGTCCGAGAGGTCCGTGATCACCTTCATCAAGTGCTCGATCACCAGGATGGTCACGCCCTGCTCTCTCACCTTGTGGATGAGGGAAATGGCGTTCTCGATTTCCGTCGTGTTCAAGCCCGCATTCACCTCGTCCAGCAGCAGCACCTCCGGCTCGGTGGCGAGGGACTTGGCGAATTCCAGGCGTTTTCTCTCGGCGAGCGTGAGCTGGGAGGCGAGTTGCGCCGACTTATCGCTCAATCCCACGAACGCCAGCATTTCGTCGGCGAGTTCCTGGGCGCGTCTCACCTCTTTTCTCGACTTCCGGGAGGCGAACAGCGCGCCCATCACCACGTTCTCGCGCACTGCGAGACCCGCGAAAGGCTGGACGATCTGAAACGTCCGTGCGACTCCCTTGCGTGTGATGGCGTGGGGTTTCATGGTTTCGATGCGCTCGCCGCGAAACAGAATCTCACCCTCGTTCGCCGGGTCGAGACCCGTGATGCAATTGAGGAGCGTCGTCTTCCCCGCGCCGTTGGGACCGATGACGCCCAGGATCTCCCCCTTGCGCACGGTGAAATCCACCGCCGAGACGGCGGTGAGTCCGCCGAAGCGCTTCGTGACGCTTCTGCCTTCCAGAAGTGTTTCGCTCACACCTTGAACCTCTGTATGTTGCTCTTGAGAATCACGCCCAACGACCCCCACCCGCGGCTCTTTACCTCCTGGGAGACGGCCATCAGGCCGCGCGGGAGGAACAAGACAACCAGCACGATGATGATTCCCAGGAACGCGCTATGGAATTCCGTGAAGGCTCCCCAGAGGTAGTCCGACAGGTATTCCATCATCAGCGCGCCCACGAGCGGGCCCATCACCGTACCCACCCCGCCGAGCATCGACATCACGATCGCCTTGATGGAGAACAAGACGTCGAAGACGTCGATGGGCTCCAGGAACGCGGCGCGGTAGGCGTATACGCCGCCGCCCATTGCGGGGAAAATGGATGAGAGAACAAAAGCGATGATCTTGTATTTCGTCGTATCCACGCCCGTCATGGCCGCCGCGTCCTCGTTTTCGCGGATGGCGACGAGGCCGTAGCCCAGGCGGTGTCGCGTGACGAAGTACTGCGTCAGGACGGCGAGCACAGCCACCCCGAGCATGGAGAAGTAGAAAAAGCGCGTGAAGTAATCCGGCCCGCCCGTAATCTGGGGCAGATTGATGCCGTCCCCCCCGCCGGTGATGCGAAGGTTATCCGCCAGTTCGCGGAAGAATTCCGCCACGCCGAATGTGGCGATGGCGAAGTAGTGGCCCCTCAGCCTCAATATGGGAACGCCCAGGGCGAGCGCCACGAGCGCGCCCAGACAGGCACCGATACCCAACGTGATGAAAAAATTGAACCCTGCGTTCATCAGGATGGCCGTCGTGTACGCTCCCAGCCCGAAAAAGGCGGCCGGCGCGAAGGAGGGATAGCCCGTCAGGCCGCCGATGAAGTTCCAGCTCGTCGCCAGGATGGCCACCATCAGGATGTCCATCCACTTCCTGATCTCGTCGTTTTCCACGAAAGAGGGCAAGAGTATCAGGGCGAGAACGCCTGCCCCCATGCCGAACCATTGAATGTGGGACCAGGGTCTGAACATGCTATTCGAAACCCTTTCTGCCCAGCAGGCCCGACGGCTTGATGAAGAGCACGAGAATCAAGAGCACGTAGCCGATGGCGTTCTGCAACCCTGGGCCGAGGTACAGGGCGCCAAAGTTCTCGGCGAGGCCCAGAATCAGGCCCCCCGCCAGCGCTCCCGTGATGTTTCCCAATCCCCCGATGGTGCAGATGATGAAGGATTTCGAGAGGAATTCCACGTCGCTCACCGGCGAGATGGCGAAACCCACGCTCACCAGAGAACCCGACGTGGCGGCGGCGGCCGCGCCGATTCCATACGTGATGGCGTAGATTCTACCGATGTCGACGCCCATCAACTGGGCGGAGTCCAAATCCATCCGCGTCGCCCGTATGGCCCGGCCCGTGCGCGTTCGTCCCATGAACCAGAAAAGAATGCTCGTGAGAGCGACGCCCAGCACGAATATGGAAATCCGGACGAAGGGCACCGAAAGACCCATGAAGGAAATAGAAAAACCCGCATAGGAGGGCTGAACCGACCTGAAATCACCGGTGAAGAAATATATCGCCAGCCTCACGATGAGCAACTGAAGACCGAAGGTGAGAATCAGGGACATGAACATGGGCGCGCGCACGATCTTGTTGATCAGTCCGCGCTGCACCGCGTAGCCTGCGCAGAACATGGAGACGGCGGAGAGCGGGAGAGATAAAAACGGGTCCACGCCGTAGAGTTTGAACATCCAGAAAGTGACGTAGCCGCCCAGCATCAGGAACGTGCCGTGCAGGATGTTGAGGATGTTCATCACGCCCCAGACGAGCGAGAAACCGACCGCAATGCTGGCGTAGATACCCCCCAGGAGAATGCTGTTAATCAGAATCTGGCCATAAACCATGTATCTCACCCGCGGGTTTTATCGCTCGGCGTCAGGTGATGATCTCCCATTCGCTCGAATACCGATCGAGCTGCGCCTCGCTGTATGGGTCCACATGATGCTCGCGTTCTGGGATATCGACGTGTTTCTCCTCCCCGCACAAGGCGGTGGTGAAATAGCGCTGTCCCGTGTCGTTGATGTTCGTGACGATGTTGGCCAGTTCGGGATGCCTGCGGGCCAGCTTGACGGCGGCCGCCACGTTGCAGCCCGAGGAGATGCCGCAGAAAATCCCCTCCTCGCGCGCGAGGCGCTGCGCCATCTCGACCGACTCATCCGTCGTCGTCGTCACGATGCCGGTGAGCAGCGACAAGTCGAGCGCCCTGGGCACGAAGCCGTCCCCGATACCCTCGATGCCGTGCGGCCCCCAGCCCCGCTCGCTCAGGAGCGGGCACTCCTGAGGCTCCACGGCGTAAAGCCTCACGTCCGGGTTGTCCTCGCGCAGGAATTTCCCCACCCCGCTCACCCAGCCGCCCGTTCCCTGCGACGCCACGACGGCGTCGACGCGCCCGTCCAGCTGCTCGAAAATCTCGGGCCCCGTCGTGAGGTAGTGCGCTTCGTTGTTGTCGAGGTTGTCGAACTGGGCGGGAACCCAGAATTTCTCTGGGGATGCCGCGCGGATTTCATCGAGTTTCTCGAGCGCCAGGTCGACGTCGCTCTCCCCGCCCGGCGTGAACACCAAATCGGCCCCGTAGGCGCGCATGAGCTTTTTTCGCTCATCGCTCATGCCCTCGGGCATGACGACGATGCAGGAATAACCCTTCACCGCGGATACGAACGCGCAAGCGATGCCTGCGTTGCCGGTGGAGCATTCGAGCACCGTCATGCCGGCCCTCAGGTCGCCGCGCTCCTCCGCCTTCAGGAGCATGTTGTAGTAGATGCGATCCTTGAGGCTTCCCGAGGGCGAGTACCACTCCAGCTTCGCGTAGACCTCGGGGCCTAAGTCCGCCGCCACCTTGTTCAGGCGAACCAGGGGCGTGGCCCCGATGGCGTCGAAAATATTTTCCGAATAGCGCCTGTAGGAATCCCAGGCTCTTTTTTGAATGCCCATCTCTTACACCCTAAAAAGAAGGGAAACACCTCATTCGATGATCTCCCATGAGGTTCTGAATTTCTGGAGCATTATCTCCCTGTCCCCTTCGACGACGTCCAGCAGCGCCGCCTCCATGCCCGATTCGTCATGACAAAGGGGCAACACACGCCTCCTTCACCCTACCCCGCTCTCAGACGAGGGATGATTTCTTTCGCCACGATTTCCACCTGCTCCATCTCGTATTTGTAGGGAACAAAAATGAGCCGGTCCACACCCGTGTCGATGTGGGCCTGGAGCTGCGCCACGCACTCATCGACGTTCCCCATAACGGCGCTCTCGGCCGTGGACTCGCTCCAGGAGGCGTAGTCCCACTCCGTGTGGAGCCATTCGTTCATCGGTTCTTCAATCTGCTCACGCGAGTCACCCACCATGATCGGAAGCTGGTTCGTGCTCTCGAGCGCGGCGGGGTCGCGTCCGGCTTCTTCCGCGAAGCGAAGTACCTTCTCCCAGGATTTCGTGAAACTCTCGGGGGTATAGAAGTAGGTGAGCCAGCCGTCGCCCTTCTCGCCGGCGCGCTTGAGCACGCGATCGACGTAGCCGCCGATGAGGATGCTCGGCCTCGGGCTCTGCACAGGTTTGGGGAACATGACGGAGTTTCTGAGGTTGTAGGGGCCGTATTCGGCGCGCACCATGTCCTCGGTCCACAGCCTCGTGATGATCTCGATGTTCTGGTCCATGATGTTGCCGCGCTTCTCAAAAGGAACGCCCACCGCGTCGAACTCGCGCTTGTACCAGCCAGAAGCCATGCCGACGATGAGGCGGCCGTTCGATATCTGGTCGATGCTCGAAAGCTGTTTCGCCACCACGAGCGGATTTCGGAGCGGCAAGACGAGCACGCCCGTGCCGAGCTTGATTCTGCTCGTCCGCGCGGCCACCGCCGTCAGGAGCGTCAGCGACTCGATGATGGGAAAGTGCGGCTCCACGCCCAGGAGAATATGGTCCCACACCCACAGGGACTCGAAGCCCAACTCCTCCATAGCGACGCCGTATTCGATGAGCGCCTCCGGGTCGGGGAGTTCGGGATATGCGGTGAAATTCCGCATGGCGATTCCGTACTTCACGTCTTTTCCTGACATGTCGATTTCCTCGGTATTAGTCCGCTCCGCACCAGTCCAGGATGGAGAGCGCCAGCGTTTTCGTCGCGTCGATCACGTCTTCCACGGCCACCCATTCGTTGTTCGCGTGCATCTGGGTGGTGGGACCGGGGCCGAAGATCACCGTCGGGATGCCGGCGAAACCGTTCAGAAAGCGCGTGTCGGCCGCTCCCTGGCGCCCGGATATCTCGGGGGTATTGCCCGATACTTCCTGGTAGGCGTTCGCCACCGTCTTGACGATCGGGTGATCGGCGTCGACCGCGGCCGATTCGGCGTAATACCCCACGAAACGCACCTCAGGCGGTTGATCCTTCATCCAGGGATCATCCTGTGCTGCCTGCGCCACCTGATCCACCAGGCTCTGCTTGGCCGCGTCGTGATCCTCGCCGGGCACGGTGGCGAGACTCCCCTTGAGCACGCAGGTATCCGGGAAGGCGCTCGGGAAGCTCCCGGCCTCCATCGAGCCGACCATGCAGGGGATTGCGTCGATGATCCTGGGATAGAGCGGATGGGACACCGTCTCCAGTCGTTTTTTCTCGAGATCGGCCACCGCCTGGACGATCTTGTAGCCCAGGTCGATGGCGTTCACGCCCTGATACCTCCGCTGGATGCCCGCCGCCTTCCCGCGCACGAGTATCTCGAACCAGATTCTGCCGATGCAGCCGGGCTGGATGGCGTTGCCGCTCGTCTCGCAGCAAATACCCGCGTCCGCCGTGTAGCCGCGCAAAATGGTGTCGAGCGTACCGTGACCGCTCAACTCCTCATCCACGACGAAATCGAGAATCACGTCGCCCCTGAGCCTGAGGCCCGCCGCCATGAAGCATTTGGCCGCCATGATGATGGCGGCCACCCCGCTCTTCATGTCCGAGGCGCCGCGCCCGTAGAGGCGGCCGTCCTCGATGTCCGCGGAGAGCGGCCCATGCTCCCAGGCGTCGGGCGGGCCGTTCGGGACGGTGTCGGTGTGGCCGTTCATCAGGAGCGACCTGCCTCCGCCCGAGCCCTTGAGCACGGCGACCACGTTCGGCCTGCCCTCATAGCCCCTCGTGACGGGCACGTACTCGGGGTGTTTTTTGAGTTCCTCCCAATCCGATTCCCAGACATCCACCTCGAGATTCATCTCACGGAGGTAGTCCGCGACGTAGCCCTGAATCTCTCCCTCATCGCCCGTCACGCTCGGTATCTGGACGAGTCTGGTGAGCAGGGCGACGATCTCGTCGCGGTGGGCGTCGACCTGGGCCAGAATTTTTTCTCTTTGCTCGGCGCTCATGACAACTCCATGTGATTATGCGGTGTAGACCTTGTCCGGATCCAGATGGCGAAGCGCGGCCAGTTCCTCTTCCGTGGGCGGTTCGGTGGTCGAAACGGAGGAATCGATGATCAACTCGAAACCCGTGTTCTCCTGCGCCTGCTCGGGGGTAACGCCCGGATGCAGGGCCTCGACGCGCATCCGGCCCGTCTCATCGTCGAACCCCAGAATCGCCAAGTCTGTGACCACGCGGTACATGCCGCCGGCTATCAGGCCCGAATCGCGCCTCGATGTTCCGCCCCTGACGTAGCCGGGACTGGTGATGAAATCCACGTTCTCCACGAAGCGGCGCTTTTCCTGCGGCATCGCCACGATCATCCTGGTGAGGCTCGAGATGTCGTTCCCCCCGCCCGTGCCGGGCAGCCGCACGGACGGGTCGTCCGCGCTCCCGATGAAGGAGCTGTTCAGGTTGCCGTACTGATCGATCTGGGCACCTCCCATGAAGCCCACGTCCACGTAGCCGCGCTGAAGCAGGAGCAGCACCTCGGTGATGCTCACCAGCATGTTCGCCTTGCGCGTGCAGCGCTGCTCGTTCGTGGTGGGCGGAAGCTGGCCGGGCACGACGTGCGGGCCGATAGTGCCGCCCTCGAAGAGAATCGTCACGCCCGGGGCATGGAGACGCTGGGCCAGCGTGGCGGCCAGAAGCGGAATCCCCACGCCGGCGAATACCACCTGGCCGTCCTCGAGCGCGCGGGCGCTCATGACGCACAAAAGCTCCGACGCCGTGAAGTCTTTCGCCTCAATCGTCATAAATGCTCCTCCCCCTGCGGGCCGCATCCAGCAGCTTATCCAGGCCGATGAGATTCAGATACTCCGTCCAGTTCTCCGGCGCGTAGAAGTATTCATCCAGATACGCCTTCACGCCCTCCATCGGCTCTTTTCTCGTGAGTTCGGCGTAATAGTCCATGTGCGAGAACAATGGCTCATAGACGCCGAAGCATTCATGCGGCGCGCAGCCGTAGGGCGCCTCCACCACCGCGTCGACGGTGAAGAAGGGGATTCTCGTCCGGTCGGGCCTTCTGCGGATCTGATCGTTCGAGATGATGCGCTCGGCCGTGATGATGACGCGGTTCGCCGCCATCGCCATGTCGATATCCATAAACGTCAGGCCGTCGAGTTGCGCGTTGCCGTAGGGGTCGCACCTTTGCACGTGAATCAGCGCGACGTCTGGGTTCAGGGCCGGGACGAGGAGGATTTTCTCGCCCGTGAACGGGCAGGTCATCTCTTCGAGGTTATCGAGCTGCCCCGCCACGTCGGAGCCCATCATCGAGCGCATCGGCATGAACGGAACGCCCATCGCGCCCGCCCGGTAGCGCAGGCCGATGGACATGTGGCTCCACTCCTCGAAACGCGCCAGCCTGTTCTCGGTGAAATGCCGCATGACGCGCGAGACGCCCCAGACGATCCCCTGGCTGAACCAGCTCGTGAGAATGTGATTCCCGATCCCCGAGGCGAAGATGAGGTCGCCCTCGGTGGAGACGATGCTGCGCGAGAAGGAGAGGTTCTTCTTCCTCGCGCGTATCAGCGCCCACACCATGGCGAAGGGGGTTCTCGAGGCCGTGGAGCCGCCCAGGCTGACGTGCTCGCCGTCGTTCACGAACTCGCACGCCTCCTCGAGCGTCATCACCTTGTCTCTCAGGCTGCGGTCCCGAGACTGGGTCTGTTCCCGGAGCGAAAGATAGTCTTGCGTCACGTTTTTCTCCATCAGGCCGCAGGCAAGGATTCCCCTCGCCCGCAACACGCTGAAACTCTCGTATCGGCAGTCGAAAAATAGAAGTCCCCATTCACAGATTAAACCCAAGACACCGGAATCGCAACGGGGAAAAGAAGAATCGAATCTATTGAATTATTTAATGGATATTCCATATAATTCCATCGCGCATTGGAAGGTCATTTTTCTGTTTTCACCCGATATCCAGAAGATATCTGACGAAACAGGTCTGCCCAGCATAACGGGGGAGCATAAAAATCCATAATAAAACGACCGGCACCTCGGCGAATGGTTTCATGAGGTTTTCATGTTGAATTTAAGGCAGCTCGAATACTTCTACTACGTGGCGAAACACGGCGGCTTCACCCGTGCGGCGAGGCAACTGCCCTTCTCCATCCAGCAGCCCGCCCTGAGCATCCGGGTGAAGGCGCTCGAAGCGGACCTCCAGGTGAAGCTCTACCGGATCGTCGGCCGCAGGTTTCAGTTGACGCCGAGCGGCGAATACCTCTTCGACGCCGTCAAGCCTTTTTTCGAGTCCCTCGATACGGTCGAGCGGCACCTGCGCGGGGAGACGCACGGGCGGCTCGTCGTGGCGGAGGCCGCCCCCATGCTGATCCTGAAGGGCCACCGGGCCGCGTTCCTCAGGTTTCGCGAACGCTACCCGAACGTACAGATTTCCGTGCTGGAGCGGAACTGGACGAATCTGCTCGAACACGTCTCGGAAGGCGCCGTCGATTTCGCCTTCGGCTCGGCGCCCGAGGCGCGGGGGAATTTCTCCTTCGACGAGTGGACGGAGACCGACTATCTCCTCTTCTGTCCCGAGGGGCACGCCACCCTGAAGGAGAAGAAAATCACTCTCGAGAGCATCGCGGCGCATCCGCTCATCCTGCTCGAACGCGGCACGGCGGATCGCCAGCATATCGAACAAACCTTCGAGAAGCAGGGATTGTCCATCAACGTCGTCTTCGAGACGTCCTCCTACACCCTGATCAACGAGGCCGTGCTGAACGGGGCGGGCATCGCTATCGTCAACGCGCTCTGGCCCCGGCCCGAGACCGCAACCGGATGGCGAACCATCAACTTATCCCACCTGTTCGGGAAAAAGCGCATCGGCCTGTTCCGGCGAAACGACGTCTACCTCCCCCCCTACGCGGGCGATTACCTCGCCATGCTGCGAGAAACCCTGATGACGTAACCAAAGCGGCGCGCCCCGCCTCTGCGCTTTTGACGCTCTCCGCCCCATTTGCCATCATACGCGCATGAACACTCACGATCTCAAAAGCTGGCTCGCACGCCTCGAAGAGCGGGGATCGATCAAGCGCGTATCGCGCAGCGTATCGCTCCGCCATGAACTCGCCGCGCTCTCCCAGAAAGCGGATGGGCGAAACGCTCTCCTTTTCGAGCGCACCGACGGCGCGCCGATGCCCGTCGCCGCCAACATCGCCTGCAAAAGAGATTGGTACGCGGACGCCATGGGGGTCGCGCCTGGGGAGTTGCTCCGCGAAGTGCAGCGCAGACAGGAAATCAAGATAAAGCCGAACGCGGTTGCTGATGCGCCGTTTCTCCACAACGTCATCACGAAAGATATCGACGTCCGGAAAATTCTCCCCCTGCCCATCTACCATGAACTGGACGGCGGCCCCTACATCTCCGCCGGCGTCTTCATCGCGCATGACCCTGATTCGGGCGCGGGCAACGTATCGATCCACAGGATGCACGCCCTGGAACCCGACCTGTTCGGCCTACTCGTCCTGCCGCGCCACCTGAAGGGGATGATACGGCGCGCCGGCGAGCGCGGGGAACCCCTCAAAGCGGCCGTCTGCGTGGGTCTCGACCCATTGCTCCTGATGGCGAGCCAGCTCGTCCTCGCGCCGGGAGAGGATGAACTCGAAGCGGCGGGCGGGCTCAAGGGCCGCGCCGTGGACGTCGCCCCCGCCCCCTGGTCGGGGATTCCCGTGCCCGCGGGTGCTGAAATCGTGATCGAGGGAGAAATTCCGCCGGATGAGCGCAGGCGCGAGGGGCCCTTCGGCGAGTTTCCGCGCTACTACAGCCCGGCGGCGGAGCGCGAGGTCTTCCGGGTGAAATCCATCGCCATGCGCGAGGAACCCGTTTTCTATTCCATCGTGGCGGCGGGCTACGATCACCTGCTGATGGGCGCGGTGCCGAGGGAGGCGGGACTCCTGCGAGACCTCCAGAAAGCGGTCCCCGCCGTCACGAACGTCGTGCTCCCCCTCTCAGGCTCAGGCCGTTTTCACTGCGCCATCCAGATACGAAAGACCAACAAGGGAGAAGCGAAAAGCGCGCTAATGGCGGCGCTCGCCGCGCATTACGACGTCAAGCACGCCATCTGCGTGGACCACGACATCGACATCCACAACCCGGCGCAGGTCGATTGGGCACTGGCGACGCGCTTTCAGGCGGATAAGGATTTGTTCGTCGTTCCCGGCGCGTGGGGCAGCCGCCTCGACCCATCGGCCGAGGATGGCGTCACGGCGAAGATGGGCCTGGACGCCACGGCCCCGCTAGGCGGGCTGGAGGGCCATTTCCGCTCTCTCAGGATTCCGGGCGCCGAAGACGCGGATTTTTAGACGATTTTATCACTCCTCATCACACGATTTGGTCAACACTTGCTTTTGCTCGTCATTCCGGCGCAAGCCCGCAAGCGGACCGGTGGGGGTCAAAACCGACCGAGGAGGGGTTGTTGGAAAACTGATGCACGTCACCTATGGAGATCTCTCTTCACCAAAGAGAATTTCAAATCAACTCCCCCCTTGAGGGTCGAGCTTCCCGAGGGGAAAGCTCGACGATGAAGCCGAGCGGTTTGTGCGAAGGCTGAATCGGTGGGGGGTAAAATGCGTTTTATCGCCAGTCCGAATTATACCCCCCACCGAATCGCTTGCGGGCTTGCGCCCTTAGCTCTTCGACTCCCCCTCAAGGGGGGAGTGAAATCTAGCGCGCTCCTTCTGTGAACCTGTGGACTTTTTCAACAGCCCTTCTTCAGTCTCGTCGAACACTCCCTCATCGGTCGCGTTCAATCCCCCGGGCGCTTGCCCCGAAACCGATTTTCGGGAAATACTCCCCCCGCAAGCCGATATTCCAGTTCTCATTGAGGAGCCGCATGGACACGTCCAGGGAGCAGCGAGAGGCCGTACAGAAGATTTACAACCAGGATTCGGACTACTACGTCACCAGCGCGCCGCACGCGCGGAGCAGTTCCCTCGCGCGCTCGGCCGAGGTGCTGAACCCGAGCGGCGGCGTCCATCTCGACGTCGCCACGGGCGCGGGCCACACGGCCTACCAGATGGCGGAAGGGTGCCGCCACGTGGTCGCGAGCGACCTGACCGCCGGCATGCTCGACTCCGCGCGCAGGCTGGGGCAAGAGAAGGGAATCGGGAACGTCTCCTACCTCAGAACCGACGCCGAGAACATCGCTGTTCAGACGGGCGCGCTCGATTCGGTCTCGGTGCGCATCGCGCCCCATCATTTCCCGGACGTCCAGGCGTCGATGCGCGAGATGTTCCGCGTCCTGAAACCGGGCGGCAAGCTCGTCTATATCGACAACATCGCGCCCGAAGAGCCCAAAGAACTCGATAGCTACAACGATTTCGAGCGTCTGCGCGACCCGAGCCACAACCGCTGCGACAGCCTGCCCGACCTGGTGGAGATGCTCGAAACCGCCGGCTTCCGCGTCCTCTATTCGGAGACACTCAGGAAGAAGATGGTGTTTGAAAACTGGGTACGGCGTCCCCACCTGACGGACGATGACAAGGCGGCGCTCCGCGCCTATCTCGAAGACGCCTCGCCCGCGATATCCTACTGGCTCGATCCGCGCGAGGAGGACGGCGAGTTCGTATTCGACGAGCAGGAAACCGTCATCCTCGCCGAACACCCCGCATGAGGGCCGACGAAGTGGGGCGCCTCCGCCGCCTCGCGGACGCGGACAGAAAACACCTCTGGCATCCCTTCACCCCTATGGACGAATGGGAGAATGAGGACCCGCCGCTCATCGTCGAGCGCGGCGAGGGGGCGTATCTCATCGATGTGGAGGGTAACCGCTACCTGGACGGCGTCTCCTCCTTGTGGGTGAACATCCACGGACACGGAAAAGAGGAAATCGACCAGGCCGTTCGCGCGCAGCTTGAGCGGATCGCCCACACCACCCAGCTTGGCATGGCGAACCCCGCCGCCATCGAGCTTGCCGAAAAGCTGAACGATATCGCGCCCGCGGGCCTCGCCAGAGTCTTCTATTCGGACTCGGGCGCAACGGCGGTGGAAATCGCCCTCAAGATGGCGTTTCAGTACCAAAAGCAAAGAAAAACCCCAAAGCCCGAGAAAGACAGATTTCTCACACTCAGCCTGGCATATCACGGCGACACGGTCGGCGCGGTGTCTCTGGGCGGAATCGATTTGTTCCACCACATCTTCGGGCCGCTTCTCTTCCAGACCATGCGCGCGGAGGCGCCCTATTGCTTCTGGTGCCCGAGGGGGGCCGAACGTCCGCCGTGTTCGGTCTGCTCGGGCGATGAGATCGCGCATCAAATCGCGGAGCACGCGCCCCACCTCGCCGCCGTGGTGGTTGAACCCATGGTGCAGGGCGCGACGGGAATCATCGTGCAGCCGACAGGCTTTCTCCGTAAAATCCGCGAGGCGTGCACGGAGCACGACGTACTCCTCATCGCCGATGAAGTGGCCACCGGTTTCGGACGCACCGGCCCCATGTTCGCCTGCGAGCACGAGGGCGTGGCGCCCGATATTTTATGCCTCGCCAAGGGCATCACGGGCGGTTATCTGCCGCTGGCGGCGACGCTCGCCACCGATGAGATATTCGACGCATTCCGCGGCCCGCCCGAGACGGGCCGCACGTTCTTCCACGGTCACTCCTACACGGGAAATCCGCTCGCCTGCGCCGCGGCGCTTGCGAACCTCGATATTTTCGAGCGGGAAAACACGATTCAAAACAATCAGGCGAAGATAGCCCACCTGTGGAGCGAACTCGAAAATCTGAAAGACTCACCCCACGTGGGCGAAGTTCGCGGCCTGGGCTGGATGGTCGGCGTCGAGCTTTTGAAGAACAAGGAGACGAAGGAACCCTACACGCCCGCCGAGCGCAAAGGGCGCACGGTCATTCTGGCGGCGAGAAAACGCGGCCTCGCCGTGCGGCCCCTGGGCGACGTCGTCGTCCTGATGCCGCCTTACTGCGTAACGAACGAGGAGATTAGCTGGATGGTTGGCGTTCTGGGAGAGTCGATAGAGGAGGCGGGCGCCTGATGCGAGTTACCGGGGCTGTTGGAAATGTCCTGATGAGCGAGGGTAGCAGGTTTTGCAGGGACAGGTCGCGACCTGCCCCTACTATTGCCGACCTACTAGAAAGGAAATCAACTCCCCCCTTGAGGGGGCTGTTGAAAAACCCCTGGTTTTGTGATCGTATGGATGTATTCCCCCTCGCCCGAGATGGGAGTTCCGGAGATGTTGGACCGCAAGAGGCGCGAGCAGATGGACTTGTTCGTGGCCGGCCCGCTGGAGAAGTTGATTCCCGAAGATCACATATTGCGCCAGGTGGACCGCGTACTGGATTTGAGTTGGCTTCGCGAGGAAGTGGCGGAGTGCTATTGCGCGGACAACGGTCGACCGGGGATCGACCCGGAAGTGGTGGTGCGGTTGATGCTGGCGGGCCTGCTGCTGGGCTACGCGGAGGACCGCCGCCTGCTGCGCGAGGCGCAGGCGCATCTGGCGGTCCGGTGGTTCATCGGGTACAGGCTGGACGAGGATTTGCCGGATCATTCGAGCCTGACGCGTATCCGTCAACGCTGGGGGGAGGAGCGGTTCAAGGAGATATTTCGGCGCACGGTTCAGTCTTGCGTGGAGGCGAAGGTGGCGAAGGGAGAAGTGGTTCACATGGACGCGTCTTTGATACGCGCGGACGTGAGTTGGGAGAGTCTGGCGGCGCGCCACGCGGAGAAGGTGGTGCGGGAGAACGACTCGGCGGATGAGACGGGGAAGAAGGGCGGGGGTTCGGGTCCGGTGAGCCGTACGGACCCCGACGCGCGTCTGGCGCGCAAGAGCGCTCGGGCGGGGTTCGAGCCGAGCTACAAGCACCACGCGGTGGTGGACGATGAGCGGGGGGTGGTTCTCGACGTAGAGGTGACGGAGGGGACGTTGAACGAGCGGGAGATGATGGAGCCGCAGCTGGATGCGGTTTGCGAACTCACGGGGCGCGCGCCCGCGGTGGTGACGGCGGATTCGGGCTATGCGTACTCGAAGGTGTACGGCGCATTGGAGCGTCGGGGGGTGGACGCGGTGATACCGGCGAAGAAGGAGCCTTCCCAGAGCCGGGTGCCGTTGCAGCTGTTCCGCTACGACGAGCGTCACAAGGTGGTGAAGTGTCCGGGGGGCAAGACGCTGCGCCCCCGGAAGGAGACGGAGCGGGGGCGCTGGTATGTATCGAGGACCCGCGATTGCGCGGGGTGCGCGCTCAAGGCCGATTGTCTGTCGGCGTCTCGCACGAGCAGGGCGGTTCTGATTCCGCACGAGTATCCGGCGCTGTTGCGCGCGCGCCGTCGCCACGCGCGCCGTGGGGAGGAGGAGGGCCGGCTGTGGCGGCGCCACATGGGTCGCTCGGAGGGCTACCACGGCGAAGCGAAGAGTCGGCACGGACTGGCGCGGGCGGTGCGCCGGGGTCTTGCGAACGTGAAGATCCAGGCCTACCTGACGGCGACTGCGGTGAACCTCAAGCGGCTCGCCGCCGCTGTGGCCGCGGGTTTATTCGCTCTGTGGCGGGCCTGGGCCGCCCGGAAACGCCGAATGAGCGCATATCGCGGCCTCACGCGCCGATTGGGCTTCCTCTCCCAGGCCGCGTGAGCCACCATACATCCCGCTTCAAAACGGGGTTTTTCAACAGCCCCTTGAGGGGGAGTCGGTGAGGTGAGGGGGGTTTTGCCCGAAACCGAACCGGTGGGGGGAGCTTTTTATCTGTGGCATGTCCCCCCACCGAATCGGCCTTCGCCAAGGCTCGGCCTCTTCGACTCCCCCTCAAGGGGGGAGTGAACCCTCTCTGCTGAATTGGAAAAAACTTCAAGGGGGGTTGCCTTTATCCCCTGAGGAGGGGTTGTTGAATAACTTCGTTCAGATTACGGCCGGCATGGCGCTCTCTTAACGGGAGTTTCCCGGCGCGCCCACCGCGCCCACGTCGGGCTTTTTCTGCGGCACGCCCACCGGATCGACCGGAGCGCTTCCCACCGGCGGGAGGGTCTCCCTGGGCACACCGACGGCGCTTGCGGGAGGCTGCCGGGCGGCCGTCGCGGGCGCACCGTTCACTTTCGCTTCGTTTGATGTTTCGGGTCGAGAACCACCCGCCGTGGGCACGGACATCCTGTCCGCGATCAACTCCTCGCGCACCCGGAGCGGACCCGTGATGGCGAGCGAACCCGCGATGCTCTGCGTCTCCTGCCCCCCGATGAGCAGCACGACGCGATCGAAAAGGTCCGGGAAATTCTTGAGCACGGTGCAGGCGACTCCATAGGCGGTCATCAGTTCCGCCCACACGCCGCCCGGGTGCGCGTCTCTCAACCTCTCGTCGAAATCGACGTAGGCGATCGCGTCCGGCCCCGGAAAGGCCGCACGCAGCTTCGTGCCTTTCGGGATAACCGGCGCGTATCCCTCCCCTTTCGGTCCCTCGATGAGAGCGGCCAGTACGTTGCGCAGGGTATCGATGTTGTCCTTCCCTATCTCCACCTCCACGGGATAGGGAACCAGCAGGTCTTCCTCCGCACTCGCGAAATAAAGCGTCTTCTTCACGCTTGGGGCGCGCGCGGCGCGGCCCCGCTCGGGGTCGAACGCGGCGTCGCGGCCCCGCTCCAGGAAATCCAAAACAGCTTCCTGATAATTCCAGACGAGCGCTCCGCTCACGGCGAGGATCAGGACGGCGATTGCGAGTTTCTTTGCCATTCTAGCGCCCCTCCCCCGCCGGGGCGGCGTTTTGCGTCTCGGGCGCGTCCGCATCGGATTGTGGCGATTCATTCGGCGCGGCCCCGGTTTCAGGAGTTGCAGGCTGCTCAGACGCTTCAGGAGCCTGTGACGACTCCGCCGGCGCGTCTTCTGCGGGCACAGGCGGTTTAGGCGGCAGGTCTTCCGTGAGTCCCGCGAACTTGAGCACCGCCCTGGCGAGCGCCGTGAGATAGGGGTCCTCTTCCGTTATCTCGCTCAAGCGCGCCTCGTCCTCGGGCGTGCTGATGACGCCCAGGCTCACGTAGGCAGCGGGCATGCGCGCGCCTTCCAGGTCGCGCACCGCCAGAATGCGCACCGGCGGTTTCTCGCCCGCGCGGATGGCGGCGAAGCGCCTCTGCAGGCTCAGGGCGAAGCGGCGGTTCGAGGCCAGATGAATGTTCTGGCTGCGCTGCCAGCGAAACGCCACGGCCCGGGCCGCCTCCCCCGCCACGCGCGGCGGACGCCTGGGCGCCGCCACCATGATGGCCGGCCCCCGCGCGCCGGGCCGCCAGGAGGCGTCCGCATGAAGGGTGAGGAACAAGGAGGCGGCGTTGTAGTTCGCCACCGAGGCGCGCTGCACGGCGGTCATCTCCGTGTCGGCCTCGCGCGTGAGGATGGCCTTCACCTCGGGACGTCTCGCGAGGAGCGCGGCCAGCATGTCCGCCGTGCGGAGCGTGAAATCCTTCTCCAGGAGCAACACGCCGCGGCTTCCCGCATCCCGCCCCCCGTGGCCGGGGTCGATTACCACGACGAACGGAGCCGTTGCGGAGGGGCCGCCCGGCTTCGCGGGTGCGGCGAGGGCGTAGCCGCACGGGATGAGGCTCACGAGCCATAGCCCAAGAATGATGAGGCGGAATCGTCGCAAGGGGTCTCCTCCCGTTCAATCGGCACCAAACTACCATTTCATGGAAGGGGAAACCAGATGGGGGGGAGGGGTTCCCGACCTTCGGGATAGTTCGCCGTAGCAGGGACAGGCCCCTGCGCCTGTCCGAGGCCCCCGTGCCTGTCCTGATGAAAAGGGTTGTCTGACGGGCTCCTCCAAACGGGCGGGCACAGGGGCCCGCCCCTACGGGTTTGTTTCGATGCGGAGAAGTTCGTAGGGGCGGACCCCTGTGTCCGCCCGTTTGCCCAACCAAAACGGGAGAACACACAGTCAGACATATATCTCTGACCCCTACGCCACCTGCCTCGAAAACTAACCCCCCCTACCCCCCCTTGTCAGGGGGGTATGAAAAAGCAACCCCGCAAAAAAGAATCAACTCCTCCCTTGAGGGGGGAGTGAATCTCTTCTCTACTCCGTCGCCAACTTTCCTCAAGGAAGGAGTGTATCTTACTCGTTCATCGGGTTTTTTTACCCCCCTGACAAGGGGGGGTAGGGGGGGTTGCCTTTATCCCCTGGGAGAGGGACTTTTTCAACGATAGGGACCGCGACCTGTCCCTACGGGGTGAATGTATTCGTATGGTAGGGACAACCCTCCGTGGTTGTCCTTTGCAGGATGGTTGCCATCAGGACAGGCATGGAGGCCTGTCCCTACAAACGAAAATCGCAGAATCCATAACAAAGACGGACCGGCGGCGCGCCCCCCGCTCGAAAAATCATCGCCGCTGTAATAGACTACGGCGCAATTTCGGATCGAACACCGCCCGGAACAGCCACCATCAAAAACCCGTGTGAGGAACCCATGACTGCGACTCTTGAACGCTTCTTCGGACTGGCGCAGCGCGGCACCAACCTACGAACGGAAATTACGGCGGGCGCGACGACGTTCCTGACGATGGCCTACATCGCCTTCGTCAATCCGCAGATACTCTCTGACGCCGGCATGCCGTTCGACGCGGTGTTCGTCGCCACCTGCCTCGCGGCGGCATTCGCTACGCTGCTGATGGGCCTTTACGCCAACTACCCGATCGCGCTGGCCCCGGGCATGGGCCTCAACGCCTTCTTCGCCTACGGCGTCGTGCTCGGCCTCGGCCACAAGTGGGAGGTCGCGCTGGGCGCGGTCTTCGTCTCCGGCCTGTTGTTCCTTGCGATCAGCATCCTGCCGGTGCGGCGCTGGATCGTCGAGGCGATACCGCAGGGACTCAAACTGGGCATCGCGGCCGGGATCGGACTGTTCCTGGGCATCATCGCGCTCAAGAACGCCGGCATCATCCAGGCCAGCAAGGCGACGCTGGTCACCGTAGGCCACCTGACGACGCCCGGGCCGCTGCTCTGCCTGGTCGGCTTCTGCCTGATCGTGGCGCTCGACGCGCGCAAGGTGCCGGGCGCAGCCCTCATCGGGATGCTGGGCGTCGCCGCCGTCGGCCTGATATTCGGCGTCTCCAAATGGGGGGGCATCGCCTCGCTGCCGCCCGATCCGACGCCGACGCTCTTCGCCCTGGACATCGCCGGCACGCTGCAGGTGAGCATGCTCGCCGTCATTCTCACGTTCCTGCTCGTCGACCTGTTCGACACGACGGGCACGCTCATCGGCGTGGCGCACCAGGCGAACCTCCTTGATGACCAGGGACGGCTTCCGCGAATGCAGCGTGCGCTGATCGCCGACTCGGCGGGAACGGTCGGCGGCGCCCTGCTCGGCACCTCACCCGTCACGAGCTACATCGAGAGCGCCGCCGGTGCCGGCGCGGGCGGACGCACGGGCCTGAGCGCGGTCGTCGTGGCCGCGTTGTTCCTCGCCTGCCTGTTCTTCGCGCCGCTCGCAGGCTCGGTTCCGCCCTACGCGACGGCGGCGGCCATCCTCTACGTGGCGTGCCTGATGGCGCGCCCGCTCATGGACCTGGACTGGGGCGACGTCACCGAATCGGCCGCGGCGATCATGACAGTCATCGCCATCCCGCTGACGTTCTCGATCGCAGACGGCATCGGCCTGGGCGTCATCACCTACGTGCTGATCAAATTGATGGCGGGACGCGGGCGCGAATGCTCGCCGACGCTGATCGGCGTCGCGCTCCTGTTCGCCGTCAAGTTCGCGTGGCTGTGAGGCCGTTCGGCGGCGCAGGCTCTCGCCTTGAAAACCAACCCCCCCTACCCCCCTTGTCAGGGGGGTATGAAAAGGCGACGCCCGCCGCCGGTAGAGGGGCTTTTATTTTCCTTGCCCCCTGACAAGGGGGCTTTCTTTTTTTACCCCCCTGTCAAGGGGGGTAGGGGGGGTTGCCCTTATCCCCTGAGGAGAGGGGCTTTTTCAACAACCCCCTCAAGGGGGGAGTGAATCCCGACCTTCTGGATTATTCACCGTAGCGGACAGGCTCCTGCGCCTGTCTGAGGTCGCGACCTGTCCCTACAGATTCGTTTCGAATTGTGAGGAGTCCGCAGGGGCGGTTCGCGAACCGCCCCTACAAAACCACGCACCCACCTTCATCAATCGCGTTTCGCTCTTGCGCCCCGGCCCGATTTCTTTGATCATGGGAGGCGGTTTCCGAATCCCGAACGAGGAGCGAGAGCGTGTGGGGCGACAAGACGCCGGAAGGCGTGAAGGGATCATCCGATTTAAGGCGCATCGCCACCGTCGGCGGGCAGATGGAAGCCTTGATCCTCAAGAGCAGGCTTGAGGCCGAACGAATCCCCGTGCACCTGAGCTACGACTCGGCGGGTTCGGTCTACGCCTTCAGCCGGACGAACCTGGGCGCGGTGCACTTGATGGTGCCCGAAGCCTTCGCGGAAGCGGCGCTCCATATCTACCACGAGCTCAGAGCCGCCGGAGGAGCGCCCGAATCATCCACCGAACCATAGAGACGACGCCATGACGAACTTTGATGCGGACCTGGAAGCCCTGCGCGGGCTTCTGCTGGAAAAATCGTATGAGAAAAAACAGGTGACGCTCGCCTCGGGCCGGGTGAGCGATTTCTACGTCGACTGCCGACAGGTGACGCTGCACGGCGAGGGGGCGCGGCTCGTGGGCCGGGTGATCTACGAGCGCATCAGGGAGGGCGTCGACGCCGTGGGCGGCCCCACCCTGGGTGCTGACCCGATGGTGACGGCCGTCTCGATGACCGCCGCGCTCGAAGGACGCGATGTTCCCGCCTTCATCATCCGCAAGGGCGAGAAGGGCCACGGGATGCAGAACCGCATCGAGGGGGCGGGGAACTTAAGGCCCGGCATGAAGGCCGCCATCATCGAGGACGTGGTAACCACCGCAGCCTCCACCTTCACGGCCATCGACGCGGCTCTGGCCTTCGGTCTCGAAGTCGTCCATGTCATCTGCCTCGTGGACCGCGAAGAAGGCGGCCGCGAGAACCTCGCCGAGCGCGGCTACGAGCTGGATGCGGTGTTCACGAAGACGAGTTTGCTGAGCGGGTGAGAGAAGCCTGGACGCAACCTCGCCATGCCCCTCCTCCCCGGTCGACAAACTCTCCCCTCTCGGTCGAGCCTGACCCTCTTTCATCTGTCGGCAACTAAGAATCACTTTCCCTCGGTCGCGATTGACCTCCTCGGGGCGCGCAAACGCTCGCTCCTCGCTCGCTTTTGACCACGCATTTCCCAGCATTTGCCGTCGCGGGATATTCAGCGCACCGGAGTATGATGGAGAAGCGCACCGCCGCGTTCGAGAATAAGGAATTTCTGGAAAATTCGATAAATATCGATAAATTCACGGTGTTTTTCGATAAATTGCCGACAAATTTTCGAGGGGAAGTGCGGGCAAATGCGGGGAGTTTCGCGGGTGAAAATCCCCTCCCCCGCAGAAGCACCGTGAGAATACCACGGCTCAGGAGGCGTGCGCGCGACGGCAAATGCGGGGAATTACGGGGTGTGAAATGCGCGGAAAACGCTAGCCCGTCTTCTCCCAAAAGAGCCAAAGGCCGTGTTCGGACGCGATTCTGAAAAACGCAAGTCCTGCATTTTCAGCGATTTGGCGCACATCCGCGCGAGAGAGGCGCTTCTTGCCGAGGCGGTCGTTCAACGCGCGCGCTTCGGGCAGCAGCGATTCGATGAGCGCATCCGACGCCCCCGCCCCGAAACCGCCGCCGTGCGCGCCCATCCCGCCGGGCTTCAGGACGCGATTCATCTCGGCGACGATTCTCTCCTGCTCCTCCCAGAAGAAAAGCCCGCCCCGGAAGACGACGAGGTCGAAAGAGCCAGCCTCGAACGGAAGGCTATATTTATCAAGTGGTTCCACGCGGACGCGCGCGGACATGCCCGCCTCCGCAACCGTTTCGGCGAGGTAGTCGTTCAAGCGGTCGGTATCGTCTCCGCATGTGAGGCGCATCCCGGGGCAGCGCGCCGCCAGGGCGAGCACCACGCCGGGGCCGTAGGGGCCGATTTCGAGGACGTCGCCCGTAGCGCGCCCGTATTCAGCGTGAATCTCCGCCGCCGCATAGGGATAAAATGGCTCAAAATGGGCGTTTACGGCGCGAATCAACTCGAAATCCATACGAGACATTCCCCTCTTCATTTATATGCGCCGCACCCGAAAGCGGCGGCCGGATACCAGATACCGAAGGGATGATATACCAGTCCCGAAGCATCAATGAAACCGGGAGCCCGGGACGCAAACCCGCATTTTCAAAACCGGCTCCCTGCGGTATCCTGTTGTTTTATGGTAAATAATCATCCCATACACAGGAGACCACATGGAAGCGGTGAGTGAAGCGGCGGACGTCTATGAGGCGATAGAAATGTATCACGAGAAAGGCTGGACGGACGGCCTGCCCGTGGTTCCCCCGACGCCTGACCTCTTGGAGCACTTTCTGGAGGCTTCGGGACTCGACGCCGATGACGTCGTCTTTCATCTGGCGGAGCGGAAAAGAACCGTCCGGGCCGGAAAAGTGGCCCTGAACGCCATCATGGCGGGGTGTCTGCCCTCCTATATGCCCGTCATACTCGCCGCGCTCGAAGCCATGGCCAATCCGGCCTACAACATTCACTCCAGCGCCACGAGCACGGGCGGAGCAGCGCCCTTCATGGTCGTAAACGGCCCGATTCGCCATGAGATTGGCCTCAACATGCAGGGGAACATTTACGGGCCGGGCAACCGCGCGGGAGCGACGATAGGCCGCGCGCTCAGGCTTATCATCATCAACTGCCTGGGTTCGAAGCCGGGCCTTCTGGATCGCTCCACCCAGGGGAATCCGGGCAAATACAGCTTCACCTTCGCCGAATGGGAGGAAACGAGCCCTTGGGAGCCATTGAACGTCGAACTCGGCTATTCAACTCAAACAAGTACGGTGACGCTTCTCGCCGCCGAGAGTCCGCACAACATCCAGAACCACTATGGAAAGGGGCGCGGAATTGCGGAAACCGCCGCCGCCACCATGGCGGGTCTGGGCAGCATGAGCGAGGGGCAATCTTGTTTCGTCTTTGCGCCTGAGCACGTGCATCTGCTGGCCGAGGAATTTCCCTCGAAAAAGGAGCTGAAAGAGTATCTGTTTGAAAAGGCGACGCTTCCCTTGAGCCAACTCCTGCGCACCGGCAAGCTCGACAAGCCCATCGACGCCGATAAAAACGGTAATGTGCGCCACGCGCTCAAGCCCGAAGACATCTACATCGTCGTCGCGGGAGGCGAGGCCGGCGGGCATTCCTCCTGGGTTCCCTCATGGAGCAGAAGGCGAAACGGCGAGTTCGTCACCCGCCCTGTGCTGAGCGCGGCCGAACGGCGCGAGTCTCGTGGTTGAAGAAAGAAGTGTCAGAAGAGAAGATTGATTGATGGAATACGATACGAGAAATCATCTGCGCAGTCATACATACACAAGAGGAGGTATTCGATGAACCCCATAGTGGAGGCGGCGATACCGATTTACGATCCGACCGTGGAGCCGGAAATCGAAACCGAAGACCGCACAAGCCGCGACGGCGCGCTCTCCGGCAAGCGCATCGGCCTGCTCTGGAACTCCAAGGTAGGCGCGGACAAGCTGATGCGCTACATACTGGATGAATTGCGGGCGGACGGCGCGGACCCAAATCTCGCCGTTGAGCTATCGAAAGAATACGACACCCGCCCGGCCAAGCCGGAGGTTTACGCGGAGATGGCCGAGAAATGCGACCTCGCCATCACTGCGGTGGGCGACTGAGGCTCCTGCTCTTCGTGCAGTGTGCACGATGGAATCGAACTCGAGAAAAAAGGCGTCCCCACCGCCGTCATCTGCACCGAGCCGTTCCGGCCCACGGTCGAGATGGTCTCCAAGGTGCGCGGCATGCCGGACTATCCGGTGGCCTATATTCCCCATCCGGTGGGCAGCCTCACGGATGAGCAACTCCGTGGGCGCGCGAAGGAAATCGCTCCCACGATCAGGGCGCTTCTCACGGGTTGATCAGGGCGCAAAGCGGCGCGCTACATCGCTTTCAAGGCGATGATCGCCCCTCCCGCGACGACGCAGACCGTCCCCATCAATATGGGCAACGTAATGCGCTCCATATCGCGCAGGAAAATCCAGGTGTAGAAGAGCGCGAAAAGCGGCGCGGTGGATGAAAGCGGCGATACGACCGAAATATCCCCATATTTCAAAGCGGCGAAGTGAC
This sequence comes from bacterium, assembly GCA_965204535.1. Taxonomy (GTDB): domain Bacteria; phylum UBA8248; class UBA8248; order UBA8248; family UBA8248; genus Bin107. The sequence continues at coordinate 1,195,833 of CBDBEV010000001.1, read as the reverse complement.
TCAAAAACGCCAGCGTGTTGATGAGCCCACAGGGCCCATAGAAATGCCAGGCCTTTCCCCACTTGAGAGACGGGCGCTGGGGTTTAGGCAGAAACCACAAAACCGCGACCAGCGCCACCAAACCGAAAAAACTGGTGAGCGTGATGCCGAGTAGTGCGGAAGGAACGACCTCGATCCCGATTTTTCTGAAAATGTTCGACGTGGAAAACCCCAGAACGGACAAGAGCGGCAGCCAGATGGCGCGCCTGTCCCAGGGAGCGTCGCTCTTGCGCTGGTAGGTGATCCCCACGCACCCCAAAACGACCAGGAAAATCCCCGCCCACACGTAAGGCCCCGGCCGCTCCCCAAGAAAAATATAGGCGAAACCGGCCGAAAAAAGCGGATTGGCCGCCAGGAGGGGAACCGCGCGTGAAACGCCCAGGCGATGTATCGCCCGGAACATGAACACTCGGCCGAGCGAGGGTCCCGTGATGCCCGACAGGAAGAACCAGAACCAGGCTTCCGAGCTCCAATAGGCGGGTTCCCAGGTGAGGATGGTCAGCGCTACCAGCCAGGGGACGTTCACAATCAGACCGATGACCACGCCCGTGATGGCCGTGCCGTGCCGTTGCCCGCGTCTGGCGATGAGGCTGAAGGCCGAGGACATTGACGCGGTGCCCAAGGCGAACCCCGCCGCCAGCAGCGTATCGTTCAAGACGTTTCCCCCAGCCTAAAATAAGAAAAAATATGAACAGAAACGGCACAAGGATGATGTCTTATCAGAGGAGGGGGGACATGGCCATGTCGAGGCAAGATAAAGCGGCGCAGGAGGTGAAATAGTTAACCGCCCGTTTGCCCGCAGGCCGTCAGCCCCCCGTTATCGGCTGTGCGATGATCCACAAACTCACCATGGTATAGCCCACCATGAGGACGAGCATCGGATATTGGCTGCGCACGGCGGCGAAGCGATTATCGAGTGCGCGCAACGCCGTCACATGCGCCAGATAGACGGCGCATATATGGCCGATGACAATCGCGGCAATGGAAACATACCAGGTCGTTCTCGCGCCAACGACACCGATATCGACCTTATAGGCAGCGGTTCCCCACAGGTTCCAGCCTATCCCGAAGGGATCGGACAGCAGCGGGATGATGCGTTGCCCTTGAATGAAGAGAAAGGAGAAATAATGCGCCACATGGTATCCAATCGCGATGGGAACCAACGAAAGCACGAACAAGCGGGCGAATTCCCCCGTGGAGAGTGCGCTCCCGCTCATGGCGCGCATCAGAATGCAGAACAGGTAATACACGCCCAGGAAGAGCATCGGAACCGCGATGAGCGCCACAGTGTCCGCCACGAGCAGGGCATCTCGCCCCACCCAAATGACTCCTTCGTACATCCACGCACGAAGCAAGTGCCATAGCGGTGTTTCGATAAAGCCGTCGAAGCTCACCGTCGCCAGCATCAACACCACCAACACCACCATCGAGTTGCTCATGCCGTCTGTGTTCAGAAGGCCCACAGCCGGCGGCCTCAGACGCCATTCATTTCTTCCGTTTCCGCTCACGCGCGCCTGTGTGATCGAGAAGCGTCCCATCACGCCGAATATGATGGAAAACGCCTCTCCGCGCCTAAGCCACGCTTCTTTGCCGTACAGGAACATACCCGTCCAGGTGATGATGGAATACCCGAGTGCGGCTACTGCGAGGTTAAGGGGAAGGTCGTTGTGCGGCCAGACGATCTCCGCCCAGGCGAACCACAGGAACAAGCCCACAGCCGGCCACACGCCCGGGCTTTCGGTGAACGGCTGCTCCGGCGATAACGAACCGCCGGGCCTGATTTTCCGGTACAGCGCCTCCGCCCAGGAAAATATGATGCTCCATGGATTCACCAGCGACCACAGGTTCCCCGCCAGCGCGCATACATAGGCCAGACCCACCCACCAGATGATCCAGACCATGGTGGGCGCGATGTTCTTGTCCGGGTTTTCGCTTCCCCAGATGCCCGCCGCCAGCGTCACACAAAACAAAATGACGGAAAGAGCTCGTATCAACAACAAGAAGACCTTGCTCCCCATCCATGCGAAAAGGGGGGAGGCGAGCAGGTTACAGCTAGGATAACCCACGCTATCTTGTTTTTTACGTACGAAAAGCCCCATGCCCAAAAACGAAAGCACCACGGATGCGCCCGCCCCGAGCATGAACAAACCCAGCGGCACGGGCAGATCATACCTTTGACCGAACCCATGCGCCGATACGGATGCGGGGGAAAACGCGATGAGGACAACGAGGCCCAGCCCTCGGGTATAGGGGTTCACAGGATTGTCCTCGTCACGGATGCACCTCCAGGTAGAAGAGCACCTTTTCGGAATGACCCCCGCTTTTTTTCTGCCCGTGGGAATGAGAGCCATGCTCCGTTACGGGAAACCGGCCCGCCACCTTGGCCCGAAACGCCATCACGGCCACCCGGCCAGGGGAGACGGTTTTTTCGATGTCGTAGCCGTGTAGATGGACTTCGGTGGTTTTGTCGGCCATCAGATTCAACTTGACTTCATCGCCTTGTTTCACGCGAACCACTTTTTTGTTGCCTTCAATCTTCCCACCGGCGATTTTGAGCGTGATGCCGCCCTTCGCCGCGCCTTTCATCGTAGATTTCCCCATACCTTTATTCGCACCCAAGGCTGGCATTGCTCCCAAAAGAGCGATTAGCGCAATAGCACAAAAAAAAGTGTGAATGAATTTCATATCCACTTCTCTCCTATACAAACTTGGCAAGGATGAACCTTCTTTGCCTGCCTGGTGAAATGATAGATTGGCGACGCGCGAAGTAAAAATCCGTGACCTGCCTCACTATACCAGAACAGACCGAACCCCGCCTCGTCAGAGTGCGCGGCCTGCCACGAGCGCACCGCCCACGACCACCGCCACCGTACCCAGTAGAATCGGCCAGGTGATGCGCTCGAGTTTGCGCATGAATATGGCCGTAAGAAGCAGCGCCCACAAAGGCGCGGTGGCGGCGAGCGGAATCACGATGGTGAGGTCTCCGTAACGAAGTCCGTAGAGATGCAGGAGAACCGAAAGAGTATTCAGCAAACCGCCGATGCTGTACGCCACCCATGCTTTTTTTACCATCAAGGAGGGCCTTAAGGCAGGCGGCAGGTACTGCCCAAAGACATAGAGGAAGACACCTCCAGAGACGCTCATTAGCGATATGCCCAGATACGGATTGGGCGTTGAACCTACGCCAAGTTTTCGAAGCATGTGCGAGACGGAGAAGAAAACCACGCTTCCGAGTGCAATAAGCAGGTAGCTTCCGCGGGTGGGCTGAGTCCCTCCCCTTTTCGCCGTAATCCCCATACATCCCAAAACGATGAGCACCGTACCCGCCAGAATGTACGGCCCCGGCCTCTCGCCCAAGACATAGACACCTATGATCGCCGAGAAAAGCGGCATGGTGGAGTTGAGCGGCACTGCGCGCGCCACGCCCATCAAATGAATCGAATGGAAGAAACACACCCTTCCCACGGCGGGTCCCGCGATACCGGCCAGCGCGAAGAACAACCAGCCCAGAGGCTGGTAGTGGGCGGGCTCCCACGTCCATATAGCGCCCACGAGCAGCGGCGGCATGGATACGATGAGCCCGATGAGTACGCCCGATACCGCGTTCGCGTGCCGCTGCCCGCTTCTCACGAAAAGGGTGAAGGAGCCGACCACGAGCGCCGTTGAAAGCGAGAAAAGAACAGAGAGGGTGGTGGTGGTCATTCAGAATACGCCTTCACACCAATACGAAAACAGTGAGGTGAAAAATTTACACCCCCGCCATCTCACAGGGGGCGTAGTGCGAAAAGTGCATGGTGTAGGTGGCGCGGCCCTGTGTGGCGGAGCGAAGGGAGGTGGCGTAGCCGAACACCTTGGCGAGAGGCACCGAGGCGCACACGACGCTTACAGCCGCTGCTCCGCCGCGTTCATCGACGCCGGAGACTTTTCCGTCGCGCGCATTGATGTCGCCGATGATCGCGCCCAGAAATTCACCGGGCGTCACGACCTCCACCGACATGACGGGCTCCAGAAGCTGTCCGCCCGCCGAGCGGCAGGCTTCCGTGAACGCGTTCGCCGCTGCGATGGAAAAAGCAGCTTCCGTCGCGCGCTCGGCGTCGAAATCCGCCTCGATCAAAGTGACACCCACGTCCGTCATCTCATAGCCCGCCATGGCGCCGCTCGAAGTTGACGCTCGAAGCGATTCCAGCGCGGCGGCAATCAAATTGTCAGGAACAGCCGTGTCGTCCACCGTGCTCTCGCACGAGACGCCTCCGCCGGGCCGGGGCGCCACTCCCACGCGCACCCGTGCGAACTGGGACTCGCCGGCCAATTCCCTGTCGAAGATGGACTCCGCTTCGGCTTCTTTCGCAAGCGTCTCGCGGTAGACCACGCGGGGTGCGCCGACCCGCACGTTCACGCCGAAATCCTCGTCTATCCGGCGCGTGAGCACCTCCAGATGAAGCTCGCCCATGCCGCTCATCACCGTCTGACCCGATTCGGAATCCACCCGCACCTGAAACGTCGGGTCTTCCGCCTGGAGTTTCGCCAGAGTCTCGCTCAGCTTTTTGGTCCCGGTGGCATCCCTGGGTTCAATCGCGACCGAGATGACGGGCTGGGGCGCGCGAATCGACTCGAAGGCTATCGGCTCTTTGCGATCACAGAGGGTGTCGCCCGTAACCGCTTCCTTCAGGCCGGCCGCCGCGACGATGTCGCCCGGCCCCACGGCGTCGATGCGCTCGCGCTTGTGGGAATACATCCTGAAAAGCCGGGCGAAGCGCTCACCATCTCCTCTTGCTGGATTCCACAAGCTTTCGCCCACCTTGGCCGCGCCGCTATACACCCGCAGGTAGGTGAGCCGTCTCCCCCCATCGATTTGCACCTTGAAGACCAAGGCCGAAAAAGGCGCATCCTCCAGGGGAGAACGCGTGATGGGCTCGTCCTCATCCGGAGCGAAACCGCTTGCGGGCGGCGCGTCCACCGGAGAGGGCAGATAATCCACCACGGCGTCCAGCAGGGGTTGCACCCCTTTGTTCTTCAGGGATGAGCCGCAAAAAACAGGCACGAGTTCGCCTGCGAGCACGGCGCGCCGCAAGCCTGCCTTGAGTGCTTCGGCATCAATGGCGCTTCCTTCCAGATACGCCTCCATGACCGACTCGTCGTGATCCGCCACGGCTTCGATGAGAGCTTCCCTCAACTCCTGCGCTCTTTCCTTGAGCACACCGCTTAGCCCGCTCCGATGGGGTTCTCCTCCTTCCCAAGTGAGAAAATCCCCGCTCAGAACTTCCACCTGACCCGTATAATCCTCACCCTCTCCGTCTGGCCAGTGCATGAGCACGGGTCTGGCCCCTAATTTTTCGACCATCATCTCGACGGTTCGCTCGAAATCCGCACCCAGTCGATCCAGCTTGTTGATGAAGGCGAGCCGGGGCACGCCGAACTTGTCCGCCTGCCGCCAAACGGCCTCGCTCTGCGGCTCGACGCCTTCCACCGCACTGAAAATCGCGATGGCACCATCAAGCACGCGCAGGCTTCTTTCCACCTCGATGGTGAAATCCACGTGGCCGGGGGTATCGATGATGGTGATCTCATGATCCGCCCAGGTGGTGGTGATGGCTGCCGAGGTGATGGTGATGCCGCGCTCGCGCTCCTGGGCCATCCAGTCCATTGTGGCCGAACCCTCGTCCACTTCGCCGATCCGGTGCACGGCCCCCGAGCAGAACAGCATGCGCTCGGTGGTCGTCGTCTTTCCGGCGTCGATGTGGGAGATGATGCCGATGTTTCTTCTCATCTCAAGCGCGGGACGCTTCATCAGAAAATCCTCTGTTCGAGAAAACTGAGGCGCAGATTACCTTGGGAGAGAGAAGATGGGAAAGTCCGAGACGAAAAAAGTGGTGGCCGGAAACCGGCCACCACTTTTATGAAGCGCCGATTGATGCGCTAGAGCTTGACGACGTTTTGCGCCTGAAGACCCTTGGGACCCTGGGCGACTTCGAACGAAACCTGATCGTCTTCGCTCAAGGATTTGAACCCCTCCGCCTGGATGGCCGAGTGATGAACGAACAGATCCTCACCACCGTCCTCGGGCGTGATGAAACCATACCCTTTCGCATCGTTGAACCACTTCACTGTACCTGTTGACATACACTTCCTCATAAAAAAGAGATTGAACTTTGGGGATGTAATGATGAATGGAGCGTCTCTCGGAAGGGAATCTTCATTCGTCTTGCATACCCACAAACCTTTTACCCACACCTGTTGTGGGAAAAGACGCCGAACCCTATCAGCAACCTCGAAAAAGCGCAAGAGGTAAAAAATAAAGATTTACAAACGTTTGCGCTATGCCACTCGCATGATGAGAACGCGATTTCTCTCCATGGTTCGGAAAACATGGGCAAAGACGATTGTTTTCCTGATTCTCCCCATCCCTCATGCCGCCTACGGGCGATGCCCCGCTAATCGCAGGACCGAGCGGAGAAAGCGGCGTAAGCGCATCAGGGAGAAGCGATGCGCTTGCCTGGACCGTTGCGCCCAGGCGAGGGAGGGAATCAGGCGGCCTCGGGGGTTTTGGGCTCCAATGCTTCGAATGGAAGTTCGGGCGCGGGCGTAAGTCTCGATTCGAGTTCCTCTTGTCTGCTTCGCCAATCCTCATAAGAGATATGGCCTTGCAAATAGAGGGCGAGATTCCGCATGCAGGCTTGATGAATGCGCTTCGAGGTCTGGCTCGTCCCATGAGTCTTGTATCCGGGTCTTTGAGTTGTTATCGCCATGACGGGCCTCCTTTCCTGCTTCTCCTCCGATTTGGGGGAGAATGGTTCAATAATCTATATATAGTGCCTCTCTTACATTTTTGCACTACATTTTGTGTGAAAATCATGTTAAAAAATTGTTGCGATATGGAGAATTTTTCTGCCCTCCAATATAGCGAATATAATACGAAAGAATGAAAAGTGCAACCCTTTTTTCTTTTTGATGTGTCTAGCGCCACCTTTTCAGTATGTTAAGATGTTATTTTTTATGTTTTCCATTCATCCCTGATGGACGTAAATCCAGGTCCACAACTTGTGAAATGGTGAAAAGGATCGGCTGTGAGCTTGAAAAATATCTCGAAAGATATCCTTCACGGCGTATTTTTTCTCCTCGTTTCAACATTTTTACTCGCCGGATGCGTTGCGGACCATGAGACGAAAACAACCCGGGGCGATGTAATACGGGAATGGTTTATGGAATTTCCCTGGGGGCGCGTGGAGGCTTATGCTGTATGGCCACCTGCCAGAGGACATTCTCCACAAGTACGCCATCCGGCAATTCTCCTCTTACACGGTGCGGACGCCCGCGCCCAACGATTCAGACGAGCCATGCTGGCTCACGTACGCGACGGTCTCATCCTGATGAGCATCTCGCTGCCCGGCTTCGGCGCATCCACCGGGCCGGAAGATTTCGCAGGATACAGAAGCGTGGAGGCCGCCCTGGGCGCGGTTCGTTATCTAAGTACCAGGGAGAACGCCAGAAAAGACGGCGTTTTCGTCTACGGGATCGGACAAGGCGCTTCTACCGCCGCCCTCGCGGCTGCGAGAAGCGCGAACATTTCGGGTCTCATTCTTGAGAACGGATTTTATGACCTGGAGAAAGCCTACGCGTTCTTACCCCAAAAACGGAAGAACAGAATACGCGCGCTACTCGGCGGTATGTCCACTCCAAATCAGGAAGCATATCGAGTGCGCTCCCCCATCCGTGTGGCGGGAAGGATTAAGACCCCGGTATTGCTTCTCCACAGCCAGGGAGGACCCTACCCGCTCGGCGGCGCCGAGGCTTTTCTAAGAGCCATCCAAGGAAAAGGAGGGAGTGCGAAACTGCAGAGAATAAAAAACCAGGGTCCGCTCGAATCACTCACGCATCCGAACATCGCGAAGTGGGTCATCCCCTTCATCAGGAAAACACACCAACCGCGCTAACCCGAAAGCTCGCCTAGGCTTTCTCCCAGGATTCGATGCTGGCCAAGCGGTTGTAAACCGAGGGGTGCGAATGAAAGAGAGCGACCACCCAGCCGGGCGGGTCGGGGTCCGTCAGGTTTTGTTTGCACAATTTGACGAGGGCGGAAGACAAACCGCCCCTCGCCTCGGCGTATTCGGTGGAATAGCGATCGCAGCGGTACTCAAAAGCGCGCGAAATCACGAGAAACACAGGAGATACGACCGCTCCCAGGAGACTCAGAGCGACCCACAAAACCACGACGCAAGCGGGCTCTCCAGGCTGCACCAGAGCGGGGTCCACCCAATCCCCCAGCCATTCCATCGCGTAGTGCGAGAAATACACCCCGAAGACCAGCATAGCGCTTTTCATCGCGATGAGGGCCGGGATGTGACGACCCACGTGATGCGCGATTTCATGGGCGAGGATCGCCTCGATCTCATCGGGCGTAAAATCAAGCAGGGTATCGGAGAGCACCACCCGCCGGGACGGCCCCCAGCCGACAAGGGCGGCGTTCGCCGTCTTGCTCTTGGAACTCATATCCATTTCCCACACCCCGCCGTACACTCTCGCCTTCGTTCTCTCCAGCAAGGCGAGGAGTCGCTCTCTTAAGCCCTCATCCTCCAGGGGCTTGAAGCGGAAGAAGATGGGCGCGAGCAGTACGGGAGCGATGAGGGAGATGAAAACCACCAACAAAACCGAAGCAAGCGCGGCTATCCACCACCAATCGGCCGGCCAAACGGTCATGATCATCAAAAAAACACCGCTGGCCGACCCGCCCAACAACAACAGAAGCGCCAATCCCTTGCATCTGTCCCATATCCAACCGGCCAGCGATTGGTTCGATAGATTTTCCCGGTGGGAGAGCACGTAGCCGCCGTAGAAATCAAAGGGCAAGGAGACCAGCGTTTTCGAGATAGCAATGAAGAAGAAAATAGCGAATCCGCTCACGAACGCGCCGCCTGCAGGCTTCCCGGCCCCTGCACCCAGATACCAGAACAAAAACGCGAGCAAGACGCCGCATTCCAGAGCGGAGGACGTTAATCCTACATACAGGCGGCGCATCTGGTACGACCTCGCGCGCCTGAGAAAATCATCCTCGAAGACAGGATTTCCACCGGTATTTCGCATATCCGTGTAATCTCTCGGCGTGCTTGAGGATTGTGAAAGCCCAAAAATGACAGGGCGATAATTTGGCAAATCACTTGCGATTATGCAAATATATTCTCCACCAAGTAGATTACAACAAGCCGAGTGCTTAAACCCGATTCCCGGAGACGGGGGCCGGAAGCCGGGAGGGTTATTCTTTGTCCCGTCATTTCATCGACATGAGAAGCGACACCGCAACGCGCCCCACGAAAGCGATGCGCCAAGCCATCGCCGAGGCACAGGTGGGCGATGAGACGCTCAGAGAAGACCCGAGCGTCAACGAGCTCATCGAAAAGGCGACGTCTCTCTTCGGCAAGGAAGACGGCCTTTACGTGTCATCGGGCACGCTGGCCAATCAACTGGCCATCAAGGTCCACACGAACCCGGGCGATGAGATCATCGCCGATTCCCATTGCCACCCCTTTCGGAACGAACTGGGCGCGGGACCATTCTTATCGGGGGTTCAATTCGCCCTGATCTCGGCGAAACGCGGTGTATACGCCCGCGAAGACGCCGAGAAATGGCTTCGCCCCAAGAGCGGGTACCCGAAAAGCGCTCTGCTCTGGGCGGAAAACACGCACAACCAGGGCGGCGGCCACGTGTTCCCCCTCGAAAAACTTGACGAGCTACGCGCTTTTTCGAAAGAGCAGAATATACCCCTTCACATCGACGGCGCCCGCATTTTCAACGCCATCGTCGCCTCCGGCATCCCCCCAAAAGAATGGGCAAAGCGCTGCGATTCGATATGCTTTTGCTTCTCCAAGGGATTGGGCTGCCCGGTAGGCTCCATCCTGCTAGGGAAAGAAGCGTTCATTCAGGAAGCGCGCCGCTACTGGAAAATGTGGGGCGGCGGCTGGCGTCAGGCGGGGGTTCTCGCCGCTGCGGGGCTCTACGCCCTGGAGCATCATGTAGAGCGCCTGGCGGACGACCACGCCAACGCCCAGCTTTTCTCGGAGCTCACCGCCGGGGTTCCGGGCGTTCGACCCGTCCATGACACCACGCCCACCAACCTCGTGTTCCTGGATGTCTCGGAAAGCGGCAAAACAGCGCACCAAATCAACGAGTCGATGATGGAAAAAAGCGTCGCCTTCTCCGTTCCGAACTCGAAGATGCTCCGCGCCGTCACCCACCTGGACGTCTCGAGGAAAGACGTGGAAACCGCCGCTCAGGTTCTGGCGGATTCGGTGAGATGAACTCGAGCGCTCGGGTCACCGTTCTCGGCTGCGGTACTTCCACCGGCGTTCCTTCCATCGGGTGCACTACCGCCGCGTGTCTTTCGGATGACCCCAGGAACAAGCGGCTGCGTCCGAGCATCGTCATCGAGCACAATGGGCGAAACCTGCTGGTTGATACGGGCCCCGATCTGCGCGAGCAGGCCCTCAGACACAAGATCGCCCGTGTGGACGCCGTGGTCTACACGCACTATCACGCGGACCATACGCACGGCATCGACGACTTGCGCGCCTTTAATTTCCTGATGGGAAAACCGATCCCCTGTTACGCCTATCCCAATACGGTGAAGATACTCCGACAGAATTTCAGCTACATTTTCAATCACGCGAAAGACTACAGCGGTTTCAAGCCGCAACTCACGCTGGCGGAGATCGGAGATTCCCCTTTCGGGGTGGCCGGCATGAAGGTCATCCCCTTCGAACTCGAACACGCCGGGATGAAAGTAATGGGCTTGCGGGTGGGGGATTTCGCCTACGCCACCGACTGCAACGCCATTCCGGAAAAATCCATGGAAATCCTGAAAGGAGTACGCATCCTCATCCTGGACGCCCTGCGCCACCGGGAGCATCCCTCACACTTCACGGTCGCCGAGGCGCTCGAAATCGTCGAGGAACTCAAACCGGAGCAGACGTATTTCACCCACACCAATTTCGAACTGGAATACTACGAAACGAACCGGAGCCTGCCCAGCGGAGTCGAACTCGCCTATGACGGGCTGAGTTTCGATGTCCTCTTGTAGAAACTTGCGCTAGGCGTCGCCCGCGTCTTCGGGAATTTCCTTCGTTTCATCCATGCGCCTCTCGCTCGCCGCCTGGCAGAGATCCGAAAACAAGAGATATCCCGCCAGATAGTACGAGATCGAAGTCACCATCACCCCCGTCTGCAACAGGACCTGCCCCAAGAGACCTCCGCCGAATATCCCCTGTATCACCTGCCAGAGTATGAACCAGGCCAGTAGATAGACCATCGCCAGAACAACGATGGTCCTCTCGCCTCCACTCGATATCATCCCGGCGCGACGGAATGCCTGGGCAAAGTCATCCCCATACAACAATGCGGTCAGGGTGCAGAAATAATACCGAACCGCAGGCGTGAGAACGAGAAAAATCGTGACGGCGAACGAGAACGGAAGCCCGATGGGTGAGTCTCCGAAGATAAAAGTGAATATGAACAACGACGCCGCAAACCCGATGACGCCCAGCAACTGCAAACCAAAGGTATAAGCCAAGTCCACCTTGGCGACGGCTTTCAGGCGATTCACGGCCTCGGCGATGTCCCAAACAGCTCCATCGCCCGTGCGCTCGGATTCAACCCGCATTATCAGGAGAATGAACAAGAACACCTGCAATATGCGCAAGAGAAGCTGGGAGGCGATCATCAGCGGGAAAAGCAGCATCAGGTTCGCCTCGGGCTCCATCAGCGATTTGATCGAAGGATGCACCGAGAGCGCGATCATGGATACGGGCACGTAAATTGCGACGAAAAGGCGGGTGATCTGCACAAAATCCGCCGCATGGTTGCGCACACCGTATTCGATATATCTGGAAAGGGGCCCGAGTGCTGTATTTTTCATATAAAAAACAAACCCTTAGAAGAATGTGGGCGCCAGTGCCGGCGTTGATCTCCATCCTTCAGGAACGATACACTAGGAACCTGCTTCCGCCGCCCTGCGAATCGCGAGATCGCTCGTGGAAACCGCCCCGCAACCGATGACGACACTATACTCGCTCATGATGAGGAATAGAAGGCAAGCCCCATGAGTTCCCCGGCAATGGTGACACAAGGCATCCGGACACTTGGCCGGCGCGCGATGGAGATCATCGCCGGCATGGGAAGCGCCGCGGTCTTCCTGCTCGAATCCGTGCGTTGGATTTTCGCACCTCCCTGGCGACCCTCGCTCTTGATACGCCAGATATACATCGTCGGCACGGGTTCGCTCTCCATCGTCCTGCTGAGCGGCTTGTTCACAGGAATGGTGCTGGCGCTGCAGGGCATTTACGCTTTCAGGAAATTCGGCTCCGAAGCTTTCCTGGGTCCCGCCGTCGCCTTCAGCCTCATCCGTGAACTCGGACCCGTGCTCACAGCTCTCGTCGTCACTGGCAGGGCGGGATCGGCCATGACGGCCGAAATCGGCATCATGCAGATCACAGAACAAGTGGACGCTCTTAAGAGCATGGCCGTAAACCCCCTGCAGCGCCTCGTTTCTCCCCGACTGCTCGCGGGCGTGATAGTATTCCCCCTGCTGACGGCGCTTTGCGACCTCATCGGCATATTCGGGGCCTATCTCGTGGGCGTGGAGTTGATGGGCTTGAGTTCGGGCACCTTTTTCGGAGAAATGCAGGACAAGATCGAGATGGCCGACATCAACGTAGGCTTATGGAAATCGATCGTCTTCGGCCTGATCGTCACATGGGTCTGCTGCTATAAAGGGTATCATTGCGGTCACGGGGCCGAGGGAGTGGGCAAGGCGACCACCTCGGCCGTGGTGCTCTCTTCCGTCCTGATACTGGTGGGCGATTATTTCCTCACCTCGATTCTCATTTGAAGAAGGAACGAGCCTTGTACCGGAAAAACGTGGAATTCGGCGTCGGCATATTCGTTCTGGCGGGAATCCTCGCGCTCGCCTATCTTTCAATCAACCTCGGCGGCCTGGATATTTTCGATGACGGCACCTATGAGGTCTCGGCGAATTTCACGTCCGCCACGGGTTTGAGAAGTGGCGCTTCGGTCGAAATGGCGGGCGTACGCGTCGGGCGGGTGAGCGGAATCTCCCTCGACGGGGAGGATGCGAGAATCACGCTCCGCATCAATGAGAGCATCAAACTCTCGCGTGATTCCATCGCCTCCATTCGCACGAAAGGCGTCCTGGGTGACAAATACGTGAGCTTAAGCCAGGGAGGGTCGGAAAAAATCATCTCCCCCGGCGGACGGATTCGCGAGACGGAACCCCCGGTTGACATCGAGAAACTCATCGGCGACTTTATTTTCGGCAACGTGAAGAAGAAATGACGGGCATCGCCGCCTGAAAAAACACTGGAAGATGACCGACAATCTGTTCGTCAATGAGTGCTTCGCGCTAGCGGACCCAGAATCGAGAGAGCCGGAAAACATATAAACATCGTTACATCATCCACGTTTTGCCGCCACGCCCGAATTCAGTCATTCCCCCACGAGGAGAACCCATGCTTTTGAAAAAGCGTCTACAGCTTCTTATGGCCACCCTATTCGCCTGTGCGCTTCTCGCGCCGCTCGCTCAGGCGGGAGAGCCGTCCGAAGTGGTGCGAAAGGGGATACACGGGGTGTTGGAGATCCTCGGCCAGCCCGATTTGAAGGCGCCCGAGAAAAAAGCGGAGCGCAGAAACCGGATGCGCAAGATCATCCACAGGCACTTTGATTTCGAGGAAATGTCCCGGCGAAGCCTCGCGAGGGCGTGGAGAAAACGCACGCCCGAGGAGAAGACCGAATTCATCGAGCTTTTCAGCTATTTCATGGAACGCAACTACGCCGGCACGCTGGAAAGCTACACCAACGAGAAAGTCGTTCTCGGAAAAGAGAGCATCGACGAGGAATTCGCCAAGGTCAACACCGTCATCATCACAATGGACAAGAAAGAGGTCGACATCGTCTACCGCCTGCACAAAGTGGGAGGCGAATGGCGCGTCTACGACGTTGTGGTGGAGGGCGTGAGCCTGGTGAAAAACTACCGCGACCAGTTCCGCTCCATCATCCGGAGAACTTCCTACGCCAACCTCGTGAAAATCCTCCGGGCCAAGCGAGACGAGGGCTAGTGGGGTCGCCCGCCGCGGGCGGCCTGCCCGGCACGCGAGGCAGCGGGTATTTGCGGTTCACCTCCGCATGGTTTCGAAGTCCCATCGCCTCTCTTTGCACGATGAGGAAATACCGGTAGCGTTCCGCTTCATCCATCGCGCCATGGAGCGCGCGCTCGAGCCTTTCCCTGATATTATCGCCGAACTCTTGCCCCTTCTCCCAGGCGCGCCAGGCAGCCCACGCCCTCTGATGGTGCTTGGAGAACTCGCTGCCGATGCGGCCGAGCGTTGAAGCCATCTCCTCGGCTATCTCGCGTTCCACGGCCAGGGGTTTGAAATTTTTCGACATGTCTCTAAGCCGTCTCTTTGGGTAGTCCGAAAGAGAGGAACGAACCCACGACGCCGAACGCCATGCAGACCAGGGGCAGGGCCGTTTCCACACCGATGTAATCAGCCAGGCCGCCCACGGCGATCATCCCGATGCTCGCCACGAACCAGACCACCCCGAGCATGAAGCTGCTCACCAAGGCAGCGTGTTCGGGGGCGATCTCCTGCGCGTACGTCACAGAAACCCCCATCTGCGCATAGAAAGCGGCGCCCGAGAGTATGACGAAGACGGTCCGCAAGGGCTCATCGAACAGAAAGGCCAGGCCCAAAGCGGGCGTGCCCACGCAGATGGACATGATCGTCACGATCCGCCTGCCGAAGATGTCGGAGAGATGTCCGCCGTAGATGCCGCCTATCGCCGCGGCGACCAGAAACAGGGTGACGGCCGTTCCACCCGCGGCCAGCGAACCGCCTTTGGCGATAATGTAAATCGGCAAGAATACCTGCACCGTCATCGTCACCGTGGTGCGGCACAGGTTCACGACCCACAACAGGAAAAGCGGACGAAACACGATCCGGAGCGTGCGCATCGTCTGCATGAAAGTTTGCGAAGCCCCGCGCCCGACGTCACGGATAGGCGGAGAAAAGAAAAACAAGGGAAGCCCGATAATGATGCCGACGAGGCTGGCGTACGGCATGGCGTCGATACCCCACCGGGTGACGATGAACGTCGCCATCCCCGAACCTATCCCCACGCCCAGGCGGCCACCTGCGACGTAGAGCGACATGCCGAACCCTTTCCTCGCGCCGGCAGACTGACCGGCGATGACAGAAGCCACGGGATGAAAACAGGCCGACCCCGAACCCGCGATCAGCATGAGGAGCATGAGTATCCAGAAATTCGGCATGTAGAGCATGAACGCCAGAAGCGCGCCGCCCAGCGGCCCGAGCGCCAGAAGCCATCCTTTCCTGATCCTGTCGGCGAAATAGCCGAAAAGAGGCTGACCCACGGCGCCGGTGACGGAAAGCGTGGTCGCCAGAAGGCCCGCCAGACTCAAGGGCAGGTCCATGCGCTCCACGATGAGGGGGAGCAGCGGCGGGAGAAAACCGAAATAGCTGTCGTTCGCGACGTGGGCGACGATGAGGACGGAGATTCTTCTTTTCTTGAGGCGCTCTGGAACGGCGCCGGCCACGGCCGTATCTCTCAAAAACGTTCTCCGAAACAAAAATGCTGCAATAAACCCGCCTGAACCAAGCGCGGCTATGCGGTGATTATTTCATTTTCTCGATGAGTCCGGGAACGGCGGCGAGGGCGTCGTCCACCTTTTCGACGTCCTTGCCGCCCGCTTGCGCAAAGTCCTGCCGGCCCCCGCCTCTGCCGCCGACGAGCGAGGCCACCTCTTTCACCAGGTTCCCGGCATGAATGCGAGACGTGAGGTCTTTCGTTACGCCCGCGGCGATGGCGACCTTCCCGTCCGTCACGGCGGCGACCACAGCGACGCCGCTTTGCAGCTTCCCCTTCGCCGCGTCGACGATTCCGCGCAAATCGCCCGCCTGAAGTCCGTCGCGCCTCACGGCAAGGAGCTTGACGCCTGAAATTTCTTTGGCCTCGGAAGCCAGATCGCCCATCTCATCGCGTGATTGCCTGTCGCGCGAATCCTTGAGTTCACGCTCAAGCGTCTTCACGCGATCGAGCAGGCGCCTCACCCGCTCGGCTTCCTCAAGCGGCGCCGCTCTCGTGAGTTCCCCGATTTCAGAGAGAACGTATTGTTCCTTGCGGGCTTGCAAGAGTGCACCCTCGCCCGTCAAGGCTTCGATGCGCCTCACCCCGGCAGCCACGCTGCCTTCGTGCAAGATGCGGAAAACCCCGATATCGCCCGCGGCGCGCGCGTGCGTACCCCCGCAAAGCTCCATGCTGAAATCGCCGACGGAGACGACGCGCACGTCTTCTCCATACCGCTCGCCGAAGAGCGCCGTCGCGCCTGCAGCCAGGGCGTCGTCTATCGACATGTGGCGCGTCTCTACGCCCGCGTTCTCGCGAATGCGCTCGTTCACGATGTCCTCCACCCTTTCGCGCTCGCGCGCCGTCATCGCCGTGAAGTGGGTGTAGTCGAAACGAAGCCTCTCGGGCGAGAGGTGAGAACCCGCCTGTTTTACATGATCTCCCAGAACCTGGCGCAGCGCGTATTGCAGCAGGTGGGTGGCCGAGTGATTGCGTCTTAAAAGATCGCGTCTCTCCGCGTCGATTCGCGCAGCAAGACTTTGCCCCTTCTTCAAGGTTCCTTCCGTCACCTTGACGTGATGAACATACACGTCGGGGAGCGGTTTCTGCGTGTCGAGCACGAGCGCGGCGCCATCGGCCCAGGAAAACCCGCCCTTGTCACCTTCCTGTCCGCCCGCTTCGCCGTAAAACGGCGTCTTGTCGAGAACGACGCGCGCCTCGGTTCCCTCGCCGGCTTCACCATACAGCGCGCCATCCAAGATGATGGCGCGTACCTGGGCTTCTTCCTCATCGTGATCATAACCGGTGAATTCGTTCGCGCCCGTCTCATCGCGCACCTGATGCCAGATTTCATCGACGGCGGCCTCACCCGAACCCTTCCAGTGGGCGCGGGCGCGCTCGCGCTGCTGCTCCATCGCCTCATCGAAACCGCCCTGGTCTATCTCGAGGCCATGGAATGCGGCCGTTTCCACCGCCAGATCCCACGGATAGCCATAGGTGTCGAGCAGGGTGAACACCTCCCCGCCCGGAATGGTGGCGCTGCCCGATGATTTCACCTCTTCCGCCAGCGTGTCCATGCGCGGCTGGCCCTGCGCGAGGGTGTTGGCGAACCTCTCTTCTTCGGCCAGCGTGACGCGGGAGATGTAGCTCAAGCCCTCCCTGAGTTCGGGGAAGGCATTACCCATCATATCGGACACCACGCCCACGGTCCGGTGCAGGAACGGCCCCTCGATGCCCAGCATCCTGCCGTGCCGCAAGGCGCGCCTCGCAACGCGCCTCAGAACATAGCCCCGGCCCTCGTTGCTCGGCAGAACGCCGTCGGCCACCAGGAAGCTGACCGCACGAACGTGGTCCGCGATGACGCGGAAAGAAACGTCGTTCGGAGCGTCACCGCCGGTGTACTCCTTGCCGCAGCGCTCCTCGACCGAATGAATGAGCGGCATCAAGAGGTCGGTGTGGTAATTGCTGTCTTCTTTCTGCACCACCGCCGCGAGGCGTTCGAGGCCCATTCCCGTATCGACGGAGGGCTTGGGCAGCGGCTCCATCTTGCCCGAAGCCTCCCGGTTGAACTGCATGAACACCAGGTTCCAGAGTTCGAGATAACGATCCCCGTCCTCATCCTCGTGTCCGCTGCCAGGCGGCGCGCCGACGATGTGGTCTCCCTGGTCATAAATGAGTTCCGAGCAGGGGCCGCAGGGACCGGTATCCCCCATCGCCCAAAAGTTGTCCTTCTCATCCATGCGGACGATGCGCTCGGGCGGGACGCCGACGAGCCGCTGCCAAAGCTCCGCCGCCTCGTCGTCCTCCCTGAAAACGGTGATCCACATGCGATCCCCATCGAGACCCACGCGGTTAATCAGAAACTCCCAGCCGAACTCGATCGCCTTTTCCTTGAAATACTGGCCGAAGGAGAAGTTGCCCAGCATCTCGAAAAATGTGTGGTGCCGGGCCGTTCGGCCAACGTTTTCCAAATCGTTGTGCTTGCCGCTCACACGCAGGCATTTCTGGGAACTCACCGCACGGGAGTAGTCGCGCTTCTCCAGTCCCGTGAACACGTCCTTGAACTGGACCATGCCCGCGTTGGTGAACAACAAGGTGGGGTCGTTCATGGGCACCAGACTGGAGCTGCGAACGATCCTGTGCGACTCGTCGGCGAAGAATTCGAGAAATTTCTGGCGGACTTCATTGCCCTTCATAAATTCATTTCTCCAGATGATGCCTTTGATGTCCAAAGTTCAGCGGCAAGTTACATCCTGTCCGCTTCAGATGGCGACGTCTTGCTGATAGAGGCCGAAAACCTCACGCATGGTGTCCGCGATTTCTCCGACCGTGGCCTCGGCCTTTACCGCCCTCAGGATGTAGGGCAGAAGATTGTCATCGCTCCTGGCCGCGTGGCTCAAGGCGTCGAGCGCCTCGCTCGTACGATCGGCGTGGCGCCGTATCCTCAGCGACTCGACACGCTCCTTCTGTTCTCCTTCGACCTCGGGGCGAATCTGGAGCGTCGAGATGCGCGCCTCTTCCTCCTGTTGATAGCGGTTCACGCCGACGACGACCATCTCACCCTCATCGACGAGGCGCTGGTAGGCATAGGCGCTGTCCTGAATCTGGTGCTGCACCCACCCCGTCTCAATGGCGTGGAGCATGCCGCCGATATCGTCGATATGCTGAATGATCTCCTCTGCACGGGAGACAATTTCGGACGTCAGCGCCTCGATGGCGTACGCCCCGCCGCACGGGTCCGCCACGTTCGGCACGTTCGATTCCTCGGCGAGTATCTGCTGGGTCCTGAGCGCGAGCCTCGCGGCATCCTCCGTGGGAAGGGAGAGCGCCTCGTCCATCGAATTCGTGTGAAGCGATTGCGTGCCTCCCAGCACAGCGGCCATCGCCTGAAGAGCGACGCGCACGACGTTGTTTTTCGGCTGCTGGGCGGTCAGCGCGCTGCCGGCGGTCTGGGAGTGAAACCGCAGCATACACGCCTTCTCCGAACACGCCCCGAAGCGCTCGCGCATGATCCGCGCCCAAAGCCTGCGCGCGGCGCGGAATTTTGCGATTTCTTCCAGAAAATGATTGTGGACGTTAAAGAAAAACGAGATGTGCGAGCCGAGTTCATCCACGTTCAGTCCTGAAGCGACCGCGGCCTCCACATAGGTGATGGCGTTCGCGAGGGTGAAGGCGACCTCCTGAACGGCGGTCGAGCCCGCCTCGCGGATGTGGTAGCCGCTGATCGATATGGCGTTCCATTTGGGAACCCTGTCCTTGCAGAACTCCATGGTGTCGGTGATGAGGCGCAGGCTCGCTTCGGGTGGATAAATGTAGGTCCCGCGCGAGATGTATTCCTTCAAAATGTCGTTCTGCACGGTACCCCGAAGCGCTTCGGAGGGAATGCCGTGCTTCTCGGCCACCGCGACGTAGAGGGCCAGCAGGATGGGCGCGGTGGCGTTGATGGTCATCGAAGTAGAAATCTTGTCCAGCGGGATGTCGTCGAGCAGAACCTCCATGTCTTCGATGGAGGCGATGGACACCCCCACGCGGCCCACTTCGCCAAAGACCAGGGGATGATCCGGATCGTAGCCTATCTGGGTGGGCAGATCGAACGCCACGGAAATCCCCATCTGTCCGTGATCGAGGAGATAGCGGTAGCGGTGGTTGCTCTCCCGCGCGCTGCCGAAACCGGCGTATTGGCGCATCGTCCAGAGCCGGCCCCGGTACATGTTCTCGTAGATGCCGCGCGTGTAGGGATGCGCGCCCGGTTTCTCATCGGGGGTTTCCGGATCCACCTCCCCCGGACCGAAAAACGCCGGGAGCGCGATGCCCGAGAGGGTGGCCCTACCCCCTTCCTCCGCACGTTCGCTCCAAGCCCTTTGGGCCGTGGCGATGCTCGGCTCGCTCATCGTGAGAAACCTCCATAAAACGAGAATCCGAATGACGCCTTGGTCTCAAGGGAGAACAAAATATCATATTCGCGCGCAATCAGGCCAGCTAGAGGCGAATTGCAAGACCATTGCAGGGAGCGATATCCATCGCGCCGGGTTTCGGGAGAATTTCTCGCGAATTTCAAAATCGGGCGATTCAAGTTACAATTTTCTCATGACTACCTATCGCCTGCCCCTGTTCCCGCTTCAGGTCGTACTCTTGCCGGGTCAGCGACTGCCCCTGCATATTTTCGAGGAACGCTACAAGATCATGATCGGCGAGTGCATCGAGGACGACGCACCCTTCGGGATTGTTCTGGTGGGGAAAGGCGGCATCCATAAAATCGGATGCGCGGCCCGCATCACCCAGGTACTCGAAAAATTTCCCGACGGCAGGATGAACATCCTCACCCTGGGCGAGCAGCGCTTCGAAGTTTTCCGCGTTTATGACACCCGGCCCTATTTCGAGGGGGAGGTGAGCGATTTTCATGATGAGGAGGGCGACGACCCCACGGAATTATGCCGGATGGTGTGGGACGCTCTCGAAAAAAGCGGTTCAGCGCCTCAGAATTTGCCCGATGAATTGCTGGAAGACCCGCTCCGCCTTTCTTTCGCCGTCGCCGAGGTTCTCAGGCTGCCGCTTCGGGAAAAACAGGCCTTCCTGGGGTCGCGCTCCCTCGAATGGCGCCTGAAGCGGCTGCTCGTATTTCTCAAAAAAGATGAACCCTCCAGATTCGCCATCACCGACTACGAGAAGTCCACTCACAGAAACGGACACTGAAACCTTCATCGGGGATGAAGGGAAAACGGGCGCGACCGCTAGCGCTCTCCCTCCAAGACCTGGACACGCTCGATCGAAAGCGCTTTTCCGGTATCCGGGGCTATCTCGACGAGCGCGCCGTTGAGCTGTCCCTCGCCTCCAGCCACTTCGAAGCGGCGCGGAAGCCCGGATATGAATTTATCCAGAACAATCTCTGTCTTCATGCCGATGATGGAATTACGCGGCCCCGTCATGCCGACGTCCGTGATGAAGGCCGTTCCCTTGGGCAGTACCCGCTCGTCCGCCGTCTGAATGTGTGTATGCGTGCCGAAGACGGCGCTCACGCGACCGTCGAGATGCCAGCCCATGGCCACTTTCTCGCTCGTAGCCTCCGCGTGAAAATCGACCATGACCATCTTCGTCTCTCCTTCCACCCGTCTGATGAGATCGTCGGCTTCCCGGAAAGGACATTCAATGGGCGGCATGAAGACGCGGCCCATGAGGTTCAACACGGCGATGCGTCCTTTTTCGGATTCCAGGACAAAGACGCCCTTCCCCGGCGCTCGAGGCGGGTAGTTCCCGGGCCGGAGCAGCCGGGGTTCGCGCAAGATGAAATCGGTCGTCTCCTTGCGGTTCCAGATGTGATTCCCCGAGGTGATGACGTCCGCCCCCGCATCGAGCAATTCATCGACGTGCGTATTGTTGATCCCGAAGCCGCCGGCCGCGTTCTCCCCGTTGATGACACACACGTCCACCGCGTGTTTTGCCCTGAGTTCCCCCAGATGAGCGCAAGCCATCCGGCGGCCCACTTTTCCCGTGACATCTCCGACGAAAAGAAGCTTCAAGACTACCTCAGCGCGCCGTGGCCACGTGGCGGGTTTCACGAATGACGGTGACGAGAATCTCGCCCGGATACGTGCGTTCGCTTTCGATTCTCTTGGCGATGTCCCGCGCCAGGAACGTGGCCTGCGAATCGGTGACCTCATCGGGCAAGACCGACACGCGAATCTCCCGTCCCGCCTGAATGGCGAAACACTTCTCCACGCCATTGAAGGATTCGGCGATTTTCTCGAGCGCTTCGAGGCGCTTGATGTAGCTTTCCACCATCTCGCGCCTCGCCCCCGGCCGGGCGGCGGAAAGCGTATCGGCCGCCTTCACCAGGACGGATTCGATGCAATTCGCCTCCTCGTCCTCATGGTGGGAGACGATGGCGTTCAAGACCTCGGACGGCTCGTTGTAGCGCTTGGCGATGTCGTAGCCTATCTGGACGTGAGAGCCCTCGACCTCGTGTGTCGCCGCCTTGCCGATATCGTGAAACAAGCCGGCGCGCTTCGCCATCGTGGGGTCAATGCGCAACTCATCCGCCAGCATCCCGGCGAGATAGGCCACCTCCTTGGAGTGCATGAGCGCGTTCTGGCTGTAGCTCGTGCGGTATCTGAGCCGCCCCAGCATGTTCACGAGTTCGGGATGCACGTCGCCGACTCCGAGTTCCATCACGGCCTCCTCGCCCGCCTGCCGTATCTGGGAATCGATGTCTTTTTTGGTCTTGTTGACGATGTCCTCGATTCGGCCCGGGTGGATTCTCCCGTCCTGCACGAGCGCTTCGAGCGCCAGGCGCGCCGTCTCGCGGCGGACCTTGTCGAAACCCGAGACGACGACGGCCTCGGGCGTATCGTCGATGATCACGTCCACGCCGGTCGCCATCTCGAGGGCGCGTATGTTCCGTCCCTCGCGGCCGATGATGCGGCCTTTCATCTCATCGGTCGGCAAATCCACCACACTCACCAGATTTTCCGCGACGTGTTCGGAGGAGAAGCGCTCCACGGCCAGGGCGAGCGCCTGTCTCGCATCGGCTTCCATGGTGCTCCTGGCCCGGCGCTCGAGACGCTGGACCTCGGCGGCGATGTCCTGTTTCGCCTCCTCCATGAAGCGATCCTTGAGTTCTTGCTTCGCGTTCTCGACGCTGAGGCCCGAAATTTCCTCGAGCTTTCTGATTTCTTCTTCCTGGAGTTGCTTGTAGCGCGCCTCCTCGCGCTTCAGATCCTGTTCCTTTACGCTCAATTCTGTCTCGCGGCGCTCGACCGCCGCCTCCTTGCCGTCGAGGCTCTCACGTCGCCTGTCCAGCATTTCTTCGCGCTGGTTCACCCTTTGTTCGAGCTTTTGAAGCTCATCCACGCGGGATTTGTTCTCCCGCTCGATGCGCTCTCTTTCCTGCAGCAATTCCGCCTTGTGCGCGACCTGCGATTCCTGAATCTTCTGCGCGAGTTCCTTGGCCGCGTTCTCGTTGATCTGCTGAACCCGCTTATCGGCGTCCGCCTCCTGACGGGCCACCGTCTCTTCATGCCGGCGCTTCATCTGCCGCATGATCAACAACAACGCCACACACACGAGGGCGACTGCAACAACGACCATTTGCAACAAAACCACGTTATCCATATTCGCCTCCTAGGGCATATATTCACGTGGGAGGCAACGCAGCGCCCCCCGCTCGGTTATCACCCAATCAACGCCGACATCCCAGACATCGCGCTTCCAGGATTCACCGACGAGCAACTGAAACGCATAACAAGCGCCCACCAGAAGAGGGCCGGACCGCTCCTGGCCGCCGCGGCGCCCCTGCAACGTGCGATCGTAGAACCCCCCGCCGGTTCCCAGCCGACCGCCGTACAGATCGAACGCAAGGCCGGGGGTCACGACCACATCGAGTTCATTCAGGGTCAGGGGTGGAATATCGCGAACAGGTTCTGGAATTCGAAGCGTGCCCGGCTGAAGTTCCTCTTCGGGATGATTCACCGGACAGAAGTGCAAAACATCTTTCCCCACCCGGGGGAAGCAATATGTCCTTTTCGCATCGCTGCCTTCACTCCAGAGCGACGAGAAGTCCATCTCACCGCGAACCGCCGCATATATCCCCACCCTGCACGCGCCCATGAAAACCAGAAAAGCATCCAGGCGCCGTCCCGCCAGGCGGCTCAACACACCGGCCTCGGCAGGGGGGAATTGTGCTCTCATCTCCTTCATCTTCAGCCGAACGTCGCGTTTCTCCATGTCTGATTCGGCCATGAATCCTCTTTCACCACACCCGAGTCTTCATGAACAGGAGCGGAAATCTCTCAACCAGACTCGAGGTCCATGTTAGTAATGACCCCGCCTTGTGCCGTGTGAGGTTCGCTTTGAACCCAGCTTTCGCCAGGTGGGCGTCCACGTCCATGGCTTTAGGCTGAACTCCCCGAGAGGAATAGCTCACCACCCTGGGTCAGGACTCCCGGTACAATAGTACTGGGTCAAAATGCTTTCCCCCATCACGAACACGGCAGGGTCAAAGCAAAGAAGCATTATGACACTAAAACTTGGGGATGAATACAGGAAGAAGCTACTGCGTGGAGAAAACGACTGGTCAGCCCGCTTTTCTCACCATCTCCAACAGAGAATCAGCGCGTTGGGAGAGGGTTTCCTCATTTTTTTCTTTCGCTTCCCTCTCCTCGAACAACTCGTTGGCGATGTTCATCGAAGCCAGCAGAACGACCTTTATCGGATCGTTCGACTGGCGTGAGACCTTGTGAATTTGAGAATCTACATACTCGGCGAGCTGCAATGTATATTCCGAGTCGGCTGAACTTCTCAGGTTCAGGGAATGACCAAAAATCTCCACCACGAATTTATTCCCCCCGGCCATAAGCTGTCTCCTTATGCCCTAGTATTGCATGCTTTCGACGAACTACTCGATGTGCGTCAGAATCTTCTCCACACGCTCCCGAATCTCGGCTTGCTCTTCTTGAAGCCGCGTGTTTTCCGCCTGGCATTTCGCCAACTCGTCGGCCTGGGCGCGCACGGATTCCGAATCGGCGCGGGCCTCCTCTCTCATCCTCTGGAGTTGCGACTCCAACTCCGCCCGGGAGCGCCTGAGGGAATTACGTTCTTCCAAAAGATTCGAGAGCGCGGTTTCAAGCGCATTTAACTTATCAATGACCATTCGGACAATCTTTCCACGGGCGCAAGACACGAAAATGAGTTCCGCAATGCTTGGGGATAATTCTAGGTTCGGGGGAATGCGGTGTCAAGGAAACCATCACGAGCGAAGCCGCGCGCCCAGACGCGCGCCCAACGCCCCGACGATTCCATCGAACGCCTCGTTGACCTGCTCATCGGTGAGGGTGGCCTCGGGATGTCGGAACACCAGCGAATACGCCAGGCTCTTCTCCCCTGAGGTCTCGAGTGCGGCATCCTGATAGACGTCGAACAAATCCACCGACTCCAGCCAGTCTCCACCCGACTGACGGATGCTCTCCTCGATCTCCCGATTGGTCCGCGCGGCATCCACCACCACCGCCAGATCGCGCAGCGAGGCCGGGTACCTCGGCAGGGGCGTCAGGCGGCGAGGAGCAGGTTCCATCCCGGCCAAAGCAGCGAGGTTTATTTCGAAAGCGGCCACGCCCATCTCGATATCCCAGACACCCAACACCTCGGGCGCCGCCAAACCGACGTGGCCGAGCGCCGCCTCGCCGACGAGAACCCGGGAGGCCGCCGACGGCTCCCAACCCAGAGCGGCGTCCACCGGCTCGAACAGGAGGTTCTCCAGCCCCAATGATTCCAGGAAGCGCTCGAGCACCCCTTTGAGTTCCGACAAAGCTCCAGGGAGCGAGACGCCGTCTTGAGACGCCGCGCTCCCGACGACGACGCCGGCCGCGCGCTGCACCTGCTCCGGCAAGGCTTCTCCATCCACGGGATGAAACGAGCGTCCCAACTCGAACAGGCGAATCTCGCTCACTCCCCGGCTCAGGTTGTGCGCCACGTTCGCCAGCAAACCGGCAAGCAGAGTGGTTCTGAGCACGTCCATCTCACCGCTCAGGGGATTGCGCAGCGCCACCATCTGCTCGTCCAGCCACCCCATGCTCTTAAGAGCCTCTCTACTCACGAAACTGTAGTTGAGCGCCTCGCTGAACCCGCCGGCCACCATGATCCGGCGCGCCTGAAGCTCCAGGGATCGGGCGCGCGTCGGCCTCGCTGCGGGGTTTCCCGAAGCAGGAAGGGTGGCGGGAATGTTCTCGTAGCCCACTCTTCTGCCCACCTCTTCGATGAGGTCGATCTCGCGTTCGATGTCGGGCCTGAAAGTCGGAACCTCGACGCTGAAAACGCCGTCTTCCTCATCGCTCACGAGCAACCCCAGGGATTCGAGGCTCTCCCTCACCCGGGGGGCGTCCAGGAATACGCCGAGCAGACTCGATGCGCGCGCCACCCGAATCGGCACCTGTTTCGGCGCGATGGGCGCGGGATGCGCATCCACGACCCCCTGGGCGACGGCGCCGCCCGCCGTCTGGCGGATAAGTTCGGCGGCCAAATCCGCCGCGCGAACGGTGCCCGAGGGGTCCACTCCCCGTTCGAAGCGATACGACGCCTCCGTCGACATCCCCAGACGCCTGCGGGTGCGCCGGATGGTCTGGGGCGTGAAATAAGCGCTCTCCAAAAGAATGTCACGGGTGTCGTCGCTCACCTCGGAGAAGAGACCCCCCATCACGCCGCCGATGGCGACGGGTTTTTCACCGTCGCAAATCATGAGGTCCTCATCGTCCATCGCGCGCTGCTGTCCGTCGAGCGTAGTGAAGGGGCCGTCGCTCTCGGCCCACCTTCTCACGATGATTTTGTGCTCGGCGAGGCGGTGTAAGTCGAACGCGTGGAGCGGCTGGCCGAGCGAGAGCATCACATAGTTCGTCACGTCGACCACATTGTTGATCGGCCGCATCCCTGCCGCTCTCAAGCGCCGCGCCATCCAACCGGGCGAGGGGCCGGTCTCGGCCCCCTGGATGATGCGTGCGGCATAGCGCGGACATTTATCCGGATCCCATATCTCCACCCCGCAGACCGAAGCGGCGGATGTATTCTCATCCTCTTTGACGGAGATCCCGGGCGCTCTGAGCGAGGTTCCCAGAAGGGCCGCCGCCTCGCGCGCCACGCCCAGAACGGAGAGGCAATCCGCGCGGTTCGGCGTAATCGAAATGTCGAAAATCACATCGTTAAGGCCCAAAAGCTCCGCAACGTCGCTGCCGACTGCGGGCGCGCCCGAGAGCACCATGATGCCGCTGTGATCCGTGCCCAAGCCGAGTTCGCGCTCCGAGCAGATCATCCCCTCACTCTGTTCCCCGCGGATCCGCGCGACTTCGACCTTCATCCCCCCCGGCATCCGCACCCCGGGCTTTGCCAGGACGACGCGCCGCCCGGTTTCGACGTTGGGCGCACCGCACACCACGGAGCGCTCCCCCGCTCCATCGGCGACACGGCAGAGTTTGAGCCTGTCCGCGTTGGGATGAGGCTCCACGGACAAGACCTCGGCCACCACCAACCCGTCGAATGACCCCTCGGGCCGCTTGAGCGCCTCGACCTCCAGACCCGCGAGCAAAAGCCCGTTCGCCAAGCGTTCGGGCAGTTCGGGGTCTTCTAAGTCCAAATCAATAAAATCGGCGAGCCACTCCAGGCTAATCCGCATCGGGGTTCCTCATCGCGCTTCTAATGCTTCCACTCAAAATTGCCGCAGCATTCTCAAGTCGTTTTCAAAGAAAAGACGAATATCGCTGATGCCGTAACGCAGCATGGTGATGCGCTCCACGCCCAGGCCCCAGGCGAACCCGGTCCATCGCTCGGGGTCGTATCCCACCGCCTCGAAGACCGCCGGGTCCACCATGCCTGCGCCCAAAACCTCCATCCACTCCCCACCGGCCACATAATCGCTGGCGATGTCCACCTCGACGCTCGGCTCGGTGAACGGGAAGAAGCTGGGTCTCAGCCGCACGCGGTACTCGGGTCCGAAGATTTCGCGCACGAAGGCTTCCAGGGTTCCTTTCAGATCGGCGAACGTCACGCCCTCATCCACATAGAGGCCCTCGATCTGGTGGAACATGGGCGAATGGGTTACGTCCGCATCGCAGCGGAACACCTTGCCGGGCGCGATGACCTTGACGGGGGGCGGCTGGCTCTCCATCACCCGAATCTGGACGGGCGAGGTGTGCGTGCGCAAAAGAGCGTCGCCAGCGAGATAAAACGTATCCTGCATGTCGCGCGCGGGATGGTCCTTGGGGATGTTCAGGGCCTCGAAGTTGTAGTAATCGAGTTCCGCTTCGGGGCCTTCGGCCACGGAATAGCCCAGGCGCGTGAGCACCTCGATCAAATCCTCCATCGTCTGCACGAGCGGGTGCTCGTGGCCGATGAGCGGCGCGCGGCCGGGAATCGTGAGATCAAGCCGCGAGCGCGATGTGTCGGCGGCATCCCCGGCGGCGAGAATCTCGCTCCCCCTTTGCTCGATCATCTCGCCCAACGCGCCGCCTTCTTCCCTGCTTCTCAGGCGCGCGCCGAGGGCGCGATGCGCTTCGATTATCTTATCCCTGTCATCTTCCTTGATGGCCGAAACGCTCGCCTCGATGTAGGTGCGAACCGAGTTGGCCAGCGGGCCGACGATGCGCTTCTCATCGGCGGACAAATCCTTGAGTCCCCGCATCACCTCGTTGAGTTCACCACCCTTGCGGCCCAGGTAGCGAATGCGCACTCCCTCGGCCGCCCCGGCGTCGCGCGCTACCCAGGCGTCCGACAACGCGCTGGAGGATTCACGGATAATGGCGACAAGCAAATCTTCGCTCATGCTCGTTCCTTCATCCCCACTCATTCGGGGGGCCGCATAAAAAAGGCTCCACCCGGCAGGGTGGAGCCTGAAGCACCTTTTCTCGCCCGGCTCTAGGCAGCCTGCGCCTTGGCGATTTCCACGAGTTTGCCGAATGCCTGGGGGTCCTCTATCGCCAATTCGGCCAGAATCTTGCGGTTCACCTCCACACCCGCCTGACCCAGCCCCCAGATGAAACGGCTGTAATTGAGGCCGTGCAGCCGGGCCGCCGCATTGATGCGAACATTCCAAAGACGCCTGAACTCGCGCTTGCGCACCCGGCGGTCACGATAGGCATAGGCGCGCGCGCGATGCACGGTCTCCCGCGCGGAGCGGAACCTCTTCGAGCGCGCACCGCGATAGCCCTTCGCTTCCTTTAGAAGCCTGCGATGCCGTTCCCTGGCAGCCGGATTTCCTCTCGAACGCGGCATGACTCGGATACTCCCTCAATCGATGATTTTATTCCATTCCCTCGGAGGCCGCCTCGAATTACCTCGAACTCGCGCCACCGACCGGGGGAATATACCCGCCCAGCCGGATGACCGCAAGCCCGAGGCGCCAGAAAAAGGGCGCTCTACCTTCGGGCGCGCTTGATGGTGCGTCTCAGTATTATGGCCAGGAAAAGGACTGCCCCTGCAGCGTATGGATATTCACCTACGAATGACCCGACCCCGCCCAAGATCGACTTGATGAAGTCATTCAACTGGCCCACCGGATTGCTCATCTTTTTGCTCCGGCAAAATGACGTCGCGGGCTCGTCCGCACGCCCGGGGCGAAACCATCACCATTTCCGCGAAAGGCTACATATAAGGTATCAGTCGCTTGATCATCTTCGCGTCCGTGGGATTCGCGATGACGCTGTGGCGGAGTTCTCTTTTTCTTTTCGTCGTCTTCTTCGTCAGGATATGACGGTGATGGGAGCGGTTCCGCTTCACCTTGCCCGTGGCCGTTACCTTAAAACGCTTGGCCGCTCCTCGGTTCGTCTTCATCTTAGGCATCTTCTTTCATTTCTCCTTCGGGTTTCCTCTCATCCGCCCCTTCAGCCGGGCTGATTTGAATGTCCGCCTCCTTGAGCGCCTCCGCCAGGGGAGCCGTCAATTTCCCGTCGTCCGTGGAGACGTCATCCGCTTTTCTGCCCGATTTCTTCCGGGGCGTTGTATCCTTTTTGGGCGGTTTTGTCGATTTCGGCGCGATAACCATCGTCATGTTGCGGCCCTCGAGATTGGGGAACTGCTCCACCGTGCCGATTTCGATGAGTTCGTTCGCCATTCTTTCCAGCAGTTTCCTTCCCAGGTCGGGGTGCGTCACCTCGCGACCGCGAAACATGATGGTGACCTTCGCCTTGTTGCCGTCGTTCAAAAACCGCTCCGCGTGTCTTCTCTTGATCGCGTAGTCATGCTCTTCAATCTTGATGCGAAGCTTGACCTCTTTCACCTCCACCACACGCTGTTTCTTCTTGGCTTCCTGCGCCTTTTTCTGCTGCGTGTACTTGTAGCGGCCCAGGTCCATGATCTTGCAAACGGGCGGGTCCGCGTTGGGAGATACCTCGACGAGATCCAGATCCCTGTCCTCTGCGACCTCCACCGCTTCTTCCACGGGGAGTACGCCGAGCTGCTGACCGTCCTCGTCGATGACCCGCACCATCGGAACGCGGATGTTCCGGTTGGCTCTGGGGCCTGTGGCCGTCGGGTGAATATCCCGTCCTCTAAAGCGCGACGCCATATCAGACCGCTCCCGCGGTGAGTGATTTGTTCTCGATGTCGCTTCGCATTCTCTGCATAAGTTCCTCCAATGAGATGGACCCCACGTCGCCTTGTTCGCGAAGCCTGAGAGATACTTCTCCCGTTTCCGCCTCGCGCGCGCCGAGGATGAGCATGTACGGTATCTTGTCTCTCTGGGCTTCCCTTATTTTATACCCAATCTTCTCGTTTCGGAAATCCCCCTCCGCCCGGAACCCCGCGGCGAGAAGCTTGCTCTCCACCTCGCGGCCGTAGGGGATGTGATCGTCGGTGATCGTCATGATGCGCGCCTGCTCGGGCGCGAGCCAAGAGGGAAACGCGCCCGCGTAGTGTTCGATCAGACCGCCCACGAAACGCTCCATCGAACCCATGACGGTTCTGTGGATCATGACGACCTTGTGGCGCGCGCCGTCCGCGCCGACGTAGTTGAGATCGAAGCGCTTGGGCAGGTTGAAGTCGAACTGGATGGTCGGTCCCTGCCAGCCGCGGCCCAGGGCGTCGCGCATCTTGATGTCGATTTTCGGCCCGTAGAACGCCGCCTCGCCCTCGATGCGCTTGTAGGGGATGCTCCGCTTCTCGAGCGCGCGGGTAAGCGCGGCCTCCGCCGCCTCCCAATCCTCGATCACGCCGGCGTACTTGCTGAAATCAGAGCTATCATGCACCGAGAGTTCGGTCTCGAAATCCTCATACCCGAATGTCTTCAGCATGAAGTGCGCCAGGTCGATGACGCCCAGCACCTCGTCTTCGGCCTGCTCGGGCGTGCAGAAGATGTGGGCGTCGTCCTGGGTGAAGCCCCGCACCCGGAGCATGCCGTGCAGCGCGCCGCTTCGCTCGTAGCGATAGACCGTGCCCAGTTCCGCCAGCCGGTAGGGCAGGTCGCGGTAGCTGTGAATCTTCTGCTGATAAATCAGGATGTGGCCCGGGCAGTTCATCGGTTTCAGGACGTATTCATCCTCGTCGATGTTCAGGACGTACATGTTTTCCCGGTAGAAATCATAATGGCCCGAAGTCTTGAAGAGCACGTCGCGCGTGATGTGGGGGATGGAGACGAGCTGGTAGCCGCGTTTTACGTGTTCATCCTCCCAGAAGCGCTCGATCACCTTTTTGACCGTCGTGCCGCGGGGCTGCCAATAGATCAGGCCGCCGCCGGCGTCCTCATCGACCAGGAAGATGCCGAGTTGCTTGCCGATGACGCGGTGGTCTCTCCTCTTCGCGTCCTCGAGCATTTGCAGATGATCGGACAGCCCTTCTTTCGTCGCGAAGGCGGTGCCGTAGATGCGCTGGAGCATCTTGTTCTTCTCATCGCCTCGCCAGTAGGCGCCCGCCACGCTCAGGAGCTTGAAGTTGCGCAGCCAGCCCGTGCCGGGCACGTGCGGCCCCCGGCACAGGTCCACGAAATCGCCCTGGCGGTAGATCGAAAGCGCCTCGTCCTCGGGCAGGTCGTGGATCATCTCTATCTTGTAGCTCTCGCCCCGCTTCTCGAACAGGTCCAGCGCATAGGCGCGGGAAATGTCCTCGCGCTCGATGGCGTATTTCTTCTTGGCGAGTTTTTTCATCCTCGCCTCGATCTTCTTCAAATCCTCGGGCGTGAACGTGACGTCGACGTCGATGTCGTAATAAAACCCGTTTTCGATCGGAGGGCCGATGGTGAGTTGCGCGCCCGGGTAGAGTTCCTGCACGGCCTGGGCCATGAGGTGCGCCGTGCTGTGGCGCAGAATCTCCAGCCCCTCCTCGGAATCGAGGAGGATGAACTCCGGCTCGGCGTCGTCGGGAAGGTCGCGATTCAAATCAACGGGTGCGCCGCCAATCTTCAGCGCGATAGCGTCTTTGGGGAAATCTTTGCTCTTGGTTTGCTGTGACATAGACGGGCGTTGGCTGACGCCGCAAGCTCCTCTTGAAGTTCCTTGAACTATCCCCACGATGCGGCGGCGACCCGTCTCATCGTCCATTCCATAATGGTAGGCGCGGGCGGTTTTGAACCGCCGACCTCTTGCGTGTCAAGCAAGCGCTCTCCCCCTGAGCTACGCGCCTTCGTCCGGCATATCCGGTATAGCGAAATGATAGGAAAGCGGCCCGCGCATTGTCAACGCGCGCTTTCCCCACAACAACGAAAAATAACGCCCCTCATGAAAAAAACCAACCCGCCCTCGCCTGTGCGCGGACACCCCCCGAAGCCGCGCAAGATGGACTGCGCAGCCTGAGATTATCGAAACGCTCAAAAGTCGGAGAAAAGTTGCGGAAGATGGCTCAACTCGCTTTTTCATAGACCAGCAGCGGACTTTCCTTTCGCGCCACCACGTTCTCGTTGATGATGATTTCCTTGACGCCCGCCATGCCCGGCAACTCGTACATCGTATCGAGCATCAGATCCTCGATGATGGAGCGAAGCCCGCGCGCGCCCGTATTGCGCTCGAGCGCCTTTTCGGCGATGGCGACGAGGGCGTCCTCGGTGAATTGCAGCGTGACGCTCTCGAACTCCACGAGTTTGCGGTATTGCTTGACGAGCGCGTTTTTCGGTTCGGTCAGAATGCGCACGAGCGCATCCTTGTCCAAGTCGTCGAGCGTGGCCACCACAGGCAGGCGGCCCACAAACTCCGGGATCAAGCCGTATTTCAGCAAATCTTCGGGCGATACCTGGGCGAGCAACTCGCTCAGTGAGTCATCCTTCTCGTTCTTGAGGCTGGCCTCGAAGCCCATCCCCATCTGGCCGACCCGTTTCTTGATGATTTCTTCGAGACCCACGAACGCCCCGCCGCCGATGAAGAGGATGTTCGCCGTATCAACGCGCAGGAACTCCTGGTGGGGGTGCTTGCGCCCGCCTTGGGGCGGCACGTTGGCCACCGTCCCCTCGATGATCTTGAGCAGGGCCTGCTGTACGCCCTCGCCGGAGACGTCCCTGGTGATGGAGGGGTTCTCGCTCTTCCGGCTGATCTTGTCGATCTCGTCGATGTAGATGATGCCGCGCTCGGCCCTCGCCACTTCAAAATCGGCGGCTTGCAAGAGCTTGAGAATGATGTTCTCCACGTCCTCGCCCACATAGCCGGCCTCGGTGAGCGTGGTGGCGTCGACGATGGCGAAGGGCACGTCGAGCAGGCGCGCGAGGGTCTGGGCCATGAGCGTCTTGCCCGAACCGGTGGGGCCGATGAGGAGGATGTTGCTCTTTTGTAGTTCCACGTCATGTAGGTCGATTTGCGCTTCCACGCGCCGGTAGTGGTTGTAGACGGCGACGGAAAGCGATTTTTTCGCCTTCTCCTGGCCGACGATGTGCTCATCGAGGATGGCCTTGATCTCGGTGGGCTTGAGGAGGGATTTCGCCTTGCTCTTCTGCTCCTCGTTCCACTCCTCCATCATGATTTCCTGGCACAACTCCACGCACTCATCGCAGATATACACGTGCGGACCGGCAATGAGCTTCTTCACCTCCTCCTGGCTTTTCCCGCAGAACGAGCAACGAAGGGCGTCTTTTTTGTCTGAGGCTCGCCTCGCCATCGAATCATTCCCCCTCGGAGAATAGCGTTTCGCGAAACAAAACCGGCCTCCGTCTAGGAGCCGTTGTTCTCCTCGTTCGCGCCGTCATCGCCGCCGACGTCGGGCACGATGCCCGATGCGTCCGAGCGCGCGATGATCACGTCGTCGAGCAGGCCGTAGTCCTTCGCCTGCTCGGCCGTCATAAAATTATCACGATCGGTGTCTTTTTCAATCTGCTTGATCGGCTGGCCGGTGTGTCTCGCGAGAATCTCGTTGAGCTCCTCGCGCATGCGGAGAATCTCGCGCGCCTGGATGTCGATGTCGCTCGCCTGTCCCTGCACGCCGCCCAGGGGCTGGTGGATCAGGATGCGCGAGTTGGGCAGGGCGTAGCGCTTGCCCTTCGCCCCCGCCGTCAGCAGGAGCGCGCCCATGCTCGCCGCCTGGCCGATGCAGATGGTCGACACGTCGGGCTTGATGTACTGCATCGTGTCGTAAATGGCGAGGCCCGCCGTGACGGTCCCGCCCGGGCTGTTCACGTACATGGCGATGTCGCGGTCGGGTTCCTCCGCCTCCAGGAAAAGCAGCTGGGCCGTCACCAGGTTCGCGATGGTGTCGTCTATCGCCGTGCCCAGAAAAATGATTCTCTCCTTGAGCAGGCGGCTGTAGATGTCATACGCCCGCTCGCCTCTGTTCGTCTGTTCCACCACCATGGGTACGAGTGCCACTGTTTATCCATCCTCTTTCGAATCGCCGTCCGGGGAGCGCTCCTCCCCCGTCCCCTCCCCGGGGCCGCGGGATTGCGCCTCATGCTCGGCGGCATCGTGAACGTCGAATTCCACGTCGGCCTGATCATAAAGCCAACTCACCGTCTTGTTGTAGTTGATGTTCGAGACGAGCGAGGCCATCGCCCCGGTCGTCATCATCCGCTCGCGAAGTTTCTCGGGCGTCATGCTGTAGCGCGCGGCAGAGATGTTGATTTGCGCCTCGACCTCCTCGGCGTTCGCCTCGATCTCTTCCGCCTCGCGGATGCGCTCCACGATAATGAGCCGGCGAACCTGCTCCTCGGCCTGAGGCCTTACCTCCTCGCGCAACTCTTCTATCTTGGCTTCCGAGAGTTGAACGTCGGGGTTCTCCTGGCGCAGACGCCGCTCGTATTCGCGAATCTGCTGATCCGCCTCCCCCCGCACGAGTGTTGGGGGCACCTCGAAAGGATGCGCTTCGAGCAGCGACTTCAGCAACTCGGAAATCCCGTTGCCGCGCGCATTCGAATCCTCCATCGATTCCATTTCCTTGGCGACATCGGCCCGCAAGTCCTCCGTGCTGGTATAGCCGCGGCCCAGGGACTTGACGAATTCCTCGTCCAGTTCGGGCGGATGCGCTTCTTTCACTTCCTTGAGATGAAGGTGGAACCGGAGGCTCTTGCCGGCGATGTTGGGCGAGGCGCCCTCGGGAACGTCGATGTCGACGTCCGTCTCTTCGCCGCTCCTCATGCCGGTGAGCGCATCGCTCAACTCCGTTTCGCCCTCATCGCCGCCGATCATGAGGGCCTGGTTCTCCCCCCGGGTGCCGGGCACGGCGTTGCCGTCTTCGAAGCCCTCGATGTCGAAGAGAACGTAATCCCCCGCACGGGCCTCCCTGTCCACGTCCTCGAACGTGGCGGCCCGCTGCCGGAGGGCCTCGATCTGTTGATCGACCATCTCGTCCGTCACCGTACCGCGGCGCACCTTGACATGAAGACCCTTGTACTCGCCGAGTTCGAAGGGGGGGATGACCTCCACCGTCGCCCTGTAGGTCAACTCGGGCGCGTCGTCGTCCATATTGATGTCGGTCACGTTCGGCTCGCCCACCGGGCGCATACCCTTGTCTTCCAGAAGGCTGCGGTAGGAAGTCGATATCACGTGGTTCAGAACTTCCGCCTGCACCTCCTCGCCGTAGTAGCGCTCCAGCACGCGGCGGGGGATTTTCCCCTTCCGGAAGCCCTTCATCTTCACGCGCCCCGAGAGCCGCCTGTAGGCGCGCTCTATCTCGTCGGCGACCTCCGCGCGCGGGACGGCGACTTCGAGGCGCTTCGTGCAGGCGTCGATGTCGCTCACTGTGCCGGTCATGCCTCACTCTCCGGTATCAGAACAAAAAAATATAAGAAACCTGAAAATCCTTGGTGCGAAGGGGGGGACTCGAACCCCCACGCCCGAAGGCACTGGATCCTAAATCCAGCGCGTCTACCAGTTCCGCCACCCTCGCAGCCCCTTGGCGAACAAGCGCTTATACTTCAAATCCGTATCCGAATCCACCGCCCTTCATGAGTCCCGCGGGCCGGGATTTCGCGTCCCTCAATCTAGTCGCACAGGGGCGGGCCGTCAACGGGGAAACCACAACGCGGCCATCCTTCCGGGCGGGATTCGCGGGGGGACAGGAAATCAAGGATTCAGGGGCGAGCGGCGCTCGATGGTCGCTCCGCCTTCGGGAGCCGGCTCCGCATCGCGCTTCGCTCGTGAGACCTCGTAGTTCAAAGAAGATGCGAGCCATCTCTCGACGAAGGCGGGCTCCATCCCCTTTCGCCCGGCGTAGTCGCGCACCTGATCCCGGCCGATCCTGCCCACACCGAAATACCTCGCTTCGGGATGCGCGAAATACCACCCGCTCACCGAGGCGGCGGGCCACATGGCGAAGCTCTCCGTGAGTTTCACGCCCGCATTCCCGTGCGCGTCGATGAGGTCGAAGAGGGTCTGCTTTTCGGTATGATCCGGACACGCCGGATAACCCGGCGCCGGTCGGATGCCCTGGTAATTCTCCTTGATGAACGCCTCGTTGCTCAATTCCTCGTCCCGGGCGTATCCCCAGAACTCTTTGCGCACGCGCTCGTGAAGGCGCTCGGCGAACGCCTCGGCCAGCCTGTCGGCGAGGGCCTTTATCATGATGGCGCCGTAATCGTCGTTCGCCCGCTCATACGCGCCCGCCGCCTCATCCACGCCTAAGCCCGCCGTCACGACGAAGGCGCCGATGTGATCCGCCACCCCGCTTTCTTTTGGAGCCACGAAATCCGCGAGGCACATGTTCGCGCCGCTCGATGATTTCCGCATCTGCTGGCGCAGGAAGCGGGCCACGGCGATCACCTCGCTTCTCTCCGAATCCGCATATATCTCCACGTCGTCGCCGGCAGAATTCGCCGGGAACAGGCCCATGACCGCTTTGGCCCTGAGCGAGCACCGCTCGATGATGCGCTCGAGCATCTCCTGGGCATCCCGATACAAGCCGAGCGCCGCCTCGCCCACCACGGGGTCTTTCAATATCGCGGGATAGGAGCCGCTGAGCTCCCAGGTCCGGAAAAACGGCGTCCAGTCGATGCGGTCCCTCAAGTCCGCCAGCGGATAGTCCTCGAACACCTCCAAGCCCTGAACCCTCGGAGCCGGAGGCGCAGAGGCCGCCCAGTCGATTCGCAGGCGGTTCTCGCGCGCTTCCTCCAAAACACAGAACTCGGCGTGGGCGCGCCGCGCCTCGTGGCGTGCGCGAACGCCTTCGTATTCCTCGCGCCTTGCGGCGAGAAAATCCTCCCGCATGGAATCGCTCATGAGGCTGCCCATCACGCCCACGCTCCTCGATGCGTCCTCCACGTAGACCGTCGGCCCCCCGTAGTCGGGCGCGATCTTGACGGCGGTGTGCACCTTCGAGGTCGTCGCCCCGCCGATCAGCAGGGGGATATCGAAGCCCAGGCGCTCCATCTCGCCCGCCACGGTCACCATCTCATCGAGCGAGGGGGTGATGAGGCCGCTCAGTCCGATGACGTCCACGCCTTCTTCCCGAGCGGTCTGTAAAATCTTCGCGCAGGGGGTCATGACGCCAAGGTCGATGACCTCGTAGTTGTTGCACTGGAGCACGACGCCCACGATGTTCTTGCCGATGTCGTGAACGTCACCCTTCACGGTGGCGAGAAGCGCCCTTCCGTTCGAGGTCGCCTCGCCCTCCACCTTTTCCGCCTCGAGGAAGGGGACCAGATGGGCGACGGCGGTCTTCATCACCCGCGCGCTCTTGACCACCTGGGGAAGGAACATCTTGCCCGAACCGAAAAGCTCGCCCACGACGTTCATGCCGTCCATGAGCGGGCCTTCGATCACCTCGATGGGATGTGACGCCGCGAGGCGCGCTTCTTCGGTATCCTCCACGATGTACTGCGTGATTCCCTCCACCAGCGCGTGGGAGAGGCGTTCGTTCACGGGCCGCTCGCGCCAGGCGAGGTTCTCGGCGCGCGACTTCGCCCGGCCCTTCACGCCCTCGGCCACCTCGAGGAGGCGCTCGGTGGCGTCCTCGCGGCGGTTCAGGAGCACGTCCTCGATTCGCGCGAGCAGGTCCTGCGGGATTTCCTGGTACACCGCGAGCTGGCCCGCGTTCACGATGCCCATGTCCATCCCGTTCCTGATGGCGTGATACAAAAAGGCCGAGTGCATGGCCTCGCGCACGCCGTTGTTGCCCCGGAAGGAGAAGGAGACGTTGCTCACGCCCCCGCTCACGAGCGCGCCGGGCAACTCCTGCTTGATGCGCTCGACGGCCTCGAAATAGGCGGCGGCGTATTCGTTGTGCTCCTCGATGCCGGTCGCGACGGCGAAGATGTTGGGGTCGAAGATGACGTCGTTGGGCGAGAAGCCCACCTCGCGCGTCAGAATGTTGTAGGCGCGCTCGCAAATCTCGAACTTGCGCTCCGCGCTCTCCGCCTGGCCCGTTTCATCGAAGGCCATCACCAAAACGGCCGCGCCGTAGCGTTTCACGAGCCGCGCCTGCTCGATGAAGGCCTCCTCCCCCTCTTTCAGGCTGATGGAGTTGACGATGGGTTTCCCCTGCAGGCACTTGAGGCCCGCCTCGATGACCTCCCACTTGGAAGAATCGATCATCACCGGCACGCGGCTGATGTCCGGTTCCGCGGCGATGAGCCTCAAGAAGGTGGTCATCGCCTCTTCGGAGTCGAGCATCCCCTCGTCCATGTTCACGTCGATGAGCTGGGCGCCGTTTTCCACCTGCTGGCGGGCGACTTCGAGGGCCTTCTCGTAGTCTCCCTCGCGGATGAGCTTGGCGAAGCGCGCGGAGCCCGCCACGTTGGTGCGCTCGCCCACGTTCACGAACCCCGTCTCGGGGCCGATGTTCAGAGGCTCCAGGCCGCTCAGGCGGCAGCGCGGCGGAATTTCGGGGACCCGGCGCGGAGCGAAGCCCTCCACCGCCTCCTTGATCGCGCGGATATGCGCGGGCGTGGTGCCGCAGCAGCCGCCCACCAGGTTCATAAAGCCGCTCCGGGCGAATTCGGCGAGCACCTCGGCCATGTCCTCGGGGGTGTCGTCGTATTCGCCGAACTCGTTGGGGAGACCGGCGTTGGGGTAGATGCTTACCGGCGCGTCGGCCACGCGGGAGAGTTCGCGTATGTAGGGGCGGAGGTCCTCGGCCCCCAGGGCGCAGTTGAGCCCCACGCAGATGGGCCGGTAGCCTGCGACCGAATTCCAGAACGCCTCGGTCGTCTGGCCCGACAGGGTGCGGCCGCTCGCGTCGGTGATGGTTCCAGAAATCATGACGGGGACGCGAACGCCCTCGTCTTCGAAATACTGCTCGGCTGCGAACATCACGGCCTTGCAGTTCAGGGTGTCGAAGACGGTCTCGACCAGGAGCAAATCGGAGCCGCCCGTGACGAGGCCGCGAATCGAGGTAGTGTAGGCCGCCACCAACTCTTCGAAGCTGATGTTACGGAAACCCGGCTCGTTCACCCTCGGCGAGATGGAGGCGGTGCGGTTCGTGGGACCGAGAACCCCGGCCACGAAGCGATACTCTCCCGGATGCGCGCGCTCGAAGGCGTCCGCCGCCTCACGGGCCAGGCGCGCGGAGGTCTCGTTCATCTCGTAGACCACCTCTTCCATCTGGTAGTCCGCCATGGATATGGCCGTGGAGTTGAACGAGTTCGTCTCGATGATGTCAGCACCCGCAGCGAGGAATTCGTCGTGAATCCGTCTTACGACGGCCGGTTGCGTGATGCTGAGCAGATCGTGGTTGCCCTTCAAGTCACAGGGGTGCTCGGCGAAGCGCTCGCCCCTGTAGGCGGCTTCATCCAGATTCTCGTCCTGGAGCATGGTGCCCATCGCGCCGTCGATGATCACGATGCGCGACGCCAGAAGCCCGTGGAGCGCGTCAATCCGCCTGTCTCTTGTGTTTGCGTCCATAAACCGTCCCGAATCAAACGCTTAAAGAATCAAACCAAAAGATGGTTATAAGTGATTTTCCGGCGCGAGAAAAGCACAAAATTTCGATGAGGGGTTTGACGTGCCGTCGCGCGGCGCATGGAATATCGCCACTCCTTGAGTCGCGAGGGAGGTATTCTCATTCGTCGGCCTGATGTCCGCCGTGAAATCGTATCGAACAGAGTATACTATACCAGAACACGAGGTCATATATTATGAGTAAGCCTTCTCTATGGTAAGAAGGTGATCGGGAACTTATTCCACATGGATATTACCCTGAGAGATTCGGGGAGGAGTGATGATGGATCATCCCGCCATTCAGGCTGAAGTGGATAAAAATTTTGAGGCTTTTCAGAAACTGCTCCCCGAACTGATTGAGGCGCATAACGGAAAATTCGCTCTCATGCGCGGCAAGAAAATAGTGCAAATCTTCGATTCCGTGCACGACGCGGTCGTTTTCGCCAAAGAAAAATACGACGACGATTTATTCTCCGTCCAGAAGATAACCAAACAAGCCGTCGATCTGGGGGCTGTTGAAAAAGTCCCGTGGAGCGATTTTGGTTGAGCGCACGCTTTTGAAGTTCACTCCCCCCTTGAGGGGGAGTCGAAGAGCTGAGGGCGTAAGCCCGAAAGCGATTCGGTGGGGGGTATAATTCGGACTGACAACAAAACGCATTTTACCCCCCACCGATTCAGCCTTCGCACAAACCGCTCGGCTTCATCGACTCCCCCTCAAGGGGGGAGTGAATTACCATTCTCCTTAGCTAGTATGACCCTGTGGAGGGTGTGGTTTCGTTCGTCATTCCGGCGAAAGCCGGAATCCATTTATTTTGCCTTTGTTTTTTTATTTTCTGACTGGTTCCCACCCACTTGAAACGAACTACTCTTTGGGACGCACCTCTTCCTCGATGAAGGCGTAGGCGTTGTGGTCGTGGATGGACTCGAAGTTCTCGACTTCCACCTGGAACCAGCGGATTCGCTTGTCGTTCCGGAGCAGGAGGGCCGCCTCGCGCACCACGTCCTCCACGAAGCGGGGGTTGTCGAAAGCCGTCTCGGTGACGAACTTCTCATCCTCGCGCTTCAGGATCGGATAGAGCGCGCAGCTGCCCGCTCTCTCGGCGACCTCGACGAGCTCCTCGATCCAGAACTCGCCGTCGAAGCGCACCTTGATGCGCACGTGACCCCGCTGGTTGTGGGCGCCGCGCAGGCTGATCTCTTTCGAACACGGACACAGCGTGGCGATGCGCACCATGATGCTCAGGACGAAGTCGTCCACCGCACCCGCCGAGGCCTCGAAACCGCATTCGAGGGCCATCAGGCCCTCGGCGCCCGTCACCGGGGCGGCCTTGTGCATGAAGTAGGGAAAGGTGACGGAAAAATGCGCCGTCTGCGCGTCCAGGCGCTCGCGAATCGTCTGCAGGAGCGATGGCACGCTGTCCACGCCGATGGCGTCGGTGTGCTCGTTCAACACTTCCAGGAACCGACTCATGTGGGTGCCCTTGAAGTGGTGCGGCAGGTCGACATACATGTTGACGTTGCCGATGGTGTGCTGGGCGTCTTTCGCCCGGTCCTTCACCACGATGGGGTAGCGGATGTTCTTGACACCCACCTTGTCTATCTTGACGTTTCGCTCATCGGAACTCGCCTGCACGTCGGCGAGGTCGGCCGGCTCCGTCGGGAGGCCTGACATCGAATCTCATCCTTTCCGCTCTGGTTTACAGAACATTCATGCAGCGGCTTTTTTCCACTCTTTCCGGCGCCGCCCCAAGCACCGAAAACTGCGGGGTATCGGGCTTATTTCTCGGGCCGCTCCCTTCTGATGCGCTCGATCTTGGCCATTTTCTCGGAAACGGCCTCGGCCAAATCGATCCCCCGCGCGTTCGCGTAGTTCATCACGGCGATCATGACATCCGCCGCCTCGTCGGTATAGGCCGCCCGGTCTACCTCGCGGCCCTTCCACTCCTTTTTCTCCAGGTTCGCGAGTTCGCCTGTCTCGCCCGCAAGCTCCAGGGCGAAAAACCGGGGCTCGCGCTCCGGAAACGCTTCTTGCTGGTAGCGCGCGAATTCGGCTTGCAGGGCGCCGAGCCCCTCGTAGGAGCGCGGCAGCCTGGGAGCGTCCTCTTCATTCACCGGAATCGTTACCTCCACGCAAGGCCGGGAGGCGCTAAACATCCCGCCGTCGCGCCACGTCGAGCGCGGAGCAGAAGTTTCTCACTCCGTATCGAGGGCGTCAATCGGCGGGCGCAAATCTCGATTGACGCGGAATGCGCCAGAATCTACTCTCTCCGAAAAGGCGATCACCATTTCTGCAGCCAGTCGGGCGCGAAGACGCCCCGAAAGCACCCAAACGGAGGGAAGTCCCCTTGCCCAACATCGATCTGCATCACCACATCTACATCCCGGCGGCGGAAGCGCTCGCCGCCAAAGAGCGCGAAAGACGCCCCCAGCACGCCGACAGCTTCGAAGGGTTTTTCCCGCCCGTATCCTCGCGCTACAACGCGAAGATGACGGAGGAGAACTGGGCGGTGCAACTCGCCGACGCGGAGCGCAAGCTGAGCGACATGAAGGCGGACAGGCTCGACATGGCGCTGGCCTCCCCGCCGCCGCCCACGTTCTATTACTGGATCGGCGGCAAGGCGGGCGAGGAGATCATCCAGATTCAAAACGACGGCGTGGTCGATTTCTGCAACCAGAACGCCGCGCAATTCCGCGGCCTTTGCAACCTGCCCATGCAGAACGGAGGCGAGGCCGCGGCCGCTGAGCTCGAGCGCGCGATGGGCAAGGGCCTGCTCGGCTGCATCATCTCGGATCGCATCGGCTCCCACGCGCTGGACGAGCCCCAGTACGAAGAATTCTGGGCGGCGGCGGAACGTCTCGGCGCGCTTGTGTTCATTCATCCCGATTTCGCCGACTTGAAAGCACTTTTCCCCTATTACATGGCGAACTGCATCGGAAACCCGCTCTCCACCACCATCGCCGCCACGAGGCTCATCCTCTCCGGCCATTTCGAGCGCTACCCGAACCTCCAGCTACTGCTCGCCCATGCGGGCGGAAACCTCCCCTGGGCGGTCGGGCGCATCCAGCACTGCTGGGAAGTACGGCCGGAAACCAAGGTGCACACGCCACACCCGCCCCGGCACTATTTCAAGAACCTCTATTTCGACGTCATCACCTTCAACCCCTCGGCGCTCAAGTGGATGGTCGACGAGGTGGGGGCCGACCGCGTCGTGTGCGGCACGGACTACCCCTACGACATGATGCAGGGGCGCGTCGTGGATTTCGTCGAGGGAGCGGGACTCACGGAAGAAGCCCAGGAGAAAATCCTGCGCGAGACGCCCGCCAGGCTCATGAAGCTCTAAGACGCGCGCGGCGCAAGGGGGTTGTTGGAAAAAGTTCCCCTTGTCAGGGGGGCAAGAAAAAGCAAAACCCTCTCAGTCAGGCGGGGCGCATCGCCTTTTTATACCCCCCTGACAAGGGGGGGGTAAGGGGGGGTTGATTTTCAAGGAGACAGCCTGCGCCTCAGCCCGGGTTCGGGTTATGGCCGTCATTGCGACCAAGGATGACTTTTTCAACAGCCCCGTAAGGGAGGTATTGAAAGCGAGAAAGCCGCCGCAGCCGAACAAGATGATTCGCCGAAACCATTTCGAGCGGAGGAATCGACATGTACATCGCCACGAGTGACCTCATACTTCCCACCACCATCACGGGCTCCCTGCCCCGGCCGGCCTGGTTCCGCCAGAACATCGGGCGCAGGACGTTCCGTGAAGCGATGATCGACGCGGATTTCCGCGAG
Organism: bacterium; assembly: GCA_965204535.1. GTDB lineage: Bacteria > UBA8248 > UBA8248 > UBA8248 > UBA8248 > Bin107. Next base: position 1,152,123 of record CBDBEV010000001.1, on the reverse strand, counting down.
CAGTACCTCGACAACGTCTCCTGCGTCATAAGGGACCAGGAGCGCGCGGGGCTGGACATCGTGACCGACGGGGACGCGCGCTTCGACACCAACGTGGGCGGGCGCGACTGGGTGGGCTACATCGTCGACAGGCTCGCCGGCTTCTCGGGCCACGAAACGTCGAGGAGCCACGCCACCTGGGGCGGTTCCGTGCCGGGGGAGATCATGTTCGAGGTGCTCGAAGCCAGGATGTTGCCCAAGGTCACCTCGAAAGTCGGCGAAGGCCCCCTCGAATACGCCCAGATGTGGCGCTGCGCGCAGGCGATGACGGACAAGCCACTCAAGTTCGGCTCCATCAGTGCTGATTGCGTGGAATCCATCGTCTCGAACGAGTTCTATGACGACAGGCGCGAGCTATGCCTCGACCTGTGCGAAATCATGCACGCGGAATTCCACCGCCTGGCGGACGCGGGCTGCCAGATTTTTCAAGTCGAAGAGCCCTGGGTGCACCGTTTTGATTTCCACGCCGAGGATTCGGAGATGTCGATGGAGTTCTACGTGGATGCGTTCAACAGGAGCGTGGCGGGCCTGCGGGACAAGCTGGAGCTTTGGTGCCATACCTGCTGGGGCAACCCGGCCCAGCAGCGGTTCTACGAGTCCTCGAAAAGCTACGCGCCCGCCCTCGAATACATGAACGAACTGGACGTCGACGTGCTCACCTTCGAGTGCGCGAGCACGGGCGGGATGGACTTAGGCGAAATCGGCAAGCGAATCACGAAACCCAAGGTGGCCATCGGCGTCATCAACCACCGGGGACTCCAGGTGGAGCGCCCCGAAGAAGTGGCCGCCCTCATCCGGAAGGCGCTCGAGACGGTTCCCGCCGAGCGGCTCTGCATCTCCACCGACTGCGGCTTCGGGCGCGAGGGCATGAGCCGCCGCCACGCGTTCTACAAGATGGTGGCCCTGGCGCGCGGGACGAACATCGTGAAGAAGGAACTCGGCCTGCCCGAGACCTACATCCCGGCCAGCGACGGCGCGTTCACGCTGAGTGATGAGGATTAGGGGGCGGCAGGGAAAGGCAGTCGCCCTTCGATACGCTGCTTCGCAGCTACTCAGGGTGAGGGAGAGAATTCGGGTTACGCAGACGCCTCAAAACCCCTCATCCCGAGTAGGCCCGAAGGGCCGTATCGAGGGACGCCTTCGCCCAGGAGGAACGCGCATCGGCTCAACGAATCACGTTACGTGTGCTATAGTTTCGGAAAAGCGGGGAGGAGGCCGCGATGAAATCGACGCGAGAACAAAAAGAGCGGGAAATCGACGACAACCTCGAATTTTTCCTGGCGGAGTTTCCTCGCCTAAAGCAGCATCACTTCGGCAAGTTCGCGCTTCTCAAGAATAAAGAACTGGTCGCGGTCTTCGACACGCCCGGAGACGCGCAGACGGCGGGCGCCCGATTGTTCGAGGACGGACTCTTTTCGATCCAGAAAATCGACGACACCCCCGTCAGTCTGGGGTCTTATTCCCATGCCGTGCATCTGGGGTGAACACGACGGGAACCAGGTATTCGTGGACGTCCATATCCTATCCCTGGAAGATACGGAGCGTTTCCCGGCGGGAATGAGCGAGAAAACCCCACATGTATTCAAGGCGCTGGTCGACACCGGCGCTTCCTTGACGTGCCTCACGAAAAACGTGGTGGAGGCCGTCGGTTTGGAGCCTGTCGGCAAAGTACCCATCAGCGGCGTATCCGGTCAAACCTTCCATCATGCGTATCTGTTTCACGTCGCCTTCACCGTGAAGGCCGAAGGTCGGAACATCGCCGAAACACACCTTGTCGGTTCCGCCGTGCAGGGAGCCGAGTTCATCGCGCCTCGCGGCGATTTCGACGTCCTGCTCGGAATGGACATCCTGTCGGTGGGTTCATTAGCTGTCGAAGGCAACGGAACATACAGCTTTTCATTTTGAAGGTAGGTACCCCTCACGGAACGCTCCGTTCACTTCACCACCGAAGCGAACACAATTGACGATCTCACGCAGTCGTTGATAGGTTCGCCTCATGGCTTATTATCTTAATCTGTTTACCCCTGAAACCTGGTCGATTTTCCGGGAGCGCGGCGCCAGCATCAGCAGCTTTACGAAAGGGCACCGCAGCAGGGCGCACGCGAGCATCAAACCCGGCGACATCTTCGTTTGCTATCTAGCTTACACAAAGCGTTGGTGTGGCGTGTTGCGAATCGCTTCCGATGCCTATGACGACGGGCCGGTTCCCGAAGACCCCATGCCCTGGGAGGTCCACTTCAAGGTGGAACCGATCGTCATCCTCGATCCGGAACACTCGATACCGATTGAGAACGATGAAATCTGGTACACTCTTTCCATAACCAAAAACATAGAAAAGGGGGCTCGGGGCTGGGGTGCGAACATCGCCAGTTCTCTACGAACCATAAACGATTCTGACGGTGATTTCCTCGTATCTCGCCTCAAACGGCAACAACAAGGCGATAGCCGAATTGACTATCCCCTCACGGACACGGATCGACGCTCTCTTACAAAGAAACTGAAGGTTCCTACCCCAAGCGGCGAAGTATCGGTCGAAGTTCCCGTAGGCGACGAGGACGGCGGCGATGCGGCGGAAGCCTTAGTTGAAGCCACAGCGCCTTCGGAAACTCGGAAATCCATACAGATACAGGCGAAAATCGCGGAGATGGGAGCCAAAATGGGTTTTCAAGTCTGGGTGCCGCGAAACGACAAAGAGCGTGTGCTTGCAAACGTCTCCGATGGCATGAAACCCAATTTTCTGGAAAGTCTGCCGCTCAACTATGACGATACGACACTCCGCACCATCGAGCAGATTGACGTCATCTGGCTAAAGGGCCGAGCGATGGCGAGGGCGTTCGAAGTCGAACACACCACGGCAGTGTATTCGGGCTTGCTGAGAATGGCGGACCTCCTGGCGCTTCAACCCAACATGGACATCCGGCTTCACATCGTCGCGGCAGATGAAAAACGGGAAAAGGTATTGCGCGAGATCAAACGCCCCGTGTTCTCGCTGCTCGAACGGGGCCCTTTATACAAAAACTGTTCTTTCCTCTCCTACGACGCGCTGGAGGAACTCGGAAACAAGCCTCACCTCGAACATACGAATGATTCCATCATCGAAGAATACGAGGAGCACGCCGAGGATTACTAAAAATTCCAACCGAGCATCTCGTCCTTCTGAACAACACAAAAACGAAAGGCAAAAAATAATTCAAATGGATTCCGGCTTTCGCCGGAATGACGAACAAAACCGTTCCACTTCATTGGGACAGGTCGCGACCTGTCCCTACAGACCCTCCTCCCCGGTTGGTTTCATACACTACATCTCGAAATCAACATTATTTCAACATCACCCCTCGCTTCGCGCTTCCACCACCCCCAGTGCCGCGCGCAGTTCGTCCCCGCCGATGGTTTCCTGCTCGAGCAGGCGCGCGGTGAGGGTTTCCAGATCATCGCGTCTTTCTTTTAATATATCCGTCGCACGCGCGTAGGCGCCGTCGAGTATCTTCTCGACCTCCTCGTCGACCTCGCGCTGGGTCGCCTCGCTGATGTCGAGATGCCCGGCGCCGTTCCCGCCGCCCAAGAACAGCGAGCGCGGCGCCCCGCCCATCGCGTGGGGGCCGAATCGCTCGCTCATGCCGTATTCGGTCACCATCGAGCGCGCCATGTCGGTCGCGCGCTGCAGATCGTTCTGCGCCCCGGTGGAGACTTCCCCGAACACCACCTCCTCCGCCGCGCGTCCCGCGAGGAGGACGGCGATCCTGTCTTCCAGCTCTTTTTTCGAGAGCAGGTAGCGGTCCTCAGTGGGACGCTGGAGGGTGTAGCCCAGGGCGGCGAGGCCCCTCGGGATGATGGAGACCTTCTGCACCGGGTCCGCCGTGCCGACGAGTTCGGCCACCATCGCGTGGCCGAGTTCGTGATAGGCCACGCGGCGGCGCTCCTCGTTCGTCATGACGCGCGAGCGCTTCTCGAGACCCGCCGCCACGCGCTCGAAGGCCTCTTCGAAATCGGCCATCATCACCGCATCGCGGTCGTGGCGCGCCGCGAGCAGCGCGGCCTCGTTCGCTAGGTTGGCGAGGTCGGCCCCCGAGAGGCCGGGCGTCATCTCGGCGAGCCGCTCGACGTTCACGTCCCCGCCCAGCACGAGTATCTTCGTGTGGACTTCGAGGATGTGGCGTCGCCCGCTCAGGTCCGGCTTGTCGACGAGCACCTGCCTGTCGAAGCGCCCCGGACGCAGGAGGGCGGGGTCCAATATCTCGGGCCGGTTCGTCGCCGCCATGATGATGACGCCCTTTCGCGTGTCGAAGCCGTCCATCTCGACCAGGAGCTGGTTCAGCGTCTGCTCGCGCTCGTCGTGCCCTCCCGCGATGTTGCCCACGCCGCGCGCCTTGCCGAGCGCGTCGAGCTCGTCCACGAAGACGATGCAGGGGGCCTTGTCCATCGCCTGCTCGAAGAGATCGCGCACGCGCGCGGCCCCCAGCCCCACGAACATCTCGACGAATTCCGACCCGCTGATGCTGAAGAAAAAGACCCCCGCCTCGCCCGCCACGGCCTTCGCCATGAGGGTCTTCCCGCAGCCGGGCGGCCCCACCAGCAGGACGCCGCGCGGAATCTTGCCGCCCAGGCGCAGGTAGCGGTCGGGATTTTTGAGGTAATCCACGACTTCTGCGAGTTCCGCCTTGGCCTCGTCCACGCCCGCGACGTCCGCGAAGCGCACGCCCACCTCTTTTTCCGCAAAAATCTTCGCCTTGTTCTTGCCGAAGGCCATCACCCCCTGCCCTGGCCCCATGCGGCGCAGCACGAAGGCGTAGATGGCGAAGAGGATCGCCAGCGGCAGCACCCATGTCGTGAACATCTGCACCAGCCAGGGCGGCTCGAACTGGCCCTGAAAGGTGACGCCCGCGCCCTCGAGCAGCTTGATGAGCTCGGGGTCGGCCACCTTGGCCGTCTCGAAGAACCGCTGCCGGCCATCCGCGTCGCGTCTTTTGAGGACACCCTGTAAACGGTCGCCGCGGATGTCGACGCGCTCCACGTCGCCTTCTTTCAGCATGGCGCGGAACTCGTTGTACGGGATGCGCTGGTAGCGCGCGCCCTGGAAGAAGAGCGTGTGGATAAGCGACATGATGATGAAGATGAAGAGGAAATAACCGATGGAAAACTGCGTTTTCTTGTTCATCGTCCCCTCCTTGGGGGAGCATAGCGGCAGGCTTGTTTATTCGGCAGGCGCCGCGCAAGGCTTGCGAGGCGCACGGTCCGAGCATATCAGATTCACAGGGCGGCGTGAATTTGGGGGGGGGAGGAAGCAAATTACATCCAACCTTGCCCACGGGGGTTGGATAGAAAAATATGCAAGGAAATTCCTCTCCAGTATCCCCAAGAATCTCCCTGGGAGAATTCCGTGGCTTCGGGCGCACGCCGCAACCTTTTCACGCATGGACAATGATATCTCGCCTCTTGCCGATGTCTCTTCCAGTTCGTCGGGATACACCATGATCATCATCGACGTATCGACATAAGATACATGGGTCAGACAGGGAAGATCGGATGGTGTGATTTCGACCCCCGCCCCATCCGGTACGGGCGGGTTGGAGTTTATGAAAAAGAACAGAAGTTCTTCGGGGCAAACACAGATGATGAACTTGTCTTTCGGCGGTCTGGTAATGCGGCTGTGGTAATGAAAAACGTCGCCGGAGCGCATCCCCTAAAATGCGATTTGGTGCGAATGCTCTTTGAGGTTTTGTATGATCTCTTCCTGGTTCGGGCCTTGTTCAATCATGTGCTCATAGTCCATCGGACCGTTTTCCGGCGCGTTCGCCCATGCAGTCTCACGATGTGAAATCCTGCTCAGAACCCCGAAATCGCGGGTTCCGTATTTTTGGAGCGCATTCGCGAGGCATTCGACATCCGTCCGCGAGAGCATCTCCATGTTCGGCTCTCTGAGCGGATGCAAGTGCCGAAAACCGCCCCGAACATCGACGGCTTCCCTGAATCTCTTGAGGACGCTTTGCCCTAAATTCTCTTTCTTGATCAGATCGTATGTTTTCGAAGGCACGGGGCCGAATTCCATTCGGATATACGTGTCCCCGACTACAGGCCTGCCGTAGCGGTTCAAGTGTTCCTTGTCCGCATAATAGAGAACCTTCGAGACGTGAAACGCAGCGATCCCCGGCTGTTCGTTCGCCAGCCAGGTCAAAACCTCGATAGCCTTGTCTTCGTTCATCTCGAAGCGGATTGTCATGCGGATTTCCTTCGGGGGGAGCAGTTACGCCACCTACGTGTAACGAAATATACACGAAATTGAACGAGTTTTCCAGGAGATGGACCAAGCGCAGACTTTACAATCCGGTTTTGTTCTCAGGTGAAGGTAAAACAAGGCTTTCGTTTTGTCCATGGAGGAGTGGGGGTATCGAGACCCCCTCCCCTTGCACTCCACGCCCCGTTCGTCTTTAATGGGGCGGCGTCTTTTCACCCTCATATTTGGAGCGATTATGCGAGTATCGGACGAATTCGACAGGCCGCCGGGGCCGCTGTTCGGGCTATGGAGCGCGTTCTACATCGACAAGTTTCAGTTCGCGAAGCGGATGCTCATGGGCTACCGCAAGCAGCGCAAGGAGGCGTTCCGCGACACCCTGAAACCGGGCGAGCCGATGCCGGACGTCCGCCTCAAGACCACCGACGACGTCGCGTTCGACCTCTCCGATTTCTTCGGCAAGAAGAACATCGTGGTCGAGTTCGGGGCCATCACGTGACCCCCCTACCGCCGGCAGGTGGCCGGCGTCGAGGATTTGCAGGAGAAGTACAAGGATGAGGACGTGGTCTTCTTCGTCGTCTACTCCAAGGAACCCCACGCGGGCGAGACGAGCCACTTCAAGAAGTACGCGCAGCACACCACGTATGAACACAAGAAACAATACGCGCAGGAGATGGTGGAGGAGTTCGGGATGAAGGTGCCCGTGCTCATCGACGACCTGGACGAGAGCGTCGTGCACGCCTTCGGCCGCATGCCGAACATGACGTTCATCGTGGATAAGGAAGGCAGGATCGCCTACAAGTCCGACTGGATGGAAGCGGCGCGCGTCGAGGAGTTGCTCGACGAGTTGCTGGCCGAGCAGAAGGCCGGGGCGGCGGCTTCCGCCTAGTCGAAGAGCCGAAAGAAACTTCCCTTTTTGGGGATGAGCAAGAGGTTTTCTGGATATACGGGCGGCCCATGCGGGGTTGTTGAAAAACCCCTGATGAACGAGGGTTTGGCTCACCCGATGAAAGAGCAAGATTCACTCCCCCCTTGAGGGTCTGGCTTCCCGAGGGGAAAGCCAGACGATGAAGCCGAGCGTTTTATGCGAGAACTGAATCGGTGGGGGGAGCATTTTCTGTGGCGTGTCCCCCCACCGCGTCAACCTTCGCCCAAGGGCTTGGTTTCCGCGACTCCCCCTCAAGGGGGGAGTGGTTGTTGGGGGTTCTACAAGGGGAGAATGGTTTGGCTCGATCCGTAAGGACTTCTTCAACAACCCCATGCGGCAGGCCGCCCTTTTCTATCCGCATCGCGAAGGATGAGCGAACGTGAACTCCACCGAATACGCATGGTTTCTGCCGACGGGAAGATACGGCGACGGCCACACCATCAACGCCAAGACGCCCGAGCGTCCCCCGACGGTGGAATACATCGCGCAAGTCGCGCGCGCGGCGGAAGGGGCGGGCTTCGTGAACCTCCTCGTGCCGACGGGCACGCACTGCCTGGACGCCTGGATGATCACCCTGGCCGTCGCGCAGCGTACAGAACGCATCAAGTTCTGCGTGGCCTTCCGCCCCGGACTCGCCAGTCCCGTCCTCACCGCCCAGCAGGCGAACACCTACGACGCCGTGACGGGCGGGCGGCTCACCGTGAACGTGGTGACGGGCTCGACGCCTGTGGATCAGAAACGATACGGCGATCACCTCGACCACGCGGAGCGATACGCGCGAACGGAGGAGTTTCTCGACGTCGTGAAGGCGCTCTGGACGAGCGATGAACCGGTGAGTTATTCGGGCGAGTACTACCGGATCGAAAACGCCACCCTCTACGCCAGGGCCGTATCGAAACCGCACCCCACGATATTCCTGGGCGGAAGCTCGGACGCCGGCCGCCGCGTGGGGGCCAAGCACGCCGACGTGCACATGATGTGGGCGGTGGCGCCCGAGCAGGTCGCCCAAGACGCCGCCGACATGCGCCGCCGCGCTCAGGAAATCGGGCGCGACGACCTGCGCTTCGGCTTGAGGCTCCACGTGATGTGCCGCGAGAGCAAGAAGGAAGCCCGACGCGCGGCGGAGGCGCTGTTAGAAGACAGCGCGCTCGAGAACACGCGGATGTGGGCCGACCAGCGGAATCGCTCCGAGAGCGAGGGCCAGCGCCGCATGAACGAGTTGTATGAGGGCGGCTCCCCCTGGCTCACGGATACCCTCTGGATGGGCGTGAACAAGGTGCGCTCGGGCGCGGCGGCGATGCTGGTCGGCACGCCGGAAATGCTGGCTTCTGCGCTCAGGGAATATGTCGACCTGGGCGTCCGCAACTTCATCCTCTCCGGCTGGCCGCATCTGGAAGAAGCCGAGATTTTCGGGCGTGAGGTGATGCCGCTCCTCGCGGACACGAACCCCGCGCGGCTAGAACCGCAGACGGCCGCCTGGAACTGAGCCGCGCCCTTTCCCCTTACGACATGAGGGACACACGATGAATTACCGCGTCTTCAACACCTCAGAGATCAATCCCCAGCAGATCTACCGCCTGCTCATCGGATCGGTCGTCCCCCGGCCCATCGCCTGGGTGAGCACGATGAGCGCGGACGGCGTGGCGAACCTGGCGCCCTTCAGCTTCTTCACCATGGTGTCGCACCATCCGCCGATGGCGTCGATCTCCGTCGGCGAGCGGATATCCATCAGCGAGGGCGAGATGAGGCCCAAGGACACCGCGCGCAACATTCTGGACACCAAGGGCTACGTCATCCACACGGTGGTGAACGGCTGGGAGGAGGCCATGAACGCCTCCTCGGGAAACTTCGCACCCGATGAAAGCGAGTTCGAGGCGGCGGGTCTGGAGATGGCCCCTTCGGACCTCGTGGATGCGCCCCGCATCAAGGACGCCCCGGTGGCGATGGAGTGCCGCTTCGAGCGCATGATTCCCTTCGGAGACGAATGGGTGACGCACTTGATCATCGGGGAGGTGCTGCGCTGGCACGTACGCGAGGATATGCTGCTCATCGATGGGGAGAAGATCTACATCGACCCGGCGAAGCTCCAGCCCGTGGGCAGGCTGGGCGGCCCCCGGTACTGCCGCACGCAGGACATCTTCGAGATCCAGGCCCCCTACATCATGCCCGACAGGGTCCACCCCAGCGACCCCGCGCAGAACGACGTACAGGCGGTGAAAAAAGACGCCTGAGCGCGAAGCTGCGGCGCGGATTCGCTCACTTGCGCGGTCGTTGAAAAAGCCCCTTTAATAAGGGGTGAGGGGTTCGTAGGGACAGGCCCCCGTGCCTGTCCGATGTCGGAGTGAATACGATGGAAGGGCGGGCACGGTCGAACTCCCCTCTTCGGGAAGTTCGACGCCCCTACAGTCGTTATTCGAGGGGGTGTGTAGGGGACGCATACATATGTCCCATGCTCGGAAGAAAAGGCCGGGTCGCATGTATGCGACCCCTACCGAATCCTCCCCTCCTCAGGAGGGCTTTTCAACAACCCTCTTGCGTGCGCGTTTGCGCGCCTAGTATCATCTCGCCGAATCTTGCGCTCTATCCAAAACCCGGAGGAAACCCGATGAAAAAGACCCTGATCGCCGCCCTCATCCTCGGAGTTTGCATCACCTTAAGCGTCGGGGTGAAGAGCGCCCGCGCGATGGACGATGCCGTCTCGAAGCACATGGTCGCCGAAGCGACCCTGACGGCGCACTTCATCGCCGCGGCCGTCAAGGCGGGCATGAGCAAAGCCGAAATCAACGCCGTCCTCACGAAGGTGGCGAACAATTCCGCTATATCGGAGTTCTGGGTCAGCGACGAGAAGGGCCGGGTCGAGTTCACCAACATTCCGGGAATGAGCTTCAAGTTCCCGACCAACGTGAACGCCAAGTCGCAGGCCGCTCCTTTCGCCGCGCTCTTGAGCGGGGCCAAGAAGGTGGTCGTCCAGGGATTTCAGGCGCGCGTACTGGACGGCAAACCCTTCAAGTACGTGGGCGTCGCGGGCGTGGACAAGGCCCGCATCGTGCAGGTCGGCGTGGCGGGGAAATAGTAGCGGCTCTGAATAGGGTTGTTGAAAAAGTTTACGGGAAGCGAATTTGAGTTTTGCGCACGTTTTTGAAGTTCACTCCCCCCTTGAGGGGGAGTCGATGAAACCGAGCGGTTTGTGCGAAGGCTGAATCGGTGGGGGGAAATGAGTTTTCTTGTCATCCCGAATTATACCCCCACCGAATCGCTTTCGGGCTTACGCCCTCAGCTCTTCGACTCCCCCTCAAGAGGGGAGTGGTTGGTTGACACTCTGCAAGGGAAGAGTAAAGTTTCATCCCTCCATAATCGGTTCCATACGTGGAATCACGAAATCAGGACTTCTTCCACACCCCCGAATCCGCCGCCTGACTGAGCAATGAGCGATGAATGAAATGGATGAGAATTTAATTCAGCAGATGGCGGCGGAAGCCCTCGACGTCACAAGCGTTGATAGCGATCCCATCGAACAGTTCCGCCGCTGGTACGCGCAGGCGAGAAGCGCGGGCATCCCGCGCGAGGACGCGATGACGCTCGCCACGGTGGGGCCGGACGGCGCGCCCGCCGCCCGCATCGTGCTGTATAAGGACCTCGCAGACTTGGGCTACGCGGAGCCGGACTTCCCCTTCTTCACGAACTACGAGAGCGACAAGGCCGAGCAGCTTGCGCGCGACGCGAGGGCCGCCCTCGTCTTCCACTGGAAACCCCCCGCCCGGCAGGTGCGCGTAGAGGGCGTCGTGGAAAAGCTGCCCGAAAATATCTCAGACGCCTATTTCGCCACCCGCCCGCGCGCAAGCCAAATCGGCGCGTGGGCGTCGCCCCAAAGCCGCGTAGTCCCCTCCCGCGCCTGGCTCGAAGAGCAAGAACGCGCCCTGGAACAAGAATACTTGGGGCAAGAGGTTCCGCGCCCCCCCCACTGGGGCGGCTACGTCCTGAAGCCGCATTGCGTTGAATTCTGGCAGCACCGCGACAGCCGCCTCCACGACCGCGTGCGATATACGCTGGAGGATAGTGGTGATTGGCGCGTGGAACGGCTGGGGCCGTAGAAAACAAAAAGCCCCCGAACGCTTCAGGGGCCTCTTGTCGACCGGGTAAGTCCCAATCCTTTGTAGTGAATATATGAAAAATTCGGTTACGTGGTAAAGTCAACGCCGAAATAATTATCTCGGTCCGTCACAGGAGAAAATAAGAGAAATGCCTATGAAGAATTTACCCCACCCCGGCCTTTCCGTGCGGCATGACTGCCTGGAGCCGCTCTCTTTAAGCGTGACAGAAGCCGCGCGAAAACTGAGCGTGAGCCGCAAGGAGCTCTCGAGCCTCGTAAACTCCCGTTCGGGCATCTCGCCCGAGATGGCGATTCGCCTCGATAAAGCCTTCGGCGGAGGGGCGGATGTATGGTACCGCCTCCAGACGGACTATGACTTCGCCCAGAAGAACCAAGAGGAATGAAGTGTCACGAGGAAAGATTGGTCGTAACGAGCCATGCTGGTGTGGATCTGGGAAGAAATATAAACACTGCCATCTTGATCGAGAGAATCAACCGCCACTAAAACCTTGGGAAGCTCTTAAGCTCTACAAACAAGCGTTTAGTGACGGGATATGCCTCGCACCAGACTCACGGCAGAGCAAATGTAGCGGCAAGATTGTCGAAGCACATACCGTACCGAAATCTGGAAGTCTTAAACAAATCGCACGCAAAGGACACGTATACTCTTTTAATCCAAGTATAAGACCCTTTGATGAAAACAAACGGCTAAAGAGCCAAGAGAAATTGAAACCAGAGTCGTTAGGGATCAACAAGGCTTCAACATTTACAGGATTCTGTTCCTATCACGATGACGCTATTTTTGCACCAATAGAGAAACAGGCATTCTGCGGTACACCTGAGCAATGCTTCTTGCTCGGATACCGGGCACTAACCAGAGAACTCTACGCCAAGCGTGGACAGAGGAACTCGGCAGAATTAGCCCGAAATCATGCGGATAAAGGAAAACCACTAAGTGAACAATTTAAGGTTCAAGGATTTTATCAAGAGTACCTACCGGCTATCGAAGCAGGACTTCGCAAATTAAGCTACTACAAATCAATATCTGATAAAATCCTCGAAACACAGAATTTCGATGCCGTGCGAGCATATATCATAGAATTAGCATATCCACCGCCAGTTATGGGTAGTGGCGGATTCTATCCTGAGCAAGATTTCAAGGGAGTCAAACTACAAAGTGTGGTGGGGGATGAAATCCCCGATCTGCTCTTCTTCACCTCCTTTTTTGGTGGAGAATGTGGAGTTGTAGCATTCACGTGGCTATCCGAGAATGCCCAATCATGCCGTGCATTCATAAAAAGTTTGGATGAAATCCCCGATAAGTCAGTGACGGCCGCGTTGTTGCGATGCTTTTTCGAGTATTGTGAAAACGTCCATATACAACCTGATTGGTGGGAAGCCCTGCCTAGCAGAATCCGCAATGCTGCTATTCAACGCCTTCAACGTTCAATGACATCGCCAGCCTTTGGAAACATCCGAGATGATGGCATAACTCATGACCCATGGCCCGTAAAAAGACGATACAAAATTCCATCAGACCTCGAACTCTAAAATCATCTGAAAGTAATCCCCTCACACCTTAATCCCCTGAATGCCCCAGGAGGTGTCCTTGGCCGTCACGAAGACGTAGTCCTCATCGCCGACGATTTCGACCGAGTGGACGACGTCCGCCGGCATGTGGACGATGTCGCCCGCGGTGACCGTCGCCGTCTCGCCCCCGATGGTCGCGCGCGCAGCACCCGACAGGACGATGGCGAACTGCTCGTTGGGGTGGGAGTGCGGCTCCGCCCTGGCTCCTGCGGGAATGCGCATCTTGCCGAAGATGATTCGCTCGCCCGTCACCCAGACGCCCTCGGTGGGGCTGTAGGCCTCGCCCGCCAGGCCCTTCTCCATCGCCTCGGTGTCGTAGAAATAGGGAACGTGATCCGCCGTCTGCTTCATCTCGGTGGGCGTGCCTTCAATCGTCGTCGCGGTGTCTTTCGCCACGATGAACTCGTAGTCCGTATCGCCCAGTATCTCGGCCGCGTGCACGGCGTTCGCGGGCCGGTAGGCAATGTCGCCGGGCGTCAATACGTGAACATCGCCTTCGATGTTCAGGCGAGAGCTGCCTGCCAGGCAATAGCCGAACTGCTCGTTCGCGTGGGCGTGCGCTTCCGAGCGCGTCCCGGCCGGCATGCGCATCTTGCCGAATATGAGCCGCTCGCCCGTCACCCACGCGCCCGCCGCCGAGCTGTAGGCCGCGCCCGCGAGGTTCTTCGCCATCTCGTCCGTCTTGTAGAAATACGTCATGCGTTTTTTCTCCCTTTCCTGAAATGATTATCCGCCGCCCGCGCGCTCCGGCTTCTGACTCAAAGCGTGGAATATCGCTTATCCGCATGTATGGGGCAAGGTCGGTGAGTGAAACCACTGTCTGGAATGCAGGGGTCGTTCGCGAACGACCCCTACGGGATGCGCGCCGTCTATAGAATCCGCTAACCGGGTGAAGTATATTGCCGAGCCACGTTCTCAAGGTTCCTCCCCGATGACAAGGACCCAGGGGGTCCTCTCCAGCCTCCAGCGATGGAAGGCGGAGTAGTCGGGGAGGTCGCTTTTTACGATCCGACGTTATCAAACAACAAAAGGACTCATGGCGATGACCCGAACCAGCGACGAGATACCCCAAAGCGAACACAACGAGCACCGGATGCGAAGAGCGCGGAGTTGGCTGGCACAGAGCAAGAATGTCGAATCCGATGAGGAGAAATTCATCTGCCTGTGGATCGCGTTCAACGCGGCCTATGGCGGCGAGCCGAGCGGCGCGGATGGGGGTGGCCCCAACGAGACCCAAAGGATCAATACATTCTTGAGAAAGGTCATATACCACGATGAGCGGAACGGGAAGAAGATAAAGAGTATTCTTCTGGAAACCTATAACGAGCAGATCCAGGATATTCTGGATAATCGGTACGCATTCAAAGCGTTCTGGCAGTGGGTACGCGACGAGCCGGGGGGCGTGGACTGGCACGCGCAATTCAAGCGGAAAAACGACGGCTTTTGGGAACACCTGGAAAGCGAGAATATATTCGGCGTTTTCCGGGAAATTTTCTGGCGGCTGTATCAACTGCGCAACCAGGTCTTCCACGGGGGCATGACGTTTCAGGAAGGTTGGGGGCGGACACAACTCGAACAAGGCCGCCAGATCATGGAGGACATCGTCCCGGCGATTCTCGACGTTATGGAGGAAAACCCAGGGTCGAAATGGGGAAAGGTCGCCTATCCCCGGGTCGGCGAGAACCCGGATTAGCAGGGGTCGTTCGCGAACGACCCCTACACTACAGGGTACCCCGCTCCCCTAAATCAGGTCGTCCACGGCGACGCCCAGGGTCTCGGCGATGGCGGCGAGCGTCTTCGCCGAGCCTGTACGCTTGCCCGTCTCGATTTGGGAGAGGTAGACCGGGTGGATACCGGCTGCGGCGGCCAGAGCGCCCTGCGTCATACCGCGATGGTCCCGATAAACGCGAATGGGGTTTTGACCGGCCAGAAGGCGATCCACGACCTTGGCGGGAAAGGACTCGCCCCCCTCCGCATCGGCGCGATCATAAAGCGCCTCATCGCTCAAGAGCGCCTCGGCTTCCCCGTTCGACATGACGTTCTCCTGTCCCTACGAAAGCAAAAGACGAAACTTCCGTATCCCCCCTCCCCTCTCTTTGGTCGGGGATGACGCTGGAATGACGATAATCTACGGGTCGAGATAGCGCAGGGGACGTATCGATAGCCCCGCACGCACGCGCCCCCGTCAACGCTTGACCCCCACCCTCGCGGGTAGCGGCCCATGACTCGGGTGGAGGTGGTGGCTGGCCTTCTCCCTCCCGCCGGACTCTCACCGGCTGCACTCGCACCAGTTAGCCTGGCGCACATCCCATCGGTTACCCGTGCCGGATTTCCTGAAACCCTCCCCCGGGGTCCGGCCTGCCGACGGTCCGAATTTAACGGCTTCGGGTGTATGTGAACCGCCATGGCTCCTTCGTTCCTTTGCAGGGAGGCGACCGCACGAGGACGGGGGTGCTTTCCCTCCTCTGCCGGGTGTGGCAGGCTTGGAGAAGCTTACTACCGCCCGCGAGGAGCGAACCCCTCATGCGCAAGTGGTACCTCGTGCGCAAATGGCCCCGGCCCCCGGAGAAACCCGCTCCGGTTCCCTTGAACCCCGATGCGATGGACGAGGTCTGCTCGATCCTGGCGGAGGAGTTCGACGAACCCGGCGTGGTACTCGCCCGGTACACGGTGCATTTCCCCGGCTGGGCGCGGCGCGAGTTCGAGAGCGTGGAGAGCATAATCGAGGAGATGAAGCGCAAACATGCGCCCCTGCTTGACGTGATCAGAAGCTACCACGTGCGGATTTATGACGGGGGACAGCACATCGATATCGAGTACCGCCGCCTGTGGTTGTTCGACTTCCTGCGCACAGGAGCGGAGGGAGGGGATAAAGCGTGGCGTGCCCGTGCGGCCGCGGCTGCGTCGCGCGCCCTGGAGGGCCGCGGCGAGCGGTACCTGGAAGGGGATTTCTCCGTCTTGCTCCAGGGGATGTTCTGGCTCGCGTTCCAGGCGTTTTCGGGAATAACCCTGCTGTATCTGTGGGCCGGCGGCGGGGCGGACGCGGGGTTCCTGTGGATGGGCGCCGCTGCCTTCACACTGGCGGCGGCCACGTTCGCGCCCGGCCTGACAAGCCGCATGTTCCCTTCCGGAAGCGGTCGGGGAACAGGAGTTTTTCTACGCCGCCTCTGCGGCGTGGTGACAGTGCTTTCGAGCATCGTTGCGGCGGCCGTGGCGATGTACGGCCTCTCGGGCCTTTGAGCGCATCGTCGGGCGGGACCAGTTCCCACGCCTCGCAGATCGCCTCCGCATCGGCCGCATCGTTCTTCTGACGCTTGACGAAGCGCCCCTACGCCATCCTTTCGGAGAGATCACAACACTCGTCATTCCGGCCACCGACCCCGCAGGGACAGGTCGTGACCTCGGACAGGCACAGGGGCCCGTCCGCTACAGATGCGATTCGGCTTTGTTCGTCATTCCGGCTTCCGCCGGAATGACGGTGGTTTTCCCACATCGGGGGGCTTTTCCAACACCCCCCGCATCCGTCCCCGCGTTGCCGCTCTTATCTTGAAGGGCGTATAATCGCGCCCCATCAAGCGGACTTCACCGCCCCCTCGCCGAAGGAAATCCCTTGGCATCCGACTACGCCCTCTCCGCGCACCTGTTCGCCTATGAATCTCTCCGCTTCGAGCACTTAAAAGAAGCGGCCGAGGCCGGTTTCTCGAAAATCGAGTTGTGGGCGATGACGCCCAATTTCGACGTGGAGGACGAAGACAGGCTTGAATCGCTCAAAGGCTGGATGAACGATCTCTCCCTTTCCGTATCCTCCTTCCATGCGCCTTTTTATGCGGATTTAAGCGAGGCCAGAAAAGGACGCTGGCTCTCCCTCGCTGATCCAGATGCAGATGCCCGCGCAGAAGCGCTCCAGAAAACGACAAGCGCCCTGCGCGCCTTCCGCCCCCTGGGCGCGCGCGTCGCCGTGATCCATCCGAGCGCGCCGGGTAAAGCGGGGGACGGGGACACCTGCGAGGCGCTGGAAGCGAGCATCACGCGGCTTCTCCCAGTGGCGGAGGAGACCGACGCCATCCTTGCGCTTGAGAACATCCCCTCCGCCCTGGGCCGCGCGGAGCCGCTCGCCGATTTCGTCTCCCGCATCGACCACCCGAGGCTCAAAATCTGCATCGATACCGGCCACGCCCTCATCACCGAGGGAGATAAGACCCAAAAGGCCGTCGAGCGGCTGGCGCCCATGTGCATCGCGGCGCACTTGCACGACAACGACGGGCGAAGCGACGCGCACCTGATACCCGGCGAGGGCGCGTTCGAGTGGGCCTCTTTCTTCGTGGCGCTCGATGCGGATGGCTACTCGGGAACGCTCGCGCTCGAACTCAGAAGAAAAGACGAGCCTTACGCCGAGACGCTGGCCGCAGCGGCGCGCGCCATGAAGACGCTCACTCCACATATCAAGCCGAGTCCCGCATGAAGGCGAACCTCGCGGAGCAGACCCGTGCGCACGAGCGACTGAAAACACTGGCGCAGGATTATTTCGGCGCCGGGGTCTCTTCGCTCACGCCGCTTCCGGGCGACGCCTCGACGCGCGACTACGCCCGCCTCACTCACCCTGGCGGTTCGCGGCCGAGTTCGGTCGGCATGATCATGCCCGAGCCCTTCACGAAAGAGACGCTCCCCTTCATCGACGTGTGCGCGCATTTTGGTGAGATCGGCGTCAGGGTCCCTGAGATTTTCGGGATGGACGAGGCGGCGGGCGTGATCCTCCTGGAAGACTGCGGCGATGAATCGCTCGAAGACGCATGGCGAGGCGGGGGATGGGAGGAAGCCAGGCCGTTTTACGACGCCGCGCTCGATATGATGACCCTTATGCAGGAGGCGCCGACCTCGTCCGCAGGCGGGAGAATCGCGCTGGCGCGGCGCTTCGACGCGGAATTTTTCACGAACGAACTCCACCACACGCGCAAATACGCTTTCGAGAAACTTCTGGGGATGGCGACGGATGAGCACGCGCTGGATTCAGCCTTTCGCGAATTGTGCGGGGAAATCTGCCGGATTCCCTTTCGCCTCACGCACCGCGACTACCACAGCAGGAACCTGATGGTGCTGGGTGATGCGGTGATCGCCATCGATTTTCAGGACGCGCGCATGGGACCGGCTACCTACGATTTGGCCTCTCTCGTCTTCGACAGCTACGTCGATTTGGGAGTCGGCGCACAGGATTACCTCATCAATCGCTACTGGGAGACTTGCGGCCAACGCCTCTTCTCGGCTAAAGAAGAATACGAACGCGCCCTGCGCGGGACAGCCATACAACGAAACCTGAAAGCCATCGGCACGTTCGCCTATCAAAAGGCGGCCCGCGGGGCGGAACGCTATCTGGAGAGCATTCCGCATACCGTCCGGATGGTGGAGAAACATTTCGAAAAAAGGAGGGACTTGGGGCCTCTTCATGCTTCGCTCAAGCCTTACCTGGACGCGCTTCTCAAGTAAAGGAGTCATTCCCTTTTGGATTTCCTCAAAAACACGTTCCTCATGTCGGTGGAGCTTTGTCTCTACGACTTTCTGCACACCGAAGAAATACCGCCGAGCGAGGCGAGGATTGAAGTCGAGCACATCATCCTCGAAGCCGCGTCGGAGAACCGCCACCTCATCACCGACGTCCAGGGCGAGAGCCTGACGGCGCGGCGCTTCGAGCGGGGCGAGAAGTGCTTCGTCGCACTGGAGGACGGCAAGGCGGTGAGCTACATCTGGGGCGCGCGCGGCGTGGTGGGCGTGGAGGAGATCGACAAGGCCGTGAAGCCCGACGCCAAGGAAATCTATCTCTACGACGCCTTCACGCTGGAGCCCTGGCGGGGGCGGAACCTCTATCCCGCCGTGCTCAGGCGCGCGCTCGAATACGCCGAGGGGCTGGGTCTCGCGCGCTCTCTCATCTTCGTGGAGGCGAGCAACACGGCTTCGAGGCGCGGCGTGGACAAGGCGGGCTTCCTCCAGTTTCAGACGCTCTACTACAACCGGTTTTTCGTCTTCAGCCGCTCGAACCTCTCGGACCCCCTGGAGGGACACCCGACGGCCACGTTCGTAGGTCTTGAGTTCGCGTAGCGGCGGAATCAACGCGCGCCCGCGGGCGCGATGGATGCGAAGGAATCCCGATGTCGCAAAGCTCATGCTCCTCATTGCAGATAGAAACATTCACCTCGCCCGAGGCGTTCACGGGTCTGGAAGCCGAATGGCGCGCGCTGATGGCGCGCTCCGCCCACGCGCACCCGTTCTACGACCCCGCGTGGCACGCCGCGTGGTGGCGGAACTTCGGCGCGGGCGAACTCCGCGTCTACGCCCTGCGCGATGAGAACGGCGCGCTCACGGGCGTGGCGCCCTTCGTCCTGAGCGAGGGCGGGCGGCTGCGCCTGACGGGCGGGGACGACCTCTCCGATTACCTCGACATCATCGCCGCGGACGGGGCGCACCTCGCCTGCTGGCGGGCGGTTCTCGCCGTCCTTGAAGAAGCGGACGCGCCCGATTGGCGTGAACTCTCCCTGCGCGGAATTCCCGAAACCTCCCCCACGGTCGCGGCGATAGAGGAGTTGGCGGGCGGGGCGGCCTCGGTGACAGAAGAAGAAGTCTGTCCCGTCATCGCGCTTCCCGACTCGTGGGATGAATACACCGGGATGCTCGCGCCGAAAGACGAGCGCGACCTGAGGCGGAAGATACGCAAGGCCAACATGGAGGCAGGGCTGGAATACGAGCGGACGGAATCGGCGGACGCGCTCGCCTCCGATCTGGAAGACTTCATCACTCTCCATGCGCTGAGCCAGCCGGAGAAGGCGGACTTCTGGAACGCGGACAGGAGGGCCTTTTTCGAAGACGTGACCCGGGCGATGCTCGAACTCGGCTGCCTGGAACTTTCGATCATGCGCGTGGACGGCCACCCCGTCGCGGCCAATCTCTCTTTCGATTACGGCGACAGGATATATCTCTACAACTCGGGCTTCGACCCGGTGGAGCACGAACTGAGCGGGGGACTGGTGCTGCTCGCCCACAACGTGGAAGAAGCGATTCAGGCGGGGCGCTCCAGCTTCGACCTCTTGAGGGGCGATGAGGCCTACAAGTACCGCTTCGGCGCACAGGATGAGCGCGTGATGCGCATCCAAATCGAGAGGAGCGCGCGATGAGGCCCGAGGCCGCCCGTCTCGCCATCCTCTCGATGCACACCGACCCCTTGGCTCCCCTGGGGGGCGACTTCACGGGCGGGATGAACGTCTACGCCCGCGAGGTGGCGAAGGCGCTCGCAAGCTTGGGCGTCGGTGCGGACGTCTTCACACGACTGGAGTCGGA
The DNA here is from genome assembly GCA_965204535.1 of bacterium. Lineage (GTDB taxonomy): Bacteria > UBA8248 > UBA8248 > UBA8248 > UBA8248 > Bin107. The sequence continues at coordinate 1,131,924 of CBDBEV010000001.1, read as the reverse complement.
CTCGTCCGCCAGAGAGGTCTCCATCGCGGCGGGGGCCCGCCTCATCCGGGTCGAGGCGGGGCCCAGGATAAGACTCGATAAGGACGCGCAAGTCGAACACGCCGACGCCTTCGCTGAGGGAATACTCGCATTCGCGCAAGAAAACGGAATCTCCTACGACGGCGTTTCCGCCCACTACTGGCTTTCGGGCCTTGCGGGCGAGATGCTCGCCAAAACGTGGGGCGTTCCCCTCGCTCTCCGCTTCCACACCCTGGCCGCGCTTAAAAACGACGCGCTGCCGCGTGACACAAGGCGCGAGTCGGATATGCGGCTGGCGAGCGAACCCCGGCTTGCGGGAGCGGCGGACGCGGTTCTGGCCTCATCGCCCGCCGAGGCGCGCGCAATCAGCGAAATATCGGGCGGGTCGGAAATCCACGTCGTCCCCTGCGGCGTGGACCCCGATACGTTCAGACCCCATCCAAAAGCCGAGGCGCGCGCGCGGCTGGGTCTCAAGCCCGACCCCGCATACATCCTGAGTGTGGGCCGCATCGAGCGCGTGAAGGGTCTCGACCGACTCGTCGAGACCTTCGCCGTCATGCACAAAGAACGACCGGAACTCGATGCGCGTCTTTTGCACCTGGGCGGTGAGATAAAAGAAGGCGCGGTGAGAGCCGGGGCAAGCTATCGCGCAGCGGATTTCGCCTCTCCCGCCCAGGGGGCGGAAGTCGCGCGTCTGGAAGACCTGGCAGGCAAACTCGGAATCGCGGACCGCATCACCTTCCTGGGCGCGAAGCCGCAGGAGGATTTGCCGCTTTATTATTCCGCCGCCGACGTCTTCGCGTTGCCCTCGCGCTACGAGAGCTTCGGCATGACGGCTGTCGAGGCGGCCGCGTGCGGACTGCCGACGCTCGCCTTCGATGTGGGAGGCCTCTCCCAGGCGGTGAGTGAGGGCAAAAGCGGCCACCTCATCGCGGACGGCGATATTCACGCCTATGCACAGAAGATGATCCAAGCCCTCGAAAACCCCCGTGAGCGTCCCAATCGAGCGGCGCTTGAATGGGCGGAATCGTTCGCCTGGAGGCGGGTCGCGGAGGCGGAACTCGATATCTGGGCGCGCCTGCGCCAGGGGGCCGCGCTCTCATCACCACACGCTTCATAGACACGGAAGGAAACGGAATTGAGTCAAGAAGAGTTTAGGGAAATACTCGTCGTCGTCGCCCACCCCGACGATGCGGAACTGTCCGCGGGAGGCAGTATCGCCCGCTGGACGCGGGAGGGCGCGACCGTGCGGACGGTCGTCTGCACGAACGGGGACAAGGGCACGAAAGATGAGGTCAGCCCCTTCGACCTCGCCAGGATCCGCGAGGCGGAACAACTCGAAGCCTCCCGCATCCTCGGCGTCGAGGAGACGCTGTTCCTGCGCCACCGCGACGGGGAACTCGAGGACACGCGCGCGTTCCGGAACCAGATCGCCTTCCTGATACGCCACTTCAAGCCCGACACCATCCTCACCCACGACCCCTGGCGCACCTACTACCAGCACCCCGACCACCAGGCCATCGGCCACGCCACGTTCAAGGCGGTGGTCTATGCGCGGGACCACCATTTCCTGCCCGAACTCACCTACGCCGGCATCGGCGCGCACCACACGAAGAACCTGCTCTTTCTCAACACGCGCGAGCCGAATTTCTTCGTGGACATCACGGAGACCTTCGACGTGAAAGTCCGCGCGGTGTGCGCGCACAAGTGCCAGATCAAAAACCCCGAAGCCTTCGAGAAGCGCACGCGCCAGCGGCTTGAAGACGCAGGCCGCGCGGCGGGCTTCCCGATAGCGGAGTCGTTCGTCATCACGCGGATGCGCGAAGGCTAGGGCGCGCATGAGTGAGGAGACGCCGGAGGCCAGGGCCGGTCAGCGCATCATGGCCGGTTTCGAGGGAACCGCCGCCCCGGCCTCGCTCCTGGCGCGCGTCCGCGCGGGGAGAGTCGGCGGCGTCATCCTCTTCGGGCGGAACATCGAGTCCGCCGCGCAGACCGCCGCCCTCATCGCCACCTTGCAAGAAGCCGCCCTCGCCTCGCCGCTCGAAGCCCCCCTTCTCATCGGAATCGACCAGGAAGGCGGGCGCGTGAGCCGGCTGTCGGACGATTTCACGACCTTCCCGGCGGCGCGGGGCTTCGGGGACGCGGGCGAACCCGCCCTCGCGCGAGAGGCGGCAAGGGTCACTGGCGCTGAATTAGAGGCCATAGGCGTGAACGTCAACTTCGCGCCCGTCGCGGACATCCTCACGGACCCCGAATGCGCCGTCATCGGCGACCGCGCCTTTGGCGAAACGCCGGAAGTCGTCGGACTGATGGGCGCGTCCGTAACCACCGGCCTTCAGGAGGAGGGCGTCGCCGCGTGCGCCAAGCATTTCCCCGGCATCGGCGACATGGCGCCCGACCCACACGAGGTGCTGCCGGCCTCACGCCTCACGCTCCAAGATTTAAGAACGCGCGAGTTGAAACCCTTTCAACACTTGATCCGCCGCGCGCCGCCCGCCTGCGTCATGGCCGCCCACGCCGTTTTCGAGGCCATAGACGAAACGACTCCTGCGAGCCTGTCCCCGGTTTTTCTCCAAAACATCCTGCGGGGAGAACTCGGTTTCCGGGGCCTCTCCATCACCGACGACCTGGACATGGGCGCGATAGACGACCCCGCAGAGGCCGCGCTTCAAAGCATCCTCTCCGGGGCCGACATCGCCCTCATCTGCCACTTGGAAGACGCGCAAGAGGCGGCCTGCGACGCTATCACACGGACGATCCGGGAAGGAGACCTCCCCCTGGAACAGGAAGAAGCCTCATCGGATCGGATACGCAGGCTCAAGGAGAGCTACTGCCGCCCGAACTGGCGCGCGGAGATGCTCGAGGTTATCGGGTGTGAGGCGCACCGGGAGGCGAGGGATAGAATCCTGGCGGCTCTAAAGGGAGCCGGGCAGTCAGGGGGTTGTTGAAAAAGTCCCGTGGAGCGATTTTGGTTGAGTGCAAGTTTTTGAATTTCACTCCCCCCTTGAGGGGGCTGTTGAAAAACCCCGTTTTGAAGCGGGATGTATGGCGGCTCACGCGGCCTGGGAGAGGAAGCCCAATCGGCGCGTGAGGCCGCGATATGCGCTCATTCGGCGTTTCCGGGCGGCCCAGGCCCGCCACAGAGCGAATAAACCCGCGGCCACAGCGGCGGCGAGCCGCTTGAGGTTCACCGCAGTCGCCGTCAGGTAGGCCTGGATCTTCACGTTCGCAAGACCCCGGCGTACCGCCCGCGCCAGTCCGTGCCGACTCTTCGCCTCGCCGTGATAGCCCTCCGAACGCGACATGTGGCGGCGCCACAGCCGGCCCTCCTCCTCCCCCCGGCGCGCGTGGCGACGGCGCGCGCGCAACAGCGCCGGATACTCGTGCGGAATCAGAACCGCCCTGCTCGTGCGAGACGCCGACAGACAATCGGCCTTGAGCGCGCAACCCGCGCAATCGCGGGTCCTCGATACATACCAGCGCCCCCGCTCCGTCTCCTTCCGGGGGCGCAGCGTCTTGCCCCCCGGACACTTCACCACCTCATTCCGCTCGTCGTAGCGGAACAGTTGCAACGGCACCCGGCTCTGGGTGGGTTCCTTCTTCGCCGGTATCAGCGCGGCGACCCCCCGACGCTCCAATGCGCCGTACACCTTCGAATACGCATAACCACTATCCGCCGTCACCACCGCGGGCGCGCGACCCGTGAGCTCGCAAACCGCATCCAACTGCGGCTCCATCATCTTCCGCTCGTTCAACGTCCCCTCCGTCACCTCTACGTCGAGAACCACCCCACGCTCGTCGTCCACCACCGCGTGGTGCTTATAGCTCGGCTCGAACCCCGCCCGAGCGCTCTTGCGCGCCAGGCGCGCGTCGGGGTCCGTTCGGCTCACCGGACCCGAACCCCCGCCGCCGCCCTTCTTCCCCGTCTCATCCTCCGAGTCGTTCTCCCGCACCACCTTCTCCGCGTGGCGCTCCGCCAGACTCTCCCAGCTCACGTCCGCGCGTATCAAAGACGCGTCCATGTGAACCACTTCTCCCTTCGCCACCTTCGCCTCCACGCAAGACTGAACCGTGCGCCGAAATATCTCCTTGAACCGCTCCTCCCCCCAGCGTTGACGGATACGCGTCAGGCTCGAATGATCCGGCAAATCCTCGTCCAGCCTGTACCCGATGAACCACCGGACCGCCAGATGCGCCTGCGCCTCGCGCAGCAGGCGGCGATCCTCCGCGTAGCCCAGCAGCAGGCCCGCCAGCATCAACCGGATCACCACTTCCGGGTCGATCCCCGGTCGACCGTTGTCCGCGCAATAGCACTCCGCCACTTCCTCGCGAAGCCAACTCAAATCCAGTACGCGGTCCACCTGGCGCAATATGTGATCTTCGGGAATCAACTTCTCCAGCGGGCCGGCCACGAACAAGTCCATCTGCTCGCGCCTCTTGCGGTCCAACATCTCCGGAACTCCCATCTCGGGCGAGGGGGAATACATCCATACGATCACAAAACCAGGGGTTTTTCAACAGGCCCCTCAAGGGGGGAGTGATTTTTCTCTCTCGTCGGTCGGTTACATACGACAAATCCAGAGTTCCGGACTTTTTCAACAACCCCTTGAGGGGGAGTCGATGAAGCCGAGCGGTTTGTGCGAAGGCTGAATCGGTGGGGGGTAAAATGCGTTTTATCGCCACTCCGGATTATACCCCCCACCGAATCGCTTTCGGGCTTACGCCCTCAGCTCTTCGACTCCCCCTCAAGGGGGGAGTGATTCCTCTCTCCTCGGACTTTTTCAACAGCCCCGTCAAGGGGGGTAGGGGGGGTTGGTTTTGAGTTACGCTCACACATTAAACCGCACGTGGAAGATGTCGCCGTCGTTGACGACGTAGTCCTTGCCTTCCAGTCTCAAGGTTCCCCTGTCCCGCGCCGCGGCGAGCGAACCCGCCGCCATGAAGTCGGGGAACGAGATCACCTCCGCGCGAATGAAACCGCGCTCGAGATCGGAGTGAATCGTCCCCGCCGCATGGAGCGCGACCGTGCCCGCGCGAACCGGCCAGGCGCGCACCTCCTCCTCGCTCACGGTGAAGAAACACCTGAGATTGAGCAGCGAGAACGCCGCCTGAATCACCTTGTCGAGGGCGGATGATTCGAGGTCGTAGTCGGCGAGAAACTCCGCCCGCTCCTCGTCCGGCAGTTGGGCGAGTTCTTCTTCGAGTCTCGCGGCCAGGACGACGGGCGTCTCCCCGTTCAGTTTGGCGAAAGCGTCCGCCTCTCCCATCTGATCCTCGCCCACGTTCACCACGAAGAGCAGCGGCTTGGCGGAGAGAAAGCCGAAACCTTTGACGGAGCGCGCTTCTTCCTCGCTCATCTGCATCGAGCGGACGGGGCGGCCCTCTTCGAGCGCCTCGCGGATGCGGCCCAAAAGCGCGAACTCCGCCGCCTCGGCCGGGTCGCGCTTCAGCTTCACCAGGCGCTCCAGACGCTCCACCCGCCGCTCGACGACGGCGAGGTCGCGCAGCATCAGGTCGAAACGCACGTCCGCCAGATCGCGCGCTGGGTCGATGCTCTCCTTCGGGTGCGGAACGCCCGCGTCCTCGAAGGCGCGCACCACCACCAGAAGCGCGTCCGCGCCCTCCAGCGCCTGGGGGATGGCCTCGGCGCTTTTCGCGGCGCCCGCATCGCCCACGCCCGGCGCATCCACGAAGTTGACGCTTGCATGCGTCGTCTTTTTCGGTTTGAAAACCCCGCTCAGGGCGTCCACGCGCTCGTCCGCCACAGCCGCCGCACCCACGTTCACCCGCGCGGCGCCGTATCCCCCCGTTATGGCCGCGCCCCCCGTGAGCGCGTTGAACAGCGTCGTCTTGCCACTGGCAGCGGGGCCGATGATGCCGATTTTCACGTTCTAACTCCTTAATGCGCCATGAACGAACAAACGCGCGCGAGTGTAGGAGAACGGAGGCACGAGGTCAAAAGGGGCGGGGTGTGTAGGGGCGGACCTGCGTGTCCACCCCATCGCCCCGTTTCATGACGCCCGACTCCGCATGGGAGAACACACAGTCAGACATATATGTCTGACCCCTGCGAAATCATTGCGGCCGCCGGAGGGACAACCCCCCGTGGTTGTCCTTTGCAGGGTGGACAGGACCAGGACGGGCACGGGGGCCTGTCCCTCATATACGCCTGAACCGTTCGGCGGAGAATCTCGATCGCGACGCGCCGATGGTCAATCGATTCCTCATCAACAACATGCTCTGCTTCGGCTTGTTCGTCGGTTGGCACTATTCCTGCGGCTCCAGCTATGACAGCAGATTCTGGAGATACGCCCGCGACCACGCCTGGCCGCAGCATCGAAAGGTGGCGGACCCTGAGTTCGTGGGTTGCGCTGCGCTCCACAAATTCGACGAAATGATTGAACTGAAGAACCAGTCGGTCATTGACAAATCAGACTGGAATCGGACGTTGGCGTACTTCCCTCTCTCCTGTTATTGCCAGATGTCCCAGGGGCTGGGCTGCCAGGCGCCGGTCTTGGGAAATTTCAACATCGGTTGATTCTACGCCATTGGTTTGGCCCCCCGAGTCAAGAAACGAGGAGGCGGAGGATGGCCAGGAAGGTCTGCAAGTCGGAGAAGATCGTTTGTCTGCTGCGTATGGAGTCCGTTTCAGGCCGTTGAAAAAGTCCCCGCCCTGTGGTTTCGTATCATTTTCAGCGCCCGTGAGGGGGAGTCTCCGGAGATGTCGGGACGCAGGCGACGCGAGCAACCGGAATTGTTCGCGGCCGGTTCTCTGGAGCAACTCATCCCGGAGGATAACGATCTGTTCCGTGCAACGGCAATCCGCTACTCCCAAACCGTGACATTTCTTGATCTGGATTGCCTGTAATTTTATGAGATATTTCCAAACGGGGTGAGATTTTTCACCTTGCCTGATTGCTACAAGGAGGCTACTCTGCGGTCGTGTTCAACAATCCGTTCGACTCATTTCATAAAACTGTTGCCGAAGCGAAGGAAGAACGCGAACAACTCGATCGGCTACTGACAGTTTCCACGCCGCGGGAGCGTCTGCTTGTCGCCGCCATTGCGCTTTTGCTGTGCATCCTCTCGGCATGGCTTTTCTTCGGCAACGTGGCTCGTAATATTGCGGTAGACGGCACACTGGTCAAACAAGGCGAAAACTTGCCCGACGGCAGACGGTCCGTGCAGGTCCTCGTCTGGGTCGAGAGCGGCATCGTTCCTCATATCGAGGCCGGGATGCCGGTGGTGATTGAGCCGGATGCGGCAGACGGAGAAACAGGCGCACTTGCCGGAGAGGTCAGGGCGATTTCCGCCGTGCCCTTTTCCGGGGGGCTGGCGGCGTTTGGGTCCGCGGCGCCGGTGTCCGTGTACCGCATTGATATCGCGCTCGAAGAAGGTCTTGATTTGGATTCCCTTGCGGGCAGGAAATGCCGGATTGTCATCGAGCTCGGCAGGCAATCTCCGATCGCACTATTTCGAATGAGGCGGTCATAAGATGCCGTCTTTCACCTCCAAACAAGCCGGCGATAAGGCCTCTTCGGACACATCGGCGCAGAGGGTAACCACGCCGATTCTGCTGCAGATGCATGTTTCAGAATGCGGCGCCGCCTGTCTCGGCATCGTACTGGCCTACTTCGGGCGTTGGGTGCCGCTTACCGAATTGCGCGAAAAATGCGAGGTGAGCCGGGACGGCAGCAGCGCCGCAAGCATCTTGCGCGCCTCCAGACACTATGGTCTCGAATGCAGTGGGCTCAGCGTACGCGCCGAACAACTGAAAAAGCTGGAGTTGCCCTTGATTTTGTTCTGGCAATTCAGCCATTTCGTTGTCCTCGACGGATTCGATGGACGCTATTTCTACCTCAACGACCCCTCCACGGGGCGGCGCAGGATTTCCGCCGAAGAGTTCAACAAGGGCTACAGCGGCATTGCGCTTCGTTTCAAGTGCGGCGCCGATTTCAGGCCCGGAGGCGAGCAACCCGACTTGTTCAGGCAATTGGGCGCCTTGCTCTCCGGATCATGGAGTGTGCTTACCGGGGTGATTGCCTGCGGACTCATGTTGACGTTATTGACATTGATTATTCCCGCATCTCTCGGTGTTTTCGTCGACGATGTAATGAAAAAACATGGGTCCTGGGGCGGATTGGTGACTGCCTTGCTCGGCGGCGGCGTCCTGGTATACGTCCTGTCCTTGCTCAAACACCGGTTCCTCAAGCGGCTCTCGGTCCGCTTGTCGGTGATTGGGTACAGTCGCGGCATGTCACGGCTCCTGCGGTTGCCGGTGGAGTTTTTTGAGCACAGGCTGGCGGGCGATCTGACCGATCGAGTCTCGTCCACCGACAGAATCGCCAGGAATCTGGCGGATCAGTTTCTTGTGCTCATCATCGACATGGCGATGAGCGTGGTGTTGCTCATAGCGATGTTCACTTACGATATCCTGCTCACGCTGGTTGTGCTTTTGCTGGCCCTTCTGCACGGAATGCTGGCCCACTTTCTCAACGCCCTCCGGGCTGTTCGGAGTCAGGTGATGAGACGCGAGCAGGGTTTGCTGATTGGTCTCGGCATGCAGATGTTGCGTCATGCGGACAATCTGCGCATGACGGGAGCGGATGACCGGTTTTTTTCGCGCTGGAGTGGTCAACAGGCGCGTGAACTGCGTGCGCGCCAACTGTATTCCGAACTGGGCTCCGTCAATACCTCGCTTCCGGGTCTGATTGACGCACTCCGCAGTGCGGCGATTCTCGGCATCGGGGGCAGTTTGGTCATGACCGGAGAAATGACCCTGGGGATGCTGGTCGGATTTTACATCCTGGCGGAGATGTTTCTGGCTCCCGTCAAGCGATTTTTGGAGTTTGCCGAAAACCGTCAGGCGCTCGAAACCGATATGCAACGGTTCGAGGACATCTCCAAAACCGATGAAGATCCCGTTTTCAGCCGCAGGAGTCCGGAGCCGGAGTCAATCTCCACGTTCAACGGCCGGCTCCAACTTGCGGGCCAACTAGAACTGCGGAACGTCGCCTTCGGCTACAACAAGAGCCGACCGCCTTTGATAAAGGACTTCAACCTCGTGATCAAGCCGGGGCAGCGCGTTGCCGTGGTCGGTCCCAGCGGTTCCGGCAAGTCGACCCTGGCGCGTCTGGTTTCGGGTGTCTATCAGCCCTGGTCGGGTGAAATCCTGTTTGATGGTCATCCGCGGAATCAGGTTCCAGAAGAAGTGCTGCGGCAGTCCATATCCATGGTGGATCAGGAGGTCGTGCTCTTTTCCGCTTCCCTGCGCGACAATATTACGTTGTGGAACCCGGCCATTCCGGATGAAGTCATCTTCGCCGCGACACGGGATGCCCATATCCATGACGAAATCCTGCTTCGAGCGCAGGGATATACGACCCTCGTCGAAGAGGGCGGGGCGAATTTCAGCGGCGGCCAGCAGCAACGCCTCGAAATCGCCCGTGCGTTGGTGGGCAATCCGACAGTGCTCATTCTGGACGAGGCGACCAGCGCACTCGATGCCGCAACGGAGGAATATGTCGATGATGCCCTGCGGCGTCGCGGCGTCACGTGCCTGATCGTTGCGCACCGGCTGAGCACCGTGCGGGATTGCGACAGAATCATCGTGCTCGACAAAGGCGTCACGGTGCAATGCGGCACGCACGACGAGTTGATCGCGGATCGGGACGGCACGTATTACAAACTGGTGAAGTCGGGCTGATGCAGAATACAAGGCCGGAATACACGTCCATAGCCGAACTCGCCGCTCGCTTCGGCACATCCGTGCCCTGCGCCGCCAACCTGCCGGTCAAGCTCGACGACCCGGATAGTGTCTGGTTCATCGATCAGGGCGCCGTCAATCTGTTCCTGGTCGAATTCAAGGACGGGGTGGAGCAGGCGGCGCCACAGCATCTGTTGCGCCGGGAATCGGGCTGGTTGCTGCCGGGTGTCGGCCCGGATCAACGAGACGGTGACGAGGACACGACGCTCAGCCTCATTGCCAAGGGACAGCCGGGCACCCTTCTGAAACGTCTGCCGGCTTCCTTGCTGTCCCAGGTTCGTTCATCGGAACTGGCGGAACAGGCCGATACCTGGCTGACCGCCATTACGGAAACACTGTCGCGTTTCGCAAGCCCCCTTCCGCGTCCGACTGCGCTGGCCGAACCCGGTCTGACGCAGACCCTGGCCCCTTGTACGCTATCCGTACGTCGCGGGGTGGTATGGGTATCCGAACCGCCGCGCGGCGCAAGCCTGTTCATGGGTATTATCGACTCGGCGGAACTTGCGGAGGCGTGCGGCCCTCACGAAGCCGTTATTCCGCTGACGCGGACAAGCTGCCTCACCTTGTTCGACGAGGCGACACTGACGGGCGAATCTACCGAAACACTGGCGGAGCAAGGCATGCTGCTGCCGGCGCTCGCCTCTTTTCACGCGGTTGCTTTCACTCTGGAACGCCTGAACCGCCGACTGGTCGTGGTCGATGACGTCAATCTCGAACGCGCGCGGACAACCAGCCGCCGCACGGCCGAAAATGCTGCGCGGCAGCGGCTCTTCAATATCTATGACCTTCCGATTGACCGGGATGCCGGTATCGAGGACACGGCTCTGGCGGATACCCTGCAACTCATCGGGGACCATGAAGGAATCGATTTCAAGATACCGGCTCGCTCGGCACTTTCCGATTCTCCGGTCGGCCTCGTTGACGTTCTCGATGCGTCGGGCGTACGCGCCCGGCGCGTGCGATTCAAAGCCGAGGGCAGCTGGTGGCGCGGCGACAGCAACGCGATGCTGGCATTCCGCGCCGAGGACGGCCGCCCCGTGGCGCTGCTGCCGGGAATGTTCGGGCGATACCGGGAAATCGACCCGGTCAGCAAACGCAGCCTCCGGGTGACAGCGGACCGCGCGGCCGCACTGGAAGAGGAAGCCTGGATGTTCTATCGGCCATTGCCGCCGGAGGACGTGAAACCGAAAGACCTGCTGGGAATGGCCCTGCACGGATCGGGCGCGGATTTGGCGCGGCTTGTAATTTCCGGGCTTCCATACGGCTTGATCAACTTGTTGCCGGCGCTCGCGCTCGGGTTCGTTGCGGATCAAATTTTGGCGGGCGGAAGCGCAGAAGCGCTCTATGCCGTTGCCGTGGCGGTAGCAGCGTTCGGCCTGCTCGGCGCACTGCTGCACCTGCTTCAAAGCACGGCGATGATGCGGCTCGAGGGGCGCTCGGCATCCCGGCTCGAAGCCGCCTTCTGGGATCGTCTCATGCGCCTTCCGCCAAGCATTCTGCACCGCCATCCGGCCGGCGATCTGGCATCCTCGGGAATGACGTTCCAGAATCTTCGCGACGGCTTGCGGGGGGTCGTCGCCGACAGTTTTCTGTCGATCATTTTTCTGCTTCCGGTTTTCGGCGTCATTTTCTTCTACGACGCCACCCTCGGCCTCATCACCCTCGTCTTCAGCCTGGCTTCGCTGCTGGTCACCGTAGTCCTCGGGTTGCGTCAGATTCCACCTTATGGGCGGATGATCAGCGCAGCACGCCGCGTAGCCGGTCGACTGTTCCAGATCGTGGGAGGCATCTCCAAGTTGCGAATGGATAATGCGGAAGGGTCGGCTTACGCCATCTGGGCGAAGGATTATCGTGAGCAGAAACGCGCGGAGATCGATCTGAGCGCGTTTGAGGGGCATTCGCGGGCATTCGGCGCCGCGCTCCCTTTTCTGGCCGGCGGGGTGCTGCTTTTTGCGGTGGCGGCGGCGGGAGACCGGAACATTCCGGTCGGCGATTTTCTCGTCGTTTATACGGTTTTTCTCGTTTTCCAGTCCGCCATCGCCCGGCTCGGTGAGTCCTTCGGCGCCATTGCCGTCATGCGGCCCGCGTTCGAGCAGATGCGCCCGCTGCTCTCCGCCGTTCCTGAAACCGTGGCGGAAGGAGAGCCGGTCGAATACCTGGGCGGTGAAATACTGTTCGACCGCATTTCCTTCCGCTACGGTCCCGATGGTCCGTTGATTCTCGACGACGTCACGATTCGCGCCCGTCCCGGCGAATTCATCGCGATTGCCGGTGAGTCCGGCGCCGGCAAGAGCACCCTGTTCCGGCTCGCACTCGGCATAGACTGCCCGACCGCCGGCGCGGTGTATTACGACGGTCGCGACCTGAGGCACCTGAATCTGAAACAGGTGCGCCGGAAAATCGGCGCGGTGCCCCAATCCGTCGGACTCCATCCGCAAGATCTCTGGGACAATCTGGTCTCTCACCATGATGAAGTGGCGACCGAGGAGGTATGGGATGCGGTCCGGACCGCCGAAGTTGAAGCCCAGGTCAGGGACATGCCCATGGGCATGATGACCATGGTGGGCACCAGCGGGTCCGTCCTCTCAGGCGGCGAGAGCCAGCGCATCACAATCGCCCGCTCGATAATCGGGAGCCCTCGAATCATGTTGCTGGACGAGGCGACCAACTGGCTGGATAACGAAAGCCAGGCCAGGGTCATGCAGAACCTCGCCGCCCTGACTTCCACCCGGCTCATCATTGCCCACCGGCTGTCCACGCTGGAACAGGCCGACCGCATCTACGTGCTGCAGGCCGGAAAACTCGTACAAAGCGGTTCCTTCGATGAACTCAAGGAAGTCGACGGGGTATTCAAGGAATTGATCAAAAGGCAAATCGCTTGATCCGGATACGCAGACAGCAACCCGGCGGCGCAAATGCGCGTCTGGCCAGATCCTGCGAAAATGGAGTAGCCGTCCATGAAGAAACCCTTTGACGCAGCTGATTCCCTTGTGTCGCGCGCCGGCGAGGACTACAACTTCAGGGAGCGTCCTCTCGCCAAACCCAAAGAGACCATCGAAGCGGAGTTTTGAACTCTACGACGCGCGGACAGGTCGGCCGCGTCCCGGGAAAAGCGCTGCAGGACGAAGAAACCCGGCTATCTGATGTGGCGGCCGCGGCACTCGCCCGGGTCATCGTTTGAATCAGAAAACCGGCGTTTCCCGGCAGGCGCCCCGGACCGGCTTTGAGTTTCTCGACGATGTCGCCCATCATCTTCAGCGTTTGCTTCTCTCCTTCCATCCAGGCATCGGCAGCTCATAGGAAACTTCCGCGAGTTCTTTCGGCCAGACGATTCTGCGCCTGCCGTCGAGAATCTGGAACGTCAGGCCGTCCCGTCCGTTGAGGTTGTTCTCATCCACCTTCCATCTTCCCATCACGGTCTGGAACGCCGAGGTGCGTAGCGTCTTCCAGACTTTTTGGCGATCATGGGAACCTGCTTTCAGAATCGCCTGACTCACCACCTCCATCGCCCCGTAAGCGATAGCGACATGATCGCTCGGCTTCACCCCGTGGCGCTTCTCGTAGGAGTCAATGAGTTCTCTCATACCCGGAAACTTCAGGGCGTCGGGTTGCGGCTCCCACTGGCTGAAGCCCAGGACATACTCCGCCGTGGCGCCGAGTTGCTCGGCGAACTTCGGGAGACCGGGGCCGATGGTTCCGGCGAAAATCTTGAGGTTGATGTTGAGCTCCCGGAGCTGGCGAATCTGCGCGGCGGCGTCCGCGAAGTAGCTGTTCGAGAAAAGCGCCTCCGCCCGGCGCGCCTTGATCTTCTGAAGCAGCGCTGTGAAGTCGGTCTGCCTGCGCGGATAGTTTTCGTTCAGCACCACTTTGAGGCCGAGCTTCTTCGCCCACTCCACGGCACCCTCCGCCGACTGCCGGGGAAAAAGGCTGTCCTCGCCGATGATGGCGATTCGCTTCACCCCGATGTCCCTGGCGAGGTGCAGCGCGCCCTTGTGGTTTTTTTGGGCTACGGCGTTTTGGTTGAAAAGGTATTTTCTGCCCTTCTCCCACAGCCCTCTGGAGGAAGCGCCCGGCGCCAGCGTGGGGTATTCGTGCCTTTCAAAGAGGTTGGCCACCGCGTCGGTGATGCCGCTGGAGTAGGGACCGAGCGTGAGGTCGATCTTCTCCTGCACGATAAGTCTCTCGTAGAGCTTGATGCTGGTCTGCTTGTCCGATTTATCGTCCAGGAGAATCAGCTTCACCTTCTTGCCCAGCAGGCCGCCCTTGGCGTTTTGCCGGTCGGCGAACAGACGGTAGGCGTTGATGAACCGGCCTGCCGGCTCCGCGTAACGGCCCGTATGGGAGATGGACCCGCCGATGGTGATTTCATCTGACGCCAGGGCCGAACCGGTGAGGAGCGTCGCCGCCCCCAGGAACGCGATTGCCATGAAGCTTCGAGTCACTTTCATCTTCCATCTTCCTCGGAATAGGGGAAACAATGAAGAATCGTTCGCGACGCGCCCGGCCGCGCAGCCGGACGCTCGCCCGGGCGAGCGTTTGAATCAGAAAACCGGCGTTTCCCGGTAGGTGCCCCAGACCGACTTCAGTTTCTCGACGATATCGCCCATCGTTGCGCCCTCGCGCACGAGTTCCACCGTGACGGGCATGATGTTCCGCGTCTCGTCCCTGGCGACCGAGACGAGCTCCTCCAGAAGGGTCCCGACCCTGGCGTCGTCGCGTTCGGCGCGCACCCTCCTCGTCCGCGCGATCTGCCGATCGGCGGTCGAGGAATCATAGGGATGGGTCTCGATCTCGTGGTTTTCGTCCTCCTCGACCAGGGTGTTGACCCCGATGACCGGCTTTTCACCGGATTGCTTGCGCAGGGCGGTCTCGTAGGCGAAGTCGGCGATCTGCTTCTGGAACCAGCCTTCCTCGATCAATTTGATCGTGCCGCCGTTTTCATCCACATAGTCGAGAATCTCGAAAATGCGCGTCTCGTACTCGTTGGTCAGGCTCTCGAGGTAGTAGGAACCGCCCAGCGGATCGATGACGTTGGTGACGTTCGTTTCCGCCGCGATTACCTGCTGCGTGCGCAGGGCCAGCCGCATAGCGTCCTCGGTCGGAATCGCGAACGCTTCGTCGTAGCCGTTCGTGTGCAGCGACTGGCAGCCGCCGAGGACCGCGGCGAGGGCCTGGAACGCGGTGCGCACGATGTTGATCCGGTATTGCGGCTTCGTCAGGGTCGCGGCCGCGGTCTGGCAATGGAAACGAAGCCGCATCGATTCGGGGTTCTTCGCGCCGAAGCGCTCTTTCATGATCCTGGCATAACAGCGGCGCAGCGCCCGGAACTTGGCGACCTCCTCGAACAGGTCCGCCTGCGAGACGTAGAAGAAACCAAGCCTCGGCGCGAACTCGTCGACGTTCACCCCGGTCTTCAGCACCTCCTCCACGTAGACGATCAGGTTGCACATGGTGAAGGCGGCCTCCTGCAAAGGCGAGGCGCCGGCTTCTGAGATGTGATACCCCGAGATGTTGATCGGGTTGTAGCGCTTCATGTTGCGGCCGCAGAAGGATATGCAGTCGCGCACGATGCGGACAGACGGCGCGATCGGGTAGATGAACTCCTTCTGCGCCATATACTCTTTGAGTATGTCCGCCTGGATGGTGCCCGAGAGCCTGTTCAGGTCGAGGCCGCGCTTCTCGGCCAGCGCCACGTACATGGCGAGCAATATCCAGGCGCTGGGGTTGATGGTCATCGATACGGAGATGTTCTCGAGATCGATGCCGTCGTAGAGCGCCTCCATGTCGGCGAGCGTATCCACGGCCACGCCTTCGCGGCCCACCTCGCCATCGCTCATCGGGTGGTCGGAGTCGTAGCCCATGAGCGTGGGCATGTCGAAGTCGGTCGACAGTCCCGTCTGCCCCTGCGAGATCAGGTATTTGAAGCGTTTGTTGGTGTCTTCGCCGGTGCCGAAACCGGCGATCTGGCGCATGGTCCACACCCGGCTGCGGTACATCGTCGGGTAGGGCCCGCGCGTGAAGGGATAGCGCCCCGGCAGACCGATATCCTCGAGCGGCGTTTCCGCAACATCGGCCGCGGTATAGACGCGCTGCACCGGAAAATCGCCGGTTGTGAAGAATTGCTCCTTGCGCTCGGCTTGTTTCTTCAGGAAGGCGGCGACCTCGTTGCTCTCCCAATCCTCGATCTCGCTCAGGAGTTTCTCAAGCGGATTTTGAGTGAACGTCTCGTTCATGGTCTCCCTCCCTTTCGAGCGTCGTCGAGAGCAATTCTTCCGCCAGGGAATAGGGGTCGCTCTCCCGGCGCATGAGCTGTTCGGCGAGTTTCGCGCTCGCCGCAGCCGTGGCGGCGTTGAATCGATCATACAACAGATTTTCGGCGGTTTTGCGCAGCCGGAATTCCGCGATGCTCTTGCGCCGCGCGCGGCCCGCATCGGTATTCGACGTCACCTCGCGATGCCGGGCAATCGCCTCGAGCAACTCGTCGATCCCTTCTCCGGAAACAGCACTGGTGCCGATGACGGGGACGGCCCGGTCGGATGGTTCGCCCCCGCCCGTTCCGAGCGTCAGCATCTGCTTCAAATCGGTCAGCGTCCGGTTGGCGTCGCCCCGGTCGCACTTCGACACGACATGGATGTCGGCGATCTCCAGAAGGCCCGCCTTGATCGCCTGGACCTCATCCCCAAGGCCGGGTGCTGAAACCACTACCGTGGTGTGGGAGGCCCGCACGATCTCGACCTCGTCCTGGCCCACGCCGACGGTTTCCAGAATGATCACCCCGAAACCGGCGGCATCGAGAATATCGACCGCCTCGAGAGCCGCGCGCGCCATGCCGCCGGTCGCCCCGTGCGTCGCCATGCTGCGGATATAAACGCCGGGGTCGGCGCTCAAGTCGTTCATGCGAATGCGGTCTCCCAGGATGGCGCCGCCCGAATAGGGAGAGGACGGGTCGATCGCGATGATGCCGACCTTCTCGCCGCCGGAACGCAGCCTTTGCGCCAGTCCGCTTACGAGCGTGGATTTTCCGCTGCCGGGCACCCCGGTGATGCCGACGAGGTGCGCTCGCCCGGCGAGTTTGTGGATCCGGGCGAGTGCGCCGCGCGCCTCCGCCAGGCCCGACTCCGCGCGCGATATGAGGCGGCCGATAGCGGCCGGTTCGCCTGCCTGAACGCGGGCGATGAGTTCCACCGAAGGGACATAGGCGCCCATCAGCGGTTTTCGTCATCCAGTTGTGTCTGCATCTGGTGGAAGACGGCGCGATCGTCGATGACGCGGCGCGCCTTGAAATCCGTTCGGGGGATCGAGCCCGGCTCGACGATCTCCACGCCCGTCCGCAGCCCGAGCACCTTCTGCAATTTGTGCTCGACCTCGGTGCAGAACCGGGCGGCGCCCTCGGGGTTGGCGAAGGTCTCGGTGTCGGCCTCGACGCGCAGCAGCAATTCGTCCATCGCCGCCTCGCGGCTGATCACGATCCGGTGCTCTCCGCCGTAGTGCGCGAGTTCGTTGAGCGCGGCGTCTATCTCGCTGGGATACACGTTCTCGCCCCGGATCGTGAACATGTCGTCGATGCGCCCGAAAATACCGTGCGGCAGGCGCGGATAGGTGCGGCCGCACGGGTTCGGTTCGTCCACCCACCGGGTCAGGTCCCCCGACGCCAGGCGGATCATCGGCTGGGAGGCGCGTTCGAGATGGGTGTACACGGGCGTTCCCCGCTCCCCGTAGGGGACCCGGCGCATGGTTTCGGGGTCGCACACTTCCGTGTAGACGACGTCCTGCCAGCAGAGCATGCCGTCCGTCTCGGCCGAACTCGCCACGTTCATCCACGGGCTCATCTCGGCCATGGAGCCGCTGTCGTAGACCCTGGCGCCGTAGAGCCCCTCGATGCGCTCGCGGATGGCCGGGATCGAGGCGCCGGGCTCGCCGGAGAAGAACATGATTTTGAGCTGCATGTCGCGGGGGTTCAGGCCCTCGTCTTCCGCGACCTGGGCGAGGTGTAAGGCGTAGGTCGGCGTGCCGTAGAAGGCCGTAGGCTTCAACATGTCGAGCCACTGCACGCAGCGCGCCGACATGCCGGACGCGCCGGCGCCGAACGGGAAGGCTTTCGCGCCGAGGCGTTCCGCGCCGGCAAGCGCCCCCCAGCTTCCCATGTAGAGAGAAAATACGGCGGCGACGCAAATCGTATCCCCGGGTCGCAGGCCCATCCCCCACATGATGCGCGCATGCGCGTTGGCTATGGCGCGCCAGTCGCCCTGCGAGATGGCGAAGGCGGTGGGCCGCCCGGTCGTGCCGCTGGTGCCGTGGATGTGAAAGACTTCCGTTTCGTCCACGCAGAGGTAATCGCCAAAGGGCGGATGGCGTTCCTGCGCCTCGCGCAGGTCCTTCTTGGTGAGGACCGGGACCTTCTCCTCGAAGTCCTCGAGCGACTTGAGCCGGCTCGGGTGAAAACCGGCCTCATCCCATTTGCGGCGGTAGAGGACCGCGTTCTCGTAGGCGTAGGCGCAGACTTGCCGAAGGCGCTCCAGGATGGCCTTCTCCCGGTCTCCCGCCGGCATCGTCTCCCGCCGGGGGAACCAGTAGCGGCTGCCCGGAGGCGGAAGAAATTTCTCGTCGTAAGCGGGTGGGAATGACCAGGACTCCATGGATGTCGGATCAGCGCGCGCCGCGCTCCTCCACGAGGCGGGTCAGCGTGTCGATAATGGTTTGCGGCGGCGTATCCTGCAGCAGCACCTTGCTTACGCCCATTTTCTTGAGCTGGACGACGTCTTCGTCCGGCATGACGCCGCCGGCCACGACGATCATGTCGTCGGCGCCGCTGGTGCGAAGCAGTTCGAATATCTTGGGGAACACGGTCATCTGCACGCCGGACAACAGACTCACGCCCAGCACGTCGACGTCTTCCTGTACGGCGGCGGTCACCACCTCTTCGGGTGAGCGGTGAAGCCCGGTGTAGATCACGTCCATACCGGCGTCGCGCAGGGCGCGGGCGACGATCTTGACGCCCCGGTCGTGACCGTCGAGACCCACCTTCGCCAGCAGGACGCGAATTGGTTGACTCATGAGGGGTTCCTCATCGGTCTCTCACTTGTATACGAAAACAGCATACAACCTGCAAAAAATGCAACATGCTGTCAAGGTGAAACAGAACCGACTCGCAGGAGGAACGGTCTCGCGGGCGCTCCTGCTCCCTTGAAGACACCCGCCCGGAAGGGGGTTGTTGAAAAAGCCCTCGTGAGAGGGCATCCCGTTCATCGAATGGTTTACCGTAGGGACAGGTCGCGACCTGTCCCTACTCAAAGGAGCAACCCCCCCTACCCCCCCTTGTCGGGGCTGTTGAAAAACCCTGTTTTGAAGCAGGGGGTATGGCGGCTCACGCGGCTTGGGATAGGAAGCCCAATCGGCGCGTGAGGCCGCGATATGCGCGCAGACGGCGTCTCCGGGCGGCCCAGGCCCTCCACAGAGCGAATATATCCGCCGCAAAAGCGGCGGCCAGCCGCTTGAGGTTCACCGCAGTCGCCGTCAGGTAGGCCTGGATCCTCATGTTCGCAAGGCCCCGGCGCACCGCCCGCCCCAGTCCGTGCCGACTCTTCGCTTCGCCGTGGTAGCCCTCCGAACGCGACATGTGGCGGCGCCACAGCCGGCCCTCCTCCTCCCCCCGGCGCGCGTGCCGCCGGCGCGCGCGCAACAGCGCCGGATATTCATGCGGAATCAGCACCGTCCTGCTCGTGTGCGACTTGGGCAGACAATCCGACCTCAGCGCGCAGCCCGCGCAATCGCGCGTCCTCGAACCATAGTAGCGCCCCCGCTCCGTCTCCTTCCGGGGACGCAGCGTCTTGCCGCCCGGACACTTCACCACCTTGTGCCGCTCGTCGTAGCGGAACAACTGCAGCGGAACACGGCTCTGGGAAGGCTCCTTCTTCGCCGGTATCAGCGCATCAACACCCCGCCGCTCCAATCCCGCATACACCTTCGAGTACGCATAACCACTATCCGCCGTCACCACCGCGGGCGCGCGACCCGTGAGCTCGCAAACCGCATCCAACTGCGGCTCCATCATCTCCCGCTCGTTCAACGTCCCCGCCGTCACCTCTACGTCGAGGACAACGCCCCGCTCATCGTCCACCACCGCGTGGTGCTTGTAGCTCGGCTCGAACCCCGCCCGAGCGCTCTTGCGCGCCAGGCGCGCGTCGGGGTCCGTACGGCTCACCGGACCCGAACCCCCGCCCTTCTTCCCCGCCTCATCCGCCGAGTCGTTCTCCCGCACCACCTTCTCCGCGTGGCGCGCCGCCAGACTCTCCCAACTCACGTCCGCACGTATCAAAGACGCGTCCATGTGAACCACTTCCCCCTTCGCCACCTGCGCCTCCAGGCACGCCTGAACCGTGCGGCGCAATATCTCCTTGAACCGCGCCTCCCCCCACCGCTGGCGAATCCGCGTCAGGCTCGAATGATCCGGCAACTCCTCGTGCAGCTCGTAACCGATGAACCACCGGATCGCCAGGTTCACCTGCGCCTCGCGAAGCAGATGCCGGTCGTGAACGTGGCCCAGCAGCAGGCCCGCCAGCATCAACCGCACCACCACTTCCGGGTCGATCCCCGGTCGACCGTTGTCCGCGCAATAGCACTCCGCCACCTCCTCGCGAAGCCAGCTCAAATCCAGTACGCGGTTCACCCGGAACAATATGTAATCTTCGGGAATCAACTGCTCCAGCGAACCGGCCACGAACAATTCCATCTGCCCGCGCCTCTTGCGGTCCAACATCGGGGAATCTCCCATCTCGGGCGAGGGGGGATAACTCCATACGATCACAAAACCAGGGGTTTTTCAACAGGCCCTTGTCAGGGGGGTAAGAAGAAGCAAAACCCCCTCAGCCCGGCGGGAGCGCATCGCCTTTTCATACCCCCCTGACAAGGGGGGGTAGGGGGGGTTGCCTTAATGGGGTTTCCCTTTCAGGGGGGTGCCATTACCTTCTCAGGGACTTTTTGAACAGCCCTCCCCGCCCGGTTCTCCCGCGCGCGCATTTCCCCGCATTTGCCGTACTCCCTGAAATCCCGTAATCCGCTATCGTGCGCGCGGCGAAGAAAAGCGGTAATCGCCGCCCACGCACCGTCTTCAGGAAGGGACGGAAATCGTTTTGAGGAGAGAAATCATGCTCATGGACTCGGGAATGACGATAAAAATGCAAATAATCCTATTTCCCGTAAAATTCGATAAATTCACGGGGTTTTTCGATAAATTCCTGAAAAATGATGGCCAGATAAAACATTGTAATAAAACGAGTTATCATATGAATCTGAGCGTCCCACACTCAGATATAGCGGTAAAAAAAGTTTTTCGCCTCCCGCGCATTTGCCCGCAACTGCCCGCATTTGCGGGGGTGAGGGGCGGAAATTTCATGAATCGGCGGTTTTATCGTAGAATCGGGGAGCGGTTTTCCTGGTGGAGGAGCACCATGAGGGTTTCCAGACGCCATCTATTGCGGGTTGCGGGGCGAGTCGCGCCCCTCGCCGTCATCGGGGTTCCGCGCGAGGCGCAGGCCTCGATGATGGGCCGCCTGTTCGATTGGCTGAACAGCCGCCCCGTCGAGACGCCCGGACCCGGGGAGGGGATTCTCGATTTCGCCGCGCGCGTCGTTCCCGAAGTCACCGCGAACGATAAATTCTACGTGCAAAGCATCGGCCATTCGGCGCCCGGGCTCTCCCGCAAGAAATGGCGGCTGAAAATAACGGGTGAGGTAACGGAGCCTTTTTCCGCTACTTATGCGGCGTTGGGCGCGCTCAGGCAGGAGCGAACCTGGGCGACGATGACCTGCATCGGGAACCCCGTGGGCGGCGGTCAGATTGGGAACGCCCTGTGGGAAGGGGTGCCGCTCAGAACCCTCATCGAGCGGGCGGGCGTCGCGGAAAGCGTTCGCCGCTCTGTATCCGCCCGGGTGATTTTCCGCGCGGCGGACGGGTATCATGATTCCATATCCCTGGAGCAGGCACTCGATTCGAGAACGCTTCTCTGCACCAGGATGAACGGAGAACCTTTGCCGAGAGATCACGGCGCTCCGCTCAGGCTCCTCGTGCCGGGGACCTACGGCCTCAAGAACGTAAAATGGATTGAATCCATTGAGGTTGCGACCAAGGGCCATGGCGGCTATTGGCAACGGCGGGGGTGGTCGGATGAGGCAATCGTCGAGACGCTCAGTCGTTTTGAAGCTCCCAGAAGACGCGTTGAGGTGCGGACATCCAAAGTGTGGCTCGTGGGGTCTGCTTTCGCGGGGGACAGGGGAATCCGCAAGGTGGAGGTAACCTATGGGCAGGGTGAGCGTTTGCGGCCCTGGGCGCCCGCCTTGCTCAAAAAGCCTCTCGGGCCTCTCGCCTGGAGCGTCTGGGCGTTTCCCATGCGTTTTGAGGAAAACGGTTTCTATCCGGCGACGGTGCGGGCATTGGATGGCGCAGGAAAAGTGCAGACGGATGAGATTTCCGATCCGCAACCCGGCGGGTCGACGGGGCGGATGGGGCTCAGCATATACGTGAAGGGCTTGTAGGCGAAACCAGGCGTTTCAATGATAAAGCCCCGCCGGTTGCCCGGCGGGGCTTTTGGTGTTCAGTGGCGGGATGATACTTAACGGCGTTTTCCGCCCACGATGTTCGCCGCACGTTTCTGGCGCTTGATCATCCAGTTCTTGGGCGCCTCGATGCCGCTTCGATCCAGAATGTCGAGGTTGTGCTGGAAAGCCATGTAGTTCTGGATGTAGCTGAGCGTGCCGCCACGGTAGGGTGTGCCGGGAGGCAGGCGTCCTTCTATCAGATCGATCACGTTATAAACAGCCTCACTCGCCATGGCGATCTGCTCGGCCAGGACAGCCGCATGCACCCAGCCGTCGCGAATGTCTTTTTCGATGCCGACGACGAGGTTGTGCGTCACGATCTTGATCTGGCCGGGCTTGTAACCGGCCGCTTTCACGGCGTCCACCGTGCCGCGAGCGATGAGCGTCGCCCAAGGGTAGATGCCTTTTACGTCGGGATGTTTCTTGAGCAGGTCTTCCGCCGTCTGGTATGCATGCTGCACGTTGGACTTGGTGAATTCCTTGGCCACAATCTTGATTTTCGGGTAGTGGCTCATGTACTCCTCGAAGCCCTTGGCCATGGAGGTCACCATCTCGATGCCGCTGGGTCCGGGCAGCATCATGACTTTGCCCTCGTAATTGATGCCATGCGCCAGGGTGGAGGCGATGAGAACGCCCAGTTCGTAGCTGTTTTTCATGACGCGGTTCTTGACGCGATCACTGTCGAGGTCGATGTTGTCCACGACGACCTTGACGCCTTTTTCCATCGCCTTGTGTACGGCGTCCACCATCCCCTTGGTGCTGATGGGGCAGATGATCATCCCGTCGTACTTCGCCGCGATGATGTCCTCCACGTGGGCCACCTGCTTGGGCAGGAACTCATAGCCGCCTGCATCGAACATCGTCACGGTCACACCGGCTTTTTTGGCCGCCTGGACGCTGCCGTACCATTTCGAGAAGAAATAGGGGTCGACGCCGTTCGGCACGACGACGGCGATCTTGTATTTCTTCTTCGCCTTCACCCGGGCGTCGGCGTCCGGGGTTGCCGCCATCGACACGAACATAAACGTGACGACGGAAGCGAGAATCATGAAAGTGCGGAACAGTTTTCTCATCTTGTATCTCCTCGTCGCAGAATGGGTTTCACGGACGGATGTTCTCTCCTCCGCGAAAGGGAAAAATGACTACAGTATAAACATATTTCCTATTCCCGCCGCTTGCGGGAACTCAAAACCACTGCCGCAATGAGCAACAAGCCTACCACCACCTCCCGGGCGAATGTTCCTACGCCCAGCAGAATGAGGCCATTGAGCAAAAATGTCAGGAACAGCGTCCCGATCGCGGCTTGCGTCACGCCCCCCTCGCCGCCGTGGAACGTCGTGCCTCCCACCACGGTGGCCGCCAGGGACTGGAATTCAAGCTGAAACCCCGCGAGGCCGTTCGTGGCCGGGAGTCTTGCCAGGTAAAGGAACGAGGTGATGCCCACGCAGATGCCGCTGATCAAGTAGCAAATGAGTTTCACCTTGCCGGTATCGATGCCCGAGAGGCGCGCGGCCTCCTCGTTCCCACCGGTTAGATAGATCGCCCGGCCGAGCACCGTTCGTTTCGTCAGCAGGTAGAGAATGATGAAGAAGAAGATGGCGATGAACAGCGTGCCGGGGATGTGGAAGAAATCCGTGAGCCCGATGGCTTGCAGGATATCTTTTTGCTCGCCCGTGAACTGGTGAATGGTGCGACCGCCCGTGAATACCAGTGCGATGCCTGCGCAGATGAAGAGCATGCTCAGGGTGACGATGAAAGGCTGTATCTTCACGCGGCCCACGAGGTAGCCGTTGATGAAACCGAAAATCGTCGCCATTCCGATGCCCATCAACACGCCCACGGCAAGGCCGAAGTCCAGTATGCCCTGCGCCATCACGACGCTCGAGAGGCTGAGCAGGGAACCTTGACTCAAATCGATGCCTGAAACGAGGAGCACCATGCTCTGGCCCGCGACGATGAAGAACAGGAGAGATGCGTTTCTGAGTTGGTTGGTCAAATTATGGGCTTCGATGAAGTTGTTCACGTAGCCCATCAACTGGAGAACGTAAAATATGATCATCATCAGGATGAACACGACGAGCAAACCATATTTTTCGTAATTGAAGTTGGCCAACAAGGAGGCCGATGGTCTGACCGGAGCCTCCGCTACATTCGCCATGATGTTGAATCCCCCTTAGTTTTTCTGCTCGCGCAGGGTGCTGACCCAGATGGAGGCGAGAATCACCAAACCGACGATGATTTGTTGTCGGTAGGTGTCGATTCCCATGATGTTCAGCCCGTTCACCAGGAATATGATCAGGAAAACACCCAGCGTCGTACCCAGCACGCCGCCTCGCCCGCCAAAAATATGCGTGCCGCCGATGATGGTCGCTCCGATCGATTGGAGCAGTTGATCGCCGCCGCCCAGCCTGGGTTCGCCCGCAGCGCTTACGTTCGCCGAAAGAAGAAGCCCTGCGAAACCGCACAGAAGACCGCCGATGCCGAAAATGGCGATCTTCATGCCCGGATAGTTGATGCCGGCGGAAATCGCCGTTTGCTCGTTTCCGCCCAGGGCGTACACGTAAGTGCCGAAGCGGGTGTATTTGAGCAGATACCACATGGTGCCCAGCGCGATGAGTATCCAGATGAATGTAAAGGGAATGGGCCCAAGATTCCCTTTCGCCAGAAAGACGTATGCTTCTTCCACGTGCTTCGGCAGCGTTGCGCCCTCGCGTGCGCCTCCCATCTGAAGGCCGCCGGTCCAAAGCTGGGCCGTGCCGCTGCCGATGAAGAGCATTCCCAGTGTCGCGATGAATGGCTGCACCCTGACGACGCCGACGAAAAACCCGTTGATGACGCCGCAAAGCAGACCGATGCCGAGGCCGGCGATGAGGCCGATGAAAAACCCGAAATGCAGCATCGCGCTCCAGGCCATCACGCTCACCACGCTCATGATGGAGCCTTGCGAAAGGTCGAATCCCGCCGACACGATGACCAATGTCTGGGCATAGGCCAAAAAGAAGAGCCATGCGTCTCGGCGCACGACGTTCACGAAGTTTTCGAGGGTGAGGAAATTCTCGGTCGCAAAAGTGTAGAAGATCATCAAGACTACGAACGCGGAAATGAGGAGCACCCGCTCCCAGGGAATATCCTTTACCGGATAACCCAAGATGAATTTTTCATTTTCCGCCGAGACTGCAGCGCTCATTCCATCTACCTCCGAACGCGGTTCAATCCGCCGTCATTGCGTAGCGCAAAATTCCTTCTTGCGTAGCTTCGTTTCTGTCGATATCTGCGGTGAGCCGTCCTTCACGCATCACCAGAATGCGGTCGCTCATCCCGAGAATCTCGGGCAATTCGCTTGAAATCATCATAACCGCAGCGCCGTCTTTGGCAAGTTGCAGCATCTGCGAGTGAACTTCGAATTTAGCGCCTATGTCTATCCCGCGAGTCGGCTCATCGAATATGAGCACGTTGGCGCGTCTGAAGAGCCATTTTGCGAGAACGACTTTTTGCTGATTGCCGCCCGAGAGAAAGCGTATTTGCGTCTCCTGGTTCGGCGTCATGATTTTCAGCTGGTCGATATGCTCATCGACGAAATCTTTTTCCATGCTCAGGTTGAGCAGCCAACGCTTGATGAGGCGGCGGAGATTAGCACTTGTGGTGTTATAAGCAACCGAGAGAACCTGGGTGAGGCCTTGGGTTTTCCTGTCCTCGGGCAACAGCCCCAGCCCGCGTCGTATGGCCAGCGTTGGGGTCCACTTGCGCTCATGCGTGAGGATTGTCAGGAATCGAATCACAATCATGGCGACGCCGCCCCAGATCATGACCCATTCGAGAACGAAATTCTGGGTGAACAGACTCGTAAAGACCATCGCGCATATCGCCAGGGCGTACCAGCTTGCGAAGTCGATGACCAAGGTGCGCCAGTGGTACTGACGTTCGAGGAACCAAAGTCCCAATTGCCTCAGGACGGCCAATCCGCCGGCGACGAGATAGGGAGTGGGACCGTTCGGTATGTTGTATAACGGCCCGCCAAGAATCCATTCATAAAACCAATTCCCACTGAAAAGTGGTGGTGGTGAGTTCATGTTGAGCGTGAAAGGATCGTAAATCCCCTGGAAGATGACGGTGAACAAAGGCAAAGCCAGCATGAAGACAACCACATCCACGAGCGCCATCCATATCGGGTAGTGGGGGAGCTTTTGTATCTCCTCTTTCTCTTTTGTCGCGTTGGTCATCTCGACGGTGCCGCCATCAACAGGGTCCGCGCCCATCACGGCCCGAGCCACTTCGGTTCTTCCCGCGCCTACGAGACCCGAGAGGCCGACGATTTCGCCATAATGGAGGTCAAAATTGATGTCTTCGAATACGCCGTTTCGGGTGAGTCCACGCACCCGCAAAGCTACTTCTCCATGTTCACGGGGCGTCCAGGGGAATTTCTCATCGAGCGTTCGTCCCACCATCTGCGTGATCAGGAAATCGAGTTCCACCTCCTTGACTTCCCACGTGCCCATATATTCCCCGTCACGCAGGACAGTGACGCGGTCTCCAATCTCGTGGACTTCTTCAAGGCGGTGGGAGATGTAAATGATGCCGACGCCATGCTCTCGCAACCGGTTGACCGCCTTGAAGAGTTCCTCGATTTCGTGGCCGCTCAAAGAAGACGTGGGTTCATCCATCACCAATATTTTGCAGTCGAACGCAAGAGCCCGGGCGATCTCCACCATTTGCTGATCCGCGACGCTTAGAGAGCGGACCGGCGCGTTGACGTCGATTTTCACGTCCAGGCGCTCCATGATTGCGCGGGATTCTTGCTCGACTTTAGCCCAATCCACACGCTTCATGACACCGGGCAAGACCGGTTCACGACCCAGGAAGATGTTTTTGGCCACGCTCAGATCAGGCACCAGGTTCAGTTCCTGATAGATGACGCTGATTCCCAGATCGCGCCCGGTTCTGGCGTCGGGAATAATGGTGGGTGTTTCGCTAATCTCGATTTGCCCCGAATCGGCGTGATACATGCCTGCCAGAATTTTGATGAGCGTGGATTTTCCGGCCCCGTTCTCACCCAAAAGGATGTGGACTTCACCTTCGGCGAGATCGAAATCGACTTCTTTGAGCGCATGAACGCCCGGAAAGGACTTGTCGATTTTCATCATTTTTAGCAAATTCTTGGATTCTGGCACGGGATAAAGCTTCCAAATAAAGGTGTGTAGCTTCCAAATAAAAGCGAATGAATGCCTAGCGCTACCCGCCATATTTGTAAAGTTGCAGTTTTTGAATACTTGCCTAACTTTATAGTGGTCGAGATTGTTTTTCAACATGACGAATTAGCGGGTCAAGCTGAAGAACCATTTCGTCGACATTCATGGTATGATCGTCCGGTATGTTTTCTAATGAGTCTATAGCTTGGGGATTATTTTGTGGGCTGTCTGAAAATTCTGGGGTTGGTTGTTTTCTTTCTTGTGGGCGTGTCCAGCGCGTTTGCCGAAGAAACACACGGCAAAACCGATGCGTGCCTGGTTACTCTTTACAACTACCCCGCCGAATCACCTAAGTATGACATCACGAAGAAAGCGCCGCCCCAATCCCCCTTGACTCAGACAAAGAATCTTCGCGCAAGCAAAGCGGCTAAAAATACACAACCTCCCAAGAGTCTTCTGACACAAGTTCATAGCAAGAAATAAACTCCTTTCTCGCTTAGCACCAATAAGTCCGTAAGCTTTTAGCGGTCGATGACACTTCGGTATTCGGCGGATGGGGTATGTTGCACCGGCCAGTCCATCCCATCTTCAAAACGGGCCAAAACGCTTGCGTGACGCGCGAAACCACCCTCCAGCAGAGCGACCGAGACGATCTCCACGATTGCCGGCTCGTCAAAGCCGTGCTCGCGCAACGCTTGAAACTCTTCGTCAGTTAGTTGTTCGTTGAGCGTAAGTTTTCTGGCCACGCGGAATATTGCTTTTTCCGACTCGGGCAAATCTGCATTTTCAAAGTCATGGAGTTTTTCGACTTCATACTCATCGAGTTCCATGCGGTGAATGAGGTCGGTTTTGTGGAAATTCACGCAACGGGGACAATCCGAGGCGACCGCGCAAACCATTGCGATACGATTGGTCAGCTCTCGCGAAATGTGACCATCCAGCACTTCGAGACGTTTTTGCAGCTCCCAGAATCCACGTAGGAGACCCGGCACATGAGCGAAAAAACCGAACAAAGGCCCCAGCCAGCGCGGGTCTTTCAATCGGCATATCTCATCATAAATCTGTGAAACCTCGCTTTCGGCTTCATCGGGTTTTACGAGACGAAAGGTTTCAAAACCGGATGTGCTCATTTTCTTCCCCCCGGAATGAATTATCTGGCTATAGGTAAGATTCGGCCATCATAACATTTCCAAGGCACATGATGAGCATGAATAGACGACAAAAAACCCCCCGCCGAAGCAGGGGGTTTTTTAGGGC
Organism: bacterium; assembly: GCA_965204535.1. Classification (GTDB taxonomy): domain Bacteria; phylum UBA8248; class UBA8248; order UBA8248; family UBA8248; genus Bin107. The sequence continues at coordinate 1,103,104 of CBDBEV010000001.1, read as the reverse complement.
TTGTTGTTGCTTACATCATGCCTGCTTCTTTCCAATAGCGTGACGCGCCCGGGTGTATTTTCAGTTTCTTCATGCCGCGAAGGCCGGTCTTTTTCGTAACGTATTTCCCGGTTGGATGGTACTTGGTGATTTGCTTGTGATTGTCGTACAGAGCTTTAACGATCCCATATGCGTTGGCATTGCTCATTTTGCTGTTGGTCATCAATGTCCACATCTGGCCCCAGCTAACGACGTCTTTGTTGTAACCGGGAATGGAGCCGGCAGCTACGACATCGCGTACGATGCCCGCTTCGTTATCAGCCAGCTTTTTGATGGTGGCGTCATCCGGACCGAAGAAATGCAGTTTGCCGGAGAGCGTGCGTGCGAGTTCCATGTATACTGGTGCGGGAACATTCGCGTTCAGGAAGAAAAAGCCGGCGTCCACCCTTTCGTCTCTGATTGCGGCCGCATTCTGGGGGTTGTTGAAGAATTCTTTTTTCGCTTTTACGCCGCTGTGTTTGAGTGCAAGCTGCGTAACGATGTAAATGGAACCCCCGCGTCCGCCGACGACGAATCTTTTGCCGGTGAGGTCGGACCATTTCTTAATTCCGGAGGTCTTGAAGGTGGTATAGACCGTCGTCAACGGGTACAGGGCCCCTAACGCCAGCACGTCTTGGGGTTTCTTGAATGGTTTTCTGCCCACTTGTCCCCACGAGACGGCAGGCGCCGTGGCCATGCCAATACGGAGGGCTTGGTTTTTGTCTTTCTTCTGAAGGGTGCGAACATTTGCGGTTGAACCGCCGGTAATGGATGCAGCCACCGAGATTTTTCCACCGGAGTTATCCGTGATGACTTTACCCATCGCGGTTCCAATCTCGAAGGTGGCGCCGCCGGGCTGGGACGTTCCCAGAAGTATTTTGGCTGCGTTCGCCGTCGGGGCCGTGCCGATAACCAAGGCAAGACCTGCCGCCAACGTAATCAGCCGAAGCGTGGATTTCCTCATTCGTTTCTCCTTTTTGGTAGTGAAAATTACTCCCACGTTTCGACTTAGAAAGTCGAAACTCATGAATAAAATGCCGAACTTTGGAGTCTGTCGAGTTCGCTACACTTAAGCAAAACCATCTGGTTTGGTCAAGTGGGTAGAAAAATATAGAAAGCAAAATTCCTAAGTCGCTGGCGAAAGAATCAAACTATCCGATAGAATAGTATAGATCATCAACATAGTTTCTTAAGATTAAGGATCCACCACAGTGGAGAAAGAGGGAGAGATATGAGTACAGAATCAGACCCCACCCAGTCGGCTCCTCTCGTAAGGGCTCTGGTTTTCATCGCATCCTGGTTGTGTGTGCTCTCAGGATTGTACCACATATCCGCTGTCTATCTCCGGCCTTTGCCGGGTGAGATGCACCCCAACATGCACATGCTTTTGGCCTATACCATTCTTCTGATCGGCGGCGCCGGGGCGATGCCACAGATTTACGGAGATAAAATACGCAAGCTTAAATACCTCCCCGTATTCTATCTCTTGTCTTTGATCCCCGCCGTCATCTTCTATTATTTCGTCTACGAGATGGGAGAAGGCTGGTCCGACTGGAGTGTTTGGTGGGTTTATGCGCTACCGTTCGCCATCTGGATGGCGATGATGGTCGTCGAGAAATCCTGGCTCGCCCTTTTTCTCTGGTTTTTGGGCTTTGTACCAGCCCCGATACTGTTCTGGTATTGGGATTATTTGCCCGAAAGCACGCATGAGCCCAACTTTTGGTGGCTTATAATCGCATGCTCCGCCATTCCCACCATGTGGACCTTGTTTGCGGTTTTCTTCAGACCTGCCGAGGGAGTGAAAAAAGCGGGTGTTTTTCTCGTTGTATTTTTCGTAGCGCTCATTCTGATTGGGTGGCGGGTAGGATTGTGGGCCGGGCAAAGCGATGAGGTGAGGAGCGCCTTCTACCTCTGGCCGGTTGTCGTACTTGCTTTTCCTCTTTTCTGGGCCAAAAGACGCATCAAAGAAGTATTTGAGGAATACCCCGCGCATCCTTTTCCGGCTGGATTCACAATTGGCTTGAACGCAGGGATGCTTTTCTTCGTGGCGACCTCATGCCTTTACCTGTTCTACTACCACGAAGAGATGGTCGATCGCCCTGGCGCGCCGACAATCGGCGATGCGCGCGTCGGCTTCGTCATGATCGTCGTCGCTCTCGAATTGACGAGGCGCTGCTTCGGCCCCCCGCTTCCGACCTTGGCGATGATTGCTTTGGCTTATGGTATATGGGGCAATTTGTTTGCGCCTCCTTTCGGGCATGGCGGCCATACATGGATAGAACTCCAAGCGAAACTCTCGACCGATTTCATCGGTGGCGTTTTGGGCTTTTTGGTCGTCATATCGGCTACCTTCATCATCATGTTTTTGATCTTGGGGGCGTTTCTGCATGAATCGGGCGCGGGCCGTTTTTTCGTGAACTTCGCCTTGGGGCTGTTTGGAAAGCTGCGTGCGGGCGCCGGCCTCGCCGCCGTGGGTTCGAGCGCGCTCATGGGTACGGTATCGGGCAGCGCATCCGGCAACGTCGTAACCACCGGCACGTTCACGATTCCGCTCATGAAGCGTATCGGTCTGAGCCCGCACATCGCCGGAGCGGCGGAGGCGGCGGCCAGCAGCGGCGGACAGATCATGCCGCCTGTCATGGGGGCGGGCGCCTTCATCATGAGCGAACTCATCGAGGTGCCGTATTTCCAGATTATCGGATACGCCAGTATACCGGCCATCTTGTATTTCACCATCGTGGGAATCAACATCCACTTCGCAGCCGGCGCGCTGAACATCCAGCCGTTGCCCGCTAACGAAATTCCGAGTTGGAAGGCGGAGCTCAGGAGCGGGTGGTTCTATCTCGTGCCCCTGGCGTTTTTGGTCTATTTCCTCTTTCAGGGCAGAACGCCTGTGTTTGCAGGTGTCATGTCGGTATTCATTATGGTGGGCATCTGGTTTTACCGGAACGTGACGGAATTTTTGGGTACTATGAGGAGAGGCGACAAGACGATCGCAGATGATGTATTCGTTTTCGTGCCGGTTACGTTTTGGGTTTTCACATTTTTCCTATACGCGTTGCTCACGGTTTTCGAGTTGGGTTTCGGATTACCGTTGGGGGTATACGGAAAACCGACTTGGGGCGGGGCGATAAAGGCTGCTCTTTCTCTGGGTGTCGTCGGATTTGTTCTGGCGAGCGTTTTCGCTCGCATGTTCTCCTGGGTGGGTGAATTCTGGCGCGAGACAGAAAGCAACTGGCTCGCCATCTTCCCGCTCACGTTGTTGGGTTTGTGGGTCGCCTTCGGCTGGTCTTCCGGCGTGGCGGGAGCCGCTCTCGTGCTGGCCCTGCTGAGCGTATGGTCCGTTTCCAGGGGCAAAGGAGCGCAACCCACCACGACCATACCTTGGTTTTTCGTCATGATTTGGGTGGGCGCCTATTATGTGCAAAAAGGAATTTATGCGCTCGTCCCCCCCATAGCGAATTTCGGCGAATGGTTCGTGCCTTTCGGGTTCATATATGACGGTCTCATCTTTTTCGGGTTGGCCGTCATCGTGCAGAGGGTTATTTTTTCATTCGGCTCGCAAGAATCCGACCCCGAAGCCCCGACGCCTAACCTGAAGCAGGTGTTGGCCGTATCCTGCAATCCGTTCACCTATTTGCGCAGGGCGAAGCAGACGGGTGAGACCGGCCCTGCCGCGCAGGCTGCGCAAAGCGCCTCCGACTGGATTTTCAGCATTCGCAACGCTCTGCGCGTAGGCGGCAGGCAAGGGGCTGAATTCGCCGTGACGCTGGCTACCATCGAGGTCGTCGTTCAGGTTCTGTCCATTACGGGCGTGGGGAACAAGTTCGCCTTCATGATCGAGGCCCTCGCCCAGGATATATGCGTGTTCGGCGCCGCTGTCGGCGGGGGATGCGCGTATTATATCGGCCTCGATGGTTTCTTCGTTGCGCTGCTGCTGACAGCGGTTTGCTGCGCCATATTGGGAATGGGCATGCCGACGACTGCGGCGTATGTTCTGCTCGCCATTCTGGGCGGACCGGTGCTGGTAAAACTCGTGGGTCCTGAACTCACGCATATTTACGGAGCGGAATGGGTCAAGGAGTTCGTGGCCGCCAAGGGAGACCGGGTCGCGGCCCACATGTTCATCTTCTATTTCGCGATTCTCTCCGCCATTACGCCGCCCGTGGCGATAGCCTCGCTCGTTGGGGCCAAGCTGGCGGGAGCGCCCTATTTCAAGACGTCCATGATGTCTCTTCGCTTCGCCATCGTGGGCTTTATCGTGCCGTTTTTGTTCATGTTCGACCCGGCGCTGCTTACGTTCGCGAGTCCGTTGCGCGTCGCGCTTTCCGCATCCATTACGCTCCTGGGATTCATCGCTTTCTCGGCGGGAACGCAAGGCTGGCTCTTCGACAGGCTGTACAAATACGAGCGGATACTCTTGTTCGCCTGCTTCATCGCGTTCATCTTGTTCGTCATTTTCTTCAGCATAACCATGCTGGTAGCGGGCCTGGTTTGCGGCGGGATTCCGCTTGTCCGGCAAATCAAGGATTACAGGAAACCTGTTCCCCAAACATAGTTCAGTATTCCTTTTAGAGGATGTTCATGCTTTTTCATAAAGAACACGCGCTCGAGTTCATGGAAAGGTTCGATCTGGACGCGCTGATAGCGACGACACGGCATAACGTCTTGTATCTCTCGGGTTTTCAGGGCTGGGCGCAATACACCTACGGCGATGCCACGACGGAAACTTTCGCGCTGTTTTTTCGGGATCAGGCCTCACCGCCCGCGTTAATACTCTCCCGGCAGGATGAGACGTACTACGCGGCGACGGGTTCGTGGATCAAAGACGTGAGGGGCTATGGTCCCCGCTCGGCGCTCGATATGGCGCCCGGCGAGACGGGAGCGACCGAAGAGGAGAGGAATTATATTTCCCTCATCGCCGAAGACGCTCCGCGCGAAGCGAATATTACCAATGCCCTGCTCAGGCTTTTGCGGGAGCGGGGATTATCGAGCGGAAAAGTAGCCCTCGATAACGAGGGAATCCGCCCAGGCACGCGCGGCGCTCTCGAGGCGGCATTACCGGAGATGTCTTTCCTGGATGCCTCGAACCTGTTTCGTTTGATTCGCCTCCAAAAGACTGATGAAGAGATTGAGCGCATGCGCGCCGCAGCGGTCTTGAACGAACAGGCCGTCGTCGCCTTCCACAAGGAGATGGCCGCAGGACGAACCGAGCGCGAAGTAGCAAGCCATTATTACCGTACAGTGGCCGCAGGAGGCGGTAAATGGAGCTGGTTCCATTTAGCCGGCGGTAGGCGTTCGGCCTCGATTTTTCCGCCCTCTGATAGAAAATTCGAGGCGGGGGACGGCTTTTTCTTCGATGCCGGGATGCGGCTGAACCATTACTGCGCGGACGTGGGCTGTTGCGGTTCGTTCGGCGAGCCGAGCGCGGAGCGCAAGGCGCAGTGGAACGCCATCCAGGCGGGATTAGAGGCCGCCTTCGGCGTGATCAGGGCGGGGGTGAAGCCCTCCGAGATTTTTCGCGCGGCGGTGGCGGCGGCGAAAAAATCGGGCCTGCCGCGCTATAACGGCGCTTTCTGCGGGCACACGATAGGGATCGAGGCGCGCGAGCTGCCCTATACGCTGAGCGAACCCGTGAAGCTCGACGATCCGTTTTTGCCTGAAAATTCAGACATTTCCCTGCCTTCGGGCGCGGTGCTCTCGGTGGAATTGCCCTCGGGGAAATTCGGGGAGGGCGGCGTGCACGCGGAATATACCGTCCTCGTCACCGAGACGGGCATGACGCACCTGGGCGAACCCATCCGCGAGCACGTCGTCATCGAGTGAATTTATAACCTGCTGATAATAAAAGACTTGTGATGTTTTTCTCGAAGCCCCCGGCAGCGCGCGAACCGCCCACGATTCTACGATAAAACCGCCGATTCACGAAATTTCCGCCCTTCACCTCCGCAGTTGCCCACAAGTCCGCACATATACCGTCATGGCAGGTGCAGCGATTCGTGGCAGAATTCCCCTGCGCCCGGATTCCGCGGCGTCATTTCCAGGAAATTTAATTTTCAGAAATTTATGAAAAGACGCCTTCATTGGCTCAAGACGGTTTCCGAATTCGATAACCCACGCCGCGGTTGATACCGATAGGTCATTTCATATTGAGAACTCTTTTATTTAATCATGCGGCGTGCCGATTGACGCGAATTCACTCCGAAAAATAGCGCTCCATCCACTGTTCGACGTCGAAGTTCCAGGTATCGACGCCCTCATCGCGGAAAATGCTCTGGAATACGGGTTTCGCCTCTCCGGGCCTGATGACCCGAAAGCCCCAGCGCACGAGATGATCCGCATCGCCCACGTCGTCTCCCTCGTCCGGCTCCCTGTCGCCGCCGCTCACGAGCACGAATCTGGTGAACCGGCGCGACAGAAAAGAGCGCTCGTCGATCACGTCGTATTCTATCCGAACGACGTAGTCGGGATTCTCCAAAGGCTCCCCGGCCTCGCTCATCCGCGCGCAGCGGAACCGGGGGGTAAACGACAACCCCTTGCAGGCGGCCCTTCGAACTTCGGCCTCCTCGGGGGTGGAGGGGGAGACGACGTGCGAATCGGTGGGAACCAGCCTGGCCTGAACGGCCACGAGATAACTCTCCTTCGGCTGGGTGCGGGTGATCCGCTGATACGGAGAATCGGTGAGCTCGAAACCCCCGCAACCGCTCAGAAAAACCAGAATAGTGAGGCAAAAGGCAAGACGTTTCATCTCTCTCATCCTTTGGCCGGCGGCGAGTGGGAAACCTTTTTCTTCTTCGCGTCGGCGGCGTATTCAATCTTCGGCCATAAATCCCACGCGCGGGCGAGCACGCGCCCTTCACCCTGATCGAGCAGGCTCACGCGCACCCCGCGCGATTGGTTCACGAGTTTCTTGTAGAGAATCGGCACGTCGAGGTCGCCCACGGCCTCATCCACCTCGCGGAAGCGCTCGAGGCCCTTCTTGAGATTCGCGAGCGCGCCCTTGTGGTGGCGCTGCTGGAGCTTCACGTAGCCCGCGGCGATCTGGATGAGCCCCTGGTAGAACTTCTTGGGCACGGGCTCGGCGTGCATCCAGATGCCCTCCCACGCCTCATGCGCGCACCAGTATTCCCCCTGATTGAACAGGAAAACGCCCGCGTCGCTGCGCGCCTCCCAGGGAATGGGGAACATTTTCATTCTCCGCGAAAAGAGAGGGTTCTCCTGACTCGCCGAAAGTCGCGCGCCTCCGAACCCCGGGGAAAAACCCTTGATGCCAAGCGTTACGCCCTCCACCCGGCGCGCGCCCTTCTCTATAAGATAATCCTCTTTGCGTGAGGATGCTACCTGAAAAATCATTCGTTTTGGCGTCGCATGGTGGGAGCGGCTCGCGGACTGCGGGGCGGACAATACCGCACTTGCGGAACAGGGCGGAGGCGCATAGCCGCCCCTGCTTACAATCGGAACTCTCCCGAACGGGGGAAATCCTGTAGGGACAGGTCGCGACCTGTCCCTACGTTCTCACACAATCCTTTTTTATTTATGGGTTCGAGTCTCATCGACACGAAAAAACCGGCGGCCGCTGAAGAGGCCGGCCGCCGGCTTTTCTAGCGAATCATGCTTCCGCGAAACGCAGATTTAGGGCGCGTTGTCCTTCGTCATCACGAAGGCCTGGATAACGTGGGACTTGGGCAGCTTCTCCCCCTTGGCGAGCTTGATGCCGTTGCGCACGGATACGCGGCCCTCCTCGTCGAAGGGAATGGCGAGGGTGGCCGTCATCTCGCCGCGCTTGATGGCCTGCACCGCGTCCTTGATGGCGTCCATGCCGAAGACGTTGATGCCCTTGCGGCCCGAGGCGCGAATGGCGCCCAAGACGCCCATCGCCATCGAGTCGTTGTAGCAGAACACCCAGTCGATCTTCTTGTTCTTCTGGAGGATGTTCTCCATCACCTCGAGCGCCTTGACGCGGTTGTACATGCCCGTCTGGTGGGCGACGACCTTGATGCCCTTGTTCTTCGCCCACACGGCGTCGGAGCCCGTCTTGCGGTCGTCCGAGGAGGCGGCGCCGGGGATGCCCGACATGACGACAAGGTTGCCCTTGCCCTTCATGCGCTTGACGACCCACTCGGCGCCGATGCGGCCCATCTCCCTGTTGTCGGTGCCGACGAAGTGCACCACGGCGGGGTCGCTGTTCCAGCGCTGGACGGCGACGACCTTGATGCCCTTGGCCGCCGCCTTTCTGAGGGTGGGCTCGGTTCCCTTCGAGACCGTGTTCACGAAGAGCACGTCCACGCCCTTGGTGATCATGTCCTCGAGGTCGTTGATCTGCTTGGCGAGCTTGTCCTGGCTGTCGGTGATGATGATGTCGACGCCGTGTTTTTTCGCCTCGGAGCGCATGTGCTTGGCCACGGTGGCGTAGGCGGGGTGGTGAAGGCCCGAGAAGGACGCCCCGAAGCGGAGCTTCTTCATCGCCGCCTGGGCCGGCGGCGCCCCCGCGACGGCCAGCGCGACCGCGAGAGCTAGAATACCGAGTATTCTTTTCATGGCTTTCTCCTCCTTTGGTTAGGGTTTCTCGCTTAGGTTCCGTTGTCCGATACGACGGCTCCCATCATGAGCCGCAAAACTTTCTCCTGTGTGGCCTCCTCGCGGGTGAGAACTCCTGCGACGCGTCCGTTCCTGATGACGATGACCCGGTTGCTGATCCGGAGCACCTCGGGCAGGTCTGAGCTGATCATCAAGATGGCGACGCCGCGCTTTTGCAACTCCCGGATGAGGGCGTAGATCTCCGCCTTGGCGCCCACGTCCACCCCGCGCGTGGGTTCGTCGAAGATGAGCGCGCGGGCGCCCGTATCCATCCAGCGCGAGAGGATGACCTTCTGCTGGTTGCCCCCGCTCAGCGCCTTGACGGACTGGCGGGGGCCGCGCGTGGCGATGCGCAATTCCTTGATGATCTCCCGCACGCGGGACTCATGCGCGGGCCGGCGGATGAAACCGCCGCTCGTGTATTTATCGAGCGTGGCGAGCGTGCTGTTCTCCTTGACGAGTAATTGCATTACGAGTCCCTGGAGCTTGCGGTCCTCGGGCACCATGCCGAGGCCCGCATCGATCCGCTGGGGGACGCCTCCGCTCAGCTTCTCGCCCATGAGGCGCGCCTCGCCGCCCGCCGCGGCTTCCGAGCCGAAGAGCAGGTGCGCGAACTCGCTGCGGCCGGAGCCGATGAGGCCCGCGAGACCGACCACCTCGCCCGCCCGAACCTGCAAGGAGATGTCGCGAACCACACGGCCGTCGGACAACCCCTCCGCCTCGAGCGCCACGGGCGCATCCGCCGGAACTTCGAGCGGGGGTTCTTCCCCGGCGAGGCGGCGGCCCACCATGGCGAGGACGAGCCGGTCTATCTGCGTCTCGGACACCTCGCTCGAATGCACCCGCTCGCCGTCACGCAGCACGGTGACGCGGTCGGCAATCTGGAAGACCTCGTCGAGCCGATGCGAGATGTAGATGACCCCCAGCCCCTGTTCTTTCAGGCCCGCGATGACGCGGAAGAGCACCTCGATTTCGCTCTGGGTCAGCGGAGCGGTGGGTTCGTCCATCACCAGGATGCGCGAGGCGCGCGAGAGCGCCTTTGCGATTTCGACCATCTGCTTCTGCGCGACGCCGAGCGCTTCGACCGGGGTGCGCGGGTCGATGGATATCCCGAGTTCTTTCAGGATTTCCCCGGCGCGCGCGTTCATCTCGCGGGTCGCGACAAAGCCCGCCCGGCGCAGGGGTTCGTGGCCCAGGAAGATGTTCTGCGCCACCGTGAGCTTCTGGACAAGGTTCAACTCCTGGTAGATGACGGCCACGCCCATCGCCAGCGCCTCATGGGGATTGGCGACCCGGTAGTCGTTCCCTTCGAAGCGTATCTCGCCTGCGTCGCGCCGGTGGACGCCCGCGAGAATCTTGATGAGCGTGGACTTGCCCGCTCCGTTTTCTCCGATGAGGGCGTGCGCCTCGCCGGGCATGACCTCGAAATCGACCTTGGAGAGGGCCTGGACGCCCGGAAAGGCCTTGGATATGCCCTCCATCGTCAACAGCGCCGGCATCTGCTCACTGCCTGTGCACGAGTTGGCGGTCGATGATGACGGCGAGCGCGATGACGACGCCCTTGGCGACGAGCTGCCAGTGCGCGCTGATGTCGTGGAGGTTCAGGCCGTTGTTCAGGACGCCGATGGTGAAGGCGCCCGCAAGGGTGCCGAACACGCGGCCCTCCCCCCCGGCCAGGCTCGTGCCGCCGATGACGACGGCGGCGATGGCGTCGAGTTCCGCCTGGATGCCCATGTTCGCCTGCGCGGACTGCAGGCGCCCGATGATGAGCAGCGAGGCGATGCCCACCCCGAAGCCGCAGATGGTGAAGACCGAGGTGCGGATGCGCTCCACGTTGATGCCCGAAAGGCGGGCGGCCTCCTCGTTTCCGCCCACGGCGTAGACCGAGGTGCCGAAGGCCGTGCGCGTCAGCACGATGTGGGCGACAACGTAGACGATGATGAGAACGTAGATGGGTATCGGCAGCCCGAAAAGATGGCCCTGGCCGAAATTGCGGTACCAGCCGCCGAAGCGCGTAACAGGGAAAGAATCCGTCACCACGAGGGCGATGCCGTGGTAGATGGTCATCCCGGCGAGTGTGGCCACGAAGGCGTTGATGCGCGCGAAGGCGACGAGGAGGCCGTTCCATAGCCCGCAGGAGAGGGCGACGGCCAGCATGATGAGGATGCCCGCCGCGTCGCCGAAGGCGTTCATCGCCATGATGCCCACCACGCCCGAGAGCGCCATGACGGAGCCGACCGAGAGGTCGAACCCGCCCGAGATCATGACGAACGTCATGCCGGCGGCGATGATGGCGTTGATGGAGACCTGGCGCGCGACGTTGATGAGATTCGCCGGGTTCAGGAAGGCTTCCGACGTTACGGAGAGGACGAGACACAAGAACGCCAGACCGATGACCGGCCCGAAGCGAACCAGAACACCATACGCCGCGCGCCCGCCTGCGGCGGCGGCGCCTTCGCTCGATGCGTGAGCCTCTTGCGCCATGGCTGTCTTCCATCGGTTAGCAAGATTGCGGCTTAAAATTTTCAACGAGTATGGAAAGGAGTATACACCAAAGCGGAGAATAAAACAGCGGCTTTATCGGGAAGCATTTACGGCCGGAGAAGGTAGGTTGTCGTAACAGGGCGAAAAGAAACAAGGCGTAGGGGCGGACCTAAGTGTCCGCCCAATCGTTTGCGAACCGCCCGCAATAAGTTGTGAAGATTAAAGCAACCTTAGAAGTCTAAAGAGCGGAGAAAAACTCCTCATTCGGCGTGATTACCTCGATGGATTCCGTCTTCACACCGAGTTCTAATTTCTTCAACAACTCACAAAGTTCAAGGCCATCGATAAGGTCAATGGCCGGGGCGCCGTCTCTCACTGCTTCTCGTTCCGCTTCTTTAGTGAATCTTCCGGTGGTCATAAACAACCCTTTATCCGCGCGGCCAACCATAGCACCCCTGAAATCTCGAATCGCACTCGCGCCAACTGTCCCGGTGTATCTCTTACATTGGAATCGAACATGAAACGAAATAAGATTGACGCGCAAGACGCCCACGCCATCAATGCCGCCATCGCCGGATTTTCCCGTGATATCAACTTTTATGAAACCCGACTCACGAAGCACGCGCTGGCAAAGTCGTTCAAAAGCATCGGGTTCAATAGAACGAATGATGTTGAGTAGCTTTTCTCGCCATGCCGATTCATCCAGGTCAACATTTTCGGCGTCGTTTTCATCCGCAGGCTCCGAATCCGGCGGCGCGACAAAATCCTTCGCCTTCTGCGCTTGGTAAGCCTTCCACCACTCCCGGTTGAGATTGCGCACTTCATTTTCACCCTGAATTTGTCGGCCTTGCTTTGTGATCGTCCAAACGCCCTTCGACGGATTTTCAACCGCGCCGATCTTCTTGAGAGCTGTACGCGCCCATGCAGAGCGAAATTCAAATTCGGATTGAGTACCATCTTCTTTGTGTGGAACATCCAAAATTTCATCGGACAATTTCATGTCGGACGCAATCTGTTCCGAGAGTTCCTGAATAGAAGCGGAACCTCCTTTCGCTTCCAAAGCCTTCAGGGTAGGCCAAAGCAAGTCGTCAGATTTGATAGCCCATGGTTTCGTCATGCGTAATCCTTTCTACAGTCGATTCGCTTATGTGCTATTCCGGCATTGCGAACTGGAGTGCGGTGAATGCCGATCTCCTCAGCCTGGATTCCGGCATTCGCCGGAATGACGGGCGAAATCATTTCAGACCAACTAGAGGAGGTCAATCTCGACACTTGAGAGAGGAATGGATATGCAAGAGAATCGGGCGGACACATCGGTCCGCCTCTACGAAATACTCAAATCCAAGGCGAGTCCACGAGAGAAGACGAAAAAACCCCGCCGGCTGTATAGACCGGCGGGGTTTTGATTCATATTCCGGCGACGACCCACTCTCCCACGGAAAGGACCGCAGTACCATAGGCGCTGGCGGGCTTAACTGCCGTGTTCGGGATGGGAACGGGTGTGGCCCCGCCGCTATAGCCACCGGAAATACTGGAAAATTTCCGACAATCAAATCACGCAATTGGCGACATCTTGCTCTCGACCGAGAACCGATGAATGAAATCTCGAATCGGTCAAGCCTCACGGCCAATTAGTACCGGTCAGCTGAACACATTGCTGTGCGTACACTTCCGGCCTATCAACCTCCTGGTCTTGAAGGAGCCTTCAGGGACCGAAGTCCAGGGAGATCTCATCTTGGGAGGGGCTTCCCACTTATATGCTTTCAGCGGTTATCCCTTCCGAACATAGCTACCGAGCACTGCGGCTGGCGCCACAACTCGAACACCAGAGGTTCGTCCGACCCGGTCCTCTCGTACTAGGGTCAGCTTCCCTCAAATCTCCTGCGCCCACGACAGATAGGGACCGAACTGTCTCACGACGTTCTAAACCCAGCTCGCGTACCGCTTTAATTGGCGAACAGCCAAACCCTTGGGACCTGCTTCAGCCCCAGGATGCGATGAGCCGACATCGAGGTGCCAAACCTCCCCGTCGATGTGAACTCTTGGGGGAGATCAGCCTGTTATCCCCGGCGTACCTTTTATCCGTTGAGCGATGGCCCTTCCACTCAGAACCACCGGATCACTAAGCCCTGCTTTCGCACCTGCTCGACGTGTCTGTCTTGCAGTCAAGCGCCCTTTTGCCTTTACACTCGACGGCTGGTTTCCATTCAGCCTGAGGGCACCTTCGGGCGCCTCCGTTACGTTTTAGGAGGCGACCGCCCCAGTCAAACTACCCGCCTGACAATGTCTCCGACCCGGATTCACGGGCCTGGATTAGACACACAAAATAACAAGGGTGGTATTTCAAGGGCGACTCCACACAGCCTAGCGGCCATGCTTCAAAGTCTCCCACCTATCCTACACATGATATTCCGGGTGTCATTGCCAAGTTGTAGTAAAGGTGCACGGGGTCTTTCCGTCTAGTCGCGGGTAAACGGCATCTTCACCGCTGCTACAGTTTCACTGAGTCACTCGCTGAGACAGTCCCCAGATCGTTACGCCATTCGTGCAGGTCGGAACTTACCCGACAAGGAATTTCGCTACCTTAGGACCGTTATAGTTACGGCCGCCGTTTACCGGGGCTTCGGTTCAGAGCTTCGCGCCGAAGCGCTAACCCTTCCCCTTAACCTTCCGGCACCGGGCAGGCGTCAGACCCTATACATCGCCTTGCGGCTTCGCAGAGTCCTGTGTTTTTAGTAAACAGTCGCCTGGGGCATTTCACTGCAACCCCTTTCAGCTCCACGGGCGAGCCGCTTCACCTACTCGGGGCACACCTTCTCCCTAGGTTACGGTGTCAATGTGCCGAGTTCCTTAGCGAGTGTTCTCTCAAGCGCCTTAGTATTCTCTACCCACCCACGTGTGTCCGTTTACGGTACGGTCTGCGCGGACCTATCACCTAGAGGTTTTTCCAGGCAGCATGGGATCGATCACTTTGCGGAGCAAGCTCCTCGTCATCACATCTCAGCGTTGAGAGGGCCCGGATTTGCCTAAGCCCTCCGCCTACATGCTTAAACCACCATCCATCAGGTGGCTGACCTACCCTTCTGCGTCACCCCATTGGCAGTCCCGTGCAGGTACGGGAATGTTAGCCCGTTTCCCATCGGCTACGCCTTTCGGCCTCGCCTTAGGGGCCGACTGACCCTGAGCGGATTAGCCTTCCTCAGGAACCCTTGGGTTTTCGGCGAACAGGTCTCTCACCTGTTTTCTCGCTACTCGTGCCTAGATACTCACTTCCGCGTCGTCCACCGGTCGTCGTCCGTCCGGCTTCAACCTAGCGCGGAACGCTCCCCTACCACTGATCGGCAAAACCGATCAGTCCGCAGCTTCGGTGGTGTGCTTGAGCCCCGTTACATTTTCGGCGCAGGACCATTCGACCAGTGAGCTGTTACGCTTTCTTTAAAGGATGGCTGCCTCTAAGCCAACCTCCTGGCTGTTTTGACGTTCCCACAACCTTTCCCACTTAGCACACACTTCGGGACCTTAGCTGGCGGTCTGGGTTGTTTCCCTCTCGACCGCGGATCTTATCACCCGCGGACTCACTCCCGTACAAGACATCCCGGCCTTCGGAGTTTGGTTGGGTTTGGTAACCTGGTGGGGCCCCTAGTCCATCCAGTGCTCTACGACCGAGAGCATACATACGAGGCTGTACCTAAATACATTTCGGGGAGAACCAGCTATTTCCGGGTTTGTTTGGCCTTTCACCCCTAGCCACGGCTCATCCAAGCAGTTTTCAACCTACACTGGTTCGGGCCTCCACTGGTTGTTACACCAGCTTTACCCTGGCCATGGCTAGCTCACCCGGCTTCGGGTCTACTCCCAGCGACTCGAACGCCCTATTCAGACTCGCTTTCGCTGCGGCTACACCTCCCGGCTTAACCTTGCCACTGAGAGTAACTCCTAGGCTCATTATGCAAAAGGCACGCGGTCACACGGCCAGGAGGCGAACCTCCCGGCATCGTGCTCCCACCGCTTGTAGGCATACGGTTTCAGGTTCTATTTCACTCCCCTAACAGGGGTACTTTTCACCTTTCCCTCACGGTACTGGTACGCTATCGGTCGCTAGAGAGTATTTAGCCTTGGAGGGTGGTCCCCCCGGATTCCGACAAGGTTCCACGTGTCCCGTCGTACTTGGGAGTGCTGTCCAGGAAGAACACGGCATTTCGCTTACAGGACTATCACCTTCTATGGTGAGCCTTTCCAGAACTCTTCTGCTATACCGTGTTTTTCTGACTTCCCGGGCGAGGCCCCGACAACATCCCGCAACCCCGGAGCATATCGCTATGCTTCCGGTTTAGGCTGGTCCGCTTTCGCTCGCCGCTACTAGCGGAATCTCGGTTGATTTCTTCTCCTCCAGGTACTTAGATGTTTCAGTTCCCTGGGTTAGCCTCCACCGCCTATGTATTCAGCGGAGGATTCTGGGAAATTACTCCCAGAGGGTTTCCCCATTCGGACATCCCCGGATCAAAGCCTGCTAGCGGCTCCCCGAGGCTTATCGCAGCTGACCACGTCCTTCATCGCCTTCTAGCGCCAAGGCATCCACCGTACGCCCTTAGTAGCTTGACCGAATCTTGAGATTTCAGATTCTCAGTCAATACTGAGAGCCTTCAATGATTATGCCAATTCACGCGATTCGATTGTCAAAGAGCAAAAGGCGGAAGAAACTCCCGCCCGATTTGCTGAAGAATTCAAATTCATCGCCACTGACCGCCGATCCAGATGGTGGAGATGAGCGGGCTCGAACCGCCGACCTCCTGGTTGCAAACCAGGCGCTCTCCCGACTGAGCTACATCCCCATTTCGAATTCGCTTCAGGGACCGGCCCGCGACGATGAGCCTGCGCGGTTCCGCTCAACGGTCCATCCACGCCATCGCTTCCGGCGTTTCATGCCATGCGTATCATCCCCATCCATTCCGATATGGTGGGCCTACCTGGATTTGAACCAGGGACCTCGCGCTTATCAGGCGCGCGCTCTGACCAACTGAGCTATAGGCCCGCGACCTCGCCCGCGCGGCAAGAAACTCCATTTCCGCATCGGGCCTCACCCAGGCATTCAGCCGGAATTCGCATATCTCGAATCCGGGACAATCCGCATACCCGCTGTGGCGTAATTATCAAGAACAGGATATGGACGGCCCGAGACGGGCCATCGACCTTGAAGCGCCGATTCGTTTTGCAATCATCCTGCCATGCGCCAAAGGCGCGAGGCGGCGTCGCACGATCCTCAGGCAAGAGAGCGGCTCGTTCTCACCAGATGATGAAAACGCCCTCTCTCCCCTCCCGTGCTTTTTGAAAACGAATCTTTCAGCACTCCTTAGAAAGGAGGTGATCCAGCCGCAGGTTCCCCTACGGCTACCTTGTTACGACTTCACCCCAATCACCGGCCATACCGTCGGCGCCTGCCTCCCAAAGGGTTGGCTCAACGACTTCTGGTACCGTCGACTCTCGTGGTGTGACGGGCGGTGTGTACAAGGCCCGGGAACGTATTCACCGCGGCATGCTGATCCGCGATTACTAGCGATTCCGGCTTCACAGAGTCGAGTTGCAGACTCCGATCCGAACTGAGGCGCACTTTTTGGGATTGGCTCCCTCTCGCGAGTTCGCAGCCCTTTGTATGCGCCATTGTAGCACGTGTGTAGCCCTGGACGTAGGGGCCATGAGGACTTGACGTCATCCCCACCTTCCTCCGGTTTATCACCGACAGTCCCCTTAGAGTTCCCGGCCGAACCGCTGGCAACTAAGGGCAGGGGTTGCGCTCGTTGCGGGACTTAACCCAACATCTCACGACACGAGCTGACGACAGCCATGCAGCACCTTTGCAAGGACCCCGAAGGGAGACTATGTTTCCATAGCTGTCCCAAGCAATTTAAACCCAGGTAAGGTTCTTCGCGTTGCGTCGAATTAAACCACATGCTCCACCGCTTGTGCGGGCCCCCGTCAATTCCTTTGAGTTTTAGCCTTGCGGCCGTACTCCCCAGGCGGGGCACTTAATGCGTTAGCTCCGGCACAGAAGGGGTCAACGCCTCCCGCACCTAGTGCCCATCGTTTACGGCTAGGACTACCGGGGTATCTAATCCCGTTCGCTCCCCTAGCTTTCGCGCCTCAGCGTCAGTATTGGTCCAGAGAGCCGCCTTCGCCACAGGTGTTCTTCCTGATATCTACGCATTTCACCGCTACACCAGGAATTCCGCTCTCCTCTACCACACTCAAGAACGGCAGTATCGAATGCACTTCCCGAGTTGAGCCCGGGGCTTTCACATCCGACTGACCATCCCGCCTACACGCCCTTTACGCCCAGTGATTCCGAGCAACGCTTGCTCCCTCCGTCTTACCGCGGCTGCTGGCACGGAGTTAGCCGGAGCTTCCTCTGGAAGTACCGTCAAACAGGGCAGGTATTAACTACCCTGCCGTTCGTCCTTCCTGACAGGAGTTTACAACCCAAGGGCCTTCATCCTCCACGCGGCGTCGCTGCGTCAGGGTTTCCCCCATTGCGCAAAATTCCCCACTGCTGCCTCCCGTAGGAGTCTGGGCCGTATCTCAGTCCCAGTGTGGCCGATCACCCTCTCAGGTCGGCTATCCATCGCAGCCTTGGTGAGCCGTTACCTCACCAACAAGCTAATGGACCGCGAGCCCATCTTTGGACGATAGCTTTCATGAAGAGGCCATCTTTGACCCCTGAGCCATTCGACTCCGTGGTCTTATCCGGTATTAGCCCCCCTTTCGAGGAGTTATCCCGAATCCAAAGGCAGGTTGCTCACGTGTTACTCACCCGTTCGCCACTCTACTCGCCCGAAGGCTTTCTCGTACGACTTGCATGTGTTAGGCACGCCGCCAGCGTTCGCTCTGAGCCAGGATCAAACTCTCCAATTGATATATCTGGTTCCAAAGGGAAAAATACCTCTCCGGTTTCCCGGGGGGCTTCCCATCCCTTTGGGTTCAATCGGGAATTGTACTACTGAGCCCGTTCAGGTCCGTCACATATCCTATTCTTTTTTCAAAGAGCATATCTTCTTGAATCAAGAAGGAACTATCAGAATACCAACGGCCGACGATTCGTGTCAACCGGGAAATTCCTGGATTTGCGCGAAAAAACCAACCGTGAAGCCCTTACCCCTCAAGGAAAAAGCTCCCGTAACTCATGCAGCCACCCGCGCAAATCACACTGTCGTTTTCTTGGCCCTCAAGGCTGGCGAAATATAGTGGTTCGAGACGGCTTTGTCAAAGAAAAAACCCGAATTATTTCGCTTTTTTTCAGGAATTCGAACGCTTCTTCAACTGATTGTTTTTATTGGGTTATTGCAGTGCGCCAAAAATCGGAAGAACGAACATGACCAAAGATCGGAAAAATTTTCTAGCCGACTCCCGCTTGCTCCACGAGCGCCGACGTGGTGGGCGGCTCATCAGGCTCCGCCGCAGCGGCGTCCTCACCGACCACCGCCTCGCGCCTGGGCTCAACCTCGCCGTTCTCGAGCGAGAGCACGATGTTGCAGCGCCACGCCTCGCTGATGTCGGGATGGTCCATCCGGAAATGTCCGCCGCGGCTCTCCGTGCGAAAGAGAGCCGCCACGGCGAGCATGCGCGCCACGCCGATCAGGTTGTGTGTCTCCTCGATTCGCCTCATGCAGTCGAAGCGCTTGCGGGGCATATCGCCGGCCACGGCGGCCAGTTCGTTCTCGGCTTCGAGCTCATCGAGCCGCGCAAGGGCTTTCTCGAGCCTCTTTCTTTCGCGAATCTGCCCGATTCCCTCGACCCCCACGCGCTGCACCTCCAGGCGAAGATGCTTGTCGTCGGGACCGTTCGCCTTTCCCTCGCGCGCGCGCAGTTTCTCGATTCCCTCCCGCCAGCCGCCGCTTTCCGGATCCGGTTTTTCGAGCCGTGCTCCCTCGCAGGCCGCGCCTATCCCTGAGCGAAGCCCGAAGACGTAGCTGTCCGCCAGGGCCGCGCCGCCCGTGCGGTTCGCCCCGTGGACGCCGCCGGCGGCCTCGCCTCCCGCGTAGAAACCCGACAGATTCGTGCGGCCCCACTCGTCTATCCTGATGCCGCCCAGATAGGTGTGCGGGCCGCTCGCCACCTCGATGGGGGAATCCGCCATGTCGACGCCCTGGGTCTTGAAGACGCGGATGATGTCCGCCGTGGCGCCGTCGTTCACCTCCTCGATCACGTGGCGCGCGTCGAGATAGATGCCGTGGCTCTCCGTGCCGCGCCCCTCATATATCTCCATGCCCACCCCCCGGTTCACCACGGCGCGCGTGGCGCGCTCGCCGCGCTCGGGGTCGTAGTTCCACATGAAGCGTTCGCCGTCCTTGTTGTAGAGATAAGCGCCCGCGTTGATGAAGCCGCTCGTGTGGGGCGGATAGCCCCGGATCTTGAGCGGCGCGGCCGCCAGGAGTTGATAGTCGATGAACTCCATGTCTATCAACTCGGCGCCTGCGCGCAGCGCCATGGTGTAGCCGTCGCCCGAGATGTAGGGCGGCGAGTCGTTCACCTCGTGGAGTTGCGGTGCGCCGCCCGTGGCCATGATGGTCGAGCGCGCGTGGACCACGACGGGGATTCCCTCGCGATACAAGAACCCCCACGCCCCGACGACGCGTTCGCCTTCTTTCATCAGGTCCACGAAAATGGCGTGCTGGATCGTCTCCACGCCCCATTCGCGCATCTTTTTCGCCAGAGACTGCATGAGCGGCTTGCCCATCAGCTTTCCGCAGTGAAGGAGGCGCGGGAAGCGGTGCGAGGCGCTTTTTTTCTGGTGGTATCTGCCATCTTCCATCCTGATGAGGCCCAGACCCCAGGCGTCGAGTTCGACCGTTCTGTCGATGGCCTCCTCGCTCATGATGCGCATCAAGCGGTGGTTGCAGATTCCATAACTCGCCTCGATGGAATCCTCGTACAGGAATTCGGGCTTGTCGGTGGGTTCGGAGTGGCCCATCGCCGCGGTGTATCCGCCGCGCGCCATGGATGAACTGCCGGAGGGAAACGTCGCTTTCGTGATGAGGACGGGCTTGACGCCAGAGCGGACGCAGCCCACCGCCGCCATCATGCCGGCGACGCCGCCGCCGATGATGAGCACGTCCGTCTCTATTCTTCTGACTTCGGAAAATGGACTCAAGGCCAATCTCCGCCGCGTCCCGTTCTCAGAAAATCACTCCGTTCCGTGTCGTGCCGCCCGAAGAGAAGAGCGCGCGCGATTCGGAATCTTCCCCTATTGTTTCGCCAGGAACGCGGAGATGTGCTCCGTCACCGCTTCGGTGTCCTCGATCGCCATCAGGTGCCCCACGCCCGGAACCACCACCTTCTCGGCGCCCTCTATCTTCGCGGCCAATTCGTCCGCGCAGTCATGGAAGCCGGGCAGATCCTTCTCGCCCACCATGAGGAGCGTGGGCGCCGTGACTTTGGCGGCGATGTTCGCGAGCGAGGCATCCTGCGGAGGATTCTGGTCGAGCCAATGCGCGCCCGTGTAGGTGAGGAGCATATCCTCCGCCCAATCGGCGGCGTCCTCGTTTTCTCTCACCGAAGCGAAGATGGGCAGGTCCGCCCAGTAATCCTTGGCCGCCCGCAGCCCCTCGGCTCTCAGGGTGGCCATGGTCTGGAGCCTCTGATCGGCGAACTCGGGCATGAGGCGGGGATAGTCATAACCCGGTCCCATCGCGATGACCGACGCCGTCCTGTCGGGGTGCGCCGAGGCGAAAGCGAGGGCGATTCCGGCGCCGCGGCTCAAGCCCACGAGGTGGGCCTTGGGGATGCGGGCATGCTCGATCAAATCGAGGAGGTCCGCGACCTCGATGTCGCGGCCGTATCCCGTCGGGGGTTTTTCCGATCGGCCATGCCCTCTCAGGTCATACGTCAGGACCCGTTGCGTGCCCCGGAGCGCGAGTTTCTGGCGCTCCCACATCGAGCGGTTCAGCCCGTGCCCATGTATGAAGACGATGGGAGGGGTCGGGGTGCTCATGCCATTGTCGTCGTAGGAAATCTGGACTCCGTTGCATACTGCTTGCGCCACAGGAATTGCCTCCAGCGGGATGTTGATCATCCAAACCCCTCCGCCCGGCTCCTCCTCAAGCCGTCCCGCGTTGGCGGCCGGGTTGGGTTGGAAGAAGTGTGTATACAACGATTCGCCCCGATTCGCAAAGCACCGGGCGTTCCCCGGCGTGCGGCGACGACGTCCCACCAACCTCGCTTCCAGGGCTTCACCGCCTCCAGGGGAGGCGAAATTCGCGGCCCTCTCTTCAAAAAAAGGGTCTTTTGCGCCAGAATGCGGGTCGTCCGACTTCAGTCACGTACGGGAAAATTTTATCGAGCGCGCGCCCTCCCGGCGCGCCTGAAAGAAGAACCGCCATGAAACTCACCTACGAGCACGCGCACATCCTCCATACGGACCATGACGAGGCGGTGCGCTTCTACCGCGAAATCCTGGGCGCGCGCGTCGTCGATTCGCGCGAGCGCAAAGGAGCGCCCCAGACCAAGCTCATGATCGGCGGCGGGATGCTCATCGTTCGGGGCGTCCGGCCCGGAGAAAATCCCGACCCGCCGGGCCGCACCCCCCGGCTGGGCGTCGACCACATCGGCTTCTACGTGGGCGAGGGAGAACTCGAGGCCGCCCGCGCGACCCTCACCGGGCGCGGCGTCCCCATCGTGGAGGAAGACGACATGCCGCACCTCAAATACCTCTACTTCCAGGGACCCGACGGGGTGGTGATCGAACTCATGGAAACCAAAGGCCCGATTCCCGCATCGGCGCAGGAGCAAGACGAGGAGTCATAAAGCCATGGAAAAAGCGCGCACGCTGATGGAGATGACGAACCCCGAAGCCGAGAAGATTTTGGAGGAAACCGGCCTCGCCATCATTCCCCTGGGCAGCGTGGAGCAGCACGGCGCCCACCTGCCGATGGGGACGGACTACTACGCGGCGGAGTCGTTCGCGAGGCGGGTCGCGGCCATCACCGGCGGGCTGCTGGTCGATTTCTGCCCCTTCGGCGTCACCCCCCTGCACATGGGCTTCGGCGGCACGGTGTCGCTTCGCTCCGAGACCATGATCCGCCTGATGCGCGACGTCGTCGGCAGCCTCCACCAGCACGGGGCGCGGAAGGTGGTGTTTCTGAACTGGCACGAGCGCAACCTGCCGGCGATGGAGATTGCGGCCGAAGACGCCCAGAACGCGCACGAGGGTTTGCGGATCCTCATCGTTCACGCGCACTTCATCGCCAAGAACCTCTATGGGGAGAAGGTAGGCCTGACGCATGGCGGGGAACTCGAAGTCCTGCCCGTGCTCGCCGACAGGCCCGAACTCGCGCACCTGGAACTCGCCACGGACGCATCCCCCATGGATCACGGAGCGAAGAGCGACGCGGCCCGGCGCGACCCGGCGGTCTACTACATCCCCAGGGACGTGCGCGAGATGTACGAATCGGGCTGGTACGGCGTGATTGAGGACACCTCGCCCGAGCGCGTGGCCGAGGTGATGCGCGGCGTCTCCGAAGAGGCGGCCAGACGCATCAAGGCGTATTTCGGGTTGGGGTGAGGAGAAGAAAGCCGCCCGGAAACCATCGGCGAGGGCGTTCGACGAAACGCCTCCGCTTTTCGTTGACAAGGCGTTTTTGCGGTATATACAATTTTCAGACGTATACGCGCCGGGCGGACACCGCCCCTCATTCCATGCCTGTTTTCTTTTGAGGAACTCCATTGCTTACCTGCAAAGACGTAGCCGAGTATTTTCTCTCGCTTCAGGATGAGGACGCGGGCGATCTGATCTCGAACATGAAATTGCAAAAGCTCGTCTACTATGCGCAGGGCTATCATCTGGCGCTTTATGACGAGCCGCTGTTCGAGGACCGCATCGAGGCATGGCTGTATGGTCCCGTCATCCCGAACCTGTTCCGGGAATACAAGGAATACGGCTCCGCTCCGATTCCGAACCCCGAAAACATGGATTTCAGCAAATTCAACGACGAAGAAAAGGAATTTCTCGATGAGGTCTATGACGTCTACGGACAATTTTCGGCCTGGAAGCTGAGAAACATGACGCACGAAGATGCGCCTTGGCGAGTCGCTTCCGAGAAGAGGGAAGCCATCTCGAACCGATCCATGAAAACGTATTTCAAGGCCCAGATGGAAAATGGCGAAGAGGCGGATTAGGCCCAAAGACAGAAGGAACAAAGGGGAGAGAATAAAACCCGGTTCTTCTCGCGGCGTTTCCCCGCAAACGCTCCCGCCCAAGTTTTCGCTTCGCTATTTGAGTCAAAGGGAACATTCCCTGAAAAATTGTCAAAGAGACGAAAAAGCCGCCTTCGCCGACACCCTCGACAAATTGAGTCGATTGACCTGGAATCAGATCGCGAGCTCGAACAGACACGCAACCGGATATGAAAAGATACCTCGAAATCAAATCAAGGCATCGATGCCGCCACACATCACGGACGAGGTGAACCTCCTCGCTTTCCGTTTTTTCGGCAGACGCCCCATGGTGGGATATCGAGACAGAACCATGTTCCATGTCTTATGGCTCGACAGGGATTTCACCCTGTATTCCCACGCATGAAAAACGCCCGCGGGACGGCGGGCGCTTTTATCTTTCTGAGTACCCGACGAAAGAATCACGCTTCAAGAATCAAGAGCTCCATAGTCGGCAACTCTACCGCCTTACTGCACTCCCTTCGCTATGCGCGCGTCGTCCTCATCGGGCATGAGCACGAACTCGGGATAGGCCTCGATGCCGAGTTCCGCCGAGTCCTGTCCATGGTCTTCCGCGGAGGTCGACACCCGCACGCCCATCGTCTTGTCCAGAACCATCCAGACGACGTATGAGGCGGCGAACACGAAAACGCCTATCGCCACGATACCCACGATCTGCGCGAAAAGGCTCCCGCCGCCCGCGATGCAGACCGCGAGCGTCCCCCAGACGCCTGCGAACAGGTGGGCGGGAATCGCGCCCACGACGTCGTCGATCTTCCAGTTCTCCAGCATCTTCAAGCCGAACGCGCAAGCCAGGCCGCCGATGGCGCCGATGATGACCGCCCAATGGTATTCGACGATGTTCGGAGCGGCCGTGATGGCGACGAGGCCGCCGATGGCGCCGTTCAGCACCGCGAGCAGGTCCACGCGCCCGAAGATGGACTTCGCGGTGAACAGGACGGCGATGCATCCCGCCGCCGCTGCGAGGTTGGTGCTGACCATCACGTTGCTCATCGTCACCGCGTCGACCGATCCCTTGAGCACGAGCATCGAACCGCCGTTGAACCCGAACCAGCCGAACCACAGGATGAAGACCCCGAGGGTGACCAGCGGGACGTTCGAGGGCGGCGTGGACTTGACGCTCCCGTCCTCGCGGAACTTCCCGCGCCGCGCGCCCACGACGATTACGCCCGCGAGCGCCGCCCATCCCCCGGTCGAGTGCACGATGGTGGAACCCGCGAAGTCGCTGAAGCCAAGCCCCGTGAGCCAGCCCCCGCCCCACGTCCAGGCGCCCACCAGCGGGTAGATGACGCCGGTGAGGACGGCGATGAAGACGAAGAACGACCACAGCTTCACGCGCTCGGCGAGGGCGCCGGAGACGATGGAGGCGGTGGTCGCCACGAACGTCATCTGGAAGAACCAGAAAGATATGCTGGCGTAGTCGGTCCCGATCACGGCGGCGCCCGCTTTTTCGCTTCCCGCCAGAATGGCGAATTCGTCCGCCGAGGGCCGGAACAAGAGCTTGAGCGCGCCTATCCAGCCGCCGACGTCCACGAACATGAGGTTGTAGCCGATGATGTAGAACATGAGCCCGGCGATGGCGTAGAGGCCGATGTTCTTGAGGCAAATCACCGAGGCGTTCTTGGTGCGCACCGAACCGGATTCGAGCATCGTGAAGCCCGCGCACATCCACATGATGAGCGCCCCGCAGATCAGCAAAAAGAATGTGTTGAATATGAACTTGTTGTTTGCGACCTGGGTCTCGACGGGCGCGGCCGCCTCCGCTCCGCTCGCGGTGAGCAATAGAACAACGAAGGCGAGAAACACACCCCAGGTAGCGGACCATGGAAGGGAAATTCGATGATGGTTTTTCATGGGTTCACTCCAATTCTGGTGAAATCCGCTTGTTTTTCGAAGGCATTTTCTATGGCGCCGGGGGGTAGGGCTGCAACGGAGGCGGGCGGAACATGACGCGCGAGATGGCGGTCGGTTCGAGGCGGAATGTGGGTCTGCATACGCGCCTCCGGGCATGGACGTTCGCTGTCGTGGTGCTGACGCACTCATTAGAGCATGGAGAGAGGGAGGGATTCAAGAATTTTTTTCAGCGGGGATACTGACGAGTTCGGCGCGATCCGGCTTCATCGCATCAATTCGATCGCTCCGGCCACCCTCGGTGTCCGACTCCAAAGCGATGCCCGGGTGGGAGAAAACCCGCCCCTACGCATCTCTTGCGTTTAGAAACGAACCCGTAGGGGCGCTTCGTGAAGCGCCCGTTTCTCCGGCAAGGGCCGTTCACGAACGGCCCCTACAGGCATACACGTCATTCGCCCTGGATCGTCACTCCGGCGCATGCCGGAATCCAGGGATTTTGTCTTTTGTTTTTTTCCGTCATTTCCGGCGAATGGGCGAGGAAATGTGGCGCCGCCGTTTATCCTTCTCATCGGTTCTGGATTCCGGCATGCGCCGGAATGACGAGCAAAACCTGCTGCAACAGGCTTTTCAACAGCCCCGCATCAGTTGCAATTGAACCCCTGCTTGCCGCGCGTCATGAGTATGCGCTTCCAGAATTCCTCGCGCCCAAGGATAAGGTCGTCAGGCGCTCGAGCAGCCCGATGCTCCAAAAGAGTGAAACGGAAATGAACACGACCGTAATCCACCCCTCCTTGAGCGTCGAGCCACTCGCTCAGTTCGACATTTCCGCCATGCCCGCTCTCGATGTATTGACTCCAACGGGACCACACTCCCTGATCGCCATAGGCGGAGCCCACATACCTTTTTTCCGCTTTGGTGTCGGTGATCAAATAGACGCCTTTCACGCTCTCAAGCGCGCCTTTCCAGTCCGGCCTGTCATTTCGCACCAGTGTTTCTAACTCTGCGAACGACAAGTCGACATCTTCATAACCGGGAAAAGAACGCCCCGAATACGGCTCCCGCAGAATTTCCTGAACTTTGAATCGTTCAAAATGATTCTCGAAATTAAGACGTGTTCCCCGGCCTCGAAATGGGGAGCGCAACTTCAAGCGACCGATGAATTCTTTTCCTTGATCGGTCAGTTCAACTTCGTATCTATCGTCATGGCGTTCCACGACCTCGAATACACCGCCGAATAGCCAGATATCGGTTTCGTGGTAAAACTGCATCAACGAGAAAATATACTGCCTGTTGAAATCGTTACGTTTTGGGCGGTATTCCTGCCAACCTCGCCAGGCGCGCCTGTCGTTCAACCAAACCTCCAAAGGCTGGGATGCGCCGTTCCATCGGGCGTAGTGGACTTTGAAATCCGTGAGATTTTCTATTGCCCAGATGTCACGCAAGAGTATCGGCATGACCTCGAAATTCCTCTCATCGACGTATCTTTTCGCCCGCCGGTTGGCGGGGTTGTTGAAAAAGTCATCCTCGGCCGGAACCGGCCACCGCCGTCACTCCGGCTCAAGGCCGGAATGACGAACAAAACCACAACGCCTCGCAGGGACAGGTCGCGACCTGTCCCGACAGTCTCTTCCCTGGTCAGCTCCATACACCGAATCACGATATCAGGATTTTTTCAACAACCCCGACAGGGGGGGGTAGGGAGGGTGCCTTTATCCCCTGAAAAAGGGGGCTTTCTCAACAACCCCGCCGGCGGGCGCTTATTGCTCGATGGCGAAACTCAGGCGGGCGAGGGCACGTCTTTCCCGTAAATCTGCTCGGACTGCGCCTGCGTCACCGGGTTTCCCTCCGGATCGTGGAGCGGATAGGCCTTGAGCGTGCGCATGAAGACCTGGAAACCATAGTGAATCGCCACCATCGCGCCGATCTCCATGATCTGGGCTTCTGAAAAGTGCTTCTTGCCTTCGTCGTAGAATCCCTTGTCGAGCTTCGTTGCGTCCCGGTACATCCAGTAGGAATAGCGGAGCGCCCACTTCTCGGCTTCGGTGAACTGCGGGTCGTTCTCGAAATCGCCGCAGGCGGCCTCGATGCGTTCTTCCGTCAGGCCCTCTTTTTTCGCCTGCTCGGAGCGCAGGTTCGCGAAGTAGGTGTCTTGCGCGGTCCTGGCGAGCTGGATGCGAACCATCTCCTTGAGCTTGTGGTCCACCCCGCCCATGGCGTGGGAGCGGTGCATAGCGTCGTGCAGGTTGGCGGCATAGCCGGGCGCATGGGCCATGATGCGCGAGAAAAGCTCATCGGGCGCCTGGGTCTCGGCGGTGCGCTCCATGACGCGCTTCCAGTTCTTCTCTTCAATTCCTTCGGGTTCGAGCGGCTCGATGATCGGCATGGCTACCCCTCCTGGCCTCCGCCTGCCTGTTGCGCCTCGCCCTCTTCGAGCGCGCGCTCAAGCGGCCCGCTCATGTGCGAGACGGGGCAATCGCCGTAGATGCGGCGCGATTCCTCCTGACTCACCAGCCTGCCGTCGGGGGTGAACATGGGGTAGAAATCGAGCGTCCTGAAAAAGGTGTGGTAGCCCACGTTGAAGCCGATGAAAGAGCCGAGCTCCACAATCTCCTCATCCGAGTAGTGCTCGCGCAGCCTCGCGTAGAAGGCCTCGTCGATCTTCTCGGGTTCCGAATCCATGAGTTCGCTGTATTCCAGCGCGAGTTTTTCGGATTCGGTGAAAAGCGCGCTCTCGCGCCAGTTGTCGATGCCCTCGTCTATCATCTCTTCCGTCAGGCCGGCCTGCTTCGCCGAAGCAGAGCGCACGTTCCCTCAGTAGTTGCAAAAGGCGCGGCGCGAGAGCTGAACGCGGATGATCTCCTTGAGCTTGTGGTCGATGACGCCGGTGTTGAACACCGTGCCCCACGCGAGGTACATCGATTTCGCCAAATCCTCGTTGTGGCCCTGCATGGCGTGAAAGGCGGGGTCGGGCGCGCGGTGCTTGAGCGCCTTGTTCACGAACGGCGCCAGCTTCGTCTTCTTCAGATCCTCGATGTCGAGCATGGTGATGTTGGACATATGAAATCTCCCTGAAAATGATGTGCGGGAAAAATTGTCGGCTATCGCATCAGGCTCCGCTCTCCGCCTGAACGCGGCGCAGGGCGGCGTCGAGAGCGGAGGCGGCGCGCTCGGCTTCCTCTTCGGTCAATACCAGCGGCGGGCTGATGGTGACGGTGTTCGAAGGACCCGCCGCGATGCCGGCGTTCTTGCCGAAGATCACGCCTTGCTCCTTCGCGTATGCCAGCACTTTCGCCGTGGCCGCCGTGGACAGCGGCGCGCCGTCTTCCTCTATCAACTCCACCCCCCAGATGAGGCCCACGCCCCGCACGTCGCCCACGCAGGGGATGTCGGAGAGCTTTCCCAAAAGCCCGCCGAGATATGCGCCCACCTTGGCGCCGCGCGCGGGCAACTCCTCGTCCATCATGATCTCGAGGTTCTTGAGCGACGCAGCACATGCGACGGGGTGTCCGCCGTAGGTGTTTATCTGCAGAAAGCCTGAGTCTCCCTCGGCGTTCAGGGCTTCGAATATCTCGTTCGTGGTCGCCGTCGCCCCGATGGGCAGATAGGCGCTGCTCAGCCCTTTGGCCATCGTCATGATGTCCGGCGCGATCTCGTAGAGGTCCGAGGCGAAGAGCTCTCCCGTGCGTCCGAAGCCGGTAATGACCTCATCGGCGATGAACAAAACCCCGTGGTTCCGGCACACCTCGCGCATGCGCCTCAGGTAATCCGCGGGCGGGGGAATCACCCCGCCGCCGCCGATGACGGGCTCCGCGATGAACGCCGCCACGGTCTCGGGGTCTTCGTAGCGGATGACCTCATCCAACTCGTCCGCGCACCGGCGGGCGAGTTCTTCCTCGGTGTCCGCGTTGCTTCGGTAGAAATAGGGCGCGCTCACGTGAATCACGCCCGGGAGCAGCGGCTCGAACATCGCGCGCCGGAGCGTCTGGCCGGTGAGGCTGGCGCCTCCGATGGTCGCTCCGTGATAGCCCTGGTGGCGGGCGATGATCTTGTATCGCCTTCCGCCGTTTAAGCGTCCATAGGCGCGGGCGATCTTGATGGCCGTGTCCACGGCTTCGGAGCCCGAGTTCACGAACCAGACGCGCTCGACGCCATCGGGCAGCAAGGACGCGAGCCTTTGGCCAAGCCTCGCCGCGGGCGGGTTCACCTGCGTCAGCGGGTAATAGGCCAATTCCAACATCTGCTCGTAGGCCGCCTTGGCCACCTCGTCGCGCCCGTAGCCGATGTTCACGCACCAAAGCCCCGCCATGGCGTCGATGTATTCCTTGCCGGAGGCGTCCTGGATGGTCGAACCCCTGGCCTTGACCACGACGTCGAGGGGATTTTCCTCCATCCCGGAATGGTTCATGAGCGGATGCCAGACGTGCTCCTTGTCCATCGTCCGCAGGGATTCGGCTTCGGCTATGGCTGGATTCATGAGGGTCCCCTCTCGGGTTTCAGCGGTTCGGATGTTTATCGATCGACGGCGAAAATCTTAATGCGCAAACGGATGCGAATCAACCGCCGGGAGAACTAGCCCGGCGTATATTCGGGGCTTTCACTCTTGATTCGAAAAGCCTGGCGCCCGACCCCCTCGATTTCGCCCTCTATCAGGTCGCCCGCCTGGAGATATTCCCCCCACGAGGCGGCGTTGCCGGCAGGAGAGCCGGTGCCGATGATGTCGCCCGTCCGCAAGGTCGCTATCCCCGAGAGATACGATACCTGCTCGGCGACCCGCCAGACCATGTCGCCCGTTGTGGCGTCTTGCCTCAGTTCGCCGTTCACCCAGAGCTTGAGCCTCAAATCGTGGGGGTCGAGGCCCTCCTCGGGGAGCAGGATGTAGGGGCCGATGGGGGCGAAGCCGTCCGGGGCCTTCATGGCGTACCAGTCGATGAACTTGCCCATGTTGAGGCTCGTGCGGTCGCTCATGTCGTTGAACAGGGTGTAGCCGCCCACGTGGTCCATGGCCCTTTCCACCGGAATGTTCTTGCCGCCCTGGCCGATGAGCACGCCGAGTTCGAGCTCGTAGTCGAGCTTCTCCATCGAGGGATAGACGGGCACGTCCTCATACGGGCCGCTCACGCAGGTGGCGGGCTTCAGGAAACAATAAAGCGGGAGTTCCTCCTTGAAATCATCCACTTCGGTGCGCGCCATCTCGGCGGCATGGGCCACGTAGTTCCTCGCCATGCAAAACAGCGTGTCCGGCACGACGGGAGGGAGAATCTCGACTTCACCGGGTTCATAGACCACCTGCATGCCGTCGAAGCGAATCGGGTCTTTTTTCCGTCCATGCGCTTCGAGCGCTTCGAGGGCTTCTTCTGCGAGAGGGCGGTTCAGTTCCAGATCCTCGATGAACTCCTCGCAATCATCGGGAACCTCGGCCTCGACGCGGTCCATCGCCTCCGCCGCTGTTTCCTCATCCAGCGACAGGGCGCTGGCCAGTTTCAGGTCGGCGATTTTCTCCCCGAACAACACGCCGATGCGCGCCTCGCCCGCCAGGCTGAACGTACAGATTCGCATGAGGATGAGCCTCCAGCTTCAAGTTTGCGATATCGGGCATCCTATCACAGGGGTACGGGCGATGCCCCATTGCCCGTGAAGCGGCGTCAACCGAGCGCGCGTTTCAGCATGAGCGGGCGCGGTCTCTCCCGCTTCATATGTCATCAAAACGCATATCAGCGGCATCAATCGAGAGCGCGTTTCAGCATGAACGGGCGTGGTCTCTCTCGCTTCACATGTCATCAAAACGCATACCGGCGGCGTCAAATATGGGCGCGTTTCGGCATCCATACGGCGGATGCGCAAAGAGACGACGAAGAAGAGAATGTCGGCTTAAAGAAAATAATAACAGTTATTTATACCGCATGAGTGCATTCGGACGCATCACTTCCGGATCGATGAACTCACTTCAACCTCACCTCTATTCTTTGAGGAAACGGGGAATGGAATGACTGTTTTCTCAGACAGGGAATTGTCTATAAGCGGCGAATACCGGTTCGCTCGATAGAACCTTGTCGACGTGCGGGGCGGCATGGAAGAGAGGGGGTGATGCGGGAACGGGAAGCCCTGTTACAGGCGACGAAGCACAGATGCAGAAGCACCCATAAAACCAGACACAGAACACGAAGGAAGACGGCAACATTTTTTGTGAAACCTCAATGAGGAGAAATACACAATGAGGAAAATTCTGTTAACTCTGTTTGCGCTGGCGCTCGTAGCGACGTTTGTAGCGCCCTCGTACGCGGCCGATTTCAAGATGCAAGGTTGGTACCGGGTGCGGGGAACCAGCCAAAACAACGCGGACGGGAACGATGACGATGACGACAAGGTGAATAAACTGGATGCGTTATTGCGGCCCAGATTCACGACGAATGCCGGCGGCGTCAGGCTCTGGTGGGAACCCCAGTTTAGTGCGTTTGCTGGTGCAGAGAAGCGAGCTGTCGTCACCAACCGCTGGGTGCTCGAATTCGCGGTTCCGGGCAGCGCGCTTAAAATGAGGTTGGGCAAGACGGACTCCGCCTCTCCGGACGGCGAAATCTACAGGGGCAGCGCCAACCGCATAGCGGGCGTCCAGGTCTTCGGCAAGCTCAGCAAGAACCTCTCGCTCAGCATGTTCCACATCAAAGATAATGAAGACGGCGGCCCCGACAACGCCGACGTGACGGATTACTACGCCGCCCTGACCATCAAGGTGGCCCCCAACCTCACCCTCACGCCGTGGGCGGCCAACTCCAAAGATGGAGCGGACAACGGCTACAACTACAACTTCCTCGGCCTGAACGCCAAGGGCAAGGCGGGCATCTTCAACGTGAACGCCTCGGGCGTCTTCCAGGGCGGCGAGAACAACAGTAAAGAAGACATCGCTGCTTGGGCGCTTCTGTTGCGGACTTCTGCCAGTATGGGCAAGCTGAAACTCGGCGGCAACTTCACCATGTTCTCCGGCGACGACGGCTCCGACCCGGGGGAAAGCGGAAAATTTCTTGGCCCTCGAGGTGGCAAAGGCACAGAAGTGGCCGGCCGCTATATCATGGGAGGTGACAGCCCGACAGGTCTTTCGACTGCCCTCCAAGACAAGAATTTGAGCAGCATGAACGGCGCAGTCGTGCTCGAGGGACTGGGCGAATACGCGGTCAGCAAGACCTTTACGCTGCTCGGCAGCGTAGCGCTATACAATTCCGCCGAAGATCATCCCGAGGCGGGCAAGGAGAACGCGAAGGATTTCGGCACCCAGGTCGGCGT
Source organism: bacterium (assembly GCA_965204535.1). Classification (GTDB taxonomy): domain Bacteria; phylum UBA8248; class UBA8248; order UBA8248; family UBA8248; genus Bin107. The sequence continues at coordinate 1,070,677 of CBDBEV010000001.1, read as the reverse complement.
CACTATGAAGTGGCAAGTTCACCCGAATCTCTTGCTAGCAGCGGATGCCGCCGTTCTCATGCGCGGCGACTACGGTAAAGATGCAGGCGGCGAGGATCTGGACGACGCCTGGATGTTCGGCTGGGCGGTGATCCATACCTTCTAGCCGCACGACCGACGTTCGCGTCCTCACCTGACGCGACGACGACCGGGGGGCTTCGGCCCCCCGGTTTTTTTGTGCGTGGAGAACGCAGCGAAACGCGGGAACAGGGCCTCCTCGCGTTGTCCGTCCTCCGACCCGTAGGGACAGGCCTCCGTGCCTGTCCAAGGCCCCCATGCTTGTCCCTGCGAAGCACAGCCACGCAGATGGACATATCCGATACGGGCGGCCACGGGGGGCCGCCCCTACGCGCCGATCCCGATTGATGGGCCTTTTTCAACACCCCCTCCTCACTCGCGTTCGCTCTTTGACTTCTCCACCGCCCTGGGCGAAACTGACCGGACTTGCTGCTCACGAGGCTTCACGGGAGAAAATCGAATGACGGAATACGAAACCGCAAGCCTCGCCGTACAGCAATCAAACCTCGTCGTACAGCAATCGAGCCTCGCCCTGCAAAAGGCGAGCCTCGCCCTCCAGGAAGCCGCCCTCGCCGCGCAGTGGGCCTCCGTGTGGGTGGCCGCCCTCGTCGGGGCCGCGCAATGCGGACTGATCGCCTACGGCCTCTACATCATGCGCCAGGCCGCGCGGCATCGGGACGCGATGCACCGCGAAACCATGGAGGCGCTGCGCGCCGAACGCGAGGAGCACAAGGAGCGCCACCGCGAAACCATGGCCGTGCTGCGCGCCGAACGCGAGGAGCAGAGGGAGCGCCACCGCGAGACCATGGAGGCGCTCCGGGAGCTCATCCGCCGCACGTCCGCGCCCTCCGCGCGTCAGGACGGCTGAGCCGGCGGCGGACGCAACCGCATTCGTCTCCGGTCGTCACTCCGCAACACCTTCCGCATCGGCCGGCGATGACGCCGGGACGACGAACAAAACCGCACCGCCTCGCAAGGACAGGCCGCGCTCCCGGACCGGCGCAGGGGGTTGTCCCTACGCCCCGCGTATCAAGACGAACCCGTAGGGGGGTGTTGAAGAGGTCTGCGCAGGACCCTGCAAATAGAAGGTTTGTAGGGACAGGCCCCTGTGCCTGTCCATGGCCCCCATGCTTCTCCCTGCGAAGCACAGCCACGCAGATGGACATATCCGACACGGGCGGCCACGGGGGGCCGCCCCTACGCGCCAACCCCGATTGATGGGCCTTTTTCAACAACCCCCTCAGGGGGGTTTTATCCCGCCTCCCCGGTCGGGGCCGGGTCCGCATTTCCCCGCAATTGCGGTTACCGGGTCATTCGCGGGACGGGCGAGAATCGCGCGCGTGAGAAGCGAACATTCCCGTCGAAGGGGGAGGAGGGGAAAATGAAGCGGGCGAATTTCCGGCGATGGCGTCATGCGGGAGCGGGCGGCGGGGCGCCGGTGGGGGAAGGCGCGGGGAGAACGGTGGAATTCCTGAAAAATCCGGTAAATATCGATAAATTCCTGAAAATGTTTCGGGATCGAAGCAACGGAATACAGGATTTTTATTCAATGGTTTATGCGGATAACCCAACGAAAAACGTGAATTTTTTTCAGAAATTTATCGAATTAAAAAATTTTTCCGGCCCCCGCATTTGCGCGCATCTCCCCGCATTTCCCCGCTCGAAAACCGGACCGCGCCGGGAGTCGGCGGCGCGAAGAACGCTATTCCCTGATCCTGTAGAAGAAAATCCGGCTTTTCCCGCTAGTGAACACGCTCGCGTCCGTCGCCGCCACCACAAGATCGTCGGAACCGTCATTGTCCGCGTCGCCGAAGGCGAAATCCACGACTCCGCTGCCCAACTTCCTCGTGCGCCAGGTCTCGCTCAAGCCGCTGCCGTCCCATATCAGGCTTGCGATCTGCCCTCCCGAAACGCCCAGGCCCGGCGCGAAGGCGGTGGCGTATTCGTTTTTGATCACCATAACCTCGTCCACACCGTCCCCGTCGACATCTTCGACCAGCACGCGCGAGCGTATGGGGAGATCCGGCGTATCTTCCTGTTCGTCGGTGCGATCGTCGCCGGCCTGTGAGTGGAATCTATGGACGGGCACGCCGTAGATTTCAGAACTGGAGAATACCTCCGCGCCGCTTCTGGAAAACACCCTCAGCCTGTCGTCCTTCCCGACCTCGATGACTTCCTGCGCGCCGTCCTTGTTGATGTCCCACAAGCCGAAGCCCAGTATCGTCAAATCCGGCGGAAGCGCATAGGGGGCGGCGGGCGTGAGATTTCCCCCCGACCAGCGGTAGCGGCTGATGGGGCCCTCGAAAGCGCTCTCGATCCCCTCGCTCTGGCCCAGGAGCAGATAGGCTTCCGTATCGGGGATCTTCTCGCCCTTCCTGGGCCGCCGGGCGCGGAGCAGGCGGTAGAACGTCCTGTCGTTCCGGACGAGTGGCGTGAACTTCCCGCCCTTGAACTGCAGGATCAGCGAGAACAATTCGTTCGAGCGGTATGAGGCGAGGTAGAACTCGGGCGCGCCGTCTCCGTTCATGTCGGCGACGTCGAGCCAGCGGAAGTCGTTCGCCGCCCCCTCGTCGAAGCGGGCAACCTCGCGCATCCGGTTATTCTCGAAGCGGTTGACGATAACCTGGGTCTGCGTGATGAGGACGACTTCGTTTTTTCCGTCCCCGTCCACGTCCGCGACGGACAGCCCCCGGAATGCGGCCTTGTCGAACGAGTAGCTTTTTTGGCCGCCTCCTCTATTTGGTACGCCCTCGCGGGCGAGCACGAAGCTCTCGTTCGCAGGCCCCGCGCGCACACCGTCCCCGGCGCGCCTCAATTCCTGCTCCTTGGGCGGGCGCTGCTCGAAGGGCAATTCATCCGCAATCGCCACGGCCTTGAAGAGTTCTTCTTTTGTCGTAAGAGACAAAAGGCGGGTGGAGAGGATTTTCTTCCCCCGGATTTCGCGGAGCTCGTTCTCGATCGCCATGTCGCCCCGCACCTGGTTCCGCAGACGAATCGGATTCTCGCCTTTGAGAATTTCATCGGTGGCGACACCCGTCTCCAGAAGCCATACCTGGAGCCTGTCCACGTCGTAGACGTCGAAGCGTCCGCTCCTCAGGAGTTGGCGACTCAGCTCTCTCGTGAGCGTCTCCATGCTGACAGGCTCTTTCGTCTGGTTGACGAATGGCAGTATCGCCAGGCGAACCTTCGCGGCGGACATGCGCACCGTGTCCTTGACGCGCGGGGAGAGCCGCCCGCCCGGCGCCAGGCGCACCAGACGCGCGATGGAGAATTTCTCCCGCACCTCGACGACCTCGATCTCGCCGATTTCCTCTTCCAGCTTGCCGAGAACGACGCCCGTCGTCGGGTGGCGAAACGGCGCGCCCTCGCGGTAGACGCTCAGCTTGACGCCCTTGACCACCTCATCCTTCTCTCCGAGGCTCAAGTAAAGATCCGCCCCCCTGACGGCGACCACCGCGCCGCGCAGGTTCGGGAATCGCTGGTGCAGCTTGTCGCTGATGAGGCCCAGGGCCTTGCGGTAATCATTCTCCTGGGCGTGAACCGAACCGACGGATGCGCAGAGAAGAATCATGAGCATCGCAAGAGCCAGCGACGCCTTCTTGAGGAGGTGAGAGAACATGAAAAACCTCATATTGGAAATGCGTTCTTAAGAGACTCCGGCGGCGCCATTTCCGATCCGTAGCGGAGGATGGCTCTGGATAATCAATCAGCCGTTATATTATCATGATTTCGAAGACAGAAAGCCCCAAACACCCAAAACTATACCGCGTAAGAAGCAGAAAGCAAGTTGAATCAGTCCATGCGGAAAGCCGCTCCGCCCTGACGCAGGCCGTGTTTCGCCTCAAGGCCCGGCGAGGCCCAACTCTCTCAGCATTTTCGGGTGAAGCGGCGAGCCGAACCTGCCGGCCTCTCTCGCGTGTTTTCGCGCGCCCGTGCGATCGCCCTCCAGGTACAGGGCCAGCGCCAGATTGTGATGGACGCCCCCGTGGCCCGGCTCCAGCCTGAGGGCCGCCCTGAACTGCGCTATCGCCAGGCGCCTCGAGCCCGCCTTGAGATATAAAGTCCCCAGGTTGAATCGCGCCTCCACCAGCGAGGGTTTGAGGCTTATCGCGCGCTCGAAACGGGGTCTGGCCAGATCGCCGCGCCCGGCGCCCATATACAGCACACCCAGGGCCAGGTGCGCCTCGGCGTTCTCATCGTTCAGCCGCAGGGCGCGCTTCAAGGAAGTTTCGGCGGCGGCCGCCTCTCCGCTTTGCATCTGCGCTATCCCCAAATCCACCCAGGCGTAATCGTAGACGGGATATATCTCCACGGATTTCTTGAGCGGCGCTATCGCTTCGCGGAACCTGTTCCGGTCGATCAGGGCCTGCCCGTACACTCTGAGCGCACGCGCGCTTTGGGGCGACACCTCCGCCGTTCGCCGCCAGAAACGAAGCGCATCGCCCCACTCGTGGTTTCGCTTGAGCGTCAGCGCCCCGAAGGTCAGGCAAGCGGCTACGAGCAGCGCCGCGCCGACCCGCCAGTCCTTTTGGTTGAGCCAGACGCCCGCCGCGGGAACGAGGGCGATCAGAAAGCCGGCCGAGGGGATATACAGCACCCGCTCCGCCATGATGGTGCCCATGGGGATCAGCAGGTTGCTCACGGGCAGATACGCGCCGATAAAAACGACGAGCCCGAAGGCGATCCACGGCATGTCTTTCCTCAGACGCCAGGAGGCGTAGCCCCACGCCAGAAATCCCAAGGCCCCCGCCGCCGCCCAGAGCGCCGCTTCCGCTCCTTCCACCGGAATCTGCGCGAAGGAATAATCCATGCTCAAAGGCCACGGCCAGACCAGGAGCTTGAAATAGCGGCCCAGGACGCCGACCGCGCCGAAGATCCGTTCCCCAAGCGGCATCAGCGCCAGGACGTTGTCGAGTTTCGACGGAGGATAGGGGCGCGCCAGCATGCCCAGTGCGGCGTATCGCATCCACACGTAGATGATGAGCACGAGGACGAGCGCGCAGACGGCGGTGAGCGTGTGCCTGAGAGGCGGGCGCTCGGTCTTTCCAAATACACAGCGGCTCCAGAGCCACCACAAAAGGGCGCTGAACAGCAGGGCGACGCCGATTTCCTTGGACAAAAGCGCAAAAAGGCAAAGCGCGCACGTGAGGCCGACGGGCGCGAGCACTCCTCGATAAGAGAGGCCTCCTTCGCCTCCCCTCTCGTGGTTCTCCTCCGCAACGCCTGGTTTCGCCCCCGGAAGCGCGACGCCCATCAGAAGGCCCAATCCCCCGAACACGCCGGCGGCGGCCAACAGGTCGGCGCGCGCGACGACGGCGTTCACCGCCTCGGTATGCACCGGATGAAGGGCGAACAGCAGGGCGACGGCTCCCGCCGCACCGCGCGAAAGCCCGAAACGTACGCACAGCCAGAACAGAGCGAGCGAGGCGAGGGCGTGAAACAAGGCGTTGGCGATTCTGTAGCCGAGCGGGTTCAGGCCGCCGAGCGTGTGGTTCAGCGCGAAAGACACGATGGTGAGGGGCCGGTAGAGGCGGTCTCTTCTTTCGTTCGTCTCTATCACCGCCCAGTAGTCGCGCTGAAAGGCTTCCAGAATGCGGCCGCTCTCGCGAACCAGGGGGTTCTCGCCGATGATGGCGATGTCGTCGTGCAGAAACGGGTTCGTAAACGTGCCCGCGAAGATGAAAAACGCGATTCCGGCGATGGCGCAGGCCCAACCCCATTTCACGAGCGACCCCATTCGTCCTGTCTCATCCATCGCCCGATCTGTCGAGCGTTTCTCCAATGCGCCGTCAACCGCCTGGAAAAGAACGGTATCCGCATGAAAAGACTCCCGATGTCACGGCCCGGCCCAGGTAATTCCAAAAACATCCGAATCATCGAGCCGCTATCATGACAACAAAACTTCCGCCCCGCCACCGGAAACCTCGATAAAATCGCCCATCTCGTCCGCTTTTCCTTTTGACTCCCGGCGTAACGACTGATAGTCTTTGAACTTGCAAGTTCGCTGGGGGTGCCTTGCAGGCTGAGAACAAACCCTTCGAACCTGAACCGGTTAGCGCCGGCGTAGGGAAGCGACAGGTCTTCCACATCCTCCGGTTTCCCTTCGCCACATGTGAATCAAGAGAGTTCATCGCAGGGGGAGAGCTTCATCCTCCTCCAGTGCGAAGCAGGTGGATTCTCATCTGGATACGACGCATCTCAGAGGAGTCGGGAGAGATGGCAAACGCAAACGGAAAAACAAACAACGAGGGTGAGGCCAAGCTCAACCTCATCGGGGCGAACGGACACTCCAGGAACGGCGACGCATCGTTCCCCGCCTCTCGAAGGGTCTACGTCGAAGGACGCGGCGACGTGCGCGTGCCCATGCGGGAGATCTCCCTAGCGGGCGGCGAGCCGCCGCTCCGGGTGTACGACACGAGCGGCCCGGATGATGAGGACATCCACAAGGGGCTGCCCAAGCTGCGCGACGCCTGGATTCGCGCGCGCGGCGAATACGACGAGACGGAGCCCTCCTACGTCCCGGTGCCCGGCCATTCGGACCCCGACATCCCGATGCCGCCCTCTCGAAAGGTGCTCAGGGGCCGCGGCAACGTGACCCAGATGCACTACGCGAAAAAAGGCGAAATCACGCCCGAGATGGAGTTCATCGCCATCCGCGAGAACATGAAGCCCGAATACGTGCGCGACGAGGTGGCCCGCGGCCGCGCCATCATCCCGGCCAACGTCAACCACCCCGAGAGCGAGCCGATGATCATCGGTCGCAACTTCCTGGTGAAGATCAACGCGAACATCGGCAATTCCGCCGTTTCGAGCTCCATCGAGGAAGAGGTCGAGAAAATGACCTGGGCCACCAAATGGGGCGCGGACACCGTGATGGACCTCTCCACCGGGAAGAACATCCACGAGACGCGCGAGTGGATCATCAGAAACTCCCCCGTCCCCATCGGTACGGTGCCGATTTATCAGGCGCTGGAAAAAGTGAACGGCATCGCGGAGGATTTGACCTGGGATATCTACCGCGACACGCTCATCGAACAGGCCGAGCAGGGGGTGGACTATTTCACCATCCACGCGGGCGTTCTCCTGCGCTACGTGCCGCTCACCGCCAAGCGGGTGACGGGCATCGTCTCGCGCGGCGGCTCCATCATGGCGAAATGGTGCCTCGCCCATCACCAGGAGAGCTTCCTCTACACGCGCTTCGATGAGATTTGCGAGATCATGAAGGCCTACGACGTCTCCTTCTCGCTGGGCGACGGCCTGAGGCCGGGCGCGCTCGCCGATGCGAACGACGAGGCGCAATTCGCCGAACTCGAAACCCTGGGCGAGTTGACGATCAAGGCATGGGCGCACGACTGCCAGGTGATGATTGAAGGCCCCGGCCACGTGCCCATGCACCTGATCAAGGAGAACATGGACAAACAACTCGAAATCTGCCACGAGGCGCCCTTCTATACCCTGGGGCCGTTGACGACGGACATCGCCCCCGGATACGACCACATCACCAGCGGCATCGGCGCCGCGATGATAGGCTGGTTCGGAACCGCCATGCTCTGCTACGTCACGCCCAAGGAGCACCTGGGGCTGCCCAATAAAAAAGACGTCCGCGAAGGCGTCATCACCTATAAGATCGCCGCCCACGCGGCGGACCTCGCCAAGGGCCACCCGGGCGCGCAGGACCGCGACGACGCGCTATCGAAAGCGCGCTTCGAGTTCCGCTGGGAGGATCAGTTCAACCTCGCGCTCGACCCGGAAACCGCGCGCGAGTACCACGACGAGACCTTGCCTGCCGACGGGGCGAAGGTCGCCCACTTCTGCTCGATGTGCGGGCCCAAGTTCTGCTCGATGAAGATCACGCAGGAAGTCCGCGAATACGCCGCCAAACAGGGGCTGGACGAGAAGGCCGCTCTGGAAGAAGGCCTGAAGGAGAAAGCGAGCGAATTCAAGGAGGGCGGCTCGGAGATTTACGTGAAAGACAGCTAAGCCGAACAATAACGACCGCGCTGCATGAAACCCCGCTCGGGCCGACGCCCGGGCGGGGTTTTTGCTGTGACTCGACAACCACCACAAGACTTCCGGGCGGGATTGATGATAAATTCCCCTATCGGACCGAGTCGACAGGAGCCGTCATGACGCTGAGAATGGGGGTGTGGGCGCCCGTGTGGGGCACGTTTCTGGGGCGGATCGAAAAACCCGAGACGGTGAAAGAGGCCTCTTTCGCCCACAATGCGCGCTATATCCAGCGCGCGGAAGAACTGGGTTTCGAGAGCACCCTGCTGCTCGACAGGAGCCTCAACAGCATCAAGGGCGTGGGCGCGCCCGTTCTCGAAGCCTGGATAACGGCGGCGGCGCTGGCGCCCATCACGAAGAAGATCGAACTCATCATCGCCGCCAAGAGCGCCTACCGCCACCCCTCGCTCGTCGCCCAGATGGGGGCGAACATCGACTGCATCAGCGGGGGGCGCTTCGCCATCAACATCGTCTCGGGCTGGTGGGCGCAGGAAAACGAGATGGCGGGCATCCCCTTCCCGCCGCACGACGAGCGCTACGACCTGTCCGAAGAGGTCATGCACATCCTCAAATCCTACTGGACGAAGGAGCGCTTCAGCTTCAAGGGCAGGTATTTCCGGATAACCGACGGCGTCACCGCGCCCAAGCCCGTCCGAAAGCCCTGGCCCACGTTTTACTTCGGGGGCGAATCGACCGCCGCCGTGAGGCTGGCCGGCAAGGCGGCGGACGTTTTCCTGTTCAACGGCCGCCCGCTCGCGGACGCGCGGGAGCTGATGGCCGCCGTGAACCATGAAGCACAACTGAACGGTAGATCCATCCGCCACGGGATGAGTTCGTTCATCGTCTGCCGCGACACCGACGAGGAGGCCGAGGCGGAACTCGCGCGCCTGTTCTCGCTCATCACCGAAACGCCCAGGCTCAAGGGCGTCGACAAGGCCGCCCAGCACAAGAAAACGAGCGCGAAAGGGGGCGGCGTGGGCTCGAACGGCGGGGCGGCGACGGGCCTCGTCGGCTCGCCTGAGACCATCGCCGAGCGCATCATGGCGTTTCACGAGGCGGGCGTGGAGTTGTTCCTGCTCCAGTTCCATCCCATGTTCGAGGAGATGGAGCGCTTCGCCGCGCAGGTCATGCCCCTCCTGCCCCTGGGCGAGAAAGCGCCCGAGGCGGCGAGAGCCTAGCTCTCGTTCACTCCAGCGATACGCGCGCACCCAGCCCGAAGCCGTTCCTCAGGAACCAGCCCTGGTTCACCTCCAGCACTTGGCGGACCTTGTGGCGCGAACGATAGGAGGGAATCCGCGTCCCCGGCTTGTGGGGCTGTAAGTGTATGATTTCCAGCACCTCTCCGCTCTTGTCGATGAAGGCGAGCGAAAGCGGAATCCGCGTGTTCTTCATCCAGAAAAACCGCTGCGCATCATCCTCGTAGACGAAGAGCATCCCGGCGTTCTCATTCAGTTGCTCCCGGCCCATGAGGCCCTGCGCTTGGGCTTTGGAACTATTGGCGATTTCGACCGAAAGCGTCGCCTCGCGCCCGTTCTGGGTGATGCGCACCACACCGCGCTCGAAGGTCTGGGCGGCGGCGGATGAGGGCGCGAGCAGGCCCCAGGCGAGGAGCAAGGTGCAGGCGGCGAGACCCCCGAAAACCCTCCGTTTCACGTATAACCTCAAATAAATCAAATGGATAAATTTTCACTTATTTTCACGAAAACATCGTGAATTTATCGAATTTTTCACTATTTTTCAGCAATTCGTTTTTCGGGGAAACGTTTTTCGCGCACCGCCACCATACCCGACCGGAAACCCCGCCGCCACGGGCAAATGCGGGAAATTGCGTGATCAACCCCGACCGATGAGGGGTCGAACCCGATTGATGAATGAGGATTCGACGCGACCGATGCAGGAGCGATTCCTCCCGGATGACGACCGCGCCCGTTCGCATCATTCGCCGATTGGTGGGAAAATAGGTTCCAAGTCTCATGGCGCTTGCGCCAGGGCCGGAAGAGCGCCTGAATTTCCGGGCGGGTATCCTGGGGCGATTACGCATGAGGGAGCATCCACCGGCAAACGGCGGGCGCGCCCGGACGCCGCGCCTTTCATCCGAGTTGAGCCTGGAGGGATTACAATGGCCGAAGACCATCACCATTTCATGGGATTGACGCTTGAGGAGTCGCGTCTTGCGCTTGAGGCGGGGAACTCCCCCGTCGGCTCCATCATCGTCAGGGACGGCGAAATCATCGGCAGGGGGCAGAACCGCGTCATCTCCCACTTCGACCCCACCTGCCACGGCGAGACCGACGCCATCCGAAACGCATGCAGCGCATTGGGCACGCCCGACCTCTCCGGCGCCACGCTCTACACGTCGATGGAGCCCTGCCCGATGTGCTGCTGGGCGATCGTCCTGGCGAACATCGAAACGCTCGTCCTGGGCGCGCGCCACGCCGAGATGGGCCGAACCGACTACGGGGACTACTCCGTCGAGAAACTCCTGGAGATGGGGAATCAATCCGTCAACCTCGTCACCGGGGTGCGGGTGGCCGAATGCGAGGCCTTGAGGCGCAGCTGGTCGGGCTGGGTGGAGCCCGAAGCGTAGCTCCCTCATCCTGAGTAGCGGCCCCTCAACTTCGCTCGGGGCAGGCTCCGCCGTTCCCCGACACCCCTCATCCTGAGTAGCGGCGGAGCCGCGTATCGAAGTGCAATCGCGCACCCAATGCGGGGTTGTCGAAAAAATCATCGTCGGGAGGCATTGCCTTTAGCGGGAAAGCCGCTTTCGCGCGAACCCCCCGACCTCCCTCGTCGAAAAGCAACCCCCCCTCGTCAGAGGACAAAGGCAACCCCCCCTACCCCCCCTTGTCAGGGGGGTAAGAAAAAGCACCCCCCCCTCAACCCGGCGGAGCGCATCGCCTCTTTATACCCCCCTGACAAGGGGCTGTTGAAAAACCCCGTTTTGAAGCGGGAGGTATGGCGGCTCACCGCGGCTTGGGAGAGGAAGCCCAATCGGCGCGTGAGGCCGCGAGGAACGCGCAGACGGCGTCTCCGGGCGGCGCAGGCCCTCCACAGAGCGAATATATCCGCCGCAAAAGCGGCGGCGAGCCGCTTGAGGTTCACCGCAGTCGCCGTCAGGTAGGCCTGGATCCTCATGTTCGCAAGGCCCCGGCGCACCGCCCGCGCCAGTCCGTGCCGACTCTTCGCCTCGCCGTGGTAGCCCTCCGAACGCGACATGTGGCGGCGCCACAGCCGGCCCTCCTCCTCCCCCCGGCGCGCGTGCCGCCGGCGCGCGCGCAACAGCGCCGGATATTCATGCGGAATCAGCACCGTCCTGCTCGTGTGCGACTTGGGCAGACAATCCGACCTCAGCGCGCAGCCCGCGCAATCGCGCGTCCTCGAACCATAGTAGCGCCCCCGCTCCGTCTCCTTCCGGGGACGCAGCGTCTTGCCGCCCGGACACTTCACCACCTTGTGCCGCTCGTCGTAGCGGAACAACTGCAGCGGAACACGGCTCTGGGAAGGCTCCTTCTTCGCCGGTATCAGCGCGGCGACGCCACGCCGCTCCAATCCCGCATACACCTTCGAGTACGCATAGCCCGAATCCGCCGTCACCACCGCGGGCGCGCGACCCGTGAGCTCGCAAACCGCATCCAACTGCGGCTCCATCATCTCCCGCTCGTTCAACGTCCCCTCCGTCACCTCTACGTCGAGAACCACCCCACGCTCATCGTCCACCACCGCGTGGTGCTTGTAGCTCGGCTCGAACCCCGCCCGAGCGCTCTTGCGCGCCAGGCGCGCGTCGGGGTCCGTTCGGCTCACCGGACCCGAACCCCCGCCCTTCTTCCCCGCCTCATCCGCCGAGTCGTTCTCCCGCACCACCTTCTCCGCGTGGCGCGCCGCCAGACTCTCCCAACTCACGTCCGCACGTATCAAAGACGCGTCCATGTGAACCACTTCCCCCTTCGCCACCTGCGCCTCCAGGCACGCCTGAACCGTGCGGCGCAATATCTCCTTGAAGCGCGCCTCCCCCCACCGCTGGCGAATCCGCGTCAGGCTCGAATGATCCGGCAACTCCTCGTGCAGCTCGTAACCGATGAACCACCGGATCGCCAGGTTCACCTGCGCCTCGCGAAGCAGATGCCGGTCGTGAACGTGGCCCAGCAGCAGGCCCGCCAGCATCAACCGCACCACCACTTCCGGGTCGATCCCCGGTCGACCGTTGTCCGCGCAATAGCACCCCGCCACTTCCTCGCGAAGCCAGCTCAAATCCAGTACGCGGTTCACCCGGAACAATATGTAATCTTCGGGAATCAACTGCTCCAGCGAACCGGCCACGAACAATTCCATCTGCCCGCGCCTCTTGCGGTCCAACATCGGGGAATCTCCCATCTCGGGCGAGGGGGGATACATCCATACGATCACAAAACCAGGGGTTTTTCAACAGGCCCGACAAGGGGGGGTAGGGGGGGTTGCTTTTATGGGGCTTCCCTTTCAGGGAGGTTGCCATTACCCTTTCAGGGGGTGAATCAACAGCCCCCACAGGGTCGTCTCGGGAAAACAGGGAGGAATGATTCATGAGCCGCTGGATACAGGAACTCACCTGGCCGGACGTGGCGGAATACCTCGAGCGCGGGGACACGGCGCTCGTGCCCGTCGGCGCCACGGAGCAGCACGGGCCGCACTGCCCCATCGGAACGGATGCGGCCGAGGCCATCGCGACCGCAGAAGAGGTGGCCGAGCGGGCGGACGCGCTGGTCGCCGCGCCCCTGTGGTTCGGCTGGTCGCCCCATCACCTCGCGTTCCCGGGGACGATATCGCTCGCAGCGGAGACGCTCACGCGCGTCGTCGAGGACGTGTGCAACAGCCTCGTAGTTCACGGCTTCCGGCACATCGTGATCCTGAACGGGCACCGGGTCGCGAACCTCCCGCCGCTCGAGATTGCGATCGTGCGGGTCAGGAACGTGACGGGCGCGGCGGTCGCCATCGTGGACCTCGCGCTCATCGCCGGCAAGGAGATTCGCGACGTTTGCGAGAGTCCCCCGGGCGGCGTGGGCCACGGGTGCGAATCCGAGACCTCCTTCATGCTTTATAAGTACGGCGATCAGGTGCGGATGGAACGCGCGGTGGACGCCGTCCCCGAGGTGGGCGAATTCGAGCACCGCTTCGTGTCCGTGGACCACGCCGTCAACCGCGTCGAGAACCCGAAACTCTCCTTTCCGCCGACGACCGAGGAATACGGGCGGAACCGCGAAGCGATGGGAGTGGGCGGCGCGGCCACCCTGGCGTCTGCGGAGAAGGGGGAGAAAATCTTCGAGGCCATCGCCGAGAACACGACGAGGTTCGTGAAAACCTTCCAGAACGCCCCCGTCACCATCAAGGCGACCGCCCCGCCCTTATAAGAGGAGAGGCGGGTGGCAGGCGACCTGTCCACGGCAGCGTCCCTCGATACGGCGCGCAAGCGCGCCTACTCGGGATGAGGGTTTGTGGCCGCCGGCGTGCTAGAAAGGGGAACCGCCACGTAATCCGCCATACCATCCGCTCGCCTTCGACTCGAAAACCAACCCCCCCTACCCCCCCTTGACAGGGGGGTATAAAAAGGCAATGCGCCCCCGCCGAGCTGAGGGGGCTTTGCTTTTTCTTTCCCCCTTGACGAAGGGGTATGAAAAGGCGACGCCCGCCGCCGATAGGGGGTTTTGTTTTTTCTTACCCCCCTGATAAGGGGGGGTAGGGGGGGTTGCTTTTCCGATCGATAGGAGAGCGTCCCCTCTACTCTCTGAAAAAGCCCCGCTGAACGAGAGTTTGATGCGACCAATGAGGGAGCAAGATCAACTCCCCCCTTGAGGGGGTCGGGCTTCCCGAGGGGAAAGCCCGACAGAGGCCGAGCGGTTTGTGCGAAGGCTGACTCGGTGGGGGGACATGCCACCGAAAAAACTCCCCCCACCAACTCGCCTGCGGGCTTCGCCCTTGTCTCGTTGACTCCCCCTCAAGGGGGGAGTGAATTTCTCTTCTCCCCGGTCGGCAAAATTCGCCGAATCACGAAAGTATGAATTTTTCAACAGACCCTTGAGGGGGAGTTGATTGCATATCTCGCGCGTGAAGGGATGACCCTCAAGGGGGGAGTGAAATACCTTGGGGGTCATTGCTGACTGATGAAGGAAGAACCAACGCAGGGGGGTTTTTCTTTCACCCCCTCGTTGGCGGGCGTCGCCTTTTCTTACCCCCCTGACAAGGGGGGGTAGGGGGGGTTGCCTTTCCAGTAGGGGTCAGACATATATGTCTGACCCCGTGGCCGCCCGTATAGAAGACATCTATTCCCGTGGTTGTCCCTGGCGAGGACAGGCGCGGGGGCCTGTCTCTACGTCCCGCGTTTCGCACCGAACCCGCAGGGGTCCTTCGCGAACGACCCCTGCGGAATCCCGGCGAATCATCCTGGAATGAAGGACAAAGACGAAAAACGGATGAACCCGCGTCGCCGCCCGCGTATTCCATGTCAGAGATGTTCTTCCACATAATCCGTCAGCGTCACCACCGAGCCGCCGTGTTCGGTCCTTGCCAGCGCATTCGCGAAACGCACATCCGCCGTAATCACCTGCGCGCCGACACGATGCGCCAGCGCCAGGTAGACGCAATCGTAAACCGGCCTGTCGAGCGCCAGCGCGAGACGAACCGCGTCCGCGCAAAGCGTTTCGTCGACGTTCCAGCGAACGGGCATCTCCGTTAAAGCGGCCATCAATACGCCGGCGCGGTCGCGTTCTATCTCGCCGCTCCGGGCCTTGCGCCAAAGCGTGTTGGCCACCTCCGAGGCCATCAGGCGCGGTGCGTGCAAATCCTCGGCGCCCGCCGCCAATCGATTCGCCGATCCCGAATCCTCTTCCGCGACCAGCCATTTGACCGCAACGCTGGCGTCGACCACCAGACTCATTGGATGACGCGATGTCCGCGTTCGCGATCTTCGCGAATCAGGACCTCCGAAGGCGTTTGTGCGCGGCCTTCGGTCTCCCGCTGCAACCGTGCGGCCAAAGCCGGGAAGGATGCGCGTTTCGCTGCCATGTCATCTTCGACCGCGTTTTCGAGAATGTGGCGCACCTCGCCTTCCAGGGAACGGTTGTTGGCGGCGGCGCGCCGCTTGAGGCGCCGAACTACGTCGTCGTCGAGTTGCCGCACATTGAGCGTCGCCATCGCATTCTCCTTTTTCTTTTTTCCTCAGAAAGAAATGCCATCATTATGATAGCACGGCGACGTGAAACAAACAACCACCGCCCGGATGAGCAGGCGCTCAAGTCCATACTGAACCGACTTTCCATTCGACACGACTGCAGCAATACGGCGTTCGCAGGCGCGCAGGTCGAACGCGACCGATGAGGGAGCGATTGCGGTTTGCTGCTTGAAGAATGTGGGATTGCAGGGACAACCCCCCGTGGTTGTCCCTGGCGGGAACAGGCACGGGGGCCTGTCCCTACAGAAACCACGTAAATCGCAACGACCCGCAGGTGCGGCTTTCCATTGTCATTCCGGGGTTCGGCGATACATGAAGGGCCGTCATCCGCATATATAACCGCGCAGGGATGACGTCGGCGGTCGATTCCGACCGAAACGGCTTTTCTGGAGTCCGATAATTACTGTTATCAGAAAATATAACACCTCTCACGGCCATGTCAAGCGCAATTCCGGGGTCCCCGGAGGGGTTTCGGGCGCCATTTTGCGTCTTTTTTCGCTCATCTTTCGCTTGTTTGCGGCCCGAATGCGCCCCGAAACGGGTTTTCCGGCGGAAAACGGGGTTTCTGGGGTCCGGTAACAGTAATTAGCGGTCACCAGCCCGGGTTCGAAGTGGACGCATACCGCAGGAATCCGCCTCTCGCGGAAAGACTCACTACCGGCCCGGAGCATGAAAGGGTTCAAGTCCGCCGTATTTCAGGCGGCCCGAGATACGAATCAGTTTGTGAAGGCCCGAAATAAAAGCTGACGAAAGGAGGTTAATCGGAGAAAGCCGGAAATTCACTGAAGATCCCTTTTTCTACTGTGTATTCAGGAGGACTCACTAAATGATGTTCAAAGAGAAATCGATAAACAAGTTTTACGCTTTCGCGCTGGCGGCGCTCTTCGCGCTGACGCTGGCCGGCTGCGGCGGTGGCGGCGGCGGCAGCGCTGCTGCGCCGGACCCGGATCCGCCAGCGATGCCGACAGCTTATGAGGCGGCGGTTGATGCAATCGCGGCGGCCGAGACGGCGGAAGCCGCACAGGCGGCGGTCGCCACGGCGGTGGCCGCCGGCATCTCAGGCGCGCAGCTCCAGGACCTGAACACGAAGGTCGCCGCGCGCGTGGCGGCCCTGGCCATGATGGCTCGGGTCGATGCGCAGAAAATGGCTTTGGCGAACGCGGCCGGCAATGTCGACACGTCCGACCTGCCGGACGCGGATGCCATCGCCGCCGCGAAAATCGCCATCGCCGCGCTCAAGGCGGCGCTGGCGGCGGCGGCCGACGTGAGCGACGCCGACAAGGCGATGTATCAGGGGCGGGTGACAGCCGCCGAGACAACCGTGGCGGCCGCGCAGAGCACTCTCGACCATGCGGCCCAGACGACGGCGCTCACGAGTGCCGTCGAGGCCCTTCGGGCAATCGACCTGGCCGATCTGTCGACAAAGGAGAAGATCGACGCCGCCCAGGCCGCCATCGAGGCGCTTCGCATGGCGCTGGCCGCGGCGACGGAGCTGAGCGATGCCGAGAAGACCGCGGCCATGACCGAGCTGGCGACAGCCGATCGGACCGTGATGCTGGCGCAGGGCAGGTTCGACACCGCAGCCCAGAAGACGGCGCTCGCCGATGCCGTTGCTATCCTTGCCGCTCTCGACCTCGACAACCTGATGACGGAGGCGCAGATCGATGCGGCCGTGGCAGCCATCACCGGGGTTGATCTGGCGTTGAAAGCGGCGACCAATCTGACCGACGCCGAGAAGCTCGACGCCACCGTCGACATGACGGTGGCCCGGCGGAAGGTGGACCGTGCGGAGACGGTTCTCGCCGGGAATGTCGGCCGGCAGCGCACGGCGCTGACGGAAGCCGGCACGGCCCTTGCCGACATCGACCTCGACGATCTGGACACGGCGGCAAAGATCGCCGCGGCCGATGCTGCCGTTGACGCGCTCAAGGCGGCGCTGGAGGCGGCGACCCACCTGAGCGATTCCGAAAAGGCCGCGTACCAGACCCAACTGGGGGCGGCCACGGAGACCGTGAGAACGGCGCAGACCGGCATGGACCGCGCCGGTCGGCAGACGGCCCAGCGCACGGCGATCACGAATGCCGTCACGATGGCCCGCAATGCGGTCGCGGGTGTGAGCGACGACTCGACCGATAGCGAGGTTGCTGCTGCGGACGCGGCGATTGCCGCTCTCAAGGCGGCGATCGAGGGCGCGGAAGATCTCCCCGAGGGCGATACCGACGTTGCCAGCGCGAAGGGAACGCTCGCCACGCTCGAGCCGCAGCTAGCCGCTGCCAAGACGTCCCGCACGGCGGCGATGGCCGCTAAGCAAAAGGAAGCGGACAAGGCCAACGCGAAACTCGGCAAGGATATGCACGCGGCGCTGGGAGCAGACGATGCTGGCACGACCCCGCTGACTAACATTGGCTCACCTGCGCTGACTTCGACCCTCTCGATTGATGCCACGACAGGCGCGGGAGCGCTTCCCACCGCCGATGGAGACCCTGATGCCGTGGCTCTCAAGGCCGGCGATTCCGCCGGAGCGTTGGGCGGCTGGTCGGGTACGGACTATGCCCTTACCTCGGGTACTGGCACCTCGAGGGTCACCAACGAAGCCAGGGTCTACACGAACCGAGGCTCCGGGAGGTCGCGTCCGTTCAGCCAAGAACACGCCCTTTTACCGGCAGGCGATGATAATGCTGGTTCGCTGTTAGTCGATACTGATGCTGAATACGCACTTGTAAGGGCGAATGCCTTTACACACTCGGGAACCCAGAATCACCCGGTTCCCGATAGAAGCAGGGCAGTATACATCCGAGGCACCTACGACGGCGCACCGGGTGAGTACCGCTGCTCGGGGACTTGCTCCTCGACCAACGACGGTAGCGGTGCCCCGAGCGCATTGACCGGAACCTGGCACTTCAAGCCCGACACGGGCGCGATGGTGCATCAGCCCGATGCCGAGTACCTGTACTTCGGCTGGTGGGTGAGGAAGAACAATGACGGCGTGCCGAAGGCGGCCAGCGCGTTCGTTGGGGTTGTCGAGCCTACCGCTGGCGATCTCGACACCGGCGGCGACCTTACCGCAATATCCGGCTCGGCGACCTATGTCGGCAACGCCGCAGGCAAGTTCGCCATCAGCAACCCGCTCGACGGCACCGGCAGCGGCGGCCACTTCACGGCGGATGCCGAACTGAAAGCCACGTTCGGGACCGGCGCGACCGCCGGCGTGACCGGCACGATCGACAACTTCCGGCTGAACGACGGGTCCGAGGATCCGGGCTGGAGCGTCGCGCTGGCCCGCGGTGCCTTGGGCGCTTCAGGCGGAACGATCACGGCTCCTACGAATGACCCCACGGTCTGGTCGATCAACGGCAACAAGGCGCTGGCGTCCGGCACGTGGAGCGGTACGATGTACGACGAAATGCCCGGAAACGCCCCGGACGGCGACGGCAGCAACATCCCGACCACGGTGACCGGAACCTTCTATTCCGAGTTCAGCACCATCGGCCGCATGGTCGGCGCGTTCGGTGCGAACAAGCAGCAGTAGCAGCGAAGAGCAGGACGCCTATGGCTTCGGGGCTTCACGGCCCCTGGGCCGGGGCGGATTGAAGGAGAGCGAAAAGGGGGTTGCCCGTTGGTTGCTTCTCTCGTGAGAGCAAACTGTACCGCTCCCTGCTGTGAGTTTGAGTCCTCGAGCCGGGAACGGGAACAACGGGCGGCCCCTGTTTTCGTCATGCAGACAGGCCGGCGCCCCGCTCGGCCGGGCCTCGGACCTCAGGGATTGTGTCGCAGCAACTCCCGCTTCCGCCGGCCCTTCGCGGGGTGTCGGCCTTTTTTTCTTCCCGAGCGGATGCGCCCGCCTCTCTCCTTGAAAGGACAGCCCCTCCTCGGGGCTGTCCTGCCCCCCTACCCCCCCCTTGACAGGGGGGTAAGAAAGACCCCTCCCCCGATAAGGGTTTGACTCATCCGCTGAAAGAGGAAGAACCACTCCTTCTTTGAGGGGGGAGTTGATCCTTTTTTGGGGTCTTGCTTTTTCATACCCCCCTGATAAGGGGGGGTAGGGGGGGTTATTCCCTCCACCAGGGAGAATCCTAAATTCACTCCCCCTTTCAGACTTGTTTGTTATTCAGCAGAGAGGATTCACTCCCCCCTTGAGGGTCTGGCTTTCCCCTCGGGAAGCCAGACCCTCAAGGGGGGAGTGAACTTCAAAAGCGTGCGCTCAACCAAAATTGCTCCACGGGATTTTTTCAACAGACCCCTCAAGGGGGAGTGAAATACCTTGGGGGTCATTGCTGACTGATGAAGGAAGAACCAACGCAGGGGGGCTTTTCTTCCACCCCCTCGTTGGCGGGCGTTGCTTTTTCTTACCCCCCTGACAAGGGGGGGTAGGGGGGGTTGGTTTTCCGGCCAATCGGGCGGACACGTCGGCCCCGGACAACCACGGGGGGTTGTCCCTACGCCCCGCGGCGGCCCCCCGTGGCCGCCCGTACCGAAGACATCCATTCCCGTGGTTGTCCTTCGTCAAGACAGGCACGGGGGCCTCGGACAGGCGCAGGAGCCTGTCCGCTACGGATGCGATTCGGTTTTGTTCGTCATTCCGACCAGGGATGGCTTTTTCGACAATCCCCTACGCCCCCGCCCGCTCTCCTCTCGCCTTCTTCGCCCGCATCAGAAACGCGCCCAGGGCGGGCAGGAGCGCGATGGCGCCCACCATGTTGACGAGGAACATGAACGAGAGCACCGTCCCCATATCGGCCTGGAGCTTGAGCGGCGCGAATATCCAGGTCGCCACCCCCACCGCCAGCGTGAGGCCGGTGAGCACCACGCCCGCCCCCGTGGTGGCGAGGGTGCGTTCGTAGGCGGCGGCGAAATCGAGACCCTCCCTCATATAGGCGAGAAGCCGCCCGCAGATGTATATCCCGTAATCCACGCCGATGCCGACCCCCAGGGCCACCACGGGAAGCGTCGAGACCTTGAGGCCGATCTCCAGAAACGCCATCAGCGCGTAGGCGAGGAGCGAGACGAGCGCCAGGGGCGCGATGATGCAGGCGGTCGCCGCGGCGGAGCGGAACGAGACCAGGCAGAGCAGGATGACCGCCGCGTAGACGTAGCCCAGGATCGGGAACTGCGACGCCTCTATCTCCTCGTTCGTCGCCGCCATCACCCCGACGTTCCCCGAGGCGAGGCGAAAGGTGGTGCGCTCATCGCGCTCCGCCCGGTTGAACGCCTCGACGGCGGAGACGACCCGGCGGATGGTCTCCGCCTTGTGGTCGGCGGTGTAGATGCGCACCGGCATCGCCGAGCAGTCGCCGTTCAGGAGTCCGGTGCTCGTCGGCACGAGGGAGACCGACTCGGCGAGCGCGTGGCGGTTGCGCGGCAGCGCGCGCCACTTGAGGCTGCCCTCGTTCCAGCCCGCGTTCAGCTTGCGGACGATGCCGGGCAGCGCGACCACCGAGCGCACGCCCGCCACGTTCCGCATGCGCCACTCGAACTCGTCGATGAGGCGCATCACGCGGTAATCGACGCACCCCTGGGAGATGGTCTCGACGATCACCGTCAACACGTCCACGCCGATGTTGAAGCGCTCGACGATGGCGGCGGTATCGCGGTTATAAGTGGAAGTCGCGCGCAACTCCGGCACGCCCTGGTGCTGATCGCCCACGCGGACCTCGGGCGCATAGCGCGCGCCGAGAGCGAGCAGGACGGCGGCGACGGCTATCGTCGCGACCGCGGGGCGCGGCCTGGCCGCCCGCGCGGCGCGCTTCCAGAGACCCGCCAAAAGCCCCGGTGAGGCCGCGCGCTCCCCGCCCTCCCCCGGCTTGAGGAAGGAAAGCGCCACCGGCAGAAGCCCCAGGTTCGTGAGGATGATCGCCGCCACGCCCAGGCTGGCGGTGACGGCGATCTCCTGGATGACGCGCACGGGGATGAGCGCGATGGCCACGAAGCCGATGGCGTCCGAGGCCAGCGCCACCGAACCCGGCAGCAGCAGGCGGCGAAAGCTCGCCCGCGCGGCGCGGACGCCGCCGCCCCCTTCGGCCCCCACCGCGTTCACCATCTGCACCCCGTGGCTCACCCCGATGGCGAACACCAGAAACGGCACCAGGATCGACATCGGGTCGACGCCGAAGCCGAGAGCCGTGAGCGCGCCGAGTTGCCACACCACCGCGACGAGCGAGCACGCCAGCGGCATCGCCGTGAGGCGGACCGATCGGGTGTAGGCGTACACGAAAAGGGCGGTGATCACGACGGCGAGGCCGAAGAAGAGCAGCACCTGGGCCGCGCCGTCCGCGATTTCGCCCACGACCTTGGCGAACCCGATGATGTGGACTTTCGCGACGCCGCCGGCTTCTGCGTCGCGGCGGATGACCTCGAGCGCGCGCGCGACTTCGAGATAATCGAGCCGCTCCCCGGTGTTCGGATGGAACTCCTGGAGTCTCGCGCTCACGAGCGCGCCCGAGAAATCGTTCGCCACCAGCCGGCCCACGATTCCCGCCTTGATGATGTTCTCGCGCACCCGCGCGAGGCCGGCTCTGGTCGGCTTGAAGTCCGCGGGCAGCACGTTGCCCGCGACGATGCCGTCCTCGACCACCTCGTTGTAGCGCACGTTCGGCGTCACCACCGAATAGACCTGGGTGCGGTCGACGCCCGGCAGGAAGAATACGGCGTCGTTCACCTTCTGGAGCAGGGCGAAGAACTCCGGCGTGAAGATGTCGCCCTTCCGCGCGACGAGCGCCACCGCCACGCGGTCCGCCCCGCCGAAAGCGGCGCGGTGCTTGACGAAGGTGCGCATGTACTCGTGTTCGAGCGGAATCAGCTTGGTGAAGCCCGCATCGACGCGCAGCCCCGCCGCCAGCCAGGCCATCGCCAGCGTGACGATGAGAAACGCCGCGAGCACCCGCTTGCGGTGCGAGAACAGCGCGCGCTCGAGCCGGGCCGTTACGGAAGAATTCTCAGGAGAAGCGGAGGCGTCCGGCATGGGAATGCGCCTATCGGGCCCCGGGCAGGCGCCTGACCCCGAACTCGCCGAGCAGCAGCACCCGGCCGCCTGAAAGCGCGAGCGCTTTGGAGATTCCCAGGCGGGAGGTCAGGGGTCTGAACTTCGGATCGGTCGATACGCTGCGCCCGCCGTCGCGGCTGACGAGCAGTGCGCCCTCAAGGCCGGTGACGAGCAGGAGACCGGGTTTTATCCGGATCGCTCCGGTGAGGGTCGCCTTCGTCCGCGTGCGAACGCGCGTCCAGCTCTCACCCCCGTCGTCTGAGCGATACATCCTGCCTCTCAAGCCGAACAGCAGCAGCCTGTCCGCATCGAGCGCGAGCGCACCGAACCACGAACCGGCATAGGGCGAGGAGAGCTTGCGCCAGGTGGAGCCGTCGTCGTCGCTTCGGTAGATCGCGCCCGCTTCCCCGGCGATGAACAGCCGCCCGGCGCCTGCGGGAACGATGGCGTTCAGGTGGAAATCGTCCCTGTCGATGGTGCGCGGCTTCCAGGTGCGGCCGCCGTCCGAGGTGGCGAGGAAATAGCCGTACGCCCCCACGGCGAAGCCGTTTCGTTCATCGCGGAACCAGACGTCGAGCAGGGGGCGTTCTTCCTGGGGCGCGTGGTGAACCACCCGCCAGGTCATTCCGCCGTCTTCGGTGCGCAGGATGAGCGCGTCGTGCCCGACCGCCCAACCGAGGCGCGCATCGTGCATGTGCACGGCCGTCAGCAGGGCGCGGACAGGTACGCGGGCCTGCTTCCACTTCAAGCCGCCGTCGTCCGAGACCAGAACGTGGCCGCGCTCGCCCACCACCACCAGGCGCGGACCTGCGGACGCTCCGCCAATCAGCAGGGATTCGGGCGCGAGCCGGGCCTGAACGGCCGGTTCGGCGTTCGCCGCGCCAATGGGCAGCAGACAGAAGATGAGGGCGGGCAGGAGGCGTCGCCGCCGTCTTCCCGAAACCCCGGATTCCGCCGCCGTCATCTCCTGCCCATGCGGCGCAGCGCCGCCGGAGTGAAATTCCTCTCCGAGTAGGTCGTGGAGAAGGTGTTCATGGGATACTCGTTGTTGAGCCCCAGCGCGAGGTAGCGCCCCGCCTGAAGGTCGGTGTGCACCTCGAGGGTATAGCTCACCAGGGGATTTTCGTAATAGTTGACGACGTGCCCTTCCGACACGCGCCAGAGCTGATCCCGGTTGTCATAGATGTCGGAGAGCAGGATCATCCACGAGTCCTCATCCACGTAGAACCGCCGTTTCTTGTAGATGTGGCGCGCCCCTTCCTTGAGCGTCGCCTCGACCACCCAGACCCGGTGCAACTCATAGCGCAGATACTCGGGGTTGACGTGCAGCGGCTTCAAAACGTCGGCGAAGGTGATTTTGTCGCTGTGAAGCTTGTAGCTGTTGTAGGGCACGTACATCTCGCGCTTGCCGAGGAGCTTCCAGTCGTAGCGGTCGAGCGCGCCGTTGAACATGTCGAACTGATCGCTCGTCCTGAGCCCGTCCGCGGCGGTGCCCGGATTGTCGTAGGCGATGTTCGGCGCGCGGCGCACCCGTCGCTGGCCGGGGTTGTACACCCAGGCGTGGCGCGGCTCGGCGACCTGGTTCAGCGTCTCGTAGGCCAGCAGGATCCGGCCCGCCAGCCGCGCGGGCGCCGCCACCTTCTGGCGGAAGAGGATCATCCGGTTGTCGAGTTTCGCCTCCGTCATGCCCGGCAGGGAATAGCGCGCGACGTATGCGTCCTCGAGCCGGACGAGGGTGTAGTCGCCGCTCCGGGTGACGGCCGCCTGGCCGATGACGCGCGTGGAGGCCTGGCCCCGGTAGCGGAGCAGGTGATTCCAGATCACGTGCGCGCCGTTTTTGGGAACCGGAAACGGAACCCCGATCACAGCGCCCGTCACGCCGCTGCCGCCCGAGGCGAGTTTCGCGGTGGCGGCGACGCGCCGGGTGGCGTCGTAGATGCGCTTCGGAAACGCGGCGCTGCGCCGGGTCGGGTAGACGGGCAGGCGGAGCGTCGGGTAGGCCTCCACCATCTTCTGGAGCCCGGCCGAGAGTTTCCCCCGATATTTGTCGAGGTTCGCGCGGGTGATGGTGAACAGGGGCTTGTCACCGGCGTATGGGTCGGGATGGTGGTCGCCCACCTTGTAGCCGGCCGGCGGGGTCGTGACGCCGCCCTTCCACTCCGGGATGGAGCCTTCGGCGTTGCCCGCCCGCTCCGCGCCGAGGGGGGTCAGGTCCTTGCCGAGCCGGGCGATCTCACTGGCGGAAATCGCGGCGGAGGCGCTGGTTGCCACGAGGGTGCAAAGCATCGCGACGATGGCTCTCAAAATGATGGTTTTCATGGCGGTTACCCCATTTTCATCGCTGTTGGTCAGAACAGGTATTTGACGGTGGCGGAGACGAAGTCGCGGTCGCTCGCCTGGTTGTGCCTGCCGGCGCCGCCGAACATGGTGAAGCTCACGTCGAAATGCCAGCGGTTGAGATAGCTCGCGCCCAGCCCGAGGGTCACGGCGATCCGATCCTCTATGAACGGCCCGCCCGGGCCGGGGCTGGTGCCTTTCACGTCGTGCTGGAACGAGACGCGCGGCGCGACGTTCACCGCGCCGATGGCGTTGAGATACGACAGCCGCGCCGCCAGCCGATAGCCGTAGGAGGTGGCGCTCGCGAACCGATCCAGCGGATCCGCCGGGAGGCCCGCGTGCCCGCCCGCCGGCGTGGAATGAAAGGGCTCCCCGCTGGTCTGCGTGCCCGGCCCCTCAAGGCGGAGTTCGCTCTTGTCCGGCATGTCGTGCACGTACATGAGCGCCGCTTCCGCGACGAACGCCAGGCTGTCCGCCCCGAGCGTGGGGCCGAACACCTTGGTGGCCGTGGCCTGAATCTGGCTCACGTCGCGCTCGATGTAGCCCTGGACGTAGGTTTCGGGGCCGAAGACGCCGACCTGGTTCCGGCAGTAGGGGAAATCATTCGAGCATGGCCTGCTGGTCGCGAGGTCGATGGTGAGCGGCGTCAGGGCCGCGAAGAACACTTCGGCGTCGTCTATCT
Organism: bacterium; assembly: GCA_965204535.1. Lineage (GTDB taxonomy): Bacteria > UBA8248 > UBA8248 > UBA8248 > UBA8248 > Bin107. Next base: position 1,045,417 of record CBDBEV010000001.1, on the reverse strand, counting down.
GCAGGGGCGCGTCCATGCGGTAGGAGAGTTCTCCCTGCAGCGCCCATCCCGAGGTTCCGAGCACGGTGTTGAAGCTCAGGCCGAAGAGCTGGATATCTTCGGGGTATTCGGCGAAGTAGTTCGCCGTCTTCACGTAGCGGTCGATGGCGAGGGAGCCGCCCAGTTCCCCCACTTGCCTAGCGGTCTCACTGGCAACCTGACTTTGAATGACCGCCGGCGGCGTACCGGGCGGAACTTGCGCTGTGACCGCAGTTGTGACCGCAGCGGTGATCGCTCTTATCGTGGCGGAGTCATCACTCGGGTCCGCAGGAGTATCGGAACCAGCGGTAACCGCTCCCGCTGCAAAGAGGCCGTCCTGTATCCCCTGCACGGTGCCGGTGCGCCCGCTCAAAACGGGCAGGCGGCTGTGGTAGTTGACGAAGTAGACGCCGAATTCGGTGTTGTTGAGGCCCTCGGCGAGGTAGCGCAGCGCGACCCCCCACTGGCCGGAGTCTTCTGGTTCGTTGTCCCCGCTGCGGAACACGTTCAGGAAATAACGGTCGAAGTCCGGCTGCGCTCTCTGCGGCAGGGGCGTCAGGGCACCCGGCGCCGTAGGGCTGGGGATTCGGAAACCACGGAGGTCGGCGTTGATCGCCGCCGTGACGGGACCGAACCCTCGACCCGTGTCGGGGATCTTGCCCCAGCCCAATACCACTCTCCTCCCGCCCGCGCCGACGAAGTCGCTCGTCGAGAAGAAGCTGCCGGGCGGGTCGATCTCGGTCTTCTCCCACTTCACCTGGTAGAAGCCCTCCACGGAGAGGCTCTCGTGCAGCGAGGCCGAGACGGAGACCATCGGAACCGGCACGAGCCCGTCGCGCAGCTCCGCGCCCGGCGTTCTCAGCTTGGTCACGTCGAAGGGGTTGATGACGTTGATGCTGTTCTGGATGAAGGTGCTCTCGCCCCAGCTGAGCACGTGATTGCCGAGCCGAAGGTCGATCGGCGCGCCGCCCAGGTCGAACGAGCCGGTGAGGTAGAGGTCGAGCACTTCGAGGTCTTTTCCGACCAGGTCCTTCGCCTCGGGCGAAAGCTCGTCCCGCGCCCTGTCGCCGTTTTCGTTCTCGAAGTCGAAGAACCCGTGCACGCGGGCGAAGGCGCCGAAGTTCCGGTAGTTCAAGTCGAGCTCGCCGATGAACTTCGACGCGTTGCTCACGACGCCTCTGTCGAAGTTGAGGTTGCCGTCGTCGCTGTTGACGGAGGTCGCCGCGCCTCCGTTGGTCGTGCCGATCAGGCTCTCGTCGCGCTCCCCGACGCGAAGGGTGACGCCGTGCGAGAGCGTGATGTCGAGACTGCCCTCGAGTTCGCCGTGGGTAAAATCCCCCGCGCCCGCGGGCGCAGCCGACAAGACGAAGACAAGGGCCAGCGCGCAGACCGCCAAGCGGAACAAGCGAGGCATGGATTCCCGAACGGCCTCTGCCGGGAGGCGGTTCGTCGACCGCCCGATGCGGGCGCGATGGGCGAAGTGGCTGGAGTGGGCTGGATGCATGCCAGTGGGTCCCCCCTCGTTGCAGACAAGGTAATTTATTTCCTGGAAGTTCTCTTATCTTGTTTTGATGTGCGCTTCTGCAAGATATAGTTATCGCCTTGAGCTAGTCAAGATAAATTCGAGCGCAACAAACCAGAAAATGGCGTTTTACGGGCAGATTCCACGATAGCGGTACGAACGAAGTGCTTCGGCGCTCCTGCACCATGGATCACGCCGATGGCGAGTGACCCGATACTTTTCGTGCCGGCTCTTTTGAGGAAGTGCTAACGTACGCGCGTTCCGTCGGGTTCGAAGAGATAGACGCGCTCGGAGTCGAAAGTGACGTTCAACCGCTCGCCTTCTTTGAAGCGATCGCTCGCCTCGATGATCGCGATGGTCGGACGCTCGGCGCCGTGCTCGAAGTAGAGCAGCGTGTCCTTGCCGAGGGGCTCGACGAGCTGAATGTCGCATGAGAAGGCGGCATCCTGGCTTCCCACCACGATGTGCTCGGGCCGCACGCCCAGGGTGTAGTCCCCCGGAGATACGCCCGCGTAGGCGTCGGGGAGTTTGAATTCGATTCCGGCCCCCGTGAAGGCGGCGGCGCCGTTCGAGCCCTCCACCTTTCCCGCGATGAGGTTCATGGAGGGGCTGCCGAAGAAATCGGCCACGAAGTAGCTGACCGGGTCGTTGTAGATTTCCAGCGGCGTCCCCACCTGCTCGATGACGCCGTCGCGCATCACCACGATGCGGTCGGCCAGCGTCATGGCCTCCTCCTGATCGTGCGTGACGTAGACGAAGGTTTTCTTGAGTTCCTCGTGCAGCCTGTCGATCTCGGCGCGCATCTCACGCCTGAGCTTGGCGTCGAGGCTCGAGAGCGGCTCGTCGAGCAGAAAGGCGGCCGGGTCGGTGATGAGGGTGCGGGCCAGTGCGGCGCGCTGCGCCTCGCCGCCCGAGCATTCGACGGGCAGCTTGTGGAGGAGGTGTGTGATGCGCACCATGTCGGCCACCTCGCGCACCTGCTGTTTGCGCGTTTCCTCGGGCACCTTCTTCATGCGCGGGCCGAACTCGATGTTCTCGGCCACCGTCTTGTGCGGGAACAGGGCGTGCGTCTGGAAGACCATGCCGACGCCGCGGTCTCCGGGGTCGACGTCGTTCACGAGCCGCCCGTCGATTTCGATCTCGCCCGCGGTGGGTTCCTCGAAACCCGCGATCATGCGCAGCGTGGTCGTCTTCCCGCATCCTGAAGGGCCGACGATGACGACAAACTCGCCTTCCTCGATGGTGAAGTCGAGGTTCTTCACGGCCTCGATGTTCCTGCCGAATACCTTGCGTAAGCCCTTGAGTTCGATTCTTGCCATTGTCCTTTTACCTCTTCACCATTCCGAAAGTGAAACCTCGCACCAGGTGTTTTCGAATGAAAATGCCGATGACCATGAGCGGCAGGGTGATTCCCACCGCCAGAGCGGCCTGGTGGCCGTAGACGCGGCCCTCGTCGGAGCCTTCGTATTTCGCCAACTGGACGGGCAGCGTCACCACGTCCACCTTCGACAGCATGAGAGAGAGCAGATATTCGCTCCACGTCAGAATGAGGATGAACAGGAACGTCGCCACGATGCCGGAGCGTATGAGCGGGAATATCACCTCGCGGATCGCCTGCCACTTGGTGGCGCCGAGAATCTCGGCGGCCTGTTCGATCTCGACGGGAACCTCGTCCACGAAGCTCTTCGTCATCCAGACGGAATACGGCAACGTAGTGATGAAATAGACGATAATCAGCCCCAGCGCCGTGTCCATCAGATGGATCGCCGAATAGTAGAGCGTCAGCGGCGCCGCCACCACAATGGGCGGAATCATCCTGAGCACAAGGAGCTGGAACATCCGTATCTCCGATAATATCCGGTACCGCGAGACTCCGTAGGCCAGAATGACTCCGAATGCGACCGAAAGCGCCGTGGCGGTGATGGCGATGTAGAGGCTGTTCCACAGCGCCTGCCAGGGTTTGTTGGCCGAGTGCGACTCGTAGCGGGCCGTCTGTGTTTTCTCCTCGGTGGCGGTGCGGGGACTTTCGGGCCTGCCCCACACGGCCTGGTAGTTGACCCAGGAGGCCTCCTTCGACCAGTAGACCGGCGGCCAGGCGTGCCATTCCCAGTCGGGCTTGAACGAGGTGGAAACGATCCAGAAAATCGGGAACGCCACGATCACCGACCATATGAAAAGCATGGCGTAGCGGAATATGGTGAACAGGCGCGCCTTCTGTACTCGGTTCATGTCTAGGCCTCCGTGCGCGACGTTTCATGCAGGGCGTCGAGCGCCCGCTTCTCGCGGCGCAGCACGTAGATCGCCGTGAGAACGATGAATATCATGAGCACCATGACTACGTAGGACATCGCCGCGCCCTTCGATATGTCGAACGACACCCAGGTCGTGAAATAGAGATAGATGGGTATCGTCTCTGTAGCGGTGCCGGGCCCTCCCTGGATTAGGCCCCACGTTTTGGGAAATTCCGCCATGGCCTCCAGGAAGCGCAGGATGAGCGCCAGGAATATGACGGGACGCAGGAGCGGAAGCTGGATCTCGCGGAATATCTGCAGGCGGTTCGCCCCCAGAATACGCGCAGCCTCCACCGGTTCGGTCGGCAGCGAGGAGAGGCCGGCCAGCATGATGATGAAGACGAAAGGCGTCCAGTTCCATATTTCGAGCAATATAATCGTGAAGATCGCGAAATTGGGATTCGACAGCCAGGTGAACTTCGAGAGGTCCCCCGGCAGGAAATAGCTCAGGAATCCGTTGATCGGCCCTTTTTCATACAAGAGCATGTCGGCGGTGTAGGCGATGACTACGGGCACCGTCAGCATCGGGAGGATGAAGAGAATGTAGAAGAACGCCTGTCCCCGGAAGGGCTTGTACATCAACAGCGCCAGAATGAAGCCGCATATGAAACAACCCAGCGTCGAGAGACCCGCGAACATGAGCGAGCGCCCCATGGCTCTCCAGAAACGACCTTCGGTCAACACCTCCTGGAACAACTCCAGCCCCACGAACTCCGCGTCGAACCACGTGGAGAGATAAACCGTCCAGGAATGGAACGAAAAATATATCTGCAAGAGAAAGACGGGTATCAGGAACGCGAACAGGAGAATCAGCGGAGAGAGCACGCTCCATTTGAATATGCGCACGCCCCGGGCGCGCGTGGAGCGTCTACCCTTGGGCTGCGCAATTGTGGCCGTCGCCATTCAACAAGACTCCTGCGGTATCGAATGAATCGGAGCGTACGCCGGAAACCATTCGGAAGCGATAATCGCGTCGGCAGCCGGGGCGGGCGATTCCCCGCCCGCCCCAACCGGCGAAACATGAAACCTCCGCCCCGGAGCCGCGCCCCGGGGAGAGAAGGTTCGTCTTACATGGGTTTGTCAACCTTCGGCATCATGGCCTTGTAGAAGGGAATCTCCTTCTTGAGCTTGCGCTTGCCGACCTTGCGGATGATCTTGGCCCATTCGCTCTGGATGTCGCCCATCACCTTCTTGGCGCCCTTCTTGCGGCCCGCGTAGGCCTCGGAGAGGTTCCGGTCGACGACTTCCTTGAACTCCTGGTAGCCGGTCACATACGGCGGCGGGCAGGTGACGAGGAGGTTGTCCTCCACGGACTTGATGCCCGGCTTGGTGTAGACCTTGGTCACCTGCGGGTCGGTCATGTGCTTGGGATGCCAGGGATCGTGGAAGGTGAACTTCGGATGGCCCACGACCTCGGCGCTGTTCTTGTAGGTGCTCATGTACATGGCCCATGCGACGGCCTGTTTCTTGCGCGGGCTGTGACGGTTCACCACCATGGCCATCACCGGAGCGGAGAAGGCGCGGTGGATGAGCTTGCCGGAGAACTTCGAACCCGGAACCAGGCCGTAATGCCACATGCCCCTGGTTTTGGTGCCCGCCGTCGGGCTTTCGATGGCGGCGATAATTCCGTCCCAGTACTGGCAGGAGAAAATCTTGCCGTTGCGGATCCGGGGGATCATCTGCGGCGAACCCCAAGCGCCCGCCTCGGGGTGGGAAACCTGCTTGCGGGCGAGCCAGGTGTCGAAGGCGTATTCGGCCGCAGGCGTGTTCAGCGTGGGGTTGGCGTCGTCGTCGAACGGGAAGCCGCCCGCGCTGTAGAGATACATCCAGTACCAGAAGCTGCTGTTCGCCTTGTCACGCAGGCCGCCGAAACCGTAGAGCTCCTTGTCGGGCCTGTGGAAGTGTTTCATCATTTCGAGTTCGTCTTCCCAGGTGACCGGCCACTTGAGAGGCTTGCCGTGCTTGTCGGCGAAGGCCTTGCGCTCATCGGGATTGTCGAACAGGTCCTTGCGGATGAACTGCGGGCAGACGTTGCCGTCCGTGGGCATGGCGTAGGTCTTGCCCTGATACGTCATGAAGGTCTCGAAGTTGCCCACCATCTTGAGGTCGAAACCGGCGGCCTTCATGTAGTCGTCGAGGGGCTCGAGCATTCCCGCCGCCACGAGGGAGGGAATCATCATGGACTCGACGTGGAAGATGTCGAACTTGCCCGAGCGCGTGATGGCCTCGGCCATGGCCCGCTGGGGAATCTGCAGGTTGGGAACGTCACTGACCTTGTCCATGGAGATGCCGGTGGCTTTATTGAACTCGCGGTTGAGGTCAGGGTAGTTCCGCCAGTAGAGGCCCCACATCATACCGTTCAGCTTGGCGCCGCCCAGCTTCTTGCCGGCTTTGACGACGGCGTCCTCCTCGGGCCCGGCATGGGATTTGCCCGCGCCGCCGAGAACGGCGGGACCCGCAACAGCGGTGGCCAGACCGGCCTTCAGGAGGCTTCTTCTTTTGATCTGCTTCTCGCTCATCTGGGTGTTCCTCCTTCATTCTTGGGGTGACCGAGTGGGCGAATGGAATCCGCTGAATGCGTTCATCGCACGATGGAACGCCGGCCGACGGATGAACCCGCCTCTCGGCCCGTATATGCAACTCATAATGCCTTTGTAACAGCGCATTGTATGAAAGCGTCGTTTTTTGTCAACAAGCGCAGCAAGTCCGCCTCAAGTATTTCACGAGCCGCAAACCGAACGACACGCAAAAGGCGACGGCGGCGGGAAACATGCGCAAAAAACCGCCCCCTCCGGCGCGGTTCCTGAGCCGGAGGGGGCGGTGCGATGCGGCTTGATTCTAGCTTTCGACCGATTCCGCGTCCATTTCCTCCAGCTTTTTCAGGGCCACCTTGTCCCTCAGCAGGAACACCGGACACGGCGCGCGCCTCAGGACCTGCTCGGAGACGCTCCCGATCAGGAATCGGCTCACCATGTTGTGGCCGTGCGTACCCATGACGAGGAGGTCGAAATCCCCCGTGTCGGCGAATTGGACGATCTCCTTCACCGGTTCGCCGAATACGACGAGGGTCTCAATGGGCACGGCCGATTCGATTTGTTTCGTCATCACGTCGAGGTTGCTCTCCAGTTCGACGCGCGTATCTTCGAGTAATTTGCTCGGAGAGATGGTGCCTACGAGCTCCGCGCCGTAGCCGCCGTATTTAGCCGCGTAGTCGGGATTTCTCGCTACGTGAATGGCCATGACTTCGGCGTTGCGGTTCTCCCCGATCTCCGCCGCGACCTTCAGGACGCCCCGGCTGAGTTCCGAGAAATCTACGGCTGCCAGTACTTTCTTGGGGTCATATATTCGCATGGCGTTTCCCTCCGATATGAATGAAATGCAATGTGCCCGTCCGTGCGCCAAGCAAAAAGCGGAGTCTCCGGAGACCCCGCTTTCTTGTTTTTCCGCCTGCGGAGGCCTGCCGAATTCCTTGCGCCGGCTGTCTTTTGACATCCCCCAAGAGGCCGGCGCGCTGCTTCAGGGGACTAGACTCCATCACTCCATCAACCCCCTATGGTCTACTTCAAATATAGGCCCTCGCGCGCTATCTTTCAAGAAGATTCCGCGCGCAAGCGCCTCCGCCCGCCTCAATCGATTTCCACCACCACGTTCCCGACATTCGCGAAATTCTCCATGATCTCGTGCGCGGCGGCGGTCTCCTCTAGGGCAAAGCGCGCGCCGATGTGGTGGGTGAGCGCGCCCGCATCGCACGCGGCGTTGATGTCCGCACAGGCCTGGGCTATCGCCGAATCCGGCATGGTGTAGACGAACACCATGCGGACGGCCGTGTTCTCGGGCATCATCTGGTACCAGGGCAGGACGGGCTCGGGAACGCGCGTGGAGCCGTAGGCGGCGACGGTTCCGTTTCCCTTGAGCACTTGGCGGGTGATTTCGAGGTTCTCGCCGAAATCCACCTCGCAAATCCTGTCCACGCCCGCCCCATTTGTAATCTCCATGATGCGCTCCGCCGCGTCCTCATCGCGGTAGTTCACGACGTGGTCCGCACCCGCCTCGCGCGCGATCCGCGCCTTCTCCTCGCTGCTGACCGTGGCGATGACATCGGCGCCCCCCCACTTGGCGAGCTGCACGCCGTAGCGCCCCACGGCGCCCGCCCCGCCGGTGACGAGCGCGGTCTGCCCCATGATAGGCCCGTCGATAAAAAGCGCCCTGTGGGCGGTCATCGCCGGAATTGCCAGACACGCGCCCTGGGCGAAATCCACCGAATCCGCCAGCGGCACCGCCTGCCGCTCGGGCAGAACGATGAACTCCGCCGCCGTGCCGTATGGCCTTTGCCACTGGCCGTTGAATATCCAGACGCGCTCGCCCACGCGGGCCGCGTCCACGCCCTCGCCCACGCTCTCGATGACGCCCGCGCCGTCCGAGTGCGGGATAATTCTCGGCCAGCGCATCTCGCCGCGAGAACCCAGGCGGCCTTTGTAGTCCGAAGGGTTCGCGCCCGAGGCGTGGAGCCTCACGCGCACCTCGCCGGTTCCTGGTTCCGGGGTTTCGAGTTCACCGAATTCCAGCACTTCCTTGGCCGGGCCATACGCTTCATACCAGACGGCTCGCATGATCTCTCCTTCATATAATCAGTATGGATTGCCTGACAGGATAAAGAACGGAAAACGCCTCCCGCCCGTTAAAGCGCAAAACCTTGCGCCAGTCTTACGCCGCGCTACGCTCGCGCTCGATCATCTCCTTGATTCGGGGAATCAGGTCGCGCGCGGCGCGGTGGCATTCCTCCACGTGGGGGTAGCCCGAGAGGATGAACTCGTCGATGCCCAGCCGCCAATAGCCCAGAAGCTCCTCTGTGATTTGCTCGGGCGTTCCCACGAGCGCGGAGCCGCAGTTCACCCGCACCTGGGAGATGCCGTTCCAAAGATGCGGCCCGACCCGGAAATCCTCGAACGCGCGCGCCTGCGCGGCGGCGCCCACCATGCTCGTGCCGGCCACCAGCGCACCGCGCTGCGCCTTCACGGAATCCTCCGCGCGGCTCAAAAGCTCGCGCGTCTCCTCCCAGGCATCTTCTTCAGTGTCGCGCATCACCAGATGGGAGCGCACGCCGAAGACGGGCGTCCGCCCCGCCTCGGCGAAAGAGGCCCGTGCGCGCTCCAGGTGCTTTCTGGTCTCCTCCACCGGCCCTATCCAGCCGAGATAGACATCCGACTGCGTTCCCGCGAGCTTGAGCGCGGCGGGCGATGCGCCGCCGAGATAGAACTGGGGCGTCTCTCCCGCCGGGCCGGGCGAGCAGTGCACGTCGCTCAGCTTCACGAATTTTCCGTCGAAGCTGACAGGCTCAGGTTTTTCCCAGAGCTTGCGGATGGCGGCGATGAACTCCTCCGCCCGCTCGTAGCGCGTGTCGTGGTCGATCCGCTCGCCCATCTTTTCGAACTCGCCCTTGATGCCGCCGGGCACGACGTTCAAATCCACGCGCCCGCCCGTGATCTGGCTGAGCGTGGCCGCCATCTGCGCGAAAAGACCGGGGTTCACGAAACCGGGGCGCACGGCGATGAGAAAACGTATCTTCTCGCTTCGCGCGGCGAGCGCCGTCACCATCGTCCAGGTCTCCGCCAGGGGCGCGCCCTGGTCGAAAAGCCCGTTGGCGAAGCGCGTGGGGATGAGCATGGAGTAGAAACCGTTCTCCTCCGCCGCCTTCACCACCTCGCTCAGGTATTCAAACGTGGGCGGACGCTCGGCCCGCAGCGTGCCGATGTGTTCGCCGTCGCCGTCGATCGGGATGAACCAGTCGAAGCGCGGCGCCGGGCGTTCGTGATAGTTGGCCATGCGGAATACTCCCCTGCGTTTTTAGTATGAAATTCCGGCGATTCTAGTACAGATGCGGGGGAGGCGGAAAGGCGGGGCGCTCCGCAATTCCAGTCGCTTCCGAACCTGCCATTTCTTCATACAGCAGGGCGGTTCGCGAACCACCCCTGCCAAAGGGGGATATTCATAAAGAACGGAGAACGAGAAACAGGCTGCTTATGATGCCCTTTTGACTTTTCGGTCCAAAATCGCTAGTCTCCGTGTAGAGGACCCGTACTCTTTCTTACTCACCGGAGGCGGGGGGAACCATGCAAAAACTCTTCGATCATTTCAAAACCAACGCCGGCGTATGGACGTTCGGGCTGTTCATGGCCGCGATAGCGGGCGGTATCTATCAATTCACGGTATTCATGGTCAGCGCCCAGGTCACGCCCGTCAGGGCGCGCGTCGACGCGGAAGTCAAGAGGCTCGACGCGGCGGACGGGAACACGAACGGCAACTTCGCCCGCTTCGAGAAGCAGATGAACGAGCATTTCGGCCAATTGCGTGAAGCTATCGGGCAGAACAGAGAAAGAATAGACCTGCTGAATGAGCAAATCGACACGAAAACAAGTCAGTTGAACCAGACGGTCGACACGAAAATTACCCGGTTGAGCCAGAAGATCGACACGAAAATAAGCCAGTTGAACCAGAAGTTCGATAGCAAGATAACGATGCTGGATCGGAAACTCGAGAGGAAAATAGAAGTGCTGGATCAAAAAATCGAGAAGAAAATAGACCGTTTGGAACTGAAAATTAACGAAAGAATAACCCGTCTGGACGAGAAGATGGACAAGAAATTCGACCTGATGGACGAGAAGTTCAACCTCATCCTGTTGAGGCTCCCGCCGCTTAAAAAATAGTTTTCAGATATCGGTTTATGAGCGCTCACGCTCGAATACCCGCCGCATAACCCTCAAGCCAGGGTTTCGCTCAGCAACACGAGTTCATCGAGCGCATCCCTGGCGAAAGAACTCTGGAAGACGGCCTCGGCGGAAGCCCCCGGATAGACGGCCCACAGCGCGTCCTTATCGCAGAGCAAGATGGTGGTGAGAGGCCGCAAGACTATCGCGCCTACAGTTTCGTGCACGTCGGGCCGGTTGATCCACCCGCGGAACGAGGCTTCGCACTCCGCCGCAAGTGCGAGTTCTGAATCCCAGAGCGGATCGCCCGAATAGAAGTTCTGAAGATTCGGGCCGGCGACTTCATTCTCAAGACAAGCGCGCTCAGGCGGCTGGAGGCTTTCCGCTTTCTTGTGGATTCTGAACGAATGAGAAGCGGCGCAGGCGACGCCTATCCGCATCGCGGCGGGGCTTTGGCGGGTTTGCGCGCGATACTCGAACCACGCGCGCTTTCCCGAATAGCGACCGCTCAGCCGTCCGCCTTCGAGACGGGCCGTACCCGCATCCAGAATTTCGATTAGCGGCTTCATGCGGCGGGTCAGCCACACGTCTCGAAAGAAAACGCAGTAGACGACCGCGCCGAAAACCACCGCCAGAGCGAGGAGGCTCGGCCCGTCGATCAGCATTCATCCTCCCGCGCGTCCCGCCAGGCGGGCCGGCTGCCGGGGAACATATCCGAATCGTGGAACACCTCGATGCGGTTGCCGTCGGGGTCCAGGAAATATATGCCCTCGTGTCCGCCCCAGAGGCCGTTACTCTCATCGAGGCGCAAGGGGCCCCAGACGACCTCGATGTCGGGGCGCGAGCGGATGTAGGCCACCGCGTCGTCGAACGCCCCCTGATCCGCCACCTCGAACGCGAGGTGGTGAAGTCCCACGTCATGGCGCGGCACGGTGTCCCCGCCTTCTTCTTCCACCCAGTCCTCGGGCACGCTGAAAATCGCCAGTTGATGGTGGTAGTCGTCCAGATACATGAACGCCGAGGCGAACGGCGCCGCCGGGTGGCTGCCCGCCTCGTGGCGCGAGCGCAGCTTGAAGCCCAGGACTTCGGAGTAGAATTTTATCGCGCGATCCAGATCGCGCACCTTGATCCCGATATGCTGCAAACGGATGGAACGAATCATCAAAGGCCTCCCGAGAGTATGACCCGATAAACGAAAGCGGCTCAGCGTTTGGTTCGAGGATACGCGATCCACCCGCCGGCGTCATCGCCATGAGCGGCCCCTCCTCATGGCCGATCTCCCGCCGCCCTTGCCGAGATGGCCCAAGTGGAGTATTCCATGAGGGCACGGGAACCCATATCGGTCGATTCCGCAATTTCAGATGTTTTTCCTCGAATGGAGGTCTTCGCCTTGCCCATCATCACGAACGAGACGAAAAGAAAATCCTACGCCGGAGAGGTCACCCTGGGCGCGGGCGTGCGCATGGCGCGAACGGTGGAGGTCGGCCTCGCCATGAAGGCGGCCGGCTTCGACTGGCTCTTCATCGATCTCGAACACGGACCCTTCGATCTGGAAACCGCGCAGCAGATTTCCATCGCCGCCCTGACGCAGGGCATCACGCCGCTCGTGCGCGTGGCGTCGCTCGACCCGCACCTGAGCACGCGCATTCTGGACTCAGGTGCGCAGGGCATCGTCCTGCCGCACGTGAACAACGCGCAAGAGGCCGCCGAATTCGTGAAAATCTGCAAATTCCCGCCCGAGGGTGGACGCAGTGCGGGCGGCGGGCTGGCCCACGGCCGTTTCGAGGCCATGGACCCGATGGCGCTTCTAAGCGGCATCAACGACGAGACGCTGCTCGTCGCCATGATCGAGACGCCCGAAGCAGGTGAGGAGGCGGACGCCATCGCCGCCGTGGATGGAATCGACGTGCTGCTCATCGGCACGAACGACCTGAGCCTGGGGATGGGAATCGTCGGCCAGCACGATCATCCCAAAGTCAACAAGGTGTATGACCAGGTGAACGCCGCCTGTAAGAAGCACGGCAAGATAGCCGGCATGGGCGGGTCCTACGACCCGCAGATGATCGAGCGCAGAATCAAGGAGGGGATGCGCTTCATCCTCTCGGGCAGCGATTTGAACTTCATGATCGCAGGCGCCAAGTCGCAGGCGAGCATGATTCGGGAACTCGCAGGCTGAAATTCCAATTTCCATTCCCAATTTTCATGATAACGGGGAGAAAAAATGAAACTTTTGACTTATGAATCGGATACGGGCCCCCGCGTCGCCGTATTGACGGAAAACGGCGTGGAGGACGTCGTCCCCAAAACGGGCGACGCGGCGGAAGTCATCGCCCGGGGCGGGACGCCCGAGACCAACGGCGAGCCGGTGGCGTTCGAATCCATCAAGATGCTCGCGCCGGTGGCGAAACTTGCGCGGCCCGTCATCGCCGTGGGCCTCAACTACAAGAAACACGCCGATGAGGGCGCGCGCAAATACGGGCGCCCGGTGGGCGTCTACCCCGAGATTCCGGTGTTCTTCTGCAAGTGGCCGGGTTCGCACAACAGGCCCGACGGGGAGATCATCATGCACGGGAACGTGAACGAACTCGATTATGAGTGCGAACTCGTCATCGTGATCGGCAAGGAGGGAATCAACATCTCCGTCGAAGAAGCCATGGATCACGTATACGGCTACACCATCATGAACGAGGTATCGGCGCGGGACGTGCAGCGCGCCCACAACCAGTGGTTCAAGGGCAAGGCGCTCGACAGCTTCGGCCCCTTGGGCCCCTGGATTGTCACCAAGGACGAGGCGGGCGACGGGAACAATCTGGCCGTCATCACGCGCGTGAACGGCCGGACGCGGCAGAGCTCGAACACGAACGACATGATCTTCGATATCGCCACTGTCGTCTCGGTGCTGTCCGAGAGCTTCACGCTCGTACCCGGCGACATGATCGCCACCGGCACGCCCGAGGGCGTGGGCTTCGCCATGGACCCGCCGGGGCTTTTGAACGTGGGCGACGTGGTGGAGTGCGAGATTGAGAACATCGGCGTGCTCAGGAGCACCGTCGTCGCGCCGTAGGGCCATGACAAGATGAGCGACGCGGCCCGCTCGGCGTAGACTAAAAATAATTGCGATTTCTCTTCAGCAAGAGGCTTATTTTTCTATGGGCATGGAACATATCAATCCGTACGCAGAGAAAAATTGGTGCGAAGAAGAGGATGACAGGAAGGGCGTAGAGACAATAAAAACGCATGGGCGCGGATTCCGGTTTTGCATGGCGTTTTTTATCATTATTGGATTGACAACAATTTTTTTCCGCACCATGAGCGGAATTGGCAGTTTAATAATTATTACATCAAACATCGCTATTTATTGCAGTTTCTTTGCATCTCTACGCAAATTAGAAAAATTGCCTCAAGAAATAAAAAAGAAAATTCTAATACGCGGATTGGCTGGCTGGATTGCTAAAGGGCTTTTGCCAGCTTTTAGTATTGCTCCTGTTTTCTTGGTTCTCACAAATGACATTTCACCGTATACAGCAGCGTTAATTATGTTTGTTGCAAATACCTTACTTTGCTTCAACATTACATATGATTTTATGAAGAGATCGTAATTACAAATATGGAATGCCCTCTTCGGGGCGCATGCCCAAAATTAAGAAAAAATTATAAATTAGAATTCACAAATCCTGCTTAGCGACCTAGAAACTCCTCGCCATAGGGATTGCGCCTTACGTCAGCGTTTGCTTGAGGTAGGGCACGAGGCCGCCCGCCTTCACCATGTCCATGATGTGATCGGGCAGGGGTTCGGCTTGCAGCGTCTCGCCCCTGGTGAGGTTCTCGACCCTGCCCGCGATGGGGTCGACGCGGACGCGGTCGCCCTGTTCTATCGATTCCGCATCGGCGCAGATGAGCACGGGCAGCCCGATACAAAGAGAATTCCGGAAAAAATTCCGCGCGAACGTCCGCGCGATGACGGCGCCCACGCCCGCGCCCTTGATGCCGCGCGGGGCCGTCTCGCGGCTCGAGCCGCAGCCGAAGTTCCGCCCGCCGATGATGACGTCGCCCGCCTGCACGTTTTTGGGGAAATCGGGGTCGATGCCCTCCATGGCGTGCGCGGCCAGTTCTTCATCCGGCAGGCTCGCGTATTTGGACGGCATGATGTAGCCCGTATCCACGTTGTCGCCGAACACCCAGGCGCCGCCCTCGATGGTTTGCTTCTCGCCCCTCATGAGATGAACTCCCTCGGGTCCGCCACGCGGCCCTTGATGGCGCTCGCCGCCACCGTGGCGGCCGAGGCCAGGTATATCGACGCCTCGGCGCTGCCCATGCGTCCCTTGTAGTTGCGGTTGGCCGAGGAGATGCACACCTCCCCGTCCCCGAGTTGTCCCGGCCCCCGGCCCGCGCATACCCCGCAGGTGGTGGGCAGGAGCACGCCGCCCGCGTCGATGAGCGCGCCGAGTGTCCCGTCCGCCATGGCCTTGCTCATGATGTCTTTGCTGGCGGGCGCGATGAGCAGCTGAAGCCCGTGGGCGACCCGCCTGCCCTTCAAAACCGCCGCCGCCGCCTGCAGGTCGAGGAGCTTCGCCCCCGTGCACGAACCGATGTGCGCGCGATGGAGAGGCGGCGAGTCCACCTCCTCGACCGGGTATACGTTGTCCATCCTGTGGGGACACGCCACCTGGGGCGACAGATCCGCCACGTCGTAATCGTAGGAGGAAAAGTAAGTCGCATCCGCGTCCGAGCGCACGGCCTCCCAGCCGTCTTCCACGCCTGCGTTTTTGAGATATTCCGCCGTCGCCTCGTCCACGTCGATGATGGAGCTTTTGGCGCTGAACTCTGCCGCCATGTTGGAGAGCGTCATGCGATCCTCGACGGGTAGCGCCATGAGCGCCTCGCCCTCGAACTGGAGCACTTTATACTCCGCCCCGTCGACCTTGAGGTCCTTGAGCGCGAGCAGCGCCATGTCCTTGCCGTAAATCCCGGCGGGAACCCGGCCCTTGAAGTGGACCCGTATCGTCTCGGGCACGCGTAGCCAGACCTCCCCCTTGGCGAGCACGCCGATGCTCTCCGTCGGGCCGATGGCCACGCCCAGCGCCCCCAGCGCGCCGGTGTTGGTGGTGTGGCTGTCCGTGCCGGTGACGAGAACGCCCGGACGCACGAAGCCCTTCTCCGCCATGAGGATGTGGCAGATGCCCTCGGCGTCGTAGAAATGGGAGAGTTCCTGCTCGGCCGCCCAGGCTCTGGTGACGTTCAGCACCTTCGACTGCGAGTCGCCGGTGGGCGGGTTGTGGTGGTCGGCCGTGAGCATGAAGCGATCCTTGTTCCAGATGGGAAGGCCCAGTTCGGCGAAATCCTTCCCCATGCGGAACGGCCCCTGGTTGTCGTGCATGACGTGGGCGTCGACCTTGGCCCATACGATGTCGCCCACGTCCACGCGCTCGCGCCCGCTGGCGCGGGCCAGGATTTTCTGTGTGGCGGTATCCCCGGACAAAGAGGTTCTCCTTCAAATGAGGGGATGCGAAAACGCGACAGTCTTGTATACTCGCCTTGTCGCACACTATCGGACGCGAAGCAAGACTTGAGAGGTCTTGAGCAAATGGCCGAAGACAAGCAAATCGACCGCAAGGCGTTCTTCAAAGAAGGCCCCCTCTCCTTCATGCGCGCTTTCATGCAGGGGGTGCACCAGGGGGAAACGAGAATCCAGCCCTCGAACCTCGAAGGACCCGTCCTGCGCCCGCCGGGCGCGGCGGCGGAAGCCGAGTTTCTCGACCTCTGCACGGGCAGTGCGCAGTGCGCGCTCGCGTGCCCGGCAGACGCCATCCTCATGCTCCCCCGCGAGGACGGCTCGGGCATGGAGGCGCCCCGCATCATCCCCGTGGACGGGGCCTGCGTAGTCTGCGACGACCTCTCCTGCATGAAGGTCTGCCCCACGGGCGCGCTCACCCTCGTCCCCCGCGAGGAGATCCGGGTCGGCCTGGCGGAAGTGAACCTCGAGACGTGCTACGCCTGGAACGGGACGGATGAGGAATGCAACTTCTGCGCGACGCGCTGCCCCATCGGCGAGAGCGCGATTCGCATCGAGGAGCGCGAGGACGGGAAAGGCCCCGTCATCGGCGAGACCTGCGTGGGCTGCGGCACCTGCGAGCAGCACTGCCCCGAATACCCGGGCGCCGTGCGCGTGTTCCCCATCCCAACATCCTAGAACGGAAAAAGCAGAGAACACCGGCATCGCGCCCCGGACGGGGAACCCGGATCAAGAGGGAGCTGCTGAAAAAGCCCGGCAAAGCCGAGATTGCCGTCATTCCGGCGAAAGCCGGAATCCATTTTCAAGCGGAATGACAATACGCCGGCTTTTCATCTTCCCGTCAAGGGGCTGTTGGAAAAGGCCTGATTTCGTGGTTCTGCGCATGGAGCCGGCCGGAGAGGGAGGGTTTGTAGGGGCGTCGAACTTCCCTCTTCGGGAAGTTCGACTGTGCCCGCCCTGTCCCCTGTGGTCGTCTCTTGCAGAACAGGGCATCGGACAGGCACGGGGGCCTGTCCCTACAGCCCTTGCGGTTTCGTTCGTCATTCCGGCGCATGCCGGAATCCAGGCGGACGGGAGTGGAAGAAGGCGAAAATGCGGCGTCCGATACGGGCGGCGGGTTTCCCTCGGCCCCAGGTATTCGCATCGGCTCTGGATTCCGGCTTTCGCCGGAATGACGGGTGTTGTGATCTCTCCGGAAGGGTGTCGTAGGGGCGCTTCGTGAAGCGCCCGTTTCTCCGGCAAGGGCCGTTCACGAGAACGGCCCACTACGGAACAAACCTCTCCCTCATCAGGACTTTTTCAACGGCCCCGGATCAGGAAAATTCCTCTTTCAGGATTTCGTGGATGAACCGCTGAACGGCCAGGGGGTAGAACCGGATGTCCGGCGTGCGGACGACGGCGGTGTCCGTGGTCTCCAGACGCGCGAGTTCGTTCAGCACCTTTTCCACCAGGACCTCCGGGCTCCACTCGTGGTGGGTGATCTTGAGGTGCTCGTTCTCGATGTTGAAATTGCCCGCCGCCACGGCGGGGAACGCGAACACGCGGCCGATGAGGTCGGAATCCATCATCTCGGAATCCTCGAAAATCTCGCCGAACGTCTTCTGCGCCTCGGCGGGCGTCCACACCAGCTTGGGAGACACCAGCAGCTTGCCGGATATCTGGACCGAACCCGCCTGCTCTTCCACCTCCGGCCCCAGCACCCGGTAGCCGAGTTCGTGATAGCCCGAGACGATGCCCACGTAAGGCCGCTGGAGGATGCGTATCTCCTCGCTCACCTGCCTGTGGAAATCGCGCTGCATGTCGTCGTCGAACATCGAAACGTCTCCGTCAGGACCGAAAACCAAAAAAACGCAAGCAGGTGTTGATACCAAATGCCGCCGCGCCGGGTCAAACAAAACGAGACCACGGACGCGCCCCGTCTCTATTCTCTTCTTTTTCCTCAGGAATTGATAGCCCGCAAATCGCCTAAAATCTTCTCCGCCGCATCACCCGCAGATTTCACGCAATCGGGAATCCCGACTCCCCGGTAGGCGTTGCCGGCGAGAGCGAGACCCGGCGTTGCGCTCAGTCCATCCTCTATTCTGCCTACTTTCTCCAAGTGGCCCACCAGATAATGCGGCAGGGATTCCTCGTAGCGATAAAAGACTTTTCCTTCGGGTTCTCCCGAAATCCCCAGAATCGGGTGAAGCTCAGTGATCAGGTTCCGGGTGAGTTCCTCATCCGAAAGCCCGGCCCGGGAGGCGGCCTCCCCTCCCGCGAAGGCGCGGATGAGCACCTTGCCCTCGGGGGCTCTGCCCGCGAACTTGGTGCTCGAAAATGAGCACGCAAGGAGCGTCTTGTTCTCTATCGCCGGTACGACGAAACCCATCGCATGGAGTGGATTCGCCACCTGCCCGGCCCGGTAGACGAGGTTGAGCGTCGCCAGAGAACCGCTCGGGATGCTCATCAACTCTGCCGAAATACCGGGTGTGGCTTTCTCCAGCATCCGCGCCGCCGCGCGAGGCGGCAGGGTGACGCAGACCGCAGCGGCGTCCACCCCCTCCCCGTCCTCAAGACGAACGCGCCAACCCTGTTCTTTTTTCTCGATCAATTCCGCCCGGCATCCCGTTCGAACGGAAGCGCCTGAAATCTTCTCCGCCAGAGCGTCTGCCAAGGCGCCCATCCCTCGCGCGAAACTCACGAACAGGCCGTACCTCGGCCCGCTCGCCGATACTCCTTCGTCAGTTCCTCGTTTTTGCATCCGCTTTCTGAGTCCCAGGATGAGGCTCCTGTGCTCGCGCTCTATCTCGTGGAACTGCGGCATGGTGGCCTTCAGGCTCAAGCTTTCGGGGTCGGCCGAATAGATGCCCGCCACCATGGGCTGCGCCATCCGCTCTAACGCCTCGCGCCCGAAGCGCCTGCGCACGAAATCGGCGAGGGACTCATCCGCATCTCCGCCTCTTCTGGGCAGGAGAACGTCCATCGCCATCCGTAGCTTGCCGAGCGGGCTGAAGACGGGACTCATCAAGAACGGACCGATTTGGTATGGCGCGAGAAGGTAATATCCCTGGGGCACGGGGAGCAGTTCGTCGCCCCTCAGGACGAAGCTGCGGCGATGGCGCTCGTTCGTGCCGATGAGTTGACTTCCGAGCCCCAACTCTTCGCAGAGTTCGACGCCCTCAGGCTTCGAGGTGAGAAAACAGTCCGGGCCTTTTTCCATCAGGACACCGTCTGAGAATTCGGTCTCGATAACGCCGCCGAGCCTGTGAGACGCTTCTATGAGATGAATATCCAGAGAGAGATTCTGCGCCTTCGAGGCCTCAAGGAGCCGGTAGCAGGCGACAAGCCCCGTCACCCCCCCGCCAAGCACGACCACCCGCCGGGTTTTTGCGGTCAACTTCCGCTCTCCGCCATCTTCGCGCGCACCAGGTTCGAGAGCATCCCGATGAAGGCGGGGTGCGTGCCCACCGTGGGCGCACGGTAGAAGCGAAGCCCCGCCGCTTCGGCCGCTTCGCGCGCCTCGATGTCCAAGTCGAAGAGCACCTCCACGTGGTCGCATATGAAACCGACGGGCGCGAGCAGAACGGCCTTTGCGCCACCGGCGGCGGCGACGCTTCCGATCACCTCCGTCACGTCCGGGCCGAGCCAGGTGCCGGGAGGAACGTCCGGGCTGCTCTGAAAGCCAACCTCGTAGCTCTCAAGACCCAGTTTTTGCGCCACGAGAGCCGCCGTTTCCCGGAATTCCTCCTCATAAGAAGAGGCTTTCGCCATGGAAACGGGTATGGAGTGGGCCGTAAAGATGACTCTCGCCACATCCAGGCCGTCCTCTTCGGGGAGGGCTTGCCTCATTCGCTCGGCGACGGCGTCGATGAAGCCCGGATGCTCGTGCCAGGGCTTTTCGAGAAATTCGACTTCGGGCGCATCTTCGCCCAACTCCTCGCGCGCCGAGGCGACGGCGCCCCGATAAGCCTCCCAGCTTATTTTCGTACGATGAGGGGCCAATATGACGCCCAGGGCGCGCCTGAGCCCGCGCCCCCCCATCTCGGCCAGCGTCTCCTTCACGTAGGGCGTCCAGAAGCGATAGCCCGTATAGACGGGAATCCCTAAGCCCGCTCGTTCGAGCGCCATCTCGAGCGCGCCCGCCTGTTTCTGAGAGAAAAACGTGAAGGGCGATACGCCGCCGAAGTATTCATAGTGCGCGGCCACCTCTCTTATGCGCTCGGGGCCGCCCGACCTCTGTCCCACGATGCCCTCCACGTAGCAATACGCCTCGCCCGGGCATTCCTCGTAGCGGCGACAGCAGCCCCGCGTGGGGCCGCCGAAGCCGATCATGATAATGGAATCGAACGCGCCCCTCATTCGGCCTCCGCTTCCCATTCCTGAACGAACCCGATGAGTCTCTTGACGTTGTCGATCGGCGTGCCCGGCAGAATCCCGTGTCCCAAGTTGAATATGTGGCCCGGACACACAGCCCCCTGACGCAGGATGGCCTCCGCCCGCTCATAGATACGCTCAGGCGCCGCGAACAGGACGCACGGGTCGAGGTTCCCCTGCACCCCCATATCGCCCAGACGCTCTCTGGCGTCGGCCAGTTCCACGCGGAAATCCACCCCCGCCACGTCGCCGCCCGCTCCCGCGAACGCTTCCAGATAGGGCGCGGTTCCCGTGCCGAAGTGGATGACGGGCGCGCCCTTTTCGATTCCCGCGATCAGCGCGCGGCTGTGCGGCAGGACGAACTCCCGGAAATCAGCGGGCGAGAGGCACCCCACCCAGCTGTCGAAAATCTGCACCGCCTGCGCGCCCGCGCGAATCTGTTCGTTCAGGTAGATGATCAGCCCCCGCACGAGCTTTTCCATTAGCGCATGCCACGCGCCCGAATCGGCATACATGAACTTTTTCGTGTTCTCGAAATTGCGCGAGCCGCCGCCTTCGATCATATAAGACGCCAGCGTGAAGGGCGCGCCGCAAAAGCCGATGAGCGGAAGGGCGGGATTCATCTGCGCCCTGGTCTTACGGACCGCCTCGTACACGAAGGCGAGACTTTCCCGCGGCTCCGACTCTCTCAACCCCTCCACGTCCGAAGCCTCCCGGACCGGGTTGTGGAGAACGGGGCCTCCCTCCAGGTATTCCAGGTCCATGCCCATGGGCTGTAAGATGAGCAGAATGTCCGAGAACAGGATGGCGGCGTCCGCCCCGATGGCGTCGAGGGCCGTGACGGCGACCTCGGCGGCCAGATCGGGCGTGCGGCAAAGCTCGATGAAGGAAACCTTCTCGCGAACGGCGCGGTACTCGCGCATGTACCTGCCCGCCTGACGCATGAGCCAGACGGGCGTCCTCGCGTTGGGAAGTCCCCGGCAGGCGCGCATGAAGGCGGAATCCGCATACGCGGGCGCGTTTTCCACTGCTGGATGCGCCGACATGAATCCCTCCCTCGAAAAGTGTGCGAACCCGTCCTTCCGGGCGGGCCGGATGAAGCCAGTCTAATCCAAAAGCCGCGCCCTCGCCTATCGGGCGAGCCGAATGAACACAAGAGGATGAATGCCACTCGCTGGACAACGCCGGTTCAGGTAGGATAATAAAGATTCTTGATTTCGGGCATCACGCCCCGACACCCCGGCGCCATAGCCAAGTGGTAAGGCAGAGGACTGCAAATCCTTTATTCCCCGGTTCGAATCCGGGTGGCGCCTCCAATATCCCCCGGAGGGAGACGATTCGATGGAGCAAACGACAGCGTCCAGGATAGAAACCAAAGAAGAGCTTCGCGAGTTCTACGGCCCGGCCAACGAGCGCAGCGTCAAGAAGCAGATGGCGAAGCTCGACGAGCACGCCAAGAACTTCATCGCCCTGTCTCCGTTCATGGTCATCTCCTCCGCCACGCCGGAAGGCGCGGACGCATCCCCGAAAGGGGACCCGCCCGGATTCGTCAAGGTGATTGACGAGAGCACGCTGATCATCCCCGACAGGCCGGGCAACAACCGCGTCGACACCATGAGCAACATCGTGGAGAACAACCACGTCGGCCTCCTCTTCCTCGTGCCCGGCATGTGCGAGACGCTGCGCGTGAACGGGCGGGCGCGCATCACCACCGACCCCGAAGTCCTCGAACCGCACTCGGTGAAGGGCAGGCTCCCCCGGTCGGCGATGATCGTCGACGTGGACGACGTGTATCTCCACTGCGGAAAGGCCCTCATCCGCGCGGACCTCTGGAACGCGGAAAAACACATCGAAAGAAAGTCTTTCCCCTCGATGGGGCAGATGCTCTCCGATCAGATAGCCGAAGACGGCTACGACGACGGAGAGGAACTCAACAAGGGCATTCAGGAGAGATACAAGACGGGCCTGTATTAGACACAAACAGGGCGGACGCGCCGCGTCGCCCCAATCATGTCGTCGTCATTCGCAACCTTCTCGCCTCGGGGCTGTTGAAAAAGTCGGTGTTCGACCCCTATGGAAATCTCTTTCCAGCGAGGAGATTTCCAAATCAACTCCCCCCTTGAGGGGGAGTCGATGAAGCCGAGCGTTTTGTGCGACGGCTGAATCGGTGGGGGGACGATTCCAAATTAAAACCTCCCCCCACCAGTTCGCTTGCGGGCTTACGCCCTTAGCTCACTGACTCCCCCTCAAGGGGGGAGTGAATTTCCCCTCTCCTTGGGTAGGCCGTAGTGAAAGGTTGCGACCTGTCCCTACTACAAAACCTGCAACCCTCCTTCATTGGACTTTTTCAACAACCCCAACCACGGGGGGTTGTCCCTACCAGGATTCCTCCTCCCTGGTCGGGAGCGCCTAATGCGTCTCTCTTAGATAAACGACCGCAAGCGGGGGCAGCGTTATCTCGATGGAATAGGGCTGGTCGTTCAGTGGCGCCGCCGCCGCGTGGCAGCCGTCGGGATTTCCCATGCCACTGCCGCCGTAGGTTTCCGCATCGCTGTTCAGCACCTCGATCCAATCGCCGTCGGCGGGAACGCCCATCCGGTAGTGCATCCTGGGCACGGGCGTCAGGTTCGCCGCCACGAGCAGCATGGGTTCATCCTCCGTGGCGACCCGCACGAACCCCAAAACGCTGTCATCGGCCGCATCCGCCGCCACCCACTTGAAGCCGCTCGGGTCGTAATCCCTCCGGAACAGGGCGCGCTCCTGATGGTACAAGGCGTTCAGGTCGCGCACCCACTTCATCAGCCCCGCCCTCAAGGGTTCCTGGGTCAAATCCCAGTCGAGCGCGCCGTCGTGGTTCCATTCGCGCCACTGGCCGAATTCACCGCCCATGAAGAGGAGTTTCTTGCCGGGCTGGGCGAACATCAGCCCGTAGAGCGCGCGAAGGTTCGCGAATTTCCGTCCGCTCTCTCCCGGCATCTTCCCGAGCAGGGAGCTCTTGCCGTGCACCACCTCGTCGTGGGAGAGCGGCAGCACGAAATTCTCGTTATAGGCGTAAAGCATCCGGAACGTGAGCAGTTTGTGGTGAAATTTCCGGTGGACGGGGTCTTTTTTCATGTACGCGAGCGAATCGTGCATCCAGCCCATGTCCCACTTCATGCCGAAACCCAGGCCCCCCGTATCCACGGGTCTCGATACCATCGGCCAGGCGGTGGATTCTTCCGCGATGGTCTGCACGTCGGGAAACCGGCGATAGACTTCGGTGTTCAGCCGCCTGAGGAAAGAAATGGCATCGAGATTCTCCCGGCCCCCCTCTTCGTTGGGAAGCCACTCGCCCTCTTTCCTCGAATAATCGAGATAGAGCATCGAGGCCACGCCGTCGACGCGCAGCCCGTCGGCGTGGAAAATTTCGAGCCAGTACAGGGCGCTGTTTATCAGGAAGGCGGCGACCTCGTTACGCCCGTAATTGAAGATGTGGCTCTGCCAATCGGGATGAAACCCCCGCCGGGGGTCGGCGTGCTCGTAGAGGTGGGTTCCGTCGAAAAAGCCCAGCCCGTGCCCGTCCGTGGGAAAGTGCGAGGGCACCCAGTCGAGTATCACGCCCAAGCCGCGCTGGTGGAGATAATCGATGAGATACATCAAGTCCTGAGGCGTCCCGAAGCGGCTCGTGGGCGAGAAGTAGCCCGTGATCTGATATCCCCATGAGCCGTTGAAGGGGTGCTCCATCACCGGCAGGAATTCCACGTGGGTGAACCCCATGTGGAGCATGTGCTCGGCGAGTTGGGGGGCGAGTTCCCTGTAGGTGAGCGGGCGGTCCTCCTGATGCGGCGCCCGTCGCCAGGAGCCGATATGAAGCTCATAGATGGAGATGGGTGCTTCGCGGCCGTTGCAAGCGCCCCGGCACTCCATCCAGTTTCCATCCCCCCATTCGTAGTCGAGGTCCCAGACGACCGAGCCGCTCTTGGGAGGGACCTCGCTGTAGAACCCGAAAGGATCCGCCTTTTCCACACGGTAGTCGCCGAACTGCGAATGAATCCGGTATTTGTAGACCTCACCCGTCCCCACGCCCGGGATGAACCCCGCCCATATTCCCGAGCTCTCCACCGGAGCCAGCGGGTGGGCGTCCTCGTCCCAGCCGTTGAAATCCCCGATGACGCTCACCGAATCCGCATTCGGCGCCCATACGGCGAAGTGAACGCCCTCTTCCCCGTCCACCGTCATCGGATGCGCGCCCATTTTTTCGTACAAGGTGAAGTGCGAGCCCTGGTTGAACAGGTAAATGTCGTAATCCGTGATGTAGGAAAGCGCGGGGTAGCGGACGACGCTCATAGGATCGCTTCCCCCTGCGCCACGGGCGATTCGTTGCGAACTCTCAGCAAGGCCAGAGTCTCTCCGGCGAGGAGGTAGGAATCGCCCGAGTGAATCCGCCAGTTCCAGCCTTTTTCATCGACCTGAGACGTATCCATCACGACGGTCCATCTCTTCATTCTGTCTTCTTCGAGGAAAACGAAGGGTATCGCTTCATGATGAGCGTTCATGAGCACGACGAAGGTATCACGATTCACATGCTCGTGCCGAGAAAAAAGATTTCCTTCCCTTGCTCCCCACAACCTGAAGCCCAGACACTTCATGTAATTCACATCCCACTCATTCGCTCCCAATTCATGACCCAAGTGGTGAAGCCAGACGAGCTCGGGTTTTTCCGCCTCGGCCCGGCTTTGTTGCGGGAAAAACGCCGTGCGCCGAAACGCCTGCCGGGCCCCTCTCCAACGGATGAGGTTTTTCACGAAAGAAAGCAGATTTCCGTTTTTTTCCACCAAAGCCCAGTCCACCCAGGAGGTACCGTTGTCCTGGCAATAGGCGTTGTTGTTCCCCGACTGCGTGCGCCCGAACTCGTCTCCCGCCTGGAGCATCGGCACGCCCTGGGCGAGAAACAGGCTCGCGAGCAGATTCTTCTTGCGCCGCGCGCGCATGGTCGATACGAAGGGGTCGTCCGTCGGGCCCTCCACCCCGCCGTTCCAGCTATGGTCCTCATCCGCGCCGTCGTTGTTGCCCTCCCTGTTCGCATCATTGTGCTTGTGCTGAAAGCTCACCAGATCCTCGAGCGTGAACCCGTCGTGACAGGCGATAAAATTGAGGCTTGCTTGCGGGGCCCGCCCGCCGATCTCGAAAACGTCGCTGCTCCCCGTCACGCGCGTGGCGAACTCCGCCGCCTGGTCGAAATCCGCGCGCCAGAACCGGCGCGCCGCATCCCGGAACTTCCCGTTCCATTCCGTCCAGCCTTTCGGGAAATTCCCCAGTTGATAGCCCTTCTCGCCCAAATCCCAGGGTTCGGCGATGAGCTTTCGCTTCGAGAGAACAGGGTCGTCCGCGACCGCCTTGAAAAACGCGGATTCGGGGTCGAAGCCCCTCTCCGTCCGCGCGAGAGTGGGAGCGAGGTCGAACCGGAAGCCGTCGACGTGAAACTCCTCCGCCCAGCAGCGCAGGCTGTCCACGATGAGGCGCAGGACCGCCGGATGCGAGGCGTTCAGCGAATTGCCGCAGCCGGTCGTGTCGACGTAGCGGCTCTCATCCTTCGGATCCACGCGGTAATAGGCCCTGTTGTCGAGCCCGCGAAAAGAGAGATGCGGCCCCCGGAAATCCCCCTCCCCGGTGTGGTTGTAGGCCACGTCGAGAATCACCTCGATTCCCGCGCGGTGATACGTCTTCACCATCTCCTTGAACTCATCGACCTGCCCGCCCCGATCCCCTCGGCTGGAAAAGCGCGCATCGGGCGCGAAAAAACCGAGCGTCGCGTACCCCCAGTAATTGGAGAGCCCCAGCGTCTGGAGACGCTGCTCCGAGACCCGGTGATGAACGGGCAAAAGCTCGATGGCCGTTACGCCCAGATCTTTCAGGTATTCGACCGCGGCAGGGTGGGCCAGGCCCGAATACGCGCCCCGGAGCTCTTCGGGCACGTCGGGATGCCGCATGGTGAAACCCTTGACGTGCAGCTCGTATACGACGGTCTCGGACCAGGACGTCCCGGGCGGGGGGACCTCCTCCCAATCGAAGGAAGAATCCACGAGCACGCTCTTGGGCGCCGCGTGGGCGTTGTCCCTTGCATCGAAGTGGTGAATGTCGCCATCCCGGTAGCCATACATCTCCTCGCACCAGTGAACCTCGCCCGCAATCGCCCGCGCATACGGGTCCAGCAGCACCTTGTAACCGTTGAAGCGATGCCCATGCGCGGGGTCATAGGGGCCGTGGACGCGGAATCCATAGGGCTGTCCAGCCCCCAAGCCTTCCACCTCCGCGCGCCAGATGTCGCCATGCCGTTCGAGAGGGACACGCGCCGTCTCCCTGCCGTGGTCATCCGGGTTGAACAGGCAAAGCTCGACCCCCTCCGCATGCTCTGAGAAAAGGGAAAACCGCACCCCCCCATCCATCCACTCGGCGCCCAGGCGCCCTTCCGGCTGACTCATCTTTCTCCCGCCTGAAAAATTTCATCCCTGCGATGCACAAAATCGCGAGCCGTCAAACGCATCCACCATACGAAGGAGCATCATACCCGATTTTTGTTGTGGTTTTATTACACGGATCCCAAAAACCGGGTTGAATCGCCCTTCGCCCGTTTCAAGGCTCTCGCGGCGCCCGGCTCCGCTTCACCTTTTTCAGGAAAAGGCTGTAGAATCGCCGCGTTCACCAGAAGCGCAACATCAAACCGAAA
The DNA here is from genome assembly GCA_965204535.1 of bacterium. Lineage (GTDB taxonomy): Bacteria > UBA8248 > UBA8248 > UBA8248 > UBA8248 > Bin107. Next base: position 1,018,311 of record CBDBEV010000001.1, on the reverse strand, counting down.
CGGGAGAGAATCTTGAAGATCATCGATATCCGCGAGACGGTGGTTCCCATACAATCGGACCTGAGAAACGCGTTCATCGATTTTTCCCTGATGACGGTGAGCGTCGCCGCCCTCGTCACGGACGTGGTGCGCGACGGGAGGCGCGTCGTCGGCTTCGGCTTCAACTCGAACGGACGCTACGCCCAGCAGGGGCTTTTGCGCGAGCGCTTCATCCCCAGGCTCCGAGACGCGGCGCCCGAGTCGCTGCTGAACGAGACGGAATCGAACTTCGAGCCCGCCAGAATCTGGGACTGCATGATGAAGAACGAAAAGCCCGGCGGGCACGGCGACCGCTCCGTCGCCGTGGGCATCATCGACATGGCGGTCTGGGACATGGTGGCCAAAATCGAGGAAAAACCGCTCTACCGCCATCTGGCGGATACCTACCGCGGCGGAGAGTGCGATGAGAAGGTATCCGTCTACGCCGCAGGCGGCTATTACTATCCGGGCAAGGACCTGAAAGCCCTCCAGAACGAGATGAGGAGCTATCTCGATCGCGGCTACACCACCGTCAAGATGAAGATAGGCGGCGAATCGCTCGATGACGATATCCGGAGAATCGAGGCGGTGCTCGAGGTCGTGGGCGAGGGCCGGGACCTGGCGGTGGACGCCAACGGGAAATTCGATCTCGAAACCGCCATCACTTATGCAGAAGCGCTGGCGCCCTACGATCTGCACTGGTACGAGGAGGCGGGCGACCCGCTCGACTACGCGCTCCAGGCCGAACTCGCCAAACACTACGACAAGCCCATGGCGACGGGCGAGAACCTGTTCTCCACCCAGGATGCGAGAAACCTGATCCGCTACGGGGGGATGCGGCCGGGCGTGGACATCCTGCAGTTCGACTGCGCGCTGAGCTACGGCCTGGTGGAATACCTGAGAACGCTCGATATGGCGGAGGAACACGGCTGGTCGTCCCGCTCGTTCATCCCCCACGGCGGACACCAGCTCTCGCTCAACATCGCGGGCGGGCTCGGCCTCGGCGGCAGCGAGTCCTACCCCGACGTGTTCAAGCCCTTCAACGGCTTCGCCGACGGCGTGGCGGTGGAAGACGGCTATGTCAGCTTTCCCGACCTGCCCGGTCTCGGCATCGAGGACAAGGCGGCTCTCAAGGACGTGCTGAGGGAGTTGTCGGGAACTTGAACCCAGGCATCAACTATTCACGACACCCGAAGCGCGACCCGGTGCATCGTGTTGTTGAGGTATCCCTTCGGGTTCCAGTCGATGGCGTGGGGCTGCATCACTCCCGCGCTGTCGGTCGCCCGCGCCCAGACCTCGTAGTACCCGGCCTCGGGCAGCCTTACCTCGGCGCGGAAGTTCTGCCAGGCGCCGTCGTTCACGGGGGCGTCCAGCGCCGCCGGCTTCCAGGTCGCGCCGAAGTCATGGGAGAGGTCGACCGCGGCGACCGTCCGGTCTCCCGACCAGGCATGGCCGCGCACCTCCACGGCGCGCCCCGCCGCCGCCCCGTTCGCGGGGTGGGTGATCAGCGATTTGACGGGCATCCGCTCGATGATGACGAAATCTTTCTCCTCGACCTTCTCGCCCAGTTCGATCCTATATCGCGGCACGCGGTAGGAGGCGCCGGTCATCTTGGGGCCGTCGTGCACGACGTCGCGGAGGTAGATGCGCCGGAGCCATTTCTGCGAGCACGACCCCGGCCAGCCGGGGACGACGAGCCGCAGCGGCGCCCCGTTCATCGGATGAATCGGGCCGCCGTTCTGGCCGAAGGCGATGAGCACGCCCTCCGTCACCGCCTTGGCGATCGGCACGCCACGCGAGATGGGCAGCTTGCCCGGCTCACCGGAGAGGTCTCCATCGGCGCCGACGTGGGCGGTGTAGACGACGCCGGGCCGCACGCCGGCCGCCGCCAGCACGTCCTTGAGCCGCACGCCCGTCCACTCCGAACAGGCGACCGCCCCGTGGGTCCACTGGGTACCCTTCACCGGCGGTTTGAAGAAGGCTCGTCCGTTGCCCCCGCATTCGATGACGAGGGCCATCGTGACGACTTCGAACCTCGAACGAAGTTCGGCGATCGACAAGGTCATGGGGCGCTCCACGAGACCATCAACGGTGAGGGTCCAGGCGTCCGCTGACGCTTCGGCGGGCGGAACGCCGTTGTTGCGGATGAAGTGGCGGGACCTCGGGGTGATCGGGTCGTCGAGCAGATGGGGCGGAGTCTCGGCGTTCATCGGCCGCTTGTTCAGCAGCGTCAGGCCGTCTTTCCCGACCAGCACGCTCTCCTCGGCGAACGCCGCCGGAATGAGGCCCGCCGGCATGTTGCGGTGAAAAGGAATCGCCGCGCCCACCATCGCCGTCATGGCGGCAAGCCCCGCACCCCGCATAAAACCGCGCCGGTCGAGACAGGATTCCCGTCCGAAAAAGGCGCGATCCGCCGCCACCGGGTCCTCGGCGAAGAATTCGTACATATCCGGGTTTTCAGAGGATGCGGATTCCTCTTTCGACATGGCGTCCTCCTGTTGCGGACAACCGCTCAGAGAAAATCGCACGGAATCCTAGACGAACGCGGGCATCACCTCTTTGGCGAAGCGCTCGAGCGTCCTCAGGACGAGTTCCTGCGGCATCCCCGGCCACTGGACGCGAAACGCCATGTGGTCGACGCCCAGCTCGTCGCGGTGGCGCGCGATGTCCTCGGCCACGTCCTCCGCCGAACCGATGAGGAACCTGTCGGAGCGAAGCTCGTCGAGCGGCATCCGGAGCGTGTCGCTGCTCGGCAGCGCCTCGCTCTGGCCCCACTTCACGTAGACATCGTATTTCACCGCCAGGTAATCCGCGCACTCGCGAAAGGCGCTCTCCCTGTCCGCGCCGATGAACATCTCCTTGATCACCGGCATCGCATCGGGCGCGCCTTTTCCTGCGGAGGCGCGCTCAGCGTGAAACATCTCCATCTGGCGCTTCAGGGTGTCGAAGCGCGCATGGGGGTTCAGGAACCACGCCTCTCCCATCCTGGCCGCGCGCTTCACTGCGCCGTCGCCGTTCGCCGCTATCCAGATGGGCGGCCTGGGCTTCTGGATGGGCCGCATGGTGAGGTTCACGTCTTCGAGTTTTACCACCTCGCCCTCATAATCGAGCGTTCCCTCTTCGAGCAGGCGGGTGACGGCTTCGAGTTTTTCCTCGAACGCCTTCACGCGCCAGGGTTTTGCGAGGCCGAACGCGCGGTATTCGGGTTCGCGGTAGCCCAGCCCCACGCCGAGGACGAAGCGGCCCTTCGTCATGGCGTCGAGCGTGGCGACCTGCTCGGCCACGTCCACCGGATTGTGAAGCGCGAGCAGGAGGATGCCCGTGCCGACGGTCATATCGCCCGCGTGGGCCGCCACCTGGGCGACGCTCGGCCAGGTCTGCATCATCCACACGCCCTCGGTGAGGTAGTGCTGGCCGCACCACACGCTGTGAAAGCCCAGGTCTCTAATGAGGCGCACCTGCGCGAGATGCTCCTCCCAGCGCTCTGTGGGGTCGTCCCCCAGGGCGTGCTGGTTCATGACGAACATGCCGAATTTCATATCACCCTCTCGCTGAAGTCTTATCAGTCCTTCGTTCCGAAAGCATCGGCCAGGGCAATGACTTTTTCCGCCGCCTCGACCACCGGATAATCGATCATGCGCCCGCCGACGGAAACGCTCGCCTCCCCGCGCGCCGTCGCCTCCTTGAAGGCGGCGACCACCTCGCGCGCCTTTTCGACCTCTTCTTTCGTCGGCGTGAACGCGTGGTTCACGACTTCCACCTGCTTGGGGTGGATACAGAACTTGCCGAACATGCCGAGGGCGCGGCATCTGTCCGCGCTGGCGGCGAGGCCTTCCTGATCGTCCAGCGCAATCCAGACCGTGTCGAGCGGCTTCTCCCGGCCCGCGCTGCGCGAGGCCACCGCGATGCGAGAGCGCGGGTAGTCGAAGGTGAACTCATCGCGCGGCCATTCGACGTCCAGATCGTTGGTGTAATCCCCCGCCCCGAAGGCGAGCTGGAAGCGCCGCTCCCCCGTATCGGCGGAGGCGATGGCGAAGGCGTCCTCCACGCCCCGGGCGTTTTCGAGGATGGCGAGCAGATGCACGCTCCCCGTTTCACAGCCCGCCTTTCTCTCCGCGTCGCGAAGCAGCCGGTCCGCCGCGAGTATTTGCCCGGCGTTCTCCGCCTTGGGCAGCACGATTCCCCGGAGCGCGGGCCCCACGACGGCCGCGATGTCCTCCGGCCCGCAGGCGATCGAAAAGCCCGTCACGTCATCCAAAGGATTCACGCGCACGAAAACGTCCGCCCCGTCTTCTTCGGCTATCGTCTTGACCGCAGCACCGAGCGCATTCCGCGTTGCCGTCTTCTCATCGGCGGGCACGGCGTCTTCCAGGTCCAGAACGACGGCGTCGGCCCCGGCCTTGCCCACCTTCGCGAGCATTCTCTCCCTGTTTCCGGGGGCGAAGAGAATCGTCCGGTAGAGTTTCATGAAAAATCTCCTTTTCTTTCATCATCTTTGGTGATGTGCTTTTACCCTTCATGGCGTCGCTTGCCAAGCGATAAAGACCGGCCCGGCACACTATGGGCGTCCGCCGCATTTTGGGAAGAACGCCCGCTTTCGTTTCGACTCCCCCGCCACCTGGAATATAATCGCCCGAAACCAACGAAACCCCTTTGGAGAGTTTTCATGAATCCCGACGAACTGCTGCACCGCCCCATCACGGAACTGGCCGCCCTCATCCAAAACGGCGAAGCGAAGCCGAGCGAGGTGATCGAGGCCCACATCGTCAGAATCGAGAAGCTGGACCCGACCATTAACGCCTTCACGAGAACCACCTTCGAACTCGCCAGGGAACAGGCGGAGCGGCTGGATTCCGAACTCGCGCAGGGAAACTGCCGGGGGCCGCTCCACGGGATTCCCGTCGCGCTCAAGGACCTGTTCGACCTGGAGGGCCACCCGACCACGGCGGGCAGCCGGATTCTGGGGAAAACCGCCGCGAGCGAAACGGCGGACTGCGTGCGCAGGCTCATCGAAGCGGGGGCGGTCATCGTCGGGAAGACGAATCTGCAGGAATTCGCGCGCGGCGGCACCGGGGCGAACAGCGCCTTCGGCCCGGCGCGAAACCCCTGGAGCCTCGATCACACGCCCGGGGGAAGCAGCAGCGGCTCGGCCGCCTGCGTGGCGGCGGGGATGGCGGCGGCCGCACTCGGTTCCGACACGGGCGGCTCGGTGCGCCTGCCCGCTTCGTTTTGCAATCTGGTGGGCATCCGCTCCACCTACGGCCGGGTGAGCCGGGCGGGCGCCGTGCCGCTGGGACTCAGCTTCGACAACGTGGGGCCCCTCGCGCGCACGGTGGAGGACGCCGCCCTCATCCTGGGAACCATCGCCGGTCCCGACCCCAAAGACCCGACGACGGGAACCAGGCCCGTGCCCGATTTTCTCGAATCCGTGAACGAGGGCGTGGGCGGCATGACGCTGGGCGTTCCGACGAATCACTTCTGGCCGGGCGAGGACACAGAAGCAGAGGCGGTCGTCCGCGAGGCCATCGCGCGATACGAGAAGATGGGCGCGAGTCTCGTGGAAGTGGAAATCCCCTGGGCGCGGCTCGGCCAGGTCGCCTATGCCGCGACGGTGGGGCCCGAGGGTGCGGAATATCACCGGAAGTATCTGGAAAACCATCGCGACGGCTACGTCTCGCCCGGAGCGGACTTTTTCGAGTACAGCCTGTTCATTCCGGGCTGGCGCTACGTGCAGGCGCAAAAGGCACGAACGTTCTTCATCCGGCAGGCGGCGGAGGTTTTCAAAAGTGTGGACGCCGTGCTCACGCCCACCGTCGCGGTCGCCCCGCCCACCATCGCGGACTGTCTCGACGGCATGAAAATGTGGCCGATAGTGAGCGACAACACGGCCGCCTTCAGCACCATCGGCAACCCCGTCCTCCAGGTCCCTTGCGGGTTCACGAAAGCAGGCCTGCCCGTCGGCATCCAGATTGCGGGGAGATGGGGGGATGAGGCGCGCCTGTTCCGCACCGGCAAGGCGCTGGAAGACGACAATCCCTTATGGCAGATGAAGCCGCCCGAGGTCGACGAGCAACCGACTCCCGAACCGTTCCCGGACGAAGGCTCCGCTTCCTCATCCCAGGAAGCATCGAAGTCAGAAGCCGCCGCCCACATCCTCGCCATGGCGAAAACCATGGGCTATGCGATTGATGCGGATAAAATCTCGCCGGAGGGACTTGCCCAAGGCGTCACGAGCATGCTCGCGGGGCTCGAAAAACTGGACGACCTCGACCTCGGTGACTGCGAGCGCGCCGAGACGCTGAATCTGCTGGAGATGGATTTCGACTCGATTCCCAGCCCGTAAGGGGTTGTTGAAAAAGTCCGGAACTCTGGATTTGTCGTATGTAACCGACCGACGAGAGAGAAAAATCACTCCCCCCTTGAGGGGGCTGTTGAAAAACCCCTGGTTTTGTGATCGTATGGATGTATTCCCCCTCGCCCGAGATGGGAGTTCCGGAGATGTTGGACCGCAAGAGGCGCGAGCAGATGGACTTGTTCGTGGCCGGCCCGCTGGAGAAGTTGATTCCCGAAGATCACATATTGCGCCAGGTGGACCGCGTACTGGATTTGAGTTGGCTTCGCGAGGAAGTGGCGGAGTGCTATTGCGCGGACAACGGTCGACCGGGGATCGACCCGGAAGTGGTGATCCGGTTGATGCTGGCGGGCCTGCTGCTGGGCTACGCGGAGGACCGCCGCCTGCTGCGCGAGGCGCAGGCGCATCTGGCGGTCCGGTGGTTCATCGGGTACAGGCTGGACGAGGATTTGCCGGATCATTCGAGCCTGACGCGTATCCGTCAACGCTGGGGGGAGGAGCGGTTCAAGGAGATATTTCGGCGCACGGTTCAGTCTTGCGTGGAGGCGAAGGTGGCGAAGGGAGAAGTGGTTCACATGGACGCGTCTTTGATACGCGCGGACGTGAGCTGGGAGAGTCTGGCGGAGCGCCACGCGGAGAAGGTGGTGCGGGAGAACGACTCGGAGGATGAGACGGGGAAGAAGGGCGGCGGCGGGGGTTCGGGTCCGGTGAGCCGAACGGACCCCGACGCGCGCCTGGCGCGCAAGAGCGCTCGGGCGGGGTTCGAGCCGAGCTATAAGCACCACGCGGTGGTGGACGACGAGCGTGGGGTGGTTCTCGACGTAGAGGTGACGGAGGGGACGTTGAACGAGCGGGAGATGATGGAGCCGCAGCTGGATGCGGTTTGCGAGCTCACGGGTCGCGCGCCCGCGGTGGTGACGGCGGATAGTGGTTATGCGTATTCGAAGGTGTACGGCGCATTGGAGCGTCGGGGGGTCGCCGCGCTGATACCGGCGAAGAAGGAACCCACCCAGAGCCGGGTGCCGCTGCAACTGTTCCGCTACGACGAGCGGAATGAGGTGGTGAAGTGTCCGGGTGGCAAGACGCTGCGCCCCCGGAAGGAGACGGAGCGGGGGCGCTGGTATGTATCGAGGACCCGCGATTGCGCGGGTTGCGCGCTCAAGGCCGATTGTCTGTCGGCGTCTCGCACGAGCAGGGCGGTTCTGATTCCGCACGAGTATCCGGCGCTGTTGCGCGCGCGCCGTCGCCACGCGCGCCGGGGGGAGGAGGAGGGCCGGCTGTGGCGCCGCCACATGTCGCGTTCGGAGGGCTATCACGGCGAGGCGAAGAGTCGGCACGGACTGGCGCGGGCGGTACGCCGGGGTCTTGCGAACGTGAAGATCCAGGCCTACCTGACGGCGACTGCGGTGAACCTCAAGCGGCTCGCCGCCGCTGTGGCCGCGGGTTTATTCGCTCTGTGGCGGGCCTGGGCCGCCCGGAAACGCCGAATGAGCGCATATCGCGGCCTCACGCGCCGATTGGGCTTCCTCTCCCAGGCCGCGTGAGCCGCCATACATCCCGCTTCAAAACGAGGTTTTTCAACAGCCCCTTGAGGGGGAGTCGAAGAGCTAAGGGCGTAAGCCCGCAAGCGATTCGGTGGGGGGACATGCCACAGAGCAAACCTCCCCCCACCGATTCAGCCTTCGCACAAACCGCTCGGCTTCATCGACTCCCCCTCAAGGGGGGAGTTGATTTGATATTCTCGTTAGTGAAAAGCGATCTTCATAGGGCCGCAGACCAGGCTTTTCAACAGCCCCCTTTAGAAAGGCCTAATCCGGCTTGAGCAGGACTTTCAGGCACTCCCCCGTGCCCGTGACTTCGATCCCCGCCTGCACCTGGGAGAGGGGCAGGCGGTGGGTGAAGATGTCGTCAATCGGCAGGTCCGTTCTCAGGAGCATGTCCATCGCCGGTTCGAACTGCACCTGGGGATACGCCCATGAGCCGCAGATGTCCACGTCCTTGTTGCACACCTGGTGGGGCCTGATCTCCACCCCGCCCGGGTCGCCGTAATGACCGACTTCGACGAGTTTCCCGCCCCGGCGGACGATGTCCAGCCCCTCGGCGAAGGCCGCGGGAACGCCCGCCGCCTCGACCACCACGTCCGGCCCCACGCCGTCCGTCCAGGAGAGGATCTGCTCTTTTCTCTCCTCCTGCGTAAGCGCCGCCAGGCTCACCGTCTTCGTGGCCCCGAATTTTCTGGAGAACGCGAGTCTTTCTTCGGTCATGTCCACCGCAATGATCTCGCCCGCCCCCATCGTCTTGAGAGCGGCCACCACGAGCAATCCAATGGGGCCCACGCCCATGACGGCGCAGCGCGCGCCCACGCCGAACCCCTCCCCCGCGTAGGGGATGCCCGGCGAGAGTGAGCGGCCGGCCGCCCTCTGGGCCACCGCCAGGGGTTCGCAGAGCGTGGCGCGATCGAGCGAGAGACCCTCGGGCAGCTTCAGGACGAAGGAGTTTCCGGGAATGTACATGTATTCTGAAAACGCCCCGAAAAGGTGCGGCGCCTCGGCGGAGGTGCGGAAGCCGAACACCGTGCGGTTCGGGCACAACTGGGGACGGTGCGGCACGTGAATGCAGAACCAGCATTTTCCGCACGCCTGGCTGCCCGGCGTCACGGTGATGGCGTCGCCCTCCTTGATGGGGCCGCCCACGACCTTCATGTTCGCATTGGCCTGTGGCCCCAACTTCTCGACGATTCCGCTGAACTCATGCCCCGGAATGACGGGCCATGCCAGATCCAGGTTGCCCCCGTACATGTGCTTGTCCGAACCGCAGACGCCCACGGCGGCCACCCGCATCAAAAGGGCGTCGTCCTCAATCTCGGGCATGGGGTATTCGCGCAGGGCGATCTCGCCCGGCTGTAGAATCGTGGCGGCCTGAACGGTGGACATCGAATCCGTCTCCTCGAAATGATGGCTTTGGCGAGAGAAAATCGGCGCGAGCCTCTCTGGATGTTGTGATGAGCGCCACTTTAGCGTATCTCTGATTCGCGCCACAACGAACGCAGTGGAAGCGCACCCCGAATCTTTTAAGGAGCGCCCATGCCGCTCGATAAGACGCTCGCCATATTCGGCTATCCGCTGGGGCACACGCTCTCGCCCGTCATGCACAACGCGGCGGCGCAGGCGCTTGATTTGCCCTACCGCTTCACAGCCTACGAGGTGCATCCGGATCGCTACGAGGAAGCGGTGCGCGGGGCAGGGGCGATGGGTTTCGCGGGCTTTTGCGTCACCATCCCCCACAAGGTGGCCACCTTCCGTCTGGTGGACGAGTTGAGCGAGGACGCGAGGCTCATGGGCGCGGTGAACATGGTGACGTTCGAGGAGGGCGGCAAACTCAAGGGCCACAACACCGACGGCGCGGGCTGGCTCCGCTCCCTGGAAGAGGAAACGGGGGTTTCGCCTGAAGGAAAAAGGTGCCTGCTTTTAGGGGCGGGCGGGGCTGCGCGGGCCATCGCCATCAAGCTCGCGCAAACAGGCGCCGCGCACGTCGAGATCAGAAACCGCACGGCGGAGAAAGCCGCATCGCTGGCGGATGAGGTGAAATCCCACTTTCCGGGCGTCGAAATACACGGAGGCGGCCTGGAGGAGCTTGAATCCGCCGCCCGGGGGCGGGATATTATCGTCAACACGACGAGCCTGGGGATGAGCGGCGATAAGGAGCGAGAGGCGGCCTGCCCCCTGCCCGAGGAATTCATACCGCCTGAGAGCATCTGCGCCGATGCGGTCTACAACCCGCTCGACACCCCGTTCCTGATAGCCGCCCGCCGGAGAGGCGCGCGCGCCGTCTCGGGGGTCGGCTGGCTCTTGCATCAGGGTGCCCTGGGCTGGGAGCTTTGGACCGGCACGCAGATGCCGGTCGAGCACGTGCGCGAGAAGATGCTCGAAGCGCTTGGGAACCGATAACACTCACTGAATAAGGAGCCTGAGAGATTCCATGAGTATGCCGCTTGAGGGGATTCGCGTCCTCGATCTTTCCAGAATTCTGGCGGGGCCGTTCTGCACGATGATGCTCGGCGACATGGGGGCCGAGGTCATCAAGGTCGAAAACCCCGTCGGTGGAGACGACACGCGCGGCTGGCCGCCTTTTTATGACGGAGGCGAGAGCAGTTATTTCCAGTCCGTGAACCGCAACAAGAAAAGCCTCACCCTCAACCTCAAAGCCGAAGAAGGAAAATCGATCTTAAAGGGGCTCGTCGAGAAATCGGACATCCTCATCCAGAACTTCCGGCCCGGCGCCATCGAACGGCTCGGCTTCGACTGGGATACCTGCCACGCGCTCAACCCCCGGCTCATCTACGCCAGCGTCTCGGGCTACGGCCAGAGCGGCCCCTCCAAGGAGAGACCCGCCTACGACATCCTCTTACAGGGCGAAGGCGGACTCATGAGCATCACGGGCGCAGAGGGAGGCGGAGGCTTCAAGACGGGCATCGCCATCGCGGACCTCACCACCGCCATGTTCGCGACCCAGGGGATCCTGCTGGCCATCATCGCCCGCGAGAGGACGGGGGAGGGCCAATACGTCGACACGGCCATCCAGGACGGACAGGCCGCGCTGATGAGCCACGCCGCGGGGAACTTCTTCGCCACGGGCACACCGCCCGGACGGTTGGGGAACCGCCACCCGAGCATCGCGCCGTACCGCGATTTTCCCTGCTCGGACGGGGAACTCATCGTCGCGGCGGCCAACGACTCCTTGTGGCAGCGCTTCGCCCGCGCCATCGGCAGGGCCGATCTGGCGGACGACCCCAAATGGGATACGAACGCGGCGCGCGTCTCGGGGCGCGATGAACTGGAAGCCGAAATCGAGGAGACCATGCGGGCCAGAACCCGAACGGAGTGGGCCGAAATCGTATCGGATGCGGGCGTGCCCTGCGGGCCGGTGCGAACGATCGAGGAGTTGTGCGCGGACCCGCAGATCCATCACCGCGAGATGGTGGTCGAGATGGAGCACGCGAGGACCGGCGTCCTGAAGGTGATGGGAAACCCCATGAAGCTCTCGGACACGCCCGGCGAACTCCGCCTGCCCCCTCCCCTGCTGGGCGAGCACACCGAAGAAGTTCTCTCCGGCCTGCTCGGCAAGTCGGGCGAGGAAATCGCCGCGCTGAAAGAAAAGGGCGTCGCCTAGCGTTCATGGGGAGTCAAGCCTTGTCAGACGCGGCGCTCGCCGATAGGATGCGGGGGTCATCGCGGACTTGACTCGATTAAAACGGAGAAACGTCCTGAGAACGGTCACGTATTCATTCAACTTCACCCTGCCCATCACGAACTGGTGCGTGAACCACTGCGGCTATTGCAGCTTCCGCAGCAGCGTTCCGCTCCTGCTTTCCATGGAGGAGTGCGAGCGCCTCGCGCGGCAGGCATTCGAGCAGGGCGTGGTCGAGGCGCTCGTCATGACGGGCGAGGGAATCGACCGGCACAAGGGCCTCAAGAATCAGTTGAAGGAATGGGGATATGATTCCTACGCTGCCTATACCGCCGAGGTGTGCAGAATGTGTCTGGAAATCGGCCTGCTGCCCCACGCCAACATCGGTACGCTGGAGGAGTGGGAATACGAGATTCTGAAGCCCTACAACGTCTCGATGGGCATGATGATGGAGACCGTCAGCGCAGAAGCCACGCGTATCGCCCACCGGGCGGCGCCGACGAAAACGCCCGAAGTCCGGCTCGCTTCGCTTGAGGCGGCGGGCAAGCTCGGGATCGCGTTCACGACGGGAATTCTCGTCGGCATCGGCGAATCGCCCAAAGAGCGCGTCGATACTTTAGAAGCCATCGCCGACGTGCACAGCCGCTACGGACACATCCAGGAAATCATTCTGCAGCCCCTGAACCCCCAGCCCATGACCCCCATGGCCAAGTGGACCCGTCCGCCGGATGAGGATATCGCGGCGCTTATCCCGGAGGTGCAAAGGCTCATGCCGGGCGTGCACATCCAGGTTCCGCCGAACCTGGTGGACGATCTGCTCGGCCTTATCATGGCGGGGGCGGACGACATCGGCGGCATTGCGCCGGAACCGGATCACATCAACCCGAATCGCGGCTGGCCCAAACTGGGGAATCTCGACCAGTCCCTTCATCAGGAAGACATCGCGCTGCGCCTGCGGATGCCGGTGTATGACGAATTCATCGAGGCGGGCTGGTGCCCGCCCGAAACCATGCCCGCGCTCCGCCGGATGCTGGAGCGGCGCGAGGCGCAGGAAGCCCTGCCCGTGGAGATCGCATGAACACCCTTTTCGCCCATGAAATTTTAGACGCCTTCGAGACGGGAGAGGAAATCTCGCGCGAGGGCGCGACCGCCCTGCTCGCCGAGCGGGATGAGGGACTGACCGAGCGTCTTTACGCGACGGCGGACGCGGAGAGGAAGAAGACCGTCGGCGACGAGGTGAGCTACGTCATCAACGCGAACGTGAACTTCACGAACGTATGCTACACGGACTGTAAATACTGCGGCTTCTGGCGGCGGCCGAACGCGCCTGACGCCTACACGCACGACGATGACGTGCTGCGCGAGAAATTCGAACGCGCCAGGGACTTCGGCGTGCGCGAAATCTGCATGCAGGGGGGGCTGAACCCCCAGATATCGATCGACCGCTACGAGGAAGTGCTCAGGCTCGCGCGCGAAGTCATCCCCGGCGTCCACATGCACGCCTATTCGCCCGCGGAGGTCGACCACATCCAGCGGAAAACCAGGCTGCCCCTCGAAGTGGTGCTCACCCGGCTCAAGGAAGCCGGTCTCGGCTCCGTCCCCGGAACGGCCGCCGAGATTCTCGTGGAGAGGGTGAAGAAACTCATCAGCCCCGGAAGAATCCCCGTCGAGAGGTGGTGCGAGATCATCCGGACCGCCCACGCCGTGGGCATCCCGACGACTTCCACGGTCATGTACGGCCACATCGAGAGCAGCGCCGATCTGGCCGAGCACATGGAAATCTTGAGAAAAATGCAAAAAGACTCGCTCCAGACGGACGGAGAGGGCCGGTTCACGGAGTTCGTTCCCCTGCCCTTCATCCCCTACGACAACAAGATGGGCGAGGAGTTCGGCATCGAGGAGATGGCGGACCTGGAAACCATCTTCAGGCTCCACGCCGTCGCACGGCTGTTCTTCCGGGGGACCATCGCCAACATCCAAGTGGCGTGGCCCAAGATCGGCATCGACGCCGCGCAGAAGGCGCTCTCCCTCGGGGTGAACGACCTGGGCGGAACGCTGATCGAGGAGAACATCTCGCGCGAGTCGGGTTCCGAATACGGGCAAAGCCTGAGCCCCAGACAATTCAACGACGCCATCCTGGGGGCGGGGCGCACGCCCGTTCAGCGCACGACCACCTACGACATCATCCGCGAAGACGACCCGAGATACCGCCACCCGCGCGCAGATGACGAGGCGCTTCTCGGCGCCGGCTTCTCCGGCGGGCAAAAGGCCGGCGACTTCATCCCGGAAACCCACCTGGGCGTCTCGAATCCTGCGCGCCCCCGCTAACAGGCCGGAGAGAAAATCCTTGAACGAACTTCACCATCACTCTTTCAAAGACATGATGAACGACGTGGTGGACGCGGGCAGTTGCTGCGAGTGCGGAAGCTGCGTCCTCGTCTGCCCGCACAACGTCATCGAATACATCGACGCCAAACCCAAGCAGACGGCCAAGGCGAAGGCCGATTTCGATTTCTGCGGCATCAGCGTGGGGGTGGGCTGCGACGTGTGCGCATCAGTGTGCCCGAGGCTCTGGCCGAGGGAGAACCACCTGAAAGACGCCACCTTCGGTGAGACGAGAAGCGAGACGTACGAGGGCATCTTCGGCCCATACCAGCACATCTTCATGGCGAGGACCAAGCGCGACGACGTGATGGAGCGCGCCCAGGACGGTGGTATCGTCACGGCGCTGCTCGCATGGGCGCTCGAAGCCGGCGTCATCGACGGGGCGGTGGTCTCCGCCGTCGGGGAGGACGACCCGCCGTGCGACCCGAGTCCCAAGGTCGCCACGACGTACGAGGAGATCCGCGCGAGCGCGGGCAGTTGGTACACCTACTGCGCGAACAACCTCGCCCTCGAGGAAGTGAAAGAAAGAGATTTGAAAAAAGTGGGCTTCGTGGGCGTCCCCTGCCAGATCACGCCGCTTCGCAAGATGGAACTCATCGACCCCTCCTTTCTGGTCTCGCACAAGAAAAGGCCCCAGCACATCGAGAAACAGCGCGGCTTCCTGAGAGGCTTCTCGGAGCGCGTGGCGTTCCAGATCGGGCTGTTCTGCACGGAAGTGTTCACCTTCGACCTCATGACGGAGAAAATCGAAAAGGACCTCGGCATCCCTCTCACGGACGTGGCGAAGTTCAACGTGAAGGGCGAGGTGCTCGTTCACAAGAAAGACGGGGAACTCGTCACCTTCTCGCTCCAGGAGGCGATGGAGAACTACCAGCGCCCCGAGTGCCAGCACTGCGCGGATTTCTCCGCCGAACTCGCGGACATCGCCTGCGGCGGCGTGGGCACGCGGGGCTGGACCATCGTGGTCCTGCGCACCGAGAAGGGCAAGGAGATCTGGAGCGAATTCGAAAAAGAGGGCCTCGTGGAGATTCAGCCGATACAGGAGAACCGGCGGGCCTGGAACATCCTGCACATCCTGGCGAGAAGACAGCGCAACCGCGTGCCGACGATGGGAGCCAGGAGCGGCACGCCGGAGGGCCTCCCCCAGTACGACCCGTTCGACGGCGCCGGCTTCGCCGCGCAAAGAATGGTCGACAGCCCCAAGACGCCCGAGGAACTGGAAGAATGCCTCGACACGGCTTATGGGGATGAGGCGCGCCCAGAGGGCGTGCGCGGCTTCCTCGCGGGCCAGCCGATTCCGGACGACCCGGGAGACCCGCCCCCCGGGGAGAAGCGCAAACTTCCACCGCCCCCGAGCCCGGCCCAGGGCGGCGCGCCGCCGGGCTGGGAGCCTCAAGAGTCATAAGTTGGATACTCCCTCTATCAAAAACAAAAAATCGGCGCTCTCCATACCGCTCGATGAGGCGCTGCGCAAAAGGCGCTCCATCCGGCATTTCACGACAGAACCCGTCCCGATGGAGATACTGAAAACCGCCCTCTCCGCCGCGTGTCTGGCCCCCAGCCCGCACGGGACGAGCCCCTGGCGGTTTTGCATCCTCGATTCCCAAGAGGCGAAGGAAACTCTCGCCGCCGAGATGGGCAAAGACTTTCTGCGCGACATGACAGCGGAGGGCGTTCCCGAAGAAGAGCGCCGACGCCGCCACCAAGGGAGCATCCGTCTGCTCACCGGCGCGCCCGCCCTCATCATGGCGTCGCTCTCCTTCGCGGATTTAGACGATTACGAAGAACCCGACAAACAGGCCAATGAATACATGATGGCTGAACACAGCCTGGGCGGCGCTCTTCAGAACCTGATGATGGCCCTGGCGGCACAAGAGGTCGGCTCCGTGTGGCGCTGCGCTCCCCTGTTCTGTCCCGAAACGGCCCGTAAGGCACTGGACCTGCCCGAAGACTGGGTTCCCAGGGCCCTCATCGTGGCGGGCTACCCCTCCAAGCAGCCCCCTCCCAAAGAAACGCCCGAGCCGGTGCTGATCGTCCGATGAGTTTCTCCGGACCGGTCGTTGCGCTCGCAGGCGGAGTGGGCGGCGCCAAGCTCGCCGTCGGCCTCGCCCACGCGCTCCCCGAGGGGGCGCTCACCGTCGTCGTGAACACGGCGGACGACCTGGTGCTCCACGGCCTGCACATCAGCCCGGACATCGACACGGTGATGTACAACCTCGCGGGCATGTCCAACCCCGAGACGGGCTGGGGCATCGACGGCGACGGGACGAGCGCGCTCGATCTGTTGGGGCGCTACGGGGGGCCGACCTGGTTTCGGCTGGGTGATCAGGACCTTGCGACCCACATTCGCCGGACCCAGCGCCTGGCCGAGGGCGCGCGCTTAACAGAAGTGACGCGCGAACTCGCCGCCTCCCTGGGCGTCAAGGCGAACATACTGCCCATGACGGATTCTTCCATCGCCACGCGCGTGAAGACGCCCGAGGGCGAACTCGAGTTTCAGGATTACTTCGTGGCCAGGGGAACGAGGCCGAGCGTGTGCGGGGTGCGCTTTCAGGGAGCGGATGAGGCGCGCGCCACGCCCGAGGTCATGCGCGCCTTCGATGAGGCGAGCGCGGTCGTTTTCTGTCCGTCGAATCCGATTGTGAGCATCGGGCCCATTCTCGCGATCTCGGATATCCATGAGAGGCTGCGCAGTGCGACCGCGCCGCGCGTGGGGGTGAGCCCCATCGTCGGGGGCGCGGCCTTGAGAGGACCCGCCGCCGAGATGCTGAAAAGCCTGGGGCATGAGGTCTCGGCTCTGGGCGTCGCCCGGATTCTCGAAGACGTGCTCGACGGGTTCGTCGTGGATATCGAGGATGAGGCGCTGGTTTCATCCATCGAAGAGATGGGGCTTCGGAGCATCGCGCTGCCCAGCATCATGTCCGACGTTGATTCCAAGAAAAAACTGGCGCAGGGCGTTTTGGCGTTCGCCTCATCGGTGCGAAAGATGGCATAAGAAGTTTCAGGTATACTCAAAACAATTTATCTCTTCATGACCCTGGGAAGGATGATGAGTCTTTCGAGCCATTGCGTCGCCCTGATACCGGTTCGCGATTTCAGAACCGGAAAATCGAGGCTCGCGCAGACACTGGACGAGAACGCCAGAAACGAATTGGGCCGCTGGATGCTCGAACGCGTCCTGAAGGTCGTCGGGGCCGCGGAGCGCGTCGATGAAATCGCGGTGCTGAGCGATTCCGCGGAAGTCCTGACGTTGGCCTGTGAATACGGCGCGGTCGGTTTGCTCCATGAATCAGGCGGCCTGAACCACGATCTGGAAATCGGCCGCTCCTGGGCGAGAGGGAGAAACGCCCGTTCCTTGTTGATCGTCCACGGGGATTTGCCGTTTTTGACGACGGAAGAAGTGAATGAGCTTCTCCAGGGACTCGAATCATCAAAAAATTCCGGGCGCGAGGTGCGCATCGCCCGCTCGAAGGATGGGGGCACGACCGGGCTGTTCACCCGGCCGATTGACGCGATTCCCTTCTCGTTCGGCGAGCGGAGCTACGAGAAGCACCGCGCCGCAGCGAGGAAATACGGCTGCGAGGCGCAATCCTGTGAATCGTTCGGATTCGCGCACGATATCGACTCGCCCGAGGACCTCGAATTCCTGCTCTCCCGCGAAAAAGAAGCACCCGCGTGGCTCGCCTCCGCTCCCATGAGATGAACAACGTCGAAATCATCCCCGTCACCGGGTTGCCGGAAATCAAGGAGGGCGACGCCCTCGCGCCCCTGATTCTGGAAGCGCTTGAGGCAGGCGGCATGAAGATCCGGGATCGGGACGTCCTCGTCCTCGCGCAAAAAATCGTCAGCAAGGCCGAGGGCAGGGTTCTGGATTTGAATAGCGTCGAGCCATCCCCCGAAGCGCTTGATATCGCGAACCGCGACGGGCGCGACCCGAGGCTCGTGGAGGCGGTGCTCAGGGAGTCGAACGAGATCGTCGTTGCGTCTGAGCGCGCGCTCATCGTGGAGCACCGCACGGGTGCGGTGTGCGCTCACGCAGGTATCGATCGCTCAAACGTCGGTGGGGATGAAGACCACGTGCTGCTATTGCCCCGCGACGCCGACGCTTCCGCCCGGAAACTTCATGAAGAAATCCAGAGCGCGGCGAACGCCTTCGTTCCCGTCCTTATCGCCGACACCCAGGGGCGCGCATTCCGGCGGGGCGTCGTCGGCGTGGCGATAGGGTGCGCCGGCCTGGAGCCCCTGGTGGACCTGCGCGGAGAGAAAGACCGCAGCGGCCGCGCGCTCGAGATCACCATCCTCGCCCATGCGGATGAAATCGCGGCGGCGGCGAGCCTAGTGATGGGACAGGACAAGCAGGGCGTTCCCGCCGTCCTGATTCGCGGCCTCAAGTATCATGCGGGAGACACCCCCGCGCGCACGCTATACCGCACGAAAGAAGAAGACTTGTTTCGCCCATGAAACCACAATCTTTCATATAAGGATGCGCCCATGGCCATACTGCATTGGAACGACGTCGAGGAAAGACAACTGAACAACATCATCCGGGGCAGAATCGTCAAGACGGACAACGTGATGGCGTGCCGGATCACGGCAAAGACCGGAAGCCCCATCAAAACGCACACCCACGAGTTCGACCAGATAACGCACATGATTCGCGGGAAGCTGAAGTTCCACTCGGGAGACGAGGATTATAAAGTCGTAGAAGCAGGGGATGTCATGATCTTTCCGGCGGGAACCTCGCACGGCGGGGAAGTTCTTGAGGAAGCGGAGTACATCGATATGTTCTCGCCGCCGAACCCGGATTTTCAATGGGATAAATAAAACACGGGCTGGAACCGCCCTCTTCCCCGGGGAAACATCAAGCGCCTGATAAGCGTGACGACCTTCGGCAAGGAAGGGCGATGCAATTATATTTCGAGCATCCAACGCGACGACGTGAAGCGGCTGCTGCGCGAGCAGCTGAAGCGATTCGAAGCGCACGAAAACCAGGGGGAAGTAAATTGCAAAATCTACGGCTGAAGGCATTCGCATCCATGCTCGTTTTTGCATTCGCTTTCTGGGGTTGCGGCGGGGATACGGCAGGCATTCCCAGCAGCCCGATGACAATGCATGAGAAAGCGCAAAACCCGGCATTCCCCGGCGATGACGAGTCGACGGTCGCGCTGCGCGGGATTCGACTGGCGGTCTTCACGCATCGGCCAGAAGGATGCAAGCCCCAAGGCTTGCTTTTCATCTTTCACGGGATGAATCGAAATGCCGTTGACTATCGCAACTGGGCGCGGCCCTTTGCCAGCCGGGTCTGTATGATCGTTTTTGCGCCGCGCTTTGATCGTGAGCGCTTCAGAACTTGGCAATATCAGTGGGGCGGCATTGCCCGCCATCAGATTCCGCAGTCGCCCGATGACTGGACGGTTTCCCTTGTGGCCGACTTGGTGAAATGGGCGCTTGCGCGGGAAGGCGGCGAAGCGATGCCCGTCTTTTTGTTTGGCCATTCCGCCGGAGCGCAGTTTCTCTCCCGCGTCGCCGCCTATGCGCCGCCAAAGGGCATCCGCAGGTTCGTCATCGCAAATCCATCAAGCCACGTCTGGCCATCGCTCGATGAGGCCATCCCCTACGGCTTCGGCGGATTTCCCGGATGGTTTCCGAAGAAAGCAACTCCCTCGCTCAAGCGATATCTAAGCCTGCCAGTGACCATCTACATCGGATCAGAAGATGTCGGATCGCGCTTCCTCAGTCGCAAGGCGGCAGCCGTCCGGCAGGGGATGAACCGCTTCGTTCGCGGCGAGAATGTGTTTTATGCCGCGCGGGCGCTGACGAGGAAAAACGGATGGGATTTCAACTGGAAGTTTGTAGTTGCGCTTAAAGTGGGCCATTCGACCAGCCGCATGCTGGGCGCTTTTGAAGTTTGGGACGCTTTTGGGCTGAAAGGATTGCCGGGCGCCCCGAAGGGGGAATGATGAAAACGCTGAAGCTGAAAGCCGAATATGGAAGCGCCGCGCGCCCGAAGAAAAGGGAGGATTGAATACGGGACAAGTAGCTGACGATATCCTGAATGAGCTGATGTGCCAGCATTGCTTCTGCTGGATGGAAGACTTCGTGAGCGCCAGGATGGCGGGGGAAGAATTGGAATACCCTGGATATCCCCGTTCATGCGAAGATTGCCGCCATCTGGACGAGGAAGAGGCGGAAGAACCAGGAGAACCGGCTCTCTAGCTTTTGAATCGCCTGAGGTTCGTGCTTTTCCCCGGCTCCCGCCGGCCCATCCGCTCCAGGGCCAGGCCGGCTTCGAGCGCCTCCTGGTTGAAGCGAAACTCCTCCCAGGAGCAACGCGCCAGAAGGTGTGGGGGGAGGCCATAGGTCTTCGCCTGAAAATGAATGACCGCCATCAGTTCCTTTCTACGCCGCCGGAAACGCATCGCCTTCCGGCGCACCCTCCCCGGGGACAGGGGCCGCCGCCTCGTTCTGAAGCGACGTGACCGCGGTGAAGATGGCGTCGGCGTCCGCCGGTGCGAGTTCATGGATGCTCAGTTCATCCGGCAGGCATCGGCCCGGTTCCTTATCCGTCATCGAGCCGCGCTCGGGTACGAAACAGCGCCTCAGGATGCAGTGCACCCACTCCCCCGTAAGCGCGTATTGCTCCTCCTCGCCCGCAGCGCCGTTAGCGGCCCCTGCGAACAGCTTCGGATACGCCGCCATGTCCAGGAGATTCGGCGCGCGCACGAAACCCTTGAGCCCCGAAGGCAGGGTGATGGGCTTGCGTCCATGGTTTCTGTATTCTGATATTTCCACGATTCCTCCCGTTCGTTTTCGCTGAATGAGACTTGACTAAGGTGAAGAAGAATCCGCCTTTATTGGCGGCTGTTGAAAAACCCCTCGCCGGGGGCTCCGCCTTTTCCCCCCTGTTAAGGGGGGCTTTTTCAACCACCCTTATGGGCGGAGACTAGGTGAAGACGATGGCTATCTCGTCATCGCCCGCATCGCGGGCCAGGCGGAAGGGCGCATCATAAGTCAGCAGGCCGTCGCGATCCGCGAAGCCCACATCCGCGTACTGGCATTTGGGTGCGGTGATGGTGCAGATGTTCCCGGCCCTGTGGCCGATCTGCACTTTCAGAGGGAGCCGCGCGCCATCTTCCCAATCCTGGAACACGTCTTCGGTGGCTTTGAGCACGGCCTCGGGGTCGAAAGAGCCCGAGGGCGCCCGTCCCGTCACCATGGCGTTCACGTGTCCGCCCGATGCGTTGGCGCTTTGGCGCAAGACCACCTCGTTGTTCATGGCAAAGCGGATGTTCGCCACGTCGAAATGGAAGCCTCCGAACGAAAAACCGCTCATGAGGACGGGTTCGGGCGTCTGCGCATCGTAGGACGCGCCGTCAGGGAGAGACTGTGAGAGTATTGGATTTCACAGTCTCCGGAACAGGGCTCGCTTACGCTTGCAGCCCGATGGCCGGACACTGTCTTCAACTTCGGGAGCAACAACACCGCAGAGCCGGGAGAGAAACGTCTCGGCGGCCGGTCAGCTCGGGGTCGCGGTCAAGTCCTCGAAGAATCGGCTTCAAGTTCACACGCCATTCGTCCCCAACCGCTGTTTTTGCAGACAATGCTCCACAAATGCAGCTCCGCCCAGCACACGCATGACCCGCTTGAAGTTGTAACCCAGCGTCATCAGGCTGAATTCGCCGCGGCATTTGCCGAGTCCGCGCATCACAAAATGATCCATCCCCGCCCAGCGCTTGATCGTACCGAATGGATGTTCGACGAGTGTGCTTCGCCCGCGCATCAATGGCACACGGGCGTTCATCTTCTTGCGATGCCGGTCCACCACGTCCTCATGCTCCCAGCGTTGTATCCTGCGCGTCGATCTCGACTTTGTCAGGCATCGGCCCGACAACGAACAGTCCCGGCAAACCGCCGCCGTCCCGCGATAAAAGTAATACAGCCTGCCCCTGACGGTGGTCGTGCCGCCTCGAACCAGACGCTCTCCGGCCGGACAGACATACGTGTCATCCTGCGCATCGTAACGGAATTCATCGCTGCCGAATCGTCCGTCCTTGCCCTTGCGGGCCGTCTGGTTCGGTATCGGAACATACACCTCCATTCCCTTGTCTTCGCAACTCTTCAACTGTGCGCCGTTGAAGTAGCCCGAATCCGCCAGGCCGACCAGGCGTTCGCTGCCCATGGCTTCGCCGGCTTTCGTCATCATCGGCTCCAACTGAGCGGAGTCATTGCCGTCCTGCACCACATCCTCCGCGACAATCAGCTTGTGCTTGTCGTCCACCGCGATCTGGCAGTTGTATCCGCCCACCATTATATCGCCGTTCCTCAGAAGTCGAGCATCTGCATCGACCCCCGATACCTGACGCTCTCCGCTTTCCTGCAAATGCTCTTGCAGTGCCTTCTTCTTTTGTTGCCTCTCGATCAAGGCCTTGAGCTTCACCGGCAGGTCCGGATCCTCCGAACCGTCCCCACACTCCTCCCCGCGCGCATCCGCCTCGTCCAACTGCCGGTGATACGCCGCAATCCTCTTCTCCAAACGCCTCAGGTCCCTTGCCAGGGACCGCTTGGTTTGGAAGCTGTCCAGGTTCGCATCGGCCTTCAAAAAAGTCCCGTCGACCGCCACCCGGCTGCCGCCCAGCAGCGAGAGTTCGCGGCACAGCAGCACGAACT
This sequence comes from bacterium, assembly GCA_965204535.1. Taxonomy (GTDB): domain Bacteria; phylum UBA8248; class UBA8248; order UBA8248; family UBA8248; genus Bin107. The sequence goes on along the minus strand of CBDBEV010000001.1, from coordinate 995,702 downwards.
CCCGGTTGGCCTCCTGCAGCGCAGCCACATTGTTCTTGCGAAAATCCGCAATCGTCTTGTAGCTCGGCGTCGCACCCTGGCACAGCCAGATCACTTCCAGATTGCGCCGCGTCTCCGCTTCGAGACGGCGCGAACTCCGTACCCGGTGCTGGTAGCCGTACAGATACAGCTTCAGCAGCAGCGCCGGGTCGAAAGCCGGCTGACCGGCGCCGCAGTTCGCTTCGGCATGCGCGAACCCCAGCGCCTCCAGGTCCAGCGTGCCGACGAACGCATCGATCGCGCGCACCGCATTGTGCTCGGACACGTAGTCGTCCAGACACGGCGGAAGCAGCATCATCTGGCTTCGGGACTGCACCTCCTGATAACGTCTCTCGGACATGGTGGTGACCCTTTATGTGGTTATCTCACTCACCGGTAAAGATAGCATGTACAGACAACCCGGGCATCGCTCGCCAGCGTCACCCACCAGAATCGTGGGAATACTTTCACAGTCTCCAGGGACCGGCGCGTCGCTCACCTCGAAATCGGCCGCCTCGAACTCCCAATCCACCGTGGGAACGCCGTCCAGAGGGCAGTTGATGGAAAAACTCCCCATGCAGCCCAGATACATGACTTGTAAGCCGTCTATGAACGCCGTCAGGCAGATTCTCGTATAGCCCGATTTATCGGAAACGGGCGCATAAGTGACGGAAGCGTCCTCGACGATGGTTTCCTTCATGGCGCAGGCCTTGAACAGCAATCCGTAATCCGGTGCGACGCCCGCTGCGCCTGAGCCGCGTAACTCGGTGGTAAAGGAGATCTGCGCGGAGCGTTTCCCCGGAATCGACGGGAAGGGCGAGAGGCTCGCATCCTTCACCGCGCGCTCCAGCTGCTCCACGCTGATCTCGTGGGAGAAGTTGCCCGCCCGGAACAGTTCGGAAGCCCCGGCGGGCCGGTCCAGAAGATAGGCCGTTCCCGCAGCGGGCGCCGCGTCCCAGGCGTCGTCCACCGTGAGCGTCTCCGAGGCCGCGTCGAAACCGCTCACCTTTCTTCTTTGGCCGACGCCCATTCCCCGAATCGTGCGCAGCACCGAGCCGTTCCAGAAATCATCATCCTCTGAGAGCGCGGCGTCCACCAGGGTGGAGGCGTCTGCGGAGTCCGCCACCAGTTCCCTCTCTTCCGTCGCGCCGATAGTCTGCCGATCCATCAAAATCGTATCGCCCATCCCCTGTTCTCCTCCTTCTGTTTTTAGGGGCGAAGGGGCATCCCTCGCCGGATATTATTCCTAGTCTCGAATCAATCCCGCCGAATCCGCTCTATCGCCCGGAGCCTGATCTCGGCGTAATGGCAAAGCACGTTTCCGAATGTTCTCAGTTCGATGAGGTCCACCTGCGGAGGCTGAAGGCGCTCCAGGGAGCGGACGCGCGGGGCGCCTGATTCATCGAGAAGGCGGAGCGCCCCCTCGTCCCGGAAGCGATCGCAAATCTCCTCGATCAGATCCTGAAAGGCCGCCTCGCTGCCCGCCGCGTCCTCGGCGCTCATGATTCCGAACAGCAAGAACGTGTGGGTTCGCCTGCTGAGGCCTGCGGGCGTGAAGCCGCCGGACGCGTTCGAGCCGAGCGATGCGGCCTCTTCGCCTGCTCTCTCGCGCGTCAGCACCCAGCCCCTGATTTGGGCGAGGCCGCCGCCCGCCTGCCACCGGAAGAGCTCCAGGTATTTCCCCAAGTCGGCCGCCCAGCGCTGATAAGCGTGCACCCGCCCTGCCTCCGGTACGCTCGATATTTCCGCCAAAATGGCGTCGCCGATTTCCCTGTATCGTGATTTAGCCACCGACTCTCCTCGCAATCTCGTCCATCAGTTCACGAATGCGCTTATCGATTCGGCCCTGGTTTTCCTCAAAGGCGCGCGCGAACATGCGGCGTCCCCGCGTCCCGCGCCGGGCGATTGCGCGGGCGACGAGGAAGGACACCCTCTCGATAGACCCATCGGGCGGCCCCAGATTACGGACCACCCACCGGTACAGGGGGGAACCCTCCCGCCAGGGCGGCATCGCGCCGCCCGGCCGGCGTCCGAATTCCACGTACCCGGCGTATGGGGCGCGCGAGGCGATCACGCCGCGCAACGCGCCTGGATTCGCTCCTTTGATTTCGGTGAAAATGCTCCCCCGCAGGTTCCCGCTCGCGCCGACGGGCGTTCGCGCCATGACCTCACGCCTGAGCATTCCGGTGATTTCGGCCATCGCCTCGCGCGCGAGGCGGAAAACCTCCACCTCCTCCCGCGCGATCGGCGGCGCCTCCACAAGGGTTTCGAGCGTTGTATATCGACGACGCACCTTAACGCCCCTCCCGGCCTAGCGGTCCTTGGACGCGCCGTGCGTGAAGTACTCGCCGCGCGCCAGGGAGAGGAGCGCGTCCCAATCGAGAGACGCGCCCGCCGGACCTGCCACCTCGCCCTCTTTGCGGCCGAGATGGTTCTGGTATTTGCGCTCCAGTTCTCTTCCCAGGCGCGTGTATTCCGATGACTTGCTCTGGTAGTCCACTGAATCCGCCGAGAGGGTCGGGTTCGAGGACTGGGCGAAGCGGCGGGCCAGAAGGTGACAGCCTTCTGCGGCGGCCAGCCAGGCCACGGCGGCCAGATCGTTTTCGGGAACGCTCGTGCGCGCATCATCGGCCGTGTGCCCCAGCGTGTAGAACAGGCGAAGCGTGTGGCCCATTTGAGGGACGAAGTACATGAGCCTGAACTTCGCCGCCGGGGTTCCTTTCGCGTAGATGATCCAGGCGCTCCTCCGCAGGTAGGAGGGCTTTCTCTCCCCCTGGGGATATTCCACCGCCCGGATGAAGGAGAGGGAATCGTCCCAGTCTTCCGGCAGGGGAAAATCGAACGTCTCGCTGTCACCCGCATAATCGGCGAACGAGACGAGCGGCCTGTCCTTGCTGTAGCGCGTGAGCGCCGCGTTCACCAGATCGGCGAAATCCGCCTCCTCGACACCGAACTCCCGGGGCAGCCCGCCCGCCTTCAACAAGACCTTCACCTCCTTGATGATCGTCTGCCTGCTGGCCATTTCTCCATTTCTCCTTTGCCTCGCTCACCCGATGCGGGTGGTCTCAAGTCTTCAGCGTGAGCTTGGCCTCGAACGTGAACGAAGCCCCCTCCCCGCCCACAGACCATGCGAGCCTGAGCCAGGGGCCGATGTTCGCGAGCTTGACGAGGGTTTTTCCAACCGAGGTGATTTCCGCGGATTCGGTATGGACGAAAGCCGCTTCATCGTCCGCCGGGCCGGTCTGCACTTCGAAATCGAGCACCGGCGCGACGCCCGATACCGCCGTCACGTCGATGAACAAGAGCGCCTCGGTGAAGCGGCTCACCTCGAACGCCGTGCTGCCTCCTGCGGCGACGCGGGCCGCAGAAGGAGCGAGAACGATGGTGTGGGTTCGCCTGTCGGACATGGCTTCTCCTCTGAAGGGCAAACGCCGCGCGACTACTCGGGCGCGCCGCGATAGAAGCCGCGAAAGTCCAGGACAGCGCCGCCGTAGACGTGTCTGATCTTGTAGCGAATCTTGTCCGCGCTGAATCCGCTGCCGGCGGCGGGGTTGTCCTCGATGAACAGCTCGGGCTCGCGCATGTCGTCCATGAAGCCGATCTCGATGGTGTCCATGAGGCCCGGGTCGGCGACCATGTACCAGTCGTTCGCGTCGGCGAGTTCGGGCACCCACAAGGGCTCCACGCCCAGGCGGTTGATGACGCTCGGCTGGGTGGAATTCCCGCCCTCGACGACCTTGACGGGCGACTGGGTGACCTCGAACGCCTCTTCGAGCAGTTCCGTGGGGTGGACGAAGTATTTGGGCCGCGCCTGCGCCGCCACTTCGACGCCCTCTTCCCCGTAAAACGTCTGCTGGCCCATCGCCTTGATGGCGGCGACGGCGTTCTCGTACGTGAGCGCGTTCGCGGAGGTGTTCTTGTGGTTGGCGTGGAACAGCGCGTCCCCGTCGTAGATGTCGGCGTTGGAGGCCAGGAAATCGAACACGAAGCCGTTCAGGGTGCGCTGGGCCGCGCGGGCGAGGCGCTGGGGGATCATGCGGATCGCGCCCATGTCGTCGTTCTGGATCATCTCCCAGGTGAGGTCTTCCACACCGCCGCGCTTGGCAACGGCGTACGTCACTTCCTCATCCGTCGGGGAGGTAAGCGCCGGATAGGTGGCCTGCTCGGCGACCGTTTGCAGATCGCCGTAGCCGCCGACGCGCACCCGGCGGTTCGTGCGGAAATCCTTGACGGGCGCTATGGAGGAGACGATCTTCTTCCACTGGTGGAACCGCTCGTCCCTGAAATCGCGCAGCATGGCGCGGCGGATCGAATCCCCGAACGCCTCGCCCCACGTGCTCGTCTCCAAGGAGGCGGAGAGGCGGCGCACGCCGTTCCGGTCCTCGGCGGCGCGGTGATAGTGGAACGTCTCGGCGAAGAACTGGCGCGGGGTGAGGCGATGGCCCGTGAAATCCTGAAACGCCTCGCTCATGAAGCGGTAGGGCCGCTCGCCGTTGCCCACCTCCTCGCGCGAACTCCAAAGCCCGTCGAGAGCCGCCCGCTTGCGGTCCGCCTCGTCTCGCATCACCTCAGCACTCGCACCGAAACCACGAAGCGCGCCGCTCGCCGTGAGTTTTTCCAGCGTGGCCGCCTCGACCCGGATCGCCTCTTCGATTTCCTCCTCCGTGAAGCTCCCGTCCCTGAACCGGTCGCGCATCTTCTCCTGAACGGCTTCGGGAAGTGTTGAGGCCGCGAGTTTCCGGGCGAGCATTCCGTGAGCAGCAGCCCCGGCTTCGGCTCCATCTTCCCTGGCCTTTTCTCCTTTCTTCTTCAAATCCAGTTCGAGGCCCGCGTCTTCACAGGCCGCGAGGAACTCTTGCGGCGTCCAGGCATCGCCGAGCTTCTTGCCCGATTCGGGCGCCACGCTTTTGAGTTTCTTTCCGAGTTTTTCGAACATCTTCACCTCCGATTGAATGGAATGATTAGCGGCGAGACCCAGAATCCCGCCCCCGAGCTTGCCTTTGTGCACGACGTCGACGGAATGGACCGCCAGAATCTTTTCGAAATGCAAAACGAGCGCGTCGGCCTCCTCGCGGAACTCCGCCTGCGCGAGGACGTCGAAAGAGAAGCCGAAGGGCTCCTCGAGGCCCCGCGCCAACGCATCGTGCGCCAGCGCCTGGAACCAGGCTGCCGAGCGCGAAACCGCAAACGTGCTCAAAAGCCCCTCCTCGCCCATGCGTACCTCACGGTGCCAGCCGACCAGATTCTTGATATCGGGGCCGCTCGACCCGGTATGGTTCGCAAAGGCCTGCGCGCCCTCGAACAGGGGAGCGGCCTCGCGCAGAACGTCGCGGGGCAGGAACCACTCCCCGTCCCTCGAGTAGCCGGCCCGCGCGATCAGCACGTCGAAATCCCAGGCTTCGTCCGGCGGCTGCGCTTCTTTCGCCGCCGCGCGAATGAGGTGTCCATGTAGCCTTAAAGTATGAGAATCCTTCTGCGCCTCCGCGCGCGCCCAAATACGGTTCATCCATTTTTTCAAGGGAAACTCCTTTCTCGCTGTTCTTCCAGAAATTCGATTTCCGGCGATGCGCCGGAGCCGTCGCCTTGGTGAAAAGTGGCGGGTGCAACCGCGACAATCTAGGACAAGGAGCCTCGAAGGCGGGCCGCGCAAATGCGGGGAAATGCGCATTTGGCGTCTTTTTATGCGGAATTTTGAATTTGCTAATTGAAAAATTTAAGAAAATGCGGTAAATTACGGAAAATTCTGGAGTTGCGGACGATGCGGGTGGTCCCGGCGTCTACAAATTCTGGATACTTCGCCCGCCACCCAGTAAATGCCTGAATTCGCCGCGCCAAAAAGACCGCCCCTATAACAGCACGGACGAGGTTTGATCTCATGTGGGGCGTCGCTCAACCGGCCTTGAATTTCTTCCAGAACCTCTCCTGGAACCACATGCTCGACATCGGGATCATGTGGTTCCTCCTCTACCAGGTCTACATTCGCTTCAAGGGCACCCAGGCGATGCGCCTCCTTGTGCGCGTTTTCGCGGTGTGGCTTATCTATCTCGCGTCTCAGGCGGCGGGTCTGCACCTGACCTCGTTCCTGCTATGGGCTGTCTGGATCGCCGTGCTCATTCTGTTTCTCATCAATTTCCACGGAGAGATCCAGAAGATATTCTTTCAACTCAACCCGATGCGCAGAATCTCCATCCTCCTGCGCCGGGCGATGCGCATCCGCCTGCCGGACGAGAGCGTCGCCGCCATCGCCGAATCCGCTTTTTCGCTCGCGGCCAAGCACATGGGCGCCATCATCGTCGTGGAGCACCGGGATTTGACCGACTCCCTGCTGAGGAGCCCGGGCGAGGAGATCGAGGCGGACATCCAGCCGGCACTGCTGGAAACCATCTTCTTCAAGGGAGCGCCCTACCACGACGGCGCCGCCGTGGTCCGCGAGAACAAGGTCTCGCGCGTGGGATGCGTTTTGCCCCTTTCGGAGAACAACGCCCTGCCGCCCGAGTTCGGTACGCGCCACCGGGCGGCGGTCGGCATCACGGAGCGATGCGACGCCCTGGCGATCGTCATCTCCGAGGAACGCGGAGAGATCACCTGCGTGGAAGGCGGCCTCATCAAGACGATGGAGAACGAAGATGAACTCGCCTCGTGGCTCACTACGCGGCTGCGCGCGGCCCGCGAGGCAGGGCAGACGAAAGGGCGCATCTCGTTCCGCCATGTTTTCGTGAACTGGCGGCCCAAGCTCGCCGCCCTGGCCGCCGTGATATTCCTCTGGTCGCTCGGGGGACAGGAGAACCAGAATCCGCAGAATTTCTTCCCGCAACTCGAAAGCAAGGTGGAGGAGGAATTCCGGGTCCCGGTCCATTACTACAACGTTCCGAGCGGCGTCACCCTTCCGGCAGATGCGGCGAAAGAAGTCAAAATCCGTCTCAGGGGCAGGCGTGACCTGCTCAATTACATCGACGCCACCCGCCTGCGCGTGAATGTGAACCTCGCCAAAATGACGCCCGGCGCGCATTCGCGCACGCTGTCGGGCCGCGACATCGACCTGCCGAACGGTCTCGAGTTCCTGAGCGCGGAGCCCAAGGCCCTGGATTTGAATCTCGCCAAGGCGCCGTCGCCGGAGAAAATGACGAAATCGAGCGCCTCCACCGAAACGCCTGAGTCCTCGAACTTTTAAGGCCTCTCTTTTCAGATACTTGAATTTCTGGTGATCAAAAAATTTGCTTTTTCAGAACAAAATACCGATATTGAAGGAACCGGAATATCGCCGCCGAGACGTCCCAGGCGCCTTGACGATCGATGCGGACGAGCCATCTCAGGTGGTCCTCGGCGACAGCCGGGTGAGGCGGTGAGGAGCCGACACAGGAAGCGGCTCCGGGCCGGTTTGCGGAGACCCTTCAACAGAAGGAGGATGCGATGATATCTACGATAAATCGCTTCAGCCGTGCGGAAACGCCATCCTCCCCGGCCCCATCGCATCAGCCGGGCGGGGAGGAAGACAAAGGCTGATGCGCTAATAAAGGCGTCACAACGCCTTTGCAGGGTGAGACGAGTTCTCACCCGAGAAAAAGCAACAAAAGAGAGCGGGATGCAACGTCCCGCTCTTCTTTTTTGGGTTAGTCCTTGGCCTCCAGTTTACGCATCTCGATTTCGAGTTGCTGGAGCCTGTTCTTGATCATGTTGAAGTCGTACTCGAATCCCTCGGCGAGCAGCGTGAGGCCATGGTAGAGCCGGTGCTTCTCGGGTTCTTCCTCCGCGCTCACCGAATCGAGCATCTCGGCGAAAACCTCTCTGGCATGATGAAAGCTCAAAATACCCTCCCCCTTTTTGAATGAGTACGCGCGCTGCGAAGCGATACATTTTTGCGGGAAGAATCCCGCCCGCATCTTTGCTAGAATCCACCGCACCGACAAATAAACCACAACGTAATCGAGGAGTCATCTTCATGCCGGAAAGACCGAACACGCCGCAAGTCATCCTCCGCCACATCCAGGGCACGCAGCTCCAGATGTTCACCACCACGGGCAAGCACTCCTACGTGCTCGACGAGCCCGAAACCCGGGGCGGCACGGACCTCGCCGCCACGCCGTTCGAGTTCTTCATCGCAGGGCATGCGGGCTGAGGCCTCTACACGCTGCTGGGAGCAGCGAAAGCCAAGGGCATCCAGATCGACGACGTGGAAGTCCATGCAGAGTTCAAGCGGAACATATCGCCAAAGTTTCACGCGGATTACCACGCGGACCCCGAGCGGAGAAAACTCTCCATCGGCGTCATCCGCACGAGCTATTACATCCACGGTGACGTAACGGAAGAACAAAAGGCGGAACTGCTCAATGAACTCGAAAACTGCCCCATCCACAACACGCTGATGACGCCGCCAAAGCTCGAGGAGCGGATCGTCGTTCTGGAGAAAGGCGAAACCGCGCCCAAAGAGATTTCATAACGGCGAAGAAAGAGCCGCTTGCCAAATCAGGGGTTGTTGAAAAAGCCCTCGTCGGGGAGGGCATCCCGATCATCTAATGGTTTACCGTAGGGACAGGTCGCGACCTGTCCCTACAGAACCACCGCGCCAGTCCGTAATCACTCCCCCCTTGAGGGGGAGTCGAAGAGCTAAGGGCGTAAGCCCGCAAGCGATTCGGTGGGGGGTATAATTCGGAATGGCGATAAAACGAGATTCACCCCCCACCGATTCAGCCTTCGCACAAACCGCTCGGCTTCATCGTCTGGCTTTCCCCTCGGGAAGCCAGACCCTCAAGGGGGGAGTGAATCTTGCTCTTTCATTGGACGAGTCAAATTCTCGTTAATCGGGGTTTTTCAACAACCCCGCATTGGTCGGGTCTGACACCGGAATGACGATGAACACTCTCGATAGGGGCAACAACCCCAATCATGGGAGCCTTGAACAAGGGAGAAGCTATTTTCGAAGAAGCCTGGACTTCGGCGGGAAAGGAAGACACCCTTCAAAATGAGCCCTAGTAGGAAATCTTGCCCTCCATCTTCGTCCACAGATTGAAGGATTCGAGCGCTTCATCTTCCAGGAGCCGCGTTGCTTCGAGTTTTCTTTCAGCGACCGGCAGAGCGATTTCCTTGTAGAGAAATTCATCGGAAAACCCGATCGCATCGGCCTCGACGATGGTGTTCCCGTAAAACATGCGATCGATTCTCGCCCAGTAAATGGCGCTCAGGCACATGGGGCAAGGCTCACAGCTCGTGTATATCTCACAGCCGGACAGATCGAAATTGCTGAGTTTCGCACTCGCCGCCCGTATGGCGAGCATCTCGGCATGCGCGGTGGGGTCGCAAGAAGACGTCACCCGGTTCACGCCCTCGCCGATAATCTCCCCGTCCTTGACGACGACCGACCCGAAAGGCCCGCCGAGCCCATCCCGCACGTTTTGAGAAGCGAGCGATATCGCCCTTCTCATAAAAGATTCCTGCGTCATCATTTTCCCGTCTCCAGGTTGGTTCCACCTTTTCACCGCCGTTTCGTTCCGGTCGCGTTATCGGTGATTGACGGCGTTCGCTTCATCATAGCTTGTTTTTGGAATGGATTGCATTTATTTTACAGGTTCTCCACTCATAGTCTCAAAAGTGCGGAGCCTGAAACGACCGAGATGCGATTCCGCGAAATTCGCAATCCAAAAAGGGACAGATGATGAAAATCGGATTTATCGGATTGGGAAACATGGGGGCAGGCATGGCGGCCAACCTCCAGAAGGCGGGTTATGAACTCGTCGTTCACGACATCGTCCGTGAGGCCGCGGCGGATCACATCGAGCGAGGCGCGCTCTGGGCGGATACTCCCGAAGAGGTGGCCCGCGCGAGTGAGATCGTCTTCACATCGCTGCCGGGACCCAAAGAGGTGGAGAGCGTCGCCACGGGGCCGAACGGGATTCTTGCAGGCATCAGCGCGGGGAAAGTCTACGTCGACTTGAGCACGGTATATCCCGCCGTCGTCCGGCGCATCCACGAAAAGTTCACGGAAGCCGGCGCACACATGCTCGAAGCCCCCGTGAGCGGCTCCACCATCGGCGCGAACACGGGGCGCCTCGCCGTCATAGTGGGGGGAGAAGAGGAAGTATATGAGCGCTGCAAGCCCCTCTTCGAAGCCTTCGGAGACCGGCCCTCCTATACCGGCCCCATCGGCACCGGCGCCGTTTGCAAGCTCGCCCACAACTGCCTGAGCTACGGCATTCAAGCCATCGCGGCGGAATGCTACACCCTGGGCGTCAAGGCGGGGGCGGACCCCGCTGTACTGGCCGAGGTGATCAAAAACAGCGCGGTGGGCCGGGCCGTGCACTTCAACTTTGTCTTCTACGAGACATTCTTCAAGGGGAAATTCGACGAGCCGCACTTTCCCATCAAGGGCGCGGTAAAAGACGTCGGGCTCGCGCTTGAACTCGCCCGCGAGCACGACGTACCCATGACGATAGGCAACATCGCCTACGGGGAACTCATCTCAGGTCTCAACCGCGGCTGGGGGGATGATGACGCGAGGCGCGCCATGACGCTCCAGGAAGAACGCGCGGGCGGCGTGCAGGTGAGAATTTCAGAATAGTAGATTTTACGCATGAAACACGGAATCGCCATGCTGCCTCCCGCGCCCGAGACCTACGCGCACTGGTGCCGACTCTCGGAAGAAGCGGGTTTCGACGTCATCTGGGTGCCAGACTCGCAATCCCTCTACCGGGAGCTTTACGTCTCGTGCGCCATCTGCGCGGCGAACACCTCGCGCGTCCTGCTGGGCCCCAACGTCACGAATCCGCTCACGCGGCACCCGGCGACGGCGGCGAGCGCCATCGCCACGGTGGATGAGTTCTCGGGCGGGCGCGCGCTGTTCGGGATCGCCACGGGGGACAGCGCCGTCCTGAACCTGGGCCTGCGCCCAAGCCGCGTGGACGAGGTGCGCGATTACGTTCTCGCGGTGCGCGGGATGTTAGAGGAGGGCGCCGCGACCTACCGGGGAAACCCCTGCGCGCTGAACTGGCACAAAAAGCGGGTTCCCCTTTACATCGCCGCCGAAGGGCCGCGCACCATCCGTCTTGCGGGCGAGATAGCGGACGGCGTCACCATCGGATGCGGCCTCACCCCCGAAGTGGCGGCGGATTCCCTCACCTGGCTCGAGGAAGGCGCGAAAAAATCAGGCCGCAAGGTGGACGATCTCGACATCTGGTGGCTGGCGAAGGTGAACGTGCGAGAAGACGGCGAGCAAGCGCGCGAGGAGATCCGCATGGCCCTGGCCGCCAGCGCGCACCACGCCTTTCGCTTCACGACGGAGGGCAAGCGGATTCCCAAGGAACTCCTCTCCGCCGTCGAAGCCCTCAAGCAAGGATACGCGTTCCACGAACACGAGATGGTGGACAAGCAGACGAACGCGGAACTCGTGGACGGGCTCGGTCTCCGCGAATACCTGCTCGATCGCTTCGCCATCGCCGGCAACCCCGCCGAATGCAGAAAGCAGATCGAGGCCATGAAGGCGACCGGCGTCGAGAACTTGAGGATCGCCGCCCACGTTCACGACAAGCCCGCCTTCATCCGGGCATGGGGCCGCGAGATAATCAGCCGGATCAAGTAACAAAGAGGATATTTTCATGAGACACGGCATTTCATTCAGACCGCCCGATACGGATTCGTTCGCCCGCTGGTGTAAGTGCGCGGAAGAACTCGGCTTCGATGCGGTATTCATCCCCGATACGCAGTCCCTGTACCGGGAGGTCTACGTCTCGTGCGCGATATGCGCGATGGAGACGAGCGAGATCATCTTCGGCCCGTGCGTCACGAACCCCGTCACGCGCCACCCGGCAGTGGCCGCGAGCGCCATCGGCACCATCAGCGAGCTATCGGGCGGGCGCGCCTTCTGGGGGATCGCCACGGGCGACAGCGCGGTGCTGAATCTGGGTCTGAGGCCCGCCAAACTCGCCGAGATGCGCGAATACGTCCTCGCCGTGCGGGGCATGCTCGAAGAAGGAAGCGCGCAGTTCAAAGGGAACGACGCCCGGCTGAGCTGGCACAAATCCCACGTGCCCATCCACATCGCCGCCGAAGGCCCGAAAACACTGCGCCTCGCGGGCGAGGTGGCCGACGGCGTCATCATCGGAACAGGCCTCATCCCCGAAGTCATCGCGGACACGCTCTCCTTCATCGACGAGGGCGCCCAAAAGTCCGGCCGAAGGGTGGAAGATCTGGACCTCTGGTGGCTGGTGGACGCCCACGTGGACGCGGACGGGGAGCGCGCGCGGGAGGACATCCGCACCGCGCTGGCCGCGAGCGCGCATCATTCCTTCGCCTTCACGATGGAGAACAAGCGAATCCCCCAAGAGCTCGAATCCGGCATCCGCGCGCTCAGAGACGGCTACCAGACTTCGGAGCACGGCTTCATGGATAAATCCAACAATGCGGCGCTCGTCGATGAGTTCGGCTTGAGAGACTACCTGGCGGAGCGTTTCGCGGTCGTCGGCACGCCTGAAGAATGCCGGAAGAGGCTGGAAGACCTCGAAAACCTGGGCGTCAGGGGACTTCGCATCAACAACAACCTGCCCGACAGGACGGTCTTCATGAACGCCTGGGCGAGGGAGGTGCGGGGGATTGGGTGATTTGCGACACCGAAGCGATGCAACAAAGCAAACCTGAGTTGTTTTCTATAGCAAATTGCCTATATCGGCAGAACACCTTGGTTTGAACGTGGTTCATGAATAGAAAACCCTGTCAACGCCTCAAATTTTGAGAGCCCGGCATCATATGTATGGAACTCTTTCGCTTCTGCATAGATTGCAGTTGCCAAATGCACGGCATCCGCAGGCTTCAAGCTCCACCCACGAGAGATGCCTTCTCTCATTAGACGCCTCGCATCTCGTTGCAAGCGTTCATGCACTTCCACCAACGTAATGGTACGTCGATCCATCCACATCGAATCTATTTTCGCTTCAAGCGCGGGGTCCAGTGCGCGCTCATCTTTTTCTATGGCGCCATATGCCACCTCGGTAATAGACCACATGGATGTTACGATGCGGCATTCGCCTTGACGCGATTTTGATAGCAAATCATCCAGGATGGGTAACCTACTCTCGATCCCATTGATATAAGACAGGAAAACATCGGCATCCCAATAGTACGCATCAGCCATCACGCAACCGCATAATCGTGACTTCCGGCAATTCCGCGTCCGACTTCAACGGCAAAATTGCGCGCGCTTGCGTGTAGTCTCCTTCCTCCATAATTGGTGTAATTTTACTGACTTGCCGCACTGCTATAGGATGTCCATCCGTCGGATCACGACTCACCAATCCTTCCACGATAGCGTGTTTTCCCCAGACTTCTCTCATGAGGTCTTCCTGGCCGGATTGCAAGTAACACGATACAGGTCGGTCATTTAGAACGTCATAGAGAGTGAATCTCAACATGTTTCGCTTTGTTAATGTCTGAACTTCTCCCTCAACAGCACCAAAGGCCACTGCAATAACATTTTCTGGTAGATCCATCATGTTGTCCGCGACTCTCGGCTTTCGGGTTGGAGGGTTATGCAAGATTACCGTTTCTTCTTGGGTCTCAAATCGGACTCGTTTGACACCATTTCCGACCAAGCGTCCAAGTTTCATCGCTGGAGCGGAGACTTTCCGCCCACGATTAATCCGGACATTTTCTTTAAGTGCCCTGCCAACATCATTGTATCCCCGAACAACCCGTTCGACCCGCTCCGAGTGAGGGCTATATCCTTTAATAGTTGCTAATGCGCTTCCAGGCTGAAGGTCCTCTACCTTCCACTCAATACTGCCTCCCTCCTCTACCGTCAGCGCAGCGATGAGGCTGTCCAACGACTTTACCGCCGTTGCAAACGCCTCAAGAGTAACATCCCCCTCCAACATCAGCGTAATTGTGTCAGAAGCCATGACTTGCCCTTTGGAGTCTTTGGGAGAATCCACAATTGGCAGATATCTTCAAACAAGACATCACCATGAATCAACCTAAGGCCTCCATTTGGGAGTGTCAATCACTTGCGCAGCACGCTCTGGAACACATCCAGCCGAAAAACTCCCCCTTCCCCTCTCCCCGCCGCTTCGGTTAGAATGGCTTGGAATGATCGAAACGAGTGAATTCGACCTCCCCGAAAAACCTCGCACAGGAGGATGACATGAGCGAAATGACGAAGGAAAAGGAAAAGGTTCTCGTCTACGAACCCGTGGCGGAGGCTCCGGGCGCGAGCGCCGTCATGGCCGCGCGGCCCGAGAGCCTAAACGGCAAGAGCGTGGGCCTCATCAACAACACCAAGGATTTCACGGATGAGATTTTCGACGTCATGGGCGCCGCGCTCGAAGAGCAGTTCCCCGGCGTGCGCGTCGTGCGCTACCGGAAAGAATCCGTGAGCGGCGCATCGCCCGCCTTGATGGAGCAGGTGGAAGGAGAGTGCGACGCCGTCGTTTCCGCACTCGGCGACTGAGGCTCGTGCACGTCGTGGAGTATCCACGACAGCGTCGCTTTAGAGAAAAGAGGGCTGGCCACGGTCACGGTCGTCACCGACGCCTTCGAGGCCTACGCCAAGCAACTCACCAAGCTACACAAGATGAACGAGCTTCCCCTCGTCACGCTGCCCCACCCCATCGCGGGCAGAAAGCGCGAGGAGGTGGACGAGATGTCAGTAAAAGCGAGCGCGCATCTGGCGTCCGCCCTCACGCAGGCGAGCGCTTGATATCGGCATGGACGCGCCAGAGCCCGCCCGCCAGATAGCGCTCGACCAAGACGCAGGCGCGATTTACGAGCACTTCTACGAGGAGGGCTGGACGGACGGGCTGCCCGTCATCCCGCCGACAGAGGAGCGCGTGGCGGAGACCTTGCGTTATACGGACTACGCGCCCCAAGACGTCATCGCCAACGTCCCGCCCAGAAACGCCCCGGCCACGGTCGAGGTCATCGCCATCAACGCCGTGATGGCGGGATGCAGACCCGTATACCTGCCCGTCCTCATCGCCGCAGTGCAAGCCATGACGGAACCGGCTTATAACCTCTACGGCCGCCAGACGACCACCCATCCGGGCGCACACCTGATGATCGTCCACGGGCCGGTGCGAAATGAACTGGAGGTCAACTGCCGCCAGAACGTCTTCGGCCAGGGCTGGCGCGCCAACGCGACGCTGGGGCGTGCGGTGCGGCTCCTGATGATGAACGCAGGCGGCGGCATCCCCGGCGTGACGGACATGGCCACCCACGGACATCCGGGAAAATACGCCTACACCATCGGCGAGGACGAGGAGGGGAGCCCCTGGCCCGCCTTTCACGTAGACAGAGGCTTCGCGCCAGATACCTCCGCCGTCACCATGCTCTGCGCCGAATCACCCCACAACGTGAATGACCTGGTGAGCAAGACGCCGCATAAATACCTGGGCACGGCGGCGTCCGCCATGAGCCATTTAGGTGCGAACGGCGTTTACAGGAGCGGGCTTCCGAGCGAGCAGATGCTTGTGCTGACGGCGGAAGCCGCCACGTGGCTTTCGGATCAGGGGTGGACGAAGGCCGACGTTTCCCGGTTCATCTTCGAGAACGCGCGCCAGCCGATTCGCCTGATGCGCGACCGGGGCGGTTTCGACATGACGCCGCTCGCCCCTTTCGTAAATCTCGAAGAAGACGAGGACATGGCCCCCATCGTCCCGAGACCCGAGGACATCCTCATCGTGGTCGCCGGCGGCCACGGCCGACACATGCAGGCTGTCCTGACGGCAAGCTACAACCTGAGCGTCACCAAGGCGATCACCAGAAAAGACGGAACGCCGATAGAGTCGGTGCGGGAGTTTGTGGAGTAGATAGCCCCCTACCCCTCCAGGTTCATGCCGAACTGCCCCGCGAGGTGGGTGATGAGCTTGCCGGCGGCGTCATCGCTCATCCAGCCGCGTGAGGTTGCCGTCTCGAGCGCCGTGCTCACGCGCAGGAGCGCCTCGGACATCTTCTCGGTGTCGCGAACGGAGATATCCGGCAGAACGGGCGAGACGCCCGAGCGCAGCGCTTCTTCGGGCAACGCGCCCGCGCGGCGGGCTTCTTCGAGTTGTTTGTCGGCCATGGCCTGCAGGATATGGCGCACGGTGCGCTGGCGGCGCGTCATCTTCTTGAGCGTCGGCTGATCCATCGACTCGGCCGATGCCCGGTTCACGTCCTCCCCCTGGGCGAACCAGTGGGAAGGTACGCCTACGCCGCCGAGCAGCAGGCCCCGCATCATCTTGGCGACCCCCTGCGCGCCGGACTCGCCTCCTTTCAGGTCGGGCGAGACGGCCTGCCACTCCTCTTTTTCGTTGTGGACGCGCACGCTCGAGGGCTTGGGCGCGACGCCGTTCTCGGCGAGCCACTCGGCTATCTTGTCGGGGCCGGCGCCCTTCAAGGTGACGTCGTAGATGAAGCTGTTCTGCAGGCGCGCGCGCTCCACGGCATCGAAGATGAAGCGCTCATAGGTGTCTATCCAGTCGATGGCGGCGAGCAAGTCCGAAGCGCCGCGCGCGGCGTCGCTCGCCTTGTTGATCTGGAACAGGAACGCCTCCCCGTCCGTGAAGCGCTCGCGCTCCCGCCGGGCGGAGGCGCTCAGATAGCCGCGCGGGTCGCCGCCCAGTACCGTCCTGATTCGCTTGCCCTTGCGCGCCGCCCCGCCCGGCCCCCGGGCGCGCAGGAGGACCCCTATGGGCAGAGCGCAGTTGTCCGGGTCCGTGACCACCTCTTCGATCAGGCGGGGGCTGACGTAGCCCAGGCGGACGCGCCCCTCGAAGCGCGAGACGGCGACGGGCAGCAGGAGTTCGCCGAAAATCCCGAGTTCGGAGACCAGCCGCTCGAAGCGGATGTCCATCTGGTTCACGGGATCGCCCCAGAACGCCCTGACTGCCTGCAGGGCGCGCTCATCCTCGGAATGCCAGCTCACCCCCTCGCCCACGACGTGATCCGTCACGATCTCGATGAGGCGCTGGCCCATGAGGTTCGTGAGCCATAATTCATACGCCAAAGCCTGCATGCGCGCGTGGGTGTAGGGAGACACCCCGCTCCGCCCCTCGCCGAGGGGCCGCCAGATTTTCTCGTCCGGGTCAATCGCCGCGCTCGTTCGCCCGGTACGCTGCGCGGCCTCCCCTTTTCTCTTGAGTTCCGTCTTCCGCCCGGGAACCTTCACCCTCTTCACACTCTCCATTCTCATCTCCTCTTGAGCATCCGTTTGTTAAAAGCCTGCGGCGTCACCGTTCCCCCGGCGATGGGGGCCAGCACGCCCTCGCTCTGCGCCAGGGATTCGGCCAGCCGCGCATAGGCGCAGGCGAAGCCGAAGTGGTTCTCGTTCCGCTCATACGCCAGCACCGTCTCCCCGGAGGAGCGGATGCGCGGCCTTTTCCTCAAATTCATCAGGTGGCGCTCCACCTCGGCGAGTAGCGCCTCCTCCCCGGTGTCCTTGGGACTCGGCAGCAAGACCCGCCCGGCCCCCTCGTGAAACTCCTCCACGAGGTGATCGAGCAGGTCCTCGCGGTTCATCCGCACGTGGCGGCGCTCGACGCCCAGAAACGAGACGTCCCTGGTCTGCATCTCCCCCTCGGTGTGCCGCCAGATGAAGCCGCCCTCGGGACAGAGGTCGTAGACCGCGCGCGCGGCCTGGGTGTGGGGGCCGCCGTCTATGACGAACGCTTCCACCCCGAGACCCGAGAACACGGCGCGGCACCGCTCGACGAGGCGCTCTATCGGCGGCGCCTCGAAATAAATCCACCGGGCGGGCCGGCCTTCCTCATGCTCGCGCACCGCGAGGGCGCAGCGGTCGCCCGTATCGATTCCGCAAAAGCGATAGTTCGCGCTCATGCCGGGGCCTCCGCCAGGCGATAGGGTGCTGCGTCGCGCAGCTTACTGAGCAATTCAGGAGAGATAGGCCGGGTATCGCCCGCATCGGGGATGGCGAGGGCCGAGCAGCGAAAGCGCGCCTTCTCACTCGGAAGAGAGGCGGCGGCCCATTTCGCCGCGACCCGGTCGAGCCGAACCGCGCCGACCGCGAGCTGGGAGAGGCGATAGCTCCTGTGCCGGGGATTCACGCGCGCGGCCACCCACCGACCCGCTCCCCCCTTGAGCGCGCCGCCGCAGTCCGGGCAGACGAGCGTATCGCCGCTCAGGATTTGCGGCCAGTGCTCCTCCAGCACGCTCTCGGTGCGGCACGTCGGGCATCTCACATGCCAGCGCCTGCGGTCCCCCGCCTCGTACATGGCGTGAATGCCCGCGCCGGGAGTTCTGCCGACGGCCAGGTTGAGCGTAAGAGCCAAGGGAGAGGCGTCGATGCGGTCGTTCGACCACTTGAGGTTATCCGGCGGAAGGTCGTCCACCTCGTCGCGGACGAGCACGTCGAGCGGGATGGATATGGCGTTGCCGATGTCCCTGAGGCCCAGGATGTAGAGAAAACGCGAGCCCCCGCGTCCGGGGAACTCCTTCAGGCCCTTGGGGGATGCGCCCCGGTACTTTCCGTCGCGCATGATCGAGGCGATACTTTCGTTTCGAATCACCGGGCGCACGCGCGTCTGGTCGAAGCGGTCCGCGAAATCCTGATCGGGCAGAAAATAGCCCACGTTCAGGCGGTGGACGATGACGCAGTAGAGCGCAAAACCGATGGCGAGGGTGGTCATGCCCACCTGCGCGCCCTTCAGGACGCTGATGGTCTGATCGGGCGCCCGGCAATTTATAATCTCATCCAGCGCGGCGACGATCTCCAGAAGCGCCTCTCTGCCTTTGAAGGTGAATGCGCCGGTGTCGGTCGACATCTCGCCGGTCAGAAACCGGGCCAGCCCGCGCGCCTCGCCCGAAAAGCGCGGCGCGACGCCGGCGGCGAGGTCCATACCGGGCGCCCGGATGATTTTCAGGGACTTTCGCACCGGGACTCCTCCCTCCCAAGGATGCCGCGCGCATCCTCACGGGGGAGGAATATAGAGGATGGGGCCTGTGAGCCCTGACGCGCAAATGCGGGGAAATGCGCGGTCTGGCTTTCATCGCGCCACTTCTCTGCAGCGCGCATCCGGAGCCATCGAGATCAAACCGCCAGGTAATTTCCCGGCACACCCCGTTGATCGCGCCCCCGACTTCCTGTAAATCCCTCCCTGAAACGATGTCGAATGAAGGCGCAGGGATCGCCATGCCCCTCTTGTAATCGGGCGCGTGCTACACAGGCGGCGCTCGTGATGATATAGTGGGGGCTACACTCATCCAACGCCCAGGATTGCTCTGGAGACGATTGGGGGGTTTCCCCCGCGAGGAATCCCTATTTTCCTTGACTGAACGGCCGGCTTCGACGCCCTTCGGGGTGCGGAGCCATATCAGGGAGATTGGTGTATGCGTCGTACCACGATGAGAATCAAGCCCGGAGACGTCGAAAAACACCGACCGGGTGAAGCGGGGCCGTGAGGTTCACACCTGCGCGGCGGAAGGCGGCATTCGAGCCGGCGGGCGGGTGAAACCGCCGCTTCAAACCCGAACAAAAATTTTTCGGATTATTGTTTCAATTTCCAAAGGAGGTTCAAAAAGATGAAACGCTTCATGTTGGCCCTTTGGGCCACGGCGCTGATTCTGGCCCCGGGGGCCGCATTCGCGGCAGACAAGCTCGATACCGGGAACACGGCCTGGATTCTGACGTCGACCGCTCTCGTCCTGTTCATGACGCTTCCGGGCCTGTCGCTCTTCTACGGCGGTCTCGTGCGCGCGAAGAACGTGCTCTCGGTGCTGATGCAATGCTTCACCATCGCCTGCGCCGTGTCGGTCGTCTGGCTCATCGTGGGCTACAGCCTGGTGTTCGAGGCCGGCAACGCCTTCATCGGCGGTCTGGGCAAGGCATTTTTCGCGGGCGTGGGCGTGGATTCGCTCTCGGGCAACATTCCCGAGACGGTCTTCGCCATGTTCCAGCTCACCTTCGCCATCATCACGCCCGCGCTGGTCGTGGGCAGCTTCGCCGAGCGGATGCGGTTTTCGGCCCTCCTGATCTTCTCGGTCGTCTGGGTCGTCATCGTCTACGCGCCCGTGGCCCACTGGGTGTGGGGCGGCGGATGGCTCGGCGCGATGGGCGCGCTCGATTTCGCGGGCGGCACGGTGGTGCACATCAACTCGGGCGTTGCGGCCCTGGTGGCCGCCATCCTGATCGGGCCGAGACACGGCTTCCCGACGACGGCCATGCTCCCCCATAACCTCCCCATGGCGGTGACGGGCGCAGGCATCCTGTGGGTCGGCTGGTTCGGCTTCAACGCCGGCAGCGCGCTGGCGGCCGACGGCGCGGCGGGCATGGCCATGCTCGTCACCCACATCTCCTCGGCGTCGGGCGCCCTCGCGTGGATGTTCGCCGAGTGGATCAAGCACGGCAAGGCGAGCGTGCTCGGCATCGTGACGGGCATGGTGGCGGGCCTCGTCGGCATCACGCCCGCCTCGGGCTTCGTGGGGCCGATGGGCGCGCTGCTGCTCGGCGCGATAGCGGGCATCGGCTGCTACGCCGCCACCAACTACATGAAGCAGGTGCTCAAGATAGACGACTCGCTCGACGTGTTCACCGTGCACGGCGTCGGCGGGATTATCGGCGCGATCCTCACCGGCGTATTCGTCGCCAAGGGATTCGGCGGCGTCGGCTTCGCCGAGGGCGTCAGCATGGGCGGACAGGTCTGGGTCCAGATCGTGAGCGTCATCGCCACGCTCGTCTACTCGGGCGTCGTCTCGTTCATCATACTCAAAATCGTGGACGCCATGGTGGGCTTGCGGGCCGACCCCAACGAGGAATCGGGCGGACTCGACCTCATGATGCACAACGAATCGGCCTACGAGCGCTAGGCCGCAACGAAAAAGACCCCGGGGCTGAGTCCCCGGGGTCGGGCGTTTCCGCGAACGCGCGACCTCCCGAGGAGGGGTTGTTGCCCCCCATCGAAAGTGTTCACCATCCTTCCGGCGAATGCCGGAAGGACGATCCAAACCAAATCGGACAGGTCGCGACCTGTCCCTACAGACGAACACAACCATTTTACCGTAGGGGCGGACCTGTGTGTCCGCCCGCTTTTCGTTTCAGGAATCAGGGCGGACACACAGGTCCGCCCCTACGGTAAAATCCCGACCTAAACGCAAGAGGTTTTCCAACAATCCCGATTCGGCCTGAAGCGGGATAACCCTACGCGCTCGACTGCGCGGCGGCTTCCCGGATTCGCTCGAAATACGCCTTGGCGTCATCGGGCAGGGAGGTGAAGCGAAGCACCAGTCGGTTCCCATCCGCCTCCACGACCTTCGCGTAGATATCGGACACGTCCGCTTCCTCCGCCAGGCGCAGCATGAGGTTCGCATTCCTCTCGAAGGCGACCTCCGCCACCACGTCCAGGCAATTCTCCGAGATGCGTTCGATGGCGGCGGAAACCGCTTCGTCCGACACCGTCTTGCCCTTGAGGACGAACATCCGCACGCCGGCCGGCGAGGCGAGGTCCACGAACACTTCGGGCGCGGTTTCCGGCATCTCGCACGCATAGGGCCCCGACATGCCCCGCACCTCGTAGACGCGAACCGGCTCCTCCAGCCCCTTGAAGCGCAAATCCTGCGTATCGCCGACTTGCACGTATTCCGCCATCTTCTGGTAGGTATCCATGCTGATGAGCACCTGCCCGCTGACGGTGTAGGACTCGATGCGGTAGGCCATGTTGATGGCCGTGCCCATCGCGCCGTACTTGGTGCGTTTCTCCGAACCGATGTTGCCGACGATCACCTCGCCCGTGTTGATGGCGATTCCCATGTGAAGATCGGGCATGCCGCGCGCGCGCTGCTCTTGGTTGATCTCGACGAGGGCGCGCTGCATCTCCACGGCGCAGGCGACCGCCCGGGCCGAGTCGTCGGGCGCGGCGAGCGGCGCTCCGAAGAACGCGAGAATGCCGTCTCCCTGGAACTCGTCCACCGTGCCCCGGTGCCTGGTGATGATGTCCACCATCGGTTCGAGGAAGCGGTTCACCACGTCGATGACTTCGCCCGGCTCAAGGCGCGAGGAGAGCGCGGTGAACCCCCGCAGGTCCGAAACCAGGAAGGTCACCTCGCGCACCTCGCCGCCGAGCTTGAGGCCGTCGGGCGAGTTCAGGAGTTCATCCACTATCTCCTTGCTGATGTAGCGCCCGAAGGTGTCGCGGATGAAATCGCGCTGCTTCAAGCCATCGATCATGCCCTCGAACGAGGTGGCCAGACGGCCCACCTCGTCGTGGCTCCTCTTGGCGGGCACCGTGACGTCGAGATTGCCCTGGCTCACCTCTTCCGCCGCGGACGTCAGGTTCCTGATCAGGCGCAGCATCCGCGAGGAGATGACCCAGAAGAGGATGAGGCCAAGAGCGACCAGGATGATGGTGAAGCGGAGCAGTTTGAAGGTGTTCGTCGCCACCTGCTCGGCCACGGGGTTCGCGACCTTGTTGAGCATCAGGATGGCCACCACCTTGCCGTTCAACTTGAGCGGCGTGTTGAGCTGCAGGAACTTGTCGAACTCGCGGTTCCCCACCTTTCCGCCGAAGAGCCGGGAGCGCATCATCTCGCCCTCGTTCCAGGTGTCGTTCGTGGCCTTGTAGGTGGCGGGAAAGACCCGGTGGAGTTGGACGTCCTGGCCGATCTGGAACCCGTCGTGCGCGGCGGCGACGTATTCGTAGCTGCCGTTCGGCCGCCTGCGCATGATGATGGCGTTGTCCACACCCGAAACACTCTTGATGCGCCGAAGCACGGCGAGCACTTCCCTGTACTCGGCGGTTTTCTTGTCCTCCGGGATTCTCAGGCTGTGGACGGCTTCTGCGTCTATCCGGGAGGCGCCGCGCTCGGCGAAGAACTCGAGCCTGGCCGAGAGCACGTTGAGCTCGTAGTTGTAGCTCGATTGGTAGTAGCGGTAGGACATCGGGACGATGGCGACGATGAGGATGATCAGGACGAGGATGAGGCTCTTGAAGACGATGGAGCAGTAAAACCCCTGTCGGGCCGGGGTGCTCGGTTCAGAACTGCTGGGTTGGGACATCTCACGCCTCCGGCGGCGGCTCCAGAGGCCAGTATACACCACACGCGCGCAGGGAAAAGCCGAAAACATGGGGGATATCCACCCCTTGTAACGGGCCGCGAATGCGGGGCCCTTGAAAAACCCTGCACAGGGTCCTGCAAGTAGAGGGTTTGTAGGGACAGGCCCCCGTGCCTGTCCCTGTAAAGCGCAACCTCGGGGATGGACATATCCGATACGGGCGGCCACGGGGGGCCGCCCCTACGGGTGAATGCGGTTTTGATCGTCATTCCGGCGCATGCCGGAATCCAGGGACTTTGTCTTTGAATTTGCCTTTTCGCTTTATCGTTTTTCTTGGCCTGCCTGCGATTCGGTATCTCCATCTGCTCTGGATTCCGGCATCCGCCGGAATGACGGTGAACAATCTCGATTGGGGGCAAGAACCCATTAGGGGGACATTTCCAACAACCCCTACGCCGTGCGCTTTTTCCCCACGTAGTCGAGCAGGACGGCCAGGATGATGATCGCGCCCACGGCCAGCAACTGCCAGTCGGCGGCGATGCCCAGCAGGTTCAGGCCGTTTCGGATGCACGCGATGATGAGCGTGCCGATGACGGTGCCGATGACGCGCCCCTCGCCGCCCAGCAGCGAGGCGCCGCCGATGACGACCGCGGCGATGACGTCCATCAGATCGAACATGCCCATGATGGCCTGGGCGGCCATGAGGCGCGAGGCCATAACCACGCCCGCGAGCGCACCGCAGAAGGCGCTGAAGACGAGCACGAACAGCTTGACGGCGAAGACGTTGACGCCGGCGACGCGGGCGGCCTCCTTGTTGCCGCCGACGGCGTAGATGTTCGTGCCCAGGACGGTGCGCGAGAGGATGAGGTGCGCCGCCAGGAAGACGACGCCCATGATGACGGCGGCCATGGGGAACGGGCCCAGGTAGCCCTGCCCCACCACGCTGAACGCCTCGGGCAGGCCGAAGATGGACTGCTCGCCCGTGAGGATGAGCGCGCCGCCGCGCGCGAGGCTGTCCATCGCCAGCGTGAGGATGAAGGCGGGGATCGCGAACCAGCCCACGAAGACCCCGCTCACGGCGCCCAGCCCGACGCCCAGAAGCAGGGTGGCGAACACCGCGGGCACGATGGGCACGCCGTATTCCTTGAGCAGAAGCGCGACGACGACCGCGCCCATCGACTGGATGGAGGCCACCGACAGGTCGATCTCCGCGCAGATGATGACGAGCGTGAGGCCCGCCGCCATGATACCGATGTTCGATGACTGGAGCAGGATGTTCATCATGTTCGAGACGGTGAAGAAGTTCTCTGCCGTGATCGAGAGAAAGACGATCAGCAAGATGAGCGCCAGGATGAGGCCGTACCTGGAAAAGCCCGACGCGATGAGAGAGGCGATGTCGTATCCCCCCCTCGCTTCGGCGGCCGAGCCGCGTCCGGTATCGATTTTTCCTTCGCCGCTCATCGTCCCCTCCGTTACCGTGCGATTCTTACGCCGCCGTGCCCGTCGCGTAGCGCATGATGGTCTCCGCGTCGGCGTCTTCTCTTAGAACCTCGCCGGTGATGCGGCCCTCGTTCATCACGATGATCCGGTTGCAGATCGCCGTGACCTCGGGCAATTCCGAGGATATCACGATGATCGCCACACCGAGTTGCGCGAGTTCCTCGAGGATGCGGTATATCTCCACCTTGGCGCCCGCGTCGACGCCCTTGGTCGGCTCGTCCAGAATGACGACCCGCGCGCCGGTGGATATGCCCCGCGCGAGGAGCACCTTCTGCTGGTTTCCGCCGCTGAGCTGGGCGATCTGATCCGTGAGAGAAGCGACCTTGATGCTCAGCCGCTCCACGTAGTCGTGCGAGAGACCCTCCGCACCCGAGCCGTTGACCCAGCCGAGCAGGCGCGTGAGCCTCCTGGAGCGGCTCTCCCGGCCGAAGTTGAACAGGGTGATCAGCAGGTTCTCCAGCACCGAGAGGAGCGGGAACACGCCCTGGTTCTTGCGGTCCTCGGTCAGGAAAGACAGCCCGTGGCGTATGGCGTCGCGGGGCTTCCGGATACTCACCGGCTCGCCGTCGATGAGCACCTCGCCGGCATCGATCCTGTCGAGACCGAAGAGCGCGCGGAACAAGTCCGTGCGTCCCGCGCCGACCAATCCTGCAAAACCCAGGATATCACCCTGCCTGACGCGGAAACTCACGTCGCTGAAAACGCCTGCTGACGTGAAATTCCTGACTTCGAGAACCTCCTCACCGATCTCCCCCGAAATCCTGGGATAGCGTTCGCTGAATGTGCGCCCCGTCATCATGCGGATCAGTGTGTCGACCTCGGTGTTCTCGGCATCAATCGTCCCGACGTGGCGCCCGTCGCGCAGGACGGAGATGCGATCGCCGATAGCGAGGCAGTCCTCCAGCGTGTGGGAGACGTAGACGACCCCGATGCCGCGCGCCGTCAAGCGCTCGATGACCTCGAAGAGCGCTTCCTTCTCCCCGGGGCCGAGGGACGAGGTGGGTTCGTCCATCAGGATGACTTTGGCGTCGAAGGCCACCGCCTTGGCGATCTCGAGAAACTGCATGTCAGATAAACTCAAACTCAAGACCTCGGCGTTGGGGTCGACGTCGATCCCCAGTTCCGTGAAAATCTCGCGGCAGCGCCGCTCCATCGCCGCCTCATCGCGCACGCCCAGCCGCCCGAGCAATTTGTTCTTGCTCCTCAAATCGCGGCCCAGGAAGAGATTGCTCTTGACGTCCATCAGACGCACGAGGCTCAGTTCCTGGTGGATGACGCTGATACCAAGCTCCCGCGTGAGCGCGGGAGAGCACCTCTCGATCACGTCTCCTTCGAACACCATCTCGCCGGTATCTTTTTCGACGACGCCCGAGATGATCTTGATCATGGTCGACTTGCCGGCCCCGTTCTCGCCCAGCAGCACGTGGACCTCGCCGGGGCGCACGCTGAAGTCCACGTCGTCGAGCGCCACGACGCCCGGAAACCGCTTGCCGATTCCGCGCATGTCGAGGATGAGGCGCTCCTCCGCGCCATTGGGCCGGGATTCGGTTGGATGGGAGGGGGATGACGTCATGGGCGAGTCTTCCAGTCGAAGCAGTCGGAGGAACGGGGGTCTGTTGAATAACCCGGCACACGACCCCTACGAAGTCGCTTTACACAAATGAGAACACCAAAATCACTCCCCCCTTGAGGGTCTGGCTTCCCGAGGGGAAAGCCAGACGAAGAGCTGAGGGCGTAAGCCCGAAAGCGATTCGGTGGGGGGTGTAATCCGGAATGGCGATAAAACACATTTTACCCCCCACCGATTCAGCCTTCGCACAAACCGCTCGGCTTCATCGACTCCCCCTCAAGGGGGGAGTGATTTTTCTCTCTCGTCGGTCGGTTACATACGACAAATCCAGAGTTCCGGACTTTTTCAACAACCCCCCTCAAACGGTGCTGCGCTCGCCGCGTTCGCCACAGCCTTGAGCGCGAAAATCCTCCCCGCGCGCGCCGCTATATCTCCAGCGGCTCTTTGGGAAAGGAGGTAAAGGAGACGCCGCCGTCTTTCGTGACGTGCACCATGTCCTCGTTGCCGAACAGGTAGGTGTTCTCGACGGCGATGCGCGGCTCGACGGCGAGCACCATGTTCTCCTCGAGGGGCAGCTTCTCGATCCCCATGTCGGGTCGTTCGTGGATGTCCCACCCCAGGCCGTGGCCCAGGAACCTGTCCCACAAATCGAACCCGGCGTCGCGGGCCATCGCCTCGGCCGTGTCGACGAGCCTGCTCGCCACGACGCCCGGCTTCGCCTCCTCGATGACCGTCCGCTGAATCTCGAGAATCGTCTCATAGGCGCGCCGGTGGACCTCCGTCACAGGCCCCATGGCGCGCGTGCGCGAGGAGTCGACCGGATAGCCCTCGAACCTCATGCAGATGTCCCAGTGCACGACGTTGCCGCGTTCGACCGCCTTGGCCGGGCTGGGCATGTGCAAGAGCGCGCCCGCCACCGGATAGCCGCTGCAGATGAGGCTGGGTGAGCTGCTGCACGAATCCTCATAAATCGGGTCGGCGGATCGCATTGCGTGCTCGGCGGCGCGGATGAGTTCGAGTTCGGTCGTGCCGACGCCCTCCGTGCTCAGGATGCCGGCGACGGTCTCATGCCCCAAATCCGCGACCCGGCCCGCCTTGCGCATCATCTCCAGGTCGAAATCGCTCTTCACCATCCGGAGTTCCTCCACGATGGTAGAGCGCACGATTTCGAGGTCGGGGAACGTCTCCCGCATCCCCGCGTAGAGCGGCGCGGGGAACTTGTCGAACGTCTCGACGCCGACGCGCTTCACGTCGCCCGCCTCACGGATGAGCTTCTCCAGGTTCTCCACGGAGAGGCCGTCGCCCTTTTTCGCCGAAAACCCCTCCCCCGCCACGATGCGCGGGACGCACACCTCCCTCGTCGGCATGAGGCCCGGATCGACCATGAGCGCGGGATCGTCGGTTTGCGTGATGAAGGCCGCGCCCCCGTCGACGATGGAGGTCTCCGTGGACGTCAAGCTGATCCAGCCCGCCCGGTCGGGAAAGTAGTCGGTGAGATAGCGCAGGCTGCCGGAGAGCTTGTTGTTGCCGTAGACGATCAAGGCGTCGTATTGGCGCTCCGCCATCAACCGCCGGGTGTTCGCCAGCCGCCGGTCGATTTCGGCCTGGAGCACGTCGCGTGGAATGGGCATGTGCGTCCCCTCAGGCGAGGACGCGCGGGAAGACGGGGAATAATAACCCCCGCCTCCGCCGCGCGGCGCCGCGTTTGAACTCTTACTTGATGCCGGCCTTGAGGTTCTTTCCGACCGCCCGGAGCAGTCTCGTGTCGAGCGGAATCGTTCCGGTGTCGATCGTGTACTTGGACTTGTCGTCCTTATCCATCGCCACGTCGACGCCCGTGCGGACGAGTTGCTTGCCGACGGAGTCGCAGAAAGTCAGCACGGTCGCCAGCATGTTGCCGCGGTAGACTTCCTGCATCGCCTCCTCGACGCCGTTGAAGCCTGTGACGATGATCTTGCCGAGCTTGCCGCGCGCCTTGACGGCCTGGAGCGCGCCCAGGGCCATGTCGTCGTTCACGGCGACGATGGCCGAGATATCGGGATGCGCCGTCAGGATGTCTTCCGCTTTCTTGAGTCCCTGCGCGCGGTCCCAGTTGGCCGCCCAGACGCCGACCACCTTGATGCCCTTGTACTTGGCCAGCGTGTCCCTGGCGCCCCTTTTCCGCAGGATGCTGGACATGTTGCCCGGCACGCCTTCCATGAGCGCGACCTTGCCCTTGCCGCCCAGCTCCTCGGCCACGGCCTTGGCGACCGCCGACTGCCCGTAATACTGATCCGGCCCGACGAAGTGCCGCGCCACCTGCTTGGCCAGGTCGTCGGAATGGATGAGCACGCGGATGCCGTTTTTCTGCACCTTCTTGACCGTCTGCACCATCGCGTTGGGGTCGATGGCGCTGAAGGCGAGGACGTGCACGCGCTTCTGGATCAGGTCGTCGATCATCTTGGTGACGCCGATCAGGTCGGTGCCCAGGGCGCCGCTCAGAACGGTGAGCTTGACGTTGGGATGATTCTTGGCCTCCGCCTCGGCGGAATTCTTGAGACACGCGAAATAGGGGTTCCCCAGCGTCTCCACCACGATGCCGATCTTGATGTCCTTCGCGAACGCGGGCGTTGTGAACCCGGCGAACGCCAGTGCCACGATAACGATGCCGATCATGCGCTTCATAGACTTTCCTCCCCGGTTGGATCTATGGCCCAGTGTGCAATCGCATTCTCTGAAATGTGGTGATTGGGCAATCATCACACACGGGCTGGCGCGGGTCAATAAGGGAGACCGGCGGGTCGTGTCTTGCTTCGAGAACGGGGACGGTACAAAGGAGAGATGTTGAACCGGTGGGTTCCGGTCTCAGCCTCCGGTGCGCTTGATGAGAATCTTTTGTCCTTCGATACGCCGCTTCGCGGCTACTCAGGGTGAGGGAGGTGGTCGGGCTATCCGGGACGCAGAAAACAGCCTTCTCATTCCTACTCGACGTGAACCCTCCAACCCCCCTTGTCGGGGCTGTTGAAAAACCCCCTGAGAGGGTAATGGCAACCCCCTTGAGAGGGAAATCCCATAAAGCAACCCCCCCTACCCCCCCTTGTCAGGGGTCAAACGCGAGTGATGAACGAGCGTTTGCATGAGCCATTAACGAGAAACACATCGTCTTGCAAAACCTCCCTCTTCGGTCGGTTTTGACCCCTGACAAGGGGGGGTAGGGGGGGTTGGTTTTCCAGATGATGAGGGCGGCCACGGGGTCAGACATATATGTCTGACCCCTACGGCCTCCATTCGAGGGCTCGCGTGGGGGCTTTTTCGACAGCCCCTACTTCGGCGGGATGATCGGCAAGAGCACGTGGGAGGGATGCTCGGGGCCGGTGTGGAGCGTCACGTCGCCGCCGAACACCTCAGGCGGCCGGTCGGCAGGGTCGTTGTGCCGGAACGGCCCCACGCCCGAGAAGACGGCGGGCATGTTGGGAAGCCCCTGGGTGACGCCGCCCGGATAGACGTAATCACAACCGCGCACGCTGAGCGCCAGGCGATAGCCCCTGGGGACCACGATGCAGGTCGGCCATATCTCGATATCCAGCTCGTATATCTCACCCGGCGTGAGCGGCTGAATCTCATCGTGCGCGTGGTAGGGCCGGTAGGGCAGCGTAAGCGATTCATCGAGCTTCCGGTGCGAGGCCCGGAGCCAGCCCTGGGCCACCGGGGTGTGCGGGTCGAGCGCGCCCTGGAAGGTGACTTCCCTGAAATCGGGCGTGAACAATCTCAATACCAGGAACAGATCGGCGTCTTCGGTCGCAGAGGACACCCACAGCCTGGACGCCAGAGGGCCCGTGATCTCGGTTTCACGCTTCAAGGGAGGCGAGACGAACGTGACGCCGTCGCTCAGACCTGCGTAGGTGGCCGAACCCGCCTCCTCTGGCGCGGCCTCGCCGAGCAGGTGGCCTTCCGCGTGGAGATACAGCCTCGTCCAGTTCGTGCGCGCGATGGGCCACTCATCCTCCGCGCGCTCCACGAACTTCTCGCCCGGGTGGCGAATCTTAAGCAGCACCCTCGGCTGATCCTTCCAGCCGGTGTCTTCCCCCTTCAGGAAATGCCCAAAAAATTTCTTCTGGAGCGCCACGCCGTAATCGGTGTAAAACTCCGTCCAGTGCTCGATCCCGTGGCTCTCCAGCCATTTTTCTTTTGAGGCCGCTCGCATGAAGGCCTCGCAGTTCCCCCTCGGGTGAAGACCCTGCCCGCCCCAGTTGTTGGAAGACAGGAAAGGCACCTCGACCTTTGACCAGTCGGGCGTTTTCGCCTTCCAGTATTCGTCATCGAGCGGGTGCGCGCGCATCTCCGCCCCCAGGCGGCAGCGGTTCGCGCCCAACTCTTCCTCGCTCAGCGTATCCGGCCCCGAGACCCAATCGCCCGTCACCCGGCTCTTGTAGCCGCGCTCGCCGAGGCCGTGCTGTTTGGAGCGCCCCCTGTTCTGATACCAGTTTTCCGTGAAGGTGCAGTAGATGCCCCCGTGGTAGTTCATGTCGCGGTAGAAATCCGCCGCCCCCTCCCAGGCGCACATGGCGACCAGATGAGGCGGCTTCAGGCACGCGACCTGCCACTGGTTGATGGCGTAATAGGAGATGCCGTTGGCTCCCACCTTCCCGTTGCTCCAGGGCTGCGCCGCCGCCCACTCGATGCACTCGTAGAAATCGCGCGTCTCGCGATCAGAGAAGGGGTCCATATACCCCGGCGAGCGGCCCGCACCCCGCGAATCCACGCGCACGCAGGCGTAGCCGTCCGGCACCCATTTCTCGGGGTCCACCACCTCCCAGTTCTGGTACTTGTTGGATGAGCCCAGGGCGACGTCGGGGTGCTGCTCCACCATGCGCCGCCACTGCTCGGGATAGCCGTCCTCGAAGTGGAGCCACTTCCCGTAAATCCCGTAGGTGATGATCACGGGATAGCGGCCCTCATCAACAGGCCGGTAGACGTCGCAGCGCAGCACGAGTCCGTCGTCCATCTCGACCGGCACCTCCCAGTCGATCCGCATGCCGTCGGCGATTTCGGTTTTACGCCCTCTCATCTCACACCTCTCGTCTTTTTCAGGAATCATCCTTTCGGCGGAATCACCGGCAGCAGTACGTGCGATGGACACGCCGGGCCGGTGTGGAGCGTCACTTTTCCGCCGAAAAGCTCCGTCGGCCTGTCCTCTTTCAAATCGTGCTTGAAGGGTCCCACGCCGTAGTAGACGCGGCCCGATATTTTGGGGGCGGAAGGCTCATAACCCGGCCAGACGTAGTCGCGCCCCCGGATGCTCAATGCCAGGCGGTATTCTTTGGGGATAACGATGGAGGTCGGCCAGATTTCGACGTCGAGTTCGTATATCTCGCCGGGCGTCAAAGGCTGAATCTCATCGTGCGTGTGGTAGGGCCGGTAGGGCAGCGTGAGGACTTCATCGAGCTTTCTGTGCGAGGCCCGGAGCCACCCGATGGCCACGGGCGTGTGCGGGTCGTTCGCGCCCCGGTAGACGATCTCCGTCATGTCCGGCGTGAAAACGCGCAAGGTAAGAAACAGATCCGCATCCTCGGTATCCGAGGAGATGAACATTTTGGCCGCCACGGGGCCGGTGATCTCGGTTTCCTCGGCGAAAGGCGGCGAGATGTAGATCAAGCCGTCGCCCAGGGCGTCATAGGTTTTCGTCCGCTCGTTGCCCTGGGGTTCGGGCCGGAATGTGCCCGTGCCCGAATGGAGGTAATACTTCGTCCACTGCGTTCGCGCGATGGGCCACTCGCTCTCCGCGCGCGGCACGAATTTCTCGCCCGGATGCCGCACCAGGAGTTGGACTTTCGGCTGATCCTCCCAGCCGGTGTCCTCGCCCTTCAGGAAATGCCCAAAAAATTTCTTCTGGAGCGCGACGCCGTAATCGGTGTAAAACTCCGTGAAATGCTCCAGCCCGTGCATCTCCAGCCATTTCTCGTCAGTGGCCGATTGCACGAAGCCCTCCGTGTTGCCCCTGGGATGCAGTCCCACGCCGCCCCAGTTGCCCGCGGAAAGCAGCGGCACGTTGATCTTCGAGTAATCGGGCATGCGCGCGCGCCAGTAATCATCCACGAGGGGGTGATCCAGAATGTCGCGCCCGAAATCGCTCCTGTTGGATGCCAGTTCCTCTTCGCTCAGGTTGGCGGGGCCGGATATCCAGTCGCCGTTGATGCGGCTCTTGATGCCGCGGTGGCCCTTGCCGTGCTGGCGGGGGACGACGGCTTCGCGGTACCAGGTTTCGGAAAACCGGCAGGCGATGCCCCCGTGGTGGGCCAAGTCGCGGTAGAAATCGGCCGCCCCCTCCCAGACGCACATGGCGGCCAGGTGCGGCGGCTGGAGCGAGGCCACCTGCCACTGGTTCATCCCGTAATAGGAGATGCCGTTCAGACCCACCTTCCCGTTGCTCCAGGGCTGCACGCCCGCCCACTCGATGCAGTCGTAAAAATCCCTGGTCTCGCGCGGCGACCATACCTCCAGATAGCCCGGCGAGCGGCCCGCGCCACGCGAATCCACGCGCACGCAGGCGTAGCCGTCGGGCACCCATTTCTCGGGGTCCACGAGCTCCCAGTTCTGGTATTTGTTGGTGGTGCCCATGACGGTCTCGGGATAGTCGTTCAGCATGAGATTCCACTGGTGGGGATAGCCGTCTTGAAGATGAAGCCATTTGCAGTAGGGGCCGTAGCTCATGATGACGGGATACTGCCCATCGTCATCGGGCCTATACACGTCGCAGCGCAGCACCACGCCGTCGTCCATCTCGATGGGCACGTCCCAGTCGACCCGCATCCCGTCTCTTGCCTCGCTCTTGTACTCGCTCATGTTTCGCCTTTCCGTGAAGAAGTGGATCACCGTCGGTGATATATTTGGGGATGGGTGGAATATAACCGAGGAGATGCGGCTAGTCCAGATGGGAAGGGTGCGAAAAGTATCTAGGCAAGTAAACAATTGCGAAGTATCAAGACACTGAACTAATTCTCGTCAAAAAATCCTTCTGGAAGCCCAAAAATACGAATGATATCCTTTTGATAGCCCGGATAAATCGGGGTCTTTCCTCCATGATACGGTAGTGGGTAATGACGCTCTACGCCGTCGATATCAGGATGATAAAGCATCCGATGACTGCCTTTGCCTCGTCTTGTATGGACGCTGAACCTGGGATCAAACTCGCGAAGGCGCTTCAAGAGTTGCCTGTATTCAATCGTCCGCAAACGCTAAACCTCTGCGAATTTTTGCGGATCCACCCGTGGCAAGGGGACATCGCAGGAGAAGATGTCCGGAAGGCTTTGCGGGGGTTTCGATTTCAGATGCCGTTTCACGCTATCGCGCTTCACGGATTCATATAGCGCATGGTAGGAAGGTTCGGCGGGCACGAATATCTCATCCAGGGTGTCGTGCTGCACGGCGAACGATATCTGGGCCTCGACCGCTTCGGTCAGACTTTCCACTGCCTGATCTTGCGTTTCCCCATAGCCCCTGAGGCTCATATCCAGCGCAATCGCGCACCACGTCCCGTCTTCCCGGACAACGAGAACGCGAAGAGTGTGGTTGAAATCCATGGGTGTGCGCACTCCTTTGGATGTTCATCCGGGTACCGGGATAGTCACGGTAAATTCAGACACATAGCTTACATGGTTTTAAGAATGTTTGCATTCGACGCAATTTTCAATTGCCCCCACTACTCCATCCGCTCCTCGGGCGTGTAGAGAGGTTCGAGGTAAAGAGATTTCTTTAAAAAATGCTGACTTCTTAGGATTGGAAACGGTCGAAACCTTAGGCTCAATAAGCTTCCGGCAATTCAATCTTCGCGCATTCTTCGTCGATTTCTAGGTGCTTGACCATTTGTTTGATATGACCCCTTTCGATCTCTGCCCGCTTTCCCTTCCCATGTTCTCCCTTAGGGAATGTCTTATAAAACTTGCCATTGTATTCAATCCAGTAGTGATGCGTCTTAGGCGTGATAACGTGTCCAGGCGCACATTTCTTGAGCATATTCCAGATTTTTCTCAGTTGTACGCGACCACTCGAAGCCATTCAGGCGGCAACTGCTCTTAGCTCATCCAGCATATTGTGTTGCGCAGTGGGTTTGTGCACTGTCTTCACCTGCACATAGGGCTGGTGCTCGTCTGCGTTTTTCTTTTCCAGTCCTTCGGCTTCAATCTCTCCGCGACGCACTGCTTCGACCGCTTCGTCCCATTCTCGTTTCGTGTCTTCGCAGATTTCCTTGAAGAAAGCTTCCACTTGCTGTTTGAATTTCGAGAAATCGCCAGCTTCCTCCGCCATCTCAAACAGGACGGACGTATAGGTTCGACGAAATGTGGAGAATGCCTGATCTTCGTTTTCTCCTGTCGCGGCGATTCCACCCGGCTGTACGCCGTACATCCATGTGGAATCCTCCTCTTTCATCCCGAGGACCGTTCCCCTCATTCTTACGTCCGCCACGAAGCCGTTCCCTTCCACCTTGTCCGAGAAGGTAAAAAAGAATGGAAACGCACTCATGTTGCTCTCCTTTACGGTTTTTGAAAAACCTAGTTCCCAGATAGACCAATATCTTGGTCTTTTCCGCGATTAAAATTCCTTATGATTGTTACATTATTTGCCCTGAGTAACTTTTCTGTCAAGGAAGGCAATTTCAGGCGACAATGGGTTCAACCTTAAAAACTCAATCCGTTTATAAAAATTTTTTTTGTTCGCTACTCGAAAAATTACTCCGGTGCTTCTGAGTTGCCCATTTCTTGGAAATAAACTCTTTCGCCTCCTCAAACGGCGCACCCTATCTCATAATTTGTAGCGCCTTGCAACTTTTTGCCACACTTTTTTCACATTTTATCAACACTACAATTTATCTCATACCCCCACTACTCGATCCGCTCCTCAAGCTTCCGCGTCGCCTCCTCGACGATTTCGCAAACCTTTTCCATCACCTCGGGGTGCGCGCGGAACGACTCGCGCACTTCCTTGACGATCGCCATCTTGGCGGCGGCGAAGCCGTCCTGGTATTCGAGCTTGAGTTTCTCGGCCGATATACGGCTGCGCTCAAGCCCGTTCACCATCTGGGCGAGTTTCACGGGCGTCAGGTTCTCAAAGGATTCCTTCCCCATCTGCGAGACGGCCTCGACCGCCTGGGTCATCAGCATCCGCCGCGCGGCCGCCGCCACCTTCTCGCCCGGGTCCCTGCCCTCGCCGTCATAGGCCATGACCTCCTCGATCAACTCATCCACCATGGCTTCCACCCGCTTTGTCTTTCGGATGCCCTCCAGCAGGCGGTTGTTGCGCCTGCCTATGGAGCAGAGCCCAATCTTCTCCCCGGTGGCCTTTTCGAAGGCCTCGGCCACTTCCTCGTAGGTCTTTCCCTCGGCGAGCATGGGGTCGACGACTTTCTCGGCGGCGTATTCCACCACCTTCGATCTGCGCCCCCTCCTCCTCTCCATCACAACTCTCCCACGAGGATGTCGGGCGAGGCGGAAACGGCGCCTTCGAGCAGGCCGCGTCCCTTGCGGGTCAGGTGCGCCTCGTAGTCCGTCAGCAGACGGCCGAAGCCGCCCGGGGTCCGCTTTTCCAATAAACCCCTCGCGGCCAGATCGTCCACGAAGGCTTCGAGCGTCTCGCGGCCCAGGGGCGCGCCGTCCTCATGGTGGCCCGCCTCGCGGAGCGCGCTCCACAGCAGAAGGCTGCCCACGCTCGATTCCGCACGTAAGGCATCCTGGTAATACAGCGTCTTCAAGATGTCGCCGCGCAGGACGCGGGCCGCCAGATCGTTCACGATGAAACACCTCCTCGATGATTTTCATACCGGCGCGTCGGACGCCGTTCTCCAGAGTCCAGAACTCTCTCATGCATTGAAACACCTCCTTGATAACAAACTCGTCGAAATACCCAGTTCCCCTCGTGCGGCGGGACATCGGCCAATATAGAGGGCGGCGCGGGTTCGGGCGGCGCGGAAAATGCGGGGAAACGTAGACTCGGGCGCGTTGAGAAAAAGTATTCGGGGTTGCACAATGCCGCCCGAGGAGGACTTCGATGCGCCCCATCGCGCTGAGAATCACGACACTCGCCGGCTTCGCGCTATGGCTCCTGGGGCTGCCCGACGCGCCTGCCCTCGCCCACGGGGAGGAGGAGATCCTCCTGTTCGCCTATCTGGCGGAGGAGCGCAACCTGCTCCGGATCTCGACCGCCATCGTGGGCGGCATCATCCTGGCGATGGGCGCCTTCATCACCCAGCAATCGCGCGCCGAAGCGAGAGAAAACGCCTTGGCAGAATTCACGGGCTTCAGGGTGATATTGCCGGGGCTGCTCGTCACGTGTCTGGGCGCCACCGTGCTGTTCACGGCCGCCTTCATCCTCCCCGAGCAGATCAAGATCGTCCACGACCATCCCCTGGAGCACGTCGAGACGAAAACCACGAAAAACAAAAGCGGCCCATGAGGGATCGTTGAAAAAGCCCATACGGGGCCCCTTCGTAGTGGGTTGCAGGGACAGGCCCCCGTGCCTGTCCGAGGAGGGACAACCACAGGGGGTTGTCCCTACATTTCCAAGGGTCGTTTCCCGGGTCGAGATCCTTCCTCCAAGGAAACCGCAAGGACATTCTCAACACCCCCCAAGCCCTCCCCGCACAAAACTCGTTCACTTCGCCTTGCCCGTGAGCTTCTCGACGGTGCGAAACGCGCCCAGACCCAGCATCCCCAGCGTGAGTTCGAGAAGCCCGTCCGCCGAGACGGGATAGGGCGCGAGTTCGCCGCTCATCAGCACCTGCCGCGTCCAGAGCCATGCGCCGAGCGCATACTGGGGGATGAAATAAAAGGCGAGCGAGACGCCGCAGATCCACAGGATGAACGGCCTGCCGCCTGCGACGAAGACGCTGCGGTGGGCGGCTTCGATTCTGTTGATCTCGTTCTGGGCTTCGGCGGGGCGCATCATCAGCTTTTGCTTTATCGCCTCCGCCGCGCGCCGCTCATCGGGCGTCTCAACGAACCTGTCGATGACGTTGGCGACGCCCTCCGCCGCCGATACGACGCCGCCGCCGATGAGCTTTTCCAAAAAGGCCATCACGCGCTCCTCATGCGCTCGGCCACCCGGCCCGCCCGGGCGGGGAGTTCCCGCGCGTAAACCGAATCGAGCGCCTCCCCGGCCGCCTGCGCGTAATCCCCTTCCGCGAGCGCGGCCCACATTTTCTGAAAGCCCAGAAGACTCGGCACGCCCATGTTGTAAGCCATGTTCAGGACCGCGCGCCGGGCACCCGGCCTCAAATTCGAATACGCCTCGCCGACGCGGGAGCGCTCCAGTTCCCCGGCCATCAGGTCGAGACGATGCCGAAGGAGCAGTTCGGCCTCGGCTTCCGATATGCCGTCTTCGAGCAGCGTTCCGTAGCCGATGGTCTTCTTGCCCTTGCTATCCAGATACACGACCGGCACGAAACCCTCCTCGCGCTTGATATCCGCTACGAGTTCGTCCGTGAGCATGATTTCTCCTCATTCACGAGCGAATCTTCGGCTATGGCCGCCTGTTGCAGGACGCGGCAAAGCGCCGCCGCGCCCTGGCGCGCGCCCCAGCGGTCCGCATAGGCCTGGCTCGACGCCAGGACCCGTCCGTTCCGCGCCCGCACACGGAAGCGATGCCGCCCGGATTTATCCCGGAATATCTCGACGGGACGATATTTCGATCTCCTTACGGCCAGCATACGGCGCCCCCCAGAAAAAAGCCCAACAGCACCAGACCCGCGCCCGCGGCGACGAGGCGCAAGGCGGTATGCTTCCTGTTGGCCCAGCGCCACAAGGCGGCGTCCGTTCTTCTTTCGAATTCATTTTTCCCGGTCATGGCTCTCCTCACATTCTGTTAGTGAAATCCCGCGCGCCGCTTTTAAGCGATGCGCCTCGACGTGAGAGATTCTAGGCCTTGATCCCGCCGGGCCGTTGACGGAAAATGCGGGCAACTGCGAGGTGATGCGCTCTCACCCGTCCACGAGGGGAAAAAGCGCATCCCTCCGCACCGGACGCGCCCGCTCGACGCCTTCGTTCGCGACGCGCGAGGGGCGTTTCAATCCGCCAGGAAGACGACGCGCCGAGGGGCGCATGCCGCCAAGCACAGGAGACGAACCATGAAAAAACTGACCGCCACCCTCCTCATCGCCGTATTCAGCCTGGGGCTGGCCGGATGCCGCACCGACGGCACGATGGACAAACAGACCGGCGGAGCGATTCTCGGCGGAATCGCGGGCGGTCTCATCGGCTCGAAGTTCGGCAAGGGCCGGGGCCGCAAGGCGGCGACCTTCGCGGGCGCGGTCCTCGGCGTCCTCGCGGGCAGCTCCATCGGGCGACAACTCGACGAGCGCGACCGTCTGCTGATGGGGCGAAGCACGCAGAAAACCCTGGAGCGCGGCAAGACGAACGTGGCCACCAAATGGGTGAACCCCGACACGGGCAACCGGGGCACCATTACGCCCAGGCGCACCTACCGGGTCCAGAGAGGCTCCGCCACCCGGTATTGCCGCGAGTTCCAGCAGACCATCACCGTGGGCGGCAAGACAGAGCGCGCCTACGGCCGCGCCTGCCGGCAGCCCGACGGGAGTTGGAAGATCGTCAACTAGGCCTGCGCCGCTTGAGGAATATCACCCGGGTTCGCCCATGAGGTGCGTCCCATGAAGAAGCCGATCTACGCAGGCGTGGCGTTCATGTTCTTCGTATCCGGTTGCGCGGGTGTTGGACCGAATCCGGTGGCGCGCTACACGCCTGCCGATGAAAAGCGCGGTTGCGCATCACTCAAGGCGGAAATAAAGGCCAACAGGAAGGACATCGCCAAAAAGACGGATGAGAGGACGAACAAGACGCACAAGAACCTCATCCTCGGCGCTTCCGGCGTGTTCCTCATCGCGCCGTGGTTTTACATGGACCTGAAAGGCAAAGAAGCTGTCGAGACCGAAGCCCTAGAGCGGCGAAACGCCGCGCTTCGCCGCATCGCCTTCGACAAGGGCTGCAACGCGCCGCTACCCATCGTCACGCATCAGCGAAAACCGAAACAAAAAACCAACGGGAAAGGGAAATAGGCGCAAGAGCGTTTCGAGGACAGACGCATTTTCTGCATCCTCTCGGACTCCTGCGCGAGTGGGGGGTCGATAAGTTCATGCGCGTCTACACCGCCAAAGACGCTAGATCGCGATACGAAAAGAGACGGGAAACCCGCCCGGCAGTGGAAGGAGACGTGGCTGGGTGGGGTGAGGTAAGTCAACCCCGACAGGTGAGGGAGGGATTGCTATTTCGAGAAAAAGAAACGCCCCTCGGGTCTCCCCGAGGGGCGTTGATTCGTTTCAGGCTTGCTTCGTAGAAGCCGCTGTCCTCCTCGTGTGTTTCGCTCACTCCCCTACTCCCGCATGCCGCCGAATTTCCATTCGAGATCGTGCGGGAAATCCTCCGTCATCTTCTCGACGTAGGCGAGTACGTCCTCGCGGCGAAAGCGCGCGCTCTTGAACGAGGGGTGGCCTTCGGGCTGCCTGGCGCCCGCGCCCGGGGGCGGGCGGCGCAGGTAGACGGGGCGGAGGCAGGGCGCGGCGCTCGCGCAGTCCTCGGCGATGATGGCGTCGAGCGTGCGGTAGCTCCGGTAGCCGAGCACCCTGGCGAGCATGGGCTTGGTGAGAAACGCCTCTTCCTCGAGAATGCGGCGCGGCGTTCTCGGATCGAGCGGGGCCCGTTTCGTTCTCCTCGCGCGCCTCTTGCTCCCCCGGGTATTCTTCGGCGGCGCCATCAGGAAAGCGCCTCGGCGAGCGGGAGGAGGACCAGGTCGCGGCGGCGGGTTCTCTTCATCCTGATGAGGGCGTCGGCGCGGGCGCGGGCGGATTCCATGTTCGGGAAGATGAGGCTCACGCGCCTCTCTCGGGTGCGGTCGCGGTAGACGAGCAGCGCGCCATCTTCGGGGACGCCGAATCCCTCGTCCACAAGATCCGAGAGCGTGCGCTCATGGGTTCCGATGAAAGAAGCGGTTTCGTTCATGACGTCCCTCCCGGGCACAGATGCGGCGCGCCTCCGATGCGGCGCAATAAAGACCCGGATGATCCGCGCGGTCTCGAAGGTGCGTTGGTATCGGAGGGGGGCGCCTCGCGGGCGGTGCGGGACGCCGCGTTCGGTGGGGAAGATGGTGGGGTATTGCGGGACGGATCATCCGGGCGAGGCGAATTTCTGAAAAATTCGATAAATTTAGATAAATTCACAGGATTTTTCGATAAATTCATGGAATTTCCCTTTTTCTAAATAAAACTTTCAATATCAAATAGATATGTCGTTCTTTCCGTGCGCATTATGTTCTTATTCACACATAAAGCAATGGAAATATATCTATATATAACTATTATGTCAAGAAAAAATATCCAGAAATATTTATTGGCGGGATACGATCGTGCAAATCATTGACAAGAAAGGAGATACAAAGGGAGTGGGGCTAGTCGAGGTCTCTGCCCAGAAGCTCGATGAAGCGCCTCACGCCGCCGTGGAGGGGCTTGTCGCGCCTGTGGACGAGGGCCAGCGGCCGGATGATGCGCTCGCCCTCGAAGGGCAGCACCGCCAGCGTGTTCATGGCCCGCTCATTATGTACGGCCGAGCCGGGCAGGATGCTCACCCAGGTGTCGATGAAGAGCGCCTCCTTGATGCTCTCCACGTTGTCGAACTCCATCACGACGTCCACGCCGACGCCCGCCTTGCGCAAGACCCTGTCGATCGCGCTTCGGATGGCGAGGTCGGCATCGAAGGCCACGAACGGTTCGCCCGCGAGGTCGGGTAGTCTCACCGCGTGGCGAAAGGCCAGTTGATGCCCCGGATGCGAGACGAAGAACATGGGATCTTCCTGGAAGGGTACGACCCGGAGCGCCTTGTCTCTCGGGGGGTAGGAGAGGATTCCGATGTCCGCCGTATCGTCCAGAACGGATTGCACCACCTTCTCGGGGTGGAGGCATTCGAGCCGAACGCGCGCCTGGGGATACAGGGAGCGGAACCGCTGCATGTAGACGCCCATCTGGTGAAGCCCCACCGAGTAGATGGCCGCGACGCGCACCTGTCCGTGCACCTCCCCGATGCCGTGTGATATTTCCGCGCAGACCTGGTCGAATTCCCCCACCATCTTTCGGCACGCCTCATAAAACCGGGCGCCTTCCTCGGTGACGCCGAAAGGCCGCTTGCTTCTGTCGAGCAACTCGACGCTCAAATCCCCCTCGAGCTGGCGAAGCGCCTGACTCGCCGCAGACTGTGTGACGCCGCTTTGGGCGGCCCCCTTGGAAAAACTTTTCTCCTGGATGATACGGCAATACAGCCTCAAGGATTCGATGTTCATGAGAAAAGGTTACAATATAAATTATTCTAATGCAATATATTAAAAATTTTAGTTTGTCTTATTTTCCGGGGCGTGTTATATTCAAAGTCCGTTTCATGGAAATCATCATGCGATGTCCATAAGACGCTCTCAGGAGTTCCCTGTGAAATGGGCAAACGGGGAGTTTTCCTGGAACTTCTCTCGGAAAGAAAGTTGGTGAAACAATGAGAAAACCCTTACAAAAACAGGGTCTGTATGATCCTGCCTTCGAACACGACGCATGCGGCGTGGCCTTCGTCGTGGACATCAAGGGACGCAAGTCCCACGACATCGTCGAAAAATCCCTCACCATCCTCCGCAACCTCGCCCACCGGGGCGCGACGGGCTCTGAAATCAACACGGGTGATGGTGCGGGGGTTTTGATGCAGGTACCCGACAAATTCCTGCGCAAGGCCTGTGAAGCCGAAAAAATCAAAATCCCGGCGGAGGGCCGCTACGGAGTGGGTTCGGTGTTTCTCCCCAAGTCCCCGAGCCAGACGAATGAATGCGAGCAGATATTCGAGTCCATCGTCTACGAGGAAGGCGCCGACGTTCTCGGCTGGAGGCCGGTGCCGAATGACTTCTCTTCGCTCGGTTCCACGGCGCGTGAAGCCGCGCCGCAATTGCGTCAGGTATTCATCGGCGGATTCGACGAATCCCTTGACTCCATGGGGATAGAACGCAGGCTGTACGTCATCAGAAAACGCGTGGAGCACGCGATTCGCGAGTCGGACATCCGCGACAGGGACGAGTTCTTCATTCCCTCGCTCTCGGCGCGCACGCTGGTCTACAAGGGCATGCTGACCGCGAAACAACTCGAGAACGTATACCCCGATCTCAAGGACCCGGACATGGAATCGGGTCTGGTGCTGATTCACTCGCGATTCTCCACCAATACGTTCCCGTCCTGGCCCCTGGCGCACCCATACCGCTACCTCGCCCACAACGGCGAGATCAACACCCTGCGCGGCAACATCAACTGGATGCGCGCCCGCGAAGCGCTGTGCGAATCCCCGCACCTGACCGACCTGGAAAACATCCTGCCCATCATCGTCGAGGGCGGCAGCGATTCGGCGATCTTCGACAACGTGCTGGAGTTTCTCTACATGGCCGGCCGGGAGATGGCCCACGCCGTGTTGATGATGATCCCCGAGCCCTGGGAAGGCCATGAATCCATGAGCGAGGAGCGGAAAGCCTTCTACGAGTTCCACGCCAGCCTGATGGAGCCGTGGGACGGGCCCGCCTGCATCGCGTTCACGGACGGCTCGGTCATCGGCGCCGCATTGGACAGAAACGGCTTGCGGCCCGCGAGATACTACGTCACGCACGACGATCTGCTCGTCATGGCTTCGGAGGTGGGCGTCCTCGACATCCCGCCGGAAAACGTGAAGCTCAAAGAGCGCCTCCATCCCGGACGAATCCTGCTCGTGGACACCGAGGAGGGCCGCATCGTCGATGATGAGGAAATCAAATCGCGCTATGCGTCCGAACATCCATACCGTGAATGGCTGGACGAGCATCTGCTGCATCTCGACAAGCTGCCCGATGCTCCACAGCTTCCCGAATCAGACCATCAGAACATCCTCGAAAGGCAGAAAGTCTTCGGCTACACGCAGGAGGACTTGCGGTTTTTCATCGGCCCGATGGTGAACCTGAAAAACGACCCTACGGGCTCGATGGGCAACGACGCCGCGCTCGCCGTTCTCTCGAACCGCCCGCGCATTCTGTACGATTACTTCAAGCAACTCTTCGCCCAGGTGACGAATCCGCCCATCGACGCCATTCGCGAAGAAATTATCACGCAGATATCCGCCACCGTCGGACCCGAGAAGAACCTGCTCGCTCCCGGGCCGGATTCCTGCCAGCAGGTCAGGCTGGATTCCCCCATCCTCAGCAACGAGGATTTCTACAAGCTCGCCCACATTCGGCAACCGGGCCTGAAAGCCGTCACGCTGCCCATTCTCTTCCGGGCCGAGGACGGCCCGGCCGGCCTCAAGCAGGCGATGGACGATCTGTGCCGGAAGGCCAGCCGCGCCATCGAGCAGGGCTACAGCTTCATCGTCTTGTCCGACCGCGGCGTTTCGAGGGATTACGCACCGATTCCTGCGCTTCTCGCCACCGCCGGCGTTCACCATCATCTGGTGCGGGAGGGAACGAGAACGCGCATCGGGCTACTCCTCGAAACCGGGGAA
The DNA here is from genome assembly GCA_965204535.1 of bacterium. GTDB lineage: Bacteria > UBA8248 > UBA8248 > UBA8248 > UBA8248 > Bin107. Next base: position 952,135 of record CBDBEV010000001.1, on the reverse strand, counting down.
GCGCGCCAGGTGCATCACATGTGTCTATTGCTGGGCTTCGGGGCCGAGGCCATCAACCCGTATCTCGTCCTCGAGACCATCGACGACATGATACGAAACGGTCTCCTCGAGAACATCGAGCCCGACGCGGCCCGAAAAAACTACATCACAGCGCTCAACAAGGGCATCCTCAAGGTGATGTCGAAGATGGGCATCTCCACCATCCAGTCGTATCGCGGCGCGCAGATATTCGAGGCCATCGGTTTGAAGCGCGATTTCGTGAAGAAATATTTCACCTGGACGGCCTCGCGCATCGGCGGTATCGGCATCGACGTCGTGGCCGAGGAAACCTTGAGGCGGCTCAGGAACGCCTACCCCGAAAGGCCCGTGGGTTCTCAGGAACTCGAAGGCGGCGGAGACATCCAGTGGCGAAGAGACGGGGAATACCACCTGTTCAACCCCGAGACCGTGTTCAAGCTCCAGCACTCCACGATGTCGGGGCGGTATGAGATTTTCAAGGAATACACCGACAAGGTCGACAACCAGAACAAGCATCTGGCCACGCTGCGCGGGCTTCTGGATTTCCGGTGGGCGGAAACACCCGTCCCCATCGAAGAGGTGGAACCGGTCGAGGAGATCATGAAGCGCTTCAGCACGGGCGGCATGTCCTACGGCGCTCTGAGTTCAGAAGCCCACGAGGCGCTTGCCATCGCCCTGAACCGCATCGGCGGAAAATCCAACTCGGGCGAAGGCGGGGAGGACGCGGACCGCTACACACCCGATGAAAACGGCGATTTCAGGCGAAGCGCGGTCCACCAGGTGGCCTCGGGACGCTTCGGGGTGACGAGCGAGTATCTCGTCAACTGCACGGATCTCCAGATCAAGATGGCCCAGGGCGCCAAGCCCGGAGAGGGAGGCCAGCTTCCCGGCCACAAGGTCTACCCGTGGATCGCCAGGACGAGGCACTCCACGCCCGGGGTGGGTCTCATCTCCCCGCCGCCACACCACGACATCTATTCGATCGAGGATCTGGCGCAGCTGATCTACGACCTCAAGAACTCGAATCCGCGGGCGGACGTGCACGTGAAGCTCGTCTCGGAAGTCGGTGTCGGCACAGTCGCGGCGGGCGTCTCGAAAGCCCACGCCGATACCATCCTCATTTCGGGCCACGACGGCGGAACGGGCGCCTCCCCCATTACGAGCATCCTCCACGCGGGCACCCCCTGGGAGTTGGGGCTGGCGGAAACCCAGCAGGTCCTCGTGCTCAACAGGTTGCGAGACCGGGTGGCCGTCCAGGTGGACGGGCAGATGAAGACCGGGCGCGACGTGATCATCGGCGCTCTTCTGGGAGCGGATGAGTTCGGTTTTTCCACCGCGCCGCTCGTGGTGATGGGCTGCATCATGATGCGGGTGTGCCACCTGAACACCTGCCCCGTCGGCGTCGCCTCCCAGGACCCGAAACTCAGGGAGAAATTCGACGGGAAGCCCGAGTTCGTGGAGAACTTCTTCCGCTTCGTCGCCGACGAGGTGCGCGAATACATGGCCAGGCTCGGCTTCCGCACGATGGAGGAGATGATCGGGCACGTGGACAGGCTCGACACCAAAAAGGCGGTGAACCACTGGAAGGCGAAGGGCCTTGATTTCTCGGCCATCCTCCACAAGCCCGACGCCGGCCCCGACGCGGCGCTCCGCCAGATCACCAAACAGGACCACGGCCTTGAACGCTCGCTCGACATGCGGGAGTTGCTGCCCCGGTGCAAGGATGCGATCGAGAACAAAACGCCGGTCGCCTTCGATCTTCCCATCCGCAACACGCATCGCACGGTGGGCACCATCACGGGTTCCGAGATAACGCGCAAGCACGGTGGCGAGGGCCTGCCGGAAGACACCATCCGCATTCACTTCACCGGCTCCGCCGGGCAGAGCTTCGGCGCCTTCATCCCCAAGGGAATGACCCTCTCACTCGAGGGCGACGCCAACGACTACATGGGCAAGGGGCTCTCGGGCGGGAAGCTGATCGCCTATCCCCCCAAGGGGGCGGGTTTCGCACCGGAAGAAAACATCATCACCGGTAACGTGGCGCTCTTCGGAGCCACCTCGGGGGAGGCGTATTTCCGGGGCATGGCCGGCGAGCGCTTCTGCGTGAGAAACAGCGGCGCGCACACGGTGGTGGAGGGCGTGGGAGACCACGGCTGCGAGTACATGACGGGCGGCCGCGTCGTCATCCTGGGCAAGACGGGCCGGAACTTCGCTGCCGGCATGTCGGGCGGCGTCGCCTACGTTCTCGATGAGGCCGGCGATTTCGCCAGGCGCTGCAACGCGGAAATGGTGGATATCGAGCCGCTCCAGGCGCCCGACGACGTCGAGGAAGTGAAAGACCTCATCAGGAAACACATCGAACATACGGACAGCGCACGGGCCAGGGAGATTCTCGGCGCCTGGGATGCGCACCAACCGCGATTCGCCAAGGTGATGCCGCGCGACTACAAGCGGGCGCTCACCGCCATCGAGGAGGCGAAGGAAAGAGGCATCCCGTGGGAAGAAGCCGTCATGGAGGGCGCCCATGGGTAAGCCGACGGGATTTGTGGAATTCGGAAGGGAAGCGCCCAGGACGAGGCCCGTGGAAGAGCGCGTCCACGACTGGGACGTCGTCTATCTCCCGACGCCGCACGAGACGCTCAAGCAGCAAGGTGCGCGGTGCATGGACTGCGGCATTCCCTTCTGCCATGAGGGATGCCCGCTGGGAAACCTGATTCCCGACTGGAACGATCTGGTCTACCGCGATTTGTGGAAAGACGCCATCGACCGGCTCCACGCGACGAACAATTTCCCCGAGTTCACGGGCTGGCTCTGTCCGGCGCCGTGCGAGGACTCCTGCGTCCTGACGATCAACGACTCCCCGGTGACGATTAAGGAGATCGAAAAATCCGTCATCGAGCACGCCTTCGAACAGGGCTGGGTGGAGGCGACACCGCCTGCGATGCGCACCGGCAAGAAAGCCGCCGTCGTGGGATCGGGGCCGGCGGGGATGGCCGCGGCCCAGCAGCTCAACTGGGCGGGCCACCAGGTCACCGTGTTCGAGCGCGACGACAAGCTCGGCGGTCTCATGCGCTACGGGATACCGGACTTCAAGATGGACAAAACCTATATCGACCGGCGCACGCAGCAGATGGAGGAAGAGGGCGTGGCGTTCCGCGTGAACGCGAACGTGGGCGTCGACCCCAAGGTTTCAGAACTCCAGGAAGAATTCGACGCCATCGTGCTGGCCGCAGGTGCTCTCCAACACAGGGATTTGCAGATTCCGGGCCGCGAGATGGACGGCATCCACTTCGGCATGCGCTACCTCACCATGCAGAACCGGAGGCTCGCGGGCGAGGACATTCCGGATGAGGATTTCATCACCGCGAAGGACAAGCACGTGGTCGTCATCGGCGGCGGCGATACCGGTGCGGACTGCGTGGGCACCGCGCACAGGCAGGGGGCGAAATCCGTGCGGCAGTTCCAGTACCACCCGCGCCCGCCGGACAAGCGGGACCCGCTGAACGACCCCTGGCCCAACTACGCGAACATCTTCCGCACCGCGCCCATGTACGAAGAGGGCGGGGAGCGCATCTTCCAGATCCAGACCCGACAGTTCCTGGGTGAAAACGGCCAAGTCAAGAAAATCGACACCGTAAAGGTGGACGAATCCCACGATGAGGACGGAAGAATCGTCTTCACCGAGATTCCGGGCACGGAAGAGGAAATCGACGCGGACCTCGTTCTCCTGGCGATCGGCTTTCAGGGTCCCGACTGCCACCCGCTGCTCGATGAGCTGGCCCTCGAGCGCACCGGGCGCGGCGCGGTGAGCCGCGATGAGCGGTGGATGACGAGCGCACCCGGCGTCTTTGTGGCGGGCGACATGATGCGCGGCGCATCCCTCGTGGTATGGGCGATTGCCGATGGCCGCTCCTGCGCGCGCGCCGTGGACGAATACCTGATGGGAGAATCCCAACTCCCCGCCCCGCTGGAATAGCAAACACGGACGCTACCACTCCACCAAGCCTCTTCTCGCAACCCCATCATCAACGCGAGCAAAATTTTTTGAACGTACAGACAAAATGGTTGACACGTCAGGTATTTCAGTTTATTGTTGTTGCTATACGAATGTAATGCGAACGTTGCGCGAACGGAGTGTAACCATGACTCAAGAAATCCTCACCGCCATCGCCAATCTGGACAAGAAAACGACAGCTGCCATCTCGAAACTCGATGAAAAAACAGCCGCCGCCATCGCCAAGCTGGACGAAAAAACGATTGCCGCCATCACGAAACTCGACGAAAAAACAACCACCGCCATCGCTAGGCTGGACAAAAAAACAACTGCCGCAATCTCGAAACTTGACGAAAAAACGACCACCGCTATCGCCAATCTGGACAAAAAAACAACCGCCGCCATCTCGAAACTCGATGAAAAGACAACCACCGCTATCGCTAGGCTGGACAAAAAAACAACTGACGCCATCACGAAACTCGACGAAAAGACAACCACCGCTATCGCCAACCTGGACGAGAAAACAACCAAAGCCATTACGGGAGTCAGGAACGAAATCACCGCTTTCAGAAAAGAAGTAGACCAAAGGCTCGATAAACTCGAATCAGAGATGGGTGAGGGATTCGAACTTCTCGACGGCCGCATGGTGAGTCTGGAGGCGCAAGTAGAGGCTTTGAGAGAAAACAAGGAGTGGGAGTAAACAACGTATAAGGAAATCTTAACCTATGACTTCCTGATCGATGTCAAATGCTTTATCCATTCAAGTCCGGGTTGCGTGACAGGGGAGGCAAAAACCTCCCCGTCCTTTTAGATCGCTACCAATGATAAAGAGCGTACCCTAATCCCAGAAAAACCGAACAGTCTTAATTCCCCAGCACCTTGTTCATGACCGGGAGAATCGCGAAGACCCCCGACGTAGTGGTGTCCACCATTACCTTGACGGCGTGCATGTGTTTTGCACCGAAGACCTGGAGGGCGACGACGTTCGGCGCTTTTTTCCGGAACGGGCGCATGATGTCATAGACGTGCGTGTCGCCGTAGATCAGCAATACCGGCTTTTTGAACGCGGCGGCCTTTTTAATCAGCGCATCGCCGAACCGCTTGAAGCCCGATGCGCCCGAGAACGCCTCTTTTTTCGCTCTGAAGAATCCCGGCTTGAACATGTCGGCGTGGATCGCGAGCACGAGCGCCTTTGCCTTCATGGCGATGGCCCTATCGAAGCCCGCTTTCAGCCAGGCGACGTTCGCCTTGTCGCGGGCAAAGAACTCCCGGGCGGCGCGCGGGTCGCGCACTTCGAAGTTGTTGTTCGAACCGACGACGTGCGCCGTGATGAAATGAACACCCTCTTTCACGAAGCGCGCATTCTCGGGATAACCGGCGAATTCCTTCATCAGGTCCGACTGGCGTTCGAGCTTCATGGGAGCCTTGCCGAGTGATTGCGGGCCGCGTGAGAAGTAGTGCTTCCGCAAGAAGGCGAGCCTCTCGATGGGATCGAAACGGCCGGCCTTCTTGCGGTGGCAATCCGTCCATTCGTTGTCGCCGGGCGTGTAGACGAGCGGGGCGTCGAAAGAATTCATGAAATCGAGTTGTTCGAGGAGCATCTTGTCCGAACAGGGCGTGGAGCCCGATTTGGTGTCTCCGACGTGGATCGTGAAAATAGGCTTGAGAGCGTTGATTTGGCCGATCAGCGCCTTGAACGGCGGGTAGACCTTCGCGGGCTTCCCGTAAGGCATGTCGCCCAGGGCCACGAAGGTGAAGGGCTTATCCGCCGAGGCTGCGCCCGCCGTCAGCACGAATAGCGCCATCGCGCCGAACAGCGCGCCCGAACATCTGCGCAAGAACGAAGCGGAATTTCTCATCGGACCCATCCCATCCATCTCCTATGGATTGCAGGAAAAGATTGGCATCTCCCGATACGAGAGGAGACGCCTGCCAACAACTGGAAAAACATCCATACCGAAGCCCGAGTTTCCGCTCGCGGCCCGTCACAGGATGGAATATAGAGAAAATCCTGAGGAGAGGTGTTACAAACAGGTGGCGGTTCCATGATTTTTCGCTAAAACAAGCCCGGATGAACCGTGCGCCGCAGAAAACCTACCTGCGCCAGCCCATCCTGTCCGCGATGCGCAGGATGATGTCCGAACGGTTGAGGGCGTAGACGTGAAAATGGTTGACGCCCAGTTCCATCAACTCCCAAATCTGGAACGCCGCCAGATCGGCCGAGCTTTCCTGAAAGGCCTCGGGGTCATTCTCGTAGGGCGCTAACGCATCAACGACGCTTTTGGGCACGCTCGCCCCGCATTTTTCCGCGAAACGCTGGACCTGGCCCAGGTCGCGCACGGGCAGGATGCCCGGCGACACGGGAACCGGGACGCCCCGAATCGCCGTCTGCTCCCTGAACCGCTCCCAGACGTGCGCCTCGAAGAAGAACTGCGAAATCGCGTAGTCGGCCCCTTCGTCGACCTTGCGGACGAAGTGATCCATATCCGCACTCTTGTCGGGCGTTTCGGGGTGGCCCTCGGGGTAGCAGGCCACGCCGATGGAGTGGAGCCAGTCGAAGTTACAGAGCCACCGCACGAGGTCGGCGGCGTAGCGGAACCCGCCGGCCACGGCCTCCTCGCGCGTCATGCCTTCCGGGATGTCGCCGCGAAGCGCCAGGAAGTCGCACACCCGGTTGTCCCCATAAACGTCCAACAGGCGTGAGAGTTCCGCTTCGTTCGCGCCCACGCAGGTGAGGTGCGCCACGACGCGACGCGGATAGCGCCTCGCCAGCTCCAGCACCAACTCGAGCGTGCCCTCCTGCGTGGAGCCGCCCGCCCCGTAGGTCACCGAGGTGAAGGCGACGTCCATCGCGTCGTGAATCGCCTCCACATCGCGCAGGGTGCGCTCCACCGCCTTGCGCCCCTTGGGCGGATAGAGCTCGATGGATACGCTCACGCCATCGGAGACGATGCCATCGATGACGGCGGACAACCCGTTCATCCCTTCCCTCCTCCCTCAGACGAGCGCCGGAAGAATGAGAAACGCAAAAAAACGGGCGCGGGGCATGTTCACCCCGCGCCCAGGAACATCAGGTACAAAGACCGGCCTAGCCCAGACCCTCGATTGCCGCGAAGAGCTTCTCGTCGTCGGGCTTCTCGGGCGCCGCCGCCGTCACCTCCATGTAGGCGACGTTCCCGTCCTTGTTGACGAGAATCACCGCGCGGTTGCTGAAGCCCTTGTCGTTCAAGAGTCCATAGGCCGCGCACGTTCCCTTGCCGAAGAAATCGCTCAGCAGTGGGAACTCGATGCCGTATTTCTCGGCCCAGGCGGCGTGCGCGAACGGGCTGTCCACGCTGATGCCGATGACCTCGCAGTCGGCATTGTCGAACCTGGCCTTCTCCTGCTGATAGGCAGGCAACTGCTCGCTGCACACGGAGGAGAAATCGAACGGGTAGAAGCAAAGAAGCACGTTCTTCTTGCCCCGGTAATCGCTCAGCTTTATCGTGTCTCCCTCGGCGAGGGTTCTCGGCAGCTCGAAATCGGGAGCCGCATCACCTACGCTCAAAGCCATGAGACAACCCTCCTATTTGGCGGCCGCGAAGCGCGCGGCGACGTCGTCCCAGTTCACCACGTTCCACCATGCGGCAACGTAGTCGGGACGGCGGTTCTGGTAGTTGAGGTAGTAGGCGTGCTCCCAGACGTCCACGCCCAGAAGGGGCACGTAGCCCTCGGTGCGCACGCTGGTCTGGTTGGGCATCTGCTTGATCTCTACGCTGCCCGAGCCCGGCTTCGTGCAAAGCCACGCCCAGCCGCTGCCCTGGACGGTCACCGCCTTGGTGGAGAACTCCTCCTTGAAGGCCGCGAAATCGCCGATGGCCGCCGCCAGGTCGCCGCCCGGCTCGCCGCCGCCGTTCGGGCTCATGTTCTTCCAGAAGATGCAGTGGTTGTCGTAACCGCCGCCGTTGAAGTTGAGGCCGCCCTGATCCGGCGAGAGGTTGCCGAGGATGTCCTCGATGCTCTTGCCTTCGAGGTCCGTGCCGGCGATGGCGTTGTTCAGGTTCGTGAGATAGGTGTTGTGGTGCTTGGTGTGGTGAATCTCCATCGTGCGCGCGTCGATGTGCGGCTCCAGTGCGCTGTAGTCGTAATCGAGAGCGGGAAGTTCAAATGCCATTTCGTTTTCTCCTTGATGGGAATGGAATGTTCCGATTCAGGTGGTACATATCAAACCCCGAGGCCGCGGCCCCGAAAAATTATCCAAAACCGCCGGATCGCGTGAACGGCGATAAGAGACGATGCGGATGGGTTTTCCGTGTTGAGTAAAATCGTATTTCCGCCCTGATTCACAAGCGCGCGTATTCTACTTTCAGGGATCGTCCGCGTCAAACCGCATCCTGAGCGGGAGCGGCCCGCCCTTAGCCTATTCCGGCGCGTTCATCTTCTGGATCTCGTCGAAATCGCGGTAGAGGAGCGTCAGGTCCTCCTCGATCATCCCCCGCTCGACGGCCTTTCTCAAGAACGAGAGCGTACCCTCGGCCAACTGGATGTCAGCACCGCGCTTTCGCCCGATGCCGACGGCGAGGCCGACGTCTTTTTGCAGGTTGTAGATGCGGGCCTGCCCGTTCCACGTGCCCGAGAGGATGTTGTTCGGAAAGCGGTGGCGGCTCGCGTAGCTGTAGGCCGTCGACGCGTTGAAGATGTCGATCATGTCCTCGACCCGCATCCCGAGGCGCTCGACGAGGCGCGCGCCCTCGCACGTCGCCAGGAACATCGTGTGGAGCACCATGTTGTGGATGAGCTTCATGGTGTGGCCCGAACCCAGCGCGCCCAGGTGGAAGACGTGGTCGACGAAGGGTTCGAGGTATCGCCTCGTGCGCCTTAAGAGTTTCTCGTCCCCTCCGATCATGAGCGTGAGCCTGCCCTCCAGGATGTTGCCGGGTCCGCCGCTCATGCCGGCGTCGAGATAGCCCAGCCCCGCACGCTCGGCGCGCTTCGCGAGGCGCTTGGTCTTCGCCGGGTCGGACGTCGTGAGGTCGTAGACGACGAGGCCTTTTCTCGGGTTTTTGAGCAGGCCGTCCTTACCCCGGAAACACGCGGCTATCTCGTCCGATGAAGGCACGACGAAGAAGACGACCGCGCAGGCCTCGCCTATCTCGCGCGGCGTGGCGATGGCGACGTCCTCGGTTCCCTCAAAGGGCTTCCGCCTATCTTCTGCGACGTCCCAGACCATCAGGGGCATCTTCGCCCCGATAAACCTTTGCGCCACGGGATTCCCCATGCGGCCCAGGCCGATGACGCCCACGCCCTTTCGTTTCGCCATGCAACACCTCGGATGGATGAACCGGAATTGAATTCTGCTGGAGCCGACGACCGGACTTGAACCGGTGACCTGCTGATTACGAATCAGCTGCTCTACCTGTCTGAGCTACGTCGGCAAGAAGGAGTATGCAACCCCGGTGAGGCTCGCGTTCCCCATGAGGGTGGTATTGAACACACCGCCCCCGCCTTCGTCAAGCCGAAAGAAGGCCGGGCCACCCGAAACGCAAGATTCGCAGCCGCCCGCGTTTTGGCTCCACGGCTTGACTTACGAGCCGACGCGTCGTAAATCTCTTTTCTCTTGTGCCGCTAGCTCAGCTGGTAGAGCAACGGACTTTTAATCCGTAGGTCCAGGGTTCGAGTCCCTGGCGGCACACTACAAACCACCCCGAATCCGTTCGGGTTTCATACTATTTCTCACAGGAACGCCCGGACTACGTCTCGTGCGGGAATGCGGCCCGCCCCCGGAAGGGGCCGGTTCGCGCGCCGGGCAACCCACGGCCCGCTCCCGGATCACCAATATGGAGACCGAAGATGGACGACGCCGAGAAGAAGGCCCTGATCGGGAAGACCGTCGCTGACCGCGGCTGGGTGCTGCCCGAGCAGGAGTTCTACATCAACAAAGACCCCGAATACCACGTGCGCCAAAGCGCGCTCTATAACCACGTCATCAAGCGCGAGGGGGCGCTCTCTGAAAAAATGCGCGAGCTCATCATCATCACCGCCCTTTGCGTGCGCCTCCCCGGCACCGAGGTGGAGACCTACGTCAAAAACCACATCCGCCGCGCGCTGGACCTGGGCGCCACCGAGGACGAGATATTCGAGGCCGTGCAATGCCTGATCTTTCCGGCAGGCGGTCCCTCGCTCATGATGGGGGTCAAGTGCCTGCGCGCCGTTTTGGAGGAGCGCGGACTTTCAGGCTGATTTTTCGAGATAGTCATAGGGGACACCGCATGGACAGAAGCATCTGGGCGACCTGGTACGATCTGCCGAAAGAAGACGAGGCCGAATACAACGACTGGCTCCACCACACCCACATCAAGGACGCGCTCAAGCGTCCCGGCTACATGTGGGCGGCCCACTATGAACTCGTGGACAGGGAATCGCCCAAATCGAAGAAAAAGGACCACTTAGCCTACACGGACGACCCCTCGATCCCGAGCGGCACGGAGTTTCTGCTGCTCTTCGGGGGCACGAGCGCGGAAGTTTTCTTAAGCCCCAACCCCGCGCAGCTTGCGGAGACCTATTCCGATGAGACGAAGGCGATGATCGCCAAGCGGATCGGCGAGCGCACGGGCATCTTCACGGAAGTCGACAGGGTGAACGGCCCCGCCGCCGCCACCCGCGCTCTCGGCGGCGTGCCCGCGCCAATCGTCCAGATGGGCACGTTCAACTGCTTCACACCCGAGGATGATTTCGAGCTGAGTTCCTGGTACGCGCAGGACCGCCTGCCCGCGATGAAATACATGCGCGGCTGCGTGGGCACGCGCAAGCTCGTCTCCGTGGCGGGATGGGCGAAGCACAGCATTTTCTATGAGTTCGCCTCGCTGGAGATGGTTCTCGAGCACTTCCCGCGCGCGGACAAGCTCTTCCCCGGCGAGAACGACTGGTCGTACCACGTATGCCAGCGCCTGCTCCATGCGCCCGGTTCGCCCACGCGCGGCAAGCGCATCTGGCCGCCCGTAGAGTAAGGGGGCGGAAGAATGAATTACATGAAACCCATCCGGGTCGAGGAGGCCGAAGGCGAGGCCGCGAAACTATTCGAGGGCGTGACGAAAATGCTCGGGCGCGTGGCGAATTCCTTCGCCGTCATGGCCTATCAGCCCCACGTCGCCAAGGTCATCCTCCCGCTCACCGTCACCCTCATGCGCGAGGGGCTGGGCACGGTGCTGCCCACCAGGATCAAGGAGATCGCCGTCATCAAGACGAGCCACCTGAACGGGTGTGACTACTGACTCGGGCACAACACGGCGCTCGGTCGAGACGCCGGGGTGACGGAAGCGCAGGTGCGCGAAATCTGCTCGGACGCCTATATGGACTCCGAAACGATGAGCGCGCGTGAGAAGGCCGCCGTCCTGTGGGCGGAACACGTGACGCTGAACACCGCCAAGACGCGCGACGACGTGTTCTGCGAAGTGCGGCGGCACTACGACGACCGCGAATTCGTCGAACTCACGATGGTCATCACCTATTTCAACATGAGAAACCGCTTCCAGGACGCCCTGCGCATCCCGCTGGATGAGCCGAAAACGATATCCGGCATCACCATCGGGCGCAGGCAGGACCCCGAGAACCTGAAAGCCTATCTCGCGGAGGTGGTGGATGGATGGCCCGAGCGTTTCCCGGGGCCGAAAATGAGAGGCGATTGAACCAAATGGGCGAAACAAGCGCATCCGGGCTAATGGAGTGGGTTGACAAAATACGAATATAATACGAAAATACTCCTGTTATCTTGACAACTTCTCGGTGATCAGAGAAACTGCCTACGAAACAGGAGCAAGTGAAATGACTCAAAGGACGCCCGGTACTATCCACGAGAAAGACATCGTCCAGGACCGACAACTTTTGGAAACCCAAGACACACAAGCCGCAACCCTGCCGATTAGCGAGCGCGTGTCGCGCAATGCGCTCTACTGCGGAGATTGCCTTGATGTAATGGGTGAAATGCCGGCTGAATGCGTGGACCTCATCATCACGTCACCGCCCTATGCGAATCAGCGAGCAACCACTTATGGGGGCGTCAAACCTGATGATTACGTGGAGTGGTTCCTGCCCATCGCCGCCGAGATGCGGCGGGTGCTTAAAAAAACCGGAACCTTTATCCTGAACATCAAGGAGCCTGCGGTAAAAGGCGAACGGCATACCCACGTGCTCGAACTGATACTGGAAATGCGGAAACAGGATTGGCTCTGGACAGAGGAATTCGTCTGGCACAAGAAGAACTGCTACCCAGGCAAATGGCCCAATCGTTTCCGCGACGCATGGGAACGCCTTTTGCAATTCAACAAACAACGCAAATTCAAGATGAATCAATCCAATGTGATGGTTCCCGTCGGTGAATGGTACGAAAGCCGAATGAGCAACCTCAGCGCGACCGACCGCACTCGCGATGAATCCAAAGTCGGAAGTGGATTCGGGAAAAAAGTAGAAAACTGGCTGGGACGCGATATGGTTTACCCCACCAATGTTTTGCATCGCGCCACGGAGTGCGGCAATCGAGAACACAGCGCCGTATTTCCATACTGGTTGCCGGAATGGTTCATCGACCTCTTTACCGATCCGGGCGATGTCGTTCTCGACCCTTTCATAGGCTCCGGCACCACGGCATTCGCCGCTCTGAATAAAAGCCGCCACGTAATAGGCATTGAAATACACGAGCCTTATTACCAGAGCTTGAAACAGAGACTAGAGCAAGAATTAAGCTGGTAAATATATGGTAACTCCCATTACCAACCAGCAGATCACCGATTACGTTCAAACCAACATTGGAAGTTTTCACGAGAAACGGCTGGAAAAATTAAACAAACTGCGTCTGGCTGAGTTACTGAGACGCAAAAACCCCTACCTGTTCCGAAGCAAGAACATCAACACGGCCTCCGAATTGATTGCCTCCCTACTCGACGCCTACCTAAGTTCCCAGGAGGAAACCTTGTTCGGAGACTTCCTGGAAGGGTTGGCGATCTATGTAGCTAAAAAGGTTCACGGCGGCCGCAAATCAAGCACTACCGGAATCGACCTGGAGTTTGAAAAAGATGGAGCCCGTTACATCGTATCTATAAAATCCGGCCCTAATTGGGGCAATTCTTCCCAGATCGCCAAGATGAAGGAAAATTTCAGAAATGCCGCCCGTGTGGTGCGTCAAGGCGATCCCTCCATAAACGTCGTGGCGGTGAACGGATGCTGTTATGGACGGGACAGCAACCCTGACAAAGGCGGTTATTTCAAGTATTGCGGACAAGAATTCTGGCTTCTGATCTCGGAGGATCCCGATCTTTACAAGCAAATCATTGAGCCATTGGGACATGAAGCCAGACAGCACAACGATGATTTCTCCACCAAATATCAGGCCATTATCGACCGATTATCAAATGAATTCAGCGAGAACTTTTGCGATCAGGAAGATGCGATAGACTGGGAAAAACTCGTATTTTTCGTTTCCGCTAAAGACCAATCATAACGGCTAAAAAATTTTATGCTTTGGCATACCCCTCTGATTAGCGCATGGAGCATCTCGAATGAGCGAAAAGCCCGATTTCGTATGGGAGAACCTGGAAGTCGGCATGACGATCGGCGAGCGCAGCCTCACGGTGACGCAAGCGATGGTGGACGCGCACTGCGACGCCGTGGGCGCAGAGCGGGAGTGGTATACGGGCGAATCGCCCGCGGGCGGGGCCATCGCGCCACCCATGATCTTCATCAACGACCTGCTCGCCATTTACGATGAGAACTACAAGCGCTTCGGCACCATCCACGCCAAGCTCGGCTACCGCTTCCACAGGCCCGTCCGGGTCGGCGAGACGGTGCGCCAGAAGGTCACGGTGAAGGATTTGTACGTCAAGCGCGAGAAGGGCTGGATCGTGAGCGAACTCGCCGTCACGAACGAGGCGGGGGAGTTGCTGCTCACCTCCTCGCACACTTCCGTCCTGAGCCTCACGAGAAAGCACGGAGAAGATGACTGATACGCTGCCCGAAAACCTGGAACCAGGAGACGCCCTGCCCGAGCGGACGCACGGGGTGGACTGGGAGGACATCCTCAAGTTCAACCGCTACGTCACAGGCGGCGTGGATACGAAGAACATCCACACCGACGATGAGGTGGCGTGTAAAGCGGGCCTGCCACGCGCGGTGGCGACGGGCCGCCACCCGGTGTCGTTCATCACCGAACTCATGGTCGATCACTTAGGCTTCGGCTTCATCACGGGCGGTGAGGTGGACGTTTCTTTCGTCAAGCCCATATTTCCGGGCGACGTTCTGACGCTTCAGGCGGTACTCAAGGAGAAAACGCTCGACCAGGGCGCCACGCATTATCTCTTCGACGTATCGCTCACGAACCAGGACGGCGCAGCCGTAACGGTCGGCACCGCCGGCGCCCGACTCGCCTAAGACCCACGCATGAGCACGCCCGAATCCCTTACGAGCCTGTTTCACCCGGAATCCTTCGCGGTGGTGGGCGCGGCCTCCGACTTGAACCGCCTGGGCGGCATCCCGCTCAGGCTCACGATGCGCTACGGCTTTCCCGGCCCCATCTACCCCATCAACCCGAGGCGGGATGAGATAGCGGGCTTAAAATGCTACCCCGACGTCGCCTCCCTCCCCGAAGCGCCCGAGTTCGCCCTCATCTGCACCCCGCGGGAAGACGTGATTCCCGCCCTCGCCCAGTGCGCGGAGCGCGGCGTCAAGGCCGCCGCCGTCATCACTTCGGGCTTTGCGGAAACGGGTGCGGAAGGCGTGGCGCTACAGGAGAAAATCCTCGCGCTCCGCGACGCATCGGGGATGCGCGTACTCGGCCCCAACTGCATGGGCGTGGTGCACGTGCGCTCAAAGCTCATGGCGACGTTCACGATATCCATCCGGGACGACGACCCGCTCATCCCGGGCGCGGTGGCCCTCGTCACCCAGAGCGGAGCGATGGGGGCGTGCATGCTCACGGGCTTTCAGGAGAGCGGCTCGGGCATCAGCAGCCTCGTGAGCCTCGGCAACGAGGTGGACGTGGATTTCGCGGAATGCGTCGAATACTTCATCGACGACCCGCACACGCGCGTCATCTGCGGGTATCTCGAATCCGTGCGCGACGGGGAACGCCTGAAACAAGCCGCCTTGCGCGCGCTGGAGCAGGAAAAACCCATCGTCCTCTTAAAGGGCGGCAAGACAGAAGAAGGCGCGCGCGCCGCGCGCAGCCACACCGCCGCCATCACCACTTCGAGCGACGTTTTCGACGCCTTCGCCGCGCAATACGGGATTCAGGTGCTGGGTTCTATGGATGAATTCATCGAGATAGCGGATTTCCTCGCGCGCAGTAAGCCCATCGCAGGAAACGGAGTGGGGGTTTTAAGCTTCTCGGGCGGGCTGGGTTCGCTCGCTGCGGACTTAAGCACCGAGGCGGGCCTCACGCTCCCCATCCTCGCAGGGGAAACACAGGAAAAACTCGCGGGCGTCCTGCCCGACTACGCGCCCAAGGACAATCCGGTCGACCTCGTATCCCTCATGGTCAGCAAGCCCGAGAGCGAGCCGCTCAAGACAGCGGGCGAAGCCGTGGCGGGGGATGAGAACGTGGACGCCCTGCTCTTCATGATGGGCGTCTACCACCACGTGGGCGAGCAGATAGCCGCGGAGGTGAAGGCGCTCTTCGAAGCCTCGCCCGTGCCCGTCGCATTCGCCTGGCTCACCGGGCCGCGCGAGCAGATACAAAACTTAAGAGAAGCCTCCGTGCCCGTATTCGGCGATTATTCCCGCGCGATTCGAGGACTCGAATCCCTCCACTCGCTCAAAAACGCGCGCGAGGCGGCCGCCTCCCGGCCCCGCTCGCTCGACCCTGCGCGGGCGGAGCAAGCGAAGCGAATCATACGAGAGAGTATTCCCTCTCCCGACGGCTTTCTTCCGTCCGAGACCTGTGCGGAAATTCTCGATCTCTACGGCGTCCCGAGACCGAAGGAAACCCTGGTTGAAACGTCCGAAGAAGCGCTCAAAACGTGGGAAAAGTATAAAGCGCCCATCGCCCTCAAGGTCGTATCGGACAACCTCTCGCACAAGACGGAAGCGGGCGGCGTCATTTTAGGTCTTAACACGCCTGATGAGGTTCTGTGCGCAGCTCAAAAACTGCTAGCCCTCAGCTATGATGCGCGTCTTCTGGTGCAGGAGATGATCGAGGGCGGCCTGGAACTCCTCGTCGGCATCTCGAACGACCCGACTTTCGGTCCGTGCGTGACGGCGGGGCTGGGCGGCGTGTACGTCGAAGCCCTCTCGGACGTGGCCCGCCTGCTGCCGCCTTTCGACGCAAGAGAGGCCGAAAGCGCTCTTTCAAGACTCCGCTCGCGCGTCATCTTCGACGGCTTCCGGGGCGGGCCAACCGTTCAAATTCCGCACATATCCGATATAATGGTCAAAATCTCCGAACTGGCGACAGAATTAGAAGATACAGTCGCCGAGATGGACTTGAACCCGCTCATCGCGGCGGCGGAAGGCTGCATCGCCGTGGATGTTCGGATGAAGACGCATCCCTGACGAGAGGACCCGCATGAGCACGAGAATCACGCCCGAAATACGCGCCCTGGTGGGGCGAAAGCACGGCCCCTACCGCGTCCGGGTCGAGCAGGGGGCGATTGAGAAATTCGCGGACGCGGTCGGCGACGATAACCCCGCCTACCGGGGGCCGGATGCGGTCGCGCCGCCGACGTTTCCCACCACCTTCCGGCCCAAGGACGCCTACCCCGATCTGCCGCCTGGTTTCGGCGACGTGGGTCTGCACGCCTCACAGGTCTATGAGGTCGAGCGGCCCATCCGCGCGGGCGATGAACTGGACGTATCCTTCACCATCATCGACATCACTGAAAAATCGGGCCGCACGGGCGACCTCGTATTCGTCGAGCGCGAATACGAGTTTCTCGATGCGCGCGACGGCTCCCGCGTGGGCGGCGGCAAGTGGGTGTCGCTCCGGCGGTTCCGGAACTGAAGGAGAGACGATGCGCTACCAGAAGGGAGATACCCTCCCCGAACTCGTGAAGGATCCGGTTTCGCGGACGCAGCTCGTGAAATACGCCGGCGCGAGCGGAGATTACAACTCGATCCACTATGACGACGAGGCGGCGCGCGCGGGCGGCCTCGAGGGCGTCATCGCCCACGGGATGCTCTCGATGGGCTTTCTGGGGCAATTCGTCGAAACCGCCTTCGGCGCGGGAAGCTACAAGCGGCTCGAAGTGCGCTTTCAGGGCATGGTGAAGCTCGGCGAGGTCATCACCTGCCGGGGCGTCGTGACCGACATCGCGAAAGAGAACGGCCGGGAATACGCCGCCTGCGAGATCGAGGCGGTAGACTTAAGTGGCCGCGTCGTCACCAGGGGCGAGGCCCAGGCCTGGCTCGACTGAATCCACAGAACGGAAAGAGAGGAATTCCATGAGACTGAAAGACAAGAACGCCCTCGTGACGGGCGCAGCGCAGGGCATCGGACGCTCTGTCTGCCAACGCTTCGCTGAAGAAGGCGCCAAGGTGCTCGTCGTCGACATGAACGAGAAGGGCGGCGAGGAGACGGCGCGCTTGATTCGCGAGGCAGGCGGCGAGGCGCTCTTCCACAAGGCCGACGTAAGCAGCTTAGAAGAAGTCGAGGGCGCGCTCGACGCGTCCGAGGCCGCGCACGGACCGATTCACGTGATGGTGAACAACGCCGGCATCGTGCGCGCGGCCATGCTCCACAAGATGAGCGAAGAACAGTGGGACTCCGTGATCGCCGTGCACTTGAAGGGCACCTGGACGGGCATCCACGCGGCGGCCAAGCGCATGATCCCCCGGAAAGAGGGCCGCATCATCAACGTCACCTCGGGCGCCGGGCTTCGCGGCACCATCGGCCAGATCAATTATTCTTCGGCCAAGATGGGCATCGTCGGCGCGACGCAGAGCGCGGCCCGCGAGCTGGGGCGCCACAACATCACCGTGAACTGCGTCTCGCCCGCGGCCATCACCCCGATGACGGAGACGATTCGCACGGATGAACGCTTTGAATCGAAGTACCTCGAGCGCATCTGCCTCGGCCGGTGGGGCGAGCCCGAGGAGATGGCGGCGGGGTTCGTCTTCCTGGCGTCGGACGAGGCGAGCTATGTGACCGGCATCGTGCTCCGAATCGACGGGGGGTTGGGGATGTGATTTGTAGGGACAGGTCGCGACCTGTCCCTACAGAATGCGAGGCATCACCCCGAAATTCTCACCCCATCTGGCGTCCCCACCACGGGCCTGCTAAAATCGCCGCAGGTTTTGCCCCTTGATAACAAAAAGCGGAGGAACCGCCCATGAAGGCCATGATCCTTAAAGAGTTCGGCAAACCCCTCGTCTACGAGGAAGCGCCCGAGCCCGAGATCGGCCCGCGCCAGGTGCTCGTGGAATCGAAGGCGAACGGCCTTTGCGCGACCGACCTGAAGATAGTCGACGGCAGCGTGAAGTCGGCCCCCACGCCCCTGATGCTCGGCCACGAGAACTCAGGCATCGTGCTCGAAGTGGGCGCGGAAGTCGATTCCGTCACTTCGGGCGACCGCGTGGTCGTCGTGAGCAAGCAGACCTGCGGGCGCTGCCGCATGTGCCGCGCCGGCCACGAGGAGATGTGCCTGAACTCGCCGGGACGCCTGGGGATAGAGATAGACGGCGGCTTCGGCCAGTTGGTCGCGGTCTCGGAGCGGAACCTCGTCAAAGTCGGGGAAAACGTCTCGCTGGCGGCGGCTTCCCTCATCGGCGGGACGCTCGGCTCCCCGCTCCACGCCATCCGCATGGCGCGGCCCGAACTCGGCGAATGCGCCGTCATCTTCGGGGTCGGAGGACTGGGGCTCCACGCCCTGCAGATCCTCCGCCACCTGGGCGTGAACGTCATCGCCGTGGACGTGAAGGAGGAAAAACTCGCCAAGGCGCGCGAACTCGGCGCGTTCGAGACCGTGAACGCGATGGAGGCCGACCCGGTCAAGGCCGTCATGGACATGACGAACGGTTTCGGCGCGGACATCGCGCTCGAGATCGTCGGCGGAGCCGCCGTGCCGCCCGTGCTCCAGCAGTGCATCGATCTCTTAAGACCCGGCGGACGCCTCGTCATCCTGGGCTACTCCTTCGGCCAGAAGGTGGAGATCGACCCCGCGCAGCTCGTCTACAAGTGGATCCAGATCGTCGCGTCGCACAACCACACCGTGCGCGACGTGGCCGACGCGGCGAGCCTGGTGAACGACGGCCGCGTGCGCGCCGTCATCACCGAGGAAGCCCCGATGCCGGACGCCAATGACGCGCTGGCCGCCCTTCGCGCGGGCGACCCGGTCGGCCGCATCGTCCTCATGTGGTGAGGCGACCGGCCTGATGAGATCATAGACCAACAAACCCTTCACATCACGCATCCGCAGGAGGCAGCATGTCGCATCGAATCGAAACCGACAGCATGGGCGAGATCGAGGTGCCCGAGGACAAATACTACGGCGCGCAGACGGCGCGCTCGCTCGTTCATTTCAAGATAGGCGGCGACCGCTTTCCGCGCGAGATCATCCGCGCGCTGGGGATTCTGAAGAAAGCCGCCGCGGTGACGAACGAGGAGTTGGGGATTCTCGATTCGGAGAAGGCCGCGCTCATCACACAGGCGGCGGATGAGGTGATCGCGGGCGATCTGGACGCGCATTTCCCGCTCGTCGTCTGGCAGACCGGCAGCGGCACGCAGACGAACATGAACGCCAACGAGGTCATCGCCAACCGCGCCATCGAACTCGCGGGCGGCGAGATGGGTTCCAAGGACCCGATTCACCCCAACGACGACGTGAACAAGGCGCAGTCCTCGAACGACACCTTCCCGACGGCGATGCACGTCGCGGCGGGCGAGCAGATGACGAAGCGACTCATCCCCGCCGTGGAGACGCTAAAAGAAACACTCGCGCAGAAGGCCGAAGCCTTCGATTCGATCATCAAGATCGGCCGCACCCATCTCATGGACGCCGTTCCCTTGACGCTCGGCCAGGAATTCTCCGGCTACGCCCAGCAGCTGGAAAACGGACTCGCGCGCGTCAGGATGTCGCTGGACGGCATCTATGAACTGGCGCTTGGCGGCACGGCGGTGGGCACGGGCCTGAACACGCATCCCGATTTTGCGGAGAAGGCCGCCGCCAGAATCGCCGAGATGACGGGGCTTCCCTTTAGAAGCGCGCCCAACAAGTTCGAGGCGCTCGCCGCGCACGATGCGGTCGTCTTCGCGAGTGGGGCAGTGAAGACCCTGGCGGCCTCACTCATGAAGATCGCTAACGACATCCGCATGCTGGCGTCCGGCCCCCGGTGCGGCGTGGGCGAGCTTTTGATCCCCGAGAACGAGCCGGGAAGCTCCATCATGCCCGGCAAGGTGAACCCCACCCAGAGCGAGGCGATGACGATGGTGTGCGCCCAGGTGATGGGCAACGACGTGGCCGTGAACGTGGGAGGTGCTACGGGACATTTCGAGCTGAACGTCTTCAAGCCCGTGATGATCTTCAACCTGCTGAACTCCGTGCGTCTGCTGGCCGATGCGTGCGATTCGTTCAACGAGCACTGCGCGGTGGGGATCGAACCGAACCGCCCCGCGATAGACGCCTACCTCCAGAACTCGCTCATGCTCGTGACGGCGCTGAACCCCGTCATCGGGTACGACAACGCGGCCAGGGTGGCGAAAAAGGCGTTCGCCGAGGGCGGCACCCTGCGCGACGCGGCGGTCGCCCTCGACCTCTTGACGGGCGAGGAGTTCGACGCCGCCGTCAAGCCCGAAAACATGATCGGGCCGAGGGGGTGACGGCTTATAGGTCAAACCCGGGCAAGTGAGGAGAAATTCCACCTGTAGGGGCCGCATATATGCGGCCCTGTACTTCGCCTTTACAGTGCGGGTCGCATTTATGTCGGACATATATGTCCGACCTGCACCACCTTGCGTCCGTCGTGGAGTGGTTTCAAATAAACAGGGTGTACGACCAGGAACGATAAACGGACTTTGGTAGGGACAGGTCGCGACCTGTCCCTACAGTTACGTCCTGCCGATGTGGGAATATGATCCCGTCGCGTGGCGGACAGGCACGGGGGCCTGTCCCTACCAAAAGCATCACCCCCTACCTCTCCGCAAACCCTGTAAACGCCACAGGGATCGTCTGGATGTCCCGGATGAGGTCGGGCGGGAGGTCGCGATCCGCCGTGGGGAGCATGCCCGCGTAGAGGGTGTCGACGCCGTTCCCGAAGCGCGCCTCGATCGCTTCTTTGATCTCTCCGTGAACGCCCACGGCGGCGAAAAGGCGCACCAGGTCGTCGGGAATCTCGCCCGCCAGTTCACCCCACTTGCCCTCGCGTGTCATTTGTCTGAGTTTTCTGCCCAGATCGCCGTAGCCGTGCATCTCGAGCACCGGCCAGTAATCGGGCGTCGAGCCGTAAAAACCGAGGCGCACTTTGACCTCATCCATCCCGCGGCGCAGGGCCTCCTCATCGCGGCCCGTGACGACGTAGCCGCCGCCGGTGATCTCGAAGTTCTCGCGCGTAATCCCGTTCTCCCCGAACCCATCCGTGAGCCTCGGCAGGCAGAATTCTTCGAAATACCTGTTGGTGCAGAAGGGATGCAGACGCACGCCGTCGCAGCGGCTCCCGGCGACTTTCAGCATCCCCGGCCCCACCGCCGCGATGGTGACGGGCGCCATCGGCTGATCACCTGAGGGCGGCGTGAAGGCGGGCGTCATGAGGCTGAACTGGTAGTGCTCGCCCTTGTAATCGAGCTTTTCCCCGCTTTGCCAGGTGCGCCATATCGCGCGGAGCGATTCCACGTATTCGCGCATCCTCGCTGCGGGCGCGCTCCAGGGCACGCTGAAGCGCCGCACGTTGTGCGCGCGAATCTGGGGGCCGAGCCCCAGGACGAACCTTCCCTCCGAGGCGACCTGTAAGTCCCAAGCCGCGTTCGCGCACACCATGGGACTCCTCGGAAAGGCGATGGCCACGGCGGTCAGAAGCTCCACGCGCTCGGTCTCCACAGCCGCCACCGCCAGGGGCAGGAACGGGTGGTGCGCGTTCTCCATGGTCATGGCGCCGTCATAGCCGGCCGCTTCGATCTCTCGCGCGGCGGGACCCGCTTTTTTCAGGTCATCCATCGGTAGGGTGGTCATGATACGCATCTCGAAACTCCTGTCTTGATAAAAGAAAACGCCGCCGGTCGGCGGCGCGGCGCCATGATACACGATCCATCCCGCGCGCACATCGTGATATGATGGGCGCATCGAACACAAGTTCAAGCGCATCCAGTGGAGGAGTCTCCATGGCCCAGCCGTGCCGTCTCGAATACCGGGGCTTTCACCAGCTCGAACTCGTGCGCCACGGGGGCGAGGAAATCCGTATCGGCGGACAGCCCCGTGTTCTGCAGGAACCTCCGCCCAACGTGGCCTCGCGGCCTCCCGTCGATACGGTGCAGTACGTCTACGCGACGTGGGATGAAAAACGCGAGCGCGTGAAGCTGGTCGCCTCGACCACGGGGCATGAAACGCTGGACGGCGAGGAGGTGATGCGCGGCGATCCAGAGGCGCTCCTCGTCGGCATGGGAAGGCCCTACGAGAACAGGCCCAGGCACTACCACTGGGCGGACAGGTCCGAGCACAGGACGCTCATCCTGAGCCATCACAACAGAAAGCTCATCGAGTGGCGGCAAAGGCTGCGTGTGGATGCGGCGATTCCTCCGGGCGGATGGCGCGAAATATCGCAAGACCTCTCCGTCTCTTTTCTCGTATGGGGAGAGGAGGAGGCGGGTCTCGAAATTGAGGGCCGCGTGCGGAGCGCGTGGGCCGCCTCGCCGCTGCTTCTGGGCGTGGGGCTTGACGACACGCCGCCCGAATCGGCTGACCTGGAAATAACGCCGCGCGATGCGGCGCAGGCATTCAGTATTCAAATCGAGAGGCGCTTCGCGCGCGATGAGGAGGGTTTTCACACGCTTTCTCTTCACGGAAAAACCGAAGGCGCCTCCTGGACTGCTCTTCAAGGCGCGACGCTGCGCTATTCCACCACAGGCTAAGGAGCAAGGCGATTAACGAATCCCATCAAGACCCCGAATTCCTGAACGACCTGGGAATCCGCCGCGTCATCAGCGCGCGCACGCGCCAGACTGTCTTCGGCGGCTCGAAAATGAGGCCGGAAATCTGGGCCGCCATGCAGGAGGCGAACGCCGCCCAGGTGGACATGAACGAACTCCACGCGAAAGCGGGCGCGCGCATCGCGCAGATGACGCAGAACGAGGCGGCCTACGTCACGAGCGGCTCCGCCGCCGGTCTCGTTCTCTGTGCTGCCGCCTGCATCACGGGCGGAAACCCGGCCCTCATGGACAGGCTCCCCTTCACCGACGGTCTCAAGAACGAGATCGTCATCCACCGCTTCCAGCGAAACCACTACGACATCAACATCCGCCAGGCGGGGGCGCGGCTCGTCGAGATCGGCTCGCACCGCCAGACCCACCCCTGGGAGTTAGAAGAGGCCATCGGCGAGAAGACGGCGGGCGTCTTCTATTTCCCGGGCCGCTACGCGGGCGGAAACATCCTGAAGCTCGAGACCATCATCGAGATCGCGCACGGCAAGAACGTCCCCGTGGTCGTGGACGCGGCGTCGCAGCTTCCGCCGTCCGCCAATCTCTGGCGCTACACGAAGGAGATGGGGGCCGACGCCGCCATCTTCAGCGGGGGGAAGAGCATCGGCGGACCGCAGAACACAGGCGTCATCCTGGGCAAGAAGGAGATCGTCCAAGCCTGCGCCATGATGGGAAGCCCCAGGTATTCGGTCGGTCGGCCCATGAAGGCGGGGCGCGACGACGTCGTGGGCCTGCTCGCGGCGTTCGAGCATTATTTCAATGGCGGCGAGGCCGCCCAGTACGTCCACAACGAGCGGTGGTGCGAGTTCTTCATGGAGCGCACAGCCGGGATGAATGGATTATCAGCCCGCGTGAGGCGCCCCAACTCCCTGGGGCAGGATTTGCCCGAAGTCGTGATCGAAATTGATGAGGATGCGCTCGGAAAATCGCGAGATGAGGTCGCCGAGGCGCTATGGGAGTGCGAAGTAAGAGTGCAGGTCGGCATATCGGGCGAGTCGGGAATCTTCATCTCCCCCGACCCGCTCACCGACGCGGACGCGGAATACCTGTGGGCGCGGTTTCAGGAGGTTGTTGGGTGAGGGGTGGACAAGAAAAAAACAGCAGAATTGGTAGGGGCCGTTCGCGAACGGCCCCTACATTTTCGCCACGCCGATTTATAGACCGTCATTCCGGCGCATGCCGGAATCCAGAAAGATTTTTTGAGAATGAAACAACCCTGCGTATACATTCTCGCCAGTAAACGTAACGGCACACTGTATATCGGTGTCACTTCAGACCTCATCCGGCGGGTCTGGCAACACAAGAATGATATGGCAGAAGGCTTCACGAAGCGTTACGGTGTCCACATGCTGGTCTGGTACGAGAGCCATGAATCGATGGAAAGCGCAATTACGCATGAGAAGAGGCTCAAAAACTGGCCGAGGGCGTGGAAAATCGGGTTAATTGAAGAGAGGAATCCTGAATGGAATGACTTGTTTGTAGACCTCATCGGCTCTGGATTCCGGCATTCGCCGGAATGACGGCAACTTCGCAATGCTTCGTCAGGTTAAAGGCCTTTCCATCCGGCCACACCCCGCATCCTTCTCGCTTCCGATAAGCAAACCCAACGTCATTCCGGCGAATGCCGGAATCCAGGACAGAGCAATTATTCTCCGATTTTGGACATCTCGAATGTCAGGTATTTACGGTTGTAGGGACAGGCCCCTGTGCCTGTCCCTACAAAACCATTAAAGTC
Organism: bacterium; assembly: GCA_965204535.1. GTDB lineage: Bacteria > UBA8248 > UBA8248 > UBA8248 > UBA8248 > Bin107. Next base: position 927,304 of record CBDBEV010000001.1, on the reverse strand, counting down.
CCTCGCGTAGCAGGACAACCCCAAATGGGTCGCCCCGCCCCTAATTCTCCCCGCTCTTCAGGAGTTGCCGCAGGACGTACTGCAGGATGCCGCCGTGCTGGTAGTAGGCCACCTCGTTGGGGGTGTCGATGCGCACGATAGCGTCGAATACGATGGCTGAGCCGCCCCCCTCCGGCGTGGCGGTGACGCGCACCTGTTTCGCCTCGCCCTGCTCCACACCCTCGATGTCGAAGGTCTCGCGGCCCGTCAGCCCCAGACCCTCCGCCGAGTCGCCCGGCTTGAACTGGAGCGGCAGCACGCCCATCCCCACCAGGTTCGAGCGGTGGATGCGCTCGAAGCTCTCGGCGATGACGGCCCGGATGCCGAGCAGGCTCGAACCCTTGGCGGCCCAGTCACGCGAGGAGCCCGTGCCGTATTCCTTACCGCCCAGGACGACGAGGGGAATCCCCGCCTCCTGGTACTGCATCGCCGCGTCGTAGATGGGCATGACCTCGTTCGTCGGGAAATAGGTGGTGAAGCCGCCCTCGGTGCCCGGCGCCGCCCGGTTGCGAAGGCGCACGTTCGAGAAGGTGCCGCGCATCATCACCTCGTGGTTCCCGCGGCGCGAGCCATACGAGTTGAAATTATCAGGCAGCACGTCGTTCATCACGAGGAAGTGGCCGCTCGGGCTGTCGCGCTTGATGGAGCCAGCGGGCGAGATGTGGTCCGTCGTCACCGAGTCGCCCAATAGCGCGAGACAGCGCGCGCCTGCGATGTCCTCGACCGGCTCGGGTTCGGCCTTCATGCCATCGAAATAAGGCGCGCGCCTGATATAGGTGGACATGTCGTCCCAGTCGAAAAGGCCGCCCTCGGGCGTGGGGATGCCCTGCCAGCGCAGATCGCCCCGGAACACGTCGCCATAGCTTTTCTCGAACATGTCCGCCTTCACGTGGTTCATCACCACGTCCTGGAGTTCGCTCTGCGAGGGCCAGATGTCCCGCAAGTAGACGGGGTTTCCGTCTTGATCCTCGCCCAGGGAGTCTCGCGTGATGTCGAGATCCATGCGCCCGGCGATGGCGTAGGCCACCACCAGGGGCGGGGAGGCCAGGAAGTTCATGCGCACCTCGGCGTGCACGCGGCCCTCGAAGTTCCGGTTGCCCGAGAGCACCGAGCAGGCGACGAGGTCGCCCTCGGCCACGGCCTGGGAGATGTGCGCGGGCAGAGGCCCCGAGTTCCCGATGCAGGTGGTGCAGCCGTAGCCCACGTTGTGGAAGCCGAGCGCTTCTAAATAAGGCGTGAGGCCCGCGCTCTGAAGATATTCCGTCACCACCATCGAACCGGGCGCGAGCGAGGTCTTGACCCAGGGCTTCGCCTTCAAGCCGCGCTCGGCGGCTTTTTTCGCCACAAGGCCTGCGCCCAGCATGACGGTGGGGTTCGAGGTGTTCGTGCAGCTCGTGATCGCCGCGATGACGACCGCCCCGTGGGTTATCTCGTAAGTCTTCGCGCCGTCGCGCACGGTGACGGCCGCAGGCGCGACCGCCGTGCCGCCGCCATCGCCTCCGCCGAGTTCTGCCAGCATCTTGTCGAGTTCGCGCTCGAAGGTGGCGCTCGCCTCGGTGAGGACGATGCGGTCCTGCGGCCGCTTGGGACCCGAGATGCTGGGGACGACGTCGCCCAAGTCGAGTTCCAGCGTGTCGGAGTAGACGGCCTCGGGGGAATCCGTCTCGCGGAACATGCCCTGCGCCTTGGCGTAGGCCTCCACCAACGCAATCTGCTCCGCCGGCCTGTTCGTGAGTTCCATGTACTTGAGGGTTTCGCCATCGATGGGGAAGATGCCGCAGGTCGCGCCGTATTCGGGCGCCATGTTGGCGAGCGTCGCGCGGTCGGCGAGCGGCAGGTTGTCCAGACCCGGCCCGTAGAATTCCACGAACTTGCCCACGACGCCCTTTTCCCGCAGCATCTGCACGACCACGAGCACGAGGTCGGTCGCCGTGGCGCCCTCACGCAGATCGCCCGAGAGCCGGAAGCCGACCACGTCGGGAATCAGCATCGAGTAGGGCTGGCCCAGCATGGCGGCTTCGGCCTCGATGCCGCCCACGCCCCAGCCCAGGACGCCGATGCCGTTGATCATCGTGGTGTGCGAGTCCGTGCCCACGACGGTATCGGGAAAGGCGCGCGTGGCGCCTCCTTTTTCGTCCGTACCCACCACCGGGGCGAGGAATTCGAGGTTCACCTGGTGGACGATGCCGGTATCGGGCGGCACGGCGCGGAAGTTGTCGAAGGCGTTCTGCGCCCAGCGCAGGAAGGCGTAGCGCTCGGTGTTGCGGTCGTATTCGAGCTGCGCGTTGTTCTCGAGCGCCGTCTCGGTGCCGAACTCGTCCACCTGCACGGAGTGGTCGATCACCAGGTCGACGGGCTGGAGCGGGTTGATGAGGTCGGGGTCGCCGCCCAGGTCCTTCATGGCGTCGCGCATGGCGGCCAGATCCACCACGACGGGAACACCCGTGAAGTCCTGCAGCAGCACGCGGCTCGGCATGAAGCCGATCTCTTTCGCCTCGGGGTTCTTCGCGTCCCAGGAGGCGAGCGCCTCGATGTCTGCGGCGCGCACGGAGCGCCCGTCCTCGTTTCTGAGGAGGTTCTCCAGGAGGACCTTCATGGCGAAGGGGAGCCGCGCGACGTCGCCCTTGTCCTTCAGCGCGTCTATCCGGTAAATCTCATAGGTTTTCCCGCCGACCTCGAGTTCCGCGCGGGCGTTGAAGCTGTTGCTCATCTTTCACCTCTTTCGGACGGGAAATCCGCCTCCCCGAGAAGCCATCGGGAAAACATCCCCCACCCCGTCAAGCGCTCGTTGCTTCTGAAACCGGCCTCTGAGGCCGGCTCAGGGCAAAAGCTATAACTGATTGAATCATATTGGATTGCGGAAATACCGACTTTCTGCTAATGAGATAATACCACAGATGGGCGCAAAGAACGAGGACGATCCGAAACCCGCGCCCCGAAGCGTTCTCAGGCTTCTTTCACGACCATGTAGGTGGCCGAAGCGAAGCAGACGAGCTTTTCGGCATCGTCGAGAAGACGGATCTCCCAAACGGAAGTCTTGCGCCCCAGATGCAGGGCCTTCGCCTCGCCGACGAGGGTTCCCTCCTTCACGGGACGGACGAAGTTGATTTTCATCTCCACCGTCACCACCTCGGTGCCGACCGGGTAGCTCACGTAGCTGCCGACGCCGCCGACGGTGTCGGCGAGTGAGGCCAGCGCGCCGCCGTGGACGATCCCGAAAGGCTGATGCAGCTTCGGCTCCACGGGCATCGCCACGCGGGCGAAGCCCTCCTCCGCCTCTAAAACCTCGAAACCCAGGAGGTCGTTGAAATTCCCCTGCCAGCGGGCCTGGAACACCCGCTCGACCTCCTCTCTCGTCCATGAGCGACCCATCGTCATCACCTCGAACGCGCGCGCCTCGCGTGAGAGTCATGCGCGTGAAAAAAATCCAGAAATTCAACGGAATACCGACGACGAAACGGAACTATCTCGGAAAGGCCGGAGAGCCTCCGTGAAACGCCGCAACCTACGCTGATCTTTTGAGCAGGATTGCCAGGGCTTCGGTTGATTTATCCAAGCCCTCGTTTGTCTTATCCATGCTTTCCAGCGTTTTATCAAAGCCCTCGAGAGTTTTATCCAAACTGGCCATTGTTTTATCCAAGCTCTGCATGGTTTTCCGCAGCGCTTCCCTGCCCTCCCGGCCCTGGGCGATGATTGCATCGAGCGCCTTGTCCCTCTGCCTTGTACCGGCGCGCATGGTGTAGAGGCCATACCAGATCAAGGCGCACTGCGCGATGCCTATGAGGTCTCCCGTGTTGATCGGCTGCAAATCGATCATCTTCCCACACCCTCTCTCTTTCCGGGTCCTCATTCAGGTTATCGGGGTTATCTCGTGAACATTATAGAACCAAAACGCGGGATGAGCGCAAACGCGCTCGCCGCTCATCGGGAGGAAGTACGGGCTGGATTCCCCATGCGTTGTGCGGCTTCCGTGTGGTTTCGGCGGTTTCGGCGCCCAAAACTCTCTATCGACTTGGCGATGCCGGAAAGAGTCTTTGGAGGACCATACAATCCCCTGGTGTCCAGTTCTCGCAATCTCGATGTTTCCCAATCCGCCAGACACTTGAATACGGTGGATACGACTTGCCCTCTGGACTTGATGCGGGAAACGTCTTTCCCCTCCTGCTCCAGGAAGGCACGGACGTGGTTGACGTTCGGCATGAAGGCCTTGTCCTCATATTTCTTCGCAAGCGTCATCAGGACGTTCTTTTTCCTTTCATCCGACAACGCAAGAGAACCTACGATAGAAACTGCGTTTGGTTTCGTCCTTGTTTTTTTTGGTCGCTTGGAAGAGGAGTTTCTTGAAGCAGGCGCGCGTTTGAGCTTAGGGTCGAAATCCTCCAGCGCTTCACGAACCGCATCGTATCCGCAATCATCGACAAGAGTTGAGAGCAAGTTTCTCAATTCGTCCTTTTGCACGTTTACGCCTCCTTGGGCGATAATCCTACCATCTCCAGGAACTCATTCGCGATTCTTTGAGATTCTCCCCAAGCATTTCCTGTATGTGATGCGTACTCTTCTTTAGCCATTTTAGGGTATCCACGCGAGTGAGTCATCTCATTGCTCATAACAGGCCATCCGTATTCTCCCGCTTTTTCGCGAATTTCTTCCCTAGAATCCCTGTGGTGCGGTCCTCGCGGAGACCACTGTGTCTCGCTGTTGTTAATCAACACACCGCACACATCAATGGCATGAGTGGGATTTTCCGATCTGAAATCCTCCAGAGATTCTTGCAATAGAGGGAAGCCAATTGTGGAGAAAAATTCCGTCCGCACCGGAACGAGAACATAGCGCGACGCATGATACGCCGTCCTGGTAAGCACTGATTCGGTCGGAGCGCAATCAATCAGAATCAGATCTTTATTCTTCATTTCATGAGCAATATATCTCGCCAGCACTGGCTCATCGACACGAACAGATTCAATCAAGTTGTTCGCGAAATCGAATCTCGACGGAATGAGATGGAAATTCTCTTTCTGCTCCCACCGAGAGCCCACCCTTTTGAGAACATTCTCCAAAGGCGCAGGAGCCGACCGCTCAGAAGATGGGGGCAAGTAGCCGTTGAAAAGTTCCACAACGGAAGGTTCTCTATTCTCCATGAACTGCTTATAATCGTTTTCCGTCATGAGCGCCTGGCTCAGATTCGCTTGTGGATCCAAATCAACAGCCAGCACCTTCAAATTCTTGCGTACAGCGTATCTTGCCAGCAATGCCGTGACCGTCGTTTTTCCAACGCCGCCTTTCAAGTTGATTACTGATACAACGACAGGGCTCCTCTTGGTTTCTTCCAACACTCCATCCTCCGCTGCTGTTCACATGAAGGCGGCATTACGACCCATCGGCAAAAGATTTAAGAGGACTGTACGTAATTGTGGCGTACCCGCAGACTATTTTCGGGCTCCCGGCGGCCATCTCCGTGATGTAGCGCGAACGATGCTCCCGAAGGCCGATCAGCCGAAGATCTGCGTCGGCACGCGGCCCCATTCGGCGGGGTCGGTGAGGATGTCGCCGCCCTCACCCTCGTAGGAGAAGAACAGGAGTTCGGTCTCGGTCTTCCTGCCCTTCTTTTCGAGACGCCGCACCGTGATGGTCGGCACGTGGACGCCGAGTTCGAAGTTTTTCGCGTGGCTCACCGAGACGCTCGCCCCGAACTTGGCGGCGCAGCCTTCGAGTTGTTCCCGCGTCGTCTTCACCCGTCCGTCCGCGAGGATTTCCCCGCCGAAATTCTCCGTGAGGTCGACCACAAAAATTTCTGGCTCCAGCATGATGGCGCATTCTCCCTCGAAACGTGATGAAAGGAATCCCCTGTCCGGGGCCTGCGAAAGCGCGGAGTCTAGCAGAAATGGGACGGGGTGAGAAAGGGGGCGGTGGTTCGCCGATGGAAAAAACCGTTATATCGCTATCCGGGAATGAAACGTTTGGGTCGTTTCACCAGCAACCGCTTGGTTTTTCTGCATCCGCAAGGACAGGTCGCGACCTGTCCCTACCAAAAACACAAATTCCCACTCTTCACTTTTCACCGATTGTCCGGGTTCTCTTCATCAAGTGCCCATCAGCTTGCGGCCGAGATATCAAAAAAAATTGAGAAGCACGCGAAGAAGGGCCGCCTGGTCTACGTGGCCGGCAAGCTCCAGACCCGCCGCTGGAAGAAGGACGGGGAGGACTCCGATCGGTTCTCGACCGAGATCCTCATCGCGCCGGGCGGGCGCGTGCAGTTCCTCGACAAGGTGAACGGCAATGGCAACGGTAACGGCAACGGCGCGCACGCCGAGACGGCGGCGGTGGCGGCGGCAGTCGATGGAGCAGACAACGAAATTCCGTTCTAGGCTCACAAGGGGTCGGCGCCTCGCGCGTCGCTCCCTTTTCTTATGCTCGCTATCCAGAGAAGGTCCGCCCTGTCGGCTCTTCTCTAATCGGGACGAGCAAGTCAAGTTCCTCTGCCCTGGTTTTTCCGGATCTTTCCGCCTTGGCTTTAGACGATGCTCCATGGGGGTCTCGCTTCTCTACGTGATCGGCTCCCGGTCCGGGGCCGTCAACAGGATGGGGTCGGAGAACGAGGTGGAACAATCTCTCATACGCCCTCGCACCGTCACCGACGGAGCGGAACTGAGCCGACAGCGAACTCACCTCGTCCCTCGTCCCCACGGGAGCATCCTCTGCCATAGCGGAAGCTACTGTAATTTTCGGATTCTTCTCCTTTTGGATTCCCGATGTCAGGAGGCTACGTCATCCACGCCGTCGCGTTTCCAGCGGAACTCACTGCCGTCCATCCATATGCGGTGCATAATGACGCCGAGCCGGCGGGCGAGCGCAACCTTCGCGCGCGCCTTGCCGCGACGCTTCGCCACACCCATCGCCCAGGCTTTCAGCCACGACCACCGCGTCGTGCGCCCGAGCAAGGCGTTGGCGGCTTCGTAGAGCGCCGCGCGCATCATCGCGTCGCCGCACTTGGAGATTCTTCCCGTTCGGTCGACCTCTCCGGATTGCCATTTGCGAGGCACAAGCCCGAAGTGCGCGCCCACCGAGCGCGAGCGCGCAAAACGCGACGGCACGTCGACGCTCGCCCGGAAGGTCAGCGCCGTCACCGGACCCACGCCGGGGACCGTCATCAGGCGACGGCAGACCGGGTCGACGCGCACCGCCTCCAGCATCATCCTGTGCAGCCGGACGTATTCCGCCAGCAACGCAGAGCGAGCCCGCAGCATCGGCGCCACCAGGCGCGCCAACTCCGGGCGATCCGCGACCAGACCCCCTACCCGCGCCTCCAGCCCGCGGCGGGAGACCTTGCCCATCTTCAGTCCGAAGTTGCGCAACGTGCCCCGGATGTGGGCCTCGGCGTCGCACAACTGCTTCAGCATGAACCTGCGGTTGGCGAGGAGCATGCGTTTCTCCTGGCTCGACACCGTCTTCACGTGCACCGGGCGAATCAGGTTCGCGCGAACCAGCTGGGCGATCCCGCGCGCGTCGTCGCGGTCGCTCTTGTTCACCGTGGCCGAGAGCACCGCCTTCAACTGCCGCGTCTCGGCGCAAACCACCGGGAGCCCGGCCTCGGCCAGGCCGTCATGGAGCCACTGCGACAGCGGCCCCGCCTCGAGGCAGATGCGCTTCACGCCGAAGTCCAGCCCGGTGAAGAACGCCGCGAGGGCCGCGGGTTCGCTCGCGACCTTCGCCTCCCGGACGATCCCGCCGTCCACGTCCACCACGCACACACTCGTCCACTCCAACGACACGTCGAGTCCTGCAAAGTAGTTCATGGCTGCTCCTCCTGCGGGCGAGAGACACCGGAGCCATCCCGGCCTCGCCTCGATCATATGACAGAGGAACATCCGCTACACGCGGTAGTTCGAGGGCCAACCCGATTACCCCATCTCTCGTCTACCGGGAACACCCGGTAAATCTCCGGTTCCGCGAACGATGAACCATGTTCACGGAAGATCAGCATGCTCCTGCACTCATTCCATGTTCTGGACAGTGGCTCGGTCCACCCCCCGCTGCGGGAATTTCGGGCCGGAAAATGCGGCCCGAAATGACCCTTTCCGCAGCATGAGGGATTGTTTCCCGATGAGCTTCGCCTTCATCGTGAAACACCAAAGGCTCTTGTGTCCCGGTGGCGGTACTACCCTCTCTCGCTTGAGGACAACGAAAGGAGTGAACGATGACTGCCACCGCGACACACAAGGAGATGATCATGCACGAGCACGCAGAGCACGAAGCGCAGAACGAATCCTTCACCGCCATGGTATGCGAACAGGCCGCCCTCTTCGGCGCGACTCCCGGACCGGACGAGTTCGACAACCGGCCCGTCTGGGGCGAGGCGGAGTCCACAGCCGCCGTCCTCAAGGCATTCCACCTGCTCGCCGAGGCCGCACCCGACGGCACGCAGTTGGCCGACGAGCGAAGAAACCTCCTGTGGGGCTTCGTCAACACCCTCGACGCCCAGACACAGCGGCTCGACCGCGCCGAGAATCTCACCGCCCGCCGCGACGCCTTCGAGGTGCTGCGCGACACGGCCGCCGAGGCCTACCGCGTCGAGACCGGCGAGGTATGGCGCCCGAGGCGAGGATCGCACGTCTCGCAGACCGGCAAATTGACCTCTGCGGTGATCGAGGCGCGGGACTTCCAGCGCGCGAAAAAGGACCGCGAGAACACGGCCCACCTCCCCCAGGGAACGCTCGTCGCCGTCGCGGGAGGCAAGGAGGCCGGCGACGCCGGTAAAATCATCGCGCATCTCGACAAGGTCAAGGCCAAGTACGCCGACGTCGTCCTCGTCCACGGCGGCGGCTCCGGCGCCGAGAAGATAGCGGCGGGATGGGCCGAGCGGAACGGCGTCCACCAGGTCGTGTGCAAGCCGGACTGGGACGCCCACGGCAGGGCCGCTCCCTTCAGGCGGAACGACGAGCTGCTCTCCCTCCTCCCCAAGGGCGTGATCGCGTTCCCCGGTTCGGGCATCACGGACAACCTCGTCGACAAGGCCAGAGCGCTCGGCATACCCGTTCAAAAAGTAGCGTGACGTGAACGCTCAACGGGTCGCGTCGTCGCCGCCGGAGACTGTGAAAGTATTCCCACGATTCTGGTGGGTGACGCTGGCGAGCGATGCCCGGGTTGTCTGTACATGCTATCTTTACCGGTGAGTGAGATAACCACATAAAGGGTCACCACCATGTCCGAGAGACGTTATCAGGAGGTGCAGTCCCGAAGCCAGATGATGCTGCTTCCGCCGTGTCTGGACGACTACGTGTCCGAGCACAATGCGGTGCGCGCGATCGATGCGTTCGTCGGCACGCTGGACCTGGAGGCGCTGGGGTTCGCGCATGCCGAAGCGAACTGCGGCGCCGGTCAGCCGGCTTTCGACCCGGCGCTGCTGCTGAAGCTGTATCTGTACGGCTACCAGCACCGGGTACGGAGTTCGCGCCGTCTCGAAGCGGAGACGCGGCGCAATCTGGAAGTGATCTGGCTGTGCCAGGGTGCGACGCCGAGCTACAAGACGATTGCGGATTTTCGCAAGAACAATGTGGCTGCGCTGCAGGAGGCCAACCGGGAGTTCGTGCTGCTGTGCCGCGAACTCTCGCTGCTGGGCGGCAGCCGGGTGGCGGTCGACGGGACTTTTTTGAAGGCCGATGCGAACCTGGACAGCTTCCAAACCAAGCGGTCCCTGGCAAGGGACCTGAGGCGTTTGGAGAAGAGGATTGCGGCGTATCACCGGCAGTTGGACGAGGCGGATGCGCGCGGGGAGGAGTGTGGGGACGGTTCGGAGGATCCGGACCTGCCGGTGAAGCTCAAGGCCTTGATCGAGAGGCAACAAAAGAAGAAGGCACTGCAAGAGCATTTGCAGGAAAGCGGAGAGCGTCAGGTATCGGGGGTCGATGCAGATGCTCGACTTCTGAGGAACGGCGATATAATGGTGGGCGGATACAACTGCCAGATCGCGGTGGACGACAAGCACAAGCTGATTGTCGCGGAGGATGTGGTGCAGGACGGCAATGACTCCGCTCAGTTGGAGCCGATGATGACGAAAGCCGGCGAAGCCATGGGCAGCGAACGCCTGGTCGGCCTGGCGGATTCGGGCTACTTCAACGGCGCACAGTTGAAGAGTTGCGAAGACAAGGGAATGGAGGTGTATGTTCCGATACCGAACCAGACGGCCCGCAAGGGCAAGGACGGACGATTCGGCAGCGATGAATTCCGTTACGATGCGCAGGATGACACGTATGTCTGTCCGGCCGGAGAGCGTCTGGTTCGAGGCGGCACGACCACCGTCAGGGGCAGGCTGTATTACTTTTATCGCGGGACGGCGGCGGTTTGCCGGGACTGTTCGTTGTCGGGCCGATGCCTGACAAAGTCGAGATCGACGCGCAGGATACAACGCTGGGAGCATGAGGACGTGGTGGACCGGCATCGCAAGAAGATGAACGCCCGTGTGCCATTGATGCGCGGGCGAAGCACACTCGTCGAACATCCATTCGGTACGATCAAGCGCTGGGCGGGGATGGATCATTTTGTGATGCGCGGACTCGGCAAATGCCGCGGCGAATTCAGCCTGATGACGCTGGGTTACAACTTCAAGCGGGTCATGCGTGTGCTGGGCGGAGCTGCATTTGTGGAGCATTGTCTGCAAAAACAGCGGTTGGGGACGAATGGCGTGTGAACTTGAAGCCGATTCTTCGAGGACTTGACCGCGACCCCGAGCTGACCGGCCGCCGAGACGTTTCTCTCCCGGCTCTGCGGTGTTGTTGCTCCCGAAGTTGAAGACAGTGTCCGGCCATCGGGCTGCAAGCGTAAGCGAGCCCTGTTCCGGAGACTGTGAAATCCAATACTCTCACAGTCTCCGCCGCCGGCGGCGCGGCCCTTTGTCGTCACTACTTGTGCCGACGGGCACAAGCCTTCCACCGTTACGCTCCCCTGCACGAACCTCCTTACAAATTCCCCACACAATCCTCTGTATTGTTTTGCTTCCTCGTGCTTCCTATAATGACGCCCACTGGCCGCGCGGTGGTTCGGGACGCGTTCCCGCAAGTGCGCGGCGGGCGCTGCCGCTCAAGCGCCGCTCGGGCTGACCGCCTGATACGAGGCGGCTTCCAGTGGCCCGGTCGCTTGGGGGCAAGGAAGCGGAATCTGCCGCCCTTCGGCGCTTCGGATTTCACACCGGACGCATCGCTGATGCTGGTGTCGCGTGGGCTGCGAATGACCGCGATGTGTTGTGAAAATTCGCATCCCCGGGTATTCCTGTCGTGCCGAAACAAGTAATACCAATATGGTGTCACGTTATCTCTTTGAAATCCCTGCACTTAAAAGATGGCGCATGTCATATGCAATCCGGCGTAATGCGGAGATTTCCGGCGGGATACCAGATTGGTAGTACTTGGACGCGTGCTGCATTATGATGGCTACCAATCTGGTAGTTCATGAAACGGCGTCACGGGCATGATTTTTGGGAGCGCGGTGGATGCGTTTGGTGCAAGAAACGAGGATTTTGCGGTCGTTTTGCGACCGGAACGGATGAAAATCTTCACGACAGGAGCGGGGAAACGGATGGTTCAGACGATACAGAAGAACATCAGGGTCACGCCCGAACAGTGGAAACGAATTGAAAACGAGGCCGAAAAGCGCGAAATGTCGCCCAACCGGCTGGTGGTGGAGCTCGTGATGGAAGCCCTGGGGCGCCACGAATGGCCCCGAACCGAAGCGGAAATCCACCTGTTGCGTTCTGCCATGTTCACCGCGCCGGCCACCATCCGCGACATGGAGAGGGACGGGCGAGAGGAAGAAATCGAGCAAATCAGCAGGAATATCTCCGAAGTCGCTCCGGAATTGCCGATGAAACCGGTGGAGGATAAGCGGGATATGGCGGATTAGGGGAGCTAGAAGGCGTGAGGAGTTACGGCCAAATCTGGTGTATGGCCGTCTTGAATTCAGCGGCTTCCCTGCCCGTTTCTTTTTCCTCCACTCCATCGATGAACCTCACGTCGGTGATCACATCTGCCAGATGACGCAAGCAGCGTGGACTCGTAGTCCCTGGCGAGTCCCTCGGCCAATTCCCAGGCGAGGGCGCGTGAGGGGGCCTGGTAAGCTGCCGCGGCCCGCTCTCTGAACTCCGGCCAGAGGTCCTCGGTCACCTTCGCCGCGAGGTTCCGCATCCGGTGCGCCAGGCAGCGCTGCCGCTCCGAACGCGGGAAACACGTCTCGACCGCCTTGATGATGCCCGGCGCCCCGTCGCTCACCACCACCAGCGGGTCCCCCAGGCCGCGAGCACCGGCTCGCGCTTGCTTCCGGGGTGGGTCCGCTCGGCTATCCCGTCGATGAACAGGTAGGCGACCTCCTACTCGTCCAGCTCCCGTGTGCAAAACGCCTGGTAGTCTTCCCAGAGACGTTCTCCGAGTTCGGAGACTGCCGTGCGCGAGAGCAGAAGACGGCCGTTCTCGTCAGTGAAGACGGCCTCGATGTCGCGTACTCGACGAACCCTTCCGCCATCTTGAGACGACCCGGACGATGGCCGTTGCGGCAGCCTTGGCCGGGCTTCGCTCCATGCTCCTAATACGCCTAGCCCAGCGCGTCGCGGTCGCCGTGGCCCAACCTCAACCGTTCCTCGGCGGCCAGCCGCTGAAACAGTGTCGTCGCCGCGGCGCGGTTCCTCCACCTTGACCACGTCAGCGCCGAGATCGGCGAGGATCATCGTGAGGAAGGGGCCGAGGAGGAGCCGGGAAAGGTCGAGCACTCTAATGCCCTGAAGGGCACGGGCAAGGGACATGATGGTGACTCTGGGTCAGGTGTGGGAAGGAGTAAGCGAGAATAGTAATCTGAACATTACAAAATGTCTTCTATACTTTACATTTTTCGTGCCTTTGCGCCGTTCCGGGTACGGCGCCCGACTCTCCACGCACTGCCCGTCCGGCGACCAGATCGCAGAAGACGAAACCGTCCCGCTCCACCACCTCGCCGCGGACGACCGGAACGGGACGTGAAAAGATGGAGCCGGCGCTGACGAAGGTGTGGAATTCGCCGTTTTCGCCGCACGGATCGGCGTCCCCGGGCAGGTCCGCGAGAAACTCCATGTCGAAGGGGCGCCCCGCGAAAGACGCGTCCAGCATGGACAGGCTGACGCAGACCGTCACCGCCTCGAAGCCGTCGCGAATGAACGAGCGTGCCAGCCTGTCCGTCGGCTGTCCCCAGATGGGGAACACGGCCTCGAGCCCGCACTCCGCCAGCTGCCGCTCACGGGACTCGCGGAGGTCCTCCAGGAAGATGTCCCCAAAGGCGACCCGACGGACCCCTGCGGCGTACAGCCGGTCGAACTCCCGCCCCATCGCGCGCTCGTACACCTCGTTCGAGGACTTCGGGGGCACCACCACCTCGGCCAGCCCGATGCCGAGCGACGCGGCCTGCCCGCACAGCAGTGAACGCCGTACCCCGTGCATGCTCACGCGGTCGTAGGCGTCGGTCACGGTGGTGATCAGCGTCTCGACACGGTACTTCCCGTCCCGCTGCAACGCGCGCAGCGCGAGACAGCTGTCCTTGCCCCCGCTGAAGCACATCGCGATCGGTTCCGGCACGATTGGGTGTCCTCTCCGGTTCGGTGATCCGCGGCGGGCCCCGCCATGGCGCCAGCCACGCCAACGACCAACATTAACGCCATCATGTTCTTCGCGACCCCGGCCCGTTCTCGGCTCGTCCGCCGCCGCCCTCATTCTGGCCACCTGCTCGCCCGGCCCCGGCATCTATTTCTGACAATTTTTGTGACGATTACTTTTCCTGCAATTCTGGGGAAAATGTTGCGCCTTTTGCTGCCGGCGCTGTTTACAGCTACGATCTGGGTGCTATGCAGATTCGCATTCCTTAGCGAAAAAATGACTTATATCAAAAGACCCGCTTCTTTACCTAAATTATTTGATCTTCCTCACGTTTGTGGTGCTCTATATACATATAGCAATTTATTTCTGGGCCGAGTCAACTCCCCACGGACGGGGGGTCAATGTCATTACAAGCATCATCGGTGTCGTTCCCGGCATTTTGTCATTCTTTGACGTAATTGGCGTCAAAATTAACGGTAAATTAGAGCCAACCATTCTTGTCGATCCGTTCGGAACTGGAAGTTCCATTTTGAATTACATCGGAATCGTTGTGTTCCTTGCTGTTGTTTTCTTCCCACATATTCTCCGTTGCTTACAAGATGGCTAAAAGAGCAGAATATAGAAAAGACGAATCGGTGGACAAATACTAATAAAATCCCTCCTATCTCGACCGTTTATCATATGCATATTGATAAATATCTTAAATACAGTTAAATTTATTGCTATTATGTCGACCTATAATCAAAGAAACAAATCCGTGAGACTCAATGAATTCCTGGATCGGCGCGCCGTGTTCACGATGGACGAACTGGATCGTTTCCTGTCCGAGCGTGGATCCGGAAACACCCACACCCGCAAGTCGCTGCTGGCCTACCACCGCAGGCAAGGCCGGATCGTCCATGTGCGCCGCGGCCTGTATGCGACGCTTCCCCGGGGTATGGACCCGGAAACCACACCGGTCGATCCATTCCTGGTGGCGGCCAAGATGACCGGGGACGCGGTGCTGGGCTACCACACGGCCCTGGAGTTCCACGGGAGGGCATACTCGGTCCACTGGAGGCTGGTCTACGTCTCGGCGACCAAGTCGCTTCCGCTTACCTTCCAATCCCACGAGTTCCGGCGCGCGCCCGTGCCACCGCCACTGCTGGCGAAAGGAGAGGAGATGTTCGGGGTCAACCGCCATGAGCGCTCCGGCGTGAAACTCCGGGTGACCGGCCACGAAAGAACCCTGGTCGATGCGCTGGACCGGCCGGACCTGACCGGAACCTGGGAGGAGATATGGCGGTCCCTGGAATCGGTGGAGTTCTTCGATCTGGAACAGGTCATCGAGTACACCCGCCTGCTGGAGAACGCGACCACCGCCGCGAAGGTGGGGTTTTTCCTGGAACAGCACAGGGAACCCTTGATGGTGGAGGAGGTCCACCTGGACGCCTTGCGCAAGCTGCGCCCGAGGCAGCCCCACCATATGACGCGAGGCAGGCCGAGGGGTTGCCGGCTGGTGAAAGGCTGGAACCTGATGGTCCCGGATGAAATCCTGAATCGGTCCTGGGAAGAGATGCCGTGAGATTTTCCGCCTCGGAAATCCTGCCCGTGGCCCGAGCCAACGGATTCAACGCGGAGGTGGTCGAGAAGGTTTTCTGCCTGATGCATCTCCTGAACGCCCTGAACACGCACCCCTCGCTCAAGGGAAGATGGGTCCTGAAGGGCGGCACGGCCCTGAACCTGTTCGTCCTCCGCCATCCCCGGTTGTCCGTGGATATCGATCTCAACTACATCGGCGCACTGGAGCGCGAGGAAATGCTGGAGGAGCGGCCGAGAATTGAGCAGGCGGCCCAGGCGGTCTTCTCCCGCGAGGGGTTCACGGTCCGGAGGACGCCAAGCGAACACGCCGGAGGGAAGTGGCGGTTGAGCTACCCGAGCTATACCGGGCAGCCTGGAAGTCTCGAAGTCGATTTGAATTTCATGTTCAGGCAACCGCTTTGGGAGATCTGCCACGCCAATTCACATCCACTCGGGGACTATCAGGCCAAAGACGTTCCTCTTCTCGACCTTCATGAACTCGTGGCCGGCAAGCTCTCGGCGCTGTTTTCCCGCAAACAGGCAAGAGATCTGTTCGATTGTCATCGCATACTCGATACGGACGCTCTTCAGCGCGAGCGGCTCCGCATCGCTTTTGTCGTATACGGGGCGATGAACCGCAAGGACTGGCGAACCATCTCCGTCGCAGACGTAAACTACGATGAATCGGAGTTGGCCAGACTGCTCGCTCCCACACTCCGATCCCGTCAGCCAGGAGAACAGGCGTCGCTCGCGGAATACGGGACGCAACTGCTGGGGGAGACCAGGAGGAGCCTGTCCGCTTTGCTTCCGTTTACCGATGCCGAGCGAACATTCCTCGACCTCCTGTTGGAGGAAGGTGAAATCGACGCGACGATTCTGACCTCCGATGCATCTCTTCAAAAACGTATCCAGGTCCAACCGCTCCTGGAATGGAAGGCCCTCAACGTGCGCAGCCACAAGGGATTGCCCTGACACGAAATCGCGCATGTTGACCATCAACGCGCTACACGGCCACTTCGAGGAGTTTAGAGTATCGCTCCGGCTAATGTCGCTCAGCTAGCGTCGGTCTTTGATCTTTGAATAACTGGGTGCAGTGTTACCAGAGGCGGTTCTCGATCCAGGAGAGGTTCTCCAAAGTCGGTTTAGGCCATACAGAACATTATTCGCGCGTCAGGTCGAACATGCGGCCCCACAAGTACCCGACAAGTCCCCTGCAAGTCAGAAATCTCATCCGTTCCCCGGACGACGAGCGGACACGAGCGAAAACTCTTCAGAATCGGGGGCTCAAGGATCGGACGAATCTGGCCAAGGAATACGTGCAACCGCCTCTTTCGCGGGCCCTATCGAGATGATCGTCCCGGACAAGCTCCGAAGCAACAAATAGAAGTAGCGGGGCGGACTTTGGAAGACGCCCCAACAGGAACGCTCTGAGATGCGCAGGAGTTTGAATCAATCTGCTTTCGATTTGCTTACTTGTTACAGAAAGCAAGCCCCCAACGAAACTCCCACAAAACAAATACCTGCAACAGTTTCAACAGACTGCAAGCATCCCACTGCTGCTGAAAACCCCCCACTGCCTGAAACCACGCGATAGGCATGTTCGTGCGGTGCCGCCGGCAAGTCCCTGCAGGAACGCTCCCGGCACCTGCGGCATGTCATACCGGAACGTTCAGCGGGAGGATGGACCTCGAGGACGAGTAACCGACTGCCGTGAGTTTCCGCGAGCCCAGTCACCAATTGCGCTTCCTGTAACGAGGTCCATGCATCGTTCGAGTACAGCCTGAGCAAGACGCTGCGATAGAGCAAGGTTAAGAACCCAAGCCTTTTGTGGCGTATCCGCGCGGGCCCACTTGGCAGAGAAGTGGCCTTTAATCCGAAATTCGCTAATGTCAGTTTTCGCTTCCGACTTCTTGAGAGTATCGAGACAATGCGGGCAGAAACCTCTGTCCGCAATGGAAGAAACGTCTGGTTCGGTTGTCAATTCCCGAAGTGATAATTTCTGGGCCTCGAACCATATGGAACCGCGACGCGGAGGATTCTCGAAGCGCTCGGGGGGGTATGGTCAAGTCCAGGGAGGCGGAGAGTCCAGAGGAAGCACAAGGGTCGGACGAACGGCGAATGCCGGGAATTGAGAAGGCCAAAATGGTACGCGGGACCGGGATGTGGAAACGAAAAAACGCTTCCGAATTTTATCGGACCAGATTGACGAATCGCCTCACGCACATCTCCATACGGGCTCGAGGCGAGAGAAACGTCGCATTCGAGAGGTCGACTGAACCTGACCACGGACCCCGAAACGTTCGAAAACACACTTGCATTTACGGGTGCGTCCATGCACGTCCGCTTGCGTTTGTTCGTCCCGTGAAAGGCAGGGTGATTTCAGCGGTTGATGATTAGCTTCCAGTTTCTCCTCAGCGGCCTGAACGGATTTCCAGCGGGCGGCGGACGCATCGCGGTCAAACGGCTTCGGCGCGGGGAGAACCGGGGAGATCAATCCTCATTGTTCGTATCGGTGTCATTCCCTGCGGCCTGATTCAGTGACGGTTTCCGAGTTACGCGTTTGCCGTTTTCATAGTAAACCTTCTCTACATCACCATCATCAAAATACAAAAAACAGCCAACACGAGAGCTGTATGACTTTCTATACTTTTCACGAGTCCACCAACCGTGCTTCTTGCCCCTCACATACTTTCCTACGATGTGTAAATTGTATTTATTCCAATGATACATCCAATCGCCATGGAGCAAGCCCTTATCATCAAAGTGGGCTA
The DNA here is from genome assembly GCA_965204535.1 of bacterium. Lineage (GTDB taxonomy): Bacteria > UBA8248 > UBA8248 > UBA8248 > UBA8248 > Bin107. The sequence continues at coordinate 909,330 of CBDBEV010000001.1, read as the reverse complement.
TTATTTGTCGAAAATCACTACAGGGGTTACTACTGGAAGTACTATCCATATGATATCGCCTCAGCTTGCTCTTGCGGTAGCTCATTCGTGCCTTGAGGGTGCCACCCCTGCTTTTCCACTCCCATAACCCACCCATTTCGCCATCTCGATACTCAGCTTTCCAATGCCCGCGGCGGCTACTCAGCTTCCATTCGCCGTTCTTTTTGCCCTTTACATACCGACCTTCCGCCCTGAACTTGTCCTTGGATTTCTTCCCGATCAGCGTCCATCTGCCATGCCTCTCGCCCTTCACGTACGGGCCCGTCTCAATTCTGTCATACACACTGCTTGTATGGACTTCGCCATGGACGGATATGGTATAAACACCCAGCTCAAGCCGGTCTTCACGCAGTTCCTTCCAGCGGCCATGTTTCTTGCCCTTTACATAGGGGCCTTCCTCTTCGATCATGCCGCCGATTTTGATCTTCTTCCAGCGGCCATGTTTCTCGCCCTTCACGTACGGGCCTTCCTCCACTATCACGCCGTCGGCGTCGGTCTTCGTCCACCGGCCATGCCTCTTGCCCCCCAACACGGCGCCCTTCCAGAGCATGCCGGTCGAATCGCGGATGGTCTCGATCAGACCGAGAGCCTCGAGGACACGCGGGTTCTTTGCGATGTGAGCCACCTCTTCCGCCGACTTGCCCTTCGGCCCCTTGAGCGTCGGGTCGGCTCCGGCTTTCATCAGCATCGCGATGATCCCGGATTGACGATGCAAGGCGGCGATGAACAACGCCGTTGCGCCGTCTGCCGCGCGGAGGTTCGGCTTCGCGCCCGCTTTAAGGAGCGGGGGAACCAGCAGTGTGTAGCCCTTGGTCGCCGCGTGCATGAGCGGCGTCCACCCGCGCCTGCCGCGCGCGTTCGGGTCGGCCCCCGCCGCCAGCGCCTTCTCAAGGGCGGAGACGTCTCCCGCAGCAGTCGCGCGCAGGGCCGCGTTCGCGCCTGCGACGCGGGCTTTACCTGCAGCTTTCTCCTTCACTTTCCGCCTCAGGGTGCGCAGGCCCGCCGGCGTCAGCCTTCCCGAGGGTTCGCGGCCCGCCTCGCGCAGGAAACGACTGTAGGCACTGGCTGCGCTCTGGCGCCAGACCCCGTCGGCAGGGCCCGGCTCGTAACCCAGTACAGCCAGGAGCCTCTGCGCCTCGCGCAGCGCACGCGGCGGAGGCGATGCCGCGGCAGCTCCCGTAGCGGCTGAGCGCCACGCCCGGGCCAGCCTGCGCGCCTCGGCGCGCTCCTCGATCGTCATCCGCTTCTCCAGCGCGTCGCGCTCGGCCAGCGCCTTGGCGTCGCCCCGCGCCGCCGCGAGGTTGAACCACTTGTGCGCCTCCGCGTAGTCCTGCGCGACGCCCAGCCCTTTCACGAAAGCCCGGCCAAGGGCCAGCATCGCGCGCCGATCACCCGTCCTCGCCGCCGCACGCCACTGCGTCAAAGCCTCGCCGTGCCGTTCCGCCTTCCAGGCGGCGCGGCCTGCCTCGTAGTCCGCCCACGCCGCCGGGGCGGGCGCGAGCGCCAAGACCGTGCAAATAACCACTCTCCACATCACAAGACGATACATTTCCGCTCATCCTCCCGCTAGACAGCTGCCCAACTATTGTTATTGTACTTTCCCACTTCCGCAAGACCGACCCCTGCAAGAAGAACGACGACCTTTGCTCCCGGGTATAATTGTAGGTATAGGTGTATCGGTATAGCCCTGGGACACTGAAGGAGGTATATACACCGAGGGTGCGGCAGGAGGCGGCGCTATTGCCTGCTGCCGTTGCCGGGCCTGCCGCCGCTGTATTTCCAGTACCCGCTGCCTTTCCCGCTCCTGGATCCGCTTCCGCTCCAGGGCCTGCCGCCTTTCCCGTTCCCGGGCCTCGCGACGCTGCTGCTCCCTCCGGTCCTTGAGCCATTGTCTGGCCCTTTTATTCAACCTGTCCATGTTTCGTTTCAATCGCCGCGACCACAACGGCTTTTCCGCGCCCCCTTGCCTCGGGGCCGACTCGAGGAACTTGTTCAGGGACTCAGCGCCCCGGCGCGCGGCCGCGTCGAGCGCCTCCCGGCGGCGTTTCTGCTCCGCCTTGAAGTTGGCGTGCCGTTCGGCGGCGAGTTCCTCCTTAACCTTCTTCTCCACTTCCTTGGCGAATCTTTCGGACTCGCGCGCTATCGCTGTCAAGTGTGCTTCGGCCTCTTTCCTTTCCAGCTCCGTCAGCCGCTCGGCGTAACCATCGTTGTTCGGTATCGCCACCCGGACGACGCCGTCGAGGGCCTCGATGGCGGCCTCATTGTCGTAGTCGTCCGCCGGTCCGGCGCCAGCCTCGCGGGAATCGTGTTCTCTCTCGCGGACCCCCTCATCCCACGGGTCGCCTTCATCCACGGCCTTATCGCCCCAAGGGTCCGTCCCGCCTGCCTTTTTCGGCGAAAACCCCTTCGGGCCGGTGCCCTGCACCGGCGTCCTCTCGCCGACTTCCTTGCCGTTATCGAACCGCGTGATGTAATACAGGCCGTCCTGCCCCCGGAAAGTTCCCCTGCCGTGCGGAGTTCCGTTTCGATAATCTCCCTGATATATCAGTCGCCCGCCGGCGGAGGTGAGGGTTCCGTAGCCGTGCGGTTCCCCGTTTCTGGCCGAACCCGTGTACTTCGTCCCGTCGGAGGCGGTCGCGCCTCCATTTCCGTATGCCTTGCCGTCACTGCAAGGCCCCCTCCATTCGAGGGACTCGCCGCCGGTATCCAGCCTGCACTTTGAGGCGACGGGCACCGCGCGGGCGCGACCGCCAGCCTCGCGGGAATCGTACTCGCCCTTGCGGGCACCTGCATCCCGCGGATCTTCTTTGTGCACGGGCCTGCCGTCGCGCCACTCTCCCGTAAAATGGCCGTCGCGGGGGCTCGAGCCGGATCCCCGGCCGTGGAGCTTGCCGTAGCGGAACTCACCCGTGCGGCGGTCGCCCTCGGAGTCGACCATGATGCCCGTGCCGTGCGGAATGCCTTCGCGCCACGCACCACTGTAGCTCCCGCCGTCGTCGAGCCTCCAGGTTCCCTGCCCGGACGCGCTGCCTTCCTGCGCCCCGCCCTCGTAGGTCCAGTTCTCACCGACGGCGCGCCCTTTTCCGTACGCCTTGCCGTCACTGCATGGCCCCGTCCAGACGCCGACGCCCCTGCCAGCGTCGCCGTCCCAGGCCTTCAGTTCACATTCGGCCCACGCACCGCTCCCTGTCAGGATGAAAATGAACAATGCGTATAACAGGATAAACCTTTTCATTGCATGTCCCTCCCAGCGCTCGCCGCCCCACGGAGTAGGGACTCACGACGGGCACTCCTCCCGATGGAATGTTTGTTTATGTTGAGCGTTCGAATATACCAGAACCGCCTGTACTTTTGTATCCTTTTTTTGGGGCTTCATGTCTTTTTCGTGTATTTTCGCGTTTTCTCTGCTGCCATTCCCGGGAGGCGCGAGCGATGAAGGGAAGCGATGAGGCGGGGCGCATCCGGGCCGAGAGCACGGGAGCAGGCCCCGGCGCGCGCTTCACCTTCACCCTCCCGGCGAAGGAGGAGGCCGGCCCGACCGGTCCGTGCGGCCCGCCGATCTGGCGAAGGCGTCGATGTCTGAGAACACGCGGCGGGCGTACGAGACGGCCCTGCGGAGGTTCGAGCGCTCTGGAAACCCCGAGACCGACGCCGGGATAGCGGCGTACCCAGGGGATCTCTACGAGGGGGGCACTCGGCGGCCGTGGCCGCGATGGCGAGGCTGCGCTACGGGCGGTGAGGTCCGCCCGGCGTTTCGCGCGAGGAAGCGCTGGAGCGTCTCGCTCGCGGTCCCGTCCTCAGTTTCGAGGGTCCGCGCGGCGGTGGCCGGGAACGTCTCCGAACTCGTTCGCGATCAGACACGGCGCGCGCGCGGGGCGGGAGCGGCTTCCCTGTCTTTCGACGACGTATTCGGCTCGCTCGCGGACTGGGGCGGCGGCTATCTGGTTCGCATGGGTCCCTGGGTCCTCAGCGCGGTGGTGGACGAGGAGGGGGATTTCGACCTGGGCGCGGCGTACCAGCGCCCCATCGGCGAGAAGGACTATCGCCTGACCGCGCGGTATACCCGGGGCGCGTTCACCTCCGCAGACGGGCTGAGACGGTTCGACGCCAGGGCCGTGAGCGGCGTGGGCGAACTCATCTACGGCAGCGCATTGTTCGATCTCGGTGTAGGCCATGAAACCCTCTCGTCCCCCGGCCTGGAGCTCGAGCAATGGTACGTCTCATCGGGCGTTCGCATCAAAATCGGTGTCGTGAGCTTCTCCCTCGAGGGCCATTACGGCAAGGTCGAAGGCATGGAAAAGACTTCCGCCGCCCTGGGCGTTCAATACGACCTGGCGCGGGGATTGTCCACGAACTTCGGCCTCAATTATGAAGACGCGGTTGTGAGCCTCGGGGGCGTGAACCTCATCGCATCCAGGGGAACCAGAGCCGTCGTTTCAGTGAGATACAGCTTCTAGATCTCTGCCTATGGAACATTCCCGATAACGGCCTCACGACGTACGGTTTTCCGAATGACGCTGCGCCGGGTACAGGCGAGGCTCCAGCCTTGCGGGCCGTTTTGACTTGTCCGGGCGCGTGACGTGAGCGGAATGACGCCGCCTCACGCGGCGGTTAGCTTGAACGACAATCCCGCTGTCGTAACCGCGCTCATCTGCCCGAGCCAATACTGAGGCGAGAGACCGGAGCGGGTGGACGCCGCTTTACTTCACGAAGCGCAACAGGATCATCATGGGGAGCACCGCCTGATTCGAGCCCGGGAAATGAACTCCCCCTGACCTGGTTCCACCCCGCTCCATCCCGGCGCCGGCGGGCGGGGATCAATGAAGACGGACACTGAACGGATGCCCGGATTTGCCTGTCCATCTGGCCTGAGAGTTTCATCGGGTGGTGAAGAGCGGCGTCCGTGGCCATGACGGCTGCCGCCCCGATTCATGGAAAAATCATCCCTATGAGCAAACGGATTGCGGAGCTTGAACCCTCCGGCGAATCGGAATATCATCGCCATGCTCTCCCCAGCGCAGGGATGCAATGCCGTGTTCGCGATCGGGTAGTCGTGTTGCGATAGTGTTGACAACCATTCTTCACTAAATTCCTTTCTCAAGTAAAATAAATATATTCAGTAGTTTGCAAGCTTATCGAATTTGTGAATACATGTTTGAGAACCATGAAGTACGTGGCCTGCCGAGTTCGTTACCTTCTTTTTTTACGTGATTTCCTTGAACGTCTTTTCTCTCTCGCCTTCTTTTTAAGTTCAAGCTCCCTGACAAAATCGATCCTTCGACTGGATGGCACTTGGAAGCTCATGCAGGTCTTTTTCTGATGATTTGTAACCGCGAAGTCGCCCCTCCCGATGATGTCCATTCCTATCAAGACGGAAGAACCCAATATGTCGCCATCAGAGACCCGTAATCCGGGAAAGATCACACCGTTGGCGAGATGGATGTTCACCAAATACACATCGGCGATCCGCTCCCCGTTCGCCGTATAGATTTTCTGCTTGTCGATGGGCTGAAGACCCAAGGCTGAAACCACTTCCTTGTTTATTACCGAGCTTGTAGCGCCCGTGTCCCAAACGGCATTGACCCTGATAGCCGAAGGTTTGGGTTCGCCAGAGGCGGGATCATATGCTTCGCTCACTCCGACATCATCGTCTCTGAGAACCCTGGTCCTGCCGTTAAATTGCAGCGTGAATGCCCGCGGGAGGTTATCGCGCGCCAAGAAATGAAACCCGTTATATCGCTATCCGGGAATGAAACGTTTGGGTCGTCTCTTCTTCGGGTCTAAGGCATTGCCGGATAAGAAACGCGCCGGCGTCGTAGCGGCGCTTGGCGGCGGTGTAAGCATCCAGTTCCGATTCGTAGAAACCCTCTATCGACTCATCGTGTATCAACACGAATTCGCCGTGATGCTCCTCGGCAAGTTCCGTCTGGTGCTGCTGAAAATACGCGATCTGCCTGTCCAACACTTGCATGACCGAGACCCTCCATAAGACAGGTCTTTTTCGAAAACAAACAACGCCTTGTCAATGAGATTACATGTAAAATTTGAATTTTTGCAACAAGCTCATCTACAGACAAAATGGATTGCCCCGAAATACCTCCCCCTACCAATCCCAGAACAGCGTATACGCCCGTCCGGTGACGGGTCCGGTTTCGCGCCATTCCAGGCGGGTCTGGCCGGTTTCGTTCAAAAAACAGAGATGGCGCAGGGCGGGCGTCTACCCATCCACCTCTTTCAAAAAATCCCTGACCCGCAAGCTCGCTTCGGCGACCGTCTTGACCTGTGTTTCCCCGGCCGTCCAGGGCCTTCCGGGATGAAGGGTATCCCACCAGCTTCGTTCCGTCGCACTTCGCATTTTGCCTTGATCGTGCTTTCCGAATCCGTCCAGGCAACTGTTCCATACGGGCCTGTACCGCTTGATGAGCGCCTGCTCGGCGAAAACGATCCAGACGGGAACGATCGCCAGTATCCGACACGTGAAATCTTCGAGCGAGAGATTATCCACTTGATCGATGGAGCGTGCATGTTGGCGAATCCTGCTCCGCAAAGCCGGATGCTCAAGGTCCGGTTCGCCACCTGTTCTCGAACCCTTGGGAATCGCCTTGCCGGCGTAGATGGGCCGCCTCCCATCCGCAATGGGCCGGTACTCGGCCATCGCGCCTTCATAATAGAGCGCGTAGATGCCCGGCCCTTGGACTCCCGCGAGATCGTCTAATGATATTCGCTCTTGTGTTTCAAAGTGCGCGACGGTACCGGCCATGAGATTGTCGTAAGTAAGCGGATCCCAAAGCTCCGGCATTACGCGCGCCTCAACTCCACGATGGACTCGTAAAGCGCGCGGCCGTTCGTCTTCCCGGCGCGGACGCTCGAGTTGATGATGCTGTTGCCGACCCTCGCTTGTCGGGGAACATGGATGTCCACAATCTCGAAGCCGCGCGATTCCGCGATTCTGGCAAGGAATTGATCCGTCGGGATCGGAACGCCCTGCAGGATGGAATTGCCGATCACCACCAGGGCGGTCGCGCCGGGCCGCAGGCACCAGGCCGCCCCGTCGGCGAAACGCGCGCAGTCGTTGAAATAACGCGCCGCATAATTGGCCCAACCGCTGCCTCCATAAATTCCCTTGTCGGGATTCCGACTCCGCACTTCGGCGAGCGCCTGCCGAATTTCTTCGTCCTCAATGGACGAATCGAGCGCGACGTGCTCTTGATCGCGCGCGTTCTGCCAGTAGGTACCGAAGTTGAGTTCTTCCAGATGTTTCATGTCGCGCGGGGATGAACAAAAACCCAGCCAGTACAGATGTGGACGGGTATTCCGGTTGTAGTGGTAGTTGTTCAAGTATGGCGGGGAGGTAACGAGGAGGTCTACGCTCCCGGCTTCGAGATTCGTATAACCATCGAAGAACGACTTCTCGATAATTCGTCCGTCCTCGCGTTCTCGCGTATCGCGGATCTCTCGATACCAAATAGCGTCTTCCACCATTTGGAGCACCTTGTCTCCCATCGCCCCGGCTACGTCGTGGTCTTCTACGTCGGGTCTTCCGACGGCGGCCTTGCGACCCAGGCTCGGTTCGTAAGAGTAGTTCGAGTAGCTGACCATCGTCGCTGCAAACGCCAAACGATAGATATCGCCGATTCGCGCCTCCTCGCCGACAATGAAGTCCAGCGCCGTCAAAACCTTTTGCTCGACCTTGGGACTGTAAAAAGGCGCGCGCGTGCGGAAAGCGGCCGGAGGGTTCGTCTGTGGCTTCCTCCCGCTCCGCACGCCCTCTTCCATGAACGTCGTGAAGCGACTGACGGTGCTTCGGAGGTAATCCGGGTCGAGCCTGTGAGCCTTCAACTTCGCTTGCGCCGCGAATGCAGCGTAGGGATTTATCTCAAAGCCGACAGCCTCATGCCCAGCCAGATCGGCCTCGACGAGGGTCGTCCCGACGCCGGCAAACGGATCGAGGACGACGCTGGGACCCGAAGTGTAGCGCGTGAGCGCATCCTCGACAAAGTGCTTGGAGTATCCCGCGATCCAGGGAATCCAGCGGTGGATCGGAACATCCCGGTTCGACATGAACGCCGGGTCCCGAAAAACGCTTCCGTTATGAGTTTTGACGTCTAAAGTCGTCACGGGATCACCAAATTTCCGTATCCTGGTTATTGCACGACCATATCGAGTACGACTCCCGTCCACCGGGATGCGACGTCCATCGAATCTTCGTTACGAGGATCCGAGAGTTCAGTTACATATCCACTCAGCAGTTTTCCGCTCATCCGATCGCAACCACAACGATACAGGCGTTCGAGAAAAGACAGAATCGACTCGTCTGCGCCCGAATGGGGTCTCGGGCATTCGCGCCATGCGTCAAGGCGGACAGTGTCGATTCAGCGGGCGGGTCCCCAGAGAGTTATATGGCCATCAGTATATACGATTGACTCTACCGCCGCAAAAGGACGGCGAAAAACCTGCCGCTCGGCCTCCCCTACCAATCCCAGAAAAGCGTATAGGCCCTGCCGGTGACGGGTCCGGTTTCGCGCCACTCCAGGCGGGTCTGGCCGGTTTCGTTCAGAAGGCGGGGATAGACGCGGCGTTTGTTGAAGCTGTTCGACGCCCCCTGGGACTCCTCGCGCCGCGCGCCCACCAGCTTGCGGCCGGGGGGGATGAGCACCTCCAGGTGAAACTCGTCGGTGGGGTATTCCACCACGAGAGTGACCCACTCGTTTCGCGTCGTGAACGAATCGTGCAGAACGATCTCGTGGCGAAGCTCGAAGCGCGCGCCCGCGCGAATCGGCCCGGGCAGGGGCAAATGCGCGGAATAATCTGCCCCCGCACCCTTTTCTATCCGGTATTCCAGGGGCGTCCAGGGGGCTTCGGCGGCGCCATCTCCGGCAAGACGGTAGGAATAGGCCACCTCCCTGTCGCCGCTGCCGGTGTGATAGCGCGTCCTCACGCGGGACAGATCCCGCTGGGCCAGGCAGCGGCGCACGCTCTCCATGCGCGCGGTGCGGCCTTCGACGTCTCCTATCGTATACAAGCGGGAGTGGAGGAGGACATGGTAGTCGTACTCGTCCTCCTCGCCGACACCCGCCGCGGGGGCGGATTCTGCGGAGCGGGTTCGTTCTTCCAGGCGCCGGACGCGCGCTTCGAGCGCATCCAGTTTATCCGAGAGTTCTTCCTGGCTCTTGAGAATCGAAGAGATGCCGCTGGAGAGCTCTTTGAGGAGGTCCGCCGTTTCCGGATTTTCATCCGCCATTTCGGTGCATCCATCGTGCTACGCCGGGGGCGCGCGCAATTGCCCGCATTTATCGTGCCTGTGTCTCTCTGGCAAGTGGTATACCAACATACCGGGCGCAAAGGCAAGGAGCGCCTCCCGCACCTCATTCTCCCGGAAATCAATCCTGAAAAATACGATAAATACCGGTAAATTCACGAGGTTTTTCGGTAAATTCCTGAAATACCAAGTTATTGTTTTATATGGAATTAAGTTGTTTCAAGGCGCTTCGGTCGGACAAGCGGCGCGCGTCGGCCAACTGTCCGCACGCCGCGAGAATGTCGCTCCCCTTGGCCGTGCGCGTGGTGGCCACCACGCCCGCCGCCAGGAGGATGCGGCGGAATTCCTCGACGCGCCCATCGCCCGGCCGCTCGAAGGGAGTTCCCGGGAACGGATTCCAGGGAATGAGATTCACCTTGCATTTCAGCCCCTCCAGGAGCCTCGAGAGCTTCTTCGCGTCCTGCCCAGAGTCGTTCACCCCCCGGAGCATGACGTATTCAAAGGTGATGCGGCGGCGCTCGCCGAGCGGCAACTCCCGGCATTCATCGAGCAGCGCCCCCAGATTCCACTTGCGGTTCACCGGCACGAGTTTCGCTCTGGTTTCATCGTCCGCCGCATGCAGCGATACGGCCAGACCCACGCCCGGAACGGCGGAGACGAAACGTTTCAGCCTCGAGACGACCCCCACCGTCGATACGGTAAGCCTCCGGGGGCTGACGCCGTTCGCCTGCGGGTGCGTGAGAATCTTCACGGCCTTTACGGTGGCGTCGAAATTATCGAGCGGCTCCCCCATTCCCATGAACACGACGTTGTGCAAACGCTCCCCCGGGGCGAGGAGGCTTCGCGCGGCGAGGAATTGACCGACGATCTCACCGGCCGTCAACTGCCTGACGAAACCCATCTTCGCCGTCAGACAAAATGCGCACCCCATCGCACATCCGACCTGCGTGGAGACGCAAAGAGACCACCGCATGACGCCGTTTACGTTTCGCATGGGTATCCGGACGCTCTCGACCCGCGCGCCGTCACGAAGCCGCCACAAATATTTTTCCGTGCCGTCCACGCTCTTGCTCTCCCGGTCGAGTTCGAGAGCCTCCAAGCGAGCCGCTTCCCCGAGCTTCGCCCGAAAACCCTTGGGGATATTCGTCATCTGGGAAAATTCGCTCACCCCGTGAGCATACAGCCATGAGAATATCTGCCTGCCCCTGTAGGGGGGTTCCCCCATCTCCCCGCAAAAAGAAACGAGTTCCTCCTCATCCATGCCAAGGAGCCCGACAGGCCCAGAGGACAGCGGTCGCTCCCCCCGGCCGGTTGCGATTTTCGACAGCGAGTCATTTTTCATGGACAGGCTCATGATGTTATGGTTTGCCCGTTTCGTTTCCGACTTGAATCATAACATGGTTGTCCATAAACGGATGGAAAGCACCATATGAGCATACGCGCGCTTCTTTTAGACCACGACGGCACGCTTGTCGACAGCTACGACGGCATCGCCAAGTGCATGCGCCTCATGTGCCGTGATCTGGGTGTGCCCGAAATGAGCGATGCGGAAATTCTCGCATCCATCGGCCCTACGCTCGAGGAAAGATTCACCCAACTGTGGGGCGAAGACATGGCCGAAGAGGCGGTGCGCATCTACCGCTCCCATTACAAGATTCATAATGCCGCAGGCACCCACATCATTCCCGGCGTGAAAAAAACACTCGAAACCCTCTCCCAGCGAGGTATTCAGATGGTCTGCGTTTCGAACAAGGCCTGGTTCTTCTGCAAGGAGCAATTGGCGCACGTCGGGCTCTTGCCCTACATGCACGCGGTATTCGGTCACCGTCAGGGATATGCGCCGAAACCGGCCCCGGAAATGCTGTTCGCCGCCATCGAATCGCTTAACGCGAAACCGGAAGAAGTCGTCATGGTCGGGGATACGACGACGGACTTGCAAGCCGCCAGAAACGCATCCATCCCTGCATGGATCATCAAGGGGAAATACTCCCGTCATGACGAGATACTAAAATTAAACCCGGATAAGTATTTGGAAAAACTGGAGGACATCCTGGATCTGATATAATTCACCAACCGCCGCTTGCGCATTCGATGATGGTTTTCTATCTTTTGGTCAGGGAACAGCGGCGCACGATGGCGCCAACCCAAGTCCGCCAAAATATCCCGGTTTCGCGCAAGTGTCTGTTCTTGCTCTTTGATCTCGCGGTTCTGTTCGAGTCTGAATGGATAGACGCTCCGCCCGAACCAGTTCCAATACTTTCCCCGGAATGAATCCCATGAACCTCATCATCAGCGTCCTGATCGCCATTTACATTTTATTCCTGATACTCGAACTCAAAGATTTGCGCCTCGGGCAAAGTAGATACATGTGGATTCTTTCGAGACTCCCGCTGGCCGGAATCGCTCTTGCCGCCGTATGGGTGCTCCATGCGCAGCCGCTGCCCTCCATAACGAAATTGATGCAGTTAAAGAAAATTTCATTCCTCACCCCAAAAATTCATCCCGATGAACAAATGAAGGCGACCAGGAGTCGTAATTTCGCGGCAGGGAAACCCGGGATTTTTTGGCACATACATCATTACGCCAGACTCTATGAGGTCGACCCCCTGTTGGTGCGGGCCGTCATCGAAGTGGAAAGCAACTTCGATCCAAAGGCCGTTTCTCGAGACGGGGCCAAAGGGCTGATGCAAATCAACCCGATTACCGCCAAACATTTGGGCCTCAACGATGTTTTCGACATCGGGGAAAACATCGAGGGCGGCGTGCGTTATCTACGATATTTACTTGAGCTATACGGTTGGAATTTACATATGACGCTGGCCTCATACAATGCGGGGCCCGCCAACATCAAGCGCTATAACGGGATTCCTCCCTTCCGGGAGACGCGCCGGTATATCTCAAGGGTCATCAAAGTATATGAGCGCCTCAAAAGAACGGATGAAGTCTTCAACGACACCTCCCGGCTTTCAGCTTTGCTCCGCCCGCCACCCGACACCGGGGTAAAAACGGATAGAGAGATTCAGCGGCAAATCAACCAGCAGTGAGCTTGAACACGAAAGGATTGGTTTCCATTCAGGAAAGTGCAGGTTTTTCTCATCTTATGGCAATGATGCGTCATTCTGGAATCACATTGCCAAACCATATGCGGGTTCTATATTTTACAATTCAAAGAAGCCACCCGGCCCCGATATATCAACAGCGCATCGCACCAGGACATAGAATGCCGATTAGAGTCGCCTCATCAACCACCCGAAAACGAAAAATCCTGAAACTCACGGATAGGCTATTGTCGCGCTTCGGGAAGCCAAAGCGCACAAAGCGAAGCAACCTGCTGGATTCCCTGGTCGAAACCCTGCTCTCACAGAGCACGACCGATCATAACCGCGACATGGCGTTCGATTCCTTGAAAAAAACCTTTACCAACTGGGATGAAATCGCCGACGCCCCTCAAGAATCTCTCGCCCAGGCAATCCGTTCGGCCGGTCTGGGCAATCAAAAAGCGGGGAGAATACGGGATTTTCTGAGATGGCTTCGTGAGGACCGGGGGCAACTCTGCCTGGAATTCCTACACCATGAACCGGATGATTTCGCCGTGCGGTATCTTACGCAACACAAAGGCATCGGCGTCAAAACCGCTTATGTCACCCTGATGCTGGCTTCAAACCGGGATTTGTTCCCCATCGATGTTCACATTCACCGGATCATGATCCGCCTGGGCATCATTCCCGAGAAAACCACGCCTGAAAAATCTCACGCGGCCCTGGCGTCACTCATACCAAAAGGCCGCGCTCACGAATTGCACATGAACATGCTGCGTTTCGGCCGCACCATTTGCACCGCCCGCAATCCCAAGTGCGCCGACTGCGACATGAGACGAATGTGTTCCTACTATAAAGACAAGATTCCGGGAAAATCCAAAGGCGGAGATGTTCATCTTTCGCAAAAGCAAATCAGCCCATGAGTTGGATCCACCGGATCGGCCCGGGCGAACTGCTGGCCATCGCTTCTTCCATCACATTCTCGGTAGCGCAAACTTTTCTCAGGCAAGGAATGAGGAGCGTATCTCCCCTTGCCGCCGCCTTGATAGTCAATGGAATCGTAAGCCTGGGCGGCTTCGTCATGTCTCTCTTGAACGGCACACTTTTTACTTCGAAGGCAGAAGCCATCTTCTGGTACGCCGCCGTGGGCGCCGCGGGTCCCACCATAGGCAGATATTGCTACCTGGTGGGCGTCTCCCGTATCGGGCTCAGCCGCAGCGTGCCCATATCCTCGGCGGCCCCGATCTGGGGAACCTTTTTCGCGATCCTGATTTTGGGAGAAACGCCGACAACCATGGTCGTACTCGGCACCCTGGGCATCGTCATCGGGGTATCCATTCTCGGGATACAAGACGATAAATCCCAATCTTTCAAAAGCTGGTTTCGGGGAGCGCTGATATTTCCGCTCGTTGCATCACTGGCCTATGCGATAGCGCCCATCTTCGCCAAACTCGCATATACGCATCAGATGACACCCAGCGTCGGCATGGCCGTCTCCTTCGCCACAGCCAACTGTTTACTTCTGCTCACGAAACCAATCCTGCCCGGCCAAAGTGAGATTCGAGGCAAAAGAAGAGGTCTTCTATGGGTGGGAGGCGCAGGCACCATCGGTATTTGCAGCTCGTTTATGCTTTGGACAGCCTTTACGATGGCGAGCGTTTCCACTGCGCTGCCCCTGAGCCGGATCGCACCGATCTGGGTACTGGTTCTGAGCTATTTTTTCCTGGGCAAGCTCGAAACAATCAACCGCAAGACTGTTCTGGCCACGATTTGCGTCGTCACAGGCGGAGTCCTGATCACCGCTTTCAGGAACTAACTCTATGGAGAAGAGCAACCCTCCATGCTCACCTCCAATCTTGAATCTCCAGCGTCCAGCGAAAAACCCTACCTGCCCGCCGCCGCCTCGGCGACCCGAGGGGAATAAATAATATCATCCACTTGCGGCGGATCTTCGAGAAAGCCTGCCGCCTTCAGCGTCAACACGTCGTTCGTGCCGTCTGAATGCAGGAAGCTCAAGGCATCGCGCATGAGCTTTTCGATGGGGTTTTTCCGCATATACCCCGCCGCCCCCCAAAGCTCCATCGCCTCCTGGCAGACCTGTACGGCGGACTCGGATGCGAATACCTTGCTCAGCATCGCATTTTTCCGGTCCATCTCCTCAAGCTGGGTGGACCACGCCGTGCGCCACAAATAAGAGCGTGACGCTTCTATCTTCATCGCCATACGCGCAAGTCTGATTTGCTGAAGCTGATGGTCGAGCAAAGGCACGCTTCCCTGGATTCGGGCATGGGCATACTGCAAAGAGAGATCATACGCGCGCTGCGCGACCCCCAAGACGGTGGCGCCCGCCTGGATGTTGCTCCCGTGTCTGATGAACAGATTGGCCAGGGCGGGCAGAGCCTGGCCCACTTCCCCGATTTGGTCTTCCGCCGGGACTTCCACATCGTGAAACTCCAGCGTGCCGTTTTGAACACACCTTTGGCCGAGTTTGTCCCACACCTCCGTCACTTCAAAACCCTTCGCGTCAGAGGGCACCAAAAAAGCCGTGAGACTGTTCATCATCGGATTGTCTTTATCCGTGCGGGCGGCGATTTGATAAACTTTGGCGAGACCCCCATTGGAGATGTAACGCTTGGTGCCGTTCAACACCCAACGGTCTCCTTTCTTCTCTGCATACGTCTGAATTCCCGCCCCGGGATTCTGGTTGGGCCAGACGTTGTCACTACCCGCCATGGGCTCCGTCCAGGCGGTCGCCAGAATACACTCGTCATCATCCATGATTTTGGGCAGCCAGCGTTTTTGCTGTTCCTCATCCGCCATGTTGGCAATCGACGTCATGATCTTCCATGTCTGATCAAAGGCGACAGCCAGTCCCAAATCCCCATAGGCCATCGTCTCGCCCACAATGGCGCAGGAAAGCACGTCGGCGCCTTCACCTCCAAATTCTTTCGGGACGGTGAGCGTCCTGAGGCCTCGTTTGGAACCTTCTCTGATGACTTCCCAGTTAAAGGATGCTTCGGGATCCTCGATGCGGTCCGCGACCTCCGCGGCGGGGATCATCACTTCGGTGGCAAATCTTTTCGCAGTATCCCTGAGTTCCATTTGCCGGGGCGTGAGCTGGAAATCGACCATCGGTTTTATCCTCCAAGGGTAATTGTCCTGGTGATTCAGTCGCAATGAAACAATCGCGAATCATGATGTCAAGAAAGCCCGCTGTTGCGCCTCCGCTGATTCCGGTTCTCGGGATGCGAGCGTATATTAAAGAGCCGCCGGGTTCTCGCACAACTCGATGCGGATATTCCCGGGCCCTCGGACATAGGCGATCATCCGCCCGCCTACCCCGCGGCGCACGGGCTCCATCATAATCTCGGCCCCTTTGCCCCTCAGCCACTCGACGGCGGCTTCCACATCCGGAACACCGAACCCGAAATGATCCAGGCCCTGAACCAGTTCCGGCCCGACTGAATCCGGCGTCTCCTCGGGTCTGACGCCGCGCGCGAATATCACCAGACGGCCGATTTGGACCGCCGCGTTGGGCGAGCCCTTGAAATCCTCATCGTAGCGAATGATTTCAGCGTCGAACACGTTTTTGAAATACTCGGCAAACGCCTTCACGTCTGCGCAAACGTAGTGAATATGATCAAAACCGAATTCCATCGAATTCTCCAATTATGAGGTTACGGCGTGATGATGATCGGTGAATCCTCAGAATCGGTATCTTCCGAAACACCGCCATCCTCGACATTCTCTTCCTGCATTTCCCCTTCCACGCCATGAGACTCCCGGATCTGGCGGATAACGCGATTTAGCATCGCATAGATGGAATACTGAACCATTTCGACGAACAGCGGCGTGGGCTCATCCGTATCCACCCGCATTTCATCCGCCAGCGTCACGCATTCCCGGGCCATCGCTTCATCGCCCGCCAGATGGAAAACGTATCCATTGTCTTCCAGTTGGCCCGATATGCGCTCCCGCAACGCCGCATCCTGAAAAATTTCTTTTGCGCCGTTTTCCACTATCTGCTGAAGACGCTCTTTTTTCTGTCTTTCGTCCAACGCCACCTGACTTTCCATCGACTCCATAAATCCCTGGAAATACGGCTCCACGCGCTCTGCATCCATCACCCAACCCCAGAAAGGCCGGTGGGAGAAAATCGTGCGCACATCCATCCTGTTCTCGTCTTCCGCAAGAGAACTCACCATCCCGCGGACGGGATGCGGCCCCTCCGCGGGAAACGCGTCGGCCTCCGACAAAGGATCGAGCATGAGCTTCGCGTGCGTATAACCACGCGGCAGCGGCGTATCCGCTTCTTCGTTTTCGCGCTGGCCGCGCTCCAGAAGCCAAACGGCGTATCCGGCAGGCACTTCCTGTGACGCCAAGGCGGGCGTTTCTGAAATTCGGCGGAAAATATCGCGCAGCTCTTTGGCGCTCACCTCCGCATCCGTGAACTCGACAATGCCTCGCCCCCGGTGCAAACGCGCCTGCACGAGATACCTCCCGCGTGGAACCCTCGAGCGGGCAAGCCACAAAAGCATCTGCCCACTCCCGTCTACGACGCTTACCAGGGCATATACATAGTCAGGATAATTTGAGCGTTGGGCAGTACGAACACCCGCATCCGGCAATTTTTCAACTTCAACGCCTTTGCTTTTCAACCGAAATATCGCTTTGCGGATTCGTGACAACGTATCCTTGTCCCTGCTGGATTCCGAGAGCTTTTGAAGCGCAATCGCGGCCTCCTGCGTAGCCGTATCCGCCAGAATTTGAATGAAGTATGGGGGCGTTAACGTTCCTTCACCGCCCATCGCTTCCGCCAGCATGAGCAGGCGATTCCCTGAAACGTCCGGCTCGTTCTCGAGGCCGTCACGCAACACGACTTCCTGCAAAAAAGGAGGCAGGTCATTCAACGACGATACAAGGGACGTTGCGGAATCGACCGTGAGGGACTCATTCTGGCTGAAACGCTCAGAAACTTCCTGAGCGCGGCCTAAATTTTCCGGATCGAAACCATCCGGCAATTCTGCTCGCGCATCCAACGCCTGAAGAGTCTCCAACAGCGCCGCGAGTCCCGGTATCGACCACCGCATCGTCCGAATAAGCGTTACAAGCTTTTGAGCGACGGATGCATCCCCAAGCTCGCGCAGAGCGAGGAGCGTGGGAATACGGCCCTCCCGAGTCGTAGAGGACAGATGATTGAATACGCCGGCGAGCCCGACATCTCCCATTTCTCTGATTTCGTCCAATAAAGGCGCAGGCGCCATGGCGCCCGGTGGAGGAGGAACCGTGAACGATGCTTCGAGACCGGCCGCGATGGCGGCGGCCCTGTCCAAATCTTCCCTGGAAAAAGATTTTTTCGAGGCCTTTAACCTCGATTTCTTTGCCAAAACCACTTCTCCTATTGTATATGTCTCAAAGCACACATCATCGGCGGGGGTAACACATACTGTCAAGACGAAGTCGAAACACGAATTTCTCACATTTTCAGATTTTGCCGACTACAACATACACATGACAGAACCATCGTTGTATTGGTCCCTGGAGCCAGCGTGAACTTTCGATTTGCCCATTGCGGCGATTTCCATCTCGGCTATGACTTCGGCTATCTCCCGCCTCGCAAAGCGACGGCGCGCCAGGCCGACCTTCGGGTAACGTTTTTCCGCACCGTTCGCGAAACCCTCAAATGGGGCGCACAGGTATTCCTTGTATCGGGCGATCTGTTCGACACGCCGCACCCAGGTGAACGTGACGTAGAAATCGTCTCGAAGAATCTCGCGCACTTGTCCAAAAAAGGGGTGCGCTGTTTCGCCATACCCGGCAACCACGACCCGATGCACCCGAAATCCGTGTGGAATCGCCCCGAAATGGCAAATTACATCCACCTGTTCCACGGTGACCCCGCTGCCGGGTTGGCGCAAGAAAATATCGGCGAACTCAATCTCACGATTGCCGGAATCCCCTGGGATACCGAAGACGCCTTCAAACCGCCTTTGCAAGAAATCCTCACGCGGAAACCGGATGTAAGCGACAGGTCCATCCTGCTTCTGCACGGTTCGGAAGCCGCTCTCGCCTCAGAGCACCCTGCATTCAAGGAACATCCATTCGAGGCCGAAGATTTGAAGCGTCTGCCCTTCGGTTATGTGGCCATCGGCCACTACCACAAACCCATGGACGTCGCCAGGTGGAGCGGCGGCGCCGCGTGCTACAGCGGCTCGCCCGAGGGTTTGCGGTTCAGCGATCACAATCTGGGGGAACGCTCCATCGTTTTGGGAGAAATGGACGAGAGAGGCTCTCTGGTTCGACTCGAACGAAAAATCATCAATGCGCGCACCATGAAAACGCTTTCCTATTCCGCCGGGGACGGGACGACCACGGACGACTGGTTTCGGACTATCGATGACATGAGAGACCCCGATACCCTTTTGAGAGTGCGCGTCCCGAAACAAGAAGGCGGCGAACAAAGGCGGGCCGAAGTCCTGTTATCCTCGCTGTGCAGTGACTATTTCTATCTGGACATTATCTGGGAATCACCCTTGTGAGCGAAAGTATCTGGTGTGACGTCTCCTTTTCCCACCCGGAAATCCCCACGAGACTCAAAGATGCGCATCGGGCACACGCTGATAATGCACAACACGTTGTGTGCGTCGTAATCGATATACTGAGAGCCACGACGAACATCGCCGTCATCCTGGAGAACGGATGTTCCGCGATATATCCATGCGCGTCTCCTGAGATGGCGCATGAACTGGCCCGGAAGCTGAGACACGTGCATGGCGCCGAACAAATCATTCTGGGAGGAGAGCAGGACGGCAAGCCGATTGAAGGATTCGACGGGGGAAACTCTCCGCTCGAATACACGCGCCGGAGAATCAGCGGGAAAACCCTGATACTCTCAACGAGCAACGGCACCAAAACACTCGCAGCCGTAAAAAGTTGCGGAAAAATTTTCACCGCCGCTTTCGTGAACATTACCGCTGCGGCCGAACGCATCGGGTCTATTCTTCATGAAAACCCGAATCAATCCCTCCTGATCGCCTGCTCGGGCCGCGAAGGCGCTTATTGTGAAGAAGATACCGTAGGGGCGGGCATGCTCCTGCAAATCTTGTCCAGGCATCTGGAAAAACTGGAATTCTCCGACACCGCCCGGGCAGCCCTGCATGTTGCCCTTGGTGCTGAAAAAAACCTGGAAAAGATGCTTTTTCACAGTTGGTGGGGCAGACACTTATCGTCCCTGGGACTTGACGAGGACATATCCTTCTGCGCGCAGAAGGATATTACGAGGGTCGTTCCCAAGCTGGATGCCGGGATAATAAAGATTTCCTAAGTTGCGAGATTCTTCGCCAGGACGTTCTCAACCATATCGTGCGGCTCCGGAGAATTCGCCCCGGGCTTCAGGTGCAGAAAGAATTCCCGGTTTCCCTTTGCGCCCGCAATCGCGCTCGATGCGATGCCCCGGGGAGTCAATCCCGCCCGAAGCGTTTCATCCCAGACGCGGAGAAGCACTTCACGGTGAAGCGCGGGCTCGCGAACGATTCCGCCCTTTCCCACACGTCCCCTCCCCACTTCGAACTGTGGTTTGATGAGAACGAGCATCTCTCCATCATCGTCGAGCAACTCATGAACCGGTTCGAGCACCTTCATGACGGAGATGAACGAAACATCCACGGCGCATAAACCCGGCCGTTCTTCGCCCGCCAGCGTTTGAAAAATTTCCGGCGTCAGATGCCTGGCGTTCACGCCTTCTAAAAGAGTGACCCTGGGGTCATTCCGCAACTTCCAGTCAATCAAACCCTTGCCCACGTCCACCGCCGCAACGCGGCGGGCGCCACGGGTGAGCAGCACGTCGGTGAATCCACCCGTCGACGCGCCGACATCCATGCAGTATTTATCCAGTGGCTCAACCCCGAAAAAATCCAGCGCGCCTGCGAGCTTCAGGCCTCCCCGGCTGACATAGGGACAAGGGTTTTCCTTGAGGGTGATGGATGCGTCTTCCGGAAACGAAGAACCCGCCTTCGTGGCGGGTTCGCCGTCGACACTCACAAGACCTGCCAGAATCAGGCTGCGCGCACGCTCCCGACTCGGGGCCAGCGCACGTTCGACGAGTAACTTATCAAGCCTCTGTTTCTTTGCCATGCGCCGCCAGATCGGCAGAATCAGCCTTGCCTTCCATCAGATCGCGAGCCGCCTGGGTGATATCGCCCGGCGTAAGTCCACAGTCGTCGCGCTGGAGTTGAGGCGCCCCGTGCTCGATAAACCGGTCGGGAATGCCCAAGACCGTGGCGGAAACGTCCCGGATGCCATGCGCCGCCAAAAGCTCCAGAACGCCGGCGCCCATTCCACCGATGCGCGTTCCCTCCTCGATCGTGACGACGCGTTTGCAGCGCCTCGCGAGTTCCAAGACTTTCTCCTCATCCATCGGCTTCACAAAGCGGAGATTCAAGACCGACGCCTCAATCCCGAGTTCCGCCAATTGCCCGGCGGATTCCATGGAAAGGCCCACCATGGGACCCAGGGCGATGAGAGCGACGTCTTCGCCGTCGCGAAGCGATTCCGCCTCCCCGATGGGAATCGTCTCGATATCCTCGTCCATCGGCACCCCTTCGCCGGAGCCGCGCGCGAAGCGGACTGCCGCCGGACCGGGATGTTCGATCGCGGTCAAGACCATTTTCTGAAGTTCATTTTCGTCTTTGGGCGACATGATGGCCATGTTCGGCAGACACCGGAGATAGGCCAGGTCATAGGCTCCCTGGTGGGTGGGCCCGTCATCGCCCACGAGACCGGCCCGATCCAGCGCAAAGGTAACGGGCACGTTCGTGAGGCAGACGTCGTGGATGATTTGATCATAAGCCCGCTGCAAAAACGTGCTGTAAATCGCGGCGACCGGCTTCATTCCCTCGAGCGCAAGGCCTGCGGCGAAAGTCACCGCATGCTGTTCGCACATCCCTACGTCAAAGCAGCGCTCCGGCAACACTTTTTGATAGTTCACGAGCGCCGTACCTTCCAGCATGGCCGCCGAGATAGCCACTATCTTTTCATCCTTTTGGCTGAGTTTGACCATGGTATCGGTAAAAACTTTGGAGTAGCCGGGAGGGCCGGGCGCTTTCTTGTGGAATTCACCGGATTCGGGATTGAATTTCGTCACGCCGTGATAGGTGATGGGTTCCGCCTCGCTATAGGGATACCCGTAACCTTTTCGGGTGACGACGTGCACCAGGTTGGGGCCATCCAGATTTTTCACGTTTCTGAGGGTGGGAATCAGCAAATCGAGCCTGTGCCCATCCACCGGGCCGATGTACCGGAAACCCAACTCCTCGAACAAAATTCCCGGCACGATGATATTCTTGAGAGACTCCTCCACCCTGTCCATCAGCGTGACGGCATGACTCCCCACCACGGGAAGGTGGCTGATTATTTTCTGGACTTCCGCACGCACCTTGCGGGCCCGGTTCGACCATTCACCCGTCATGATTCGCGCCAGATACGAGCACATGGCGCCTACGTTATGCGAAATTCCCATTTTATTGTCATTGAGAATAACGGTGAGGTTCCGCTTCGAATCGCCGGCGTTGTTGAGCCCTTCCATCGCCATGCCGGCGGTCAGGCTGCCGTCTCCGATGATGGCGACGACCTGAAAATCCTCGCCCGAGAGGTCCCGCGCCGTGGCCATTCCCAGGGCAGCGGAAATGGACGTGCCGCCATGCGCCACATTCAGATGGTCGTATTCACTCTCGCGCCTGTCCGGGAAGCCGGCAACCCCCTCCCACTGCCTCAGCGTATGGAACCGGTCCCGGCGTCCCGTGAGGATCTTGTGCGTGTAGGCCTGATGGCCGACATCCCAGATCAACTTGTCCTTCGGCGTATCATAGAGATAGTGAAGCGCTACAATGAGTTCCGCGGCTCCCAAAGATGCGCCGAGATGCCCACCCGTATTAGAGGTCACCTGAATGACCATGTCGCGGAGTTCATCCACGACTTGAGGTAACTCCTCTTCCGGTAGTTGTCTCAAATCCGCCGGGCTATCAATACGTTCAAGCAATTCGCCCATATCACCTCCCCCACGGGAACTCATCGCAAATCGAATCTGATTTCATCAAGGGGATGTCTCGGAAACCGACATTCCACCCTCACCCAAAGATTAACTACAAAATGATAATCAATCGTCAAAACCGACGCAAGATAATAAAATGCGCCAAAGATTCCAATTCAGGCGCTTTATTCGGGAAAATTTCGAGCGCTCCCAAGGCCTCCTCGCAAGTGGAACGCGCGAGTTTTTTCGATTCTTCCATGCCATACAAGGCGGGATAGGTGGCCTTGTTCAATCCCTCATCCGAGCCTATGGGTTTTCCCATGAGGGCCTCATCGCCTTCCACGTCCAAAATGTCGTCCACGATTTGAAACGCCAGCCCGATCTTCTCGCCGTAAACACGCAGCGCTGCCAATTGCGCTTCATCACCGCCGCCGAGGAGGCCCCCCAGGCAAACGGAAACCCTCAAAAGCGCACCCGTCTTCCTTCTGTGGATTTCCTCCAAATGCGCCATATCACTCACACGGCCATTGGCTCGGATGTCCAAAAGCTGTCCTCCCACCATACCCGTCGCGCCCGCCGCATCGGCGACCATGCGAATCGCTCTCACATGACGCTCCGGCGAAACTTTCGCACCCATTCGTTCATTCGCCATCAACTCGAAGGCCAGGGCCTGCAACCCGTCACCGGCGAGAATCGCCGCCGCCTCCCCATACACCTTGTGGCTCGTCGGCATCCCGCGTCTCAAGTCGTCGTCGTCCATGGCGGGCAAATCGTCATGGATCAAGGAATAAGAATGAATGCACTCGAGGGCGCATGCGGCAGGCAGGATACATTCGGGGTCTCCGCCTACGGCTTCGCATCCGGCCACACAAAGCACGGGGCGCAGGCGCTTTCCGCCGGCGAAAAGGCTGTAGCGCATGATCTCGAAGATTTCGGGCGGTTCCGAGGATTCCGTCACGAGGCGGTCGAGTTCTTCTTCCACACGTTTCGCCCAGACGCTCAGGTAAGCCGCTGCGTCGATGACGACGGGGAGTTCGCCCTCATTCATCATCGTCACCATCTTCGAACGGCTGCAACGATAGAGTTTCCTCCGATTCCCCGGCGAGTTCTTCCACCTTCTTTTGCGCCGCGCTCAACTGCTCCCGGCTGTAGCGGAAGAGCTTCACGCCCTCTTCATACAGCAAAACCGCCTTTTCCAGGGAAGGCTCGCCCTCTTCGAGTTCTTCCACGATGGCTTCCAGACGCTCCAGCGCAGCCTCGAAACTTTTTGGTCCCGCATCGGGATTCGCGGATTCATCCACCGTATTCATGGGCCCTCTCCCTCGGGAAAGACTTCTTCTACCCGGCACATCAAGCCGCCTTGCGATAAACGAAGCCGCACGGATTCACCAACCCTCACATCTTCGGCCTTTTTCACCAATGCGCCGGCGGGCTCCCTGTAGGCCAGGCTATACCCCCGCGCCAAAACGGCCAGCGGCGATACCAACTCAAGGCGCCCGGCGGCGTTCTCGAGCGCGTCCGCCCTGTTCTGCAGAAACAATCCATTCGCCATACGCAAGCGCTTCAGATTATCGTCAAGTTTCGATACGGATACAAGAATTTTTTCTTTGGGCGAGAGGGCGCGCAGCCTCGGGACCATTCCGGCCAAATGCGTCCATTTCATCTGCTGTTGGTGTCCGGCTTCTCTGATCATGCGTTCATAGAGCGCATCCAGACGCTGCGCCAACGATTCGAGCGGAGCCTCGGGCCTTCTGAATACAGGTTCCCTGAGAAAACGAGACAACTTGTCATCCAGAGAGGCCAGGATAGTCTCGGCTGCCCGTCGCGCGTCATGGATCAAGCCGGTAATGTCCCGGGCGGCATCAATCCAGCCTCTGGCCACACGCTCCGCCGCCGCCGTGGGCGTAAGCGCCGATTCATCGGCGGCCAGATCGCTCAGCGAGGTATCGACCTCATGCCCCACCGCCGAAATGAGAGGCGTCGCGCATCCGGCGATTGCCCGAACCACCTCTTCTTCGTTGAACGCCCACAAATCCTCCCGGCTCCCTCCGCCGCGGCCCGTGATGATGAGGTCCACGGGGCGCCCCATGCTCGCGAGATTCTTATCCACCCTTCGAATCGCCGAAGCGATGGACGATGCGGCACCCTCGCCCTGCACCCGGGTGTGGAGGACCACGAGTTCGACAATCGGGGCGCGCTCCTTGAAAACCCGCAGCATATCCCGGAGGGCGGCGCCTTCCCGGCTCGTCACCAACCCCACGCGGCGGGGGCGGTCGGGAATCTCCTTTTTCCGCGAAGGATCGAACAAACCTTCTTTTTCCAGCCGCTCGTGCAACTGGTGAAAAGCGACCTCCAGCGCGCCTTCTCCCAGGGGCTCCATGGACAGCGCCGACACCTGGAAGCGTCCGTCTTTCTCATAAAGCGTCACCCGGCACCGGAGCATCACGCGCATGCCCGCTTCGGGTTCAAAGCGCAGAAAACGCCTGCGGCCCGAGAACATCACGGCGCTCACCCTGGACGTAGCGTCTTTCAGGTCGAAATAGGAATGCCCGGATGGATAGGTGCTCCAGGAGGAGATTTCACCCTCGACCAAAACCTCGCCGAATTCATCTTCCAGCAATTCTCTCGCGCGCGCGTTGAGCTGTGAGACGGTGAGCACCGCCGGGGCCGAGCGAGGCGTATTGTCACCCAGAAGGTCTACGCTCATCCGAAATCCCTTATCAGTTCGATGCCCTCGCTTCTTGCGATTTGAGAGAATACGCTTGCGTCGTGTTCATCATCAGCATGGCGACCGTCATGGGCCCCACCCCGCCCGGCACCGGCGTGATGGCGGAAACCTTTTCGAGCAGAGGTTCGAAATCACAATCACCGACCAATTCCCCATCCACCCGGTTGATGCCGACGTCGACCACGACCGCTCCCTCGCGAACCATGTCCGCCGTCAGGAATTTCGGCCGCCCCATGGCGGCCACGACGATGTCGGCTTCTCTCGTGATGGCGGGGATATCGCGCGTCCGGGAGTGGCACACCGTTATCGTCGCATTCTCTTGCATCATCAGAATGGCCAGGGGAAGCCCCACGATCTTGCTGCGCCCGATGACGGCGGTTTTCTTCCCCTCCAGGCCGATATCGTAGAACTTCAGAATCTCGATCACGCCGGCGGGCGTGCAGGGCTTGAGCGTACCCTGCTTGAGCGCCAGTTTTCCAAAGTTTTCGGGGTGAAACACGTCGGCGTCTTTTTGCGGGGATACCCTGCGCAGCACTTCTTCTTCGTTCAAGTGTCCTGGAAGCGGCAACTGCACCAGTATCCCGTCCACCTTTTCATCGCGGTTCAACGCTTCGATGAGCGAGACGATATCATCCTGGCTCGTATCCTCGGGCAAATGGTGATCGAAAGTCCGGATGCCGAGTTTCTTGGCGGAACGACCCTTGATGCGGACATACACCTGAGAGGCCGGGTCCTCGCCCACGAGAACGACGGCGAGCCCCGGAGGCCTGCCCATCTGTGGAAGCAGCGCATCAATGGAGGCCTTGAGCTCCTCCATCACCTTTTCCGCCACAGGTTTGCCTTCAAGGAGCAGGGCTTTTGACATCTTCGTCCTTCATCATCGGGCGCGGCTGGGGCGGATTTATTACATATGAGGACTAAACCAGAATCTTTCCGTCCTGGATGATCATCTGCTCATCCGCCCATACGGTGGGGTTGTCGAAGATCATGTCGATGTGGAGCGGGGCTTCGATCACGCCCCCGATGCTGCCGCTGTCGCCCACCGCCATGTGGCACGTGCCCCACGTCTTTTTCGCCTCCCGCATCGTCTCCCGGGGGCGGCATGCCGGATTCGTGCCGATGGCGAATTCCGCCACGTTCTTCGCCAAGTCCCCATTTTCATCCAGCAGTTTCCAGAACCTGTCCGCGGCGGCGCTCCCGGTGATGGAAGCCACCTTGCCGTCCTTGATCTCGAGACGCATGGGCTCGGTGACGAAGCCCAGATCCTTCCGCTCGATGGAGAAGGGATTCACCATCACGCCGTTCGACGTGCCCTCCAGGGGACTCATGGCCGCTTCCCCATCGGGACACGCCGCGAATTCGCCGGATTTTCTCGCCACGCCGATGAGCGGGAAACAGGTCCTGCCCTCCAGCGAAAACTCCATGTCGCATCCATCGGGCGTCGTGAACCGGCCCGTTTTGGCTTCGGTGTAAATGTCGGAAATCGTCCGGGTGACCCGGGCGACCTCGTCGTAATCGGCCAGGGCGCCGCCTGCGACCATCATGTCCTCGCGCCATCCCCACATGTCCAGAACGCGCGCGCCCTCCCTGAGCGCGTTCCTCGCCGTCTCGGTATGGATGGTGGCGAAGCTGGTCTGGAGTATCACCACGTCGGAAGCCGCCATCGCCGCCCCCACGTGAGGCAGCGGGTCGATCCCCCCGTTCATGTGAGGGGGCATGTGCATGACGGAGAGCTTCGCGCCCGCGCCGCTCAAGGCATGGGCCAGCGCTTCGGTGACCGAAGCGGGGCGATCCGAATCCGTCACGAGAAGCACCAGCTCGCCCTCTTTCACGTCAAGAACCTGCTCTACGATTCGTCTGGCGGTAGGCGCCATATTGAACTTTACCATTTCATCACCCCTGCATTCTGGAAGCTAAAAATTGACGATGCCCCGATTCGAAATGAATCGGTAGGCGGCGGAACTTTCTTTTGGACGGATTGCATTATATGGGCCGATGAAACGTACTCGCAAGGGCGCGGCTTCATATGCGAAAATCCGGTGGCGTCCTAGGCTATCTATCCATAAAAAGGAGATTTATATACCTTAGTAACATTCGGCTTTAGTAAAGTTATGTCGATCACTGCTTCTGAGACAGGCAACGCTCGCATCGAATAACAGGGAAATAGTATCCTCCCATTTGGGCATCTTTCTCTGCTTCTTTATAAGAATCTCCAGCCAAAAGAACGGTTTCATTCTCGGGGGGTAATGACGAGCAACCGTTAACGTGGATTTTATGAAACCCGTTTCCGTCTTTATGTTTTTCCAATCGGAAGAAGGGCATGTGCTTAATCCCTTTCCTTATTTTTCTTGCTTGATTTTCACATCCTGAACGATGGCCTTAGCGAGATTTTCCAAGGTCGTGGGGATATGGATTTCCTCTTTGAGTTCGGCTTTGTTCGGCTAGTAATTGGTGGATTTTATCTTGAGAATTTTACGCTTTTACATGGCCGCTCTTTTTGCAATGCTCCACTACACCCTAGAGCGGCGTATTGAAAATGTAAAGGGAAATCCGCAGGCTTGCCCCTACCTCTGAAAAACGCGGGCCTTAGCTTCTTTGGTGTAGGGGTTGAAATCGCACCAGTAAGCCATTTTGACCCACGCGCCGAATCCGTTTTGAAACTGCACCTTATCGCCCCAGTAGGACAGAATACCTTTCGAGCGATCTTTCCATCTTGCCCGAGGAAACTTCATATCCAGCCATCCGTCCGTCCATTGGTGAGCATAGCGGGCCTGGCTCTCGACCGCGCTCTTGCAGTGCAAGGAAGCCTCGATAATCCATTTGTCCATCCAGCATTGCAAGTCGGCATCACATGCCTTTTCGTTCGCCGCCTGTAGCTGCTCCGGGGATGGCGGGCTATAGTCATCTGCCAAGTAATCGGGGATTTTCTTCACGGCAGTTAGCATTCCACCTTTCCCCTGCTCCCATACGGTCAGGCTCGTCCATGGAGAGGGTTTCCCGCACTCGCCCTTCGTCCATCCGCATCCATCAACCGAATACTCTATGATGCCGATGCCCGAATCTTTTTTCTTATGATAAAGGGAGACGGAAACGACATGGGCGTTCGTAGCCATCTGCGTATTTACAGCCGCCTCCATCATCGTCTTGATGATAACGTCGGTTTCCTTGGCCTTTGGGGCCAGTATCTTCATGAGTATGCGATTCCGACCCTGATATGGCCTCCGGTTTTGCTCCATGACCTCATACTTTACCGGATGGACGACCTTTTCCGGTTTCTTCGAGGCCACGGGCGGGGCCTCTCTGGGGGGAGCTTCCTTTTTGGGCTTGGGAGGGATTTCTGTCTGCTTATCCTCGACCTGCTTGGCGACGACTTTTTCATCTTCGGGCGCATCATCCGACACGACAGATCCGATTACTGCCAGAACAACTAAGATGAGGCATAGCCATAGAAAACACCCGAATAAGGCTTTCACACTGCACCCCTCCCGTTTTGAATTACCAGTAAAGGTGGGGTGTGATACTTAGATTCTGCGACCTTTGATCGTATGGTGGCCCTATACCCCACTATGCGGGGGTTTCGGGTCTAAGGCCGAGGTTCCCGCGCTCTCATATATGGCTGCCTAGCCCATCTAGGCCGGGCCGGTTGCCAAACACATCACGCATAAGGTGAGTTTCCCGCCTATTCCCGCGCTGGGAGGCACGGTCTTCTATTGAGCGGGCGACCCGGTGATGCTGGGTCTATGCGTGTTGCGTTTGGCGAGGCGCATTGTAATGAAAATTGATCGGATATTGCAAGCATGGTAATTTTGCTCATCGGCCTTAAGAAGGCCATCCCCTCCCGCCAAGAGCCATGATTTACGAACATCATTGAGCATGAGCGGCTTGCCTAGCGTCAGCTACCTAAGCGGCGCGGCAGGCAGGGGGAAGGGATGGCCCCGGTAAATCATGTTGCAATCAATATCGAGCAACGCCCGAGATGCCCAGCCCTCCCGCCAGAACGAGCCATGAAAATAGAACGGCGAACATGGTGAGCGAGTCGAAAAAATAGAACAGCGACTTATCCGAACGAGTCAATCCTGGCGGGAGGGCTGGGTTTTAATGAGATGGTTTAGGTAGGCTTTGTACGCCGGGAGGGCCGAACTGGTGGAATTTATAGCGCAAATTAAAGTGTTGTCAGACGATTGGGGCGAAGCCAAGCGATGCGATATTGAAAGACTTCTGACGGATACGGCATCTCATATGAACCGATTGCTGAGAAACCCTTTTGCTGGAACGATCCATGTAAAAGCTTCGCCAGCATGGGATTTCGAGCCGCGAATCCACTATCGTACTTCTACGCATGAACCAATATCCATCCAGCTTACGGCCCGCGATCGGGACTGGTGCCAATTCGCATTCCAGTTCTCACATGAATTCTGTCATGTTTTATCTGATTATGAGCGATTGAGGCAAAAACCGAACCGTTGGTTTCATGAGGTAATTTGCGAGGTCGCCTCTCTTTTTACGCTTCGCCAGATGGCGCGGCGGTGGCCCGATGCGCCGCCATATTCAAACTGGAAAGATTATGCCAAGCACCTAGCGGTCTATGTGGAGAACCGGCTCTCCCGCCCGGAGATCCAACTCCCCGAAACAATCGACCTTAAAGAATGGCTGGTAGCTCACGAGGAAGAGTTACGGAAAGACCCCTATCAGGAAAATATGGATGACCGACCCTTAAATGGCTTGGTTGCAAAACAGCTTCTGCCAATCTTTGAATCCGCTCCAGCGGGTTGGAATGCGATCAGCAGGCTCCCCGACTCCTCGGAAAAAATCGACAGTTATCTGGGCGAATGGTATTCGGCGGCGGATTCCATCGACAAGCCTTTCGTCGGGCAAATACTGGAAGCTACCGGACATACAGAAGGAGACGAATAAATGTACGAGAGCGAGGCTCAGGGAAAAGAAATCAGAGCACTTATAATCGCATGTTGCGAAATTGTCGGCGTACTTACTCCGCTACTGGATGAGAACCAGAAATTAAAATTTCGCCTTGAACTATCTAAACGTGCGGCGGGCTTCACTGCACCAGATGACGCACCGATCAAGGAGATATTTGAAAGGCTATATCAGGCAGCCAACTGATACGTAGGTCAGGGAGGATACTGTTCTTCTTGCCTGTAAAGTCAGGTATATAATTCCCTATTCGAATCCTATCCGGGGCTTTTCCAGTGGAGGATCGGAGGAGTCTTTCCACCACGCCCTATATTGCGGCTGATAGATCACACCGACGAGACAGTCGCCTTTGCGGAAATAATGCTGCTGGTAATTTGGGCCGTCGCCAACCGATTTTCTGGTATCGGCGAAGATTTCGATTACCTTATCGTCAGATATCTGGATCTGCTAGGGACATTTCTTTCCGGCGGGATTTGCCCAACGCCTTATTGGACATGACTGCTATCCCCATACCTTAGAGGTTCTGCTTTATGGCGATATGCCAGCCGCTCCGTTGAGCAAAGGGACGGATGTTACTTAGGTATATAATTCCCATAAAAAGCGAGCACACAGGTGAATCTCCCCAGAAATCCTTATCTTACGGTGGACGTCATCATCGAAATCGAGGATGAGAACGGCGAGCAAGGGGTCGTGATGATTGAGCGGAAAAATCCTCCCTACGGCTGGGCGCTGCCGGGCGGGTTTGTCGACTACGGGGAAACGCTCGAAAGCGCGGCAATACGAGAAGCCAAAGAGGAAACCTCGCTCGACGTGAAACTGATTCGCCAGTTTCATGCCTACAGCGACCCCGGGCGCGACGAGAGGCAGCACAACGTCACCGTCGTGTTCATCGCAAGGGTTCTTGGCGGAGTCTTAAAAGCGCGGGACGACGCGAGGCGCGCAGGCGTTTTCGGCGAAAATTCCCTGCCCCCTGAAATCGCATTTGATCACGCAGACATTCTAAACGATTATTTTTCAAAGAAGTATTAGCGTGACCCGCCTGGGCGAAAGGCGTATCGAAACACACTGTGCTATGATGGAGGAGTAACGTGGGGGAGCACGCCTGTTTCCCCGGTTTTTCTTTGACTTAGGGTTTAGGAGCCATGGGCGGACTCCTCGGAAGTTTCAGGCGCGGATTCGAATCGATGCGAAAGGACATCGCCGCCGTCATGGAGCGCGACCCCGCCTGCAGGTCGAAACTGGAGGTGATTCTCTGCTATCCGGGATTTCACGCCGTCTGCCTGCACCGGATGGGCCATTTCTTCTGGAAGCGGGGATTCCTGCTCCTGGCGCGCTGGCTGAGCCACTGGAACCGGTTCATCACGGGCATCGAAATTCACCCCGGCGCGCGGATCGGCGAAGGGCTTTTCATTGATCACGGAATGGGCGTCGTCATCGGTGAAACGACGCAGATCGGGAAAAACTGCACCATCTACCAGGGGGTGACGCTCGGCGGCGTGAGCCTCAAGAAAGAAAAAAGGCATCCCTCTCTGGAGGATAACGTGGTCGTCGGCGTCGGCGCCCGGGTGCTGGGCCCGCACGTCATCGGCGCAGGCTCCCGCATCGGCGCCAGTTCGGTCGTCATCTCGGACGTGCCGCCCGGCTGCACGGTCGTCGGCGTGCCCGCGCGCATCGTCTACCGGGAGGGGCAAGGCAAAACGGACGATCTGCTCCCCGTATCTTTCGAGCACCACGAGTTGCCCGACCCGGTGGAGGCAGCCATTCAGGCTTTGAACCAGCGCATCGCGGCCCTCGAGAGAGAACTGGCTCAGGCGCGGGAGCCGACAGGGGAAAAACAAGAGACCCCATGAACACCATCTACATGGACCACAACGCGACCACCCCGATGCGGCCTGAGGTTCTGGCCGCGATGCAGCCCTATCTCGGCGAGAAATTCGGAAACCCGAACAGCATTCACCGGTACGGCCGCGAAACCAGAATCGCGATTGAAAACGCCCGCGACCATGCGGCGGCCCTCATCGGCGCCGCGGATAGCGATGAAATCTTCTTCACCTCAGGCGGTACGGAGAGCGACAACTGGGCGCTTCGGGGCGTCGTCTCCGCCGCGAAAGGTACGAGCCATGTCGTCACCACGGCGATCGAGCACGAGGCCGTGCTCGCGACGTGCCAGACCCTGGAAGCGGAGGGGGCGGAAGTCACCTACGTGAAGCCGAACCGCAAAGGGCGCGTCTCCGCCGAAGACGTGGCGGCGGCGATCCGGCCGGATACGAAGATCGTATCCGTCATGTGGGGCAACAACGAGGTCGGCACGGTTCAGCCGATCCATGAGATCGGCGCGATTTGCCGGGAGCGCGGCATCCTGTTTCACACCGACGCCGTACAGGCGATGGGCAAGGAACCCATCGACGTGGAGCGCGCCGGCGTGTCTCTGCTTTCCGCCACCGGGCACAAATTCAATGCCTTGAAGGGCGCGGGTTTTTTATACGTCAAAAAGGGAACGAAGCTCGACCCCCTGATTATCGGCGGCGGGCAGGAGCAGAAACTGCGCTCGGGCACGGAGAACGTGGCCGGCATCGTGGCGTTGGGAGAGGCCTGCCGCATCGCGAAAGAAGAAGGCCCGCAATCCGCCAAGAACGTCGCCGCCATGAGAGACCGTCTCGAAAACGAAATCTGCGAACACGTTCCCGATGTCTTGATCAACGGCGATACGGACCACCGCCTTCCCGGCACGTCGAACCTGGGCTTCATCGGCGCGGAAGGGGAAACCCTCCTGATCCGCCTCGATCTCGAGGGCATCGCCGTGAGCACGGGCGCGGCCTGCAGTTCGGGTTCCCCCGAGCCCAGCCACGTTCTGCTGGCGATGGATTTGCCCCAGGAAACCGTGCAGGGCTCGCTCAGGTTCAGCCTCGGCTACGGCAACACGGATGCGGACATCGACAGGCTGCTCGAAGTGCTGCCCGAGGCCGTCAGCAAGGTGCGCGAGATGGCGCCCCGCCTCAAATCAACGAAAACGTGAGAAGAACCTTTGGCTCCCAGAGACGACTACCACTATAACGAGACGGTGCTCCGCCACATCGCGGACCCGCGCAACATCGGCGTCATCGAAGACGCGGACGCCGAGGGGAGCGGAACGAACCCCGTCTGCGGCGATGAGGTGACGCTCTACCTCAAATTCGAGGGCGAGGCGGTTTCGGACGCCAAGCTCAGGATTATCGGCTGCGGGGCGATCACCGCCGCCATGAGTTCCCTGACGGATATGGTGCGCGGGAAAACGGTGGAGGAACTTGGAGAAATCACCGCGGAGGAGATCGCGCAAAGCGTCGGCGGCCTCCCCACCCATAAACGCCACTGCGCCGTACTCGCCCGGCGCGTGCTGCAAAACGCCCTGAAATCGAGAAGCTTAAAGAACGCCCCATGAGGACTTCGCAGCCGGTCAAAGTCCTGGAACTGGACGGATTGAAGCTCTGGGCGCTTCGCACCGACGCACCCGCCGGCCCTGAGACCATCGGCCTCATCCAGGCGCGCCTGCTCAGGATCTGCGGGAACCTCCCCCGCATCGGCCCCGCTTGCGGACTCGACCATGGAGAGAAGGGATACGAAGCGTGCCGGCGCGCGCTTTCGGATCTGCCAAGACCTGAAGAACTGCATGAGACGGACTTTCCGGGCGGATGGCATGCGGTGGGAGTGCACACCGGGGGATACGACACGCTCAGGCTTACACTGGGCGAGATGCTCGAACAATGGCTGCCGCACAGCGGGTTCAAGAGAAGGGAAGGCCCGCTGGTGTATCGTTACGTCACCGACCCCCGCGATACGGCGGAAACCGACATCCGAACCGAAATCTGCGTACCCGTCCGGCCCGACCCGATTGAATAGCCTCGGACAGGCACAGGGATCTGGGACAACCACGGGGGGTTGTCCCTACGAAAATCGCGTGTATCGCCGTAGGGGCGGCCCCCCGTGGCCGCCCGTGGACTTCCTTCGGTCGTCATTCCGGCAATCGGCGATATGCGAAGGGCGCCACCCGCGTGTAGGTCGGACATATATGTCCGACATATATGCGGCCCTTTCTTTCGCCTTTACGATGTGGGTCGCATGTATGCGACCCCTACACCAATGCGCAGCAAGACGGAATCCCGCCGCCGGAATGACGGTGGTGATCATCCTCGACTGGAAAAGCAACCCCCCCTACCCCCCTTGTCAGGGGTCAAAACCGACCGAAGAGGGAGGTTTTGCAAGGCGATGTGTTTCTCGTTAATGGCTTATGCAAACGCTCGTTCATCACTCGCGTTTGACCCCTGACAAGGGGGGGTAGGGGGGGTTATTCTTTTGATAAATGCTTTTTCAACAGTCCACTCAAGGGGGAAGTGAATTTCAAATCCGACCGATAGGACAAATCACGACTTCGGACAGGTCACGCCCGGGAAATTCGGCACAGCAGGCTCTTGAGGTTCGTCTGGTCCGAGCACGGGTCGCGCTGAGCGATGTCCGTCAGGAAATTCACCGATCGCCAGGGATGGTAGGGCTGGCGCTCCCCCCAGCCGATGGGAACGTATACCGCGTCCTCCCGGATGCCTGCGTTCACCCAGGCCATCGCCTCGATGGCGCCGTGCGCCGTCTCCACCCGGACTCTCTCGCCGTCTTCGATTCCCAGTTCCCCCGCTTTTTCGGGATGTATCTGGCAATAGAGGTCCGGCCACATCTCCTGCGCCTGCCAGAAATAATGCGTCCAGCTATGAAAATGCGGCGCGGGCGGGCGGCCCGTTATCAGCGTCGTCTCGAAGCCTTGCCGGCGAAGCGCCTGACCTAAGTCTTTCTCATCCGGCTGAACGATTCTGGCGGCGCGGGAACCCGTGGGTGTCTTGGAGAAGGGGG
Organism: bacterium; assembly: GCA_965204535.1. GTDB lineage: Bacteria > UBA8248 > UBA8248 > UBA8248 > UBA8248 > Bin107. The sequence goes on along the minus strand of CBDBEV010000001.1, from coordinate 874,432 downwards.
AGATGATCGCCAGATCGTCATCTTCGTGTTCATATTCGAGATAGGGCAACCCCAGGAGATTCTCTTTCTCGCTGTAGAACTCAGGCAATGCGGAGAGGCCTACTTTCTTGAATTTTTCCTCCAGCGCTTCCGTCCAGAACTCGAGCCGCCCGCTCGGCGTCGGGAAGCGCTTGCCCTCGGGCTGCCCCGTGGCGGTCGTTCCTTCGAGGTAAAGCGTCTCCTGCTCGGGGGCGTCCTCGCTCGCGACGGGAAAGCGCACCCACCGGTAGGGAACCGAGTGGAGCCTCTTCTGCGTCACGCCGCGCAGGAAATCGTTGTCGATGCACATCTCGTCCCAGAACCTGCCCGGGTCCTTGTATTCCTCTTTCATCACGTCGCCGAACCCGAGGCGCCGCCCGAGTTCCGTCCATATCCATCCATCGGGCTTCGCCTCTCCCGGCGGGTCGATCATCTTGTCGATCCACACGACTCTCCTGTCGTCGTTCGTGCGGCCCAGCTCGCCTTTCTCGATCCCGCCCGCCGCCGGCAGCACGTAATCCGCATAGGCTGAGGTCTCGTTCGCGAACAACTCGATGTGGACGATGAGGTCGAGCGCTTTGAATGCCTCACGCGCCTCATCCTGACCCGGCCATTGCGCAAGCGGGTTGTTGCACGTGATGAGGCCCTTGACGGGATACGGCTTGCCCTCCCGCATGGCGCTCAGCCAGCCCGCCGGACTCCTGCGCACCATCGGCTTCTGGATTTCCGCCCTTCTGTGCTCCGGCGCGTTGGCGGCGATGGGCGGCCCCGCCGTCATGTTCACGTAGGCGCCGCCCCTGCGGCCCCAGTTCCCCGTTATCGCGGCGACGAACATGAACGCCCGGTTGGTCTGCACCGAGTTGGTGTGCTGGTTGAGTCCCCGGCTCCCGAAGATGACGCAGCCGTCCGCCCTCGCCACGTCCCCGGCGAGCGCGCGAATCTCATCCGCTGCTATGCCCGTCACGCCCTCCGCCCAATCGGGGGTATATCCCTTTGCGATAATGAAATCACGCCAGCGCTCCCAGCCCAGCACCCATTCATCGCAAAAACGCGCATCGTGCAGATTTTCAGAGAGAATATGGTGCGCCATGGCGAGGCCCAGGGCCATGTCGGTGCCCGGGCGGATGGCGAGCCATTTATCCGCCTTGCTCGCCGTGGCGGTGTACCTCGGGTCGACCACGACCATCTTCGTCTTGTTCCTGATGCGCCAGTCGTTCACCTTGCCGAAGTAGACTGGCCGCGTCTCCGCCTGGTTGTCCCCGACGTAGAGATACATCCCCGCGCTGCCGATGTCCTCGGGCGTATAGCTGTTCCCGTTGCCGTTGATACCGTGCGTCACCTCGTAGGCGACCACCTTGCCCGCCGCGCAGAACGGGTCTGTCCCCTGAAGATTCGGCGTTCCCCACATCTGGCTGAACAGCCGCGCGTAGCCTTTCTGGGTGATCAACCCCGTGCGGGTCCCGACGAACATCGCCAGCGCCTCCGTGCCCCACTTTTCCTTCAGGACTTCGAGTTTCGCGGCGATCTCATCGAGCGCCTGCTCCCAGGTGATGCGCTCGAACGCATTTTCGCCCCGGCGGCCGACGCGCTTGAGGGGGTACTTCAGGCGGTGTTCGTTGTGATGGAGTTGCAGCGTGAACTGCGCCTTGGGGCAGATTTTTCCGTCCAGGACGGGGTCTTCGTCGTTCCCCGTCACGTTGATGAGTTTATCGCCCTGGAAATGAAACTTGGCGGTGCAGCAGTTGAAGCAGAAATTACATCCCCCCGGCTCGACGCGGTCCGCCTGGAGCGCGTTTTTATCGTGCAGGTAGGGAAAATCGGGGCCTTTTTCTTTGAAAACCTCACTTGCTTCGGGGGATTCCACAAAACGGGGCCGGCTCGGTTTTTCACCCAAACTTGAACTTTCCGCGCCGTTCACGCGGCCATTTTCCCTCGCGATTTTCTCCAGATATATCGTCTGCGGCTTCAGGAGAAAATGATCGTGATCCCGAAGATGACGACCCTCTCCCTCCGCCTTTTCGAGAAGCGTATCCCTTTCGCCGAACGAGATGGCGTAGCCCGGACAGATCTCGGCGCAGGCGGGCTCCAGATTCTTCTCCCGCCGATCGGGGCAAAGGTCGCATTTCACCGAATGATGCCCCTGCGCGTCATAGCCCATCGCGCTGTAAGGACACGCCATGACGCATTCCCCGCAGCCCGTGCAAAGGGCTTCGTGCACCTCCACCACGCCGGTATCGGGGTCTTTCGTTATCGCCTTGGGATGAACGGGACAGGCCCTGAGACAGGCGGGGCGCTCGCAATGCTGGCAGGTCAGCGTGAGGAAATCAGGCGTTCCCGTGGAGGCGTCCCCCAGCCAGACCACCTTGTTCCGGTATTCGCCGGGCCCCAGCCTGTGCTCCTGCTTGCACGCCGCCTCACAGCTCTTGCAGCCGAAGCACCGCTCCAGATCGATCATCAAGGCCAGCTTGCTCAAGACTCACTCCTTAAGGGAGGGGTGTCGAAAAAGCCACCCTTGTCAGGGGATAAAGGCAACCCCCCCTACCCCCCCTTGACAGGGGGGTATAAAAAGGCGATGCACCCCCGCCGGGCTGAGAGGGCTTTGCTTTTTCTTGCCCCCCTGTCAAGGGGGGGTAGGGGGGGTTGGTTTTCCAGTCGAGAGAGGCGACTCCTTTCGCCGCCCGTCACGGGCCGCATATATGCGGCCCCTACACGGCTTCTCGCCTGTTAAAGACCCCCCCGCCCCCTCTGCAGGCAGATTTCCTCAACAACCCGGACGCGCGGGCTACCACTTCGTCAGGTGCCACCAGTATATCTCTCCCCCGCCCGAGACATAACCGGCGAAAAACGTGACGGTGACGACGTGTCCCAGAATACCGAGAACGAAGGCAAACGCCAAAACGATGTGAACCACCCGCCAGTACGCCTGCGCGGCAGATACACCTGCGCGGGTGCCCAGCAGCCTGTTTTCCCGGCCGATAAGACGGGCGTAGGCGAACGTGAGCGCGGGCCTTGAGAACCAGTGCCTGAGCCTGGGGGAAAATGTGCCCTCGTCCGCTCCCGGTTCGAGCCTCGACAATAAAGACTCTTTCTCTTCGATGAGGCGGGCCAGGCGCTCCCGGTCTTCGGAACCGGGCGGGGAGAAGGATTGCTCCCTTGAGGCGAACGTGGCCGCCATATTTTTCGAGAGGCGGACGCGCGCCCACACGCCCAGGATCACCAGAAGCAAAAGCGCTGCGAGCAACAGCGCCGGCGCATAGCGAACAAACCCGCCGGAATGGATCGTCACCAGCACGCCGCCCAGGGTGGCCGTCACGACATGGGCGGAGAACCAGCCGAGGGGAGAGCCGCCCGCGCCCGTTCGCTTCGTGACCACGAATACCAGGGACACGCACAGGAGGAGCGTCCCCGCGACGCCGAACAGATACAGCGTCGGGGAACCCGGCAGATGCCATTCGCGCGATAATTCGTGCTGGAACGCGAAGAAGGTGACCAGAACGACCGCCGCCGCGAAGACGAGATACGCAAGCAGCCTGTCGCCGATATCGAGTCGTCTCATGAAAATCAGGGAAATTCGATTTTTTCGACGTCCACGATCTCGAAATTTCTCACGCCGCCGGGCAGCTGAACCGCCACCTCATCGCCCGGTTCTTTCTGCATGAGCCCGCGCGAGAGCGGCGCGCTGAAGGATATGATTCCGTTGGGGAGGTCGCTTTCCTCCTCACCCAGTATCTCGTAGGTAAGCTCTTCATTCTTGTCCAGGTCGAAGAGCGTGACTTTTGTGCCGATGGTGACGCGATCGCCCGAGATGGGGAGTTCCTCGATCACGCTCGCCTCGCGGATCTTGTCCATGATCCGGCTCACCTCGTTCTTGAGGTTGCCCTGCAGCTCGATGGCCGCCTCCCACTCGGCGTTCTCGCTCAGATCGCCCAGGCTCGCCGCCCTGCCGATCTCTTTCGACACCTCATGCTTCAGACGGTACTGAATCTCTTCGACCTTTTGCCTCAGCCCCTCGAGGCTCGCTTTGGTGATGTAATACGGCATTTCTTCCTCTTCCGGCGTTGAAATAATCGAAAACCGCGCCTCAGGCGCCTTCCGTCATCTTTTCCTTCACCTGCTCGCGAAAGTCATACCCCGTATCCTCCACGAACGCCTCGATCAGGCACTTCGTGACCGGCCCCGGAACCGGCGCGCTCGGCTGGAAGCTGTCGATCTCGCGCACCGGCATGGCGCATATCGCGCTCGAGGTGATGAAATACTCCTCTGCCTGCGCCAAGTCGTAGGTCGTCATGTCCCTTTCCTCGACGGCGATTCCCAGGCGCGCGGCCAGCTCGAACACCGCGATGCGGGTCACCCCCTGCAGGATGTTCCTCTCGGGCGGCGTCCAGAGCGCGCCGTCTTTCACCATGAAGAAATTGGCGACCGAGTTTTCCGCCACGTTCCCGCGAATGTCGAGCATCAGGGACAGGGAACCCGATGCGGCGGCGTCCAGTTCCGCCAGAATCTGGTTCATCTTGCTCGTCACCTTGGCCCTCGTCTCGATGCACTCGGGCGGATTGCGCCTCGTGGGCGTAATCGCCAGCCGCACGCCGTTCAGATACCGCTCGGCGAAAGAGGCGACGTTCACGGGCCGCCAGAATATGAACACCGAAGCGGGCCCCGCCGCGCCCGCCGCCATGGAGGGATCGTCATATCCGCGGGTCACCCAGTGGCCGACGCGGTACATGGCGCCCTCCTCCAGACGGCACAGGTTCGACTCCAGGGTGGCCAGCGTCGCCTGCTTCATATCCGCCTGGCTGAGACCCACCTCGATGCGGACGTACTTGAGCGAGCGGTAGAGACGGTCGATATGATCGTCGAGCCGGTACAGCTTTCCATCGAAACACGGGGTCACCTCGTACACCCCGTCGCCCCAGAGGAAGCCGCGATCGAAGGGCGATATCCTGGCGCTTTTCTCTTCCATGATCTCACCGTTGAGATAGACGAATCGCTCACCGGGCATCGGACGCTCCTCCCATGCGCATCAACAAAGAAAGGCCGGCCCGGAAACAGGGCACAGCCGCATGAAAAATAAAATATCAACCTTCCTCAGACGTATCTTATAAAAGAAAAGGCCAAAGGGCAAAATCGTTCCGGGAATTTCGCGGCCCGTCATGAAAAGCACCCCCCTTGTCAGAGGGGGGTGAAAACTCCTGTATTTGTCCCCTGGAAACCGCCATCGCCTCTTTCCTCACCCTGAGTAGCCGCCGAAGGCGGCGTATCGAAGGTCGAGGGGCTCGCGCCGGCACGAGAGGCCATCCTTCGATACGCGGCTTCGCCGCTACTCAGGATGAAGCGGGTGCGGTTTCGTTCGTCATTCCGGCGAATGCCGGAATCCAGGCGGACGGACGTAGAAGAAAAACGCGAACGCGGCAAACCGATTCAGGCGGCGGGATTCTCTCGACCCGGAATTCTCTCATCGGCTCTGGATTCCGGCGCAAGGCCGGAATGACGGGCAAATGCAAAGTGACGCATGTGTGGGGTTGTTGAAAAAGCCTCCTCCTGCGCTCGTGTTTGACCTCCCGTAGGGGTCGTTCGCGAACGACCCCTACAATCGGATTGACGAAAAACAGAAAAGGGCGGACACACGGTCAGACATATATGTCTGCCACCCCTGTGGTCGCCCATAAAATCTAACGAACCGCACGGACTTCGAGCCTGAGCCCCTCGCTTTCCTGGAGCCGGGCGATGACGTCGAAGAGGTTCCTGGCCTGTGGATTGCCATCGGGCCCGAACATGCGCATGAGGCTCTTGGGTGATTTCCCTGTGAGAGAACCCAAGGTCTCGAAGCCCACCGTCGCGTTGATGAAATCGCGCAGGGCCGCCTTGCCGACTTCCACCTCGCCAGTGAGGAGGCATTCGACGCCTTCTTTCAATAACTCCTCCCGGAAGGCCGGGTCGCGCTGAACCCTTGCCTGAATCGTCTCCCTGAAATCCCGCGTGAGTGGCATGGTTAGTTCTCCTCGTGTATGCGGTATCTGTATTCCCGCCAAAGACTGCGGGCCAATTCGATGTCGACTTGCTGGCGGCTTTTGGTTCCTCCTCCCAGGAGAATGATGAGGGTATCCCCATCTTTTCCGAAATAGATCCGGTAGCCGGGGCCGAAGTTGATTCTGTATTCGAACACGCCGCCGCCTACGCCCTTGGTGTTCGAGAGATTTCCCTGCGCCATCCGAACAGTCGCCATTGCGACCTTGGCTGCAGCCTGGGCATTCAGCCGATTGAACCATCTGGCGTATGGGCTGCGGCCAACGGTGTCGATGTACTCTCTTACCTCGATCATTCGATAAAGGTAACTTAAATGTTACTATTTGTCAACTTATCTTATCGAGATGACCCACTGTCGTCATGCCGGCGGGGTACCACCTGAATTGCAGGGGACGGTTCCGTGTTTTGCCGATAAAAGGCAGGGCCGCATATATGCGGCCCCTACAATCAATTCCACCCGGTGAGGGAGGGGCCGCCTCCTCCAACACCCCCTTGTCACGCATCGAGTTCTCGGATTAAATACGGGGGCAACTGCAATCGACGAAGAAACTCACGAAAAAAACTTTTGAAGCGGAAGGAGGCGGCGATGCGATTCGGGCGCGGGGCATGTCCCAAGGCGGTGAAGCTGGCCGTTTTGCTGGTCGGGATTGGATTTGTTTTTGCTTCGAATTCCTTTGGAGCTGTGGATCTAATTAAATGTGGTGGTAATGATAATTTAGAAAGATATAATAAATTCCATCAACTAATAAAAAAACATCCAAAATCTTTGTTTATATATAGTTTAGGTATTATTTCTGTATGTATTGGAAAAGAAAAGGAAGGAATGGCTCATCTGCAAAGAGCCTCCGATTCAGGCCACATTTCCGCCACGCATCTGTTGGGTCTTTATTTCATGGCGAATAGGTCTTTTGACAGGGCGGAAAGAGGCCGTATCGGTAATCTGGAAGACTATAATTCGGCGGTTCATTATTATGAAAAAGCGGCGCGGATGATAGAGTCTCTAGGTAATTATCCTAAAGGTACTACACTGGATATGGAAGAGATAGAGTATCAGGTTTATACCAGTTATTACGTGTTCGCCACCATTCCCGAGCTTTACTTTAATGGATATAACAAGGCTTTAGGGGATATCGTGAACAGCCGGGAGAGGCTGTCCTATGTCGATACGCTCGACGTTTTGGGGAAAATGCGGCGTTCCGCCGAGCGCTGTGTACAAAGACCCTCTCTTGCCGGTTGGTATGATAAGAAAGAGACGCTTTATCAGGTTCAGCAGGTGCGGTGCGGGGCCTATCTGGATTACGCCCGTTCGGTCTCGCCTTTGGAGGAGCGGAGAATCAAGGCGGCTCAAGGTTGTAAAGGTTCTCTAAGCGGGTGTTCAAGCCATCGGGAAATTTTGAATGAAATCAACCGGATCAAGTCCATGATGGATGGAGCGATAAACTCGATTCCTGCGAAGTACCTGGAAAGATAGAAGATTTTCGGCGATTACCGGATAAGCCGGGAACGCCGGAAAACAGCCCCTGCCTGAAAAGCAACCCCCCCTACCCCCCCTTGACAGGGGGGTAAAAAAAACAAAGCCCCCTGATAAGGGTTGGGGGATTACTACACCGACCAGGGGGTAAGAAAAAACAAAAGCCCCTCTACCGGCGGTGGACGTCGCCTTTTCATACCCCCCTGACAAGGGGGGGTAGGGGGGGTTGCCTTTATCCCCTGACAAGGGGGTGGAAGAAAAACCCCGATGAGAGAGGATTCACTCCCCCCTTGAGGGGGAGTCGGTGAGGTGAGGGGGGTTTTGCCCGAAACCGAACCGGTGGGGGGAGTTGATTTGAAATTCTTCTTGGCGAGGAGAGCGCGCCGTAGATGACGTAAGCCGAGTTATCCAACTACCCCGAAAAGGCTGAACCCGCTCAATCCTTCCTGCCCCAACCGCCGCCGCCGGGCGTTTCCAGGCGTATCCTGTCCCCGCGCTTCGCCGAGAGACGCGCCTTGCCGGGAAATTCCTGTGTTTCATCTACCTTGATGAGCGAGTTTCTTCCCTTCATGCCGGGTTCGCCCCCATTGAGAGGCCAGGGAGGCTTCTCCCGCCGCTCCGTCATGAACGAGACGGTGGCGTCGCCCAGGAGTTCGATCTCGCGGATGATGCCGTCGCCGCCGCGGTGTTTTCCCCCGCCGCCGCTGCCCCGGCGGACGGTGTAGCGGCTCACGCGGAACGGATAGGCATGCTCGAGCGCTTCGATCGGGGTGTTCAGGGTGTTGGTGAGATGGGTGTGGATGGCGTCTTCCCCGTCGCCCCAGGGGCCGCCGCCCATGCCGCCGCCCGTGGTCTCATAGTAGGCGTAGGGGCGGCCCTGCCGTGGCCCCGCGCGATGGTCCAGACCCCCCACCGTCAAGTTGTTCATCGTGCCGCACGACGCTGCGGGTATCTTGCCGGGACAGGCTTTCGCGAGCGCGCCTAATATCACGTCGACCATTCGCTGGCTCGTCTCCACGTTTCCGCCGGCGACAGCGGCGGGAAACTCAGCGTTCACCACGGTTCCAGAGGGCGCCACCACCTCAATGGGGTCCATGCAGCCCGAGTTGTTCGGTATGTCGTAGGGCACCAGACAGCGCAGGGCGTAGTAGGCCGCCGTGCGCGCGATGGACTCCACCGCGTTCACGCTGCCCTGGGTCTGCGGAGCGGAGCCTGTGTAATCCACGCGCATCTTCGAGCCGCGCACGGTGATCTCCACCCGTATCGGAACAGGGCCGCTGCCGAAACCGTCGTCGTCCATATAATCCTCGAAGCGGTAGCGCCCGTCGGGAATGTCGCGTATCACGGCCTTGGTCAGCCGCTCGGAGTATCTCTGCAACTCGGCCGTGTAGCGCAGGGTCTCGGCGAGGCCGTGGCGCTCGATGATCTCCAGAATCCGCCGCTCGCCCACGCGGTTCGCCGCGATTTGCGCCGCGATGTCTCCCCTGCGCTCCTCGGCCGTGCGCACGTTCGCGAGGATGAGCGCGAACACGTCTTCCTGCATCTCCCCCCCGCGCACGAGTTTCACCGGCGGGATCACCACGCCGTCCTGGAATATCTCCGTCGTGATGCTCATCGAACCCGGCGCGATGCCGCCCACGTCGGCATGGTGCGCCCGGTTGGCGACGTAATAGATGAGTTTTTCCTTCCCCCGCTCCGTGCCGTACACGGGTGAGATCATGGTGATGTCGGGCAGGTGGTTGCCCCCGTGGAAGGGGTCGTTCAGCACGACCACGTCGCCCGGCTCCAGCGTCATGCGCTCGATGACGTATTCCACCGACATCGGCATGGAGCCCAGGTGGGCGGGCAGATGCGCCGCCTGCGCCGCCATCCGGCCCTCGGCATCGAAGACGGCGCACGAATAATCCTTGCGCTCCTTGATGTTGGGGGAGAACGAGGAGCGGCAGAGCGCCACGCCCATCTCTTCCGAGGCCGCGAACAGCAGGTTGCGGAAAACTTCCAGGAGTATCGGATCGTACCTGTTCGCCATCGCGCCCTCTCAGCCTGCGTTCTTCAACACGAGATTGCCCCACTCGTCCACCCGGCATTCCCAGCCGGGCGGGACGACCGTCGTCGCGCTGAACTCACACACCAGCGCCGGCCCATTGAAGCGATTCCCGCGAGAAAATTTATCGCGCATATAGACCGCGCCCTCGACTTGTTTTCCCCCAAAAACCATCTTCCGGCTTCCCATGAGCGCACCGAAAACATCTCTCCGGGCCTTCGGAAGCCGCCTCGCGGGCGGACGCTCCACCTCCCCCACGCCCCGGACCCTCAGCGTCACGACCTCGATGGCGCTCTCGGGGCTTGCGGTGCCGAAGCGCTCATCGTGCAACGCATCGAACGCCGCCCGGAGGCTCTTGCGCAAGTCCACGCCCGTCTCGGGTCGGTAGGGGAGCGTCAGTTCATACGATTGCCCGAGGTAGCGCATGTCGATGAAGAGCGAAAAGGCGGGCTTTGCGAAACCCTCGAACTTGAGGTCCTCCCGCCCTTTTTGCAGCAAGGGCGAAAAGTGGCTCGCAAGCGTTTTCTTGTTCAAGCCCGCAAGCGGCAGGAGCACCGTCCGGGCGTAGTCCTTCACCACGTCGGCCGTCAGCATGCCACGTGCCGAGAGAATCCCCGGGTCACCCGGGACGACGACGCCCGGAATCCCCAGAATCTCGGCCAGGGAGCAGGCGTGCATCGCTCCCGCGCCGCCGAAGGAGATCAAGGCGAATTGGCGCGGGTCGTGGCCCCGCTCCACGCTGATGAGGCGGATCGCGCCCGCCATGTGCTGGTTGGCGACGCGGATCACGCCCTCGGCCGCCTGCCGGTCGTCGAGGCGCAGGGACTTCGCCAGTCGCGCGACGCCGGCTTTCACCGGCTCCATGTCGAGCGCCATCCGGCCGCCCAGGAATTGCTCGGGATCGAGGCGGCCCAGGAACAGGTTCGCGTCCGTGACGGTGACCTGATCCCCCTTGCCGTAGCATATCGGACCGGGATCTGCGCCCGCGCTCTGGGGGCCGACGGCCAGTGCGCCCCCCGGATCGACCCGGGCGATCGAGCCGCCGCCCGCGCCCACCGTGTGGATGTCGATGAGGGGGACCCGGATCGGACAGCCGGCGACTTCCGTCTCCGCCGTGAAGCCGACCCCGCCGTGCAGCAGGGAGACGTCCGTGCTCGTGCCGCCCATATCGAACGCGATCGCGTTCGCAAACCCCGCCCGTTTCGCCACCTCATAGGCGCCCACGACGCCGCCGGCGGGGCCGGAAAGAATCGTCCGGATGGCCTCCTCGCCCGCCATCGTGCTCGAAATGACGCCGCCGTTGCTCTGCATGACCCGCAATCGTCCCGAATCGAGCCGCGATTCCAAATCCTTCAAGTACCTGTTCATCATGGGAGACACGTAGGCGTTCACGCACGTGGTGCTCATGCGCTCGTATTCCCGGAACTCGGGCAGCACCTGGCTGGACATCGATACGTGAATCCCGCTCCGCCGGACCGCGTCGGCCACTTTCTGTTCATGCGCAGGGTTCGCATAAGCGTGCAGCAGGCAGATGGCGACGGACTCGACGCCCGCTTCTTTAAGTTTTCCTCTCAGCGCTCTTACGTCCGATGCCTTCAGGCGGAGGAGCTCGCCGCCTTTTTCATCGAGGCGCTCCGCCACGCCCATCCTGAGGTCTCTCGGCACGAGCGCCGACGGCTTGCGGTACGCGAGATTGTAGAGTTCTTTCCGGTTCTGGCGGCCGATCTCGATCAGGTCCTCGAAACCCGCCGTCGTGACGAGGGCGGTCCTGGCGCCCCGGCGGGTGAGCAGGGCGTTCGTCGCCACGGTGGAGCCGTGGGTGATGTCCAGGGCGAGGCCGCGGCCCTCCAGAATCTCATCCAGCCCCTGCAGGATGGCGCGCTCGGGCGCATCGGGCGTGGAGGGCACCTTGTGGACGCGCACGCGGGCGCCGTCGAAGGAGATGAAATCCGTAAAAGTCCCGCCCGTGTCGACGCCGATCCGGAGCGTCTTTCTCGCGCGCCCCGGCATCAGCGCCTCCTGTGGGGCCAGGCTTCGGGGTTCAGCAGATCGGGGGGACGCCTGCCGAGCAGATAGGCCTTCACGTTTCTCTCCACGCGCTCCGAGACCGCGTCCCGGCCCAGATCGGTATTCGTCCCCAGATGCGGCATCATGACGACGTTCTTCATCCTGAGGAGCCCCGGGTGCGGCCTGGGTTCATCCTCGAACACGTCCAGCCCGGCACCTCCGAGATGGCCCGAGCGAAGCGCGGCGACCAGGGCCTTCTCGTCCAGAATGGGGCCACGGGCGGTGTTGATCACCACGGCCCCCTCCTTCATCCGGGCGAACTCCGCTGCGCCGATGAGCCGGCGCGTCTCATCGTTCAGGGCCAAGTGCACGCTCAGGAAATCGGACTCGCGCAAAAGCCCCCCGAATGAGCGGTAGGAGACGCCCGTCTCCTGCTCCATTTCGTGGCTCTTCCTGTTCCGGCTCCAGTAGCGGACCTTCATGCCGAACGCGTTCGCCATGCGCGCCACGGCGCAGCCGATGCGCCCCAGACCGACGATACCGAGAGCCCGGCCGTTCAGGCCCCGGCCCTCGAGAAGCGTGGGCGTCCAGCCCTTCCACCGCCCGGTTCTGATATACGAATCCGCCTCCGCCACCCGCCTGCTCACCGCGAGCAGGAGCGCCATGGCGCATTCCGCCGTCGGCTCGGTAACGACGCCGGGCGTGTTGGTGGCCAAAATTCCCCGTCTCGTGATCTCGTCCAAATCGAGATTGTTGAAGCCGACCCCGCAGTTGGCGACCAGCTTGAGGCGCGGCGCGGCGTCCAGGAAGCCGGCGTCTATCTCGTCTCCCACCATCGAGATGAGGACGTCCGCACCGCGCACGGCGCGTTTGTAGCCGGCGGGAGTCGGCTTCACGTCTTTCGCGTGCATGATGAATTCGGTGGAGCGTTTCAGGTCCTCGAAATGATGCGGCGGAAACTTTCGGGAGAGGAACACGCGCGGCAGATATTCAGAGGACACCTTGCCGTTCATCTTCACAACCGCTTCACGGCGTCCGCGATGCGGTCCACGGCCCGCTCCAGATTCTCCACGCTGTTGGCGAAGCACATCCTCAGGTGACCCTCCGCGTGAACGCCGAAGGCGGAGCCTGGCAGCGTCGCCACGCCGACTTCATCGAGGAGATAGTCGGCGAAATCATCCGCGCTCATGGGAATCCGGCTTACGTTGGGGAACGCATAGAAAGCGCCGTCGGGGTATTGACAAGAAATGCCTTCCACCTCGTTCAGGCCCGAGATGAAGATGTCGCGCCTGCGCCTGAAATCATCCATCATGGCGCGGCTTTCCGTCTGATCCTCCAGAAGCCCCTTCGCCCCCGCCAACTGGATAAAGGGAGGCACGCAGCTCACCGAGTTGGTGATGAGCTGGGCGAGCGGCTCGGCGAGCGCGGCCGGTGCGGCGATGAAGCCGAGGCGCCAGCCGGTCATGGCGTACGTTTTCGAGAACGTCTCCAGCATAATGGTGCGCTCGCGCATCCCCGGCAGCGTGGCGAGCGATACGTGCTCTCCCTCGAAGAGCATGTGGGCGTAGACCTCATCCGACAGGACGATGATGTCGTTTTCCACCGCGATCTCCGCGATGGCTTCGAGTTCGTTCCTCGTCAGCGTCCCGCCGGTGGGGTTGTGCGGGTAGTTCAGGATGAGGAGGCGGGTCTTCCCCGTGACGCGCGCGCGCAGATCGTCGGGCGTGAAGCGGAAGTTGTTTTCTTCGAGTATCGGCAGCGGCACGGGCTTCGCGCCCGCATAGAGCGCCACGGACTCATAGACCGGGAATCCCGGGTCAGGATAAATCACCTCATCGCCCGGCCCCGCCGTCGCCATGATGGTGTAGTAGAGAAACGGCTTGCCGCCCGGACCGACGACAATCTCTTCGGGCGAATACGCCCCCCGCCCGTCGCGCGCGAGCCACTCGCACGCCGCTTCGCGAAGCTCCAGCACGCCGGCGGAGGGGCAGTAATGCGTCTTGCCCGCCTTTAACTGCGCATACGCCTCTTCGACGATGCTCGATGGCGTGTCGAAATCGGTATCGCCGATCTCCAGGTGGATGATGTCCCGGCCCTGGCGCTCCATCTCGCTCGCCTTGGCGAGAACCACGAACGCGCTTTCCGTTTTGAGCAGATTCATCCGATCAGCCAGACGCATAATTCATCCCCGTTTCTTCAAATCGCCGAGTGAAGAGGCGCGTCCGTCACGACGCCGCACCTCATGAGCATATTCAACACTTCCGGGACGGGCAGGCCCACGACGTTGGTGTAGCTTCCCTCCACCCTGTCGACGAGGCTCCCGCCCATCCCCTGAATCGCGTACGCGCCCGCCTTGTCCATCGGCTCGCCGCTCTCGGCGTAGCGCGCGATGGCCTCTTCGTCAATCTCCCTGAAGGACACCTTCGTCGATACCGCCTCCTCTCGGCGGGATTCCGGCCCCAGGAGCGTGAACGCGGTGATCACCTCGTGCGTCCGCCCCGAAAGCAGCCCCAGCATGCGCGCGGCGTCGCCCGCGCCCGAAGGCTTCCCGAGGATTTCGCCATTCAGGACGACCACCGTATCGGCTCCGAGAACGAACGCGCCCGGATTCATCTCCGCCGCGAAACCCGCCTTCGCCTGTGCGCGGCGCATGGCCTCCTCTTCGGCCGCAAGCCCCGGCGCGACCTCCTCTTCCACGTCGGCGGGCGCCATGACGACGCCGAAAACAAGGCCCGCATCTTCCAGGAGCCGTTTTCTGCGCGGGGAACCCGAAGCCAGAATGAAATGCTGAAGCTGTCGCAAGAGCAGGGCCTGCGGAGGGCTAATTGTCCCGATCGACAATGTAGTCGGCGACGTCGCGCAGCACGTCGACATGGAAGGAATCCGGCAGAATGGAGAGGGCCGCCTTCCCCGCCTCCACGTATCCCCGCGCCCTGTCGAGGGTGTAGTCCACCGCGCCGTACTTGTTCATCAACTCGAGAACGTCGTCCAGGTCTTCCGCCCGGATGTCATCCGCGTGAACCACCAGGTGGTTCAACCGCTCGAATTCCGCCTCCGTGGCGCGGGCGCAGACCTGGAGCAAGGGCAGCGTCACGTTCCCCTCGCGCAGGTCCTCGCCCACGGATTTTCCCGTTATCTGCGCGTCGCCCATGTAGTCGAGGGCGTCATCGACGAGTTGAAAGGCGTAGCCGATCTGGACGCCGAACTGATGGAGCGCGTTCGCTATCGTGGGCGGGCTGTCGGGGATGAGGGCGCCGACGCGGCAACTCGCGGCGATGAGGGCCGCCGTCTTGCGGTAGATGACGTCGAGGTATTCCTCTTCGGTGAGCTTCAGGTTGTACATGTTGACCAGTTGGAGGACCTCTCCTTCCGAGAGCAGGGTGCAGGCCTCGCTCATGGTCTCGATGATCCGCAGATCGGCGTCCGCGGACATGAGCGAGAAACTCTTGGCGAAGAGGAAATCGCCCACCAGCACGCTCGTCTCGTTGTTCCATTTCGCGTTGGCGGACGGGTTGCCCCGCCTCATCTGCGCGTCGTCCACCACGTCGTCGTGCAAGAGCGTGGCCGTGTGGATGTACTCCACCACGCAGCCCATCGTCGTGGCGCGGCGCCCCTCGTAGCCGCACGCCTTGGCGACGAGCACCAGGAGCATCGGGCGGATTCTCTTGCCGCCGGAGCCGATGAGGTAATCGCTCACATCGGGTATCAGGACGACGTCCGAATGAAAATTCGCGTGAATCGCTTCTTCCACTTCCTTCATCTCGGAAGCGATTGAATCGGCAATCTCAGAAAATTTCATTTCGCCTCCGAACGACAAAAAACGTCTCCCGAACCGGGGCTTTGATTTCCACGACCATTTTCCCCGATACAGGATATCAAAAGCAATTCAATCTATTGAGGAGGCCCACGGGTGTCAAGGCGATGAAACGCCCCTTTTCCTCAAGGCGAAGCTCGGCTATGTTGCCAGAAACGAGGCGTTTGTCCAACTAACGGGAGAGTTACTGTCTTGCAAAGAAAAATCCGGATCACCGCCGGCAGCGTAGGCATGGAAGCCGAACTGACGGAGAGCGAAACCGCGGACGCCTTCTGGGAGGCATTGCCGATCACCGGCTCCGCGAACGTCTGGGGCGAGGAAATCTATTTCCAGGTTCCCGTAGACGCACCGCTCGAAGCCTCCGCGCGCGAGGAGATGAAAGTCGGCGAGATCGCCTACTGGCCGCCCGGCAGCGCGTTCTGCGTCTTTTTCGGCCGCACGCCAGCGAGCGTGGACGATGCGCCCCGCGCGGCCAGCCCCGTGAACCCGCTGGGCAGGGTGGCGGGCGACCCGAAAGATTTCCTGGGCGTCCGCTCGGGGGAGGAAGTGCGCCTGGAGAGAGCATCGTGAATCCCTGCGAGCCGAAAGACCTCTCGGTCCTGGTCCATTACGATGAGATCGGGCTCAAGGGGAAAAACCGCCCGCTCTTCATCGAGCGTCTTTCCAAAAGGATCGAGCGCGCGGCCTCTTTATTCTGCGAAGCCAGGGTCAGGAAACGCACGGGAAGGCTCGTTCTGGAAACGGGCGGCCTGGAAGACCCCGACGCTCTGGTGGAGGCCCTCAGGAAAGTATTCGGGGTGGCCTACTTCGCCCGGGCGCAAAGCGTTCCGCTCGATATCGAGGCGGCGGCGAAAGTCGCGCTCGAAATGATCGCCCCTCTCAAAACCGAAAGTTTTCGCGTGCGCACCCGCAAATCCTTCCCGGCCACGCCCGTCAGCACGAGGGAGTGGGACAGGGCCATCGGCGCCGCGATCCAGGCCAGAAGGCACCTGCCGGTCGACCTGGATCGCCCCGGCCTCACGGTGCACGTCGAGGCCATCCCGAGGGAAGCCTGGGTGTACGCCGAGAAAATACCCGGCCCCGGCGGCCTGCCCACAGGCTCGCTCGGAAGGGTGGCCGCGCTCCTCTCGGGCGGCATCGACTCCCCCCTGGCCGCCTGGCGGGTCATGAAGCGCGGCTGCGAGGTGGTGTTCATCCATTTTCACGGCGCGCCCTACTTGAGCCGCGCGTCCGCCGATAAGGCGAAAGACCTCGCCGGCGTGCTGAACGGCTACCAGCTGGGGAGCAGGCTCTACATGGTGCCGTTCGGCAACCTGCAAAAGGAGATCGTCCTCGCCACGCGGCCCGAGTACCGCGTCGTGCTCTACCGCCGGTTCATGGCGCGCATCGGGGAGCGGATAGCCGGGTTCGAGAGCGCCCGCGCCCTGGTCACCGGCGAGAGCCTGGGACAGGTGGCGAGCCAGACGCTCCAGAACCTCGCCGCCATCGAGGACGCGGCCCAGACCCCGATCCTGAGGCCCCTGATCGGCATGGACAAGGACGAGATCATCGAGGGGGCGAAAGCGCTCGGCACGTTCGAGATTTCCATCGAGCCCGACCAGGACT
The DNA here is from genome assembly GCA_965204535.1 of bacterium. Lineage (GTDB taxonomy): Bacteria > UBA8248 > UBA8248 > UBA8248 > UBA8248 > Bin107. Next base: position 857,449 of record CBDBEV010000001.1, on the reverse strand, counting down.
GCTGCTCGCTGTTCGTGCCGAAACACCCCGCCATCCGCTCGCACGCGGGCCACCTGCGCGGGCTGGAATCGCGCCTGCCCGTCCGGGAGATGATCGAGAAGGTCATCCGGGAAACCGAGATCATCGATTTCGAAGCGGATGGCCGGACCAGCAATTATTCCTTCGCCGAGATCCATCCGGCTGAGGCGGAGGCGGCCACCGCGCCGAACCCGTAGGGGTTTCGGGCGAACACGCCGTCAGACATATATGTCTGACCCCTGCAACTGCGGCGCGTAATCGCTGTAGGGACAGGTCGCGACCTCGGACAGGCACAGGGGCCTCGGACAGGCACAGGGGCCTGTCCCTACGCCCCCGCGTATCAAGACGACCCGTAGGGGCGGCCCCCCGTGGCCGCCCTTGACATGGGATAAAGGCAACCCCCCCCTACCCCCCTTTCAGACTTGTTTGCAATTCAGCAGAGAGGATTCACTCCCCCCTTGAGGGGGAGTCGATGAAGCCGAGCGTTTTGTGCGAAGGCTGAATCGGTGGGGGGAGGTTTACTCTGTGGCATGTCCCCCCACCAACTCGCCTGCGGGCTTCGCCCTTGTCTCGTTGACTCCCCCTCAAAGGGGGGAGTGAATTTCTTCTCTACTCTGTCGGCAACTTCCCGCAAGGGGTTGTTACCCCCCTCGCCGGGGAGCATCACCTTTACCCCCCTGACAAGGGGGGGTAGGGGGGGTTGATTTTGGGGCGAGGTATCCGTAGGGACAGGTCGCGACCTGTCCCTACAAAACCTGCAACCCTCGTTCATCGGGACTTTTTCAACAGCCCCCGCAGGTGCGGCTTTCCATCGTCATTCCGGGGTTCGGCGATACATAAAGGGCCGTCATCCGCATATGTCGGACATATATAACCGCGCAGGGATGACGTCGGTGGTCGATTTCGACCGAAACGGCTTTCCTAGAGTCCGATAATTATCGTTATCAGAAAATATAACACCTCTCACGGCCATGTCAAGCGCAATTCCGGGGTCCCCGGAGGGGTTTCGGGCGCCGTTTTGCGTCTTTTTTCGCTCATCTTTCGCCTATTTGCGGCCTGAATGCGCCCCGAAACGGGTTTTTCGGCGGAAAACGGGGCTTCTGGAGGCTGATAACGATAATTAGCGGTCACCAGCCCGGGTTCGGGGTGGGCGAAAGATACTCGCCTTTGGAGGCCGGGAACGGTGGCATATACCGCAGGAATCCGCCTCTCGGGGAACCATCGGCCCGGAGCATGAAAGGGTTCAAATCCGCCGTATTTCTGGCGGCCCAAAATACGAATCACCGGTTTGTGAAGGCCCGAAAAAAAAGCTGACGAAAGGAGGTTAATCGGAGAAAGCCGGAAATTCACTGAAAATCCCTTTTTCTATTGATTCAGGAGGACTCACTAAATGATGTTCAGAGAGAAACCGATAAACAAGCTTTACGCTTTCGCGCTGGCGGCGGTATTCGCGCTGACGCTGGTGGGTTGCGGCGGTGGTGGGGGCGGCTCTTCCACGGCTACAACAGATGATACGATGGTGACACAACAGTCATGTGAGGCTGGCGGTGGCCGATGGAACGACGACATGTCATGCACTTCAGCCGCAGATTTGGCAGCCGAGAAATTGGCTATGGAGCGTGACAACATCAAGATGAAGATAACGGCTGCTCAGTCTGCGGTAGGTGCCGTGGACAACGAATCCACTCCGGCTCAGGTGAGCGCTGCTGATGCGGCGATTATGGCGGCGAAGGCGGCGATTGCAGCGGCGGAAAACGTCCCGGCAGAAGAGAAAGCCGCGAACACTTTAACGGTTACCGGCCTCGAATCTCAGCTTACCACCGCTAAAGAAAATCGCATGGCCGCGATGGATGCTGCGAAAACGGCTGCCGACAAGGCCATGATGGCGACGGCCATGAAACTTCATACGGGTATTGGGACAACGCCATTTGGCACTGCAACCAGTGCCCGAACAGGTGCCTACAATGACGATGGCGATGCGATCAACGTAACGATTGGTGCCGCCGATGCTGTTGAATTGTCGGAAGACAAGAATACAAGAGTTCCTGATAATCACGGTTGGGCAGGTAAGAAGTATAAAGCTTCACCTACTGGTGGCGGGATGTATGAGGCGGTGGTTTACTCGAACGTAGACGATCCGACAGAAGGGAAAAAGTTCGGCTCTGCCGCTGCTGTAACTGCTGATGGTGCTTTTCAATATCAGTTAACAGAGGGCGAACTTAGTATCGACACAACTGCTACTGGCGTACCCGGAAGAGTCGCTAGCACCAGATTCACTCAAACTGCTGGTACCAAAAAGTTTGAATTGCCCGAGCCAAACCCACTTCGGCAAGCTAGGGTTGAAATACCCGGTAGGTTTCATGGAGTATCAGGCACTTACTATTGCGCACCCACCACGGGGGAAACGTGCACATCTACGGTCGCTGGCGCATCCAGCTTCACTCTTACTGGCGGAACTTGGACGTTCAAACCTACGAACCCAAATGCCAGAGTCACGGAATCAAGAGACACGGAATACGCTTCCTACGGCTGGTGGATACATAAGCCCGCTAATGGAGACTATGTTGTGAGTGCTTTTGCGGACGACAAAGGTGATGTTCTAGCCGCTAGCGGCATTGCGGCTTTGGCAGGGAAAGCAACATACATGGGCGGCGCTGCGGGCAAGTATGCGCTCTACAGTGCTACTGGCGGAACGAACGACGCTGGACACTTCACCGCGAGGGCGACGCTTGAAGCGGATTTCAATACCGACATGATCACGGGCACTATCGATCAATTCATGGGTGCCGACGGCATGTCGCGTGATTGGTCTGTAGAATTGAAAAAGTCCACCATCGGAGATACGGGGCCAATCAGTAGTGACGGTACAGCCGACGCTGCCGGAAACGAGACAGTCTGGACTATTGGCGGTACAGCCGCTGCCGCTGCCGGAGAATGGTCTGGAGCACTCAAAGACAATGGCACTGACACCGTTCCGAAAGTTGCAACCGGGACATTCCATTCGACGTATAGCACGAGCGGTAGAATGGTCGGCGCATTTGGCGCACGTAAACAGTAGGTTCCTCCAAGGGAGGCGTCTCGTTCACTTCTCACGTCAAATACCTCGTGGATTGTGTGTCGCATACGAGACGCTTCCCTGACTGGAAAGAAACAGGGGGTTGCCCGTTGGTTGCTTCCCTCGTGATGGAGCAAACTGTACCGCTCCCGGTTATGAGTTTGAGTCCTCGAACCGGGAGGGGGAACAACGGGCGGCCCCCACTTCGCGCTTCATGCAGGCCGGCGCCCCCGACGCGGCCGGGCCCCGGACCTCAGGGATTGTGTCGCAGCAACTCCCGCCTTCCGCCGGCCCTTCGCGGGGTGTCGGCCTTTTTTTCTTGAAAGGACAGCCCCCCTTGTCAGGGGGGTAGGGGGGGGTTGGTTTTCCAGTAGGGGTCAGACATATATGTCTGACCCCGTGGCCGCCCGCATAGAAGACATCCATTCCCGTGGTTGTCCTTCGTCAGGACAGGCACGGGGGCCTCGGACAGGCGCGGGGGCCTGTCCGCTACAGATGCGATTCGGCTTTGTTCGTCATTCCGGCGAATGCCGGAATCCAGAACCGATGAGAGAACCAGAGTTCATAGAATCTGGTCACTTGCACCGGAGCGCCTCATTCCAGCTTTTCTTCCATACCCGTCCGCTCTGGATTCCGGCTTTCGCCGGAATGACGGTGGTTTATCTCGGGCGATGAGGAAATACGCAAGGACAGGTCGCAACCTCGGACAGGCACGGGGGCCTGTCCCTACACAATCGCAACGAACCCGTAGGGGCGGCCCCCCGTGGCCGCCCTGACCCCCTTTGCCGTCCATGGTTCGCCTTTAGTCATCATTCCGGGGTCAATTGTAGGGACAGGTCGCGACCTGTCCCTACGATCTCCCCTACCCGGCCTGCTCCCGCTCCATGTCCGCCGCGAGGTCCCGCTGGTCGACGAAATGCGTGTCCTCGTGCAGGTAGCCCGCGAAATTGTCCAGGCGGATGGGGCCGGCGGCCTCGAAGGCCACCGTGTCTTCGAGGTAGTCCGCCTGGTGCTCGGTGTGCGGCGGCACGTACCAGACGTCGCCCGGCTTCAGCACCGCCACCGGGTCGTCCCCCGCCTGCACCCGGGCGGAGCCGCTGATGAGGCAGAAAATCTGCTCCGCCTCGTGGTGGTGCCTGCGGGTGGAATTCCCGCCTTTCGCGTGGATGTAGCTGATCATGCAGTGCTTCCCGCTCACGAGGCCCACTTCCACCCCCGGGAACGGCACCTTCACAGGCAGTTCGTCCCAATTCGTTACCGGCATTTTCGTCTCCTTTTTGAACGATGAAATCGCACCTTATGGGCTGATGAAAACCCCCTCCTCGCTCGCCATTGACCACTGCCGTCATTCCGGCGAAAGCCGGAATCCAGAGCAGACGGGAACACCGAATCGCAGGACAACCAAGAAAAACGATAAAGCGAAAAGACAAATGCAAAAGCAAAGTCCCTGGATTCCGGCATACGCCGGAATGACGAACAAAGGCAAAGCTCAACCGCGACTCAGCAGAAGAAATTCACTCCCATCGGGGTTTTTCTTCCACCCACTCCTCAAGGGATAAAGGCAACCCCCCCTACCCCCCCTTAACAGGGGGGCAAGAAAAAGCAAAACCCCCTCAGCCCGGCGAGGGCGCATCGCCTTTTTATACCCCCCTGTCAAGGGGGGGTAGGGGGGGTTGGTTTTCAAGGTCCCCGGACAGGTCGCGACCTGTCCCTACAATTCCTCGCGCCTCACTCGCGTTTGACCCCCCGCGCCTTCTAGACCTCCTGCAGCCTCCGCACGGCCTCGGCGGGCAGGGGTTCGCCGCAGGCGGCGTTCTGCCGGGACTGCTCGGGCGTCCGGATGCCCGGAATCACGCAGCTCACGTTCTCGTTCGAGACGCAGAAGCGGATGGCCGCCTGGGCCGCCGAAACCCCGAGATTCTCCGCCACCTCGCGGGTGCGGGCGAGCTGGGCCTGGAACTTGCGGATGTTCTCGGGCGAGAGGATGCCCTTTCTGCGGTCGCCTTCGGCGAACTCGAACGCCTCGTCGATGCGGCCCGAGAGAAAGCCCCGCTTGAGCGGCACGCGGGAAATCACGCCGACGTCCGCCGCGCGCGCGCGGGCGAAGGCGGGCGCCGCCTCCTGGCTGATGACGTTGTACTCCATCTGCATGGTGGCGGGCTTGTCCTGCTCCGCGGCGAGGTTGCACTCCTCCACCGTGTTTATCGAAACGCCCCAGTGTCTGATCTTCCCGTCGTCCTTGGCCTTCTCGAGCAGCGCGTAGCTGTCCTCGGCCGCCATGTTGTCGACGTTCGGGTTGTGGAGCTGGTAGTAGTCGATAACGTCCATCCCGAGGCGCTTCAGGCTCCCCTCCAGGCAGCCCGCGATGTAATCGGGATTGAAATTGCGCCGGCCGGTCGACATGTCGTTCCCGCCCTTGGTGAAGATGAGGATGTCGGCGCGGTCGGCCCGCTCGTTCAGGAACTTGCCGATGACGGTCTCGCTGTGGCCCGCGCCGTAGGCGTCCGAGGTGTCGATGAAGTTCATGCCCGAATCGATGGCCGCGTGCAGGGCGCGGTTGGACTCTGCGTCATCCACCGGGCCGAACACGCCGCCGATGGTCATGGCGCCGAAGCCGATGACCGTGACTTCGAGACCCGTGCGACCGAGTGTTCTTTTTTCCATGATTTTCTCCATAAAAGAAGGTAAAATTTCAACAATCCGGCGGGCTTTTTCAGGAAACCCTGAACCGTTACCGGAAAACAGTGATTGCGTGGGTACGCGCGAAGGCGAGGGTATCATAGCTTTCATGCCGCGGGATAAGCAATCGAATGAGCACATGCGGCGCGGGGGTTTCGGACAGGCGCGGGGGTTTCGGACAGGCGCGGGGGTTTCGGACAGGCACAGGGGCCTCGGACAGGCACAGGGGCCTGTCCCTACTACGGAAACCGCGTGTATTGAAACAAACCCGTAGGGGCGGCCCCCTGTGGCCGCCCTGCTCGCCGTGGCCGCCATTCCGGCTTTCGGCAATCTGTAAAGGCCACCACCCGCGTGTAGGGGCCGCATATATGCGGCCCTTTCTTTCGCCTCCACGATGCGGGTCGCATATATGCGACCCCTACACCCCCTTGCACCCATTGAGACCGAACCACGATGCGGGAATGACGGCGATTTATTTCGGTCGATGAGGAGAATAACAAGGACAGGTCGCGACCTGTCCCTACAAGCCACGAAAATCGAAACGAACCCGTAGGGGTCAGACATATATGTCTGACTATGTGTCCGCCCTGCCCCCGTGACCGCCCATGGTTCGTTTTTGGCCGTCATTCCGGCGAAAGCCGGAATCCAGAATCAATGAGAGCACCAGTGTTCATGGAACCAGGCAACCTACACCGGCTTGCCTTATTCCCACATATCTTCCATGCCCGTCCGCTCTGGATTCCGGCATGCGCCGGAATGACGAACAAAACCACATCGCCTCATCCTGAGTAGCGGCGAAGCCGCGTATCGAAGGATGCCCTCTCGCCACGACGCGAGCCCCTCGCCCTTCGATACAAACGCTCCTTTCTCAGTCACGTTTTACCTTCGGCGGCTACTCAGGGTGAGGAAAGAGGCGTTGGCCGTTTGCGGAGGGCCAGACAAAGGTTTTCAAAACCCCGCCCTCTCGAAACCGCCCCGCATTTCCCCGCAATTGCCGTCATCAATGAAACAGCGGACTGCGCTATCTTGCGCGCTGCGCGGGGAAGTGGTTTTCCCCGGCGGATGGAGGCGCAGGGAGAGGAGGCTTTCTCATGGGACCCGGCGATGGAGCGGGGAAGAGTGACGAGAATGGGTTCCAGGACGGCGCGATAATGAAAATAATCATATTTCCCGTAAAATTCGAGAAATTCACGATGTTATTCGATAAATTCCTGAAAAATACCGTTCTCGTAAACCATTGTAATCATGCAGGTTATGAATTAAATCTGAGCGCCGCCCACTAAGATTCAGGCCAAAAAAAAGTTTTTCGCCTCCCGCGCATTTGCCCGCAACTGCCCGCATTCGGGCGCGCCCCCATCCCCCGCCGCCGCGACCGGCTCATCCTGCGGCCCCGTATACGAAACGCCTTGTCTGGGCTATAATCGCCCCATCCAATCATCGGTATCCGCATCACCATGTGGAGGAAGACATGGACGATCTCAAACGACATGCCGTCGATTACCTCGACGGGCAGGCGGGCGAGGCGCGCGAAATCGCCCGCGAAATCTGGAACTTCGCGGAAATCGCTTTAGAGGAATTCAAGTCCGCGGAACTGCTCGAGGACGTGCTCGAGCAAAACGGGTTCGAGGTGCAGCGCGGGGTGGGCGACCTGCCCACCGCCTTCATCGCCAGGTGGGGCGATAGCGGCCCCGCCGTGGGAATACTCGGGGAGTACGACGCGCTGCCCCACTGCGGCGACTCCCACGAGAAACAGGGCCACGGCTGCGGGCACAACCTCTTCGGCACGGCGAGTTCCTACGCGGCGATTGCGGCGGCGCGCGCCCTGCGCGAATCGGGGACGAAGGGCCAGGTCGTATGTTACGGCTGCCCGGCGGAGGAGACCCTGGAGGGCAAGGTGTACATGGCGCGCGACGGCGCGTTCGACGGCCTCGACGCCGCCGTCACCTGGCACCCCGGGGATAAGAGCTTCACCCGGGGCGGCAGCACCAACGCGATGGACTCCATCGTCTTCGAGTTTTACGGCGAGACCGCCCACTCGGCCCGCGACCCCTGGAACGGCAGGAGCGCGCTCGACGGCGTGGAGATCATGAACTACGGCGTCAACATGATGCGCGAGCACGTCATCGAGCCGGTCAAGATCCACTACGTCATCACCGACGGCGGCGTGGCGCCCAACGTCGTGCCCTCCTACTCGCGCGTGTGGTACTACGTCCGCGCGCCCAAGAGAGCGATGGTGAACGAACTGAGCGAACGCGTGCGAAACTGCGCGAAGGCGGGCGCGCTGGCGTCGGGCACCACGATGAAGGAAACCCTCCTCACCGCCGTGTACGAGAACCTTCCCAACAGCGCCCTGGCCCACTGCGTGCAGCGAAACCTCGAATTCGTGGGGGCGCACAGCTATTCGGACGAGGCGAAGGAATTCGCCCGCAAACTGGGCTACGAGACGCCGCTCTCAGAAGAAGTCTCCCCCCTCGACCCGGCGGACATCCGCCCGAGCAACGAGCGCGGCAACGTGAGCTGGCTCACGCCCCTGGGCAACCTCATGACGACCTGCCACGCGCCCGGAACGCCGGGGCACTCATGGCTCGCCACCCAGCAATACGGGATGGAAATCGGGGAGAAGGGCATGATGACCGCCGCCAAGACCATGGCGGCCACCGCGCTCGAACTCATCGGCGATGAGAACGTATTGAGGCAGGTGCGGGAGGAATTCCAAGAGAAGACGAGGGGGTTTACCTACGACCCCATCATCCCCGAGGGGCAAAAACCGAACCCCCTGGGCATAAGGTAGGAATGACGAGCGCATTGTTCACCATTCAGAACCAGGAGAGCACACCATGAAATTCGGCGTCGCGATTTTCCCGACCGATTATTCCATTGCCCCGCACCGGGTCGCCAAGGAGGCGGAAGACCGGGGTTTCGAGTCCATCTTCTTCCCGGAGCACACCCATATTCCAGCGAGCCGGAAAACCCCCTGGCCCGGCGGTGCGGAACTCCCGAAAGAATACTCCCACTCGCTCGACCTTTTCGTGGCGTTAGGCGCCGCGGCGGCCGCGACGGAAAAAATCATGCTCGGCACGGGCATCTGCCTCGTCATCGAGCGCGACCCCATCACCCTGGCCAACGAGGTGGCTTCGCTCGATCACATCTCGAACGGCCGCGTGCTTTTCGGGATCGGCGGCGGCTGGAACCGCGAGGAGATGGAAAACCACGGGACGAACTACCAGAAGCGCTGGATCGTCCTGCGCGAGCGCATCGAGGCGATGAAAGCCATCTGGACGGAGGATGAGGCGAGCTATCATGGCGATTTCGTGGATTTCGAGCGCATCTGGTCCTGGCCCAAACCGGTCCGGAAACCGCACCCGCCCATACTCGTGGGCGGAAACGGGGCGAGGACGCTCGATCGCGTGATTCGCTACGGGGATGAGTGGATGCCGCTGCCGCGCGGGGGCCTGGACCTCGCGCCGCGAATCCGGGAACTCCAGGATATGGCCGCCAAGGCGGGACGCCCACCCGTTCCGGTCACCATATTCTTTGCGCCCCCCGACCTGGAGGAGTTGCGCGCTTACGAGGACCTGGGCGTGGGCAGGTGCCTGTTCCCCCTGCCCTCGGCGGAGGAAGACGTCATCTTGCCGAAACTCGACGAGTTGGCCGGCGTCGTGGCGCAATACGGTTAACCAAAAAAAGCCCCCGGCAGGCTTGTGACCCCGCCGAGGGCTGATGCGATCAGACGCGCCTAGTGGCAGATGATCCCGTTTTTCTCGGCATACTGCTGGTGGTAGTCCTCGCCCATCCAGAATCGCGAAGCCTGCGTAATCTCGGTCACTATCGGCCCCCAATGACGCCCTGACGCCTCCTGCTCCTGCCTGGACGCCTGCGCCGCGGCTTCCTGCTCGGATGAGAAGAAATAAACCGCCGAGCGGTACTGGGTGCCCACGTCGGGCCCCTGGCGGTTCAGCGTGCACGGGTCGTGAATCCGCCAGAACAGATCCAAAAGCTCCTGATAGGAGACTTTTTCGGGTTCAAACTCCAGATAGACGACCTCCGCATGCCCCGTGCGGCCCGTGCATACTTCCCGGTATGTGGGCTCGTCCTTCGCGCCGCCCGAGTACCCCACAGCGGTGTACGCCACGCCTTCCACCTTGCGGAACGCCGCCTCCACTCCCCAGAAACAACCTGCGCCGAACATGGCCTTTTCCATAAACGCTCCCTCGCTAAAAGACAAGAGTTACGGCTCTAGCTCAATACTCCCGGCCGGGCCTTCCACCACCTCGCCGAATACGGCGGCGGGAGCCACGCCCGCCCCGTGCAGCTCGTCCAATAGCGCCCCCGCCTTATTCGCATCCACCGCAATAACGAGTCCGCCGGAGGTCTGCGCATCGTTGAGCAGGGCGAGCATCTCCTCATCAACGCCCGGTTTCGCCTCGACGAAGGGTTTCGTCCACAGGCGGTTGCGATCGCCCCCACCCGCCGTGCCGGCAATGGCGTGGGGGAGCAAATCCTCGAACCGGGGCACATCGGAGAACACGACGCGCGCCCGCGCGCCGCTGGCCTCCATGACGTTGTGCAGATGGCCCAGGAGGCCGAATCCGGTTACGTCGGTACAGGCGTTCACGCCCACGCGCATCATGCACTCGCTCGCATTTTTGTTCAGCGCCTTCATCGAATCCACGGCCTCTTCGAACACGCCGTCGCGGAGCTTTCCGTTTTTCCCGAAAATGCCGCGCGCCGCCTTAAGCACCGGGTTCACCTGTTTCGTGACGTTCGTCACGACGCCGGTGCCGATTTTCTTCGTCAAAACGAGCTTGTCGCCGGGTTTCGCTCCCTGGTTGGTCACCATTATCCGAGGGTCGACAGTGCCGGTAACGGCGATGCCGTATTTGGGTTCCACGTCGTCCACGCTGTGGCCACCCACGATGACGCCGCCCGCCTCGCGCATCTTGTCCGCGCCGCCGGCCAGGATTCTCCCCAGCACATCCAGTCCGATATGACAGGGGAAACCCACCAGATTGAGCCCGGTGATCGGCTGTGCGCCCATGGTGAAGCAATCGCTCAGCGCGTTGGCCGCGGCAATCTGGCCATAGGCGTATGGGTCATCCACGATGGGGGTGAAGAAATCCACCGTCTGGACGATGGCCAAATCCTCTCTGAGCCGATACACGCCCGTGTCGTCCCCGGCGTTCGTGCCGTAGAGCAGGTTCGGGTCTGAAAACGGCTCAAACTGGCTCAATGCCTCTCGCAGGTCCTCCGGACCCAGTTTCGAACCTCACCCGCCCGCCTTGACCATCCGGGTAAGCTGTACTTTTCTCTCCGATGCCGTTGCCATTACCTCTCCTGAAACCCGGACGCGGCTTGGGAAAATTCCCGTCCGGGGGGATAATAATACATCTTCAGATGATTAACAAAAAACCGACTTCTTCCCCTGCTTCCAATGAATGCGCCAGAAAGGACTCCTGAATGAAAGTCGTGATTTCAGATGATTATCAAGACTGCATCCGGCACCTCGAGTGTTTCTCCAAGATGGCTGGGCACGACGTCACCATCCACAACGACACGCTCGATGATATCGACGCGCTCGCGGAGCGGTTCCGGGAAGCCGAAGCCATCGTCCTGATCAGGGAACGAACCCACATCACGGAAGAATTGCTCAACAGACTCCCCAATCTCAAAATCGTGAGTCAGACGGGCGCAGGCTTCGGCGGACACGTCGACCTGGAAGCCTGCACGCGCCACAAGGTGGCCGTGGCCGCAGGGGGAAGCGGTACGCATTCCACGTGTGAACTCACCTGGGGCCTCATCCACTGCGCCATGCGTTCCATCCCCCAGGAAATCAGGAATCTGGCGGAAGGCGGCTGGCAAACCACACTGGGCGAGGATCTCTACGGCAAAACGCTAGGCGTTTATTCCTACGGCAACATCGGCAGCCAGGTGGCCGCGGTGGCTAAAGCATTCGGCATGAACGTCATCACCTACGGGAGAGAGGGCTCCGCCGAGCGCGCCCGTACGGACGGCGTTCCGATGGCCGACAGCAAAGAGGCGCTCTTCACCGAGTCCGACATCGTGAGCCTGCACATCCGCCTGACGCCTGAGACGAGGGGCATCGTGACGGCGAAGGATTTGAGCCTCATGAAACCGACCGCCCTCTTGGTGAACACCAGCCGCGCGGGGCTGATAGAAGAAGGAGCGCTCGAAGCGGCGCTCAAGGCCGGAAGACCCGGATTCGCCGCCGTGGATGTCTATGAAAAAGAGCCGGTTCGAGGGGCCGAACATCCACTCCTGAGCATGGAGAACACGGTTTGCACACCGCATCTGGGCTACGTCACGCGCGGCACGTTCGAGAGATATTTCGGTATCGCTTTCGATCAAATCAACGCCTTCGCCGACGGGCAACCGACAAACATCCACAACCCCGAAGTCCTGGATTGAGGGCTTTTTCGCGCCCGATCCCGCATGCGGCTTGATTTTTCGAGCGTGGCGGTGTTCAATCGCCTCCCGGAATCAGGAATTCCCCTTGACGATCGAGGTTCACCGGTTTGGATTTCGCCTTCAACGAGCGCCAGGAACTCATGCGCCGCACGCTGCATGAGCTTTTAGAACGGGTTTGCCCCCCTGAATACGCAATGGATTGCGACAAGAAAGGCGAAGCCCCCGTCGAGGCTTACAAGGCCCTGGCCAATGACGGGTGGATAGGCGTATCCACACCCGAAGAGTACGGTGGCATGGGAGGCGATGCGCTGGATCTTGCCCTCGTCCTCGAAACCGCTGGGATGCACTACCTGGACCTCGCCACCATGATCTTCAGAAACGTCTGCTACGGTGTGGACGCCCTGCTCGTCAGTGGAACGGACGCGCAGAAAAAAGATTTCATTCCCGCCACCATCCAGGGGGAAAAATATTTCGCATTCAGCCTCACAGAACCCGACGCCGGCTCCGACGCTGCGGCCATCATCGCCCGCGCGGACCGGGAAGAAGACCGCTTCCGCCTCACGGGCACCAAAAACTTCACCTCCGGCATGCCGACGGCCACGCACATCCTCGTCGCCGCGCGGACGGACAACTCGGGCGCCAAGCACGAGGGCATCACGAACTTCATCATCCCCGCCGACGCCGAGGGCGTCACCTGGTCGAAGCTTGATTTGCTCGGCCACCGCGCGATGGGCACCTGCGTGGTGCATTATGACGCCGTGGAGGCGAGCGAAGCCGATGTCCTGGGAGAGGTGGGAGACGGCTGGCAGGCTCTCATGGCCTACATCACCACGGAGCGCCTGTGCCTCTCCGCAGCGCGCACGGGGGCGGCAGCGTCGGCGCTCGAGCTGGCTCTCAATCACGCAAAGGAGAGGAAGCAGTTCGGCCGCCCCATCGGCAAATTCCAGGCCGTCAGCCACATGCTCACCGAGATGCACATGCTCGTCGATACGGCGCGGCTCCAGGTCTACCGGTTCGCCTGGCTGGTCTCGCAGGGAAAGGCGGGGCGCATCGAGGCGGCGACGCTCAAGCTCTATGCCGGCGAAGCCTACAAGCGGGTGGCCGACCTGGGCGTTCAGGTGATGGGCGGATACGGCTACAGCGGAGAATACGCCATGGAGCGCCACTACCGCGACGCGCGGCTGGCCACCATCGGCGCGGGCACGAGCGAGGTGCAGAGAAACATCATCGCCAAGGCGCTGGGGCTTTGAGAATCTCGCCGATGATACTTGATGATTTCACACAAAAAACCGAAACTGAAGACAACTTAATCAAAGAAGCGATATTGGTGAGGAAGCGATTTCATGCCGCTGGATAAAAGCGTACTGGACAGATCATTCCCCGAGTTCGAGTTCCGGGTCGAGCGCGGAAAAATCAGGGAATACGTCCTCGCCCTGGGTCTTACCGACCCGGTGCATACGAATTTGGAAGCTGCCAGAGCAGCGGGTTTTGACGATCTGCTCGCTCCGCCCACGTTCGTGCGCCAGTTCTGGCACGAAAACCCCGGGAACGACCCCATGCCGCATCTGGGCTACGACCCCAAACGGCGCCTCCACGGGGAGCAGGAATTCGAATACCACAAGCCCTTGGTAGCCGGCATGAACCTAAAGGGAAGAAACGCCATCGTCTCCACCCGCGAGAAAGAAGGCCGCCGGGGGGGCATGATGACCTTCGTCGTCATCGAAACGAGGTTCGTGGACGAGGCGGGCGAACTGGTTCAGGTGGCGAGGCGCACACTCATCGAAACCGCGGCCCCTCCCAAAGAGGCCTGATGGAGCTTTCACATGACTACGAGCGTTGAATACGCGAAATGGGAAGAACTCCCCGAGGGCGCCGAGTGCGAACTTACTTTAGGGCCCATCACGCGCACGGACCTCGTCCGCTACGCGGGCGCAAGTGGGGATTTCAACCCCAACCACCACGATGAGATTTATGCCATCAGAGCTGGCTTCGACAAACCTTTCGCGCACGGGATGCTCCAGGGCGGGTATCTTGCCCGCCTGCTCAGCGAGTGGCTGGGGCCTGATTCTTTCAAGAACTTGAAAATACGCTTCAGCGCGCAGGCATGGCCGGGCGACATGGTGATTTGCAAGGCCAGGGTCGTGCGTCAATATGAAGAAGAAGGAAAACGGTTGGTGAAAATCGAGGCGAGCGCCGAGAACCAGCGGGGCGACGTGCTCATCAAGGCGACGGCGACGGCCGCTCCCCGAACTTAATGTAAGGATTTCTCCAATGCTGGCAGGCTACCGCATCCTCGATCTCGGGCAGGTCATCGCCGGAACCATCGGCAGCATGATCCTCGCCGATATGGGGGCCGAGGTCATCAAGGTCGAATCTCCCCAAGGAGACATCGGGCGCAACCCCGCCATTGCGGGCATCGGCCCCGTTTCGAGCATCTTTCTCACCTTCAACCGGGGTAAGAAGGGTATCGTCATCGACCTGAAAAAACCCGAAGGCAAGGAAGTGTTTTTGGACCTAGTGGAGGAATCAGACGCCGTAATGGTGAACTTCCGGCCCGGCACGATGAAACGGCTGGGTCTTGGATACGACGTCATGAAGCAGAGGAACCCAGATATCGTGTTCGTCGACTCGAGCGGATACGGGGAACAAGGCCCCTGGCGCGATAAACCCGCTTTCGATCTGGTCGAGCAGGCCGTAAGCGGCCACATGGCCATCACAGGCGAGCCGAACCGCCCGCCCGCCAGAAACGGATCGCCCACGGCGGATATCTCCACCGCCCTCTATACCGCCATCGCCTGCATGGCGGGCCTGTTGGCCAAGGCGAAAGGAAGAAGCGGAACGCACCTTGAAGTGCCGATGTTCGACGTTCAACTCGCCATGCTCGGCTATATCTCGACCATGTATCTCAACAACGGCGACATACCAGAGCCGCCCGGCAACGCCCATGAGTACATGGTGCCCTACCAGGCATTCCCGACGGCCACGATCTACATCGTCCTCTCCCCGCGCGAGGAGCGCTTCTGGAAAAAGATGTGCGAGGTCATGGGCATGGATGAACTGGCGGACGACCCACGTTTCCGCACAAACGACCTGCGCTCCGAGAACAGGGATGTCCTCCTCCCCATTATGGAAGAAATTCTGATGACCCGCTCGGGCGAGGAATGGCTTGAAATCTTCGAGGCGGCGGGGGTGCCCTCCGCACCCGTGAACCCGCTCGATCGCGCGCTTGACAATGAGCAGGTCGAAGCAAGGCACCTCATCCGCGAATATGAATACCCCGAAGTCGGAACTGTAAGAATCGTGGGCAACCCCATCCTGAATCGCACGGCAAACGGAAACCCTGACCCGGCACCCGCTCCCCTTCACGGGGGTAACACCGAGGCAATTCTCCGCGATCTTCTTCTTTATCGGGATGAGCAAATTCACGCACTCATCGAATCGAAGGTCGTTATGGCCGCAGGCTCAGAAGTTACCAGGAAATAAGCCGCGCCCGTCATCGTCGGCGCAATGATCGAACTTAAAAACCCTCACTTCCCCCCTTCCCTATCGAAAACACTCCCGGCGGAAGTCCGGAATAAAAGTAGAATTTCATAAATATTGCCGATTTGGGGTTGATTTCGTTATATTTTCGTTATATATTTCGCTTTATCTTTGCTACTCCACGAGACAACCCGGAGAAATGCCATGCTGGCTAAAACCCAAGCAGCAGCCGTACTGGGCGTAGACGCCTACCCTGTCGAAGTGGAGGTCGACCTCGCACCGGGTCTCCCCTATTACGCCACCGTCGGCCTGCCCGACGCCGCCGTCAAGGAGAGCAAGGACAGGATTCGCGCCGCCATCCTCAACACGGGCTTCATCTACCCAATGGGGCGCATCACCGTCAGCCTCTCACCGGCGGACGTCCGCAAGGAGGGCAGCGCCTTCGATTTGCCTATTGCGCTCTCGATACTGCGCGCGAACGGTGTGTTTCATTCGCGCTCTCAAATGGAGGATTCCCTGCTGTTTCTGGGTGAACTGGCTTTGGACGGCTCCCTGCGGCCCATCCGGGGGGCGCTCAACATGGCCGTGCTCGCCAAGAAGATGGGCAAGCGCGGCCTCGTACTCCCGGCGGAGAACGCACCCGAAGCCGCCGTCGTCGATAAGCTCGAGGTTTATCCCGTACACACGCTTCCCCAGGTAGTGGGATTCATCCGGGAGGAAATAGAGATTCCCCCGGCATGTTGCCAGAAGAACGGCATAGAGAAAAAAGAGGTCGAAAGAATCGATTTCTCGGACATCCGGGGACAACACCAGGCCAAGCGCTCCGTGGAGGTTGCGGCTGCGGGATCGCACAACCTGCTGATGATAGGCCCGCCCGGCAGCGGAAAGAGCATGCTGGCGAAAAGGTTCCCCACCATACTGCCCCCACTGTCTCTGGACGAAGCCATCGAGACGAGCCAGGTGTGGAGCGTGCTTGGCAAACTCACGAAACATGATTCCTTGATTCGGGAAAGACCCTTCCGCGCTCCGCACCACACCATCAGCGACGCAGGTCTGGTGGGTGGAGGCGCGCTTCCACTGCCCGGCGAGGCCTCGCTCGCGCACAACGGCGTGTTGTTCCTCGATGAACTGCCCGAGTTTCGGAAAAACGTGCTCGAATCCCTCCGTGGTCCGCTCGAGGACGGGAAGATCACCATCAGCAGAGCGCAGGCGAGCCTCTCGTTTCCGGCCCGTTTCATGCTCACCGCCGCGATGAACCCCTGCATTTGCGGCCTGCGGACGGACGGCGCATGCACCTGTACACCCAAGCAGGTGATTCGTTACCGCTCGCGCATCTCGGGGCCGATTCTCGATCGCATCGACATCCACATCAATGTACCCAGGGTCCCGTGGAAAGAACTCGCCGAAGACCCTGAAGGTGAAAGTTCAGCGACGATCAGAAGCCGCGTTCTCGCGTCGCAGAAAATCCAGAAAGAGCGCTTCAAGGACCACCCGGGCGTATACGCCAACGCCCACATGGGGCCCGCTCTCATCAATGAGCACTGCAAGCTCGACGCCGAGGGCAGGCGCCTGCTCAAGCTGGCGGTGGAGAAACTGGGTCTATCGGCGCGCGCTTATCATCGCGTGCTGAAGGTGGCGCGCACCATCAGCGATCTGGCCGGCGAGAAGGAGGTCGCTCCCCAGCACGTGGCGGAGGCGGTTCAGTACCGCCAACTCGACAGACAGATGCCCGTCTGATTTCGCGGCCTCTGTGTTGAGATCGACGGGCATCCACCTTGTTTGTATTTAAAAACAGGCGCAGCCGATACGTGCTCCTCCATTTTGGGCTATACTGGGCGCATCTCTCACCACAGAGGTTTTCGATATGGGGACAGAATACGCCTGGTTTCTCCCATCGGCCAGAGCGGGTGACGGCCACAAAATCAACACCAAGGTGCCTGAGCGTAAACCCACCATCGAATACCTCTCCCAAGTGGCGAGCGCCGCCGAGCGGGCCGGTTTCGTGAACCTTCTGGTACCCACAGGCACCCACTGCCTGGACGCCTGGCTCGTGGCCGCGGGCGTAGCGCAGCATACCGAAAGAATCAAATTTTGCGTGGCGTTCCGACCGGGTCTCACCAGCCCCGTATTCGCCGCCCAGACGGCGAACACGCTCGATACGCTCACTGGCGGCCGCCTGACGCTCAACGTCGTCACCGGCTCGAGTCACGTGGAACAGATGCGCTACGGCGACCATCTCGAACACGATGAACGCTACGACAGGACAAATGAGTTTCTAGAAATCGTCACTCGCATCTGGAGCGCCGACGCTCCCATCACCTACAAGGGGAAGTATTTCGACATACGAGATGCCGCCTTTTTCCCGATCCACGTCTCAAAACCCTGGCCGCCCATCTATCTCGGCGGGAGCTCGGAGCCCGGCCGCCGGGTGGGGGCGAAATTCTCCGACGTGCACATGATGTACGCCGTCGACGTGGAGACCATCGCCAAGGACGCGCTCGACATGAAGCGGCGCGCAGCGGAGGTCGGCCGCGAAGATCAGATAAAATTCGGCGTCCGGATGCACATCCTCTGCCGGGAGACCAAGGCGGAGGCGAAAAAAGCCGCACAAGCGCTCATCGAGGGGAGCGACATCTCGAACGTGCAGGTCTGGGCCGACTTGAAGACCAAATCGGAGAGCATAGGCCAGACGCGCGTGAACGAACTGGCGAAAGGCGAATCGCTCTGGATCACCGACACCTTGTGGATGGGCGTGAACACTGTTCGCGCGGGCCCGGGCGCCTGCCTAGTGGGCACGCCGGACATGATCGCCAAGGCGCTCAAGGAATACGTGGACGTGGGTGTTCACACGTTCATCCTCTCAGGTTGGCCGCACGTCGAGGAGGTCGAGATATTCGGACGCGAGATAATGCCCCTGCTCGAAGATACGGAGCCCATCTCCCTGGAGTCTCCCATGCCCGCCCTCGCCGAATACGATTGACAATAGAACACAACGGAAAGGCCGACGCCGGTCTTCTCGCCCTCATGATGCTCAGGGAGTTCGACGGTAGCGGGTGGAGAAACTGGGGCTCTCAGCGCGCGCCTATCATCGCGTGCTGAAAGTGGCGCGGACCATCAGCGATCTGGCCGGGGAAAAAACATCTCTCTTCAGCATGTGGCGGAAGCGGTTCAGTACCGCCAACTCAACGGACAGATACCCGCCTGACCTTCGCGGCTCCGGCCTTGAGATTGACGCGCTTGCGCCTTGTTTGTATTTTCAGAATCGGGCGAAGTGAATACACGCGCGTTCATTTCGCGCTATACTGAGTGCATCTTTCACCTCAGAGGTTTCGCATATGGGTACGGAATACGCTTGGTTTCTCCCGTCGGCCAGGGCGGGTGATGGCCACAAAATCAACACAAGGGTGCCTGAGCGAAAACCCACTATCGAGTACCTCTCCCAGGTGGCGAGCGCCGCCGAGCGGGCCGGTTTCGTGAACCTTCTGGTACCCACAGGCACCCATTGCATGGATGCCTGGCTCGTGGCCGCAGGCGTGGCCCAGCATACCGAAAGAATCAAATTCTGCGTAGCGTTCCGCCCCGGCCTCACCAGCCCCGTATTCGCCGCACAGACGGCGAGCACACTCGACGCGCTCACCGGCGGTCGCCTGACGCTCAACGTCGTCACCGGTTCGAGTCACGTGGAACAGATGCGCTACGGCGACCATCTCGTGCACGATGAGCGCTACGACAGGACGGATGAGTTTCTCGAGATCGTCACCCGCATCTGGAGCGCCGACGCTCCCATCACCTACAAGGGGAAGTATTTCGACATACGCGAAGCCGCCTTTTTCCCGATCCACGTATCCAAGCCCTGGCCGCCCATCTATCTTGGCGGAAGCTCGGAGCCCGGACGCCGGGTGGGGGCGAAATTTTCCGACGTGCACATGATGTACGCCGTGGATGTGGAGACCATCGCCAAAGACGTGCTCGATATGAGGCAGCGCGCGGCCGAGTTCGACCGCGAGGACAAGATTCAATTCGGCGTGCGGATGCACATCCTCTGCCGGGAGACCAGGGCGGAGGCAAAAAAAGCTGCGCAAGAGCTCATCGAGGGGAGCGACATCTCGAACGTACAGGCTTGGGCCGACATGAAAACCAAAACGGAGAGCACCGGTCAGACACGCGTCAACGAACTGGCGAAGGGCGAGTCGCTCTGGATCACCGACACCTTGTGGATGGGCGTGAACACGGTTCGCGCAGGTGCGGGTGCTTCCCTTGTTGGCACGCCCGACATGATCGCCAAGGCGCTCAGGGAATACGTGGATGTGGGCGTCCACACGTTCATCCTCTCCGGCTGGCCGCACGTCGAGGAAGTGGAGATATTCGGTCGCGAGATTATGCCCCTGCTCAAGGATACCAAGCCCATCACCCTGGAGCAGCCTTTGCCCGCACTCGCGGAATACGATTGATGAGAGAAAAGACCGCAACTGTAACAGAAAGAGGAAACCTTTGATGAACAGTTCTGCAGGCGCGCTTGGCGCCGAATCGAAAAAATGGGTCGACCTCGCCGAATCGCTGGCGCAGGAAAAATTCGCCCCGCGCGCGAAGGCGATCGACGAGGAATCGCGCTTTCCGGTTGAAAACTATCAGGACCTCGCCGACGCCGGCCTTCTCTCTCTCATGGTGCCCAGGGAATTCGGCGGCATCGGAGCGGATTCTCTCACTTACGTCACGGTGCTCTCCAAAATTGCGAAAGGCTGCGCCTCCACGGGCCTCACGTTCAACATGCACAGCGCCGTCGTGGATTTTTTGGGGCAAATCGCATCCAAAGAACAGATGGAGCACTATTTCTCCGAAGTGGTGAGCGAAGGCGCCATCTTCGCCTCCATCACGAGCGAGCCGGGCAGTTCCTTCCGCGACAAGCTGGCGGTGCGCACCTCCATCCGCGAGGACAACGGCGTATATCGCCTGCACGGCAAGAAACATTTCTGTTCTCTCTCCACAGGGGCGACGTATTACTTCACCTGGAGTTACCTCGACGGTGCGGAAACCCTGCAGGAGGGTCTACTGAACGTGATGATTCCCGCCGCGAGAGAGAACATCGAAATCTTGGATGATTGGCACACCATCGGCATGCGGGGAACCGCGTCGAACTCCCTGATGTTTCACGACGTAGCCGTGAAGCCAAATGAGATCATCGGGGAGCCGGGCAGCATTCTGGGCAAGGACATGAGCATGTGGTCCCTGGGATACACCGCCGTCTATATCGGTATCGCGGAGGCGGCCTATCAGTTCACGGTGGATTACGTGAAAAAGACGAAATCGGGCATGGGAGTCCCTCTAGGCGAGCTGGACCGCACGCAGCGCCAGATTGGCGAGATGGCCATGCTGCTCGAGAACGCGCGCCGCGCCGCCGAAAAACTGGGTGCGCTCAGAGGAAACCTCGGCAAAATGGAACTGACCTTCATCCTCAACCAGGCGAAATACCTGGCGACCGAAGCCGCCAAGGAACTCGCCGAGCAGGGAATCCGCCTGTGCGGCGGACGCGGGCTTCACCGCTCTTTGCCGCTCGAGCGTCACTTGAGAGACGCCGTGGCCGGCATCGTCATGCCGCCCGCCAACGACCGCTGCCTCGAAACCATCGGGCAAATCGCCCTGGGCCGCGAAGCGAAAACGCTCGACTTTCAATAGCCGAGGGGGTCAACCTGCCTCTCATCCCGCATATATCGCAAAAAAAGAAAATCGCCTCTATCCAATCGTTCCCGCGCTTCCCGTGCGACGAGGATCACCAAAGGCCATGAGGCGGCCGTCATCTTCCACATGCACAGCATGCACGCCACCGAAGAAGTGGTGGGGGTACGCATAGGGCGAAACCTCAAAACCGCTCTGCCGCAATAATTCTAAAACTACCTCGTCCACAGTATCTTCAGCGTGCATGGGGCCGATATCCAAGTGCATGCGGGGGGCTTCCACTGCTTCTTGTAGGCTCATCTTCCGGTAAAACAGATTGAGGATGACCTGGGCCACCGCCGTGGGGATACGATAGGAGCCGGGACTACCGACGCCTAAGCGCAATTTCTCACCCTCGAAAACGAGGGTTGGGGCATAGCCCGCCATGGGGCGTTTGCCTGCGCCCAAAGAATTCCCGCGTCCCGGGCGGGGGTCCATCCAGTTCGTGTGGTTGTTCAGAATGACCCCTGTGCCTGGCGGCACGACGCCCGACCCCCACCCCAAGCCCAGGGTCTGCGTTTGGCAGACCACGTTGCCCAGCGAATCCATAATCGTGAAATGGGTGGTGGAACCCGCCTCCATGTCGTGAACGTGAATGCCGGGGGCTCGCTTCTCGGCCATCGCGGCGGCGGCATACTCCTTGCTCAGGAGGCGCTCCACAGGCATGTCGTAATGATAGGGATCGCCATAGACCGAGAACCTGTCTCGAAACGCCACACCCATGGCGCGAGCGAGCGCCAGGCCGCGCGCAGCCTCATCCGCCTCATCCCATTCGGGCAGGAGAACTTCTAAAAAATTCAATATCTGAATCAGGATGAGCCCGGAAGAAGGAGGCGGCGCGGTGAAGAAACGATGGTCCCGATAGCTTGAAGCAAGCGGCGCCATCCACCGCACGCGGTAGTTTAAGAGATCAGACGCTCCCAGATAACCACCGCCGCTATTCACCTCATCCACAATGGCCTTTGCAAGCACACCCTCGTAAAAGGCGTCTGCGCCTTTTTCTGCTAGCTCGCGAAGCGTTCCCGCCAAATCCGGCTGGCGCAGGAGCGCGCCTTCGGCAAGCGGTTCACCGGATACCGAGTGAATTCTCCCGAGTTCGGGATATACCGCACAAAGCTCCTTAAAGCGCGACTCCTCCTGCTGTAGGCGGTAGAACCAGCCGACCTCAAAACCCTCATCTGCGAAGTGGATGGCACTCTCGAACAAATCGCTCCAAGGCCGCCGCCCGTATTCGTGGTGAATCGCCTCCAGCCCACGCAGCAGACCCAGAATCAGGATGGAACGATGGCCCCGACTGTGCGCATCATCTTTGTGCCGTCCGGATTCATCGCACTCGAAAATGCCGGGTTCCATTCCGAGGGGGCACTCGTTGCTGAAATCGACGAACCCGGCTCTTTTCTCGTCCTCGCGCCAGATGAGCGCCACGCCTCCGCCGCCCAGCCCGGAATAGAAAGGCTCCGCCACACCCAGGGCCAGGGAAACGGCCACCGCCGCATCGCAGGCGTCTCCCCCTTCTTCCATGACGCGCAAACCCGCTTCCACCGCTTTTTCATGGGCCGCCGCTACGGCGAACATGTAGACTCCTCCCCGGTTTCTTTGCTCACAACTCATGAGGATTATAAGCACACCGGGGCTCCAGGACGCACGCGCAAACGTGGGTTCATCTCATCATGTCATTTTTAGCCGTCTGCAATGACAAAACCGCTTTATTTGCTGTAACTTAAGCAGGTTATCTTCAAATATCGCGCTTCTCGACAAATCGGCGCACTCGCTCAACCACGGATTCTGCGATGACGGACAAACCGCCAGATGGGGAAAATCCCTCCCTCACCGGACCCGCCGAGGAGGAGAAAAACCCGCCGTCCACTAACAAGCAGCGCCCCCGGCAAAAGCGCTTTACCCTCTCTTTCGTCAGGAAGTTCCTCCTTTTCCTGGCTCTCGGCGTGGGCCTGTTCTTCGCTGCCGAAGCGGGATATTTCTGGTGGCAAAACTGGGAGCGATTCGTCTCGACGGACAACGCTTACGTCCGGAGCACACTGACGCCTGTGAGCACTGAAATCGCGGGTGTGGTGAAAAAACTCCTAGTCAAGGACAATCAGGCGGTCCGGAAAGGGGACCTCCTCGTCGTCCTCGACAAGCGGCGTCATGAGGTGGCCCTTCAAAAAACAAAGGCCGCCGTGGCCGTTGCCCTCGCGAAATATGAGGCGAGCAAAGAGTCCGTCACCCACTCCATGGGCCGAGCCAGCGGCCTTCAGCAGGAAGCCCGCGCACGTCTCGAGACTCTGCGGCGCACTCTCCGCTCAGCCCGCGCTTTGCTCGTTCAAAGGAAAAATGAAACGCTCGCCCATGCGGCCACGATGAAACAGACGCGCGAGGATTTGAACAGAAAACGGCGCCTGCATGGCCAGAAAATCATCTCGGATGAAAATTTAGCGCTCGCGCGCGTATCTCATGACGTCGCCAGGGCAAACTACGACGCTTCGCGGGCCGCACTCAACGTGGAGGAAAACAAGGTTTCGGCCATCGTCAACCAGATGGAAGAGGCGCAAGCCGCCGTGGCGCTGGCAGAAAACGAGGACCGCTCCCGGCGCGTGAAGAGCCATGACGCCGAATCCCTGAAGGCCGAACTCGAAGAAGCCCTGGCCGCGCACAAGGAAAAGGAACTTCTCCTCTCCTACACCGAGATTCGCGCGCCCGTATCCGGCTACGTGGAAAAATCCGTAGACCCGGGAACCTACGTGCAACCCGGGCGTCCTTTGCTCCTCATCGTTCAGCTTGAGAAGGCGTATATCCGGGCGAATTTCAAAGAAATCAAACTCGAAGGCATCCATGTTGGCCAGCCAGCGGAAATCGTTCTCGACGCCTACCCGAACCGAACGTTCAAGGGTCACGTCGCGAGCCTGTATTCGGGTACGGGTGAGACATTCTCCCTCCTGCCGCCCGAGAACGCCACCGGCAACTGGGTGAAAGTCACACGCCGTATTCCCGTGAAGATCCTGCTGGACGAAAAACCCCAAAAAAAATTCCCCTTCCTGGTCGGCATGTCCGCCTATGTGACCGTGGACACCAAGATTCGGCGCGGTCCCCGCCTGTTGGCGTATCCCGTGAACAAAAAACCGCATAACCAGAAACCTTGAACGAAGAAACGACATCATCCGCTCCCGGAAGCGGAGGGGAAGCCGCCTCGCACACAAGTTACCCCTCTCCCTTCAACCGCGCGATGATTACGCTCGCGGTCGTCTCGGCCGCGTTCATCTCCATCATGGACGCCAGCATCGTCAACGTGGTGATGCCGCACATGCGCGGTTCGTTCAACGTCGACTTGTCCACCATCACCTGGGTGGCGACCATCTACACCATCGCCCAGATCATCACGATCACGATGTCGGCCTGGTGGAGTACCCTGCTAGGACGAAAACGCTATTTTCTCATCTCCTTCGTCTTGTTCACCCTGGCGTCGATTCTCGTCGGCACCTCGCAAACCTTTACCCAGATGCTCGTCTATCGCATCCTCCAGGGACTCGGCGGCGGCGGGCTCATCCCTGTAGCGCAGGCGATATTGCGCGAAACCTATCCGGCCAACAGACAAGGCTGGGCCATGGCCATGTTCGCGGCGGGCGTGGTTCTTGCGCCCGCGATGGGTCCGGTGGTGGGCGGGTGGATCACGGAAACGCTGAGCTGGCCCTGGGTTTTCTACATCAACGTGCCCGTCGCCGCCGTCGGACTCACTCTCGTTTCCATCTATGTCTACGACCCGCCCCACATGAAGCGCGGAATCAAAAAGGTGGACTGGATGGGCATCATCCTCATCGGAGTCGGCCTCACCGCGCTCCAGGTCGTCCTGGAGCGCGGGCAGGATGAAGACTGGTTCGATTCGAACCTCATCATCGTGATGACGATACTCACCGTCATCACCCTGACGGCGCTGGTCTTATGGGAACTCAGGACGGAGGAACCCATCGTCGATTTCAGGGTTCTCATGAACCTGAACCTGAGCGCCTCGTGCTTCGTGGTGCTGATCTTCGGTATCGTGATGTTCGGAACCACCTTCATCCTGCCGCAATTTCTGCAAAACCTGCTCGATCACGGCCCGTATGAAACCGGCCTCGTCATGCTGCCAAGGGGCATCGCCCTATTCTGCATGATGCCCATCGTGGGCCACCTGTACAATCATGTGGATTACAGGATATTGATGTGTGGCGGCGTCGCACTGGCCATGACGTCCCTGATTCTGATGTCGGGCCTCTCGTTGCAGACAGACTATTGGGACATGGTGTCGCGCCTCGTCATCCTGGGGTTTGGCATGCCCTTCGTCTTCGTCACCCTGACGACCGTCGCCTTCAGCACCACCGCAGTGGCCGATATCAACTCCGCCACGAGCCTCTACAACCTGGCGCGCCGCCTGGGCGGCAACCTGGGGTTCGCCGTCATGGCGATACTGCTCGAACGCCGCACCGCACTTCACCGCGTGAACATGGTGGGAAACATCACCGAATCGAACGCCACGTTCCTCTCATATAAAGAAACGCTATCGGAAATGCTCGTCCGCAAGCAAATCGACCCACACACCGCGCAAACCAAGGCGATGGGCCTCATCGAGCAGACCATCGACAAACAAGCCACCATGCTCGCCTACAACGACATCTATTGGATCATGGGATGGAGCTTCATTTTCGTCATCCCGTTCATTCTGGTACTGAAAGCCAACAAGCAGGCGTGAAGTGCGGACGAAGCGGTGACCGACCACGCAGAGAAAACAAAGGGAATACTCCGGACCAATAACGGAAAAAGGAGGGTTATTTCTTGGGGTAAATCCCAAAGGGATCCTTCAGCAGCACCTTCCAGGCGAAGATGAGCACGGCCAGGATTACTACGATGATCACGAACGTTTTCATATGAAACCGACTCTCCTATGGATGCGCGAAAACTGGTGGGTCGCCGGGGAATCGAACCCCGAACCCACGGATTAAGAGTCCGTTGCTCTGCCTAGTTGAGCTAGCGACCCGATATTCGAATCATCGCCGATCGGCGACCGACTAACCCGAAGTTAGCACAGCGAGTCCTCATAACAAAACCGGGAAGGCTCATCAACTCCTGAGCACTCCACAAGCGAACCCCGCGTCGCCCCTCCGGATGGATATCCTCTCAAGAGTCATGAAAGCTGCATATTCGAGATTTCCGCGTGTCCGGCTGTTCCCGATCCCTTTTGGGATGCAGTCTATCTTTCAGGAATCAGGCCACGAGGGCTGAAGCGCAGAACCAGCAACAGGATCACCCCCATGATCATCAGGCGCATATGAGCCGCGCTCTCGATCAGATGACGACGCAAAGGACTATCCTGTGAGAGGCCTGATGTCAGCAGGTCCATGACCCATAAACCGATGGGTTCGGCCTCGACCCAGAAAAACCAGATGACAAAACCGCCCAGAACCGCGCCCCGGTTGTTCCCCGATCCGCCGACGATGGCCATCACCCAAATGATGAAAGTGAAGCGGAGCGGCTGATAGGAAGCAGGCGTGAACTGCCCATCCAGGGTGGCGAGCATGGCCCCGGCGACGCCGACTACCGCTGAGCCCAGGATGAACACCTGCAGATGGCGCCCCGTGACGTCCTTGCCCATGGCGGAGGCCGCGAGTTCGTTGTCCCGGATCGCGCGCATCATCCGCCCCCACGGGGAATGGAGCGCCCGCTCGGAGAGCCACATCACCACGAGAAGGACGATGGCGAACAGCCCCGCGTAGCACAATTTAACGAAAATGGAAGAGAACTCCACGGGCGATACACCCAGCAACGCAGCCCAATCCTGGAACCAGAGGGCCTGCTGAAGATCCACCTCATAAGGCACGGGGCGGGGCAGTCCGCTCACGTTCTTCACGCCGCGGGCCAGCCAGTCCTCGTTCTTCAGGACGGCGATGATGATCTCCGAAATGCCCAGCGTGGCGATTGCCAGATAATCGGCCCTGAGGCCCAATGCGATCTTTCCGATCACCCAGGCGACGGCAGCGGCAAACAGACCGCCCGCGATCCAGGAGAGCAGGATGGGCAACCCCAAGCCGCCCAGGAACCCGGCTTTGGTCGGATCCACGGCCTCGATGGCCTCCACAGCAGGAAAAAAGAACGCCCGCGCGAGAAAATAGCCGCCGAGGATGGTGCAGGCGAGGATGAGCCTTCGCGGCAAACCGGCTGGAGCGCGTCTGGCGGCGAACACGGCGATCAGAATCGTCGCCAGGGCGACGCACAAAGCGGTGATGATACCGGCTCCGCCCGCGTCCCAAGCCGCCGGGACCGGCGCGACGGAGATGAGAACCGCCGTCACCCCACCCAGCGCTGCGAACCCCAGGATGCCGAAATTCACGAGTCCGGCGTAGCCCCACTGTATATTGACGCCCAGGGACATAACAGCCGATATGAGGCAGAGGTTCAGAATCGCCAGCGCCAGGGGCCAACTCTGGATCACACCGACTAGAGTCAGGGCCGCGAACATAGCGGCGAACATGTAGATGGTGCGTATGTTCTCTCTCCTGTGGGCCGCAGGGTTCATGGAGATCTCCTTCCAAAGATGCCGGTGGGCCTAAGCAGCAGCACCAGCACCAGAATGACGAAGGAAACCGCGAATTTGTAATCCGTGGACAACAGTTGCACCAACCCTTGCGGCGCCCATTCTCCCGGCGTGAGGTAGGCGAGGAATTTCCTGTAGGCGTAGGTGAGAGCGACCTCGGAAAAAGCGATGGTGAAGCCGCCGGCGATGGCGCCCAACGGGTTGCCCAGACCGCCGACGATGGCGGAGGCGAAGATGGGCAGCAGAAGATTGAAATAGGTGAACGGCTTGAAACTCTTGTCCAGGCCATACAGGACGCCGGCGATGGTGGCGAGCGCCGCCGCGATGATCCAGGTGGTGCGCACGACCCGTTCAGGGTCGATCCCCGAGAGCAGGGCCAAGTCCTCGTTGTCCGAGTAAGCGCGCATGGATTTGCCGGTGCGCGTGCGGTTCAGAAACCAGAAAAGGGCCGCCACGACAATGACGGCTGTCAGGATGGTCAGCCCCTGCGTGGTCTTGAAGGCGACCCCCTCATTCAAACCGCTCAGGCGCTTGAAGGCCCGGGCCGTGATGATGAAGCGCTCCCCGTCGACGAACCACCTATCGCCGGGCCCGATGATGAAGCGCACCACGCTATTGTATACGAACATCACCCCGACCGAGACGATCATCAACACCTCGGGCTTCGCTTTCACCCGGCGATAGAAACGATACACCCAGCGATCGACCAGCAGGCAAAGAGCTACGGTGCAGAGGACACCGAACGGCAGGGCCAGCAGGGCGGTCGGCAGCGGGGAGATCGAAACGTCCCCGTATTGCAGCGCCCAGGTGAGCAATATGGTCGCCATGGCCCCAAAGGCCATTGTGTCTCCCTGGGCGAAGTCCGAAAACCGCAAGATGGCGTATATCAAGGTGACGGCCAAGGCGCCCAGCGCCAACTGACTGCCATACGCCACGGCGGGAACGATGACGAAATTCGACAACAGGACCAGTGCGTTCAGGATGCCGTCCATCGCCTCAGCCGCCCAAGAACGCTTGGCGGACTTCCGTGTTCATCATCAGCGCCGGGCCGGTGTCGGTATAGCGGTTGCGCCCCTGGACGAGCACATAGGCCCTGTCGGCGATGCTCAGCGCCTGGCGGGCATTCTGCTCCACCATCAGGATGGCGATGCCGTCACCCGCAATGTAGAGGATTTGCTCGAACAACTCGGTCATCACGATGGGCGAGACCCCCGCCGTGGGCTCATCGAGCATCAGCACCTTGGGCCGCGTCATGAGCGCGCGGCCCACCGCCACCTGCTGGCGCTGGCCCCCGGAGAGTTCGCCCGCAAGCTGGCGGCGCTTTTCCTTCAGGACCGGGAAGAGGTCGAAAACTCGCTCCATGGTGTCCGCAATGTCGTCCTGGCGAATGAAGGCCCCCATCTCCAGGTTCTCCTCGACCGTCATGGAGGTGAAAACGTTTCCAGTCTGCGGCACCAGGCTCATGCCTCGGACGACGCGGTCCTGCGGCGTCAGCCCGGTGATATCCTCCCCGCCCAGGCGAACAATACCCTCGCGCATCTCCAACATGCCGAAGAGCGCTTTCATGGCCGTAGATTTGCCCGACCCGTTCGGGCCGACGATGACGGTGATTTCCCCGCGTGTGGCGGCGATGGTGCAGTCGTGCAGAATGTCCGGCCCGCCGTAGCCGCCGGTCATGTTCTCGCCGATGAGGTAATCTTCCGAGTCATTCATCGTCATCGGCTCGGTTTGGCTTGTCTTTCCGGCGCCCGCCCAGATAGGCCTCGCCGACGCGCTCGTCGGCCTTTACCTCTTCAGCGGTTCCATCGGCGAGCACCGCGCCCTCAGCCATGACGATCACTCGCTCGCACAAGCGCGAGATGAAATCCATGTCGTGCTCTATCATGAAGAACGTATAGCCGCGCTCGCTTCGCAGGCGCAGAATCGCATCGCCTATCTTCTTAAGCAAGGTGCGGTTGACGCCGGCGCCCACCTCGTCGAGGAGGACGATTTTTGCGTCCACCATCATGGTGCGGCCAAGCTCCAGAAGTTTCTTTTGGCCGCCAGAGAGATTCCCGGCCAACTCGTCTGCCACCTGCGAGATTTCCAGAAACTCGATAACTTCATCGGCCTTGGCGCAAACGCGCTCTTCTTCGGAGCGCACCTGCGCGGGCCGCAGCCAGGCGGCGAGGAGATTTTCTCCCGACTGGCCCGAGGGCACCATCAGGAGGTTCTCGCGCACCGTCAGGGTGGCGAATTCCTGGGCGATCTGAAAGGTGCGCAACACACCCCTGGCGCATAATTCGTGAGGCTTGAGACCGGTGACGGTCTCCCCGTCCAGATAGACGCTGCCCGACGTGGGCTGATGAACCCCGGCGATGACGTTGAACAGCGTGGTCTTGCCCGCGCCGTTGGGGCCGATCAGCCCGGTGATGCGGCCTTCGTCGATGGACAGGGAAACCCCGTCGACGGCGCGAATGCCGCCGAAGTGCATGTGCAGGTCAAAAACCGAGATCATGAAATCCACAAAGAACGCCCGGCCGCATCGCCCGGTCGTCTCCCATGCAGCGAATCCACGACAAATGACCCGGTTTAGCGGTAGCGCACGGTGGTGATCTTCCCGCCCTTCACCAGGATCTCACGGTAGTTGCCCGCGCTTTCACCGGGGCCTATCAGCTCAACCGCCGAGGCGCCCACGTAATCGACATCACCGCCCCCGGCGATAATCTTGAGCGCCTTGGCCAGCTCACCAGGATAAATCTTCTCGCCCGGCGCATTGGCGACCATCATCACCTTCTCCTTGAGCGCCTCGCTCTTGGTGGATCCGGCCGCCTGCATGGCCAGGAGAATCAAGGCCGCGGCATCGTAGGATTCGGCCACGAACGGGGCAGACCCCTTGAAGCCCGCCTTCTTGCCCATGTCGCCGAGCTTCGCCGCGCCCGGGCTGTCCGTGCCGGGAACGGTGCCGTAGGAACCATCGAGCGCCTTGCCGATGGCCTTCGGCAGGCTCTCGCCGATCATGCCGTCGGGCAGCAGGAAGGTTTCGAACGCCCCGGTATCGACCGACGCCCGGATGATCCCCTTGCCGCCCTGGTCCAGGTAACCGGCGACGATCAGAACGTCACCGCCCGCGGCCGAGAGAGCGCCGACTTCCGCCGTGTAGTCCGCCTTGCCGTCTTCGTGCGCCGCGGAAATCGTTATCTTGCCGCCGGCCTTCTCGAAATTGGTCTTGATGCTGTGGGCCAGACCCTTGCCGTAGTCGTTGTTCGTGTAGGTCAGGGCCGCCGATTTGACGCCTCTTTCCTTCAAAACGGCGCTGATGACCTGCCCCTGCCGGGCGTCGGAGGGAGCGGTGCGGAAGAACAGCCCGTTGTCCTTGATCGTGGAAAGAGCCGGCGATGTCGCCGAGGGGGAGATCATCACGACCCCGTTGGGCAGGGCCACGTTCTGCAGTACGGCGATGGTGACGCCCGAGCAATCGCCGCCGACGATGGCGTTGGCCTTATCCGACGTAACCAGGCGCTCGGCCGCCGCCCTGGCGGCGGCGGAATCGATGCAGGTGCTGTCGGCGCGCACCGAAACCACCTTGGCGCCGCCCAGCAAGGCGCCGCTGTCGCTGACTTCCTTCATCGCCAATTCAGCGGCCTTGGCCATAGGCGGGGTCAGGGATTCGATAGGACCCGTATAACCGAGAAGGACGCCCAGCTTGACGGTTTCCGCAGCGGCCGTCGCACTTGCAAGTAAAACCAACGCCACCGCAACAAGCAGTCTTTTCATCGCCTTATCTCCCATAGGTGATAGTTGAAAAATAGAAACGAACGTTAGGAGTTCTGAATGCGGTTGAAGATGATTATACACAAAGCCGTAAGAATGGTCGAAAAAATTCTTGAAGGCGGAGCATCTCACCCGCGCTGCGCACTGATGACTATAGCGCCATGAAAGTAACGCTTATCAGGGCCAAAGGGATTCGCAGTGATAGACGATGACACAGGAGATCACATCAGCAATCTCAGATTACTCGTATCCCTTGACGCTACAACGTTTCCTTTGCTTTTCAATGGCACGCCCGGTAGGACTCGAACCTACAACCTTCGGATCCGAAGTCCGACGCTCTATCCAATTGAGCTACGGGCGCGTGATATCCGTTGGTCTTGTCCGGAACCCAGGTTCCGCTCAAGATAATGTGAACGCTGTGGGGTGAGTGAGGGGATTTGAACCCCCGACCTCCGGGGCCACAACCCGGCGCTCTAACCACTGAGCTACACCCACCATGTCTTCATTCCCCTCACCTGCGCGTGGCCTCGCATCGGAGAGAGGAGCGCCGCGACCTCCAAAATATGGTACGCCCGGCAGGATTCGAACCTGCGACCTACGGATTAGAAGTCCGTTGCTCTATCCGGCTGAGCTACGGGCGCCCGACTCGGCGACTCTTCCGTGGCGACCCTTTCGCAGGCGCCGCTTTCCGCCCGAAAGGCAAGAGAAAATATCACAAATCGGGATCGTCAACAACGCCTCGATGAGGAAGCCCATCCTGGAAAAGAGGGCGCGATGGAAAAAGAATGGTTTAACACATGGGCGGGTTCGGGGAGACGCTGCAGAAGAGGATCACGCAGCCAAGTGAGCAGAAAAACACACGCATGGGGCCTCCCGGCCCCGCCCCGCGAGCGCCCCCTTCTCCCCAAATTTTCATGTTGAGCGATCAAGTATAAGGAAACCGCCGGAAATGTCCAGCGGCGTTCGACAATCGGCTTTTTCCCCGGACACGTGTGCCGACGGAGACGTATACGAAATAAATCCTACTCCCCCTCGAAGGGTTTCCTGCGCACCCGGCCTTCGCCCATAAGGGCCGCCTTCATGAGGAGGATCAAAGTATTGGTTCTGGGGATGAGGTGGATGAAGCGGTCGAGCTTCTGATCGATCACGTCGATTTCACTCTCGGAAAGCCCCATCTCCGCCGCTTGCCGCCTGCTCAGGTCAACAGGGAAGGGAAATTCCTGGGCGGCCGTAGCCGCTGCGCCCTGCGCCTGCGTGACGGTGATCAGGTATCCCGCTTTCGCCATCTCTTCTTTCAAGAACGGCCAGACGCGTTCCAGGAAGGCGGGATGATGGCCCAAAGCGCGCCAGACGCTGCCCAGCCCCCCGGTCGCCTCGCGAATCTCCTGATATAGAGCGCCCAAAGAATCATCGACGCCCGCCGGATCCACGAGGCTTTCGGCGCGCATGGAGGCGGGCGGCCCGGCGGGCAGCGCAACGGTGTCCGCCTCCGAACCGGGGCGGATGCCGCCTATCTTCATGCCGTTGAGCGCGCCCTTGAGCGCCGCGACGAGAATGAGGTTCTTGGGATTCGCGTCGTTATATATGTCAAGGACGCCATCGACCGCGTCGATATCCTCGGGTGAGTAATCGCAGTCGTCTTCCAGTTCTTCGCCCACGTCGGGCACGTCGGGCGGCATGGGCGGAGCCATGCGCATCCTCAGGTTGTCCGCGCAGCGCTCGAAATAAGCGATCGAGGCGTTGGGCCTGAGCGCATCCCAGGCCGCGCAAAAGTATTCTTCGTGCACCGCGAGGGTTCGGTAGATGAGGTTCACCTGCGTGCTGCGCAGCACCTGGCGCATGTCTTCATAAATCGCCGCAACCCGTCCCGTGGCGCGATCTTCTGAGATTTCATCGAAAGCGATGGGTTTCATCATTGTCCTCTTCAAGGCCGTAAGACGAAAAGCGCAGCAACAACCCGGTGAGGCACCGCGCGAATCGCCCAGAGTATAGGGGTGGCGATGGGATGGAACAAGCCGGTTTCATCTCCAGAACACACCAGAATCAAAAAAGCAAAAATCCCCTTGACAGGAAAATTGCATCGATATATATTTGATATAATCAAATATTGAGAAACGCTATATTTGCTCCATTAGCAAAAAGCTGGCACCCGGTGAAAGGGTTCAGCCAAAAAGATTCAGGAACGAGAACTATAGAGGAGTTTCTACAAATGAACATCACACCGCAAACCTGTTGTGAAAGCGCAGCACTCGAAACCCACGACCTCGGCGCGCGTCTCCACATGGCGCTCGATAATCTCTTTCACCAGAAAAAACCCGCCGACAGAGAAGCGGTCTGCTGCCACGACATCACCCACAACCAATGGACGCTCCTCCACATGCTCGCGGACGCGGAAGCGGAACCCCTCCCCATGGGGGTGATCGCCAGGCGGATGCGCCTCACCCCGAGCGGCGTGACGCGCTGCGCAGACCCGCTCGTCGAGCGCGGCCTGATTGAGCGCTGCATGAAAGAAGGAGACCGCCGCGTGTGCTGCCTGAGTCTGAGCGAGGCGGGCGAGGTGCTTCATGCCACCATCTCGGAAGGCTGTGCGCTCGAAGACGGCGCGCTTCTGGAAAGGTTCTCCCCCGAGGAGAAAGAAGAGATCGTCCGCGCGATAGAAAAACTCGCGCGCGCCGCCGAGGAGTTATCTTCATGATCACCGAGGTGAAAACAACGCCTGCCGCAGATAGGCCTGCATCGTCCGCCGAGGAGGCCTCCTGCTGCGCGCCCGAGCCGAAAGCCAGGTGGACTTCCCCCTACCTGTGGGGTTTCATCTCGATAGGCGCGCTTTTTGCGCTCATCCTCTGGGCGGGAGCGGGACGAGAGATTTCCGCCGAGATCATCACCGCCGAGATCAAGCGAAACCTCCTGTTCATGCTGAACAGCTTCTGGGGCATCGCGCCCTTTTTTCTCCTGAGCGTGGGGGTCTCCGCGTGGGTCACCGTGGCCGGGTACGCGGACAAGATAAAAGCGGTGTTCGACAAGCGCCAGGGCATGGCCATCGCCGGTGCATCTGCGGTGGGCGCCGTGGTTCCGTTCTGCTCCTGCGGCGTCATCCCCCTGATCGCCGCCATGTTCGCAAGCGGCGTACCGCTTGGACCCGTGATGGCCTTCTGGATCAGCTCACCGCTGATGAGTCCCGAAAAATTCGTGCTGACCGCAGGCGTTCTGGGGACGGACTACGCCGTCGCGCGGCTCGTCAGCGCCATCGTCATTGGAGCGGGCACCGGCTACGCCACCTACCTCATCGGGCGGGGCGGGAGGCTCGATGGTGAACTGAGGAGCATCGTCGCGCCTGGCGCACAAGAAAACCAGGATGAAACCCGGATGCACAGGCCGTCTTTGAGCGGCTTCACCGCCCAGGCGAGCAGCGTGGGCCTTTATCTCGCCAAATGGCTGGCGGTGGCGTTTCTCCTGGAAGCGCTGATCGTCCACTACGTCGACCCCGCGTGGATAGGCGCGATACTCGGCGGCGAAAACCCCTGGTCGATTCCGCTGGCGAGCGCGGTGGGCATCCCGCTCTACACCTCGGGCGTCGCCGCCATTCCCATCACCAAGGGGCTCATCGCCGCAGGCATGGGCGGGGGCGCGGCCATGGCTTTTCTCATTGCGGGTCCCGTCACGTGCGTCCCCGCCATGGCCGGCGTGTGGGTGCTGGTGAAACGAAAAGTTCTTGCCATCTACCTGGCGGGCGGCATCCTGGGCTCGCTGATCGCGGGATACGCATTTCAGCTTCTCGTCCGTTCTTGAGGCTTCAGGCCCCCCGTCCTCGGGGGGCCTTCGCATTTTCTCCATAAACAATCCCCCTGCTCCTCTCGACAAGATGCGCTCATAGCCGTAATCTCCCGGAAAATTTCTCACCATATCCTCTTATGGCTTACTATGGAGATACTGGACCATGCCGATTTCCCTTCACGCCGCCGAGTACTCTGAGCCCAGCAACATGAGCGTTGGCTACGTCATCACCACGCCCGAGGTGCGCTCTCCCCTGATGCCCGGCGTGCGCGGGAATTTCGGCGAAAACCTGGCCGTGCTCAAGGATTTGGGATACGACACGCTCGAAGTCGCCATGCGCGACCCCGAGGACCCCGACGCACAGGGGGTTGAGGCGGAAATCGCCCACTCGGGCTTTTCGGTGACGATGATAGGCTCGGCCCCCAGCGAGCTTCAGGATGGTGTGATGATGTGTCATCCCGACGCCGATATCCGCGAGGCGGGCGCCGCCCGGCTGCGCTCGCTGATTGATGCGGGCAAGAAACTGGGCGCCCTCGGCGTGAACATCGGCCGGTTCCGCGGCACGTGCACCCCCGGCGAGATGTGGGAGATCTCGAACGGCTGGATGCGCGACGCGATGCGAGCGGGCGCCGATTACGCCGCCGCGCGGGGCATGAAGATCTACATCGAGCCCTACAACCGCTACGAGACGAACTTCATCAACACCGTGCGCCAGGGGATGGAATACGTGAAGGAAGAGCAACACGCAGGCCTCGCCTTGATGATCGACAGCTGCTGGATGAATTCTGAAGACGCCTCCATTCCCGGGGCCATCTTCGCCGCGCGCGACTGGATAGAATACGTGCACGTGGCCGATTCCACGCGCGGCTATCCGGGTTCGGGCCACATCCACTTCGGCGACTTCATACGCGCGCTTCGCGAGATCGGCTACGAGGGCGCGCTCTCGGTGCAGATCGACCAGAAACCCGCCTTCCGGGTCGCGGCGGAAAGGAGCATCCGGCTGCTCAGGTGTTATTTGTGAGGGGAGGGATTGGGACTCCGTCAGCCTCAACTACACCGCATCCGGCAATGCGGCCCGAGGCGGTGGGTTCTCCCTCGTGGGCAGAAGGCGGATATCATCGCCCGATTCTTCCTCGGCGCGGACGAGTTCGAAATGCGCCTGTAAATTGAGCCAGAACTCAGGCTCGACGCCGAACCAATGCCCGAAGCGCAAGGCCGTATCGCCGGTGACTGATCTCTTGCCGTTGATGATCTGACTCACCCGGTTGGGCGGCACCTCAATTTGGCGCGCGAATTCGGTGGGCGTGACGCCGAGTTCCGCCAGTTCGTCCTTCAAAATCTCACCGGGATGAACGGCTCGTTTGAGCACTTGTTTTTCTCCTCTTATGAATGATAGTCGACTATCTCGACCCTGCTCGGCCCCGAGATTCCATCAGGCCATTCAAAGCATATCCGCCATTGCCGGTTGATACGGATAGAATACTGTCCTCTCCGAGCTCCACCGAGAGCCTCTAATCTATTGCTCGGTAAAGCCCTTAATGTCTCAAGAGAAGGGGCCGCGTTCAGTATTGAGAGCCGCTTGGCGGCTTGCTGCTCGAACCCTTGAAAGTCCCTCACGAATCGACCACTGGCGAATCGCTCTGTTTTCCTGTCCCGGTAATCAAGAATCATAGCGCATCATTATAGGCAATTGACGCTAGACGTCAAGGGTATATCGACCGGAACTTTCAGATGCGTACTACTTCTCGCACTCCCCGCGCGCGAGCTTGGTGGCGATGTGGCCGGGGAAGGCGGGGAAAATCTCGATGACCCTCTTCTCCTTCACGTCGCGGACCACAACGGTGTGGGAATACCTTCTCGACAGGAAAAACCCGGTGAGGCGGAAGCGGCCGAAAGGCTGCCAGGTGAGGACGAAGGGATAGGTGACGGATTTTTCCTTATTGAAGGGCCGCGAGATGAGGAGTTTTCCCTCGCCTCCGATGGGGTAGGCCAGCTTCTTGAACTCGCCCTTTTTCCGCTCCACCAGCCACACAGCCAGGTCGCGCTCGCCGCTCGGCAGCGTGATGCGTATTTTCTGCTCCACCTTGTAACCGTTCAGGATGGTGTAGCTCACCTGACAGCGCAGTACACCCTCCACTTTCGTCTCCGCCGCAGCGGAAACACAAGAGGCAAGCACTGCGATGACACAGATGATGCGCTTCATGCGGAAACCTCGGGAATGGAGGGGTCGCATCCTGCGGCAGCGAACGGAACCTATTATGAACGATTCCAGCGGGTGATTTCCAGCGGGGCGCCAGGAGTAGTGAGGTCGAAACCCATATGACAGGGTGTGGAAGCCTCAAACAAAACCGCCCCGGAGCCGGTGCCCCGGGGCGTTTCGTTTATTGAAATGGTTCATGCGTTCTTGTTCGGGTCCTGTGCGTCGGGCTCGGGATACTCTTCCGGCCAGTGATCGACCATCGTCTTGTAGTAGGTCTTGACCTTCCCGCCGTCCAGATAGAGGGATTTCTTGATCTTGTCGACCTCTCGCTGCTCTTCGAGCGGGATGCCGAGCGAATCCATGAAGCGGTTGAAGAGGTTGAACAGCCCGCTCACCATCGTGAGCTCGACGATTTCGGCTTCAGAGAAATGCTTCCGCACTTCATCGAACACGTCGTCTTGCGAACGCGCCGTGTTGAGCGTTACGTGCTCCGCCCAGAGGATGGCCGCCTTCTCGCGCGGGGTGAACAGATCCGATTCCATGTAGCCGTCCGTGCCGATGACATCCACCTGTTCGGGGGTGATGCCGGCCGCTTGACCAAGCGACGTGTTGTGCGCGTATCAGTAGGCGCACCCGTTGAGATGGCTCGTCTTGATGACCACCATCTCCTTGACCTTGGTCTTGAGGATGCTGCCCCCGCCCTCGCGCTGGAGCGTCGCTATGAACGGCAGCATCGCCTTGGCGACGTGGGGGGTCTTGGCCAGCACCCGCATGGAATGCGGTACGCGGCCCAGCATGGCGGTTGTGGCCTCATAGATACGGGCCACGTCGGCGTCCGCCTCCTCGGGCTGAATCATTTCAATTCTGGACATACTTGAACTCTCCTATCGCATGTACCCTAAGAAATCATGAGAAAACCTTCATCATCGACCATGCTCACCGCTCAGTGGCCCTCAGCCGAATCCTCATAAATTTCCCCTATTATGAACCATCCGCCGCCTCGCGGGCCAGCCACTCCCGGAATTCCGCGAGTGCGAGCCCCCGGTGGCTGATCCGGTTCTTCACATCAAGCGGGAGTTCCGAGACGGCGCAGCCGTGATCGGGCAGATACATGAGCGGGTCGTAGCCGAAACCGCCCTCCCCTTGCGGGGCGCGCAGTATACGCCCGTGCAGGGCGCCCTCGAAAAAACCGAACCACCCATCCGGCTTCAGATAAG
The DNA here is from genome assembly GCA_965204535.1 of bacterium. GTDB lineage: Bacteria > UBA8248 > UBA8248 > UBA8248 > UBA8248 > Bin107. Next base: position 818,576 of record CBDBEV010000001.1, on the reverse strand, counting down.
CCAGCACGCACACATAGCGCACGCCGCGCTCGGCTTCGGGCACCTCACGCATCCTGTCGAGCAAGAGCGTGTTTCGCCCCGTATCGTCGAGACCTTCGCCGCCGAAGCGCGCGGAGCGAACGCCCAACTCGCCCGGCAGCGCATCCACCTCCACGCCCGAATCATCCGCCAAGGCGGGAAGACCGCTCGCCTCGCACGCCGCCCGCGCCTTGATGAGCGCGTTTTCCGCGTAGGTGGAGCCCGTTTCCTCGACATCGAACCCAATACCCGCCTCATCGGGGCTGAGCAACTCGACATCCAGCCCCTCGAGGGCGGCGCGCACCTCGCGCGCCTTGCCGGGGTTTCCGCTCGCAAGGACGATCTTCATTTCGCTCAGGCGTATTTCGCCTGAATCTCCAGAAGTTCCCCGATGCCCTTTTCCGCCAGGGCGATCATTCGGTTCAGATCGCTCTTGCGAAACGGGGTCTGCTCGGCCGTTCCCTGAAGCTCCACGAAGCGGCCCCCGCCGGTCATCACGACGTTCATGTCCACCTCTGCGACCGAGTCCTCCGAATAGTCCAAGTCCAACATGGGCGTGCCCCCGACCACGCCGACGCTCACGGCGGCCACCGCCTCTCGGATGGGGGACTCGGCGATGCGTTCTTCCGCAAGCAGGGCGTTCACCGCGCGCGCCAGGGCCACGTAGCCCCCTGTGATGGCGGCGCACCGCGTACCGCCGTCGGCCTGAATGACGTCGCAGTCGATGTATATCGTCAGCCGCTCTATTTTCGAGAGGTCGACGACCGAACGCATCGAACGGCCAATGAACCTTTGAATTTCCTGGCTGCGGCCCGCGCGCGCGCGTTTTCTGTCCACCCGCCAGGGAGAACTGCCCGGCAGCATGGCGTATTCCGCCGTCACCCATCCCTCGCCCGAATCGCGCTTGTGGGGCGGCACGCGCTCCTCGACCGAGGCGGCGCACAAGACCCGCGTGTCGCCCACGGAGATGAGGCAGCTTCCCGCGCAGGTGTTCACGTAATCAGGCTCGACACGGATTTTCCGGTTCTCATCGGGCAGCCTCCCGTCCGAGCGCACCATCTCGCCCATTCCTTTTCTCGCCATGCTCTCTCCCTATCGAATGCGAATGCCTTGCAGACGCAGAGGATACTACGAAGATTTCACGCTGAAGGCCACAGGGGTAGGCCTATGCGGCGGGAGCGGTGTATTTCGTCTCGCGAAGGCCCACGGCGCGCCTCAAGCTCCGCACGAAATTCTGGGCCGCGAGATAGATGCACGGCACGAGAAAAAGCGTGAACAGGGTAGAGAGCGAGAGACCACTCAGCACGACGAGGCCCAAGGGCTTGAGCATCTCCGAACCCTTTCCCCAGCCGCTCGCCAGGGGCGTGAGCGCGATGATAGTGGTGAACGTGGTCATGAGAATCGGGCGCAGCCTCGTCGAAGCCCCCTCGATGACGGCTTCTCTGATATCCATCCCGCGTTCTCTCAAGCGTTCGACGTAGTCGATCATCACGATGGAGTTGTTCACCACGATGCCCACCAGCAGGATGACGCCGATGAGCACCGTCGAACCGAATGGCGTGCCGGTGAGGTAGAGACCAGCGAGCGCGCCGGTGAGAGCGGGTGGCACGGCGAAGATGATGACAAGAGGGTTCACGAGCGAGTCGTACTGAACGGCCAGCACCGTATAGACCAGGAATATGGCAAGAAGCGCCAGGATGAAGAGTTCGCGGTTCGATTTCTTGAGGTTCTCTTCATCCTCTCCCGGCAGGATAAAGTAGCCCCTCGGCACGTTGACGTCTTTCAAGCGCGCGCGCACGTCCGCACCCACGTCACCCAGCGAGCGGCCCTGGATGTCGCCCGTGATCTGGATGAGGCGGTTCTGGTCCGTACGCGGTATGACCGAACTGCCCTGCCCGTAACGAATGTGCGCCACGTGGTGCAAGCGGGTGGAGCGTCCGTTCTGGGGAAACAGGGGCAGTTGCGCCAGATCCTGCTCGCTTTTTATCTCGGTGTCCGAGAACTTGACCCGCACCGGCACGCGCGTATCCACCCGGTTGATGAACGTGGCGATGGAGCCGTCGACCGCCGTGGCCACGGTGTCGCCCACGTCCTCGACGGAGAGGCCGAGTTCCGCCGCGCGCTCCCTGTTCACCTGTATGCGGAACTCGGGCCTGGGCCTGTCCTCGGTCATCTGCACGTTGTGAAGCCCCTCCACCCCCTGGAGCTTCTCGACGACTTCTTCAGCGATGCGGTTGAGCGTAGACAAATCCTCGCCCCGAACGCCCAGGGAGAAGCTCTTGTTGTGCCGGGTATTGGAGGTGCGAAGGCCCCGCACCCGGCTCTTGAAGGCGTAAATCCGCGCGTCCGGATACGTCATGCGCGCAAGCCGGGGCCTCAGTTTCCCCAGATAGTCGAACACGCTCACGCCGTCTTTGAGCGTCACGTCGATTCTCCCCCGAGAGGCGGAGGGTGAGAAATTCCGCCCGAAAAGACGCCCCCCCGCCGTGGCGAATACCTTGTCCACGGCGGGATCGCGCACGAGCATGTCGTGAATCTCGCGCGTCACCTGTTTGGTGTATTCGAGGGTCCCTCCCGGTGAGAAGCGAATGTCCACCGAGATGCGCCCGTCGTCCACCTGGGGCAGGAGTTCGTTGCCCAGCCTGCCGATGAGCGTGTAGCTGCTCGCGCAGACGGCGATAGCGAGGATGATGACCACCCAGCGGAGGGTGAGCACGGGCCTCAAGAGAAAGCGGTACAGCCGGTTGGCGAGGCCGACGACCCAGATGAACAGGCGGAAGAGCGGAAAGCGGCTGAAGCCGCTGCTCATGGGTATTTGCAGGAGCCGGGCGGATAGCATGGCCACAACGGTGAGGCCGACCACGAGGCTGCATATGAACGCCAGCGTAATGGTGAGTATCAACTCGCGGAACAGTAGCGCCACGTAGCCCGATACCAGCAGAAACGGCATCACGGCGGCCACGTTCGTGAGCGTGGAGGCCACCATGGCGCTCTCCACCTCGGAGGAGCCGCTCTCCGCCGCCTCCACGGGGTCGCCCCCTTCCGCCTGATGGCGCGATATGTTCTCGAGCATGACGATGGCGTTGTCCACGAGCATCCCCACACCGAGCGCCACGCCGCCCAGGCTGAATATATTGAAGGTGAAGCCCAGCACCCACATGAGGAAAAACGTGAATATGGAAGCGACCGGGATCGCCAGGCCGATGATAAACGTGCGCCTGAGGCTCCCCAGGAAGCAGAGCACCACCAGTATCGCCAGCGTGCCGCCCACCAGAGCAGAGGAGAGGACATTCCTGATCGAGGCGCGTATGAAGAAACTCTGATCCGAAATCGGGACGAGGTTAACGTCGGGCGGGACGATACCGTAACGCGTCAGGAAGGCGAGCCTGTCGCGCAGACCGTCCACGACGGAGACCGTGTTTGCGTCCGGTTGCTTCAGGGCCACCACCTTGACGCTCTCGTCGCCGTTCAGCCACACGAAGATGCGCCGCTCCTTGCCGGCGTCCTGAACCTTTGCGAAATCGCGCAGATAGACCCGGCGGCCGTCCTTCGTGGGGAAGATCAGGCGCGAAAGCTCGCCCGCGCTCTTGAGCTTGCCCGCCGTCCGGCTCGAATACTCCCGGTGGGGGGTCTTCACTCTACCGGCGGCCAGGTCCATATTTTCGGCGCGCATCCTTCGCAGGACGGCGGGCAGGTCGAGTCCCAGACCCTGCATCCTCGGCAGGTCGACCAACACCTGCACCTCTTCGTCCTGGCCGCCGAACGCCTCCACCGACGCGATGCCGGGGACGGTCATGAGTTGGGGGATGAGTACCTTGCGCGCCCAGGTCTGAAGCTGAGGCCCTTTCAGGGTTTTGGAAGACAACGCGTATTCGATGATGGGCACCTGCGCCGGGTCGGACTTGAAGATGCGCGTGTTCTGGAGCTGATCCTGTATCTCTTGCGGCAGGTTTCTTCTGGCGACGTTGAACTTGGTGATGGCGTCCTGGAGCGCGAGATCGATGTCGCGGTCGAAGTCGAAGAACATCCACAGGCGCGCGGCACCCTCGCGGCTGATCGAGAAGATGCGCACCACACCCTGCGTGGTCGCGAGTTCGCGCTCCACCACCTTGGTGACCTGCTCCTCGACCACTTGGGGGTCGGCCCCCTCGAAGTCGATTCCGATGAATATCCGGGGATAGACGATTCTGGGCAGAAAATCGACCGGCAGGCGCGTGAGCGCGAAAAAACCGAGCACCAGTGCGCACACCACACCCATGATGGTTCCCACGGGCCTTCGGATGCAGCTTCGGCTCAGCATGGGACCACCCCTTCCGCCTTAAGGCCCGACGACCCGAATGGGCCGCCTGTCCCTTAACTGGCTGATGGCGCTCACCACCACCCGCTCGCCCACGCGCAGACCACCTAGAATCTCGATGCGGCCGTCGATCATTTCGCCGAGGCGCACCTCGCGGCGCACCGCCATGAAGCGCGGGCCGCGGCCTCCCGTGGGGCCGCGCCTCATTCCACGTCCACTCGCTTCGGCCATTCCCCTCCTTGCTTCGCCTCTCATGCCGGGGCCTCTCCGCCCGGAGCCGCCTCCCCCGCCGCTTCCCTGCAACCTCCTCACGACGAAGACGGCGCCCGTTTTCGTGCGCAAATCCCCATCCCAGAGCACGGCGTGAACCGGCAGGTTAATCGCTTGCCTGCCCAGCAGGGGGTCGAACTGAACGCGCGCCAGAAGACCGGGCCTCAGGGAAGAATCCGGGTTTTGGACGTCCACCTCCACGATGAGCTGGCGCGAACTCGGGTCCACGCTCGGGAAAATCCGCGTCAGCTTCCCCGAGAACGTGCGGCCCCGGTAGGCGTCGAGTTCCACCCGCGCGCCCTGGCCTATCCTGATGAGCGGCAGATCCAGTTCGCTCACGCGCACCCGGGCGCGCAGTTCGTCGGTCTGGGCGATGGTGAGCAGATGCGCCCTGTTCACCGCCAGGTCGCCGGGCTCAATTTTTCTCTCAGTGACGACACCCGAAATGGGGGAGCGGACGGTGAAGTATTCGAGTTCCACCTTGAGCCGGCTCACCTGCTGTAGACGCTTGCGCACCTCCGCCCGCGCCATTGTCAGATCCTCGGCGCGCGCGCCGATTTTCACGAGCTTGAGCTTCTCCTGTGCAGCGCGTACCCGAGCTGCATCCTCGGCGAGGCGGGCCCTCCGCTCGGCCACGTCCGCGCGGGCGCGATTCGCCTCGGTCGTCACCTTGCGCCACTCCTGTGCGCTGATGACGCCCGTCTTGTGCAAAGCGCTCAAAGAACGCGCGTTTGCCTCCGCCTCCTCCTGTCTGGCGAGGGCGGAGGTGATTTCCGCCTCGCTTCGCTTGCGCGTCGCTTCCGCCTGGGTGACGGCGGCCGCGGCGGCGGCGATTTCCTCCGGTCGGCTTCCTGATTTCAGTTTATCGAGGTTCGCCCGCGCGGCGGCGAGTTCGCTCTCGGCGAGTCCCAAGTCGATTCGTTTGATGGTGGAATCGAGGCGCGCGAGGATTTGCCCCTTCACGACGCGCGCCCCCTCGCGCACGAGGACTTCCTGCGCCTGGCCCTCGGCGCGGGACATGAGCTTCACCTCGCTTCGGGCCAGGAGCGTGCCCGTGGCCGCAACGCGCCTGCCCAGACGGCCCACGGCGACTTGTTGCACCTGAACCGTGACGATGCGGTTTCTCCGCCCCCTGGGACGGCCCGCGTAGGCGTAGGTGAACTCACCCGCAACGAAGAACACCATGATGAGCACAGCGGCTGTTTTTACAGACATCTTCTCGCGGCCCCCGAAAGAGACATCCGGCGACGAACCATTCACACGGCGGATGTTAATACGCGACAAAAACGATCTTATCACAAACCACGGGCGTTCTCTTTTGGACGCAGACGGGTTCCTGGGGGGAGCAAGTTTAGTGGCTGGGTGCGATGTGAAAAACCGTTGTTCCTCAACAAGACGCTAGCCATTCATCTCCAGGCATGATTCGCCGCATGAATTCATCGAACATGGGCACGGTGAAAGCCGTATCGCCGTGGCTTGGACTCCAAATCATTCCCTTGTTAATCAGTTGACTGCGGATGGGCGCCAAAGAGGTGACCTGGCGGCTAAGTTTTTGGGCGATGTCCCCTGAACGATGAGGCCCGGCGCCAAGCTGGGCCATCGCTCGCAGATACTTTTTCTCCGTAGGGGCCAGTCTGTCGAACCTGACCAAAAAGAAACTCTGATCCAGCTCGGCGAGGACCTGACGGGTAGCGATTTCAACATCGGCGACCGTAATGGGAGAACACTCGGCGATGTCCCATACATGCTTGCCCCATTCCTGTAGAAAGTAAGGATAACATCGAGTCTTCGAAACGATTTCATCAAGAGCGCGGGCTTCTATCTCCACACCTTCGTCTTTCGCGGGTTTGTCGATCGCGCGCCTGGCGTCTTCGGGGGACAACGGGCCTATTTCGAAAAAATCAAAAAGTCGTTCGGCATAGGATTTCGCCTTTCCCATGCGGCCTCGCACCTGGGGCAGGCCCGCCCCCAGCATGACCACGGGAAGCCGCCGCTGGGATACCCGATGCAACGCAATGCTCAAGGCTGCCAGTTGATCTTCCGGCACGTACTGAAGTTCATCGAAGAAAAACGCCACACAAGTCGCATCCGCCTGGGCGGCGGCACCGATGACCTCGAACAATTCCTGCAAGTCGCTTTCGAGGTTCCCATTGTCCGCCAGCCCGGGTTCGGGGCTGACATCCAAACCCACTTCTATATCCCGATAAGTGACTTTCAGGGCCTTTACGAATCCTGCGAGTCCTCTCAGGGCCCAAGGAACCTTTTTCTCAAAGTGTCAACCATTTCGGTGTAGAGATAGTCCGGCCCATTTGCCCCCGTATGGATTGTGCAGTGGAGCCTTAGAAAGAGTTTATAGCAAAATTAGAGAGTTTATGATTTTTTTATAAGATAGCTAATCTGGCGATAATCAAGGAATATCGGCCAAACTAACCATTCATCCTATCATGGACGCGCGAAAAGAGCGGCGAAGCCTCACTGCAGGGTACCGAGCCACCCGGCGATTGCGTCGCCGATTTCGTCGGGAGAATCTTCCTGGATGAAGTGGATTCCCGGTACGGTGAGTTCGGTCTGGTTCGGCCAGGTGCGGCAGAATTCGCGCTGCTCGCCTACGAGGATGGCACCGGGCTCGGCGTTCACGAACAGCTTGGGAAGGGGAGACTTGCTGAGCCAAGCGGCGTAACTGCCGACAATCTCGGTTACATCCGCAGGCTCGCCCTCGATGGGTATCTCGCGCGGCCATGTGAGGGTCGGACGGCGGCCTTCCCCGGGTTCTCCGAACGGGCGCCGATACTCGGCCATCTCCTCCTCCCTGAGTTCGCGCCTGATCGAGCCCGGCAGCACGCGCTCGACGAACACGTTCTTCTCGAGAATCATCGACTCCCCACTCTCCGAACGAAACCCCTGGAAGACCCGCCGCGACGCTTCGGGCCATTGCGCCCAGGTGAGCGGCTTCACAATGGCTTCCATATAGGCCAGCCCCTTCACGGCGTCCCGGTGCCGGTTGGCCCAATCAAAGCCGAGGGCCGAGCCCCAGTCGTGGGTGACGAGCGTGACGCGCTCAGTGACGCCCAACACCTCCAGAAGCGCGTCGAGATAGCGGCGATGCTCTATGAAGCGGTAACTGCCCGGGCCGCTGTCCTCCAGCTTGTCGGAATCACCCATGCCGATCAGGTCGGGCGCGATGCATCGGCCCAGTGAAGCGAGGTGAGGGATAACCCCGCGCCAAAGGTAAGAGGAGGTCGGGTTACCGTGCAGGAAGACGACCGGCTCGCCCTCGCCGGTCTCGACGCAGGCCATCTTGCGGCCGAGCACTTCCACGTGTTTCTTCTCAGTCCATGGCAAAGCTGACCTCCTTGTTTCTTTCTCTGCGGGTCATCTACAGGCTAACGAGTAACGCGCAGGCGCACGTCACAAAAGCGTCTTCTGTAGCAGCGACTGAATGGTGGTGTATCGAAGAATGCCGAAAGACTAGCCGCCGATGGCGCTCATGGTGCGCTCGGGCTGGACGAACTCCTCCTGGCCGATGAGGTGGCCCGGCGTCTTGGTGAGCACCACCTCGGCGAGCCAGGCCTTTATCTCATCGTCCGGCGCACCGCCCCTGAGCAGCCTCTTGACGTCGTGTTCGACCGTGGAGAACAGGCAGGTCCGCACCATGCCGTCCGCCGTGAGGCGAATGCGGTTGCAATCCTGGCAGAAAGGCCGCGTGACCGAAGCGATAACGCCCACCTCGCCCTTGCCGTCCTTGTAGCGGTAGCGCGTCGCGGGGTCGGAGGGATGCCCGCTCACGAGTTCGAGTTCGCCCTCGACGGAGAGGCCTTCGAGAATCTCCTCCGCCGTCAAGACCTTCTCGTGCGCCCAGGTGCGGTCCGCATCAAGCGGCATATATTCGATGAAGCGAACGACGTGGCCCGTCTCGCGCGACCATTTGGCGAAACGCGGCAATTCCTCCTCGCTCAGTCCCTTGACCGCGACCGCATTGATCTTGATGGGCGAGAAGCCCGCCTCCGCCGCCGCCTCGATGCCCTCCATCACCTGGCCGAACACGTCGCGGCGCGTCATGAACAGGAATTTGCCCGCGTCCATCGAATCGAGGCTGATGTTCACGCGCCTTAGGCCCGCCGCGTAGAGATCCTTCGCCATCTTTGGGAGGAAAACGCCGTTGGTCGTCAGGGCCAAGTCCATTTCGGGCTGGACTTCCACCATCTGCTCGACGAGGCGGTGCAAGTCCTTTCGAAGGAGCGGTTCGCCGCCGGTCAGGTGATAGCCCGTGAAACCGAGCTCGGTGGTGATGCGGACGACGCGGGTGATCTCCTCGTAGTTGAGAACCTCATCGTGCGGCAGCCACGTCATGCCCTCTTCCGGCATGCAGTAGAAACACCGGAAGTTGCACCTGTCCGTCACCGAGATTCTCAAATCATCATGTGCGCGCCCGTAGCGATCGAATAACGCCATTTCCCTAGCCTTCCTTTGGGGGTGCGGCCATCACCCGGCCGGTCAACGCCGTATTATACCCCCCTAAAGCCTCCATGGCATCCCGAAAATCCTTGTCGTTCAAAATATCCATCACCTTGCCTATCGCCGGCGCTTCCCAGTGTTCTTTGGGCACGATGAAATCGAACCGTTCGCGCTCAAGCGGGATGAAATCGAGGTTCAGCATGTGGGCGGCGGCGAAAATCCCCAGGCCGCAATCGGCGCGTCCGGCCGCCACCGCCATGGCCACCGCCATGTGCGTGGTCTCCACCCGCTCATAGCCACGGATATCACCGGGCGAGAGGCCCTCGCGCGCCATCAGGTGATCGAGCAGCACCCGCGTACCCGCCCCGCTCTGGCGGTTCACGATGGCGACATCCTCACGGCTCAGGTCGGCTACGCCCGCAACCTCCTTGGGATTGCCTTTCGGGGTGAGGATGCCCTGTTCTCTTTGCACGAAATTCACCACCACGACCTCGCGGCTCTTCAGATAGCGATCGATGTAGTACCAGTTGTACTCCCCGGTTTCCGGATCGAGCAGGTGACTGCCCGCGATGTGCGCCTCGCCGTCGCGCACGGCGATGAGGCCCGCCAGCGAACCCACCGCCGAGGCGGAAAGACGCGCGTCGTGGTGGCGCGCTTTCAACTCATCCGCCAGAAGGTCGAGCGCGTTATCGTGGCTGCCCGCCATGAGCAGGTTGCCCCGTATATCGGCGAGCGGCCTCAAGAGTTCGACCGCCACCTCCTCGCCCGTCTCGATCCCCTCCGAATGGGCGGGAACGCGCACCACGCCGTCCGCCTCCACGAGCGAGCTGATGACGCTGGCCCCGCGCTTGGCGGGCAGACAAACCATCCGCTCGCCCACCTGGCCGAGCTTCACGCGCAGGAACTCCTCCATCCCGAGCCGCGATGCGCTCTTCCGGCTCATGAAGGCCTTGATGCGCTCCTCCTCTCCGGGGGCCGCGCCCGCCATGTGCGCCATGAGCGGACGCACGAACTCCTGAAGCGCCAGCACCGCCGAGACCGGATAGCCCGGAATCCCGAGAATGGGCTTGCGCGCGCCCGATTCCGACGCACAAACGCCCAGTATCGTGGGCTTGCCAGGGAAGATGGCTACGCCGTGCACGAGGAGTTCTCCGAGTTTTTCCACGACGGCGGCGGTGTGATCCTCACGCCCTGCGGATGAACCGGCGTTCACCAGAACGATGTCGGCGCTCTCCAGCGCATCCCGAACCGCAGTCTCGATAGCTTCGAACCTGTCTTCGAGAATCGGGCCGGGGAGCGCCTCTCCTCCCCATTCGGTGATGAAGGCGGACATGACGCTCGAATTGAACTCCACCAAATCGCCGGGCTTCAATTCGGCGCCCGCTTCCACGAGTTCATCCCCCGTGGGGATGATGGCGACCCGCGGACGCCGCCGCACCCACACCCTCGTGACCCCCGTCGCGAGCAGCGCCCCCAGATCGTAGGGCCTCAAAACGTGCCCCGCCGTAAGGATGAGCTGGCCTTCGACGACGTCTTCTCCCGCCACGCGCACGTTCTGCCAGGGGGATAGTGCGGCCTCGATACAGATGGCGCCGGGACTCGCCTCGTGAACGTGTTCGATCATGACGACGCAGTCCATCCCCTCGGGCATGGGGTCGCCCGTATCGAGAGGATGGGCTTCCTCGCCCAGCAGGAACTCCTTCGGCGTCACGGGCGTGGCGCCCGAGGTTTCCACCGAGGCGAGGGCGTAGCCGTCCATGGCGGCGGCATGAAAATGAGGACTGGAAATCCGCGCGTAGGCCGCGCGCGAGGTCACGCGCCCATATGCCTCCGCCGTAGCGATTTCTTCTTCACCCAAGCGGAAGTCACCCACCTTCTCCAGAAGACGCGAGAGCGCCTCTTCGCGCGGGATGTTTTCGAGATAGATTTTCCGGCCCCCCTGGGCCAGGGGCAAATCATTCATTCGCCGATACCCGATTCGATGAAAAAAAGAAGTATGATTATAGTTCCGACCAACTAAAATTGTCATTATAAACGCAGCCATGATAGCATTTTATAAGGTATGAACAGATTTCCGGTAAGGAGTCACGTAAATGGATCGTGTTTTTATTTATTGGGATAACTCGAACATCTTTCACGAGGCGCAAAGACTGGCCGAGCAGCGAAGCGAAGGACCGGACGCCCGCTCCCGTGTCCGCATCGATTTCGAGAACATGCTCCGCCTGGCCCATGCCGACCGGCCCATGGAAAAGGCGATTGCGGCCGGATCCGTGCCGCCGGAAATGCGCCACTTATGGAATCGTATGGAAGGACAGGGAGTGGAAGTCCACCTGTTTGATCGCGGCTCTCCCGAACGCGGCGAGCAAGACATGCCCGACCGGATATTACAATTGCGGATGCTGGAAGACGCTCTCGATAACAACGGCGCTCCCGGAATTGTGGTGGTGTTGACTGGCGACGGTGCAGGTTATCGTGAAGGAGCAGGCTTTCACAGCACGCTGGAACGGATGCACAAACGCGGCTGGCGCGTGGAGATACTCTCGTGGTCACACTGCGTGAACCCGCGGATGCGCAAATGGGCGGAGGATAACGGCATATTCGTACCGCTGGACGACTTCTATGAATCGATAACTTTCATGGAGTCGTCGCGACCCGGTTTCGAGCTTGCGCAACCACGCAAAGCGGCCAACCTAGCTCTAAGCGACCGAGAAATTTCCTGAGCGACCACGACTTCATCAAAAACGATAATTACCGAGAAAAACGCGAGGCGCGCTCAATAGAGATGCACGCGCACCTGTGCTCCCTCGCGCAGCCCCTCGGCTTCCAGCGGAATCGTGATGTAGCCGTCCGCCTTCGTCATGGTCGAAATCATCGCGGAATTGCCCATCAGGGGATGGGCGAGCCGTCCGCTCTCGCCCTCTTCCACCGCGACGCGGACCAAATCCTCGCGCCCGGGAGCGGAGGCCACGTTCCTCGACAGGGTGGCTGCAAGACCTTCCCTCTCCACATCGGGACGGGTTACCTCCCCACTCAACTGCCTGATGACGGGCCGTACGAAAGCGTGAAAAATCATGAGCGCAGAAACCGGATGCCCCGGAATGCCGATGACGGCCTTGTCCTCCTCGTCCCGAACGATGCGCCCGATGATGGTCGGCTTGCCGGGCTTTATTGAGATGCCGTGCACCAAAACGCCCGGTTCTCCCAGGGAGTCGATGGCCTCGACCGTATAGTCGCGAAGGCCCATGGAGCTTCCGCCCGAGATGAGCACGACGTCCGCACGGCTGACCGCTTGATGGAGGCGTTCTTTGATGATTGCGAGATCGTCGGGGAGGATGTCTTCGGTCTCGGGCTCCCCTCCCGCCTCGGTCACCCCCGCCGCGAGCGAGAAGCGGTTGATGTCGCGCACCTGGCCCGCGCGGGGTGTCTCGCGCGGATCGACCAATTCATCACCCGTAGGCAGTATCGCCACCCTGGGGCGGCGGTGGACTTCCACCGTCGTGACCCCCACGCCCGCGAGCGCGCCGACGTCCTGGCTTCTGAGACGAGCGCCCTCCCCAAGAATCAACTCGCCTTCTTTCATGTCATCGCCTACGCCAAGGACATTCTCGCCCACAGCGGCGGGACGCCGAACTTCGAGCGTCTCCGCGTCCGGGGCCGAGGTGAACTCCTCCATCACCACCGCGTCGGCGCCTTCCGGCACCATGCCGCCCGTCAGGATGCGCGCCGCCTCGCCCCGGCTCACCGAAAAGTCGGGCGCCGCACCCATCGGCACCTGGCCGATGACGTCGAGATAGGCGGGAATGGCCTCGCTCGCACCGAAGGAATCCGAAGCCCGGAGCGCGTAGCCGTCCATTGTGGCGCGCGGGAAATCGGGCAGATCGACCGGTGAGCGGACGTCACAGGCCAAGACGCGGCCCACGGCGCCAAAAGAAGAAAGGCTTTCCGACCCCAAGGCGCGGAAGTCCTGAAGTGCCTCTTTCGCTTCTTCGGGCGATACGACCTTGAAGAATTCCACCTGGTATCTCCGGGAACGAAAAAACCAACCGCTGCGCGCGCAGGGCTGGCCGCAAAATTCGGAGTCGTTCAGGGGAGTTCGCCCGGCATCCCCTGTAAGGCGAAAGACCGCGCTGCCCCTCACGGCCTGTTTCCCGCAACGATGTAAAGGCGCGGCTGCGTAATCGCCTTCTATGAGAAACGACCAGCCGCGACGAGGATCGCCAAGCCTCGAAACTCAGGCGCGGACAGCGGCGAACCGGCTCTTCAGCCCTTGTCGCCCTCTCCGGCGGCGGACGCCTCTTTCTTGTCGGGCAGTTCCGGGTCGTCGCTCATCCCCTTCTTGAAGCTCTTGATGCCGCGAGCGAGGCCCGAGCCGATCTCGGGCAGGCGCTTCGCGCCGAAGACCAGCACGCATATCGCGAGGATGACCAGAAGCTCGGGAATGCCCATATTCATCGGGAACATCGAAAAACTCCTATGGCGAAGGATCAGGAAGCCGCGTCGGCGTAGACCTGCGAAGCGGCTCCGACACCATCTCCAGCCTTTGTAATATACCCCAATTTGGAGAAAATTACCTCAAGCGCCGAGAGAAGGTAGACCACGTTCGCCTGGGTGGCCCCGTGGCCCATCATGCCGACCCGCCATATCTTGCCGGCCACCGCGCCCAGTCCACCGCCGATCTCGATGTTGAAATCGTTGAGCAGGCTCTTGCGCACCGCCGCGTCGTCCATGCCGTCTCTCAGGGCGACGGTATTGAGCGTAGGCGTACGCGCGCCTTCCTGGGCGAACATGGAAAGCCCGAGCGCCTCGACGCCCGCCTGGAGCGCCTTGCTCGCCAGGGCGTGCCTCGCAAAGCGGGCTTCCAAACCCTCATCGAAGATGATCCGGAGCGCTTCTCTGATCGCGTAGTTCATGGAAATGGGGCCGGTATGGTGATAGACGCGCTCGTTGCCCCAGTATTTCTCCACCATGCTCACGTCGAAATACCAGCTCGTGACCTTCGATTTTCGCTCGCGCACCTTGCCGAGCGCGCGCTCGCTGAAGGTGACGGGCGCAACGCCCGGCGGACAGGCCAGGCACTTCTGCGTGCCGCTGTAGGCGACCTCCACCCCCCATTTGTCGAGTTCCACGGGCACACCGCCCAGGGAGGTGACGCAATCGAGCAGCAAGAGCGCGCCGTGCTCGCGACACATCGCGCCGATTTCCTCCATCGGCTGGAGAACGCCCGTGCTCGTCTCCGCATGGACGAGCCCCACCATCACGGCGTCCGGATTGGCGTCGAGGGCTGCTTTCACGTCCTGTGGGTTGATGGGCTGACCCCACGGGGCCTCCACGGTGACGACGTCCGCCCCGTAGCGCGACGCCACGTCGTTCATGCGTCCGCCGAACACGCCGTTCACACAGATGATGGCCTTATCGCCCGGCTCGATGATGTTGCAGACCGACGCCTCCATCGCAGCGCTGCCCGTGCCCGATACGGGGAACGTCACCTGGTTCTCGGTGTTGAACAGATCGCGCAGCATTATCTGGCAATCGTCCATGACCGAGAGGAAATCAGGATCCAGATGCCCCACCACGTGTGTGCTCATGGCTTTGAGGATTCTCGGGTGAACCGGGCTCGGCCCCGGACCCAGCAGCAAACGCAGATGCGGATTCAGTTCTTCAGACAAGACTTGTCCCTCGCTCGAATCAGGTGTCTGGAATGGATGAGAAGCCTCTGACCTTCGCACTAAGCCCCTCGTTCCGAAATACAACCGCGAGATACTACCACACGCCCCAAGGGCCGCAAAGGGGTGTGGGGGGTGAAAGGAGGAGAGGAAGCGGGAGAATCCAGGCTGCATGCTTCATCCTACGCGTCAGTTATCCGGATCGTTCAAGTGGAGCGGGGTCATCCCTGCCTTTGTGAAGAATAAAGTTCATGATCGGAGTCGATCCACACGACGTAGAAAGTGTCCAACAACAGTATCCCGTGAACGCGCCCATGCTCGTTTGCGGTGAGTTGAAATTGCCACGCCTGCTCGGATCGAAGCTGCTCGTTGAGGGCGTGGAATCCCTGTGGTTCCGTGGTCTCGCTGAAATCGATGGGATGGGAACGAAGAGCGCTCGATCTGCTCGTCCGAAACTCTTTTACGGTCAAGCGCGACAAGTCCCGGAGACGCTCCAGAAGGGTTTTCAGATACCCATCCCGGCAACGAGTAAGACTGAACTTCGCGTTCCCCGTCAGATCCAGGTGCTTGAAGGAAAACCGGAGCGTGTCCGTATCCGGCAGCGGTTGAACAGATGGGATTGCTTCGGCTAAACGTGGAACCTTACCCCGCCTGATCTTTCCCATCGACCCTCACCTTGTAGTAATCCCTCATGTCTTGATGAGAAATCACGTTATTCGACGGGGCATCCGGCGGCAGATCCCCACGCGCATTTCGCCAAGGGTCCTCTTGATGGGTAAGTTTTTCCAGATCGTAGGCGCTCAGCCCTCCGTACACGTCCATGACTTCGTCGAGGTGGTTCCGCGTCTGCGAATCGAATTCTTCTTCCTCCGGTTCAATGTCGATTGGCCGCCACGACCACCCTTTGTATTTCCCATAAACCGAGGGAACGACCGGACCATGAACCCACGCCTCAATGGGATCGTCGAACAAAGGCACGTCATAGAGCGCAAGATACCACGCCTGCGCGTAGTAGAGCAGCTTTTGGAGCTTGAGATTCGATATGGGGTCGCCGTGCTCGTGCGAGAATCCGATTATGTTTTGAGCGACTTGGTTTGCGCTCTTCAATTCAATATCCCTTCCGAGGCGACGCAACTTGAACCGGGTGTGGAACGCATTCTCTCTTGCTTCGTCCATAAAACCACTTCAAGCCGGAATATTCAAGCGCGTCCACCACCACGCGAGCGCCATGGAGAAAGATGCGAGAGGCGATTCAGGTGAGCAGAGTTGACAGGTGTTCTTCTGAGAACCCAATATGGGGTTGGGTAACCGGCATACAATCTGGAAGAAAAGGACGATGACCAAATTCGAGATGGTGGCCCTTTTTCTGCAACAATCAATGCTTTTGGCGCAACACCCCATCGTATGGGTGGCAGGCGCAATCTATTTTGTGGGATGCGTGCTCATCGGCGTTGAGTTCTGGTTCATTCGGCGAGAGTTGAGCGAGCGGGACAAGGCGCTGGATGTGCTCATGAAACGAGCGGAGGACGACAGCCTCGCCCTGCGAACCCTCATCGAGCGAACGAGCAAATAGAAGCGACTAAATCGCCCAACCAGTAATTCCGATGAGTGTCCCCTACTCCCCGTCCAGTTCGATGTTGTCGTAATCGGGAATGGCGCCCATGCCCTTCTTGGCGGCCATGGACTTGCGCTCATATTCCATCACGAGTTCTCCGCGCTGGTTGTAGGCGCGCGTCTTGATGGTGACGACCCCGCGGTCGGGCCGGCTCTTCGATTCGCGCTTGTCCAGAATCTCCGATTCCGAATAGAGCGTATCGCCCGCGAAGACGGGAGCGGGCATCTTGATGTAGGTCCACTCCAGGTTCGCCACCGAGCGGTAGGACGTGTCGGTGACCGTCATGCCGGCCACCACGGCCAGCGTGAGGGCCGAATTGACGAGCGGCTTACCGAACTGGGTCTTGGACGCATAGTGGGCGTCGAAATGAATCGGGTGGGTGTTGTTCGTCAGCAGGGTGAACCAGGTGTTGTCCGATTCGAGTATGGTGCGGCCCGGCCTGTGCTTGATGACCTCGCCCACCACGAAATCCTCATACCAGCGTCCCATCTGAAAGTTCGGCAAGTCTTGTTCCTTTGAGGGTTCTCTAAAACTCCAAGAACCATTATTCTCTCGTATCCAACCCGCTGGCACACCGTTCGGCATTTTGTATACCTTGCCTGTTCGCTCCCAATTCCAGCCTTCTTTTTTGGCATCATTAAGTATTAAACCCGCAGCATTAAGGGTTGCTCCAAAGTGAGCCGCGTACCTTTGTTTGGTGAAATCACCAGCCGAGAGATGATCCATCGTGTAATTTAGCTTAGCGCCCATTATCGTATAATTCATCCGCGCTCCCTCATCTATATTATCCCTCACCCACCTCTTTAGGCGGGGTATTGCTCCAGAAGCCTCTTGGCGATGATGAGGCGCTGAATCTCGTTCGATCCCTCGCCCACCACGAGGAGTTTCGAGTCCCTGAAATAGCGCTCCACGGGCAACTCCTGGATGTAGCCCATGCCGCCGTGCACCTGAATGGCCTCGCTCGCGCAGAACTCCGCTGTCTCCGAAGCGAAGAACTTGGCCATGCCGGCTTCGAGGTCGCAACGCTTGCCCTGGGCTTTCAGGTTCGCGGCGTGATACGTCATGAGCTTCGCCGCGTGGATGCGCGTCCCCATCTCGGCGAGTTTCGCCTGGATCAGCTGATGGCCCGCCAGCGGCTTGCCGAACGTCTCGCGCTGTTGGGAATAGCGCATCGAATCCTCAAAGGCCGCGCGGGCCAGTCCCACGCTGCGCGCCGCCACGTTGACGCGGCCGCCCTCGAGCCCGCTCATGATCATCGGAAAGCCCTCGTTTTCCTGGCCCAGGAGATTCTCGAGCGGCACGCGCGCGTCCTCGAACACCAGTTCGCTCGTGCGGATGCCCCGGTAGCCCATCTTCTTGAGATGCCTGCTCACCTGAAAGCCGGGCGTTCCCTTGTGGACGAGGATGCAGGAGATGCCCTTCGCCTTGGGCTTTTCCGGATCGGTGCGAGCGAACACGCTGAACATCGTGCCGTGCTCGGCGTTCGAGATGAACATCTTGGAGCCGTTCATCACCCACTGGTCGTCTTCTCGCACCGCGCGCGTCTTGAGGGCGGCGGCGTCTGAGCCCGAACCCGGCTCGGTAAGCGCCATGCCCGAGTGCCACTCGCCGGTGGCCATTTTCGGCAGGTAGGTCTTTTTCTGCTCATCCGTTCCGTAGTTGAGCAGCATCCAGGCGGTCATCATGTGCGTGCCGAGGATACCCGCCACGCTCATCCAGCCCACGGAGAGCTCCTCCATGGCGATGGCGTAGCAAACCTCGTCCATGCCGCTCCCGCCGTATTCCTCGGGTATCGTGAAGCCGAAAAAACCCAGTTCCTGCATCTTCTCCACGACGGGCGTGGGGTATTTGTCGGCGAGTTCGTACTCCATGGCGATGGGCATGACCTCGCGGTCCACGAATTCCTTCATCATCCGCTGAACGCTCTTCTGTAGCTCGGTGAACTCGAAATGCAAGGGATGTTTCCTCCTGAATTTGAATAACTGGAATTTTCGCCAAGTATTAAATCACACCGTCACGGCGCAAGTCCGCCACGTCGTCCGGGGAGTAGCCGAGACTCTCCAGCACCTCTTCCGTATGGGCGCTGAGTCCGGGAGGGTGCTCGAGCTTCGGCGACATATCGCTGAACTTCACCGGAAAGCGGCACATCTTGAGGCTGCCGTATTCGCCATCGACTTCGGGGAAAATCTCACGGTGCGCCGTCTGGGGATGATCGCACACCTCTCCCAGATCGTTCACCGCTCCGCAGGGGACGCCGGCTTCCAGAAAAATCCGGCGCCACTCCTCGCGTTCTTTCATGGCGAGAATCGGCAGCACCTGTTCGAGCAGGGCGTCTTTGTTCTCGTGCCTGTCGGCGTTGGTCGCGAAACGCGGGTCTTCCACCCATTCGGGATGCCCGAGCACCTCGGCGAACAGCCGCCAGGTATTCTCGTTGCCGCACGCGACGCCGATGAGCTTCCCCCCCTTCGCGGGGTATGCCCCGTAAGGCGCCAGAAAGTGATGCCCCACCCCCACGCGGCCGGGCTTGGTTCCGTGCAGATAGTAGTGGAAGTGGAAGTAGCCCTGCATGCTCACCATGCAGTCGAACATCGAGACGTCGAGCTCCTGGCCCTCGCCCGTCATGTCGCGCTGCCTGAGCGCCATCATCGCGCCCAGGGCGACGAAGAGCCCCGTCACCCCGTCGCAGATGGAATGCGCCATCTTGGCGGGAGATTCGGGCGGGCCCGTCATCTCCATGATGCCCGCTTCGGCCTGGATGAGGCCGTCGAACGCCTTCATGTCGCGGTAGGGGCCATCCTGCCCGTAGCCCGAGGTGTGGATGTAGATGATATCGGGCTTAATCTTCTTCACTTCCTCATAGCCGAAACCGAGCCTGTCGATCGCGCCGGGGCTGAAGTTTTCGAGAAAAACGTCCGCGCTCTCGAGCATCTCCCGCAAAATCTTCTTGCCGCGCTCGTCTTTCAGGTTCAGCGTCACGCTCTTCTTGTTGGGGTTCACCCAGAAGTGCACCGCCCCCTCGCCGAAGACCGCATCGTCCCAGAGACGCACCATGTCGCCCGTGCCGGGCACCTCGACCTTCAGGACCTCCGCGCCGAAATCGGCCAGATGGCGCAGCCCCACCGGCCCGCTGATGGAGACCCCCAGCGAAACGATTCGAACGCCGTCGAGCGGAAGCGCCACTTCTTGACTCCTCGAAAAGTTGCGTCTTTTCAAACAAGGCGTTGGCCGGCCAACGCCTCACTGCTCAAGCGGTTTCCCGACGAATGGGTCCATGCGAAACCACGAAAGGAGCCATGACAATACACCATCGATTTCAGGAATGACAAGGTGATGTGAGGTCAATCTCGATTGAAGAATTAGCATAAAATCGTGCAGACACTGAGGTACGCCCCTACGACAAGATCGTTTGTAGGGGAGAACCTGAGTGTTCTCCCGGAATCCCGTCATGCTAACGGTGATTGAGCATGCCTGCCCGGAACACCTTCAATCCGTGATCCTGTAGGGGCGGTTCGCGAACCGCCCCTACCATAGTTCTGGATTCCGGCATAAGCCGGAATGACGATAAGAGGCAACGGCGAGGCCTTCGATATCATTCCCCCGCCTCATTGAGATATGCCTGAAAATCGCCGCTGGTCTGTGAGATGAACGCCACGGCGCGATCGAGGGCGATGAACTCCATATCGTCCGGGTCGTCCGCGACTTCTTCTCTAAGTTCCGTGAGCACCTCGAGATATTCTTCGGCTTCGGGGCCGGGAGCGGTGTCTTTTTTCTCGCCCGGTGCCTTGTCCTGTTCTACAAAATCCGCGAACGGGCCTACCTCATAAGAGATGAAGCAGAACATGTGATAGAGCGCCTTCTCCTCGACGCCACCCTCGCCCTGCGCGTCTTTTCTCAGTTCGTTGAGCTTCGCCAAAACGGGTTCGTGCTTCAACGGCGTCTCCTCATTTCTTCATCCTGCTCAATCAAGCGGTGTTTTATATGCGTTTCAGATAAAAACTATCGGGGGTCTGATTAAAACAGCCTCACACCACTGGCAAGGCGCGTCCTCAGATGCTTCATCGCGCCCGCGCTTCCACGTCCGCCATACGTTCCAAGACCTTGATGATGGCGATGTGGTCGAGTTCCCCCTCCCCGTTCGCCACGAGGGAGTTGAATATCTGCGCGACGAGCGATGCGCCCGGAAGCGCGACCTCGCGCTCGCGGGCCTGCTCCAGCGCATAGCGCAAATCCTTCACATGGCTCGTTATCTTCCCGCCGGGGGAGAAATCTCCAGAGAGGATTTTCGGCGCCTTGACTTCCAGCCCCCCGCACCGTGCGAGGCCCGCGCCCATCACGTCAACGAGCGCCGCGGGGTCGAGGCCGGCCTTCGCCCCGAACACGAGCGCCTCGCCCACGCCCAGGAAAGTGACGGCCACCAGAATCTGGTTCGCCAGCTTGGCGATGCACCCCGAACCCGCCGCCTCGCCCACGTGCACCACCTTCGCCCCCAGCACGTCGAGCAGGGGCTTGCACCGCGCGAAGGTGGAAGCAGGCCCCCCGGCCATGATAGCGAGCGTGCCACCGGCAGCTCCCTCCGGCGCGCCCGATACCGGTGCGTCGAGCATCCCGACTCCCTTCGCGAACAGCTCTTCTGCCACCTCGGCGGAGAAGGCCGGGTCGTTGCTCGTGCAATCCACCAGAACGCTGCCGGGCTTCATGGCTTGAAAAAGCCCGTTTTCCGAATAAACCACGTCTTTCAGGTTCGGGGCGTCGGGCAGCATGGTGAAGACGACTTCGGAGTGCGCCGCAACTTCCGCGGGCGAATCGCACGCCCTCGCGCCCTCTGCCGCGATCTCATCCACCGGCGGACGGCTGCGGCTCGATACTGCCAGCGGATACCCCGCCGCCAGAAACCGCCGCGCCATCGGCCTTCCCATCAGACCCAGACCCACGAAACCAACAGCCGTCTTGGACATTCATTTCCTCCCTGACGATGCGTAACCGCTCTTTCGGGGATAATAGGGCAACCGCATGGGCGAGACAATCGAGGGTCAAACCCGACCAAAGCGGGAAGGGTTGCCGGAATTCAGAGGAGGGACCGTTCGCGAACGACTCCTACGGTTCAATTCCAGCGAGCAAAATCATACCGTAATTTGATAAATTTTCTGGGCTCTTTATGTTCTGGATACTTATTATCAACCAACTAGCGTAATTGGAGACTCAAACACATGAAAAACATCCTGCTCTTAAAAATCGTGCTCATGGTTTCCCTTCTGCTTCTCGCCGCGCCCTCCTTCGCCGAAAAGCAAAAGCGCGGAACCCCCGCCCAGGCGCAGGCCATGGTGGCTAGAGCCGTCGCCCTGTTCGAGGAGGTAGGCGCCAATGCGGCCTTCGACCGCTTCACGAACCGCCCGGGCGCCGACTTCAAGCACCTGGATCTATACATCTTCGTACTCAAAGCGGAAGAAGGCGCGCGCATCGTCGCCCACGCCCAGACCCGCTCGCTCATCGGAACGAAAGCCACCACGCTCATCGACCCAAACGGTCTCAACATCGGGCGCGCCGCTCTGGAGAAAGCCACGGCAAAGGGCGCATGGGTGGACTACGGATGGAAAGACCCGCTCACGGGCAAGACCGTGCCCAAGTCCTCGTGGGCCGTCCGCCACAAGGGATTCATCTTCGGCTGCGGCATCCACAAGCCGTGAGTCGAACCTGAACGATGCGGGAGGGGGTTGCGCTTCCGTAGGGTCAATCCAATATATCTGCCATCCGCGTGTTCCCGGCCATGCGCGTCTGTAAATTTGGTTTGATCGTCATTCCCGTAGATGCTTATCTGTAGGGACAGGTCGCGACCTGTCCCTACGGGTTATTCCCTACAAAGTAAGAAGCATTCCCAACGGGCTTGGTTTTTCCCTCATCCTGACGAAAGTGAGCAAGCAGGCGCGGGGGCCTGTCCTACGCGACTGCAGAAGAAGAATTTGCCGGAAGCTAGCAGGGGCCGTTCACAAGAACGGCCCACTACAGATCAAACTCGACCAAGACGGGAAATCGGCTTCCAGGCAGCGCGACTAAAGCCCCTCCTCGGGTTCTTTGCCAAACCCCTCGCCGACGTTTTCCGTATCAGAACTGCCGCACGAAGCGAAGCTCGGCCCGGGTGCGCTTGTAGTCGTAGAGCTGGGCATTGGACTCGCGCTCTTCCTCCACGACGATGAGCTGCGGACTGAAGCCGAAAGTCGTGAAACCCCGGTTGAATATGGAAACGCTGAAGATGCGCACATCGTCCTCGCGCGATGAATTGTCGGAGACGAAGGGAAACCACCCGCCCTGGTAATCCGTCGTACGAAGCTCCGCGTTCCCCCCCACGGTGAAGCCGAAGGGAAGAGCGACCGAGGCGCCCAGGCGTCCCCAACGGCTGCGGTTGCGCCAGGTGCGCGATTCGGGGTTTTCGGCCGCGTAGCCGAACCCGCCCCGGAGCTGGAGCGTCGGCGTGAGCACCCACGAGCCCACCAGCGCGAGATCCAGCTGCGGGCCGTCGAAATGCTTGTCGCGCTCGTAGTTGCGTTCGTGCCAGGAGGCGCGTCCACTCAGGCGGATGCGGGGCGTGAGGCGGTGTTCGAGCTCGAAGCGCGCGCCGAATTCGTGGCTGTGTATGAGGCCGCCGCTTCTGCGCTGGCGCGCGCTGGCGAGCAGGCTCATCTCGGTGTTGGGGGTCAACCACCAGCGCGGCCCGGCGTGGAGGGAAATCGTCATCTGGTCGTACTCGTCGTTCGTGTATTCGCGGATTGAAATATCCGTCCCCAGCCGCAGGCGCTGACGCTGGGCCAGGGGATACTGATACTCCCACCCGCCCCAGAAGACGAAGCCGAGGCCCGAGTTTTCGCCCTCGAAATTGTTGCGGCGGAAGGGCAGATCGTAGATGTAGATGACCTCCGAATCCGACACCGCGCCGATGTTCGTGTCCGGCGCCAGGGAGAAGCCGAAGTGCGCGCTCCAGCGCCTGCGCGCGCGCATGATGCGCAGGAAGCGGTTGATGTTGGCGACCATCGCCTTGGGCGGCTTTCCGGCGAGGACGCGATCGAAGTGGAGGCGGGACAGGTCGTCCTCTCTCTTGTAGAAGAACGCACGCGCGAGTTCGAGCCGCACGCGCACGAGACCAGGCTGCGCGACGAGGATGGCCCTGAGCGCGGCGATGGCTTCATCGAGAAGGGCGAGCTTCTCCTTCGCCCTGTCCGGAGGCAGGCGCCTCGATGCCTCGATGGCCGAAAGTCCGAAAAGAAAAAGCACGTCCGTCCTGTCGGCGCGGCCCTTCGACTCCCTTGCAATGGGGCCCAGAAGTTTGAGCGCCCCGAAGTAGCGGCGCTGCTTGATAAGTCCGCGCGCGGCCTGGACCTTCGGATCCCTGGAGAGATGAGACTGCGAGGGCGCGGCAACGGCGTCCCCCGCCGCGAAATGCGCGAGCGCGACGAGCGTGATGCAGGCCATGAGCAGGATGATTTTTTTCATGATTTGCGGCGTGAGACGAGCGTGTCCGCTCCTCGTCCGTTTCCTCCTTCGGCGACGAAATTCGCATTTGCGCCGCCCGGGCGAGGAGAGCCCCATCCGAACGGACGATGCCGAAGTCTGCTACATCGGCCCCCTAAAAGCAACTCCCCCGCCCCTTGGCTCGAAACCAAGGCCCCTTGTCAGGGGGTAAAGGCGATGCGCCCGACCGGGGGAGTAAAAGAAAAACTCCCCGGACAAGTGGGGTTGGTGGTTGAACCCGACCGGGGAGGAAGGGTTCACGGCCGAAACCGGCCCCCGCTCGGCTCCCGACAAAAAAAGAGGGCGGCCGAACGGCCGCCCTCCCTTGGCTGCGCATTGCTCCGCCCCGGAACGCGGGGCGCACTTC
The DNA here is from genome assembly GCA_965204535.1 of bacterium. GTDB lineage: Bacteria > UBA8248 > UBA8248 > UBA8248 > UBA8248 > Bin107. The sequence goes on along the minus strand of CBDBEV010000001.1, from coordinate 794,391 downwards.
CCGTCGCCGCAGGTTCTTACTGCTTCCTTGCGCCGAACCCGCCGGCCGCGGAGCCGTTCGTGAACTCGGCGTTGAACTCGCCGACCACGGAACCGGGCTGGGGAGAAACGCCGTCAACAGCCGTCACATCCCCATGGAAGGTGGCGCTGAACGAGCCGTCACCAACTCCACCCTTGGCCATGCCGGACGCGGTTCCGGCACTTTCAGTAATAGCTCCCTGCAAAGCCACGCTCCACATCTGCTCCTCGCCGCCGGACAGCATGAAGTTGTCGATGGTTCCACTGACGGTGTTGAGCAAGTTGGGCGCGATTGTGCCCGTCGCGTCGGTACCGGAAACCGGCACCTGACCGAAGGTCGCCATCAGGCTGACGTCCGCCTTGACGTGACCGGAGCTGGCGTCATACGTGCCATCGGTTTTGAACGTCTTATGCACGTATACACCGACCGCGCCGCCTGCGTATGTCGCCTTTCCCTGAACAGTACTGGTATCACCGCTCGCGGCGACCGAAGAGCCCACGAAGGTCTCGATCTCGTTGTAGGTGATCGCGCCGTCAGCGTCCGTCGTCTTCTTCAGCCAGAAGCCGTAATGGAGGTAGTCGGAATCCGGCACGTCGGAGGTGGCCCCCGCAGCGGGGGTGAATACCCATCCGGCGCTGATGGCGGTTACTTTACCGTCCCCATCGAGCGTCACAGTACAATCAGCGCCGCCATCACACCTGTAGGTGCCCATGGCGCCGTTGTAGGTGCCGGCCCTTTCGTCCGCCTCGTCTTCGTCAGTCGTCGCGGCGTCGTCGAAATCGAAGGTGTGCGTGACAGTATCACCGGTTGCAGGAGCAAACGCCGGCGACATGATCTTCGGCAGGTTCACATCACCGGCGCCTGCCACGATGGTGAGAGCGGTAAAGTCGTTGGCGGCGTTGCCGTCTCCATCGGCGTCCGCGGTGGCATCGAGGTCACGCGCATTCAGCGCCTGACCCGTCACCATAGCGAACGCCGTCGCCTTGGGCGCCTCGATGTCGGTGCTGACGACCACGACTTCTTCCATCACGTTGCCGCCATCATCCGCTTCCATCGTGCGCGTGTGCATGGTGCGTCCGCCGCCCAGATCCATGGCCTGCATGAACTTCTCGTCGGCGGCGTCGGTGGCGCCCTCCACGGTAACCGTGACCGTCGTGGCCATGCGGTCGCGTTTGATAGCGAGGTTATAAGCGCCTTCGGCGTTGCCGGTGGCGGTAACTGCAGAGCCGCCGAGACCGGCGTCGGTCGTCTGAGCAGCTTCGGCCGCAATGGCCGTTTCTTTCGTCTTGGCCACCTTGTTCGCCGCCTCTTGCACCACCCGCTGAGCGGCCTTCGTTGCCGCCGCCGTCACCATCCCGGCGTACATCACGACTTTGTTTCTCGCGGTCTCGACGACCGCCTGGGCGTCTCCGGCCACAGCGGAGGTCATGGCCGCTTGGGCCACGGCGTTCGCCGCCTTCGCTTCGGCTAAGGCGTCTTTGGCCTTGTCGTAGGAATCCATGTCATGGCTCTTGTCGTCCATGACGGCGTCCAGCGCCATTTTCGCGGCTTCGTACGCCGTCATCGCCGCGGTTTTGGCGGCAGCCAAGGCATTGGCTTCCTGCTGTTCCGGGCTTACGCAGTTTGGGGGTGTGCCGGTATGTCCTTCGGGACACATTTCAGGCGTAGTCCCCGGATCAGGCGTCTGGGCGGTCCCGCCGCCCCCGCCGCCGCAGCCCGCCAGCGTCGCCGCGAGCAGGAGCGCCATTCCGAATACATACAACTTGTTGATGGGTGCTTTTACGCAGAACAACATTGAGTGAGTCCTCCTCATCGTCGTGATAAGGCCTCCATGAGAAGGCCCCCGTATGAGGCCTCCTGAAAGAAGGCCTCCCGTGTGAAACTAGAGAATCAAATCGCCATCCTTCCGATCATAGAGTCAGAATCCACCCTGGCCCCGACGGCCACGCGAACGGAAAAGTCATCCGAAAACATACAATTTGTCGGTGGGTTTTTGGGTGCAGAACAACATTTGGCGCAAAACAGCATTGAGTGAGTCCTCCGCATCGTCGTGATAAGGCCTCCGTGAAAAGGCCTCCCATGCTACCGGAAAATCAAATTTACATCTTTCCGATCATAGAGTCAAAGTCTGTTTCGACCTCTATGGTCATGATGCCGGCACTGCCTGAAGTAAAACATGCGTCTTTCCAGGCCTGCTGCAACCTTTTCCGATATTCAACCTCCTTTCCTTCTCCCGTGTTTCCGACTTTCCGGTGTTATCCGACTCTCATGATCACGTTGTCCGAAACCACTCTCGCGCAAGCGTTTCGCGCGAAAGTTCACCTCGCAACAGAATCATGAAATCCCTTTTGATTTACCACATCCGCCTCGCGCGTTCAAGCCTTTTTTACCTGTCATTCACAAACGGGACGAGAGTGGCGAGGCAAAACGAGACACGCCGGATCACTCCCGATTCCGAAAGGAGGAGCAATTCGAAATCCGCATCTTCGCGCGTCTTCCGTTTCGTGATTCTCGCGCGTTAATGATATAGTTTCCCGACACGATACATACCGATGGTCATGCGGCGACCCCTACGGTGCGAACGGAGAACCCGATGGACAATTCCGAATATGAGAAGAAACTGAATCAATACCTGCGCCTCGCCTCGTTTCCCGTAGCGGTGAAGTTCCTGGAATCATGGGAAGAAGTTCCGCCCCGGACGAAGCGTCCCAAGGAGCACCTGGGAAATCAATTCACCACCTGCCAGGCGGTCTCCATGGCGCGGCGCTACGGTTGGGCGCTCGCCCTGGGCCGCGAAGACAGCAGCTGCGTGCTAGGCGCGATGGCGCTGGGTCTGGAGAAACGCCTGCCCCACTACACCGAGGGCAACCTGTGCATCGACCTCTATACGGAGAATATAGAAGCCGGCCGCCTGAGCGAGGAGAGCGTGCCCCGGCTTCCCGAGGGGAAATACGTGGGCGTGCTCGTGGCGCCGCTCCACCGCGCGGCGTTCAGGCCGGACTCGATAATCATCTACGGAAACGGGGCGCAGATCATGCGGCTGGGCCAGGCGTGGCTCTGGAAGCGCGGCGGGACGCTCGACAGTGCTTTTCGGGGCAGAATCGACTGCGCGGACCTGGCCATCGCGCCGCATACGGAGGCCAAACCCCAGATGGTCGTGCCCTGCACGGGAGATCGCATCTTCGGGCAGGTGCAGGACCACGAGGTGGCCTTTTCGTTTCCCTTCTCGGCGACCGAGGAAATTCTCGAAGGCCTCGAGGCGACTCATAAAGCGGGGGCGGCGCGCTATCCGGTGACGAACTGGCTCAACTACTCGGGCGGCTTTCCGCCTTCCTACGAGAAATACCGCGAGATGCTGGAGGAGGAATAAAGGCCTCGCAAACCCTCCCTCCTCAGGCGGCGACTCCTCTCTCCTCAGTCGGAATCGGCCCCGAAAAGACGCTCCACCTACCGTAGGGACAGGTCGCGACCTGTCCCTACAAAAACGAAAAGCCTCCCGCAAGGGGTTGTTGAAAAAACCTTTATCAAAGGAGCACCCCCCCTACCCCCTGGAAATCCGGCGCGCGGCGCAAGCCGGCGCGCATGGGCCGATTCCACATGCGCCGGAACGATGGTAGAATCGGGCGGCAAGGTCAAAAACCACGAACCAGACAAACGACCATTCCCGGAGGAGGGAAAACGGGAATGACTCTTCACATCAGGGCGCGCCGGGCAGCGCTTGCGCTCGTGCTCGCCACAGGCATGATTCCGGGATTCGCGGGCGCGGCGTCCGTATCGTGCGCGTACTGGAACACGCTCGTTTTCTTCATCCGCGCCGACGCGGCGGACGTCGCCCGCTGCCTCGAGACGAAAAACGCGAACGCGCGCGACGCGGCCGGCCTCACCCCCATGCACCGCGCAGCGGGGTTCGGGAAGACACCCGCCCTGGTGAGGACCCTGGCGGAGGCGGGCGCTCGGCCGAACGCGCGCGATGCGAACGGGATGACGCCGCTGCACCTGGCGGTGAACTTCAACAAGAAGCCAGCGATCGCAGCCGTGCTCATCGCCGCCGGCGCCCGGACCGAGGCGAGAGAACGGCGCGGGTGGACGCCGCTCCACCTCGCGGCGGCCTTCGGCAAAACGCCCGCCGTCGTGCGCGCGCTGGCGAAGGGGGGCGCGAAGCTCGATGCGAAGACGGGGGTCGGGCGCACGCCGCTCCATCTGGCCGCGCAGGCGGGCGCAGCCGCCACTGTGACCGCTCTCGCGGAAGCGGGCGCAAAGGCGAATGCGCGCGACAGGTTTGGACGCACGCCGCTCCACCTGGCCGCACAGGGAAGTTCTCCCGCCGTCGTGCGCGCGCTCGTGAAAGGGGCGGCCAAGGTGAACGCGCGCGACACGCGCGGGAAGTGGACGCCGCTTCACCTCGCGGCGTGGTTCGGCAAGAGCCCCGCCGTCGTCCGCGCCCTCATCCAGGCGGGCGCCAACGCGCGCCTGAAGGACAAATCGGGCCGCACGCCGCCCGATTACGCGAGGCGGAACAAGGCGCTCCAGGGGAGCACCTCCCTCTTCAAGCGGAGGAAGTGAACTCCCCTCGCCCCGGATGCGGCGGCCGGGGGGCGGGCGACCCGCTCTCATCGGTCGCAAACCTTCCCTCCCGAGGACGTTGAAAAAGCCTGTTTCGGCAGCAGGCGGTATGGAGGTTCACGCGGCGATGCCGAGAAGAGTTGCCATCATCGGGGCGGGGGTCTCGGGACTGGGGGCGGCCTGGGCGCTGAACCGCCACCCCGACAGATTCGATTTCCGCGTCTTCGAGGCGCAGGAACAGGTGGGCGGCAACGCCGTCACCGCCGACATGCCGCAGGACGACGGCACCTCGATCCCCTTCGATATCTCCGTCACCGCCTGTATCCCGAAGGTTTACCACCACATCCTCCTGCTGATGCAGATGTACGGGATCGAGCTGCTCGATACCCGCTTCAGCTACAGCGTGAAGTACCGGGGCGGCGTCTACGCGCACGATTTCGATTCCGACATCAGGCGGCAGCTCCAGCCTGAGATCGAGAAATTCCAGAGACTCTTAAAACGCCTGCAGTGGTTCGGCGGGCTCAGCCGCTCCCGCTCGCGGCTCCTGGGCGCGCTCAACCCGTTCAACTACGTGAGCATGGGCGCGGTACTGAACCTGGGCGGGTTTTCCGGCGATTTCAGGTACAAGATTCTCAAGCCCATGTTCGTCAACTTCCTGATGGCGACGAACGTGTTCGACATGCCCGCGTCCCTGTTCTCGCGGTATCTGGAGTTCTTCGACATCGAATCCGCCACGCCGATGCAGACCTGGGACCGGGGTACGCGGCGCATCTACGAGGCGCTCTCGGCGGATTTCCACGAAAAAATATATCTGGGCCGTCCGGTGCGGAAGGTGCACCGGGGCGCATCCGAGGTCGTCGTGGAGGATGAAGCGGGGAATAAGGAGACGTTCGATGACGTCGTCTTCGCGTGCAACGCGAACCAGACGCTGATGATGCTGGATGAGGCGACGAGGTTCGAGAGCTGGCTGCTCTCCTCGATACGGTATGAGAGCGAACTGCACAACCACACGGTCGTCCATTCGGACGCCTCGGTGCTGCCGGATAACGACGTCCGGCCGCTCGCCACCCGCAGCAACCACATCGAACAATACGGCGCGCGGCCCGACAACTACGAGATCACCTACATCATGCACAACCAGCAGCCCTGGGCGGGCCGCTCGGACAAGCCGTGCCTGGTAACGTACAACCCCGTCAGCCGAATCGATGAGGGCAAGATCATCAAGCGGTGGTGGTTTCAGCACATCGTCCACGACGTGCCCCACATCGCCTTACTCATCCACCTGTTCCGCTTCTTGCAAGGCAGGAGGCGGACGTGGCACTGCGGCGCCCACACGCTCATCAACAGCCAGGAGACCTGTTTCGTCACGGGTCTCGCCGCGGCGAGGCAGCTGGGGGCGGACTATCCGTTTCAAGATTCAGAAGCCAGGAAGTGGTTCAACTTCTACGGGCGCACGATGTATGGCCGGCGCTTCAGGAAGGCGTGAGGCGGGGCTCCCCTGGCGCGGACAGTCCGGCGAAGCGCGGCGGCCGTCAGGCGCAAGCCGGAATGACGGGGAGCCCGGCATTGCGGGGTATTTCAACAATCCCCCGAACGGCGGGGTCGATTTCGGGAAGAATTATATGCCGCAAACTGGTAATATAATCATAATCGCAGAAGAACACGATGCGCTCCGCTTTCTGCTTTTGCCGGCTCTGCCGATGACTTTCGACCGGAGGGAACCATGATGTACGCTCATCTCGTCCGCACCGCTTTCCTTGTTCTCGCGCTCTGCGCTTTCTTTCTGGTCCATCCGCCTGCGCCGCCGCATGCGGAGGGCGCGACACCCGAGGAAAAAGGGCTTCAGATCGCGCGCGATACCCGCGAGAGAGCCAAGGGCTTCGGAAACTTCACGGCCGAGCAGTCCATGGTGCTGCGCAACAAGCACGGCCAGGAGAGCCGCCGCCAACTGCGCGTGAAGGTGCTCGAGACGGACGGAGGCGGCAACAAAAGCCTGTTCGTCTTCGATCGCCCGCGCGACGTGAGGGGAACCGCGCTGCTCGTCCACGCCCACAAGAAGAAAAACGACGACCAGTGGCTCTACCTGCCCGCTCTGAAACGCGTCAAGCGCATCAGCTCCTCGAACCAGTCGGGCTCGTTCATGGGCAGCGAATTCGCCTATGAGGACATGGGCACCCAGGAAGTGGAGAAATTCACCTACCGCTACCTGCGCGACGAACCCTGCGGCAAACTGACGTGCACGGTCGTCGAGCGCTTCCCGACGAACAGGCGCTCGGGCTATCGCCGCCAAATCGTCTGGCAAGACAAGAGCGAGCTTCGCGCCTGGAAGGTGCAGTACTACGACCGGAAGAACTCGCACTTGAAGACGCTCACGGTGAAGAAGTACAAGCAGTATCTGGGCAAGTACTGGCAGGCGCACGAGATGAACATGGTGAACCACCTCACAGGCAAGAGCACCGTGCTGAGTTGGAAGGACTTCAAGTTCCGCACCAGGCTCAAAGCCAGCGAATTCACGCGAACCGGCCTGAAGCGGGTGCGCTGATGCCGCCCCGCGCCGCTTTTTCCCGCGCGGTGCTGGCCGCCGTCCCCATCCTGGCCGTTTTCCTTTTCATCGGGACGAGCCTCGGGGCCGAAAGCATCGAGCACGAACTCTCCGGCAGCCTGGACGTCGACGGCCGGTGGTATCCCCAAACAGGCGCCCATCCCGAACAGCGCGCGCACGCGAGCGGCTTCGCAGCGGAGCCGAAGCTCCATCTCGAAGGCGGGGGGAACTGGAGTTTCACGATCTCGCCGTTTTTCCGCTACGACGGCGCGGACTCACGCCGCACCCACGCCGATTTGCGCGAGGCCTATCTTCTCATGTTCGGTGAAGCCGGCGACGGGGAATGGGAGTTGCGCCTGGGCGTGGACCGCGTGTTCTGGGGCGTCACCGAATCGCAGCACCTGGTCGACATTATCAACCAGACCGACCTCGTCGAGCATCCCAACAAGGAAAACAAGCTGGGCCAGCCCATGGCCCACCTCACCTGGTCGGCGGAGTGGGGCATCCTGGAGTTTTTCGCCCTGACCTATCACCGCGCGCGCACCTACCCGGGCCGCCACGGCCGCCTGCGCTCCTCGATTCTCATAGACGACGAGCACGTCTCATACGAAAGCGCCGCCGGGGAGTGGCGCGTGGACCTCGCCGCCCGCTACAGCCATAGTTTCGGGCCTTTCGACTTTGGACTCAGCGTATTCGACGGCACCAGCCGGGATCCCTTCATCACCCCGCACCTGGACGAGCGCGGCGCGCTGACCCTGCGCCAGCACTACGAACCAATCCTTCAGTTCAGCGTGGACGCCCAGCTCACAATCGAGTCGTGGCTGCTCAAGCTCGAAGCCCTTCATCGCGAAGGCGCGCGGAACCTCCTGGGAATGGAAGAGGACTACGCCGCTTTCGTCATGGGCGGAGAGTACACCTTCAATTCCATCTGGGGCTCGGCCGCCGACCTCGGCCTCCTCGCCGAATGGAATTACGACGAGCGGCGCGAGCGTTCGAACTCCGAGTTCCAGAACGATCTCTTCTACGCCGTGCGCCTGGGACTCAACGACGCCCAGAGCACGGAGATCATCGCCGGTGTCCTCGCGGACGCGGATCATTCCACGCGCACCATGAGCTTCGAACTGAGGCGCCGCCTCTCGGACCAGTGGTCCATGAAGCTCGAAGCGATTGTTCTGATGGACGTGGATGAGGAAGACATCATCTACGACACGAGGCGGGACAGCTTCGTGGCCCTGAACGTGACGTACAATTTCTAGATCGAATTCTTTTCGTCTGCGCGCCCGATGGAGTCGGGGCCGTTGAAAAGGCCTCGTGCCTGTCCTGCCGGAGCTTTCCCGAGGAGGGGTTGTTGAAAAACCTTCTCGGTTGGAATTGACGATGCATTTCGCGCGCGCCTGTCTTCGCGCGGCGTTACGGAGACGGCTGATGCGGTTCACCACGAAGCCGTCATTCCGGCTTTCGCCGGAATGACGGCCAAAACCCGGAACCAAGCGGAGGCGCAGGCGGAACTTCCTCCTCGATGGGCTTTTTCGCCAGCCGTCTCGAAACGGTCGGTAACGCCTGTGGCGAATTACACGGGGTCGCCTTTGCTTCTGTAGTAGGTCCCGAACATCATGTCCCAAAACGGGAAAATGGAACCAAAGTTCGAGCGCGGGCTTGGACCGTGGTGAACGTCGTGCATGCGGGCCAGGAAGTTGATGGGCCTGAGGACGGGATGAGGCCAATTCAGGCCGCTGTGCAGTATGTTATTGATGAACACCCATACGAACAGCGTTGCGAGGAACGTATTCGTACTCAGCGGGCCGATGAACGCCACGCTCAGCAAGAATATCGTCGTCACCCAGAACGTATCGACCGGGTGCAGATAATAGTCGTCGACGGCCGTCGGGAAGCGGACCTTGTGGTGAACGTAATGGACGTGTTTCATGAGGAACGGCGTATGGAATCCGCGGTGTATCCAGTAGAACATGAAATCATAGACGAGGAGGATGGCGATGACCTGGGCGGACGCCGCCGCGAATCCCGTGGCCTCTTCCTTGATGAGCCAGCCATATCCCTGCGTGAGGTATACGGTCCACATGCACGCGATATATATCACCATCAGGAAGGTTCTTTTGGACTTGTTGACTTCTGCGAGCGGGTCGTGGCCGGGCTCGCGCAAGCGGTATTTTCTGTATTCATCGGAACTCGTCGCCGCCCACGTCTGCCAGCTCGTAACGGCAATGGATACGACGTAGATGCCGACCATTCCTGCAACCAGGTGGAAATTGATTTGGGAACTCATGGCGTCCATCATGGTCGGTCGGCCTTCGTGGATGACGAAGTGGTAAAATGACCGGCCTGCATCCAGGCTGGCGACGCGCGCTCTTGATGCACTTGTTCCTGCTTTAATATAAGGACAACTCCTGAATTTTGCAAGAAAATTGAAGTTCGATTCTTGCCCGATGAGCGGGCCGTTGGAAAGTCCTGTCAGGGTAGCGAACGCTCCCTCTCCGGGGTTGTTGAACAACCCCTTAAGGGGGGACAGGGGGGTTGGTTTTGTAGTGACAGCCCCTCCTTGGGGCTGTCCCACAGGTCGCGGACCTGTCCCTTAGCCGGTCAGGAAGTGAGGGTGACCGCCCGGTGGTCACTTTCCGCCCGGTCATCCATCGCCCGATCGGATGAGAAGATCGGGCGCTTCGACTTGATTCGGAGCTTGAGGCTCTTGCGAGGGGTGCAGGTCGGAAACGGATTGATTTTGACCGGGTAGCTCGATGGCAGCACTTCAAGCTCGAAGTAGTAGGCGATCATCAAAAGGTTGAGCGTCATTTGATATTCCGCCACTCTCGGGCCGAGGCAGGTGTGCGTACCGAAACCGAACGCCCCGTAAGCCCCGTGTTTCTTGTGCTCCTCGCGCCCGGGAAGATACCGGTCGATGTCGAACTTCTGCGGATCCGGATAGTTCTCCTCCATGTAATGGACGGCGGTGGACGCCAGCACGACGCGAGCATCGAGGGGTAGTTCATAACCCTCCACAATGCAACTGTTCATGACGGTTCTCAACTGCAACGGCACGCTGGGGTAGATCCGAAGGGTTTCGAGAATCAGCCGGTGGGCGGTGTCGATGGCCTCAGGCGTGATGTCCTCCGGGTCGGGGTCTCCTTCGGCGAACAGCGCCTCGGCTTCCCTGCGCACGCGCTGAAAGACGTCCGGATGGGAGACCATCAAATAGAGCCCGAACGCGACGGCGGTGCCCATATACATGGCCGCGACGAACGGTATGATCATCATGAACCTGGTATCGGTATCCGGAAAGTACTGCGGGTCGCTGGCGTGCAGGCTGAGCAGGTCGTCGATCAGGTCGCGGGGCTGGTTTTCACGCTGCGCCGGGGTGTGCGAGTTCCGGATCATGGAATAGACGTGGTCGATTCGCCGCCGGATGGCTTTCATTCGCGGCGTTCGCATGAAAAACTTCGGCAAAATCTTCTGCGCGTAGGTGATCAACATGCGGTTTTTATATTTATGGATGTCGTCCACGTATTCTGAAAAGTCCATGCTGAACAGGAGCCGGGATACCTGGCCGGACATGAGGGTGCGGCTTGCGTCCTTGGCGACGAGCACGTCGCCCACGTTCCACGAATCAAGCGCAAGCCGTATCTCTTCGAACAGATCTCCGAGACGGTCGTTCAGGCGGCTCCGGGAGGAGGCCATCTGGAACGCCTTGCGCATACGGAAGTGTTCGGCTCCGTCCATGCCCGGCAGGCTTCTCGCCGCGCCGAGCACGGTCTCCATCCCCTCCATGGTTTCCTTCGATCGCAGGTGCATCCGACCATTCCGGTTGACCCAGATGTTCGCATCGTTCCCGGCGATGACGAAAACTCTCTTCCTGGAAAAGGGGGCCTTGATCGCGAAGACCGGGCCGTAGTCGCGGTAAAGGTCGGCCAGCAGTCTGGACGTATTCCCTTGCCAAAGTGAATCTTTGCGGAGCATTTTCAACAGGCTCACGTTGGGAATGGGTTTCGTCGCTATCGCGATGGAGCGACTGACCGACGTCGCCACGACCGCGGCGGCGACGGATCGACTGATGCGGTCCAGCATGCCCAGCAGTTCGATACGCTCGCGTGAAGCCTCGTAGTCGCGCGGTTGCAGAAGAAACCTGAATGCGTCGCAGGCATCGGCAAGTCCGATGATGATGGCGTCACGGGGATAGGGTATGTCGTCCCCCAGGATCGTCTCGACGATTCGCCGGCGGACTATCGACTGGGACTCGCCGTTGGACATGCCGTTGTCCGCTTTCGCCGCGTCTCGCGAGAGAGACCAGAAACCGCCGTTCGTATAGTACAGGACCCCGTTTTTCGACAACCGTTCGAGAGAATGATACAGGATATCATCCGACGTACCGGCGATTTTCTCGACCCAGTAACTGACGGTGCGTGGCTCCGGATCGGCGGCAATGGTCGCCAGAACGGGGTCGAGGAGATCGTCTCCCATAGGTGATGGATCGTCCAACGAAAGCATCTCTTGAGCGGTGTCGATACGGGACTCGAGGTCCAAATCCGCCAGCACGGCGCCGGCGAGAACGCACGAGAGATTCCAGCCCGCCACCTGTTCGAGATAGCCGCTCTCTTCGTTCAGCAACAGGAGTATGATTTCTTCCGTCAGCCTCATCCGAAATCGCCTCTCAAGATTTGGTGAAGGAGTATTTTGCTCCTCGTGGCTTCCAAATGGCAGGACTACGTCGCTCTGGCGCCCACGGCAGAAAGCCGATGGGGGCCATTATGGGCCAGTAAAACGATTGATTTCAAGTATTTTATTCCGTATCCATCGCTCCGACAACCGCATGAAGCCGCACCTGTGAGGTCGTTGAAACAGTCCCGCTGAATCAAAGTTCGACGTGACCGACGAAGAGAAAGAAACCTCTCCCCCCTTGAGGGGGCTGTTGAAAAAGCCCCCCTCCTCAGGGGATAAAGGCAACCCCCCCTACCCCCCCTTGTCAGGGGGGCAAGAAAAAACAAAAGCCCCTCTACCGGCGGCGGGCATCGCCTTTTTATACCCCCCTGACAAGGGGGGGTAGGGGGGGGTTGGTTTTCCAGTCGAGCGGGGCATCCCTTCTGCCCCCGAAAAAAGGGGTTTTTCAACAGCCCCCTATCCACCGCTTATAGCCGCGAGCCGCTCGATCGCTTTTTGGTGAATCAGCCGCTCAAAGGCGTATTCGGGCGGTAATTTTATCGCGCGCTCGAGCAGGCCGCGCACCCTCGCGCGGTTCTTATCGGCATCCAGGCTCAGAAGACCGAGCGCGTACTCGAAGAGCGCCGACTTGTCTCGAGGCGCCAGTTCGAGCGCCCGCTCGAAATGGGCGAGCGCCTCCTCTTCGCTCGCCCCGTAGAGCAGACCGGCGAAGAATCCCCCTGCGCCGACGGCGCCCGCATGCCAGGCGGCCAGGCTTACATGGGCGGCCGCCATTTTCGGGTCCAGGCGAAGCGCCTCCTGAATCGCATCGCGCACTTTGGTTGCGTAACCCTCCTTGAGCGCCTTCAATGTTCCGCCCACCTGCGCCTGGCGGCCCATGGCATGGGCCAATTGGAGATGGGCCTCGGGGTTGTCCGCGTCCAGCCGAACCGCCTCTCGCGCGAGTTTCTCGGCCCGCCTGAACAAGCCCGCTTTTTCACCCTCCGGCGCGATGTAGTAGCCGTGAATCGCCAGTGAATCGGCCGCCAAGGCATAGCCTTCCGAGGTTCCGATAACCCGGGCGAGATCGGCGGCCTCCACGAAGCGGCCCTCGGCATACGCGGCGCGCGCCTCTTCGATCGACTGCGCGCAGGCAGTCCCTGCCGGCGCGAACGCGCACGCAATCATCAGGCAGGTGAGTAATATCGACTTGTCCATGACGCGCTTCCTGCAGACCGGCGGACTCCATGGCCGTTTCGGTTCAGGAGGGTATTATACGAAAATCGCAAGAGGCGTCCGTTTCGCAAAAAAGTCGCCCCTCCCCGGTCACCTCCCCGCCTTGAAAACCACCCCCCCCTACCCCCCCCCTTGTCAGGGGGGTATAAAAAGGCGATGCACCCCCGCCGGGCTGAGGGGGCTTTGCTTCTTCTTGCCCCCCTGACAAGGGGGGGGTAGGGGGGGTTGCCTTTAGCCCCTGATGAGGGGGGCTTTTTCAACAGCCTCTTGAGGGGGAGTGTACTCTGCTCTTTTATCGGTCGCGTCAAACCTTCGTTCATCAACGCTTTACCAACGGCCCCTCCCTACTCCGGCTTGCGGGCGAGTATGAAATACATCGGGGTGAAAATGCCGAGGCGGCCGGCTTCGCTGATGACCGCAGCGGCAAGATTCATTCGGTGAGCATGGATCATTGCGTCTTGCGGTCGAGGGCTATCAGCAGGGGCGGGAGGAGCAACAAATCCAGGATCAGCGCGAAGCTGAGCGTGAGCGCAACTAGGAGGCCGAGCATCCAGGTGATCGCGAATCCCGACGTGGCGAACACCAGAAAGCCCAGCACCAGGATCGAGGTCGTAGAGAACAGCGCAAAACCTCCTGAACGGAAGGTGGTGCGCACCGCCTCGGATGCCGAATGACCATCACGGCGCGACTTCAGATACTTGCTCATGAAGTGAATCGTATCGTCGACGACGATCCCGAAGGCGATCGCGGTCACGAGAGAACCGGCGGGCCCCACCTCGCTGTACAGATAGCCCCAGACGCCGAAGGCCATGGCCGCGGGGATGAGGTTGGGGACGAGGCTGATGAGGCCGAGGCGCAGGCTTTTGAAAATCCCGATCAGGATCAGCGAAATGAGGATCATGCCGGTAAGCGTGCCCCACAACATGCTCAAGGTGTTCCGAATGGCCAGATGGGCGAAGATGAGGCTGTAACCCGACGCCTCTTTCGCGAGGCCGGGCGCGTTGGCGCTGAGCCATTTCTGCCCGCGCGCTTCGAGCGCGCGCAACTCCTCGGACTTGAGTCTTTTGAGCGTGACGGTCATGCGCGTGGCGGATTTGGCGACGTTGATGCGATTGTTGAGGTCCATGCCGAAGGGAACCGAAAACTCGTAGAGCAGTAAATACTGCGCGGCAAGCCGGGAGTTTTCCGGCAGCCGGTAGAAGGCGGGATTATCACCGTTCATGTTCTTGTTGAGGCGCTTCATGATGTCCGTAAACACCTGAACATGCGCCACTTCCGGCTGGGCGCGGTACCATTGGGCGAAAGCCTCGACTTTTTTCAGGTACGCAGGACCGGTGATTCCAGCTTCGCGCCCGGAGTCGAGGGAGTACTCCAGGGTTTCCACGCCGGTCAGGTTCTCGATGACGAAGTCCGTGTCGCGCCGAAACTCGTAACGCTCATCCAGATGCTGCGTCCAGTTGTCCGTCAGCTCGACGCGGGGCACGCCCGCCACGAGCGCGATCGCAACGACGGCCGCGGACCAGAGCAGGAACGTGCGGCGCGCGACGACGAAGGCGCCGAGCCGGTCGAAGAGTCCGGAACCTTCGGCGCCCGCCTGTCGCGCGCGAAGCGGCAGGACCGACAGCAGCGCCGGCAGAAGCGTCATGGAATAGGCGTAGGCGCATAACATGCCGAACGCCACCAGGTTGCCGAGGATCCGAAAAGGCGGAGAGTCCGAGGCGTTCATGCTGAGGAACCCGATAATCGTCGTGGCCGTCGTCAGGAACACAGGCCAGGCATTGTGGCGCAGCGATTCGGCAATCGCCGCATCCCTGTCCAGACCTCCCCTCATGCCTGAAACGATCGAATCGACGACGTGGACCGAGTGCGCGATGGCGAGCGTCATGATGATGAGGGGAACGCTGGAGTTGGCTGCGTTGAGCACCAGGCCGATCCAGCCGATGACGCCCATGGCCGAGATGACGGTGAAGATGACTACGGCGATGAGGGATAGCGTGCCGAACAGGGAGCGCAGCAGGATGGCGGCGACGAACACGATGACGAGGAATGCGGCGGGCGCGAGAATCCCCATATCGTCCTGGGCCGCTTCCGTCAGAACCTGGTTCACGAAGATGTTGCCGGTTACGTGATATTCGATATCCGGATATTTCGCCCGGGCCTTGGCCAGGAGGCGGCGGATATGGTTGTAAATCCGGATCTCCGCGGCGTCGGAACGCTCGGGCAAGGCGAAAATGACGACCAAGCCGGCGACGCGCCCGTCTCCCGAGACGAGACGGCCTACGACACTGCTCTCGCTCAGCGCGATCTTCTTGATCCGCGCGAGGTCTTCGTCGCTGAGCGAGCCCGCGTCGTCCACGAGGCGCTCCACGATCAAGTCGTCCCCTTCCGCCTCGGTGTGGTTATAGTTGACGAGGGAGTCGACCCGCGTGGCCCTGGGCACGCGCCACAAGTCCTCGGTCAACTCTTCGATGGCGCCGAGCGCCTCCCGCGTGAATACCGCCCCCCCCTTGGGAGCAACCGCGACCACCGCCGCATTGGTCGCCGAATAAGTGGCTTCCATGGCGTCGAATGCGACGAGTTCGGGATTGCCCTCGTCCAGCATGTCGCGCCAGTCGTTGGAGATGATGATGGTGCGGAGGCCGACCGCCAGAACCAGCATGACGCCCAGAGCCGCCGCGAGGACGAGCCATCGGCGCCGCAACAAAAACGCAATGTAGCGGTTTAGAGGTGCGGACATCAGGGCCTCGCTATCCGGCGGCTCATGGCCGCGGCAAACCCGCCGGTTCCATGGGCGGTTGCTTACTGGATACGAATCCCGAGCATCGCAACGCGGCTTGCGCGGTGAAAGTCCATGACGCTCGGGCCGCCGCAACAGTGAGCAAAGTGGGGCCATTATGGCTTAGCGGATCGATGGATTCAAGCTTTTTGTCCTGCGCCGTGTTCCCCGGACGGCGCGCGGGACATAAGGATTATTGCGTCCTCTTCTCGGGGTTGTTGAAAAACCCCTCGCATGGGAGGGCATCCCGATTATCGAATGGTTTACCGTAGGGACAGGTCGCGACCTGTCCCTACAGAATTACCGCGCCAGTCCGTAATCACTCCCCCCCTTGAGGGGGAGTGATTCCTCTCTGCTGAATCGCAAACAAGTCTCAAGGGGGGAGTGAACTTCAAAAGCGTGCATGAAACCCAAAATCGCTTCCCGAGGCTTTTTCAACAAGCCCGATCCACCGTGTCCTTACCGCCTCAAAAAAAACTTGACAAAGGTGAGGGCGTCTTTGAGTATATCTGTAATAGCAGATTCCGTAAGGCTTTATCGCCCTTATTCCGTTCTGGGGAAGAAACCGGATTATATCGTCCGTCGAGCGATTATGGAGATACGTGCGAGTCGACCTGAAAGCGAGGAGAGGACATGAAACTGATTTCAAAAGGGGAAAATACTTACAGACAAATGATCGTTGCGGCGGTCGCTTTTACCGTGTTTCTTCTCCCGGCGTTCGCACCCGATGCGCGCGCGGCGGATTCGAATGCGCAAGCTGAGGGTTCGAGATGGTACTTCGGCCTGAACGTGCCGGTCATGTTCATCGACGACTCGGACAGCGTCGAGACCGGGACAGCGCAAGGAGTCCCGTACACGGCGAACGCCCTCACGGAATACGCTACGGGGTACAGGATCAGCGGCGTGGTGGGCCGCGAATTCGGCGCGGGCCTGCGCGCCGACGCCGAGCTGTTCTTCGCCCGGGCCGAGGTCGACAAGCTGATCTACAAGGGACGGACGACCACCTTGCCGGGGCAACCGCAACTGGGCACCATTCGTATCGCGGGCGACCATTCCATCCCCGTCTCCGGCCCGGCGAGCCAAGTGGGCGCCATGGTGAACCTCTGGTACGACTTTGGCGCCGGCTCCCGCTGGAGACCCTACGTCGGCGGCGGCCTCGGCCTCGTCCGGGTCGACTGGGGCGACGTGAAGTATGACCGCAACCAAGTCGCGCAGGGGGCTGCGAACCAGCTTGCGCTCATCGGTGCATGCGCGCGGCTTATGCAACCTCCGGGCTGCACTCTGCCTCCACCGGTCGAACAAGGAGCCCTGGCCCAGGCCACTCTGCCCCCGGGGACCGTACCGGAGCTTTCCGGCACGGATACGGTGTTTGCCTTTCAGCTCGGCGCGGGAATAGGTTACCAGTATTCCGACACGATTACCTTTCAGGTGGGCTACCGCATGCTGAAAGCCGGCGACCTGGAGTTCAGCGGCAGGAATACCGCAGGTCTGGGCGCAACTGCCGATGCGACGACGGAAATGCTGGTCCATCTCTTCGAGATAGGGATACGCTATCGGTTCTAGGCGTCGCGTGGCTCCCGAGCGTCCCGCCGGGACGAGGAACACGATTACGCGCGCCTCATACGGTTGCCGGCCGGGCATGACGCCGGCCGAACCCGCAGGCGAAGCCGCAGCCTTGGAACCGGGGGATGGCGGATGCCGATGAAAGCCGAGCGAATCGAGCGCAGAGAAACAGCCTCGCTTTACCCATTCCCGGAAGGCTGGTACTTCATCGCCACCCGAAAGACGATAGAAAAAAAGAAGCTGATCCAAAGAACCTGGATGGGCGAGCAGATCGTCGTCTGGTGCGACGATGAGGGGCGCATCTGCGTGGCCGAGGACCTCTGTCCGCATCTGGGTTCCGAACTCGGGCCCGAAGTCGGCGGCGTGGTGCGGGACGGCTGCCTCGTTTGTCCCTTTCACGGGTTCGAGTACGACGCCACCGGTCAATGCGTGGCCACGCCCTACGCGCCTGCGCCCAGGACCGCCAGGCTTAAGGTTTTCGAAACCCGCGAAATCCTGGGTCTCGTCTTCGCCTGGTGGGGGCTGGGCGGACGCCCGCCGCAATGGAGTCTCCCCGAAGAGCCGAGCAGAGACGACTGGAGCGACCTCGAAACCTGGAGCGTGCGTTTCTCGGGGCATCCCCAGGAAACGACCGAGAACTCCGTCGACGACGGGCATCTGCGCTACGTGCACGGCTTCGGCAGCGTGACCCGGGTCGGAACGATAGAGGTGGAGGGCTCCTACCTCAAGAGCTGCTTCGACTTCACGCGAAGCCAGACCCTCGCCGGGATGAATATCTACACATACGACGTTTCCGCCGTCACCCACGTGCACGGGCTGGGCTATTCGTTCGTCGAGGTTCACGAGGACGGCATCGGCATGGATACACGCCTGTGGGTGCTCGCGACGCCTATCGACGGCGAGGTCATTGAAATGGTGCTGGTCAGCCAGCTAAAGCGAATACGAAAGCCGAAGCGGCCGATCTTCGGCATGCGCTTCCTGCCGTCCGGTCTTCGCACCCGGCTCATGAACAAAATCATCATAGCGGCCCAGAAGCGCGACGTTTTATCGGACGTCGTCATATGGGACCGGAAACATTATGTGCCCCGCCCCCGCCTGTGCAGTTCCGACGGGGAGATTGGCGTCTTTCGGCGCTATTGCGAGCAGTTCTATCCGGATCGGACGGATTGAGTTCGGAGGGGCGAGGCCGGCGGGAGAGCCGTCCGCGCCATCGCCCGCGCGGGTTTCGCCGGAGACGAAGAGAGAAAGGACACGCCACGCCATGGAAATAGGCAAACTGTCGAAAGAACTCAAGGATGCCTATCAAGAGGGGAACGTCACCCGCCGTGTGCAAGACTTCGAGGGCTGGATCGACCGGGCGGCGGAGTCCGACGGCGCGAGCGGGTACGACCACACCGAAACGGTGAAGGCCTACTACGACCTTTGCAGCGGTTTCATGGTGTGGGGTTGGGGCGAATCCCTGCACTTCGCGCCCCTCTCGCCGAACGAGAGTCTGGAGGACTCGAAAGTCCGGCATCAGCGGCTGATGATCGACCAACTGGAGTTGCAGAGGGGCATGACGGTGATCGACGTCGGCTGCGGCATCGGCGGCCCGATGCGCCGCGTCGTCCGTGAGGCCGGCGTCCGGGTCGTCGGGATCAACATCAACAAAATCCAGCTGGAGAGGGCGAAGAGGTTGAACGCCGAGGCGGGGCTCGACCACATGATCGACTACGAGGCGTGCAGCTTCATGGACATGAGCGCCATCGATGACGAAGCGTTCGACCGGGGCTACGCCATCGAGTCGACGTGCCACGCGCCGGACAAGCAACGCGCGTTCGCGGAGATATTCCGCGTGCTGAAACCCGGCGCCCTGTTCTGGGGGCAGGAGATGTGCCTGACGGAGAAGTTCGACCCGAACGACGGCCGGCACCGGGCCATCAAGCGGGAACTCATGCGCGGCATCGCGCTCAAGGAGATCGCGACGTTCGGGGAAGTGAACCAGGCGCTCGAAGCGGCGGGATTCCAGGTCGTCGAAGGGATGGACCGGGAGGTCCGGGAGGGGCCGTCCACACCATGGTATCAACCCATGGAGAGTCGGCACGGGACGCTGGGCAACGCCCTGCGCAGGCTTCCGCACGGCCGCAGGGCGGTCCTCGCGGGCTCGAAGCTGGCCGAGGTGGTCCGGCTGTTTCCGAAGGGTTCCGCGGAAGTCGTTCGGCTCCTGGACCGGACCGCGGACGCCTATGTCGCGGGCGGCAAATCGGGCATCTTCACGCCGCTGTACTGCTTCCTGGCCCGCAAACCCCTTTAGCCTCGATCCGCGCCCCCCGGTCGCGTCAATCGCTCATTCATCAGGGCTGCTGAAAAACTCCGATGAAGGAGGATTGACGATACGTTTCGCGTCCACCTAGCCAACATGTCGGTCGTCACCGGCATGCGCCGGAATGACGGCGTTGCGGTTTAGTCTCGAATGATGCGAGAGGGTGTAGGGGTCGCATATATGCGACCCTGCTTTTTCGCCCTCCGGCGACGGGCCGCATATATGCGGCCCCTACAAGCGAAGACTCACCCCGTAGTAACAATCCCTCCTCAGGGGGTTTTTTATTTTTACCCCCTTGTCAAGGGGGCAGGGGGGATTGCCTTTCATGGCGAGAGGCGAGCGGGGCGAGTGAAGCGCAAACGCCCGCCGACGCAACCGGACAGAACTTGCAAATATCTGAGAGTAAAGGGGTTGCTAGAGGGCGCGCTCGCGCTTTTTGATGTCGGCCATCACCTTCGTGATGCCGCGCTTGGCGATGATCTTGAGGCCCTTCGCCGATACGCGCAGCTTCACCCAGCGCTTCTCCTCGGGCAGGTAGAAGCGCTTCACGTGCAGGTTCGCCTCGAAGCGCCGCCTCGTCTTCTTGTGCGAGTGCGAGACGTTGTTGCCGTACATCACGCTCTTGCCAGTGACGGCGCATCGCTTGCGCGCCACGGGATTCTTATAGGTTTTCATCTATTTTGTCTCCCGAAACGGCTCGTGGCTTCGGCACAATTTACAGTACTTCCTGAATTCGAGCCGATCCGGCGTGTTGCGCTTGTTCTTGGTGCTCGTGTAGCGGATCTTCTTGCAAGTCGTGCATTCGAGTTGAATGTTCTCGCGCATCTCGAAACCTCAACGAAAATCAACGTCTTGGGACGCCTCCACGCATCCCCGGTCCACAAAGAAGCGAAACCATAGCCAACCCCAGGAAAAAAGGCAAGTCGCGCGAGAGGTATTTTGTTCGTCTCTTATGCGCTAGAATCGCGTGTTCCAATTTATCGAGAAGCGGATAAGGCGCAAGGCGTTTTCTCGAGGCCCGCGCCATCCCGAAATCCAAACGTCGAAGGAGAGAGCACAGTGGCTAAAATCGTCGCATACCTGGGGCTCGGCACCATGGGCGGAGCCATGACCAACAATCTTCTCAAAGCGGGATTCGTGGTTCACGGATACGATCCGTCGCCGGAGGCGCGCGCACGGGCGGAGGAGGCGGGAGCGAAAACCTTCGACTCCCCGGCCGAGGCGGCTTCTGAAGCCGAAGTCATCTGTTCATCCGTACCCGAAACCAAGGACGTGCACGAAACCTATCTCGGAGAAAAAGGCGCGCTCCTCACCTCGAAGGATGGCGTCGTCTGTTTTGATTTCTCCACCATCGCTCCCAGCGGCAGCCAAGACATTGCGCAGCAAGCGGCGAAAAAAGGAGCGATTTTCCTCGATACGCCCGTGAGCGGCAGTGCTCCCAGCGCCATTAGTGCGGAGCTCAACGTGATGGTCGGCGGCGATGAAGCGGCGATGAACGCACACCGCGACGTTCTCGAGGCGGTGTCGGAGTCCGTCAACTATTTCGGGCCGAACGGCGCGGGCCTGCACATGAAGCTCGTGGCCAACCAGATCGTCTCGGTGTTTTTCTCGGTGGTGTCCGAAGGACTCACCTTGGGCGAACGCTCGGGCCTCGACCCCGTCGAGATGATGGATTATCTGAAAAACGCCTCGATTCCGAAGATTCTGGGCATCAAGGGCTCCGCCCTGGCGAGCCGGGACTACACGCCGTTTTTCAGGATCGACTTGATGCGCAAGGACCTGCGCCTCATCTCCGAGATGGCCGAGGCCGCGACGACGCCGACGCCCTTCGCAGCACTTGCGAGGCAGGTATACATCGCCACCTCGGCCATGGGCTTCGGCGATGTGGACCAAAACGCCGTGCGCGAGTTTTTCGATAAAACCGCCGGGCTCAGCGCTTGATATTTCGCGACTGAAGGGGCTGTTGAAAAAGTCCCTTTTTCAGGGGATAGAGGGACATCTCTCTCGACTCGAAAACCACCCCCCCCTACCCCCCCTTGTCAGGGGGGTATAAAAAGGCGATGAGCCCTCGCCGGGCTGAGGGGTTTTGATTTTTCTTGCCCCCCTGACAAGGGGGGTAGGGGGGTTGCCTTTATGGGATTTCCCTTTCAAGGGGGTTGCCATTACCCTCTCGGGGGCTTTTTCAACAACCCCTCCTCACTCGGAATTGACCACCGTCGGAATGACAATCAAAAGCACATTCACCCGTAGGGGCGGCCCCCTGTGGCCGCCCTGCCCCGTGGCTACGCTTCGCAGGGACAGGCACGGGGGCCTGTCCCTACAAACCCTTTACTTGCAAGGTGCTGTGCGGACTTTTTCAACAGCCCCCTGAAGTCTAAGTCGCTCTCTTGAAAAACCCCTCGACGGGGAGTGGCGCGCCCACGCCCTGCGCCTTGGCGCGCCGGTAGAGTTCCGCGCCCAGGGCCACGTCCTCTATCGCGACCCCCTGGCTCAGGAACAGGTTGACTTCATCATCGGACGCGCGGCCCGGCATGGTGCCCGCCGCGATCAGCCCGATCTCGGACACCTGGCCCCACTGGATGGCGTTCGCCCGCACCGCGCCGATCAAGTCGCCGCTCTCGAATTCGGCGCCCTCCAAATTATCCGTCATGATACGTCCCGCCGCCGCGCGGCGGAAAGTCTCGTCGTCCACCTCGCGGTTCGTGATGCGGTTCGAGCCCGCCGCGATGACCGTCGTGCCCGGCTCCAGGTCGCCCCCGTCGAAAACCGGTTCGCGCGCCGTGGTGATGGTGCAGACGATCTGCGAGCCTCTCACCGCCTCGCTCGCCGATTCCACCGGAACGAGTTCGGCGTTCACCCTGTCCTGCATCGCGCTGACGAATTTTTCTCTTTTCTCTGGCCTTCGGCTGTGGACTTTCACGGTTTTGAGGTCGCGCGCGCAGCAAAGGGCTTCGAGTTGCGACCTCGCCTGCCAGCCCGTGCCGATCAGCCCGGCCACCTCGGCGTCTTCTCTCGCCATGTATTTCGCGGCCACACCGCTCGCCGCTCCCGTGCGCATCTGGCCCTGCACATTGGCCTCCATGAGCGAGAGCATCTCGGAGGTGTTCGCATCCCACAGCAGGAAGATGAAGCGCACGCCAATGCCCGGAAACGTGGTGTATGCCTTGAGGCCCAGATAGCCCTCGTTCTCATCCACCATGCCGCCGAACATGACGTGCATCGTGCCCTTGGGGAGAAAAACCCGCCGCCTCGGCTGATTCGGCGCGCGCCCCTCCCCCTGGGCCTTGAAGCATTTCTCCACCACGTCCATCACATCGGACATGTTCACCAGACTCTTGACGTCGGACTCACTCAGATAAAGCAACGATCCTCTCTCCTCTGTGATTCAAGATTCCCAGAAACCAAGACATTTCAGGTCAAAGCGACGCTCGAAAAAGTGACCGTCCCGTTCGGGTCCGGCCACTGAGAATAGCGCAGCACCTCTCCCTCGCAGTCATCCAAAACACGCAGCATGGTGTAGATGGGCGCCAGGCCGCACACGTTCCTCGCATCCCCATCCTCCGCCACGCTCCAGTAGAACGCCTCCGCATCCCCGCGGCACACCGCCTTCAGGGATTTCCCGTCCGCACCCGCGAGTTCTTCCAATCGCGCCTCGTCCACGGGCTTTTCATCGCCGAACTGGGGGCCGACGTGGGCGAAATCGACGCTCGCCATCAGGCAGACCTTTCCCCCGTTTCGCCGGTGCGCCGCCATCGTCTCTCTCAGCGCAGCGATGAAAGTCTCCACCTGCGCATCGCCCCGGGGAGATTCCCCCTGGGCGACAAAGGGGTGGAACGAACCCACCAGGATGGGGACGAACCGGACCGGACGAACGCTCGCAAAGAGATACTGGAGAAAAACCGCCTGAAACTCGATGGAGTGCTCGCCGCGATGCGCGAATTCATCCTGAAAGGAATCCACCTCCAGCCTGCCCGATAGCTCTTCCACGAATCCTGCGTCCGCCTCCAAAACCCCGAACGGCGTCTCGAAAGACTTGGCCGTGAGGTTATAGATGTGCTTCGTCGGGGCGTGGACCGTTCCGAGGACGACGAACAGATCGGCGTCGGCTCCTTCTGCGATGGACTTGTACGCCCATGCGAAGGTGGCGCCGCCGCGATGAAAATCGATATGCGGCGCAACCACGCCCCGAAGCGGTTTGGCCGGAGCGGCGGAATTCTTCGCGGGCATCCCCGGGCCGTCAGCCCCGGTGAAAAAACCATCGATGTGGGACCGCAGACGCGCCGGGTCCGCATCGTAGCTTTTGCCCGCCAGAAAATTCGGCCGCACCGGAGCGCTCAAGTAGGCGTCCCTGAGCGATGCGCTCCAGGAGGTGAAACCGTCTCCTTCGAGGAAATGCGCCTCTTCGAGACTCGATACCATCGCCCGGTAGCTTTCTTCCGTGATATCCATCCCGTGGCGGGATTTGCACTGTTGCCGGATATCTTCAAACGTGTGGCGCCCGTCGAGCAGGCTCAGCACGGGAACCAGCGCCATGGGCGCAAAAAGGACCGCCTCGCTGAGGCGTAGCGGGTCGCTCAGCCTCAGCATCCTTTGGCCCTGATGTTCCGCAGGGGCGGCCTCCACGGGCCTCAGCTTCAATCGCTCAGATGCCATATCCAAAATTCTTCATCCTTCGCCTTGCTCGGCGTGTCGTCCAAAAAACGGAGCGCAGGATATCCCGATGATCGACATGATCGCCAACGTATAAAAACCCGGGCCGAACGACCCGGCCCAGTCCCTTATCGCGCCGATCATCCAGGGCCCGACGAAACCGCCCAGATATCCCATCCCGATGATCAAACCACCCGCCCGGCCCACCTGGCTTTTCTCCACGTACTGCGCGGGATACGCCAGACAGAACAAAAACCAGCAGTTCGTGGTCAAACCCAAAAAGGCTGTCCCCATCGCCGCGACCCAGGCGTTTCCCGCCGGCATCAGCGCGAGCGCAGCGGCCGTGAACAACCCGCATAAAACCATCATCACCCGCTCGCCGCCTACGGCCAACGCCATTTTATGCGCTGTCAGGGAAACAAAAATCCCGAGCAAAGGCAAACTCGAAACGATGAGCGCGGCGCTCGTCTGCGGCCAGCCTTTCGTCATCAGAACCGTGGCCAGCCAGCCCAGACTCGTATAAAAGACGACATTGTTGAAGAACAAGGAGGCGGCGACCCCCCATACGCCGACCAGCCGGTACACCACCCCGCTTTTGGCCGAGGCGGATTCGGAGCCTGAGTCTACCGCGATCGAGGCGGAGTTCCTCAGCCAGACGACGAACGCCGCGACCAGAATGAGCGCCCAGCCCAGATAGCCGCCGCGCCAGACCCCCCCTCCCCATGAGGCGGGCAAAATGGCTGCGGCCGGCGTCATGTAGTGCGAAGCCGCGACGCCCAGACCCGCGCCCGCGATGATGGAAGCCGTATAAACGGCGGAGCCGAACGCGTTGCGCTCGGAAGGCACTATCGTGCCCACCACTTTCGGCATGACGGGAAACACCAGGCCCAGGCCCGCGCCCACGAGCGCGATTCCCGTAGCGAGCGACCAGAAATTTCCGCTCGATAGGCGGACGGCGCCTCCCAGCAAAGTGAGGAAAACGCCGCAAAGGACCATCTTTTTCACACCCAGCCGATCGACCAGCCGGCCCCCCGCGATCGCGAAAAACGCTATCAACGGAAACGGCGCGGAGAGCAGAAAACCGCCCGCGCCGTAGGACAATTCCAGATCATCGCGGAGGAACCCGATGAGCCCGCTCGTCGACACCAACGAGCCGAAAACGGCGAAGATGATGAAACAGGCCGCCCCCAATACGGAGCGCCAACCCGGGTTTTCTTCGGTCATTCATCCAGCCCCAGCAAGCGCGCCGCGTTCCCCCCCAGCCACTTTTCCATGACGGCCGGCTTTAAGGGAAGATTCCGCGCTTCTTCGAGAATTTCGCCCAAGGATATCGGCAGAAGCGGCCAATCGGTTCCGAACAGAATTTTATCCTGTATCGTGGAATTGCCGAAATGAAGTAGCATCTCCCAGCCCGAATGCGGCGTCGTGAAATACTTCCACCGGTGTCCCGAGGGGTCGATGTAGAGATTCGGGTGCCGCCAGGCGGCGGCGACCATCTCCGGGACCCAGGGCCAGCCGCCGTGGCCAGCGATTACCTTGAGATCGGGCATCTCGCCGCAGAGGCGATCGAGAGCCAGGGGTCTGCCGAGCTCCATGGGGTGAGCGGGCGCCCAGTTCACCGACGTGTGGATCCATGCGGGAACGTCCAGCTCGACGCACTTTTGATATATGGGGCGGTACTCCGGCGCGTCGGCGGGCAGGCGATGAAGAAAAGGAACAAGAAACGCCCCGTGCAGGCCGAGTTCGCGCACGCCCTCCTCCAGCGCAGCCGCCGCATCATCCTTGTTGGGGTCGACGCCCTGAAAGGCCAGAATCCGCTCCGGACAGGAATCCACCGCATGGGCGAGAACATTCGGGTCGAGCGGTGAGACGCCGGTGGTGCTCTCCTGGTCGATGCTGAAGACGACCGCCTTGTCATAGCCTGCCGCATCCAGAAGCGATATGAATTCTTCCAGGGGCCGCCCGAGACTCGCCGATACCTCATCGATGAAGCCGTGGATTTCCACTCGCGTCGTCCCCACCGCCCTGCGGCGAAACTCCGCTTCGGTCACGCCGCAAAATGCGCTCAAGCCCTTCGCGAACATTTTCAGATAGCCGGGGATCGAGGCCCAGCCCGACAGGCGGGCGCGGTAGGACTCCGCGACGGGCAGGAAGCTGCAGATATCGACGATCAACGCGATCGCCCCCGGGCCTGCCCGGCAGATGGGTCCGGCCGGAAAATGGAGAAATCATTCTGGTTCAAGGTCAATCGCGCCGAATTCACGGACACCGCCAGGATGAAAACGAGGAAGATGGCGAAAAAAGTGGTCATTCGGGCGTTCCCGCCCCGTCTGAGCGCGCCGAGAAGCAACTCGAACAAGGATACGGCGCAAACGGCACCGATAATGAGGAACGTCACGAAAGTCGAGCCACCCGACGCCAGCATGCCGCCCAGGAAATCAGCCCCCCGGAAGAAGAGCCATGCGCCCGCCAATCCCGCCTGGATCATCAGAAAACACAAGGAGAACTTCGCGCCGAGACGAACCCACCGCGCGCCGTTCGACACCGAAGCGGAACTCTCCCACCTGAAAGCCTGCCCCCCCAGAAACATGAGGAAGAGGCCGCCGGCCGAAAACGCCGAAAGATAGAAATGCGTGATGGGCCACCAAAAAGAGGAATACGCCCAAAAGCGCCGATTCCACCCCTCTTCCAAATCAAGCAGGTGCGGATTCATGCAAGAAAGCGCGAATATCCACGCCACTCCTGTGCATAACCCCATCAAGACGCCCGCTGGAACCATCATCAGGTGCGCGAACCGGTATTTCAGGCGCCATTCCCAATCCCTCGAATACGCGGAGGCGAGAACCCAGAAGACGAATAACAAGAGCAAGGAGGCGCCCAACGGGCGAATCAACGCTATCACGGAGGTGAAAAAAACGGCCGGCTGCATCGTGGACGCGAGCAAGGAGAGCGCCGCCCCGATGAAGAATACGGGAACGAGAGAAGTCAGGCACAGGCCCGAAAGGCGGCGTGCGAATTCCGCGTCGGCGGCGTTGTTCTCCCGTCGGCCCCAGAACGCGAGATGCGCGGAAAACCACGGAAGCGAAACGCTCACGCCGGCGCACAGCCACAAGACGGAGCCCAGCGCGACGATAAGCCACTCGCTCGATTCGGCCATCATCACGTTCATGGCGAATTCTTCTCTTCCGGTTTTTCCGCGTCTGACGCAGCGGCAGGGGGGACGGGAGAACCCAGGGGGCGACCTTCCTTTTCCGGCGCTTTGGCCTCTCGTGTTCTCTCGGGGGCCTGCGCCGCGGCGGGGGACGGGAGAACAGGGACGGCGGCGCCCTTCTCCACCGCTTCCGGCTTGCCCGCCTCCGGGTTTTCAGAGCGTTTTTTTGCATCCCCGGGAGAGGGTTTCGAGACCATCGCCGGAGAAGCCGCCGGTTTCGGTCCGACGGCTGGCGGCTCGGGGCGCGATGCGAGTGTTCGGCCCGATTTCGCGATCAGCGTTTCCAGATACGCCGCCAGGGCGCGGCGTTCTTCGGGCGTACCCGCCATAAGCGGGTACGGGGGGTGTTTGGAGCGCATTTCCCCGAGAAACCGAAGCGCGTCTCCTTTGAGACTGAATCGGGGGAGCCGGGCCGGGTCTTGCGGCTTCACCCAATCCGCATGGCAGGCCATACACTGCGCGCGGAAGCCGAACGCGCCGAGTTCGGCCTGCGCAGGCGCGGGCTCGCCCAGCTTCACGATGTTCCACAGGCCCGTTCGTTTGGAATCCTCGGCTTCTTCGATGATGATTCCGTTGCGATACATATACCGGTGGATATGGAAATTCCCCTTCGCTTCCACGTAGGCCCACCCGCATACCGCCGTTAGAAGAACAACCAGCGCCGAAGCCGCGCCCGCGTGCAATCCATGCCGACTGTCGGGTTCGCGGACGCCCCATCTGTATGCGATGCCCCCCAAGGCGGCCGTCGCCGCCACTGCGACCGCTACCAACCAGAACACCAACTTCTGATTCGCGCTCTCCGGCAGGCTGATTCCCCACCACAACCATCCGAGAACGCCGGCGGCGGCTCCCGCCACCATCCACTTGCCCAGTTCATGCGCCATAGCGGCGCGCCATGCGCCGTCCTTCCGGGTCGCGGCGTAGAGCAGGCCGAAAGCGCCGAAGATCGACATCGCAACCGCCGCCCACGTCAAGAGCGCGGCGGGGAAGGCGGGGTTCCAGAGAGCGTTCCAGAGGGCGGGCTTCGCCACCCACGCGCCCGTGTGCACCGAAAAAGCGCAGACCGAAACCAAAACGGCGGCCGCGCACCAAAAGCCGATCGCCGAGATGAGCCCCCACGCAAAATGAAGCCTGCTTTCATGGCGGTCTCTCCCCCATGAGGCGATGTATTGATGCGAACAACAAAGGCCCACCCCGAAGAGCAACAAACCGAACAGGGCGGGCGCCAGAAAAATCGAATGGAGTTGCTCCATCATGCGGGGCCGCTGGGCCATCATGACGACCCAAAGGGCAAGGGCCAGGGGAAATGCCGCCCCCGCCGCAAGAGCCCGCGTCGTCTTCGCGCACAAAAGAGCGAGGCCGTCCCACCTGGGATCCATACTCTCCGAAGCGTGCGACCCGGCGATCAGGGTGAAAACCGAACCGCCGCAGACGCACGCGCCCGCCAGGGTGAAGAGAAAATAAAGCCCCGCCGCCAGGAGATGGTCGGAGAATGACAGCGCTTCCTGAAATGGAAATGGCACCGGAGTTACCTGCTCGAAATGATGAAAGACGCCCCGGAATCGAAACCGGAGAAACCGATCCCGCGAATACTTACACCCTGACGACTTCGCGCGTCAGATACTTCTCCATCCTGTCCTCATCCAGGGCGACGCCCAGCCCGGGGGCGTCGGATATCGTATGCCGCCCCGTGCTCATATCGACCGGAGAATCCACGACGTCGTCCAGCATCTTCTCGGGACCGACGGACTCTATTGCCGCCAGGAAAGCGTTCGAGGTCGCCGCCACGTGAATCTCCCCCAGCGTGTAGGGCGACAACCCGAACCCGTGGCCGATGACCAGCTTCATGCCGGCGGCCTCCGCCGTGCCGACCATATCCCTGACGCGCAGGGGGCCGCCTTGCTTCATGATCTTGACCTTGACGATATCGGCGGCCTCGGCCCGGATGATCTCCAGCAGACTCTCCGGCCCGAACACGCACTCATCCGCCATGACGGGTATGTTGATGGACCGGCGCACGCGGGCGAGCCCCTCGATGTCGGCTCTGGGAACGGGCTGCTCGAAGTGCTGGATCTCCGCCCCCTCCACCTCGCGCGCGAGGGCGATGGCGTCTTCCACGTTCCCGTAGGACTCGTTCGCGTCGATCCGTATCTCGAAATCATCTCCCGTCGATTCCCGCACGGCCAGCACCCGCGCCGCGTCCGACGCCACGTCTCCCCCCGTCTTCACCTTGCAGGCCCGCCAGCCGCGTTCGTAAAAACCCCGCGCCTCGCGCCCCGCCTCATCGGGCGCCTTGATGCCGATCCAGGCGTTGAAGCGCACCTCGCGCTTCACGGCGCCGCCGAGAAGTTCATAAAGCGGGACGCCCAGGAATTTCGCATGGAGGTCCGCCATGGCGAGCGACAAGGCGCCCTTGCCGCCGTCGAAGCCGTCGCAAGCCTCATCCATCTTCTGCGTGATCTCGCGCGACGCCCTGGGGTTCGCGCCGATGAGCGCGGGCGCGAGCTTGCGCTCCACCGCGTCCGCGATATCGTCGCGGCTCAGGCCCGAATACCCCGCCACGGGTTCGACGTCGCCGATACCTGTGAAACCGTCGTCCGAAGTCACCCGAACGACGACCGAGGGCTGGACGTTGTGGTTGTGGTTCGCGTTCTTGAAAAAATCCCGCATCGGCATGTCGACGCGGAACACCTCGATGGATTCGACCTTCACAGCAACCCTCCTCTATTCATCTAGAACAGATTGAAGCCTTGTGAATTCCCTTGCAGATTTCATTGTGCTGTTCAGTGTCGTCCTGATTGTTCCAGGACCACGGAATTTCATTCTTTTTTTCTTTGGGGTCTGCCGGTGAGTATAAGGCACCTTTCATACCCAAGGGTTGATTTTCCCATCCTCCCATTTCTGGCTCGAGTCTTTATAGTATTTCCGCATTTTGGGCTTCTTTGCATATTCTTTGATTTGCCCATGTGTCCACGGGATGAGCATGATAAATGCCCCTGCAATGATCGCAATGGCGGCGACAATCTCTCCGGTAGTCATTGGGCCAGCAAAATGAAAACAATGAAGATGAGCAAAACTGCGCCAGCGACTCCCATCAGCACGTCGGTGTTCTGTCGGTTCTGCGCGACGTACAGGTTTGAGAATGCTTCTTCAGCGTTCTTCAGATCGTCTTCTATGTCTTGAATAAGTTGTCCATATTTGAACGCCAAGTCCTCTTTCTCCGCCCTCTCATCAGGTGACAACGTGGGGTCGTTAAGTTCTTTCCGAAGTTCCCACAGGAGCTCTTGCGCCTCTCGTCTACATTCCCGGAGACTTTCCCTGCTTTCCAGCAAGTTTCTCCGGTGTTCCTCCAGATCGCTCATGAACACAACCCCTGCTTTATGTGAGAGGGAGTCCTTGCTCTTTCCCGACACCATTTTATAGTTTTGCGTGCTTCTACTTTATTCCGCTCCCGCCACGGCCTCTCGTACGCGCTGTCTTAACACATCATCGACGGAGCGGGAAACGTCCACGCCCGGACGCAGAAAGGAAAACACGAGCTCACCCGCTTCGAGACCCGTCGCCGCCTCCAGCCCCATGACGTAGGCGGCTCCCTGGTTCTCATAAAACGTGGCCTTATCATCCGCTTCGCCCGCCGCGACGTTATCCGTCTTGAAGTCCACGACCACGAGCTTGCCCCCTTCCTCGAACACCAGATCGATGAATCCCCGGATCACGCTGCCCTCCAGTTCGAAGGCGAAGGGAAGCTCCCGCCGGCGCCTGGAAGCCGCCGCCGCGCGCGCGAGTATCCTCCCCGTCTGCATCGAGTCTCGAATCAACCCCATGGCGTAATCGACATCTTCTTCTTTCAATTCCAGCGCGCTCGCGAACGCGACGCCCTCTTCCCGCAGACTCTCCAGACGCTCGATATCCGGCGGCTCCAGCCGCGCGAGGATCGCATGAACCAGGTTCCCGAAATCCGTCCCGCCCGCGTGAACCTCTCGTTCCTCCGGCGCATCCTCATCGAACACCGTCCGGGAGGCCGGGGACTCCTCCTCGCTGAAGCCTTCCACGAGACCGCTGGGAGCCAGGGGCTTTCTCGTCTCAACCGGCTTCTTCAGGCGCTTCAATTTCTCGTCGAGGACCGTGCGCCGGTCGAGGACGCCCGCCGAGCCCCCGTTCACCGGACAGAACACATCGTCGCGAAGGCGGAGGATAGGCTCCGGCTCCCCAGGCGCTTGCGGCGAAACTTCCCGGCGGAAAGCCGACGCCGCCTGAATCACCTCGTCCATCTCTCCCTCGCTCAGCCCAGCGCCCTTCATCAAGAAGCGAAAACCCGATTCCGGCCAGAGCAGACAGTCCCGCGCCCGCGTCGCGCCCACGTACCACAGACGTTTTGTTTCGGCCTCCCGGAACTCTTTTTCGCGCCCGAGCGCATCCGCATAGCCCAGCGTATCGAGCCGCCTGGAGCCTGAACCCAGATGCAGATCGACCGCTTCGCCTCCTTTTGCGTGGTTCCCAATCCATGCCTCCGAATGCTGTCCGCTCCCCCCCTCCAGATCGGCCAGGGCGACGACGGGAAATTCCAGCCCCTTGGCCTGGTGGACGCTCATGAACCGAACCGCCTCGGCTCCCCGATCATCCAGAAACGCCTCCGGTTCATCGGCGTCGCGCCCGCGTTCGTATTCCGCCATGAGGTGCGCGGCGAACGCATCCACGCCCCGCCTCCCGTTCCCGGCGAATTCATGCGCCATGTCCAGGAGCTTCAACAGGTTGGCGACGCGCTGCTCCCCGCCCGATGAGGCCAGGAACAACTCGAACGCCCGCGTACGGCGGTATATCTCCTCCAAAAGGGCGCGCGCGCTCGAATCTCTCTTCATGCCGTGGAGACAGCGAATCTCGCAAGCCGCCTCGCGCAATTCCTCAGGCGGGTCTTCTATTTCCTTTTCAGACGGGTCTTGCGTTTTCAGGAACCAGCGGGCGAGTTCCACGTCCGAAAAGCCGTACAAGGGAGAGCGCAGGGCGGCGGCCAGCACCAGCGGGTCGCCGGGCCGCGCGACGGCGGACAATACCGAGACGACCGCGCCGACCTCGAACTTGTCGTAAAACCCGCGCCCGCCGTCGGTGATGAAGGGAACGCCCGCAGCGCGAAAGGCATCCTCGAACTCGGCGTAGCCCGTGCGCGCGCGGAACAGGACGGCGACGTCGCCGTAACCGACGGGGCGGCGCGTGTTTTCCTCTTTATCGTGAATCTCTACTTTCCTCTCCACCAGCTCGCGGATCGCGGCGGCGAGGCAGGCGGCCTCGGCTTTGCGCCTCTCCTCCTCGTTCATTCTGCCGCCGGCCTCGGGTTCGTCTCCGTCTTCTTTCTGTCTGATCAGGAAAACAGCGGTATCTGCGGATTCGCGGTGCGCTTCCAAGGGGACATATTCGGGTTGAACCCCTGTTTCCGGGCGGATGACGCGCGAGAACGCCTCGTTCACGAAATCGACCACGCCGGGCGTGCTGCGGAAGTTTTCCTTGATATGCAGCAGGCGGCCATTCGGGAGCGCCTCGATCCTCTCACTCACTTCGTGATAGATGGCGATGTCCGCCCGGCGGAAGCGGTAGATGGATTGCTTGGGATCGCCCACCAGGAAAAGGCCTGCGTCCTCCAGCAGCACCTCGCGCCAGTCGGCGGCGTCTCCTTCTCCCGCGAGCAGGAATATCAACTCGACTTGTAAGGGATCGGTATCCTGAAACTCATCGACAAGAAAATGCCGGATGCTCTCGCGGATTCTCCCCCGCACGGAGGCGTTCTCCCGGACGAGCTTCGCCGCCTGAAAGAGCATGTCCTGATAGGACAACAGACCCGCCTCGCGCAGATCCCTCTCGAAGGACTCGACGAAATCCCGAACGAGGGGAACCAGATCGGCGAGCATCTCGTGGGTGATTGACGAGACGCCTTTCTGCATGAAGCGATCATACCCGCTACGAAAGAGCTTCAGGTTTTCTCTCCCCGAATCCGTGGAATCACCCCAATTCGCCGCCGAACCCACCCGCTTGTTCAGCTTGAAGCCGGGAACCCAGAGTTCGCGCAGCAACTCCGTTTGCAAAAGTCCGGATAGACCCTCCAGCCAGCCTCTCGCTTTTTCGAGTTGCTGAAACGCCTTGTCCTCTTCATTGCTGCAATGGCGCTCGCCCACCTCCACCCAGGCGTCGAACGCCTTTTTGGCGGAAGCGCGGATTTCATCGGGAGACGCGCCCCCCGAGCGCGGGAAATGCTCCCTCAGTTCCGGCAGGACGAGCAGGGCGTCACGGATTTTCTCCAGATCGGTTGTCGAAAAGCCAAGCTCCAGGAAATCGCGCAATCGCGCATCCTCACCGTCCAGCGCCTGCGCCAGCCAGTCGCGCCAGACCGCGTCGCGCCGCGCGTCATACTCGATTTCGCCCACGTTTTCCAAATCAGGCCGAAGCCGCGCTTCCACGGAGAAGCCCCGCAGGATATCGAGGGCGAAGCCGTGGATCGTGGAGATGCGCGCGGATTCGAGATTATCCAGCGCGTCCTGTAGGCGCGCTTTCGCCTCGTCGTCGTCTTCTTCTTTCTCGACCGCCGAGAGAATTTCACTACGAATCCTGTCCTTGAGCTCCGCCGTCGCCTTACGCGTGAAGGTGATGGCGGCTATCTCATTGATACGCACCCCTTCTGCGCGAATCAGGTGCAGGATTCGCTCGACGAGCAGGGTGGTCTTGCCCGTGCCCGCGGCCGCCTCGACCAGAACGGGGCCTTGCGTCCAGGTCGTGGCCTCATCCCTTTGTTCCTGATCGCGGGGCTGGGCGCTCATGTGGCTCTCTCCCTCAAGGCCAGAAGATCTTTCACCCTTTGCACACCCTCCTTTCGCGCCGCGCGCTCGGCCCTGTCGGGTCCGCAGAGCGTCTTGTAATCGCAATACCGGCACCCGGCATCCGAGGGCGTCGGGAAAAAGCGCCCCGCTCCGGCCGAGGCGAGGAAATAGTCCAAAAGCGCATCCACGTCCGCCATGCGTTCCTCGACCTCCTCGCAGGAGCGGACGCGCTCTTCCACGCCCTCCTCCTCGGTGACGTAGACGTATGCGCCGCTCACCCGGGCGTCATCCGGCAAGGCGCCGGGCCGCGCGCGCAGACCCCGCGCATAGAGATGAAGCTGCAGGCTCGCGCCGCCGTCCAGAACTTTCCCTTTGGAAGGGATCGAACTCCTCCTCCCCACCGTCTTGAAGTCGACGACGCGGTATTCCCCCGCTTCGTCTCGCTCGAGCAGGTCCATCCGCCCGCTGAGGGAAAGCTCTCCCGCTTCCAGCGATATCCGCAAAGACTCCGAACCCCGGCCCCCGAACCACTCTTCCACGCTCACCGGGAGCCGGCCCGATGCGTCCGCGCGCCCAAGCTCCAGGTAGCCCCGCAAGCGCCGGTAGAGCGCATCCTCGAGCACCGCCCAGGGCAGCGCGGGCAGGGGCGGCGACTCGGCTGTTTCCGCCTCCTCGGCCATCGCCTCGCAAATCGCTTCGCGGAGCGCATCCTGCGCGACCGGTTCACCTAACGCATGAAGCGGCCGGTTCTCCTCCTTGAGCCAAAGGTGAAAGAGTTCGAGAATCCGGTGCGTCAATTGTCCCCTGAGCAAACCGTCTAGGGCGAAGGGAGGCGCCGGCTCCTCGCGCTTTTCCATGCGCGGGTGCAGGCGGTCGTTCACGAAGCGGTACGGGCAGCCGAAGAAGACCTCCACCGCAGTGACGCCGAGCGGCCAGACTGGCGAGTGGACCTTCTCCCGGATGATCTTCTGCAAGTCGTGGTCCTGGAACATTCCGTCGTGCTCGGTCAAAACACCCGGCCGCCACCGCTCGCTCAGAGCAGCCCGCCTTCTTGGAAACCCCGGAGAATCGTTCATCCAGGAGAGGCCGCCCGCCTCGGGCCGGCCGATCTGCTCCGCCATCAGCGCCAGGTCGTACTCGCGAAGGTGAGCGGGACTCCCGCCGATGGCCTCGGCGTCCAGCGTCGCTGCGGCGGTGCGGCTGCGCGATTCCGCGAAAAGCCCCCACGCGCCGTCTCTCTCTTCCCCCAGCGCGTCGGCCAAGTAACGCAGGAACATGCTCGGGAAAGACGCCGCATTATCCCCCAAACCATCCTCGGCGCTCGTCGCCGTGAGAATGAGGCGCTTGCGCGCCGATTGGAAAATCGTCCACAACTGAAAGCGCGCTTCGCTTTCTCGCGATTTCTTGAGCGGAAGCGCCACCTCCCTATCCGGGAAGGTCTTCTGCACGGCGCGGTTCAACGCCTCGCGGGCCGAATCGGGCAGGAGCGGGTCTTCGCTCCCTGCGGGCGGAAACAGCCCCTCGCCCAGGCCCGAGAGGGCGACGGCGTCGAAGGAAAGACCGCGCGCGCTCTGGATGGAGGAGAGACTCGCCAGATGGCCGCCGTCCGGCTCGTTCCCGCTCAGGGTGGTCTTCTCGAAAAACCGCTCGCAAAGATCATGGAACCGCTCGCGATTCACCTCGCCGGTGATCTCATCCAAACTCGCCACGCGGGAGAGCGCCTCCTTCACCGCTTCCAAGTCGGCTAACCCGCGCGTCGTCTCCGAGAAGGCCGCCAGGGCGGACTCGGCGAAAGCCGAGGGCAGCCCCTTTTCGGGAATTTTCTCGAGCAGATCGAAAACATCACTCATCGCCATGGCGAAAGAATACGCGGCGCTATATTCCTCATCCCCTTTCCCCATCCTCACCAGGACGTCATCGAGTTCTGAGAACCAGGCGTCCGCGCCTCTCAGATAGGGCAGGCTTCTCGAAAAATACTCCCATTGTGAAGCAAGCAAGGGATCGTCGATACGCTCTTCAAATCCATACTGTTCTGCCAGTACCTGAAAAGTGACCGATCCGGTGAAGCCTCCCTCATCCAGAAAGCGCATCAAATCCGCGCGCGGGTAGCCGTCGACGGCCAGGCGAAGCATGAGGAGGAACAAGCGGGCGGCGGACGCATCGGACAAGGGGGCTTTCTCTTCCGCCCGGCCGGGAATCTCGAGGGTATGGAACGTCTCCTCGAACAAATCCTGATAGCCCTCCCGCGCGCTCATCAGGACGCACACTTCATCATCGCCCCCGAAATCCTCCCGTGCCCGCAGAATCTCCCGACACGCCTCCCAGGCTTCACGTCCTCTGGAAGGAGGCGCCACGACGCGCAGGGCGTCCGCCGCCAAAGGCTCCGCATGCGCCTTATCGCGCGAGAAGAGCGCCCCCGCCAGGCCCGAGAGCGGCCTCGGCTCCATCGGTCCGGTTTCTTCTTTGCGGAAACCCTGCCGCTCGAACCAGTCGATTAAAGGCTGCGCATGCGCGCATGCGGGCGCATCCGGCTGCGCGGGCACGAGTGCCTGGGAGTGGGCCTCTCGGCAGACCGCCGCCGTCAGCCTGCGCTGGAGCGCGTTCATCTCGGCGAAGCCGTAGAAGACGGTGGGAACGCGCGGCGGCTCGGCTTCCGCCCTCTCGCACGCCGCCAGAAACAGCGAGGAGCGGTCGTAGAACCCGCGCTCGCGCATCAAGCTTTGGAAACGCTCGGCCAGAAGCGCCAGATCGCGGAGGCGCGCCGCGTCGGGGCCTGAGATTTTCGCGGAAAGTTCTCTCAGGGCTTCGGGCGAGAGGTTCGCCTCCGCGAGGTCGGTCAGCGTCGCGCAGAGGCTCTCGCCGTATCCTCTCGTATCAGAGTTGAAAAAGACGAACTCCCCCCCCGCGCGCTCGAACGTCTTTTCCGCCAGGACCTCGGCCAAGGCCGGATGGGGCAGTGTGAATCCCGCCGGCGCACGCTCCGGCTCGGCGATCTCGCGCGCCAGGTCGATCATGCTCAGAACCTCCACGCCGGCGAAGCCGCCCGCGCGAGCGAGCACGCCCTGGACGTGGTCGCGCAGCCGGTTCGAGATGACGACGACCCGCCTGTGCGCCAGCGGGTCTCCACAGCCCAGGCCGCGCACGCGCGAGGCAAGGGATGATTCCAGATGGTGGAAAGGAGCGGTTACAAGAATTTTAGGGGCCGACGCCATGGGGAGTTCCATATCAACGGTAATAGGGCGGTTTTGAAATATGAAGCACCACCCAAAAAGTTATGGGAATTATATACATGACTCGACGGCGAGATTCGAGGCTCTGGACGCGAGAGGCCGCGATGTTGGGGCAGACGGCGTTTCCGGACGGTGCAGGCTCTCGCCTTGAAAACCAACCCCCCCTACCCCCCCTTGACAGGGGGGTATGAAAAGGCGGTGCCCGCCGCCGGTAGAGGGGCTTTTGTTTTTTTTGCCCCCCTGTCAAGGGGGGGTAGGGGGGGTTGCCTTTATCCCCTGAAGGGGGGGGCTTTTTCAACAACCCCTCATCGGTCGGGTTCGACCTCCTTTATCCCGAGTAGGCGCGCTTGCGCGCCGTATCAAGGGACGGAAACCCGCAGCTCCTCGCTTCTCGCTCGGAACTGACCTTCGATACGCGGCTTCGCCCTTACTCAGGGTGAGGGGCGTTGGGGACGGCGGTGCCTGCCCCGAGCAAAATCGAGGGAGCGGCTATTCAAGGTGAGATCGATGCGATTGCTGGTCACGACGAGGGGAGCGCGTCGGCTTACGTGTTCCGCACGCTCTCGCCGAACAGATCCGCCACCTTGAGGGGGCCGGGCGTGAGGCCCTGCGCGTGGGCGTAGGAGAGGAGCTTTTCGAGCGACGCGCGGTTCGCCTCCACCCCGTAGGGCCAGAAATCATCGCCGAAAATCTCGCGCGTCTCGTCCATCACCGCGGGCAGAAACGGGATCATGGCCGAGAGCGCGCCGTTGTCGCCGAGCAACTCGAGCGTCTTCTCGCGCGCCTCGCACATGGCCTGGTAGATGGAGCCGAGCGCCCAGGGGTTTTGCTCGTGAACGTCGCGTCTCAGCACGACGCAGTGCATCATGGGGTGAACGCCCGTTCGTTTGTAATACGCCGTCTCTGCGGCCTTGTAGTCCGGGAAGAGGCGCTTCACGCTTGGCGAGCCCTTGGCGAAGCACTCCGGTACCTGGTGGATCAGCGCGCCGTCCACCTCACCCGAATCGAGCATGTTCGATACCGTCTGGCCGGGCTTCATATAGCGGATGCGCGCGCCGGGCGGCATGGGAATCGGCACGCGCGGCTCGATGGCCGCCACCCAGTCCACCGAACCCACGTCGAGGCCGTACTCTTCGGCGAGGATGCCCACGATCCACACCACCGCCGTCATCCCCCATTCGCGGATCGCGACCCGCTTGCCGTTCAGGTCGGCCACCTCATCGACGCCGGAATCCGTGTTGGCGTAGACCATCGAATGCCGGAAGACGCGGCTCGGAAAAGCGGGCATCCCGACGAAGGGGCTGTTTCCCTCACCCAGCAGGAACATGTGCGCGCCCATCGACATTTCGGATAAATCGAACTCCTGGTATCGGCACATGCGGAAGAATATCTCGGCCGGCGGCAGGGAGAGCACCCGGAGGTTCACCCCCTCCGGGCGAACCGAGCCCATCTTGAGAATGTTGGTGCGATCGTAATCCCCGAACGCTGCCGTCAGCTCCAGATCCGGCATCTTCTCCCCTTTCGCGTCATCGGTTCGTGAAAGCGCATCGTTGCGATGATGGTCAAACGAGAAAAAGGTTTCTCATAGTTTTCCCCGCTCGGCAACGAGGCGAGCCTCTTGGCGCTTGAAAGCCCCTGAGTTGACCGCCCGCCTTCCGGCGTGGCATGAAGGGGCGGGCAATCTTCGGCCTTCACTTAGACAACCGAAAAGGACGGCGCTTGGCTACAAGAATAAAAGTGATCGTTTGCGGGTTCGGGCGCGTGGGGCGTGAGTTCGCGAGACTCGTTCACGAAAAATCGGAACGCATGCGGGCGGCTTACGGCATGGAGGCGTCCATCGTCGGCGTGGGCGAGTTGAACGGCAGCCTGCACCGCCCCGGCGGACTCGACGCGGCGAAGACGGCGGACGCGTTTGAGCGCGAGGGCGGCTTCGCGGGTCATCCGAACCTGGAGTCTGACTGGCGGGGGCTCGACCTCATCCGCTCCGCACAGGCCGACGTCCTCATCGAGACGACGCCCACCGAGGTCCGCACGGGCGAACCCGCCTTGAGCCACATACGCGAGGCACTCGATAGGGGAATTCACGTCGTGAGCGCGAACAAGGGGCCCTTCATCCGCGCCTACCGCGAACTGACCGGCCTGGCGAAGGAGAGAAACTTAGGATTAAAAATATCGGCGGCAGCGGCCGCCGCCCTCCCGACCATCGACGTGGCCGAGACCTGCCTGGCGGGCGCGGAGATTCTAGGCATAGAAGGCGTCCTGAACGGGACGACGAATTTTATACTCTCCAGAATGAGGACAAACGGCCAGAGTTACGAAGAAGCGCTCGCAGAGGCGCAGGCGCTCGGCATCGCGGAGACCGACCCCACGCTCGACGTGGAAGGTTTCGACACGGCGAACAAGCTGGCGCTCATCACGAACGTCTGCATGGGCACGGACTTGACGCCCGAAGACGTACCGCGAACGGGCATCGCCGGGGTATCGCTTGAGGAGGTGCAGAACGCGAGCGCAGCGGGCAAGATCATGCGCCTCGTGGGCGCCGCGAGGCGGGATGAGACGGGGCGCGTATCGGCGCGCGTCGCGCCCGCGCTTCTCCCGCCCGATCATCCCCTGGCGGGCGTGGAAGGAGCCGAGAAGGGAATCACCTATACGAGCGATACGATGGATCGCGTCACCGTCGCGGGCGGCAAGAGTGACCCGCGCGGCGCCGCCGCCGCTTTGCTGAAAGACCTCATCAACATTTATCGTCATTCATAATTCCAAGCCGGAGACATTCCACATGAACAACGCGGACCTGATCGTCAAAACCATGAAGGAAGCGGGCGTCACGCACTGCTTCGGCATCCCGAGCGGAAACGTCCTGCCCATGCTCGAAGCCATGCGCAAGGGGGGGCTCACCTTCGTCCTCACCGCGCACGAGGGCTCCGCGAGCTTCGCCGCCGACGTGATGGGCCGCCTGACGGGCGCGCCCGGCTTTTGCATCGCCACCCTGGGACCGGGAGCGACCAACCTCTCGACCGGCGTGGGCAACGCCTATCTCGACCGCTCCCCGCTCATCGCGCTGACCTGCAACCTGCACACGCACCAGTTGGGACGCCGCATCCAGATGTATATCGACCACCACACCCTCTACCGGCCCATATCCAAGGCGAGTCTCCCGCTCAGAAAGGGCCGCGTCGCCTCCGTCCTCGAAGATGCGATGGGCCTCGCACTCAGCGAACCGCACGGCCCGGTTCATCTGGATCTGCCAGAAGACGTATCGCTCGCGCCCGCCACCGAGGACATGCCGCCGATCCCCCGGGGAAAGCGCCACAGGCCCGCGCCCGAGAGCGCATTCGGGAAACTCGAAACCCTGCTTCAAAACGCCAAGCGGCCCGTCGCCGTGCTCGGCTCCACCACCATGCGGATGGAAAACCCCGCGCTTCTGCGCGCCTTCATCGACCGCCACCAGCTTCCCTTCGCCACGACCACCATGGCCAAGGGGATGATTGATGAGGACCACCCGCTCTCGGTCGGCTGCATCGAGCGCGGCAAGCGACAGGTGCAGCGCGAGTTCCTGAGAAGCGCGGACCTCATCCTCGGGATCGGCTACGACGTGGTCGAGGTGGAATACGAGCAATGGATCAAGGACGTGCCCCTCGCCAGCGTGGACATCGACCCGGTGGACGCGGATTCCTCGGTCGATATCGCGCACGAGGTGGTGGGCGATCTCGACGCCTCCTTAAAGCGCATGAACGATTTCGCGCCGGGCAGCTACGAGTGGCCCTCCGACGCCGCCTTGCGTCACAAGGAGCGATACCAGAAGGCCCTGCGGCCTGCGGCTCCGCACTTCGCGGCGCACGCGGCCATCGACGTGGTGCGCGAGGCGACGCCCAAAGAGGGAATCCTCTCCTTCGACGTGGGCGCGCACACGCACCAGATCGCCAGCCAGTGGACGGTGCACGAG
Source organism: bacterium (assembly GCA_965204535.1). Taxonomy (GTDB): domain Bacteria; phylum UBA8248; class UBA8248; order UBA8248; family UBA8248; genus Bin107. The sequence goes on along the minus strand of CBDBEV010000001.1, from coordinate 752,904 downwards.
CCTCGCACGTTCCTCATCACGAACGGGTGGTCCTCGATGGGCTTCGGCCTGCCCGGGGCCATCGCCGCCAAACTCGCGCACCCCGAAAAACCCGTCGTCGCCTTGATCGGGGACGGGTGTTTCCAGATGACGTGCGGCGAGGTGGCCGTCGCCAAGAGAATGGGGCTCGCCATCCCCATCGTCGTGCTGGACGACCGCTGGCTCTCGCTCATCCAGGTCAAACAGGACAGGCGCGAATACGGCCGCTACGGCACCGAACTCCAGGCCGAGGAATACCAGGCGCCGCCCGCCCATTATTTCGGGGTGCCCGCCGTGGGCGCACGAACGCCGGAGGAACTCAGACGCGCGCTCACCGAAGCCTTCAAGGCAGAGGGGCCGACCGTCATCGAGGCGGTGGTGGACGCCGCACACTACGACGACACGGTGTTCGACTAGGAATCTCCCCAAACTGAGCACTTATTGGACAAATTCAGTCATTATCCTTGCAAACTGAAAGTTAGACTTTTAATTTACAAGGAAAATTTGGTATTTTCATCCCCAATTGAGCCGATTACCCCTTATTCGGAGCCGTTGAAAAGTCCTGATAAGGGAAAGGTTTGTTCCGTAGTGGGCTGTTCTCGTGAACAGCCCACGTTCGCGAACCGCCCCTACAGCCGTCATTCCGGCGAAAGCCGGAATCCATTTTTAAGCAGAATGATAATACTACGGCTTTTCATCTCCTCGTCATTGGTGCAAATCGATCAGAAAATAAAAAACAAAGGCAAAACCAAATGGATTCCGGCTTTCGCCGGAATGACGAACAAAACCGTACCGTCTCGCAGGGACAGGTCGCGACCTGTCCCTGCAATCTCTCACCTGGTTGCTCCATACGCCGAATCACGAAATCAGAGCTTTTTCAACAATCCCTGTTCAGGCGGATTTCGGGCTTCCATTTGGTGCTATCTGGCCCTGCGCAACTTCCAGTATCCTAGTAAATCAAAAGTTAAACTTTTAATTTACAATAATAATATAAAATTTTCCTTGCAAATTAAAAATATTTATTTTAATTTACGAGAATGATATATCGACGCTCATACCAAAACGTGCTGAACGCGCTTGACCGCCAGGCCGCCGTGGTCCTGCTCGGCGCCCGCCAGGTCGGCAAGACGACTTTGGCCCTCAAGGTCGCGGAGGGATCGGAGGCGATCTATCTCGACCTGGAGTCCCACGCAGACCGCGTCAAGCTCGCCGATCCCGCGCTCTATCTCGGCGAGTACGAAGACCGCCTCGTCATACTCGACGAGATTCACCGCGTCCCGGAATTGTTTCAGGAGTTGCGCGGACTGATCGACCGGGGCCGCAGACAGGGAAAACGAACGGGACGATTTCTGATACTGGGGTCGGCGTCGCTGGACCTGCTCCGCCAGTCGGGGGAGAGCCTCGCCGGGCGAATCGAATACGTCAACCTGAACCCGCTCGACGTGGGAGAGGCCGCGCCCGACGCGCGGGCCATGACGACGCTGTGGGTGCGCGGGGGCTTCCCGGACAGCTTTTTGGCCGAGGACGACGCCGACAGCATGACCTTCAGGCAAAACTTCATCCGCTCCTATCTGGAGCGCGACGTGGCGCAGTTCGGCCGGCGCATCCCGGCGGAGACGCTGGAGCGGCTCTGGACCATGCTGGCCCACAACCAGGGCGGGCCGCTCAACGCCTCGAAGCCGGCCGCGGGCCTTGCGCTCAGCGCGCCGACGGTGAGCAGCTACATCGACCTGCTCGTCGACCTGCTTCTCGTGCGCCGCCTGCGCCCGTTCCACGCGAACGTGAAAAAGCGCCTGGTGAAATCCCCCAAGGTCTACGTGCGCGACAGCGGCCTCCTCCACGCCCTGCTGGGTCTGGCGGACCACGACGCGCTCGCGGGCCACCCGGTCGTGGGCGCGAGCTGGGAGGGGTTCGTCATCGAGAACCTGCTCGCCGTCGCTCCGCCGCGCACCATGGCGAGTTTCTACCGCACGCAGGCGGGCGCCGAGATCGACTTGCTGCTGGAGATCCCGGGGAAGCGGGGTCCTTGGGCGATCGAGATCAAGCGCGGGCTCTCCGCAAGGCTCGGCAAGGGCTTTCATCACGCGCGCGAGGACGTACGGCCCGAGCGCGCCTTCCTCGTCCATCCGGGCGAGGAGCGCTACCCCGTCTCGAAGGAGGTGGAGGCGGTCGGCCTGCGGGAGATGGTTTCTATCATCTTGCGCGGGGAGGAGTAGGCGGGATTTTTGAAAAAGCCCTGATCCCGTGATTCGGTGCATGGAGCCGACCGAGGAGCCCGTAGGGACAGGCCCCCGTGCCTGTCCCTGCGAAGCGTAGCCACGGGGATGAACATATACGATGCGGGCGGCCACAGGGGGCCGCCCCTACGGGTGAATGTGCTTTTGATCGTCATTCCAGCAATCAATTCCGAACGGGGAGAGGTTTTTCAACAACCTCTATGCGCGCGCCTCAAAGAAACCGCGCGTCCTCGATGATCGCCTCATCGAAGTTCACGCCCTCCATATCGGCGCCGACGAGGTCAGCCTCCCGGAAGCTGGCACCCGCGACATCGGCATCGCTCAAGAGCGCATCGCGCAGGATGGCTCCCTCCAGATCGGCGTTCCTGAGATCCACCTCGCACATGTTCGCGCCTGATAAATCGGCGCCCGCGAGGTTCGCGCGCACCAAGCTCGCCCCTCTCAGATTGGCGTCCGTGAGGTCGCATCCGCTCAGGTCCGCCCAGGAGAGGTCTTCCCCCTCCAGCGAGAGCGGCTCGCCTTTTTGCGCGGCTTCTTCAATCAGTTGCTCCAGCTTCTCTCGCGGCATGTTCATGATGGGAAAATCATAAATCACATCGACGAACTTGCAAGGACGGATTGACAAGATTCCGGCGCGAAGCCTACAAAGAGACCCACGTGCGGACACTTTGGAGATGCGCAAGCGCCACTCTTCGAAGAATTTTCATACTGAAAATGCGGTCTGAAACGGCAAAATACGGGCGGGGAAACGCGCCTCGTCGGTGAAAATCGAGGGGAGAATTCCATGAAGGTGCAAAAGGCAGGCGTCGTCGGTCTGGGAACGATGGGCTCGAACATCGCCATCGTATGCGCCCGGGGCGGCAAGGAGACGGTCGTATTCGAGGCGAACGTGAAGGCCATGGAGGCCGGCATGGGCCGGGTGCGCTCGTTCGTCGACGCAGGCGTCGAGAAGGGCAAGACCACCCCCGGGGAGAGAGACGCGATGATGGGCCGGATTACGCAAGCCGATTCGCTCTCGGGGCTGGAAGATTGCGAGTTGGTGATCGAGGCCATCACGGAAGACCGCGAGGAGAAGAACAAGCTGCTCCGCAGCCTGAACGCCGTCCTGGACGGCAGCGCCATCATCGCGTCCAACACGAGCACGCTCTCTATCTCCCACATGGGGGCGGCGTCGGGGCGGCCGGCCCGGACCATCGGCACCCATTTCTGCCTGCCGGCTGCACTCAACAAGCTCGTGGAAGTCGTCCCCGGCCTGCTCACGAGCGATGAGACCGTAAGCGCGACGAGCGCCTTTCTGGAAGAAGTCGGGCAGACGCCCGTGACGGTCAAGGACTGGCCGGGATTCGTGCTCAACTACTTCCTCGTGGCGTTCCAGAACGACTGCATCCGCTTGATCGAGTCGGGCTATACGAACCCGGCGGACCTCGACGCAGGCGTGCGGCTCGGCCTGGGCTACAGGATGGGCCCCATGCGCCTGCTCGACATCGAGGGGCTCGACATCCACCGCACGGTCTCGCTCTCGATGTACGAACAACTGAAAGACCCGCACTACATCCCCCCGCCGCTGGTGGACCGCATGATCGACGCAGGCCATCTGGGCGCGAAAACGGGACGAGGGTTTTATACTTACAAGTCCGCAGGACTATTCGGCGTCGCGGAACCCGAAGAAGACTCCGCGAACGAGCGCGACCTCTCCCGGGGACAGCCCATCGCGGACGCGGTGAAGAAAGTGGGCGTCATCGGTCTCGGCGCCATGGGGTCGGGCATCGCGCAGGTCTGCATCACCGCAGGGCTGGAAGTAACCGGGGTTGAGGTGAACGCGGAGGCTCTCGAAGCGGGCCTCACCCGCATCCGCCGGAACCTGGACGGCGCGGTCAAGCGCGGCAAGATGGACGAAGCCCGGAAAGAGGCGACGCTCACGCGCCTCGGCGGTTCGACCGATCTGGGAGAGCTTGCGGACTGCGACCTCATCATCGAGGTGATCGTGGAGAACTTGGGCGCCAAGCTCGAACTCTTCGAAAAGCTGGGAGAGATCGCGAAAGAAGGCGCTGTCATCGCGTCGAACACCTCGTGCCTCTCGGTGACCGCCATGGCGGCGAAGACGAAAGCCCCCGAGCGCGTAGTGGGCCTTCACTTCTTCAACCCGCCCTACGCGATGCGGCTCGTCGAGGTGATCGAGGCCGTCCAGACGGCGCCCGAGATTACCGAGTTCGGAATCGCGTTCTGCCACCGCATCGGCAAGACGCCGATTCCCGTGAAGGACAGGCCGGGATTCCTGGTGAACCGCCTGCTCGTGCCCTACCTCAACCACGCCGCGCATGCGTATGACGAAGGCCTCGCGGACAGGGAGAGCATGGACAAGGCCATCAGCATGGGCCTCGGCCACCCGATGGGGCCGCTCACGCTCATCGACCTGGTGGGAATCGACGTGCAGACATTCGTCGCCGATTCGATGGCCGAAGAGCTGGGCGAGGCGAGGTTCTACGCGCCGCCCATCCTGCGCCGGATGACCTCGGCGGGGTGGCTCGGGAGAAAGACGGGCAAGGGTTTTTATGACTACGAATAGGCGCGCTTACTAGCCGCCCGGATTTCACGATGCGCATCGCCGCCCAGCCCATCGAACGGGGAGAGGAGCGATGAGCCGCGCATTTCCAAAACCCGTCGTCGTCGTGAGCAAGTGCCTCGAATTCGAGGCCTGCCGCTACAACGGCGAGCGCATCTCCTCATCTTTCATCGAACGGCTCAAGCCGCACGCCCGCTTCCGCCCCGTCTGCCCCGAGGTGGAGATCGGCCTCGGCACGCCAAGGGACCCGATACGAATCCATTTGCAAGGCGAAAAGAAGGCCCTCTACCAGCCCGCCACGAAGAAAGACCTGACGGGGGCGATGAACGGCTTTTCGAAGCGCTATCTCGCGGGTCTCGAAGAGGTCGACGGCTTCATTCTCAAGGCGAAATCCCCGTCCTGCGCGATTGACGACGCGAAGATATTTCCCACAGCTGCTTCCGCGAACCATACCGCTCTGGGGACGGGCTTGTTCGCAGGGGCCGCGCTGGAGAGATTCGGCGCGCGCGCTTTCGTAGACGAGGCCGGTCTGAACGAACCGGACGCTCGCGGGCGTTTTCTCACGAAAATTTTCGCGCTCGCCGCCTTCCGCGAAGTCAAAAAGCAAGGGAATACGGACCACCTCGTCCGCTACCACGCGGAGAACAAGCTCCTGTTCATGGCCTACGACCAATCGAGAATGCGCGAGATGGGCCGAATCGCGGCGAATCACGAAAAACATGCGTTCGGCGAGGCCGCCGCCCGATACGAAGACGCGCTCCTGCGGCTCCTCGCCCGTACGCCCTCGCACGCTTCATGCGTGAACGCCCTCACCCACGCCTTGGGGCATCTATCTGAGAAAATCAGCGGAGAAGAAAAGAAGCGATTTCTCGATTCGCTGGAAGAATACCGCGCGGGGAAAATCCCGCTGGATGCGCCGATTGAAACCCTCAAAGAATGGACGACGCGCTTCGGTTCGGAATACCTGGAGACGCAGACGATTTTCGAGCCCTATCCGAGAGTATTGGGAGGTGAGGATGCGGCGTGAGAGGAGCGGTCCGCCGTGTGCGGGCCGGTGGGCTGTTATTCGATCGAAAACGACCAGACGTAACCCAGGGAAACGCTCCATTCCGAGGCGTCGAACTCGTAGCGGAGCCTCGGTCTGTCCAAAGCCGAGCCGTCCCCCCCGCCGACGAAGTCGAAATCGTAGCGCGCGTAACTCACCCGCAAGTCGAACCGGCCCCGCGCGCCCCCGAACTCCACCCCGGCCCCGATCAGCCACGGGGTCGCGGTGACGTCCTCGCGCCTGACGCCCGATATCCCCCTTCCGTTGTCGTGCCCCGCCTCGACCCGCGCGTCGAGCCGACGCATTCCGGCGAGCAGATAGAGCGAGCGGCCCGCGCCCAGAAAATCCAGGGACTCAGGCGCGTAACCCGCCCTGACGTTGAAACCGAAGTCGCTGCGCTTCTCGAAGGTCCACGCCCCGGGCCAGACGTCGCGGTCTTCCGTCCCGGTTCCCCTCTCCAGAAAACCCGATACACCCCCCTCGGGGTGGAGCGCGGCCTCGACCTCGCCCGAAAGATAGAATCGACCGGGCAGCATGCGGCGGTATCCCGCGAACGCCCGGAGGGAGTGTATCGCGTCGCGCGCGTCGTCTTCCGCTTCCCTGTAGGAGGCCGGCGGCAAGTCGATGCCGACGGACTTGCCGTAATCCACCCGGACGCTCGAATGTTCGACCGCGATTCCGGCGTATCCCCCCTCGGCCGCGTTCGCGGCCCGGCGCGCCGTGCCGGCCGTCAGGAAAAGCGTCAGGAGAACGGCGGCGGCGAAAAACCGCCGCGGGCGGCTCGAACCTCGCATGATCATGAAAAATCCCCCGCGACAAGACGAAAAAAACATTCCCGGCGGCAGTATGACGACCGAGGAAGGCTTCGTCAAAACCCGAACCGCACCGAGAGTGACGAGGGAGGGGCGTGGGGAGGGGCGGGCGCGGAGAGAGATTGCGGAAGGGGTGTTGGGGGTCAATCCCGATTGAAGAATGAGGGATTATTCCGACCGGGGAGGGAGGGATTGCTCCTCCGATTAAGAGAGGATTGCGGCTCACCCACGAAAGCAGGGAAGCCGTCGCAGGGGCGGCTCGCGAGCCTCTTTAAAGAACTATCTCTCTTGGCTAACACCTACCACGGATTCAATCTTCTCCCTCGGTAAGTCGATGCCGTGACGATACATAAAGAATTCCTGTATTGCCATCATGCTAGTCCTTATTATCGAGCCACAGCCCCCTCGCTTCGATGACGGATCACGAATCGAGGAGGCAGAACCGTGGGAAGACCGGATCGCCCGAGAACGTGGATACCCGTTGCGGCCTGCTATCAGACTGGTCTGTGCCGAAAACCTGACCCAGGACGGTGAAATGCGCCCGGATTTTACTCGTAGACACCTGCATGCTCATCTGATACATTAAAGATAATAACTGCCATCAAATCATTCACGCCATCATATAGAAATACGGAGGTTTTATACGCGCTAGTCAATCTCTTTTTAAAAGGAGGTTCAAGATGCGCTACACAATCTCTATCAGGCGTCGGTTTCAAATTTCCGCAACAGTTCTTGCATTCACTCTGGCAACCATAGTCGTCGCGCCCTTCGGCGGTCATGCCGAGGCGGCGAAAGTATTGCGGCTGGGCGTGCTCGGTCCTCTTACCGGCGATCTTGCGTTCGGTGGTCAATTCCAGCTCAAGGGGGCCCAGCTGAAGGCCGAAGAACTGAACAAGATGCAGGACAAGGTCAAGATCGAGATCATCGCCGAGGATGATGAATCCAAATGTGACGTCTCGGTATCGGCTGCACGCAAGCTCATCACGCGCGACAAAGTTCATGCGCTCCTCGGAGCATGGCAAAGCACTTGTACGCTCGCCATCGTTCCGATCACCGCAGCGGCGAAAATTCCGCAATATACAACGAGTGTTGCGGGGCCTATCACCCAGCAGGGTTCCAAGTGGATCTTCCGGGTTGCTATCCCGACCAAGGGCTTGAATATCGCAACAGTCAATTACGCCGTTAAGAATCTTGGTCTGAAAAAGATCGCCATCCTCTCGTCCAATGAGGAGGTCGGAAAATCCTTCTCCGCCAGCACCGTCGCCGTATTGAAAACGCTTGGGCTCAAGCCCGCGGCGAAAGAGGAATATGCGCGTGGCGACAAGGACTTCACGGGCCAACTCGGCCGCATCAAGGCCGCGGGCGCGGATGCGGTCATCATGGCGACGGGATTCCAGGAGCAGGCCATCATTGCCCGCCAGGTGAAAGAACTCGGCATGAAGGTTCAGCTTCTCGGTGGCGATACAATCGGCGGGAATCCGAAGTTCGTGGAACTCGGCGGCAAGCACGTAGAGGGATTGGTGTTCGCCACGACCTTTATCCCCGTAAGCGCCGACAAGCGTCTGGCGCCCTTCATGAAGGCCTACATCGCAAAATTCAATGAACGTCCCGACCCCTGGGCCGGCGAGTTCTATGACGCGGTGGGCATTGTATTTGAAGCGGTCAAGGCCAACGGCTACGTCCCTGACAGCAAACAGATAGGCGCGTTTACGCGCAATCTCACAAGCGCCAAAAGCAGCTACAGCGGCATCCTGGGCAATGTCTATTTTGCTAAAAACGGAGACGGCGACTGGGCTCCGATCATCGGGGAAATCGTCGACAGCAAAAATCCCGATGGAGAGTTCTGGCGTTCTCTCGGTCGATAGCGTCTATTTGAAGCTCACGGCAGTCCGGTTGCCTGCAACGGGACTGCCGTGAGTGGTTTTCGGGCCGACGACTTGAGGGTTGGTGGCCTCATCAATTGAATCTCGGCGCGAATATTCTCGACTACGTTTAATGCGTTACGTTCCAACTGATCGAGGTTGCCGTGCCGAGCAATATGTTCCAGAAAATCTCTACCTTGATTCATGACCTGCTACGAGAACCCGCCCCAGCGTATGCCGGGGAAATCCGCGGCGAGGCAAAACAACGGAATAGCTGTCCGGATGAGGAGAAAACCGGCCGAATGGTCTTCGTAACACGGCCGGATCACCGAAACCAAACCGTCGGATGCCCGCGGTGGAGACTCCATCCCTGCGGCAGTGAAATTCGGGAATGATCACCACGGAATTGAAGGTTATCCGGGGCATGCGGGATCGATACGAACGACACGGAACGGTGGTATGGGGATAGATTTACATATCGTCACGCAGCAGGTTGTCGGCGGGCTGGCGGTCGGCTGCGTTTACGCCCTGATTGCTCTTGGCTTCACGATGATGTTGCGGGCCACCGAGCTCGTCAACTTCGCACAGGGCGAACTGGTGATGTCGGGCGCTTTCATCGGTTATACCCTCCTGGTGGCGACACCGCTGCCGTATTTGGCCGTATTCATTATAGCGAGCATCCTGACGGGCATCCTTGGCATGCTGATCGAGCGGGTAGCCCTGCGCCCGATTCGACTTCGGCAATCGCCGCTCTTGAATTTAATCATCGCAACGGTCGGTACCGGGATATGCCTTCGGCTGGTCTCACAGCTGATTTGGGGGGCTGCGCCGCTGCGTTACCCGGTATCCGTTGGTCAAGTCGGCCACCTTGTCGTGGCCGGTCTGCCGATGAGCGTTCAGCATATCTGGATTATCGCCCTCGCCATCCTTTCCATGCTCGGCCTGCATTACTTCTTTCAGCGAACACTTCTCGGCATCGCATGGCGGGCGTCGGCATACGATTCTTATACAGCGGAAATTATGGGTGTAAGTTTCGACCGCGTCGTCACCATGACTTTTGGCATCAGTTCCATGCTGGCAGGCGCCGCCGGCGTCCTCATCGCGCCATTGTTTTTTGTCGCGCAGGAACTTTGGCTGCAGGGACCCCGGGCATTCGCCGGTGCGGCGCTTGGACAGTTTCATATACTCGGTACGATGATTGGAGGTCCCATTCTGGGCCTGATGGAAACTTTCGCTGCGGGTTACATTTCATCCGCTTACAAGAACGGGATTGCCTTTGGCATCACCATCATCGTGCTGATGCTCGTAGCGATCCCTCGAATGCCGCGCGGCGGGAGCCTGGTGTTCAGGTACAGACGGCAAACGATAGCGGACTTGTTTGAGCTGAACGAAAAGCAGACCGTCCATCTCAGGTACGGCATGATCGCCGCACTCGGCGTCATGGCCTTGCTGCTGCCGTCGCTCCTCGATACCTATGAGATCTACCTCGTCACGCTCATCCTGATCTACGCCACGGGCGCCCTCGGACTCCAACTCGTAATCGGATACGCCGGCGCCATCATCGTCGGTCATGCGGCGTTTCTGGGAATCGGTGCCTACACTTCGGCGATCATGACCGTATATTTTAGCGTTCCATTCCTGCTTGGGATCATTGCGGCGGCGATTGTCGCCGGGGTATTCGGATTGCTGTTCGGGCCGATTTTGAGGCTGCCGACCCATTTCTGCGCCATCGCAACCCTGGGCTTCGGCGAAATTATGCATCTCACGTTCATCAACTGGAAGGAAGTTACAAACGGGATGTCGGGCATCAGCGGCATTCGAAAACCGTCCATCGGTTCCTTTGTGTTCGAGGAAGGCGCACCCTTTTATTTTTTGACAATAGCCGTCCTGGTAATCGTCTTCGTGGGGCTACAGCGTCTGATAGGGTCACGTTACGGCCGTGGCTTGATCGCAGCACGCGAGAACGAGCTGGCTGCGGTCGCCATGGGAGTGAATGTCGCCTGGTACCGGACACTCTCCTTCTGTATCGGCGCCGGTTGCGCCGGGGTTGCAGGTTCTCTGTATGCGCACTTCTTCTCCTATATCAGTCCGGATTCCTTCACGATCCTGCAGTCGATCGCATTCCTTACGATGATCGTGCTCGGTGGTCTCGGCAGCTTTGCCGGCGCCGTTATCGGCGCGTTCTTCGTCCTTGGGGTTCCGGAAATGCTGCGTTGGCTTGCGGAGTATAGAATCCTGATCTTCGGGTTGCTTCTGGTCGCGTTCATGATGTTCTTGCCGGGGGGACTGGCTGACCTCGTCCACCGGTTGCTGTCTGTTTTCAGACACAAGGAAGAAACTTCCGAAGTCTCTGTCATCAGTTCGGAGCATAACGAAATCTTAGCTGCCAATCCGGTGAAAACCAATGTCGATTCTTAAAGTGGATGATCTGACCGTAAATTATGGGGCGCTTACGGCTCTCTCGAGCGTATCGCTCGAGATCGGCATTGGTGAGATCCATGGACTGATTGGTCCGAACGGATCTGGGAAGACGACGCTTTGCAACGCGATAACGGGGTTTCTGCATCAAAAAACAGGAGAGGTCGTCTTTAACGGCCAGAACATCAGTTCGACCAAGGCATACAGCATGGCCGGCCTTGGCATTTCGCGCACCTTTCAAGACCTCCAGGTGTTTTCGGAGATGACGGGGCTTGAGAACGTCATGGTCGGCTATCATGGCAAGAGCCGAAGCAGTGTTATCGGCGGGGTCGTTCGCCCGCCTCGGGTCGTGCGGGAAGATTCGGAGATCAGGGACAGGGCGTATGAGGCGCTTGAATCCGTGCGGCTCGCTCATCTAGCCAACCGTCCGGCGAACCGGATGTCGTTTGGGCAACAACGCATGTTGGAACTCGCGCGCGCACTGGTTTCCGATCCGCTGCTCGTCCTGTTGGACGAGCCGGCCGCGGGATTGAGTCCGGTGATGTACGAGCGGCTCACCGAAATCCTGGACAACCTGCGATCTCGCGGCAAGACGAGCATATTGCTGATTGAACACGTCATCCGCCTGGTGATGAGCATTTCCGATCGGATCACGGTTCTCGATCACGGCGAGAAGATCGCCGAGGGGACACCCGAGGTCGTACGCAGGGACCCGAATGTAATCGAGGCCTACCTGGGCAAGGCGATGAAATATGTTGACTCTTGACAATATCTGGGCCGCATATGGCCCCGTACAGGTACTGAGCGGTGTCTCGCTCGACGTTCCGGCCGGCAAGGTCATTACCCTGCTTGGCGGTAACGGCTCGGGAAAATCAACGACATTGAAAACGATCGTCGGCGCCGTGAAGGCGAGCGCCGGCAGCATTCGATTCGAGGATAGGGAAATCTGCGGTATGGAACCCCGTGAAATCGTTCCAATGGGCATTTCTCTTGTGCCGCAGGGCCGCCGCATCTTCGCGCCGCTGACGGTTATGGAGAACCTGAGGCTCGGCGCCTTCGCGCGGCCACGCCAGGAGAAATCGAAAGATGATTTCGAGTCGATCTACGAACGGTTTCCTGAAATTCGACAATGGTTGAACCGTAAGGGCAATACGCTCAGTGTCGGACAACAGCAGCTCGTCGCATTCGGGCGCGGTCTGATTTCGCGGCCGAAGCTTCTGCTGCTTGATGAACCTTCGTCTGGGCTTGCTCCGATCCTCGTTGAGCGCCTGGGGGAAATCATCAAGAAACTGAAGGAGGCCGGAATGACGATTCTTCTGGTCGAGCAAAATGTCCACCTGGCGCTCTCGGTTGCTGACTTCGGGTACATATTGCGCGACGGTAAGATCTCCATGGCCGGGCCCACCGCCAGTCTTATCGGGGACGGTGACCTGATACGCCACTACCTCGGAGGATAAATTTTGCAACCGCGTGACAACCGGTCAACACGAGTCTCAAGATAGGAGAATTCCAATATGCCCAGAACAATACAAGACCCGAGACTGCCACCGCCATCAGGACCGTACTGCTACGCGTTCCGGGCGGGGGATTACATCTTTCTTGGCGGGATGCCGGGCATCACGACCGAAGCGTTGATGGTCGATGGCATCCCGAATGGCCGAATGGCCGGAGAAACGCCCGGTCGTGCCGATATGGAAGCCCAGACGCGCGAGGCCATCGAGTCCCTGAAACTCGCCGTCGAGATCGCCGGTGGTAAGTGGAGTGATGTTCTTCGGTTGAATCTGTTTCTAGAAGGCTGGAAAGAGATCGGGCCATTCATCAAAGCGTACGAGAAGTATCGCATCCCGGCTGAACCGGCTGACACGCTCACCGGCTACGACCTCTATATGCCGTCGATGATCATGGAAATCGAAGGGTTTGCCGGTGCCGTAGAAACCACACCACTCCAGCCCGCTGGGAAGCAGGCGCATGAGTACGCGCCGTCCTGCGCCGGCAGGAGAATGGGCGACCTGCTGTGCCTGAGTGCGCGGCTGCCGCTCGATGCCAAAGGTGATGTCGTCTCGCCGGGGAATTCGAAGGCGCAGACCGAGGCAATTGTCGAGGGTATTGGAGACATATTGACCGAAAACGGCGGATCCCTCGGAGACGTCATCCGCCTGCGGGGGTTCGTCCGTGACATGAGAGACGTGGAGGCGGTTGAAGCGGCAATCGCCGATGCATTTGCGGAACCAAGACCGATCACGACGATCGTGACGGCGTCATTGCCGATTCTCGAAGCCGACGTGAAGATAGAGGCGACCGCATACCTTGGTGAGAAGGAGTACCGGACGGGGCCCGGAAACGCCCGAGGCGTTCTGGCCGGTGAGATGATGATTTCCAACGGAATCCTCAGCGTGGACGAGGAAAGCGGCGTGCGCGATCCCGGTGACATCCAAAAACAGACGCGAAACGTCCTTGCCAATGTGGAACATCTTCTGAAGGAGTTCGACATGGAGGTGCTGGACGTCGCGCAATCTCAGGTGACGCTGACCGATTTCCGCGACTATGACGCCTACAACGCCCTTTACAGGAACTTCTTCGCCTTTCCGTTCCCCGCCAGGAACTCGGTCGAAGCTGGATTGGGGAAAATCTCGCATTACGGCTTGAAGTACCAGATCGAGGTTACGGCCATCCGCAATGCCTCGACCGAGGGGCTGGTCGTGACGGCCGAGGACAGCTACTACTTCAGGCGCATCGAAATAGAAGGTGGAGCGTAAACGGCCGGGAACCTTTCCGTATCTTGGATGGCCGGTGTCATGGGTTTATCCACTGATACCAATCTGTTTGAATGGTTCGGAAAGACAGCCTCACACCGAATCCGCCATAGACCGTATTTCTGGTTCGGGTGCTGTTTCTGACTAGTGATCAGCCTACCGCAAAGCAAGTTTCGTAGGAGCTGGCCATCTTTTCGATCAAGCAGAAATCCATCCTTTTCCATCCCTCCGCTTCCGCCGCGCTGACCTCCTTTCGTGATTCACGTTGAAGGCGTGCCCGCAAATGACGTTTGAGGCTTTCGACGTTCGGCATCGTGAACTCCAATCCAGCTCGCTGCTATTTTAGGCTTTCGTCGTCAAATTCAAGGCTCTGCACGCCAAGGATACTTGTCGCAGCCGCCTACAGGCTCAAACCAATCTCTGCGGTGACGTGCTTCAGGTGAGTAAGAGACACGTTTCGCTCAAGCAAGAAGATCCGAAACCAATGGGAACATTCCTGAGGTATTGGCGCTCCCCCCCACGCATTTCCCCGCAATTGCCGTCGCGCTGCTCGGGGCGCGAGCGCGTATGATGGCGAAGCCGGGCGCTTCATTCTCAAGGATATGGAATTTCCGTAAATTCCCGAAAATATCGATAAATTAAAGGGGTTTTTCCGTAAATTTCTGAAAATTAAATTCTTGGGAAATGACGCCGCGGAATCGGGGCGCAGGAGGATTCTGCCACGATCGGCCGGTCCCGCCATGACGGCAAATGCGGGGAGTTGCGATGTCAAAACGCGCGGAAAAGCTTGATCCTCTTTCCCCTTACGGGGCCGAGGCCATTCTTCGCCAAGTGATTGTATTTTAACCTATTAGAGATTACACGACTTTCCCGGCGCGCAGGCGGGCGATTTCCTCCGATCCGTAGCCCAGCTCTGCGAGAATCTCATCGGTGTGCTCGCCCAGCATCGGCGCAGGCCTTGAAAAATCAAGCGTTTCGCCCCCGAACGCAACCGGGGAGGCGGGCATGAGACCCGGCCCCGCAGCGGGGTGGTCGACCTCGACGAAGGCTTCCGGGAAGCGCTCTTTCACCTGGGCGACGTCGTTGATGGCGCTCACCGTAACCCCTTGAGGGATAAGGAGTTCCTCCCATTCGGCGGTCGTCTTCTCGGTGAGGACGTCCTCCAGGATTTCGCGCAGGGCGGCGTCGTTCGCCACACGATCCTTGTTCTCCCGGAAGCGGAGATCGTCCGCAAGCGCAGGCTTTTCAATGGCTTCGACGAAAACGCGGTAGCGGTTCGTGTTCGAGATCGCCACGTATAAGAGGCCGTCCCTGGTCTTATAGCCCGAAAAGGGAGAGACCACCGGATGGGAAAGTCCTTCCGGTTCAGGCACTTGGCCGGTGAAGGCGTGGCGCGCCACCGGGTTTTCCATGATGTTGACCGTCGCGCCCATCATGGAGGCGTCCACGCGGGTGCCCTCGCCGGTGCGCTCCCGGCGCAGGAGGGCGGTGAGGATTCCCGAGAGCAGGTAGAGGCCGCTCGTCACGTCGACGATCGAGACGCCCACGCGCACGGGCGCTCCGCCCACAGGCCCCGTCACGCTGATGAGTCCGCCCGCGGCTTGCAAGAGGCTGTCGAAGGCCGGGCGTCGTGCGTGTTCGCCGGTCTGGCCGAAGCCGGATACCGCGCCGTATACGAGCCTGGGGTTTTCCGCCTTCAGGACCTCCCAGCCGACGCCCAGGCGGTCCATCACGCCGGGGAGGAGGTTTTCCACGAGAACGTCGGCTCCCCGGCAGAGTTTCCTGAAAACCCCGACTCCATCGGGGTTTTTGAGATCAAGCGCGATGGAGCGCTTGCCGCGGTTTAAGCTCATGAAGTAGCTGCTCTCGCCGTTCTTGAACGGGCCGATGGCGCGGCTGTCCTCCCCGCCGGGGCGCTCCACCTTGATGACTTCAGCGCCATAGCCCGCCAGATAGAGCGATACGATGGGGCCGGCGTTGAACTGGCTGGCGTCGATAACCTTCAGACCCTGGAGGAGTGGCATCGGATGAGAGAATGCGCTCTAGGGGCGTTTTGGGATGGTTTTGGAGGCCGTTTTCTTCCGGGTGGGTTTTTTCGCCGCTGTTTTTGTCGTTGCCCTCGCCCCGGCCGCCTTTCCTCCGGCGGCTTTCTTGGCGGTGGCGCTCCTGTTCGTCGTATTCGCGGCCTTGGTGGTGCTCGTTTTCTTGTTGGCCGCCGTTTTCCGCGTCGCCGCCTCTTTTTTCTTAACGGCAGCCGCTTTCGCACTGGCCGCTTTGCTCTTCGCCGATGCGGGCTTGCTGGGAGCGGCAGCCGATTTTTTCTTCAACACGGAGGCTTTCCCCCTGGTTCGCGTTCCCGCTTTCTGCGCCACAGCTTTCGGGGGGGCTTTTTTCTGCCGCCGAACCTTTTGTTTTTTCGCATGTTTCTCATTTGTCACACGCGAGGCCTCAGCCGCCTGTATTTCCTCTTCGGTGGGCGGGAAAACGGGTTTTCTGCGTCCCGTTATCAAGCGAAAGGCATACCCCACCTGCGTTTCCCGCCATTCATTCTCTCCAAGATCCTGTAACACGAGTTCCACCGGGGAACCGGGAATAAGCAAGTCCCGATAACCTTCCCAACCAATCAAATGGGAATTTATCTTTATCCCCTCATCGAGCAGTATCACTGCGGAGACATGTTCTGCATTCCCATCCGTGGAAGAACGCGTGATCGTGGCCGAAAGGAGCTTGCCCTTTCCGCTCAAAAGCACTTCACTCGTGCTGCGCGGACAGACCGGATTATCGCAAGTCGTTTTCGAGCCGGTCTTCGGAAAAAAATATTCCTCGCATTCCTTGCAAACAGAGCCGATGAGCTTGGGCTTATGACGGGAATTCCTGGGAATCGTAAAAACATCGCGCATAAACGGAACGACAACTTTATTCTTGCCAGGAATGAAAATCGAAGGCTCATTTTCGGGGAAAATCATGTACTACCCTGCTTTTCAAGTTTCGAAGAACCAAATCTACTTGAACGAAATGTAAACGGCTAGTTAAATCTCATAGGCATTCCGGGATTAGTGCGCGAACACTACCAAGGGGTCGGGCGGGTGTCAAGATGAATTCAAATCGGAGAAATCCCCCAATCCTCCTTACGAGAGAGGACCTCTATTCATGATACATTGCCTCCCAAGCCAACCTTGATATTGACGACTTGACCATTCAAAACCTGCAATCTTATAGTCGACAATCGTATTCATATAAGGGATGCAGCATGACTTCTCCAAACGCTCGAAATCTTCCATCCAAGCTGCTTCGACTATTGCCTTCGGTGGATGAAATCGTTACCCGCCTTAAAAATGACGGTGTCAACGGCTCATCAGACACCGCCCTATCCGATGCCGTCAGAAAAGCAATCGGAATAAAAAGACAGCTTCTGCTCGAGCAAATAAACCAGGAATTCCCGAATACTGCGGAAAACGCATCGCTGTGCGAGCAAACGCTTCGGGATATTGTTCTCGATGAAGCAAAACAAATACTTACCTCGAACAAACAACTCGGGCTAAAAAAAGTCATCAACGCCACAGGAATCGTCCTGCATACAAATCTGGGTCGAGCCCCGTTAAGTGAGGCAGCAAGGGCGGCACTAGATGAGGTAGCGCAAGGATATTCAAATCTGGAATTCGATTTGAGCCTCGGGCGGAGAGGGAAAAGAGGGTCCGACGTGGAATCTCTCCTTTGCCAACTAACAGGGGCGGAGGCGGCGCTTGTCGTCAACAATAACGCTGCCGCCGTGATGTTCGCGATTCATACGATGGCCAATTCCGCCGAGGTGATCGTTTCCAGGGGCGAGTTAGTCGAAATTGGCGGTTCTTTCCGAATCCCGGATATCATGCGGCAAAGCGGCGCAAAATTGGTAGAAGTAGGAACGACAAACAAAACGAGAATATCCGACTACCGCAACGCCATTACCCAAGATACGGCTTTGCTGCTCAAAGCGCATACCAGTAATTACAGGATTGTCGGCTTCACGGAAGAAACATCTCGCGATGAACTCTCGAAACTCGGCAAGGAAACAAATATACCCACGCTGGAAGATCTCGGGAGCGGCTCGCTTCTTCATGTCGATGGTCTGCCGCATGAACCCACCGCCATTGAATCAATTCAGGCAGAAATCGATGTCGTTACCTTTTCCGGGGACAAACTTCTCGGTGGCCCGCAGGCCGGCATTGTTGTAGGCAAGGCGACATGGGTGGGAAAAATGAAAAAACACCCGCTCATGCGCATTCTCAGGCTCGACAAGCTTACGCTCGCCGCCTTGGAGGCGACACTCAGGGCATATCTCGATCCTGATGCCGCCCACACTCAGATTCCGACACTTTACATGTTATCCACCAACCGGGAAAAGCTGAAAAAACAGGCGGAATCCCTGATGAATCTCATGGGGAAACACACTTGTTCCGCACTTGGCGCCAGGGTGGAGGAAACGTCGGGTATGGTAGGCGGCGGGGCTATGCCCTTGGCGGAACTTGAAAGCTACGCCGTGACATTATCTCCCAAAAACTCTTCCGCCAAATCGTTGGAAACCAAGTTACGTAATGCGACTCCACCTGTCGTGGCGCGCATTCATGAGGATAAAGTGATACTGGATCTGCGGTGTATTCGAGAAGGTGAAATGGATCAGCTTGGCGTGATTCTCAACGAATTTGCAAAGTAACCTTATACCTTCCGTACAAGTACTTTTCTCGTTATCACAATAAGAAGGGATAATTTTCCGATGCCAACCGTAAATTCCGAAGGTGTTGCAATAGATTATGAAATCATCAATCCCCAGCATACCGATACGCCTGTATTCCTAATCACCGGGCTGGGGGGTATTCGCGGTATATGGGCAAAGCAAATCGACGCCTTTTCCGCTACGAGACCGCTTATCCTTCATGACCATAGAGGAACGGGAAAGAGCGACAAACCGAGTGGGGTTTATAGCGTCCCCAACATGGCGAAAGATATCATCGCCATCATGAATGATCTTGAAATAGAACAAGCGCATCTCGTCGGCAGTTCAACGGGGGGCGCTATCATCCAGGTGATGTGTATCGACTATCCCGAGCGTGTCAAAAGCGGGTCTATCGTAAGTTCCTGGCCCAAGAGCGACGCATATTTCACCCGCCAGTTCAGCGTACGCAAAGAAGTTCTACTTGAAATGGGATGGGAAACCTATACAAGATTTTCCACATTCACATTGCATAGCCCGAAGTTTTTCGCCGATAACTTTCAAGAAATTCAAATGCAGGAAGAACAATCGATCGCAAACGCGCCTCCCGCCGAGATCATGGCCGAGAGAATCGACTGCATTATTGCGCACGATCAGTTGGATCGCTTGGGTCAAATCACATGTCCAGTGCTGGTGGCCGTTGCAAGAGACGATGTTGTCACTCCGCCGTATTATTCTCATCAACTAAGTGATGCCATCCCTGAAGCCGAATTGAAGATTTTTGATGAAGGCGGCCATTTCGTATATATCGAGAAACCGCTTGAATTCAATGAGTCCATCCTGGAATTCATCCATCGCCATGACTGATCGATATTTTCATATTTCGCCTATCAAACACGAAGACGAAACCACCTTATGAAACATGTTGTCATCGGAACCGCCGGCCACATCGATCACGGCAAAACCTCTCTCGTCAAAGCATTGACCGGCACAGATACCGATCGCCTCAAAGAGGAAAAAGAACGCGGTATCACGATCGAACTCGGGTTCGCCGAGTTAACTCTCGACAATGTCCACGCAGGCATCGTGGACGTTCCGGGCCATGAACGATTCGTAAAGAACATGCTGGCGGGAGTCGGCGGTATCGATTTGGTCATGCTGATCGTTGCTGCCGATGAAGGCATCATGCCGCAAACGAGGGAACACCTATCCATTTGCCGACTTCTCGGCATAAAAACAGGTCTCATCGTGCTCACCAAGACAGACCTGGTCGAACCGGAATGGGTCGAACTTGTCACGGACGACATACTAGACTTCGTAAAAGATACATTCCTGGAAGAAAAACCCATCGTGCTAGTTTCGGCTCACACCGGGGATGGTCTGGAAAATCTCAAAAAAGCCGTAAGCGAAATCGCTAATCAAACACCTGCGAAAAGCGAAACGGGCATATTTCGCATACCGGTTGACCGAGTATTCACGATGCGGGGCTTCGGGGTCGTGATTACGGGAACCTTGTTCAGTGGGAGTGTGGCTGTAGGTGAGCAGGTTGAAGTTTATCCCAGGACTCTTCAGGCGCGCGTTCGTGGCCTGCAAGTACATGGGGAGTCCGTGGAAAAATCGACTGCCGGCCTCAGAACCGCCGTGAATCTACAGGGTCTCGAGCGGACCGAAGTGTTCAGGGGAGACATTATCGGTCATCGTGGCGAACTGAAGTCAACGTATATGCTCGACGTTCACCTGGAACATCTGGCCGACGCGCCCCGCCCGCTGAAAACCCGCAATCGGATCCGGTTCCATGCAGGGACCGCCGAAATCATGGGCAGGATATCTCTCATCGGACGAGACGTGCTTGAACCGGGAGATAGCTCATTTGCCCAGATACGGCTGGAGGAACCTATCGTCGTACTACCCAGAGACCGATTCGTCATCCGGAGTTATTCGCCAATCATCACGATAGGTGGCGGGGAAATCCTGGATATCATGCCTCGCAAGCATAGGCGACTGCGGAGTTCATCCCTAGATCATCTGAAATCACTCTATCAAGGAGATGAGACGGAAAGACTGCTCATATTGCTCCGGGATGCCCGGTTGAACGGAGTCGAACTCGCTGACCTCACAGGCCGTCTCACATTAAAGCCAAGCGACATCCAGAAATCCATTCAGGAATTATCCGCCCAGGGAGAAGTGCAAATTATCGACCAAGCCAATTTCTTCTCCATGACAACGGCGCATTTCAATACAGCCCAGAAAAATATTCTTTCTTTTTTGAATGAATACCATGCTCAAAACCCTCTTCGCACAGGGGCGCCCAGAGAAGAAGTTCGCGGCAAGGCGGGCGACATCAATGAGAAAATCTTTGCTGCCGCACTCAGATACTTAAGCGAATCGAACGAAATCGTTGAAAATGGCGCCACCTTAAGACTCGCTTCCCATTCAGTAGAAATTGATGAAACGCTCGGAGAAGTGAAAACGAAACTGGAGTCTGTTTTCAAGAATGCCCATTTTCAACCGCCATCCGTCGAAGACGCATTCTCACAAAGCGGCGGCAAAGGCAACTCAAATCGAAACGCTCTGCAACTCCTCATCGATCAAGATGTTTTATTGCGGCTGAAAGACAACATTGTCTACCATCGGCTCGCTTTGAGCGAAGCAGAAAACCTTCTTAGAGAGCATCTATCGCAAAACAACGAAATTACGGCGGCGGAATTTCGGGATCTCCTGGGTATTACCAGAAAACACGCCATACCTTTGCTTGAATATTTTGATACTGCGCGGATTACCTTACGGGTGGAAGATAAAAGAGTGCTTCGACCAGACGCAAGATAAAATCCCTTTATTCCCTTTATAAGGAATGAAAAATGCCTCTCGATAAGAGCAAAATCAAACGGCTGCGTTCCGATGTCCCGGCCCTGAGAAATCAAATTTACGTGAATTGGGGTGGCGGAGGGCCATCATCGAAATCGATTCTTCGTGAAATGGACAAGTTCACGAAACGCGACTTGGAACTCGGCTCGTTTCACCCGGAAATCAGGAATGAAACCACCACGGCCCTGCAGCGCACCCGAGAGAGCTGCGCGAAACTCATCGGCGCCGAAACCTCGGAAATCGCCCTGACAAACAATACGACGGTCGGAATCAACATAGCGGCTGCAGGACTAAACTGGGATCCAGGAGACGAGGTGCTCGTCTCGGATTTGGAGCATCCGGGCGGCTACCTGCCCTGGTTGGTATGGCGGAAGAGAAATCCCATCAAGGTGAAACTATTCAAAACCGGTCAAAATGACGAGGAGCTTCTCCGAAACCTGGAAAAGGCCATCACGCCAAAAACAAGGGTGGTTTGCGTGAGTCATATTTCGTGGCTAAATGGCAGGAGACTCCCTCTCGAAGCAATCGGGCGAATTTGCGTCTCCGCAGGCGCCCTCCTCATCGTGGACGGCGCCCAGTCCGTAGGACACATACCAGTCAAAATCAAAGACACCGGCGTAGATGTCTACACCATTTCCGGCCAGAAGTGGCTGATGGGTCCGGACGGCACGGGCGCCGTGTATATAAGGCGCGGGGCAGGCAAAAAGATTCAGCTTTCATCCGCAAGTTTTCGCTCGGCGCAAAAAAAGAGATTAAAAACCCTGTCGTTTACCCCTGAGACGAGCGCGATGCGCTATGAAGTCGGCACGCTCAATACACCCGGTTTCCTGGGATTCCGTGCTGCGGTCGAACACTTCAAGAGAACAGGACCCGTATCCATCGAAAAAAGAATTCTCGCGCTGGCGAATCGCCTGATGTCGCAAATCCGTGGGCTCGAGAATGTTGAAGTCAGTACGCCTGAAGGCGAGGCTCAGTCTGGTCTGGTTTCTTTTCGGATGAAAAACGTCGAATCTCAAAACGTAGTGGACAGGCTATACAGAAAACACCAAATCATTCTCCGGGCAGTGGTCACGGAGCCTCCCGCCGTGAGGGTTTCCATTCATTATTTGAACACGGAAGGAGAAATGGACTCGATTGCAAATGCAATATCCGCAATCGCGGCAGGCAGAAAAAAGGGATAAAAAAGCTCAAAATCAAACACAAAAAAAGCGGCGGTTCTTTCACCGCCGCTTTTTCATGTCTGGTTTGGGATTATTTTTTCAGCGTTACGTTCACTGCCGTGGCAGCACCACCTTTTACAGACACTTTCATGGATTTCTTTCCCAAAACCTCGTGCCAAATCTCGAGGGTATAAGAGCCTGCGGGAACATCTTTGATCTCGAATTTCCCCCCGGAGCCCGTGATGCCGACATAGGGATTATCCGCCACGACGATATAGCCCCTCATCCAGTCATGAACGTCACAGGTCACTTTCATGATGCCGGGCTTCTTGAAATAGCGGGTCGACATTCTCAGTTTTTTCTTGAACTTGGGCTGCGCGATATTGGCTACCGAGTTCCCCGTTTTGCCAGGGTGGGTGTGAACGTTGTGGAGAATTTTGTCACTGTTCTTCATCAACAGTTTCGTCTTTGGTTTCATTACGACCACGCGGGGAAGGTACACGCATCCTTTTTGGTCCATCGTCGCTTTTTTCTGGCTCTTCGACCATTTCTTGCCGGATTTCACACCCTTCAAGGACACGACGGCCCATACCACGCCGCCGTCTTTCACGACCAGACTCTCATCCTTGATCGGTTTTTTTGCGCAAACTTTCTTGTCTTTATTCACGGACAACGTTTTTAGTTTCGGGGCCGCGCCGTCGAACTTGATTGCCCCTGTAATCGAACCGCCGCCACTTACCTTGCCTGCTTTATAAGCGTCCGCGGAGCCAGCCAATGCGATGCTCAACAACACCGCAAACATCCAGCACAATGGAAAGCGTTTGGGAACCATGCCTACTCCTCTCAAATTATTTTTCAGGTTGGCAGCAACTGTTTTCAAAAAGCGTGCGCGCAATCATTCGCACACGATATCGGTGGCTTCAGATGCAGGACCTCTAAAATTGACTTCTAATCAAATCGGAACCGCCAGGAAATCAAACCTGCTCCACTCAAGTAATCCACCTTTCAAATTAAGTCAACCCTCTGGATGGTCGACCTGTCAATTCGCCTGAATCCATTGTGTCATCGGGTCGAATCCTGCTACGAAAGAAAGCGCAAATCCAGCCGCCAGAAGACGCAAACCTTTCCCGGCAGATCGAACGACTCCGAAGCCGCGATGTTTGCAACACGGCGGACTCTGGGGTATCTCTTTGGAAAAGCGGCGCTTAGCCGACACACGTCATCCTGCGGGAGCAAACTGTGAATCCGAACTTAAAAGACGCCAAAATGCCCGAAACGCTCGATGGGTGGGCCATTCTGCATCATATCTTCCGGGTGAACTGGCCCGCCTGGAACCGCCTGGAGAGCGCCCGGAGGCACCGCATCCTGGATGAAGCGACGGAATACTTCGCCTCGGTCGCCCGGCCCGAATCCGGCGAGAGCGCACTCTTCAGCCTGCTGGGGCACAAGGGAGATTTGCTGTTTCTTCATTTCAGACCCACGCTCGATGCGCTGAATGAAGTCGAATTGGGGCTGCGGCGGCTGGCGCTGGCGGAATATATGGATGAGACCACCTCCTACCTCTCGTTCCTGGAGCTCGGCCTGTATGAGATGACCGTGAAGCTCCACGCCCGGTTCGTGGATGAGGGTCTCGAACCCGGAAGCGACGAGTGGAAATCGAAATGGGCCGAAGAGATGGACAGCCAGCGCGAGCGCATGAAAGAGCGTCTCTACATGGACATCCCCAGGACGAGATATCTGTGTTTCTACCCGATGAACAAGCGCCGGGGCGAGGAGAAGAACTGGTACGGCCTGCCCATCGAGGAACGCCAGCAGATGATGCGCGAGCACGGCTTCGTCGGCAGACGCTACGCCGGCCGCGTCCAGCAAATCATCACGGGCAGCATCGGCTTCGACGACTGGGAGTGGGGCGTATACCTGTTCGCGGAAGACCCGCTCGTCTTCAAGCGCCTCGTATACGAGATGCGCTTCGATGAGGCCAGCGTCTGGTATGGCGAGTTCGGCCCCTTCTACGCCGGGCTGCGCGTCATGCCGCACCATTTGAAGAGCATCTTCCGCGGCCAGGTTCCCTCGCTCGAAGCGCCCTAAGTCGAGCGATTTCAAAGATCAGGCCCGTCATGGCGAACGTTCTCATCGTGGGTTGCGGCTATGTCGGCGTTGCGCTCGGAGCGAAGCTCGCCGAGGAGGGCCATCACGTCCGGGGCATGCGCCGGAACCCCGAAAGCCTGCCCGAATCCATCAAGCCGTTAAGGGCCGACATCCACGACAAGGACCTGGGCAAACTCCTCCCCGAGGGCCTCGATTTCATCTTCTACACCCTCTCTTCGGGAGGAGGCGGCGAGGCCGGCTACCGGGCGGCGTATGCGGAAGGCCCGAGAAACCTCTTGGAAGCCATTGATAAAAAAGGAGAAAGGCCCAGGCGAATCTTCTTCACCTCGAGCACGGCCGTCTACGGGCAAACAGACGGCGGCCGGGTGGACGAGGAATCCCCCACGCAGCCCACCCATTACTCGGGCCGCATCCTGCTCGAAGGCGAGCGCGCATTTCTGGAGAGCGGCCATCCCGCCACAATCCTAAGACTTTCAGGCATTTACGGTCCCGGCCGAACGCGCCTGATAGACGCCGTCCGTGCGGGGCAGGCCGAAGTCCCTGAGGGCCCCCCCCGCTTCACGAACCGCATCCACCGCGATGACTGCGCGGGCGTACTCGCTCACCTGATGAAGATGGATGCGCCCGATGAGATATACGTCGGCGTCGACGATGAGCCTGCGGATCGCCGCAAGGTATTGAATTGGCTGGCGGAGCGGCTGGGCGTCCCGCGACCGCGCGAAGCCGCGGGCGGCGAAGCCCCCTCCGCGCGCGCGGCGACGAACAAGCGATGCTCGAACGCAAGACTCAAGGCGAGCGGCTACCGCTTTCTCTATCCGTCCTACCGGGAGGGCTACGCCGAGATGATCGCAGAGATGGAAACCACGTAACCGGCAAATAAATCAACTGTTTAGCAGGACCCTCAAATCCTTCCTCAACTTCTCGAGAGATTCCGCGTCGTTGCTGTGGTAATAGCCTCTAATGGTGAAGTTCCTGTCGATGAGCACGAAGCGCGAGCTGTGGGAGATCAGGATTCCCGGCGTCTTTCCCCCCTCCTGATGCCCGGGGTGATGCGCGTGCGCATGGGGCAAAAGAAGCCGGAAGAACCGCCCGCCGACCGAACCGGGCAAGCGCATGGCTTGTTTCGTCGCATAGCTCAGCCGGAAACCCTTGAGCGCCAAGTCCTTGATTTCCTTTTCCTTGCCCGTGAGGAAAAACCAGCGCGCCCTGTCCGCGGCGAACTTTCGCGCATAGGCCGCGAGGCGCTCCGCCTTATCGAAAGCAGGGTCGGTGGTGATGGATATCTGCCGGAAATCCGGGTGTGCGGCGAACGCCCCCTGCAGCCTGCGCATCTCGACGCTCTGGAGGGGGCAGGTATCCTCACACCGCGTGTAGATGAAGTCGGCCACCCAGACTTTGCCCTTCAGGCGCTCTCTCGCGAACGCCCGGCCCGATGCGTCAACCAGCGTAAAATCAGGCAGTTGCGAATATACGGGCAGGCTCTCGAAAAGGCTTCTCTCAAGCCACCGCCACGCGGGCGCGGCCATCAGGCCGGCGAGAACGCCAAGTGTCAACACCAGAATCATGCGCCGCGCCATATCCGCCTCTCCCAGGAAACTCAAGAAAATCAGGCCCTTGCGGCCACCCGTATTCTTACAATACCCGCGCGCCGGTGCAAAGCGCGCCCGAGGGATTTCCTCCCCCGCAACTGCCCGCATTTGCCGTCATGGCCGGGCCGGCCGATCGTGGCAGAATTCCCCTGCGCCCCGATTCCGCAGCGTCATTTCCCGAGAATTTAATTTTCAGAAATACCCCGTCAATTTATCGAAAAACCCCGTTAATTTATCTAATTTTATCGAAATTTACGGAAATTCCATTTTCTCGAACGAAACCGCCCGGCTTCGCCATCATACGCGCTCGCGCCCCGGGCAGCGCGACGGGAAATGCGGGCAAATGCGGGTCGATTTCGAACGAGACGTGAAGAATTTCGCCCGGATGCCGGGAGGGAGCGATGAGCGCTTCACCGCGTGAAAAACCAAAAGCAAACGGGCGGCCTCTCCAGCATAGCCCCATCGACGCGAAAACCCCCGACGGCAAATACGGGGAAATGCGATCCCCGCGCGAGGGATGAATCCCCGGACGGAAGGTGCGGAATCGAATCCGGCTGGAGAGGGGGTGCCTAAAAAGCCCCCCTACCGGCGGCGGGCGTTGCCTTTTCATACCCCCCTGACAAGGGGGGGTAGGGGGGGTTGCTTTTCCAGGCAAGAGGGGTTCGACGCGACCCGATCAGAGAATGCGCGTCGAACTCGCTTTGGGTCGTTATTCCGGCGAAGGCCGGAATCCAGAGATGACGACGGAGGCGGTTGCGGGAGCGATTGCCGGACCAGAACATCACCCACCCGCCGCGCCGATCTTCTCAAGCAACTGCGCGCGCATGTCCTTGCCGTTCACCATCCTCTCCACGACGATGAACAGCGCGCTGGTATTTCCTATAACGTTCCTTCACAAAAAAGCGAAACCTAGATCGCTGGACAGCAGTGAATCAGTTATGATCGAAGCAAAAGATACTAACTGAATTTAAGTAATGAACTGAGGGAGACATACATGATTGCGGGAGCACGCAAGCTTCCAATTCAGCACCTTTCGATTCGAGTACCATGGCATGATGCTGGCTGGGCTGGAACAATCTGCAACAAACCTGCGAGCAACATGGCTTGCCGTATACTGCCGAGAGTCGCGGAGATGAAAGACGACAAAGCAGAAGTAACTTTGGCTGGTAAATCTATCGAAAATCTGGCACCCGACCAATTGCCCCCATGCATCGCCGAGCGTATGAACTTCATGGCTCCTTTCCCACTAACGGACATCAAACAGCATCCCTATGTCGAGCGTAATCCGGAATCGTATGGGCACTTCCTTCCGACACCCTACACCATGCGCCCTTATAGCGCTGCTTGTGTGCCATATCGTTGGATGTTGACGAAGGAAAGCTCAAACTTTGTCGAGTGCTATAATTTGGGTTTCCAACCTGATTGCGAACCCGACCTTGGGTTTGATACAGATTGGATACAAGAGCGCTCCAACCAACTCGTCATGCTCGACACGTTTTTCGGTGCTATCCGCCCCGAGGAATCGCTCTGCTTCTTCTATGCGAAGGACACTCCACTGTCGGTATCCGCTGGACGAGTAATCGTGGGTATAGGCATAGTACGAGCAGTCGATGAGCACGTCGAATATCAGTATTCGACACCGAACCCGCCTCACCGCAGTGTACTCTGGGAACGCAATGTTGAGCATTCCATTCGACCGGGCTTTAAAGAAGGTTTCCTCTTTCCATATCAAGAGCTGTTCGATCTCGCGCTTGAAAAAGGTATTGACCCAGAGCAGTTTCTTGCTTTTGCTCCTGATGATGCCTTTTGGAGTTTCTCGTACGGATCAGAGCATGTGTCGCACGATCACGCCATCGCAACTGTATTGAACTGTCTTCGCGCCCTAGAACGAATTCAAGCCGTCCTAACTGGACCTTGGACACAGGCATCTGCGTGGCTCGACCAGCAACTAAATCGGTTGTGGCGCATGAGAGGTCCATTCCCGGGCTTCGGGTCGGCTCTTTCGGCATTCTTAGGCGACGGAGGAAGTCTCGTTGCCTACGAGATCGCTGACGAATGCACAAAAGGAAGCAACGACAGGAATATCGATCCGTGGCCTACCTTTGAACGCATCATGCAAACTCCCAGCACAGCGACCGGTGCGGCCAAAGAACTAATTGGAGAAGGATTCTCTCGGGCATGGCTTTCCATGACTGAAAAACGAAAAGAATTACTAAAGCTACTCAGTCGTTTCTCACTAGATACCGACCAAGTGATTCGGTTCTTCGACCCCGAAAAAAGAGAGACCGACGTAGACGACGCATCGCTAATTGCGAACCCCTATCTCTTATACGAACTCGACCGTACGACGGTCGACCATATCTCGCTAATGACCATCGACCGCGGCATGTTACCGGATCGTGTGGTTATCGAAGCGCATCCTCTACCTGAACGCACGCGACTCGAGGACAAAGTTGATCCCCGCCGTGTGCGCGCTCTCATGGTTGCCGCACTCGAGCAAGGAACTGAGCAGGGGCACACATTATTGCCACGGGCATGGTTAAGGTCGCTTATCAACAACATGCCACTCGATACCGATTGCCCACTAGGGCCAGAAATATTTACCGGCCTTGAAGATTTTTTGGATGGAGCTATTGAAACCATAGAGATAGCGAATGGCAAGATAGGCTACCAGCTTCAGCGATTGGCCGACACGGCCAAGCTGATCCAGCGCACCGTGCTCAAGCGCATAGGCCCCAAGAGTCAAAGACATTGTGGCAAATACGACTACTCTGCAGTGATAAACCAGGCTTTGGATGCTTTACCGACCGACTCCGATGAGGCGAAGATCGAAGCTCAAGCGCGATGCGAGAAGGCCGCTGCTCTTGAAGAACTCTTTGCATCAAGATTTTCCGTACTTATCGGTGCAGCAGGTACTGGGAAAACAACTCTTTTGAAGATGCTTTGCGAACTGGAAGATGTCGCCCTAGGTGGAGTTCTGTTGTTGGCACCTACTGGCAAAGCCCGTGTCCAACTCGAAACCGAGACTGAAGTAGGCAACGGATTTACGATCGCACAGTTCCTGATGCGTTACGGTGACCGATATGATCCTGAAACGGGTCGTTACATTGTAACCGGTAGTTCAAATCGTTGCAGTGACTACAGGACCGTGATTGTGGACGAATGCTCTATGCTGACTGAAGAGCAACTTGCCGCTTTGCTCGACGGTCTGAGCGGCGTTGATCGCTTGGTGCTCGTAGGGGATCATCGTCAACTTCCTCCCATCGGAAGTGGTCGTCCCTTTGTGGACATCGTAAAGGAACTCAAGCCCGAGGGTATTGAGCACCGCTTCCCGAGGGTTGGTCGTGGCTATGCTGAACTCATCATTCCTCGCCGCCAGCAAGGAACGAGACGTGCAGACCTTCTGTTAGCTAACTGGTTCGGAGGCGATCCGGATCCCGCAGCAGACGAGATATGGGATCGGCTTACAACAGAGACAATGACTGATATCTACTTCGAGTCTTGGATTAACGGAGTGGATCTTCAGGAGAAGCTACTCACATTAATTGTCAAGGAACTCGGTCTCGACGGTCCAGACGACGAAGTAGGCTTCGAGTGTAGTCTGGGTGCAACCATGTTCAATAATGGGACTTTCTTCTGGCGGAGTCAGAATGTAGATGATTCGCCTAAGGCTGAACGATGGCAGATCATCTCGCCTGTGCGTGGCGCAGAACATGGTGTTGCTGCCCTGAACCGGATTGTACAGCAAACATTTCGCAGGACATGGCTATCTCGGGCGACTTCGTATAACAGGCAGCGTAAAATTAACAGTCCTATTGGTCCCCAAGGGATCATCTATGGCGACAAAGTTATAAATTTGCAGAATAGCAGTAAACGTAGAGTATATCCTGAACCTGACCGAACCCCTTATGTTGCTAACGGGGATGTCGGCCTCGTTGTAGGTAATTACAAAACCAAGAAACAAAAAAAACTGTTTCCATTCCTAGAGGTGGAGTTTACATCGCAACCAGGTCATGACTACGACTTTCGGATTTGGGAGTTCGACGGCGAGAAAGGAGCACCACCCCTTGAACTTGCGTATGCGCTGACAGTACATAAAACGCAAGGAAGCGAGTTTGGAATCACCTTCGTCGTGCTACCCAACCCATGTTGGCTGCTCTCCCGGGAACTGTTGTACACGGCGTTGACACGCCAACAAGATCGCGTTGTCATCCTGCACCAAGGAGATGTGCGTGATCTTCGTCGATATGCAAACGACAATCATTCCGACATCGCGCGCAGGCTGACGAATCTCTTTGCACCTCCCAACCCCATCAGGTTCCAAGAAAGCGACGGTAATGAGAAGTTCCTCGAGGAAAGGCTCATCCATCGCACCAAGCGTGGCGATCTCGTCCGATCCAAATCCGAGGTCATTATTGCGAACGAACTCCTCGCTCAAGGGATTGATCGTTACGAATACGAAGAACCACTTACCTTGCCAAGCGGCAAAACGCGCTATCCAGACTTCACCATTGTCGATGATGACACTGGTGCGCGCTATTATTGGGAACACCTCGGTTTACTCCACAACCCCGAATATGCGGCGCGCTGGCAGCGAAAGTTACATGCTTACCGTGAAGCTGGCATTCTCCCATATAAAGATGGAGGTGGTAGCGCGGGCACGTTAATTATTACGCGGGACAACGAAGTAGGTGGGATTGACGCCAAAGCCATTGCAGACATAATCAGGGATGTTCTAACACCATGAAAGAAGAGCGCCAGCTAACAAAGTGCAGATGAAAAAGTTCCAATCGTGAGCGTGAGGGTAGGGTTGCTAAAATTAGCACAAAAAACTCCATAACCTCCCCCACCTTCCATTCAATCCCCCCTTCCCTCTTCACGCATTCGGGTTCATAATTCGGCTATACTCGTTCCCGAAGCCATCGACAAAAAGCCAGGGCCAGTCGGGCAACCCCCCGGCTTTACCGGACCCCCTATGAGGAGAAACCATGAAGCGCGTGATCGTTCCAGGAGACTGCCCGGCCTCCCCGAAAGCGCAGTCAGAGGCCATCGAGACCGAACACCTGCTCTTTTTCGCCGGACAGATGGCGACGGACTACGCCACCGGCGTCGCGCCCGAGGCCGCGGTGGACCCCGACAACCCGTTCGCCGGTCCTCCGCCGATGGCGCGGCAGACCCACGTCATACTCCGGCGGATGGGGGAAATCCTCGAATCAGCAGGTCTCGGTTTCGAGGACCTGATCCGCATCGAGCAGTTCATCACCGGCCGCGAGGAGGCCGCGTGGTATTCCGCGACGCGGCAGGCTTACATGTCGAAGGCGCACCCGACCAGCACGCGGGTGGTGGCGCGCACCCTCGAAGTGCCCGGTGCGCTCATCGTGTGCGACGGCTTCGCGCTCAAGCCCGGCTCGGGATGGGAGAAGCGGACGCACGACTTGGAAATCGTGCCCAAGTCCCTCACGGGCTACCCCGCGGCCCAGTCCGCAGGTCCTTTCGTGCTCATGCCGGGCATGATCGCCACCGACTACGCGACCGGGATTCACCCCGACGCCCGCGTCGACCCGGTTTTCTGGCACCAGTCCGCCATCAAGCGCCAGACCGAGTACATCCTCCGCACCAAGCAGAAGGTGCTGAACGAACTCGGCCTCGACCTGGGCGACATCGTCCAGACTTCCGTCTACCTCACCCACATGGAGGACCTCCCGGCGGTGGACCTCGTGTGGCGCGAGTTCTTTGGCGACGCTCCGCCCGCGCGCAGCGTCATCCCCTGCGACGATCTGGCCATCGGCGGCGCGCGCATCGAGGTCAGTTCCATCTCCCTGCGTCCGGACGGCGGTTTGGAACGCCAAACGATTCATTCGCCCGATGCCCCGCCGCCCCTCTTCCATGAGCCGCACGCCGTCAAGACGGGGCCTTATCTGTGGCTTTCGACGCAGATTGCCGCCGGCGAAAGCGGCCTGGCGCCCGAGGTTCGCGTGAACCCGGGCCTCCCCTGGCATTCCTCGCCCGTCAAACGCCAGACCGAATACATCCTCAAAAACGCGGACGCCATCTGCCGCGCGGCGGGCGGGAGCCTCGCCGACGTCGTGAGAAGCCAGACCGTGTTCTGCGACATGGCTGACCTGCACGGGGCGTTCGAAATCTGGGGCAGTGCATTCGCGGACGCGCCGCCGGTGAACATGAGCGCGCAGACCGCCACCCCCATGCCCGTGCCCGGATGCCGGATCCTGGCGTCGCTCGCGGCCTACATCCCGGATTGAGGGAGGAGTCGAGTCCTTTCGGGGGTTGTTGAAATAGTCAGTACTTGACGTCTGCAGCGAGGCCTATCCACCAAAGAGAATTTCAAATCAACTCCCCCCTTGAGGGGGAGTCGACGAGGTAAGGGCGAAGCCCGCAAGCGAGTCGGTGGGGGGAGCTTTTTCTGTGGCATGTCCCCCCACCACATCGGCCTTCGTCCAAAGAACTCGGCCTCTGTCGGGCTTTCCCCTCGGGAAGCCCGACCCCCTCAAGGGGGGAGTGAAATTCAAAATCGCTTCCCGGGGGCTTTTCGTCCACCTCTCTTGCCAGGGGCCGTTGAAAATGCTCCTCGACTCGAAAACCAACCCCCCCTACCCCCCTTGTCAGGGGGGTAAAGTCAAAACCCCTCGACAGGAATTCGCTTTCCGTCGTCTACGCCCGGACGCTCCTCAGGGAGGTAAAGGCGGCGCCCCCGGCGAGGGGGGTTTTCTTTTTTTGCCCCCCTGACAAGGGGGGGTAGGGGGGGGTTGCTCCTTTGACAAAGGCTTTTTCATCACCCCCTCGAACCGGGATTTCGGGGAGCAGGCGCCTCGCGCGTGGTTTAATCCGCGCATATATTGTGCTAGTGTCAGGTACATACAGAATATAAAGCGCGCTTGAGATCGCGAGCGAGCGATGCGGAATCGAGGCGGGACCACGATTTTCACGTCGTTTTTGCTTCATGCGATATGGCCCCGTTTCCCCGCCGTCTCTTCGCGGTCCGTGTCCGCCGGGCTCCGGTTCGGCCAGGAGAGGGAGTGGTTATATGGAACAGGCGGCGGGTATGCCCGAACATCGGGAGAAGGTCTGGGCGGCTATCGACAAGGGGCGCCTCAAGAAGCTGGGGATGGACCTGGTCGACATCTGGAGCCCCACGGGAGAGGAAGAGGAGATCGCCCGCTTCCTCGGCGAGCACTACGAATCCATCGGGCTCATCTCGCGCCTCCAGGAATTCGAGACGGAACGGTTCAACGCGCTGGGGACGCTCAAGGGCGACGGCACCGGCATCGAGTTCCTCTTCTGCGGACATATCGACACCTCCTACTCGGGCAAGGAACCCGGCCTCCCCAAGCTCCCCGCCTACCAGCCCAGCGCCTGGAGCGAAACGGACCCCGCCACGGGCGAGGAGTGGATATACGGCCTGGGCATCTACAACATGAAGGGCGCGATCGCCTGCTACGTCGAGGCCCTGAACGCCATCCAGGACGCGGGCGTCAAGCTCAAGGGGAACGTCACCGTCGGGGCGGTGGGCGGCGAGATCGAGATGGGCGCGGTCGACCAGTACCAGGGCAAGCACTACCGGGGCGGCGGCTGCGGGGCCTGCTATCTGGCCACCCACGGCGGCACCGCCGACATGGCGGTCATCGGCGAGCCGTCCGAGATGCGGGTGGTTCTCGGCCACATGGGCTACGTCTACCACAAGATCACCGTCTACGGGACGCCGGCCCACACGACCTACGCGCACAACGCGGTCAACGCCATCCTGAAGATGAAGAAAATCCTCGACGCCCTGGAGCGCTGGGCGCCCAAGTACCGCGAAGCGCACCCCTACGGCAACTCGCACGCCAACGTGAACATTGCGGCCATCGAGGGCGGCTGGCCCTGGCGGTGCAGCCGCACCCCCGTCTTCTGCAACCTGTATATGGATACGCGCCTCCTCCCCAGGCAGCACCCCCTGGAGATCAAGCGCGAGATCGAGGACATCATCGAGGAGATCGTGGCGGGAGACCCCGACCTCAAGGTGGATCTGGAGATGTACATGTCCAACCCGGGGGCCGAGATCGAAGATGACGAATACATCTACGGCGCCATCAAGCGCGCCCACAAGTCGGTGCACGGCCGGGACCCGGAAACGGTGACCGAGGGCTGGATATCGGACGCCTCCCACATCACGCGCTACGGCGTTCCCACCCTCAACTACGGACCCTCGGGCCGGACGCGCTCAGGCGTCCCGGGGTGGGACCCGAACATCGGCGAGCACGTGAGCCTCGAAGACCTCTACCACACCACGAAGGTCTATGCGAGCCTGCTGCTCGAAGTTTGCGGCAGGCCGAAGGAGGAAATCCTCCCCCACATCAAGCGGAAGATCGAAGAGCAGCGCCATAGCACGGTCACGCTCTGAACCGCGGGAGGCGGGAGGCGACGGATAGCCGAGGTTGTTGAAAAAGACCCCTTTTCAGGGGGGCAGAGAGAACG
This sequence comes from bacterium, assembly GCA_965204535.1. Classification (GTDB taxonomy): domain Bacteria; phylum UBA8248; class UBA8248; order UBA8248; family UBA8248; genus Bin107. The sequence continues at coordinate 718,311 of CBDBEV010000001.1, read as the reverse complement.
CTCCTTTCTTCTGGAAAGGCAACCCCCCCCTACCCCCCCTTGACAGGGGGGTATGAAAAGGCGACGCCCGCCGCCGGTAGAGGGGTTTTTGTTTTTTCCTGCCCTCCAGACAAAGGGGGTAAAAAAGAAGGCCCCCCTGACAAGGGGGATAAGAAAAAACCCCCCTGATAAGGGGGGGAAGGGGGGGTTGCTGTTCCGGAGAAGGGGAACCCGGGTTTCACCTGGACGTTTGAGGAAGTTCCTGAAGAAGTTCGCTTTTCGAGGCAATCACTACAGGGAGGTTGAGCTATGCGTCACACGGCAAACAGGATGTTCGGATTCGCGCTGATTCTACTGGTAGCGTTCGCACTGGTTGCGGCCGTTCCGGCAGAGGCGGCGCCCAAGAAGTCCCAGTACACCTATCTCATCGGCTCCACGCCCCAGTTCGCTCCGATGGTGACGGCAGTCCACAAGGGGTTCTACAAGAAGCTGGGACTCAACGTGAAACTCAAGCACTTCACCTCGGGCGGCGTCGCCGCGCAGTCGTTCATCGCGGGACGCGGAGACTTCGTCAACACGGGCGACTGGCCCGCCGTACGCACCTGGCTCCAGACCAAGGGCAAGATCGTGGGGGTCCACCCCTCCGCGCACTACACCGAGCTTTCGGTGGTGGTCGCCAAGAAATCGATCAAGAGCGCCAAGGATTTCATCGGCAAGACGATGGGCGTATGGCTGGGGACGACGTCGGAGTTCTTCGCGGCCAAGTATCTCGACGCGAACGGCGTCAAGCTCTCCGACGTGAAGTACAAGAACGTCAAGCCGGCCGAGATGGTCGTCGCCCTCGACGGGGGCGACCTGGACGGCTTCACCATCTGGCAGCCCTTCGGCTGGCGGTCGGTCGAGGTTTCGGGCGCGAAAAAGGTGCACATCCTGAGCACGGGCAAGGGCTTCTTCACCGAGTACATGGTCACGTCCGCCCGCAAGGACCTCATCGACAACGACTTCGACGCCGTGACGGCGCTGATCAAGGGGACGATGCAGGGCGCCGAGTTCTCCGCGAAGAACGTCGACGAAGCGTCGAAGATCGTGGGCAAGGAGTTCAAGGTCCCCGCGGACAAGGCCAAGCGGATGATCGCGGTCATGAACATGGACGTGTCCTATACGGCGCAATTCCGTAAAGACATGGACTCCCTCAACAACTTCATGATCTCGAAGGGCAAGTCGAAGGCCAAGGTGGACTGGGGCAAGCTCTTCGACACGCGGGGGCTGAAGTCGGTGAGCCCCAAGCTCATCAAGTAGGCAAGGGACGAAAACGCTGTTTCCCCCGTCTCCGACCGGCCGAGCGGCGGCCGGGGGCGGGGACGAGGAGGCGGAGTGAGTTGGCGGGTCTTACGCCTGGAGGGCGTGGGGAAGGATTTCACCCGCGCCGACGGGGGCGTCGCGCAGGTGTTGCGGGACGTCACCCTGACCGTGGAGCGGGGAGCTTTCTTCACCCTCCTCGGACCGAGCGGGTGCGGCAAATCCACCCTCCTCAACATCGTCGCCGGCTTCGAGGGGGCGACGACGGGAGGCGCATCCCTCGACGACAGGCCCGTCACCGGACCCGGAACGGACAGGACGGTCATCTTCCAGGACGTCAGCAACGCTCTTTTCCCATGGATGAACGCGCGCGAAAACGTGGAGTTCGGCCCGAAGATGGCCCGTCTCGGCGCCGGGGAGCGCAATGAGCGGGCCGAGAAGTACCTTCGGCTCGTGGGCCTCGACGCCGACGCCGGGAAGTTCCCCTTCGAGCTCTCGGGCGGGATGAAGCAGCGCATCCAGATCGCCCGCGCGCTGGCGAACGACCCGGACATCCTCCTCATGGACGAGCCTTTCGCGGCGCTCGACGCGATCACGAAGAAACACCTCCAGGTCGAATTCCGTAAAATCTGGTCCGAGACGGGCAAGACCATTTTCTACATCACCCACGACATCTTCGAGGCGCTTCTGCTAAGCACCCATCTGGCGGTGATGACGGCAGGTCCCAAGGCGGGGATCAAGGAGGTCTTCCAGCTCGACCTGGAAGAACCCCGCTCTCCGTCGAATCCCGATTTCGCCGCCATGTACAGCCGGGTCGAGACGCTCATCGACGAAGAAGTGCAGAGGATGCGCGCCCGGTGAGCCGCCGGATGGTCTTCTGGAGAACGCTCTCGGTCGCCGCGGCGTTCTCCCTGTGGTGGCTGAGCAGCGGCACCCTCTTCAACCCGATCCTGGTTCCCGCGCCGCACAAGGTCGCCGTGCACCTCTGGGAGATGACGGCGGACGGCGAGATACTCTTTCACGCCTGGGCCAGCCTCCGGCGCGTGATCGTCGGTTACGCCTTGGGCTCCGTCCTGGGGATTCTCACGGGCGTCGCCGTCGCGCGGATCCGGATTGCCGAAGACATGCTGGAGCCCCCCCTTCAGTTCGTGCGCAACATCACGCCTGTCGCCATCATCCCGCTGGCGGTGAACGCCTTCGGCCTGGAGGAGCCCAGCAAGTATTTCGTCATCATCTATTCGACCATCATTCCGGTCGTCTTCAACACCGCGGCGGGGGTGGCGTCGACCCCGCAGATTCGCGTTCGCGCGGCCATGTGCCTGGGCGCGGGGCGCTGGGACATCTTCGTGCGCGTGGTGCTGCCCTCGGCCTGGCCGTTCATCCTCACCGGGCTCAGGGTCGCGCTCGGCTTCGCGTTCATGGGGGTGGTGGCCGCTGAGATGATCGCGGCCGAGTCCGGCGTGGGCTACCTCATCATGCAAAGCCGGAACATGCTGCTGCCCGAGCAGATGTTCTCGGGGCTGTTCCTGCTGGGCCTGATCGGGCTTGTCACGGATCGCGCCTTCCAGTTCACCATCGGCAGGCTCATGCGGCGCTACATGCTGCAGACGGCCGCGTTCGACTGATACGCCATGGGAGGTCGGGACGAATGAATGCGGGCAAATTGGCGAGGCTGTCGGTTTCGATCCTGGTGTTCACAGGGGTCTGGTGGACGTCGAGCGGGACCTTCTTCGAGGAGGCTATCGTGCCCTCTCCCGTCTCGGTGGCCGGGAAACTCGCCGAGATGATCTGGAACACCGAACTGTTCGCCCACCTCGGAGCGAGCCTGCGGCGCATCGTCCTGGGCTACGCCCTGGGCTGCGTCATCGGAATCGTGGTCGGCGTGGCGACCGGGGCGATTCGACTGGCCCGCGACCTCATCGAGCCGCCGCTCGAGTTCTGCCGGAACATCCCGCCGGTGGCCCTCATTCCGCTGGTCGTCTCGATCTTCGGCATCGGCGAGATCGGAAAGTACTTCATCATCTCCTACGCCGCGGGGATCGCGGTGCTGTTCAACACAGCGGCGGGCGTTGCCTCCACGCCTCAGATTCGGGTCCGGGCCGCCCTCTGCCTGGGCGCGCGCAAACAAGACATCTTCGTGCGGGTCGTCCTGCCTTCGGCCTGGCCCCACATCCTCACCGGGCTCAGGCTTGCGCTGGGCTTCTCCTTCATGGGCGTCGTGGCCGCGGAGATGCTCGCCGCCGACCAGGGCATCGGCTTCCTCATCATGCAGAGCACGAACATCATCGCGCCCGCCGAGATGTTCGTCGGGTTCCTGATGCTGGGCTCGTTCGGCCTCATCACCGACCAGCTCTTCCGCATGACCATCCACAGGCTCATGCGGCGATATATGATTCCCATGGCGTGACGCAGGCATGAGACGTAAGATCGGACGCCCGGGGCGCCGGATTCGTGAATCCCCGAAAGCCGGGAGGGAGAAAGGTTGCGCAAGGCCGGTTCGAAAGCGGGGCCGCTCGTCCGCGACGCCGCAGAAGATGACCTGCCCGCGGTCCGGGAGATATACGCCCACCACGTGCTGTGCGGCACGGCCACGTTCGAGGAGGAACCGCCGGGCATCGAGGAGATCCGCCGCCGCTTCCGGGCCGTCAGAGCGAAAGGCCTCCCCTGGCTCGCTGCGGAGGTCGAGGGCGTCGTTTGCGGCTACGCCTATGCAGCGCCCTACCACCGAAGGCCGGCGTACCGCCACGCCGTCGAAAATTCCGTCTACGTCGATCATCGCATCATGCGCCAAGGGCTGGGTGCTGCGCTGCTCGACAGGCTGATCGACGCATGCGCCCGCCAGGGCTTTCGCCAGATGGTCGCCGTCATCGGCGACAGCGCGAATGCGGCCTCGATAAAGCTGCACGAGCGCGCCGGGTTCCGGCTCGTCGGCACCCTGAAGTCCATCGGCTTCAAGCACGGCCGATGGCTCGACTGCGTGATCATGCAGCGCGCCCTGGGCGAAGGCGACGAGAACTTGCCTTCGTGAGCTTTGAATTTCAGGAGGTCATCGATCGGCTGCAAATCAGCAACGACACCAAGTTGCTTAACAACATGAAGCCTCTGCGTAGATGAGAGAGGCGGGCGCGAAAAGCTGCCTCTTGATTTACATAGACATCATCGGCGTCTTGCCCGGTCGATCATTTGCTGCACGTGTTCGGTTGCCCTGACGGCTATGACTTCTACTTGGGGATACGCGTTTTTATAGACCCTGAAAATTTCATCCGCGAACGCCTGACCGATTCTCTGTATCCCCTTGAAATCGAGAAGGACTTCCCGGAAGCCATCGAGGCGCATCAACAACCTCTTGGCCTGAGAGCGGGAAATGAGCTCTTCTCCTTCATACAACAGAAGCTGCAGGGGAACATGGGTTCTGGAAAAATCAAAGCCCTCATCTCCCGCAGCGAATTTCTCATAGATTTCTTCTGGCGTTCTTTGCGTCTTGGTTTTTATTTCTAACCTGATGATGGTTCCTGGAAGGCTCTTTCCCTCCGACGTTTCAATCAGCCAGTCGTCCTCATCGTTTTCACGAATGAAGCAAAGGGTACCCGAGATGATGGAAAACCTGTCGAACATTCGCGAGGTATAAAATATCCCTTCGCCGGTGTGCCTCGCCTCGTCCGTCGTGAGTTTTCCTTTCGACAGTTCCAAAAGGGCGTGGCGGGGATCGTGCAAGTCGAACTCCGACTGAATCTTCCTGAAAATCCCGACGCCTGCGTCTATTACATCTATCGTAATGTTCGTTGCAGTTCGGGACAGGTGAACTCTGGCTTCTTTCGACTCTGAATGGTCAATCACATTATTCAGCATTTCCGTGAAACCGAAATAACAAATGCCATATATGTTCTCGGAAAGCTCTTTCAGGTGGGGTCGTACATATTCACGCCAAACGCGGTCTTCCTCGATTTCATCGACCTTGAACACCCAGCTCTCATCCAGGATTTTTCGCAGAGAATACCTGCGCGCACTCGTTGTTCCGCTCGATTCCAGGAAACCGCCATCAACGAGCGACCTCAAGTGCTTGCTCACGGCGGACCTGGAAACCCCGAATCTCTCGGACGTCGCCCTGGCGATATCCTGCGGGTGCGCTTCAACATTATCGAGGATATACGCCCTTATCCTTTCGGTTTGCCTGACTTTGGCCATACGAAACAACCTCTTTGAAACTATTCAATTATTTTTTGCAACTTAATGTCGCAAACTATATACTTTTCACCAGTTATTTTACAACTTTTCAATTTATTTTTGCAATATTTATGGAAATTCTTACCGCTCTGGTGATTGAGAGCAGATGTAAGCGTTCGGGCGGGCCGTGATGGACCCGGCGCCGGGCGCATCGCCTCCATCGGATAGAATTTTCCCGGGCGACTGGTAACGCGATTCGACATGTGCTAATGATGTCGGCATGAAGATTCGCGCAGAAGCTGTCGAGACGGAGTTGGCGTTGGCCGAGAGGCCGGATGAGCCATGGCCTCATTCCCCCGGGTTGTCCACAACCGCAGAGGCGTACTGGCGTTCGCTGTACGAGCGCGAGCGTGCGCGCGCGGAGGCGGCGGAGGCGCGCTGCGAGGAGTTGCGTTGGGCGGAAGTGGATTCCCGCTCCCGTGCGGGCAAGCTGAAGCGGCATCTCGACGCCAGCCGGAAGAAGCTCGAGGCGGCCGCCGGGGAGGCGAAGGAAGCCCGCCGCGCGGCGAAGGACGCGCTGTCGCTCAAGGCGGAAGTGGCGCGGCTGGAGAAGCTGCTTGCGGAGGCGGGGGTCGATCCGCGCAAGCGCAGCCCGCTCATGTCGCTGCGCATGGAGGTCGTCCGGCTTCGCAAGGAGCTCTCGGGCGTGCCGTCGCCGGGGGAGGCGGGGCGGCTGCGCAAGGCCCTGGAGGAGCGCAAGGAGACGATTCATGCCCTGCGCAAGGAGGTCGGCCGGCGGGAGAAGGAAGTTGCCCGGCTCGAAGATCGTCTGGCCCTGGAGAAGCAGAAGTCGGCGACCGACAAGGAGACCATTCGGAGCCTGGACGAGGAGGCCATCGGGCTCTACAGGAAGTTGAGGCGATTGCGCGACCAGGCGGAGGTGGTCGAGTCGCTGTCTGCGGAGGTCTACCGTCTTGAAGTCTCCCTGGGGGCCGTAGGCATTGCGACCGAACGGCTGAAGGCGCGGTTGCTGCGCGCTCTCGAGGCGGCGCGCTCGAAGTCGCCGTCTCGTGCAGATGAGGAACTGCGCAAGGCCCTGGGGAGGTCGCGGCGCCAGAAGACGGCGCTCAGGTCGCTGTCGAGGGAGAACGGGCGTCTTCGCAGGGCGCTCCGCAAGTCAGAGACCATCCGGGCGCGGCTGGAGGCCGATCTCGCGAAGCTTCGCGCCACCGGAGCGGTGCTGGCGAGAAGACTGTTCGGGCGCAAGAGCGAACGGCAGGAGAGGCCGCGCTCGGAGCGCAGGCGCGGCCGGCAACCCGGCGCCGCCGGTCATGGCCGCACCCCGCGGCCCGCGCTCGATGAGAGGACCGAAGTTCGCAACCCGCCGGCCGGTGCGCGCGTCTGCGCCGGTTGCGGGAAGCCCTACGTGGCCAATGGCGCCGAGGTCTCCTCCATCTTCGAGATCGAAGTCTCGGCCCACAAGCGCGTCATCCGCCGTCCGAGATGGCGCAGGAGATGCGCGTGCGCGTCGTCTCCGGTGGAAGTGTCGGCGCCCGCCGCGCCGCGCCTGTTCGCGGGCACGCCTTACGGGACGAGCGTGTGGGCGCGCTTCCTGTTCGAGCGCTACGCCTGCTTCCGCCCGCTGCGCCGGGTCGCCGCGTGGCTCTCCGACCAGGGGCTTCCGGTCTCTGCAGGCACACTGGGCGACAGCACGCACCGCTTCACGCCGCTCTTCGAGCCGCTGGCTGCGGCGATCCTCGACCGCCAGAACGAAGCGGCGGTGCGTCACGGGGACGAGACGACGTGGCGCGTTCAGTCGCTTCGCGAACAAGGACGCTCGAGCCGCGCCTGGCTGTGGACCTCGGTCAGCGCAGACTCCGTCTACTTCCACGTCGACCCCTCGCGGAGTGCTGAGGTCGCGATGAAGCTGTTCGGCGCGGCCGGCTCCCATACGGTCATCGTCTGCGACCGCTACAGCGCCTACAAGAAGCTGGCGCGCATTCCCGGGGGTCTGGTGACTCTCGCATGGTGCTGGAGTCACGTCCGGCGCGATTATATCCACTGCGCCGCCGGCGATGAGCGGCTGACGCCGTGGTGCGAGAGATGGATCGAGCGGATTGCCTTGCTTTACCGCCTGAACGAGGCGCGCCTGGCCAGTTACGACCCGGGCGTCGAACGCCAGGATGCGGCGTTCGACGCGGCGCACGACGAATTGAAGAAGGCGCTCAAGGACCTGTTCGCGCAGGCCCGACGGGAGATGGCCGCTCTGCCCGCGCAGGCGCGCGAGGGCAAGGCGCTTCGCTCGCTGCTGAACCACCGCGAGGGGCTGAGCGTCTTCATCGAACGCCCCTCGGTGCCGATGGATAACAACGCCAGCGAACGTGCGCTTCGGGGCCCTGTGATCGGCAGGCGGCTCTCGTTCGGCTCCGACAGCGAGGCCGGCGCCAGGTTTACGGCGATGATGTACTCGGTCCTCGGAACCCTCGCGTCGAACGGGGTCGACCCGCTCCGCTGGCTGGAGGCATGGCTCACGGCCTGCGCGGAGAACGGCGGCCGGGCGCCCGGGGACCTCTCCGCGTGGCTGCCCTGGTCGATGAGCACGGAGCGCAGGCGCGCCCTCACGGCGCCGGGATGACGCCGTGACCGAGTGCCGCTACCACGGACGCGACTTCACGACGGAAGAGATGGCGCTGCTGCGCGAACTGATCGCAGGTCCACCTGCGCTCAACCGCCATGCGCTATCGAAGGAGTTCTGCCGCCGAATCGGCTGGTACAAGCCCGACGGCGGACTCAAGGACATGATGGCCCGGGTGACTATGCTGGCCATGCACAAGGACGGCCTGATCACGCTGCCCCCACCGAAGTGGCGCCAGAACCGGCCCGGGCCGATCGTCTTCGGACCCGACACCGAACCTCCCCTCATCCCGGCGCCTGAGACCCTCGACGAAGTCCGCCCCCTCGATATGCGCGTCGCCGTGCGCGGAACCCGCGAGGGCAGGCTCTGGAACGAGTTCGTCGCCCGCTACCACTACCTCGGCTACAAGACCCTCGTCGGCGCGCAGATGCGCTACGCCGTCCACGACCGGGGCGGCAGGCCCCTCGCCATGCTCGGCTTCTCCACCGCCGCGTGGAAGCTCGCCCCGCGCGACAGCTTCATCGGCTGGACGCCGCAGCTGCGCGAGAAGAACCTCCCCCTCGTGGTCGACAACCCGAGGTTCCTCATCCTGCCATGGATCAGGATCCTCAACCTCGGCTCACACCTCCTCGCCATCATCCGCAGGCGCCTGCCCGAGGACTGGACCGAGCGCTATGGCACGACACCCGTCCTCGTCGAGACCTTCGTCGAGACGCCGCGCTACACCGGCGCCGTCTACAGGGCATCGGGGTGGATTCACGTCGGTATGACCCAGGGGCGTGGACGCTACGACAGATACACGAAACGAGACCAACCGAAAAAGGACATCTGGCTACGACCGTTGCGCAGAAACTGGAAGCAAGTCCTCAACCGGTAAAATCATCCCCCATTCCGGCCCGAACTACTGCTTCAAGGCACTACCATCACGGCCCGCCCGAACGCTTACGAGCAGATGATGTGGATTATTTCACCAGCCTGGATGCCCTGCTCGCAACCAAGGCCACCCCCCTCCTATACTCCCAGAATCTTCTTCGCGGTCTCCCGCGCCTCATCCAGGGTCTCGACGACGCGCCCTTCGGGCGCGTCGCGCAGAACGTCGAACGCGCGTAAGGTGCGCGCGGCGTCGCCCGCCAGGCCCATCACGATGAACGCCGTGCGCTCCTGCGCGGCGACGTCCATGAGCCGCTTGATCAGCATGGCGGCGCTGTCGTCGAGATGCGTGGCGCCCGTGAAATCGAAGATGACGACCTCGTGGTCCTTGATGTCCGCGCTGATGGCCGCGACCAGCTCGTGCGATGAGGCGACGGTGAAGCTGCCCCGGAGCGACACCAGGCCGACGCGCGCCGCATAGGGGTTCACCTCGCCTGCGTCTTTCGTCCCTCCAAAGAATATGTGGTCGAGCATCGGCACGGACACCACGTTGTCGATCTCGAGGCGCTCGAGGTGCCTTGCGTGGGCCATCCCTGCGGCGATGAGGCCTATCGCCACGGCGGTCAGCAGGTCGACGAACACCGTGAGGCCGAGCGTCATCAGCATGACGAAGAGATGCTCGCGCCGGATGTGGCGCAAACGGGCGAGGAGCCGCCAATCGACGATTTCCCAGCCCACCTTCATCAGAACGCCCGCCAAGGCGGCGAGCGGAACCGACTCGACGTAAGGCCCGAAACCCAGCAGGAGCGCCAGCAGCAACACGGCGCGCAGCATACCCGACACTCGGGTCTGCCCCCCCGCGCGGATGTTCGTCACCGTGCTCACGGTGGCGCCCGCGCCGGGTAGTCCGCCGATGAGACCTGCGGCCACGTTGCCGATCCCCTGTCCCACCAGTTCACGGTTCGGGTTGTGGCGCGAGCCGGTGAGCGAGTCGGCCACCAGGGCGGCGAGGAGGCTGTCGATGGAGCCCAGCAGGGCGAGGACGACCGCCGGTTGCAAGGCCCCCAGGAGGAAGCCGGCGGAGGGCAGTCCCAGGTGCAGTTCCGGCAGGCCGGCCGGAATCCGTCCGATGGCGGGCGCCTCATTCAGCCACAAGACGCCCAGAAGCGAGCCCACTGCGAGCGCCACCAGCGGAGCGGGGAGAAACTTAGCGAAGCGTCGCGGCCAGAAGGCGAAGGCGGCGAGCGTGGCGGCGCCGACGCCCAGGGCGTCTGCGTTGATATTCCCGAGCGCCTCCGGGAGCGCGCGAATCGCGCCCATGAACCCGCCGGGCGCGGGCGGCGCCCCGAGAAAGGGCAGCGCCTCGATCGCCATGATGATGACGCCGATGCCGGACATGAAGCCCGAGACGACCACATAGGGCGTGTAGACTACGAAGCGGCCGGCCCCCAGCGCGCCCAGAAGCACCTGCAGCAGGCCGCCCAGAACGACGATGCTCAGCGCCTCGGTGAGATTCGTCGCGTGGGTGGTGACGATGACCGCCATGGCGACGGTTATGGAAGGCGCAGGCCCTGAAATAACCGTCCGCGTACCGCCGAAGAGCACCGCGAAAAAACCCACCGCAATCGCGCCGTAAAGCCCCGCCGCAGCCCCCATTCCCGACGCCACACCGAAAGAGAGCGCGAATGGCAGCGCGACCACCGTACCGGTGAGGCCGCCGGAGACGTCCCCGCGAAGCGTCTTGAGATCGTAGTTCAAGTGAGGAAACCCTCTTCCATCTTAAGACACATCCACCGCCTCAAACCCCCACAAGGGGTTTCGCTATCTCGCGCGCCTGGTCCAGGTTCTCGACGATGCGCTCCGGCGGCACCTCGCGCAGGACGTCGAGCGCGTCGAGCGTCTCCGCGACGTCGCCCGTAAGCCCGATGACGATGGACTCGGTATCTTCTTCGGTGGCGACGTCGATGAGTTGCTTGATGACCATGGCGGCACTGTCGTCGATGTAGGTGGCTTCTGTGAAATTGAAGATGACGACCTCGTGATCCTTGATGTCGAGGCTGATCGTCCGCACCAGTTTCTTGGACGACGCGACGGTGAAGCTTCCCCGGAGCGCCACCATGCCGACGCGCGCCTCGAACGGGTCGACCCCTTCGACCTCTTCCCCCTCGTAGAGGAACATCTGATCCAGCAGGGGTACTGAGACCACGCTGTCGAGTTCGAGGTTCTCGAGCTGTCCCGCGTGGGCCAGACCCGCGACGATGAGGCCTATCGCCACGGCGCTGATGAGATCGACGAACACCGTGAGGCCGAGCGTCGTCAACAGGACGAAGAGGTGTTCACGCTTGATGCGGTGCAGGCGGGTGAGGAGGCGCCAGTCGATGATGTCCCAGCCGACCTTTATCAGGACACCCGCGAGAGCGGCGAGCGGAATCGACTCGACGTAAGGCCCGAGACCCAGGAGGATCGCCAGGAGAAACACCGCGAATATCGCACCCGCCGCGCGGGTCCGCCCGCCGGAGCGGATGTTGGGCACCGTATACACGGGTGTGCCCGCGCCGGGCAGTCCGCCGATCAGGCCCGCGGCCGCGTTGCCCACGCCCTGGCCGATGAGTTCGCGGTCCGGGTCGTGGCTCGTGCGGGTCAATGAGTCGGCCACGAGACCGGTGAGAAGGCTCACCACCGAGCCGATGAGGGCGAGAATGAGGGCGGGCTCCACCGCGCGCGCCAGAAAGCCGAGCGATGGGAGTCCTATCTGCAGCCCCGGCAGGCCGGTCGGCACCTCCCCGATGACGGGCGCCCCCTTCAGCCACAAGACACCCACGAGTGTGCCGGCGAAAAGCCCCACGAGGGGCGTGGGCAGGATTTTCCGGAATCGGGGCGGCCAGAAGACCGCGACGCCGAGCGTGACGAGCCCGACGCCCAAAGCGCTCCCGTTGATGTCGGCCAGCGTCTCGGGCAGTGCGAGAATCATGCCCACGGCTCCGCCCGGCACGGGGTCGGAGCCGAAAAAGGGCAGGACCTGAATCGCCATCACGAGGACGCCGATGCCGGACATGAAGCCCGAGACGACCACATACGGCGTGTAGGCCACGAAGCGGCCGAGCTTCAACACGCCCAGAAGCACTTGCAGCAACCCGCCCATCACGACCACCGTGAGGGCTTCGGTCAGGTTTTCCGCATAGGTGGTGATGATGACCGCCATGACGATGGCCATCGGCGCCGTGGGGCCGGATATCTGGGTCGCCGTGCCGCCGAAGACGGCAGCGAAAAAGCCCACCGCTATCGCGCCGTAAAGCCCCGCTGCGGCCCCCATGCCCGAAGCCACGCCGTAGGCCAAGGACAACGGCAGGGCCACCACCATGGCGGTGACGCCGCCGAAAAGGTCTCCGCGAAGCGTATCGAGATCGTATTTCACGCGATAATGCCTCTTCGCACACTTTCCCGGGCAGCCGTCACGACGAGCGGATGTTGATTCGCGCACAGCATATCACACCCTCGGTGAATCGTGAGAGGGCGCGGGATTGTTGAAAACTCCTCAGAAGGCGCACGCTAAATTTCACTCCCCCTTGAGTGTCATCGGCAACCGAGAAGAAAGGAATCACTCCCCCCTGGAGGGTCTGGCTTCCCGAGGGGAAAGCCAGACAGTGAAGCCGAGCGATTTTTGCGAAGGCTGAACTGGTGGGGGGGTAAAATGCGTTTTATTGCCATTCCGAATTATCCCCCCCACCGAATCGCTTTCGGGCTTACGCCCTCAGCTCTTCGACTCCCCCTCCAGGGGGGAGTGATTCTTGCTCATTCATCGGTCGGGTCAAACCTTCGTTCTCAGAGGCTTGTTCAACTACCCCGCGCTTGCGCCCTCATCGCGCACGCTTCCCCGCACGCTCCGTTTAGTGGTATGAATGGCGCGTCTTCATCGTTCCATCATTCTCCCACCCTGGAATCCGCATGAGCACAGGCGCCAACATCTTCATCATCGCGTCGAGCCACTCGGTGAACTCACTCTACAACCGGATCCTGACGCCCATCCTTCCGCTCATCATGGCGGATTTCGGCCTCAACTACGCGCAGACGGGCCTCATCGCCTCGGTCTACGCGCTGTCGAGCAGCCTCTTTCAGTTGCCCATCTCGTTTCTGGGCGATTTCACGGGCAAAACCCGCCTCATCCTGGGGCTGTCTCTGCTGTTCAACGCCCTGCCCGCCTGGTTCTACGGCTATTCGGATACCTACGCGGCCCTGCTCACCTTCGTCTTCCTGAGCGGTTTGGGCTGTTCGGCCTATCACCCTGCGGCGGTTTCGATGATCGCCGCAGAAAGCCCCAAAAACCGGGGCCTCGCCATGGGCCTTTTCAAGGCGGGGGGCGATTTCGGGAGCATCCTGACGCCGGTGGCCATGGGCTGGCTCACGGTCTATCTCGCGAGCTGGCGCTCGGCGGCGCAGTATTTCGTGCTGCCCGGCGTCGCGTGCGCGCTCCTCATCTGGCTGCGTTTTCAGGACGCGCCCGGCAGGCGCAAGTCGATGGCGAAAGAGGCCAAATCCACTTTCAGTGAATTATTGAGCGACAAATTCATGATCCTGATGACGCTGCTCTCCTCCTGCCGGGTGATGGGTTTGCGGGGCATCATGACGTTCCTGCCGCTCCTGCTGGCCGAGGGGCTGGGGCTCGGCACCATCGAGGTGGGCTGGGCCATCACGGGCTATTTCCTCGTCGGAACGGTCTTCGCCGTGATATGGGGGAAATACGCCGACCCGAAAAACGAGACGCGCATCATCCTCTTCATGATGGCGACGAGCGCCGCCTCCCTCGCATTCTTGTCGCAGGCCGAATCCGTGATCGTCTTCTTCGGTCTGCTCGCGCTTCTGGGCGCGTGCCTCAATCCCTCCCAGAGCCTCATGCTCACGCTCACCACCGGCGTGGTTCGCGAGAAAAACCGCACGAGCGCCATCGGCTTGATGTATACGGCGAACGAGGCGGCGTCTGTGGCGTCGCCCTTCCTGGGAGGACTCATCGCCCAGGCGGTGGGCTTGAGGGAATCGTTTCTCTTCTACGCCCTGCTCTGCCTCGTCGCCACGAGCCTCGCCTGGCTGATTCACGCGGAGCAGAAAAGGCGCGCGCGCGTGAGCACAGTCGCCTGAAATCTTTACAGGGGAGCGCCGTTTTACTAGACTGGGCGAAACAGCCAATCACATCATCCGGGCGTCTCTCCCGGAGAAGAGAAACTCACACGATAGGAGTCCAACGCAATGAGTACGAAAAACACGCTCGACAGTCTGGAAGTGGTGCCGACCGGCGCCGCCCTGGGGGCCGAAATCAGGGGCGTCGACCTGGCCCAGCCCATGTCAAAAGAGGTGAAGCAGGCCCTGCGTGACGCCTGGACGGAGCACCTCGTTTTGTTGTTCCGGGATCAGGAGATGACCGAGGAGCAGCACCTCGACGCCACGCGCATCTTCGGCGAGGCCGTCGTGCCCGCCGCCAAGGCCTATTACGACAAGGCCGGGAAAGAGCAGACATGGGCCGCCAAGTACGCCGAGATCACCGTCGTCCACAACCTGGATGACGACGGCAACCCCGTGCAGCAGAACGAGAGCCTGGGCAGCGGCGAGGTCGTCTGGCACAACGATAATTCCTACGCAGAGAAACCGCCTGCGGGCAGCATGCTCTACGGGCGGAGGCTGCCGCCGTCGGGCGGGAACACGTGCTTCAGCAACCAGTACACGGCGTATGAGACCCTGCCCGAGGACGTGAAGCAGAAAATCGAGGGGAAGACCGCTGTCCACGATGCGAGCCGGAACTCGGCCGGCACGCTCCGGCCCGGCGTCAAGCTGCCCACGAAACCCTCGGAAGTTCCCGGTCCGCACCACCCCCTCGTATGCACGCACCCCGAATCGGGCAGGAAGGCGCTCTACCTGGGACGCAGGCGGGCCTATCCGTCGCAATACATCGATGACATGGAAGAGCAGGAGAGCGAGGCGCTTCTCGATTTCCTCTGGGAGCACGCCTGCCGCGACGAGCTCGTCTGGGCGCACGTCTGGCGGCTCGGCGACGTGCTGCTGTGGGACAACCGTTGCACCATGCACTACCGCGAGCCCCACGCGGGCACGCATCCGCGCCTCATGCACCGCACCCAGATCGCCGGCGCGCAGCCGGTGTAGGGTAGTGGGAGACGAAATACATCCCACAGCCTCCCGGTAATCGACCGGGAGACCGGTTATCCGATTAGAATCACTCGTAGGGACAGCCCCTCCTCGGGGCTGTCCCACAAGTCGCGACCTGTCCCTACCTTATTGCAGGCTACCAAGATAATTTTATCCTTACGCGACGAGGCAATCCCGACGAGAAGGCATTGACTTTCACTCCCATCTTGAGGGGGTTGTTGAAAAAGCTTCGGAATGGCGGCGCGTACCGGGGTTTTGTTCAAAACCCCGTTTGCATCGCGGATGGAAATGTTTGTATAGTAGACTTTAATATATAATTACTTGAATTGTATACAGTATACTTTACATGCGGTGGCTTCCTTCCGCTAATCCCGGATGTGGAAACCACTGAAAATCAAAGTATTTTGAGAGCCGATTCATCATCTTGCGTTTGGAGACGCCCATGGCAGAAGAAAAACCCCGCCAGTTCGTTGGAAGTGTGGAGTTCAAGAAGGGTCTCGAGGGGGCCATCACGAACGAGAGCGCCATCAGCTACGTGGATGGAGCGAACGGCAAGCTCATATACCGAGGATACAGCATCGACGACCTCTGCGCCGGAGGCGGTGGCTATGAGGAAACGGCCTACCTGCTGCTGAACGGGAAGCTGCCCACCCGGAGCGAACTCGACGTCTTCAACGCGGATCTGGCCTTGCGCCGGCCCATCCCCCAGCCGGTGAAAGACCTGATCGTGCAGATCGCCGGCATGTGCCACCCCATGAGCACGCTGCGCACCGCCGTCTCCATGCTGGGCTGCCTGAACCCCAGGGAGTTCGAAGTGACGGTGGAGAACGATTTTGACATCGCACTCACGCTCACGGCGCAGTTCCCCACCCTCGTGGCGGCCATCCAGCGGGCAAGACGGGGCGAGTTCCTCATCGAGCCCGACCCCGCGAAAGGGCTCTCCGAGGATTTTCTCCGCATGATGACGGGCGAGACGCCCGACACCCGCACCGTGGAGGTGATGGATATGGCCCTCATCATCCACGCCGAACACGGCATGAACGCCTCTACCTTCTCCTCCATGGTCACGAACAGCTCCCTGACGGATTTCTACAGCTCCATCGTCGCAGGGGTCGGCTCGCTCAAGGGGCCGCTGCACGGCGGCGCGAACGAGGCCACGCTGCGCACGTTCCAGGAGATCGGAGACCCCGCCACGACGGAAGGCTGGTTCGCCGAGGCGAAGACGAAAAAGGTGAAGGTCATGGGCTTCGGCCACCGCGTCTACAAGGCCTACGACCCGAGGGCGCGCCTGTTCGACCCCATCGCCAGGGAATTCTCCGAGCGCGCCGGCACGAGCCATCTCTACGAGATCGCGAAAAAGCTCGAAGACCTCGTGGTGGCGGACTTGGGCGGCAAGGGCATCTTCCCCAACGTCGATTTCTTCTCAGGCATCATCTACGACGCCATGGGCATCGACACCGACATGTTCACGCCCATTTTCGCCGTGCCGCGCATCGCCGGGTGGTCGGCGCGCATTCTCGAGTACTTGCCGGACAACCGGCTGTTCCGACCCCGCGCGGTCTACATCGGCGACCTGGAATCGCAGTACACGCCGATCGCCGAGCGCGGCTAGATTCAATAAGCAAGCCGAAAAGCGGCCTCTCGAACGGGGGCCGCTTTTTTTCGTCTGGTTTTTCCAAAGGACTTCATGCGCAACCTGAAACAGAGGAGACATCTCCGTGGCGTTTGAAGAGGGCTTCGTGGTCGAGACGAAGGGGTTTACGGACGTTCTGGACATCACCCCGCAGGTGGAGCGCGTCGTTTCGGCGAGCGGGGTGCAGAGCGGGATCGTCCTGGCCTTCACGCCCGGCTCGACGGCGGGCCTCACGACGATAGAGTATGAACCCGGCGCGGTTTCGGATTTGAAAGACGCTATCGCCCGCATCGCGCCCGAGGGCATCGCCTATGCGCACGATGCGCGCTGGGGGGACGAGAACGGCTTCTCCCACGTCCGCGCCGCCCTGCTGGGGCCGAGCCTCTCTCTTCCTGTCCGGGAAGGCGCGCTCGTCATCGGTACGTGGCAACAGATCGTCCTGGTCGATTTCGACAACCGCCCGAGGCGCAGGCGGGTGGAGGTGCAGATTCTGGGTGATAATCCTTAATCAATGGGAATGATATGCTTCAGGCAACGACTTCTTTTTTCTGCTTGGGTTTTCTCGTACCTCCTTGAGAGGTTTGTTGAAAAAAGTATAACGAAGGGGGGTTGCAGGTTTTGTAGGGAGAGGTCGCGACCTGTCCCTACGAAAGTAAAAGATGAAACCCCTGGATTCTTCCTCCTCACCCTGAGTAGCGGCGAAGCCGCCTATCGAAGTGCGCATGTTTTTTGTAGGGGTCGCATATTATGCGACCCGTGTTTTGTCGGCGAAAGGCCGGGCCGCATATATGCGGCCCCTACAATACCTTCGCGTTTTGGGTAGGGGCGGACCTGTGTGTCTGCCCAATCGCTCGGACGAGAACCCGGACTCTCGCAGCGAAGTATGAAAGGCTAGTCGTCGCCTTCGGCGTACTCCTCGAAGGTGTAGAACAGCCCGTCGAGCACCCGCGCCGCCTGCTCGTCCACGCCCGCCCTGTCGAGCGGCAGGTCGATGGCGTAGCGGAACACGCCGTCGTGGTAGTGCTCCACCTTGTGCTCTTCCTCCTCGCCCGCTTCCTCCATACCGTCATAGACGAAATCGTCAATCGGGTCCTTGCTGTCGAGGATGGCGAGTTCGATGTCCTCGTTCATATAACGGTCTTTGGTGGCGAAGCTGATGCGGAGTTTGCCCTCGGCCTCGTTTTTCGCGATTTCGAACCAGCAGACGTCGTTCATGACGAGCCGGATGGAGCGGCCCGAAGGGTCAGGTTCGGGCGTGAAGCGATCGTCTGCCGCGTAGCGTTTGATCATGCCTGTGATGATGTCGGCCAAAACAGGAGCCTCCCTGCGCGTGAGTTTTCGAGAGTGTGAGAATCCGGTCTTGCTTCGTTCGGGGGCAAATATAGCTTGGAGTCTTCGTTTCGCCAAGCGGCGCCGGGAATCGGAAACGAGAGGCCATTCTGGCTGCTGCGGACGTTAGTTGCTGGAAGGTTCGCCGATCGAAGAGGGGGGTGTTCCGTAGGGGCGGTTCGCGCGTTCGTGAATGGAAATAGATGGTTTGTTCGTCATTCCGGCATCCGCCGGAATCGCGCAGCTTGCGGCGGGGATGATTAGCTTTGCCCACGAAAAAACAAAGGGAGTGAGCGGTGCGCGTTTCGGCCACCACCGCTCACCCCCGATAATGCTTGGCCCTGTAAACCTATTTCTTCATCGTCATGGCCTTGATGAGCTGCGTGTAGCCGTCGAAGTTCGGCTTTCTGGTTTTTTCATAATCCGCGCCGCTAACGAACACCACGTTCTCGCCGATACTGCGCATGAAGCGCTTGAAGGACTTGTTCTTCGTGAGCTTCTCGAAAGCGTCCCGGAGCTTCTTCAGCCTGTCGGCGGGCGTCTTGGAGGGCGCCATGAAGATGCGGTCCATCGTGAAGCCCACGCCCTTGTAGCCGAGTTCCGTGGTGGTCGGGACTTCCTTGAAGTCCGGGTCCTTCGAGAGGCGCATATCGCCCGTGAGCGCGAGCACGGTGACTTTTCCGGCCTTCTTGTGGGGGCGAAGCTGGGTCGGGAAGGCGATGCCCACGTCGTCCTGGCCCGAGAGGACGGCGCGCAGCGCGGGGCCGCCGCCCTTATGCGGAATGAAGTTCACCTTGATGCCCGCCGCGCGCACGAACTGCATGGAGGGCACGTGGCCCGCGCCCCATACGCCGCTGTGGCCCCAGTTGACCTTGCCGGGGTTTTTCTTGGCGTAGGCGACGAATTCCTTCATGTTCTTCCACGGCCTGTTCGCGAGCGAGAAGAACACCGGCTGCCCGTGGTTGATCTTGGCGACGGCCGAGAAATCACGCAGCGTGTCGAAGGGAACCTTGCGGGTCTGCGGCACGAGTTGGTCGAAGCCGTTGTGCGTGAAGAGCAGGGTGTAGCCGTCCGGCTTGGCCTTGGCGACGAAGCCGGTGCCCTTCATGCCCGCGCCGCCGGGCACGAGCTTCACGACCATGGGCTGGCCGAGGATGTCGGCGATGATGCTCGTGATGCCGCGCGCGTGGAGGTCGTGGCTGCCGCCCGCGCCAACGGGCAGAACGAGCGTGATGGGCCTGTCCGGATAGGCCGCCGTGCTCGCGGAGGGGGCTCCCAGCGCGACAACGAGCGCCAGCGCGGCCAGGATGACGAAGAAGCGTTTTTTCATGATGGTCTCCTTTGATGAATGTGCCCTCATGAAGCGGCGGACCCCTTGGCGCGCTGCCACATCGGGCGAAGAATGAGAAATGCGATCCACACCAGCGCCGCTATGAGAAAGGCGGACGCTATCGGACGTTGCAGGAACAGGTACGAGAACGGGGCCCCCTTTGCGTAGAGCATCGACTGGCTCAAACGATACTCTATCGGCTCGGCCAGCACAAAGGCGATGATCAGGGGCGCCAGGTCGAACTTGAATTTTCTGAGAATATAGGCGCATACACCGATGATGACCATCAGGATCACGTCGGTGTTCGCCCCCGTCGAGAGCGTACCCACGAAGGCGAGCGCAACGATGACGGGGATGAGATACGCCTTTTTGAACTGAATGGCGCGGGCGAAGGGTTTCAAGAGAACGTAGCCCAGGAAGAAGAACAGCACGTTCGCCAGCACCATCGTGAGGATGAGCGCGTACATGAGCGCGCCCTGTTCCTGGAATATCTGGGGTCCCGGCCGCATCCCGTGCGCCACGAACGCGCCCAGCAGGATGGCCGTCACGTTGTCTCCGGGGATGCCCAGCGTCAGCAGGGGGACCAGCGTGGGGCCGTTCACGGCGTTGTTCGCGGCTTCGGGCGCGGCGACGCCGTCGAGTTCGCCCTTGCCGAAGTTCTCCGGATTTTTGGATGCGCGCTTCGCCGCGCTGTAGCCGATGAAGGCGGCCACCACCTGCCCCACGCCCGGCACCATGCCGATGCCCGTACCGATGGCGGTCGAGCGCAGGATGGAGCGGATAGACGCCTTGAACTCGCGCCAGCGCAGGCGCTCTCCCGCCTTGGCGAGGTCGACGTGTTCGCTGATGAAGCGCACGGTGCGCGTTTCGACCGCTTCGAGCACCTCGGGCATCGCGAAGATGCCGATGGCCAGCGGGATGAGGGGAATGCCTCCGCTCAGGGCTTCGAGGCCGAACGTCATGCGCGTCGCGCCGGTGGTGGCGTCCGTGCCGATGAAGCCGAGCCCCATGCCGATGCAGGCGGCGATGGCGCCCTTCAAGCCAGAATCGCTCGATACGCTCGCGATGAGCACGAGCGAGAAGATGATGACGGCGAACACCTCGGGCGGGCCGATCAAGAGCGTGATGATGGCGATGGGGCCGATGAGCGCAAGCGTGAAGATGTCGGACAGCGTATCGGCGATGGTGGAGGAGAACAGCGCCATCTCGAGCGCCTTTCGACCTTCGCCCTTGCGCGTGAGCGCCGGGCCGTCGAAAGTCGTGGCGATGGATGCGCCCGTTCCCGGGATGCCGACCAGAATCGCGGGGATGCTGCCCCCGTAGATGCCGCCCTTGTAGATGCCGATCAGAAACGGGATGCCGAGCATGGGTTCGAGCTTGAAGGAAATCGGCAGGAGCACCGACATCGCGAGAATGGTGGTGAGGCCCGGCATCGCGCCCACGAACATGCCGATGGTCAGCCCCGCGCAGATGTAGAGATAGGTATCCACCCGCATCAGGAGGGCGAAGGCTTGCAGGAAGGCGTCGAGCAAGTTCCTGGCTCCCTATTTCCCGAGAAAAATGCCGGAGAGAAACTTCATGATGGCGTCCTCGACGACGGCGATGGCCTCGTAATCGCTCCTCGGAAGCGAGATGAGGAGCAGTCTCTCGAAGATGAAACGCACGACGATGGGCATGAGGACGGAGACGGAAGCGACGATCCATATCTGCCGTATGCCCAGATACCAGATGACCGCCCCCGCCATTAGAAGCGTCGAGAGGCCGTAGCCAAGCGCCGAAACGAGGAGAGAATAGGCGGCGATGACGACGATCATCACCGCCCCGCGCTGGAAGCGCGCCGCTTCATCCGGGTTTGCGTCGGAGCGGACGTAGCGCGCCCTTCGCCAGGCGTCCAGCAGGTAGAACGCGCACAGGGCGGCCAGCACGGCGAAGGCGAGCCTCGGGAAAAAAACGGGCGTGAGGCGCAGGAAATCCTGCGCCGAGGTAATGCCACCCGTCGCGATCAGGTAGGGCATAAAGACGGCGAAGCCCACAGAGAGGAGCATCATCGCCGCGGCCAGATAAATTTCGAGGCGCAGCATCGTGGGGCTTGGTGCGTTCGCCGATTCGTTGTCCGAAGCCATGGATCGTCCTGTCTCATGGGGCCTTTCGTTCCTGCCGACCCCGAAGCGTTCTTCATCACTTTGATGAAGTGGTTTTGTTCTACGGGTTTGCGTATTATTCCACCAATCGGCTGGCCGTAGCAAACTTTCATCCCACCCGTTCTTATGCGTGCGCCGCGGACGCGAACCGAGGATTCAAGGAGAGAAGATTCATGAAAATCATCAATTCCATGAGCGTGGACAAGGACAACGCCTATGAGCCTCCCTACTCCATCATGTGGGGGGTGAACGACGAGACGACGGACACCAGGGTCATGACCATGCAGCGCACCATCATCCCACCGGGCGGGAAGAACAAGATGCACACCCACACGTGCGACGCGGTGTTCTATGTGAACAAGGGGCCGATCTACGTCTATTGCGGCGACCCGAAAAATCCCGAAAAACACCTCGTCGAGGCGGGCCATTTCTGCTACGCGCCCGCGGGCGAGCCGCACGGGCAGGAGAACCCGAGCGAGACCGAGCCCGCCGAGCTCATCGCCACCTACGGGAACTGCTCCCACCAGGACAAGGCGGGCACGACCTTCGTGCAGTAGCGTCTCACCAACTTTATGGATGGAGTCATGTAATGGATCGAGGAATCTGGGCGTCCTGGTACGACCTGACAGAAGATAATAAAGAAGAGTATTTTGCGTGGCTGCATGGCAAATACCTGCCGGCCATGCTTCGGCGATCTGGCTTCCTGTGGGCGGCGCATTATGAAGTCGCAGATGAGGGGGCGCAGATGGAGCAGGTGAAGAACACGGCGCTCACCTACACAGCACCCGGTGAGCTTCCCGGCGGCACGGGGTACGTGCTCCTCATCGGGGCGGTCTCGCCACACGCCTTTTTCGACCCCACGCTCGCCGATATCGCGAAAGATTACGACGATGAGACGAAGGCCAACTTAAGCCTTCGCGTGGGATATCGCGAGTGCATTTTCAGCGAGGAGGCCCGCGTAGACGGACCCGACGTCGCCGCGAGAGGCCCCGGCATTACGCCCGGCCCCGCGATCCAGATGGGGCAGTTCATCTCCCGGGACGCGGAGGCGGAGCACGACCTCGGCGCATGGTACGCACAGTACCGCCTGAAATTCATGGAGGGGATGCCCGGCTGCATCGGCGCGAGAAAGCTGCTCTCCGCCGCAGGCTGGGCCAAGCATTCGATCATGTATGAGTTCACCTCGCTCGAAGCGCGGGAGGAGGGGTTCCAGAAGCACGAGAGCCTCTCGCTCGATGAGAGCGGGTGGTCGGGCCGGGTGGTGAGATCGCTCATCCATGCGCCCGGCAGCCCGAGCGTGGGCCGCCGCCTGTGGCCGCCGGTGAATTAAGCCTTATAACCCGTATCGGGAGGAAACTTCGATGGCGCAACTACCGATTCTGAGCGATGAAGAGGCAGGCCCCGAGGCCGCCGTGGTGTTCGACGCGAGCCGCAAGATGTTCGGCCGCGTGGCGAACGCTATCCGCGTGAGTTCG
The DNA here is from genome assembly GCA_965204535.1 of bacterium. Classification (GTDB taxonomy): domain Bacteria; phylum UBA8248; class UBA8248; order UBA8248; family UBA8248; genus Bin107. The sequence continues at coordinate 695,303 of CBDBEV010000001.1, read as the reverse complement.
GCCAGCCCGAGGATGCTCCAGCCGCTGTTCGGCTTTCTGATCTCGCTGTGCCGGGCGGAGATTACAGACGTGCTCGACGCGAAGACGAAGGCGCTCCTGATCTTGAAGACTTCGATGGAAAACGGGTGTAAGTACTGAACGGCCCACAACGTCACGTTCGGTCGAGCGTGCGGGCTGTCGGATGCGCAGATTGACGCCGTGAGGGACGACGCGTATCAGGATTCGGATCTGTTCAACGACGCCGAGAAGGCGGCCATCGCCTGGGCCTATCACCTGACGAAATACACCTTCTCCCGGAACCCCGAGGCGCTGGAGAACATGAAGAAACACTACGATCACGCCCAGCTCGTCGAGGCGACGCTGGTCTCGGGCTATTTCAACATGTGGAACCGCTTCACCGACGCGCTCGAGACCGATCTCGAAGGCGACGACCAGATGACCCTGTTCACCAAATCTGCCGTGATCGACAAACAGGACCTGGCCGAGTTCATGAACGAGTGCTGGTGGGCGAAAGAGGGCGCAGCCTCAGAAGAAGCGGAAACGCTTCCGGCGTCCGCCGGTTCTGAGGGTTGATTTTTTAAGGGTTCACGGGAAGTGCGGGGCCGCTCTGCGATCAGACGCCCAGGAAGCGGGATTTGATCTCCTCGTTCGCGGCGAGTTCATCCGGCGTGGAGGAATGCACCACGCGGCCCCGGTTCAGCACGTGCACGTAATCGCAGGCGGCGAGCGCGAACTTCATGTTCTGCTCGACCAGCAGGATGGCGAGCTTGCTCTCCTTGAGTTTGGAAAGAGTATCTCCCATCGCACGAACCAGAAGAGGCGCGAGTCCCTCGGTCGGTTCATCCAGCAGGAGCATCTTGGGGTTCGTCATCAGCGAGCGGGCGAAGGCGAGCATCTGCTGCTCCCCGCCGCTCAGCTGATTGCCCATGTTGCGCAGGCGTTCCTTAAGGCGCGGGAAGAGGGCCAGCACCCGGTCCGTGTCCCAAGGTTCTTCACCGTCTTCCGCTACGCCTTCCTTTTCCCCGAGCAGGAGGTTTTCCATCACGGTGAGCGAGGGGAATATCCGCCGCCCCTGCGGCACAAGCGCCACGCCGAGGCTCACGATCTCGTGCGGCTGCAGCGCCGTGATGTCGGCGCCGTCGAAGGAGATTTTCCCCGTGCGCGGCTTCGTGAACCCGATGATGGAGCGGATGAGCGTGGTCTTGCCCATGCCGTTTCGGCCCAGAACGGCCATTACCTCGCCCTCGGCGATTTCGAGAGAGAGCCCCTGGAGGACGTAGCTGTCCCCGTAATAGGTGTGGATGTCGTCCACTTTCAGCATCGGGTCGTTATCAGTCATAGCCTAAGTATATCTCCTGAACGGTCTGGTTCGCCCGAACCTCTTCCTTGGGACCGTCGGCGATGACTTCCCCCTCGTGCATGACCATGAGCTTGTCCACCAGCTCGAAGGCGACGTCCATGTCGTGCTCGATGATGAGCATCGTCATCTCCGGGTCGAGTTCCTTGAGCAGGGAAACCACCTCGGCGGATTCGGCGGGCGAGAGCCCGGCCGTGGGTTCGTCCAGGAGCAGCACCTTCGGGTTCTCGACCAGAGCGAGGGCGATCTCAATCTGGCGCTGGTAGCCGTGGGAGAGGTTCTTGACGAGATCGGTTTGTATGTCCCACAGCTTGAGCCTCCTCATCATCTCCTCGGCTTTCTGGTAGATATGCCGATGGCTCTTGATGGTGCGGAGCATCGAAAATTTCGACTTCTCCAGGGCCTGCGCCGCCAGCAGGACGTTGTCCAGCACGGACAGATTGGGGAACAGGTTGGTGATCTGGAAGGTCCTCGCCATGCCGAGATGGGTCCGCTGGTGGGTCGGCAGCCGTGTGATGTCCTCCCCGTAGAGATGGACCTTGCCGTGCGTGGGGTCGAGTTCCCCCGCTATCATGTTGAAAAACGTGGTTTTCCCCGCGCCGTTCGGGCCGATGATGCCCCGGCGTTCGCCGTTTTCCACCACGAGGTCGACGTTGTTGACCGCGACGAGGCCGCCGAAGTGCTTGCCTAGCCCCTCTACCTTCAGACACGCGGCGGACCCGTTCGAACCCTGATGGGCTTCCTGCTCCAAGACCAACCTCCTTAGCGTCGTTCAGCCTGCCTCGGTGGGGCCGAGGGGACCACCGCGCGCGGGTGATGGAAAAATTCCCATCCGCGCGCGATGGCCCTTGTTCAGGCGCTTAACCGGCCGCTACTTCGCGCAATGCTTGCACGGGGGGTAATCCCTGCTGTAGGGCGGCTTCTTCATGAACTCGTCCGGCTTGTAATTCCAGAACTGGCTCACGTTCGGGATGACCGCCAGGACCTTGTTTTTCTTCTTGCCGGTCTCGTCCTTCATGACCATGCGGACGTAGACGTTCATCTTGAACGTCCCGTGGCCGTCGGACGCCCTCGGTCCCGCCGGCATGCCGGCGGCCACCTTGAGGTTCCTCAGCGCGGCGAAGAATTTGTCCTTGTCCTCCACGTTGCCGTTTACTTCCTCTATGGCCTTGTAGATGAGGCGGAGTCCGCCGTAATACCCCTCGGCGTAGTAGCCGGGGTCTTTCTTGGCGTGCTTCCGGAACGCCTTGACGAAATCCAGGTTGTCCTTGGTCTGGATGTCGGCGCTGTAGATCAGGGCCGAAATCCAGCCGAGCACTTCATCCCCCTGTGCGTCAATGACGAATTCGTCCGTGTTCGTCCCGTTGCCCAGGATCACGTACTTGTTCGCCAAGCCGGCTTCTTTGAGCTGTTTCGGAAGCCGCAGACCCTGCGCCGCGGCCAGGGTGAGGAACAGTGCGTCGGCGTCTTTTCTGAGCTTGCCGATGTAGGGTCCGTAATCCACCGTGTTGATGGGCATGTACATCTTCTGGATCACCTTGCCGCCCATGTCCTCGAACACCTGCTGGAAGCCGCCCGTCGACTCGTAGCCGAAGGCGTAGTCGGGGCCGATGGTGATCACCTTCTTGATGTTCGGCATCGCCGTCCGCACCCAGTGGGCGAATGCGTGCATGGGCTGGCTGCAGGAGAAATACGTGATCGCGTATTTCTTGCGCTTGCGCTTGGAGATATCGTCGGGACACGACCAGATGAGGATCGGGGTCTTGTACCTGTCGGCCAGCGGCGCAATCGCGTAGCCGGTCGAGCCGAAAAGACCGCCCATCGCGATGTGGACCCTGTCCCGCGTGAGCATCTTGCGCACCCGGGTCACGGCCAGGGCCACCTTGCTCTCGTTGTCCTCGATGAAGAATTTCACATCGCGGCCGGCGACCTTGTCCCCGAACTTCTCGCGGAACACCTTGAGTGCGTTCATCTGGTCCGAGCCGTGCTTGGCGAGAACGCCCTTCTTGGAGGTGAGCAGCCCGATTTTGATGGGTCCCTTCGCCGCGAGCGCAGGACCTGTGGCGAGGAGCGCAGCGAGTGTAAATGCGAGGGGAACGACGAGAAAAACGATGCGTTTTCGAATCATGGGAATTCCTCCTCTTATAGACGATGACGGCCCTGGAGTGGGCTGATCATCCGTTGTCCGTTTCGCCAACCTTCGTTCTCAGTTGCTTGATGAAGCCCATGATGCCCTCGGGCGCGAAAAGAACCACCACGATGTAAATGCAGCCCACGACAGTCAGAGAGCGTTCGGTGAACATGTTCACGGAGTTGTCGAGAATGACGAATATGGTGGAGCCCAGGAGGGGGCCGGCCAGCGTGCCCGGTCCTCCCAGCGAGACCATCAGCAGGGCGTTGAACGAGGTCACCAGTTCGACGTCGGTCGGAGCGACGTAGCTGTTGTAGAACACCCAGAGAAAACCGGCGAAGCCGCTGAATATGCCCGAGATCATGTAGATGATGAACTTGTGGAGCCATACGTTGTAGCCCAGGGCGCGCATGCGCGATTCGCTCTCGCGGATCCCCACCATCGTCTTCCCGAAACACGAGTGAACGAGAACGGAGAAGAACAGGAATACGACGGCGGCCACGATGAGGGTGAAGTAGTAGTAAGTGATCGTATCTTCCATGAATAATGGGCGGTCTATGCCCGCGATGCCGTTTTCGCCGCCGGTCATCGAGTCCCAGCGATAGGCGAGTCCCCACATGAGCATGGCCAGGGCGAACGTGATCATCAGGAAATACACGTCCGACGCCCGCAGTGCGACGAGCGCGCAGATGGCCGTTACCACCGCTGCGGCGATGAGCGCGACGACGAACGCCTCACCGAACGAAGCGCCGTAGGTCGCCGACATGATGGCCGCCGCATAGGCGCCGGTGCCGAAATAGGCCGCGTGGCCCAGAGACGCCATGCCGGTGTAGCCGAGCATCAAGTCGAGGCTTAAGGCGAGGATGCCCCAGATCAGGCACTGGTTCAGGACGAGCACCGAGAATTCATCCACGAACAGCGGCGATACGCATGCGAAAACCAGGACTGCGGCAATCGCAATCACTCTGCCGCGGGTGGCCAGAAGTTCCCCCCTCACATCGCTCTCCCGAACAGCCCGGAGGGACGAATGGCGAGAATGACGGCCATCGGCAGGAACAGGGTGAAATACGCGAATTCGGGAAAGAAGGTTTTCCCCAGATTGTCGATGATCCCGACGAGGAGGCTGGCGACGACCGCGCCTTTCAGGCTGCCCATCCCGCCCACGATAATGGCGACGAAGGCGAAGGGGAGGATCTCGAAGTCAAGCCCCGCCTGGATACCGAGCCAGGGCGCCGCCAGCACGCCGCTCATGCCGGCCAGGAACGAGCCGAGTCCGAAAACGAGGCTGAACACGACGGGCACGTTCACCCCCATCCCGCCCGCCATCTCCACATCGTCGACGGCGGCTCTCACCGAGGAGCCGACTTTGGTCCTGCTCTCGAAGAACCACAGCGCCGCCGCCGTTACCGCTGCGAATACGATGAGGAACAACCTGTACATCGGGAAGGAGAACCCCCCGATCCGTCCCGTGCTGGCCAGGAATTTCGGCGCATCCATACTGACCGGGTCGGGACCCCAGACGACGAGAATCGCGTCCTGAAGAACGAGAACGAATCCCATGGTGATGAGCACCTGGCCAAGGTCGTTTCCCTGAAGGCGGCGCAGGAAGACGCGCTCGATCACGATGCCCATGACGGCGATCGCGATTCCGCCGATCAGGATGGCGAGGAAGAAATTTCCCGTCTGCTTGAGGGTCGTGAGCCCGAAGTATGCGCCCACGAGGAAATAGGTTCCGTGCGTGACGTTGATGACCTTCATGACGCCGAATATCAGGGAGAGGCCCATGGCCAGCAGGAAGACGATGGCGCCGTAGGAGATGCCGTTGAATATCTGGGTGAGCCAGAAAGTCATTTGCACGCCTCCTGCGTGTATGACTCGGCACGATGAAGGGAAGGCCTGCAACAGCAATCATACGTGTTGCACCCCCCTTCCCTTAGAGGGGTATGGGATATGGTATGAAATGTATGCTCCGTACTATAGCATGAACGTGTTAGAGTGCAAAGGTATCGTCTTTAATACTATTTCGCGAAGCATCAGGAACCTCGCGCAGGCTCGCGCGCATCGGGACGCGGGTCTTCGGGTGAAGGTGGTTTTTTGACGGGCGATTATTCCTATCCAGGGGATGAAACAAGTTTCCGAGGAGGGCATACCATGAGAGAAGATGATATTTGCCGGCTCGGGCTTCACGAGATTTCAGAACGAATCGGGGCGGGGGAACTCTCTTCCGTGGAAGTGGTCGAGGCGTTCCTGCGCCGCATCGATTCGCTGAATCCCACCGTCTTCGGTTTTCTCGAAGTGACGGCGGACGCCGCGCTGGCCGAGGCGAAGCGCGCGCAGGAGGAAATCGCCGCCGGGCGCAGGCTGGGTCCTCTGCACGGGGTTCCCTACGGGGTCAAGGACATCGTCGACACGGCGGGCGTGCGGACGACGCGCGGGTCGAGTTTCTTCCGCGACAACGTGCCCGAGACGGATGCGGAATGCGTCGTCCGTCTCAAGCGCGCCGGCGCGATTCTGCTCGGAAAATGCCATACCCAGGAGTTCGCCTCGGGGCCGATGAGCGAAAACGTCCACTACGGCACGGCGCGCAACCCGTGGGACACCGAGCGCATGACGGGAGGCTCCAGCACGGGGTCGGGCGCTTCGGTCGCCGCCGGCCTGTGCCCCGCCGCCATCGGAACGGACACGGGCAGCTCCATCCGAGGGCCTGCGGCGCTGTGCGGGCTCGTCGGGCTCAAGCCCACCCACGGGCGGGTGAGCCTGCGCGGCGTGTGCCCCAACTGTCTGAGCTACGACCACGTGGGGCCGATCGCCCGCTCGGCACGTGACGCCGCTTTGTTCTTACAGGGGATGGCGGGCTATGATGCGCAAGACCCCTATAGCCGCGACGCGCCGGTTCCCGATTTCTCCGCCCGGCTCGATGAGGGTGCGGAGGGCTTAAGGGTGGGCTTGTGCCCCGGGCTTTCGGGCGGCTTCGAGGCGGACGCGGAGGTCGCGCAAGCCTTCGAGCGCGCCGTCGGCGTGCTCCGCGAGTCGGGAGCGAGTGTCGAGACGCTGCCCTTCGACGATGCGGAGAGCTTGATGCACGTGAGCCGCGTCATCATCCAGTGCGAATTCGCCGAGTTCCACAGACCACTCTATGAACAGAACCCCGACGGCTACGGCCCATCGACGCGCGAGCGGGTGGAGGCGAGTATCGCGGGGGCCGACCTGGACGAGTACATCCGCGCGGGGCGCGAACGGGAAGTGCTACGGCGCAAGGTGCTTGATCTGTTCGAGGGGGTGGACGTCATCCTGACGCTCGCCCTGCCCTGCATCGCCCCGCGACTCGACGATTTGAAGGCCGTGATCAACGGCGAGGAGGTGGATTACTCACTCGCGCTCACCATGCCGTTCCTCACCCACCAGAACCTGACGGGTTTCCCGGCGGCGGTGGTTCCCACCGGGTTTTCGGAGAAAGAGGGCATGCCCATGTCGCTTCAGGTGATCGGACGGCCCTGGGAGGAGGCGGAGGTGCTGCGCGCGGTCCACGCCTACGAGACGGCGACGCCCGAGCTGCGGAACCGGTGGCCTGCGCTGTAAGGGGTTGTTGAAAAAGTCCAGATACTGTGGAGGGAGAAGACTTCACTCCCCCCTTGAGGGGGAGTCGGTGAGGTGAGGGGGATTTTCCCCGAAACCGAACCGGTGGGGGGAGTTTTTCTGTGGCATGTCCCCCCACCGAATCGGCCTTCGCCAGGGCTCGGCCTCTTCGTCTGGCTTTCCCCTCGGGAAGCCAGACCCTCAAGGGGGGAGTTGATCCTTTTTTCCTTCTTTTGCGGCGCATCGCCTTTTTATACCCCCCTGACAAGGGGGGTAGGGGGGGGTGCCTTTATCCCCTGAGGAGGACTTTTCCAACAGCCCCCTCAAGGGGGGAGTGAAGCCTCCTCTCTCACCGGTCAGCTACATATCCAGAATCACGAAACCCGGCTCATTTAACTACCCCTCACGGCCCCCTCGCCGCATGATAGCCGGGTTGTTTTCTCAGCTTCAGGTCTTACACGTCCAGCTTGTAGAGCTTCTTCACGTTCCCGTAGAGCATCTGCTCCTGCTCATCCGCCGAGAAGCGCGAAAGCCCCGGAATCTCCTTCGCCCCGGCCAGATAGCCCATGTCGAAGGGATAGTCCGTGCCGTAGAGAATCCGGTCCACGCCGAGCGTTTTCACGGCGAACTCGAACGAATCCGCGTTGTGGATGATGGTGTCGTAATAAATCTTGCCGAAATACTGTTCGGGGTCCTTAGAACCGTGCACCTTGGGCTCCCTGCGCTCGCCGTAGCCGTGCTGCCAGCGGCCCCGTATCCAGGGTACGAAGCCGCCCACGTGCGAGACCAGGAACTTGATGTTCGGGAAGCGGTCGAACACGCCGCCGAAGATGAGGCAGGCGATGGATATCGTCGTGTCGAGCGGGTTGCCGATGAAGTTTCTCAGGTAATAGTCCTTGAGCCTGTCGTTGACGCCCATGACGTCCACCGGGTGAATGAATATCGGCACGTCGTGCTCGCACGCCTTGGCCCAGACGGCGTCGAGCTCGGGGTCGTCGAGGTTTTTGCCCGCGACGTTCGAGCCGATCTGGCAGCCCAGGTGGCCGTTTTTCACCGCGCGGTCGAGTTCGGCCGCCGCGGCTTCGGGGTCCTGGAGCGGAATCTGCGCCATGCACAGGAAGCGGTCGGGGTGCTCTTTCGTGAGCGCGGTGAGCGCGTCGTTCAGCGATGCGGAAAGCTCCCTGTTCAGCCCTGCGTCGAGCGCGTAGTGCGTCATGGGCGGAACGACGGAGAGTATCTGTATGTCCACGTTCTGGTTGTTCGCCATGTCGCTCAGGCGCATCTCGACGTCATAGGTTTCTTTCGGCAGCGGGTTCTTGTGGATCCGCTCCTCGCCGAGCACGGTGTTTTTCGTGACGAGTTGTTCCCACGGGTCGCCCGCTTCGATGGTGACGGCGTCGCCGAAACGGCCCTGGCGTACGTCTTCGATGAAACTCTCGGGAGCGATGTGGGCATGGGGGTCGATGATCACCTGGACTTCTCCTTATCGGTGCGTGAATGAGGAAAAACCTGCTTTCAGAAAATAGATTCTCGGGAATTTCGAGGGGCGATTATGCACACTTTGCCGCCGCCGCGCCAGAGCGCGCGGCCTTGCGCCGTCAAAACGCCCTGTCGATCACGATGCGCACGTTCCTCTCTCCCACCCGAACGGGGCGCGCCGTGCGGCCTTCCAGATCGCCCACGCCCGCGGGTCCCGCCGAGCCGTCCGCGTCCAGGCGCGCTGCGAGCGAAACCATCCCCTCGAACGGGACGCCCGGGATCATCACGTTCCGCTTCGAAATCTCGAACGCCAGCGGGAAGCGGGGGTTCGCCACGCGCACGACCGCCAGCGGGGGGCCTCCCCCGCCCTGGCGCGCGATCAGGAACAAGACCGGCTTGCCTTCGGCCTTCGCCCGCAGGGCGGGGGCGACCTCGACCGTTCCCGAAATCACCTCGCCCGTTTCTTCCCTGGTTGCGGGTTTCGGCGCGGCTGCGCCTTTCGCCTCCTGCGTCAGAACGATCTCCACGCCGCGCGCCCCCACCTGCACCGGCCCGCGCGCGCCGCCGAAAATATCGCCCGGCTCGGTCCCGACCTTTCCGTCGCCGTCCAGCTTGGCGATGAGGCGGACCTCGCCTTCGAACGCCACCCCCTGCATCATCACGTTCTGCTCGCTCATGCTGAATTCCAGGGGAAACCGGGGATTGAGAATCCGCATGACCGCAAGCGGCGGGCCGGGCTGTTTTCCGCGCGCGATGATGAAAATCGCCGCCTTGTCCTTCGCCTTATCCGCCAGGGCTGGCGCAACGCGAACCACGCCGCGAATCGTCTTGCCGCTCCCGGCCGGTGGCGTCGCCTTTGGAGGCGGAGCGGGTTTTGGAGGAGATTTTTTCGCCACTTCCGGGGGAGGAGCGGTTCCGATTCGGTCGATCACCACGTCCACGTTCTTCGCGCCCACGGTAACCAAGCCTGCCGCCCGCCCCTCGAAATCGCCCTTGACCAGCGGGCCCGGAACGCCGTCCGCATCGAGGCGGGCGCGTACGCGGACCCGCCCTGAGAACTCTTGCCCGCTCATCATCACGTCGTCTTTCGTGATGACGTATCGGTAGGGAAACCGCGTCTCCACGAGGCGCTGCACCGCGAGCGGCAGTCCGCCTTCTTCAGGTTCGACGATGATGAAGAGCGTGCGTGTGCGCCACGCTTTGACTGGCAGCTTCCCGCTCATCCGAATGGTGCCCGAGACGGATTCTTTCGGCGGGCCGAGCTCGGGGAGCAGATCGCAACCGCTCAGAACGACGGACAGGCACAGCAGGACGAGAGCGTAGCAAAATTTTTCGAGTATGCGCTTCATGCGCTTTTCCCTGGTGAATTCGCTCGCAGAAAGGCTTCCACTTCGTTCAGGCGAGGGAGCGCGGCCCTTCCCCCAAGGGCGGTGCAGTTCATCGCGGCGACCGCGTTTGCGAAGCGCAACGTATCCTCAAGGCCCATCTTTCGCAATACGCCGTACAGGAATCCACCATGAAACGCATCGCCCGCCCCCGTGGTGTCGAGCACGTCTACATGAAAACCGGGTGCTTCATAAAACCGCTTTCCATCGTATGCGAGCGCGCCGCGCGTGCCCAGGGTGACGCCCGCCACCTTGGGGCCCATCGCATGAAGCAGGCTTAAGCTCTCGCGGTGTTCGGAAACGTCGGTGAGCAAAGCGGGGAAGTCTTCCGCCGCGATCAGGTAATCCGTGAGACTTATCAAGTCCGCGATGCCCTCGGGTGCGCGCTCGGCATCCAGGAACACGGGCGCGCCTTCCTCGCGCGCCCACCGCGCGGCCCGGATTTCCGCCTCGACGTGGTGGCCGTCGAGATGAAGTGCGCGTCCCGCCCGAACGATATCCTCATTCACGTCTCCTCGCGCCAGGGACACCTCGCGCCGCCACAGAATCGTCCGCGAGCCTTTCTCCTCCCCGTCGCCTTCTTGCTGCACGATGATGAGGGCGGACTGGCTCGCGCGTCCTCGCTGCGTGACGACGCCTTCCACGTTCACGCCCTCGGCCCTCAAACTCGCGAGGGAGAACGCGCCTGCCTCGTCGTCGCCCACCGCGCCGATGTAGGCCGCGCGCATACCCAGACGCGCCAGCGCCGCCATGGCCGTCGCCGCCTGCCCGCCGCCTTCGCGCGCCATGTCCAGAATCCCGCTCTTGGTGTTCGCCAGCGGGTATTCGCGCACCACACAGAACTGATCGGCCGAGTTCAGGCCGATTCCCACGGCGTCGAATCTTTTCTGCGGCATGAAAGGAAATTTCCGCTTCAGATGAATTCGCGCAGGCGGACACCTTCGGGGTCTGCAGCGTGGAGTGCTGTGCGCTCGGCATCCGTCGGTTCAGGCGTGGTGGGGGCGCGCTCCAAATCACCGAGGTCGAACCCCGTGGCCGCGCGCAAGCCGTCCGCCGTTACGCCCTGGTGAATCGACTTCACCCGGAGACGGCCGTCCGCCTTCTCAAAAATGCACAAGGGGGTCACCACCGCATCCACGTTGCCCGAAGCCGTCACGAAATCGCAGCGCTCGGGAAAGCTCCTCGCGTCGTGCACCGTCCGCCATAATACGGTTCGCCCCGCCGTGGGCAGAATGTGCGCGCTGCCCGCACCGCCCGGAAGGCGCACATTGGGCGCAGCGGGGTCCCCGATAAAGGAGAGGTTCATGTCGCCCCGCGCGTCGATTTGCGCGCCGCCCAGAAACGCCAGGTCGAGCTTGCCCCGGGCGGACAGATCAAAAATTTCCGTGAGGCTGAAATACGAAAGCGCGCCTTCCATGAGTTGCCGCGCCACGGTGGAGCCGGGAAGATAGGAGGGTCGTGGGTCCACGCCGCCCGGGATGTTCAGGTAGGTCAGGTTCGGCGCGTGGGTGTTCCGGGCCATGACGATCGCCGCCATCGGCAGCGCAGATGCCACGCCGTGGAACACGAGTTCCCCGTCGCGGATGAATCTGGAGAGAAAAACCGCCATCCTGTCGGCGGCGGCGCGCACCTCCTGGGACGCGCCTTCGCGCATCGCGACGCTCATCCGGCGCCCCTCGACGCCGCCACGCTTCCTGCATGGTCGCGCTCCTCCCAGGAATCGAGATGAGCGCGCAGGGATTCCGCGCCGGCCGCCGAATCGAGGTATGCGCCCACGGCTTCTTCGTCGATATCGTAAAACGGATGGCATCCCCCGGGCCGCGCGCCTCCCGGCGCGTGAACCACCGCCTGCACCATGAAGGCGGGAACCGCCGTTCTTTCGGGTTTCTCGACGAAAAACGCGGTCTCCTCGATGCGCTCCGCCGTCAGGATCACCGACTCGGCGGCTCTGGACATCAAGACGTCCTCGAACGCCCCGCCGTCTATCCGCGCGTTCCCCTCGGAGTCTGCGTACGTCACATGGAGAACGGCGAATCTGGGCCTGATTTTTGGAATCATGAATACCGACTCACCCGTGTAGGGGTCTCTTGCTTGCCGGAAACCGGTATGCGCCGCCACGTCGCTGCCCTCCAGACCCGCCACGGGCTGGCTCGGCAGGCCATGCGCGGAGGCCCTGAGACCCGCGATGACGGTGGAGCAGGCGTGTTCGACCGCCTGCACGCGGCCTTCCTCCACGCCCCGGCGGTAGGAGGGCGCCAGGCCGAAGAGGTTCTCGAATCCCACGTAGCCCGTCTGCGTCTGCGCTACGGCCCCCGCCGCGCAGAGCAAGTCGACGTCATAGGCGCCGGCCGTCTTCACGAGACGCAAATTCTCCCGCCCCTGACGGGCGAGTTCCCGGACGAAGGCGGCGGGAATTCTCGTGAGCGCGTTTCCGCCCAGGGCGAGCAAATCTCCATCCTGCACCAGGGCCGCCGCTTGCGTGAGGGACATGATTTTGCCTGCCATCGATTCCTCCTCGTCGAGATTACCAGAACTCCGATTATCCCCCAGAGGCGCTTCTCCCTCAAGGCGCAGGGACCGACCCGTCGAGAGGAAGACGCATAAGCGCTTGAATTTTTTGAAAAATTCCGATTTTTCCCATTTGACAAGAATATCCATATTTTCTAGGCTGGATAGTAATTCCAGGGCGATAAAGAGCCTCCCCGCCCGTGGGCTCGTGAAAGCGCCCGGCAAAGACCGCTCAGTCCGCCCATCCGGGGTGAGCATGAATCCCCCAGAAAATACGCCACCACCAGAAGGCTCGGCTGCGCCTTCAGAGGAGACCGGCTTCGCCGATCTGCCCTGGGGCAGCGATATGTCCGCGGGAAACCCCGATAACTGGGAAATCCTGGAGACCGGCCGTGCGCCCGATGCGGACCGCCCCGAGGGTCTGGAGACCGCACCTGAAGTTTCGGATGATTCCGAGCGATTCAACGTCAAGATCGACGTCTTCGAGGGTCCGCTCGAACTGCTGCTGCATCTGGTGCGCGAGCACAGGCTGGACATAAACGATATTCCGGTCGCCTTCATTACGGATCAATACCTGAAATACGTGGAACTCCTCAAAAAGCTGAACATCAACCTGGCGTCGGAATACCTCGTCATGGCCTCTTATCTGGTCTACATCAAGAGCAGAACGCTTCTGCCCCGGACCGAGGACGACGCGGAAGAGGAAGACCCCGAAGTCCTGCGCCAGGAGCTCCAGCGCCAGCTCATCGAGTACCAGAAATTCAAGAAAATCAGCCAGGTGTTCCGCCATGCCGAGGAGGAGCAATCCTGGCTCTATACGCGGGGCGCCGATCCTCTCCTCCTGGAGGATGACGAGGAAGAAGAAGCGCCCAGGCTGCAAGTCACGGTGTTCGACCTCATCAGCGCCATGCAGCACCTCATCGAATCCATCGGGGAAGAAGGCGTCCACCTCGTGGACATCGATGAGCTCGAAGTCGCCGACATGAGAACCATGCTCATGGACACCCTGGAGGACGCAGGCGGGGACGGAGTGCTCTTCCACTCGTTGTTCCAGACGAGGCGCGTGCTCGAAGTGGTGGCCATATTCCTGGCGCTTCTGGAACTCATCAAGGGAAATCTTGTCGTGGCGCAACAGGCGTCCAATTTCGGTGAAATCCGAATTACAAAGGCGGTGCGTGATGAATGACCCCCAAACGGAAAATCAAGAAACAGCGCGGGCGGAAACGGAAGTTCCCTTCGAGCTCGCCGAGGATGGAGCGTCGTCCCCGGACGCCGCGGCCAGGGCGCTGGCGGAACATCAGCTGGAAGCCATGGAGGAGCCTCGCCAGGAGACGCTCTTCGAGATCGAGGAGCCGGAGGAACAAGCCGGGATGGCCGAAGAGGCGCCCGATGCGGAGGAAGCCGGAGAAATCGACAAGGACGCGCCGCTCGTCATGGACCTGGATGAGGCGAAAAAGATTGTCGAATCCATTCTCTTCGTCGCGAGCGAGCCGCTCCGGCCCCGGGATATTTCTTTTCTGTTCAAGGGCGTCTCCAACGTGAACGTCAAGGTCGTCCGAAAACTCCTGGGCGAGCTGGTCGAGGAATATGGCGACAAGACCCTGCAGATCATCGAAGTGGCCGAGGGCTTTCGCCTTTGCACGCGGGCGGAGTTCTCCCCCTGGGTGAAGCGCTTCTCCAAGAGGGAGAGAAAAACCAAGCTCTCCCAGGCGGCGCTCGAAACCCTGGCCATACTGGCCTACAAGCAGCCCATCACCAAAGCGGAGATCGAGGAGATCAGGCGGGTGGATTGCGGCGGCGTGCTGCACACCCTGCTCGAGCGCGGCCTCATCCGCATCCTCGGGCGGCGTGACGTCGTGGGCCGGCCCATCGTCTACGGCACCACGCCCCTGTTCCTGGAGCATTTCGGCTTCAAGAGCCTCTCGGACATGCCGAAACCCGAGGAGTTCGAGGCAACCGAAGACCTCGACTTGGGGCCTGTGGGCGGTCAAGAGGAGATCATCTCTCTGGACGCCGAAGAGCAGGCGACGGGGTCGAACGGCCACGCAAACGGTTCAAACGGCCATACAAACGGCGCTAACGGTCATTCCAACGGTCACGCGCACGAGAGCACGGAGCAAGGAGAGATGTCCGCGGAAACGACGACGCCCCAAGAACCGGAAAAGAAAATGGATACCGCCTCCTGACGAAAACCCCGAGGTTCTGGTACAACCAAAAGGAGGAGAGCTTGGGCTTTCCTCCTTTTCTTTTTTCCGTGCACGGCGGGAACCGCGTCTTTCCGGGAAGGATGGAACATGCGTTTCGGCATCATGGCGACAGGAGGCGTGGGCGGCTATTTCGGCGCCATGCTGGCGAGGGGCGGCAAGGACGTCGCCTTCATCGCGCGCGGAGAACACCTGGAAGCCATGCGGAAAGAGGGGCTCCGCGTGGAGAGCGTCGCGCCCGGAGAATTCAGCGTGCGCGATGGGGTGCTTACGGATTCTCCGGCAGAGGCGGGCGTATGCGACGTCATCCTCTACTGCGTGAAGACGACCGCCGACGACGCAGCCGTTCCCGCCATCGCACCCATGGTCGGCCCGGACACCGTCATCATCAACCTGCAAAACGGCGTGGCGGGCGAAGAGAAACTCGCGGCCGTCTATGGTGCTGAACGCGTGATGGGCGGCGCGGCCTATATATTCACCTCCATCGCGGCGCCGGGCCTCATCCGGCAAATCGGGGGGCCGAGGCGGCTGGTCTTCGGCGAAACGGGCGGCGGCGCGAGCGCGCGCGGCGATGCGATACTCGCCGAGCTGAAAGACGCGGAAATCAACGCGGTATATTCAGAAGACATCGAAGCGGAGCTTTGGACGAAGTTCATCTTCATCTGCGCGGTCGGCGGGGTGACGGCGCTCACGCGCTCCACCCTCGGCGAAATCATGGCCTACGAGGGCACGAAAAACATGATGCGCGAGACGATGCGCGAGGTCTACCTCGTGGGCAGGGCGAAGGGCGTGAACCTCCCCGAGGGCGCGGACGAGGATCGCTACCGCTTCATCGACGAGCAGAACCCGGCCAGCAAGGGCAGCCTGTGCCATGACCTCGAAGCGGGCAGACGCCTCGAGATCGATGCGCTGTGCGGAACGGTCTCGCGCATCGGGGCGGAGGTGGGCGTCGAGACGCCGTGCAACGATTTCATCTCGCACACCCTGAAACTCGCCGACCTCCAAATCGCGGGCGAGGTGAAGCCGGCATCCTGAGCGCGCCGCTCACCCATATTTCACCATCAACCGCGACGTGGTAGGCTCACCATAATCCTGAATTCATCCACGCCAACCATGGAGATACGCTTCCGATGGCCCGAAAATACTGGCTCATGAAGAGCGAACCGGACGCATACTCGTTCGACGACCTGATGGCGGAGCCCGAGCAGACCGCCTGCTGGGACGGCATCCGAAACTATCAGGCCAGAAATTTCATGATGGAGATGAAGGTGGACGACTACGTTCTCTTCTATCACTCGAACGCGAAACCGCCCCACGTGGCGGGCACCGCGCGGGTGGCGCGGGAATCGTACCCTGACCACACCCAATACGACAAGAAATCCAAATACTACGACCCGAAAGCCCCCGCCGACGCCCCCCGCTGGCACATGGTCGACCTGCAGGCGATGGAAAAACTCCCCCGGCCCGTCTCGCTCAACGAACTGAAAGAAAATCCCAGGCTCGCCGAGATGCGCGTCACCCAGCGAGGCCAGCGCCTGAGCGTCCAGCCCGTGACCAGAAAGGAATTCGACGAGGTGCTGCGCATGGCGAAGAAGTAACCATGCGCAGCGTAAAGACTCGGCGCTCCTAGCTCGCGAGGCGCTGCTTCATCGCCTCGAAGTCCGCCTCGTAGAAGAACTCCTTCTCTCCAAAGGCCGGCTTGAGGCCGGTGAGCCAGGTGGCGTTTTCGTCGTACTCGGCGAAGAAGACGCGGCCCAGCCACTCGGGGTTTCTCGCCTGGAGGAACTGAAGCGCGATGATGCGCTCGCCGCGGACCTCCTCGATTCCCAGTACCTGCACCTTGCCGGGCGCCGCGCTCATCGAGGGACCCCGCGCGGTGCGCGCCAGACCGGAAACCTGGGAGTACGCCTTCCGGTAGATCGCGTGCGCTTCCACCAGGGGCAGCTCGAAGTAGCGCTTGGCGCCCGTGTCCCTTTCCACGAACATGTAATAGGGTATCAGGCCCAGCCGCACCTGCTCCTTCCACATGCGCGCCCACATATCGGCGTCGTCGTTGATGTGCTTGAGAAGCGGCGCCTGCGTCCTGATGACGGCGCCCGTATCCCGCACCCTTCTGATAGCCTCGCGCGCCATCGGGGTCTGGACTTCACGCTCGTGATTGAAGTGCGCCATGATGGCGATGTGCTTGCCGCCTTCCACCATCTTCTCGAATAGACGCAGCAGATCGTCCGCGTCGGCGTCCGTGGTGAAGCGATACGGCCAGAAGGTCAGCGCCTTCGAGCCGATGCGGATGTCGCGGATGTGCGCGAAGCGCGAATCGTCCAGCAGGGGCTGCATGTAGCCCTCGAGCGCCTTGGTCTTCATGATCAAGGGATCGCCGCCCGTGAAGAGGACGTCCGTCACCTCCTTGTGCTCGGCGAGATACCTGTGCAGGATGTCCGCGTCCGTGGAGATGAAGCGAAGCTCCTTGTCGCCCACGAACTGCGCCCAGCGGAAACAGAATGTGCAGTAGGCGTGGCAGGTCTGTCCCTGACCGGGGAAGAAGAGCACCGTCTCATGGTATTTGTGCTGCATGCCTTCGACATGCTCCTCGTCGAGGACGGGCACGTTCAGCGTCTGCTGTCCGGCGGGGTGGGGGTTCAGGCCGGCCCTGATCTCGTGGATGGCGGCGTTGAGTTGCTCCTTGGGCGCGTCCCGCTTCAAGAGAGCCGCCACGGAATCGAAATCTTCTTTCGAGATCATCCCCTCCTGGGGAAAAGAGAGCTGGAACAGGGGATCCTCGGGCACGTTGTCCCAGTCGATGAGGTTTTCCACCATGTAGCGGTTCGTGCGGAAGGGCAGCACGTGCCCCACCACCTTCATGCTGAAGCGTATGTCCTCGGGGAGACTCTGCAACTCGGGGACTTTGTCTATCTGCTGGACCACGATGGGCTTGTAGCGAGGCGGATCGATGGACAACAGGTTCTGGCCGTTCGGACCGCCGTTCTGGGCTTTTGGCGTCCCCGCCTCGGCAGGAACGGGATTCTCTGAAGAAGGTTTGTTCATTTTCTGGCCCTCCAGGCAGTGTTCAACGGGAATCGGACAGAATTTGAAATTTCTTCGTCTACATCATATCAATAAATCGCCGGCCACCGATGTCATGCCACTATCAATGCACCGGATTCTTCCTTCTCTATAATAGATGATACCCCCAACTTTGAAAACATGCCACAAAATACGCTCCGCCTTCATTCGGGAAAGCCGGTATTTTCCGGGAAAAATGAAACCGTCCCGAAAAAAAGGAGAGAGAAAGTCCCCGTCTACGCAGTCCCCGCCGTATGAGGGTTGTTGAAAAAGCCGGTATACGACCCCAACGGAGACCGCTCTCCACGGACGAGAATTTCAAATCCACTCCCCCCTTGAGGGGGAGTCGAAGAGGCCGAGCCTTGACGAAGGCCGATTCGGTGGGGGGATATGCCACAGAAAAAACTCCCCTAACCGTCTGGCTTTCCACTCGGAAAGCCAGACCCTCAAGGGGCTGTTGAAAAACCCTGTGATACCGGGATTGCCGTCATTCCGGCGCATGCCGGAATCCAGAGCCGATGCGAATACAGGGGGGAGGGAAACCTGCCGTCCCTGTCGGGCGCCGGATTTTCGCCTTCTTCCATTCCCGTCCGCCTGGATTCCGGCATGCGCCGGAATGACGAACAAAACCACATCACCTCTTGTACGGACAGGTCGCGACCTGTCCCTACGGCGAACGATCTCGAAAGTCGGACAAAGGCTTTCTCAACAGCCCCCTTTAGTGAGGCATGTGGGCGGGGTTCCAGAACTCGCCCGTGCGAATCGTGTGGGCCTGCTTGTCCCCGCCGGGGTCCCAACTCTCCTCGTTCTTGCGCGCCTGTTCTTCGAAATCATACTCGACGCGGTGAACCTCCCCTTCCCAGTTCCCGCCCCCCTGGTATTCGAGGAGGACGTAGGCGGGGCGGTTGTCCCCGTCCCAGTTCACCGCGGCGGAAGCGGAGCACACGAGCGTCTGGTTCCCGACCTGGCGGATGTAGGGGCCGTGGCACTGCCCGAAGGCCACGACTTCAGATTTCTCGCCCGCGAGTCGTTCGAGTATCTCGTCGTCGGTAAGCCTGAGCGGAAGCGCGCCCTCGTCGTTCCCCGGCGAGCCGTGGAAGATGCGCAGATCGTGTCCGGGTTCTGGCGTAATCGTCATCTCGCGGGGCAGCCCCCGGAGCCAGTCGAGTTGCTCATCCGTCAGGTGCTCGCGCGTCAGGCGCGAACTCTCGTTTCTCGCGGGAAAATCGTTTTCCCCCTCATCCACGTGGTCGATGACCCAGCGGTCGAAGTTCCCCAGTATGGGCAGGCAGTTTTTCCGGGAGCGGAGGCGATCCACCACCTCACCCGGCTCGGGTCCTCCCATGACGTGATCGCCGGGGACGATCTCCCAGTGCACGTCGTGCTTGTCGACTTCCGCCAGAACGGCGTCCAGAGGTGCGAGTTGGGCATGAATGTCGGAATAAAACGCCAGTCTCATGTTCTCTCTCCATAATTGATGTGTATGAATACCGGTATATGACGATGAGCGCGCTAGTGTAGCAATCTCCTCCCCGATTCCGCCAACGCCTCCATCTTCTCCCGCAGGCGGGGGTAGAGCAGTTCACCGTTTTTCTTCACGACCTTTCCGGCCACGAACACCGTGTCCACGTTGGCGAACGACGCCTGAAAGACGACCGTTTCGAGCGGGTCGTTCACGGGGAAGAGGTTCAGGTCGCTCTTTCTGATCAGGACGACGTCCGCCTGCTTGCCGGGCTTGAGCGTGCCCGCCTTGTACCCGAGCCCCAGGGCGTTGGCGCCGTCTATCGTCGCCCACTCCAGCGCGCGCCTCGCCGGAACCGCGATTTGCGCCGGGGAGGTTCGCCCGTCGAGCACCTTCTGGTTCTCCTGCGCGCGGGCGAACTGGAGCCCCGCCCGCATCATGGTGAACATGTCGCCGCTGATGTTCGATTCCACGTCGATCCCCAGCGTCGGCCTGCCGCCCAGCGCCAGCACGCGCCCGATGACGGGCTCGCCGTGGCCCATCTGCATCTCCACCTCGGGGCAGGAGGTAAGCGAGCAGCCCGAATCGACGAGTATCCGCAACTCCTCCCCGCTCAACTGGTTCGCGTGCACGGCGTTGAAATCGGGCCCCAGAA
Organism: bacterium; assembly: GCA_965204535.1. Lineage (GTDB taxonomy): Bacteria > UBA8248 > UBA8248 > UBA8248 > UBA8248 > Bin107. The sequence goes on along the minus strand of CBDBEV010000001.1, from coordinate 675,483 downwards.
GCCCCTTGCGCGCCAACCGCCGTATCCCGTCGGGCGTCACCCGGTGGAACCCGCCGCCGATGTGCGCGCTCCAGAGCAGATCGTATTCGCGGGCCAGGCAGATATCGTGCACACACATCTCGAGCGTAGAGAGATCGGGGCCTCTCGTGGCCAGGGCCAGTTTGATGAGACCGCCATCCGAAGCCAGCCGCCCCGAGCGCAGGCGTCTGACTTCCTCTGGTGGATGCGGCCTGTGGCTGAGCGGCGTCTCGCCCTCCGCAATCCTGGGCTTGGGCGTTCCGTGGCCGAAAACGGCGCGAACCCCCGCTTCCTCCAGGCCGTCGAGGCCCGCATCGGTATGCTCGGGCGTGGGGTTGTTGTGACACCAGTCGAACAGCGTCGTGACGCCGCCGCTTAGCTGGTTGAGCGCGCCGACGAGGTTCGCGAGATAAATATCCTCAGGCCCGAACCTCGGGCCGAAACCCTCGTGCATCTGCCGGATGTACTCCACCAGCGTCCAGTCGCCCGCCACCCCGCGGATGCCCGTCTGCCATGTATGCTGGTGGGCGTTCACGAAACCGGGCATGACGATGAAATCGCTCGCATCCACCTCCTCGGCCTCGGGCGCATGGACGCTCCGGCCGACGTCTCTTATCTCATCGTCCTCGATGAGCAGGTCGCCGCCTTCAATATCGCCGAGTACGGGGTCGAGCGTGAGGATGCTCCCCCCGCGCAGGAGCGTCCCTCCCACTACAGAGACCCTCCAGCGGGCGGCGCGAACTCCCGGAGCGCCTCTTCTTTCCATTCCAGCCCGAGTCCGGGCTTGTCGGTGAGCACCAGATTCCCGTCCTGAAACGCCATCGGCTCCTCGATGATGCACTCCCACCAGGGCATGTGCTCGCACCAGACGCCGTGTTCCTCAGCGCTCAGAAGATGCGCCGATACCTCGTGGAACAGGTGCGGGGTCACCGGCTTTCCGAATTCCTTCGCCATCGCCGCCGCGCGGCGCCAGCCCGTGACGCCGGAGCAGCGCTCGAGGTCGGGCATGAGAATATCGGCCGCGCCCGCCACGAGCAGATGCCGCATCCCGCGCGGGTTGTAGTTCGTCTCCCCGGTGCAGATGGGGATGCTGCTGGCCTCCGCGACCTCAGCACACCCCCTGATGTCTTCGTGATCGACCGGCTCCTCCACCCAGTAGAGGCCGAAGGGCTCGAACGCCCTGCACGCGCTTATCGCGGTTTCCACGTCCCAGGCCTGGTTGGCGTCCACCATGAGCGCGACCTCATCGCCTATCACCTCGCGCACGGCGCGAATCCGCTCTACGTCATCATCCACCCTGCCTCCCACGCGGAGCTTCATGGCCCTGAAGCCGCGCGCCTTGAGGGCGGCGGCTTCTTCTACGAGTTCGTCTATCGAGAGGTTCAGCCAGAGTCCTTCGCTCGCGTAGCAGGGAATCTCGCGCCTCTCGCCGCCGAGATATTTCCATAGCGGCTGTCCCGCCGCCTGGGCCGCCAGGTCCCAGCAGGCGGTATCGAGTGCGGACATCGCCAGGGCGCTGATGCCGTCGCGGCCCACGAAACTCACCGCCTTGCGCATCGCCTCCCAGTTCGTATCCGTGTCCGCCGGGTCCTTGCCCAGCAGATTGGCGAACAGATCGCGCACCATCGCTATCATCGCGCGGGTGCGCTCCGGACCGAAGGCGAAGCACCAGCCGTGGCCCTTCAAGCCCTCTTTCGTGCGGAGGGTGACGCAGCAGGTGTCGACGGCGTGCACCTCGAACGTGGCCACCTTGAGCGGCCGCTCCAGCGGCACGCAAACGTGCGCCGGCGTCATGCTGATGATGGTTTGAGAAGACGGCAAAACGGACCTCCTTCGCAAAGAGTGTGAGATGTCGCCCTGTTCATGCGTTTGCGCGACAGGTTACCCTGTTCGGCCCCGAATGGCTATAATCGCGTGTCCTGTAATTGTCGTAGAACGGGCCAGGGAGAAAAACAAAAAATGGCCGCTATCCGGCTCCAGAAAATCATCGCCCAGGCGGGTCTCGCCTCGCGCCGGGAGGCGGAGCGCCTGATCACTGAGGGCTGCGTGCAGGTGAACGGAGTGCGCGTACTCACCCTGGGCGCCAAGGCGGATCCGCTGGCCGATGCCATCAAGGTGAACGGAAAGCTCATCACCAAAAAGGAGCCGCCCGTCTATCTCGTGCTGAACAAGCCGAAGAACGTGCTCACCACCATGCGCGACGAGGAGGGGAAGGACAGGCCCACCGTGGCGGACCTGCTGCCCCAGGGCCTTCGGCGCGTATTCCCCGTCGGCAGGCTCGACTTCGACGTCGAGGGCGTCTTGCTACTCACCAACGACGGCGAGATGGCGAACCGCCTCGCCCACCCGAGATACGGGATACCCCGCGTATATGAGGCGAAGGTGAAGGGCACGCCCTCCGAGATCGCCCTCGCCCGGATGGCGGACGGGTCGTGGATGCGCGGGCGGGGTAAAAACGCCCAGCCGGCCGGCGTGCGGATCGTCCGGGGCAAGACGGAGAAGAACGCTTGGCTCAGAATCGAACTCCGAGAGGGCAGGCAGCACCAGGTCAAGAAAATGTGCGAGGCCGTGGGGCATCCCGTCATCAAGCTCGTCCGGCGCGCATACGGGGGCATCACGGCCAGGGGTCTTCCCGGCGCCAAGGTGAGGACCCTCACCCGCGATGAGGTCGAAAAGCTGAAAATGATGACGAACATCATTCCCAACACATCCAGGCGCCCCCCTTCCAGGACGGGCTGGGCCAAGGCCAGGACGAACCCGAAACGCGCCGCGCGCAAAGGGTCCGCGAAACAGCAGGCGAGAGAACCCGGGAAACCCGCCTCTTCATGAAACACTCGCTCGACGAGCAAACCGGACGAGGGAAACCGCGGGGTTCCTGTGTTATGATGCGGCAACACACTTAAGAGAAGGAAAAGGCCGCTTAAACGATGAGCGCACCTGCTTCAAACAGATTAACGCTGGCGACCAAGATCACGCTGGTCCGGGTTATCCTGATCCCCGTTTTCGTCATGTGTCTCGCCTACAGGAAGCCGGGAATCGCCCTGGCCGTCTTCATCATCGCGGGCGTGGCGGACGGCGTTGACGGCTATATCGCGAGACGGCGCGGCGAGATGACGGAACTGGGCGCCATGCTCGACCCCATTGCGGACAAGCTGCTCATGTTCACCGCCTATATGATGATGGGGATTTCCGGACAAATCCCGATCTGGCTGGCCGTCTCTGTGGTGAGCCGGGATTTGCTGCTGTCCATCGGCTGCCTGATGCTGTTCATGACGGTGGGCTTTCAGACGCCGTCTCCATCCATGCTGGGGAAAACCACGACGACCGCCCAGATGGTCACCGCGGGGGCCGCCCTTCTGGCGGCGGCGCTGGCGGCGGAGCAGAACGTCGTGCTGTTGTCCACCTACCTGATCACCTGTGGGCTGACGCTCGCCTCGGGGGTTCATTATCTCTTCTTCGTGGGCACCCGGATGATTTACGAGAAACCGGACGACGATCAGGCGGAAAAACCCACCTCCGCGGCCCGGAACTGAGGCCAGGCGACCCGACATGGACAACCCATCCCAAATCCTCACGTGGAAGAGAATCTGGCTCATTCTCATACTCATCGCCGCCGTCTGGCTCCTGGTGAGCGCCCGGGCGGCGCTGGTCCCCCTGGCGGCTTCGTTCATCCTCGCCTATCTGCTCCAGCCGCTGGTCGATAAGCTGGAGAGATGGAAGATACCGCGCCCCCTCGCCGTCCTGATTCCCCTGCTGGGGCTGGGACTGGGACTGTTCATCCTGTGGGTCAGCATATCACCCGTGGTGCAGGAGCAGGTGAGGGCGTTCGCCCAACAACTTCCCGGCTACATCACCGTCGCCCAATCGTGGCTCATCGCCACGCTCGACAGGTTCGAACTCCCCCAGACCGCCGAACTCAAGAAATACTTCACCGAAAACCTCTCCCTCCTGGGACAGTTTCCCGTTACCGCGCTCAGGTTTCTGCTGAGAACGACCAGCGGCATTTTTTCCATCGCCATCGGTATCGTCTATCTCGTCCTCATCCCCGTCATGACCTTCTATATCCTGAGGGACTGGAAAGAGCTATGGGCGGGGTTTTTCGCCTACGTGCACCGCGATTACCGCAAAGAGGTGGAGAAAAGGGTCTTCCGTCTCGACGAGCTCCTCGGTTCGTTCATCAAGGGGCAACTGCTGATCGCCTGCATCCTCTCCGCCTTTTACGTGCTGGGCTTCTTCATCGTGGAGATGCCGCTGTGGCTGGTGATGGGCATCTTCACGGGTATCGCCTGCATGTTCCCCTATGTGGAATGGATAGTGGCCCTGCCGATCGCACTGCTGCTCTCGGGGCTCGCGCATCAGGACTGGCTCCACCCGCTGGGGACGCTGGCCGTGTTCGGAGTCATATCGCCCATCGCGGGCATGGCGCTCGTTCCCCGCATCCTGGGCAACCGAATCGGGCTTCATCCCGTGGTGGTGCTCGCGGCCATCATGATAGGGGGCGAGTTGATGGGCTTCGCGGGAATCCTCCTCGCCGTTCCGCTCGCGGCGGCCATCAAGGTGGCCCTCGAAGCCATCAGCGACTACTACCTCGCGTAAGTTCTCCCGGACGTTTCTGGAAAGATAACGAACTGCAACGCGGATCAGGGGGCTGTTGGAAAAATCCCCGGAAGCAGGGAACGGGTTTCCCTAGGGGCGGACCCGTGTGTCCGCCCGGTTCTGGTTGTTCGTCAACCTGATCGTAGGGGTCGTTCGCGAACGACCCCTACAGGCACACACGTCATCCGCCTTGGTTCGTCATTCCGGCGCATGCCGGAATCCAGAGCAGACGGGGATACCGAATCACAGAAAGGCCAAGAAAAACGATTAAGCGAAAAGGCAAATTCAAAAACAAAGTCCCTGGATTCCGGGCAATCCCTCCCTCCTCGGTCGGCATTGATTGCCGGAATGACGAACAAAACCGCACTGCCTCGTGGGGACCTCGGACAGGCACGGGGGCCTGTCCCTGCAAAACCAACCCCCCCTACCCCCCCTTGTCAGGGGGGTATAAAAAGGCAACACCAGACGCCGACAGCGGGGGTTTTGTTTTTTCTTGCCCCCCTGTCAAGGGGGGGTAGGGGGGGTTGCCTTTATCCCCTGAGGAGGGGGCTTTTTCAAAGGCCGTTCAGGCGGGCACTTCCACGCCCCTGTCCACGGCGCGGGCCATCAGGAAGAGGAGGTCCGATACGCGGTTGAGATATACGAGCAGGTCGGGGTTGTCGATGTAGCCCTCGTCCCGCAGCTTGACCGACCACCGCTCGCCCCGGCGGATGATGGTGAGCGAAATCGGCGTCCTCGTCTAAACCTGGATATTTCCTTCGATAAAGGCTTTGCTGCACTCGTAATGCCAGTTGGTTCTGGTCTTCGTATGGAACCGCCGAAGCGTGCAGCCAGTCGCTTTGGGCGGGCTTTTGGAATTGAACCAGATGTATCGCGGCCCTTTGACGTTCTGCGTCAACCCGCAAAACAGGCCCGCATAGTCCTTGCCGCCGAAGAACACGATGTCTTCCTCTGTTTGTTCTGGCAGCATGTTGAAATCGTCATACGAATCTTTCTTGCGTCTGCGTTTGTACGCATCAGCACTGGGGCTGAAGGTGATGTCATAAGCCGGTGTCAGGAAATCGGAGCGGATCAAGCCCCACCCCGCGGAGAGGATATAAAACCGCTCCGGCCCGCAATGGTTCTCCAAGAGTTCATAGACCGGGTTTTCATAGAGCCGCCAGGCGGGAAGAAGGCCGTGCGGGTTGCCGCGAGGTTCGGCATTGTATTCACGGAGGGTGGTTCGCCACGGCTTCCCAGCGTCGGAAGCATCATCCGGCCGCGCGTAGGAGTAGTGTGCGTTACCCGGCGCCGCTTCGGGGTTGGCGACGAACAGCACCTTTCGTCCGTCTCGTTTGCAGAGATGTCCGGCTTCGGGATTTTTCCGGGCGGCGCATTGGATGACGACGATCATCCGGGAATCTCCATCTCATCGATCAGGCGCGCCAGTTCGTCGAGAAAAGCCGGGGCGTAGTCTTGATCGACGTGGTTCGAGTTCCAGAGGCCCGAGTTCCGCACTTTTTCCCTGTCACAATGACAACCAAGCCATGAAGAAGAGGGCGGATCGACGGGTTGCTTGCCATAGTTGCTTAACAAGGCGATTGCGTTCCTTTCGATGTATCCGCGCTTGCTTTGGGGACCCGGCTCGTCCTCGATGGCCAGCCAGAGAAACGACATGTCGCCGATCATCGTGCTTACTTTTCTTTCCAAGGGTTGTTCGAGTTTTCTCACTTCACGCGGCGCCGTGCCGCCCTTGCCCCAGGAGGGAAAATCGAGACGATCTCTCTGCATCAAGGCCGCTCCCACGATAAGCCTGAAAATCGAGCCCCGGTGATTGCCGCCGCCGGATCGAACTGTGCCTTTATGCTGTTTCAGGCGCGACCATAGTTTGGTTTTGGAGCCGGCTTTCAGAGCGTGCGTGCCGACCCGCACGATGCGCGGGCCATCCCCGGTTTCGGTGCGGACTTCACCTTCCTCCATAAAAAAATATATTCCGCGCTTCGGCCATTTCATTCGACCGGAGCAACCGGACAATCGCCGCGCTCCTCCGAGACGTTCTTCAAGAGTAAAGAGAGAAGCGTAAAACCGCTTCACATCATCGAGGCGTTGAGGGGATAAAGATTGGTTTTTGGGCATAGCGTCCTACAGACAGAGTACGAAGGCTGAATAAACCCGTAGAGCGTTTCGCGTTTTTCGAATCTAATCAGCGGGCACTTCCACGCCCCGGTCCACGGCGCGGGCCATGAGGAAGAGGAGGTCCGATACGCGGTTGAGATAGACGAGCAGTTCGGGGTTGTCGATGTAGCCTTCGTCCCGCAGCTTGACCGACCATCGCTCGCCCCGGCGGATGATGGTGAGCGCCATGTCCAGCGCGGCGCCGCAGGGAGAATCGCCCGAGATGACCCAGTCGGTGATCTGAATCTCCTTTTCATAGCGCGCCACCTGCGCGTCGGCCCACGCGACCTGCTCCGCGCCCACGCGCTCTTTGAGCCTGCCGAGCTTGCCCCGGAGCGTCGCCAGGTCGCTGCTCACAAGGTAGAGGTCTTTCTGGATTTTGAGGATTTCGGGCTTCAGCCATTCGGGCGCGGTCGAGCGGGCGAGGCCGAGCGCCGCCTTCGCCTCATCGAGCGCGCCGTAGGCCTGCACCTGGGGATGATACTTGGGAACCCTGTCGGCGAACCACAAATCGGTGTTCCCGTCGTCTCCCCTCCTCGTGACGATGGACATCGCGTCACTCCTTAAGGCTAGAGTCTCTTGATGACGTCGGTGGCGACGGAGCGCGTCGTCCCGGTGCCGCCTAAGTCCGCCGTCCGGTTCCCGTGAGCCAGATGCGCGCGGACCGCGTCGTCGAGCCGCTTCGCCGCACGCTCCTCGCCCAGGTAATCGAGCATCAGGGCGGCGGAGATGAGCGCGGCCACCGGGTTGGCGATTCCCTTGCCCATGATGTCGGGGGCTGAGCCATGCACGGGCTCGAACAGGCCGGGCGCGTCGCCGGCGGGATTCGTGTTGGCGCTCGCGGCGACCCCCAGCCCGCCGACGATGGCGGCGCCCAGGTCCGTCAGGATGTCGCCGAAGAGGTTCGTGGACACCACGACGTCGAAATGCTCGGGCCTCCTCACGAACTCCAGGGCGGCGGCGTCGACGAGATACTTCGCCGTCTCGACTTTCCTGTAGCGGGGTCTGGCCGCGACCTCCTCGAAAATCTCATCCCACATCACCAGCGTGTGGCCCTGCGCGTTCGATTTGGTGACGTTCGTGACGTGCTTTTTCCGCTTGAGCGACGCCTCGAACGCCGCCTCGATGATCCGCTCACAACCCATGCGCGTGAAGACTGTTATCTGGGCCGCCATTTGCGAGGGGTGCCCCTCGTAGTGCCTGCCGCCGATGGGGCTGTATTCCCCCTCTGTGTTCTCGCGGAAGAAGAGCATGTCGATGTCGCCCGGCTCGTAGCCGCGCAGCGGCGATTCCAGCCCTTCGTACAGGACGATGGGCCGCATGTTGACGTAGAGGTCGAACCCCCGGCGCAGCGGAAGCAGGAGCTGGTTGAGCGTGATGTGGTCGGGAATGTCGGGCCGGCCCACGGCACCGAGCAGAATCGCGTCGTGTTTTCTCACGCGGTTCAGGAAATTCTCCGGGCACATCCGGCCCGTCTCGTGGTAAAAATCGCTCCCCCAGGGGTATTTCGTAAAAGAAAACGCGAGACCCCGCTCGCTCTTCGCCAGCGCGCGCAGGACGCGCACCGCCTGGGTGACGACTTCGGGCCCGATGCCGTCCGCCGGTATCAAACCGATGCTGTGCTTCGCCATCGCTTCTCCTTCATGATTCCATACGCGGCAGGTGTGTCGAGCACATCCGGGCCGCCAGGTATTAAAGTCCCCTTTCGATCAGATATTCCACCGGATTGTAGTCGTCCGTCAAAACAGGCCCGTAGATGCGCTCTCCCGGCGGCGACACGCGCGCGCGAGCGGCGAACGCGAACCCGGGCTTCCGGCGCATCGCCTCGCTCACGCGGCGGAACCGGCCCGGGTCCTCGTCCCGGAACGCGAAGAACAGAATGTTCTGCGCCGTGTAGGGATTCGCGGGGTCGGTGCTGTAGATGAAAATCTCCGGGAACACGCTGTTCATCGTCCGGTAGACGGACGCGTATATCGCCCCGCCTGCGCCCGCGCGGTAGCCGATCAGGTTCAGCATGAAGGCGCCGCCGGGCGAGAGGCGTTCGCTCGCTTCTTCGAAAAACTCCTTCGTGACCAGATGCGGCGGTATGTTCCGCAAGCCCCGGTAGGCGTCGCCCACGATGAGATCGTATTTTTCACCCGATGAGCGAAGAATGCGCCTGCCGTCTCCCACCAGGTTCTTGAGCTTCGGGAACTTCCCCAGCCTGAAAAACTTGCGCCCCGCATCGACGACTTCCGCGTCGAGTTCGGCCACGGCGATGTCCATCTCCGGCCGCATGAGATGCAGCGCCTTGGGCATCGTGAAAGCGCCGCCACCGATGAAGATCGCGCGCTTCATGTGGGGCACGAACAGCGGCCCCAATTCCAGGAAGCGGGTGTATTCGTAGAAGAACTTTCTATCGTCGCCCAGGACCATCGCCCCTTCGGGCTGGTGATCCAGAAACATCTCGCGCACCCGCGCGCCGCCCGCTTCGTCCCTCTCGAACACGCGGATCATGTGGTACATGTTCTCGCGCACCCACACCGTATCCTTATCCACGCCGGGGATGACGCCCAGCCACGCGGCGCCCGTCCCCATCGAGGCCAGGAGGAACGCCGCGAGAAGCAGGTTCGCCCGCGCGTTTCGCTTCGAGAACAATCTGGCGAGGTCGCCGCTGAGGTAGAGCCCCAGCGTCGCCGTGAGCGTGAGCGCCGCCGCCGTCGTCAGGAAGATGCCGTTCAGTCCGAAAAAGGGAATGAAGACGAAGCCCGTCGCGAACGTGCCGAGGATGCTCCCGATGGTGGACCAGGTGAAGAGGTTTCCCGTCACTGCTCCCAGGCTTCCCTCTCCCCTTGCGGCGAGCTTCACCGCGAATGGCGTGAGCGTGGCGAGCACGCAACCCGGAGCGGCGAAGAGCAGGAGACCGGCGAACACCGGCCCCGATTGCAGGCTCAGGCTCTCCTCCATCGTGGGCAGCAGGATCCCCCGCAGGGCGGGCACCAGGGCGACCAGGCCCGCGCCGCCCAGCATGAGGGAGAAAAACAGCCTGGTCGACGGGTTGCGGTCCGCGAGCCTCCCGCCGATGGAATAGCCGAGGCTCAGCGCGGCCAGGATGATGCCTATCATCGAGGTCCACGTGTAGAGCGTGTTGCCGAAATGGGGGGCGAGCACGCGCCCCGCCGCGATCTCCATGACGAGAATCGAACCGCCCGAGAGAAATACCGAGAAATAGAGATAGAAGCCCGCAATGCTCCTCTCTTTGCTCACCTGCTCTTTGGCCTGCGGCGCTCGCCTGGGCTGCCTGGCCACCACGCACTCCTCGAAAAAAGAAAACCACACCCGGCAAAAATGAATCCGCACTCTATGGCACGGAGAGACCGGTGGCAAGCCGGGGTCCGCCTGGATTTTTTCGGGTCGATGCCGCATAAATAGAATGAAATTCGCGCCGAGCGGCGCACCGTGGACTTTTCCTCAACATGAGAACGACGATTTGGCCTCCGATAAAGTATACCCATCATCCAGAGCCGCCATCGCCGACATACCCGACGGCGCCACCATTCTGCTGGGCGGGTTCGGCGGCGCGGGCATCCCGGAAAACCTCCTGGTCGCCATGGCCGATCACCCCGCGCGCGACCTGACCGTCGTCACGAACCACGCGGGCTTCGGCGAGCGCGGCCTGGCCGTTCTGCTCCGGCAGGGGAAGGTGAAGAAAATCATCTGCAGCTACGCCTTCCACAGGAGCGCGTTCGTGTTCCGGGAGCTCTATCTCGAGGGGAAAATCGAGCTCGAACAGCTCCCCCAGGGGACCATGGCCGAGAGAATCCGGGCGGCGGGCGCAGGCGTTTCCGCCTTCTACACGCCCACCGGCGTCGGTACGCAGGCGGCCGAGGGCAAGGAGACCCGCACGATAAACGGTCGCGATGCCGTGCTCGAATATCCCCTGCCCGGCGACGTGGCCGTCATCAAGGCGCACCAGGCCGACCGCACAGGAAACCTCGTCTACCGGGGCACGGCGGCGAACTTCAACCCCGTCATGGCGACCGCGGCCCCGCTCACCATCGCCGAGGTGGAGGAAATCGTGGAACCCGGCGTCATCGCGCCCGAGAGCGTGCACACGCCCTCGATATACGTGCAAAGAGTCGTCAGAGGAGAAGACCTTGACCTCCGATCCGAAACTTGAAAGCTGCGCCCTCAAGCCGGCCGACATCGCCCGGCGCGTGGCGGCGGAACTGCCAGACGGCGCGGTGGTGAACCTGGGCATCGGCATCCCCACGCTGGTCGGCAATTACGTGGATGCCGGGCGCGGTGTGATGTTCATGGCCGAGAACGGAATCATCGGGGCAGGCCCGAGGCCCGAGGAGGGTCAGGAGGACAAGGACTACATCAACGCGTCGCGCGAACCCATCACCACCCTTCCGGGGGCTTCGGTGTTCGGTCACGCCGACGCCTTCGCCATGATACGCGGCGGCCACATCGACATCGCCGTCATGGGCGCGCTGCAGGTCTCCGCCCGTGGCGACCTCGCCAACTGGACGGTACCGGGCCTGGGCAAGGGCGGCATCGGCGGCGCGATGGACCTGGCGGCGGGCGCGCGCGAGGTCTACGCCATCATGACGCACACCATGAAGGACGGCGGCCTGAAGCTCCTGGAAGATTGCAGCTATCCCCTCACCGCGCGGCGGGTGGTCACCAAGCTGTTCACCGACATCGCGTTCATCGAGTTCACGCCGGACGGCCCCATCTTAAGAGAAGTGGCCGAAGGCCTCACCATAGAAGACGTACAGGCGGTGAGCGAACCGAAACTCATCACGAACGGGACGCCCGGCGCGCTCATGCGTGAGGAATCTCCATGACGCGCGCGGGCAGCGGCCTTTCCGCGAACGCAGACTCCGCCGCCGCCGCGCAAGAGGCGATAGAAGAAGCCATGGCGGAGGCGAAGCTCGACGCCGCCTCCCTCGTCTTCCTGTTCGCGACGCCGGGACACCTGAGCAGATGGCCCGAGGTGGTCGCCGCCGTCGCCGAGGGAACAGGCGGTGCGCGGGTCGTGGGCTGCACGGGCTTCGGCGTCATGACGGCGCAGGGCGAAATCGAGCGGACGCCGGGAATCTCGGTCCTGGCGGTGGGCGGAGACGCCCCGCCCGCAGCGCCTTTTCTGGTCGAGAGCCTCTCCGACGCGCCCGCAGAATGCGGACGCGCCATCGGCCGGACGGCGAAAAAAGAACTGGGAGACGCGCTCGCCCGCGGGAACCCGCCCCTGGTCGTCATCATGCCCGACAGCTATCACCTCCAGGCCGACGCGCTTTTCGAGGGAATTCACGAGGAACTGGGCGAGGAGGCCATCATCGTGGGAGGCGGCGCCGCGGAGGACGGTTCCGCGGGGAGAACCTTCCAGTTCATGGACGGGCAGGTGCAGACAAACGCCGTCTCGGGCGTCGTATTCGCGGGCGCATCCAGGCGGTTCATCGGAATATCGCAGGCCTATCTGCCGGTGGGCGAGCCCCGGCTCATTACCCGGGCGGAGGAGAACGTCGTCTGGGAAATCTCGGGCGAGCGGGCATACGACGCCTACGCCGAGGCGGCGGGCCCCGAATGGATGGAGAACATCCGCTTCGCCGCCATGAACCTGTTCATCGGCATTCCGGGGGACCCCGACAAGGTCACCCTCGATCACGGCGAGTACATCGTGCGGCCCATCGTGGGCGCGGACGAGGAGCGCGGCGTCATCGCGCTGCCGACGCCGGTCAAGACCGGCCAGGCCATCACCTTCGCCAAACGGGACGGCTCGCGTGCGCGCGATGACCTCCGCGCCATGCTGGAAAAAGGCGCGCACCGTTTCGGCGCTTCAGAGGATTCAGACGCAAGCGCGTTCGGCCTTTACTTCAACTGCGCGGGCCGGGGCAGTTCCCTCTACGGGGAGATGGAGGTGGACGCCGAAGCGATCAGAGAGAAGATGCGCGGGCTGCCCGTCGCGGGGTTCTTCACGGGTTCCGAGATCGCGCCCATCGGAAAAATCGACCATCTCCACCAGTATTCCGGCGTCCTCGTTCTGCTGGGAGAGGACACGGCTTAAAGAAAAGAATTTCCTCATCATCAACGGGAGTGCGACTCATGGGATACAGCACGGGAAGCATCATCATCACGACCCTTCACGTCCTGAGCGCGATACTTGCGGTCGGCGGCGTGGCCTTTCTCCGTTTCGTGGTCATACCCACGGCGGCGGATTTGCCCGAAGCGGAGCGCGGGCCGTTCATGGCGAAAATCCAGAAACGGTTCATCCCGATTCTCCACGGCTCGTTCCTGATCCTGTTGCTGACGGGGCTTCACCACTTAACCCGCCTCGTGCGGAGCGGCCTCGCCATTCCGGGATCGCTGATCGTGAAAATCGTCCTGGCGCTCGTTATCATCTTCGTGGGCGTCGCGCTCACCATCCCGAGGGGATTCGAGGGCATGAAGGCGCAGCGCAAGATGTGGCTTCTCTTCAACCTCATCCTCGCCCTCATCGTCGTTTACCTGGGCGTCTCGGTCACCCACGGGTAAGGCAGGCAAAGGAGAGCGCAAGTGATGCGAGCGGGTTGGTACGAGCGCAAGGGCGGGGCGCGCGAGGTGGTCGAAGTCGGCGAGATGGCGGCGCCCGAACCCGGCCCCGGGGAAATAAGGGTGCGGCTCCACGCGTCTGGCGTGAATCCCACGGACTGCAAGCGCCGTGCTGGCCTTGGTTCCGAGGATTGGGGCTATTTCGCGCATTTTCCCGATTTCCCGAGAATCATCCCCCATAACGACGGGGCGGGGGTCGTGGAGGAGATCGGACCGGGCGCTGTCGGCCATGAAGCCGGCGATCGGGTGTGGGTCTACAACGCGCGCTACAAACGCGCGTTCGGCACCTCGGCGCAATACGTCTGCCTGCCGGAGAAGTTTCTGGTGCGTCTGCCTGAGGAAACCACCTTCGCAGAGGGCGCGTGCCTCGGCATTCCCGCCATGACGGCCCACCGCTGCCTGTTCGCGGACGGCCCCGTTGCGGGCAAGTCGGTGCTGGTGACGGGCGGTGCGGGCCGCGTGGGCGTCTACGCGGTGCAACTGGCCAAATGGGCGGGAGCGGAAGTCATCGCCACGGTGAGTTCGGCGGCCAAGGCGGCGCGCGCTACCAAGGCCGATCACGTCATCAACTACCGAGAAGAAGACGTCGCCGAGAGAGTCATGGAGATCACGAACGGCGCGGGCGTGGACCGCGTGGTGGACGTGAACCTGGGCGTGAACTGGGAGACGAACTACAAGATCCTGAAAATCGGCGGGGTCATCACATCTTATTCCTCCATGGGGGATCGCACGCCTCCCTTCCCCCACTACGAACTCATGCTGAACAACATCACCATCCGCCTCGTGATGGTCCACTGCTGTCCGCCGGAGGCTCTGCTCCATGCGGCGGCGGACATCACCCGCGCCCTGGATGAGGACGCGCTCACCCATCACATCGCCGAGCGGTTCCCGCTCGATGAACTCGCAAGCGCGCACGAGGCCGTGGAAGCGGGTGAGGCGGTGGGCAACGTGATTGTGGAAATCGACTAGAGCGAGAGCCAAGCGGTGCCTGAGAGGCTTGTTGAAAAAGCCCTGATTTCGTAATTCGGTTCAACGGATATGGAGTTGTAGGGGTCGCATACATGCGACCCTGCCTTTTACGCCTACCGACCATGGGCCGCATATATGCGGCCCCTACACGACCGATCACACCAGTTCGCGCCAAGCCGGCTTCCTCTCCGCCGCCGCGTGAACCTCCATGCCGCCCGCTATCGGGACCGGGGTTTTCAACAACCCCCGGGAGCAAGGCCCAGCTTCTTGAGACCCGATTCCAGGGCGTCGAGCGTTCGGTCGATCTGCGCTTCGGTGTGCGTCGCCATGAGGGTGGCCCTGAGCCTGCTGGTTCCTTCGGGCACCGTGGGCGGGCGGATGGCGAGCAGGTAGACACCCGCCTCCATTAGATACTCCGCGAGCGCCAGCGTTTTTTCCGTATCCTTGATGATGATGGGGAAAATCGGAATCTCGGCACCCGGCGGCGGTTCGTTCAGGCGCACTCCGATAAAGCGAAGCCCGGCGCGAAAACGCGCGCAGAGATTCGCCAGATTCTCCCGGCGGCGCTCCCCCTCGGCGCCTTCTGCGACGCGAACGGCGGCGCGGGAGGCGGCGGCCACCGCGGGCGGGGGACTCGTCGAGTAGATATAGGGCCGCGCCTTGTTGATGAGGTAATCCACCACTTCTGAATCCGCGCAGGCGAACGCGCCGTAAGAGGCGAGCGCCTTGCCCAGCGTGCCCATGGACACCGAAACGCCGTCCTCCACACCGAAGTGAGCGGCGCTCCCCCTGCCGCCCTCGCCGATGACGCCCGTGCCGTGCGCGTCGTCCACCACGAGCACGGCATTGTATTTATCCGCGAGTTCGCAGATTCCGGGCAGAGGCGCCAGATCCCCGTCCATGCTGAACACGCCGTCCGTCACGATGAGCTTCCGGCGCGCTCGGGAATCCTTTTTCAAGGCGTCTTCCAGGCGATTGAGGCTCCCGTGTGGGTAGACGTGGACGCGCGCTCTCGACAGCCGGCAGCCGTCCACGATGCTCGCGTGGTTTAACGCATCGCTGAAAACGGCGTCTCCCTCACCCGTCAGGGCCGTGATCAATCCCAGGTTCGCCAGGAAACCCGAGCCGAAGACGAGCGCGGTGTCCTTTCGCTTGAAGGCGGCCAGCGCGCGCGCCAGCTCCTCGTGGGCGGCCATGTGACCCGAAATGAGCGGGGAGGCGGCCCCGCTCGCGCCTGCGGTTCTGGCCGCCTCGACGGACGCCTCGATGATGGCGGGATAGCCCGCGAGGCCCAGGTAGTTGTTGCTCGAAAGATTGACGAGGGTCCTGCCGCCATAACGCATGATGGGGCCCTGCATCCCCTCGACGATGCGCAGATTCCGGTGCAGGTTGGCTTCGGTGAGTTCGCGCAACTCCGCACCTAGCTGCGCCTTCCAGTCCTCTTGGGCGTTGCTCACGCTCGTCTCATCCATCCAGGCATTTTAGGAGACAAAGACGCGCCCGAAAAGCGAGGGACAGCGAAACTCTTGCGCCGTATCCGCAATGGTGTCATTTTCGGTGAGACCAAGGCGGTGCGGATTCCACACGGCGGAAAGGAGCCTCGTTTGAACTGGCTTTTGGTAGCGGGCGGCGGCGCGATCGGTAGTGCGCTGCGCTACGGACTGGCGCTCTTCGTGCAGAGATCACTGGGCGCAGGCTGGCCCTTCGGCACCCTGGCGGCCAACGTCATCGGCTCGTTCATCATCGGTTGCACCTACGAACTGCTCGTTTCGAGAGAACTGCTTAGCGAAGAAGTCCGCCTGTTCACGATGATCGGACTGTTGGGCGGGTTCACCACGTTCTCCGCCTTCAGCCTCGAGACCCTCCTCATGTTCCAGGAAGGCGACTGGCTCCTCGCGGCGCTCTACGTGGCGCTCTCGGTCGTCGGGTGTCTCCTCGCCGTCTGGGCGGGGTTTCAACTCACCGCCGCGATGACATAGCGCATCCAAAACTTCCCCGGCGAGGTTTCCTTATTTTCTGGTCGGGCAGACGGCTTTGCTGCGATTGTCGTGCCACGGATCGTACCAGAGCACCTCAAACACCTGACCGGCCCTGATTCCATACAGTCTTTCCCTGGAGTTGATCCGCAATGATACGATTGTCTCGATGTCGTCTTCTTCGATGTCTTTGAGTCTTTTCTTTGCGGTCGAGGAAAGTTTCGAAACGAGGATCGGATGATGGTTGGTGCCTCGCCTTCTACCGCCGCTCGCCCGATACAACTCGGCCCAAGTCATGGTTTCCCAGTTTGAAATCGTTTCGTCGACGAGGCGCCTGAAATCGAGATTTGCGCAAGCCCTCATGCCCCACGGGCCATCCCAGTCGATCTTGCCCACGTGCCAGCAAATCACCAGATGCTCATGAGATTCACTTATTTCCTGACGAACTTCCTTGACGGATTCCCTGCTTGAGGGGCTGGATTGTCGGGGAATTGTTTTTCGCCGTCTACCTCTATTCCTGGAGGGAGCCATAATATTCCGCCAGTGATTCATGTGAGATAACCTGATTGCCTCTTTCCCTGGTCGGAATACCCTTCCTTGCGTTCATCCATGGGGGTTCGGAATGCGTGAGATCGCTCAGCTGCTGACCGCTGTATTCCCCGTAATGAGCCACCACGACATCAACGGTCTCACACTCGCTCTCGGACAATGCGTCGGCACTCGCCCGGACCGTGGAGACATGGAAAAACCCTTGATGCTTTTTGTATAAATCGGGACACACTGGACCATTCGCCCACGCCTGAATCTCTTCGGAGAACAAAGGTTCTTCATCCCAAACGAGATGCCAAGCCTGCACGTAATAAACAAGCTTTTGAAGTTTCCACGTCGTGATCCTGCCGGTTTTCGATAGAATATATTCCGCGACATCATAAACCGACGTCATGCCTCCCTCCCCTTTCGACTTTCTGTATTCACCCATTCTGGACATAGATATTCAAAATTTCAATATACGAATAAAATACGATAATACCATAAAAATGCTCAGGTGAATACCCCATAAAAATTCCCCGCGCCGCGGGGCAACGGGGACCACCAAGCGAGCCTGATGGGTAGCATTACAAACATACTAAATCAATTCACACGTTGCCAACATCTTATCCACGAGCGAGCCCGACGGAATTACAACTACACCCCATGTCCCCTCAAATCGAAGACATCTCGCCCCCGTCGACCTGCAGCGCAGCACCCGTGATGTAGCTCGCGCGCTCGCTGGCGAGAAAAGCCACCGCCGCCGCGAATTCCTCCGCTTCCCCGAGGCGGCCGATAGCGATGTCCTTCGTCACCTCGGCGTAGACTTCCTCTTCGGTGCGGCCGCCCTCCGCCGCCATCTTCGCGATGCGCTCGGGCCAGTGGGTGTTGAAGCGCCCCGGGTTCACGATGTTGACGAGAATGCCGTCGCGCACGAACTCGCCGGCGAGGGATTTCGTGAAGTTGAGCAGCGCCGCCTTGGACGCGTTCGAGACGGCGCGGCGGGGCCGGGGCTGGCGGCTGCTCGTGGAGCCGGTCATGATGATGCGGCCCCACTTCTGCTTCTGCATGTAGGGGATCACCAGGCGGCTGAACTCGGCCGCCGCGAAGAGAATACTGCGCATCGAGTAATCCCAATCCGCACGCTCGACGTCGAGAAAATCCTTCGTCGTGCTCACGCCTGCGTTGCTCACGAGGATGTGCACGGTGCCGAAAAGGGCGACCGTCTCCTCCACCACGCGGGCGATGTCTTCCGGGGCGCTTACGTCGCAGCGCATCGCGCGCACGACGCCCTCAGATACCGACTGAATTTCCTGTTTCGCCGCCGCCAGGCGCTCCTCGTTCCTTGCACAGATGCAGACGTCGCAGCCCTCACGCGCGAGTTCTCTTGCGACCGCGAGACCGAGCCCAGAGTTCCCGCCGGTGACGATGGCGGCTTTTCCGTGAAGTCCCAAATCCATATCGTTCATCCTTTTTGATACAAGGCGCTAGAAGTCCGAGAATGTTTGAGAATGCGCATACGCCCCCTTATAATCCACCGATTCCGCCGTTCGCCACCCGAGGAGAGAGAATATGACCGAGCGCGCCGATTTTCGCCAGTTCTACCGCGACGCCCACAACGTGGACCTGCTCACCGACCGCGAGAAAATCCTCATGGGCCTGGCCGTCGCCATCGTGCGCAACTGCCAGCCGTGAGTGGACCGCCGCCTGGCGGACGCCGGGAAAGCGGGCCTCTCCGAGGAGACGCTCGACGCCGCATTCGACCTGACCGCCGCCGTCATGGCGGGGGTCGCCCAGAGCATGAACCAGCGCTACAAGGCTTCCCGCAACCAGAGTGATACCTAGAGACCCCCCTATGAAAGACTGGTTCAGGAGATTCACGGATTTCGACGATCCGAACAAGCTCATGCCCTGGAAGGACAAAAGCCCCGAACCCCAGGGGGAGACGCCGGAGGATCATCCCCAAATCCCCATCAAGCCGGTCTGGTATTTCGCCATGTACTTCATCATGGGCGTGGGGTTCGACACCCTGTTCCCCACCTACGCCTTCCCGGAGAGCGTACGCTTCACGCTCGGGGCGGGGCTTGTTCTCGCAGGCGCCGTGATGAACTCGACCTCCCTCGTCTGCTACAGAAACGCCCGCACGAACCACGAGACGGACAAGCCCGCGCACGCCCTCATCACCGACGGCCCTTACCGCTTCTCGCGCAACCCCATCTATCTCGGCTACATATGCCTCTACCTGGGACTCGGGATTTTCCTCAACAACCTGTGGATATTCGTTCTGGGCGCACCGCTCCTCGCCACGGTGCAAGTGGCTATCGTCGCGCGCGAGGAGGATTACCTCACGGAGAAATTCGGCGAGGAATACGGCGAATACTGCCAGAGCGTGCGCCGCTGGTTGTAGCGCGGCGGTGGGGGATAACCTGCAGGGGCAACCCTCCGTAGTTGTCCTTCGTCGGGGTGTCGGACAGGCACGGGAGCCTGTCCCTACGGGGCGGCTCCTATTCGATCGGTTTGATTACCCCCTCGCCTGTTGAAACCAACCCCCCCTACCCCCCCTTGACAGGAGGGTATAAAAAGACGATTCGCCCCCGCCGGGCTGAGAGGGGTTTGCTTTTTCTTGCCCCCGACACCGCCATACCTGAATCCTCGCGCCATTTTAGCTGAGGGGGGTTTGCTTTTTCTTGCCCCCCTGACAAGGGGGGGTAGGGGGGGTTGCCTTTCGACGAGGGAGATTGGGGTTAGCGCGAAAGCGGTCTTCCTGCTAAAGACAATATCCCCCAACGAGGACTTTTACCAACAACCCCTCCAGCACAGCTCACTCGAAAAAAAAGAGGCCGCCCCGTGCGGAGCGGCCCCTCAAAGCGCGAACTGAAAAAACTCTCAAAAACTAACGCACGCCTTTGGGCTTGGGGCGCGCCTTGCGCTTGGTGATCTCTTTTTTGATCGCGGCGCCCGATTTCCCGTTCGTCTCGATGCCGAAGACCTCGCCCACGCGGGTGTGCTTGTCCATCAGGCGCATGAAGGAGATGTCCGACAACTCCGCGATCACCATCTCGCACGTGCTGAAGATGGTGCATCCCTCCACGAGGTGGCCGCCGAAGCACGTCGCCTCGGGCCGGCCCATCGAAATCGTGACGTGGGCGTGGAGGTAGGGCTCTCCCGCCTCGGTCTCGGTGATGTTGCCGCTCATCTGCAGGAGTTCCAGCGGGCCGCCTATGGGCGTGAAGATGCGGCACTCGTCGTTGATGGGAAACGGGTTGGGGAACTGCCAGACGTTTCTGAGCACCGCCTTCTGCAGGCTCGCCGCCACGCTCAGGATGACGCCCGCCTTCACGCCCTTTTCCTGGCAAATCTTGAGCGTGGTGCCGAACAGATCGTCGCCGGGCGCCATGCGGATGGCCAGGACGCGGCCGATGCCCGCCTCGGCCACGTCGTAGCGGGCCTTGCGGGTCTTCCAGTTGGAATTATCGAAATTCGTCAGTTTTCTCGCCATGGATACTCATTCTCCCTGAGAGGCACACCGCCTCGTATGTGAAAAGATATGCTGAACGCGAAATTTTCGGGGTTATACCACACCGGACCCCGGCGCGCATGCCGGGGACGGGCGCGAGCGACGAAACCCGCCTCAAACGCCCGGCGCCTCGTAGCGTATCTCCCCGTTCGTGACGGTGCAGACGACGAACGCGTCCTCCTCGAACACGTCGCCCAGATGCAAACCGCCCACCCCGCGCGGCGGGCAGACGACGCAGAAATCGGCCGCGCCGCCCGGCTTCAGGACGCCCACCTCCTCGAAACCGAGCGCCTTGGCGCCCGAGAGTGTGCACATCTCGAGCAGTTCGGCGTCCGCGACCTCCGCATCCGCCTCGCGAAGCGCGCGGGCCTCGTCCAGAAGCGAAAGCGAGGGGCTGCTCGCCAGACTGTCCGTTCCCAGACAGAGATCGAGACCCGCCTCGCGCATGCGCGCCGCATCGGCGAAGGGATGGCCGAAAAAACGCGCCGAGCGCGGGCAGAGACAAACGCGCACCCCGTTCTTTCTCAAGAGCGCCCAGTCCTCATTGTTCGTCTGGTTCGCGTGAACGGCGAGGGTGAGGCCATCGAGCGCGCCGGTGAGATCGAGATGGGCGGCGGGCCGAAGCCCCGAGGGCCTGAAGCCGTCCAAGGAGCCGTTCAGCGCCCGGTGCACTCTCGCGAGCGCGCCGCCGCCGTCCTGTAAGAATACGACCTCCTCCGCGCTCTCGCCCAGGTGCGTCGCCACGGGCCAGCCTCTTGCCCGCGCCTCCTCCCGTACGGCCCGGTAGAGGGCGAGCGATGCGCTATAGGGCGCATGGGGGCTCAGGCCGTACCGCACGGCGCCCGGTACGGGGCCTTCGTATTCCGGGAAAAGGTCGCAGGCCTTCATTTTTTCCGCCAGAATCTCATCCGCTCGCGCCGGATCCAGCCCCAGCACCTCGTGGAACACCACGCCGCGCATGCCGGCGCCCGCTATCGCCGTGGCGCTCTCGCCAGAAGTCGAGACGTCGCCGGCGCAGGTGACGCCCGCCGCCAGGCTCGCGGCGGCGCCGATTTGGGCCGAAGCCAGAAACAGGTGCGCGGGCCAGCCTCGCATCTCGCGCACGAGGGAGACTATCCACTCCTCCATCGGCCCGGCTTTGCGCTTGAGGCCCGAGAGTTCGAGGTGCGTATGCGCGTTCACGAGGCCGGGAATCAGGATCGCGCGGCCGAAATCGCGCTCCTCGGCCACGGGTTCCGCCGGACGAACGAAGGCCTCCTCCCCCACCGCCAGGACGCGGCCCCCGGAAGTCAGGATCGCGCCGCGCCGGATGGGCGGCCCGTCCACCGGACAGACCAGGTCCGCCAGCCAAAGCTCCATCTTCTGCGTCTGTGGCGTTCGGGGCGGTTCCGTCGTCACGGGAGAGGCGTTGTCAGATCAGATCGTAGAAGAAATTGCGCCGCCTGGGCGTGAAGCCCGCGTTTCGCGCCATGCGGTGGAGGTCGTCCTCGTTCAGTGCATACGTGGTGCCGGCGGCGCTCACGACGTTTTCCTCCAGCATGGTGGAACCCATGTCGTTGCAGCCGTAGTGGAGCGATATCTCGCCTATCTTCATGCCCTGCGTCACCCAGGAGGACTGGAAGTTCGCAATGTTGTCCAGGTACAGGCGGCTGATGGCCAGCATCCTCAAATACTCGCTGCTGCCCACCGTCTGCGCCTTCAAGGGTGCTGCGCCGTCGTTCTGGAACGTCCAGCAGATGTAGGCCGTGAAGCCGCCCGTCTCGTCCTGAAGCCCGCGCAGGCGGTGTAGGTGCTCGACCCGTTCGGCATCCGTCTCCACGTGGCCGAACATCATCGTGGCGGAGGAGCGAATCCCCAGGTTGTGGGCGACGCGCATGACCTTGAGCCAGCCCTCCGTGTCGACTTTGAGCCTCGATATCTTCTCCCGCACGCGGTCGACGAGAATCTCCCCGCCGCCGCCCGGCACCGAATCGAGACCCGCCGCATTCAGGCGCGTAAGGACCACCTCATAGGGCATGTCCTCGAGCCTCGCGATGTGGTGAATCTCGGGCGGACTCAGGGCGTGGAGGTGGAGATCGGGAAACTCCCCCTTCATCCAGGAGAAAAGCTCCTCGTACCATTCGATTCGGAGGTCGGGATGGTGCCCCCCCTGGAGCAGGATCTGCCTGCCGCCCACGGCGTAGAGTTCATCCAGCTTTTGCCTTATCTCATCGCGCGTCCTGATATAGGCTTCGGGGTGATCGCCCGGCGGGCGGTAGAACGCGCAGAAGGTGCAGTAGACGTCGCACACGTTCGTGTAGTTGATGTTCCTGTCCACGCAGTAGGTGGCGATACCCTCGGGATGCAGTCGTGCGCGAACGTCGTCCGCCGCGGCGCCGAGCGCCACGAGATCGTCGCCTTCTAGCAGGGCGAGGCCCTCCTCGAAAGACAGCCGCTCGCCTCCCGCCGCCTTCTCAATCGCCTCATAGAACGCCGTCGTCGCTGTGGTCATGGATTTCCTCGGATGTAGTTCCAAGCCTCCCGAATAATGCGCGAGAGCTTCGATCAGGTCAACAGATGAAACCGGCGGTGCGAATCGTTCCCCCGGCCCAATACCACGTCGTGTGGATTCTCGACCGCGCGGATGGTGAGGGGTGCTGCGCGGTTACGCACCTCGATCTGGTGCGCGGGAAAAGCGGAGACGTCCGCCCCTGCGCGCTCGGCCACCTGGGCGGAGATGACGAGCCTGCAACCGTATTCCTTGGTCAGGTCCTGTAAGCGGCTGGCCGTGTTCACCGTATCGCCCACCGCCGTGAGGTACTTCGCCACGCCCCGGCCCATGTGGCCCACCACGGTGGGGCCGGTGTGTACGCCGATTCCGACGCGGAGGGGCTCTTCGAGTTCATCAGCGAGCGTCTCGCTCATCTCCTCAATCGCGTCCACGATGGCGCAGGCCGCCGAGAGGGCCTGCCTGCAGCCTTCTTCGGGACCCTCCTCGACGCCGAAGAGCGCCATGACGCCGTCTCCCACAAACTGGTTGATGAGTCCCCCCTCCTTCGTGATCGCCTCGCCCATCACGTCGAAGTAGCAATTGAGGAAGAACACGACGTCATAGGGGAGTTTCCTCTCGGCGATGCGCGTGAAGCCCCTCAAATCCGCGAACAGGACGGCCACGCCGCGCTCCTGGCCTGCGGTGTAGCCGCGTTGCGCGAAACCCTGCGCCGCGTCCGCGCCTGCGGGCAGCAGGAGCAGGACCGAGAGGTCCGCCCCCGGGCGCAACTGGCACGCCAGGCGAACGTCGGGCGCGGCCTTGATGCGCTCCAGAACGCGCTGCTCTTCCGGCTGTGCGGGCGGCAGGGCATCCACACCGCCCAGCAGTTTCACCCGGCAGGTGGAGCACCGCCCGCGCCCCCCGCATACGGAGGCATGCGGTATATCTGCGGCGCGGCTCGCCTCCAGCACGGTGGAGCCCACCGGCGCGACCGCCTCGCGCCCGCCCGCATAGGCGACGCGGAACGTCTTCCGCATCCGCTCCCGCGCAGAGCGCGCTCCCCGCCCCGCGAACACCAGCGCGACCAGGCCCAGGTAGCCCCACCAGAGCGCGTCGCGCGCGAGGTGGAGTTCTCCCCTCTGGGCGCGATCCGGCATCCCGGTGCGGCTGAGCATCCCGCGCCGCCACTCCGCATCCGCCGAGAGCCTCGCCGCCTCGCGCCCGCCCTGACTGAAGCCCGCCAGCGAGAGGGCCGCCACCAGCACCATGACGGACAGACACGCCGGGAACCATTTCTGGTACCAGGGCTTGAGCCTCAGCCAGTAGTGGAGGCCCACGCAGGCGTGCGTCCAGGCGATGAGCAGAAAAATCGACTGCTTGAGGCCTACGTCCGGCGAGCGCTCCCAGTAGAGGTACATCAGGCGCTCGTAGGTATCGATCGTGCCGAACCACTCATGCGCCAGGCGCGTGCCCACGACGTGTGAGATCATGAACAGGGGGATGGACAGGCCCAGGACGATCTGGGCCGCCTCCCAGAGCGGCATCCGGAGGCTGCGGCGATTGAACAGGCCGTACATCGCGAGCACCGTGTGCAGGATGAGCGAACTGTAAAAGAGCACCGAACCCGGAACGCTCCGCCAGAATCCCAGAAACCAGTATCTGCCCGCGTCCATCGCGGCGAGCGAGGCCAGACCCAGCGTATGATTTCCAAGATGCGTGATGAGAAAGAGGAAAAGGACGCAGCCGGTCACGAGGCTCATGCGTCTGCGCCAGTGTTCGATCTTCGAGGCGGCGGCAGGCGCATCCGTGGTCATTAAATCCTCAGGAGTTGTTTCAAGCTTCCCGAATAATGCGGGAGAGGCATAGTCAGGTCAACAGATGAAACCGGCGGGGAGAACGGGGTTGTTGGATAAGTCCTGTCCGCCCTTAGAGATTGTTCGCCGTAGGGACAGGCCCCCGTGCCTGTCCGTGGCCCTCGCGCCCTTGCTGTATCGGGGTGAATACGACCGGCGGGCGGCCACAGGGGGCCGCCCCTACGGACCCCCCCCCTTGTCAGGGGGGGCAAGAAAAAACAAAAACCCCTCTACCGGCGGCGAGCATCGCCTTTTCATACCCCCCTGACAAGGGGGGGTAGACAGGGATGAAATTCCGCCTTACCGACTATGATGCGACTGACCCTCTAGTTTTAATATAAATATTTGTTTTTACTCAAGTATTTCTTTTTTCTCCCTGTCTTTTCCCCCTTGTGTTTTCGCCATATTTATGCTTAAATACGCTCCAGTTATACGCCATTCGTATACGTTTTGATTACGAATAGGCGGAGAGAAATCATGCCCAAAAAAAGCGAACTCAAACTCACCAAGCGCGCCGTCGACGCACTCGAAGTCGAAGGCAAGGACGCCGTCTTCTGGGACCGGGACCTTGCCGGCTTTGGCGTGCGTGTCCACCCCACGGGTCGCAAGGTCTACGTGGTACAGACCCGCGGGCCGGGGGGACCTAAGCGCGTGACTATCGGCCGGCACGGGGAGCTGTCGACCGACGAGGCGAGAAAACGCGCCGTCCCCGTCATCGACCGCATCAAGCGCGGAGAGTCTCCCACACCGAAGCCGCCCGAGCCTGCGCTCACCGTGTCCGGCCTGGCCGAACGCTTCATGCGGGACCATGTCGAGACGCATCTGAAACCGGGCACCATTGCATCATACCGGTACCTGATCGAGAAACACATCCTGCCTGCCCTGGGCGGAATGGAGATCGAACAGGTCGGGCGAGCGGAAGTCTCGGCGCTGCACCACCGTCTTTGCGACACGCCCGATATGGCCAACAGTTCGCTCGGCGTCCTTTCCAAGATGTTCTCGCTGGCCGAGACGTGGGAACTGCTCCCTCCCGGGAACAATCCCTGCCGCGCGGTGCGGCCCTACAGCATGCGCCGGCGCGAGCGCTTCCTGAGCGATGAGGAGTTCCGCCGCCTGGGCGGGACGCTCAGGGACGCGGAGGCGGACGGGTCGGTATGGCCGCCCGCGCTCGCCGCGATCAGGCTGTTGATGCTGACCGGGTGCAGGAAGAGCGAGATACTGAACCTTCGCTGGGACGACGTGGACCACACGGCGGGGGAACTCAGGCTCCGGGACGCCAAGACGGGTCCGCGCATGGTCCCCCTGACGACGCCCGCGAGGCGTGTGCTGGACGGCATCGCGCGCTCACCCGGAAACCCCTGGGTGTTCCCCGGGCGTAACGGGGCGGGTCGTCCCCTGGATATCACTTCCTACTGGAAACGCATCAGGGCCAGGGCCGGTCTCGATGACGTGCGGATCCACGATCTCAGGCACTCCTACGCATCAAGGGCGCTGGCGCTGGGCGAGGGTCTCACCGCGATCGGCAAGCTGCTCGGCCACGCCAAGGTATCGACCACGGCGCGCTACGCGCACCTGATGCGCGACGCGGAGAAGGCGGCGGCCGCCCGGGTGGGCGACAGCATCGGAACCCACCTTGGCGCTCAGACCGCTCAAGAGTGAATCAGGACGAGGAGGAAGAATCGGATATGGCGAAACTCAAGTACAGGACGCTCTCGAACCGCATGGTCGGCAAGCTCGATACCGAGAAAGAGACCGTGTTCTGGGACAGGGAGCTCACCGGCTTCGGCGTCAGGGTCTATCCCACGGGGACGAAGGTCTACGTCGCCCAGGCAAGAGGTCCCAAGGGACCGAGGCGCGTGGCGGTCGGCCGGTACGGGGTGGTCCATGCCGAGCAGGCGCGCCAGAGGGCGGCCATGATCATCACCCGGATCAAGGCGGGCGATGAGGCGGCGCTCAAGCCGAAGAAGCCCGCCGGCGGCCCCACCGTGGCCGAACTCGCCGGGAGGTATCTCGCGGAATACGCCGCGGTGCGGTGCAAGCCGAAGACCCTCGAGACGGTCCGCACGGCGGTCCGCAAGCACATCCTGCCGGCCCTGGGGAAGCTGCCGCTCACGGCGGTCGAGCGCGCGCAGGTCGCGGAGATGCACCAGCGGCTGTGCGCGACGCCTGTTGCCGCGAACATGGCGCTCCGCACCCTCTCCCTGATGTACCGCCTGGCCGGTGAGTGGGGACTCGTTCCGGAAGGAATGAACCCTTGCCGCTCGATCACCAAACACCCCGAGCGCAGGCGGGAGAGGTTCCTGACCGACAAGGAATTCACGCGCCTGGGGCAGACGCTTGATGAGGTCGGGACAAGAGGAGGCGCCACGGCGCCCGCGGTGGCCGCCATCCGGCTCCTGATGCTGACTGGGTGCCGGAAGAACGAGATACTGAAATTAAGGTGGGAGGACGTGGCGCTTGAGGAGAATGAACTGAGGCTCCCCGACGCCAAGACGGGCGCGCGGGTAGTCCCGCTCTCGCCGCGGGCGGTGAAGCTCCTCGCGGAACTCCCGCGCATCGAGGGCAATCTGTGGGTCATCCACGGCAAGAGGCCGGGAACGCACATGACCGAACTCGACGACGCCTGGCAGACCGTCCGGACGCGCGCGGGTCTCTCAGACGTCCGGCTCCACGACCTGCGCCATTCCTTCGCATCCAGGGCGCTGGCGCTTGGCGAGAGCCTGCCGATGATCGGGAAACTGCTCGGCCACGCCCAGGTCGAGACCACGGCGCGCTACGCTCACCTGTCGCGCGAATCGGTGCGCGAGACGGCGGAGCGGATCGCGAAGAGCATCGCTGCCGAAATCATGGGCTAAAATCGAAAAACCGCTCATGTGAAGTTAGGTGAGACATCATGCCTCGAGCAGAGACCGTGAAAAAGAGTCCATGAGGGCTTGGCAAGATAGCTGAATGACAAGAGCAGAACTTCGTGTAGCTTCACCAGGTTACCACCACCAAAGAATATAGATTTTCGTAAACGTTGCGAGAGAAATGTGCAGAACAGGTCATTTAGGTTCTTCGCATCAAGATCGCAGGTTCAAATCCTATCGCTACAAATTTTAGCATATTGAAAATATGATTTTCAGAACTTCCCCGTTTCTGGCAACACTATTTTTTAGGGAATTATATAGGTGAGTAAGCAAAGGCTACTCGGGCTCAACTGATCTGCTGGCCTGGAGAACGATATCACCAACCTTCATTTGTATAAGCTCTAGGCCGTCTTTAGGTATTCTTGCCTCAGCGCCATCCTTGAATTTCACAGTAACAATACCTTCTTCTGGAACGATATGGATGAAGTCTACGGCGCGAGTTTTGCCTTTTGTTTCCGATCCCATTTTCTTCTCCTTATGGATACCAGTCTTTTCGGCCCCAGTCACTATACTTTTCCTCAAGTTCTTCCAATCGTTTTTGGAAACACAAGCGGTCTAGAACGATTTTTACTTTGTGACGGACAGGTTCAGGGAGAGGATCTCTGATAGGATATTCATGGAACGGTCGGATGTCTGGTATTTGCATTTCTCTCCCCTCCTGTAGGCGCATCTTCTCCGTAAAAATGGACTTGCATTTTTTCGAGGAATGCGTTACAGAAAGGACATCCCTGTCTTTTCTGTAGCGCTTCACACCCCTTGGCAAGGGTGCGTCCTCATTTCAACCGATCATATCACACATTTGACAGAATCAACCTGCCGACCGATATTGTGTTCACATTGCGTTTTTCGGGAATGGTAACTTTCACCCAAACGATGGGGAGGTTCCCGAAATGCCCCTACGAATACCTTTGCTACAGATTCTCAACACGTTCCCAGACGATGAAGCGGCGCGCCAGTGGTTCGAACGGGTCCGTTGGAAGGATGGGCTCATCTGCCCGTGTTGCGGCTCGACCAACGTGTCGCCAGCCCCCAACAAGAAACCCCTACCGTACTGGTGCGCTGATTGCCGGCGTCATTTCAGTGTCCGGACCGGAACGCCGATGCACCGGTCCAAGCTGCCGCTCCGCAAGTGGGCCATCGCCATATTTCTGCTGACCACCAACCCTAAGGGCATACCGAGCACCAGGCTGGCCGAATACTTGGACGTCACGCAGAGGACCGCCTGGTTTATGGGCCACCGAATCCGTGAAGGCTGGATGCAGGGCGAGGCCATGATAGAGGGCCCCGTTGAAGTCGATGAGACGTACGTCGGGGGCCTAGAGCGCAACAAGCACTGGCGCAAGAAACAGAATCTCGGCCGCGGCTTCAAGGGAACGTACCACTTCTGGAACCGCCGGCATCTGCATCGCTATGTTCAGGAGTTTGTCGGCCGTCACAACACCCGCTTGCTCGGGACGGCCGAACGTATGGGCACGGTGGTCCGGGGGTTCGAGGGCAAAAGGCTTACATGGGCGAAGCTCACTAATTAGGCATCATTCTTTTCCGCTCTCTGCTCATTTAAAGTTTCTTGAATATCTCTGAAAAATTTTTTTATATCCTCAAGGGCTTCCTTGCTTAAATCAAGAATTTCAACATTTGAGCCATCTCGGGTAACTGCGAGCAAACGCATAAATTTTTCTATCAATACGTGCAGATCTTTAGATGGCGCAGAGAAGGTAAATAGCAAAAGAATCAGAACGTGTATCGCATGTTGGTTTACTTCAATATTTCGAATATCTGTCTTGATTTTTTCGATATCTGCTTCATTCATCCTAAGACCATTTCTCTGGATTCAACTTCAAGGTATCAGCTAGTCCTAGTATGTCATAGGTTTGCATGTCATAGAATTTCTCACTTCTACCTACAAAAGCATCTTCCCCTAAAATCGTATTGGAAGAATTTTTGAATCCTTTCATTCTGCTAGGGGTGTATATATCGATATTTCGAGAGAGAGTGTCCGTAATGTTTTTTTCTAGCGTTTTTTTATTAAAAGACCCTTCCCTGACCAGAAAAAAAATGATTGTGAGGCAGAGATCTACTTGCCCTTGCAAGTAATCAATAGCATCCTGCTCAGAGCCCCAAATTTTCATTGTCTTAATCCTCCTCCTTATTTTGAGAAGCAGAAATTGAAATTGAGCCTCTTTCTTTGGTTTTTTCCTGTTCTAATACTTTTTGTATCACCCATGTTCCCCCAATTATGAGTACAACCACCATCACAGACAAAACGGTCTGCACTGCACTCATTGATACAATCAAAGCGTTTGGGGGTGGGGTGTCAAATGAGTTCCAATAATAATAAAGCAGAAATACACCTATAATTTGAACGAGCAACAATATCATTTGCAACACCAGCAAGGTATGACTCATTTTTTATTAGTGTCCCCGCGGCCCGGAGAGGGCCCCCTGGGCAGTCCCGTCACGTATCGCCATAATGGGCAGAACCAACAACAGCCCTCTCCTGACCTTCGTTATAATAAACCCCTTTCTCGCGCCTCCCCTCCCGACCAAGGAGGCATTACACAAGAGGTTGTTCATCTAACCATTCATCCGTTGAGCCACAAGCTACGGACGTTGTCAAGAGGGGCGGCAGGCCACCGGCCAACGCAGGAAACACGAGGAACTCAAAACCTACGTAGAAAGCGGCCCTCTCGGCTCAGCCCGTCTTCTGTAGCTTCTTGTCGTTGGCGTCGAATATGGCCTTGGCGACCTGCTCGGGCGTCCGTGGTATCGGTGGGATGATTTTCTTGGGTGGTCGTCCGCGGGGTTTCTTCTGGGTGGTAGCCATGATATCCGCCCTCCTTTTTGTCAGGACTTCGATTATCTGGCTTGACTCACGTTGTGTCAAACGGCGTCACCACCCCTTTTGGACATTTAACAAGCGACCTCGTTTTGCCCATATTCACAGGATAGCATTGTCGCGAGTAGAACCCGATACCTTCTAGTCGGGTCACTCGCCGAATAAAACAGCCTTGAACCCGACCGGGGGTAGCTCCCCTGGCAAAAGGTGAATAGGCGGGACTTCACATACTACTTGTGACGATGCTAAGGCCCGGCGCTGTCGGGAAAACAAAAGAATAAGAGCGTGGGAGCCCCGGCTGGAACCGAGACTCCCACGTGGTGGGGTTAGCCACCATTCAACCAGTTGAACCATCGGTTCTAGCATACCCCACCGTACATCACAACGAGCGAGCACTTCCGGGTGCGTGGTGCGCCCGGACTCGCGACCGGGAGGGAGTGCATATGCGTACATTGGCCGGAATCGTCTTCATTACCGTTTTGCTCCTGGCGCCCGCGCTCGCGGCAGCGCATGGTGGAGGCAAGAACTTCTCAGGGTGCCATTGGGTTTGGGTCAATGGCGTCCGCGTCAGCTACCACTGTCATTAGGGGGAATGCCCATGAAACACATAATTACACTGGCTTTTGCAATATCACTTCTGGTGCCGACGATCGCGGCCGTCCAGAGCCCATACTGGACACCGTTGTACCCACAGCCACACAAGCAACGGAGCTACCAGCAACAGTGCCAATACAATCCGTCCGACCCCTACGGAACCAAGCCCTACACCCGCAGCTTCGGCCTGACGCCTCAGCAGAAGTACGATCTGCACCGCCAAGATCAGGCCGACGAGCGCAACATGTTGCTCCAGTGCTACCAGTACAACAAGGGATGTGCGCTCAGGCTTCGCGGAAGGTAGAATCGGCAACAAGAAGAAAAACGGCCCCGGAGAACCCAACACTCCGGGGCCGCAGTCTGTCCAACAAAAAGGAGGATGAACCGTGAACGACCGCACAACCCGTATAATCACAAACTGGAATATTACGGCTGATTTTCCTCACCGACTTGTTGTTTTTGGTTTTTCCTCTGTAGAACACTTATCGGATGATCCAGAGGAATCCCTGAAACAACAGGCATGCGCCCTCCATACTTCTTATGATATTCAACTGGATCAAGCCCGAGCTCTATCCAAGGAGCTTCAAAGCACGATTCAGGCCATCGATAATTTTCAGGATTGAATCTATCCATTGATTTACTCCTATAGAAACCCGCCGGGGGGAGCGCCCCTTGCGGGGTGTCTGCTTACTCACCTATATAATTCCCATTTTTTAACTCTATTAATCATTGCAGAATACTAAGATGAGCATATGTAAAAGTATGATTGGCACAGGTCTAGCAGTAAGCGACATACATCTGTGTAAGCGAATTCTAGCCAATTCTAGTCAAGTTTGTGCTTAACATATTGCTTAAGCAAGGATACGTTAACAATGCTCACTAGAAGATGCTGCCGCTTTCGCGATTGAAACCTTGCTCATCGAAAATGCCTCTCTGATATGAAGACTACCCGTTATCGCCTTGATTCAGGACGATCAGGCTACAACCGCTTCGCCCACGAATGGAGGGGCATCAGCCAATTTCTGGGCCTGGACTAGGACTAGACAACTACGTCGTGCACGCGTAAGCGCGTTATAGAGCAATCGCCTCTTTTGCTCATCATCGCTTGGGACCGTGTACGGCCATATGATGACAACGTGATCGAATTCCCGGTTCTTCGCTTGATGGATCGTCATCGCACTGTATTCCGTACGAGCACTGCTCCCATAGTGACGCCGTGCCGCCAGCCCCCGGTCAATCTGCCGTTGGATTTCATTGGCCGTGAACTCGTCGGTGCCAAGAACACGCCGCTGACGACCGATCCACTCCATGGAACTCTTCACTGCAGGCAAATGGCTGTGTGGTTCCAGGTGCGCAAGCGCATCGGAGACGTTGCAGTTTGCAGGCATCGCCAAACCTTCCCATAGTGCATCGCGTTCGGCTGCGTCACTGTTTTCCCATTCGATCGGGAACGGTCCATGGCGACTCTTTCCAAGTGGCCCCGCTCGCACAAGATCGACAATGTCGGTGGCGAAGCCGCGACGGGCCGGCGTAAGCACTGCGACATTGCCGCCGCGACGCCAAGCGATGAAATTTGCCAAGTAAGTGGCTGCATATTGGGGGCGGCCCGGTGTCACCGCCAATTTAAAGCTCCGTCCGTCCCGATCTACCGAGCGTCCATCTCGCACGGCCCGCGCCGCTTCAAGCAATTCGGCATCCTCGGTACGACGGCATGTATCAAGTTTTACAGGCTCGCAGAATTCCGGCAGCCATGTCTGAATCGGTATCGGGCGCAGGGTCGGGTTTAGGCATTGGAACTCATCGAAAGCTAGTAGGACATGACATGCTACCGCCGCTTCTTGGATCATCATGGATCGCTCGGTGCTAAGATCCTGCGCCTCATCGACGACGATGAAAGGATAGGACGCACAGACCCAAGCGCTAACAGCAGGTCGGGCCAGCAAAGCAGCAGCGAGCGAGCAGGTCAAGTCAAAATTTCCTTCGGAAGGGATGGCATGACCGAGACTCTGGGCAAGTGAACGCCACCGCTGGCACAGCCGCCAAGCAAAGCTATCCAACGTCGACGCTTGGAACCGCCCGCTGAGCGCTTCGATCTCACGCAGTCGCGTATCGAGCCGCCGTCTCGATCCATGCATAAAGGTCAGCGCCAGAACGCGCTCATGGGAAGCCAGTGCATTCCTTTCGACTGCACCTGCGAGTTGTTCCATTAGGCTATGGGTCTTCCCCGTACCGGCCGGACCTTCGAAGGCGGTAACGGTCATGGTCTAAATACCAAACCAGACACGGTATCGTCCCGCACTTGCTCGAAATACGGGGTAGTTTCACCAGCGCATACTTGAGCAAGCGCATGGAGCATTGTGCGTGCACGCTGCAAGCACGATGGATTATCAGCTAGGGCGTTGGCAATAACCTCATAAGCGATGAGATCGCCTTTCATCCCGTATCGGGTGCGATCATAGGATTTCAGTTGCGCTACGAGTTCCGCACGATCACCAGTCACGCCGTCAAGTTCCCTGCTTAATCGCTCCATCACCTCAGCTTCATCCGCCTCAATTATCCAGCCAACCACATCTTCAATCATCCATTCATCCGGCCAACAAAGCACCTTACCCACACCGGCAGTGGGCTCAGCCAACTCTCTCGCATAACGCTTGCCTTCCGTATCTCCGTCTACCAATGCACAGACCTTGGGGTGTGCCTTGCTGAGCATTTCGCAGGTTTCCTTGATCTTTGCATCGCCTGTCGGAACCAATCCGACCCGGACGCCAAACATGCACAGTTCCTCGGAATCCTTCTCAAGTTCTACAGCCCGCATCAGAAGGCTCAGCCAGTCGAAATCCAGCTTACCTTCCGGCACGATAATATATTCGCACATCATTGCCGCCGCTGTTTCGACCCGGTTGATCTGGAAGAGCTTGCGTATCGCGTTTGTCGCATCTTGCCCAAGAGGTCGTTCAAGCATCGGTACTGCGCTGAGCATACCACTGTCATTCCGGATAACGAGTAGAGCCGTTGCATCGCAGTACCCTGCAACTAACG
The DNA here is from genome assembly GCA_965204535.1 of bacterium. Taxonomy (GTDB): domain Bacteria; phylum UBA8248; class UBA8248; order UBA8248; family UBA8248; genus Bin107. The sequence continues at coordinate 641,451 of CBDBEV010000001.1, read as the reverse complement.
GTGAGTGTGTCGATACAATCGTTTGCGTTGAAAGTGATTGCAGACGCGACAGCACTCGACGCTGTGCAGCTGGCGGAAGGTGGAGCTCTGGCTCCTCAAGCGCCATACAAAAACTCTCGCCGTTCTCGAGTCGTTTTTGTCCGAAGTGTAAGAGCAAGAACAGGACTTGCAGCGAAATCAAACCACTCCCTTCTCGCTTCGATGGCACAGCATGCTCCCCTCCGGTCAGGAAATGTGGCACGATGGATTCGAGCACGCTGTTACTGTCCGTTGCCGTCAGCCTCAGTTGCAGGTTGATGTCCAATCCCAACAGATTCGTGATCTCAGCATTGACTTCATCTACAATCGGCTGGATTCGTTCATCGTCTTCAAGCCGCTGTTGTGGACTACGCAATCGGTCCCGTTCGGCCAGGACCGTTTCCGCTGGCAATCCTCCAGCCGTACGAATTACTCGTCTGAACAGTTCGGAGCCGAACGAAAGCATGCGATCCCAGGAGCGACTTGCGGGAATGAGGAAAAAGCCGACATCACGGATAAGCTTTGGGGGAACCGTGACAAAGCCTTCTTCCGCGAAAACATCGAAACCCGAGTCATCGTGAAAATACCGAGCGGTCTCGACCTCTATGCTTTCATGGTCAAATCGAGCGGCGAATGCGATCTGGCACGCAAGCGATTGGTTCTCATGCGTTTGCTCGGCGACCACTTCTCCCGTCTGAGGGTCGAACCATTTCGGAACGCCACGTCCATCACGGAACCAGTCAGGGTGTGCTGTAAAATCCTCCGGCTCGAACCCCGTGATCGTTGCCAAGATGCTAATCCGATCAGCGGGTTGAGGATTCGATCCAAAAAAATCGTGCTCGGTCAAGGTGCGCACCAGACGCTCCCGGCCCAGCACGAGCGCTAGTGCCTCAATGATCGTGGTTTTACCACTGTTGTTAGGGCCTATCAGAACGGTGTGGTTATGAAACTGTATTGTACCCGACCGGATTCCCCGAAAATTCTCGATCTTAAGCAGTGCGACTTGCAAGGACTCTCCTTCGATTTCCTTTAACGTCCTACATAACTAAATTTACCATGCACGATTGTCAAAACCAATACATTACTTTCGTTCGAATCCAGATTAAGAGGTGAAGTCCTAAACTTGCTGGAAAAATTGGAGGGGTGCATCCTCGGTAGAGGAACCACAAAACCGTGCCGGTGAGCGCCGGCGTCCGACCGAGGAGGCAACCCCATGAAGAAGAGAATACAGGCATCGATGCACACTCGCCAATCCCTGTCCGACTTGATCGAAGGCCGTCTGTCGAGTCCCGATGCGCGAGCCGACCTGGTGAAGCTCGCCACGCGGCTCATCGTGGAAGAGGCGCTGGAGGCGGAGAGCCGCGACGCCTTGGGCCGGGAGTACTACGAACACGGCGCGAAGCCCGGCCAGGGCTACCGCAACGGTCACCGCCCGGGTCGTCTGAAGACGGCGGAAGGGTTCATCGAGTACGCGGCGCCGCAGATTGCCGGGCGCGAGGAAGGGTTCCGCTCCGGGATCCGCGAGGGCCTCAAGGGGCGCACGGAGGCCCTCGAGGGGTTGGCGGTGGAGCTTCTGGCGCGCGGCCTGTCGGTGCGCGACATCGAAAACGTCTTTCAAGACGAGAGCGGTCGTCTGCTGCTCTCGCGCACGGCGGTCTCCGAACTCGGGGAGCGTCTGTGGAGTGACTATCAAGAGTTCGCTTCGCGGGACCTGGGCGAGCACGAGGTCGTCTATCTGTTCATCGACGGGATTGCGGAACGTATCCGCCCGGGGAGCAGGCGCGAGCCGGTTCTGGCGGCCTGGGGATTCACGGCGAACGGCGCCAAGGTTCTCCTGCACCTGATGGCGGGTTCGAAAGAAGACGCCGAGACGGTGAGCGCGTTCTTCCAGGACATGCGCGCCCGGGGTCTGGGCGACCCGCTGATTGTGGTCAGCGACGGGGCGCCCGGCATCATCAAGGCGATCGAGACGTGCTTCCCGCGCTCGGAGCGTCAGCGCTGCCTGGCGAACCGCATGCGGAACCTCGCGGCGAAGGCGCCCGAGGACCTCTGGCCCGAGTTCAAGGCGCGGGCAGCGGCGGCCTACCAGGCCCCCTCGCGCGCCATCGCCCGGGAACTGGCCGAGGGACTTGCCAGGGACTACGAGTCCGAACTGCCGAGCGCCGTGACGTGTTTTTACGACGACTTCGAAGCCTGCATCGCGCACCTGCGGGCGCCGGTCAACCATCGACGGTCCGTACGCACCACGAATCAGCTCGAGCGCCTATTCGTCGAGGAGCGCCGAAGGCTCAAAATCATTCCCAACGCCTTCGGTGAGAAGCCGGTGCTCAAGCTCATGTTCAGCGCCATGATCCGGGCCGCCGAAAGGTGGCGCGGCCTCAAAGTAACAGGCTTCGAGAGACGCCAGATGGAAGCCCTCAGACGGGAACTGGATCAGAACTACGAAGAGGTGAACGGACTCAATCGCAAGCTCTCTGCCGATATGCGCACCAAAAAAGTTTCCAGCAATTCTCGGACTTGACCTTTTCACCTTGATTGCATTTCAATATTTCGAAAGAAAAGTGGGAGGCCCCATATTTACCAATGCCTGTTTAATTGCTTGAGTAGCGTAATTATACAAAATGCTGAATAACAAGACCAAGAGGTTTCCAGAAAACGTCTTGGGAGTCTTCGGCGACGATCATGGATATTCCTTGTCGTGCTCTTCGGAGAGAGGGTTCCCAAAATAATGTCCCGACATTGCGTGAGACTTCCCAGACTGCGTTTTGTTCCTCTCCTCCGTTTTGCCCCGTCGTCCGGTTCGGCCGCCGCGCAATACCAGGAGCGAGCGACACTGCATGGAGGTCTTCTCCCGCCGGTTAGAGTGCAAAACATGCTCAGAAAATAGACCGCCCGCGTCACAGTCTAGATACTTCCAGTTGTTCGCCGCTGGCAAGTGGTGCTGAGCCGGGGGTTTGGCGGTTGATCCGGCAAAAGGACACACGAGGTTGTCCGAGCACATGACTGGAAGTGCTCTAAATGACGACATGAACGCCTACTATAGTAACCTGTTACTGTTGCTCAAGGACAGGTATGATCTTGGCCCAATCAGACGGAATTGCACTCCATCGCTCTGGGAAGTTGGCCCTTACGAGGGGCGATGGGTGATCCGACGAGAATAAATACAATCCAGTGTCCGTAAAATGACGGCGCGCCTTGACAGCCTTCTGGCCAACAAAAACAACTGCGCGCAACTTCGGTAGGAGTTCGATCAGTTCCTTGACGTATCTCACCCCCTCGCCGAGTTCAGAACTAGTTACTTTTCGCGTTTTATTCCACCAAGGAATTACGTTCCAGATGATCGTCTGACTACGAAGTATCCCAGCAGTACGCATGAAGTTGAACGTGGCCTCCGCCGTAGGGTCATCATTGTTTCTACTGATGAAGCCTGATCCGTTACGTCTACCCGAACTGCTGTTGGCCGTCATCGGCCCTGGCTTCTCAAAGAGAAACAGGACGAGAGCCTCGATGCCGCCGTCAAGAGGGTCAAATTCGGGGACTTCGCCATACCCCATCTTTCGCAAATTCGATGTATATTCGGTCAAAGGCGCCATATGCGGCGCGTCCAGCATGCTAATGCGAAGCAAGCGCGACTCGGGACCACGCAATGTTCTAGGATGGTCTTCGATGTCGACGATCTCGTGCTCACGCATTTTCTAACTCCAGCTTCTTGCGGCAAATGTAGTGGCAAAATTGATTTTGCGAATTGGATACCTAACGATCTCAATGGTCTTAACCACAGACATGACCAATTGGCGACCCATGTCGATTGCTGCCTAAGCGGACCCAGGCCACCTTCTGGCCGATATGCGCTTTTTCCATTGCCCTTCGTTCGTGGCGTCAAAGCCGGAGCGCCCATCACCATCCAAGTAATGGACTCTCTCCCTGTATTCATCGGTACTCAACTTTGATCTCCCCCAAATAGTTGTACCACTGACTACGAGATTTCTGTATTCCGTTCTAAGTGCTTGACAAAGTTGCTTGGTATCTCAGGATTCTTGGGACATCATTCTTTATTATTGACATTCGGATCGGTGCGCTGTAGCGTCCTTGCATAGAAAGGGGCGCACTGATCGTGGCGCCAAGGTTTCCCCATCACATGATCTAGGGACGCATATCTCAGGTAGGGGAAACGAGCGGGTGAAGATCAAACCCTACCTGTAATATTCAAGAATTGGAGGGTCTTTCTTCTGGCTAAGATGTCCGAAAAGTTGCTCCGGAATATACGACTTCATTAGATAACAGACAGGCCCTTGGGAGATGAGGGTTTGGTTGGAAAGCTTGAACAGGGATTGGGCAGTCTCCTGAAAAGACAGAAACCAGGAGGAAACAAAGTGCATAAGCATAAATAATATGGTGTCCACTAGATTTTACAAATTGTTCGCTAATGTTGGCCAAAGTGATGTCAGTTAAACTTTTCTTCTCCTACAGCCACGCCGACGAAGGGTTGCGTGATCAACTTGAGGTTCATCTCGCTGCCCTCAAGCATCAGGGTCAGATTAATACATGGCATGACCGTCGTATTGCCCCAGGCGATGACTTCGAAAACGCGATCTCAACAGAACTTGAAGACGCCAAGGTTATCTTGTTGTTGATCAGCTCCGATTATATCGCTTCGCGCTATTGTTACGGAATCGAGACTGAACGAGCACTCGAACGTCACACAGCGAATGAGGTGCGGGTGATTCCGGTCGTCCTTCGGCCTTGCGATTGGCATGACTTACCTTTCGGAAATCTACTGGCCCTACCTACCGACGGCAAACCGATAACGCTTTGGGCAAACATTGACGAAGCCTTCCTGAGCGTTGTTCAGGGAATCAAGAAAACTTTGGCTGACCTGGAAACGACTAGGGCGGACCAACATAGTGAGACAAGACTAGCGATACCGTATACGCCCGGTTCGTCGGAAACACACTCTAGCCCCCGCTCTTCCAACCTTCGTATCGCGAAGTCCTTCACAGAGCAGGATCGGGATGATTTTCTACACGAAGCCTTCGCATATCTAGTCAATTTCTTCAAAAACTCTCTAGATGAACTTTCAGAAAGAAATCCAGGGATTGAAAGTCGTCTACGCTGCTTAGGCAAAAATCGTTTTACTGCTGCAATCTATCAAGGTGGAAGCAAGATTGCTGCTTGCACAGTCTATATTGGCCAAGATTTCGGAAACGGTGATATCCGCTTTTCTCATGGCGAGCAAGGTGACTCTAATAGCTGGAACGAGAGTATATCGGTCGATCATGATGACCAGGTACTTTTCCTAAAGCCCATGGGATTGATGGCGTTTGGCAACCATGGAGATCCGAAGCTGTCCATGCAGGGATGCGCTGAATTCTTGTGGGACGCCCTAATCCGACCTCTCCAAGAATAGCAGTAAAGGATGCTAAGATTCTAGGAACACTCTACTCAATGAATGACTTTCGGATTGGAGCGCCGTAGCGTCCGTGTATTGGAAAGAAGTATCGCACGTGTTATGACACCAGGGTTCTCCTGTCACCTAACTCAGCGGCACATCCGGGCCCGACTCAACGATGTGTGGACTCATGACTTTCGCCACGGATGAGCAGCTTCAGTGAATTTCCTCAAACACCCTGAATAACGCTCTCGTAACCAGTAATCGTTCCGAAACCGTATTCCATCAAACTCTAGCTCGGTCAAGCGTACAGTCGTCCACAATCTCTGTGGAAGTGATCAATTCTGTACTTTGTACCTTTTACGCTGCATCGATTGCATGCCTTAATACCAGGAAACAATCCGGGCAAGCGTAGCATTTTTCCAGCTCCCTCGAGCCCAGTTTCCATCCATCAACCTCCGTAATCGATGCTATGCTAGGCTCCGAGGGCTGTATAACAGAGTTCGTATTCTCGAATATCGTCGACCCCAGCGTCGAGGGTGCCATCCCTTGGGCCACGTCTTTCACGGCACACTAGCGCCACCACACATTCCCTGCTGAACCGACTTGCCGCCTGGCCCCATATCTCCCGCAATCCACCTAAAGGCCCCGCCGCACCCCGCCAGGAGGTAGAGTGGCAGGTGGAGTGGGGGCGTAATCCGGGAGTCCGAGGGGGTTCCCGGCGTACGTTCCCATCCCATCCACAGGAGGAAATTCGTATGGCTCAGGCTGAACCGCTTATCCGTTCCATTCCGCTCAACCGGCTGGAACTCGCGCCGGAGAACGTCCGCAAGACCCCGCCCGACCCCGTCTTCTTCGCGGAGCTCAAGGCCTCCATCGCGGCCCACGACCTGCTGGAGAACCTGATCGTAAGAATTGAGCACCCCGGAGAAGACCCCGGATCGAATCCGGGGCAGGCTTCTATCGAGCGCTGCGCCGTGGTCGCAGGCGGATGCCGCCTCGCCGCCATGAATGCCCTGGCCGAAGAGGGTGTCCTCGACACGGACCACCCCGTTCCCTGCCGTGTGATCGGCGCGTCGGAGAACGCGGAAGAGTTCTCCCTCGCCGAGAACGTGGTGCGTATCGCCATGCACCCCGCCGACCAGGTGGTCGCGTTCGGGAAGCTCGCGAACGCGGGGATATCCGTATCCGCGATCGCGGCGCGCTTCGGCATGACGGAGCGCATGGTCGAGCAGCGCCTGAGTCTCGGCGGCGCCGCGCCCGAACTGCTCGACGCCTACCGGGCCGAAGAGATGGACCTGGACACCCTGAAAGCCTTCACGGTCACGACCGACCACGTCCGGCAGATGGCGGTCTGGGAGCAGGTGAAGGACCAGGGCTACCGTCTCAGCGGCTGGCAGGTGAGGCGCATGCTGACCGAGGAGAACGTCCCCGCCGTATCGGCCGTGGCGCGTTTCGTCGGGACCGAGGCCTACGAGGCGGCGGGCGGGACGCTCACGCGGGACCTGTTCGCCGAAGAGGACGCCCGGGGAATGTGGTTCGACGACCCCGCCCTCCTGAACGAACTCGCTACAGAGAAGCTCCGCGTAGCGGCGGATGAACTGAAGAAGCGCTGGAAGTGGGCCGAGGCGGTGGTAGAAGCCGACTGGAGCGCAATCTCGGGCTTCGGGCGAATCAGCCCCGAGCCGGGCGCTCCCACCGATGAGGAGAAGGCCGAGCGGGAGAGGCTGTGGGCCCGCCACGGCGAACTCGTCGAATTGTATGAGGACGACTGGACCGAAGAACTCGGCCAGGAGGCCGAAGCGATCGAGGCGCGTCTGCGGGCGATCGACGAAGCCGTGAACGCGCGGGCCGCGTTCCAGCCGGGCGATTACGAGTTGGCGGGCTGCATCGCCACGGTCGGCCATGACGGCGAGCTCAAGATAGTCGAGGGCCTCGTGAGGCCCGAGGACATGCCCGAGCGCACGGACGCGGGCGAGGCGAACGGCGCCGGTCCGGGCCGCGTGGACGCGCCGCTCGCGGCGCCGCCCGACCCGCGCGCGAAGGTCCGCAAGGAGACGGGGGTCGGGATCGGACTCGCCGACGATTTGCGCGCCGTCCGCACGACGCTCGTCAAGGCGCACCTGTCGGGGGACTTCGAGGCGGCCTTCGACCTGACGCTCTTCCAGTTCGCCCGGGCCGCGTTCGCCGATGACCACATGGCGGGGGCCCTCGACATCGTCTTCAAGGAGACCGCCGACAGGCCGCCGTCGCGGGCGAACGACGAGGACTTCGCCGCCTGGAGTCCCGGCGAGGCCATGCTCGCGGAACGTCCGGGCCTCTCCCTGGGCTGGTTGGAGAACGAGGACGAAGACGCCGCCTTCGCGGAGATGCGGGCGCTGCCTAAAGTAGAGAAAGAAGCCATCTACGCGGCGGCGGTCGCGCGCTCGCTCAAGGGACAGCTCGCTTTCGAGCCCGACGCCCGGCCCGTACTCGAGGCCACGATAGCCCGCCTCGACGTCGACTTCGCGAAGCACGTGCGTCCTTCCGCCGCGATGTTCTGGTCTCGCATCACCAAGGCCCGCATCCTCGCCATCGCGCGCGCGACGCTGGGGCCCGTCTGGACCTCCGCCCGCGCGAAGTACAAGAAAGCCGACCTCGCCCTGGCGATGGAAGAAGCCTTCACCGCCGACCCGCCCGAGAATCTGACCCCGAGGGTCCGGGCCGTCCTGGCGTGGACGCCGCCGGGGTTCGCGCCCTTCGATGCGGGTTTGGTGGGGGAGGCCGTCGAGGAAGACCCGCCGGCCGAAGAAGCAGAACCTCAAGCCGTTGATGAAGAGGCCTCCGGCGCAGACGTCGGCGACGCTCCCGCCGGCGCGGAATCAGGCCCCGCCGCAGACGATGCCACCGGCGGCGACGCCCCCTCGGGCGGGGAAATCGCCCGGGCGGTCGACGCGATGAACGCGATCCCCACCGCGGACGGTAGCCCGAGGGTGATCGTGCACGGGATCGATCTCGCAAACGGCCAGGGCGGCGAGGAGAACGACGTCCCCGAATTCCTGCGCTGAGTCGCATCCCCGTTCCATCACGGCGCCCCGCGGCATTTGCTGCGGGGCGCTTTTTTCGTTTTCACGTCTAAAGGAGTCCATGACATGAACGACACACCGAATGTTTCACCGCTGCCCAAGCGGGTCTGCGCCCGGATCCACGAGGGCGCCCTTCATCGCGTCACGAGGATGTACACGGCGCGGCTCGCCGACGTCTTTACCGAGGCGCTGCAGAACAGCCGCCGTGCGGGGGCGTCGCGCCTCCGCGTCACCATCGAGGAGGCCTCCGGTTCGCAGGCCGTCACCATCACCGACGACGGGGGCGGGATCGCCGACCCCGCCGTGTTGCTCTCCTTCGGCGAGAACGGCTGGAGCGAAGAACTGGTGAGGCGCGAGGACGCGGCGGGGATGGGGTTTTTGAGCCTGGCGCGCCGCGGCTGCACGGTCGCGTCGCGTCCTCGCGCCGCCAGTGGAGAGACGGCCCCCGGCTGGCGCGTCGAACTCACGCCCGCCCACTTCCGTGGAGAGGCGGAGGCGGAAGTCCTCTCAGGCGCCGATACACCGGAACCCCACGGGACGACGGTCCGTTTCCGTACGGAAGAGAACCGCGAGGTAATCCGGCGCGCGCTCGAAAACGCGGCCCGGCACTACCCGCTCCCGGTCATGCTTGACGGCGGATCCCTCCCGCGCCGGGATTTTCTCGAAAACGCCGTTCACACCGAATCCTGGCGCGGGCTCGCCTTCGGCGTCTTCGCGAACAGAAGCCGCTACCGGGATGAACCGGACTTGAATTTCCACGGCCTGGTCCTGCCCGTGCGCCTGCCCACGGTGCACCCCGTCGACGGCCCGGCCTGGTCGGTACGCGCCGAGGTCGCGAACTGCCCGGAACTCGAACTCGTCCTGCCGGCGCGGAAGGAGGCGGTCGAGACGCCCTTCCTGCAAGACATGCGCGAAGCGGCGCGGGTCGCGATCTACCGGGCGATGGCCATGGCGGAGACCGCGCCGGTCATCGCATTCGAGGAATGGCGGCGCGCGCGTACGGCAGGGGTCGAACTGCCGGCGCCTTCGCCCGCGCTGCGCCCCTGGCGGCCTCCCGTCGCCGATATCGACAACTGGCTCGCGGGACCCTCGCCCGCACCCCTGCCCGCAGACGCGCTCCTGATGGATGCGGAACTCGGACCCCCCGAAGCGCAGGCGCTCTGGCGCGCGGCGGAACGCGGCGGGACGGCGCCGCGTCTGTTCGAGAGCGACCGCAGGTTCGAGGGCTACCCCTGGTACGACGCCCTCCCGCGCGTCAAGGACGTCCGGACCGATGTCGCGCTCGGCGGCGAGGCCCGTCCCCTCGAGGATTTTCAGACCATCTCCGACCGGTCGAGTCCCTCCGGTGAGCCGCTGCCGCGCCCCGATGCGATCCGCATGAGTCTCGACGTCGAGGACCCGGACGGGACGAGCGACACCATCGCGCTCGACGCCGACCTCGTCTTCGCGGGCGAGGCCTGGGCCTGGCTCGCGGACGTGGAGCCGCTGGTCACGGCCGACAGCGCCATCGAGCCCGCCGAACTCGCCGACGTCCTGCGCGACGCCTGGTTCTCGCCGTCGGACGAGTCGGACGCGGACAGCTGGGAAACCCAGCGCGCGCGCTTCGAGGAGGAAGCCCTGCACCTGGCCATCGGCCTTTTGTGCTCGGAAGAGGAGGCGCTCAGGCGCACGATCGCCTGCGCGGTGCGGCGCGAACTGTTCTGGCTCATTCCCAATGAGCGCGCCGTCACCATCACCGTGCGAGGCGGCGCCGTCGGGGTCGACCTGGCCGAAGAGGAGGTATCCCCATGAAAAAGACCTGGACCGTCCGGTGCGGATACGCGGCCCGCTTCACCGATCCGTTCACCGTGGAGGCGGAGACCCTGGAGGAGGCGCTGGAAAAGGCCGTCGAGAAAGCCCATGCGGACCGGGGGGCGGACGTACGTTGCCGCAGGGTGTTCGTGGACGACGTCCGGGAGGGCGCCGATTCCCGGGACCCGGACGCGGAATGGCCGGTCCCCGACCGGTTCACCGAGCGGGGCGAGCCGCCGGTCATCACCCTGACCGACCCCGGCCGGCCGGGCGGCGGCGCCGTCGAGGTGTCCCGGGGGCGGGTCCTGCTCCGCTTCGAGACACCCGGCGCCACGATCACGAGCGAGCTATCCGATCCGCCCCACCCGCCCCGCAACAAGCCGCTCGTGACGATCCGCCGCCGCCCGGACGGCGCGCCCGACTGCACCGTTACCGGGGGCCGGGCGCGGGTCCGGTTTCTCGGTTTCTGAGCATCACGCAATCAGGTCTTCCCACATCCATCCTGCAAGTAAAGGAGAACACCGATGGAACTCGTCACACCGGAACAACGCGAGCAATTGCTCGCAAACGGCGCCAGGCGCGGCGCCGATCACGTCCCCGTGGTCAAGCTGTTCAATCCCTGCGGCGCAGGGACCTGGCTCGTGACCGAACTCGATCCCGAGGATGAGTCCATAGCCTTCGGGCTCGCCGATCTCGGCTTCGGCACACCGGAAGTCGGGAGTTTTTCTCTCAGTGAGCTCGAAGCCTTCAAGGGGCCGTTCGGCCTGGGTATCGAGCGCGACCTGTACTTCGAGGCGAAATTCACCCTCTCCGCCTACGCCGAGGCCGCCCGCGCCGCGGGCCGGATCGTCGAATACGGCCCCGAGCTCGACACCGCCGGACGCGGGAAGGCCGTCGCCGGCTGACTAGCCTCTGCGATGCCCGGCTCCGGCGGGGCGCATTTCCTTATCCACACAGGAGAGAACCATGCCCGACACCGAATCCCGGACTGCGACCACACACCCCATGGACCCCCGGCGCGGGGAAGGCCTCTCGCCGATGTTCGCGGCATTTCTCTGCTGGCTGCTGGAGCTGCCGCCCGTGACGGAGCCCGCCATCACGGGCGTCGCGATCGCGGGGGACAGCGTCCTCGCGGCCACGGACGCCGATCCCTTCTTCAACGCCCATCTCGGCAGCCTCGCGGAATTCGAGCGCAACCTGAGAGGCTGGGGCGAGGCCTGCGGCGCAGACGCCGCCATGATCGAAGGCCTCGTCACGAAGCTCAGGAACGCCGGCCGGACCTGACCTCCATTCACACCAGGTAGAGGCCGAGAGAGGCCGGCCGGGGCGTTCCGGGAGGTCCCGGGGGAGCGATCCCCCGGGGGCGCCCTCCCTCATTCCCACGACAACCGAGGAGAGAGCCATGCCGCAAGCCCTGACGGCGGAGGTGCGTCCGCGCACCGCCCGCTCCGCACAACCCACCGAAGCCGATGCGCTCTATGAAGCCGCCCGGACCCTGCTGCCCGTCCTGGCGGCGGGACGCCCGCTGGACGCGAATGCGCTGCGCGAGGCCATGACGGGCGCACACGGCGCCACCGACGCCGGGGGCGCCTGGGTCTGGAAGGACGCCTACGAGGCGGCGGAAGCCGCCGTCGTGCTCTTCCTGAAACGCTACGGGCGGGCCATGCGCCGCCGGGCCGGTGGCGGAGCGGAGGGTCCCGCCGCCATGCTGGCCATGCTGGAAAAACTGTCCGCGCTGGAACCCTCCCACACCAGGCGCTCGGAAGACCAGGTGCGCCTGCAGCAGTTCTCGACCCCGCTCGGCCTGGCCTACGCCGCGGTGCGGGCGGCGGCGCTCCGGGCAGGCGACGTCGTTCTGGAACCAAGCGCCGGGACCGGGATGCTCGCCGTGATGGCGCAGTGCGCGCTCGGACGCGAGGACACGCTGCACCTGAACGAGATCGCGAACGTCCGCGCCGGCCTCCTCGCTCATCTCTTCCCGAATGCCGGCGTCACCCGCCACGACGCCGAGGCCATCGCCGACCGCCTCCCGGGGGTCCGGCCGAACGTCGTCCTCATGAACCCGCCGTTCTCGGCGACGCCGGGGGTCGCCCGGGTCCGTCATGACGCGGACCTGCGCCACCTGCGCTCGGCCTTTTGCGCGCAGGCGCCGGGAGGACGGCTTGTCGCCGTCACGTCGGCGGGCTGCGTCCCGGGCGATGCGGCCTGGAAGGCGGCCTTCTCATCCCTGGAGACGCCCGCCCGCGTCGTCTTCACGATGGGCGTCGACGGGCGCGCCTACGCGAGGCGCGGCACGACGTTCGACACCCGGCTCACCGTGATCGAGAAAAGCGGGGAACCCGGCGTCGCCGTCGACCCGGGAGACCGCGCGGCGGACGCAGCCGAACTGCTCGATGCGGTCACGGCGCGTGTTCCGCCGCGCATGGCGCCCGAGCCCGCCGCCGATCTATTTGGCAATACGACCTCGCCGCGGCCCGCAAGGCAGGAGAGGAAACGCAAGCGAGACGCGCGGCCGACCTCCGGGGCGGCCCGCGATCCGGGCCCCGTCTCGGAGCTCGCATACGAGGCGGCCCCGCCGTGCGGCGAGGACGAGACGGCAGGCCCCTACGCGCCCTGGAAGCCGGGCGTCGTCCATCTCCCGGGCGCCGTGGCGCATCCCACGCCGCTCGTCCAGTCGGCCGCCATGGCCGCCGTCGCGCATCCAAGGCCCGCGCACCGCCCGCTGCTGCCCGAGGGCGTCGTCACCGAGGGTTTGTTGTCCGACGCGCAGCTTGAGAGCGTCGTCCTGGCCGGCGAGGCGCACGAGCGCCACCTCTCCGCACGCTACCGTATCGGATCGGGCTGGGAGACGGTCCGCCGCTTCGATGAGGAAGGCGGATCCACGGACGAGGAAGCCGTAACGGAAGACGGCGAAGTCCTCTCGGCGCCGGTGCGGTTCCGCCGGGGCTGGATGCTGGGTGACGGCACGGGGTGCGGCAAGGGCCGGCAGGTGGCCGCGGTCATCCTCGACAACATGCTCCGCGGCAGGAAGCGCGCGCTCTGGCTATCGGCCTCCGCCAACCTGCTCGAAGACGCCCGGAGGGACTGGTGCGCCCTCGGGGGAAGCGCCGAGGACGTGATCCCGCTGGGCAGCTTCCGCCAGGGAGCCGACATCCCGCACGAGAGCGGGGTCCTGTTCGCGACCTACGCCACGCTGCGCGCGCCGGCCCGGGAGGGCAAGGCGTCGCGGCTCGAACAGGTGGTCGCCTGGCTCGCGGGCGGTCTCGAAGAGGAAGACCTCCACGGCTTCGGCGGCGTGATCGTGTTCGACGAGTCGCACGCCATGGCCAATGCGGCGGGTTCCAGGGGCTCGCGCGGCGCCGTCAAGCCCTCCGCCCAGGGACGGGCGGGGCTCAGGCTCCAGAACGCGCTTCCTGGCGCCCGGGTCCTCTACGTCTCTGCCACCGGCGCCACCACCGTGACCGGCCTCGCCTACGCGGGCCGCCTGGGTCTCTGGGGCGCGGGAGAGACCCCCTTCGAAAACCGCGAGGAATTCGTAACCGCGATGGAGGCGGGGGGCGTCGCCGCCATGGAGGTGGTGGCGCGCGATCTCAAGGCCCTGGGGCTGTACCAGGCGCGGGCGCTCTCCTATGAGGGAATCGAGGTCGACATCCTCGAACACCCGCTGAGTCCCGAACAGCGCCGCATCTATGACGCCTACGCCGGCGCCTTCAAGGTGATCCACGCCAACCTCCAGGACGCGCTGGAGGCCACCGGGATCATGCAGGGCGAGGAAACGCTGAACAAGAACGCGAAATCAGCCGCCCTCTCCGCCTTCGAGGGCGCCAAGCAGCGGTTCTTCGGCCACCTCCTGACCTCGATGAAGTGTCCCTCGCTCATCCGGGCCGTGGAGGCGGACCTGGACGCCGGCCGCTCGGCCGTGATCCAGCTCGTCTCCACCGGAGAAGCCCTGATGGAGCGGCGGATCGCGGAGATCCCGGCGTCTGAATGGGACGACCTCTCGATCGACCTCACGCCCCGGGAATACGTGCTCGACTTCCTCGCCCACGCCTTCCCGGTGCAGCTGCAGGAGCCCTTCACAGACGATGAGGGGAACCTCATGAGCCGGCCCGCCGTCGATGAGGACGGAAACCCCGTCCTCTCCCAGGAGGCCCTCGCCAAACGCGAGGCGCTGATAGCAAAGCTGGCTTCGCTGCCGCCCGTGCCCTCAGCACTGGATCAGATCGTGCACCGCTTCGGCCACGACGCCGTGGCCGAGGTGACCGGCCGCTCCAGGAGAGTGCTCCGGATCGAGGACGCGCAGGGTACCAGGCACGCGCTCCGTCCGCGCCCGGCATCGGCTTCCCTCGCCGAGACGGCGGCCTTCATGGACGGAGACAAGCGGATCCTGGTCTTCTCGATGGCGGGCGGCACGGGGCGCAGCTACCACGCCGACCTCTCCGCCGCCAATACGCAGCGGAGGGTCCACTACCTGCTCGAACCAGGCTGGCGGGCGGACCAGGCGATACAGGGACTGGGCCGCACCCACCGGACGCACCAGGCTTCGGCGCCGCTCTTCCGGCCCGTGACCACCGACGTGAAGGGCGAGAAACGCTTCATCGCCACCATCGCGCGGCGGCTCGATTCCCTGGGCGCCATCACGCGGGGACAGCGCAACTCCCAGACCGCCATGGCCGGGAGCGAGGCCACTCTCTTCCGCGCGGGCGACAACCTCGAAAGCCCCTACGCCCGGGCGGCGCTGCGCCAGTTCTACGGCGCCTTGTGGCGGGGCGGTCTCCCCGGCTGGTCCCTCGAGCGCTTCGAGGAGGCGACGGGACTCAAGCTCACCTACGAGGGATCGCTGAAAGAAGACCTCCCGCCCATGCCCAGGTTCCTGAATCGCCTGCTCGCGCTTCCCATAGCGGAGCAGAACGCGCTGTTCGCGGAACTCGAATCCCGCGTCGAGTCCAACATCGAGGCGGCCGTCGAGGCGGGGACCTACGAGGTCGGCGTCGAGACCCTGAGCGCGGACTCGCTCACGGCGGCCGGCAGCGAGACCCTCTACACCCACCCCGGGACGGGGGCGGAAACAGGCCTCGTCGAGATCCTCCGCCGCGACCGGCTCGTGCCCGTCACCGCCGCCGCCGCGCTCGAGACGGCAGGTAAGTCCGGCGCGACCGCGCTCGTCGTGAACGCCCGCTCGGGGCGTGCGGCCGTCGTCCTGCCCGCGCCCTCGATGCTGTTCGACGACGGAGGCGTGCAGGAACGCGCAAGGCTTCTGAGGCCCGCGGCGCGGGAGGGGGTGGCGAGAGCCGAACTCGATGCCTCGAACTGGCGCGAGGCGGGCGAAACCGAGTGGCGCTCCCTCTGGGAGGAAGAGGTCGCCTCGCTCCCCTCGCACCGGGAATCGCGCTTCTGGCTCGTGACGGGGCTCCTCCTTCCGGTCTGGGACCGCCTGGGTGCGGAGAACATGCGGGTGCGGCGCCTCGCCACCGACGCGGGCGAGGCGATGATCGGACGCGCCCTCGACGCAACCGGCGTCCGGGCCGTGCGCGCCGCCTTCGGTCTGGACGGGGGGCCGTCCCTCGGCCCAGACGAGGCCTTCGACGCCGTCATGGGACGCGGCGAGGTCCTGACCCTCGCGAACGGCTGGCGCCTCACGCGCCGCCGCGTCATGGGAGCGCAGCGCCTGGAGATCGAAGGCCCCGACGACCGCCGGCTCACCGCCCTCAAGCGCGCGGGCTGTACAGTCGAGATCATCTCCTGGAGAGCGCGGGTCTTCGCGCCCGACGCAGCCGTCCTCGGCCGCGTCCTCGAAGAGCGTCCCCTCGCCGACTGAACCCGCGCGTGCGGCCGGCACCCATACGTATGGCCGGCGCTTCTCCGGCCGGCGGGGGATCATAACGATGTCTTCATCATTCAAGGGAGATCTAACCGTGACTTCACAGATACTGCCGGAAGACCCCGACTTCGCCTTCTGCCCGGCTTACGGCCCGGCCGACGCGCCGCAGGAGATACGGCTCGTCATCGACGGGATGAGCGGGAGCATACCCACCGGCCTCATCGCCCTGACCCTGGAAGACGCGGAGCGCTTTTGCGATCGGCTGAACGCCCGCCTCGGAAAGGATCGGGAGGCCTGGTCCGCCCTGGCCGCGCGCTCGATGGGCCCCGCTCAGGACGACGAGCCCGCCGGTTGAACCCCCCTTGTGCACAGCCGGCCAGGCGGGGCGGGAGCGTTCACGCGCCGTCTCTTTTTTTGTTCATTATCCAGAGGAGGTCCGCCATGCTTCGAACACCATCTCCCGCGGCCGGGATCGCCGCAGCACTCGCCTCGCGCGCAGAGGACGTCTGCCGCCAATACCTGCCCGGGGGCAAGAAGCAGGGCCGCTACTGGGTCGCGGGCAACCTCGAAGGCTCGCCCGGACGCTCGCTCTTCGTCCGCCTGAAGCCTCCGGGCGCGCCGGGCAAGTGGACGGACGCGGCCACCGGGGAGCACGGCGACCTGCTCGACCTGATCCGCCACCGGAGCGCCGCGCCCACGCTTCGCGCGGCCATGGACGAGGCGCGCGCCTTCCTCGCCCTGCCCGCTCCGCCGTCCACGGGCGGGGGCCCTCCATACGACGCCAGGGAAGCGGCGGGGCGCATCTGGCGGGGTTGCCGTCCGCTCGACAACGGCCCGGGGGAGGCCTACCTCCGCGCCCGGGGGATCACGCGGTTCCGCTTCCCCTCCCTGCGATTCCACCCCGCGCTCTACCACCGTGAAGCCGGCCGACGCCTGCCCGCCCTGGTCGCCGCCGTGACCGACACCGAAGGCGCGCTCCACGGCGTCCACCGCACCTGGATCGATCCCGGTTCGTCCGCCAAGGCCGGCGTCCTCCCGTCCCGCAAGGCGCTCGGCCGGGTCTTCGGACACGCCGTTCGCTTCGGCGCCCCCGGCGCCGCCCTCCTGGTCGGGGAGGGCATCGAGACGGTTCTCTCGGTAGTCACCGCGGCGCCCCGGGTCCCCGCCGCGGCCGCCCTCTCCGCGGGCAGCCTCGGCGCCTTCGTCCCGCCCGAGGGGGTCTCTTGTCTCATCGTCGCAAGGGACAACGACCCGGAAGGCGAGAGAGCGACGGAACGCCTCGCCGCGCGCTGCGCACGAGCCGGGGTCGCCGCCCGCGTCATCGTCTCCGAACGCGGAGACTTCAACGACGACCTCGCTTCGCTCGGCGCCCCTGTCCTCGCCTCACGGCTCGCTCCGCTCTTCCGCCTCGCGGGAGTCGGAGAGGAGGGGGTCTGAGTGGGGCGAAGCCCCGGTGAGAGGAGAGAGAGAATGGACAGCATCACCTTCAAGCAGATCGCCCCGCACGAGTCCCGCATCTACGCCGGGGACGAGTATGTCGGCAACGTCTACCGCCGCGACGATATCCTCGCCCCCGGCCAAGTCTTCTACGTCGTGCACCTCGACGAGGATCCCCGGGGTCCCCGGCGCGTGCACGAACGCCGCCGCATCCGCGAGGTCGCGCAGCACCTCGTCGATACACACCCGCTGTGGTCGTAACCGGGAGTCAGGCGGCCGCGCCTGCACGTGCAGCCGGCCTGCCGCCGGTGGGGGTATTATCCGACCGGCGAGGGAGTGCTTGACGCCGGCCTCGCCTCCGCCGCTCGGCGGATACTTATCGCCGTCCCGAAGCCGTCCGGTTTCATTCTCGCCGGGGGCGGGGGGAAGTCTACCCCGCCGAGCCACGAGACCGGATACGACCACACGGGGCGGCCGCAACCCGGCAGAGCAGTCCCGCCACCGGTAACGCCGCCACCGTGACACCGCCGTCCCTGCCGCCGCGGTCGCCGACAAACCGGCCTGCGGCGCGAGAGCACCGACGATTAACCTCATTGGCGATGACAAGAACGGCGCCTCCCGGAAACCCCCACCCCTCGATACGCCTCCGTTCACCCACCCCTCATCCATCCGAATCCCTAACCGCGCGCCGGCCCGGGTGGGCTTCCGCTTGCGTCTGTCTCCGGGACTACCCGGTCGGGACGGAGGCCGCTCACGGCCCACGAAAGTTCCGACACCGGTGGAACCCCTCCTCCCAAGAGGAAGAGCGAAGCGGGGAGCCGGGCAAATGCCCGGTAGGGAGAGGGAGACGGTCTCCAACTCCTGCTGCCGGGTGCGACAACCGATAGGAGGCTTGGCCATGTACGAGAACGACTTCGACGTCGATGTTCCCACTACGGACGAACTGCTCGCAGAGCTCGGACTCGACGCCTACACGATCCGCAAGCTGCGCGACGAGGCGGGGGGCGAGGAGGAGTTTTGTAGCGTGTAGGGCGAACCGGGGGGTGGAGAGAAAGGCTCTCTCCCTCTCATCACTTTTTCACACTCACACCACGAAGGAGAATCATCATGGCATTCGGACTCAACAGAGCGGAACTGATCGGGCGTCTCGGCGCCGACGCCGACATCAACCACCTCACGAGCGGCGGCCGCGTCGCCAACCTGTCCATCGCGACGGACGAGGGCTACATCGATAAGCAGTCCGGCGAGCGGGTGGACAAGACCGAGTGGCACCGGGTCGTCACCTTCCAGCCCGGGCTGGTCGATATGTTCGAGAAGCACGCGAAGAAGGGCCGCCTGGTCTACGTCGCGGGCAAGCTCCAGACCCGCCGCTGGAAGAAGGACGAGGAGGACTCCGATCGGTTCTCGACCGAGATCCTGATCGCCCCGGGCGGGCGTGTCCAGTTCCTGGACAAGGTGAACGGGAACGGCAATGGCAACGGTAACGGCGCGCACGCCGAGGCGACGGTGCCCGCAGGCGTAGCCGGGGACGACATCCCGTTCTAGGCTCACTAGGGGTCGGCGCTTCGGCGTCGGCCCCTTTTTTTGATCGTGATCCAGAGGTGCCTGCTCTCTCGTCTACCGGGAACACCTGGTAAATCTCCGGTTCCGTGAACGATGAACCATGTTCCCGGAAGATCGGCTTGGACCTGCAATCATCCCATATTCTGAATAGTGGCTCAGTCCACCCCCCGCTGCGGGAATTTCGGGCCGGAAAAACGGCCCGAAATGACCCTTTCCGCAGCATAAGAGATTGTTTCCCGATGAGCTTCGCCTTCATCGTGAAACACCAGAGGCTCTTGTGTCCCGGTGGCGGTACTACCCTCTCTCTCTTAGCGTCCCCATTTTAGCACGCACGGCGCGGGGTCAAGGGTGCTTTTGCAAAAAACGCAAAAGCATCTTTTTTCAGAAAAAATCGGTGAAGCGTGGATTTTTTCCGCTGCGCGCCCTCCGGGTGAAAAAAGACTGAAAACCGCCCCTGACGCCCACGCCTAGCACGTGCTGAAAATGGGGCGCTAAGAAGCGCATCCGTTAACTCTCTACGAAGGAGAAAGGCATGGAAACCACCGTGGTGAACCTGAACGACTACGTTGCGCCTCAATTCGGCGGCGGATTGCTGGTCAGGATCGACCGCAGGACGAAGTGGGGAAACCCCTTCCGGGTCGGCAAGGACGGCGAGCGCGACGACGTCATCGAGAAGTACCGGCAATGGCTGTGGGAAAGAATCCGGCGTCAGGAGCAGGACCTCTACGAACTCGCCGACCTCCATGGCTGCGAGCTCGGCTGCCACTGCCATCCCCTCCCGTGCCACGGCGACGTACTCGCGCGCGCCGCCGAGTGGGCCGCCAGGTATCTCGACGAGATGCCGAAAGAAGTGGGGCGCAACGAGCGTGGCTACGCTCTTCCCGAATTCAACCATCCCCTCGCTTGAGGACAACGAAAGGAGTGAACGATGAACGCCACCGAGACACACAAGGAGATGATCATGCACGAGGTCGACAACATCGAAGCGCAGAACGAATCCTTCACCGCCATGGTCTGCGAACAGGCAGCACTCTTCGGCGCCACCCCCGGACCGGACGAGTTCGACAACCGGCCCGTCTGGGGCGAGGCGGAGTCCACCGCCGCCGTCCTCAAGGCATTCGCCGCACTCGCTGAAGCCGCACCCGACGGAACGCAACTCGCCGACGAGCGGGCGAGTCTCCTGTGGGGCTTCGTCAACACCCTCGACGCCCAGACACAGCGGCTCGACCGCGCCGCCGACAAGCTCATCCCCGGCATCCGTGAAATGCAGCGCGAGCAGGACGGCTCCGAGATCAGGTCTCGCGAACTCGAACTCGCCACCGACCGCGCCGGGAATCTCACCGCCCGCCGCGACGCCTTCGAAGGACTGCGCGACACGGCCGCCGAGGCCTACCGCGTCGAGACCGGCGAGGTATGGCGGCCCAGGCGAGGATCGCACGTCTCGCAGACCGGCAAGCTGACCTCTGCGGTGATCGAGGCGCGCGATTTCCAGCGCGCGAGAAAGGACCGCGAGAACACGGCCCACCTCCCCCAGGGAACCCTCGTCGCCGTCGCGGGCGGCAAGGAAGCCACCGACGCGGGTAAAATCATCGGCCAGCTCGACAAGCTGAAAGCCAAGTACGCCGACGTCGTCCTCGTCCACGGCGGCGGCCCCGGCGCCGAGAAGGTCGCGGCAGGATGGGCCGAGCGGAACGGCGTCCACCAGATCGTCTGCAAGCCCGACTGGGACGCACACGGTCGGGCCGCTCCCTTCCGGCGCAACGACGAGCTGCTCTCCCTCCTCCCCAAGGGCGTGATCGCGTTCCCCGGTTCGGGCATCACCGACAACCTCGTCGACAAGGCCCGCACCCTCGGTATCCCCGTGCAACGCGTGGCCGCCTGATGTGAACACTCCTCGGGTCGCGTCGTCGTCGCCCGGCGGAGACTGTGAGAGTATTGGATTTCACAGTCTCCGGAACAGGGCTCGCTTACGCTTGCAGCCCGATGGCCGGACACTGTCTTCAACTTCGGGAGCAACAACACCGCAGAGCCGGGAGAGAAACGTCTCGGCGGCCGGTCAGCTCGGGGTCGCGGTCAAGTCCTCGAAGAATCGGCTTCAAGTTCACACGCCATTCGTCCCCAACCGCTGTTTTTGCAGACAATGCTCCACAAATGCAGCTCCGCCCAGCACACGCATGACCCGCTTGAAGTTGTAACCCAGCGTCATCAGGCTGAATTCGCCGCGGCATTTGCCGAGTCCGCGCATCACAAAATGATCCATCCCCGCCCAGCGCTTGATCGTACCGAATGGATGTTCGACGAGTGTGCTTCGCCCGCGCATCAATGGCACACGGGCGTTCATCTTCTTGCGATGCCGGTCCACCACGTCCTCATGCTCCCAGCGTTGTATCCTGCGCGTCGATCTCGACTTTGTCAGGCATCGGCCCGACAACGAACAGTCCCGGCAAACCGCCGCCGTCCCGCGATAAAAGTAATACAGCCTGCCCCTGACGGTGGTCGTGCCGCCTCGAACCAGACGCTCTCCGGCCGGACAGACATACGTGTCATCCTGCGCATCGTAACGGAATTCATCGCTGCCGAATCGTCCGTCCTTGCCCTTGCGGGCCGTCTGGTTCGGTATCGGAACATACACCTCCATTCCCTTGTCTTCGCAACTCTTCAACTGTGCGCCGTTGAAGTAGCCCGAATCCGCCAGGCCGACCAGGCGTTCGCTGCCCATGGCTTCGCCGGCTTTCGTCATCATCGGCTCCAACTGAGCGGAGTCATTGCCGTCCTGCACCACATCCTCCGCGACAATCAGCTTGTGCTTGTCGTCCACCGCGATCTGGCAGTTGTATCCGCCCACCATTATATCGCCGTTCCTCAGAAGTCGAGCATCTGCATCGACCCCCGATACCTGACGCTCTCCGCTTTCCTGCAAATGCTCTTGCAGTGCCTTCTTCTTTTGTTGCCTCTCGATCAAGGCCTTGAGCTTCACCGGCAGGTCCGGATCCTCCGAACCGTCCCCACACTCCTCCCCGCGCGCATCCGCCTCGTCCAACTGCCGGTGATACGCCGCAATCCTCTTCTCCAAACGCCTCAGGTCCCTTGCCAGGGACCGCTTGGTTTGGAAGCTGTCCAGGTTCGCATCGGCCTTCAAAAAAGTCCCGTCGACCGCCACCCGGCTGCCGCCCAGCAGCGAGAGTTCGCGGCACAGCAGCACGAACTCCCGGTTGGCCTCCTGCAGCGCAGCCACATTGTTCTTGCGAAAATCCGCAATCGTCTTGTAGCTCGGCGTCGCACCCTGGCACAGCCAGATCACTTCCAGATTGCGCCGCGTCTCCGCTTCGAGACGGCGCGAACTCCGTACCCGGTGCTGGTAGCCGTACAGATACAGCTTCAGCAGCAGCGCCGGGTCGAAAGCCGGCTGACCGGCGCCGCAGTTCGCTTCGGCATGCGCGAACCCCAGCGCCTCCAGGTCCAGCGTGCCGACGAACGCATCGATCGCGCGCACCGCATTGTGCTCGGACACGTAGTCGTCCAGACACGGCGGAAGCAGCATCATCTGGCTTCGGGACTGCACCTCCTGATAACGTCTCTCGGACATGGTGGTGACCCTTTATGTGGTTATCTCACTCACCGGTAAAGATAGCATGTACAGACAACCCGGGCATCGCTCGCCAGCGTCACCCACCAGAATCGTGGGAATACTTTCACAGTCTCCGTCGCCCGGCGGCGGCGCGGCCCATCGCTTCCCGTGTCGTTCGACTGCTTGTGATTAAAAGCGCGAGCTGCAGCGCCCTGTTCGCCTGCCGCTTGTGAATCCAGGCGCAAGGTTCAGCACTCTCACCCCTCTTACCCCTCGCTCTGTCCGCTCAAGCGCCGCGGCGGCTCCCGCTCGCCATTCTCTCCGGCACACGTTCCCCCATCTCTCGTTCTCACGAATCCGGCAATCTGACGCCATTCGGCGCTTCGGGTTTCACACCCCACGCAGCGGGCTGCGGGTGCAAGTCAATCGTGCGCCAGGCATGCCATCCCTTGCGCAAACGACGCCAAATACCGTCCCGCTTTCGCTGGGAGAGCGTATTACGACGTAACACGCCCGTATCTCATTGAATTCCTTGTGACTCACAAGAGGCGTATGCTCATGGCATACGGTGTAATACGGGGAGTTCCTGTCAGATACCAGATTGGTAGTGCTCGGAGGTGCGCTGCGCTATGATGGCTACCATTTTGGTAGTTCATGAAACAGCGTAACGGGTATGATTCTTGGGCCCGAGGCGGGTGTGTTTGGTGCAGAAAATGAGAATTTTGCGGTCGTTTTGCGACCGGAACGGATGAAAATCTTCACGACAGGAGCGGCGAAACGGATGGTTCAGACGATACAGAAGAACATCAGAGTCACGCCGGAACAGTGGAAACGAATTGAAAGTGAGGCCGAAAAGCGCGAAATGTCGCCCAACCGACTGGTGGTAGAGTGTGTGATGGAAGCTCTGGAGCGCCGCGAATGGCCCCGCACGGAGACGGAAATCCACCTGTTGCGGTCGGCGATGTTCACCGCGCAGGCCATCATCCGCGACATGGAAAGGGACGGACGAGATGAAGAGATAGATCAAATCAGCAGGAATATCTCCGAGGTCGCGCCGGAATTGTCAGGTAAACTCGGATATACTGGATAAATTCACTCGCGTTGCGTCGGCGACGAACTTTGAATTCGTGCACGGCTCTGACGCAATAGGTCCACTAAGGAAGCGCGAACCGCCGTTAGCCGCGACCAATTTAGCGAAGTTCCAGAGTTGCTCGACTCGCTTTACGCCGTCGTTGATCATCTTAAAGAACTCTTTTCCAAGCACTGTCGAAGCCTACAATAAAAACCGTCTGGGCGCTTCGCTATGCCACCGTGCACGTTTTTCGCGCAGTATTAGAAACCATATTCGCCGCTCAGTCCGCCTCCGAGGTGCTGGATAAACTTGTCATTCAATCTCACAGCCATAAACTGGTCGCCGCACACATCGCCGACGCCACCTCCTAAGCTGTGCCTGTCTTGATGCGTCATATGCCGGACAGACCGCGCACACAGTTTGGCGGCACATTCCACAGTTTGCCTTTATTAACGCCTGCCCGATACTAGGAATAGGGCGAACCAACCATGATGTGCTCGCATGGCATGTGGTAGCTAGCATGGTTCACTCGCTTGCTTCGGGGCGTTCCGGTTGATAAGTAGGCAAACCCATGCCGGTCGACACTTCTACACGGGTGATTCCGTCTCGGTCACTGCGTCAAAGATGCCTACTCTATAACTCGGCAGGACACTTAGTGATGCGGTGAGCAGGTTGGCAGTTCCTTGACCAGTACTGTGATAGAATGTGACAAATACGGAGTTACACTCAGGTCTTGTGTATGGGCTGAATTGAAGAAGGCGGCGCATCCTGCTGAAATGGGGTTGTCAAAATCCAAATACGCCTCTCGGAGGCCAGTATATTAAAGTTAATCGCTTACAAGTGATAATGGACTCTTTCTCGACTGCTGGCTTGTGGCCGCTGGAATGGATAAAACATCAAGGGGTTGCGTGGTTGTCGAGTGTGCACAATGACCACAAGTTGCAGAACGGGAATAATTAGACCAAGCACAATCAAAATGAATATTACATAAAAGCGGCATGATAAGTTTATGTTTTTCGTTTTCGCATTTGCGAGTTGTGTTGAGAGGTTATGCTCTTTTTCCCTCATCTACCGTTTCTAGTGCGCAACAATTCTCCTTATCAAATATTACTAAGTGTGACTAAATGCTGGAGTGTTAGATGAAATTAGATCCATTCATTCGGGACTATGATGAGTTCATGGATGAGGTAGCCGAAACGTTTCAGTCAAACAATACAATCTATTACTTGGATACTTCATTGCTGATGCTTCTGGTCCGGCTAGGTGTGACTGCTCGGAAGGAATTTATAGGTTGGTGTAATACTAGGACGGAAGGTTCTATTCGTGTTCCGGTTTGGGCGGCTCATGAATTTCATCGTCATATTGTTCAGGAGAGCACTAGAAATGACATTCGGAAAATTTCCTCGGATTTAGAAAAGAAAATCCATGATTTCATGGTTCTCGCACTCGAAAGAGCTGATGATGAAATTTGCAAAGAACGTGGTTACTCTAATCGAGATAGTTATGTCACTGAGATTAGACACTCATTTTCGAGGGTGCGAAATTTAATCAATGTGACTAGAGATGATAGATACCTTAGTGACGCAATTGAAGAAATTATTTCCTTTGTTAACGAAAATGTGCTCAGAAGCAATCTTAACCCTATCATCGCACGTCTTCAAGAAACTGGGGAATTCCGATACAGCCACCTAGTTCCACCAGGCTATAAGGACAAGAAAGAAATCAATCGTTACGGTGACGTGGTGATCTGGGAAGAAATTATTGCAGACCTCCCTTCCAAGCATGGAACATGCGACAATATGAATTTTGTTCTGCTATCTTGTGATGAAAAAACGGATTGGGTTTCAACCGCTTCTTTTGTAAAAGGAAAAAGGTCAGTAAAAGAAAAACCAAACAAAGATAGCGGGTATGATGTTGTTCGCCCGCACCCACTGCTGGTGCATGAGCTAACTGCTCAGCGAGAGCAAGGCAATATATTGGTACTTCACCCCCGCTTTTTGGTCCTAGCGGACGAGCACGTAGCAAGTGTGGCAGGGGAAAAGAGCATTTTCTCTACATTGCGAACGGCCTTATACGTGCACAGCCACGTTGCAGACAAAGTGGAAGATCAGACTCTCGAACATCCGGTCACTGAACATTCAGATAGCGACTCCAATGGGGATAGCCCTAGTGAAGATGTAGCAATTGGTAAACCTGCGGTAGTGAATCGTTTGGACCCTCCCTCGCTTGCGCAATTAATGTTGATGACAATTTCTACGGAGTTGAACACCTATCTGAGAGGAAGTGTTGATGAAAAGTCGCACCAAATGGATACCTGGTTGTCCAAAGTCAAGTCGGGTATTCTTGATCCATTTCAACTAGGAAGGCTACTCGCCGAACTGATACTAAACAGATCAGACCAGTGGTTGATAGATAGCCCGGATATTTTTGAACGATTACGACAGGATAGTGACCCCCTTGGAGTAAACAGAGTAGTTTTGGGTCTGATCACATCCGCCTATTTTTCTAGGCAGGGAGAGTTGCTAACCATGCCTAAGAGGTCTCTCCTGCCTACAGTGTTTGCCCTCGAAAAAGAGTCTTGGTTAGACGAAGCGTTTCAAGCACTAAATCAATATCTGATGGATGAAGGGGCAATGCTACCATATTTGCCTAGCGGCGAGCGTGCGAAGGTACCTTATACCTTAAACACACTTAAAGGACAGAAGGGCAAGCCACTATTACTTACTGAAATTCGCATTGGAGGCCATCAAGCATTAGCCGAGAATTTGCATGAGACAAATCCCAGGAGATTGAGGTCACTACTTAGTAACGTAGTCCGAAATGAATGTTCTGGAACAACACTTCGCAGTCTTATTGGAGATGAATTCGCCATTCCGGTCGATCTTCTAACTGAAGAATATGACGAAGGAATGTACAAGTGGTCTGCGGACACTGGTTTGGTCCGGTTGGATGCATTTTCTACGGGCGGGTTAAGTTCCGATACAGACTTTGAGGAGGATGATTGTGGCTAAAAAGAAGGAGGTGACCTAAAATATGAAAACTGCTGCGACTAATCCTGCGCCTCATATAGGAGCCTTTGTTCTAGAAACTCTAACGCTAGGCATGTATGGTGAACCGCGACACACTCTTAGAGAATATATTCAAAACTCATTCGACTCCATTAGAGCTGCGCAACGAATGGGAATTCTGGAAGAGAGAGGTTGTGTCGCCGTAAAAGTGAAAGAAGACGCGCTTATTATAAAGGACAACGGTCTTGGCATTTCGGTAAATCAAGCGTGGAGAACGCTTACTTCGATTGGCGCTTCTAAAAAGG
The DNA here is from genome assembly GCA_965204535.1 of bacterium. GTDB lineage: Bacteria > UBA8248 > UBA8248 > UBA8248 > UBA8248 > Bin107. The sequence continues at coordinate 614,414 of CBDBEV010000001.1, read as the reverse complement.
ACCGAGAGCGGGATGCAGGCTTTCGTGGAATTGGACGCCTCGCGGGAATGGCGTATTGTGACAAGCTTACATTTCGAACAACTTTTCCAGGTGAAACTTCCATAAGTACAATTCAATTTGACTGTAAGAATTTATTGCGAGCAATGGATCCAGATAGAGGTGGTGAGTTCGAATTGGCAAAGTTGCTAATGAATGCATTAGATTTCCAGAAGCAAGAAGTTGAAAGTTGTTTAGACGATCATTTCTTCGAGGTCACTTTGGAAGGATTGTCGAATGCCCCCGATTCGCTGAGAAGACCAAAAGAGATATATTCTTATCTATGCCAAACGGTTCCCGTGAAGCTTGATCCAAGCTGGGTCAGAAGTGCTGATATCCAGAAAAATTACGAACAGTATTTCGGAAGAGCCTTGGAGACAGTTGACGTGTGGATCGAGCATGATGCCCAAAAAAAGGAAGTGGTGAAGCCTTATGGCGAAGAATATGAGCACGCAAAAGGAACGATGAACCTGCAAGAGATAGACTATTTTCTTGGAGAAGAGGGGTGGTATTGGGCTTGGGTGGGACGGCTCAGCGAGTCGGCAGCAGTTACCGATAGAAATACAAGAGGACTACGAATTCGTGTTCGCAATATTCAAGTTGACGGTACACAAATTGTTGAAAGGTTGTTTTCGGATCTGAAACCATCATATAGCCGCTTTAGCAGCTATTATGTTGGCGAAATCTATATTGACCCGAAAAGGGTTATTCCAAATGCTCGTCGCGATGGGTTTGAAGAGCTTGAAGACTGGGTTGGAATTCAGGAAAGTTTGTGTGTCAACGTTTGCAAACCGCTTTCCGCTGATGCGTACGAAGCATCAAAACAAGGTGGTCAGGATATCGATAAGGTAATCGAAGATGTAAGGAAGGTGCTGTTAAGGGCGGATACTCTGGGAAAAGGCCCTCGCACGAATTACGACCAAATTGTTGATTTGATGAACAATGCTAAGCGGCATCGAAGAAAGATAGCACGACTTCAGAAAGTTGTTGGTGATTTGGATGAAGCAACGATAGAGGAAGGAGAAAGTATAAAACAGAGAGCCGCCTCTTTGCTGGAGGCGGCGGATGATATAAAAACAGTTGAAGAAAAGGCACGGTTGATGATGGGTCAGGTGCTTGATGAAAGTGAACTTCTAGAAGGCCTCAAGGCACGATTGAGAGAGCAGCTTCTCAAGGAGGTTCTGGATGTTATTAATGCCTTTGTAGACCCCGACGCATACCAGAAGATCAAGGCAAGTCTAGTACATCGCTTTGAGAGGGGAACTTAGGATACACAGAATGTCGAAGCAAAAACCCGTAAATAGTTTGGAGATAAAGTAACGGAGGGTAGTTAGGAATTGACAGAGCGTAAATGCTAATCTCGACTCATTCCTAGTGGATTAGGTTATCTTCAGGTTATGGGGGGAGACAAGAACTACCGATAGAGATGAAGCGCTGCAAACCAGAGGAGGTCATCGGCTATTTGTGTTAGGTAGAGATTTTGTTAGAACAAGGGCGAGCTATGCCCAAAAGTTTATGATGGTAGTGTCAGGCGGCGAGTTAGATTTGTTTACTCCCGCCCCTGAACGGCACTGCCTTGATAATCTCAAGCGGGATGTTTTGTTCAATTTAGTTTCCTCCAAGCCCCTGTCGCAATATTCTTCGATGGATTGCACTCCGCCTGAGCTAAGCATTCGCCAAGACGGCTTCTATCATTTCCTTTGCGGCGCGTGGCGATGGTGATGCCTCCGCCAAGGTTTGGAAGATTTTTCTGTAGGTTGCGACCTCAGACGCTGAAACACTTCCCATAGGGGGACGACCACGCCGAACGCGGAAGCTGCTCAACTTCCTCTCCAGGACATACAATTTCTCAAGGTTTTCTCTCACGTGACTGTTCATCGTGTCGAGGCTTTCCCGAATGCCCTGAATACGATCCAATGCTTGCCCGATCAGTGCCTTCGCGTTTTCGGCGGATAGATACCCTGAAACTGCGAGATCATAAGTTTCTTCCATTTGAGCTAGTTCAGTCTGAAATTTGTACTCTTTATTGCGTGCCGTAGACGCTGTTCGACATCTTGCCGAAATTCGACGGGCGACAGCAGCCATTTGATTTTCTAGGTTTCTGGTGTGTGGTCCCAGCTCAAAGTAGTCACGTCGCCCGTTCGGAACAATACGAGAGTCCATTATGTGAATCTCACCGACGCACCAGCGGTTAAACCGCTCCTCAGGAAATAGATGCTCAAACACGTTCTCATCACCAATCTGAATGTTTCCCGCACGAGCCCGGATGCCTCGAATGCCGAGTTCTTTCGGGATTGCGCCGAGATAGGAGGAATGCGCAACCCAGCCTACAGCGGCCATATCGTTTCCATCTGCGGAGGAGATGTCTACTTCTTCAAATTCAATAAATCGATCCTCTCTGTCTTTAGAGAATCGAATTACCTCTCCGTATCGTCGTGTCACAGGAGTGAGTTCGTCGTTAAGTGTGACTTCCAGATCTAGAGTCGCTTTATCTTTTCTAAATAAATTATTGATCTCCGAAGTGAAAGGGAAAGATGGACCGATAGGTACTGGGCAGACTTCGCCTATGTAAGCCTGTACGGCTTCCGTATTGAGTAAAAGTCCTGCTGCGTGTCGTCCAATCCCGCCAACTTCGACCTCGAAAAAATGAGCGGGATATTTCTCTGCAGACAAAGTTTCTAAGGTAATACATTCCCGGATCGCACTCTCTGTTTTTGTGGCCTTGGCGATAGCGTTACGGAGTTTGGGTCCATCCCATATGATACAAGTAACTGGTTTATCGTCTTGATCTCGTGTTCTAAAGGTAACCGACTCCGCGAAGGCCAATCCCGACAACCGACCTATACCCCGAAATCCGCTGTCGGTTCCCCGCTGTTTCTGGCTTCTGGCAATAGGTAACAGCGCTCGAAGCGCCGCTTCGTGAGAAAGTCCCGGGCCGTTATCACGAATCCTTACGCTCAACCCAGATGGGTCGATGTTGATTTCGACTTTACCGTCCCTAAGACTTTCAGCGTTCGAGATGGCGTCTGCCGCGTTTTGGATGTATTCCCGGTAAATGGCCAGTGGATTGTCGTACATGCCGACGGTGATGAGGTTCAAAATATCGCCGCCGATCAATGCTTCCGGCGCGTTCGCGTCTAGCATGTCTTTTCTCCCCAAGCAATTCAATTCTCAATTCACCGCTCTCAACCTGTCTGCTGGTCCATGACAGGCAGAACGACTTTTTCCTTCCCATTCAGAATATGTTCATGGTCGAACAAACCGGCGTCTTCAACGACCTCGTCCTTTTCAGGCATGACGGGGTTAGGGTTCAACTCCGGGAAAAGCGGCAGAAGTTTACTGGTTTCCATACCTGGAGTGTCTTTAGTGTCCAAAATATGGAAGGGGACAATTTTTCGAATAAGAGGATCAACACTCCGATCTGTGACCAGCCGCCGATAATGTTCCCGTCGCAGCCCTTTCGCTTCGACCGGACCGGAAAGATAATGGATTAGTTCTTGTTCCTGGCTTTCGGAGAGTCGACGGCGCAATCCCTCGTATTCATCTCGTACCGCACGCCCAGGCCCGTTCTCGTAATAATCACGATGGAAAATGAACACATGCGGAAGGCTCAACAACTGTTTGAAAGCCCGCTTGTCCTGACCATAGGCTCGCATGAAGAAGGGGGGGTTGCCGCTGATGATTCCACGAGTCGCCTGCAGCATGATCTGGAACGAGCGCAGATAGTATCGATTCCAGTTTATTCCCACGTGAGAGCGGTCTTTAAGCGTAACGGGCTGGTAACGCATCGGAAATGACCAAAGACGGATTCCCAACTCTTCGTTGAGAGCGATATTAAGCCGCATCCTCTCGTACAGGTCCTCCGGCGTGTCCATGAAGTTGTAGAGCATGTAGTTGGACATTGAAGTGATTCTGTTGTCCACGGCCATGCGGACCGAGGCTTCATAGACCTTGCGCACACCGATGTGGTCGAAGGCGATACGAAGAGGACTGATGCAAATTGTGGACATCTCCCGCAGAAACATTGGTGATTTGACTAGAATGCGGGCATCGACCCCTTGATTGAAATCGACGCGGCGCTTCAGCGATTGAAGTCCGTCTCGCTCAAACTTCGCCCCAGGCGTGAAACCGAGGTCGCGGATTTCGGCGATCACCTCCTTGTAGCGCGCGGACGCCGTGATGTTGTTATCCATCAATACGAGATCTTTTTTCGGCCCATACGCCTTATCGATTCCGTTGACGAGATTCGTAAGCGGTGGCATTTCGCGCTGGTCGCCTTCCAGTTTGGGCACTCCACAGAAGGCGCACTTGCGTACGCAACCGCGAGAGGCGTAACCAAAATACGCATCATGGACAGGGTATGTATAGTCTGTCTGGTCGAGGATGCCGTAGTCAGGGACTAATTCTTCAATCGGTGTTCCGGTCAAGTCATCGGCGCCGAAGTCACAATTATCTAGTGATAATTCAAGCGCTTGGGCCGGCGCTCCGTCGAGCAAACCCTGGATGAACCGGACGCCCGCCCAGCGCGGCTCCTTCACAAATTCGTCGCGCATGAGCGAGGCCGCGATGCCACCGACGAACACTCGCTCAGGCTGGTTGCCTGACGCCTTAAGCGCGAAGTCTATGGCCCGCGCCGTACGCGCCCATTCGAAGCTGAACAAGGTTGTGACATAGACACGGTCCCATGGTTCATCCAGCACATCCTTTACTTCGCCCTTGATGAAACAAACACGGTCTCCACGTCCTTGGGGGCCGTGGTATGCGGCCAGCTTCATTAAGCCGAGAGGCGGGTACTTATTGGGGTAGCCCGGCTCGATCAGTAGGACGTTTCTTGCAGTCATTTTGCACCAATACCTGTTATCATCCGATTTATTCTGTCAACTCTCTGCGCCAGTTTCCGGACATCTTGCTTGAACGCGTTAAAACGGACTTGCTCCAGTTGTGAAATATCATTGTGCTCGACATCATCAAGAAGAGCCACCGCCTTTCTTACTCTCTCTTCTACTTGGCTGATCTTGGCACGTTGATATCCCTCATCCAGATCAATCTCGCCGACAATAAACTTTTTTAGCACTTTGGGTTTCTTCAGAAGTGCCGGGAGCTTATTTCTCAGGTCTTGTGCCGTAAACTCGTTGCCCTCCTCCCCTGTATCAAAATTTTTAATTTTTACCATGAGGCAGCCGCGGAGATTTGCATCGTCATTTATTGCCTTTGAAATTTCCGGTTTACGAACTATAACGTCATAAAAACTGAAATGAGGCTGTTGGCTATCTTCGTTGTCCTTCATCATCTGAATAATTCTAACTCTAGTGCGTATTGTTACCTCCGACTCCCCAAACAGATCTGCGATCTTGTCGAAGCGCCATCCTTGAGCCTTACGCACATAGGCGAAATTGGCCTGTTCATAGGGTGACCACTGTGTTTTGCCTTTGACATGAATCTGATTTAAGAAGGCTGCCTGTTGGTCTTCTGTGAGGTTGCTTACTATGTCACAAGGAATAAGTTCCCAATCACCTGCCACCTCATCATCATATAATTTTCGATAAACGGCTAATCGGGAATTGCCTTCTATGACTTCCATTGTATCCTTGCGGATCAATATCGACTCCATAAGCCCACCGTGCCGCTTGACGTCAGGAATCAGATTTTTGACGCTGGGTTCCTGAAGGAGTTTTTCTAAAATAATGTCTTGTTGCTCTTCCTCCATCAGGTTTTCAAAGTTAGGATGCCCATGTGTACAAGCGTATACCCTAGGATTGTCTTTCAGGAATTTGAGACTATGTATATCCTCAAAATCGCTGCTTAGAGGAATTTCTTCACGCAGCAGCTTTATCTTTCTTTTTTCCATATAATTTCTCCTTTACACATTACAAATGCCCTTCGGGAGATAATATTTGTTTCAATGCTTCTGAGAGGTCACATGTAAATATCGCATCAAACTCTTCATGTGATATATCTCCCTGTGCCAATTGAGCAGCTTGGTACTTGGCATTTAGTAGCGCATCCACCCACTCATCAATTGTGTCCTTGGCAATTAGATTGTGTATGAAGCAGTTTTCCGTTTGAGAAATTCTGTGTATACGGTCCTGTGCTTGTAGGTAATCATCAAGGCTGAATCCACGATCATAAAATATCGCGTGGTTGGCAACCGTCAAGGTCAACCCTTCTTTTGCCGACCCGGGTGTAGCCACTAAAATTCTGCAGTCGCTGTCTATCTTGAATATTTTAATTGACTCGTTTCGGTCGGCAACAGACATGTTCCCATGCACTTTTTGTGGCATGAGATGAGCTAGTTTACCGCTCAACCATTCGACATTTTTAATAAATCCGGTCCAGATAATTGCTTTGTTCGATTGAACCTCAATATCGTGGAATAACTCAACTAGTTTCGAAAATTTCGTAGGAAGTTCATTGTAGGCTTCATCAAGGAGGGCCGGATTCGAGGCGCACTGAACCAAGCGCAAAAGGCGTTTCAAAATGTCTTCAGCGTCATCAATGACTAGACCGCTATCGCCTTGAAACTCGTATCTCAGTTCGTTTCTGTACAAAGCATAAATTGCTGACTGGCGAGGCGCCAATTCGACTAAATGAGTCAGAATGGTTTTGTCAGGAAGTTCGATCCCTGCTGTTCGTTTCGTATCGCGTATTGAGAAATGCTTGATTTTGCCCATAACATCAGCTAGCCGCGGTCCATACCCTGACACCGAGGAAGATTTGAGCGGCAAATCGAGCGCAGTCTTAAATTCGGGAAACGAGGCCCCAAGTGATTTGCCATCATCCAGAAACTTGATCTGTGACCAAATGTCATAAGGACGATTAGCTACAGGAGTACCAGTCATGATGATGCGGCGCTCAAATTTGTCGGCTATGGAATGAAAACAGGCCGATAGGTTTGATTCTGGATTCTTGATCTTCTGGCTTTCGTCCAGGATTGCTCCCACTCGGCAGGTGCCAAGGAACTCGCGAATGAGATCAAGGTTTGTTGATATAACCTCGTAGTTCATGATGTAGACCAATACAGGTGAGTTCAGAGCAATGCTGTTTTCTCGGCGGTTACCCGACAGAATTCTCGGCGTAAGATGCGAATGAGACGCCAGTTCATCGACCCAATTTTGAACCAATGTCTTTTTCGTAATGACAAACACTGTATCGACGACATCTTCAGTTAGCCACCCTAACATGAGATCAATTGCGATCTTTGTCTTGCCCAGCCCCTGTTCATGAAATATCGCGGCGTAGGGCAGAGATTCCACCGCCCTGACCGCATCGAGCTGATATGGGTAAGCGTCATGTCTAGAGCTTAGTTTTGGGGGTTTTCTTAGCTTAAATGCCATGTCACACCGTCGCTTGAATCCAGCAACCAAAAGTCACAGCCGTCGAATACAGCAATGGTTGTTCTGGTTATATGCATTTCCTGACGCACAAACCGTAATAAGGTCTTGGCGCGATCAGCTCCGCAGCCTGTTACAGACAGGATGAAAAAACCATCTCTTCTTCGCTCAAGATAGTAAATAAAAGACTCTACTTGGTTATCGGTATGTTTATTCTTGAGGTCGTTATCGGTCTTGGCTTCAGCAATAACGACAGAATTATCGGTATCTTTCCGAGCATACACATCCGGGCGGAAGCCATTAATTAGCGGAGGCACTTCGTCGCCAGGCTTCTGTTGCACGTCAACAATAATCGACATTAACGGACACCGGGCCTCAAGCGCTTTCACTACCTCAATTACCAAATTTCTGTGTTGCTCACTCTGAGACATCTTCAAGCAAACTTTGTAAACGTGCTGACAAACCCTCTAAAGTGTCTATCTGTTCTGCAACGTCGTCATGCTCCCTATTTTTTAGCGCCCGCACTTCAGAATAAGGCAAATCATAGATACGACGCGAAAGAATCTCCGCTAGTTGAAATATAGATGCAGATTCCAGTGTAATCTCAGCGTCTGTTTGACCGGATTCTTTTTCTGCCTTTTGATCAAGTAATTTGACCGCCGCTTCTATGGAGTGAGGACCGCCAGTAAGAAATATTTCTTTTGCTTCATCGTCACGAAGAACAGTTGGTAAGTCTCGTACATCTTCCAACCTGTATATTTTTCCGTCGCGAATCCATTCCCCAAAATCCTTCAATTCCAGGCCGGCTTCGAAAATGGCTTCCTTGATCCTCGGTTTTTGCAATTCACGAAATCCGCTAAACCTATCAATATGAAATGCCGTGTCGTCAACTACATCACGATAATATTCGTTCATGTCATGATAAGCATCAATCTCGCGTTCTATGTGGAGTTTGTTGCCGCCACAAAGTGCTATCATTTCATTGTAATCCATAAATCTACTATTGCGTAGATAATGAAGATACCTCGCCTTTTCGTAGGCGGGCCATTCTCTGGAGCCAACCAGATGTGCTGATACGCGTATTGTCTCAATGTCCCGTTGGTCCGCACGGTCCAATACAATTGCTTTGATCTCGGCCCAAGTCCCCTCTACATTTTCTCTGAGAAATTGTTTGTAGATAGCAAGACGAGTGTTTCCGTCGATACAAACATATTCGCCGTTTTGAATAATGACCGTAATCGGAGATATCACCCCACGACTTGTGAGTATTGAATCTCTAAGAGAAGCATAAGAGGAAGTCCCTCTTGTACCATCTGTAGCCGAACGCAAAGCAAAATGTATGCGCTCAGCATTTAGCTGATCTCCATACTTCTCCAGTGCCATCTTTATTCTGGGGTTTTCGGTGTCGAAAGAGATCGCTTCGACATTCAGCATTTTATGATTTTCTATCATTAGTTCTCTTCTCCCGAATATCTGACATTATAGTCTATAGTTTTTGAGTTCGGAACCTGTCAAAGACTTTGACCAGAGACGATTGAGAGTTGCTGAGCAAGTCGCGGTGCGCTATCAGAAGTCCGCCTCGCTTGTCCACTTCAGCCTAATGGGCATCATGACTACGACACGAAACTGCCTACGGTTTTTCAGAATGGAAGAAAGATAATCGCGACTAGACTTGCGACTCAGATATTTTCGGCCAACTAAGAAACCTATTTTAGCGGTGTGTTCCTAATATAGTCGCAACGCATCATCGACTCAGACTTCTTGTGAAACGCCGGAGTAAGACTACAAGCAAACTACCTTGAACTGGATTTTGAAGACGGTGCGACAAACATTCGTAGGAGTGCGCAAAAATTGCAATTCATCCGCTTGCGTTTTGATAACAAATTTCAAATAGTGAACCTGGTTCGAAATTCAAAAAACAAATATCTGCAATAGTTCCAACAAACAACAAAGACTTCACAGCCGTTGGAAATCCCCTAGCGCCCATAAACGAGTGTAAGACTGAGCAAACCATCCTCAACGAGTTTGCTAAACCTCCCTTGATACATTATCCGCTGCCCATTGCCTGAAAACGACAATCGGTCATCCAAATCCCGGGAACTGAACATTCTGCAAGAAACCCCGGCTTGAACGCCTCGTCATTAGTGAAACAGGTCTTCGAGCATGCCCCTTTGCGCCGCATGCTTTTCAGGGTTCTCATCTTTGAGCTTCTCGAGGTTGAGCAACTTCCAGCGAACCGCAGGAAGGTCCACCGCTGTGGAAAGGTTTATCAGGTCGAAGTCGGGTTCTGCATCCTGGAGCGAAAGCAGGAAGGCCGCAATGTCTCCCGTCAACCGTTCTCTGATGTCGGTGTGCAGGCGCGCGCGCGTTTCGATGAGCGCCTCTTTGGTCACGGCTTCTCGCGTCATTCCCACGAACTCTTCGTCGTACAACTCGTCCTGGAAGGGAGCGCCCGGCGCCAGCAGTTCATGCACCGGTCGACTTGAACTCGCCACATAGACCATGAACGCGCGGAACAATTCGTCGGTGAGGCCTTCGTTCTCGTAAAGAAGTTTGACATCGAAGAGGTCGCGCGGGTGCTGGCGGTCGAGCGCCGCATGCAGCTTGCCGCCGTAGAGGTCCTCAAATGCGAGGACATTCACCTCGACGAAGCCGAATCGCTCCGTCACGGTGTCCGATGCCGTCATCAGCAATGGCGGATGCACCGACCCGCGCGTTACAGGTGAGGTTTCGATTTTTGTCTGCGCCTGGCCGTCACCGACCATGATCCGTGTATCGATGTTGCCACCGCCTGGGATGCGCCTCACCTCCAGGCTTGGGTTGCGAGCAGTGACCGACGCCATAATCCGCTCAAGCGTCTCGTCGATATCCTTGAGCGATTTCTCGCGGTTATCCACCGGCAAGTAGGTGAGGTCAATATCGACGGAGAGCCGCGGCATGTCCCGGTAGAACAGGTTGATGGCAGTACCGCCCTTGAGCGCGAACACGTTCTCCCGCGCGATATGCGGCAGGACGCTCAGCAGCAGCCGAACCCGATGTACATAGCGCTCATGCATCGGTGCCTGCCTCGTCCCTGTTCACAGAAGCAAAGTCCTCGGGTACATAGATCCGATGGGTCGGATGAAGTCGGCCGCCCTTGACCAAGGCTCGCGGCCCCGAACCGAAGCCAACCCTCGAGGTGTTCAGGTGCTTGCGCCATGGATGTCGGTGCCTGTCCGCGAAGACGAAAAACAGCCGCCGGACTTTAACGCTTCGGCAGAGCGTGAGCAGTGTCATCAATTGCCGCGGCCGCAATGTCGTCAGTCCTTCGAAGATTTTGTCCAGGTTGTCGAAGCTCGCGTGGTTCGGCAGTTCGTCGAGCGCCTCGAGGACGGCGCGCTCCGGCGAGGAGGCCTTTATGGGCCACCGCCAGACATTCACTGCCCGGGCGGGCTCTTCGGTATCATGAGCGGCGTCGATGACACCGGTTAGGTCATCGCCGAAGAGCGCGGAGCGATGCATGACGATCTTCGCCTGCGTCGGCAATCGTTTCAGCCATGGCGGCGCATGGCCGTAGAAATGAACGCGCGGCAAACCGCCGAGGCCGACGTAATGGGCATGGCCCGCGAGGTCGAGCGCGCTCTCGCCTCCGAGATGAACGTCATGCTTCATGACCCATTGCAGCGAGAGCAGGAATATCTCCCAGGATGTCCCTGCAGAGCTCTGCACGCCCTGGGGCAGAGGACGGCGATAAACCCCTCGGATGATCCGCTCCAGCCATCCACGAGCCACGTAGTTGTGGATGGACTTGGGATCGATGCCCTGCGCCCTGAGCCACGGCGTATCGACCATAAAGCCCGGTGGGACCTTGTCCAGGAGTGGTTTCAGTCTGTGAGTTCTTTGATGGCTCATAACCATTAAAATTTCATATTTTCAAAATATTTTCAAGGTGTTTTCATCAATATATGATTTGCATGGTCGAAAACCATGTAAATTGAATAAATTCAAAACGAATTTCAGGTGTTCCAAATGTTTGGGAGTTACCGCCGAATGTAGGACAGGATGCCTGATTGCGTCTGAACTGCACGCGGCGGGGTCGCCTGAACCCCCTGTATCATCGACACCATCAAGGAATCACTTAAGGGTGGCGAGTCCGTCATCTTGAGGCGCTTCGGCTCCTTCCAGATGAGGAAGAAGAACGCTCGCGTGGGGCGCAACCCGAAGACGGGTCAGGAAGCGCTCATCAGCGCTCGCAAGGTCGTAAGCTTCAAGGCAGGAAAACAATCCAAGGAAGCGGTGAATGGCACCGAGGTGAAATTCCGTTGATGCTTTGATTCGTAGGTTTTCGGCTGGCCTGTCGGTATGACATCCCCATAACTATTGAATCGAATACCCTCCCGAAATCCGCGGCCATGTAAGAGCACATTGCAAGCCGGTCATCGCCGAAACGGAAATGACCCAAAGTACTAAACCTGCTAAAACCATCCTCGGAAGCCTATAGGTACGTCGAAGGGAGCGACCTGATGCCACAAGACTACGATGTATTCGTTTGCCACGCATCAGAAGATAAGGACGGGTTTGTCCGCTCACTGGCGACTGCGCTGCGAAATTTTGGGATGTCGGTCTGGTATGACGAATTCTCCTTGGACGTTGGCGACAGCATCACCCGCGAGATCGACAAAGGAATAACTGGCGCTAGATTCGGCATTGTCGTGATAAGCAGAGCTTTCATCGGCAAGGCTTGGCCCGATTATGAACTCCGAGGTCTGGTTAATCGTGACGTCGAGGAGGATCTCAAAATCTTGCCAATCTGGCATGGCGTCACCAAGCACGAGGTAGTCCAGCTGAGCTCTTCACTCTCGGACAAATTCGCGATTGACACCCGCCGGGTCAGTGCCCAAGAGGCCGCTATCATGCTCCTGAGGACAGTCCGACCAGATATCTATCGTGCACACCCACGTGCTGAACTGGAACGGATCACGAGTGGTGAGGCGATACAAGATCTCCAGGCCGAGATCGAAGAACTTCGGGAGCAGGTGGCAGAATATCAGTGTACGTACTGTGGAGCGATGCTTTCGACGCAGATAGATGCCCCGGTCGATGACGCGGATAAGGATTGGGACCGCGTCGAGACTTACGAATGTGGGTTCCAGACCTTTGCCGGAATGATCAAGCACCCCTGTCCGTCGGACCAGAACTTTCCCAAGTTTGATGACTACGAGCTCATGATTGACCATACTGAGGAAATATCTGGGAAGGATTGGCACTGCCATGCACGCCCAAAGACAGAGATGGCCCGAAAAGTCAGGCTGGAAGCGGTGCACGGCAAATCAGAAGAGGAGGTTAAAAAGAAGATGGAGGCAACTTACCTCTACCGCGCTGGTCGAATGACAAACCAGGAATGGTTCAATATCCAGATGGGGTTATGCGATTGAGTTTTGTCGCCAACCAACTGATCTGCTTGAATATTCATGTGTGTGATCCAATCGGCACGCGTCAGAGGATAAGGAGGTCCTTTTTGCTGGACGATACCACGGTTCAGATTCTCGATCTGGATCGATACGAAGACGGTGTTACCCCTAGGTGTTGACGCGCTATGACCGCTTGTGAGGCGATCTGGACCCGCCGAGTGCCGTTGCGCACCAGTCCGCTGAGTTTGTCCCGAAAGACTGAATTCGAAAAACAAACCATCGTATCTTTGCCCATGATGGCGCGTCTCCTCTCTCGCTGAAATAAAATTCTTCAAAACTACATTTCAGCAGGAATGCGCCGCCTTCTTCAATTCAGCACATACACCAAATCTGGCAGTATCACCCCGCTGACGAACGATTTTCTCAACTATGGGCAATGACTACGATTACAGGTTTTCTTGAAGGAAGCTAAAACGTTCACAGAGCGCCGCTTTGAGCGCCTGACGCCCCTCACCATTATTAAGATAATGGATATAGCGCAGATGGCGGAGATCAAAGGGGATGTCTTCATGAGCTTGAGTAATCAAAACCACCTCACGCCCAAGAGTGTGGGCAATACCGATTTCGTAGAATACGTTTGGGTTTCTCTTTGTACAGTCACATACCACCAGAAAAGATTTGTCTATTAGCGTCACTATATCTTGAATGATTGCAGGATTTTCCCAGATTTCATCTGCCCTACGACACCGAAGTCCAACTGCTGTCGCCGCTTCTTGTAACGCCTCGTAGACGTCGGAAAACCCCGAATCAAACGGCATCATTACGGATACTAGTGTGCGCTCAATTATCTCACTCTCGGATATCGAGAATACCTTTGGGCTTTGGCGAAGAGGTTGGGAAAGTCGGAGGAGCACGCGGAACAAGTCGACATCCTTGAGTGCCCAATGTGTTCTGCTGAACTCAAACCGTTCTCGCATATCAAACTCGTCTTTATTCGCGAAAATGACCTTGTTAGGAACTGGGTCGACATCTGGATCGAAGAGATAATCGATCAAAATATCGGTGCCAGAACGTCGTGCACGTGTGATTGTTCCTACATGCGCAAGCTCATCTTCCGTGCCTTCCTGCATAAACAAACACGGGAATTGAATCAGCTTGTCCAATAGAACCAAATCGCCATCTTTGAATTGTTCTTGAAGTATATCGTCGGTGTGTTCAAATAGACGACTTGTTAATATAGTGCCCCTCCCACCTTCCCAAGGCATATACTGAACAAGCAAGTTATACATTTTCGTCCTCTATCCATTTTTCTTTTGGCAAGCCAATTATAAGCAAGTACTGCCCCTTGCCAAGCGCGAATAGCGAACAGCGGCTTTTGGAGTTCTAGATAAGTCGATTGAGGATACACGTCATGGAAGTCGGCTTCACGGCCGAAGGCTCACATGAACATCCTTAGATCGAAAGCTCCCAAATCCCCGGCCTCAAGCTTAGAATGCGTAGCGCAGCGAAAGCCGGAGCCTTTGGCTCCTGAGCTTGCCCTGCGTTTCGGTAAGATCGAGCAACCGAGGCTCCCGGAACCCGTCGTGCAAGGCGGGGCTCGGGGGCCGTGCGCGATGAACGCCCGCCCGGGCCCTGCGACGTTCGGGCCAAGTGAGGCGCGCGACAAAAGAACTTTTTCGCCGCACTTCCGAGCAGCCGCTCGCAGGGTCGGGCGCGAATACGCAAAAAGCGTTGGAAACTGAATATCGAAAACCCTTGCAAACGGGCGGTTATTGATTTATTCCGTCCTGGGTGCAAGCGGTGCAGACTCCCATCTGCATGCAGGATGAGCGAACGGGACGAAAGAAGAGACGCGCATGAACAAAAAAGCCGGAAGTTGTTCGATTACGCCGCGGGCGGAGCGCTCCCTTCAAAAGATCATCATCGTTGTGATTGACTACTCCACAACGCGAATCATGCATCTGCATGGGGCGCGGACTAGTGGTTTCTGAATGAACATTGCGAGGTCGTATTTTGGAGGAGGACTACGCAACGATCGACACGGTAAGCGTTCGGGCGGGCCGTGATGGACCCGGCGCCGGGCGCATCGCCTCCATCGGATAGAATTTTCCCGGGCGACTGGTAACGCGATTCGACATGTGCTAATGATGTCGGCATGAAGATTCGCGCAGAAGCTGTCGAGACGGAGTTGGCGTTGGCCGAGAGGCCGGATGAGCCATGGCCTCATTCCCCCGGGTTGTCCACAACCGCAGAGGCGTACTGGCGTTCGCTGTACGAGCGCGAGCGTGCGCGCGCGGAGGCGGCGGAGGCGCGCTGCGAGGAGTTGCGTTGGGCGGAAGTGGATTCCCGCTCCCGTGCGGGCAAGCTGAAGCGGCATCTCGACGCCAGCCGGAAGAAGCTCGAGGCGGCCGCCGGGGAGGCGAAGGAAGCCCGCCGCGCGGCGAAGGACGCGCTGTCGCTCAAGGCGGAAGTGGCGCGGCTGGAGAAGCTGCTTGCGGAGGCGGGGGTCGATCCGCGCAAGCGCAGCCCGCTCATGTCGCTGCGCATGGAGGTCGTCCGGCTTCGCAAGGAGCTCTCGGGCGTGCCGTCGCCGGGGGAGGCGGGGCGGCTGCGCAAGGCCCTGGAGGAGCGCAAGGAGACGATTCATGCCCTGCGCAAGGAGGTCGGCCGGCGGGAGAAGGAAGTTGCCCGGCTCGAAGATCGTCTGGCCCTGGAGAAGCAGAAGTCGGCGACCGACAAGGAGACCATTCGGAGCCTGGACGAGGAGGCCATCGGGCTCTACAGGAAGTTGAGGCGATTGCGCGACCAGGCGGAGGTGGTCGAGTCGCTGTCTGCGGAGGTCTACCGTCTTGAAGTCTCCCTGGGGGCCGTAGGCATTGCGACCGAACGGCTGAAGGCGCGGTTGCTGCGCGCTCTCGAGGCGGCGCGCTCGAAGTCGCCGTCTCGTGCAGATGAGGAACTGCGCAAGGCCCTGGGGAGGTCGCGGCGCCAGAAGACGGCGCTCAGGTCGCTGTCGAGGGAGAACGGGCGTCTTCGCAGGGCGCTCCGCAAGTCAGAGACCATCCGGGCGCGGCTGGAGGCCGATCTCGCGAAGCTTCGCGCCACCGGAGCGGTGCTGGCGAGAAGACTGTTCGGGCGCAAGAGCGAACGGCAGGAGAGGCCGCGCTCGGAGCGCAGGCGCGGCCGGCAACCCGGCGCCGCCGGTCATGGCCGCACCCCGCGGCCCGCGCTCGATGAGAGGACCGAAGTTCGCAACCCGCCGGCCGGTGCGCGCGTCTGCGCCGGTTGCGGGAAGCCCTACGTGGCCAATGGCGCCGAGGTCTCCTCCATCTTCGAGATCGAAGTCTCGGCCCACAAGCGCGTCATCCGCCGTCCGAGATGGCGCAGGAGATGCGCGTGCGCGTCGTCTCCGGTGGAAGTGTCGGCGCCCGCCGCGCCGCGCCTGTTCGCGGGCACGCCTTACGGGACGAGCGTGTGGGCGCGCTTCCTGTTCGAGCGCTACGCCTGCTTCCGCCCGCTGCGCCGGGTCGCCGCGTGGCTCTCCGACCAGGGGCTTCCGGTCTCTGCAGGCACACTGGGCGACAGCACGCACCGCTTCACGCCGCTCTTCGAGCCGCTGGCTGCGGCGATCCTCGACCGCCAGAACGAAGCGGCGGTGCGTCACGGGGACGAGACGACGTGGCGCGTTCAGTCGCTTCGCGAACAAGGACGCTCGAGCCGCGCCTGGCTGTGGACCTCGGTCAGCGCAGACTCCGTCTACTTCCACGTCGACCCCTCGCGGAGTGCTGAGGTCGCGATGAAGCTGTTCGGCGCGGCCGGCTCCCATACGGTCATCGTCTGCGACCGCTACAGCGCCTACAAGAAGCTGGCGCGCATTCCCGGGGGTCTGGTGACTCTCGCATGGTGCTGGAGTCACGTCCGGCGCGATTATATCCACTGCGCCGCCGGCGATGAGCGGCTGACGCCGTGGTGCGAGAGATGGATCGAGCGGATTGCCTTGCTTTACCGCCTGAACGAGGCGCGCCTGGCCAGTTACGACCCGGGCGTCGAACGCCAGGATGCGGCGTTCGACGCGGCGCACGACGAATTGAAGAAGGCGCTCAAGGACCTGTTCGCGCAGGCCCGACGGGAGATGGCCGCTCTGCCCGCGCAGGCGCGCGAGGGCAAGGCGCTTCGCTCGCTGCTGAACCACCGCGAGGGGCTGAGCGTCTTCATCGAACGCCCCTCGGTGCCGATGGATAACAACGCCAGCGAACGTGCGCTTCGGGGCCCTGTGATCGGCAGGCGGCTCTCGTTCGGCTCCGACAGCGAGGCCGGCGCCAGGTTTACGGCGATGATGTACTCGGTCCTCGGAACCCTCGCGTCGAACGGGGTCGACCCGCTCCGCTGGCTGGAGGCATGGCTCACGGCCTGCGCGGAGAACGGCGGCCGGGCGCCCGGGGACCTCTCCGCGTGGCTGCCCTGGTCGATGAGCACGGAGCGCAGGCGCGCCCTCACGGCGCCGGGATGACGCCGTGACCGAGTGCCGCTACCACGGACGCGACTTCACGACGGAAGAGATGGCGCTGCTGCGCGAACTGATCGCAGGTCCACCTGCGCTCAACCGCCATGCGCTATCGAAGGAGTTCTGCCGCCGAATCGGCTGGTACAAGCCCGACGGCGGACTCAAGGACATGATGGCCCGGGTGACTATGCTGGCCATGCACAAGGACGGCCTGATCACGCTGCCCCCACCGAAGTGGCGCCAGAACCGGCCCGGGCCGATCGTCTTCGGACCCGACACCGAACCTCCCCTCATCCCGGCGCCTGAGACCCTCGACGAAGTCCGCCCCCTCGATATGCGCGTCGCCGTGCGCGGAACCCGCGAGGGCAGGCTCTGGAACGAGTTCGTCGCCCGCTACCACTACCTCGGCTACAAGACCCTCGTCGGCGCGCAGATGCGCTACGCCGTCCACGACCGGGGCGGCAGGCCCCTCGCCATGCTCGGCTTCTCCACCGCCGCGTGGAAGCTCGCCCCGCGCGACAGCTTCATCGGCTGGACGCCGCAGCTGCGCGAGAAGAACCTCCCCCTCGTGGTCGACAACCCGAGGTTCCTCATCCTGCCATGGATCAGGATCCTCAACCTCGGCTCACACCTCCTCGCCATCATCCGCAGGCGCCTGCCCGAGGACTGGACCGAGCGCTATGGCACGACACCCGTCCTCGTCGAGACCTTCGTCGAGACGCCGCGCTACACCGGCGCCGTCTACAGGGCATCGGGGTGGATTCACGTCGGTATGACCCAGGGGCGTGGACGCTACGACAGATACACGAAACGAGACCAACCGAAAAAGGACATCTGGCTACGACCGTTGCGCAGAAACTGGAAGCAAGTCCTCAACCGGTAAAATCATCCCCCATTCCGGCCCGAACTACTGCTTCAAGGCACTACCATCACGGCCCGCCCGAACGCTTACTCGACACGAGTAAGCGTTCGGGCGGGCCGTGATGGACCCGGCGCCGGGCGCATCGCCTCCATCGGATAGAATTTTCCCGGGCGACTGGTAACGCGATTCGACATGTGCTAATGATGTCGGCATGAAGATTCGCGCAGAAGCTGTCGAGACGGAGTTGGCGTTGGCCGAGAGGCCGGATGAGCCATGGCCTCATTCCCCCGGGTTGTCCACAACCGCAGAGGCGTACTGGCGTTCGCTGTACGAGCGCGAGCGTGCGCGCGCGGAGGCGGCGGAGGCGCGCTGCGAGGAGTTGCGTTGGGCGGAAGTGGATTCCCGCTCCCGTGCGGGCAAGCTGAAGCGGCATCTCGACGCCAGCCGGAAGAAGCTCGAGGCGGCCGCCGGGGAGGCGAAGGAAGCCCGCCGCGCGGCGAAGGACGCGCTGTCGCTCAAGGCGGAAGTGGCGCGGCTGGAGAAGCTGCTTGCGGAGGCGGGGGTCGATCCGCGCAAGCGCAGCCCGCTCATGTCGCTGCGCATGGAGGTCGTCCGGCTTCGCAAGGAGCTCTCGGGCGTGCCGTCGCCGGGGGAGGCGGGGCGGCTGCGCAAGGCCCTGGAGGAGCGCAAGGAGACGATTCATGCCCTGCGCAAGGAGGTCGGCCGGCGGGAGAAGGAAGTTGCCCGGCTCGAAGATCGTCTGGCCCTGGAGAAGCAGAAGTCGGCGACCGACAAGGAGACCATTCGGAGCCTGGACGAGGAGGCCATCGGGCTCTACAGGAAGTTGAGGCGATTGCGCGACCAGGCGGAGGTGGTCGAGTCGCTGTCTGCGGAGGTCTACCGTCTTGAAGTCTCCCTGGGGGCCGTAGGCATTGCGACCGAACGGCTGAAGGCGCGGTTGCTGCGCGCTCTCGAGGCGGCGCGCTCGAAGTCGCCGTCTCGTGCAGATGAGGAACTGCGCAAGGCCCTGGGGAGGTCGCGGCGCCAGAAGACGGCGCTCAGGTCGCTGTCGAGGGAGAACGGGCGTCTTCGCAGGGCGCTCCGCAAGTCAGAGACCATCCGGGCGCGGCTGGAGGCCGATCTCGCGAAGCTTCGCGCCACCGGAGCGGTGCTGGCGAGAAGACTGTTCGGGCGCAAGAGCGAACGGCAGGAGAGGCCGCGCTCGGAGCGCAGGCGCGGCCGGCAACCCGGCGCCGCCGGTCATGGCCGCACCCCGCGGCCCGCGCTCGATGAGAGGACCGAAGTTCGCAACCCGCCGGCCGGTGCGCGCGTCTGCGCCGGTTGCGGGAAGCCCTACGTGGCCAATGGCGCCGAGGTCTCCTCCATCTTCGAGATCGAAGTCTCGGCCCACAAGCGCGTCATCCGCCGTCCGAGATGGCGCAGGAGATGCGCGTGCGCGTCGTCTCCGGTGGAAGTGTCGGCGCCCGCCGCGCCGCGCCTGTTCGCGGGCACGCCTTACGGGACGAGCGTGTGGGCGCGCTTCCTGTTCGAGCGCTACGCCTGCTTCCGCCCGCTGCGCCGGGTCGCCGCGTGGCTCTCCGACCAGGGGCTTCCGGTCTCTGCAGGCACACTGGGCGACAGCACGCACCGCTTCACGCCGCTCTTCGAGCCGCTGGCTGCGGCGATCCTCGACCGCCAGAACGAAGCGGCGGTGCGTCACGGGGACGAGACGACGTGGCGCGTTCAGTCGCTTCGCGAACAAGGACGCTCGAGCCGCGCCTGGCTGTGGACCTCGGTCAGCGCAGACTCCGTCTACTTCCACGTCGACCCCTCGCGGAGTGCTGAGGTCGCGATGAAGCTGTTCGGCGCGGCCGGCTCCCATACGGTCATCGTCTGCGACCGCTACAGCGCCTACAAGAAGCTGGCGCGCATTCCCGGGGGTCTGGTGACTCTCGCATGGTGCTGGAGTCACGTCCGGCGCGATTATATCCACTGCGCCGCCGGCGATGAGCGGCTGACGCCGTGGTGCGAGAGATGGATCGAGCGGATTGCCTTGCTTTACCGCCTGAACGAGGCGCGCCTGGCCAGTTACGACCCGGGCGTCGAACGCCAGGATGCGGCGTTCGACGCGGCGCACGACGAATTGAAGAAGGCGCTCAAGGACCTGTTCGCGCAGGCCCGACGGGAGATGGCCGCTCTGCCCGCGCAGGCGCGCGAGGGCAAGGCGCTTCGCTCGCTGCTGAACCACCGCGAGGGGCTGAGCGTCTTCATCGAACGCCCCTCGGTGCCGATGGATAACAACGCCAGCGAACGTGCGCTTCGGGGCCCTGTGATCGGCAGGCGGCTCTCGTTCGGCTCCGACAGCGAGGCCGGCGCCAGGTTTACGGCGATGATGTACTCGGTCCTCGGAACCCTCGCGTCGAACGGGGTCGACCCGCTCCGCTGGCTGGAGGCATGGCTCACGGCCTGCGCGGAGAACGGCGGCCGGGCGCCCGGGGACCTCTCCGCGTGGCTGCCCTGGTCGATGAGCACGGAGCGCAGGCGCGCCCTCACGGCGCCGGGATGACGCCGTGACCGAGTGCCGCTACCACGGACGCGACTTCACGACGGAAGAGATGGCGCTGCTGCGCGAACTGATCGCAGGTCCACCTGCGCTCAACCGCCATGCGCTATCGAAGGAGTTCTGCCGCCGAATCGGCTGGTACAAGCCCGACGGCGGACTCAAGGACATGATGGCCCGGGTGACTATGCTGGCCATGCACAAGGACGGCCTGATCACGCTGCCCCCACCGAAGTGGCGCCAGAACCGGCCCGGGCCGATCGTCTTCGGACCCGACACCGAACCTCCCCTCATCCCGGCGCCTGAGACCCTCGACGAAGTCCGCCCCCTCGATATGCGCGTCGCCGTGCGCGGAACCCGCGAGGGCAGGCTCTGGAACGAGTTCGTCGCCCGCTACCACTACCTCGGCTACAAGACCCTCGTCGGCGCGCAGATGCGCTACGCCGTCCACGACCGGGGCGGCAGGCCCCTCGCCATGCTCGGCTTCTCCACCGCCGCGTGGAAGCTCGCCCCGCGCGACAGCTTCATCGGCTGGACGCCGCAGCTGCGCGAGAAGAACCTCCCCCTCGTGGTCGACAACCCGAGGTTCCTCATCCTGCCATGGATCAGGATCCTCAACCTCGGCTCACACCTCCTCGCCATCATCCGCAGGCGCCTGCCCGAGGACTGGACCGAGCGCTATGGCACGACACCCGTCCTCGTCGAGACCTTCGTCGAGACGCCGCGCTACACCGGCGCCGTCTACAGGGCATCGGGGTGGATTCACGTCGGTATGACCCAGGGGCGTGGACGCTACGACAGATACACGAAACGAGACCAACCGAAAAAGGACATCTGGCTACGACCGTTGCGCAGAAACTGGAAGCAAGTCCTCAACCGGTAAAATCATCCCCCATTCCGGCCCGAACTACTGCTTCAAGGCACTACCATCACGGCCCGCCCGAACGCTTACCGACACGAACTCGCTGATATGCGCAGGAGTTGTAATCCATCCGCTTCCGATTTGATTACTTCTTCCAGAAGGCAAATACTGAACGAAGTTCGAAAAAACCAATACCCACAATACTTTCAACAAACTAAAAGGAATTCACGACCGTCGGCAATCCCCCGCTGTCTGAAACCACGCGAAAGACGTCGTGAATTTATCGAATTTTTGGGAACTGCTTACATGGCTAGGTAGTTAAGGGGAGGGGGAGGTAACCCTCTCCCGGCGCCCCAAATGAGCTTGGGGAATCATGTGGGAGAGGGCTGGACGGAAAATATTTCAAGCATGTCCACCTCCTTTACGCAACATGTTCGACACAGCTTTTATAACATAGAATACAGGATATCATCACCGCTGAAAATCCCCCACTGTCTCTAAACGGGCAAAATACCATTTAGCGATTTTATACGATAAAATTCGATAGCGTATATCCTACATTCCCAACTCATGCGCTGAGCGAACCTTCTCCCTCCCCGGCGTCCGTTGCTCCATCGATTGCGCCGCTTCCTTCGTTCTCCCTGTATCCCTGATCCTGTCACCGAGCGCTTCCAGAGCCGCGATGCGCTCCCCGGTGGCGGTTTCGAGCCGTTCGCACAGGGCCTTCGCGTCGTCCGTCACGAGTTCCGCCCGGTCCCGGGCGCGGCTGATCTCGACGTAGAGCGTCTTCTGGTTGGTGAGCTCGGGGTGGTTCGCCTCCATCGCCGCGATGACGGTATCGACCGTCCGGCCCTGGAAGGCGTGGACGGTCGAGGCCCATGCGCGGTCGACGTGTCGAAGCTGGGGATCGGCGCTCGTCATGTCGAGGACGCGCCCGTCCTCGACCCGGAAGGTGACGCACCCGCCCCTGACGCCCGTCACCTCGGCGGCCTGGCTGTTCATGAGACCGAGGTCCTTGTCGTTCCGGGTCCAGCGGACCTTGTCGCCCTGGCGCAGTTCCATATGCTCGACGCGGTATACCTCGACACCGCCGGTGCGCGCCGCGAGACGGCGGGGCTCCCAGCGGATTTCCCGCCCGTGCCCACCTTCGAGGATGACGGCGCTGTTCGCGTGATCGACACCCGCCACGCGCAACTCATCCCCCTTCTCGACGCCGATTCGCTTGTAGGGCCGGTGGAAGGCCACCACGTCGCCGGGAGAATAGTTCGCGGCGAGCGATTTCTCGGGGTTCGTGTAGCCGCGCGAGACAAGGCGTTCCGTGAGGAAAGCCGGACCGTGGACGACGCCGTCCCGGATCAGGCGCTCGCGCACGATGGCGTTGATCTTCTCGCGGATCGCATGGCTCGGCGCCATGAGCCCGGCGTTTGCACGCGCCTCGGGCGGGAGCGCAAGCCAGCGCGCGGCGGCGGCGCCCGCGAGGTTGTCAGGTTTCACTTCGGCTACGTTGGAACCCAGCTTCTCGAAGGCGCGCTTCACGTCGCCTGTGAGCGTGGACTCGACGGCGGCTTTCAGGTCCTGGTCGCGCTGGCGCATGATCTCCTGCATCACCGCCGTCTTCATGCCCGCGGCCTGCAGCTGCGCGAAGGGTTTGCCGGCGTCCACGGCGTCGAGCTGTTTCGCGTCGCCCACCAGAACGACCCGGGGCAGGCGCAAGGTCCCCGCGATCCGCAGGAGTTCACGCACCTCGCGCGTGGAAGCCAGGGAGCCCTCGTCCACGACGAGGGCGGTCTTCGCGTAGCCCGCGCGCATCTTTTTCTCGGTCGTTCTCGTGAGGCGGCCATCGGCGACCCCGGCGTTTCGCGCGAGGAAGCGCTGGAGCGTCTCGCTCGCGATCCCGGCCTCGGTTTCGAGGGTCCGCGCTGCCGAAGCCGAGGGCGCCAGGCCCATGACCTCGTAGCCGCGCTTCTCGAATAGAGCGCGGGCGCGCTTGAGCATCGCGGTCTTGCCCGTGCCCGCGTAGCCCTGTACGCCGACGACGCGGTCGGAGTCGGTGAGGATGAGTTTCACGGCCTCGCGCTGGCCATGTGTCAGCGGGCCGTTTCTCAAGGCCTTGTCCACGGCGCGGGCGCGCATGGCGGGCGCCCCCCGCCCGCGTCCGGAATTCAGGAGGGCGATGGTCTCACGCTCAGCCGCCGCTGCCTTCTCCGTAGTGATCATGTCCCTGGTTCCCGGCAGGTCCGCCGCGTGCAGGACGCCGGTCTCCTCCAGCCTCGCCACCTCGCGTTCGGCGCCCGTCATCGACACCGCGCCCGGCCGCCAGGCGAGCGCGCCCGCGAGCAGAGCGGCGCGGTCGAAAACCGCTTCCCGCTCCGAGAGGTGCGCCACGGCCCATTCCACGGCCTCGCGTGCGGGTTCCGGTTCCCTGGTCGCCACGCTCCTCGCCATCGCTTCCGCCGCGAGGGTACCGGCGTCGAAGCCCAGCTCCTTCGCCTGTTTCTCCCATACGGCCGCGAGGACGGTCTTGTCGACGTCGCGCTTGCGCGCGCGGGTCATGAGCGCGGCCCGCTGGGCTGCGCGCTGGTTCTCCGCCGTAGCGCCCAGACCGCGCTCGGCCATCGCGGCCTCTATCTCCGCCCGCCGGGTCGAGAACGCCTCGATCACGTCCCTGGGCACGCCCGCGACCTCGAAGCGCCCGTCGGCGTGGGTCTTCTCGATACGGTAGCCGATTCTTTCAAGTTCACTTGCGAGTTCCGTGCGGTACATGGCACCTATCAGCATCTTATTCGCATAGAGCTTCTCGTTCGACATCGTGCGCCATTTGCCGTCTGTCCCCCGGACCATGTTGGCTAGAACTGAGTGCGTGTGGAGCAGGGGGTCGAGGTTGCGCGACGTGTCGTGCCGGAAGGTCGCGACGACGCTCTTCTGTTCCCCCGCCCGGACCATGCGCCCGGTCTTGGGGTCGCTCATCCTGGTCTCTGCGACGTTTCGCTCGACCCAGTCCAGGGTGCGCGCGACGGCCGCATCGTGGGCCCTAATCGCGCGCGCGTCGCCGCCGACGAGAGCCAGGAGGGAGACGGACTTGGGCGCCGAGAGGGTGAGGTCGCGGCCGGGACGGTGGTGGAACGACCCGTCCTTGCCCAAGCGTCCGAGCCTGCGCCCCGAACCGTCGGGCACCATGCCTTCGAGCACCGCGCGGAAGGTATCGGGGTCGACCGGACCCGAGAGTCCCAAATCCTCCGCGCCCCTGCCTTGCCAGGCGCTCGCTTCGCGGTGCGCCGGGTCGTCCTTCGCGTAGTAGCCGTCGCGCTCGTAGTAGGACGCCCCCTGCGCGGAGGCGGCGACGGCGCCGATGGATGCCACCATTTCAGAAATTCCTCAGGTTTTCCGGCTGCGGTTCCCCGGAGCCGGGCGTGTCGTTTCCGCTCTTTTCCGGCAGGGGAGGAGCAGGGTCGCTTTCGTGATCAGCGGCCGGAGCAGTCTCTTCATCGGCGGGAGCGTCCACGGTCCCGGGCTCTTCGGTTCCCGCGCTCTCATTCGCCTCGGGAAGCATCGCGCCCTCTCTCGGTATGAAACTCTCGGCCGCCTCGGGCCTCTTCACGTAGTCGAGCTCGACCCGCGCCACGGGCCAGGGGCCGGGGAACTTGAGGTAGCCGTGCAGATTCTCGAGGCGCATGATCTCCGAAGGCAGCGCCAGGGGCCGCATCTCGCGGCGCTGCGTGAGCGAGACGCCGTCGCGCATGGCGCTCGCGCCGTAGCTGAGCCCCTCCGCGTACTCGGTGACCTCGCCGCGCCCCAGGCTCTCGGCCGACCAGCGCGCCGTCTCCTGGTCGGGCGCGGCCAGCACCACCCGGGTGCCGCAGAGACCCGATACGGTCTCGGCGCCGTTTCGCCCATAGAGATCGCGCAGGGCGGAGATCACCTGTATCCCGAGCACGAAGCACCCCCCGAATTGGCGCGATTCCGCGAGTCCGGGCTGCAGGCTCGGCACCTGGTGCAGGGTGGGAAGCTCGTCGAGCACAATCCATATCCTGCGCGCGTCGT
Source organism: bacterium (assembly GCA_965204535.1). Taxonomy (GTDB): domain Bacteria; phylum UBA8248; class UBA8248; order UBA8248; family UBA8248; genus Bin107. The sequence continues at coordinate 588,828 of CBDBEV010000001.1, read as the reverse complement.
CCCGGCCGAGGGAGAGGAGCGCGTTCACGGCGATTTCGAGCCAGGTCGAGATGAGACCCCGGAGGCTCGCGTGCTGGTCGCCGCGCGAGGTCAGGAACAGGAAGCCGGTCTCGTCCTCGCGCTCCACCCACTCCCTTATCGAGAAGGGCTTTCCTGAGTCGGGCAGGCATTCGAGCGCGCCCAGGTGCGCGGTCAACATGGCGCGCACCGAGAGCGCCGTCTTGGGGTTCTCGGGGTCCACGATGGACTGCGCCACCGTGCCCTCCATGGCCTCGGCCAGGGAGGTCAGCTCTGTCTTGAGCAGGTGCTCGACGAGTATCCGGTTCTCCGTCACGCCGCGCTTCCAGAGTACGCCCGCGCCGTTCGCGAACAGCTGCCGCGCGGCCGTGACCCAGAAGGGGTCCACCGTGTCCTTCTGCTGCGGGATGAGGGCGGCGGCCATCGTGTCGAAGTCCCTGGGCGTCCTGGCTTCCAGGAAGGGGGACCAGCGCGGCGCCCGGGCGTCGAGGGGATTCATCAGGACGTCGCGGGCGGGGTCGAAGAAGGCCCGCGTGTAGCTCCCCATCTTGTCGTAGAGGATGCAGCGCTCGCCGCGTTCCCTGATCTGCGCGACCAGGTCCGAGATCAGGACGGTCTTGCCCGAGCCCGTGGTGCCCGAGACGATGGTGTGCTGGGTCTCGGCGCGCTCGGGCCAGGGGACGCCCGCGATGCGGGGTCTGGACTTGCGCGAGGCCGGAAAGAATTTTTCCCCCAGGCGGGAAAAAACGGGCTGCACGCGCCTCCCGAGCGCCTGGTCCGAGGTCATCTCCGCGCCCCGCACCCGGTGCGCGCGGGCCATGCGCCGGCCCAGGAGCCAGAAGAAGAACGCGAACAGGGCCACGCCGCCCAAGCCGATCCAGAGGCCCATCCACGCCCTGGCATGGATGGTATCGAGCATGCGCCTCCTGATCCGCTCTATCCTGGGATCGCTTGCGATGAGCTCGATCCGCTCGATCGTCCGCTCACCCGCGCCCCACTCGTACACCTGGCCCGAATCGGGGGAATACCCGATGGCGAGCTTGGCCTCGGCCAGCGTGCCCAGGCCCACGACGCGCCACTCGTGCGCGCTCGTCGCCGTGAAGACGCTGACCGCGGGCGTCAGGACGACAGTCAGGACGAGTCCAAAAATCCCCCAGCGCGCGAGCTGGCCCCACATCCTGGCGTCGTGGAGCAGCGTCTGGCCGCCGCGCAGGGTGGCGTTTCCGATGGTCATCCGATTCTCCTTTTTCATACTGTCTGCATGGTGGCGCCGCGGGCGTCCTGGCCTCGCGATGCACTGCGCGGAGGTCGAGGAGGGCGGCCGGGAGGTGAAAGAGCAGGACCCCGGGAGAGGCCGTAGCGCCCGTCAACGATTGAATGACAACTCATAAGGAGCCACCCATGACGAAAGAAAAACCATCCAGTGCGGCGCGGGCAATCGTCCTCGGCGGACCCGCCCTGGCGCTCCTCTTCACCCTCCACGTCTTCGTGAGCGGGAGCGGCGCAAGCCTGCTGTTCGCCGCCTGGTTCTGGGCCGCGCTCTGGACGTTCCTCGCGGCGCTCGCGGGCGCCCTGTGGCGCGGAATCCGCCGCCGCGACTGGTCCGCCTTCACCGGCTACAGCCTCCCCGAACAAGACGCCGACAGCTTCGAGTGGACGACCCGCACGGGGCGTTACGCCTGGCGCCGTGACTACGAGGAGGGGGGACTTTACGATGACGATCCCTTCGATCACGGCCCCATCACCTGATCGCCCGAAAACCCGCTCCCGCCTCCGCTTTCTTTCTTCCTCTCCGGTTCGGACACGGCTTTTTTCTCATCCCCTCCGGGCGCCGCGTTCCGCGCGGTGCCGTAGAGTTTCCCGCCCAGCCATTCGCCCACGGCGGGCAGGTCCCTGACGACGTGCTCGGCGAGAGGTTTCTCTGTCTCCGCGGCGATTTCAGGACGCCCCTCCCCGATTCGCTCCCCCGTCACTCCCCTGCGGGCCGCACGTCCGGCTTCGCGGATGTCGAGTTCGGTCTCGATCTCCAAACGCCCGCGCTTTGCCCGCTCACCCGCACCGCCCGGCCGGGGAGCGCCCTTGCCGCCCGCGCTTTCGCGCACCGACCCGGACCACGCATCCCACGCCGCGCCGGTTCCCCCCGTCTCGCGCAGCCTCTCTCTTGCCTGTTCGTATTCCGCCCGGCCGGGAGCCGCCTCCGGCCCCCCGCCCGCCGGATAACGCTCGGCGATGAAGGCGGCGGCGTGGGCGCGCAGCACTTCCGCGTCTTCCGCCGTCTGCGGCGAGGCCAGGCGCATCGCGCCCGCTACGCCTATCTCGCGTCCGTCCGCCCCCTCGCGCGTAGCGAGCCACGAGAAGAAGGGCTGGCCGAGTTCGCTCTCGATCGCACGCGAGTCAGCGCGCACTTCCGCCGCCTGGCTCGACCAGCTCTCGGCCTCCCTGCGGCTCACGGCCTCCTGCTCGGAGAAGCGGCGCATCTTCGTGAGATTGGCGCCCAGGCTTTCTTCGAGGCTTGTGAGTTCGCTCTCGCCCGAGGCCGACGCGTAGCGTCTCGAAGCGTCCGCCACGCGCGACCAGAGATCGAGCAACCCGTGCTGTCCCGCGTAGTCCGTCATCCGGTTCCAGGCCTCGCGCGAGAAGGTCTGTCCCCGCCAGCTCGCCGACCCGTCGGCGCCTACCTTGACGATGAAGTCGAAACCGCCTCCCACCCTGGCCGCGCTCGTGAGGGTTGCCGCCTGCTCCTTCGTGATGCCGCCGGCCTGCGAGAGTTTCTCGATATGGGATTCGAGGCGCTGGGCGCCCTGGTTCTCGCTCTCCGTCACCCCCCGCGCGTGGGTGAGGCCGCTTCGCACGTCGCGTGAGAAGCGCTCGACCATGGCCGCGGAGTCCGTCGCGGCGGCCGTGCGCGCGGCGGCGGCTTCCGCCGACCAGTGATGTGCCTGCTCGACGGCTTCGCCGGCCCTGACCTCGTGGCTCTCCGCCAGGGACTCGGAGAGCCTGACGCCCGCGGCGGGCACCCGGCTCGTGGCTTGACCTGCGTCCATCACGGCGGCGCCCTCTGCCGTCACGGTGTAGGCCGCGCCGCCCGGGGCGAAGCCCGTGTAGCGGCCCGTATCGACGTGCGCCGAAGTCCTGAGCTGGTGTCCTTCCATCGTCGCGAAGCGGTGCGTGTCCGCGCTCGTGTTTCCCAATGAAATGTTGCCCGTGGTGCCCTCCTGCGCGGCGGAGGAGGCGGCCTCCTGTCCGACCGAGAGGACCGAGGTGGCGAGAGAGGTCGCACGGCCCACACCGTAGGCGAGGGCGGCGGCGAGGAAGGGCACCGACATCGAGAGGTAGCCCGACATCACCGCCACGTCGGCGGCCACCGCCCGTATCCCCGCCTGGGCGATGAGCGATACGCCGACGTCGCCGCCCGGCATGAGCGCCGCGGCGCTCATGCGCTCCGCGGCTTCTCCCATGGCGACCCGGTGCAGGATCGCGTAGAGCGGACCCCAGCTCTGCAGCCAGACGAGGCCCGAGAAGTAGGAGCGGAATATCGCGCCGCCCGCCGGCGTCAGCATCAGCAGGACCGCCATCGGGAAAGCGCCCACGTAGAGGCACTCGAAGACGATCCGCAGCATGGGCACCCAGGTCTCCGCCTGCCTGCCGATGGCCCGGTAGGCCGATACGGTCTGGGCTTCGGCCCTGGCCTCGGTGTATGCCCTCAGCGCCGCGGCGTTCCCGGCCTCGGCGCTCCACTGCTCGCCCGCGTCGTGCACGGCATTCAGCACCATCTGCTGGCGCAGCACCTCGGCTGCACTCCTCGACGCCCCGATCAGGTAGTCGTGCGCGGCGGGGAGCGCGGCCACCAGTTCGGCCCGCGCCAGCGCCTCGCTCGCGGCCCCCGGAAAGAGCCTCATCCCGAATACGCCGGTCGCCCTCGTGACTTCCGCCGCCCAGAGGGCGTCGAGGCGAGAGGCGGCCGCCGCGCACGTCACGATCTCCCGGTCCAGTGTCGTGGCGCCCGTGCCGGAAGGCGCACCACGGGTGACGTATTCCACCATGCGCGCGGGCGATGCGCCCGCAGACGGCGAACCCGAAGCGGTGACGAGCGCCCAGAGGTCCGTGCTTTCGCGCAAGTCGTCGGCGGAAATATGGCCGAGCAGCAGGGCATGGAACACGCACTGTCTCGCGTAGGCCCTCAGGTTCCGGGCGAAGACGGCGTCGGTGACTTCCATCCGGGTCGCGGCGGCCGCGAGCCTGGAACCGAAGATGAGCCCGTGGCGGCGGTAGGCGAGGTCGTTCGGGAGGGAGAAGGCCTGCTCGCTCAGGCGCGTGAGCCCGTCCCCCACCCGGCTCGTCAGCGAGGCGAACAGCGCCAGTCCCAGCGGCACGTTCGCCACCACGGCCGGCGCGAGCGCGGGGTCCAACCGATCCACTACTCGCACCGTCGCCCTGGGAACCACCAGCGCGCCCCAGACGCAGACGAAGAGCAGGAGCCACTTGGCGTTGTCCTTCCACGACCCCCCGAAGGCGGTTCGGAAGAGCGCCCAGGCGAGTCCACAGGCGCCCGCGATCTGGGCGAGCGTCACGAAGGCGCCCCCGCCGGTGATCGCGGCCACGGCGTTCAGGAGATCGACCAGGTAGATCCCGCCGCCCAGCGTGAATATTTCATACATGGTTTGTCTCTCTCGCCGTCGCTATCGTGAGGCCCCCGCGCCGCGCGAGAAGGCGAGCGCCGCGCGGAGATCCGCCGAGAGCGCACCCGCGAGTTCGGTCTCGATGAGGCGGAGTTTCTCGACCACGGCCAGGGCGGTGTTGAAGCGTTCGAGGCCCTCGTTCCGGTGGCGCGCGAGGGCGGCGCGGTTCCTGCGCAGTCCCTCGCGCCAGCGCGTGAGACGCTCGCCGTCGGCGACGTCCATGGACCCCGCGCGCTCCTCGATCGTGCGGTGGAGATCGGATATCCAGACCTGGAGCACGTCGAGCGCCACGGCCTCCGCCAGGACGTCCAATTCCTGTTCCACCACGGCGCCGCGGTAGGCGGCGGCCGCGTTCACGAGCCGGTAGACGGGCAGCGTCGTGAGGTTCACGAGTCCCAGGGCGTCCGCCGGAGGCGCCGTGTCCGTCCGCACCGCGTCGACGAGGCGGCGGAGTAGCTCCGCCACCCGGTTCCGGAACCCCCGCGCAGCGGGCACCGTGAGGCGTCCGAGCGTGGGGTTCAGGCATTCCACGGGAGTGTCGCAGCGGTAGACCGGCAGGTCGCCGGCGCCTTCCATAAGGACCTCCGTCACCCTCCTGTCGAGCGCCAGGGGTTCGAGCACGCGCACGCGGGGACCGGAAGAATCGGCGTCGGTGACCGGCGCGGTCACGATCACGCTGCCCGATACCGACATCGCGAATTCGCCCAGGTCCCGGTCGGACGCCAGGAAGCCCGAGGCCTGAACGGCGCGCCAGGCGTAGTTCACGTTGACGGGCGTCTGTTCCCTGAGCGGACCCGTGGCCGCCGCCAAAGTCGAATTGCGTTTCCCGTCCGCGCCGCAGCCGTGGCGCGCGGCGGCGTAGTCCGAAAAAATCCCCTGCCGCGTCCCGACCGCGGCGCAGATGGCGGCGCTCGCCCGGTCGTTCTTCGACCACACGGCGCCGACGAGCGCCTGGGCGGTCTCGCAGGAGTTCAGGTTCTGGTTGTTCACCCACTGGGCCAGGGCGCGGAGTTTCGACATGGTCTCGGCGATCACGGGCGATATGGTCTCGAGCGCCAGTTCGAAGGCGAAGCCCGCGGCGTTTTGCGCGACGGCGCGCGCGAAGGCGATCATCTGGTCGGAGTCGATGAAGGAAAAAGCACCCGCGAACGCGTCGATGCCGCCGCAGCCGGCGCGGTATGAGGGCAGGCTCACAGTTGCGACCGATTCGGACCTCACCGGCGCGCGTAGATACAAATTGCCGAGCGTCCAGTGGCCGGACGCCTGGCCGTCGAAGGCGGTGGGCCCGGTGGTGTTCACGGCGGCGCCCCGCCAGAAGTTCTCCATCTCCGACAGCACGTCCGCGCGTGCAGGGGAGGCAAAAAGGAACGCGGCGCCCAGGATGAGCAATATGAAAATTCGGCTAGTAGTCACTTCCGACCTCCCTGGCGGTGAGGGCGAAGATGCGCTCCGCCAGCTGGTCCTCGGCGACGACGCCGAACGAGACCGGGATCGCTCGCCTGGCCTTCGTATCGTAGAGGACCACGGCGGGCAGTACCGGGACTTCAATGCCGAGACGCGCGGCGCGGCCGTTGTCCGGGACCGCCTCCGGCCAGCCCGCGAGCGCTCCTCCCGTCATCGAGACCGCGAGCACCTCGATCCCGTGCCGGAGCGCGAAGGCGCGAAGGAGCGGCCCGAAGACGCGGCATCCCGGACATTTCTCAGAACCCAGGTAGATGAGGCCGTAGCGCTCGCCGAGCCCTTGCAGGGCGCCCTCGCGCTCGGCTCTTCGCTCTTCCGTCCAGAGCCTCTTGGCGAGCGCGCCCACCGGGCGTCTCAGCGTGTAGTCGAGGTCCGGGTTCGACCATACGGCGCGCCTGAAGGCGTCCGAGAACGCGGCGGCGCTCTGCAGGGCCTCCTGCTGGAGGCGCAGGTAGGCCGTGACGTTCTTTGCAGTGGGTTCGAGGACAGCCCGCGCGCGGGCCTCCTCCAGCGCCCTGCGTGTCGCGAGGATCCGCTCTTTGGCGCTCCTAGCCGGCGGCGCCTTCGTCGCCTGCGCCTCATCTTCCGTTTCCTCCCCGCTCCGGTCGCAATAGAAGTGCCAGCCGAGCGGCGACGCCTCCGCGCCGCACCAGCGGCGCCACTCCCGCGCCTCGACAGGCAAGGCTGTAATCAGCACGAAAAGGCAGGCGAAGGCCAATGCGCAGATTTTCGTCATGCTCGTTCCTCACTTGTTCCTGTCATAGAAATCGCGTATGCGCCCTCTCATCAAGGAGCCGGTATCTCCCGAGTCGGGGAGCGTGACGGAAGGCTCGCTCGCGCCGTCCATGAGGTTTTCCGTGAACTCCGACAGGTCCACGGCCTCGAAGTCGATCCGCTCCATCTCCGAGACGGTGAAGCCGCGGCAGCTGCCCCAGCCGATTCCGAGCTGCGACCGCGCCGCCTCCTGGAGGATGCGGCCGAGCTTGGAGCCGAAGACGCACCAGACCCGCTCCCTGCGCACACAGACCCCCAAGATGCGCTTCGCGCACCGCGTGCCCAGGTAATGCGTGTTCCCGGCGTGGCGCTCCTGCGCCAGGAGGCGCTCCGCCTCGGTGCAGTCGCCGAGGCCGATGAGGAGCCCTGAATCCTTGCAGCAGTTCGCCAGTCCGCCCCAGCGGATCCGGCACGATCTGCGCTCGCCCCGGAAGAAGAGCAGGTTCCCCCGGTCGAATTCCTCGCCGCCCAGTTCGAGCACCATGTTGAGTTTCGCCGCCGCGCCCACGAACCCGGTGCCCGCCTGAGAGGTCCTGGTCTCGCAGTCCGCTCCCACGCACCAGGCGACGGAGCCGCAGGCGCCGCCCGATTCGGCCTGCGCGAGTCCCTTCCCGCAGTCCGTCACGGACCCCGACGCCAGGCCCGCGGCGCCGAAGCGCGAAGCGCCCGGCTCGCCCTGTATCTCATCGCCGCGCACAGATATCGGATCGCCCGTCCCGACCGACGCTTCAGGGCGCGCGGTCGTCCCCTCGATCACGGCGCGCCCGGCCCGGCCGCCCTGGTCATCGGGATCGGCGAGCGCACGGGCAGCGGCGTCTTCCAGATCGGCCGCATTCAGGTTCCGTTCGGGCCGGTTCGTTCCCGCATAGCCGGGCACTTTTGACGTCGAGGCAGGGTCCCGCGCGAACGCGGCGGCAGTCGCCCGTCCCGCATCCCCCATCGCGCGGGCGGCTGCCTTGGGGTCTTCGGCGCGCGAGTCGCCCGCTGACAGGTGCGCCAGGATGAGCAGGATCAGGATGACGACCTTTATTTTGTCGTTGCGCCTCACCGGTAATCTCCCCTGAGTTTCCCGAGATGACGACGCGCCGTCTCGCGTCCCGGCCCGCCTTCTTTGGCGATCGCAGCGAGCGCAGCGTCGAGGCCGATGTTCCCCCCGATAACGTCATGGGGCGGGGCCGGGTCTTCGGCGCAGCCCCGGCTCGTACAAGGCGGGACGCCGCCCGGGACGACGGCGACGGCGGGGACCGCCTTCACCTCGAACAGCCGGAAGAGGCGCGGGTCGATCGCGGCGCCTCCACCTTCTGCAAGTTGTCCACCTATTTGCTTCACGGTAGCCCTGAGTCCTCCCTGCGCGACGCCGCGCAGCACCAGCGGCGCGCCGATCCTGGCCGCCTCGAAACTCCACTGCCGCCAGGCCTCGGCAGGGACGGAGAGGCTCATGAAAACGATGATTTCCGGGCCTCGCGCAGGCTTTGACAGATTCTCCGCGAGGCTCCCGGCGCGGCTTTCCGCCGGCAGGGGGGCGGGGGTCTCAGGGGCGTTTTTGGCGGCGCGTTCGAGGGCGCGCTCCAGCACGGAACGCGACCAGGCGCCCAAGTCGGCGGGTGGAGTTTTTTTCTTGTTCCGTAATGCCCTTTCCACCATATCCCGGGCGGTCTCTTCGGCCGTTTCCTGCGCGAGAGCTGTTCCGGGCCAGAGCAGGAAGGTCAGGACAAGAACTTTGAGAATCAATACGTGGTTCAATTCGCTTTCCCCGGATCAGAGAAGACAGCAGTTGCGCTTGCGCCAGAGCAGGTACCCGAAATTCTCCCCCGCGACCGGGAGCTCGCGGAGCGTCTCCCAGAGAACCGTGGAGCGGCCCGTCGGGTTGCAGCCGGTCAGCGCCGAGGTGGCGGGCACCGGCTGCGTCATCTGCCAGCGGTACTGTGATTTCTTCATGATGGGCATGGGGTAGCGGCCGCACAGCGCGGCCGATCCCGACGTGCCCCAGGCGAGCAGGGTGCGGTGCAGGCGGAAGACGAGCCTTTGTGCTGCGAGCAGCGATGCCTGCACGCCGCCCACGTGGGCGCCCACGTTGCCGGTCAGGGGGTACATCGCGCCCTGACAGCCCGCGCACCAGTAGAGCGCGTCGAGCGGCAGGCCCGCTGAGGCCGCCGCACAGTCCGCGGCGCAGGCCGCCTGGGCGGGCAGGTCGGCGAAGAGCGCGGCTTCGGGACTCAGCAGGAACGAGAGCTCATCGTCCCGCCAGGTCGGATCGAGTTCGGAGACCCAGGCGATGTCGAGTCCGCCGCCTTCCAGGCAGCCGAGATCGAGCAGCGCCCCGATCCACGAGAGCAGCGGATAGACGTAGTAGTGGACGTGCCAGGTGGAGCCTTGCGCGCCGTCCCCGCCCGAGGCGCCCGTCCGGCCGCGTCCCGCCGGCAAACCCCCGTCGATGGTCAACCCACCGAGATTCGGGAAACACCAGGGCGCGCGGCTCGCGTCGATCAGGCGCGCCGGTTCCCACACCCCGAGCGAGAGGCCGATCCGGGGGATGGGGCTCCCGCAGTAACAGATCGGGGACCCCGGGTTGGGCGTGTCGGGCGCGCCCGTTGCGCTCCCGATACGTATCGGCCCTATCGATATCGGAAACAGGCACTCCCAGCACACGTCAGTCACGGGGTTCACGAAACGGCCCGTGCACGATTGCGCCGACGCCTTCCCGGCCCAGAAAACGAAGGAGAGGAAAATGACTGGAATGAGAAAAATCCGGCGCCTCATGGCCGATCCCCTTTACTTTCTAGACTCTCTTCGCCTTCCAGAGGGATTTCCGTGATGCGCAGAGAAACTCCCGCAGCCGACACCAGAGATGGCGTGGCGACGATGCCCAAACGCCTCGCGAGCCTGCCGCCCTGGTCGAAGAAAAACGCCCGCCCGTGGGCCCGCGCGAGGTCCAGCGGACGGCCCGCGAGCAGTACGATCACGGAGGGTTTTTCACGGGCAAGCGCCCAGTCGACCTCGACCGGACGCGTCGCGTCGATGAAGAGCAGCTCTCGCGTGAGGGGACGTCTTTCGAGCGGATTGATCCGGCTCCCCCGGGACGCAAGCAGCGCTCCGTCCGGCGCAAGGATGTCCTGTTCGACCGTGACGGTGGGGTCGAACCGCCTGATCCTGAAAAAGCGCGCAGGCTTGACGCCCGCGACGCGGGCGGGCGCCTCGACCCGCTCCCGGGCGCGTTCCACGGCTTCACGCCTCATGCGGTCCGCTTCGCCCGTGTTCTCCATTTCCCGGAGCCTGGCTTCGATCTCGCGCAAAAGGTCGGGCTCCTCGATGGGCCATACCGCTCCGCGGACGCCCAGGTCCTTCGGCGCCCCCGGCGGCGCGGCGAGCAATAGCGCGCAGCAGATGGTGGCCGCGGTGAACAGACAGAAAAGAAGACGCCGCCTCATGGCCGCGCCCCCTTCGGTTTCGCGAGGGGGCCTTCGAGGCTCAGCCAGGGGATGGCGGGAAGCGCCACGGCGCGGCCCCGGATGCGCCCGCGCGGCACCAGGCCGATCTCCGCGTAGCGGCTGTCGTGGCTGTCCGCGTGATCGGCGTGGACGTAGTAGCGGCCGGGCGGGATGACGCCGGGCCTGATCGCTTCGAGCGCGCGTCCGTCGAGCGCATGCCTCTTGGCGATGCCGGCGAATTCTCCCCTCACGAAGACGCGGCGCTCCGCGTCCACCGCCACGCTGTCTCCCGGCAGGCCGATAACGCGCTTCATGTAGGGAATGGACGATCCGGCCGCCTCGGGCGGGTCGAAGAGGATGAGGTCGCCGCGGCCGGGCGCGCCCATCACCGGCAGCGAGAAATACCCCCATGCGCCGTCCGACCAACTCGCGTTCACGTGGACGCGCGATGCCGCCGCGAGCCACAGGCCCGAAAGCACGGCCATGCACACCAGCAGCCTGAAGCCACGTGGGTTGGTACGGCCCGGCCTTTTGTCGTCTGTCATCATCATTTGGTGTTTTCCTCCTTATTTTTTTTCGGGGGATGCTTCCGGGACGCGAGCGCCGCCATCGCCGCCTCGACCTCGCGCGTCAGATCCTCTGCGCCGGCGGCGACGGCGCCCGACGTGAACAGCACCGCGCGCCGGCTTGTCGAGACTTTTCTGAGCGCCTCCTCCAGCCGTCTAGCCCACTCGCGCGCCTCGTCCAGGGCCTTCTTCGAATCTCCGCCCTCGCGCAGCGACCTCGTCACGTAGTCCGCCGTGAGGCTCGACAGGCGCACGCTCGCGATACGGGGGACACGCTCAAGCGCCAGGCGCACCGTCACGGCCGAGACGGCGGCGGAGACGCCTGCCGCGAGCAGAAGAGCGGCCGCGAACGCCGGGAGACCTCTCATGACCCCTCCCCCGCCGCGCGCCGCTCCGCGCGCATCGAGACCCAGTCCTTCCGGTCGTATCGCCTGAACCAGGCCGTTCCCTCCTCGTCGTGGAACATGTAGCGGTAGCGGCCCGCGTAGAGCCGGTCCCCGGGATCGGCGGAGAGCACGCCGGCTGCGACCGCGGCGCGGAACACGCCCTCCGTGTCCTCGTACACCCGGGTGCAGCGCTCCCTTTGAGCAGACCGCCGCCTGCGCCTAGGCCGCATCGCGTGAGCCTCTTTCCGCCTGCGTCCCGGCGCGCTCTTCCGCCCTTCGTGCGTCAATGTCATGGGGATTCTCCTCTCTATCTTCGCCGGATGCCTCGGGGTGTGGAGCGGATACGCTCCCGCCCGAAACGGGCGGTCTCTTGAGATCGTTCAAGCGCTCGATCCAGAGCTTCGCCGCGCGCGCGGGATCGAGGAGCCTGATCTTCCGATCGAGCGGCGGGAAGAGGACGGCCGCCGCGTTCCCGCCGGCGCCCGGGACGTCGCGCGCCTCCGCCGCATCGGCCATCCGGGCGATGAAGCGCAGAAGCTCGGCCTGCTCAGGTGCCGGTTCCGTCTCGATACCCGCCGCCTCGCGCAGGACGCGGTCGACGCGGGCGCCCAGGCGTTTCAGTTTGTCCGTCTTGCGCCGCGCGGGGGCGGCTTCTGGACCGAGCCACGCGACGCTGGCTTCTAAGAGCAGCGCGTGGAGCGCCGCCTCGCGGACGTCGCCGCCCAGGTCCTCTATCGCCTCGCTCATCGTTACCGCATGGGCGGCCAGGGAGTGGAAGCGCGCAAGCCGCCCGTCCCGGCGGCAGGTATTGGCCAGGACGTGCGCCAGCGCCTCGAAGTCGACGGCTTCGGCCGTCAGCGATTCGGGGTCCCCCGGCCAGTCGAGAACCCTCTCCTCCGTCCCGCCCGCGCCGTTTGCGGGCGCTCTTCTTCTCGCGTTCATGTGGTTTCCTTTCGCGTTGTCGTTCGTATTCAGGTGTCAGGGACGATGAAACGTCACGGCGCGCCCTCTTCGGCGACCCGCGCGACGGCCTCTTCCGTGGTGAGACCCTCTTCCTTCAGCTTCTCGATGGCGGCGAAGGCGGGACCGCGCGAGGAGTAGAGCGCCTGCGACCAGCGGTCGAGCGCCAAGCGCGCCACCCGCCAGCCGTCGGGGCCGTGCAGCACGATTTCGGCGTGGCGCCCGTCCACGGTGGCGAGGCTTTTTAACGCGCGCTCCATCCCGGGGTCGCAGTGGATGCGCTTCTCCTGTTTCAGGAGTTCGACGGACTCGTCCTTTTGCGCCAGGAATATCACCCAGTCGGAGTTGTCCCAGGCCGCCCGGGCCGCCGGGTTGGCGTAGTAGTCGTTCACGCTCTGCGTGCCGGTTACGAGCGCGCCCCGGTATTTTCTCGCGCGCCTTGCGGCGCCCTCCAGGAACGCCTTGCTGTCCTCGCCCGAGAGCAGGTCCCATGCCTCGTCGATCACAATAGCCTTGGGCCGCGTCCTCGGGCCGTGATACATGCGCTGGGTGGCCAGGAAGACGACCAGCATGAGCACGACGCCCTGGAGGTCGCCGCGGCCCTTGAGCTCCGCGAGTTCGAACACGGTGAGCGCGGCGTCGAGCGCGGGCGTCCCGCCCCCCTCGAACAGCCGCCCCATCGCGCCGCCCGGACACCAGGGTCCCAGCGCTACGCCCAGGTCGGATGCGCGCCTGTCGCCTACGGCCTCGAGTCCTTTCTGCACCAGTTCCAGGTCCGCGTCGTTGCCCGCTTCCTCCCAGGCGCGCGCGATGGCCTCATCAATAAGCGCCGCCTCGATGTCGTCAATCCGCCCGCGCCTCCGGCACATGCGCCCTATGACCGAGGCCAGCATGGCGAAGCACTCCTCCCTGTAGTCGCCGTCCCTCGCGGCCGTTTCCGCATCGATCATGGCGAAGGGATTGAGCCGCGCGGGGTCCTTGCCGAAGGCGATGAATGCGCCGCCCAGCGCTTCCGCCGTGTGCTGGAAGGATCGTCCGTCATCGATCACGACGGCCTCGCCTCCCGCGCCCGCGATGCCCGCGACCAGTTCCTGCATCAGCACGGATTTGCCGGAGCCGGACTTTCCCGTCACGGCCACGTTGTAGTTTCCCGCCTCGTTCGCGAAAGGAGACCAGGGGGCGGGCTGCCCGCGCCTCCCCAGGAGCAGGAGCGCCGGCGGCGCGTCCGGAGTCGTTCTCTGTCCGCGCCACTCCCCGTGCACGGGCGCGAGGTTGACGGCCGATGAGGTGAGCAGCGTCTTCATCCGGCCCATCCGGGCGAGGTCGGCGTCGAGTCCGCCCGCCGCGGCCATGGGCAGGCAGGCGAGCCAGGCGGGGAGATGGGCGTAACGCTCCGCCCCCAGCCGCCAGCCCTGTCCGTGGTAGATGGCGCGCACCGCCTGTTCGGCCTCGTCTATCGCGTCCAAGGGCGCGTAGACGCAGACGGCGTAGCCCGCCCGGACCAGGCGTTCGCCCTCTTTCAGCCGCTCGGTCACGAAGCGCCAGTCCCGCGCCTTCTCGGGCAGCCCCGGCAGGTAGCGCGCGATCCCCGTCCCCGCCTGCTGCGTCGCGCGCGCGGATTTCAGGAACGCGCGCTCCCCGTCCGCCGCCTCGCCCATCATCACGGTGAGCGCGGTCAGGACCGGCGCGCCGGGCTGCAGGAAGTCGCGATAGAAGTCGCCTATCAGCGCATTGCCCCGCCAGCCGGGCCAGACCTCCGGGTATGCGCGCGCGGAGAGCACGCGCACGGCCACGTCCGCCCCGTCCGGATGGTGGAAGACGAGGCCCGCCGGCGCCACGCTCATCGCGCGTCCGGGCGCCGCGCATTGCAGGTGAATCGGATCGCGCGGCGACCAGCGCCTCCCGGGGCGTTCGAGCCCGCCGTCGTGGAGCCCTTCAGGGTCGGGGGCCGTGAGTTCCGCCGCGAGCGAGAGCAATTCGTCCGGCTCCATCCGCCGCGCCCAGGTCCCGATCGAGGCGAGCGCGCCCTCGATCGCCCGGCGGAAGCCGCCGAGCGCGGTCTCCGCCGCCGGTCCCGGCCGCCCCGGCAGACAGGCCGCGAGGAACACCCGACAGTCGTTCAGGGTGAACGGCGGCCCGCCCGCGTGGAGCGGACGCCAGCCCGCGCCGGTGAACAGCGCCGCGCGGCGTTTCGCCATCACCGCCTGCAGCCCGCCCGCCGCCTCCCTCGGGCCGGCCCATTCCGCGATAGCGGCGCCGTAGCGCGGGCTCGTCCAGTGGATCACCTGCACCACCGAGCGATCGGGCGCCGAATCGGCCAGGGTTCCCGCCAGGGCGTCCAAGGTTCCCTCGTCCACGCCGGCGAAGGGCGGGAGTTCCAGGACGAAGCCGCAGTTGCCTGCGTTCACGTAGAACCCGCCCGACTCGTCCCAGGCCCGCCAGGGGAGCAGGTCCACGAGCGGGGCGGGCGTGGCCGGGAGCGTCCAGGGTTTCAGCGCTTCGTTTCCCCCGAACAGATCCTGCAGGCGCTTCATCACGGCAGCCTCCAGCCCGCGGGCCTTATCACCGTCCGCACCCATTGGCCTTCGCGATAGACGCCGCCTCGGTCCACGTAGGGCGCTATCCATATCCGCGCGATCCGCTCCTCCGTGCGGAGGTTTTCGTTCGTCTCTACCGGAGTCTCTTCCGCCGGCTGTGGAACGATCAGCGGCTCTGCCGTGGCCACCTCCTCGGCCTCTTCGCCTGAAAAGAGTTTCATGAGCCAGGAGAGGAGGTCGCTCAGGGCCGTACTTCCGGTGGTTTCAACGGAACGGCCCGGGGAGGGGCCTGTGGTTTTCAGGTCTTCTCCTGCGCTCGCGACAGCGGGGTCCGCTTCGGATACGCTCTGGCAGGCGACGCCCTGCGCGATGGGGCATTGCCAGCTCTCGCCCACGTGGCTCCCTCCCGCGCAGCCCGTGAGCAGCAGGACTCCAAGGAACATGGCGAACGCTCGCAAGGGTATTCCGGTTCTTTGTTGGATATTCGTTCTCATTTATTCCTCCCGTGGTTGTTGCTCTTCTTCTCATCCTGCCCGTCGATCCGGGTCCCCTCGATGAACACGACCGTGACCCGCGTTCCCGTCTGCAGCTGGATAACGGGCTGGTACTGCTCGGCCCGGCGGATCAGGTAGTCCGCCACCCGGCGGCCGGCCGACCCGGCGCCCGCGCCCAGCCCCGCGCGTCCCAGATCGCCCAGGCTCGCCGCGTTCTCGGCCCCCGCCGTCCCGGCAGGCGCCTGGAGCACGTTGGCGGCGGTCTCGCCCGCGCCCGATACCAGGCCCGCGAGGAAGGCCTTCTCCACGAGCGCTCCCTCGCGGCTCACCACCGGACCCCGCACGCCGGCCTTGCCGCCGCCCGCCACGAAGCCCGAGACCTTCGTCTCGATCACGGTCCCGGGTTCCAGCCCGGCGCAGGTCATGGTCTGGAGCCGCACGTAGACTTTCTCGGACGACAGATCGCCGTAGGCGGCGCCCGTCAGCGTGCACCCCTCGACGTCGGCTTCCATCGCTATGCCTTCCGCCGCGGCGCTCCGCGCCCTGCCCGTGAGGCGAAACAATACGGGCCGCGGGTCGCCCTGGGAGGACACGCCCGCCGAGGCGTCCACGCCCGCCAGCACCACCGCCTCCGCGTAGGCGCCCGCGGGCAGCCAGGAGGAGAGGGGGCGTGGTCCCCTGTCAGGGGCGTTCGTACCCTCGACTCCCGTGCCGGTATGAAACTCCCGGATCATGGGCGGGTTCGCCGATGAGGCTCTCCCGCCGGACGGCGCGCTGTTGCCCCCGGCACTTGGCCCTGGTTTCTTCGCCGAGACGGGCGCGACGGGGCGGGCGTCGAGTTTTTGGCGCAACGCGTCGATCGCCGCCGCCTGGCGGTCGATCACCATCCGCCCGTCCGCCGCGCCCTTGGCGAGGCGCGCCCTGAGCCGCGCGTTCTCCTCCTCCGAGCGCCGGTTCTTCGTCTCCAAATCGCGAAGCCGCGCCTCCATCTGGCCGATCCGGGATTCCGATCGCCTGACCCAGACGGCTTCCGCGGACCCGGCGCCCGCGAGTTCCGCCCGGACCCCGCCGCGTGGCGGCGGCGCCCCGCCGCCTCCCGCCGAGAACCAGGCCGCGAAGGCGAAGAGCACGGCAGCCGCCAGGCTCGAGAACAGGAGCAATTGGCGGCTCCTGATCTTCCGGCTTTCGGGGTCGATTGTCGTTTTTTCCGCACCGCTCATCACGGCCTCCCTCCACGCCCGGCCTCGCGCACGGTCACGACGAGCCGTCCGTCCGAGGGACCGCTCGCAGGCTTCCCCGCCCAGATCGCGGCTACGCCCGGCGCGAGGCCTTCCATGATGGTTTGGTTGTCGTCCCCGGGAATGGAACCCATCTCGTAGACGTGCGCGATAAACCGCCGCCCGCGCCAGGTTTCCAGGAGCGCGAGGCCCTCTGGGCGCGGCGTTCCGGATGCCGTGTGAATCACATAGCCGGGGAGAACTTTACGCCGCACGACCGCGCGGACCAGCGCCACGATCGCTCCCACGCGGCCCTTGTCCGACCTCAGGTTTTTTCCCGGTGGCGTAGCGGCGGCGTTCCGGATCATGATCTGCGCCGAATCGCGCGCGGCGGTCCTCAGCGTCAGCCGGTAGGTGAAGCCCTTCGCCGTCCCGATGAACAGCGTCACCGGCGCGCGGCCCCCGCTCGCGCCCTCCAGGGGACGCAGGTAGAGGTCCCCGCGCGCCTTGTCGTGTTCCACCATGAAACCGTCCGGCCCCCGGACCACGCGCGCCACCCGGTCGCCGGCGAGCGTTATCCGGCTCACCGCGCGGTCGGATATCTCGGCTACGAGCTCCGCATGGTCTGCGGCGTCCAGTATCTGCATCGCGGACGCCGGCGCCGCCCAGAGAAAGATCGCGGCCAGGAGCAGCGCCTGAATCGGCGCGCGAGGGATGGCGTCCCCTCTTCTCGTCAATTGCGTCATTTATTCTCCTCCAGTTCCTCGAAGCGAAGCAGGCCGATCCGGCCCGCGTCCACGCGGAAGACGAGCCGGTAGCGCTTCCGCTCGCGCGAGACCGGCTCGCGCCCCACCCAGGTCGCGAGCTCTCCGCCCACGACGACCGTCAGCCTCCCGGGGTCCGCCTCGATCCGCCCGGGGTAGAACGCCGTCGAGAGGTCGCGCCGCGCCATGCGACCGGCCTCGGCCGCGACCCAGGCGCCGACCGCGCCGCGCGCGGAGGCATGAGAGAGCCGCGCCGCCGCCTCGCGGGCGTGTTCCGCGTTCTCGGGCGTGAGCGTCAGCAGCGTCACCGCCACGGTCCGCCCCATGTCCTCGAGGTAGCGGGTCCCCGTCCGCCCGCCGCCGACCTCCCACGCCGGCCCCGCCACCGCGGGCACCAGCACCGTCATGCGCTCCACAGAGGCGAGGCCCAAGCTCAGTCCCAGGTTGGCCAGGAGCGAGAGGCCAAGAAGTATCGCCAGCGCCGCGCGCCCGTCCCGGACGCGCCTGCGCTCGGCTTCCATCAGTTCGCGTTTCATCTCCCCTGGAGCCTCCTCATCCGATGAAGCGGCGCAGGTGGCTCGGCGGCGCGCCCCTGAGCCCGAGCGCGAAGCCGGGCAGGAACCAGTAGAGCGCACAGATCGCCACGTCCGCCCCGCCGCCCCGCTTCGCGCGGCGCAGCAATGCCCAGCCCGCGAGACCGGCCAAGAGCCCCGTCAGGAAGGCGTTCGCCGCCAGTCCCAGGAGCGCCGGTCCCAGCAGCGCCGCCGCCTCGTCCAGGGTCCAGAACAGCCAGCGCTCCGGGTCGTCCAAGCGAGAGGGGATGGCGTGTTTCGCCTGATCGCTCATTCGCCCTCCTCATACGATCGCCGTTCCGACCAGACCGGTGACGACGCCTGTCCCGGCGCCCGCCGCGATGCCCACGCCGACTGCGCCCGCGAGTTGGGCCGCGTTGAAGCGGAGCACCGAACCCACGAGCGCCGCGCCTACCGCGAGCGCGGCAGCCAGCTGTCCGCCCGTGCCCGAGACGATCCCGGTCACCGTCCCGAGCGGACCCGCGAACGTCGTGTCCGACGTCGCCCAGGCGGCGCCGGATCCCCACAGCGCCCAGAGGAGCGCGGCGAGGACGTGCCTGCTCCAGAAGAATCCCTTCATCGCGTCATCCTCCCTGCGGCGACTCCGTCGTCCGACGTCGACGCCCGCCGCCGCGACTTGGCCCACGCCTCCAGATCCGCGAGCAGGTAGCGCACCCGGGAGCCGAAGCGGTGGAAGACGGGTCCCTCGCCGGTCACGCGGTAGCGGTCCAGCGTCCTCGGCGAGAGGCCCAGCCACTCCGCCGCCTGCCGGGTGCTCAGGTAGTTCCTGTCAGTCTCGTTCATGCGCATCTCTCCTTTTTCTTCATGATCGGCCCCGGAAGCCGGGGCCTGTTCGTGAATGCGCCGGGCGCCTTGTCCCGGCGAGTGGTTTCGGATCCGGGCGCCGCAAGCCGCGGAAGACGGCGACGCCGCATCCCAATCGCCCCTCCAAAGCCGTGTGTCCGGCGCTCGGGAATTTTCATGGCGAGCGAACATAAAGCAAAAATAATCGCACTGCAATCATCAACTTTAGCGTCCCGGTGACGTTCCCGCCGGGTTTGCGCCCGCGTGCGCGACACGCTGCGCAGTGATGCGGAAAATAAATTCAGGTTTCCCCGCGAGGGAGGGAAGGAAAAGAATGGAGAGTGGGATGACTTGCTGCGGAAAGCGTTGAAAACCGACCGGGAATGTGCGAACGGACGCGGGCGTGGAAGGTCGGGGCGGCGGACACATCCGGCGGACGGGCAGCGCGCAGCGCCTTGCCGCGGCAGGGGCTTCTCCGGTCGAGATGCAACTCGCCGGGCGCCGCCAATCGCCGGTCATGCCGGAGCGCCATTCGCAGCGACGACTCGCGAAACAGGGCGCCGCGGTGTGAGCGGCATTGTTCCTTTTTTTCCGCAGCGCCTCGCTGCACGTTCTCCGGCGACCTTCGTTTTCCGGGAAACGCCCTTGATTTCAGGCTGAACCAGTGAGCGATCCGCTCGCAGGAGCGGTCGCGGACTCTTCCCGGGTGTACCTTCCGCGCTAGAGACAACGATTGAACGGGCGCTCGTTCTTTCCTTATGTTCGCGCGCCATGACCGCCTTCGACGACGATACCGGCGCCCCGCTGGACGAGCGGCTGCGCCGGAGCATTGCGCTCTGGCGCGCGCGCCGGGGGATGAGCGCGCGGCGCTTCGGGGTGGGCGCGCTGGGGGTTCCCGGCTTCGTGGGACTGTACGCCCGGGGGCGGCCCCTGCGGGTCGACACGGCGGACCGGGTGCTGGCGTTCATGGGGTATCCGCCCCTGGGACCGCTCCTGCGGGCCGAGGTCGAGGCGTTCCTCGCGGTGAGCGGGACCAAGGTCTCGATCCTGGGCGAGGAGGCCGTGGGGAACCCCTCCTTCGTGGGGAGGCTGCGCCGGGGCGCCTCGCCGTATCTCAAGACCTTCGACCGGGTGCGCGCCTGGATGGCGGCCAACGCGACGCGAGAGGAGGTCCGCGCCATACGCGAGAGGCTCGCGCACTTGCCCGACCCGTTCGACGGGACGTGGGACGCCGCAGAAGACGTCGATGAGCGCGCGGGGGAGAACCACCTGAACACGCGGGAGGCGGCCGCCTGGCTCAACCTCTCGCCCAAGACGCTGGAGCGCTACCGCGTGAGTGGAGAGGGGCCGGATTTTCTTCGCACCGGATACCGGGTGCGCTACCTGCTCGAAGATCTCGAGAAGTGGGCCTCCGCCCGCAGGTGGACTTCCACGTCCGGGGAGAGAGCCGCCCGGAGAAAGAAGAGGCGGTAGAGAGATATCCGGGAGTAGACGGGCGTCCCGCACGCGGCGGACCTCACAGGCCGTATCGCAGCCTCGCCACGGCGCCCTGTTTCGCGAGTTGTCCCTGCGCGTAGCGTCCCGGCATGGCCGGCGACTGCCAGCGCCCGGCGAGCTGCATCTCGACCAGCGACGCCCCCGCCGAGGCCAGGCTCTGCGCGCCCCCCACCCGGAGGCTGTGGCCGCTCACGCGCCCCTCGGCGCCCGCGGCCTTCCCCCACCGCGCGATGATGCTCCGGATGCTCCTGTCCGTCAGGCGCCCGGGCCGAAGCCGTCCCCCCTTGTACACGCCCCGGAAGAGCGGCCCCTTCGTCAGGCCTGCGCCCAGAAGCCAGGCCTCTACGCGCGCCACGGTCGGTTCTCCGAGGTACTGCACGACGCCCACACCCTCCTGGTCCGTCTTGGAGCGCCGTATCCGCACCGTCTGCTCCCCGAGGTCCACGTCCGCGACGTCGAGCGCCGCGACCTCCGACACCCGCAGCAGGGCGTCGCTCGCCACCGCCACGACCGCGGCGTCGCGCAGCCCGCCCAGGGTCCCCGTCCCCTCGGCCAGCGCCGCCGCGAGGTCCGCCTCCTCCCAGCGCACCCCGGCCACCGGGCCCCGGCCCCGCTCCGAGCCCAGACGCCTGAAGCCCGCCAGGGCGCGCAGCGCCGAAGGACCCACCGGGGAGGAGCGGCCGCCCAGCCTCGCCCGGAACCGCAGCGCCGCGACCGCCATCGAGGCGCAGGCCGCCGAGCGGCCCTTCCCGTAGAGCCCCGTGAGGTAGGCCGCCACCCCGGCGTCGGTCTCGGGGCGCCCCGATTCCTCGAAGCCGCGCAGCGCCGCCTCGTAGGCGCGGCGCGTGTTCCCGGCGATCGAGGCGCGCACCAGATCAGCCGACGCCCGGAACGAACCGGGGTGCGGTGAGTGACTCTCGTCGGGTTTTTCCAGGGGGGAGCGTCTCCCCGGCGCCGCGGGTTTCGCCCATGGTTCTCCGTGATCTGTCGTTCGGCCGGCGCCCTGAAGTTCCGGCGGCGATTCACGTTCGTGGAGTTGCCGTCCCGATTCCATGCAACATATATAAGGCGGACGACCAGGAATCGCCCGCCCGAATCGGTTTTTTTACCACATCTTTACGATGATTAACATCCGATAATCACTATTATCGGATTTCATAAGCCCCGCTTTCCGCCGGGAGAGGCGTTTCGGGGCGCATATGGGCCGCAAATGAGCGAAAAAAGGCGCAAAACGGCGCCCGAAACCCCTCCGGGGACCCCGGAATTGCGCTTGACATGGCCTTGAGAGGTATTGTACTGTCTGATAATAGTGATTAACGGCGGGCAAGGCCGGGTGGGAGTCGGATCGCCTTTGGAGGCAGTGAAAGGCGGGCGCATGCCGCAGGAACATGTGTCTCGCGGAACTGCCGGCCCGGACCATGAAAGGGTTCAAGTCCGCCGCGTTTCAGGCGGCCGAAAATACGAATCACCAGTTTGTGAAGGCCCGAAATGAAAGCTGACGAAAGGAGGTTAATCGGAGAAAGGCGGAAATTCACTGAAAATCCTTTTTTCTACTGTGTATTCAGGAGGACTCGCTAAATGATGTTCAAAGACAAGTATATTAACAAGTTTTACGCTTTCGCGCTGGCGGCGGTCTTCGCGCTGACGCTGGCGGGCTGCGGCGGTGGCGGCGGTGGTGCTGCTGCGCCGGACCCGGATCCGCCGGTCGTTGACCCGGACCCGACCCTGGCGGAGCAGTTGAGCGCGGCCCGGCAAGCGGCGGCCGCGGCGGCCGCGGCGGCGATGACTGCGCGCGATGCGGCGATGGCAGAGCGCGATGCGGCGCAGAGCGCGTTCGACGACCTTGAGGACAAGCGGGACAACGACGTTCCCAACTACACGCGTGCGATGGATCGCCTGGCTGACGCCAAGGCGGCCTACGAGGCGGCCAAGGCGGCCTACGAGGCGGCCAAGGCGGCGTCCGACGCCGCGGCGGCGGCGGAGGCGACGGAAGCGGGCGTTGCCGAGGCCAAGCGGCAGCAGGCCATCGCCGAAACCAAGAAGGCGGAGGCCGAAGCCGAGAAGGCGAAGGCGATGGCCGCGAACACGGCCGTCATGACGTTCGCCGGTCATGTGACGGCCGCGGCCGAGGAGGCCGGGAAGCTGGCCGAGGCCAAGACCGCGGCATCGACAGCGGCGATGGCTGCGCGCACGGCGGCGACGAAGGCGCGCACGGCGGCGAACAAGGTCAAGGAGATGCTGGGCGCCGATTCGGAGGCGTACATGGACGCCGACGAGGCGGCGACGGCTGCCGAGGCGGCGGCGATGGCTGCCGAGACGGCTTCCGAGAATGCGCAGGAGGACACGACGTCGGCCGACGCGGAGGCCGAGAAGGAGGCCGCCGAGGGCAAGAAGGCCGAGGCGGAGATGAAGCTCGCGGACGCGGAGGAACTGGCCCGTCAGGCCGGCGTGACGGTTGCCGGTCTCAACCGGCTGCGCATCGAGCAGGCGCAGGAAGCGGCGAAGGTGGCCAAGGACGCCGCCATGGAGCACGCCGACTCGGCGCGCGCCAAGGCGGATATGGCCCAGGCGGAGGCAACGAAGGCGCGTGAAGCCGCGAACAAGGCCAAGATGGCGCGGACGGACTACGCCGGGGCCGACAAGAAGGCCACGGAAGCGGAGGCGGCGGCGACGGCTGCCGAAGCGGCGGCGGCGGCGGCCGAGACTGCCGCGAGGGCCGCGGAGGCCGCGTACATGGCCTCGAAGGCCGACGACGTGACGGCCGAGACTGCGCGTGCGGAGCGTGACAAGGCGCAGATGCAGCAGCGCACCGCCATGGCCAAGGACACCGGCGATGACGGCGCGAATGCCAGGTACATGGAAGCGAAGGCGGCGGCGACGGCAGCGGTCGCCGCGTCCACGATGTACGCGCTCGAACTGTTCAAGGTCGCGAGCGGACAGGGCCTGGCCGACGCCGAGAAGAAGGCGCGCATCACATTGGTGCGTAACCTGATCGAGGACGCCGGTGACGAGGAACGTGATACCCACGTCACCGTCGGCGCGGCCAAGGCCCTTACCCCGAATACCGACGGCACGGGCACTCGGGACAACTCGGTTGACGGCCTCTGGCAGTACAACACCAACGACAACGACCAGATCGGCAACAACGCCTATGGAGCCCGGATCGAGCACAAGATCGGCAAGGACCGCGTGTACCGCTTCGGCAAGTACGCTGCCGAGCACCTGAGGACGCCGGACCCGGCGGTCACGACGGCACAGGCGACGCAGCGGGACCTGCCGACGCTCGGCCGCTTCACCGGCGTCGAGCTGACCCAGGGCACGCGGGCCGTCCACATCTACACCGACTACGATCCGTCCAAGCGCAAGGCGGCGGTGAAGGCGGGCAACATCAGCGGCGTTCAGGCTTCCTCGGGGACGGTGTCGGGGACGTTCGACCTCAGCACCGCGGGCACCATCACGACCCTCGCGGGGAGCAAATTCACCAAGGACGGGGTCACCTACAGCGGCACCGGCGTCACCTTCGCTTGCACGGCGCCGGCCGACTGCTCGTACACGAGCACCGGGGCGGCGGCAACCGCGACGATCACGTCGCTCGGCAGCGGCTGGCGTGTCACCGGCTCTGCGGCTGCGGTGCCGGAGGCGGGCGATCCCGACTACATGGTCTTCGGGTACTGGTTGGATCTGGGCGGCTCCACCGCGAACAACCAAGACGAACGCCTCGGCGCATTCGCGTCCGGCAACGCCTTCGGTTCGACGATTGCCGATGGTGTCATAACGGCTCTGACCGGCAATGCGACGTACCGGGGTTCGGCCGCGGGGCTTCACGGGATGACCGGGGCGAAGGAGGCGGTCCAGCCGTTCGACGCCAAGGCGGAGCTGACGGCGAAGTTCGGCACGGCTACCGAACTGGGCACCGTCGAGGGCAGGATCTACGAGATCGTCTCCGGCGGCGAAAGGCTGACGGGGGAGCTGAGCGAGGTCATCCTGTCGTACGGTGCGGTGAACTCCGCAACCAGCCGGAGTTTCACGTATTACGACACCCGGATGGGCACGCCGACGGTAGACCCCACCGACAGCTCTGCGGAGTACCCGATGAACGGGTTCTGGCATGGCCGGTTCTCCGAGGCGATGGCGGAGAACGCCGACGCTGCCAAGAAGTACCCGACCGCGGTGATCGGCACCTTCGGGGTGAGCGGGACCCTCGACATGGGGACGGCGGACGACACGGCCGACGACGTGACCCACAGCCTGATCGGCGCCTTCGGGACGCACCTGGAGCAGTAGCGGCAAGACGGCCCCGCCCCCTGGAGGGGGGCGGGGCGGAGAAGAAGGGCTCGCGGGGGCCGCCCGTCGTTTTGTCCCTTGGTTATTGCTAGGAGGAGGACTCACTAAATGATGTTCAAAGACAAGTATATTAACAAGTTTTACGCTTTCGCGCTGGCGGCGGTCTTCGCGCTGACGCTGGCGGGCTGCGGCGGTGGCGGCGGTGGTGCTGCTGCGCCGGACCCGGATCCGCCGGTCGTTGACCCGGACCCGACCCTGGCGGAGCAGTTGAGCGCGGCCCGGCAAGCGGCGGCCGCGGCGGCCGCGGCGGCGATGACTGCGCGCGATGCGGCGATGGCAGAGCGCGATGCGGCGCAGAGCGCGTTCGACGACCTTGAGGACAAGCGGGACAACGACGTTCCCAACTACACGCGTGCGATGGATCGCCTGGCTGACGCCAAGGCGGCCTACGAGGCGGCCAAGGCGGCCTACGAGGCGGCCAAGGCGGCGTCCGACGCCGCGGCGGCGGCGGAGGCGACGGAAGCGGGCGTTGCCGAGGCCAAGCGGCAGCAGGCCATCGCCGAAACCAAGAAGGCGGAGGCCGAAGCCGAGAAGGCGAAGGCGATGGCCGCGAACACGGCCGTCATGACGTTCGCCGGTCATGTGACGGCCGCGGCCGAGGAGGCCGGGAAGCTGGCCGAGGCCAAGACCGCGGCATCGACAGCGGCGATGGCTGCGCGCACGGCGGCGACGAAGGCGCGCACGGCGGCGAACAAGGTCAAGGAGATGCTGGGCGCCGATTCGGAGGCGTACATGGACGCCGACGAGGCGGCGACGGCTGCCGAGGCGGCGGCGATGGCTGCCGAGACGGCTTCCGAGAATGCGCAGGAGGACACGACGTCGGCCGACGCGGAGGCCGAGAAGGAGGCCGCCGAGGGCAAGAAGGCCGAGGCGGAGATGAAGCTCGCGGACGCGGAGGAACTGGCCCGTCAGGCCGGCGTGACGGTTGCCGGTCTCAACCGGCTGCGCATCGAGCAGGCGCAGGAAGCGGCGAAGGTGGCCAAGGACGCCGCCATGGAGCACGCCGACTCGGCGCGCGCCAAGGCGGATATGGCCCAGGCGGAGGCAACGAAGGCGCGTGAAGCCGCGAACAAGGCCAAGATGGCGCGGACGGACTACGCCGGGGCCGACAAGAAGGCCACGGAAGCGGAGGCGGCGGCGACGGCTGCCGAAGCGGCGGCGGCGGCGGCCGAGACTGCCGCGAGGGCCGCGGAGGCCGCGTACATGGCCTCGAAGGCCGACGACGTGACGGCCGAGACTGCGCGTGCGGAGCGTGACAAGGCGCAGATGCAGCAGCGCACCGCCATGGCCAAGGACACCGGCGATGACGGCGCGAATGCCAGGTACATGGAAGCGAAGGCGGCGGCGACGGCAGCGGTCGCCGCGTCCACGATGTACGCGCTCGAACTGTTCAAGGTCGCGAGCGGACAGGGCCTGGCCGACGCCGAGAAGAAGGCGCGCATCACATTGGTGCGTAACCTGATCGAGGACGCCGGTGACGAGGAACGTGATACCCACGTCACCGTCGGCGCGGCCAAGGCCCTTACCCCGAATACCGACGGCACGGGCACTCGGGACAACTCGGTTGACGGCCTCTGGCAGTACAACACCAACGACAACGACCAGATCGGCAACAACGCCTATGGAGCCCGGATCGAGCACAAGATCGGCAAGGACCGCGTGTACCGCTTCGGCAAGTACGCTGCCGAGCACCTGAGGACGCCGGACCCGGCGGTCACGACGGCACAGGCGACGCAGCGGGACCTGCCGACGCTCGGCCGCTTCACCGGCGTCGAGCTGACCCAGGGCACGCGGGCCGTCCACATCTACACCGACTACGATCCGTCCAAGCGCAAGGCGGCGGTGAAGGCGGGCAACATCAGCGGCGTTCAGGCTTCCTCGGGGACGGTGTCGGGGACGTTCGACCTCAGCACCGCGGGCACCATCACGACCCTCGCGGGGAGCAAATTCACCAAGGACGGGGTCACCTACAGCGGCACCGGCGTCACCTTCGCTTGCACGGCGCCGGCCGACTGCTCGTACACGAGCACCGGGGCGGCGGCAACCGCGACGATCACGTCGCTCGGCAGCGGCTGGCGTGTCACCGGCTCTGCGGCTGCGGTGCCGGAGGCGGGCGATCCCGACTACATGGTCTTCGGGTACTGGTTGGATCTGGGCGGCTCCACCGCGAACAACCAAGACGAACGCCTCGGCGCATTCGCGTCCGGCAACGCCTTCGGTTCGACGATTGCCGATGGTGTCATAACGGCTCTGACCGGCAATGCGACGTACCGGGGTTCGGCCGCGGGGCTTCACGGGATGACCGGGGCGAAGGAGGCGGTCCAGCCGTTCGACGCCAAGGCGGAGCTGACGGCGAAGTTCGGCACGGCTACCGAACTGGGCACCGTCGAGGGCAGGATCTACGAGATCGTCTCCGGCGGCGAAAGGCTGACGGGGGAGCTGAGCGAGGTCATCCTGTCGTACGGTGCGGTGAACTCCGCAACCAGCCGGAGTTTCACGTATTACGACACCCGGATGGGCACGCCGACGGTAGACCCCACCGACAGCTCTGCGGAGTACCCGATGAACGGGTTCTGGCATGGCCGGTTCTCCGAGGCGATGGCGGAGAACGCCGACGCTGCCAAGAAGTACCCGACCGCGGTGATCGGCACCTTCGGGGTGAGCGGGACCCTCGACATGGGGACGGCGGACGACACGGCCGACGACGTGACCCACAGCCTGATCGGCGGCTTCGGGACGTACCTGGAGCAGTAGCGGCGAAGCGCAATGACGCCTATGGCTTCCGGGGCTTTAGCCCCGGGGCCGGGCGGGCAGCAAATCTCAAGTAGAGCGAAAAGGGGGTTGTCCGTTGGTTGCTTCCTTCGTGAGAGCAAAATAGTACCCCTCCCGGTTGTGAGTTTGAGTCCTCGAGCCGGGAGGGGGAACAACGGGCAGCCCCTGCTCGCGCTTTATGAAAGCAGCCGGCACCCCGACTTGGCCTGCGCCTCGGGAATCGTGTCGCAGCAGTTCCCCAGCAACCCCTACCAAAGCAGCCCTTTGAGGGGTGTCGGCCCTTTCTCTTCTGATAATAACGATTAGCGGCGGTTCGCGGAACCACCGGCCCGGACCATCACCAGTTTGTGAAGGGAGGCATCAAAGGGGGAGGAGCGTTCGACCCCGTGGCGGGCTTCGACGCCGAGGCGGGCTGGGGCCTCGACGCCTGGGGCGGACTCCTGACGCCCTACACCGGCTTCACGTTCACCGGGAGCGGGGAGACGTACCGCGCGGGCGGGCGCTTCCGGCTCGCCGAGTCCCTCACCATGAGCCTCGAGGGCGACCTGCGCGAGAGGGACGGGGGCGCTTCCGTCCACGGCGTGGCGCTCAGGGGCTCGATGCGGTGGTAGGGGCGGAACCGGGGGAAGCGAAGTCGGTCCCTCCCGGTCCGCTTCATCGCGGCCCCCCTCCCGGCGGGTCGTCCCGCCGGCGGAGGGTGGCGAGGAGTTGGGGATCATGAACCATGGCAGGATGCCGGCAGCAGGCTGAAACGGCTTCGGGCGGAGGAGGACAAACCGAACCCGGCGTTCCGGCGTTCGCGCTTCCCGGTAAACGCCGGGACTTATCAGGGGGCATGGGTAATGGACTTGACAATTGCAGGCGTGGCATCATCTCATAACCATAATATAAGAGATGGGGTAATCGGGTTGGCCCTCGAACTACCGCGTGTAGCGGATGTTCCTCTGTCATATGATCGAGGCGAGGCCGGGATGGCTCCGGTGTCTCTCGCCCGCAGGAGGAGCAGCCATGAACTACTTTGCAGGACTCGACGTGTCGTTGGAGTGGACGAGTGTGTGCGTGGTGGACGTGGACGGCGGGATCGTCCGGGAGGCGAAGGTCGCGAGCGAACCCGCGGCCCTCGCGGCGTTCTTCACCGGGCTGGACTTCGGCGTGAAGCGCATCTGCCTCGAGGCGGGGCCGCTGTCGCAGTGGCTCCATGACGGCCTGGCCGAGGCCGGGCTCCCGGTGGTTTGCGCCGAGACGCGGCAGTTGAAGGCGGTGCTCTCGGCCACGGTGAACAAGAGCGACCGCGACGACGCGCGCGGGATCGCCCAGCTGGTTCGCGCGAACCTGATTCGCCCGGTGCACGTGAAGACGGTGTCGAGCCAGGAGAAACGCATGCTCCTCGCCAACCGCAGGTTCATGCTGAAGCAGTTGTGCGACGCCGAGGCCCACATCCGGGGCACGTTGCGCAACTTCGGACTGAAGATGGGCAAGGTCTCCCGCCGCGGGCTGGAGGCGCGGGTAGGGGGTCTGGTCGCGGATCGCCCGGAGTTGGCGCGCCTGGTGGCGCCGATGCTGCGGGCTCGCTCTGCGTTGCTGGCGGAATACGTCCGGCTGCACAGGATGATGCTGGAGGCGGTGCGCGTCGACCCGGTCTGCCGTCGCCTGATGACGGTCCCCGGCGTGGGTCCGGTGACGGCGCTGACCTTCCGGGCGAGCGTCGACGTGCCGTCGCGTTTTGCGCGCTCGCGCTCGGTGGGCGCGCACTTCGGGCTTGTGCCTCGCAAATGGCAATCCGGAGAGGTCGACCGAACGGGAAGAATCTCCAAGTGCGGCGACGCGATGATGCGCGCGGCGCTCTACGAAGCCGCCAACGCCTTGCTCGGGCGCACGACGCGGTGGTCGTGGCTGAAAGCCTGGGCGATGGGTGTGGCGAAGCGTCGCGGCAAGGCGCGCGCGAAGGTTGCGCTCGCCCGCCGGCTCGGCGTCATTATGCACCGCATATGGATGGACGGCAGTGAGTTCCGCTGGAAACGCGACGGCGTGGATGACGTAGCCTCCTGACATCGGGAATCCAAAAGGAGAAGAATCCGAAAATTACAGTAGCTTCCGCTATGGCAGAGGATGCTCCCGTGGGGACGAGGGACGAGGTGAGTTCGCTGTCGGCTCAGTTCCGCTCCGTCGGTGACGGTGCGAGGGCGTATGAGAGATTGTTCCACCTCGTTCTCCGACCCCATCCTGTTGACGGCCCCGGACCGGGAGCCGATCACGTAGAGAAGCGAGACCCCCATGGAGCATCGTCTAAAGCCAAGGCGGAAAGATCCGGAAAAACCAGGGCAGAGGAACTTGACTTGCTCGTCCCGATTAGAGAAGAGCCGAGAGCCGAGAGCCGAGAGCCGAGAGCCGAGAGCCGAGAGCCGAGAGCCGAGTTGCGTCCGCGTCTGAGGGGGTCTGAGCCCGTGGCCCGCTCGCGCGTCCCGTCCTCCCGCCTGACCTCTCCGGCGCGCTGTCTTTCCGGCCGCGCCGCCGCTCCGTCGGTCCCGGGCCGCGTCCGCGTGGCGCCGCCTCGCGCTGCTCCCCGTCCTCGCGCTGCTGCTCGGGATGTTCTCCCCGTTCGCCGCCGCGCCCGCCTCCGCCGACGTGCTGGTGAGCACCGTCGGGCAGACCGCGGCCGCCGGCGGGGGCCGGGTGTGGGCCAACCGGTGGCACGCCCAGGCGTTCACCACCGGGAGCCACACGGCCGGCTACACGCTGACCAGCATCGAGGCGCGCACCAACCAGCCCGAGGCCGCACCGGGCGAGCTCCGGGCGCAGCTCTGGTCGGACGTCACCGGCAACCCGGGCGTGAAGCTCGCGGACCTGACGGTGCCGGCCACCATCACGGCCAGCGGCGCCACCCCCGCCAACATCGTCTTCGCGGCGCCGGCGGGCACCCGGCTCGCGGCGAACACCACCTACTACTTCGTCATCGGCGGCGCCGCGAGCCGGTCCCCCGCCACCAACATGCAATTCCAGATCCTGAACACGGCCAGCGACAACGAGGACAGCGGCGCCGCGACCGGCTGGAGCGTCGCCGACACGAGCCGTTTCGGCGCGGGCAGCGGCGGCAACCCCCCGAGCGGCTGGTCGACCTGGACCGAGACCCGGCTGATCCGCGTCAACGGCTCGGCCAGGGGGGCCGCGCTGTCCACCAACGCGAACCTGAGCGCCCTGACGGCGAAGAGCGCGACGAGCGCGACGGCGTCGTTCTCGGCGCTCGCGCTGAGCCCGTCGACCTTCGCCAAGGCGACCCTCGCCTACACCGCCTCGGTGGCCAACGGCGTCACGCACGTGAAGCTGACGCCGACGGTGGAGGCCACCGGCAAGGCCACGGTCAAGGTCGGCAAGGGCACGAGCCTGACCGCGGTGGCCAGCGGCTCGGAGAGCGGCGCCATCGCCCTGGACGCGGGCGCCAACGCCATCAAGGTCGAGGTGACGGCCGAGGACGGCACGACGAAGCGGACCTATACCGTCACCGTGACCCGGGCGTCCTCGACTACCACCGCGCCCTGGTCGGCGACGCTGACGCCGGCGAGCGGTAACAATGTGATCGGGTGCACGTCCAAGACCAACTGCGATACGCGGCTGACGGACAACAGCTTCACGGTTGGCGGCACCGCATATCATTTCACCGAAATAGCGGCCTCCTCCGGCCTTGGTCTGGGGGTGAGTTTCAACGCTGCCCCGAATGCCGCGCTCCGGGCGCTGAAGTTCTGCGTCGGCACGACCGGGTATTCAATCGGTATTGCTCCCAGCCAGATTCTTACCAGCACCAACCCGGGCTGGACCGCCGGCACGCCGGTCTCCCTGAAAATCGCCGCGTCCTGCGCGGCCGCGACGACCCCGCAGGTGAGCTTCGCCTCGACGACCTACAGCGTCAACGAGGGCGCGAGCGTCACGCTGACGGTGAACATCTCGCCCGCGCTGACCACGGCCAGCAGGGTCGCCGTCCTGGCGACGACCCCGAGCTCGTCCAACAATCCCGAGGACTACACCTTCAGCGGGCTGACCGGGCGCGCGGGCTCGCGGATGCTGGCGCTGCCGGCCAACGCCACGACCGCGACCTTCACGCTGGCCGCGGTGGCGGACGGGACGACGGAGGGCGCCGAGACCGCGACCTGGTTCCTGCAGAAAGTCACCGGCGAGCCCTACACGGTGGTCCGCGCGAGCGAGAAGACGACGATAACCATCGCCGACACCTCGACCGCCGCGCCCGCCTCCGCCAACGCGCTGGTGAGCAATCTCGGGCAGACCACGTTCACGCCCACCGTCACGGTCGGCAGCAATCCGGTCGCCCAGAAGTTCACGACCGGAAGCGCCACCGCCGGCTACACGCTGGCGAGCCTCGAGATCGACTTCGCCGCCGCGGTGGGCACGCCTGCGAACCTGCGGGCGGAGCTGTGGTCGGCGACCGGCGCCGGCGCTCCGGACTCGAAGCTCGCGAGCCTCACGGTCCCGTCGACGGTCGGGGCGGGCGCGGTCGCCTTTGCCGCGCCGTCGAACACGTCGCTCGCCGCGAGCACCTCGTATTTCGTGGTCGTCTACAGGAGCGGCGCCACCACCGGGTCGCTGCGGACCACGAGGACCAACAACGAGGATTCGGGCAGCGCATCGGGCTGGAGCATCGGGGACACGCGCCACGGCCGTGCCGGCACCGCCTGGAGAACCAATTCGGTCGAGTTGAAGATCCGCGTCAACGGCGCGGTCAAGGGGGCCACCCAATCCACCAACTCGGAGCTGAGCGGTCTGACGGTGAAGAGCGCGGCGAGCGCGGCGGGCACGTTCTCGGCGCTCGCGCTGACCCCGTCGACCTTCTCGGCGACGACGACCTCGTACACCGCCTCGGTGGCGAACAGTATCACGCACGTGAAGCTGACGCCGACGAAGGCGCACACCGGCGCCTCCATCAAGGTCGGCAAGGGCACGAGCCTGACCGCGGTGACGAGCGGCACGGAGACCTCGGCCATCGCGCTCTCGGAGGGCGCGAACGCGATCAAGGTCGAGGTCACGGCCGAGGACGGCACGACGAAGCGGACCTATACCGTGACCGTGACCCGGGCGGCCTCGGGCACGACCCCGCCCGCCGCGACCCCGACGGTCTCGCTGTCGGTCGACCAGAGCAACGTGGTGGCGGAGGGCTCGTCGGCGACCATCGTGGCGACGCTGTCCGCGGCGCTCGGCAGCGACGTGGTCATCCCGGTGACGGTGACGCGGGGCTCGGCGGAGGCGGGCGACATCGGCACGCTGACCAGCATCACCGTCCTCGGGGGGCTCACCTTCGGCGGCGCCACCATCACCACGGCGCAGGACACCGACGCCGACCACGAGACCTTCACGGTGTCGCTGGGGACGCCGCTGCCCTCGTCGGTGTCGGCGGGCACGCCGAACTCGGTGACGGTGACCATCCGGGACGACGAGGCGAACACGGACAGCCTGGTCGGGCTGTCGCTGACGGTGGGCGGCAGCGCGGTCACGCTGAGCCCGGCCTTCGCCACGAGCACGACGATGTACACCGGGACCGTGGCGCCCACGGCCACCAGCGCCTCGGTCACCCCCACCTGGATCGAGGGCCACTTCATCGAGACGAAGGTCGCCTCGACGACGCCGGACTACGACAGCATCCTGACCCAGGCGGGGTCCAAGCTCGCCTCCTCGGGCACGTCGAAGACGGTGACCCTGGCCGCCAGCGGGGATACCTGGGTGTCGGTGGAGATCCGAGACAACAACGCGCGCAAGAGCACCAACTACCTGGTGGTGCTCAAGAAGTCCACCCAGTCCTCCAACGCCAACCTGAGCGCCCTGACGGCGAAGAGCAGCACGGACGGCTCGACCTTCACTGCGCTGACGCTGAGCCCGTCGACCTTCTCGGCGTCCACGACCGCCTACACCGCCTCGGTGGCCAACGGCGTCACGCACGTGAAGCTGACGCCGACGAAGGCGCACACGGGCGCCTCGATCAAGGTCGGCAAGGGGACGAACCTCTCGGCGGTGACCAGCGGCACGGAGAGCACGGCCATCGCGCTCTCGGAGGGCGCGAACGCCATCAAGGTCGAGGTGACGGCGCAGGACGGCACGACGAAGGTCGCCTACACCGTGACGGTGACGCGGGCGGCCTCGGGCACGACCCCGCCCGCCACGACCCCGGCGGTCTCGCTGTCGGCGGCGCCGAACCCGGTGGCGGAGGGGTCTTCGGTGACCGTGACGGCGACGCTGTCGGCGGCGCTGACGGGCGCCGTCTCCATCCCGGTGACGGTGAGCCTGGGCAGCGCGGAGTCCGGCGACATCGGCACGCTCGCGTCGATCGCGATTGCCGGCGGGTCCACGACGGGCACGGGCACGCTCACCACGGCGCAGGACGACGACACCGAGGACGAGACCTTCACGGTGTCGCTGGGCACGCTGCCCTCGTCGGTGTCGGCGGGCACGCCGAACTCGGTGACGGTGAGGATCGCCGACGACGACGCCCCGGGCAGGACCCCGGTCTCGGCCGGCCCGAGCGCGGGCCTGGTGCTGTCGGTGGCGACGGGCGACGGGTCGCTGGCGCTGACGTGGAACAGGCCGTGGGGGCCGAACCATAGCTACGAGGTGCAGTGGAAGGTGTCCTCGGCGCCGGACGCGGACGCGACGACGCCGGGCGACCCCTCGACCGGCTGGGTGGCGCCCGGGCGCGCGCGGATTGTCAATGGCGTGCCCCAGACCTTGTACGCTACCGGCACGGCGTACACGATCGGGGGGCTGGCCAACGGCACGGCCTACGACGTGCGGGTGCGTCCGTTAGCCTATCCCCATGAGACCCCCGTTCGCTGGTCCACCGGCGCGGGCACGCCGCGGGCGCCGGCGCCGCCGGCGTCGCTGACGCTGAGCGTGGACCCCGTCGCCCTCGCGCATGGCGGCGCGGTGACGGTGACGGCGCGGCTGGACGCCCCGGCGATGAAGGCGATGGATGTGTGGTTCGACACCGCGGGCGACGGCGGCGCGGCGCGCTGGGGCCCGGACTGCGCCTGGGAGCACGGCACGGCCGACATGGTTGCCGCCGGCGAGCGGGAGGCGACGGTGAAGCTGTGCGCGACCGCGGCGGGCGCGGGGCGGACGATGACGGTGACGGCGGGGACCCACGACCCGGCGCTGACGGCGGCGGGCGTCAAGGTGCGGGTGCAGGGGCCGAACCCGCCGACGGCGCTCGTCGTGGAGGCGGACCCGCAGGCCGTGGCGGCGGGCGGCACGGTGACGGTGACCGTGCGGCTCGACCGGCCGAGCGCGCCGGGGATGACGGTGCACCTCGGCCTCAATGGCGTCGGGGCGGCGTCGTGGGGCGCGTGCGGCGGGACCGCCGCCGCCCGGACCCTGCCCTCGCCCATCACCGGGTATGGGAGGGTGGAGATCCCGCCCGGCGGGCGGGAGGCGACGGCGAAGCTGTGCGTGCTGCGGGGGGGCGGGCCGCGCCTGGAGCTTCGCGCGTCTTCCTACGCGCCGCGGCTGACGGCGCCGAACCTGGCGCTGCCGGGGCCGGGGGGCCTGGACCTGCGCGCGCTGACGGTGACCTCGCCGGACCCGGCGCAGCGGGTGGCGCAGGGCGAGGTGGCGCTCGAGGCGAAGAGCAGCAGCTACGAGGTGCGGGTGCCGCTCGCGGTGGAGCGGGTGACGGTGAAGCCGGCGGTGAAGTACGCGTCGGCGGCGGTGAAGGTGAACGGGAAGCGGGTGGACTCCGGCACGCCGGCGGTCGACGTGCCGCTGAAGGAGGGCGAGAACCCGGTCATCATCGAGGTGTCGGTGCCGAAGGTGACGGCGGTGCGGAAGTACACCCTGACGGTGGTGCGGGGCGACGCGGCGAAGGAGCCGGAGACGCAGGTGCTGGCCCGGCCGGCCTGCGAGGCCGGGGCGGGACCGCTGTGCGGGCTCGCGCTCACGGCCGGTTCGGGGGCGGTGGAGCTGAGCCCGGCGTTCGCGCCGGGGGTGACGTTCTACCGGGCGTCGGTGCCGGCGGGGACGGCGGGCGTGACGCTGGCGCCGCGCTGGGGCGGCGAGGCGAGCGTGTTCGCGGGCTCGCGCTGGGGCGCGACGACGTTCACGCGCCCGGCGCGGGTGCGGCCGTCGGGCACGGCCGTCGCGCTGGCGCTCGCGCCGGACGGCGGCACGACCGAGCTGTGGGTGATGGCGGTCGGTTCGAGCGGCCGGAAGACCTACCGCATCGACGTGACCGGGGCGCCGGCCGCGGTCGCGGTCTCGCTGTCGGCCGCCCCGAACCCGGTGGCGGAGGGCTCCCCGGTCACGGTGACGGCGGTGCTGGCGAAGGCGCTGGCGGCGGACGTGACGATCCCGCTCACCGTGACCCGGGGCACGTCGGAGGACGGGGACCACGGGACGCTCGCGTCGATCGCGTTGCCCGCCGGCTTCACGTCGGCCACGGGCGCGATCCCGACGAACGACGACGAGGACGGGGACGACGAGACGTTCACGGTGGCGCTGGGGAGCCTGCCTTCGGGGCTGAGCGCGGGCGCCACGTCCTCGGTGGAGGTGACGATTACCGACGACGGGGCGCAGCAGCAGCAGGCGTCCTCCGACGCGAGCTTGCGCGCCTTGACCGGGAGCACGAGCGGCGACGGCGCGTCGTTCGACGGCGCGCTCGCGCTGAGCCCGGCGTTCTCGCCGGCGACCACGAGCTACACCGCGCGGGTGGCGTACGGCGCGACCCACGCCAGGCTGACGCCGACGGCGAACGACGCGGGCGCGGCGGTGAAGGCCGGCAAGGGGACGGACCTGTCCGCGGTGGCGGGCGGCGGGTCGAGCGGCGCGATCGCGCTCGCGGTGGGCGACAACGCGCTCGCGGTGGAGGTCACGGCGGCCGACGGGACGGTGAGGACTTACGCGGTGACGGTGGCGCGCGCGGGTCCGCCGCTGACGGCGGCGTTCGAGGGGGTCCCGGCCGAACATGACGGTGAGGCGGCGTTCTGGCTGAGCGTGCGCTTCAGCGAGGCGCTGGGCGGGGGCGCGGTGGCGCCGTCCCCGGCGTCGTTCAAGGTGCGCGCCGGCCAGGCGCGGAAGGTGGAGCGGGTCGAGGCGGGCCTGTGGCGGGTGAAGGTGAAACCCGATGCGTGGCGCGACGTGACGGTGACGCTGGCGGACGGCCGCGGCTGCGCCGAAGCCGGCGCGGTGTGCGCGTCCGGCGGGCGGGCGCTCGCGAACGCGCCGGTCGCGAAGATCGGCGGCCCGGTGCGGGTCCGGGTCGAGGACGCCCGGGCGAAGGAAGGCAAGGACGCCTCGCTCGACTTCGCGGTGACGCTGAACCGCGCGGCGTCGCACGAGGTCTCGGTGGACTACGCGACGGCCGACGGCACGGCGGCGGCGGGGGCGGACTACACGGCCGCGTCGGGCACGCTCGTCTTCGCGGCGGGCGAGACGGCGAAGACGGTCCCGGTGGCGCTGCTCGACGACGCGGTCGACGAGGGCAGGGAGACGTTCGTGCTCAAGCTCTCGAACCCGCAGGGGGCGTTCCTGCGCGCGATGCACCGCGAGGCGAAGGGGGTGATCGCGAACGACGACCCGATGCCGGGGGCGTGGCTCGCGCGCTTCGGGCGGACGGCGGCGGAGAACGTGGTGGAAGCGGTGAGCGCGCGCATCGAGGGCGGCGCCGGGGCGGCGGGGATGGTGCTGGGCGGGCAGGAACTGGGCCTGGACGGCTCCGCCGGCCGCGAGGCGCTCCTCGCGCGCCTGGCGGAACGCTACCGGCGCGAGGCCGGCGCCCGGCTCGAGCGAGGGGAAGACGCGCCGCTCACGGTGCGCGAGGTCTCGATGAGCGAACTCCTCCTGGGCAGTTCGTTTCACATGGCCTCGGCGGGTGACGCGGGCGCCTCCCCGGGGCGCTGGTCGGTGTGGGGCCGCGGGGCGCGCTCCTCGTTCAGCGGCAAGGAGGGCGTCCTCACGCTCGAGGGCGACGTGACGACGGCGGCGCTGGGCGCGGACTACGAGCGGGCGCGCTGGCTGGTGGGCGTGGCGCTCGCGCGGAGTTCGGGCGACGGCTCGTACAGGGCGGACGGCGCGGGCGGCGCGGGCGAGGTGGAGAGCGCGCTCACGGGCGTCTACCCCTACGCGCGCTACCGTGTGAGCGGGTCGTTCTCGCTCTGGGGCGTGGTGGGCCTGGGCTCGGGCGGGATGACGCTCACGCCCGAGGGGGCTGAGTCGATGGACGCCGACGTCGAGATGGGAATGGCGGCGGGGGGCGCGCGCGGCGTCCTCCTGCCCGCGCGCGGGCCGGGCGGGTTCGAGCTCGCCCTCCGCGCGGACGTCCTCGTGACGGACACGCGCTCGGACGCCGCGGCGGGCCTGGCGGAGACCGAAGCGGGGACGAGCCGGGTGCGGCTCGCCCTCGAGGGTTCGCGCTCGTACAAGTTCGGCGATGCGGTGCTGACGCCCTCGCTGGAGATAGGGTTCCGGAACGATTCGGGCGACGCGGAGACGGGCGGGGGCGTCGAGGCGGGCGGCGGCCTGCGCTGGTCCTCGGGCGCCCTGACGGCGGAGGTGAGAGCGCGCGGCCTCATCGCCCACAACGAGGGCGGTTATGAGGAATGGGGCGTGAGCGCCTCGGTGGGGTACGCGCCGGGTTCGGACGGGCGCGGGCTCTCGCTCCGGGCGGGCTCGTCCTGGGGCGCCTCCGCCGGCGGTGCGGAGCGGCTCTGGTCGCAGGCGGCGGGCCTGGCGCCTGCCGGTGCGTTCGAGCCGGGCGCCGCGGGCTTCGAGGCCGAGGCGGCCTGGGGCCTGGACGCCCCCCGGGGGCTGCTGACGCCCTATACGGGCGTGGCGGTCTCGGGGAACGCGGAGACCTGGCGCGCGGGCGCGCGCTGGAAGCCCGGGGCGGCCACGGAGGTGAGCCTCGAGGCGAGCCTCACCGAACAGGCCGGCGGCGGGAGACCCGAAGGCGGCCTCCTGCTGCGCGGCTCGAAGCGGTGGTAGTAGCGGACCGGGGGTAGCGCAGGCCGTGGAGTGGAAAACCCCGTTCGCCGGATCGATCCCCGTGATGCGGACTTTTTCAACGGGACCTGGCGCCTTGTGAAGTCAAGGCGCCGGGTTCACGGTGTTGCCTGAAGCGATCTCCGGTGCCGGCGCGGACCGCAGCTCTCCTGAGTGAGTGTCAACGACGCGGGCCGATGTCCCCCACGGTCAGCGAGAATGCTGCTGATTCACCGGAACCGCCTGAATCACCTGCCACTGCCGAAGTGGTGAGGGCACAGGTCTGACTCCTTTCGGACAATACTTCATGCAGCCGCCGGTTTCAGCGCGGCCGTCACCCTGCCACCGAATCGTTACGTCGTTAGGCCGGGTAGGCGGTGCGCAGCAATGCCCCCGCCTACCCGGCCGTCGCTTCCAGGACGTTCGTAAGCGTTCGGGCGGGCCGTGATGGACCCGGCGCCGGGCGCATCGCCTCCATCGGATAGAATTTTCCCGGGCGACTGGTAACGCGATTCGACATGTGCTAATGATGTCGGCATGAAGATTCGCGCAGAAGCTGTCGAGACGGAGTTGGCGTTGGCCGAGAGGCCGGATGAGCCATGGCCTCATTCCCCCGGGTTGTCCACAACCGCAGAGGCGTACTGGCGTTCGCTGTACGAGCGCGAGCGTGCGCGCGCGGAGGCGGCGGAGGCGCGCTGCGAGGAGTTGCGTTGGGCGGAAGTGGATTCCCGCTCCCGTGCGGGCAAGCTGAAGCGGCATCTCGACGCCAGCCGGAAGAAGCTCGAGGCGGCCGCCGGGGAGGCGAAGGAAGCCCGCCGCGCGGCGAAGGACGCGCTGTCGCTCAAGGCGGAAGTGGCGCGGCTGGAGAAGCTGCTTGCGGAGGCGGGGGTCGATCCGCGCAAGCGCAGCCCGCTCATGTCGCTGCGCATGGAGGTCGTCCGGCTTCGCAAGGAGCTCTCGGGCGTGCCGTCGCCGGGGGAGGCGGGGCGGCTGCGCAAGGCCCTGGAGGAGCGCAAGGAGACGATTCATGCCCTGCGCAAGGAGGTCGGCCGGCGGGAGAAGGAAGTTGCCCGGCTCGAAGATCGTCTGGCCCTGGAGAAGCAGAAGTCGGCGACCGACAAGGAGACCATTCGGAGCCTGGACGAGGAGGCCATCGGGCTCTACAGGAAGTTGAGGCGATTGCGCGACCAGGCGGAGGTGGTCGAGTCGCTGTCTGCGGAGGTCTACCGTCTTGAAGTCTCCCTGGGGGCCGCAGGTATTGCGACCGAACGGCTGAAGGCGCGGTTGCTGCGCGCTCTCGAGGCGGCGCGCTCGAAGTCGCCGTCTCGTGCAGATGAGGAACTGCGCAAGGCCCTGGGGAGGTCGCGGCGCCAGAAGACGGCGCTCAGGTCGCTGTCGAGGGAGAACGGGCGTCTTCGCAGGGCGCTCCGCAAGTCGGAGGCTCGCCGGGCGCGGCTGGAGGCCGAGCTCGCGAAGCTTCGCGCCACCGGAGCGGTGCTGGCGAGAAGACTGTTCGGGCGCAAGAGCGAACGGCAGGAGAGGCCGCGCTCTGAGCGCAGGCGCGGTCGTCAGCCCGGCGCCCGGGGCCATGGCCGCACCTCGCGTCCCGCGCTCGATGAGAGGACCGAAGTTCGCAACCCGCCGGCCGGTGCGCGCGTCTGCGCCGGTTGCGGGAAGCCCTACGTGGTCAATGGCGCCGAGGTCTCCTCCATCTTCGAGATTGAAGTCTCGGCCTACAAGCGCGTCATCCGCCGTCCGAGATGGCGCAGGAGATGCGAGTGCGCGTCGTCTCCGGTGGAAGTGTCGGCGCCGCCTGCGCCGCGCCTGTTCGCGGGCACGCCTTACGGGACGAGCGTGTGGGCGCGCTTCCTGTTCGAGCGCTACGCCTGCTTCCGCCCGCTGCGCCGGGTCGCCGAATGGCTCTCCGACCAGGGGCTTCCGGTCTCGGCAGGCACACTGGGCGACAGCACGCACCGCTTCACGCCGCTCTTCGAGCCGCCGGCTGCGGCGATCCTCGACCGCCAGAACGAAGCGGCGGTGCGTCACGGGGACGAGACGACGTGGCGCGTTCAGTCGCTTCGCGAGGAGGGCCGCTCGAGCCGCGCCTGGCTATGGACCTCGGTAAGCGCAGACTCCGTCTACTTCCACGTCGACCCCTCGCGGAGTGCTGAGGTCGCGATGAAGCTCTTCGGCGCGTCCGGCTCCCATACGGTCCTCGTCTGCGACCGCTACAATGCCTACAAGAAGCTGGCGCGCATTCCCGGGGGTCTGGTGACTCTCGCATGGTGCTGGTCTCACGTCCGGCGCGATTATATCCACTGCGCCGCCGGCGAGGAGCGGCTGACGCCGTGGTGCGAGAGATGGATCGAGCGGATTGCCTTGCTCTACCGCCTGAACGAGGCGCGCCTGGCCCGTTACGACCCGGGGGCCCAACGACAGGACGCGGCGTTCGAAGCGGCGCATGACGCGCTCAAGAAGGCCCTCGAGAGCCTGTTCGCGCAAGCTACACGGGAACTGACGGCCCTGCCGGCACAGGCGCGCGAGGGCAAGGCGCTTCGCTCGCTGCTGAACCACCGCGAGGGGCTGAGCGTCTTCGTCGAACGCCCCTCGGTACCGATGGATAATAATTTTGCGGAGAGAGTGCTCAGGGGCCCCGTGATCGGCAGGCGGCTCTCGTTCGGCTCCGACAGCGAGGCCGGCGCCGGGTTCACGGCGATGATGTATACGGTCCTCGGCACGCTCTCGTTAAACGGCATCGACACTCTCCGCTGGCTGGAGGCATGGCTCACCGCCTGCGCGGAGGGCGGCGGCCGCCCGCCCGGGGACCTCTCCGCGTGGTTGCCCTGGTCGATGAATGAGGAGCGCAGGCGCGCCCTCACGGCGCCGGGATGACGCCGTGACCGGGTGCCGCTACTACGGACGCGACTTCACGACAGAAGAGATGGCGCTGCTGCGCGCGCTGATCGCAGGTCCTCCTGCGCTCAACCGCCACGCGCTGTCGAAGGAGTTCTGCCGCCGCATCGGCTGGTACAAGCCCGACGGCGGGCTCAAGGACATGATGGCCCGGGTGACCATGCTCGCCATGCACAAGGACGGCCTGATCACGCTGCCGCCTCCGAAGTGGCGGCAGAACCGGCCCGGCCCGGTCGTCTTCGGACCCGACACCGAACCTCCCCTCATCCCGGCGCCTGAGACCCTCGATGAGGTCCGCCCCCTCGATATGCGCGTCGCCGTGCGCGGAACCCGCGAGGGCAGGCTCTGGAACGAGTTCGTCGCCCGCTACCACTACCTCGGTTACAAGACCCTCGTCGGCGCCCAGATGCGCTACGCCGTCCACGACCGCGACGGCAGGCCCCTCGCCATGCTCGGCTTCTCCACCGCCGCGTGGAAGCTCGCCCCGCGCGACGCCTTCATCGGCTGGACGCCGCAGTTGCGCGAGAAGAACCTCCCCCTCGTGGTCGACAACCCGAGGTTCCTCATCCTGCCCTGGATCAGGATCCCCAACCTCGGTTCCCATCTCCTCGCCATCATCCGCAGGCGCCTGCCCGAAGACTGGACCGAGCGCTATGGCACGACCCCCGTCCTCGTCGAGACCTTCGTCGAGACGCCGCGCTACACCGGCGCCGTCTACAGGGCTTCGGGGTGGGTCCACGTCGGTATGACCCAGGGGCGTGGACGCTACGACAGGTACACGAAACGAGCCCAACCGAAAAAGGACATCTGGCTACGACCCTTGCGCAGAAACTGGAAGCAAGTCCTCAACCGGTAAAATCATCCCCCATCCCGGCCCGAACTACTGCTTCAAGGCACTACCATCACGGCCCGCCCGAACGCTTACGGACGTTCGCTCGAATGGATGCGCGGGTGTTGGAATCAATCCGCTTTCGGTTTGATTACAAGCAACGACTAACAGATTTTGCTCGATGTTGAATAAAATAGATAACAAGTATAATATCAATAAGTTGCATCGAAATCACAGGCAATGAATGCGATACCGTATATCAAAAGGGGGGGTAGGGGGGGTTGCCTTTATCCTCTGAGGAGGGGGGCTTTTTCAACAGCCCTCCAAAAAGACGAATCAGAGGGGGTTTTTCTTAAGAAACTTCTCCATCTCCGCGATGAAGGCTCCCGGCTGATCCCAGAAGGAACTGTGGCCCGCATCGGGGATGATGGAAGTCGTGCAATCGGGCACGTGCTTCGCGTACACCTCGCTAAAATCGATGGGACCCGCGTCGTTCTCCCCGTGGCACACCCAGGTGGGGACGGAGATTCTGTGGAGCTCGTCCCTTAAAACCGGCATCGTGAACAGCGCGTGCGCGGTATCGGCGAACGTCTGCGGCGTGTTCTTGAGGAAATTCTGCCTGTACTCGGCCGCCAAGGGGCCTTCGCGCAGGCCTTCGGGGACTTCGTCGCGGTGCAGCTTGAATTCGTGCAGCACTTCCATGCCTTCTACTTCAGCCACCTTCAAGTGCTCCTCGAACATCTGACGGTACGCGCCCGAGGGCGGGCCTGCGGATGAGGCCGAGAGCATGAGGCGGCTCAGGCGATTTGAGTGCTGAATACCCACCATGGTGCCCGTGCGCCCGCCCATGCTGTGGCCAAGATAATCCGCCCGCTCGATGCCGAGCGCGTCCAGAAAGCCCACGACGTCGTCCGCGAAGGTCTGGATGGTGTAGGGGCCGCGCGGCTTGTCCGAATCGCCGTGGCCGCGCAAATCGAGCGCGTAGACATGGAAGCGCGCCGAGAGCCAGTCGAAGAGAGGGGTAAAACTGAAGTGCGAGTTCTGGAACCCGTGCACCGCAAGCAGCGGCGTTCCTTCGCCTCGTTCGATGTAGTGGATGTCGATACCGTTCACGCGCGCTTTCGGCAAGGTTGTTCTCCTTATACCGTGGTTTCCAACACATCTTCAGGTTCCAAGACTTCATCCCCTTCATCTTCATCTAAGCCCACATCTTCGTCAGCAGACTTGCCCATTGCTTCGCAAATTAGTTCGGAAAGCTCTTTCTTACGGGTACTATAAAATTGGTCGAAATTATCACTTCGCAAGAGCAAAGGATCAATCAAGTGAGATTCAAGGCATTCTTCGAGGGTTGTGTCATCAATCGAATCTTTAGCAACGAGTTTTGAGAGATATTTTGAGGGCGCGTCACCCCCTATAATCTGATTCGTCTTACGCGTCAGCGGAGTCTTGTTCACAACCGAATTGTAGATTTTTGCGTCAACTTTGCCCTCGCACCACTTCTGTGAAAAAATATGGTGTATATCGACTCGCTCATCAAAGAAGACTGTGTCGTCGATTGTTTGACCAGATCGAAAATCTCGCGCTCCTTTGCTCATCAATAGAGCGTGAACGCCCTTGTAAGCTGCGGATAGACGTGTGCGCATTGTGTCAAGGCGGTCGGGTAAAAAACTCGCTTCCTTGACTGTCTCAGGTTCTGGACCCCCATCAATCCAAGCGCGGACCTCCACAAAGTCATTGGCGAACCGGGTCTCTACTGCAGAACTATAAAGCTCTCCAAAGATGCCACACCAG
Organism: bacterium; assembly: GCA_965204535.1. Lineage (GTDB taxonomy): Bacteria > UBA8248 > UBA8248 > UBA8248 > UBA8248 > Bin107. The sequence continues at coordinate 545,054 of CBDBEV010000001.1, read as the reverse complement.
AACCATTGTCGGATTTTAGCTTTTACTGTTTCTTGATCCCAGAGATCACCGAGCTCCGAAAGGATAGCGGCGAGGGGTACTATCTGCGTTTTATAGGGGACATCTTTGACTCGGTATATCTTTTGAGTTCCGAGGAAACGAGCGGCGAGATCAAAACCAAGCTCGACTTGATCTGCGTAATGCTTATAGTCACTGAGAGGAAGGTCAAGAATTGCAGAACGTGTGCATGAGATGGGTGGCAAATCTCTTCCCGTTTTGCCTGCCTGGTCAGCCAAACGTCGCCGGTCACGAGTGCTAAGTAGCGCTAGTGCCTGCAAAAAGTCCGTACTAGCAATTTCTTCTAGCGGGTGGCGCTTTCGTAAACGGTGTAGACGGCCCTCATCACCAGTTTTTGGATCACCATACCAGTCTTTTCGTAGCTCAAATTCATCTGCGGCATAGATTGCAGTCAGAAGCTCGAAAGCATCAAGTTTCTTCCCCCCGGTGTTTACCTTTTCGAAGACCAGACAGACCGCTTGTTTAGGTGTTCCCTTATCAAGGATGATCACAGGTAGTTGGTAGTGATCGAATGCACGAATAATTTTTTCATAGAATTTCCGATAGAGATCACGCTTACTATCATCACCACGCTCGCGCCAATAGTCTTCAAATCCATACTGCCAGTCGCGATCATCAAATATTCGATTTACTGGAAACATCAATTGTTCATATTCAAATTCAGGTGTTGACAAGTCGAGATGTATTTCTCGTTTAAAATTGCTGGTCAGGCGTTTATCATCCGGCAAACCGATAATTGCCTCCTCGCGATTTCTATCCTCATCAAGGGCCTTCTCCATATCAATATAATACCAACGTCTGATTTCTTTCTTTTTTGCATTAACCGTTTCGACAACAGATTGACTAATTGTCGTTTGAAACAGTGACGTGATACGTTGTTGTCCATCAAGAAGCAGCGCCTCGGGTGTTGTCGATTGAGCTTGGGGTGGAGCACCTTCAATTAGACGTGGTTTAAAGTTAATCTCGCCACCAGTCTTGAGCGTCATCAACGCGCCTACGGGGAACGACTGCGAAATCGAAGCCAAAAGACCTCGGATATCATCATCACCCCACACCCAACCACGCTGGAAATCTGGAAGTTGTAGGGCTCCACTTTCCGAATTGTTCAGCAATTCCTGCAATGATGTCTTCGTACTGTCAAACAACGATTTCTTCGTGCTATCAAACGTCGAGTTACGCATATCCGATCCCCAAAAAATCTAAGTAATTAAAGATTAAAAAGGCGGTCGCTCGTTCCTGAGTTCGGGCGTGGCTTCCTCATACGCGTGCGCGGCGCGCAGGACGTCGGTCTCGCGCCAGGGGCCGCCCGCGATTTGAAGGGACATCGGCATCCCCTCCGAGTTCCGGCCCATCGGGGTGACGAGCGCCGGGAAGCCCGTGGCGTTGTGCGGCGCCAGAAACGGCCTGTGGATGTTCTTGTAGGATACGTCGCGCCCGTTCATCCGGGCGGTGAGCGTCGCAATCGGCGGGGCGACGCAGGGCATGGCGGGCTGGATGAGGGCGTCGGCGCCCTCGAAAAACGCGGCGACCTCGCGCTGCGCCAGAACGCGTTCCCTGAGCGCGCGCACGTAATCATCCGGCGCGATTTCGAACGACCACTCCAGGCGCTCGCGCACGTCCTCGCCATAGCCATCCGGGTCTTGCTCATAAAACGGCCTGTGGAACTCGCTGAACTCCGGCCCCGAGATGAGGGGAAAGAAATCCATGAGCCTCTTATGGTGCGCGAAGGAGACTTCTTCCACCTCGGCGCCCAAAGCGCGGAACACTTCGGCAGCCGCCTCGAACGCCGCCGTGATCTCCGAATCCACCTCGACGCCCCCGTGAAAATCAGGACACACGAGTATCCGGCTACCGCGTACGCCGTCCTCTATGCCTGCGGTGTAGTCGGGAACGGGGACGTTCTGCGATTTCGAATCCTTCGCGTCATAGCCCGCCACCGCCTGGAGCATTATTCCTGCGTCGCGGGCCGCCCGCGTCATGGGCCCCGCGTGATCGAGGCTCAGGGCGTTGGGGCAGATGCCCCGCAGGCTCACCCGGCCGTGGGTCGCCTTTAGGCCCACGCCCCCGCACAGGGAGGCGGGGTTGCGGATGGAGCCGCCCGTGTCCGTGCCGATGGCGCAAGGCGCCAGGCCCGCCGCGCAGGCCGCGCCCGAGCCACCGCTCGAACCGCCCACGATGCGCTCCGTATCCCAGGGGTTCCGCACCGTGCCGTAGTGGGGGTTGATGCTCACCGCAGCAGCCGCGAACTCGTGCGTGACCGTCTTGCCGAGCATCACGGCGCCCGCGTCCTTGAGACGCCTGATGATCTCCGCGTCCGCACGCGGCACGTTGTCCCGGTGAAATGAAGAGCCGTGCGTGGTGAGCACGCCCGCCGTCTCGACGATGTCCTTCGCCCCGTACGGGATACCGTGCATGGGGCCGCGCCACCGGCCGCTCATTATCTCGGCCTCGGCGGCGCGCGCCGCCTCCAAGGCGAGTTCCACCGTGACCGTCTGGTAGGCGAACAGCTTGGGGTTCAGCGCCTCGATGCGGCGCAGGTGCGCTTCCGCCACCTCGACGGGGGAGATTTCCTTCTTGCGGATCATCCCCGAGAGGTCGTGTATGCTCGCGAAGCAAAGGTCGTCGCTCATGTCGTCCTCCTTTGAGGCGTTCTCTTCCACTACCTCCACGCGGGCGCCCGGCTCATCAATGAGGCGGGGCTCCCAGCCTTCGGGCGCCAGGCCGTCCTCGACGAGAAACTCATAATAACGCCCCAGGCCTCCCAGTTCCTCATCGCCCACGTCGTAGCGGATGCACTCGGTGAGATAACACCACGCCGTGTTCCTGTCGACGCCGGGCGGAAGCGCCCCGTTCACGATCTCCTCGATTCTTCCCACGCCCTCTTTTTTCGCGCTTTGCAGAAGCGCCGCGGCCTCCGCGTCTCCCGCGCCCGGCCGGAACACCCAGAGCGCGTAGACGAAGGGAAGCCCGGTGAAATTCTGCCACTCTTCCCCCAGGTCGAGCACGTAGTGATCGCCCGGCGGCTCCCTGAGCGCGTTGTCGCCGATGAGCAAGAATGCGTCGAGCGACTCGTCCGCACGCGGTGGTCTCAAGGGATCGATGGGGACGAACTCGGGCTCCGCCCCCCAGCGGTGTTTGAGATAGACGCGGGCCATGTTCGTCGCGGCGAGCGACCAGCTGTCCAGCCCCACGCGGCGCAGCGAATCCGCAGGCTTCCGGCAATAGAGCCGGATGCTCTCCACCGGGCCTTTGCTCGCGATGCCGACGCCGGGTGCGAAGCGCGCGCCCCGCATCCCGAAAAGGGCGAACGAGGAGACGAGCGCGCCGTCGAGTTCTCCCCGCTCCAGCATTTCCGCCAGCTTCGAGGGGGGTTCGACGATGAGTTCGACCGCCGGGTTTCCCTCCAGCGCGATGGTGAGGGGCCTGGCGTTCAGGAAGGGTACGGTGCCGAGCTTCATGGGGGTGCTCAGGCGTGGACTGCCCATTGATCTCCCTGGCGCGTGACTTCCCGGTAGAGCGTGTCGCGCTCGACGGGTTCGCGCCCCGCCTCACGGATGAGGCGGCGGATGTCGTTCACGGTGAGTTCGTGCGGCGTCTTGGCACCCGCCATGTGGTAGATCTTCTCCTGAACGACGGTGCCGTCCAGATCGTCCACGCCGAAGCGCTGCGATATCTGCGCGACGGGCTGACCCACCATGATCCAATACGCCTTGATGTGGGGGATGTTGTCGAGCAGAAGGCGGCCGACCGCGTAGTTCCGGACGTCGAGCATCCCGCCCGTGGGGGGGATGTCGTCCATCTGGGTGTTCTCGGGATGGAACGCGAGCGGGATGAAGGTGGTGAAGCCGCCCGTTTCGTCCTGCAAGTCCCGGAGCCTGAGCATGTGGTCCACGCGGTCCTCGTTCGATTCCACGTGGCCGTAGAGCATGGTGCACGTGCTGCGGATGCCCTTGTTGTGGGCGATGCGGTGGATTTCGAGCCAGTCCTCGCCCGAATGCTTGCCCTTGCAAATCTTCGAGCGCGTGGGTTCGGCGAAAATCTCCGCCCCGCCGCCCGTGAGCGAACCGAGCCCCGAGCGCACGAGATGATCCAGCGTCTCCTCGACGCTCATCTTCGCGATGTGATCGGCGAGAAAGCGTATCTCCGTCGCCGTGAAGACCTTGAGGTGCAGTTGGGGGTGGATCTCCTTGATGCCCTGGATCATTTCGAGATAGTAGTCGAAGGGGAGATCGGGATGCAGGCCGCCCACCATGTGGAACTCGGTGCGGCCCCGGCCCAGCGTCTCCGCCATCTTGAAGATTTCCTCCAGCGAATACGCATAGGCGTCCTGCTGGCCTTCCTTCTTGCCGAACGCGCAGAACTTGCACGCCTTCCACAGCACGCAGATGTTCGAGTAGTTGATGTGGCTGTTCACGTTGTAGTAGGTGCGGTTCCCGTGCAGGCGCTCGCGGGCGATGTTCGCCAGGTAGCCGACGGCGTTGATGTCCTCGGCCTCGTAGAGGCGCACGCCCTCCTCGAAGGAGAGGCGCAGTCCCGCTTCGACCTTTTCGAGGATATCGCCCAGAGGGCCGCCCTGGACGCGCGAGCGCATGAAGTCCCTGCTCATGGTTCACCTTCCGTTTTTCGTCTCATCGGAGAATCAATCCAGCCGGTGACGCACGAGCGCATTCTGTAGGCTGGATGAGGGTATGTCAACGCGGGTGGGGGGTGTGCTTAGTCCCCATTCGCCTCTTGATACGCCTGCGTCAACGCTTCGAGGATTTCAGGCGTGATTTCCTTAAGCACATTTCCCTGCCCGATTCTGCCTGGCTGGACGGCTTGTTCCACAGTTTCGAGCGCCTTGGGAGCGCGTCGCTCGAACACCGTCCGCCACACAGATATATAGGGCTGATGCTTGTCATTCCAGATGGTCACGAAGCCGGCATTGTCCGGCATGATGCGAGGCAGGAGGGTGAAGCGTTCGCCTTCGACGCCCATATAAGTGGAGAGACGCACGTTCGGCAACGAGTCCAACCCTTCCGCCCATGCAATCAATTCATCGAACGCCTTGCGGGTCTCGCCGGTAGTCTCTTCGATTGATGCTCGAAATACATCAGAGCCATCAGTGAGCTTTCCTCGGGACGCAGCAGGTCTTGATCCCTCAGACGGGACAGATGCACTTAGATCGGGCGAGACACGCTGGGGCAGAGCGACCTGCGCGCCATTTACTTCATAGACCTTGAGCGTGATCAGATCGATCGTCAACGCCTGGACGGTGATTGCATCCAGATAAGCGACGACTCTTTCCAGTTCGGTTGGAACGTCGTCCAACACAAGAACCAATCTAAAGCTGCCTCGCTGAAGGTAGTCCTGCAACGAGGCCGTGAACGAATCGGCATCCACCGCCCCTTCCTGATCTTGGGCTTTCACCGCGTCGAATATGGACACATGGCCCGCATCTGTAAGAAACCTGTGAAGAGGACCCCGCTCAAGATCCTCAATACTGAATCCCTGGAGAAAGGCCGCATACGCGATAATCTGCGACACGATGGCTTTCCGCGCCTCGGGGTTGCGCTCCAGCTTCACTTCGATGATCGCGGGACGACCAGAGGATTCGACCGCAAGGATGTCCGCGTATCCGTTTCCCAACTGGATTTCAGAACCCAGAACCACGAGGCGAGGAGAACCGCTTAAGGGCAGGAATTGCGGATTCTCTTTGATGAGTTCATGCAAAGTGGCCTCGTCCTCGAATGCGCGAGGTTTGCCCCACTCCCATTTTTCGTCGCTATTCGTCCAGATTCCGGTCATCAGTCATATCCTCAACTCGTGTGCGCCGCTTATCTCGTTATCGTGGTCCGGGAGACCCCCCATCATTCCCCGAAAAAATATTTCACGCCGAACATCACCGACCAGTGGTTCATGCCGCTGATCGTGGTGAAGTTGGGAAGGCCGGAAATGGCATGCTCGATATATTCGCCCTTGACGTCCTTCATGTCGCCCACCATGGAATAGGTGAGCTTTAAGCCGAGAAGCACCCGCTCGCTCACGCGGTAGTCGAGACCGGCGTGCAGGTGCGCGGACAAGACCGTGTCGGTCAAGTCCTCGTCCTGGAGGCCGTCGTACTGCTCGGGCCTGTCGCAGTCGGGCGCGGAGGGCTTGCACGAGTATCGGCCCTCGTAATACACCCCGCCGACCTCGACGAAGGAAACGCCTGCGCCCAAGCCCAGATAAGGCGTGAAGCGGCTCTCCGGGAGGGAGAAGTCGTAGTAGGCGTTCAGCGAGAGGGTGCGCGTCGTCAGATCGTCGACCCCGGCGGAGGAGGTGCTCTGCTGGTAGTCGCTGCTTGCGGCGGGCGTCCGGGAAGAGCCGTCCAGATAGGTGATGCCGGTGAATTTCTGATCGAGGTCGTTCTTCCGCTGGGCCAGCGCGAGTTCCAGGCGGAACGCGCCCAGGGTGCGGCCGACAGAAATCTCCAGCGCGGCTCCCTCTTCCGCATCGAGATCGTAATACCACCGGTAGCCGCCGGGCCTGCCGCCTTCCAGGCGGCTGCAGTCATCTCCGGGATAGCAGACGTTGTCGCGGTTCCAGCCCGCCTGCTCGATTCCTGAAGTCTTGTTGAGTCCAACACTAGCGCCCATGTACCAGCCCGAAGGCTTCGCCTCCTGGGCGGCGCTCGTACCCGCCATGCTCAAGATCGCGCATACCGCCAGCGCGGCGGTGATTGCACATAGTTTCTTTGATAAAAATCGCATTTTTCCCTCCATTCGACGATTCGATAATTCGACGCGGAAACCCGATGAGCGAATCTTCGGCGCCCGGTCACCGCGCGTCAGAAAACCAACCCCCCCTACCCCCCCTTGTCAGGGGGGTATGAAAAGGCGACGCCCGTCGCCGGTAGAGGGGCTTTTGCTTTTTCTTGACCCCTGAGAGGGGGGCTTTCTTTTTTTACCCCCCTGACAAGGGGGGGTAGGGGGGGGTTGCCTTTATCCCCTGGCAAGCGGGACTTTTTCCACCGCCCCGTGCGCTAGTCCCGACCGCCCGCATGCCGCTCTATCTTCACCTCGGTGGTGAGCGTCGAGCCGCCGTTTCCCCGGAACACGCCCCGGCTCGGGGGCACGTCGGCGTAGTCGCGGCCCACCGCCACGCGGACGTGGCGCTCGTCTCCCTCCGTGTTGTTCGTCGGGTCGAAGCCCGTCCACCCCGCGCCGGGAAACCAGCACTCCACCCAGGCGTGGCTCTCGCCCGTGGCCGCGCCGGCGGCTTCGGGCCCCAGATAGCCCGACACGTAGCGGCACGGAACCCCCCAGCCGCGCGCGATGGCGGCCATCACGTGCGCGTAGTCCTGGCAGACCCCCCGCCCGGTCTCGAGGATGTCCTCGATGGGCGAATCCGCCCGGGTGTGGCCCGGAATGTACTCGAAGACGTCATGGAGTTTCGCGCAAAGCGCGCGCACGCTCACGAGGGGGTCGTCCTCCGGGGCGATGCCGTGCTTCGCCACGAACGCATCCAGCGCCGGACTCGGGCGAACGAAGCGGCTCGGGTGCGCCAGCGGCCAGAGCTCGGGCGTGCGGACGGCGCTCGAAAGCGCCTCTGACGCGCCGGGCGCGAGTCGCTCGGGAGCGGACGCCAGGGGGCCCACCTCCACGCGCGAGCGCGCCTTGACTTCGAAGCGCGGGTGCGAGCGGGGACGGTCGAGAAAGTGCGCGGTGTTGCCGAACGGGTCGGTGAACTCGAAGAGCCGGCCCTCGGGGTCGGTGCGCAGCGAGAACTCGCACAGGGTCTGGGCGCGGTCGCGGAGCGGGCACAGGTAGAGCGTCATCACCGAAGCCTGCACGGGCTCCGCGTAATCGAAGCGCATGGCGTGCTCGACCGTGTAGCTCACTATCACGCCGGAACCTCCTCGGCCAGGGAGCGGTTGACGTAGGCCGCCATCACGAGGTCGTGGAGCGCGCGGGTGTCGCTCCCTACCGCGCGGCAGAACGCGCCCGGATCCACCTCCGCCGAACCCGCCGCATCCATCTCGATGGCCGCCGTGAGGCGAAGCGCCATCCGGTGCGGCGGCGCGAGCGGGTAGCGCGCGCCGAGCGGGTCGATGCCGGCGAGCGCCTCCTCGATCCGCTGCACGGAGAAGCGGAGCGAGCGGGGAAGCTCGGGGTCCCGGGCGAGGAAACCGAGCACGTTCTCTCTTTGAACCTTCATCGAATGGCGGCGGCAGTAGGTTTCGTAGGCGCGGCACACGTGAAGCAGATCCGCCCACGAGAGCGCGGCGGCGCCCTCCCTGGCGCGCGTGAACTCGACCCATGCCTCCAGGAGCGCGGCCTGGTGCTGCGCCCGCTCGATGAAGCGGCCCAGTTCGAGAAAGCGCCAGGCGTCGTCGCGCGGCATCGTCGAGTGAACGACGCCCGCGAGAAGCCGCATGCGGTCGATGATGTCGAGCGCGAGCCGCGCCGGGGCCTGCTCCCACTCCCCGGCGAAATTCACCTCCCGCATCCAGAGATAGCCCTGGTTCAGCCGCGTCCATATCGCGAGCGGAAGCTGCGCCCGCACGCGCTGGCCGTTCTCGCGCGCCTGACGCCAGCACGAGAGGATGGAGTCGGGGTGCGCGCCCTCCTCCACGAGGTTGCCCGCGAGCGTGTAGGCGTCGGGAATGACATACGCCTCCGCTTCTTCGGCGTCCGAAACCGCTCCGGGCGGGGGCTGGCCCAGCGCCCGGTATATCGCCGCCCACCCCACGGCCAGCTCGTCGACGGAGCGGTCGACGAGCCGGTTGAGCTGGTATTCGAGGAGACGCGCCGTCTGCTCGACGCGCTCGACGTAGCGGCCCATCCAGTAGAAATCGGCGGCGACCCGAGCCAGCATGATTCTCTCTCCTTCACGACCTGTTGATGCCCGTAGGGGAGGACCCGTGTGTCCTCCCGTTTTCCGTTTTGGCCGTCATTCCGGGTCAACCGAGCCGTTGGACTGTAGGGGTCGCATATATGTCCGACCTACAAAAACCGCCCCTCCCCGGTCGGCGATTCCTCCCTTCCCGGTCAGAATCGACCCTTACGAATCCTCCAGCACCCAGATGTCCTTGCAGCCCCCGCCCTGGCTGGAGTTCACCACGAGGCTCCCGCGCCGGAGCGCGACGCGGCACAGCCCGCCCGGAACCACGTGCTGCTCCTCGCGCCCCTGGAGCACGAAGGGGCGCAGGTCCACGTGGCGCGGCTCGATGCCCCCCTCGACGAAGCACGGCGAGCGCGAGAGCGCGAGCGTGGGCTGGGCGATGAAATTCGCCGGGTCCGCGCGCAGCCGCCCGGCGTATTCCGCGCGCTCGGCCGCCGTGGCGTGGGGGCCGACCAGCATCCCGTAGCCGCCCGAGCCGCCGACTTCCTTCACCACGAGTTCGCCCAGGTGCTCCAGCGTGTAGGCCAGCCCTTCGGGCTCGCGGCAAAGGTGCGTCTCGACGTTGGCGAGTATCGGCTCCTCGCCCAGGAAATAGCGGATGATCTTCGGCACGTAGGCGTAGATGCTCTTGTCGTCCGCCACGCCGGTACCGGGCGCGTTGGCGAGCACGAGGTTCCCCGCACGGTAGGCGTGGAAAAGCCCCGCCGCGCCCAGGGCCGAGTCGCTCCGGAACGTGAGGGGGTCGAGGAAATCATCGTCCACGCGGCGGTAGAGCACGTCGATCCGCCGAAGCCCCGCCGTCGTTCGCGCGTAGAGGGCGGCGTCGCGGACGATCAGGTCCTGGCCCTCCACGAGGTCGACGCCCATCTCGCCGGCGAGGAAGGCGTGCTCGTAGTAGGCGGAGTTGAAGATGCCGGGCGTGAGCACCGCCACGTTCGGCTCCCGCGGCGAGTGGCCCAGGGAGACGAGCGCCGAATGGAGATGCTCGGCGTAATCGGCCACCTCGCGCACCCGGTGCTCGCGGTAGAGCCTGGGCAGCACGTCCTTGATGGCGTTCCGGCAGGCGAGCATGTAGGAGACGCCCGAGGGAACGCGCAGGTTGTCCTCCAGGACGGCGAACCCCTCGTGGGTGCGGACGATGTCGGTCCCGCACACGGCGACGTAGACGTCGTGGGGGACTTTGAGGCCGCGCATCTCCATGCGGTATTGCGGACAGCCGAGCACGAGGTCGACGGGCACGAGCCCCTCGCGCAGGCAGCGGCCCTCGCCGTAGACGTCTTTCAGGAACAGGTTGAGCGCGGCGAGGCGCTGCTTGAGGCCGCGTTCGATGTGGTCCCACTCCGCCGCCGTCAGCAGCCGGGGCACGCAGTCGATGGGGATGATGCGCTCGGTGGCCTCCTCCGCGTCGAGGACCGTAAAGGTGATGCCCTCGTAGAGAAAGCGGCGGTAGACGCCCTCCTGGAGTTTTTCCAGGTCCTCGGGCGTGAGTTCGGCGAGCGCGTCTTTCAGACGCCCGCACGCATCGTGCGGAGCGCCCTCTGCGTCGAACATCTCGTCATAAAAACGCGAATCCAGATCGTATCCCGCGAAAGGCCTCCCGCCCTCCGCCTGAGCGAGCGGCTCCGCCCCCGTGTCCATGCGCGCCTCCATACGTTATCGAGTCGCGGACAGGTTACCCCCGTTTCGGCCTCCGTTCAAGTTTTTTGCCGGGGAGCTGCTACCCGTAGGGACAGGTCGCGACCTGTCCCTACGACCTCTTTCTCCACCGGGATCGACCACTTAAGGGTTTTGCCAAACAAAAAGTAAAAGAAATCCACTCCCCCCTTGAGGGGGTTGTTGAAAAAGTCTCCTGAGGGAGCGCGTTGAATTTCACTCCCCCCTTGAGGGGGAGTCGAGGAAGCCGAGCGATTTGTGCGAAGGCTGACTCGGTGGGGGGTAAAATGCGTTTTATTGCCATTCCGAATTATACCCCCCACCGAATCGCTTTCGGGCTTACGCCTTCAGCTCTTCGACTCCCCCTCAAGGGGGGAGTGATTACGGACTGGCGCGGTGGTTCCGTAGGGACAGGTCGCGACCTGTCCCTACAGGATCGGCGGACAGGCACGGGGGCCACGGACAGGCACGGGGGCCTGTCCCTACGGTGAACAATTCGATGATCGGGATTCCTTCCCCACCGGAGGGTTTTCCAACAGACCCGACAAGGGGGGGGTGAAAAAGCCCTTGTCAAAGGAGCAACCCCCCCCTACCCCCCCCTTGTCAGGGGGGTAAGAAAGACCCCTCCCCCGACAAAAAAGGATCAACTCCCCCCTTGAGGGGGAGTCGGTGAGGTGAGGGGGTTTTGCCCGAAACCGAACCGGTGGGGGGAGTTTTTTCGGTGGCATGTCCCCCCACCGAATCGGCCTTCGCACAAACCGCTCTGCCTCTTCGACTCCCCCTCAAGGGGGGAGTTAATTCCCCTCTCCTTGGGAAGTAGTGACCCGATAGGGAGTAATAAAAAAGCGGACGGCGGCATTACCCTTCTATTGGTCGGAATCGAGCTACTCGCTCAGCACCTTGTCCGCCCATTCCACGAGGGCCACCAGGTCCGGCGGCGTCACGAAACGCGCGTTCTTGCCTTCCAAGTCGGCTTCGCTGACCGCACGGACCCGCGCGCACGCCGTTCATATGTTGACGGGAATCGCGTGTTCTACCGTTTGCGCGAACGTCTCCCTGAGGGGCGGCCAGCCGACGGGCGTAATCGCGTTCATCACCTCGTCTTTCATCAGGTTCGCCGCCTCGCCGAGCAGGAACAGCCGCACCTCGTGGCCGGCTTCGGCGAATGCGTTCGCGTGCAAAAAGGCGAACGACGCCTTGGTGGACTCGTCCGACTCCCAGGGACTCTTGATGAGGACTTTCATGTGGGTGCTCCTCCTGGAAAGCTGCTTCTGAAAGCGAGTGATACCGGTCCGCTGAAAATAGCACCGCCGTCCGCACCGCGGCAACGGGGGTGGGGAGCGCAGACCTTCCCGTGACCCTGTATCCCGTGCGCGCCTATCGCCACCTTCGGTCAACTATCAGCATTGGCCCATTTAAGGCGCTTCTTCAACCTGTTCAGAGGATGCCCCCAGGGCAGACGGCGTTCGTGCTGCAGCCTGCCGACCACGATTCCCGGGGCGATGCCCTGCTCCTCGGCGAATCGCCGTACAATAGTGACACTTTTCGGACCGGCTTCGACGAACCGCTTCCAGTCCTCGCTCGGGATCAGGAAATCAGAAGCCCACCGGTTCGCTTCGGCTTCATGCGCTTCTGCGCCGTTTTCTTTCGAATCGATGAAAACTTCTTTCTTGCTGTGCAACAGGATGTGCGCGGCTTCGTGGAACAAGGTGTACCAAAGGTGATCGTCCGTCTTGTGGCGGGCGCTCAAGGCGATCACCGCCTTTTGGCTCGACAGCCACCACGCCGCGCCGCTGATAGCGGCCTTGGGCAAAGGTGGAATCAAGGCCAGGACGACGCCCGACTCGTTACAACATTCGCCCGCCTTCCGGATCGCTTCGCCGAATGGTTCGCGTGTGAGCGCACGGATTTGAACGAGGGCTCGTTTGAAACGCGCCGCGTTAAACTCGGCGCAAGTTTGCCGTTCGGCTTCCAGCTCGCCCAACCTGCGCCAGATCGCCAGAGCGTATTGGTCGCTCTTGAAGCTCGGAGAATGCCGGTAGTTGACGCTTGCCGCTCCATATTTGACGTCCCAGGCTTCGACCGATCCGACGCCGAAAAAGGCGAGCAGACCCGGCACTTTGGCAGCGGCTGAGGGCGGCTTTTCCATCACCCCGCGCTTGACCAGAGCGTTTACGGGAAAGCGCTTCGCCCACTCCGCGGATTTTTCCGCTTGTATTCTTTCGGCTTCCTGCGCCCGGTGGAGTCGGTAATCGGCTTCGACCCCAAGCCAGATATGAGCGGCCACTCCCGTTACCTTCTCGAATTGAAGGGCCGTCTCCGGTTCCACCGGGGCCTTTCCCGCGACGATTTCGCTGATGAGTTTGGGTGAACGGCCGCACCGGCGGGCGAAATCCGCATACGACATGTCATGCGCTTCCAGGCGTTCGGCAAGTATCGTTCCGGGCGCAACTGCGTAGTCCGGTTGGTACGCATTGGCTGGTCCGATCATGTTCGAAACCTCCTCAATGATAGTCGACCACGTCAACGATGGTGATCGAGGTGACCTGATCCAGGTCGATTCCGCCGTCATCCTTTCTGGGAACCGGCGTCGGGGTCGTAGCGGTAATCCTTCGGCAGCACGCCGGCGAGGTACATGACGCGAATCATGTCGGCATAGTTCGAGCAATCCGAAGCGTCGCTTCCGATTCCGACATTGACTCCTTTGGCCAGCATCTCCGGGAATCTTGCGAACGCCGCGTTGCCGTAGGAAATCTTCAGCGCCGTCGAGGGACAGTGAATCACCCGCGCCTCTTTTTCGGCCAACATGTCGATTTCCCGCTCGCTCACGTGAATCATGTGAACGAGAACCGTATTCGGCCCGAGCACGCCCAAATGATACAAATTCTCGACGGGCCGGCGGCCACCGCGCATGCGCGTGTCCGTCACCTCCTCGAACATGGCCGCAAGGTGCAGGTTCAGGGTGGTCCCGTAATCATCGGTCATCTTCTTTGATTCGATATACAGCTTGTCCGTACAGCGGCCGAGCCCGACGACGGGTAAGTTTGTCAGCCCGCTCACGAGGCCAACGGGGGGTGCGAATAGGGCGTCAGGATCGGCCGGAGCCATATTCGCTCCTCCTCCCGTAGTTTCAGGATGCTCGCCGCGACGGGTCCGAGGGGAGTCTCCCCCGTGGCCAGCCCCGGCGTGATCTTAACCCAGGCTCTGAGCGGCGCTCCCCGCGCCGGAACATACTCTACGAGCATCCCCTCTGAAAATCCGCCTTCGCTCGCCGTCTCGGGAGACATCGGGCAAAGCCGCCTGGCGCCGCCGCAGGCGTCCTCGTCATTCAGGCGGACGGTGAGATAAATCCTGGATTTTCTGAGCCGCTCCCGCGCAGAGGTGGTCGCGGCCGCATCGATCGCCCCGTCTTTCAGGACCACGCCATAGACTTCCCGCGCATCCTCCACCGTGATGTATCCCAGCCTGAGGTCGGCCAGCACCGCCTCAGGCGTGCGGACGAGCGGATCTCCCCAGCCTCCTCCACCCGCGGAGCGCAGCACGACGGCATCGCCTTCCCTGAGCGGAAAGGCCGTGGCCTTTCCGGGGACGCCTGAAGGCTCCACCTCTGAACCCTCCCGGTGCACCGTGAACCGGTTTCCTCCACCCGAGGTACCGCCGTCCACCCCGTAGGGCGGAATGATCACGCGGTCCGTCAAAACGGTGAGACCCGCGCCGCCGGTCTCCAGGCGGACCCTCCGCTCCATTCCCAAACCGCCGCGCCACTCCCCGTGGCCGCAGGAGCCGACCCGAAGGCCGCTCTCCTCCACGAGGACCGGAAGCGTGGCTTCCAGGCTCTCTACCGGCTGGACGGCGTTGAAGTCCCCTTCGGTATAGGTTCGGATGGCGTGGTCCCCGTCGCTTCCCGCGAGAGCGCCCGTGCCCCCCGCCGGATATTCATAGTAGAGGAAGGCCTCGCCCGAGTCTGGTTGGCTGCCGGCGATGTAGCAATGGTTGGCCGCCCCCTTCGTGTCGCCCGCCGCAAGGTCGGGCATCGCCTGAACCGCCGCGCCCAGAACGCACGATTCAATCGTGCGCCGCACGTCGGAAGCGCCCCCGAACGGAGCGGGAAATTCCGCATTGAGAATAGACCCTTCCGGGGCTTCCATCGTGAGCGGGCGGAAACAACCCGCATTTACGCTAAGCGCCGGATCCAGGAGCGATTTCAGCACCATGAAGCAAGACGTGGCCACCGTGGCGGGGCCCGCATTCGTAGGCCCTTTCACCTGCCCGGAAGTCCCGCTGAAATCACAGTGGATTTGATCTTCTTTAATCTGCAGGCGAAGTGAAATTCTGAGCGGCTCGGCGCCCGTCCCGCTGTTGTCGATATAGTTCTCGTAGTGGAATGTTCCGTCCGGGAGCGCGCTGATGGCCGCCCGCATCCGTTTCTCCGCCCTGCCTATGAGATTATCGTTCACCGCCTGGAGCGTTTCGCGTCCATACCGCTCCTCGATTTCGTCCAGGCGACGCTGCGCCAGCCGGCAGGTGCCGAGCATGGCCATCAGGTCGCCATGCCTGTCTTCGCGGCCCCGCATGTTCCGGAGAACGACCTCCAGGCATTCCTGGTTCAGCTCGCCCCGGGAATAGAGCCGGATGGGCGGGACGATCATTCCCTCCATGAAGATGTGGGAGGCGTCACCGGAGAGACTGCCGGCCACCGAGCCGCCGACGTCCCCCCAATGCGCGCGGAGCGCCGGGAAGGCGAGCGCGCGCCCCTCAAAAAACCGGGGGCAGAACATCGCCATGTCGTTCATGTGGGTTCCGCAGATATAGGGGTCGTTCAGGAGAAAAACGTCGCCCGGATGAACGTCGCCTGCGTAGCGCTCGAAAACCGCTCGGTCGGCGTAGGAGATCGGGAAGATGTGGCCGGGATGATCTTCCGACTGGGCGACCAAATCTCCCTCCGGCGAGAGAAGGGCACAGGAGAAATCGTGTCCCTCGTTGATGATGGACGAGAAGGCGCTTCTCGAAAAAGTAACCCGCATCTCGCGGACCACGGAGACGAGGAGTTCCTGAATGACCGAGATCGTAACGGCGTCGGCCGAGGCGCTCTCATGAATCGTCCGGTTGTCGCTCATGATCAATCGAGGCCTCCGGCGCATACGGCTCGCGCGGCTTCCAAGAACTCGCCCAGGTCCGATTCGCCGTGGGCCGTGGAAAGATAGTTCTTGGCCCTGCGGCTCATGAAAATGCCCTGCGCGAACATTTTTCGGACGAATGATTCGAACCGCTTCCGGTCGGCTTGAATCTGAGACCGGTAATCCGTGACGGGATTCGGCGTGAAGAATACCTGGAAAAAGGGCCCGACTCCCTCCACCCGGGCCGGAACTCCGTGTTCGTCGAACAACGCCGCAAGCTCGCCGCGGTACCTGTCCCCCATGTTGCGCAAGCCGTCGTAGACGCCGGGCCGGGACAATTCCTCCAGGGTGGCGAGCGCTGCGGCGGCGCACACCGGATTACCCGAGAGCGTACCGCTGATGTAGACGTACTCCGGCTCCCCCTTTCGGACGGGGTCCGCCAACTCCATCACGTCCGCTCTTCCCGCGACCGCCGACAAGGGAAATCCGCACGCGACGGCTTTGCCGTAAGCCGCCAGATCGGGAACGACGCCGAAATACTCCTGCGCCCCGCCGTAGGCCAGCCGGAACCCGGTGACCACCTCATCATATACGAGCAGCACCCCGCGCTCGGCCGTCACCTGGCGGAGCCCTTCGAGAAAACCCGGGGCCGGGGGAATGGAGCGCTGAACGGGCTCGACGATGACGGCGGCGAGTTCCCCGGCGTGCTCTTCCACCAGCCCGCAGGCGATATCGGCGTTATTGAAGGGCGCCGTGATGACCAGTTCCTGGACTGCTGCGGGAATCCCGGCCGAATCGGGGTGGTGAGACGGATACAGGTTCGGGCGCGGAGGGGAAACGCTCATCATTCCGTAATCGCTGTGGCCGATGTAGCTCCCTTCGAATTTCAGAATTTTCTCCTTGCCGGTGAAGGCGCGCGCCAGCCGCAGCGCGTAGAACGTGGCCTCCCCGCCCGTGGAAGCGAAACGCACCAGTTCCGCGCAGGGAATCGCCTTCACCAGTTCCTCGGCCAACTCGATGGAGCGATCGCTCAGCGTATAGTAAGTCGAACCGAGTTCCATCTGCCTTCGCACCGCCTCGAGGATGGCCGGATGGGCGTGACCCAGAATCAGGGAACCCCCGCCCATCGTGAAATCGAGGTAACCGCGTCCATCCACGTCGTAAAGGCGGCTGCCCTCGCCGCGGGAAGCGATAAGCATCATCTCGTCAGGAAGCGTCAGGTCCCCCAGCCAGCCGCCCGGGAGGCTAGAACGTGCCCTTTCGAGGAAATCTGTCCCCTTTTTTGAAGTCATCTCTCCACCTCTTCGTTCATGGCAGGCCGCAATTCCCGGAAAAGTTTCCGGCCGGCCCCGAAAATGTTCGAAATCCAGATATTCGAATCCTCTCGCCGCACTACAACCTCCCGCCGAGCATCATTTGGCAAGAAACGGAGCCCCGATGGGCTTTTTGAAAAAGCCCCTGAGCGGGTAATGGCAACCCCCTTGAAAGGGAAATCCCATAAAACCAACCCCCCCTACCCCCCCTTGTCAGGGGGGCAAAAAAGAGCAAAACCCCCTCAGCCCGGCGGGGGCGCATCGCCTTTTTATACCCCTCTGACAAAAACAAAAGCCCCTCTACCGACGGCGGGCGTCGCCTTTTTATACCCCCCTGACAAGGGGGGGTAGGGGGGGTTGCCTTTCGGCGAGGGGGGTCGAACGCCTCGCGCCGGGCGAGAGGGCATCCTTCGATACGCGGTTCCGCCGCTACTCAGGATGAGGCGGAGAGGACTTTTTCAACAACCCCCTCAAGGGAGAATGAATCCCGCCTTTGCCCATCCTACAGGCGCCGCAGCAACAGATGCCCGCTCTCGTGGGCCGCAGCGCGCCACCCGGGAGGAATCACCGTCGTGGCTCCGCTCTCCTCCATGATGGCGGGACCTTCCACAACCGCTCCAGTCCCGACCTCGTTTCGCTCATATACGGAAGTTTCGCGCCACTTCCCCTCAAACCAGACTTTCCTGATCTCCTTATGGCCTTCGCCGCCTCCGCGCTTTGCCCGCCAGGTTTTCGCCGGATACGCCCGGACTTCTCCCTCGCCGATGATCTGGATCGAGATCACCTCCCATTCGGTCGCGGGGTCCGGGTCGCGGCCGTAGCGCTCGGCATAAATCTTGCCGAAGGCGCCCTCGATGGCCGGCAGATCCACCCGCTCCGGTGACGACCCCAGGGGAACGGGAATCTCGTGAGCCTGCCCGAGACAGCGCATCTCCAGAAAACACGACAAAGAGATGCTTTCTTCCCGCACGCCGTCGGCAAGGAGGCGACTCTCGACCCCCCTGGCCATCTCTGCGAGCCGACCGCGCAAATCCGCCAAGTCGAGGGTGGAGGAGCGTTCGAGGTAGGTGGCGGTCGCATCCCGGCGCATCTTCGCCATCACGAGCCCCAGGGCGGAAAAATTCCCCGGGTGAGACGGAACCACGACCGTTTCCATATCGAGTTCATCCGCGATGGCCGCGGCGTGCATGGGACCTGCTCCGCCGAAGGCCGCGAAAGCGAATTCGCGCGGGTCGAATCCCCGTTCGAGCGAGATCTCGCGGATGAGCCGAACCGTCCGGGCCACGAGAATTTTCAATGCCCCTTCGGCCAGTTCTTCGAGCGAGCCGAAATTGAGCCCCTCCCGCACCGGGGCCATCGCCTCCCGCGCCAGCGAGGCGTCCACCCGTATTTTCCCGCCGAGAAGGGCGCCGTCTCCGATCCGGTTCAAGATGACGTTCGCGTCGGTGACGGTGGGCTCCTCTCCCCCGAATCCATAACAGGCGGGACCCGGCGAGGAACCCGCGCTCCTGGGTCCCACGCAAAGCGCCCCGTCGACGTCGACCCACACGATGCTCCCGGCTCCCGCGCCGACGGTTTTAATCTCGAGCTGGGCGGCGCGGACGGGTACCCCCGAGATGACGGCATCTCCGGCGTACAGAATCCGGTCTTTGAGGAGCAGGGCGACGTCCGCGCTCGTTCCGCCCATGTCGCAGGTGATGAGATTCGGCAGTTCGAGTTCGTCTGAGATAAAGCGCCCCGCGGTGACCCCGCCGGCAGGGCCCGAAAAGATGGTCCGCACCGGAAAGTCCTCCGCCGTGTCGATATCCATCACGCCGCCGGCCGAACCCATGATGTAAATGTTCGCGTTGTCCAGCTTCCCGATATCTTCGTCTCTCAGTTTCGAGAGATACCGCCCCACCGCCGGACCGACATAGGCGTTTACCACCGTTGTGGAGAACCGCTCGAACTCGCGGTACTGGGGGTTCACGGAGCTTGAGAGCGAGATGTAGACCCCAGGCCCCAACCGGTCCCGCAACCACCGCCCGACGGCTTCCTCGTGAGCCGGATTCTCGTAGGAGTGAAGAAAACACACCGCCACCGCCTCGACACCCTCTCGTCTCAAATTTTCCGCTACGCTCTGAAACTCTTCCGGCCGGGGCGAGGCTTCGACGCTTCCGTTCGCCCGGAGGCGCTCGTCCACCTCCTCGCGCAAGTTTCGGGGAACCAGAGGCGGCGGGCGGCGGAACCCGATGTTGAACATGCCGCCCTCGACCAGCCGCCGGCATCTTCCGATTTCGACGGCGTCCCGGAACCCGCGCGTGGTCACCAGCGCCGTCACGGCGCCGCGCCGCTCCAGGAGCGCATTGGTGGCGACGGTGGTTCCATGGATCATCCGCTCCAGTTCCTCGCCTTCGATCCCGAGATCCTGCAGGCACGCCAGGATGGCGCCTGCGGGTTCATCCGAAACCGAGGGTATCTTACCCGTCCGCACCTCGCCGCGCTCGGGATCGACCGCCACGAGGTCGGTGAACGTTCCACCGATGTCGACGCCTAACGTAAACAACCGATACACCCTCCACGGAACATTGGTTCAGCCATATCCGGGAACTTCATGCGGCCTCCTGATTCGCCCCTCTTCTCCCGAGAATTTGCCACCCTGCCACCAGCGCCAGGAGAACCATACCGATGAAATCCAGGAGCAGATGCGGTTCGAACAAGGCGATCGTCGCCGCCGCGAGCAGGAACCTCTGCCATATATTCAGGGGGCCCGTCAGGTAGCCGATGACGGCGCCGCCGAAGCAAATCGCCGAGAGGGCCGCCGTCGAAAGCGTCCAGATGAAGGAGACGTTCAGCCCCGGATTCAGGAGGTCGCCGAAAACGAAGGCGACGGGAATGAGGTAGATGAACAGCCCGATCCGGAAGGCGAAAAACCCTGTCCGCCAGGGGTGGGCGCCTGCGATGGCGGCCGCGGTGAAGGCGCCGCCGCAGACTGGAGGCGTCAGGTTCGAAGTCTGCGAATACCAGATGATCAAAAGGTGGGCCGCCATCGGCGTCGCGCCGAGTTCTATCAGCGCAGGCGCGATCAGCACCGAAAGGAGGAGGTAGTCGGCCGTGATGGAGGAGACGCCCATCCCCAGCACGAACGTCACCAGGGCGGTCAGCAAGACGGCCAGAATGAGATATCCGCCGGACAGATCGACCACCAGAATCGAGAGCTTGGTTCCGATTCCCGTTCGGAACACGATCCCGATGATGATGCCCAGGCATCCGGCCAGTCCGCCGACGGTGAGCGACCTCCGGGCGCCGACCTCGAGGATTTTCGCCCATTGGGGAATCGTCAGGCGCGTGTGCCTGGAGAGGAGACTCGCCCCCGCCACACCCAGAATAGCGACGAACACGGCGTAATCCGGGCTGTAGCCCGAGCCGAGCATGTAGAAGATGAGACCCAGGGGAACCGCGAAGGTCCAGTAGTTTTTGAGTATCTCCCAGGGATCCCCCAGCTCCTCGGGCGGCAATCCCTCGATGCCCGCCTTCCTGGCGTACACGTGGGCCACCGCCAGGAGGGAGAGCATGAACAACAGCGAGGGCAGTATGGATACTTTGACGATTTCCAGATAGGGGATTCCCGTGAAATCCGCCATGAGGAATATGGCCGCGCCCATCAACGGGGGCATGGTCACCCCGATGGTCGAGGCCGTGGCCTCGAAAGCGGCCGAGACGTGCGGCGGGAACCCGGAGCGCTTCATCAGCGGGATGGTGAGCGTTCCGGTGCCCACGATGTTCGCCGTGGGACTCCCCGAAATCATGCCGAAGAGCGCGCTCGCCACGGCGCTGAGCTTCGCCGAGCCTCCCCGCGTCCGCCCGATAATCGAGAGCGGGAGATTGAGGAAGAGCTCCTTGCCTCCCGACATCTCCAGAATCGCGCCGAACACGATGAAGAGAAATACGAAACTCGCGAAGATGCGCGTGATGACGCCGTAGATCGACTGGTTGCTGTAGAGCCATGCCGCGGTATCCCAGAGGCTGATTCCCTGGTGCGTCAGATGACCCGGAAAGTAGGGGCCGAAAAGGGAATATCCGATCAAGGCGAGCGAGATCAGCGGGAGGGCGGGGCCCAGCGTGCGGCGGCAGGCCTCCAGGGCCAGAACGATGGCCATGATGCCGAAAATTACGTCGTGTACGAGCGCCTCGCCGAATCGCTCGATGTAGCGGATGGGGAAGTAGACGTTGTAATGGTAAGTGACCGCGACGGTGCTCAACACCAGAATCCCGTCGACTGTGGTAATCCGGTCGCGCGGCGCTTTATCGGACCCCGGAAAAAGGATGAATACCAGGACGAATGTGAAACCCAGGTATCCCGAGATGAAGCTCTCGGGCGAGAAATACCCGAACCCGGCATAGTAGATATAGAGAAGGGAAAACGCGACGGAAACCAGCGTTACGACGGTGCGGAGTCCCTTCGAGCGCAAGTCCCGGGGCAGCGGAATGGCCGTGGTCCGGGTGACGAAGCGGTCGAGCCAATTTCTCTGGGCGTCATCGCGCACGGCTAACCTCTCCATCCCATGCGTTCCGCAGGCATGGTTCGTATGGCGTCAGGGGCGTCATATGCGCAGTGGGGGATTCTCAGATGACTCTCGAGGGCAGTTCAATCGCCCTTCCGGTCCGGGCGGACTCGTCGATCGCGAGGGTGATTTCCAGCGTCTGCCGCGCTTCTCTGGCGGTCGGATGCAGGCAGGGATTCCCCGTCGAAAGGTAATCGAGCCAGGCGCGCGTCTCGTGGGCGACGGGCCCGAACATATGATCGAGCGCCCAATCGCCCGCGGAGTTGGTTCCCAGGAACGCGGTGTTGATGTGGTGATCGGGGACGTAGACGTGGGGATATCCCTTCTCCGTATAGAGGAGGTTCTCCTTCTTGTCCTCGTCGAAAAGCAGGACCCCCTCCTTTCCGATGACTTCGAGGCGGGTGCCTTGCCCCAGCGTGGGATATTTGTAGGGCAGGGCGTAGCAGATTCCCAGGCTGAAGACGGCGCCGTCCTCGAACGTGAGAATCGCCCAGGTCGTATCGTCGATTCCGGGGTAGCCGGCCTCTTCGAAAACGACCCCGTGGCCGCGGGCGAAAACCTCCACGGGGCGGATCCCCTCCATGAGCCAGCAGATCATGTCCACCGAGTAGACCAGCACGTCGACCACCGGGGTGACCTCGTCCGTTCGCTTCAGGATCTCGAAGGCCTGCGCGCGTGAATTGTACACCCGGGCCGTTCCGCCCAGGATCCGCCCCAGCCGGCCTTCCACGACCTGCTCCTTGCCGAGGAAGTAGTGGCGCGAGTAGCGCTTGCTGTAGTTCACGTGCAGTTCCACGCCGCTGCGCGCGGAAGCATCGATAAGCCTGTCCGCATCGTCAAGGCTCAAGGCCAGGGGCGTCTCGACCACGACGCGTTTTCCGCGCTCGATGGTCTGCAGAATCGGCTCGACGTGCCTGGGTTCGGGTGTGGACACGATGACGGCGGTGACGTCGGGGTGGGATATCGCCTCCTCGTTGTCGCCTGTGGTGAAATGCGCTCCCACCTCTTCGCCCAGTGCCTTGGCGCGGTCGGGGTCGATATCCGAAATCGCCAGGAACCGGACCGCGGGATGTTTGGACGCCATTCGGGCGCGATGGGTCCCCATCCGCCCCGCGCCGATGACGGCGACCCCGAGTGTCTTCCTCTCAAAACTCATCGCACACGGCTCCGCCCTCTTGGGTCCCGCAGAAGATCGGGAAACCCCGATTCAAGTCCTTCGCCGACTTTCCCCCCAGGGGGTGAAAAAGTCTTGCGGGTCGGAATTGACGATACGTTTCGCGTCCACCTAGCCAACCTATCGGGCGTCACCGGCATGCGCCGGAATGACGGCGTTCCGGTTTGGTCTCGAATGATGCGAGAGGGTGTAGGGGTCGCATATATGCGACCCTGTTTTTTCGCCCTCCAGCGACGGGCCGCATATATGCGGCCCCTACAAGCGAAGACTCACCTCGTAGTGACAGGCCCTCCCAGGAAGGCTTTCTTTTATCTCCCTCACCGAGAAGGTTTTTCAACAACCCCGAGTTCCGCGTCCCGGGGAGATAAACGCGATTATCACCCGCCCGAATTACATCGAGCCCTCTGCAGGCGCCATGTTCTTGATCCCTCTTTCCTTCCAGTACCGGGCGGCGCCCGCGTGAACCGGAATCACCAGCCCTTCGGTCGGATTGGCTTTTTTCATGCCGGCCAGGCCGCGGTTGTTCTTGGTCAGGTAACCGACGCAGGACTTACCCCAGAGCGTCTTCGTCATCTGGTAAATCAAGTCAGGCGAGGTGTTCTTGTTCGCCACCAGAACACCGCTCAGGCCCATCGTGGACACGTCGTAGTCCACGCCCTTGTAGGTCCCCTTCGGAATCGTCGTGGGCTCGAAGCCGGGAAATTCCTTCAGGAAACCGCTGAAATCCACCCCCTGATCGACGCTGATCAGCCGGACGGGCCGGGTCAGGGCCGCCTCGGTGACCGAGGGGTTCGGCAGACCCCCCTGAAGGGCGTAGCCGTCGATCTTGCCGTCCTTCAGGTAGCTGACCTGCTCGCCGTGGGAGAGGTTGCTGACCTTGATCTTGTTGTAGAGACCAATGTGTTTGAGAAAGGAGCCGACGGACGCGTAGCAGGTGGTGCCGATGGGGCAGGGCGAAAACTTCTTTCCGCTCAAATCGGCCAGTTTCTTGATGCCGGAGCTTTTCAGGACCACGAAATGGAATATCGATGAGGAAATCCCGAACCCGACCGCGCGCAACTCCTGGAGCTTCTTTCCCTTCCAGCTTCCCTTGCCGGCCCAGGCCGGAAAGGCCACGGTCTGGAAGGTGAACCCCACGTCGGCCTTGCCCGCCTGGAGCTTGCGGAACGCTTCCATCCCCCCCGAGGTCGGGACGACGGTGACCTTGATGTCGCTGTTTTTCCGCATGCATTCGCTCATCGCGGTCAGGTAGCGGTACCAGGAGCCCTTAGCACCACCCGACATGAAGGTAAGCTGCTTGTCCATGGCGAATACGGGGGTCGAGAGAACGGCGACAAAGCCGAATATCGCCAGCACCAGGAGCCACCCGCAACTTCTCACGGTTCGGTTTTGAACGAGACCCTCCTTGCTGCTTCTGCTGCGCCACATAGCCAACCTCCCCTGTTTCTGGGTTCTGGAAAAGGAAAGCGCATCGGCGCCTTCCGCGTCTTTGTCAGGCTTCCCGGATGCGCAATTCAATACGCCGGAGTAGCGGCGGGGCATCGGGGCATCGAAAACTCTTCCCTCCGAAAGATATCCGGGGGCGGATTCGCGCTCGGGGTTTTTTATCATTGGATTCGGGATCGTCACCGGCGCGAGCGGCCGGGAAAAACCACGCATGTTTCGCGTCCATCGAGAACCCCTTTTTCGCGGTTCGGAAAGCGCAGGTGGATGGTTCATGGCGTGGTCAAAAGTATAAAGATATTAAAGAATTCTCAATGTAACACTGAGAATATGGCAGGTCAATCGGGCGAAAAAGCTTTGGTTTGGCGTCGAAGCCCGTAATCCTTTTTTCAACTTTCGTATGACAAATGAATCATTCAGGCCCATGATTCAATTTGGCCTCAGCTTACGCCCGTTTTCAGACACCAGGGGATTTCCTACGTCTGTGAGATTCCGCTACCTCCCCCTGTTTCACGAGTTGGCCCTGCGCGTATCGCCCCAGTATGACTGGCGAGGACTAACGCCCGACGGGGTCTTGCCGCTGCGTCCGAACCGAAGGAGAGGACGGGCCGAATGAAAAACCTTACTCCTGCGTGCTCTCGTGCCAGCGGAGAACGTGGTTGCGGACAGCGCCCAGGCCGTAAATGGCGCAAAAGCCAATCACCCCGATGAGCGCCATGCCCATGAAAGCGTCCGCGGTCAGGTTGTCTTCGCGCGCCAGCATGATCATGAACCCGATTCCCTCCTGCGCCCCCGCCAACTCGGCCGCGATGAGCCCGCGGAAAGCATAGCCGAGTCCGATCCAAAGCCCGGTCATGATGTGGGGGAGGGTGGCGGGCAGCGTGACCCGCCAGAAAAGCTGGCTCCGGCTCGCGCCCAAGGAGCGCGCCGCACGGATGATGGCGGGCTCGGTCATCCTGACGCCGTCGAAGGTGCAGATGATGGCGGGAAACAACGCGCCGTAGGTGATGATGAAAACCTTGGAACCCTCCCCCATCTGGAACATCAGGATGGCGAGGGGAATCCACGCAACCTCGGGAATTTGCCGGAATATGTCCACGATCGGTTCGAGCGCATCGCCGATGATTCGGACCTGACCCATGAGCAAACCGAGCAGGACGCCCAGGGCGGAGCCCAGGAAGAACCCCTCGGTGATACGAAGCACCGAGGCGATGATGTGGCGGAGAAGCTCACCCCCCTCGGCGCGCCTGATCCCGGACTGGATGGCCATCCAGGGGGAGGGCAGGATGAGCGGGTCCACCAGCCCGAGGGTGACGGAGAGCTGCCAGAGGACGACGAAGCCCGCCACCGAGACGGCGGATATTCCAAAGCGGCCTGACACGGATTGCGTTTGCACCGTCTCTCCTAGTAGAAAGCGCCTTCCCGGCTCGTGGAATGCCAGCGGAGAAACCACCTCTCCGTGATTTCCACGAGGCGCGTGATGCTGAATCCCAGGGCGCCGATGACGGCCATGCCCAGGATGACCAAATCCCCACGGAAATAATTCCGGGCGTCCTGGATCAGGAATCCCAGGCCCGACGTGGAACCCACCAGCTCCGCCGCAACCAGCAAGGCGAAGGAAACCTGAACGCCCAGCCGAAAACCGGTGAAGATGTGAGGGAGGGTTCCGGGGAGGACCACGCGGAAGAAAACGTCCCGGCGGTTGGCTCCCAGACTGCGCGCGGCGCGCACCAGAACGGGGTCCAGCGAGCGGACCCCCACGAAGGTATTGGTGACGACGGCGAGGAACACGCCCATGGATATGATGAATACCTTGGAGGCGTCTTCGATACCGAACCAGATAAGGGCCACCGGGATCCAGGCCAGGCCGGGAATGGGCCGGATGATTTCGACCAATGGCCCCACGGCCGCGTGGAAGAACCGGAACTGGCCCATCAGAATTCCGATGACGACGCCGGTAAAGGAGCCGACGACGAAACCCATGAACATCCGCCATAGGCTGGCGGCAATGTGTTCCCGCAACTCACCCGCCTGAATAAGATCGACCGCTCCTTCCCAGACTTCCCTGGGTGGCGGCAAGAAGAGCGGATTGACCAGCTTGTAATGCGTAACCACGAACCAGAGGATAACCAATCCGCCGATAGAGGCGGCGCGCGTTGCCATTCTTCTGTTCATGCGCCCTCTCCCGGAGCCGCGGAATCCGAATCCTGCACTTCCGACGCCTTCTCCACCTCGACCCGGATGAGGTCGTCCATCGTCCGGTACAGTTCGTTGAATTCAGGAGAAGTCCTCTCCCGGGGACGGGGGAGGTCGACGCCGAGAAGGGCCTTCACCTGGCCCGGTCGGGCCGTCATGATCAACACCCGGTCGGCCAGAACGATGGCCTCGTCGATGGCGTGGGTCACGAAGAGGACGGTTTTCTTCGTTTCACCGAGAAGCTTCAGGAGCTCTTCCTGCATCACCCGGCGCGTCTGGGCGTCCAATGCCCCAAAAGGCTCGTCCATCAGCAGCACCTCGGGGTCGTTCGCCAGCGCCCGGGCGATCCCGACGCGCTGCTTCATTCCGCCCGAAAGCTCGAAGGGGTATTTGTCCTCGAATCCCGTAAGGTGGATGCGCTGGATGAGCTCCCGCGCGCGGGTGTGGCGGCCGGTTTTTTCCATCCCCTTCAGGACAGGACCGAATTCGATATTTTCGAGCACCGTCCGCCAGGGGAAAAGGGCGAATTCCTGGAAGACGAAACCCCGGTCGGGTCCCGGCTCGATGACCGGGTGCCCGTCGACGCGAACCTCCCCCCCCGAGGGGGGGAGGAATCCCGCGATGATGTTCAGTAGGGTGGATTTTCCGCATCCGCTGGGACCGAGGATGCAGATGACTTCGCCTTTTTCGACCTCGAGGTTTATTTCATCCAGCGCCCGCACCGTAGACCTGGCGCGCCGGTCGACGAATTCTTTCGAGACCCGATGTACCTGCAGATTAACCGTCATATCGGAAGTTCACGATACAGACACCCCAAACCGGTAAAGTGAGACTGTCCCCCTAAAGCTTGCAGGCCCCTTCGGTCTTCGCCAGATCCTTCGCGACCGACTTCAGGAGATCCGTATAGACGAATTCTCTTATGTTCGGCGTTCTTTTGAGCTTCCTGCCGACCCGTTTCATATTATTGGCCACCGCTTGTTCGGCGTTCACCATTTCATCCGTAATCTCAAGCCTGTAGAAAGTGTTGTCAAGAATGGGTTTCATCGCGGGAGCGGACATTTTGTATGCCTTGCCCAGGATTTTCAGAAACTCTGCGCGATTTCCCGAATCGTTCATGAACCGGTAGGACTTCAGCATCGCCCGCATATACGCCTTCATGGCGTCCGGCTTGTTCTTAAGCGCCGCTTTCCGCGCGCTGATGAGGGTGAAGGAAAGGTGGATGTTGGCGGGCTTCGCCATTTTGCCGAACTTGTTGAGCAACTGGGAATGCGCAAAATGCGTCGGGCGGACCTGCTCCGCGGTCGTCAGATGCGGATACCAGACCACCCCGCCGTCCACGTCCTTGTTCTTGTAGGCGGCGATGAGATCGTTCGGCGTCAGGTTCACCACCCGGATCTTTTTGGCGTCCAGGTTGTATTTTTGAAGAAAGTTGATCCACAGAATGTGGGCCGCGGATGCAAACCGCAACCCGACCTTTTTCCCGTAGAAGTCGGTGGGTTTCGTCATGCCCAGGTCCTTGCCGACGAAAATCTCGAGATAATCCTTGTCCTGCCCGTTCTGGGCGATGATGCATGCGGGCACGTTGGCGGCAGCCAGCGAGACAAACGGCAGATCCCCCGAGTGGCCCAACTCGACGCCGCCCGCCGCGAGCGCCTCGACCATGGCCGCGCCGGAGGAGAATATCTTGTGTTCGATCGCAAGGTCTTCTTGCGTGAAGTACCCCTTCACCTTGGCGACGTGGATGGGTGCCCCGATGTTGCCGCCGCCCGATCCCACGACGAGTTTGTGCTTGGCCGCTTCCGATACGCCTGCGCCAAAGGCCCAGACCGCCACAACCGCAACGAGCATGATGATATTGATTCGTTTCCACGCGCACCTCATATCGCAAGTCCTCCTATTGACTACGTTTTAGTGAGTGAAAATCCACGAATATGCACTCACCCCCATACGGAGACGTGCTGAACGCGGACGCGTAACTCCGCTCTCAGATATTCGAATTTGTTTCAGGTATAAAGAAGAAAAGATATGGAAAAATGTTACCTAATTCGCCAATGAAGCGCAAGATTGGAAATTTCGTATGCGCCGGGGCTGTTGAAAAAGCCTCGTCTGCGACCCCTGCAAACCGCCAACGCCTCTTTCCTCACCCTGAGTAGCCGCCGAAGGTAAAACGCGACTGAGAAAGGAGCGTTTGTATCGAAGGGCGAGGAACTCGCGCGGGAACGAGAGCAAACGCTCATTCATCAATCGCGTTTGACCTTCGATACGGCGCTTACGCGCCTACTCAGGATGAGGGGTGTCGGGGAACGGCGGAGCCTGTCCCGAGCGAAGTCGAGGGGCCGCTACTCAGGATGAGGCGGATAGGGGTTTTTCAACAGCCCCTTTTCAGGGGGCTTTTTCAACAACCCCTCCGCGCTTTCGTTTGCTTCGGCGGGGTCCCGGTGGTAGCATGAGGTATCCATATCGGCTTTTTAATCCATCGTGCGGGGCGTAACGAACCGCCCGGCGTTTGAATTGCGGCGTGAGATGTTGCCCGTTCGAACGTCCATCGGTGATGTCCCGCAGAGCGTAACGGTCCAATCGCACCCATCAGGGAGGAACGGAAATGTCCAAGAGCACGATCACGAGACGCGAGTTCCTGAAGTATTCGACCGCTGGTTCTTTGGCCGGCCTCGGTTCCTTGGCGGCACCGGGAATCCTGACGTCGGCCCGCGCCGCGAAGCCCATCAAGATCGGCTGCCCGATGCCGCTCACCGGGCGGTATTCCCGCGAGGCGCTCTACTGCGTCGAAGGCTACAAGCTTTGGGCCAAGCACATCAACGAGAAGGGCTACAGCTACGGCAACGAGAAGCTTCCGCACAGCGAGCCCGGGCTCATCAACGGGCGCAAGGTCGAACTGACCGTTCTCGACGATACGAGCGACCCCACCCAGGGCGCGCGGCTCATGCTTCATCTCATCCACAACCAGAAGGTCGACCTGCTGCTCGGCCCCTACGCCAGCTCCATCAACCTGGCGGTGCGGCCCATCGTCGCCGCGGCGAAGATTCCCACCGTCAGCGCCACCGCCTCCAGCCAGAAGATATGGCTGGGCCAGAAGCTTAACTGGCAGGTGCAGCTCATGGTACCGAGCCGCGACCGCTTCGCCGGCATGGAAGTGATGTGCAAGAACGCCGGGATGAAGAAGGTCGCCCTGCTGCACATCGACGACGCGATGCCTATCGCCGCGGCGGAGGGCGTGCGGAAGCGGATACTGGACGCGGGCCTCGACCTCGTCCTCGACGAAGCCTATCCCATCGGGATTCAGGACATGGTGCCGCTGGTCCGCAAGGCCCGGGACGCCGGCGCCGAGGTGCTCTGCGGGGGCGGCTACTCGGCCGACTCCATCCTGATTGCCAAGGCCGCCCTGTCGTTGAAATGGGCGCCCAAGGCGATCTGGTACATGTCCGCTCTCGGCCACGTGGACTTCAATCAGGCGCTCGGGAAGAACGCGGCCTGGCATTGCAGCGACACCGAATGGCTCCCGACGGCCGACTGGCCCGGCAACAAGAAGTTCGTCGACGCCTTTGCCAAGGAGTACAACAAGGCGCCCGACTGGCTCGCGGCGGCCGGATACGGCGGCTGCCAGATTCTCGAGGAGGCGGTCAAACAGGCCGGCTCGGTGGAGAATCGCTCGGCTATCCGCGACGCCATGTTCTCGCTCGACCGCGCCACCGTGTTCGGACGCTTCCGGGTGAACCCGTTGGGTCATCCCGACTCCGGGCTGCAGGTCGGCGGCACGCGACTCGCTTTGCAGAACCAGATCAAGAACGGCAAGGTGGTGCCCGAGGTGATCTACCCGAGCAAGATCGCCTCCGCCAAGTTCGTGCACCCCTTCAAGTGGGAAGCCATGTAAGCGAAAGCGCCCCGTCGGAACCGTTGCATACCGCCGGGAGTCCGCCACGATGCGGGCTCCCGGCGGCTGCACCGGGTCGCCGGCTTCGGCCAACCACCCTTCGTTAGGGAAACCCGGCATGTTCGAAACCCTCGGCGCCCTCGGCGAGCTGATCGCGTTCGGGATCATCCTGGGGACGATGTACGCGCTGGTGGCCATCGGTCTGAGCCTGATCTTCGGCGTCTGCGGGGTCGTCAACGCGGCCCACGGCGAATTCGTGATGCTCGGAGCCTTCACCACCTTCGGCGCCTGGGCTTTCCTCGGCATGAATCCGCTGCTGGCGCTGCCCCTCACCATAGCGGTGCTCTTCGCCATCGGCTTCGGACTGGGGCATTTCCTGATCAACGTCGTCGCCGTCCGCGGGCTGATGCCGCCGATGATGCTGACCTTCGGGATCTCCATGATCCTCTGGAACACGGCGGAGGTGGTCTTCACGCCGACCTTTCGCTCGGTTGACTATCTGGGCGAGCCGATCACGGTCGGGTTCCTCACCACGAGCAAGATATATCTCGTCGCCTTCGTGCTGGCGCTGCTTCTGCTCGCCGCTTTCTTCGCCCTCCTCCGGTTCACGGCATACGGCGAGGCCATCCGAGCCACCGCGCAGAACCGGAGTCTGGCGCAAGCCTGCGGCATCAACGTCAAACAAGTCATGACGGTGACCTTCAGCCTCGGCATCGCGCTCGCGGGCGCCTGCGGGACCATGGTGGCGATGGTGTGGACGATTTATCCGCAAATGGGGTTGATCTACGTGGCCAAGGCCTTCGCCATCGTCGTCATCGGCGGCCTCGGGAGTCTGCCCGGCGCATTTCTGGGGGCCTATATCTTCGGCATCGTCGAGAGCGTCGGCACCTATTTCCTGACGACGCGCATGGCGCAGGTGCTGCCCTACCTGATCATCGTGCTGATTCTGGCCATCCGGCGGCGGGGGTTGCTCGGCTATGGCGTGGAGGATTGATCCGGCCATGACCTGGAGACGCGCGATTCCTATCGTCGGCGCCGTGGGTCTGACAGCCTACGCGGTCCTCGTGGCTACCGCGCCGCTCTTTTTGGACCCGGCGGCGATCTCCCTGCTGTTCCTGATCCTCTACTACACCTGCCTCGCCGGCGCCTGGAACTTCTTCTCCGGCTTTTCCGGCTATATCAATTTCGGCTTCGTCCTGTTCGTCGGGCTCGGCATGTACGCCTCGGTCATCGGCTTCGTCGACTTCAAGATGGGACTGATCCCGGGCTACCTGACGGGCGGGCTCGTCTCCGCCCTCGTCGCGGCGGTGATAGGCTATCCGCTGCTGCGCATTCGCGGGGCCTATTTCGCGATCTCCATGCTGGCGCTGGCCGAGGGCGCCCGGGTGCTCATATCCACCAAGTACCTGACGCCGCTCACGCGCGGCGGCGCCGGCATGCCCGTCCTCGCGGGAAACCTGAACCAGAAGTACTACGCCATCTTCGCGCTCGCGGTCTGCATCGTGCTGGCGACCATGTTCTTCGCCCGCTCGTACTTCGGCCTGTCGCTGATCGCCGTTCGCGAAGACGAGGCCGCGGCGAGCGGTCTCGCGGTCAATACCACCGCCGTGAAGGTCAGCGTGTTCGTCGGCAGCGCCTTTTTCGCCGGAACGGCGGGCGGCATCCATGCCACCTTTCTGCACTACATCGAACCGTTCGCGGCTTTCGATATCAAGTACACCATGCTGTCCATCGTAATGGCCATGTTCGGTGGGCTGGGGACCGTCCTCGGTGCGGTGATCGGCGCCTTCACGCTTCAGCTCATCAGCGACTATGTCTGGCTGCACCTCGGACAGGCCAACATCACCATCTTCGGTTTCGTTATGGTCTGCCTGGTTATCTGGATGCCCGACGGCATCCTGGTCCGCCTCAAGGAGATGGGGATCCTGCCGAAAACGAGGTGGATCTGACGATGGAGGCGAAAACCCGTAGCACCACGGGACACTGTTCGAGCTACCCGGGGGGAAGAGCATGACCGCCGATAGTCCGATCCTCGAGATCCACGACGTCCGGAAAAGCTTCGGGGGCGTCCATGCGCTCGCCGGGTGCGGCTTTTCCGTCGGAGAGGGCGAGATCGTCGGCCTGATCGGCCCCAACGGCTCCGGCAAAACGACCCTGTTCAATACCATCGTGGGATATCTGCCGCTGGACGGCGGGCGCATTCTCTATCGCGGAGAGAACGTGACGGGTCTGCCGCCCTACCAGATCGCCCGAAAGGGAATCGGCCGCACCTTCCAGGTGACGCGCATCTTCCCCAAGATGACCCTGCTGGAGAACGCCACCCTGCCGACGCGAAACACCACCGCGAGCGACAGGGCCCATGAACTTCTCGAGTTCGTCGGCCTGTCCGACTTACAGGACGAATACGCGAGCGACCTCTCCTTCGGCCAGCAGCGCCTCCTCTCCATCATCCAGGTCCTGATGCTCGATCCGGGGCTGATTCTGCTCGACGAGCCGGCCGCCGGCGTCAGTCCCATGATGCAGAAGAAATTGCTGGAACTGATCCATCATCTGAATGAGGAAGGCAGGACCTTTCTGATCATCGAACACAACATGGACGTGATCATGAACAACTGCGAACGCGTCGTCGTTCTGAGCATGGGTGAGAAGATCGCCGAAGGATCGCCGGACGAGGTCCGGCGGAACGAGGCGGTACTCACCGCTTATTTCGGGGCTTGAGCCATGGCCGGGGATACGCTGCTCAAAGTCGAGGGAATCGTCTCCGGCTACGGCAAGAAGCAAATCCTGCACGGCGTCTCGCTCGAAGTCGGCCGCGGCGAGACTATCGCCCTCATCGGGCCGAACGGCGCCGGCAAGTCGACCGTTCTGCTGACCATCCTGGGATATCTGAAGCCGACGGACGGAAAGGTCGTTCTCGAGGGAGAGGACATCACCGGGATCGAGCCGCACCTGATCATCCAGCACGGGGTCGCGTATTGCCCCCAGGGGCGCAATATCTTTCCCCAGATGACGGTGAGCGAACATCTCAACCTCGGCGCCTGGACGGTGACAGACGCCGAGGAACGGCGCCGCTCTCGCGAAGGGGTATTCGGCCTGTTCCCCGTCCTGAAGGAAAAAGAGCGCAGCAAG
Organism: bacterium; assembly: GCA_965204535.1. Lineage (GTDB taxonomy): Bacteria > UBA8248 > UBA8248 > UBA8248 > UBA8248 > Bin107. The sequence goes on along the minus strand of CBDBEV010000001.1, from coordinate 511,674 downwards.
GCCCGGACCCTCAGCGGCGGCCAGCGGCAAATGCTCAGCTTCGGGATGGCCATGGTTACCAGGCCGACCCTCATTCTGCTCGATGAGCCGACGATCGGGCTTGCGCCCACGGTGATGGAAACCATCTTCGAGAGCATCGAGCGGATTCACCGCGACGGCGTATCCATCCTGGTCGTGGAGCAGAACTCGGCCAAGGCCCTGGAGAATTCCGACCGGGGATACGTGCTGGACATGGGCCGGAACCGTCGCGAGGGAGACTCGGCGGAGCTTTTGCTTGACCCGAACATTCGCCAGATGTACCTTGGCATGTAGTCTGACAATTGTTTCCTGGCATATAGCCATCGGGGCGCCCGCCGCGAGAGGCCAGGGCGTCCGTGTAGCCATGGATCGCGCGAACCGAGGAGGGACGAACGATGAGCATGGTCGAAGACGCACTGGCATACGTCGACGAGGAAGCTGTCGCCCAGCTGACCATGGAGATGGTCGACATCCCGAGCCCCGAGGGCGGCGAGAAGCCGCTCGCCGAATATCTCGCCGACCGCTTCCGGGCGGCGGGCCTGCGGACCTGGATGCAGGAGGTCGAGCCGGAACGATACAACGTCTACGGCCAGCTCGATGGAACGGGCGACGGCCCGACCCTGATGTACTGCGGCCACCTGGACACGACCTACGGCGGCGACGAAGAGGGCATCCGCGATCTCGGGCCGGGGTACCAGCCGAAATCCTGGCGCGAGGGCGAGTGGATCTACGGCATGGGCACCTACAACATGAAGAGCGGTCACGCGTCGGCCATCCTCGCCGTGGAGGCCATGGCCCGCTCCAAGGCGAAGCTGCGCGGCAACCTGATGATCGCCGGCGTCGTCGGGGAAACTTGCCACACGCCGGTGGGGCGTTACCAGGGCGCCCGCTACCGGGGCTGCGGAATCGGCGCCCGCTTCATGGTCAACAACGGCATCACCGCCGACATGGTGGTCATACCCGAGCCGACGTCCAACCGGATTTCGGTGGCCTCGGGCGGATACGTGTTCATGGAACTCATGACCCGGGGCAACCCGGCCGCCACCTACAGCCGTGGCGGCTCCACGGTGCAGATCAAGCCCGGCGAAGACGCCATCGAGAAGATGCTGAACACCATACCCGCCCTCAAGAGTTGGGGCGAGGACTATCTGGGCAGGACCCGCTACAAGGGGGAGCAGGCCGGAAACGTCAACATCATCGCCATCGAAGGGGGGCATCCGTTCCGGGCGAGCAAGCTGCCGTGCTTCTGTCGGCTCTATCTGGAAGTCGGGATCATGCCTGGCCAGATGCACGGCGATATCATCGCCGAAGTGGGCCAAGTGATCCGGCAGTTGCGGGATAAGGACCCCGCCATGGAGATCGAGCTGCAGGTCATCCAGACGGCGCACGCGGCCGAAATATCGCCCGAGGAATACGTCGTGCGCAGCATCTCCGCCTCGCACGACCTCATCTGGGGCGAGCGCCCCGAGATCACCTGGGACGGCTGGTACGCGGACACTGCACCGCTGACCCGCGCCGGAATTCCGGCGATCTGCTACGGCCCGCAGGGCCGCGCCAGCGGCGGCGGCACGGGCTACTACCCGAAGGAGGGAGAGCACGCATCGGTCCATGATCTCACCAAAGGCACCCACGTGTTCGTTAACGCCGCCCATGACATCTGCATGAAGGATCGCCTCGAGATACGAAAGCCGGATGTCGCCGGGACCATCGTGCGCTGACGCGTCCCCGCAAGAAGCGGGAACCGCCCCTCCCGCCGGGGAGCGGAACAAGCCGGGCGCCCCCGGAGAAATCTGCGAGCCGGGGCGGCTTCACTCGAAATTCGACTTTCCGGGCATCCCGTCCCATGATGGCGGCGGGATGCCGCTTGCCTTTGATGCGGGCGCCGTGAAGGCCCGCGCGCGGACGGCCGCACGGGCCGTCATCGAGTTTCCCAAGATGCGCCCCTGGGGTTTTTCAGGCGGCGGAGGCGGCGCGGATCGAAGGATCCGGGTGGTCGCTCCGGCGAGGCGCAGAACCCGAAAAATGTAAAAAATAATTCCCATAAATTTGGGAATTATATGCTTAAATCCGCATCATAACCTGCAAAAATCCGCAGTATAAATGAAGTGAATTTTTACTTTTTTTAACCCGATGAAACTAAAGTAATAACAATCGCAACTACAACCAAAAAAACAAGCATTATTGCCGTCGCTGAACCAAAACAACCTGTCCCTTTCTTTGCCAATCTTTTTTGATGGCATTCCTCACAAACCCAAAATGTCTTTTTCCGTCTGTAAGTACGAGAACTAAATCTTGGATTTACTTTCCCCTTTTTAGGTGGACTAAAACTAAATCCAGATGAACGCCCGGATTCTACATATTCGGTATATTCGTGCATTTCAGGTTTCGGAAAACGATAATGGCAATCAGGACATTCAGCCGTCGCAACCCTTCTTTTTGGTTTTTTCATTTTTTGTGATTCCGCCGGAACTATATCAGCACCTGTATCATCATCAAGAAAATCGTCTGTCATTTTGTTTCTCCCCAAGCAAACAAACACATTCCCGACCTTTCCCGATCCCAAGATCGGGTCGGTTGCCAGACAATCCACAGATTTAACGGTGGGTTCCCGCGTATTCCCGCAAGGGTGCGGTTTTTTATTTCGCAGGCGACCCGAAAACAGGTCGATCTGCGGATTATCTGGCGAGGAGTATTTTGATTGTGGTATTAGAAGGTGTCAAGGGGAGGAATTTCAATTCAAACGGCAAGAAGTGCAAACGACAATAGATTAAATTAGGAATTTTTGTTTTTCTTTTCCAACTTCCATTTCTTTTTAAGTTCTTCACGAGTCGGCATACGTTTTTCAAGCAATTCTCTCTTTTCAGGACGAGACAATAATATCTGCTTGACGGCATCTTCAAATTCGTCTTTGGTTATTTTCCTGTGTTCGATGTTGTCCGTCATTTCATTTAATATCCCATGTTATTCAGTCAATTCCTTGTAAGTAATCCTTCGACGGTCAAGTCCTGAAGATGCTGGATAATTTCTTTGGGCGCATATCTTCTCCTTTCTAAAAAATAAGAATGTGTTTCTTTTATTTATGCTGTGGATACTGCGGACTTCTTGAATTTCTAATGCGGATTTAAGTATATAATTCCCGGGTTTTTCGATAAATAAATGGTAATTTATATATTTGATATTTAATGACTTACGTGGTTTTCGGCCGAAACGGGACGAACGGGGGTCAGGCGGGTTTCCCGGGTTCGTTCACCGGATATTTCGGCTTCTTGCCGCTCAGGACGCGGGCGATGTCCTCCCCGGCCCACGCGGCGATGGCTTCGAGACACTCGTGCGTGGAACCCGCCATGTGCGGCGTGAGGATGAGGTTGGGCGCATCGAAGATGGGGCTTTCGGGATCGGGCGGTTCGCCTTCGAGCACGTCGAGGGCCGCTCCGCCGATTTTGCCGCTCCCCAGCGCGCGCGCCAGCGCCGCCTCATCCACCAGCGGGCCCCTCGCGGCGTTCACGAGAAACGCGCCTTTTTTCATTTTCGAGATCGCCCGCCTGTCGATCAGGTGATGGGTCTCGGGCGTGAGCGGCGCGTGAAGCGAGATGAAATCGGCACGTCCCAGGAGGGTCTCGAATCGCGCGGGTCTTGCGCCGCGCGCCCTGATGTCCTCGCTCCTCACGCCCGGGTCATGGGCGAGGACCTTCATGCCCATCCCAAGCGCCATTTTCGCGAGCCGGCTCCCGATTTGTCCGGCCCCGATGAGCCCCAGCGTTTTTCCCTTGAGTTCCAAACCCGTGTGGCGCGCCTCGCCCCATACCCGCTCCGCTTCCACCCGGGCGGCCGCCTGTGGAATGCGTCTGGCCAGAGAAAGGATCAACGCAATCGTCAGTTCGGCCACGGCGTTCGCGTTGGCCCCCGGCGTGTTGGTGACGAGTACGCCGCGCTCCGTGCAGGCCGCCACGTCAACCTGGTCCACGCCCGCGCCGTGCACCGCCACGACCCGCAGGTCCGGCAGCAGGTCAAGCAAGGAGGCGGTGATGTAGCCCGGGCGCAGCAGAATCCCCTCCGCGCCTCGCAGCTTCCCGGCGAAGGCGTTTTCTTCCGCCTTGTCCAGGGGTCTGAATGGCAGCGCCACGGCGCGGACGGGCGCGACGCCCGCCATCGCCCTTTTCACGGGCGCCATGGCGACCGGCAAATCGGGTGTGGAGGTGACGGCGGCCCACCGTTTTTTCGAAGGCATCGGGAGAACTACATGTCGACGGCGGTGAAATCGCCGTCGTAGTTGTATTCGGCTCTGGCTTTTTGTACGGAGAGCAGCCCTTCCTGCAGGTCGCGTTCGATGGAGTAGAAGGAGCGGTCCTTCGGGTCGCCGTAACCACCCCCGCTCGGCACTTCGAGCACGAGCCTGTCGCTTTGGTTCATCACCCATTGGCGCTTGGGGTTGATGGGGCGGCCGTTCAGGGTCACCTTGCCGACGCGCCCGTTTTTTCCGCCGAACAGTCCGTAGGCGGGATGCCGTGTGCGCTCGCTCATGAAGGTGAGGAGAATCGGTCCGTCGGAGAGCGATTTCACGATGACCTGCTGGCCGTTCCCGCCGGCGTACTTGCCCGAGCCGCCGCTGTCCCTGATGGACGCCTTTCGCTCCACCAGCAGGGGCACGAGGTGCTCCAGGATTTCGATGGGCGTGTTCGACGTGTTCGAGGGGAAATCGAGACATACGCGCCCATCGTGTCTGTCCGTCGCGCCCTGTCCTCCGTGGAGAAAGAAATTGCCGGCGAAGCGCCTGCTCTCCTTGGTGATGCCCGCCGCGTTGATGGCCCACGTGGGGCTGCCGCTGGCCGCCTGCACGAGATTGGGAACCGCCTTGCACAGCGCGCCGAAAATGGCCGAGGGAATGAAGTGCCCCACCATGGAGCGGCCGTTCACGGGGGCCGGATAACGCGGATTCAGGATGCTGCCCTCGGGCGCCGATACCGTCACGGGCCGGAAGTTGCCCTCGTTGTTGGGAATCTGCGGACAGAACAGACACTTGAGCGAATAGGCGGAATAGGAATAGACGTAGCTCAAAACGGCGTTCAGGCCGCGGTCGACCTGAGGGGATGACCCCGTATAGTCCACCAGAATGCTGCTGCCGCGCACCTTGACCTCCACGCGGATGACGAGCGGCTCGTCGTATCCGTCGGTGGATACCTGGAAGCGGTATTCCCCGTCCTCCACTTTCTTGATGGCCTCGCGCATGGCGTTTTCGGAACGCTGGAAGATCGTGGTGGCCGGCGCCTCGAGGTCGGCGAGTTTGTATTCTTCGAGCATCTCGCCGATGCGCCGGGCGGCGAGCCTCCCGGCGGACATGTGGGAGATCATGTCTCCCTCCACCTGGTTCGGCACGCGCACGTTTTTTCTGATGATGCGCAGAATATCTTCGTTGATCTGGCCCGCCGACATGTACTTGCAGGGCGGGAGCTGGAGGCCTTCTTCGTAAATCTCGCGCACCTCGGGGGAACGCAGTTTTCCCCCCATGTCCGTCACCTGGGTGGTGATGCCGATGAGAGCGACAAGCTTCGATTTGTAGAACACCGGCGTGAGCGAAGTGAGATCCTGGAGGTGACCGGTTCCCATCCACGGGTCGTTCGTGAGTATGAGATCGTCGGGTTCAAACGTGTCCTGCGGGAAAATCTGAAGAAGTTTTTTGGCTGTAATCGGCAACGCGCCCACGAAGCTGGGCATGGTGGACCTGGCCTGGGCGATGGACTGTCCATTGGGGTTCAATATGATGACGGAGAAATTTCTCGATTCGCGTATCGTGGTCGAAAAAGCGGTGCGGACGATCTCGGTGGCCGCTTCCTCGGCGATGGCGATGAAGCGGTTCCAGAGGACTTCCAGGGTAATGGAATCGATACCCTTGCGGGCCATGTTGGAATCTCTCCTAGAGTTCGATGATCAGGTTCTGGAATTTATCGACCTGGAAGTTCGAGCGCGGCCCGATGACGGTCGTCGTCATTTTCTCTTCCACCAACGCCGGCCCCTTGGTCTTCTGTCCCGGTTTCAACAGATAGCGGTCGAAGATATTCACTTTCCGGAATCCCTTGTTTTCCGGCATGTAGATGCGCCGGTTGCCCTTCAGGGCGTTTTTCACTTCCGTTTCGGGTAGATTCGAGAAATCAAAACGCACGTTGGGTTCCGGCCCCATACCGAAGATTCGCCAGCCGAACACCTGAAGCGGCACTTCGTCGATGGCGCGCCCATGTGCCGAGGCGTAGTGTTCGCGATAGGTTTCGCTGATTTCTCCAAAATGGTTTCGCGTCAGTTTTCCGCTCGGTATGGGAATGGTCAGCGGGAAGCCCTGCCCCTCGAAGCTGATGTCCGCCATACGCTGAATCCGGATTTCGCGTTCCCTCACACCAGCGTCGGTGAGGACCTGGCGAAGCCGCTTTTCCCGACGGTTGAACGTGTCGTTCAGTTTGGTGAGGTTCACGTCTTCGAGCGGCATCACCTGGCTGTCCACGGTGTCCACCTTGAAGGGGACGGTGTGGAGCCCCAGGCTGGAAGCCAATCCCGCGCCCGGCGGGCAGACGATGCGCTTGAGCCCCACCTTGCGCGCAAGCCGGAAGGCGTGAACGGGTCCCGCGCCGCCGGTGGCCATGAGGGTGAAGTTGCGGGGGTCTTTTCCGCGCTCCGAGAGCTTGATGCGCGCGGCGGCGGCCATTGTTTCATTCACAAGTTCATGAATGCCCCAAGCCGCCTGGATCTCCTCGATCTTCATCGGCTCGGCGATCTTGGTGCGAATGGCTTCGGATGCCGCCTCGGGGAAAACCGGCATCTCGCCACCCAGGAAATAATCGGGATTGATGTAGCCGAGAAGCAGGTTGGCGTCGGTCACCGTGGGCTCCTCTCCGCCCAGGCCGTAGCAGGCGGGTCCGGGGGATGCGCCCTGGCTCTCGGGACCGACCTTGAGCAGCCCCAGATCGTCGATTCGCGCGATGCTGCCTCCTCCGGCGCCGACTTCGATGAGATCGATGCACGGCACCTGGATGGGCATTCCACTGCCCTTGGTGAAGCGCTTGACGCGCGCAATCTCGAATTGGACGGACAGGTGGGGTTCGCCGTTCTCGATGATGCAGGATTTGGCGGTGGTGCCGCCCATGTCGAAGGCGATGAGATTCTCGAATCCGCCGAGTTTCCCGAAATAGGCCGAGGAGAGCGCTCCCGCCGCAGGTCCCGATTCGAACATGCGTATGGGACTGCGTCCGGCGGATTGCGCCGTGGCGATGCCGCCGTTCGACAGCATGATGTAGAGCGAGACGTTTTCGAGGTTGACTTCCAGATCTTCGAGATACTTCGAGACGATGGGCTGTATGTAGGCGTTGGCTACCGTGGTGGAAGTCCTTTCGTATTCCCTGATCTCCGGGCAAACCTGTGAAGAGAGGCTGAAGCTCACATCGGGAAACGATTGCGCTATCGCTTCGCCGACTTCGGTCTCATGGGCCGGGTTGGCGTAGGAGTGCAAGAGACAGACCGCTATGGATTTCGCCCCTTTTTCCACGAGTTCCTGAATCGTTACCTTCACCTCCTGGGTGCTGAGGGGCTGGAGGATCTCCCCGGTCGCGGAAATCCGCTCGGTCAACTCGCGGCGATAAGGCCCGGAGACCAGAGGTTCCGGGAATTCAGGCACGAGATCGTAGATGTCATATCTGGATTCACGGCCCATCAACAAGATGTCGGCGAATCCCTTCGTTGCGAGAAGACCGGTGGCCGCTCCTTTTTTCTCGATGATCGCGTTGGTGGCGAGGGTGGTCGCATGAATCGCCTGACCGAGATCACGGAACCGCAGGCTTTCCTCGTCGAGCAGCGTTCGAAGACCCGCAAGCGCGCCGATGGAAGGATCGTTGGGCGTCGTGAGATACTTGCCCACAGCGGTTTTTCCGTTCGATGGATTGTAAATCGCGATGTCGGTAAACGTGCCACCAATGTCGATTGCGGCTACAATTCTTCTTCTTGTCGTGGAAGACGATGCGGATTTGGCCATTTCTAAGCTATGGGGAAGCCTCTCGAGTGGAGATCAAAAGATTTGCGGCACCATGTAATTAAGGGTAATTCTGCGCAACTCAAATTCTATAAACCAGACATAAGTATATGAAAACAGGCGCTTTGTCAATTATCGGCAGGGGCAATTCCAGCTAACATATTGAAATTTAATGAATTATCTGATTTTATGAAAGAAGGGACAATAATATAAATTATGAAACATAATAGGCGATTAAGATTAACTCATTGATATATTTATTGTTATTGAATGATAAGCTCTCGTCTCGCCTTGCTCGGCCGAATCTTGAGAGGTGAGAAACGTTGCATCACTGGGCAAATCCTTGTTGTTTGCAGATACAAGTCGGATATCCGGACGGTTGGGGGGCGTGTTTTCGCATACGAGAATGAGGTCAGGTGTGATGGCGGATAACAAAAGGGAATCTCACGGCCCCTACGCCTTGGTGGATTGCGACCCGGGCGTGGACGACGCGCTGGCTCTGGCAATGGGTTTCGCATCGCCTTTTTTCCGGTATGACGCCGTGACGACCGTGCACGGCAACGTTTCCGCGCGTCTGGCCTACCGGAACGCGAGGAGGCTCGTCTCGTTCCTGCGCGATCATCTCGAACCTCACGCTCCGGAAGTTCCCGTTTATCCGGGCGCCTCACTGGCCCTGGACGGGAGCCGCCTGAACCGGAGCGAATCACGAATGATTCACGGGGCCGAGGGCATGGGAGCGATGTTCGACGACAAAAAGCGCTTGCGCCGCCTGGGCGGGGGGGGTTCGAAACCGGCCTGGGAGGTAATCGTCGAGGAGGCCGCAAGGCGGGGTTCGGCGTTGACCATCATCACGCTGGGGCCGCTCACGAATCTGGCCCTGGCGCTCCGGCGCGCACCCGGGGTCTTCTCCCGCGTGAAGCGGATTGTGGTCATGGGAGGAGCCGCCCGGATGCCCGGGAACGTAACGCCTGCGGCCGAGTTCAACATCTATTGCGACCCTCTGGCGGCGAAGGAGGTGTTCTCATCCGGTCTGCCCGTCACCATGGTGGGTCTGGACGTGACGAGGCGCGCGCTCATGAGCGTCGATGAATTTGGGGGCGGCGGGTCGTTCCGCGCTGCGCTGAGAGACCTCATCAAAGTCTACGCGCGGTTCTCCCGGAAACGGCGGGGTGCCGACGACATCACCTTACACGATCCCCTGGCGCTGGCCGTCGCGATGAAGCCGGATTTGGTGGAGACCGTCCCCTGCCGCGTGGACGTGGACGCAAGCAAAGGCATTGCGCGCGGAATGACGGTGGTGGATCTGCGCGAATACAGGGGCGCACGGGTCAAGAACCCCGTCGACGTGGCCCTGGACCTGGATGTGGAGGGTTTTCTGGCGTTTTTCACCTCGCATCTGCGCAGGTATCACGGATGGGATGACGATGAAAAATAAAAAGAGCGCCGTTTTGGTGCTGGGGAGTTCGAACATCGACATCGTCGTTCGCGTGGACAGGCTCCCCTCCGCCGGCGAGACCGTCATGGGGGATGAGCGGCGTGAGTTCTGGGGAGGAAAAGGGGCGAATCAGGCCTTGGCGGCCGTCCGCGCCGGCGCCGAGGTTCGCTTCGTCACCATGCTGGGAAACGACGCGGGCGGAGACGCCTATGGCCGCTACCTGGCGGAGAGCGGGATATCGTCCGGTGGAATACTGCGTTGCAAGGCGAGCTCGGGAGCCGCGCTGATCGTGGTGGACGCGAAAGGCGAGAACCAAATCGCCGTGGCCCCAGGTTCAAACGCGCTTCTCACGCCCGGGCGAATGAGAAGAAGACAAGGGCTTCTGGATTACGGCGACGTCGTTCTGGCGCAGCTCGAGGTTCCGATCGCGTCGGTCATGGCCGCATTCGAAAGAGGAAGAAGGCGCGGCGCCTGCAATGTCCTGAACCCGGCTCCGGCGGCGGGGGAATTGCCCGATGAATTGCTCCGCCTGACCGACGTGCTCGCACCCAACGAAACCGAGGCGGCGCATCTGGCCGGACTCGGGGAAATACCCGAAACCGATGCGGAGTCCTTGCGCGCGGCGCGCGCTTTACGGGATTTGGGGCCTTCGCAGGTCGTCATTACCGCGGGCGAAAAAGGGGCATTTCTCCTGGATGAGGAAGGAGCCTCCTGGATGAGGCCTCCTCCCGAGGTCGAGGCGGTGGATACGACAGGCGCGGGCGATGCGTTTTGCGGCGCGCTGGCGGTGAAACTGGCCGAGGGTGCGGCGTTTGGAGAAGCGGTGCGCTTCGCCGTCAGCGCCGGATCGTGTTCGGTGAGAAAGCGCGGCGCGCAGGGCGGGTTGCCCTCGCGCAGGCAAATCCTGGAAAACCGGCGCCAAGTGCGCCAAAAACGAATTCGGGTTGGTTGACTTCAATCCATAACCCGCATAGGGTGAGGCGGATGGGCGCTTGATGAGGTGACATTTCGCGCTCTTCCCGACCAAACATCACACGTCGCCAATAGGAGAGACGCTCATGCCAATGGATTGGGATGAGTTCAAATCGAGAAGACAAGGGGGCAGCGGAGGAGGAGGCGGTGGCGGCGGCATACCGCCGCAGATCAAGATACCGCAGTTCCGCCTGCCGAATTTCAAACTTCCCTCTGCCGCCATTTTCGTGGTGGTGGCCCTGATCTGGCTGGCATCGGGCATTTTCAGCGTGGGTCCGGACGAACAGGGGATCGTTCTCCGGTTCGGGCGCATCGAACGGGTGGTGTCCTCGGGTTTGAACTACCATATGCCGTTTCCGATAGAGACCGCCTACACGCCGAAGGTGACGGAAGTGAAGCGCGTGGAGATCGGCTTCCGCACCATCGACCCGGGTCCTCCCGCCAGATATTCGGACAAACCCCACGAGTCGAGAATGCTGACCGGGGACGAGAACATGGTCGACGTGGACATGATCGTCCAGTATCTCATCGTGGAGGCGGACAAATATCTCTTCAAGGTGCGCAATCCCAGGGAGACGGTGGTGCACGCGGCCGAGGCCGCCATCCGGCAGGTGGTGGGCAGCAAGCCCATCGACGAGGCGCTCACCACCGGAAAGGGCGCGATTCAGCAAGAGACGCTCGTGGAGCTTCAGAAGATACTGGATCGCTACGAAACCGGATTGCGCGTGGTGGCGGTGCAGCTTCAGGACGTGACGCCGCCCAAAGAAGTCATCGACGCCTTCAAGGACGTAGCCAGCGCCCGTGAGGACAGGAACCGCCTCGTGAACGAGGCGCAGGGCTACCAGAACCAGGTGATACCGGAGACGCGGGGCAAGGTGGCCGCCATCATCCGGAAATCGGAAGCCTACCGCGAGACCAAGATCCGCCACGCGCGAGGCGATGCGAATCGCTTCCTGGCGACGCTCAAGGAATACAAAAAAGCGCCGGCCATTACGCGCGAGCGGCTCTACTTGGAGATGATGAAAGAGGTGATGCCGACCGTGGACAAAGTGATTCTCGATCAGGGTAAATCCGGCGTGCTGCCCATCCTCCCGCTTCGGGGCAATGGAATCGAAGGAGTGACGAAACGATGAGCGCCGAAGAAGCCGGAGCCAGAAAATTGCCCAAAAAGACGATCGCCTTGTTCGTCTTGATCCTGATAGTTGTATTCGCCCTCAATTCGCTTCTGTTCACGATTCGTGAAGACAGGCAGGTGGTCGTCACCCGGTTCGGCAAGCCCGTCCGCGTCTTGCGGGACGCAGGCCTCCACTACCGGCTGCCGTTCGTGGAACAGCTCACGTTCTTCGACCGCCGCCTGCTTGAATACGACTCCAACCCGACGGAGATCATCACGCAGGACAAGAAATCCCTGGTGGTGGACAACTTCTCGCGCTGGCGGATTATTGATCCGCTGCAGTTTTTGCGCACCGTGCGCAACGAGACGGGGGCGCAGGCCCGCCTCGACGACATTATCTACAGTGAACTGCGCCTGGAACTCGGGCGCAAGGACTTGATCGACATCGTGGCGAAAGAACGCGCGCAGTTGATGGCCAAGGTCAGAGAAGAAAGCGACAAGAAAGCGCGCGCCTACGGCATCCAGATAGTGGACGTTCGCTTGAAGCGCGCCGATTTGCCCGCCGAGAACCTGAAGGCCATTTACGGACGCATGCGGGCCGAGCGGCAGAGAATCGCCCGCCAGTACCGCTCGGAGGGAAAAGAACAGGCCGAGAAGATACGGGCGGAAACCAACCGCGAGCGCGACGTGCTCCTCGCGGAAGCGTATGAGAAAGAGCAGACCATCAAGGGTGAGGGCGACGCCAAGAGCATCGACATCAACGCCAAGGCGTTCGGGCAGGATGAGGAATTCTACGCCTTCCTGAAGAGCCTGGAGGTGTATGAGGGCTCGCTCAAGGACAAGACGACTCTCGTGCTGCCCGCAAGCAGTGACTTCCTGCGCTTCCTGCAAGGCTCCGTAAACAAAGACGTGAAGAAACCCGAGTAATTACGCGACGAACAAGAATGCCCCCCTCACGGCGAGGGGGGCTTTTTTGTCCTGAACGGCGCATGCAAGCGTCCGGCGCAGGGTCTCGTTTCCCGGCTTTTCATATTTATGGGGCCCCGTGGGGGCCCCTGGGTAGGATAGGGGCATCCTCTGGAAGGAAAGGGCAGGCGATGCCCGGAGGGATCACTCTTCCGCCAATCATCACGCAAAACGTCGACGACTTGCCTGCAAAAATTGCTTTTCCAGCGAAGATGAGGGGCGGACGCGCCTACCTGAACTCGTGCTGAAGTGACTTTGCTCTGCTACCCTTCTCCAACAATGTAAGCCGATTCCTTGGATCTGTCAAGAAATTTGATACAAAATATAGTATATTTTCGTATAACTGCACAATATATTGGGTTAAAAAGGTGATTTTACCCACAGGTTATCCAGATGGGGATAACCGCATTAGCGCAAATAAAGCAATCATTTACGTAGATTCTATATATAGTGTTGCGATGAATTGTGGATACAATATCTTGGGATTGAAAGAAAGTGCCGTTTTGGGGTTTTTCTTTGATTCGTGTTTGCCTGGCCAGGCGGCAAATCGGGGGCGGGGAGCATCCGGGTGCGAGTCCGAGCCACTCCTGCGCCCTGCACCCTTTGTCCTCCCGGCCGCCCTGCGGAAATTTCCCGCTAGCCGTCTCTCAGATAATTATCTGTCCCGTCGACCCAGTCTTCTCGGATGGGGCTGAAGATGTCGTAGTCAATCGCCGTTTCATCGCCCACGACTTCCACGGAGTGGGGGACGTGCGGGGGGATGAGGAGCGTTTCGCCCGGCCCGACATCCACGGTCTCATCGTCGATGTGGAACCGGAGCTTACCCTGTAAAACATGGGATATCTGCTCGTTTTCGTGGCTGTGCAGGGGCACAACGCAGCCGGGCTTGAGCTTGAGCCAGCAAAGCATCTCTTTTTCGCCCACCACCATCTTCCGCGATAAGGTATCGTTCAGGACCTCCTCGGGCATCTCATCCCAACTGTATTTTTGGGCGCGCATGGGTCATCTCCTCGGGGTTGGGTGACGATTGGTTTCTGGAAGGCGGCGAAACCCGCCGGCGCATTTACTGCTTGTATTCGGGAAGCGTTCTGCTGAAACCCTCCCGCATGACCCGGCCTTTCTTGAGTACGTAATAACCCTCGCCGTAGCGGATGACGCTGGTGAGAGGGGGAATCCGGCAATCTTTCGAGATGACCAGGTTTTCCTGGGATTCATCTCGGGGGAGATAGCGCTCCGCGTCCTCATCGGACAGGTGAACCTCAGTGTTGCAGGCGCCGGCCGCCGTTTCGAATTCACCCTGCAGCTTGATGGTCTTGCATTCACAAGAAATCGCGTTGCTCATCGAGGGTCTCCTGTGCTCATTGAGAGCCTTCTGAAAAGTGGGCATATGCTAAAAAGGAGGCTTCGGCCTGTCAAGACCGCCGGGGATAAAAAACGCAATGATCATCGGCGCGATGGAGCGTGTGATGTGCGATTCGGTTTGAATTGTCTCTCCCGCAGGGGTATAAATGGTCGGGTTTCGGAACGCTTCGTCTCAGGTTTTTTCTTCATTCATTTCTGGAGGGCGCATTGATGCCACGTATGACGGACAAGATGATCGACTCGGGCGATCCCTTCCCGAGCCTTGAGGTGGACCAGGTGGGAGGTGGCAAAATCTCCCTGCCCGGTGACCTCGCGGGCGACTGGGGAGTGGTTCTGCTCTACCGGGGACACTGGTGACCGTACTGCAAGCAGCAGCTTACGGCCTTCGACAGATCGGCGAAACTCGCCGAAGAAGGCGTCAAGGTTGTTGCAGCCTCCGTGGACACGGAGGAGAACGCGAAGGGAACGATTGAGGAATGCGGACTCAATTTCCCCGTGGGCTATGGCCTGGACAACAAGCATATTTCCGAACTCACCGGCTGTTTCTATGAGGAAAAACGCCAGATCATCCACAGCACGGGCTATGTCTTAAAGCCCGACGGAACGGTGACTGTCGCCGTCTACAGCACGGGCCCCATCGGCCGGCTCGTGTGGCAGGACGTGGTGGGTCTGGTTCAGTTCCAGAAGAAGATGATGGCGTCCCAAAACTAGCGCGCATCTTTTTCGGACACCCCCTCGGCTTAAGGCTTCGAGGGGGTGTTTTTTTGCGCGAAAATCCGTCGGGCCGGTTTTCTTTGTTTTGTGGGAGATGTAACATCGAGCGCACTCGATTCAGCCGAATTCATTTTTCTGAACAACAGTGGAGTTCGTCATGCCGAAAGTGAGCCAGTTGTTCCTCGACACCGGAGATGATTTTCCGAGTCTCGAAATCGCCAGGGCGGGCGGCGGAAAAATCTCCCTGCCCGGCGACTTGCTGGGTTCGTGGGGCGTCGTCATTTTCTACCGCAGCCATTGGTGACCCTACTGCATCGCCCAGATGGCGGGATTCTCCCGGGCGGGAGAAAGACTCGAAGCAGAGGGCATCAAGGTCGTCGCGGCGTCCACCGACCCCGAAGAGGAAGCATTGCAGTCCATCGAAGCCGGCAAGGTGAACTTTCCGGTCGGCCACAGCCTCGATCCGGCACGGATATCAGAGGCGACGGGCGCTTTTTACGCACCCGAGGCGGGCGATAAGCCGAGGACGTTTCTCCACGCCACCAACTTTCTGCTCTCACCCGACGGCAAGGTGAACATCTCGCTCTACAGTTCGGGCCCCCTCGGGCGTCTCGTCTGGCAGGACGTCATCCAGGCCGTGCAGTTCCGAAAAAAGCGGATGGCCCAGGCGGCCCAGCAGTCGCAGCAATAAAAACACAAAGAAAGCCGGTGGGGCGTCCCACCGGCTTTTTTCGGGGTTGTTGAAAAAACCTTTGCCAAGAGAAAACCCCGATTAACTAGGATTTGGCGCGACCAATGGAAGAGCAAGATTCACTCCCCCCTTGAGGGTCTGGCTTCCCGAGGGGAAAGCCAGACGATGAAGCCGAGCGGTTTGTGCGAAGGCTGAATCGGTGGAGGGTAAGTCGCGTTTTATCGCCATTCCGAATTATACCCCCCACCGAATCGCTTGCGGGCTTACGCCCTTAGCTCTTCGACTCCCCCTCAAGGGGGGAGTGATTTGGCCCGACCCACAAGGACTTTTACAACAACCCCTTCTCGTTCTGCTCTCTAGTTCTTCAGCTGTTCGGCCACCTCGTCGGCATCGGACGCCTTGTTGTAGTCCTGATCCAGCGTGCCGTCACCCGCGGGGCTTTTCACCGCGAAGAATTTCGCCGGGCCTTCGGTGATATAGATGCCGTGGCGCGTGTTTCTGGGGATGTGCACCAACTCGCCTGGGCCGATCTCGCGCGTCTCCTCGCCGCAGATCATGTTCATCCTGCCCTCGAGCATCAGGATGTACTGCTCCTCGTTGGGATGAAAGTGCGGCGGCGGGCCGTCTCCCTGCGGATAGATCACCCAGCCCACCTTCATCAACTCGCCCGCCGTCGCGTGGCTCACGGCGGGGCCTACCGAAGATGAACCCTGGGGAAGGTCTTCCATTTTATAAAACGGCATTCAAAATCTCCTTGGTCAGAAAAGTGATCCTATAATGTGGATTCCAGTTTTTCCCGCGCCGCTTCGGCGTCTTCGGCCTTGTTGTAGTCCTGGTAGAGGTCGCCGTCGCCCGCGGGGCTCTTCACGGTGAAGAAGGCGAACGGCCCTTCGGTGATGCGGAGGCCGTGGCGCTCGTTGCGGCGGATGTGCACCAGATCGCCGGGCTCGACGACGCGTGTCTCGTCCCCCAGGATCACGTTCGCCTTTCCCTCCATCACCAGGAGGAACTGCTCCTCGTTCGGGTGGTAATGAGGCGGCGGGCCGCCGTCTTCGGGATAGGTGATCATGCCCGCCTTCATGAGTTCCCCGGCGACGCTTTGCGTCTGCGCCTTGCCCATGTCGATGTGCTTCGTTTCCATCTCGGATATTCGGTAAAACGGCAAGCTTGAGTTCCTCCCTTTCAATCGAGACGCGCGACCACGCGCGCGGGCGCGCCCTCGATTCTGTAGAGTTTCACCGGAAAGGCGAACATCTCGAATTCGCTCTCCTCGAAAGTTTCCAGGTTGATGACGTGCTCGATGAGCGGAACGCCCCGGCCCAGCACGGCGCGGTGGCCGGGGGAGTCCTCGTGGTGGGCGACGAAGTCGTCCTGCATGCCCGGGTCGATCCCGTGGTCCATGCAAAGGGCCTTCATGCCGCAATCGCACAGGAAGTGGCACGCCTCCGTGTCCAGGTAAGGGTTGGTGGCGAAGTAACCGGGCGTGAAGAGCTTCTCCTTCGCCCAGCCCGTCCACGTGACGGCGATGGCCCCGTCAAGGCGTCCGGGTTCGAAGCCGGGGCTTGCTTCGATCATAGCCCGGGTGATGGGGCCTGCCTCCTGCACGGTTTCCCTCAAGTCGATCTTCACGGCGCGGCCGCAGAAGGTCTCGAGCGGCATCTCGTCGATGTTGGCGCCGTCGGGAAAGAAATGGCTGGGCGCGTCCAGGTGCGTTCCCTGGTGGATCGCCATCCGGACCGCGCTGTTCTGGCGGCCGTGCGTGGGATGTTCGTGAAACCGCCAGTATTCCACAGGCGGAAACGTCGGCACCTCGCAAAGGTCGGGATGTCCCAGGGGGGCTGTGAGGTCAACTAATCGGCTCATGGGTTTCCTCCGTCGATTTGGCGACTGAAAGATGGTGTTTCCTGAAAAAATCATGGATGAGGGCGAGCACGGCCTCGGGCCTGTCGAGTTGCGCGTAGCGGCCCGCCCCCTCGATGAGAATGGACTCGCAGCGGGGAATCCCCGCCGAGAGGACCTGAGCGTCCTCGTGGTATTCGGGGTCTTCCTCGCCGGTGAGGGCGAGCACGGGACAAGCGACTTCGCCGAGGCGCTCCGTGAGGTCGGGCGCGAGAAGCTCGGCGTATCCCGCCGAGGCGTATCCCGAAGGGTCGCCCCGCAGAAACAGGCGGTGATGCTCCGCGCGCTCCCGGGGGGTCATCCCCCGAGGTTCTTTGCCCTCGCTTTTCCTGTTCCGGTAGGCCTCCTGCATGTCGCCCGCCTCGGCCAGATGGATTCTCTCGGCGACGCCTCTGCGCACGCTCTTGGCGGCGGGCGCAGCGCCCGTCGCGATGAGAATGAGCGCGCCCGGCAGCCGGGGCTGCTCGATGGCGAGCAAGAGCGCCGCCCTCGCCCCCAGGCCATGCCCGATGATGACGGGCCGGTTCAGGCCCAGGCGGGCGGCGACGGCCCCGATATCGCCCGCCATATCTTCGAGCGTGTATTTCCCCGGTGGGCTTGAGGAACGCCCGTGCCCCCTCGGCTCCACCGCGACCACGCGGTGCATGCTCGTGAGCGTGGGGGCGATCTCCCGCCACACCCATACCGTATCGCCCAGCCCCGGCACGCAGAGGATCGGCGTGCCGTCGCCGGCAGCCTCATAGCAGATGATGACGGGGTCGTTCGCCCCCGCGCGGCTCAGGTTCAGGTATCTGGCCGTTCGGGAGGACTCGCCTGCGACCCGGACCATGCCTAGAGCGCAGCCAGTTCTTCAATCAGCCCGCGCAGGCGGGCGGATACGGCCTCGAAGTATTGCGCCCCGTTTTCCGCTGTGGCCGCCGTGGGCATGCCCGCTACGCCCGAGGGCGCGCGGTGCCTGTTGAAGTCCACGGGGCGGAAGAGCATTCCGCGGTGGTGCATGTCCTTCGTCCCCAGGGGATGGGGATTCTCGTTGACCTGATCCACCGCCTCGTCCATGTTCACCAGGTCGGGGCGCAGGTGGAGCATCATGGCGGTTTCGAACTCCCCGCTGTGGGCCATGCCGCCGACGGGCGTTTTCCGGATCTGCGCGGAAATTTCGTTCCCCAGATGGAAGTAGGTGATCATCCAGATGGTGAGTTCGATGTCGTAGCCGATGTCGTTCAGCGTGGCCTGGAGCGGCTGCACGTTGCCGCCGTGTCCGTTCACGACGAATATCTTTTTGTAGCCGTGATGAGCGACGGAGCGGATGATGTCCTTGACGAGGGCCACGTAGGTTTCGAGCCTCAAGGAAATAGTTCCCGGGTACTCGAAATGGTGGTGCGACGTACCCGTCCACATCGTGCGGGTCAGCAGCACGTTCTCGAGTCCATCCACCGCCTTGCGGCAGACGCTCTCGCAAAGCAGCGTATCCACCACCACGGGGCTGTGCGGCCCGTGCTGTTCCATCGAGGCGAAGGGGATGACGACCACGGCCCCGTTCTGGGCCATTTCCTTGTGCTGCGGCCAGCTGAGTTCTTCCCAAAGCATAGGGGCATCCTTCAAAAATAGTGTGAGTGATGGGTAAGGCCCCAAGCCTCTCAGGTTTTTCCGCATCCGGCAAGAGCGATGCCTCATGCGCGGGAAACGCCTCCCCCGCTTGCCAGCGGTTTCGATTCGTGGTCTTTTAGGGGCCGCGGGAACAACCGGATGGAGAGAGACAAGTGTATTCGACCGATCAGATGAGAGAAGACGAGCGCTGGATGGCGGAGGCGCTGGCGCTGGCCGGGATGGCCGAAGAGGCGGGCGACGTGCCCGTGGGCGCGCTGGTGGTGCGCGAGGGCCGGGTGCTGGGCCGGGGCTTCAACAGGCGCGAGGCCGCTTGCGACCCCACCGCGCACGCGGAAGTCCTGGCGCTGAGAGAAGCCGCCGAGACAGACGGCATCTGGCGGCTCGACGGCGCAACCTTATATGTCACGCTCGAGCCGTGCCCCATGTGTGCGGGGGCGGTCGTCAACTCGCGGATCGCGCGGCTCGTCTTCGGGGCCACGGACCCCAAGGGCGGGGCCTGCGGCTCTTTGTTCGACATTCCCTCGGACCCGCGCATGAACCACCGCGTGCCGATAACCTCGGGCGTATTGGCCGAGGAGAGCGCCGCGATGCTGCGCGCCTTTTTCGAGGAGCGCCGACGCATCGCCCGCGAGGCGAGGCAGGCCGCGCGCTGACGTGACGATTCTTACGGAGAGGTGGCCGAGTCCGGTTTAAGGCGGCAGACTCGAAATCTGTTGTGCAGGCAACTGCACCGGGGGTTCGAATCCCTCCCTCTCCGCCACTTTGAATACTGGCAGGCTCCGTATAACCTCCTCGTGTTTGACAGCCGTTTCATGCGGCTCCCGGGATGTCTTTAGACATCCGGCGGACGACGGACGATCACGATCGAGCGGCGGCATCCCGGCTGCGCCCTGCGCCTCCCTCGGCCCATCTCATGGCGGCGTAGGTCCCTGCCCCGAAGACCCCGAAAGCGGTGATCAGCGCGTACATGGTGCCATCGAAACTGTGGCCCACGAGCGCGCCGAACGGCACCGAGATCAAGGTGGAGAGCGTAGCAACCACGCCCGCTCCCACGCCGGCGATGTGACCGATGGGTTCCATGGCGAGCGCATTGAGATTTCCGAAGAGGAGCCCGATGCAGAGAAATACGAGGAGCAGGTAGGTCATGAACAGCCAGAGCGGAGGAAGTCCCTCGAAGGCGAAGACCGGCGCCAGGGCGACGACCGAGACCAGCGTCATGGAGGCCGTCGCCCTCCGCGAGAGCCGGCGCATCCCGTATTTCATGACGAGCCACCCGTTCACGAGCGAGGCGCCTCCGAAAGCGAGCGCCAGCACGCCGAAATAGGCCGGGAAGAGCGCGCCGGTCCTGTAGGCCTCCTGAAAGATTTGCTGGGCGGAGCTCAAGTAGGCCACGAACGGCGCGAACACGCATCCGGTGGCCACGGTATATCCGAGCGCGGCCCGGATCCGCAGCACCTCCAGGACGGCTCCGCCGATGGCGCGCGGGGAGAGGGGCCGCCGACGGGCCGGGGGCAGGGTTTCCGGCTGGCGAAGTGAAAACCACGCGAGCGTGATCATGGCGATGATGAAGAAGGCGGCGAATATCGCGCGCCAGCCGCCCAGCCACAGTATCCCCAGCCCGAGGGCAGGCGCGACGGTGGGAACGAGAATGAACACGGCCATCGCAAAGGACATGAGACGAGCCATCTGGCGTCCTTCGTACTGGTCGCGCACCAGGGCGACGGTCACGATGCGCGGTCCCGCGATTCCGACGCCCTGCAGCACGCGGCCCGCAATCATCACCTCGAAGGTGGATGCGATGGTGCTCATGACGCATCCCGACATGAACAGAACGAGGCCGGTATTGATGGAGGGCTTGCGCCCGATCCTGTCGGAGAGGGGGCCGAAAACGATCTGCCCGAGGCCGAGCCCCAGGAGCACGGCCGTGACGACGAACTGAACGTCGTTTCGGCGCGGCGCCCCGAGGTCGCGGCCTATCACGGGCAGCGCCGGCAGTATCGCGTCGATAGAGAGTGCGACGAGCGCCATCAGAAGGGCGACGAGGGGAACGAATTCGCCGGGACGAAGGGCGGGTACGGTGGACGTCTTGCTCATTTTTCCTCCCGGGGTCTCGTTGCCGTTTGAATCCGTGTCGACTCTATCATGGTCCGGCCCGCAAAAGCTTGCGCACGGTTACTCCGGCGCCTCGCGGTGGATTTAGAGGAACGAGGCGACGAGGAGCCGAACGCGCCTTCGCTTTGACTTATCCCCCTCTTTGGGCGAGACTGGCCGGACTGGCTGCTCCACGAGGACAGACAGGAGAGAACCGAAATGACGGAATACGAAGCCGCAAGCCTCACCGTGCAGCAAGCCGCCCTTGCGCTGCAAAAAGACACGCTCGCACTGCAGCAGGCCACTCTAGCCCTTCAACAAGCATCGCTCGCCGTGCAACGAGCTTCCGTATGGGTCGCCGCCCTCGTCGGGGCCGCGCAATGCAGCCTCATCGGAGTCGGGCTCTACATCATGCGACAGGCCTCGAAGCAACGCGACGCCCAGCACCGGGAAAACATGGCGCAGCATCGGGAGACCATGGCGGCGATTAACGCCCAGCGAGAGGCGCAAAAAGAACAACACCAGGAAACCATGGCGGCGCATCAAGAAACCATGAAGGTGCTGGAAGGCCAGAACAAGGCCCTGGACAATCAACAAACGGCGATGATGGAACTCATCCGCCGCACGTCAGGAACGCCCGCGCAAGAAGACAGTTGAGCGGGCGGGGGCTTCGCCTCCCCTTCTCTTTTTCCTCCTTGACTCCACTTAAAGCAGCGCGGTTGCGGGCTTCGCCCCTCACTCGGCGTGGCGGTGGCGCGCAGATGCGGGCGGTTGCGGGCAAATGCGCGGGCGCCCGAAAAACTTTTTTTTGCGCTGGATCTGAGTGCGCGGCGCTAAGATTTAAATGATAACCCTTTTGATTACAGTCATTTATCTGGACGTTATTTTTCAGCAATTTATCGAAAAACCCCGTTAATTTATCGTATTTTTCAGGAATTCCCGTCGCGCGGAAAACGCCGGGTCCGTTCGCCGGCCGAACCCGGGCCGCCGAGTCCGTTCGCTTCGCTTTTTCCGCTTTTTCCAGGTCCATCGGAACTCCTCCCGTTCGCGCGCCCGATTCTGCCCCGCGCGGGCGCAAGCCCGGTAACGCCAAATGCGGGGAAATGCGCCCCCGGCCTGAAAGCCTCCCCTACGACACCCTTCCGGAGAGATCACAACACCCGTCATTCCGGCGAAAGACGGAATGACGAACAAAACCGAATCGCATCCGTAGGGACAGGCCCCCGTGCCTGTCCGAGACCCCCGTGCCTGTCCTGACGAAGGACAACCACGGGAATGGATATCTTCGATACGGGCGGCCACGGGGGGCCGCCCCTACGGGAAAACCAACCCCCCCTACCCCCCCTTGTCAGGGGTCAAACGCGAGTGATGAACGAGCGTTTGCATGAGCCACTGACGAGAAACACATCGTCTTGCAAAACCTCCCTCTTCGGTCGGTTTTGACCCCTGACAAGGGGGGGTAGGGGGGGTTGGTTTTGTCCCCCGTCAAGGGGGTTGCTCCTTTGACAAAGGCTTTTTCAACAACCCCCTCAAGGGAGAGTGAAAATAAGGCCCCCTGTGAACGTCTCGAACGGAACATCTCTCAAGGTCAGGCGCCTCGTTTACAACCCCCGGCGGGGCCGCTATGTTATCGCCCATGAAACTCTCCACCGCGATCACCCGGCTGCTGGACATCGAACATCCCATTTTGCTCGCCCCGATGGGCGGCGTCGCGGGCGGCGCGCTGGCCCGCGAGGTCTCCGCCGCCGGCGGGCTGGGCCTCATCGGCGCGGGCTACGCCGACCCTTCGTTCGGCTACGGATCGGACGAGTGGATTCGCGGGGAGTTCGAGGAGGCGGGCGAGCACCCGGTCGGAATCGGCTTCATCACCTGGGCGCTGGCCGAGCGGCCCGGCGCGCTCGACGCGGCACTCGATTGCCAGCCCAGGGCCGTCATGCTCTCCTTCGGCGATATCGGACCCTACGCCGGGAAGATACGCGAAGCCGGCGCGGCGCTGATCTGCCAGGTCCAGACCTTGAAAGACGCCCGGGAGGCGGCGGCGAAGGGCGCCCAAATCATCGTCGCCCAGGGAACGGAGGCCGGGGGCCACGGGGCGAAGCGCTCCACGCTGCCGCTCGTTCCGGCGGTCGTGGACGCGGTGGCGCCGGTTCCGGTCGCCGCCGCGGGCGGCATCGGTGACGGGCGCGGCCTGGCCGCCGCCCTGATGCTGGGTGCTGAGGCCGCGCTGATCGGCACCCGCTTCTTCGCCGCCGAGGAGGCGCTGGGCCACCCGAACCAGAAAGCGCTGATCGAGCGAACCGGCGGCGACCACACGCTGCGCACCAAGGTCTTCGACACGGCCCGGGGCATCGCCTGGCCGGAACCCTACACCGGGCGCGCCATCCGCAACGCATTCGCCGAAACCTGGCATGGCCGCGACGACGAACTGCGAGAGCGGAACCCCTCGATGCGCGAGCGCTTCTTCGCGGCCCTGCGCGAGGGGGATACGGATACGGCGGTCACCTTCGCCGGCGAGGGGCTGGACCTGATCGCCGACCGCCCGAATGCTGGCGAACTGGTCGAGCGGATCGCCCGCGAAGCGATCGACGCGCTCTCCAAGGCGCCCAGCCGTTTCCTCGGCCAGGGGCCGGGAGAAGGCTGAAGGACGGGCGTCGTTTGCAGCGCGCCGTGCTCCACCCAATTCAGCAGAGAAGATTCACTCCCCCCTTGAGGGTCTGTTGAAAAAGCCCGATGAGTGAGTGTTCGACGTGAGGGGGGTGTAGGGACAGGTCGCGACCTGTCCCTACGGACGAATACAGCCGGGGAGGGTCTGGTCGTCCTTTCACCTCGATCCGCAATGTTCCCGTAGGGGCGGCCCCCTGTGGCCGCCCTGACCCCCATGGGGCCGCCCGCATCGTATATGTTCATCCCCGTGGCTACGCTCCGCAGGGACCTCGGACAGGCACAGGGGCCTGTCCCTACGAACCCTCTGTTTGCAGGTCCCTCAGGGGCTTTTTCAACAGCCCCCTCAAGGGGGGAGTTGATTTGGAATTCTCTTCGATGGGATGCGGTCTTCGTGTGGGTCGCAAATATGTGACCCCTACACACTTTCACATCCGTCGAACCGAATCACGATGTCGGAACTTTCTCCGGCGCCCCCGGTTGTCCCCCGAAGCCCTGAAGGTATCTTTCAGGGCGTATATCAGTTCGCGTCGGGCGTGTTGTCGTCACCGGGCTTGAGAGTTGCGGGCGTAAGCGCATCGAAGATGCCCGTAAAGCGGCCGCTCGAGCCGTCTTCTTCGGCGAAGTGAACATCGCTCGATCCGACCAGGCGGCGTGGGTTGCCGTCGGCGTCCGGCACGTTCGAGAACTGGCCGCGCCACGTCCCGGCGGCTTGCGTGATTGTGCGTTCGGGATGCGTGACGGTGATCTCGGTATCCTTGAATGCGCCCTTCGCGTCGAAAGATGCGGAAAAGTGCAGATCGTAGTCGGCCGGCGACGCCTCAGGATCGGGGTTCCACCAGGTCACGATCGGATAGAGGTGGCGGCCGGGATCGATCCCGGTCGGCTCGAGGCACCCCATGCAACCGGTGAGGCGCTTGCTGCCGAAGTCGGCGGTCAACGAGATAGACCCCACGAATTCCGTGTACTCGGAGGAACCGGCCAACTCGCCCCAGTTGCGGCCGTAGTTATACGTGTACGCGCCGCCGGCGCCGCCGACGTAGGTGGCCGTGCCGGTCAGGGGGAGGTCAGGCGGATTAGAAGGGTCGAGTTCCGGCCCATCGATAAAGACGCCGCGCGTGGCGGATTCGAATTCCCAAAAGGGCACGTCTGGCGGGTATACGAGCCACCATCCGGCCGCCAGGTAATCGGCAGGGTCGGCGTCGTTCCACGAGACGACGGCGTAGAGCAGAATCCTGCCGTCGTAGTGGTTTTCCGTGAGCAGCCATTCGCGGCTGGAATGGCCGGGTTGCAAGGGTCGGGGGAGGAAACGCGCCCACGACCCGTCCCGGTGCCGGACGGTATCGAGGGTACGGGTTCGGCCGTCGTGGTAGCGCACGTCGACGCTGAGGACGTTGTCAACGAAGGTCGTCCCTGTGCGAAACGGCTGGGGAACGGGCGTAAGCGTGGGTGTCGGGACCGGAGGCGGAGGAGAACCGCCACCGCCCATACAGCCCGTCGTCAGTGAAATTGCGATAAGCAGGAACAGTACGGATAATTTTTTGCAGAAATGGGTAATCATGCATACCTCGATATTCGTACCGGCGGGGTCGAGGAAGAGCGCCTCACGGCTCCCGTCGCGCCGGACCACCCGGCCCCCGCTCGCGTTTTCCGAAGGGAATCTCCCCTCCCGCCCGAAAGGAGACAGCCTGGCGGGAGAGGCGGCCCGCCACATTCCCCAGGGCAGTCCTTCACCGCACTATGAAAAAAACAACCTGAAGCGGCGGAATCCAGAACTCTTTTCAGCATCGCTTCGAAGTATAAACGAAGCAGTGTGAATTTAGCGTATTCTTTCAGGTTCAATCCATATTTCTTTCATGTAAATACGCGTCTGGATGCGTTTTTTTCAGAGTCGGCAGCCTCCACCGTGCTCCGCCGACGGTGGCTCTGCGCCGCCGGGAGGCAGAGGCGGGCCGGGAGGGGGCGTCGGCGGGGCGTCCGGGAGAGGGCGTTCTCCGCCGCCATCATCCACTCTTTGCAAGGAGGCGCGCGATGCGGAAACCCAAACCCGAAGCGAGTACTTTCCTCACCCACCTGTTCGGCAGAGGCCTCGAGGACGAGCGCTACGAAGTGAAACGCTACAGGTTCGCCGACGGCGACATCAGGCCCGTGCCCGACAGGGAGAGCGGGAGGCGCAAGAAGAAGAGAGCTACGGCTTCGCGGAAAGCCGTACGCGAGATGCGGCCCGCGCGCGACGAACTCATCGTCTGCACGGGGCTCAAGGTCCCCGGCAGCGGCCTGCAGCTGTGGGGCGAACACCTCGCCTGGACCCGGATGCTGTGCCGGTGAGGAACTCCCCCTCGGGGAGGACTTCCGCCCGCAAGACGTCTCGCCGGCCGGGTGCCGGCCGCACGATTCCATCCACCCCGGGGAGGGAGACGGGATGCCCCACAAGGACCCGGAGATGAGGCGCAAGTTCGGTCGCGAACGCCACAGGCGGCGCACCGCCGACCGACTCGCGCCGGGTCTGTGCCCCCGGTGCGGAAAGAGTCCTCCCGCGCCCGGGCGAAGCATGTGCGAATCCTGCCTTGAGAGGGGAAGCGCCGCACGCGACCCTCCGCCATTCAGGAGCGATCGATTATCGTCCCGGACACACGACGAACACGGGCTTTTTACGTTCCACGGACACCATGCGAACGGGCGTCACAGAAGCATCACTGCCCCTCCCCGTTCTGCACCAGGGCTGTGACGGCTCTCCTCCCGCCTGCCGCCTCAGCAGCTCCCGATCTGCAACCATCCGTTGCAGTTGTTGAGGGAGCCGACGTCTGTCGGCGGTACCGAGAGGGTGGTGCGTCGCTTCCTGACGATGTTCCCGTCCCGGTACTGGCACAGGGCATCGATATAGCACTTGGAGCCGCCGGACGGTCCCGCGGAGTCGAGGTCGCAGGTCCGGTTGGCGCTGGATTTGTTGAACGCATTCCTGCACGCTTCCTCCGAGTTCGGTTTCTCACTCATCGCCAGGGCAGGAGTCGCGCTCAGGGCGACCAGAAAAAAGAGCGCGAGCATACCTCGAATGTTCATGAATTCTCCCTCCATTGCGGATGTATCACCGATGTCAATAAACGAGCCCGCTTTGTCAATTTAGGGGGCTTATATACGATGCCAGACAAAGGATTACGCGGGCTGTTCGCCCGCGTAATCCTTCGGCTTCCGGTCAGCACAGATAGCCGGTGGGGTCGCTGTTACTCCTCCCCTTCGCAGAGCAGCCACTTCGTGCTGTATCCGTCGCGCACGACCACGCCCCACCCGTAGATTGCGCCCTGCGGGCGGGGCACCCGGAACCGGGCCACGTAGTCGCTTCCCTCCCTGCGGATGTGGCAGCTGTGCAGCGCCCCGCCAAGCTCCAGGCGATCGTCGTTCGCGGTGTACCGCCACGGCCTC
The DNA here is from genome assembly GCA_965204535.1 of bacterium. GTDB lineage: Bacteria > UBA8248 > UBA8248 > UBA8248 > UBA8248 > Bin107. The sequence continues at coordinate 484,715 of CBDBEV010000001.1, read as the reverse complement.
CACAGGCAGGCGTTGGCGTCGGACGAGCACCCATACCACGGGCACTCGCCCCCGCGATGGAACGACAGCTTGACCGCGCGGGATTCGCAGAGCGCCGTGTCGATCTTCAGCGGCTTCTGCGCCTGCGCCGCGGTCCCTGTCACAAGGGCGACGGCGAGTCCCATCGTGGCAAGGGTCAAGAACATTTCCGGCTTCCTTCCGTTTGGGAAGTGCGGCAGCCTTGCCATCGGCAAGCTCCGAGCCCAAGGTTGCCGCCGCAGTTTTTTATCTAGCACGCTATCTTCCGCATGGTTTTTTTATCGACACAGTCCAGGCAAGCCCCCAAGACCAAGTTTCCGTCGCAGTTCGACAGATCGCCGCAACGGCGGGAGTCAACAACATTGATGGTCGTATCCCTGTACTCGTTTGGCCGACGCGCCATTTCACATCGACCGCTCACCCTATACGAGTCGGCTCCGATCTTGGCGAAGGATATGTTTTTGCAGGTATGCCTCGCTGCGGAACCGTTCTGAAAGGTGTTCCTACAAAAGAACGTAGGGTCCGTATCAACGGGTTTGTCTGCCCCGGCATTCGCCGCGGCGAAAGACCCTGCAATCGTCATTACCAAAACCGCTATCATAATTAGACTTTTCATGTGACATCTCCTTTTTTTAGGTGTTCGGGCTAACGGAATTTCTTTCGTGGTTACGGCTTTTACTTTCTTTCCTGTTTTTTTGATTCGGGCGGCATCGTCTTTGAAGCGTTCAACGTAGTGTCTGGTCATGGCCCACACCGCGAACCTCCTCTTGCCCCCAACCGTCCCGCACGACGACGCCCCAGACGCCTTGGTTCCAACTTGGCTCACTCGGATGGAACATTGCTTTAGCCCTAGTAGGTGTATGGCTGTTTTCGATATGGCACTTGTTGTACGAGGCACTAGGCTCGTAGTGGCGACTGCCGTTCCATGTAGCCCAAGTGCGCCACAAGCACGTATAGCTGCATCGTGGCGTCTTTTTTCCCGTACGCCAGTTCCAGTCACTCAGACACTCTCTGGTACTTTCCTGGAACGCCACAATGGCCGTTTCGACGTCTCCACCGCAGTCAATGCGCTTGATTTCCAGGCCGTGCTTGTGTGTCGGGTTGGTCGGATTGTCGTGCGCTTGCACGCTAACCGCGACCATCAGAGCCAGCGCAAGCACTACTGCTGCGAAAGTTTGCATGTCAGCTCCTTTCTCCAAGATGGCCTTGAGGTATTAATCACCCGATATATCTGCCTGCACCTGCATAAATAAAATTGTACAACTGTGATATGTATTTAACGTGAGGTTTCGGGTTTCAGGCGTGTTATTTTCATGAGAAAATGCGGATGGATGCGTAATATGCGAAACGGATGGTTCAGACGATACAGAAGAACATCAGGGTCACGCCCGAACAGTGGAAACGTATCGAAAATGAGGCCGAAAAGCGCGAAATGTCGCCCAACCGACTGGTGGTCGAGTTCGTGATGGAAGCCCTGGAGCGCCGGCGCTTCGTGTACGCGGCCCTCGCGCTTGAGACCATAGACGGCCCGCTCGACGGCTCCGATGGACGCGGCGCCCGGGCCGTGAGCGAGTGCCGCGGCGAGAAGATCCGTCCTCGCGAATACCGCATCGCGCTCGGCGAGATGGGCGAGCGCCCACTCGACGGCCTCCTTCGCAGGCTCCGTCCGCGACGGATGCCGGTGAGGTCCGCCCCCCGGGCCGCGCGCAAGCCCCACGGCGCAGGCCAGCGCCGAACCCGTCCGAAGAAAACGCTTGCATTCTCGTGGGCGTCCATATACGGACACGCAGGTCCGCCCCTACATAACGCGATGGAATTGTAGGGGTCAGACATATATGTCTGACTATGTGTCCTCCCAATCGCCCTCAAGCGGTAAACGGAAGGTCTGTTGTAGGGGACGCATATATGCGTCCCTGCTTTTTTGCCGTTGGAACACGGGCCGCATGTATGTCGGACATATATGTCCGACCTACACTACCTTCGGCAAGGCGGAATCCTATTGCCGTCATTGCAGGGCTTTTTCAACAACCCCAGCCGGTGCGGCTTCCGTCTCGTGCGCGGTTTTTCAAAGAGGCGCTCTCCCGGCCCTGCGTGTCGCGCGGGAGCGCCGCCGCGCATCCGCAGTCAGGTACGAAACGCGAAGCGCATAATCCTTGCCGGGGGTTTCCCGCCAAGGCTCCCGTCGGTCTTTCGGTGCCGAATGCAATACGAAAACATGAGGGTTTCAACCGGACAACAAGCGGAATATCAACGGTTTTACGACAGGCACGCGCCGGCGTGTGATGAGGGTCGAGCGTCTTCCCTCGAAACCGGATGCCAGGGGCGGGAATGCCGGATGCGCTGTTGTGTTTCGATGAAAGCGGCCTTTATCTGCTCTTTTGGGGTGGTTTCCGGGTGAATCGTCTGGCTTCCCCGGCTCATCCCCGCACTGGCGGGGAACACAGGGTCGTCACCCATCCGGCGTTTGCAGAGAGGACGCGCAGCAGTTCGTACCCGGTGGGGGTGAGCCCCGCCTCGCACCTGGCCACCATGACCCGGCGCCGCTCGTAGTCGATAGCAAGTTCCCCGAGCATGTTCGCATCGCAGCTTACCGGCAGGCCCTGCGCCTCGACGATGCACCGCTCTTCGCGCGGGCGTTCGCGATCGCCACCGCCGCTTGGGAGGCGAACAACACCGCCATCTCCTCGTCCTGCTCGGTCTCTAAGTCCAGGCTCGAAGTGGTCCGCGCGAGCGACGCGCACAGCCGCGAGATGCGATCTTCCGAAGCCTCGTCGCTTCCATTCATCGTCAGTGCCTCCCGGGCAGAAAAAATACATTTTACACGAAAAATATATGAAAATAGGGACAAGCAATATGAAAAAGATATATCGCTTTGGTAAAATTCGAGTAATAAACGAACAGATGTTTCTTGGGGAGGGATATCCGAAAATGAGACATTGACCGAGGGGAGCCCGCCGGCGGCATCGGCTACAGCCCGTCATCCGAAGAAGAGGCCGGCATCAGCGCGCAGCGCCGGCCGGTTCCCTCGGCCGGGTTGCCGCGCAGGCCTGACCCGCGCGACGCAGGCAGTTATCGGGTGAGTATAAGGAGATATCACATGAAAAGTCTAAGACCGTACTATAATCATCTTGCCGGAAAACCTGACTGGAGGAACATCATGTATAAACTGTTTATTGCAAGCGCATTGTTATTAGCAGTATGCCTGGCTCCCAGCCCGGCAATGGCCGGTGGGGAGCCGTCGCCCCCCCCAACCACGACAAGTGACTGCAATTCGGGATGGAACAATTCGCCTGCCAGCCAGACCTGCACATTGAACGGTCGTTCGGTGACTGACAACAAGTGCAATTTCTGGGCCAGATGTACATACCAGACCACTACCGGCGATGACGCGGGGACTACGTACATCCTTGGTGTGTCGAAAGGTGATGCCAGCAAGATATATCACTGCCAGAAATTGGTGCTGCAGGTCGGAAGTTGCTGACTATCCGGCAGTGTCTCAGCTTGAAATTCATCTTTTGCGTATATCCGCCTGCGCCGAGCGGGCACGCGGTTTTTCGGGAAACCGTTCGAGCAAACGCCTGGCCACCCGCCATTTGCGGGTGATCATCTCGCAGGCAGAGGCGCCGCTGAGGCTCGAGGATTTTCCCGCTCACATCCGCTCACCGGGGCTCTCCGAGGAGCTGGGCCTTTGCCGGACCTTACAGGGCACGCCAATGCGCCACCGGGGCGCGCACATGGGGAACTTCTTCGTGGGAGACAAGGAGGGGGGAGGGGGCTTCACGGATGAGGGCGAGGAGCTGCTGGTGCTCTTCGCCTCCCGGGCGATCCCGCCGTCCATGTCCACCACGCACACACTCGTCCACTCCAACGACACGTCGAGTCCTGCAAAGTAGTTCATGGCTGCTCCTCCTGCGGGCGAGAGACACCGGAGACATCCCGGCCTCGCCTCGATCATATGACAGAGGAACATCCGCTACACGCGGCAGTTCGAGGGCCAACCCGATTACCCCATCTCGCATCTCCATACGGGCCCGCGGCAAGAATGAAACGCCGCAATCGAGAGGCCGAATGTACGACAGAGCCTGACCGCATTGCACCGAACCCTCCATAGAAAACACTTGCATTCCAGTGGGCGTCCATGTACGTCCATACACATTGGCTGGCGCGTTTCCAGTGAAGAACTCATAACTCAACTCCACTGCCTCTCGCATTCCCCTCAGGCGAGCTTGGTGGCAAAATTTCCAGGAAAGGTGAAGTTGAAAATCATGGATTTTCACGGAGGCGGAACTCAACAGCTTTGTCAGACAGTTCATACAAAGCCATCTGACAGTCTGGGAGTGTAATCCAGAGTATTGTGGTTTGCGGGCAGGCATCGATCAGCTGAAATCGTCGCCTTGCGGTGTTCCCCCGAACGCCAAAGAGGTCGTCCATCATCCGGACAAGGCTGTTGCGGCGGAATATCAGCCCATCAAGGCGTATATTCCAGAGCACACGTTCGGCGGGGAGCAGACTACAGATTTCGGGCCCGAGTGCAGCTTAAAGACTCCACCGCAATCCCAGAACAAACCCATGCGATTCGTGCGGCTTGTCGTACCTGAAGCCTTGCAACTCATCCTCCAGTTTCGAGAAACCCCGCATGAACCTGTAGCCCGCATCGATCGTCACTGTTTCGCCAATTTCGAAACTCATCCCCGCGCCGATTTGCCACATGGCGCCGTCATTCACGACATCACCGGCTGGGGTTCCGTTCACGCTCCGATGATACCCCAAACCACCTCCCACGTAGGGTGTCATCCCGTCTTGCCATGCAAAATCGTACCACATGTTCAGCAGGATGCCCCACTGCTTGCGGTCATTGGAGGCTTCGACTCTTCCTGACGTTCCTGCAACCAAAGACGCCTCATAGTCGGCTTTGTCGTAAAATGCCTCCCCCTCCACCCTGACAGCCCCCATGGAGTGACCCACCGCGCCGCCTATCCTGAATCCGGTATCTACATCCACCTTGATGTCCGTCAAGGACTGGCCGGTGACACGATGGGTGTAATCTCCCACCGCCTGGACACCGGTTTGAGAGGACACGCCGCCGTTCATCGAGACATACCACTGCGCTTGAGACTCCGCGGCGCACAGCATCGAAACCAGAACCATCGCAGCCGCAATCCTCATGTGAGCCATCGTTTCATCCTCCCTTCCCGCTATTGCGATTTCCCGAAAAAGAGCCGGGCGGTGCGCTCATCCCGGCTACTTCTCACGATGGGACATCTGTTCCAGTTTATCGTCCTCATCTTACCAAAAGCTGTACATCTTTTATATATCTTAATCGTGTTATATTCTTTTATTTAATGTTTTTATCGTGTACTTCTGGATATCGCTTGTCCGTCTGCTCCTGCAGGAATTTCGCAACGTTCCCGAAAAATCGGCTGCAGGGCCTCAGCGGCGCCTGTTCTGTATTCAGCCGGTCGCTTCAGGCCCGCCTCCCGCCGGGTTCGAGAAACCACCTCATGTATTGTCTTGCCGTTCGGGCGCTCTGCTGTGAGAACAGCGCATATCGTCACAAGAACCTTGACCCGAGCCTCCGGGGATCCGTCATGCTTTTCCCCCAGTCCTTTTCCCTTCCGGTGCGTCTCAGCAGCGCGTCGCGTATCCCCCCCGATGACGATTGCCGCCAGAGTCGCAAATATGTGCCGCATCGCTTATCCGGCCTTCCCGGCGCCGTCCCCCGCTCCCGCCGCTTCGCACCGCCGGCGGAGGCGCCCCAGGAGGAGCCCGCCCGCAGCGAGAGGCCGCGCCCCCCGGAGCCGGGCGCGTATGAGACTGTGAAAGTATCGACCTTCAAAGAACAGGAACGGGGCTCGCTTACGCTCGCAGCCGGCTGGCCGGACACTGTCTTCAATCTGGGGAGCAACAACCGCAGAACCGGGAGAGAAACGCCACGGCGGCCGGTCAGTCAGGGGTCGCGGTCAAGTCATTGAGGAATCGGCTAAAGTTCATGCGCCATTCGGTCCCAGCCGCTGTTTTTGCAAGAAAAAATGCATTTTACACGAAAAATATATGAAATCAGGGATAAGCAATACGAAAAAGATATACCACTTTGGTAAAATTTGAGTAATAAACGAACAGATGTTTCTTGGGGAGGGATATCCGAAAATGAGACATTGCCCGAGGGGAGCCCGCCGGGGCTTGCGCACGGCGGCGGCATCGGCTACAGCCCGTCATCCGAAGAAGAGGCCGGCATCAGCGCGCGATGCAGGCAGTTATCGGATGAATATAAGGAGATATCACATGAAAAGTCTAGTCATGATGGTGATTTTGGCAACGGTGACGGCAGGGTCTTTTTCAACAGCGAATGCGGCGGGGGATCCACAGCCAGTTCGGGATACGGTGTTCTTTTGCCAGCAAAACTATAATAACGCATCGTCTGCGCGTCATACCTGCAATGGGGAGACGTTTACCAAGGTTGACGAAAACAATTGTCGCGTAAGCGCGAGCTGTGAGACCAACACCGCAAATGAGTTCAAGAGTACGAGTATTGTTGTGGATGCCAACAATGCGGGGAACTTGAGTAATTGCAACAGAGATTATGTCGAAGGGGCGTGCCAAAACTGTATCGATAAAAAAACCATGCAAACGGTAGCGTGCTAGATAAATTGAACCGCTCATTGAACCGCCTGCCAGCCAGACCTGCCAACGGAGAAATACGTGGGTGACTGACAACAAGTGCAATTTCGGTGCCCGATGTACATACCAGACCACTACCGGCGACGACAGGGGGGATGCGATCATCACTGGTGTGTCGGAAGGGGATGCCGGCAAGATACATCACTGCAATCGATTGGTGCTGCAGGTCGGGAGTTGCTGACAAGGCGCTGCAAGCCCGAACGGACTTATTGAGGATGCGGAGAAAAGAACATGATGCCCAAACTTGTGCTTGTGTTTACCTTGGTTGTTTTGCTGACCTCATCCACAAACCCGGCAATATCTGGCACTTCCCCGCCGCCGCCAAAGTCCGTGGCTGAAACTTGCGAGGATAATTATGAGACAAGTTCCGCGAATTCGACCTGCTGGAATGAGGGGTTCCGGGAGGTGAATTACGGCGAGTGCAGAATCGGGGCAAACTGCCGCAAGTCGGAATACGTAAACGTGTATACCACGATTGATCTCGACCCGGACAATGCAGGTTCGGTGGTGAACTGCAACGGCAGGCTCAAGCTGAGCTGCTGAGGGACGATCCCAAGCCGATCAAGCCACCAGGTACTTGTACTCAAGGTGCCGGGTGGGAGGCGGTACGAGACGCTCCTGGAAAGTGATGGACCCGGAGGATGCCGCGCGGCTGCTCAACTGCAGCGGCTGGCTGAAGGTCGGTAGTTGCTGAACCGCGGGCCGGCGATCATATGGGCGGGGATGGCGGGCCGGGCGCGAAATCCCTGCGGGGCCGGGCAACGAACCATGAGAGCCGTCCGGTGCAGGAAGGCGTTAGTTGGGGGTCCGCGAATCCTGCGTACAACTCCTGCGCATCCCGGCGAGTTGCTGTCGAATCCGGAGAAACACGGTCGTGACGACTTTCTCGGCAAAGGCGGCTTCCTGCATCGCCGCGGCCAGCCTGTTCTGCTGTGCGGCCCCGGGGTTCGGAAAAGAGCCCGAAGGCGATATGACGGAGCATCTCCACCTTTCCCTCGGGGAGGCCGTTTCCCTGGCCATGCGCAACAACCGCGAACTGATCAACGCGCGGCTCGATCGCGTCGCGGAACGCTTCTCTCTCCGGGTGGCGGAGAACAAGTTCCGTCCGCACGTGACCATCGGCCCCTATATCGAAAAAAGCCGCACCGCGCCGTCCACGGACACCGGCGCGGCGGGCGTGTCGTCGAGGGCCACGGTGCGCCTGCCCGCCGGCGGGACATTCAGGGTCACCTGGAGCGGCGGCCGCAGGAGCGGAGGCGCTTCATCGCAGCCGCGGTATTCGAGCGCGCTGGAGTTCACGTTCACGCAGCCCCTGCTGCGCGGAGCGGGCGCCGGGGTCAACACGGCCTCGGTCAAAACCGCCCGGCTTGCGGAGGAGATCAATATTCTGGCCCTCAGGCAGACGATCATCGAAGTCGTTTCCTCGGTCGTCGAGAGCTATCGCGATTACATGCAGGCCGAGCGACGCGTGGAAATCCGGGCCAAGTCCCTCGAGCGCGCCCGTGATCTCCTGAGGGTGAACGAGCTGCTCGTGCAGACCGGCCGGATGGCCGAGCGCGACATCGTGGAGACGCAAGCCGATATCGCCAGCCGCGAGTTGCGTCTGCTCTCGGCGCGGAACAGCCTCGACGCCGCCCGCCTGGCGCTGGCGGACATCCTCGACATCGACAGCCGGACCCGGCTCCGGCTTACGGACGCCCTCGCCGGCGCCCTTGAGGAGGAGCCGCCGCGAACCGACGCGGCGGACGGCATCGAGACGGCCCGTCTGCATCGCCCGGATTACCTGCGGGCGCTTGTGCTCGTCAGGATCGCCGAAATCCGGGCGAAGGTGGCCGCCAACGAACGCCTGTGGGATCTCTCGGTGGAGTTGTCGACGAAATTCTCCGGTACGGGCAGGACCCCGGGCGCCGCCGCGGGCCGTCTCGACGACACCGACTACGGCGCCCGGCTGTATCTCGGCGTCCCGATAGGCCGGGCGGCGACGGATCCCGGGAAATACGAACACGTGAAGGCGGCCGTCGCACTCGAGAAGTCCCGCAACGTCCTTGCGAACCTGCGCCAGCGAATCGACATCGAGGTGAGCAACGCCATCCGGGAAGTGGAACTGTCGGGCCGGCAGGTGGAACTGGCGCGCTCCGCCCGCGAACTCGTGGAGCAGAAGACGGAGATCGAAAAGGAAAAGCTGCGCCTGGGGTTGTCGTCGAACTTCCGCCTGGTCGCCTTCGAGGACGATCTGGTGTCGGCCCAGAACAGCGAGCTGGACTCGATCATAGCCCATCGGGCCGCCCTGACGGCGCTGGACCGCACCCTGGGCACCACGCTCAAGCGCTGGAACATCGAGGTCGGCAAGGTGGACCGGGAGGGCGCCCGGTGAGCGGCGAGGAGGACAGGAGGCGAGCGCCCGGGAGCGGCGACCGGTCGTCCGCTGATCTCATCTACAAGAATGTCCTGGACAACGTGGCGAGCGGGGTCATGTCGATCGACGCCGACGGAGTCATCACGAGTTTCAACGCGGCGGCCGCTGAGATCTGCAACATGACGGGCGAGGCGGTGATCGGCCGCAACTTCTTCGAGGTTTTCTCGCAAAAAGAAGGCCTGGACGAATTCACCGACGTGATCTTCGACGCCGTCTACGACTCGTCCATGGTCCATCAGCGCGTGGTGGAGGCGACCCTCGGCGGCAAGACACGCTCCCTGTCCATGGCGACGACGTATTTGAGGGATGAGCGCAGCGGCGAGACCGCCAGGATTGGCGTGATCTCGTTGTTCAGCGACATCACCGAGATCAGGGAGCTGCGGGAAACCGAACTTCGTCTGGCCAGGGAGATGGAGGCGAAGCACGCCGAACTCCGGGAAGCATATCTGAAGCTGGAGGAGACGAGCCGGAAACTGGGCGTAGCCTCGAAGAATATCCGTGTCGTCAGGACGGGCGCGGTGCTGGCGTTGGTGATGCTGTTCGCCGCGATCGGCCTGTACTTCTGGGACGTCGGCACGGGCGCCGGCCCGCCGGCCGGAAGCGGAGCCGCCGTCCCGGCTCCGCCCGCCCCGGAAGATCTCCGGCTTCTGGTGGTCGAGCCGCGGCGCATTTCCTCGACCGTCACCATTCTCGGGCGGCTCGCGCCGAGACGGGAGGTCGAGGTCGTCAGCCCGATGCAGGGCAAGGTGGATGCGGTGCACGTCCGGCCGGGCCAACGAGTGGCCAAGGGCCAGCGACTGCTGGACATGGACGTTGCCGAGGTTCGGATCAGCCATCGCGAGGCGCAGGTCGCCCATATCAAGGCGCGCGACCGGGTCGAGGAGCTGAAGGACTGGTCCAATCACACCGAAGTATCACGCGCCCGGAGGGCCGTGAGCAAGAGGAGGATCGCGCTGGAGTCTCTGAAGAACCGGCTCTCGGAAACCGCCTTCCTGCTGAAGCGGGGCATCATCCCGGCGTCGGAGCACGAGGCGGCCGAGCGGGAGCACCGCAACCAGTTGCTGGACCTCCAGGCGGCGGAGATGGACCTCGAGGCGGTCCTGGCAAGGGGCGCCGCCGAACTCGACGTGGCGCGGCTGGAACTGGCCAACGCGCGCGCCCGGCTGAAACGCCTGGAGGGAATCCTGAGCAAGGCGAGGGTGACCGCACCGGTGTCCGGGGTAATCCTGCATTCGAAGGGAGAAAAGTCGGCGGCGCGTCCAGGCGAGGAGAGCGACAAGCTGGCGAGAGGCGCGTTCGTCGAGCGGGGAGACCTGCTGCTGACGATCGGCGACCTCGAGGGCCTGACGGTCATCGGCCATGTGGACGAGGTGGACGTAACGCGCATCCGCCCGGGCCAATCGGCCAGGGTCGTGGGCGACGCCTTTCCCGGCGTCGTGCTGCGCGGCGAGGTCAACCGCGTTTCTTCGCAAGCCATCCTCCCCGCCGCCGGCCGCAGGGGACTGCCGACTTTCGAGGTCGCCGCCGTCGTGGAGTCCCTGACGGAGGAGGTGCGCCGGCTGCTGCGCCTGGGCATGTCCGCCAGGGTCGAGGTGGTCGTCTACGAAAAGGAGAACGCATTGCTGATTCCCGTCGGGGCGGTGGAGTTGCAGGACGGCCGGCCCTGGCTGTGGGTCAGGGACCGCGGCTCCGGCGAGGCCAGGGCGGTCGAGGTGGTCACCGGCATGACCACCGTGGACTCGGTCGAGATCATCGACGGGATATCTCCCGGCGATGAAATCCTGATCGGAGGTCGATAAGCGATGAACGAAGGAAACGGCGAAGCGCACCCGGAGATCATGCTGAGCCTGGTCGATATCCGCAAGAGCTACGCCACGGGGCCAATCGAGACGGAGATACTCCGGGAAATCAGGCTTGACGTGTACAAGGGCGATCTTTTGTCGATCATGGGGCCGTCGGGCTGCGGCAAATCAACGCTGATGAACATCATCGGCCTTCTCGACCGGCCGACCTCCGGCTCCTACTTCCTCAAGGGGCGCGAGATCGGCGCGATGAGCGACGCCGAACTGTCCGCCCTGCGCAACGCCAGCATCGGCTTCGTTTTCCAGTCGTTCCATCTGCTTCCGCGCCTGACGGCCTGGGAGAACGTCGCCGTTCCGCTGGTGTATCGGGGCGCAGGCGCGGCGATCATGCGGCGCCGGGCCCGCGAAATGCTCGAGAAGGTGGGCATGGGGGACCGCGCAGGCCATCGGCCCGCCGAGCTTTCCGGAGGCCAGCGGCAGCGCGTCGCCATCGCGCGGGCGCTGGTGGGCGAACCGGATATCCTGTTGGCCGACGAACCCACCGGCGCCCTGGACGCGGATACAGGCGGCGAGATCATGGGGCTGTTCGCCGGATTGAACGCCGAAGAGGGGCTCACCGCCATTATCATCACCCATGACCGGGATGTTGCCCGCCAGTGCGCGAGGCGCACCCGGATTCTCGACGGCGTCCTGAGCGAAGCGGCGCTTCCGGCGGAGCGGGCCTCCGTCCCCGGCGCGCCGTGATTGGTGAGCTGGATGATTGTTCTCCTCAAGGCCAATCTGAAGGAGGCGGCGAGCAGCCTGGCCACCGCCCGCCAGCGCAGCCTGCTCGCCCTGCTCGGCATCGTGATCGGCGTCGGTTCGGTGATCGCGATGGTTTCGGTGGGGATGACCGCCAGGGACGAAGCCCTGAAGCACTTCCGGGAACTGGGCACGGACATTCTGAACATCCGCCTCCAGCAGAGCGCCGCCGGAACAGGCCCGATTGCCGTCTCCCCGAAGAAAGCCCTCGGACTCACGGCGCTTCCCGCCATCGCAGCGGCGGCGCCCTACGCCACCTCCTACGAAGAGATCATTTTCGCCGGAAGGACGATCAAGGACGTGACGCTCATCGGCGCCACCGCCGCCCTCGCCGACCTCAACAAGCTTCGGGTCGAGGCGGGCAGGCACATTTCCGATCTTGACCACCGCCGGTATTTCTGCGTGGTCGGGGCGCAGGTCGCCTCGGACATGCGCGAAACCGACTTCGAGCGTATCGTCGGCGAGACCGTGAAGGCGGGTGCCGCCGCCTATACCGTCGTGGGCGTGCTGAAGCGCACTCCGCAAGGCAAGCGCCGTTTCGATGCGAACCGCTCGATCATCATCCCCGTCTCGACGGCGCAGCGAGTGTTTCGCTCCCCCGGGATCCGCTATGTCACGGCGCGCATGAGTCCCGGAGCGCACCATGTGGCGGCGACGAGGGAGGTCGAAGGATATTTCCGGCGCAAAGCGCCCGGCCTCGAAGTCCGCGTGCGAAGCGCCGAGCAATTGATCGAGCAGATGCACAAGCAGATGCGGCTGTTCGCGCTGATGCTCGGCTCGGTGGGCGGTATCTCGCTCCTCGTAGGAGGGATAGGGGTCATGAACGTCATGCTCGTGTCGGTGGCCGAGCGGCGCCAGGAGATCGGCATCCGGCGCGCTCTCGGTGCGCGCCGCACGGACATCCAGAGCCAGTTCCTGATCGAATCGCTCATGCTGTCACTGGCCGGCGGCATGGTCGGTACCGCTGCGGGGATCGGGGCGACCTGGGCGATCTGCCAGTTCACGGGCTGGACATTCCTGATCTCGGCGGCGGCCATGGGTCTCGGGGTGGGCGTGGCCGGCGCCGCCGGCGTGTTCTTCGGGTTCTATCCCGCATTGCAGGCGGCCAGGCTCGATCCCGTCGCGGCCCTGCGCGGGTCATAGTCGGGCGGCGCACTCCTCATCAGCGCATCGTTCGCGGGCACAACCGGAAATCGAGCCGATGCGCGTTTTGCGCGCCTCAGGGCGATATACGGGAAAGGAAAGGAAGGCCGAGGCTTCGACCACTCCCCTTCGCACCGCTACCCGCTGCGTCAGCAGGTGTCGAGCCTGAGGATGCCGTTGCAGTTCACCAGCCTGTCGGCGTCGTCGCGCTCCACCGTCTTCCATGTCTTGTTCGTGCCGCCGCTGTTCGTCTGGCAATACGCCGTGACCCGGCATCTGTAGTTCAGCACTTTCGTGAATTGCTCGTTCGAGCAGGTCGAGTCCGCAGCGCTGTTCTGCCAGCTCTCGGTGCAGGCTTCGACCACGGTCTTGGGCGGCGGGGGGGGTCACTGGACGCACGCGCTGCGGCGGGCGCCATCGCGATGGAAACTAAAAACACCGCCGATACCAGGATGCTAGCCGTCATTTCACCTTCCTCCTCTGTTGGTTTCGACTGGAAGTCGCATATTCGACTTCGCAACGGAACACTCTCTCTCGATAGCGCATCATACCAATGCCCGTGGGGGAGACACAATTTTTTTCGTCGCCGTCGGCCCGCCCTCTTTGGTTCTCCCCCGCAGCCCGAATGCGGGCAGGGCCGAGGCGGCGAGAAGCAGCAAGGCGGCGAACGTCCAGCCGCCGAACCGCGCGTGAGGCGTCGGCGCTCTCGTCGGCGGCGGCAGGGGGACGTCGAGCACGCCTTCCTCGCCCGGCCCGAGCCGCCCCGTCACGCGGCCCCAGGCGTCGACGACGGCGGAGATGCCGGTGTTCGTTGCGCGCACCAGCGGCAGGCCCTCCTCGACCGCCCGCAGGCGGGCCGCCTCGAAGTGCTGCCAGGGGCCGGACGTGCCCTCGAACCAGGCGTCGTTGGTGATGTTTAGCAGCCAGCGCGGACGCTCTCCGCTGGCCACCACCTCGCCTGGGAAGATCGCCTCGTAGCAGATCAGGGGGCTGAAGGGTGCCACGCCGGGCAGGCTCAGGGTACGCGGCCCCGGCCCGGCGGAATAGTCGTCCGATTCGTAGGGGACGACACGGAAGGAGTGTGCCTCGCGAAGGGGCATGTATTCCCCGAAAGGCACCAGATGGTGTTTGTTGTAGGTCGCCGCGATGGCGCCTCCGGGCGTCAGCGCGTGAAGGCTGTTCCAGACGGCGGTCGCGCGTCCCGCCTTTCGAGTGCGGCGCAACGAGCCCGTCAGGAGGTGGCCGTCCGGGGGCGCTGCCCGGGAGAGGCGGGCGCGCAACGGCGCATTCCCGGCTAGATTGAAGGTCACCGTCATCTCCGGCCAGATCACCAGGTCGACCGCCTCGAAGCCCGGCCGGCGCGAGAGGCGCACGTGTTGATCCAGTACCGCCTTGCGCCTCTTCTCGCGCCACTTGAACCTTTGATGGATATTGGCCTGTACGAGGCGCAGGCTGACGCCGGTGGGCGGCGGCTCGGGCGCGAACGCGAGGCGGACGGCTCCGCCCGCCCAGACCGCCGTCAGCAGTCCGAACGCCGCCGCAGGCAGCGCCCAGGAACGTCCGCTCCGGGGAGGGAGGGACAGCGCCGCGGGGGCGGCTGCGGCGAGAACGGTCACGAACCCCAAGCCATAGGCCCCGGCAAGCGCGGTGAACTGGATCATGGCGAGCGAGGGCGCCCAGACCGTGCCCATGATGTTCATCGGGAAACCGCTCAGGACGTTGCCGCGCAGCCACTCCGAGGCGCTCCAGGCGATGGCGAAAGCGAGCACGCGGCCGGCGATGGCCAGCGGAAGCAACCGCGCAGCGAAGGCGGCGAGTGCCGGAAAAATGGCGAGGATCGCCGAGAGGCCGAGCAGCCCGATCACGGCCGCCGGCGTGGATTCGGTCAGCAGGAGCGCAGCCGGAGCGATCCAGTACACGCCCATGATGAAATGGGCGAAACCGAACCACCAGCCCACGGCGGCGGCACGCCACGGCGAGGAGACGGAATGGATCAGCCGGACGAAACCCGTGAAGGAGACGACCAGCAGCGGCACGGCGTGGACCGGCGGCAGCGCCGCCACGCCCAGGGCGCCCAGAACGGCCGCCGCCGCCGGGCGGCGCCGGTCGCGAGCCACGCACCGGCGTAGCGCATCCATCGCGGCATCAATCCGTGAGCCGCTCACCGGCGGACCCGGCGCGCATCGACGGGGACGTCCTCGTCCTCGTGGCGGAACCTGAGCGGAACTACTCCCTGCGGTGGCCTATCCACGTGAAATGGCATGAAGCGGACCCGATATTTCCCGATAAAGGTCAAATGTTGCGTTTCGAGCCTGAGTATCGTTCCCAAACGCCTCTTCGAACAGAGAGTTCTTTTCCGCGCGAATTGTTCCGGCGATGATATGCCGTTTCGGATGCCGTCTCGCGCGCGGTCTCTCTTCTCGCCCGGCCACATCATGCCGATCTTGAGGCCCTTCGCGCGTTTGACCTTGTCCATGAGGGGTATGCCATCCTTGATGCCCGCTTTCTTGGCCGCGTCCTTGTGGATGACCATCCCGATGATGTTGCGCCGCAGGAGGTCCACGAAGCCGATGGCCCGCTTGCCGGAGTTCAGTGCGTTCAACTGGTAGGTGCCCGGGCTGGCGGTGAACTCGGCCTTATCCGCGAGGACGGCCGTCAGGTGCGGTCCGCCGCCTGCGGTGGCCTTCACGTCCAGGGTGAGCCCCTCTTCCTTGAAGAATCCTTTTATCCGTCCCACGTAGATGGGGAAGAAGCTCAGGCTGTCCACCGGCTGGGTGAGAATGACCTTGTCAGCGGCGGGCGCGGCGCTGGTGAGCGCGAGCGTGTCGATTACCGGCAGGATCCGTGTCCATTTTCTCCACATGGCGAAGCTCTTTTTCCCCAAAATGCGAGAGGAACCCCAGGGACGTTCACCCCCTGGTATGCAGAATGAAGTTTCCGATTTTTCGGCGAAAATGACATGATCGACCCCGACCGAAATTCGGGGCGGACGGGGAGTTCGAATCTTATGGACAATCGTTCGACGCCTGCGCGCAATCCACGACGGATTTGGCCGAAAATTCATGAATTAGCCGCCCTGTTCTTGACGCTCCTGTTTTCCTCATCCATTCAAACAATTTCATCTTGGTGCTTATTCAACAAGCACTCGTCTGCATAGTGCCGTTACAGTTGTTAATGTTACTGGCAGCACTCCTCGGACTAACCGTGATTCCACCAGAAACCGTCTTGTTCAAGCCTTGACAGATAGCGTAAATATAACAGGTGTCAGGCCGGTCTGAGGGTGAGGAAAATCTGCTGGCGGTGCAAGTTTGGGATGCCGAACTCGAATTCCAACCGTTTCTGCATTCAGTTTCTCTTGTATCGGTACTTGGCTGAGCAGGTTCAGTCGTAGCAAAAACCTGAACAGGAGCGAGCGCCCCGCAAACGATGAACATCACGACAAAAACCATCTTGATTTTTCTCATTTCCTTCTCTCCTTTTGATAGTTTTTATTACCATTTTCCACAAACGTTCGTCTGGAAGGCGACGTTACGATGGTAGCCGCTCGACGCGTGCTCTCTGGCGAGCAGGCGTAGAAGGCGAACAACTCCTCCCGATCCGGTTTGCCGCCTCCCTGGACAATGCAAACCCGGCCACCAAATTCATCTTTCATTTTACAAAAACATTCTATCTGTTTCATATTTAATCTCTTTGTATTCATGTATTTATCGTGTATTATTGCGTTTTTCTTCTTTTCCCTGCCCGGGAGGCACTGACGATGAAGGGAAACGACGAATCGGGGCGCATCTCGCGGCTGTGCGCGGCGCTTGCGCGGATCACCACGAGCCTGGAGCCTGAGACCGTGCTCACGGATATCGTGGAGGGCGCCCGCGCGCTCATCGGCGCGCGCTACTCCATGATCACCACGGTGGACGAATCGGGAGGGCTCAGGGAGTTCGTCACCTCCGGGCTGAGCGCAGAAGAAGTCCATCGCCTGACGAACTGCCTGCCCGACGGGCTCGTGCTGTTCGAGTACCTTCGCGATCAGGAGACGCCACTGAGGGTGGACGATTTTCCCGCTCACATCCGCTCGCTGGGGCTATCGCCCGAGCTGGGCCTGTGCCGGACCTTCCAGGGCACGCCGATACGCCACCAGGGCGCGCACATGGGGAATTTTTTCGTTGGTGACAAGGAGGGCGGAGAGGGTTTTACCGAGGAGGACGAGGAGCTGCTGGTGCTGTTCGCCTCCCAGGCGGCGGGGGCGGTCGCGAACGCGAGGGCGCACCGCGAGGAGCGCCGCGCGCGGGCGGGTCTCGAGGCCCTGGTGGAAACCTCGCCGGTGGGGATGGCGGTGTTCGACGCGCGTACGGCCGAGCCCGCGAGCATCAACCGCGAGGCGCGTCGCATCATCGAGGCGCTGGGCCTGCCGGGAAGCTCCGGGGCGGAGGTGCTAGGCGAGGTCACCTCCCGTCTCCCCGACGGGCGCGAGGTCACGCTCGCGGATCTGAAGGACGCCGAGACGCTGCGAGGCGCGGAGGTCGAGCTCACAGGCCCCGGAGGGCGCAGAGCCCGGGTGCTGGCGAACGCGACGCCCGCGAGGACCCCCCCCCCGACTCGTAATCGGCGCCCATCACGCCCGCCGTCACGCCGCCATCGAGAGAGCACGCCCTCTGTGCCGCTGAACGAAGAGCGCCACTTCATGGCCCCCGAGCGTCGGCCGCGTCGGGGCGGCGCTCCCCTCGATGCGCGCGCCCACGGCTTCGGGCACCTGCTTCGCCGCTACTCCTCTTAGCGGTTCACGCCGAAGCCGCCGACCATCCGGCCGTCCGTGCTGAACATCGAGTGGAACGTTCCGGTCGCGACCTTCGGAACACCGTCGTCGCCATTTTCGTAAAACCGGCCGGACCACTCGCCGGAGGCGGCGGCGGCCGTGCCGTCGATGGTCCACACCGTATCGTTATCTGCAGTGCGGCTAATGCCACCCGTAGCGGCGACCGCGGCCTCCTTCAACTCGACGGACCAGTTCCGCGACTGACCGTCCGCGCCCATGAACCGGTCGATGGCGCCCGTGATCGAATTGTCGCTGAAGTCGGCCTCGAGCGTCGCCCTCGCGGTGAAGGTGCCGGCGTCGTTCGTCCCCCCGGTGGCGCTGTAGAGAGCGTACATGCCGGCCGCGCCGCCCATGTACCTCGCCGTTCCGTGCAACGTATCGATGCCGCTGGCGTTCTCGGCTGAACCGTCACCACCTTTGTAGTCTGCGAATGCGCTCGCGGCCCAGGTTCCGTTCGCGGCTATGTGGAGCCACCCGCCGTAGGAAGCGTAGTCTGCGTCCGGCACATCCATGAGCCGGGTCTCCGGGTCGGTGGGCTTGAACGCCCAGCTCCCGCCCGCAAGGGTGAACCCTTTTGCGGCTACGGCAGCGGAGCACGTCTGACCGCTACCGGGCGTGCAGTAGTACGTGCCGGACACTCCGTGATAGCTGCCGGGAATCACCACCCGGACCATATTGGCCGGCAACTTGAACGTCTTGGTCCCGGCGGACTGGTCGAAGCGCGGGCTGGCGACTCTCGACTGGACGTCAGTGTCGCCGGCCGTGGCAATGGTCAACTCACCCGCCTTGGTGGCGTCGGTGGCGGTGTCCGCGGTAGCCAAGGTGTGCCGGGCGTTGAACTTCGCCCCCTCCGTCGGCTCGCCGACGTTCGAGAAGACGATCGCCTCGGACGTGCCGCCCGTGTACTTCCTGCCCTCCCAGCCGTGGTTGGCGGGGACCGTCGCATCCTTGTTTTCCTTCAGTGCCTGTGCATTGGCGCCTATGGTCACCGTGATGTCGGCGTCGTTGGTCCCGCTATATGCGGCGATCCGCCGTCCGGCTCCGGAGTCCGCCAGGGGATCGCTGCCGATGCCGGCATGGAGCTTCATGGCCGTTGCCATCATGGCCGCGGCCGCAGCCTTCCTGGCGTCGTCCATGTGGGCCATGCGGTCCGCCTTGGCGTCGGCAAGCTGGCTTGCGAGCAGGTCGACCGTCCCGGTGTTCGCGGCTTTCTCTTCGTCCGGAACGTTGGCCGCGGCCGCGATGGCGCTCCTCGCGTCCGCGACCGCCATGTCGGCGGCGCTCACCTCGGCGTCGGTGGAGTCGTTGTCCACGGCGTCGACCGCGGTGATCGCCTCCATGATGGCGTCACTTATGGCCTCGCGCTGCGCAGCCATTCGCTCTGCCGCCAGATCCGCGGCCGAGGTGCACGTATCGTCATCATGCCACCGCCCGCCCGCGTCCTCGCACGCCATCTGCGGACCGGGCATCGTGGTCGGCGTCGCAGTACCGCCGCCACCGCCGCAGCCCGCCAGCGTCAGCGCGAACACCGCCGCCGGCGCGAGAGCGTACAACCCGCCAATCGATTTATCCCTGAAATTCATTTAGTGAATCCCCCATGGTAAGCGAGAACGACTATCTTTCAGTGAATCTCCGGTTTCCTCTTTCTCTCGGGCAACCTCCACGCGCAGCAGCCGAACAAACGGGAGGTCCGGCTCGGGGTGACACAAGCCGCCTGAACCTGAAACGGACCGTTCCGAAACCCGGTTCTTCAACAGCCCCGCATGGTCTTCGCCGGGGGCGCCGTCCACAGCGTCGGAGCGGCCCGGCTTTCCTCACGACGGGACATCTGTTCCGGTTTATCGTCCCATTCTACCAAAAGTTGTATGTCTTGTTCGCATTCGGATTCTTTGATTTCATGTCTGTATCGCGCATGCATTTTCCCCCGTATTTTCCAGTCCCGGGAAGGGGAGAGATGAACGGAAGCGACGAGGCGGGGCGCATCCGGGACGAGAGCGCGGGAACAGGCCCCGGCGCGCGCTTCACCTTCACCCTCCCCGCGGCGGCGGGGAGAGCGGCGACATGGATGGATGCCGATGCGCCTGACGCTTGCACAGGCGCGACCGGCAGCGCCCGCCTGAAGGGAGGGAATCCCGATCATCGAATTGTTCACCGTAGCAGGGACAGGCCCCTGCGCCTGTCCGAGGCCTCCGTGCCTGTCCCTACAAAACCATCGCGCCTGCGCCGCGTGAACCTCCATACCGCCGGCCCCGAAACAGGGTTTTTCAACAAACCCCTCAAGGGGGGAGTGGTTCTCTTCTCTCTCGTTTGTTGACGATGATGTTCAAGGGTGAAATCCGCAACTGCACTGGTGGGAGTGAATTTCGAGTGATGAGAACTTTTTTAACAACTCCCCTTGATCTGCGTTGCAGTTCGTTATCTTTCTGGAAACGTCCGGGAGATCTTACGCGAGGTAGTTAGTCGCTGATGGCTTCGAGGCCCACCTTGATGGCCGCCGCGCAGCGGTGCGGCGCACCGTGCGCATGGTTCGCGAGGTCGCGGGACAAGCGGCGGGGAGAGCGGCGACGTGATGGATGTCGATGCGCCTGACGCTTGCACAAGCGCGCCCGGCAGCGCCCGCCTGGAGGGGGACGGCCCGGCGCTATTGCTTCTCGGCTCCGAAGGCGCCGACCACGCCGAGGAAGCCCTGGTCGTTCGACGCCGCCATTGCCGGCGTGCCGTGATGCGCCTGGAACACACCGCCGACCGCGGTGGGATGCGCGCTCTGGGCATCGGTGGCGGCACGGCGGAAGAACTGGGCGACCCACCCGCCGGTCCAGTTGCGGCCGTCGGCATCACCGGCGGCGTTGCCGTTGTATGCCATGGCTCCACCGTGAATCTGGCCCCCGAACTGCCCGCCGCTCTCGTTGGCGAGCGTTGCCGTCCAGCTTCCGAGCGGGGTGCCCGAGGCGTCCCTGAAGTTGTCGATGCTGCCCGAGAGGGCCACGTACTGCGTGTCATGGTCGAAATCCGCCGTGAGGACGGCGTCCGCCGTGAACGCGCCGGACGCGCCGTCGCGCTCGCCGGCCGCGCGTTCCGACCATAGCCCGGCGGAGGCGCCGACATAGGTCGCGGCGCCGGACAGCGCATCGAGTTGATCCCAGCCGGGCCACCACTTGTGCCGGCCCGCCACGAAGGCGTTGGCACCGCGCGGCCACGCGGCGTTGAGGCCGTTGCTGTTCTTCCGGCCAACAGTTGCGGTGGAGAGGATCGGGTCATTCCCGAATGTCCCGAGACCAACGGCGCTGGAGTCGGGAACTCTCGCCCACCACCCGAAGGAGAGATACGTCTCCCCGGAACTTGCTTTCGAGTACAGGGCCACGGTGTCGGTGAGCGTGACGCCGGCACCGGCCGTGCGGCTCCACTCCTTCGCGCTTCCCGCCCATCCGGAGATCGCCGGAGGGGCGTCCGCATCGACGAACGCGGTGCCGTTCGACGGATCTTCATCGTTGTCGAGCGCGCCGCCGAGGATGCCCTTGCTCGGCTTGTGCAGGGAGACCGGCAACACGTGGTACGGAACCCCGAACGTGAGCGTGCGGTCGATGTTGGTCCAGCTAAGAAACGGGGAACCCAGGGCGTGCTTTTCGAGACTGGCGATCGCGCCGGCGATTCCGTGCGCCGTGACAGCCGCCAGACTCGGCGCGGCGGTGGAGAACACGAAATCCCCGGCCCGCAGAGCTGTGCTCGTCTGCACCGTCAGGCCGGGAAACAGGGTATATGTGTAGCGGTCGTCCTGCTCCACCACGCTGGCCAGGATGTCGGCAACCGAAGGCCAGGGGTCGGCCTTCGGGTCCTTGACCAACACGATGGCGTCACCGGCCTCGAAGTCGGTGATGATGTCGTCACCCGGCTTCCGGCGCGAAAACACAAAGAGGTCGGCACCCGACCCACCGGTCAAGGTGTCGTCGCCCCTCCCGCCGTGCAACTTGTCATTGCCGCGGCCACCCAGGAGTTTATCGGCACCCCTGCCGCCACGCAGCACGTCGTTGCCGCCCAAGCCGCGCAGCACGTCCTTGCCCTTCTTGCCGTTGAGCAGATCGTTGCCGTCAGTGCCCGGCAGGTCGTCAGGGCCGTTCGTGCCTGTCCGCTCCTGCCGTGGATCCTGTGGCTTCTCCGCCGCCACGGCGGGCGACGCGGCGAGCGCACAGAACACGGCGAGCACCAGGGCGGCGGTGAGACAGTGGCGCGCTTGCGGGTGCCCGAGCAGCCGTCCGGGGCTCATGCCGGCCCCTTTTGGATGACGGACTGTAGCCGATGCGACTCCGGTCGCAAGCCTCTCCAAGCGATGCCTCCCTTCAGCTTTTATTTCGGGCCTTCACAAACTGGTGATTCGTATTCCGGGCCGCCTGAAATACGGCGGGCTTGAACCCTTTCATGCTCCGGGCCGGTGGTTCCGCGAGAGGCGGGTTCCTGCGGCATGCGCCCGCCTTTCACTGCCTCCAGAGGCGAGCCGCCTGCCACCCGGCCTGCCCGCCGATAATCGTTATTATCGGATGCCATAAGCCCCGTTTTCCGCCGGGAGAGGCGTTTCGGGGCGCATCCGGGCCGTAAATGAGCGGGAAAAGACGCAAAACGGCGCCCGAAACCTCTCCGGGGACCCCGGAATTGCGCTTGACATGGCCTTGAGAGGTGTTATATTTTCTGATAATAACGATTAACGGACTCCAGAAACCCGCCGTTTCGCCGGTATTCCCCTGCGAAACGGTTTTTTTTATTGGAAATTCCCCGCCGTCGTCTATACTCGGCAATCGACGAGGCCCTGGAACGGCCTCAGGGAATGGAAACGGCCGCTGACCCGGAAGGTTGGCTTCTCGCCATGACGACTGGGGCAACACCGCCCGACCCGGAACAGGACATCGCTTTGACGAGGAGGCCGGCCCGACCGGCCCGTGCGGCCGCCTACCTGGCGAAGGCGTCGATGTCTGAGAACACGCGGCGAGTGTACGAGACTGCGCTCAGGAGGTTCGAGCGCTCGGGAAACCCCGAGACCGACGCCGGGATAGCGGCGTACCTGGGGGATCTCTACGAGCAGGGGCACTCGGCGGCCGTGGCCGCGATGGCGGTCGCGGCGCTTCGCTTCCGGGCGAAGCTGAACGGCCGGCCCTCCCCGGCGGGGGCGGCCTCGGAGCGGGTGCTGGCCGGCTTCCGGCGCCTGGCCGCAGAGCGCGGCCGGGGCCAGGTGGTGGGGGTGCGCTGGGAGCAGGCGGACCGCGCGGCGGCGCTGGCCGAGGGGACGGGGACCCTGGGCGGTCTGCGCGACGCGGCGATCGTGGCGGTGGCGAGCGACGCCCTGCTCCGGGTGTCGGAGGTCGAGGCGCTCGACATCGAGGACGTGGACCTGGAGGAGCAGACGGTGCTGATCCGCCGCTCGAAGACGGACCAGGAGGGCGAGGGCGTCGTGCAGTTTCTGGGCGAGCCGACGGTGGCGCGCGTCGGGGCCTGGCTGGCGCGCGCGGGTATCGAGGAGGGGGCGCTCTTCCGGGGCGTGTACAAGGGGGGACGGCTTCGGCCGGCGCGCCTGACGGAGAGGAGCATCCGGAGCATCATCGCGCGGTGGGGGAAGGCCGCGGGCGTGGAGGGACGCATCAGCGGACACAGCCTGCGCGTGGGGGGCGCGCAGAGCCTGGCCACGGCGGGGGCGTCGCTGGTCGAGATGCAGATTGCCGGGCGCTGGCAGTCGCCGGTCATGCCGGGGCGCTACGCGCAGGGACAGCTCGCGAAACAGGGCGCGATGGCGAGGCTGCGCTACGGCCTGTGAAGTCCGTCCGTCTTCTCCCGAATATCTCTCTACCGCCTCTTCTTTCTGCGGGCGGCTCTCTCCTCGGACGTGGAAGTCCACCTCCGGGCGGAGGCCCACTTCTCGAGATCTTCGAGCAGGTAGCGCACCCGGTATCCGGTGCGAAGAAAATCCGGCCCCTCTCCGCTCACGCGGTAGCGCTCCAGCGTCTTGGGCGAGAGGCCGAGCCAGGCGGCCGCCTCCCGCGTGTTCAGGTGGTTCTCCTCCGTGCGCTCATCGACGTCTCCCGCGGCGCCGGGTTCCCCGGCGGCGTCCCACGTCCCGTCGAACGGATCGGGCAAGTCCGCGAGCCTCTCGCGTATGGCGCGGATCTCCTCTCCCGTCGCGCCCGCCGCCATCCAGGCGCGCACCCGGTCGAAGGTCTTGAGATACGGCGAGGCGCCCCGGCGCAGCCTCCCCACGAAGGAGGGATTCCCCACGGTCTCCTCGCCCAGGATCGAGACCTTGGTCCCGCTCACCGCGAGGAACGCCTCGACCTCGGCCACAAGGAGCGGTCCCAGGGGCGGATACCCCATGAACGCGAGCACCCGGTCCGCCGTGTCGACCCGCAGGGGCCGCCCCCGGGCCTGCAGACCCACGAAGCCGGGAACCCCCAGCGCGCCCACCCCGAAGCGCCTCGCGCTCATCCCGCGGCGCGCGCGCCAGAGCGCAATGCTCCAGCGCAGCCGCTCGTCCAGCGGAACCCCGGTATCGTCGTCGAACGCGGTCATGGCGCGCGAACATAAGGAAAGGACGAGCGCCCGTTCAATCGTTGTTTCTAGCGCGGAAGGTACACCCGGGAAGAGTCCGCGACCGCTCCCGCGAGCGGGTCGCTCATCGGTTCAGCCTGAAATCACGGGCGTTTTCCGGAAAACGAGGGTCGCCGGAGAACGTGCAGCGAGGCGCTGCGGAAAAAAAGGAACAATGCCGCTCACGCCGCGGCGCCCTGTTTCGCGAGTCGTCCCTGCGAATGCCCGGCGATTGGTGGTGAACGGTATCTCGAACTGCCGCTGTTCTGGAACTGCTGTTACGGCCTGGCTGAATGATTGGCCCGAGCGCTCACGGACGATTGCCCGCCGTGATGCGCTGGAGTTTGAACGAGTCCGCTTTCGGCTTGATTACGGGTTGGGGAAGGCGAATTCCGGCAGATATGGACGAGACATATATCCGACATGATATCAATGGGTTATACGGATTCCATCGCCGATGAGAACGGCCCGGAATATCCGATGAGGCTGATTTATCGAAAAACCCCGTGAATTTATCGGAATTTATCGAATTTTTCAGAAATTCGGGTTCGTCGAACGCGCCTGGCCGCTTCGATATTCTAGGTGAGTTCTCCTCGGGTCCCGTGACGGCAATTGCGGGGAGATGCGCCCTGCCGGCAGCCCTCCCGCATCATCGAAAACGCTTCGCTTCGTCAACTGCGCCTCGGCGTAGCGTCTTGCGTCCGTGTCGTGTCAAACGGAGCGGACGATCCCGAAAGAATCGGCTTGACTGACAGAACCCCGAACGTACAATTCCCTGCCGCTATACTTCCCGAGCCAGCATGAGGAGTTCTCATGACGCTGACCATTCGCTCCCTGGCCGCCGCCGACGAATCCGATTGGCGCCGCCTGTGGACCGCTTATCTGGAGTTCTACGAATCCAGCGTACCCGAAGAGGTCTACCGGACTACCTTCGCCCGCCTTCTGGATCCGGCACGCACGCAGCAGAACGGACTGCTCGCACTCAGGGACGGGCAGGCGGCGGGTCTGATCCACTACATTTTCACCCGCACAACTGGCGGCTTGAGGACGTATGCTATCTCCAGGACCTCTACACCGATCCCGCCTTTCGCGGCGGGGGCGTAGGCCGCGCGCTGATCGAAGCGGTCTATGAGGCGGCCGATGAGCGGGGCGCGCCGTCGGTTTACTGGCTCACGCAGGACTTCAACGAGACCGCCCGGGTGCTCTACGATCGCGTGGCGAACCTCACGCCGTTCATCAAGTATCAACGCTAGGCGTTTGCCGGCTCGACCTCGCGACGCATGAGCGGTGCGACAGGATTCGGGCCGCGAACCGGTTCGGTGATGCTGCGGAGCAAACCTGCTTTCCCGGATTACCCCGAAGTTCTCGAACCGCCCCTGCCAAAACCCGTTGCCCTACACCCCTCACCCTGAGTAGCGGCGAAGCCGCGTATCGAAGGGCCTCTCCTGAGCCTGTCGAAGAGGCGCTCCCTCGATACGGCCCTTCGGGCCTACTCGGGATGAGGTTTTGTGGCCGCCTGCGTGGGAGAAAAGGGAACCACCGCGTAATCCGCCATACCACCCGCTCGCCCTCGACTCGAAAACCAACCCCCCCTACCCCCCCCCCCTTGACAGGGGGGTAAAAAAAGAAAGCCCCCCTGACAAGAGGGCTGAAAGCGATGCCCCCGCGAGGGGTTGTTGAAAAATCCTGCGCGCCCCCTCGAATGGCGGCCGTAGGGGCGGCCCCCTGTGGCCGCCCGTCGGTCGTATTCACCCCGATACAGGAAAGGCGCGAGGGCCACGGACAGGCACGGGGGCCTGTCCCTACAGGAGGGGCAAACCCGAGCGAGGGGGATGTTTATGTTTTGCCGACGCTTTTGAATTTCACTCCCCCCTTGAGGGGGCTGTTGAAAAAGTCCCTCGATGTGGGAAGACTACCGTCATTCCGGCGAAAGCCGGAATCCATTTTATGATTTTTGTTTTCGTTTTCGCATTTGATTCCGACTCGCGGGAGGGAACGCCGCGCCCGAATCCAGAACGGATGAGGCGGATGTATATGGCGGCGTCCGTATCTTCCCCGGTCGGAAGAGAGAATGTCCGGGCGAAAGGCCCCAAAGACAAAGGCGAAAATGGATTCCGGCTTTCGCCGGAATGACGAACAAAACCACACCGCCTCATCCTGAGTAGCGGCGGAGCCGCGTATCGAAGGATACCCTCCCACACGTTGGGAGACGCTTCCCATCCTTCGATACGGCGCTTTCGCGCCTACTCAGGATGAGGTTTTATGGCCACCTGCGCGGTAGGAAGGAGGACCGCCGCGTAACCCCAATATCGCCCGCTCCTGAATCAGGGTTTTTCAACAGACCCCCAAGGGGGGAGCGAGAAAAACCCAGTCAGAGAAAGAAGCCGTCAACGGAACATATCATTCCCCTGAAAATCCCCTCGTGGGATTCGTCGGGGAGCGATGCTTCCAGGAAAATTGCTCGGAAATTTTTCGCGATCTCCTGTTTTTGTCGATATGATGGGTGATATTGAACTCTGCGTGTAAAGAAAAATCCTCTTGAAATTCATCCCGATACACGGTAAGGCTCATGAAGGGCGGTAATTTCAGCCGCTGAGCGAGGTCGTCATGACGAACGCCGATCAGGAACTGCGCAGAACCTCCCTCCATGAAGCCCACAAGGCCGCCGGCGCCAAGATGGTTCCCTTCGCGGGCTACGAGATGCCCGTCCAGTACACGGGCGTGATCGACGAACACCATGCGGTGCGCGAAGCCGCCGGCCTGTTCGACGTGAGCCACATGGGCGAGTTCGAAGCGCGCGGAAAAGAGGCGGGCGCCTTCATCCACAAGATGGTCACGAACAACGTCAAGCGGCTCGATGTGGGCGGCGTCCTCTATGCGGCCATGTGCCGGGAGGCGGGCGGAATCGTGGACGACCTCACGGTCTACCGGCTCGAAGAGGAGCGCTACATGGCCGTCGTGAACGCGGCCAACATCGAAAAGGACTGGGAGTGGATGGCTTCCCGCCATACCGAGGACTGCGCGTTCGAAAACGTGAGCGAGGAGACGGGCCTCCTCGCCCTGCAAGGCCCCAAAGCCGAGGCTATTTTAGGGAAGCTGATTCCGGGCGGAGGGGACCTTGCGGCCATCTCCTATTACGGGGCGCAGTATAAGGACGTGGCGGGGTGTGAAGTTCTCGTCTCCCGCACGGGGTATACCGGAGAGGACGGCTTCGAGCTCTACTGCAAATCGGCCGATGCGCCCGCGCTCTGGGATGCGCTGATGAGCGAGGGCGGGAGCGATGGCCTCAAGCCCTGCGGCCTGGGCGCGCGGGATACCCTGCGCACCGAGATGAAATACGCCCTGTACGGAAACGACATCGATGAGTCCACGCATCCAATCGAGGCGGGCCTCGGCTGGGTGGTGAAGTACAAGGCGGGGGATTTCATCGGCCGCGAGAAACTGCTGGCCTTAAAGGCCGAGGGGATAAAGCGAAAACTGGTTGGATTCGAGATGGTGGATCGTGGTATTCCTCGTCATGGAGCGCCCATCCTGATCGAGGGCGAAGTGGCCGGCGAGGTGACGAGCGGGACGATGAGCCCCTCTCTTGGCAAAGCCATCGGGATAGGCTACGTTCCTGCGACGAATGCGGATGTGGGCGCCGCGCTCGAAATCGACATTCGCGGCAAGGCCAGAAGGGCGCAGATTGTGAAGACGCCTTTTTACAGGAAAAGCTGACGGAATGAATTCGGTTTTCTCATAACGATTCATAAGAAGCTGCCGTTATCCAAAAGGGAGGCATTCAGGAGCATGGAACTACCGAGCGGCCTCAAATATTCCAGAGAGCATGAGTGGGTGAGAGTAGAGGGAAACATCGCGGTGATCGGGATCACGGATTTCGCCCAATCGGAACTGGGAGACGTGGTGTACGTCGAACTGCCCGAAGGCGGCACGGAGGTGGAGGCGAACAACACGTTCGGCGTCGTGGAGAGCGTCAAGGCGGTATCGGACCTTTTCGCGCCGGTCTCGGGCGTCGTCGTCGAGGCGAACACCACGCTCGAAGATCAGCCCGAGCTCGTGAACTCCGAGCCCTATGAAGACGGCTGGATGATTCGCGTGGAGATGAAAGACGAGTCGGAGTTGAGCGATCTCCTGGAAGCCGATTCGTACCGGGCGTACGTCGAGGAGGAAAGCGGTTAGTCCGAACCGGCCTTTCCCTTTACTCTGTAAGAGGGTTTTCATCTCCCGTGAGCCGGGGCGGAAATATAGTGTCCGCCTGAATCCCCATGACCTGAAGGGGCGCATTCATGCCGGAATCTCGCTTGTCTCTTGAGAATCTCGAGAATCGGGGAGAGTTCATTCATCGCCACATCGCGCCCAGCGATGAAGACATTGCGTCGATGCTGGGAGTGATCGGTCTGGACTCCCTCGACGATCTGGTCGAAAAAGCCATCCCTTCATCCATCATCTCCAATACGAAGCTGAATCTCGCCGCGCCCAGGACCGAACAGCGGGCCCTGGCCGATCTGGGTTCTTTCGCGGCCCGAAATCAGGTCTTCAAGTCCATGCTCGGCATGGGGTATTCGGATTGCCACACCCCGACGGTGGTTCTTCGCAACATTCTGGAGAATCCGGGATGGTACACGGCGTACACGCCCTATCAGCCGGAGATCTCGCAGGGACGCATGGAGGCGCTGCTCAATTTCCAGACCATGATCATGGACCTCACCGGCATGGAGATCGCCAACGCCTCCTTGCTCGATGAGGGCACGGCCGCCGCCGAGGCCATGACCATGGTGATGAATGCGAGCAGGAACAAGGGGCGCAAGTTTTTCATCTCGAAAGACTGTCACCCCCAGACCATCGAGGTGGTGCGCACGAGAGCGGAGCCTCAGGATATCGAGGTCGTGGTGGGCGATCATCGTGACGGCGCGCTGGATGAGGACGTATTCGGCGTTTTGCTTCAGTATCCCGCAACGGGCGGGGAGATATTCGACTACGCCGGTTTTACGGCCAGGGCGCACGAGACGGACGCCCTGGTCGTCGTCGCTGCGGATATTCTCGCCCTGGCGCTTTTGAAGCCTCCCGGCGAATTCGGGGCGGACGTCGTCGTGGGCAATTCGCAGCGTTTCGGCGTTCCGCTCGGCTTCGGCGGGCCGCATGCGGCCTATCTGGCGACCAGGGAGCAGTACAAGCGCGCCATGCCGGGCCGCATCGTCGGTGTCTCGATCGACGCGGACGAAAAGCCCGCCCTGAGGCTGTCCCTGCAGACGAGAGAACAGCACATACGCCGCGAGCGCGCCACGAGCAACATATGTACGGCCCAGGTTCTTCTGGCCGTCATCGCGAGCATGTACGGCGTCTACCACGGACCGGACGGCGTGAAGCGGATCGCCCGGAGAACGCACCGCTTGGCCGGCGTGCTGGCCGATGGCCTGGAAAGTATGGGCTACGCCCTGGCGTCGGATTCTTTTTTCGACACCGTGGCGGTGCGCGCCGGCGCGGGAGCCGCCGCCCGCATCGTCGAAAAAGCGGCGGAGCGCCGTATGAACCTGAGAGCGCTCGATGAGGATACCGTCGGTATCGCTTTGGATGAGACCACCGGGAGAGGAGAGGTCGAAGCGCTCTGGGAGGTTTTCGCCGAAGACGGCTCGGCCGGACTATCGTTCGATGACGTCGAGGCGAACGCGGCGGAGAGGATTCCGGAATCCTTGCGAAGAACCTCTCCCTACATGACGCATCCCGTTTTCAATTCCTACCACGCCGAACATGAAATGCTGCGCTACATCTACCGCCTTCAGGAAAAAGACATCGCGCTCACGCGCTCGATGATCCCCCTCGGTTCGTGCACGATGAAGCTGAACGCCACCACCGAGATGATTCCCGTGACGTGGGAGGAATTCGGCGGGATTCACCCCTTCGCACCGGAAGAACAGGTGCGCGGATACCGCGAATTCATCGCCGATCTGGAACACATGCTGGCCGAGTGCACGGGGTTCGATTCCATCTCCATGCAGCCCAACTCGGGCGCGCAGGGCGAATACGCCGGCCTGCTGGTCATCCGCAAATACCATGAGAGCAAAAACGAGGGTTACCGGAACATCTGCCTGATCCCGAGTTCGGCCCACGGGACGAATCCCGCGAGCGCCGTCATGGCCGGTTTCGAGGTGGTGGTGGTCGATTGCGATTCGAACGGTAACGTGGACATCGCGGATCTCAGGGAGAAGGCCGAGAAATTTTCGGAAAAACTGGCCGCCTTGATGATCACCTATCCTTCGACGCACGGCGTTTTCGAGGAAGGCGTGGTGGAGATTTGCGAGGTCATCCATCAAAACGGCGGGCAGGTGTACATGGACGGCGCGAACCTGAACGCGCTGGTCGGAATCTGCAAGCCCGGTGAATTCGGGCCCGACGTCTCCCACATGAACCTCCACAAGACGTTCTGCATCCCCCACGGCGGTGGCGGACCGGGCATGGGCCCCATCGGCGTCGTGAAGCATCTGTCCCCCTATATGCCGAAACATTCGGTGGTTCCGGGCGTCGGGCCGGAGACGGGTGTGGATGCGATTTCAGCGGCGCCCTGGGGAAGCGCGGGAATTCTGCCCATCTCCTGGATGTATATCGCCATGATGGGCGGGGAGGGCCTCGTCAAGGCGACGCAGGTGGCCATTCTGAACGCGAATTACGTCGCACGAAGGCTCGAACCCCACTATGAGGTTCTGTACAAGGGGGCGAACGGTATGGTCGCGCACGAGTGCATCATCGACATCAGGCCCTTGCAGGAAACTTCGGGCGTGACGAACGAAGACATTGCAAAACGCCTGATGGACTACGGCTTCCATGCGCCCACGATGTCTTTCCCGGTGGCGGGAACCCTGATGATCGAGCCGACGGAGAGCGAGTCGCGAGAAGAGCTGGACCGTTTCTGCGACGCGATGCTCGACATCAGGCGCGATATCCAGGAGATTGCGGACGGACTCATGAGCGCGGAGGACAACGCTCTCAAGAACGCGCCCCATACGGCGTCGGACATCGCGTCCGATGAATGGGCGCACCCCTATTCGCGCGAGAAAGCCGTTTTCCCGCTGCCCTGGGTGCGCGCGGCGAAGTACTGGCCCCCCGTCAAGCGGGTGAACAACCCCTATGGAGACAGGAACCTGGTCTGCTCCTGCCTGCCTGTCGAGAACTATGCCTGAGAATGGAAAGCGCAAATTCTGAACTCGAGGAAATCCCCCACGCACGCTTCTTGAACACGGGCGAGTCCACCGCCGCCTGGAACATGGCGGTGGATGAATTGTTGTTCGAGGGTTGCCGGGCTCATCTGGGAGAAGGCCGTCCTCCCGAGGAGGCGCCTCTCACTTTTCGCGTCTACGCCTGGTCGCCTCCGGCCATCTCCCTGGGCCGCGGTCAGAACGCCGGGCGCGATATTTTCCTGGAACGACTCGCCGATGAGGGAATCGACATCTGCCGGAGGCTCACCGGCGGGCGCGCGGTGCTCCATGATTGTGAGTTGACGTATTCCGTCACCGGCCCGCAGGCTCTTTTGGGTGATGCGATTGAGGAAACCTACCGCAGGATCAGCCTGGGGCTGGCCGAAGGGCTGGCGGCCTTGGGGGCACAGGTCGAATTGGCTCCCCCGAGCGGGAGCGCGTACGCTTCGCAGGGTTCTTGTTTCGCCACGGCGTCGGTGTGGGAGCTTGCGATTGACGGGAAAAAGATGGTGGGCAGCGCGCAATGCCGCGAGGGCGGCGCGGTGTTGCAGCACGGCAGCGTCCTGCTCCGCTCCTCGGAGGAGCGGCTGGCGAGTCTCCTCAAACCGAGGGGGGTCGAGCGTCTGCTCTCCGGCCATGCGCACGCGGCAGGTCTATGGGAGGTTCTGGGCGAGGAAATTTCGTTCCATGAGGTGGCCGAAGCCTTGAGGGCGGGTTTGGAGAGAGTGTCGGGTTTTCGCTTTCTCCCGGATGCGCTGACGAGTATCGAGAATGCGAGGGCGCTGGAAATATCCCGGTCTCGGTATGAAAACCGGGAATGGACGCTGGCGAGATAACGAGGCGTTTGCCGCTTGGAACTGTCTCAGTTTGAAAAACTAGCTTGAACCACACCATTTTTTTTGTGCCGAACAAATGGGACCGACATTCAATGGCGGGCCTTTTTTTGACCAAAGAGAGCGTCTGACATGCCGTGCATTCATGTGCATAAAACTGCATACGGGTGCAATTTAGAGCAACTCAAAAACCACAGGGGAGAAAAGAGACAACAGTGAAGATGAAAAGGAATACATTGTGAGGTGGATTTTGATGTATTCAATGATGCTGCTATGAAAATAGGGCAAAGAGACGATTGTTGAACAAATGTTCAAAAATGGCCTTGACGAGATATGGCGTGATTTGACACAATGAAACGCCCAATAGATAGAGGACTGCTTGATGAATATTGAGGAAGAAATCGGAAAACTCATCCCCCTCGCAAAAGAAACGAATCAACGCTTGGAGAAGCTTGAGAATGAGGTAGCGGATGGCTTCGAGACAGTGAATCAGCGTTTCGAGACAGTGAATCAGCGCTTCGAGAAACTCGAGAAGGAAGTGGCGAAGGGTTTCGAGAAAGTGGATCAGCGCTTCGAGAAACTTGAGGAAGGGGTGACGGAGGATTTCGAGACAGTGGATCAACGCTTCAATGGCATCGAAGAGCATCTCGAGTTGGTTGACGGGAAGCTCGAAGGCATTTCGGTGAAGGTGGAATTTCTAGATGAATTTCGTGAGAAAGTAGAGGGGCGATAATGTCTACAGGCCCTGATGGAAAAAAGACCAGGCGGCGCGGTGGTTTGCGCCGTCAAGGTTGTGAAGCTCGCCACAGGTGAAATAACCGGAAACCCAAACCCCAGCACAGATAATCGCCCGCAAGGGCGGTAAGGCTAGAGCCGCCAAACTATCACCCGAACGCCGAAAAGAAATCGCAAAGAACGGCGCGGCGGCGCGTTGGAAGGTTCCCGCGAATTAAGTAAGATGGCTCTTTGACTCCACCCTTTCCGCCTGAGCGAGCCGCATACTCCGAACGGCGCACTAGATGAGCGAATCAGGAAAAATGAACTTCATGTAAGTCGAGTGAGCCAAATACGGGAAGGGTGGGGTTTCAAATTTCAAAGTGAGACACTACCTACCGCTTGCATTATTTTACCTTCCATTTCCTTGACACTGTCGGCGGCATGGCCCTATCGTTCGTATGTAGGCGGGCGTAATTCAGGGGTAGAATGCCAGCTTCCCAAGCTGGACGTCGTGGGTTCGAATCCCATCGCCCGCTCCATTCATCGAGCCGGGCGGAAGCCGGCGTTTCCCTCGCATCCAGGAATCCGTGTCGATGGCGCATGACTTTCATTTCAACGGCCTCTCTCCCGATGAAAAGGTCGTGGAGCTTCATACCCATTCGAATATGTCCGATGGGCTGGAGTCTCCCGAAAAACTCATGCACAGGGCGCAACGCGCCGGCATTCGCGCCGTATCGCTTACGGATCACGACACGGTCGCGGGCTTGTCCCGCGCGGGCGCGGAGGCGCAAAGACTGGGGATGGAGTTCATTCCGGGCATCGAGTTCACTTGCGACCATGACGGCCGGAGCGTGCACCTGCTCGGCCATTTCATCCGGCCGGATGCGCCCCGTCTGGCGGCGCAAATCAAAACGCGCGGTTCCGCGAGGGTGGAGAGAATGGGAGAGATGATCGACAGGCTGGGCCGCTGCGGCCTGCGTTTGGACAAGGAGGATTTTTTCGCTGCCTATGCGGACAGTCCGAGCATCACCCGGGGGCAGTTGGGCGCATACATGCTCGAAAAAGGGTTCGCCAGATCGCGCGAGGAGGTTTTTGGGAAATACATCGGCGAAAGCGCGCCTTGCTACGTGGAGTTGAATACCCTGACTCCGTTTGACGCGCTGGAGCTCATTCATGACGCCGGTGGAGCCGCCACGCTGGCGCATCCGATGTTGAGCGAGTGTGATGAGCTCATCCCGGTCATGGCAGAAGCGGGACTCGCGGGCATCGAGGTGGAACATCCCTCGCAAGACGCCGACGCACAGCGCCATTACCGGAAAATGGCCGAAGAATACGGGCTTTTGTGCACAGGAGGCTCCGATTGTCACGGCGTCCCGTACAAACAGGATAGATTGGGGCAATTCTCACAGCCCTTGCGTTTGTTGCTTGAATTGTCGGAACGGGCGAAAACTCGCCGGGCGGCAACATAAGGAAGGCCACATGGCGCTTCAGGATCAATTCATTCGTCGCTGGCGGCTTCTCAGAGCTCTGGAGAGCGGAGAGAGCTGGTCCTATGAAGAACTCCTGGCGGTCCTGAGCGAGGAGCCGGCCGAAGGCGACGGCCAAACCTGGAGCTTGAGAACGCTTCAAAGGGATATTTCGCATTTGGCCAAGGCGGGGTTTCCGCTGGAGAGGGTTCGCACGGGCCGGAAGATGCGGTATCGTTTGTTGAGGGAATATGTGGATTCGGTTCCGAAGCCGTTTTCACCTTCTCAGTGGGCGTCATTGTATTACGCCCTGTGCATGATGCGGGATTTGCCGAGCAGCCCATTGAGAGAGCAGTCGCTCGGCGACAGCGTCGGCGGCGTTTTCAGCCGGTTGCGGAGTTATATTCCTGCGGCTTTGCGCGCCTATGCGGAGGGAGTGGAGCCGCGCTACGCCGGGGTCGTGGGAGCGCTCAGAGAGCACGGGCGGCAGCGTAGGGTAGGCGGCGTCCTGAGCGAGGCGATAGAGAAGGGAAGGCCTGCGCGAATCCTGGCGGCGCGCGCGGGCGAGATTCGGAAACGCTGGTGGAAGGTGGACCCCTATCTGTTGCATTTCGATGGAGGAAGCTATCACCTGCTGGCGCGCGAATCCGAGAAAAACGCCCTGGACGTCTGGCACCTGGAGGGCATAGAGAGCGTCCGCATCATGGCCGGGGCCTTCCAGATGCCGCTGGGCCTGGATTTGAAAGCTTTGCTGGCCGAGTGCTTGCGCGAAGCGGTGAATAATGGTTTGAATGTGAAGGTCCGGTTCGGGAAGGACGTGTCGCTTCATGCAGTCGTCGCCTTCATGAAAGAAGCGTTCGGTGAAGTGGCGCTTTTGAAGAAATCGGGCAAACCGAGCCGCGACGTGACGGTTCGGGTAAGTGACATATGGGGTTTCAGGCGATGGCTGATGTCTTTCGGTCAGGAGGCGGAGTTGATGGCCCCGGCCGAATTGCGAGATGCGTTCGCTCAGGATCTGGAAGCCGCCTTGAAGAAGTACCGCAAGAGCCGTCGCGGGAGAAAAGCAGCTAATCCGGCCTGATAAATTGTTGGGGAGTGCCCGGTATGAGATTGCGAAAAGAGATGATCGAGCGAATCGCCCACAGGATCGTCGAGAGGCTGGTTCGCCGCGAATTGATGTCCGAGGATTCGAACCATGAAGTGCTTCGGACCCGGATAGCGCACGTCATCGAAGCAGACCTGATGGTGGAAGACCGCTTGAAC
The DNA here is from genome assembly GCA_965204535.1 of bacterium. Lineage (GTDB taxonomy): Bacteria > UBA8248 > UBA8248 > UBA8248 > UBA8248 > Bin107. Next base: position 449,014 of record CBDBEV010000001.1, on the reverse strand, counting down.
GACGAGGTCAAGGAAATCCTGCGGGATTTCGAGGAGGAGATGGACAGGGGCAACGTGGACTACAGCCGGATGTTCACGATGGTGAAAACCAAGCTGGCGCGCGAGCGGAATCTCGTGCTTTAGCGGCATGGCGAAGTTTTTCGGATCATTCTTTTTACAAGGAGAGCGCGGCCATGAAACTCAGCCGCGAGAAGATCAATCATCTGACGAATCTGGTCGTCAAGGATATGGAAGAGTGCGAGGATGTGGATTTTCTCGTCGAGCCCGAAGAGTTGCGCATGAATGTTCTTCGCGCCATCAGCAACGAGTTGATCATTGATGACGAGATTGAAGAAGAGGTGCGGAGAATTCTGAGCACCTATTCCAGCAGGCTGGTCGAGGGGAGCCGTGATTGGGAGATACTCTTCAACAAGCACTATGAGCAAGAGGCCAAACGACGCGGCATTTGATCTCCTCAACCGATGTTCTCGACTTGACGCCTCCCACAAACGGAAAGCGGTGACGTGCGCAAGGTTGGCCTGACCGGGGGAATCGCCAGCGGAAAATCCACGGTAAGCGGGATGTTCCGGGATCTCGGCGTTCCGGTGATCGACGCGGACATGATTGCGCGCGAGGTGGTTGCTCCGGGGTCTCGCGCTCTTGAGGCGATAGTCGATGCTTTTGGTGAAGAAGTCCTTACCGAAGAGAAGAGCCTGAACCGCGCCCGGCTCGGGGAGATTGTTTTTTCAGACCCGGCGAAAAAGAAAGTTCTGGAGGGGATACTGCATCCTGAAATCATCGCCGAGCAGGACAGGCGGTTGAAAGGCCTCGAACGGGAGGGGCGGACGCCCGTCGCGATCGTGGACGCCGCCGTCATGATCGAGTCGGGGAGCTGGAAGCGGTTCGACTCGCTGGTGGTTGTCGATTGCGATGAATCCCAGCAGATCGGCCGGCTGCGCCTGCGAAACGGCATGAATGAAGAGGAAGCCGTCAGGCGCGTCAATGCGCAGATGCCGCTGTCTGAAAAGGTGAAGTATGCGGATCACGTGATTGACAATCGCGGCTCGATCGATGATACCCGAAAGCAGGTAGAGGAGTTGATGAAATTACTTTCCAGGGGTATGAAATAAAAAGTGTTGACAAATTTGTTTGAACTGATTATTTTTTTAAAACACTTTTGAATTCTATTCCTGATACGTTTTCGTCGCCCTGAACTTCAAACACCATCTGATGCGCAACGGTTTGGAAATTTCGATAAGAGAAAAAATCTGTCTTGGAAATTACGAGGGTACTCAGTCATATTTCTGTCCTCGGAAGAATATCAATCCGGCAACGGGTTTTGCGCGCCCCTGGCCGGCTCTGAAAGCACCGGATGCGCGCCTCGCATCACACCCGGCGATGAGAACCCGCTTTTGAATCTGACATGAAGGAATTTCATTACATCAACTTTACCGCTTGAGGCTAGGAGGAAAAGTCTCCCCGCGCAGAATGTGGCGAGTGGTGCGACCAGAAGGCGCCATCTCACGTTCCAGGCGGTAAAAGGTTCCCACCCAACAAGGAGAAGGGAGTTATGTCAACACCAGAAACAAAATCTCGCAGCTTGAACCTGGCGGAACTGAAGAAAAAGACCATCGGAGAGCTCAACCAGATTCTCAAGGAGTTCAACTCCGAAAGCGCCAGCGGGCTCAGAAAACAGGATCTGATATACAAGATACTCGAGGCGCAGTCCGACAAGGACCGCAACGGCGGTGGCGGAACCATCACCGGAGAGGGCGTACTCGAGATTCTGCCGGACGGGTTCGGGTTCCTGCGTTCGCCCGCATACAACTATCTGCCCGGTCCTGACGATATTTACGTTTCCCCGAGCCAGATCCGCCGCTTCGATCTCCGCACCGGCGATACTGTGAGCGGTGAAATCCGCCAGCCGAAAGAGGGCGAGCGGTATTTCGCGCTTTTGAAGGTCGAGAAAATCAATTTCGAACCACCCGAGGCGAGCAAGGACAAAGTCCTGTTCGATAACCTCACCCCCTTGTACCCGGACCGCAGGATAGGGCTCGAAATTTCCGGCGAGGAGGTGAGTTCGCGCGTGCTGGACCTCATGACGCCGATCGGTTTCGGGCAGCGCGGCCTCATCGTCGCCGCACCCAGAACCGGCAAGACGATGATGCTTCAGTCCATCGCGAAGAGCATCGCCACCAATCACCCCGACGTGCATCTCATTGTTTTGCTCATCGACGAGCGTCCCGAGGAAGTCACGGACATGGAGCGCTCCGTGCGCGGTGAGGTGATTAGCTCGACCTTCGACGAGCCCGCTTCCCGCCACGTGCAGGTGGCGGACATGGTGATCGAAAAGGCGAAGAGGCTCACCGAGCACAAACAGGACGTCGTCATCCTGCTCGATTCCATCACGCGGCTGGCGCGCGCGCACAACACCATCATCTCGCCGAGCGGGAAGGTTCTCTCCGGCGGCGTAGACTCGAACGCGCTCCAGCGGCCCAAGCGTTTCTTCGGCGCGGCGCGCAACCTGGAGGAAGGCGGCAGCCTCACCATTCTCGCCACGGCGCTGGTGGAGACGGGCAGCCGGATGGACGACGTGATTTTCGAGGAGTTCAAGGGTACGGGCAACATGGAAGTGCACCTCGACAGGAAACTCTCCGACAAGCGCGTGTTCCCCTCGGTCGACATCAACAAGTCCGGCACGAGAAAAGAGGAATTGCTGCTCAGCCCGCAGGAGCTCAACCGCGTCTGGGTGTTGCGCAAGGTCTTGCAGCCACTTGGCGTGGTGGATTCGATGGAGCTCCTGCTCGAGAAAATCCAGGAGACGAAGACCAACGAGGATTTCCTCGCTTCGATGAACAACTAGCCAACTTCTTGTTTTCACCCGATTTTGGGGGTAGACAAGGGGCGGGCGTTTCGATATAAAGCGCTCTCTCCGAAGAGGAGAGAGGCCGGTTTTTATCGGAATTTACGGAATCGTTTTCGACGTTTCACCCTGAAATTTTGGAGCGCCCGGTTATGAAGGCCGAGATTCATCCCGAGTTGTTCGAGTGCAGCGTCTTCTGCAGTGGTTGCGGCGTCGCGTTCACCACGTTCACCACGCGCAAGGAAATCCGTGTGGAGATCTGCTCGCAGTGCCACCCGTTCTTCACGGGAAAACAGGCGCGCATCGTCGATACCGAAGGCCGCGTGGAGAAGTTCGTCAAGAAGTTCGAGGGCAAGGAGACGCGGGTCTCCAAGCGCAAGCGTAAACACGCCGCCGCCGAGGCGGAGCGCGCGGCCCGGCTGGAGCGCGAGGCGAAGCAGGCCGCCGAGAAGGCGGAGGAGGAGAAAAGGCTCCGCGAAGAGGCCCGCAAGAAGCGCGCCGAGGAGCGCGCCGCCAGGCAGGCCGCCCAGGCGGCGAAAGAACAATCCGCCGAGGCCGAAGCTCTCGCCTCCGAGGATGCCGCGCCCACACCCGAACCGGCAGAAGCAGTCGCCGCGGCGGAAGATGCGCCGCCTGCCGCCGAGCCTGAACCGGCCGAAGCGGTCGCCGCTGTGGACGACGATTCAGCCGAAGCGTCGCCTGCGCCTGAACCTTCCGGAGAAGCCGAGAAGCCCGAGGATTCATAAGGGCGGAGCCACCCGTGTTTGCCTGGGGGCCGCCCCGGGCGGTGGTTCCTCGGCAAACGCGAATTCGTGGCCCTGAGGACTGTTCCGGGCCACCCCATTCGCTGCCCGTCGGTTGACCCCCATGTTCGAAAAAATCGAGCAAATCATCGAAAAGCACCGGACGCTGGAGATGCGTCTCTCGGACCCGGCCCTGCTCAAGGACCGCAAGAAATTCGAGCAGACCGCCCGCGAGCACAAGGAACTCACCCAGGTCGTCCAGGCCTATGAGGAATGGCGCGGCTACGAAAACGCCGTCGAAGATGCGAAGACGCTTCTCGATGAGGGGGATCCTGAGATGAACGAACTCGCGCAGGCGGAACTCGAAGACGCGGGCGCGAAGCGCGAAGAGGTGGAGGAGCGGCTGCGCCGGCTGTTGCTTCCCAAAGACCCGAACGATGAGAAAAACGTCATCCTCGAAGTCCGCGCGGGCACGGGCGGCCAGGAGGCCGCGCTCTTCGCCGGCGATCTGTACCGCATGTACGCCCGTTACGCCGAACTCCAGGGCTGGGGGGTGGAGGAGTTGAGCAAGAGCGAGAGCGACTTAGGGGGCCTCAAGGAGGTATCCGCGCTCATCAAGGGCGCGGGCGCCTACAGCCGCCTGCGCTATGAGAGCGGGACGCATCGCGTCCAAAGGGTGCCCGTCACCGAGACGCAGGGCCGAATCCACACCTCCGCCGCCACGGTGGCCGTGCTGCCCGAGGCGGATGAGATTGCGCTCGACATCGGAGAGAAGGACTTGCGGATCGACGTCTACCGCTCCTCGGGCCCGGGGGGCCAGAGCGTGAACACGACCGATTCCGCCGTCCGCATCACCCATGTGCCCACCGGCCTCGTCGTCACCTGTCAGGACGAGAAGAGCCAGCACAAAAACCGCGCCAAGGCGATGAAGATACTCTCGGCGCATCTGCTGGACATGGAAATCCAGAAGCAGATGTCCGAGCGTTCCGCGCACCGCAAAAGCCTCGTGGGGAGTGGGGACAGAAGCGAGCGTATCAGGACCTACAATTTCCCCCAGGACAGGATCACCGATCACCGCATCGGCCTCACCCTCCACGGCCTCCCCGGCTTCATGGAGGGCGGCATCGACGATATGGTCAAGCGGGTGATAGAGAGCCGCGAGGCGGAGCGTCTGGCCGAACTGGAAGAAAGCACGCAAGCCCACTCCGCAGAATGACGACTTCTCCTCCTGCGGCGCAAAGCGAATCAGAATCTAAAGTGTGCGCTCTGCTCTCCCGTCTGGAGAAGCGGCTCGCAGACGCTGGCGTGGACTCGCCGGGGCTGGATGCGCGGCTCATCCTGGCGATGGTATTAGGCTGCGACAGGGTGCATCTCCACGCTTATCCTGAAAAGGTGGTGCCTCACGAGGCGCTCGCGAAGGCCGAGGCCCTGGCGCGGAGAAGAGAGGCCCGCGAGCCGATGGCCTATATATTGGGCGAGCGGGAGTTCTGGTCCATGTCTTTTTCCGTTTCACCGGACGTGCTGATTCCCAGGCCCGAATCGGAGTTGCTCGTCGAGCGCGCCGTGGCGCTTTTGAGAAAGAAGGGAGAGAGCAGGATACTCGACGTAGGATGCGGCAGCGGTGCGGTGGGGCTGGCGGTTGCGAGTGAATTGACTGAGGCGCACGTCACCCTGCTCGACCTCTGCCCGAAAGCGCTCGAAGTGGCGAGGCGAAACGCCGAAAAATTCGGTTTGAACGGCCGAACGAGACTCGTGGCTTCGGATTTGTTTCAGGCGCTCGCCGAAGGGGAGAAGTTCGACTTGATCGTCTCGAACCCGCCCTATGTGGCCACGGGCGAACTGGACGGCTTGATGCCGGAAATTTCATCGTTCGAGCCGCGAATCGCGCTGGACGGCGGCGCGGACGGGATGGACCTCATCCGGCGCATCATCGAGAAGGCGCCCGCATATCTCGCGCACGGGGGTTCGTTGCTGATCGAGATGGACCCGCGCCAGATGGCCGAGGCGGAGGATTTCTCGCAGAGGCGGGGGAATTTTCACGCAACGAGACGCCATAAAGACCTCGCAGGGCGCGAGCGGGTTTTGGAACTTCAGGGGGCTTAGGTTGTGGAGCGATTTCGAATCCGGGGAGGCAGGCCGCTGCGCGGCGAGACCGAGGCGTCGGGCTCCAAGAACGCCTCTTTGCCGATTCTGGCCGCCGCCATCCTGGCCGATGGCGTCAGCCATGCGCGGCGCGTGCCGGACTTGCGCGACACGAACACGATTCTGGGGCTTCTGGGCGAATTCGGCGTAAAGACGCGCGAAGAATCGCCCGGGCGCATCACCCTGGACGCCACGAACATCACCGGCGGCGTCGCGCCCTATGAGCTGGTGCAGGCGATGCGGGCCTCCATCCTGGTGCTGGGGCCGTTGCTGGCGCGCTTCGGCTCGGCCCGGGTCTCCCTGCCGGGCGGCTGCGCCATCGGGGCGAGGCCCATCGATCAGCACCTGAAGGGCCTGAGCGCGATGGGGGCGGAGATCGAGATAGAACAGGGCTACATCGAAGCCGGGGCGCGGAAACTCACCGGCGCGCGCATCTCGTTCGACCTCACGACGGTGACGGGGACGAAGAACCTGATGATGGCGGCCTCTCTGGCGGAAGGAGTCACAGTGCTTGAGAATGCCGCTTTGGAGCCCGAGGTGGTCGCGCTTGCGGATTTGTTGAACCAGATGGGCGCCAGGGTCAGCGGCGCGGGCACGCCCGTTATCGAGATCGAGGGAGTGGATTCCCTCGCGGGCTACGACGTGGCCGTTCCCGCGGACCGCATCGAGGTGGGAACCCTCATGATTGCCGCGGCCATCACGGGAGGGGATTTGAGGATAACGGATTGTGAGCCGGAACAAGTGCACGCTCTGGCGCTCAAGCTGAGCGAGGCCGGCCTGGAAGTTTCAGAGGGCGCGGACTGGATTCGCGTGCGCGGCGAGGACTCCGTACGGCCCGTGAACGTCAAGACGGCGCCCTATCCCGGATTCCCCACGGATTTGCAGGCCCAGTTCATGGCGCTGATGACGCTGGCGGGCGGAACCTGCGTGCTTACGGAGACCATCTTTGAGAACCGCTTCATGCACGCCGCCGAGCTTGCCAGAATGAACGCGCGGATTCATATCGACGGCCGGACGGCGCACATCGAAGGTGTGGCGCATCTCGCCGGCGCCTCGGTGACGGCGACCGACTTGCGGGCGAGCGCATCGCTGGTTCTGGCGGGTCTGGCGGCTGAAGGAGAAACCATCGTTCGCAACGTATATCATATCGACAGGGGATATCAGCGGCTCGAGGAGCGGTTGAGGGCGCTCGGCGCGGATATCCGGCGCGAAGTGGAGTCGTGATGAAAGAGAATCAGGAAAAAGAATTGATCATCGCCCTGCCCAAGGGAAGAATTTTCACAGAGGCCACCGAGTGTCTGGTGAAGGCGGGGGTCTTGTCTAAACCGATATCGGACACATCCCGCAAGCTCATCCTGCGCGACCCGAAAACGGGGATCCGGGTCCTGATCCTCAGGAACCACGATGTGCCCATCTACGTGGAGCGCGGCGCCGCCGATTTGGGCGTCATCGGGCGCGATGTGCTGCTGGAGCAAGGGCGCGACGTATACGAACCCCTGGACTTGAAGGTGGCCCCGTGCCGCCTCATGGTGGCGGCGCCCGAGGGAATGACCTGGGCGGACCTGACCGGACGAATCTCGCTGCGCGTGGCGACGAAGTTTCCCGCCATCACCACCCGGTTTTTCGAGCAGATGGGGGTTCAGGCCAAGATCATCCGGCTCTACGGCAACGTGGAAATCGCGCCCGCAACAGGCGTGGCGGACCTGGTCGTGGATCTGGTCGACACCGGCGGGACGCTGCGGGCCAACGGGCTGGCGCCGATTCGCGAGATATTCAGTGCGACGGCCAGGCTCATCGCCAACCGCGCGAGCTTGAAGACGAGCTACAAGAAGGTGAGCGCGATCATCGAACAGTTGAAGGGGGTGATCCCTCCCGCCGTGAACCGCTCTGGTAACGGCGTGAGGCCTGCGTCCGGCGAGGAAAAGGCGTGAGGCGTTTCAGCTGCGGGGCGGAGAATTTCACCGCCGGGATCGAGCGCCTCTCCCTGGGCGGGGAGGATGCGTTTTCCCGCGTCGAGGCGGATGTGCGCGCGATCATCGAGCGCGTACGCGCGGAGGGCGATGACGCGCTTATCGCACTGACTCAGGCGTTCGACGGCGTCTCCCTGGACGCCGATAGCCTCGTCGTCGCTCAAGAGGAGATGGCGCGCGCGCTTGATGCCCTGCCGTCCGAAACGCTCGATGCACTGAAACTCGCCGAGGAGCGGATTCGCGCGTTTCACGAGGCGCAGGTTCCCCGAACAATCACTGTCGAGCCTGCGCCCGGCGAGCGGCTCACGCTCGAACCCACGGCCCTCAAAAGCGTGGGCCTCTATGCGCCCGGCGGCACGGCGGCTTATCCCTCCACGGTGCTTATGAACGCGACTCCCGCGCGCGCCGCGGGCGTGGACGAGTTGGTTCTGTGCACGCCGCCGGGCCCGAACGGCGAGGTGCCCGCCGCCGTGCTGGCGGCGGCTTCTCTGGCGGGTCTGAAGCGCGTCGTGCGCGTCGGCGGCGCGCAGGTGGTTGCCGCCATGGCGTATGGCACGCAGAGCGTCCCCCGCGTGGATAAGATAGTGGGGCCGGGCAACGTGTACGTCGCCGCCGCCAAGCGCATGGTTCGTGAGCGCGTGGAAATCGATAAAGAAGCCGGGCCGAGCGAGGTGGTCGTGCTCATCGACGATGCGGCCCTGGCCGAATGGGCGGCGGCGGATTTGCTCGCCCAGGCCGAGCACGACGCGCAGGCGATGGCCGTGGGCGTCTGCGTGGGCAAGGATGTGGCCGACGCCCTGGAGCGGGAAGTGGAGAGTCAGTTGCGCTCAGCTGCAAGGAGCGGGGAGATAGCGCAGGCCTTGGAGAATCGAGGCGCCATCATCGAGGCGGCATCGCGCGAGGAGGCGCTGGAAGTGGCGGAGATGCTCGCGCCCGAGCATCTGGAGATATTGATGGAGCGGGCCGAAGAGGCGGCCGGGGGGGTTCGCAATGTCGGGGCGGTGTTTTGCGGGCCGTGGAGTCCGGTTGCCTTGGGCGATTACGTTGCTGGCCCCAACCACGTGCTTCCCACAGGCGGTGCGGCGCGCTTCGCCTCGCCGCTCGGCGTGTATGACTTCATCAAGTGGACGAGCAAGGTGTGTTTCGATGCGGAGGCCGCCGCGCGGCTGGCCGAACCCGCGGCGCGTCTCGCCGATCTCGAAGGCCTGCCCGCGCACGCGCGGGCCTTGCGCTTGAGGCGCGGCGCATCCTGATGGGACGCTGGCGGGGCGCGCGCGGATCAAGCATAATCGCACTGCCGAAAGGCGGCGTTTTCACAGAAATTTTCATCCGCCGGGAGAGAGAAGGTGGCGTCGAGAGCCAAGCAGAGAAAAGCGCGTGTGAGCAGAAAGACGAAGGAGACCGATTTCACCGTCGCGGTGAACCTCGACGGCGCGGGCGAGGCCGAAATCAATACCGGCCTCGGTTTTTTCGATCACATGCTCGCCCAGATCGCCCGCCACGGGCTGGTGGATTTGACCGTCCGCGGGGAGGGGGACCTGGACGTCGACGGCCACCACACGGTGGAGGACGTAGGCATCATCCTGGGGCGGACGCTGGCGAAAGCGCTCGGCGACCGGGCGGGCATCACCCGCTACGCCGACGTGCGCCTACCCATGATGGACGCGCTCGTTCACGTGGCGGCGGATTTCGGCGGCAGGGGAAACCTCGTCTTCCGCGCCGCGTTCCCCGAAGCCCAAATCGGCGAGTTCGACACCGCGCTCGTGCGCGAGTTCTTCTGGTCGGTGGCCACCCACGCGGGCGTCGACCTCCACATCGAGGTCTGCTACGGGGACAACAGTCACCACATGGTCGAAGCCGTATTCAAGGGCTTCGCGCGGGCGCTGCGGGCAGGCGTCGCGCTCGACCCGAGAGACACGAGCGTGCCCAGCACGAAGGGTGTTCTATAAGACGGCATTTTGGGGATGGGGAGTGGCATGACTGGCGAGATCGTCGTGGTCGACTACGGCATGGGAAATGTTTTGAGCGTGCGGAACGCCCTGGCCAAAATAGGTGCGGAGGCGGTGCTGAGCGACGACCCCGAAGTCCTGGAGGCGGCGGGGGGCGTCATCCTGCCCGGCGTGGGTGGTTTCCCCGATTGCATGCGCGCCCTGGAGGAAGCCGGCCTCACCGGGCCGCTTCGCCGCGTCATCGAGAGAGGCGTTCCCTATCTCGGGATATGTCTCGGCCTCCAGATTCTTTTCGAGGAGAGCGAGGAGTTCGGTGCCACGCCGGGCCTGGGAATCCTGCCCGGGCGCGTGCGGCGCTTTCCCGAGGGGATGACCGAAAACGGCGGCGCGCTGCCCCTGAAGGTTCCCCACATGGGCTGGAATCAGCCGCGGTTTCAGAACCACTCCCCGATTCTTGAAGGCTTGCCGAGCGGGGCGCATTTCTATTTCGTCCACTCCTACTATGCGGAGCCCTCAGAAGCAGCGCGGCCCTGGATCGCGGCGACGTGTGATTTCGGCGTGCCCTTCATCGCCAGCGTCCACCGGGAAAACCTCTTCGCCACCCAGTTTCACCCCGAGAAAAGCGGCGCGCTCGGTCTGGGGATTTTGAGGAAATTCGTCGACATCTGCGGCGCGCATAAAGCCTCGTAGGGGGTTGTTGGAAAGCTCCTACCCGCTTGGAATTGGCCACCGCCGTCATTCCGGTGTATGCCGGAATCCAGGGGTTTCGCTTTTCGCCTTTTTGTTTTCAGGTGTCATTCCCGCTTCATCGAAGAAGAACGCAACGCCGCCGTATCTCCACGCCCATCGGTTCTGGATTCCGGCATACGCCGGAATGACAAGCCAGGGCCGCGCTCGTCGCGGAGGAAAATTTCATTCAACCGTAGGGGCGGCCCTCCGTGGCCGCCCATATCGGGGATTTCTGTCCCCGTAGTTGCGTTTCCTCAGACAGGCACAGGGGCCTGTCCCTACGGTGAACAATCTCGAAGGTCGGACAGGACTTTTTCAACAACCCTGACCTCTCGCGGTGCTTTTTATTGAGATAATTTCCCGTAAGCGTTTGCAATAAAACCCGTTTGGGTTTAATGAGAGGCGCAACAGTTGTGGGCATCTCATCGTAGGGGTGGCGTTTTGCTTCTCATTCCGGCGGTCGATCTCAAGGGCGGCAAATGCGTCAGGCTCATCCAGGGCCAGAAAGGGCGCGAGATTGTTTACGGCGACGACCCGGTGGTGTGGGCTCTGCGCTGGGTGGAGCAGGGTGCGCAGCGCCTGCACCTCATCGATCTCGACGGCGCCTTTAACGGCGCGCCCGCCCACGTCGACGTCCTGGAACAAGTGGCCGGGGCCGTGGACGTCCCCGTGGAATTTGGCGGCGGCGTGCGCTCCGAAGAATCTCTCGCGGCCGTCCTGGAGGCGGGGGCGAGTTTCGTCATCCTGGGCACGAGCGCGCTCAGAAACCCCGAATTCCTCGAATCCGCCGCCCGCGCGAATCCCGGAAAAATCCTTTTGGGCATCGACGCCAGGGACGGGGAAGTCAGGATATCGGGCTGGGAGGAGGGGGACTCGGTATCGCCCGAGTCGCTGGCGAACCGCTTCGCGCATCTTCCCCTGGCGGGAATTATCTTCACCGACATCAGGCGCGACGGGACGCTGGAGGGCTTCGACCCCGTCCCCATCGCCGCCTTGGCCCAGGCTTGCGGACTGCCAGTCATCGCCGCGGGGGGCGTGAGCAGGCTGGAAGACGTGGAAAAACTCATGCCTCTGGAAGAGAAGGGCGTCATCGGCGCCGTCGTGGGGCGCGCCCTCTATGAGGGGACCATGGATTTTCCAAAGGCAATGGAGATGCTCTCTTGCTAGCCAAGCGAATCATTCCCTGTCTCGACGTGAAGGAAGGCCGCGTGGTGAAGGGCGTGAATTTCGAGGGCCTGCGCGACGCGGGCGACCCCGTAGAGTGCGCCGCGCATTATGACGAGATGGGGGCGGATGAAATCTGTTTTCTCGACATCACGGCTTCGAAGGAAAAGCGCGGCACCCTGCTGGACATGGTGCGCCGCACGGCGGAGCGCGTGTTCGTCCCCCTCACGGTGGGCGGCGGCGTGCGCGAGGAGCAGGACGTGCGCGATTTGCTGAGGGCGGGCGCGGACAAGGTGAGCATCAACAGCGCGGCGCTCAGGGACCCGGGCGTCCTCAAGCGCTCGGCGGAGCGCTACGGAAGCTCCACCATCGTGTGCGCCATCGACGCCAAGCGCGTTGCGGAGGATGCGGATGCGCCCCGGTGGGAGGCGTTCACGCACGGGGGTTCGCGCCCCACCGGCCAGGACGCCGTGGCCTGGGCGGAGGAGGCGTGCGCGCTGGGCGCGGGCGAGATTCTCCTCACCAGCATGGACAGGGACGGAACCAAGGACGGGTATGATCTGGCCCTCACGCGCACGATTGCCGAGCGGGTGGGCGTGCCCGTCATCGCTTCGGGCGGCGTGGGGAATCTGGCGCATCTCTACGAGGGTCTGGAAGAAGGTTACGCCGACGCCGTTCTGGCCGCCTCGATCTTCCATTTCGGAGATTACTCGGTCGAGGAGGTGAAAATCTATCTGCGCGAGCGCGGTGTGGAGGTGAGGCTGTGAACGAGATGGAAATCCCCGAGGTCAAGTGGAACGAGCAGGGTCTGGCCCCCGCCATCTGCCAGGATGCGGCGACGGGGCAGGTCCTGACCCTCGCATGGGTGAACGAGGAATCGCTTCGCCTGACGCTGGAGAAAGGAACCGTCCACTTCTGGTCCCGTTCCCGCAGTGAGCTTTGGCACAAGGGCGCGACATCGGGCAACTATCTGCATCTGGTCTCTGCGCGGCTCGATTGCGACGCGGATGCGCTGGTGTTCATCGTGAGGCCCGACGGGCCGGCCTGTCACACGAACCGGATGTCGTGTTTTTTCAACGAAGTCCCTGCGCCCGGGCGGGAGGATGGAGAAGAGGAGTTCGATTTCGATCAGAACCTGCTCGAATCCGTGTATCGCCTGATTCTCACGAGGAAAGAGGCGGGCGATACGGATTCGAGTTACGTGGCGCGCCTGTACGCCAGGGGCGAGGAGCGGGTGCTGGAGAAAATAGACGAGGAGGCCGCCGAGGTCGTCATGGCGATGAGGGAAGAAGACGCGGAGGCGGTAACGAACGAGGTGGCCGACTTGTGGTTCCACACCCTGGTGGGGATGGCCGCGCGCGGCGTATCGCCGGGGCGGGTTTTTGCGGAACTCGCGCGCCGGTTCGGACGCGGCGGCAGGCCCGAATCCGAGAGGTAGGGCGTATTCCGCCAAGTCCGGGTCTCCGGCGTCCACGGCGGTAGGTTTCATTATTTTCATTTTTCTTGACAGATCCGGCCTCGGCTCCTATATTGTCTCCCGATAATGGGATTATTGCGCAGTCTGTGCTTTTGATGTTTATAACCTGTTGAATTTCAAAAAGATGCGGGATGACGAGGGTCGTCCCCCTTATATTTTCCATATACATTCCGTTCTTCGGCCCGTCATGAAGAACGACCGACAAAAGGATTCTGAGCAATAATTCGCCCCACCGGCATTCCTGACTGATTCCAGGAAGGTTTGCCGGAGTTGAACCGCCTGATCTTCGCTCGAGAATTTCAGCACACATCATTATGTCCCCATGCCGGGACGAAGCGCATGATGAATGGGTGAATCACTTATCGGTGGATGATGTTCGATGGATGAGCGCACACTGCAAGGCATTGAATTCGCAAGTATTCTGAGGTTGCTGGAGGCTCGCTGCGCCTCGGCGTCCGGCGAAGCTGCGGCCAAGGCGCTCGTTCCGCTCACCTCGTCTTTCGAGGTCGATACCCTGCTCGATGAGACCGATGAGGCCCTGGCGCTCCTGGGCGCCGGGGAGCACATGCCGCTGGCCGCGTTCGATGATCCCGAAGAGTGGCTCGAGGACATCAGACGCCGGGGAGGGAACCTCGAGGGCGAGAAATTCCTCTCGATACTCTCGTTGCTGAACCTCGCCTCCGACGTGCGCCGCTTCGTGGAGGAGCGCGCCGAGAGGCTGCCGAGGCTCCGGATGCGTATTCACAGTGCGGACATGCAATATCCCCTGGCCGCGCGTATCCGGCGCATTCTCGATGAGCGCGGCGAGGTGCGCGACGACGCGAGCCCGGAACTCCAGGAATCGAGAACGAAACAGCGTGCGCTCAGGACCGAGATACGGCGTCTCCTTGACAGGATAATGGCCGCGCACCCGAATGCGATACAGGAGAATCTGATCGTCCAGCGGCGCGAGCGGTATCTGATTCCCGCCAGGACGACCTTTAAGCGCTCGTTCGAGGGCGTGATTCAGGACCGCTCGGCAAGCGGAGAAACCCTGTTCGTCGAGCCGCTCTCGGCGGTGCCCGTCAACAACGCGATCGCCGAGGAGCGCGAGGCCGAGCGCGCGGAGGTGGAGAGAATCCTGCGCGAACTGACCGCGGAGGTCATGGCGGCGCGCGAGGCAATCGTTTATCTGGTGGAGTGCCTGGCGGCGCTCGACCTCATCTGGGCGAAGGCGCGCCTGGGGGTCGATTGGCGCGGCGCGCGCGCTCTGGCGAGCGCGGACGGAAGCATCCGGCTAAGAGCCGCGCGGCATCCCCTGCTCACGGCGGGCGTCGGCGCCGTGCCGAAGGAGCGGGTGGTGCCCATCGACCTCGAAGTCGGGAGAGACGGGGTGCGTCAGCTCCTCATCACCGGTCCCAACACGGGCGGCAAGACGGTGGCCTTGAAGACGGTGGGCCTTTGCGCCGCGCTTCACCAGTGCGGCGTACCCATACCGGCTGCGCCCGAGAGCGCGCTGCCCGTCGTCAAGACGCTCGTCGCCGACATTGGGGATGAGCAGGACATTCAGCAGAACCTGAGCACCTTCTCGGGCCACATGGCGCGCGTATCGGGTGCTGTGCGCAAGGCGGATGAGGGCGTGCTCGTGCTCCTCGACGAGTTGGGTTCGGGCACCGACCCGGCGGAGGGTTCGGCCATCGGCGTCTCCGTGCTCGAGCATCTGGCCGAAAGCGGCGCGCTCTGCATCGTGACGACGCACCACGATGCGCTGAAGCATTACGCCTATGGGGCCGCGCACGCCGAGAACGCCTCGGTGGAGTTCGACGCCGATGACCTCTCGCCCACCTACCGGATCCGCATGGGTGCTGCGGGGCCGAGCAACGCCATGTCGGTGGCGCAGAAGATGGGCTTGCCCGAGTCCGTGCTGGCGCGCGCGGATGCGCTGCTCATGAAAGGCCCCGTCCAGGTGGATCGCCTCATGGCGAACCTCTCCGAGCAGCAGCGCGAGATCGAAGAAAAAGAGGCCGACCTCTCGGCCCGGCGGGCGCAAGTCGAAGAGCAAGAGAGGGAAGTCGAGCGCCAGTTGGGCGAGGAGGCCCGCCAAAGAGGCGATGACGCGGCCCGGTTCCTCAAGGACTTGAGGCGCGAGGCCGATGATCTTCTGAACGAGATGCGCGGGGCGCTCGAAATGGAGGAAGCCAAGGGAATCGCGCGCGAGCGCATCCGCGAGATGAGCGCCAGGATCGAGGAAGCGCTTCCAGAGAGGGAAGAGGAGGCGGCGAAACGTACGTCGATTTCATGCCGCGTGGGAGACAGGGTGCGCATCCCGCTCATGAACTGCACGGGCGTGGTGGCCGCATTGCACGGAGAGGACGAGTTGACCGTGTCGGTGAACGGCAAAGCCCTGCGCCTGTCTTCCAATGTGGTGGAAGTTCTGGACGATGCGCCGGGCGCGCCCGCCCGCAGGAGCAGGGTTACGCACGACGGCGATTCGCGGGGGGATGATTTCTCGCCCGAGCTTCAACTTCGCGGCGTGCGCGCCGAGCGCGCCCTCGAGATGGTGGATAAATATCTCGACGACGCCGCGCTGGTGGGAATCGCGTCGGTTCGCATCGTTCACGGCAAGGGGGAGGGGGTGCTCTCCAAGGTCATTGCGGAGCGGCTTGAAAGTCACACCCTGGTGTCGAAGTTCGGCCCCGCCCGGCCCGAAGAGGGCGGCTGGGGCGTCACAAACGTGGAGCTGGCCCTGCGTTGATGCGCCGCGTTTCGGAATGAGGATGCAGGAATGGGACGAGTACCTGAAGAGGTGGTCGATCAGATACGGGACGGCGCCCCGATAGAGGACGTCGTCGGCGAGTTCGTGAACCTCAAGAAAGCGGGCACGAACTACAAGGGTCTCTGTCCGTTCCATGACGAGAAGACGCCTTCGTTCAACGTGAACCCGCGCATGGGCATCTACAAGTGCTTCGGGTGCGGTGCGGGCGGCAACGTCTTTCAGTTCCTGATGCAGCATGAGGGCATGACTTTCCCCGAGGCGCTCGAACGTCTGGCGAAACGCCAGGGAATCGACCTGTCCCGCTATGAGGATTCCCGGGAGCGAGGCCCCCGGAAGCCCGACGCGCGCGGGAAGATACTGGCCGCGAATCGTCTGGCGGCGGATTTCTTCAAGGCGGCGCTCAAGAGCAACCTGGGCGAGCGGGGCCGCAAGTATCTCGAGGAGCGCGGCGTTGCGGAAGACGCCCTCGATAGGTTTCATGTCGGTTTCGCGCCGCCGCGCTGGGACGCGCTCATCAAGGCCGCGGGAAAAAGGGGGGTGTCGCCCGACGACCTCGCGGAGGCGGGCCTCGCCGTGCGGCGCGAGGACGGGAGCGGGCATTACGACCGCTTCCGGGACCGCATCATGTTCCCCATCCGCAACCACGAGGGCGAGATAGTGGGCTTCGGCGGGCGTTCGCTGCCCGACAGCGACCCGCGCCACGCCACCGCGAAGTACGTGAATTCGCCGGATACGGCGCTCTTCAAGAAGGGCCGGACGCTGTATGGCTTTTACGAGGGCAGGGAGTCGATTCGCGAGAAAAAGCGCGTCCTGGTGACGGAGGGGTATTTCGACGTCATATCGCTCTGGCGGCATGGGTTCCGGGAGGCCGTGGCGCCCCTCGGCACGGCGCTGACCGCAGAGCACATCAGGAGTCTCCGAGCGCACGCCGAGGAACTCGTGTTCGTCTTTGATCCCGATGCCGCGGGTCTCGCGGCTTCGGAGCGCGCGGGTTCGGTGGCGGGGCGGATGCTCGGCCTCGCGGGCGCGCCCGATCTGCTCGTGGCCAGCGACGTGCTGCGCAAGAATTTCATCGATCGCGACGGGGCGGGCGCCGTGCGCCTCAAGGTGGTGAACCTGCCCGAGGGGCGCGACGTCGACACGTTTCTGGGAGAAAACGGCGCGGAGGACTTCGCCCGGCTGCTTTCCTCTGCCGAGGGCATCCTGGAGAACACCGTCCAGACCGCGATGGCCGGAATCGCCGCGGGTGCGAGCCAGGCCGAGAAAATCGAGGGCGTCCAGAGGCTCTTGCCCATACTCGGGGCTTGCCACCGCAGCGTTCAGGACCAATATTTGGCTTTGGTGGAGGATCAACTCGGGATTCCCTATCCCACGCTGACGGCCATGGTGAGGAGGTTGCAGGCCGAAAACGCCCGGGAGAGTTCGCCCCGCAAAGAGGAAAACCAGGTCGATCTGCTGGGCGAGAACCTTGATCGTCCAAAATTCGAGACGGACGCCTTGCAACTCTTGCTCATGAGGCCGGAGTTGGCGTCCGAGGTGCCCGATGGACTCATGACCGACCCGGCGGTGGGCGAGGTCCTCTCCCTCATGAAATCCGAGGATGCGGCCTCGCTCACGGCGGCTTCCATCGCGGACAGGCTGAAGAGCCCCGCCGCGCGCGCCCTGGTGGTGGAGTTGGCCGTCGTGGAGGTGGAACCCGAAGATGTGGAGGCGGAGCTTTTCGATTGCATCGAGAGGCTCAAGGAGCGGCACCGCCGAAAGATGGAAGCGGATTTGATGAAGCGCATCGAGCAGACACGAAAGCAGGAGGGGGAGGATTCCCCCGAGATGTGGAAACTCATGGAACGGAAAAACGCGCTTTTGCGCGAGCGGCAGCGAGCGGCCTCTCCGCGTTGAAGCGTTTTCGAGGATTTTGTATTTTCACGGATTCGCAGTGGTTAAACTGCCTGGCCGGACGAAGAGGAGAGTGACATTGGCGCAAGCGACGCAGGCGAAAAAAACGAAGAAGATGGACGACGTCAAGAACCTGATCGACCTCGGGAAGGAGAAGGGTTTTCTCACGTATGAAGAGGTGAACGACGTTCTGCCGCCCGACGTGACCTCTCCCGAAGTCATCGATGACATCATGGTGCTCTTCAGCGACATGGACATCGAGATTCTCGACAGCGAATCGGCGGAGAAGCGCGCCGCCAAGAAAAAGAGCGAGTCGGTGAGCCAGGAGAAGGAGGGTTCGGAGACGATCAGCTCGTTCGATGATTCCACTTACGGGAAAACCGACGACCCCATGCGCATGTACCTGCGCGAGATGGGGCAGATTCCCCTGCTGAGCCGGGAGGGCGAAATCGCCATCGCCAAGCGGATCGAGGAGGGCCAGCTCGAAGTGTGCCAGGCGACGGTGAGCACCCAGGTGGCGATCGACGCCGTGCTGGAGTTGGCCGAACAGCTCAAGAAAGGCGAACTCGGCGTTACCGAACTCGTCGTCGTCACGAACGAGGCGGCCTCGGACGATGAG
The DNA here is from genome assembly GCA_965204535.1 of bacterium. GTDB lineage: Bacteria > UBA8248 > UBA8248 > UBA8248 > UBA8248 > Bin107. The sequence continues at coordinate 430,731 of CBDBEV010000001.1, read as the reverse complement.
GAGAGGGAAAAGCCCACGTATGAAGAGGACAAGCGGCGCATCCTCAAGCTCGTGACCAGGCTGAAAACGCAACTCCGCAATCTGGAGAAGAGAAAGGCGGAGAAGAACAAGCCCGTTCTCTTGCAGAAAGCGCGCGACAGGGTGGCGGCCTGCATCCGGGAGATGAATTTGCGGCCCGAGCGCGTCGACAGCATCGCCGAGCGGGTGAGGTCCTATGTGGAGACGATGCGCAAACATCAGGAAGAGATCGAGGGCTATCTCCGGCAGGTTGAGATGGATGAATCAGAACTCCGGGTCGTGATTCGCGAGATCGCGAAGTCCAAGGGCAAGAACGGCGCTCCCGCGATTCGCACGATCGGGGAGAAGCGCATTCCCGTCAGCATTCTCGCGGAATATGACCGCCGCATCAAAAACGTGCGTCGAAAAATCCGCACGACCGAAAAAGCGGCGGGCGCCTCGCGCGAGGACCTTGAGAATTCCCTGAAGATGATCCGCCGCGGCCGCCGCAAGGACCGCCGGGCGAAAAAAGAACTCGCCGAGGCGAACCTGCGCCTCGTCGTGAGCATCGCCAAGAAATACACGAACCGGGGGCTCCAGTTCCTGGACCTGATTCAGGAGGGCAACATCGGCCTCATGAAGGCGGTGGACAAGTTCGAATACAAGCGCGGCTACAAGTTCAGCACCTACGCCACCTGGTGGATTCGCCAGGCCATCACCCGGGCGATTGCCGATCAGGCGCGGACGATCCGCATTCCCGTGCACATGATCGAGACCATCAACAAGCTTATCCGCACCTCGCGGCAGCTCATCCAGGAACTCGGGCGCGAGCCGCTGCCCGAGGAAATCGCCGTCAAGATGGATATGCCCGTCGACAAGGTGAGAAAGGTGCTCAAGATCGCCAAGGAGCCCATCAGCCTCGAGACGCCCATCGGCGAGGAGGAAGACAGCCAGTTGGGCGATTTCATCGAGGACAAGAAGGCCGAGGTGCCGCAGGATTCCGTCATCAAGCTGAACCTCAAGGAACAGACCCAGAAGGTGCTCCAGACCCTGAGTCCGCGCGAGGAGAAGGTCTTGCGCAAGCGCTTCGGCATCGGGGCGGAGAACGAGCACACGCTCGAGGAGGTGGGGCAGGATTTCGACGTGACCCGCGAGCGCATCCGCCAGATCGAGGCGAAAGCGCTCAGGAAACTCCGCCATCCCTCCCGGAGCAAGAAGCTCAAGAGTTTCATCGAAGAGGAAGTTTGAGGCGCAAACCCCGCGCGATTGACATTGAACGCGCGCGGGGCCATATATGCACAGCGAACGGGTGGCGCCCGAGGCGGAGGACGCACCGGTTTTCCGATGCGCACTCTTGACGGTCGCGTTGCTATCGGGCCCATAGCTCAGCGGTAGAGCCGCCGGCTCATAACCGGCTGGTCCTTGGTTCGAATCCAGGTGGGCCCACCACACGATTTCTGGTCGATAACCGAATGATGCGAGGAGTTTGACCTAGTGCACCCGGAATTGGCGGCCTTGATGGAGCTTCAGGCGATTGACGTCAAGATGGATCAATGCCGCGGTGCGATTTCGAAAATTCCCGCCTCCATCGAAAAGGAAAAGCAGTATCTGGCGAGCTTCGAGTCTTCTGTCGAGGAACTCGAGGGGGAAGTGGAAGCCGCCAGGAAGAAACTGCGTGAAGCGGAGGGCGAAATCCAGTCCTTCGATCAGAAACTCAGGGACACCCGCGGCAAGCAGACGCTCGTCAAGACGAACGAGGAATACCGCGCCCTGGGTGCTGAGATTGAAGGGTATCAGAACCGGATCAGCGCTTTAGAGGATGTCGTTCTCGAGATCATGGATAGTATGCCGGCGCACGAGGAGAAGCTCGCAGGCGCGCGCGGCGAATTAGAGGCGGCCCGGGGCAAGGTGCAGGGCGAAGTGAAGAAGTACGAGAACCATCGGGCGGATTTCGATCGTGAACTGGGCGAACTCCTCGATAAGTCGAAAACCCTCGCAGGCGGCGTGAGCGAGGAGTGGATGAAGCGCTATAAAGGCTTGAGAAAATCCCGGAAAGGGCTCGCCGTTTGCGCCATCGTCAATCGCACCTGCCAGGGTTGCCGCACGGCGGAGACCATCAAGCGCTTTCTGGAGATCAGGGATTCGGAAGACAGGATTTACACGTGTTCGAACTGCAAGCGCATCCTCTTCTACCAGGAGGGCGAGACCGCGGAGTTGAGTCTGCCGGCGGTGGACCCTGAATGAGAGCGGGCCACCTGCGGATTCACACCGACGGCGCGGCAAGGGGGAATCCGGGTCCTGCGGGCGCCGCCGCTCTGTTGTACGACGATGCGGGCAATTGCGTGGCGGAGGAGACGAAGTATCTCGGCACGGCGACGAATAACGTGGCGGAATACCAGGCGTTCTTGCTGGGCCTTGAGCGCGCAGTGCAACTCGGCGCCCGTAGCGTGGAAGTCGTTACCGACTCCGAACTCATGGTTCGCCAGTGGAGCGGTGAGTACCGGGTCAGGAACAAGGCGCTCAAGCCCTTGTATGAGCGGGCGAAGGCGGCGGCGGGGAAATTCGGCTCCATCGAGGTGCGCCATGTACGCCGCGGCGAAAACACGGCGGCCGACGCCGCCGCCAATCGCGCCATCGACGGCGGGATGGGTTGAGGAGACGCATGCGCGCCACGCCGCTTGCCGACCGCCGGTTGTGCAGGCGATGGCGCTGGCGTATGAAGTATCTACCGGAGCGGGCTGCGCGGCCGCGCGCAGCAATAGTCTGCGGGAGGAAAGTCCGGGCTCCACAGGGCAGGGTGGTGGATAACGTCCACCAGGGGTGACCCTCGGGAAAGTGCCACAGAAAACAAACCGCCCCGATGAATCGGGGTAAGGGTGAAACGGTGCGGTAAGAGCGCACCAGCAGCCCGGGTGACCGGGCTGGCTCGGTAAACCCCACCCGGAGCAAGGCCAAATAAGGGGATGCTTGAGGGCGGCCCGTCCGATATCCCCGGGTAGGCCGCTTGAGGCGGTGGGCAACCATCGTCCCAGATAGATGGCCGCGGGCCCGCCATCGGCGGGTGACAGAACCCGGCTTACAGGCCCGCTCCGGTCGAGATGTCCAGGTGAGCGCTCCGCTGAACGTGAAAACGCCCGCCTCGCGATTCCCGATGCACGGATAGGGGTTGGCCGTTCGGATACGGACGCGGGTCGGGGTGGTAAGGGGCGCGCTTTTCTTCTCGAACGACAAAGGAAAATAAGGACGCATGGAATCCCAGGTATCACAAAAAGCACTGGAGCCATCGCTCATCGCCGCCGAGGCGGCTCGGGCGGCGGAGGCGATATCCCCTCATCTGAGGCCGACCCCCGCGCGTCTCAGCGAGCATTTCTCCGAGCAGTTGGGTGTCGAGATATATCTCAAGCCGGAGAATTTCCAGCGCACGGGCTCGTTCAAGGTGCGCGGCGCTCTCTACGCATTGCAAAAGCTGGAACCCGCGCAGCTCCAGTGGGGCGTCGTGACCGCGAGCGCAGGGAACCACGCCCAAGGCGTGGCCTTCGCGGCCAGGCAGTTGGGTGTCCGGGCCCTGGTCGTGATGCCCGAAGCCACGCCGAACACCAAGCTCGACGCCGTGCGCGCCCTGGGCGCAGAGACGGAACTGTTCGGCGCATCGTTCGATGACGCCTATGCGCGTGCGCGCGCCTACGAGGAAGATCGCGGCCTCACGATGCTCCCGCCTTTCGATCACCCTGACGTCATCGCGGGCCAGGGCACGCTGGGCATCGAGATACTCGAAGAAGTGCCCGATGTGGGCACCATCCTCGTTCCCGTCGGCGGCGGCGGCCTCATCTCGGGCCTCGCCGCGGTGGTGAAAACCAGAAAACCGAACGTGCGCCTCATCGGCGTGGTGGCGGAGGGCGCTGCGGCGCTCATGCGCTCGCTCGACGCGGGGAGAATCGTCGAGTCGAAAACGGTCCAGACGATTGCGGACGGCATCGCCGTCAAGAGAAACGGAGAGCTTTGCTTTCCCCTGATTCAGGACCTGGTGGATCAGGTGGTCTCGGTTTCGGACGATGCGATGGCCAACGCCATTCTGGGTCTCCTGGAGCGCGAGCGGATGCTGAGCGAGGCGGCGGGGGCCTCCTCCCTGGCGGCGCTCATCGAGAGGAAAACCAGGGTGAACGGCAAGGTGGTCGCTCTGATCAGCGGCGGGAATCTTGACGTCAACCTTCTCTCGCGAATCATCGGCAAGGGGCTGGCCCTCGCGAACCGCTACGCGCGGATACAGGTGCCGCTGCACGACGTGCCCGGCGCGCTGATGCGTCTTTCGCAAATCGTGGCCGATTGCCGGGTGAACATCATCCACATCGAACACGACAGGCTTTCGACGGAAGTGCCCATCAACCATACCCTCTCGACTCTCCACATGGAGGTTCGCGGGCGCGAGCACCTCGAAGAGTTGATACAGATCCTGCTCCAGGAAGGATACGAAGTGCGCCGGGAGGAAGCATAACCCATGAGCGAGAAGCGCCGCGCCGTCATCAGCGTGAGCGACAAGAGAGGCGCCGTCGAACTCGGCGCCGCCCTGGCCGACGCAGGATGGGAGGTGCTCTCCACCGGCGGCACGGCCGGGTCGCTGCGCGATGCGGGCGTCCCCGTGCGGGAGGTTTCTGATTATACGGGTCAGCCCGAAATCATGGGCGGACGCGTCAAGACGCTTCATCCCAAAGTGCTGGGCGGCATCCTCGCGCTCCTGCCCGAGCAGGAAGAGGAGATGCGGGCGAACGACATCGCGCCCATCGACCTGGTGGCGGTGAACCTCTATCCCTTCCGGGAGACCGTCGCCAAGCCCGGCGTCACGCGGGAGGAGGCGGTCGAGCAAATCGACATCGGCGGCCCCACCATGGTGCGCGCGGCTTCCAAGAACCATGGCCGCGTGGCCGTGCTCGTCGACCCGGACGATTACCCCGACGCCATCGCCCACGTCCGAAACGGCGGAGATTTCCCGCCCGATTGGCTGGCGGGCCTGGCCCTGAAGGCGTTTCGCCACACCGCGAGTTATGACGCCGCCATATCCGGCTATCTGGGCGGTGGCGATGCGGATGCACTGCCCGAACGGATCGAGATGAATCTCGACCTCGTTCAGACGCTCCGCTACGGGGAGAACCCACACCAGAAGGGCGCCCTCTATCGCCTGGGTGGCCCGAGCGGGTTTTCTCTCTGCGATGCCGAGATTCTGGGCGGCAAGGAACTCTCCTTCAACAATCTGCTCGACGCCGCCGCCGCCGCCGAACTCGCGCACGATCTGGAAGGCGTGGGCTGCGCCATCATTAAGCACACCAATCCGTGCGGCGTGGGCTTGGGGGATACCCAGGCGGCCGCTTATGAGCGCGCGCTCGCGTGCGACCCGCTTTCGGCCTTCGGCAGCGTCATCGGCTATAACCGCAAGGTCGATGCGCAGACGGCCGAGGCCATGCGAAAGCTCTTCGTCGAGGCGGTGGTCGCCCCCGATTTCGACGATGAGGCCCTCGCCGTCATGCGGAAGAAGAAAAATCTGAGAATCCTGAGGCTTGACGGCCTGGGGGGCGATTCCGCGCCTGCCGGCATGGACATGCGCTCGATACCCGGCGGCGTCCTCTTACAGGAGCGCGACCGGTTGTCGGAGGAGGAGTTCCGTTGGGAGGTCGTCACCCCCCGCGCGCCCTCGGCGGATGAGGAAAAGGCGCTCCGGATCGCCTGGCGCGTGGCGCGCCACGTGAAGAGCAACGCCATCGTCATGGCCGATAAGGACGGCACAGTGGGCGTGGGCGCGGGCCAGATGAGCCGGGTGGACTCCACCCGCCTGGCGGCGGAGCGCGCCGTCTTGCCCCTCGCGGGCTGCGCCCTGGGGTCGGACGCCTTCTTCCCGTTCCGCGACGGAATCGACGCCGCGGCTTCCCACGGCGTGAAGGCGATAGCCCAGCCGGGCGGCTCGATGCGCGACGAAGAGGTCATCGAGGCGGCGGCCGAGCACGACATCGCCATGGTCTTCACGGGCAGACGCCACTTCAGACATTGAGATGCCCCAAAATATCCTCGCCCCTCCCGCTCTGGAAGATTCCCTCGCGCCCATCGAGACGCTGCGGCGCGTGGAGGTTTTTTTAAGCGCCCTGGCCGCATTACCGAAAAAATCCTGGCGAACGCGGTTTGACCAACGCGGCATCAAGGTGGATGGGCCGGGTCTCACCCGAGCCGCGCGCTTGTATGAAATCCTTGAAGTCCCTGTGGCGGGGCAGTCGGTCGTCCACGTCGTGGGAACGAGCGGCAAAGGCTCTACCGCGCTGATGCTGGCGCAGTCCCTTTTGGCGTCGGGCAAGAGAACGGCGGCATTTTTCTCCCCACACCTCACCTCCATCATCGAGCGTTTCTGGGTTCGGGGCCGCTTCGCCGAAGCCGGCCTCATCGGGCGGTGCGCGAAAGAACTCGCCGAAGCCGCCGCGCAGATGGCGGGAGAGCCCGAGTTCGGGCCGCCCTCGTTTTTCGAGTCGACGCTCGCGCTCTTGCTTCTGATGGCCAGGGAGGAAGATTGTGAATACCTCGTCCTGGAAGCCGGGCTGGGCGGCGCGTTCGACGCCACGAACGCCGTGCGGCCCGCCGTCCTCGACGTAATCACTTCCATTGGGCTGGACCACACCGAGTTGCTCGGTGATTCCATCGCGCAGATTGCGCGCGACAAGGCCGGCATCATCACGGAGAGAGGCCGCGTCATCTCACAAAACCTGCTTCCCGATGCGCGCGCGGCAATCGAGCGCGTCGCCTCCGAGCGCGAAGCCGGCTTGTTTTCTCCGCCCCGCGCCGGGAACTTGGACTTGCGCCCCGATGGCGCTTTTTTCGATCTGGGGTTTGAAGACGGCGTTCGGTGGGAGGGTTTCTCGACCCCCATGCCCGGCGCACACCAGGCCGAAAACGCGAGCCTCGCCGCCGGAGCGGGCCGGCTCCTGGGGCTGGGTGAGCAGGAGGTGCGGTGGGGCGTCGCCTCGGCGCGACTGCCGTGCCGGATGGAGTTGGTCCAGTCCGCCCCGCAGGTAGTGCTCGACGGCGCGCACAACCGCGACAAGGCGCAGGCGCTGGTGGAGTGCATCTCCGATTGGGCGTTCGAGCGGCTCATCTTCGTTATCGGGGCGGTGAACGATAAGGACTTCGCCGGGATGGCGGAGGTGTTCGCGGCCTCGGGCGACAGGTTTTTCATCACGCTCCCTCCGGCGAGCGCGCCCAGACCCGGCTTGGTGCCCGATGTTTTCGCGTGCGCGCTCGAAGAGGCGGGGGCCGAACGCGTGGAGACGCGCATCGACGCATGGGGGGCGCTCGACCAAGCGCTCGGGGAAGCGGGGGAGTACGACCTCGTCGTCGTCACGGGGTCGATGTTCCTGGCCGGAGAACTCAGGCGACGCTGGGTGAGCGAGGAGCGCATCGTGGAGAGCGGCAGCGCGTTTCCTCCCGAGGCGCTCCTGTGATGGCGGGCCTGCGTTTCGAACCTGCGAAGTGGACTCCTGCGCCCGCCGTGAAGTGCCGCGGTCGGGCGCTTGGTTTCGAGCGGGTGCGGATCATGGGCGTCTTGAACGCCACGCCGGACAGCTTTTCCGACGGCGGAGATTTTTTCGACCTCGAGGCGGCGCTCGATCAGATCGCGCGGATGACGGAAGAGGGAGCCGACGTCATCGACATCGGCGGCGAGAGTACACGGCCCGGCTCACAAGGTGTTGACGAGGCGGAGGAAATCCGGCGGGTCGTCCCGATTCTGGAACGCATGAACATGAATGAGGGCCCCCTCGTCTCGGTCGATACCTCGAAGGCCGGCGTGGCGCGCGCGGCCCTCGAGGCGGGGGTTCACATCGTAAACGACGTCACGGGCCTTCGCGATCCCGGGATGCGTGCGGTGGTCGCGGAATCCGGTGCCGCGGCCGTCGCCATGCACATGAGGGGCGAGCCGCGTACGATGCAGGAGAATCCCGAATACGAGGACCTCATGGGCGAGTTGTCGCGCTACCTGCGGGAAAGTGCGCGTCAGGCCGAGCGGGACGGCATACGCTCGGTTCTCATCGACCCCGGCGTCGGCTTTGGCAAATCGTGGGATCACAACCTCGAGATATTGAGGCGGCTGGGTGAGTTGAGGGATTTGGGCCGTCCCCTGGTCGTCGGCGTATCGAGAAAAAGTTTCATCGGGGCGATCACGGGGGTGGAGGCGGCGGGGGAGCGGTTGATCGGCTCGAAAGTCGCCGAGGCCTTCGCCGCCGTCGGCGGAGCGGACGTGATACGCACCCACGACGTGGGGGCGGCCGTCGAGGCGGTGCGCATGGGCGAGGCGGTTCGCCGGGGAAGCGTTGAAGTGTAAGGGTGTTTGATACAGTCGCCCCGTTCCGGCTCAAACCAAACCGATATTGATGTTTTTGTCCTCATAAGTTTGTCAAAGGAAGACCGGCGTCGTGATGGAATACATTTTCGAGTTCTGGTGGATGCTGCCCATTGCGTTTTGCGTGTGTCTCACGGCGACGAGCACGAGCGTGGAGGGCGCGGTATTCTTCGCGCCCATTTTCATCCTCCTCTTTCCCTGGGCGGCGGGCGTGACCATCGTCCCGCTCGAAGCCGTTTTTTTGGCGCTTTCCATCGAGATTTTCGGTTTCGGCAGCGCGCTCACCGGCTATATGAGAAGAAAGCTGGTGGATTACGACATCGCCAAGAAGGTGCTTGTCGTGTCCATCCCCGTGGGCATGGCGTTCGGGTTCCTGGCCCATTCGGTGCCCGCGAGGCTCATCCTTGGCCTTCTGGGCGGGATGATGGTGCTTCTCTCGGTCGCCATGCTCTTCGCCTACTTCCAGGGCGGAATCCAGGAGGCGGAGCAGGCGGAGGAAACCGGAAAGCCCACCCGCATGGACGCGGCGGGCAGGAGGTACTGGTACCGCTACGAGCACGGGGCCTTCGGCCATGGCTGGTCGGCCTTGGGGGGAGTACTCGTGGGTTTTACGGGCATCGGCATCGGCGAACTCACGACTACCGCCCTGATCGTGAAGGACAAGCTGCCCGTCCGCGTGGCCGTCGGTACGGGGATTCTCATCGTATTCGCCACGGTGCTGCCCGCCACCCTGGTGCATGCCTACGTGTTCTCATCCGGCGAGGTGAACGTGCACTGGAACATCCTGTTCATGACGATCCCCGCGGTCGCCTGCGGCGGTCAGATATCGCCTTTCATCAACAACCGCGTCGACGGCGAGAAGATGAAGGTGTTCCTCTCCTTCGTCTTCATCTTCGTGGGCGTGTTGCTTCTCTGGCGCTCGCTGGGCGGCTAGGCGCGACCCTTGGCCGAGGATACCCGACCCGTCGTTATCATAGGCCCCGGCGCCGTGGGAACCATGCTTGCCGCGCATCTGCAAAGAAACCTCCCCGAGGGTCGCGTTTATCTGGCCGGTTCCGCAAACTCCAGCCCCGAAACCTCCGCGCATCTGGCTGTTATAGAAGAGAGCGGCGTCAGGGTTCATGGCGAGGTTTCCTATACGGCCCGCCCTCTGGTATGCAAGGGAGCCTTCGACATCATGGCCTCGCACCTTTTTTTCACCGTGAAGGCGGGGCGAGTCGAGGTGGCGGCGAAAGAATTCTCAGAAATGGCGGGTGAGGGGACGATAACGGCTGTTTTCTCGAACGGCCTGGACGTTTGCAGGGATCTCCCGCGCTCTTACCGGAAACTTGGGGTCGTGCGAGGCCTCGTGGGCACGGGAGCGGAGATCACGAAACCGGGGCGCGTGAACCAGTTTGGCGCACTGGACGTTACCCTGGCCCCCGAGCCGGGAGCAGTCGAGGATTCCCAACTTGTCAGGCGATTGGCGGAGTTTTTGGAGCCTACGAGGATGCGCGTCCGCCAAAAACGCGACGGCAAGGAGGCGGAATGGAGGAAGGCGGTGGCCAACGCCGTCATCAATCCCCTGGGCGCCGCGCTCGAGCTCAGAAACGGAGAGTTGCTGGAAACGCCCTCCGCCGCGGTGCTCGTGGACGCCCTGGCGAAGGAGTTGCAGGCGCTCGTCGACGCGGAGGGCATGACGCTCGACGTTCTCGAGATCGTTCGCGAGACCGCCCGCGCCACGGCCGGCAACAGAAATTCCATGTGGCAGGATTTGATGCGGGGCCGCCGAAGCGAGATACGCGAAGTCACCGGGCGCTTCATCGAGCGCGCGGATGCGCGCAGCGTCTTGTTTTCCGCCCACAAATCGCTGTATTATCGGGTATTGTCTTTGGAAAAAGGTCCTTCCTCCCATGATGCGCCTGGCGATGAGCGCCTTGACATCGAGGGAGGGAATTCATAATCATTACAGTACGTGCCGGGAGCCGCTGGACCTGGACACATGGACGGGAAAAAACGGAAGCATTTCAAAACGGGCCTTGCAGCAGGCGTTCACCCAAAGAGGGAGCGACCATGAGCACAAAAAGCCTCGCCAAGCAGCATTCCAACGGTAAAACTTCCATCAACGGAAACGGCGCACCAAAGAAAGCGCGCAAGAAAATCACCACCGCCATCATCCGGGCGGGCAAGGGCGGGAAGAAGATCACCTCCGTCACCGCGTACGACTACCCCACGGCGAAACTCGTGGACGGCGCCGACGTGGACGTCATCCTGGTCGGCGACAGCCTGGGGATGGTGGTTCTGGGCTATCCCGACACGACGAAGGTGACGCTCGACGACATGGTGCATCACACCCTTGCGGTGAGCCGCGCCAAGCCCAAGGCGCTACTCGTGGCCGACCTGCCGTTCCTGACCTTCGGCGTCAGCGCGCGCGACACCATCCTGAACGCGGGCCGTCTCATTCAGGAGGGCGGCGCCGAGGCGGTGAAGCTAGAAGGCGGCGTCCGCGTCAAGGACGAGATACGCGCGGTGGTGGACAGCCAGATTCCCGTGATGGGGCACGTGGGCCTCACCCCTCAGAGCGTTCATCAGTTCGGCGGCTTCAAGGTGCAGGGCAAGACCGATGAAGGGGCGGATCAGGTGCTGCGCGACGCGGTGGCCGTGCAGGAGGGCGGCGCGTTCTCCCTCGTGTTAGAGGGTATACCGGCGGCCCTGGGCGCGCGCGTAACGCGAGAGGTCGACATTCCCACCATCGGCATCGGCGCCGGCCCCGATTGCGACGGCCAGGTGCTCGTCACCCACGACATGCTTGGGCTGTTCCGCGACTTCACGCCGAAATTCGTGAAGAGGTATGCCGATGTCGGGCATCTGGCCACGGAGGCGATGGAGCGCTACTGCCAAGAGGTGCGAGAGGGCGCGTTCCCCGCGAAAGAGCATTGTTTCTGATTTTCCTCGGCGAGTAGATACGATGCTTTAATCAGAGGGCGGACTCCCGAAAGGGGAGTGCCGCCTTCTCTTTTTTCACCAACCAGAGCTTCTCTCAAGCGATTCGCAGGCGCTCCTTAAAGTTTTCGGGGGAGGCGGGTTGCGAACCATGAGCGAAACGCGCTTCCTGAACGAACACAGGGGCAGATTGAAAACCCAAGACCCTGAAAATAGGCAGGCCGGAGAGGGATGCCCATGAAAGCGCTTGCGCAGGCCGTAAGGTTCTTGACGGTTTTACCCTGGCCGGGCGCGCCCCGGGCGCCTGAAGCGGAAGATATGGCGCGCGCGCTCGTGCGTTTTCCGTTCGTCGGTCTCCTTATCGGGGCGATCCTCATCGCCCTGGACTGGGCGCTCGCCGGCGCTTTTTCCGTTTCGGTGCGGAGCGCCCTGCTCGTCGTCGCGCTCATCATTTTGACCCGTGGTAACTCCCTGGGCGGATTGTCGGATTTCTCGGACACGCTTGGGTTTAGACACCATGTAAAAGAAGGGTCAGGGGATCCCGTTGGTATTGCTCTCATCATCGGCGCGATCCTGCTCAAATTCGTCGCTTTGAGTGAACTCCAGGGATATGAGCGCTACCTTGCGCTATTGATTCCGCCTATTCTCGCCCGCTCGGCCATGGCCTATCTCATCGCGTCGTCGCCATCGGTGCGCGAAGCGGAAGAGGGCGCTCGGGGGTCCGCTCGGCCATCGAGCCCGCGAGATGGATATATCGCGCTGGGCTGGTCTTTTCTGCTCTGCTTTCTCGTGGGGTGGTTCTGGGGGCTGTTCCTGGCCGTCGTGGCTCTGTGCGTCATGTGGGGCCTCAAGCGACTATTCGATAAACCGGAGAGAGAAGTCAGAGATGCGCCCGGCGCTGCGAGCGAAATCATCGAAACGATGACGCTCGTTCTTTTTTCTTCATGGTGAAATATTTTTCTGTTTTTCCGTCCTATCTCGTAAATTTTCCCCACTTTCTCCCACTAATTATTTAGTTTAATTTTAATTTCAATGAATTAAATAAATTTATTAAAGTAATATATTAAATTAATTCCTCAAAACAGGCTTAAAAAATATAAGATGTTTCTTGGTTTTTCTTTATAGAAATCATTGTTTTTTCTAACTTTTCTAAATTATCGCCTTGACAGATATTTCATCCGGGAGTATAAATGTAAGCCTAAGTGGGAAAATATGGGGTAAAGTGGGAGGTGCAGGAGAGATGCTCATCAGCGCCCATCCGGTATCGGTGGATGCAAAAGGCCGCGTCAGTATTCCGGCGCGGTTCAGGGAGCATCTGAGCGCCACTTACGGCGACCAGGTCGTTCTTCTCGGCAAGGATGGCTGCATATTCGTCTATCCCGTTCGGGAATGGAAACGCAAGTTCAGCGAGAAACTCAGTGAGCTGTCCACCTCCACCAAAGAGGTTCGCCGCACTCTCCGAAGGCTCTATGGCCGCGCCGTATCGTGCGAGTTCGATCGGCAGGGCAGGATCCTCTTGCCCGCGAAATTGCGCTCGAATTCTTCCATCGAGAAGGACGCCGTTGTTGCGGGCATCGAAAACAGGCTGGAGATTTGGGACAAGGCGAAATGGGATGAGGAAGTAGAGGATGGAGAATCCGGGGCCGCTGATGAGGAGTCTGCTGAAGATTTGATCGAATTCGAATTCTGATGCGGGCTCAAAGGGGGAGCGGGTGTGTTTGCCGTACTGGAAAAACCAATTTCAAGCGAATGCGCTGCAGAGGAACATTTTTGCGGTGAGAATATAAGCATGACGGCATCTCACGTCCCGGTCATGGTTCAGGAGGTCTTGCGCTTCCTGGCGCCATCTCCGGGCGCTGTGTTCTTAGATACTACCTTGGGCGGAGGGGAACATGGCGACGCGGTTTTGGATGCGGTTCAGCCATCGGGTGTGTTGATCGGCTGTGACCGGGACCGAGATGCCGTAGAAATCTGCAAGAAGCGGCTGGCGAAGTATGGGGACGCCGCCAGGATTCATCATGCGCATCACGGCGAAATGAAGCGCATCGTGAGGGCCGAGGGATATGAATCGGTCGACGGTGTTTTGTTCGACCTCGGACTTTCCTCGATGCAAATCGACACGCCCGGCCGCGGATTCCGCATGAACGCGCCCGAACCTTTGGACATGCGCATGGACCGGACGCAGGGGCCGACCGCGGCCGATTTGATCGATCAATTACCGGAAGAAGAACTCGCCGATCTCATCTATCGATACGGGGAAGAGCGCCACTCCCGCGCCATCGCGCGCGCCATCGGGCGTGCGCGCGCAGATGGAGGCGTGAGACGATGCGATGAACTCGCATCCCTCATCGCCACGGTCGCTGCCAGAAGGAGCGGCCGCCGCGGGAGGCGTTGGCGCATTCACCCCGCAACCCGGACGTTCCAGGCGCTGCGGATCGCCGTGAATCGTGAGTTGGAGACTCTCGAGGATTCCTTGCGCGATGCGGTGGACCTCCTGCGCCCGGGCGGGCGAATCGTCGTTATCAGCTTTCACTCGCTGGAAGACAGAATCGTCAAGAACCTCTTTCGCGGACTCTCCGGCGGCGAGGAGCCGACACTCGAAACCCTGACCCGCAGGGTCGTCCGGCCCGACGAGGCGGAGGTGTGTGAAAACCCGCGCAGCCGCAGTGCAAAATTGCGCGCCGCCGAGCGCCTCGGGGAGGATGTAGGGTGAGACGCCCGAAAACCCGCGGCGGATGGCGAGAGAGAATAGGCGCGGCATCTGCCGGTTCGGGCGTCTCGCTGCTCAAGGCGGGTCTGTGCATTACTTTCATCGCATGCAGCGCCGCCGCTTTGGTGTGGCCGCATCTGGAGATGGTGAAGATCGGGTATCGCCTGGCGAATCTGGAGCGCCAAAGAGAAAAACTCTTGCAGGACAGGCGCGTCCTGCGAATCGAAATAGCCGCGCTTCGGCAGCTGGATCGCATCGAGTCGATTGCGCGGAAAAAACTGGAAATGGTTTTTCCGGAACCCGGGCAAATAGTGTATGTAAGAGCAGGGTCTGGACGTGTAGAGTAACCGTCCCTTCTCCCTCCCGCCCATAGCAGGTTGGCCCATGAAGCAGGGCTTCTCTCGTCGCTTGATGGTTTGCGGCTCCTTGGTGGTTTTCGGATTTTGCATGTTGGGCGTCAAGCTCTTCATCATCCAAATCCGCGATCGTGATCACCTCGTAGCCTATGCGGAGCGCCAGTTGCGTCGCACGCTCGTGGTGCGCCCCAGGCGCGGAGACGTCGTGGACGCGAGGGGCCGGCCTTTGGCGGTGAGCATCAACGCACCCTCTCTTTTCGCCAACGCCAGGGTGGTGTCCGATCCGGTGGGCGTCTCGCTGGCGCTCAAGGAAATTCTGGGTGGGTCGGTGGGGGATTATCTCGAGAAATTGAACGGCCGCCGAAGTTATGTATGGCTCAAGCGGAAAATCAATCCCGATCAACAAGGGAAAATCGAAAAGCTGGGGATCGACGGCCTGGGCTTCGTCACTGAAAGCATGCGTTTCTATCCCAAGCGCGAACTCGCATCTTCTCTGGTCGGTTTCGTCGGCGTTGATGATGCGGGCATGTATGGCGTGGAGCAATCCTACCAGGAGCACATGGGGGGGCGCGTGGGCCGCATTCGTATCCAGCGCGACGCGAAGGGCAGGCCGGCTCATCCCGAATCAAGGGTTCTCGTGCCGGCGCGTCCGGGCGCGGACGTTCGCCTCACCATCGATGAGGTACTTCAGCATATCGTCGAAAAAGAGTTGAACGCCCAACTCCGCCGCGTTGGCGCGCGGCGCGCCATCGGGGTCATGGTCGAGCCCCAAAGCGGCAGAATTCTGGCCTTGGCGTCCGTACCGGGGTTCAACCCCAACGCGTATCGACTTTACGGCGCATCTCTTTGGAAAGAGCCCGCCATCCAGGAATTCTACGAACCCGGCTCGACGTTCAAGATCATCACGGCGGCGGCCTATCTGGACGCAGGCGAGTCGCTCTCGAAAAAGTATTTCGCCGAAAACGGTTCCTACCGGTTTGGAGGGGGGCGCTACACCCTCCGGGATCATAAAAAATACGGCTGGCTCACCGCCGAAGAGGTGATTGTGAAATCATCGAACATCGGCACATTCAAGATGGCGCGTGATATCGGTGAGCACCAGCTCCATTTCATGGCGCACCGTTTTGGTTTTGGCCGCAAGACGGGGATCAATTTCCCCGGAGAAGCCCGGGGCGTCCTTCGCGCGCCGAAGAAGTGGTCGAAAACCTCGTTGGCGGCGGTAGCCATCGGGCAGGAAGTGGGTGTCACTCCGCTTCAGATGGTGATGGCTGTGGCCGCGGTGGCGAACGGCGGCCTGATGCCCCGGCCCGTTCTGCACGATTCCATCGGACGAAACGAAAAGGAGACGCTCCCGGCCCAGAGGCAGGAGTTCAGGCGTGTTCTCTCTCGCCGCGTGGCGGAGCGTCTCGGCGTTTTGATGAGGAAGGTCGTGATCGGGGGCACGGGGAGAAAGGCCGAAATTCCGGGTTACGGCGCCGCGGGGAAAACGGGTACGGCGCAGAAGGTTCTCCCGGGTCAGCGGGGCTACAGCCGCTCGAAATTCATCATGTCGTTCGTGGGTTTCGCCCCCTACAAGAACCCCCGTTTCGCTCTCATCGTTATCTTCGATGAGGGCAAGGGACCCGCAGGCGCATGGGGGGGTACTGTCGCGGCGCCGGTTTGGCGGCGAATCGCCTGGCAGGCGCTGCGCTACATGCGTGTGCCTCCGATGGGAGCCAGAATCCTGCAGGTGGCGGATTCGCGCCCCCGGGTTCGCGTTGGGGCTGATCCGAAGAACGGAGATCGAACGATAGGCGAGAAGTTTCTGGACGCCGCAAGAGAGGTGCGCCGCTATCTGCATGGCGATCGGGCGCAGACGGCTTCATGGGATGCGACGCGTTGATCGGAGCGATGGTCGTGAGTGAGAAAAGCGCCTCATTCGAGGAATTGACACGGGCCGTGCCCGGCGCAAGGGCCGCCGGGGATTTTTCCGCCCAAATCACCGGCGTGGCTTACGATTCGCGCCTCGTGCGTGCGGGCGACGTCTTCGTGGCGGTGGTGGGTTTCCAGGCGGATGGGCACGATTTCGCCAAGGACGCTGTAGATGGGGGCGCGGCCGCCCTCGTCGTGGAGAGAAAAATAGAGGGGGTCTCCCCCGAGGTGCCCCAGTTCGTCGCGTCCTCCTGCCGCGAGGCCTTGTCCCGCATCGGCGATGCGTTCTACGGGCATCCCTCGGGAGAGTTGGCGCTCATCGGCGTTACGGGCACCAACGGAAAGACGACCACCGCGTTTCTCATCGACGCGATTCTCCGCGCCTCGGGCAGGCGCACCGGCTTGATGGGGACGATTCATTACCGTGTGGGCGATGAGGTGTTCGAGGAGCCACGAACGACCTCGGAAGGCCCCGACCTGCAGCGGTATCTGCGCCGCATGGCGGACGCGGGCGCTTCCCACGCGGTAATGGAAGTGTCGAGCCACGGACTGGCCCTGGACAGATTGTTCGGCTGCGAGTTCCAGGCGGCGGTATTCACGAATCTTACCCAGGATCATCTCGATTTTCATGGCGACATGGAGGCTTACTTTCAGGCGAAACTGAAACTGTTCAAAGAGTTTTCGCCCGCCAATTCCATCGTCAACATCGATGACGCCTACGGAAGGAAAATCGCCGAGGAGGTGGGGGGGCAAGTCTGGACGTACGCCGCCGGCTCCGGGGCGGACCTGGGCGTGGAGGATCTTTCGAGTTCCTCTTCGGGCATGCGTTTCCAGATGCTGACGCCCGCCGGAAGGGTGAGGGTCGAAACGGCGCTCATCGGCCGCCATAACCTGAGCAACATCCTGGCGGCATCGGCGGTTTGTCTCTCCCAGGGCTTGACACCCGAAGAAGTGGCGGTGGGGGTCGCGTCTCTGGAGAACATACCCGGGCGCTTCGAGAAGGTCGACATGGGCCAGCCATTTCTGGTGGTGGTGGATTACGCGCACACCGAGGACGCCCTCGCCCGCGTGCTGGAGTTCGCCCGGCCTGTCACGGAGGGAAGAATCCTCACCCTCATGGGGTGCGGAGGCGACAGGGACAGAAAAAAGCGTCCTCTCATGGCCGCCGCCGCCCTGCGGGGGAGCGACTACGTGGTGATGACGTCGGATAATCCGCGCACCGAAGACCCTGCGTCGATTTTGAGAGAAGTCGAATCCGGCGCCGCTCTCGCGCCCGCGAGCGCCGGCCGCTGGCGCAGCATCCTGGACAGGCGCGAAGCGATTCGGGCCATCATCGCACAGGCGCGCGAGGGAGACGCCGTGGTCATCGCGGGCAAGGGACACGAGACGTATCAGATTCTGGGAACCGAGCGTACGCCGTTCGATGATCGCGAAGAGGCCCGCACGGCGCTGCGACTCGCGGGATACGAGAGATGATAAGGGCGGAATCGATGACGGCTGTTTTCAGCGCAGATGAAATCGCGGCGGCCGTGGAAGGGCGTCTGGTTCGCGGGGACGGCTCCGCCCACGCCGCCGGTGTGAGCACGGACACGCGCACGCTGGAAGCGGGAGAACTGTTCATTGCGCTCAAGGGCCCCAACTTCGATGGGGCGCAGTTCCTCGCCCAGGCGATGGAAAAAAAAGCGGCGGGGGTCGTCGTGGAGCAAGGCGCAGATGTGTCGGATGGGGATGCGGTTTTCGTCGTCGAGGTGGCGGACACGCTGAGAGCCCTGGGCGATCTGGCGCGCGCGCACCGGAGCCGCTTCGAGATTCCCGTGGCGGGCGTAACAGGCAGCAACGGCAAGACGACGACGAAGGAGATGATAGCGGCGCTGCTCTCCGCCGGAGGCGAAACGTGCAAGAGCCAGGGGAACCTGAACAACCTGGTGGGTCTCCCGCATCAGGTCTTCCGCCTGGGCGATGAGCACGCGAACGCCGTCTTCGAGATGGGGATGAGCGAAGCCGGTGAAATCAGGAGGCTCGCCGAGATCGCCCGGCCCCGAATCGCCGTCATCACGAACGTCGGGCCCGCGCACATCGAAGGGCTGGGCAGCGTGGAGGCGGTGCGCGATGCGAAGGGCGAGATACTCGAAGCGATACCCCCGGGCGGCGTTGCCGTGCTCTCGAACGAGGATCCTCACAGCCGCGTTCTGGCCGAGAGGCACGAGGCGGCGGGCGGACGTGTGATTCGCTTCGGCTTTTCGCCGCAAAGCGACTTCTGGGCGGATGAGATCCGCATCGCCGCCGACGGGACGCGCTTTACACTCCATTGCGCAGGCGGCGAGAGCGGGGTTCGGCTCAAGGCGCTGGGGCGTCATAACGTATTGAACGCATTGGCCGCCGCGGCTTGCGCGTCTGCGCTGGGCGTCTCCCTGGATGAAATGGCCAACGGACTCTCGCGGGCCGTTCTCCCCGAAATGCGGTTCCAGGCGCGCGAGATTTCCGGACGTGGGGGCGTCCATCTGCTGGATGATTCCTACAACGCGAACCCCGCCTCCGTCGCCCGGGCGCTGGAGACGGCGAGCGCTCTCAGCGGCGGTGGGCGGCTCATATCGGTCCTCGGCGACATGGCGGAACTGGGGCCGCTCGCCGAAAGTGCGCACCGGGAAGTGGGCCGGAAACTGGCCGCCTGCGGCGTGGGCTTGTTCGTGGGCGTGGGGCCGCTGATGAGGTTCGCGTCCGATGAGGCGCGCCGCGCGGGTATGGATGGCGCCCGGGTTATGAATTTCGACACGCCGGAGCAGGCGGCTTCTTCGCTGGGCGATATGCTCCTCTCCGGTGACTGGGTTTTGGTGAAGGGGTCGCGTTCGATGATGATGGAGCGCGTGATCGAAGGACTCGAAATCTGATGCTCTATTCCGTTTTCATCTCGATGAGTCAAACGATCTCGGCGCTCAACGTGTTTCGCTTCATCACGTTCAGGACGGCGATGGCGGTGCTCACCGCCCTCGTCATGTCGCTGTTGCTGGGGCCTCGCCTCATTCGTTATCTCCAGGAGCGTCAAATCGGTGAGGTCATCCGCGACGACGGGCCACAGACCCACATGGCGAAAAAAGGAACGCCGACGATGGGAGGGCTTCTCATCCTCTTGTGCGTGGCGGTGCCGGTTCTGCTGTGGAACGACTTGGCGAACGGCTATATCTGGCTCTCCCTCTTCGTTCTGCTCGCCTACGGTCTTCTGGGTTTCTGGGATGACTATACGAAGGTGGTGCTCCAGGATAAAAACGGCGTGAGACCCCCGATGAAGTTTCTGGCTCAGGGGATTATCGGTCTCGCCGTGGGGTACGCCCTTTATAGCGGATTCGTGGGGATGGATTTCAAGCCCGTCGTCATGTTCCCCTTTTTCAAGAACGTACAACCCGACATCGGGATATGGTTCGTGCCCTATGCCGCACTCGTCGTCGTGTCGACGAGCAACGCCGTGAATCTCACGGACGGTCTGGACGGTCTCGCCATCGGCCCGCTGTTGATTGCGGCAGGCGCCTATCTCGTTTTCAGCTATGTCTCGGGACATGCGGGCATCTCGAAATATCTGCTGATCCTCCACGTTCGGGGCGCGGGAGAACTGGCCATCCTCTGCGGGGCGATGTTCGGCGCGGGGCTCGGATTCTTGTGGTTCAACGCATACCCGGCGCAGGTGTTCATGGGCGACGTGGGCGCGCTCTCACTGGGCGCACTGCTGGCCACGGTGGCGCTGGCGATCAAGCAGGAACTCCTCCTGTTCCTGGTGGGCGGTTTGTTCGTCCTGGAGACGCTCTCGGTCATCGTGCAGGTGATCTCCTTCAAGCTCACCGGACGGCGCGTGTTCCGCATGGCGCCGCTGCACCACCACTTCGAGGAAGAGGGTTGGTCCGAACCCAAGGTGACGGTTCGCTTCTGGATAGTGGCGGTCGTTTTGGCCCTGATGAGTTTGGCGACGCTGAAGCTGAGATGAGGAATCTTGTTTTGGACAACAAGGCCACGGCGTGGATAGAAGCGCTGCCCGCACGGCGAGCGCTCGTCATGGGAATGGCGAGGAGCGGGATTGCCGCGGCGGGGGCGCTTGCGCGCCTGGGCGCGAAGGTGGTGGCCACGGATCTGGAAGAGGTTCCAGGTCTGAGCGAGCGCTTGCCTCCGGGCGTGGTTCTCGAACTCGGCGGCCATAGCGAGGCGCGTTTCGAGGAGTGCGACCTGCTGGTGGTGAGTCCGGGGATTCCCGCGACGAACCGCTACATCGCCCTGGCGAAAGCGTCGGGCGCCGAAATGATCGGCGAGGTGGAATTGGCCTGTCGGCTTTGTTCCGCACCCATCGCCGCCGTCACCGGAACGAACGGGAAGACGACGGTCACCACGATGCTCGGGCGAATTCTGGAGGAAAGCGGTTTTTGCGCGCCGGTGGGCGGAAACATCGGAAGAGCCCTCGTCGAGGTGGTCGAAGCCCAAGGCGATGAGGCCGATTTCATCGTCAGCGAGGTGAGCAGCTTTCAACTCGAATGGGCGCCCACGATCAAGCCGAAAGTGGGCGTGATGACCAACGTAACGCCCGATCATCTGGATCGGCATCCGGATATCGATGCGTACGCGGACCTCAAGGCGAGGCTGTTCGCCAACCAGGGGGAGGGGGACGCCAAGGTTCTCAACGCGGACGACCCCCTGACGGCGCGCTACATGACCCCCGGCCCGCAGAGCGTCCTGGCGTTCAGCCGGAAAGAACGTGTGCGCCGGGGCGCGTTTGTAGAGGGGGGCGATGTGTTTTTGGCCGAGGAGGCCGGCTCCACCCGCGTTTGCGGCGCGAGCGAACTCCTGATTCCCGGCCTCCACAACCTCGAGAATTTTCTGGCCGCATGCGCGGCGGCGCATTTCCTGGGTGCGGACGTGGCGGCGATGGCGCGCGTGGCGCGCGGTTTCGAGGGCCTGCCCCACCGCATGGAGGTCGTCGGCGAGGCGGGGGGCGTTCGCTGGGTGAACGATTCGAAGGGGACGAACGTGGGCGCCACGGCGATGAGCCTGGAGAGTGTGGCGGGAGACGTGCTTCTCATCGCCGGGGGCGTGGACAAGGGGAGCGACCTCGCGCCCATGCGCGCCGAGGTGGAGAAGAAGGTCCGGCGCATGATTCTCATCGGCGAGGCGGCGGAGCGTTTTGGGCGTTTTTTCGATGGATGCGCTCCCCTCGTATACGCGAAGACGCTGGATGAAGCCGTTCGAATCGCACACGAGGAGGCGCGGGCGGGCGATACGGTTCTCCTATCGCCCGCCTGTTCGAGCTTCGATCAGTTTCGGGATTACGCCCACCGGGGCGACGCCTTCCGCCGAATGGTCCGGGAATTGACGGGGAGGGATGAGCATTGATCCATAAACGAATCGACCCCGTCATCTTCTTCATCTCGCTGGGGCTGGTGGCTTTCGGCGTTGTCATGGTGTTCAGCGCAAGCCATATTCTCGCGTTGGACAGGTACGGCGATGCGTTCTACTTTGTGAAACGCCACGTATTATGGGCTGTCCTCGGCTTCGCCTGCATGTTGGCCGTTTCCCAAACGGACCCCCGGCGCCTCCGCAAGATCGCATTTCCCTTGTTGATAGCCTCGGTTCTTGCGCTTTTGATGGTGTTTGCGCCGGGCATCGGAAAAGAAGCGGGCGGCGCGCGCCGGTGGCTGATGCTGGGCCCCTTCTCTTTTCAGCCGGCCGAAGCCGCAAAACTGGGGTTGGTGATTTTTCTCGCGCACTTCTTGGCGCTCAAGGGCGATCGCCTGAATCATGGGCTTTTCGGTTTTCTGCCGCCTGTCGGGTTCGCGGGAATCATTCTGGGTCTCATGCTGATTCAGCCGGATTTGGGCACGGCCACCCTGACCGCCGCGGTCGTCGGCGTTTTGTTGTATCTGGCGGGCGCTCGGCCCTCCCACTTGAGAATTTGCGCACTGGCGACGGGGTTCGTCCTGGCGGGTATGGTGGTCTTCGCACCCTGGCGCATGAAGCGGATATTCGCTTTTTGGGATCCCTTCGCCGCAGCGAAAGGCGCAGGCTATCAACTCATTCAGTCTCTGCTGGCCATCGCGCGAGGCGGTCTGGCGGGTCTCGGTCTGGGCGAGGGCAAGCAAAAACTCTTCTATCTGCCCGAACCCCACACGGATTTCATCTACGCGGTCGTGGGTGAGGAGTTGGGCCTCATCGGCGCTCTGTGCGTCGCGGCGGCGTTCGTGGTTCTGCTTTGGCGCGGCTTCCAGATCGCTGCGCGCTGCGAGGATTTCTTCAGCGCCCTGTTGGCGGCGGGCGTGACTTTTCTGGTTGTCGCGCAGGGTTTTTTGAACATGGCAGTGGCGGCGGGTCTTCTGCCCACAACGGGCATACCACTGCCCCTGATCAGTCTGGGCGGCTCGTCTCTGGTGTTTACGCTCATCTCTCTCGGGTTGCTGATTTCCATCGAATCGTCGCATCACGCTTCCAGGCAAGCCGGGCCGGGGAGTCCGCTCGACGCGGCGGCGGGGTGGATTTCACGCGCACGCAGGCCGATCCTCCGCAGGAGGACGCGCTCATGAGACTCCTCGTAGCGGGCGGAGGCACGGGTGGACATCTGTATCCGGGCATTGCGGTGGCCAGGGTTTGGCTGGCGGACGGGGAGGCGAACGAGGTTTTGTTCGTGGGCACCGAACGCGGGGTCGAGGCCAGGGTGCTGTCTCGTGAGAACCTGCCGTTTCAGGCGATTTCCTCCGCCGGCGTTCTGGGACGATCGGTCGGCCAGAGGGCCAGGGCGATGGTCAAGGTGAGTTATGGATTCTGCCAGGCGATGGGAATCCTGAGGCGCTTTCACCCCCATGTCGTTTTGGGAGTCGGGGGCTATTCCAGCGTTCCCTCGGTCGTAGCGGCGGGACTTTGGAGAAAACCGGTTGTCCTGATCGAGCAAAACGTCGTTCCCGGCTTGGCGAACCGCATGCTCTCGCGCTTTGCTTCTAAAGTCGCCGTGGGCCTGCCCGTACGCGACGCCGGTTTCGCGCGCGGGAAAATCGTCGAGACGGGTCTGCCGCTAAGAGGCGAGTTTTCAGAAAGTTTCGAACGAGGGGAGGATTCCTGGAACGGGCCTTTGAAGGTACTCGTATTCGGCGGGAGCCAGGGAGCGCGGGCCATCAACGAAGCGGTGATGGAGGCGCTGCCCCTCATGGGCGATGCGCTCGAAAGAATGCGGTTCGTTCACCAGACGGGAGAGGCGGACTTCACCCGCGTGCAGGCGGCTTATCAAGAAGTCGGCGCGCAGGCGCACGTGGCGCCTTATCTCTACGACATGGCGGAGCGCTATCGCTGGGCGCAGGTGTGTTTCTCGCGCGCGGGCGCGATGAGCGTGGCGGAATTGTCCGCCATGTCCCTCCCGGCCGTATTGATTCCGTTTCCAAGCGCCACCCACGGGCATCAGGAGGCGAACGCCCGCTATCTCGCCGAACGCGAGGCGGCGCGGATGATACTTCAAGAAGACTTGAGCGGCCGGGTTCTGGCGGATATCTGGCTCGAATACGAGGCGGAGCGCGGAAAGCTCGTCTCCATGTCGGAGCGCACGAAATCCCTGGCCCGCGCGAACGCCTCCGAAGCGGTGGCCGCCTTGTGCCGTCAGGAGGCGATGGCGGCGTGATGAGGAAAGGAGCCCGAGAGTGATAGCGCGACCATACGCCACGCACGCCATGTTCAGGCACTCGAGCCGCGTTCATTTCGTGGGCATCGGCGGGACGGGCATGTGCGGCATCGCCGAGGTCTTGCTGAACCTGGGCTATGAGATCAGCGGCTCGGACATCGCGAGCAACGAGGCGATATTCAGGCTGCGCGGGCTGGGCGCGAAGGTGGTCCTCGGGCACAGGAAGGAAAATGTGGCGGGAGTGGACGTTCTGGTCTACAGCTCGGCGGTTACGGGCGACAACGTGGAAGTCGCCGAAGCGAGACGGCGGAAAATCCCCGTCATCAAGCGCGCGGAGATGTTGTCCGAACTCATGCGCATGAAATACAGCATCGGCGTCGCGGGGACGCACGGCAAGACGACCACCACGTCGTTCATCGCGGCGGCCTTGGCGGCAGGCGGACTCGACCCCACGGTCGTCGTGGGCGGACGCATCAACGCCCTGGGCTCGAACGCGAGAATGGGTGGGGGCGAATATCTGGTGGCGGAGGCCGATGAGAGTGACGGCACGTTCCTGAGGCTCACGCCCACGATAGCGATCGTGACGAACATCGACGAGGAGCATCTCGATTTCTATGAGAATTACGACGCCATCAAGACCGCGTTCCTGGAGTTCGTGAACAAGGTTCCTTTTTATGGCTTTTCGGTGTTGTGCCTGGATCACCCCGCTGTTCAGGAGATCATCCCCCGCGTGGAAAAGCAATTCTTCACCTATGGGTTCGGCACCCAGGCGGATTATGTGGGCGAGGAATTCCGCTACGAAAACGGCCAGGCGGTCTTCGGCGTCAAAAGACACGGAGAACGCCTCGGCGAGATTCGCCTCCTCATGCCCGGACGCCACAACGCGGACAACGCCCTGGCCGCCGCCGCCGTCTCGATGGAGCTCGACGTACCCTTTGCGGACATCCAAAGAGGCCTCCACGAGTTCGACGGCATTGGCCGGCGCCTCGAGCGGATCGGAGAGGCGTCGGGCGTCACGATCTTCGATGACTACGGGCACCACCCGCAAGAGATCAAGGTCACGCTCCGCGCCGTTCGCGAAGCCTGGCCGGAGAACCGCCTGGTGGTGTTGTTTCAGCCGCATCGCTTTACGAGAACGCATCATCTCGAAGAGGCCTTCCACACCGCTTTTTACGATGCCGACAGGGTGATCGTCGCGCCCATATACGCCGCCGGCGAGGCGCCCATCGAGGGGGTGAACTCGGAAAGACTCGCAGAGGGCATCCGGGCACATGGCCATAGAAGCTGCGATGTGGTGGATGGCCTGGAGGATGCCTCGGATCGTTTGTTCGAGGAGGTGCGCGGTGGCGACATCGTTCTCACGCTCGGCGCGGGCGACGTCTGGGAGGCGGGCCGGGAGTTGCTCGGAAGACTCGAGCGCAGAGCCCGCGAATCAGAGGAAGCGGTATGAGCATCGGGGCGGCGGAGGAAGTCATGACGCTGGAGATGGCGGAAAAGCTGAGATATCTCGATTGCGAGATTCTTTTCGATGAAATGCTGGCGCCATACACCACGTTTCAGGTGGGCGGCCCGGCGGACGCCCTCGCTCTGCCCGAGACGGAAGACGAACTGGTGGAGTTGATCGAGAGATGCCGGAGCGAGGCGTTGCCGGTGACGATTCTGGGCGGCGGCGCTAACACCCTGGTGCGCGACGGAGGCGTTCGCGGGGTGGTGGTCGCTTTCCCCAGGGCTTTCAGGGGAATCGAAGTGGTCGAGGAGAGCAGGGAGCGCGTACTGCTGGAAGCCCGCGCGGGGGAGAAGATTCCGACGCTGGTGCGCTTCGCCGCCGAGCGCGGCTGGGCGGGAACGGAATGTCTGGCGGGGGTTCCCGGTACGGTGGGAGGAGCGCTGGCCATGAACGCGGGCACAGCCGAATCATACATCGAAGACGCCGTGGAAAGCGTTCGCTGGATGCCCCTGGATGGGGGTGTTCCCGAGTGGCTCCCTGCGAAGGAATTGCGTTTCTCGTACCGGCGCGCCGAGTTGCCGGCCCCGGGCGTGGTGTTGTCCGTTCGCTTCTCGCTCCGGCCGGCGGACGCCGGTGCGTTGAGGGAGCAATTGAGACGAAGCGCCGTCCAAAGGCGGGAGCGCCAGCCATGGGGGGTGCCCTGTGCGGGTTCCATATTCAAGAATCCGCCCGGCGAGCGCGCGGGCGTGCTCATCGAATCGGCGGGCCTCAAGGGGATGCGCGTCGGCGGCGCGCAGGTAAGCGAGGTGCACGGGAATTTCATGGTGAATCTCGGTGGGGCTACTGCGGCGGACGTTTTGGCGCTCATCGACAAAGTGAAAAGAACGATTCTGGAGGAAAAGGGCGTCGAGTTGGCCCTGGAGTTGAACGTCACCGGGGAGGACCCGGCGTGAGGCGTTTATCGTTCAGGTGGAGAGGGAAAGCCGAGGGCCGGGAAGTCTTCCTGAACCTCGCCCAAACGGCCGAACATCCCGGAATCGTCCGAAAAAGCGTCAAGCGAGGCGGCAAGAAAAGAGTCAGGCGAGGCAGAAAAGAAAGAAGGGGCGGAAACTGGATATGGCCTGCAATCGGTTTTTTGGTTTTCGTGGAGGTGCTTCTCCTGGGCGGGCATGCGGTCCGGTGGGCGAGGAGCAGCAGCCATTTCGAGTTGAGCAAGGTGGTGGTGACGGGACACCGGACACTCCGGGCCGCGGATATCAAAAAGCTCCTGGAGATCGAGCCAGGGACGAACATATTCGAAGCCGATTTGGCGGCCGTTCGCGAGCGCGTGGCCTCTCATCCATGGATAAAAAGCGCGAGCGTGCGCATGCGTCCGCCCCATTTTCTTGAGGTCGATATCCTCGAGCGCAAACCCGCGGCTCTCATCATCGGCGGTGAAGCCTTCGTGGTGGATGAAGACGGCGTCGTGCTCGGTAAGTCTATGACGCCGCTCGCGGGATGCCTGCCCATGGTCGAGGGATTCGGCCCGCGTCGTTGGCGCCCGGGCGACGTGGTTCGCGACCCGCGTCTGGCGCGCTCCATAGAGGCGGTCTTTTTATTCCAGGATTCTCCCGTGATTCGCGGCGAGTGCATTTCCGTCCGAAACACAGGCTCGGGTCAACTCCGGCTTCGCGCCCTGGAGGGAAAAGTGGAACTTATGGTCAGTGAAGAGAGGATGGAGAGTCAGGCCGGTCGGCTCCGGGCCGTTGCGGATGACGTTCTCCGCCATGAGAAATTTGGAGCGGGCGGCCTGCAGTTTGATCTCAGATTTCCCGGCAGGGTTATCGTTCGGCCGCTCGCAAAGGATGGAGGGAGGATAGGATGAGCAAACATGGCGATGTGCTGGTGGGTCTGGACATCGGCACCTCGAAAATCTGTGTGGTCGTGGCCGAAGTGAACGAGGACGGCTCTCTGGAAATCGTAGGTTTGGGAAAAACCCCCTCGAAAGGGCTCAACCGGGGTTCGGTGGTGAACATCGATCAGACGGTGGAGTCGGTTCAAACGGCGGTGGGAGAGGCGGAGTTCATCAGCGGCTCGCCCATTCGCTCCGCATTCGTCGGTGTGGCGGGGGGGCACATCCGCAGTTTCAACACCAACGGTATCGTGGCCATCAAGAACAAGATTGTCGCGCAAGAGGACATCGATCGCGTCGTCGAGCAGGCGCGGGCGGTCACGATGCCGACGGATCACGAAATCATCCATGTGCTGCCGCAAGAATATATCGTCGACGATCAGGAGGGCGTCACCGAGCCCGCCGGAATGGCGGGCGTTCGCCTGGAGTGCAAGGTCCACGTCGTGACGGGTGCGATTCCCGCGATCCAGAACATCACCCGCAGCGTCGAGAGGGCGGGCCTGAACGTCGAGCGCCTGGTGCTTCAGCCTTTCGCTTCCTCGCTGGCCGCGCTGAGCGATGATGAGCGCGATCTGGGCGTGGCCGTCGTGGATATCGGGAGCGGCACGGCGGACGTCGCAGTCATCAGCGGGGGCGCGCTGCGCTATTCGGCCGTCATTCCCGTGGGCGGCAGCCACATTACGAGGGATATGGCGATAGGGTTGCGTACGCCGGACTACCAGGCCGAGAGAATCAAGCAGGAACACGGCTGCGCCCTGGCCGCCCGGGTGTCGAGCGATGAGGAGATCGAAGTGCCCAGCGTCGGGGGCCGTCCGCCGCGCGTGTTGAGCCGGCAGATGCTCGCCGAGATCATCGAACCACGGATGGAGGAGATATTGACGCTCATCCGCCGCGAGATCCAGAAAAGCGGCATGGAGGATCTCCTGCCCGCCGGCGTCGTGCTCACGGGCGGGGCGAGCATCATCGAGGGCGCCGATGAATTGGCCGAAAACGTGCTTCAGCTGCCGGTGAGGCTGGGCGTTCCCGGCGGTATCGGCGGGCTGGTGGACATGGTCAACGGGCCCATGTACTCCACCGCCGTGGGCCTCGTGATTTACGCCATGAAAACGAACGCCACGAGACGCCGCGGTCTCGTGAACGGGACATCGAATGGTCCCATTCGTCAAACAACACAAAAAATCCGCCATGTTTTAGCTAGTGTCTTTAAATGATCGCAAGGGGGAGCGGGGAGCGCTTCCCGGGATCGAAGGGGGGGAGAATGAGTGATACGACGTTTTTCACATTGGAGCAGGAAGCGCCGTGCAGCGCGAGAATCGCGGTCGTCGGCGTAGGAGGCGGCGGAGGCAACGCCGTCAACACCATGATTTCAGCGGGCATGGAGGGTGTTCAATTCGTGGCCGCGAACACGGATTCCCAGGTCTTGGAGCGTTCTCTCGCGTCCGAGAAAATCCAGCTCGGCCAGGAGTTGACGAACGGGCTGGGGGCCGGCGGGAACCCCGAAATCGGCAGGAAAGCCGCTCTGGAGGACACCGAGCGTCTTTCTGAATTCATGCACAACCTCGAGATGGTGTTCGTCACCGCGGGCATGGGCGGCGGTACGGGCACGGGCGCCGCTCCCGTCATCGCGCGCGTCGCGAAAGAGGCGGGGGTGTTGACGGTGGGCGTCGTCACCAAGCCGTTCGAGTTCGAGGGTCCTCGCCGGATGAGTCAGGCCGACGAGGGCATCGAGGAACTGCGCGACGCCGTGAACACGCTCATCACCATCCCCAACCAGCGTCTCCTGGGCATGGTCGAACGCTCCACGCCGATGATGGAGGCTTTCCAGAAGGCGAACAACGTCTTGCTGCAGGCGTGCAAGGGAATCGCCGACCTTATCACCACGCCCGGTTTGATCAATCTCGATTTCGCCGACGTGCGCACCATCATGCGCGACATGGGCGGCAAGGCCCTCATGGGCAGCGGTACGGGTCAGGGCGAGAATCGCGCCGTCATCGCCGCGCAAAACGCCATCAATAGCCCCCTGCTCGAAGAAGGGACCATCGAGGGTTCCCGGGGCGTGCTCATCAACATCAGCGGCGGCGCGGACCTTTCGCTCTACGAAGTGAACGAGGCCTGCAAACTCGTCCACGAAAAAGCGCACCAAGAGGCAAACATCATATTCGGTTCGGTAATTGACGCGAACCTGGACAACCAGATTCGCGTGACCGTCATCGCGACGGGCTTCGGGCGGGAATCGATTCGCGAAGTGCCGCCGCTGGAATCGGAAGCCACGGGCACCGAGGGCGGAAAAATATCGGTGCCCGCGTATATCCGCCTGAAAAACACCAAGACGCCCGCCGGCGTCCCGGACAATCTGGAGGATGACGATCTGGACGTGCCCACATTCCTGCGCAAGCAGGTTGACTAATCCCCCCAACGTCGTTTGGTAGAGGGGGCCTCTCTCGATCCTGACGACGCATTCCCCATGGACGCGACTGGGGGAGAGCATTCTCCCCCAGCCCCGCCTTCCTCGGTGGCATGGGCCCGTTTCTTGTGGCGTCACGCGCCTCTCCTTATAATGAGCGCGGAGTAAGGAGATTGATTCAAGGATGTTCGATGATTTCCCGTCGTCCGGGATGGATTGCGGATGAATTCTTTGGAGCGCCACGAATCCGGCGGCGTTGAATTTCTCAGTTCACCTTTGCTGGAAGAACTCGATTGCCTGCGTCACGGGTTCAGCACCCGAAGGGGTGGGGTGAGCAAGGGCCGCTTCCGTTCCCTGAACCTCGGGCGGGCCAGGGGGGAAGCCCCCGAGAACGTAGCGGAAAACAGAAGGCGTTTTTTTCGAGCCGCCGATTTTCCGGCGGGACGCCTGGTGGAAGCGAAACAGGTTCACGGGTGCGACGTTCTCGTGGCTGAGCGCGTCTCCCCGGATGAAAAAGCGTGCGGCGACGCGCTGATCACGAACGTTACGGGCTTAGGGCTGGCGGTTCAGACGGCGGATTGTATTCCCGTGCTCATCGCAGACGCCCGGAAAATCGCCGTCGCCGCTGTTCACGCGGGGCGCAAGGGGGTAGCCGGCGGCGTTTTGACCGCGACCATCGAAAGGATGCGGGAGGAATACGACTGTGATCCCCGGGATATGCGGGCCGTCCTCGGCCCCGCCATTTCCGGGAATCGCTACGAGGTGGGCGAGGAGTGTTTGCCGCCTTTTCGCGAACGGCACCGAAACTGGGGAGATTTCGCCACGCCCCTGGGAGGGGGCAAGTGGCTGCTGGACCTCCCCCTGGCGGCGAGGTCTCAGTTGGCCTCGGCGGGGATTCCCGAAAGCCGAATCGGCGCGCCGGGGCCTTGCACGTTTTCTGAATCATCGAGGTTTTTTTCCTACCGCCGCGACGGGCCGCCCACGGGAAGGTTGCTTTCGGCGATATGGATAGGAGCGTGAGGCAAGCGGTGAGCGATATCGGGCAGCGATACGAGATGGTGAAAGAACGCGTGGCGGACGCGGGTATGGCCTGCGGCCGCAACCCGGACGATATCCGTCTTCTGGCCGTGAGCAAGACCCAGCCCCCCGAGCGCATCGTCGAGGCCATCGAGGCGGGCGTCGATATTATCGGGGAGAACCGCGTGCAGGAAGCCCAGGGGAAGAGGGGCGAGATAGACCCTGAAATCGCGGGCAGGGCGAGGTGGCACCTCATCGGCAGCCTGCAAAGGAACAAGGCCCGCGCCGTGCCCGGACTGTTCGACGTGGTGGAATCCGTCGATTCTCTCGCCTTGGCGCGCGAGTTGAGCAAGCGCGTTACCCGCGCGGGGGAAGACCCCTTGGACGTGTTCATCCAGGTGAATACCGGGGGGGAAGCCCAGAAGGGAGGGGTTTCCCCGGCGGATGCGATGACGCTCGTGCGGGAAGCCTCCGATCTGGAAGCCTTGCGAGTCGTGGGCTTGATGTGCATTCCTCCCCTGGGACGGAAGGCGGAGGAGAGCCGTCCCCATTTCGAGTTGTTGAGGAAATTGAGAGACGATGCCCAAGACGCCGGGTTCTCCGGCGTCCGGGAGTTGTCGATGGGCATGTCGAACGACTTCGAAGTCGCGGTAGCCGAGGGAGCGACGCTAGTCCGCATCGGCACGGCGATTTTCGGGCCGAGGGGAACGAACTGAGGCGAATTTGAATTAGGCTAATCATTTCAGTAGGATGGGTTGGTTTCGGCGTTCGTATCGATTTCGACCCCACTTTCGGAAGGTATATAGATTATGGCGGAAATCCTTGTAGTCGGTGGCGGCAACATGGGCGAAGCGCTCGCCATGGGAATGGTGAATTCCGCCTATGCGAAAGTCGATGAGGTCGTCATCGCGGAACCCTTGGCGGAGCGCGCCGCGTATCTCGGAAAAACGTCGGGTTTTCGGGTCGTGCCCGACGGGGCGGAGGCGGCTCCCGAGGCGCAAAAAGTCGTAATCGCCGTGAAACCGCAGGTGCTGGACGTCGTTCTGGATGGGCTGAAGGACGCTCTCGCGCACCGCCCGCTCCTGATTTCCGTCGTCGCGGGCGCGCCCACGAGCCGGTTTACGGGAATTTTGGGCGATGAGGCGCGCATCGTCCGCGTCATGCCGAACACGCCCGCCCTCGTGGGAGAAGGCGCCGCGGGGCTGTGCGCGGGCGGCGGGGCGTCGGAGGCGGATCTGTCGCAAGCGAAGCAGCTTCTGGAGTCCGTGGGCAAGGCGGTGGTTCTGCCCGAATCGTTGATGGACGCCGTGACGGGATTGTCGGGCAGCGGTCCCGCCTATGTCTTTCAGTTCATCGAGGCGCTGGCGGACGGTGGTGTGAGGGCAGGTCTGCCGCGCGAGGAGGCGATGCTGCTGGCGGCCCAAACCGTTTTGGGCTCCGCGAGGATGCTTATTGAGACGGGGGAGCACCCGGGCCGCCTGAAGGACATGGTGGCCTCGCCCGGGGGAACGACCATCGCCGGCTTGCATGCGCTCGAAAACGGAGGGCTTCGCTCCGCCGTCATGGACGCCGTGAACGCCGCCGCGCGCAGGAGCGAGGAGTTGGGCCGTGGCTAGCCCGTTTTTTCAATCGGGGGTTCAATCGTGTTCTTGATATCGAATTTCATGCACGGAATCGGCGTCATTCTCAGCTACGTGCTCACCATCTACATCTGGATCATCATCATTCGCGCATTGTTGTCGTGGGTGAATCCCGACCCCTACAACCCCATAGTCCAGATATTGTATCGTCTGACGGAGCCGGTGCTGGCTCCCGTGCGCTACCGGATGCCGGACATCGGGGGAATCGATGCGAGCCCGATCGTGGTTTTGTTGATCATATTCTTTTTGCAAACTTTCCTGGTTCAAAGTATCTTTGACCTGGCAAGCATGCTGCGCTGATTTTCACGGGGGATGGAGATGAATTACACCGGCAACGACGTTCGAAGCCATAGCTTTTCGAGCAAAATGCGGGGCTACGATCGTCTCGAAGTCGATGCGTTCTTGTTCAAGGTGGCCGACTGGCTGGATCAGTCGGTGCGGAAGAACGAACAACTCAGCCTGCAATGCAAGGACCTGTTCGAGCAATACAACGGATTGAGAGAAGAACACGCCAACCTGCAGAAAATTCTCATCTCCGTGAACGAACTCCGGGATCAGGTAGCGGCCAAGTCCGACGAATTGGTGGAAAAGGCCGAAACCGACGCCGAAACGCTCATCAAAGAAGCGAACGCCGAGGCGGCGGGGATTCGCGCGAAAGCCGAAAAGGATATCGAAAAGCTGCGCGAGGAGATAGAGCAATTAACGGCGCAGAGGGATAAGATTCTTGCCGATCTGTACGAGGCGTTTCTCTCCCAGATTCGAACACTCGAAACCGAGGGCGTCCGCATGGGGGTCGACCTCGCCCGCCTCATGGAAGAGGCGAGCGAAGACGCCCCGGACGAGGAAAGCGAAAACGTCATCAAGCTGAACCAAAAAGCGGAGGGCGATGCGTCGTGATCGGCCTCCGCGAGGAGGCGGACGGCGTTAGCTTCGAGGTTCGGGTCCAACCGCGCTCATCCAGAGCGGAAATCAGTGGTGTTCAAGACGGTGCCCTGCGCGTGCGGCTGACGGCGCCGCCCGTCGACGGGGCCGCCAACAGGCAGTGCGTCGAGTTGCTCTCCCGAAAGATGAAGATTCCAAAGCGCGCCATACGAATCGCCTCGGGCGCGGGCGCGCGCAGGAAGCGCCTGAAAGTCCTGGGGATGAGTATGAAAGAGGTGAAGAATATCCTGAGGGGCATGGCGTAGGATGCCGTGTACTCGTGCGAAGCCATGAATGAGAGAGGGCTGGATGGGCGGAAAAAAAGAGAGTGAGGGAAATTTTCACCATATCGCGTTTCGAGGCGGCGCCCTCGTATTGCTCGATCAACGGAAGCTCCCCCGCGAAGAGGTGTACCTCGAATGCCGCACCGAAGGCGAAGTGGCCGAGGCCGTCAAGACCATGGTGGTGCGCGGCGCCCCCGCCATCGGGATAGCGGCGGGCTACGGCATCGCCCTGGCCGCCATCCGTCATGCGGATTCAGGCCCGGTTGCGCAGCGCGAGGCGCTCGAGGGGGCGGCCCGGATGCTGGCCGCCACGCGCCCCACGGCGGTGAACCTCTTCTGGGCGATTGAAAAAATGATGGCGCACGTCGACAAAAGCGACTCCGCGCCCGAAGCGCTGGCCGATGAGCTCCTCCGTCTGGCGTGTGAGATGCACGAGGAAGACGCCGCGGTCTGCCGCCGGATAGGCGACCTGGGCGCAGGTCTGCTGCCCGAGGGGAGCAGCGTTCTCACGCACTGCAACGCGGGCGCGCTGGCGACCGCAGGCTATGGCACGGCGGGCGGCGTGATTCGCAGCGGCTTCCGGGACGGCCGGGTGCGGGAGGTCTACGTGGATGAGACTAGGCCTTTTCTGCAGGGTTCTCGTCTCACCGCGTGGGAGTTGAACCGCGATGGCATTCCCGTCGTGCTCATCACCGACAGCATGGCCGCGCACTGCATGCGCCTGGGAAAAATCGACGCGATTGTCGTGGGCGCTGACCGCGTGGCCGCAAACGGGGACGTCGCCAACAAAATCGGCACGTACGGCCTCGCGGTACTCGCAAGAGAACACGGCGTGCCCTTTTACGTGGCGGCGCCGACGAGCACCATCGACACCGAGTCGAAGGGGGGTGCTGACATCCCCATCGAAGAACGACCCAAAGAGGAGGTCCGCTCATTCGGCGGCGTACCCGTCGCACCGGAGGGCGTGCGCGTATACAACCCCGCGTTCGACGTGACGCCCGCGCGCTTCGTGGACGCCCTGGTAACAGAGAGTGGAGTGGTGCGGCTCGCAGAGGGAGAATCTCTCGGCTCGGTATTGGGTTGAGCGGAGGCTCGTCATACGGAGCGACCGTGTTCGTACAGAAGCGCAGCGTAGCCATATCGTGTTGACTTCCATCCCGAGAGCGGGCTATAAACCGGAATTCTTCGGGCGGTTTTGAAGAGTTTTTTCATGGGGGCTGTAGCGAAGTTTGGTTATCGCGCTGGCCTGTCAAGCCAGAGATCGCGGGTTCGAGTCCCGTCAGCCCCGCCATTTTCGCCGTCCTACCCGAAGCTTTACTGCTCGATTCGTACTTGACGGACGATAGTTTTCGGCGGGCTTATGTTGTAAAGTAATTCCCAAGCATATTGAATTTATTTTTGATTTTATATACGGAATTTCGCTTTCCTACATCGCAAGCGAATCTTTACCGATCTATGGGCGCATGGTTTGACTGGCGCTGGTGGTATGTCGACGCCGGAAGACTCTGCGTCTCTTCATGATTCCTTGAGCCGTCTCAAGGAAGTCTTCATCCATTTCAAGGAGAAACGGTATGAAAAGGTTTGTTGGTTTCGCACTGGCCGCCGCGTTCGCAGCGGGTACGTTCGTGGTGGTCGCACCGGCCGAGTCGGCGACGCTGCGAATCGGCGCGCACCGCTCCATGTGGGGTTCTTTCGAGATCATCGCCGACCGGATGGACTACTGGAAGAAAGAAGGACTGAAGTACAAGGTAGGTCACTTCAAGCAGGGCAAACTGATGCGCAACGCTATCATCCAGAATAACCTGGACACCGGCACCACGGGCTTCTCGCCCTTCACCACGGCGATCGCCAAAGGCGCCAAGGTAACGGCCATCGGCGTTACAGCGAACATTTGCGCCGCCATCAACATCATCGTGCCCGCGAAATCGAAGGCGAAGAGTCTGAAAGATCTCAAAGGCTCGGTGTTCGCCAACAAGAAGGGCACGAGCACGGACTTCGCTTTTCAGTCCTACGTCGTTCCCGCATATGGCCTGAAAAGTTCGGATTTCCCGCTTCTGAGCGTTCGCGCCACCGAGCGCATCGCAGCACTTCTCTCCGGCGCCGCCAAGGCAGCCATGGTCGGCGAACCGCAGGGTGAAATCGCCCGTGAGGCCGGCTACATCCGCTATCTCGAGAATCTCTGCAAGTACGACAACACGAGCATGATGCACGTGGGCAACCCGCAGACCATCAAAAAACACCCCGATCTCATCTACAAGTATTTCCGGGGATGGCTGAAGGCGCATCAGTTGCTGAAGAACGACGTCAAAAAGTACGCTACGGTCTACACCAAGGCCTTGAACGAGGTGGGCGACAAGGCGAAGGTGAGCATCACGCTGAAAGCCATCAAAAAGCTCAAGACCGAGGTTTTCATCACCGATCGGGTGAAGAACTACCTGAACGACATGGGCGACAAGCAGATCAAGCTCGGCTGGATCAAGAGCCGCCCCGACTTCACCAAGAGTCCGTTCATAGATGACTCCATCCTCCGCAAGGCCGCGAAGGACATCGGTTTCAACTAGACGACCACGCAAGAAGCAAGACGAAAACCCCCGGGAACTGAAACTCCCGGGGGTTTTTTGTGAAATCTCTCCTTATGATGTATAGTAAGTCCATATTGACATGATGAAAGAGCTTGTTTGGAGCGGAATCTCTCTTTTCTCATTCTGAGAGGAGGGCATCGTACCACTGGCGAATGGGTTTCCGGCGTCGGGTATATTTCTGCGCCGCGAACTTGTGTTTTGGTGTAATACTTTAGACTATCCATGGAAGTCTTCATTCACTCGAAGGAGGAACAGGCATGAAAAGACTTGTTGGTTTCGCACTGGCCGCCGCGTTTGTAGCAGGGACGTTCGTGGTGGTCGCGCCCGCCGAGTCGGCGACGCTGCGCATCGGCGCGCACCGGGCCCTGATGGGGTCTTTCGAGGTCATCTCCCACCGCATGGGTTACTGGAAGAAAGAGGGCTTGAAGTACACGATGGGCCACTTCAAGCAGGGCAAACTGATGCGCAACGCCATCATCCAGAATAACCTGGATACCGGCACCACGGGCTTCTCGCCCTTTACGACGGCGATTTCCAAGGGGGCGAAAATAACGGCCATCGGCGTGACGGCGAACATCTGCGGCATGGTCGCCATTATCGTGCCTAAGAACTCGAAGGCCAAGAGCCTGAAAGACCTCAAGGGTTCGGTGTTCGCCAACAAGAAGGGCACGAGCACGGACTTCGCGTTCCAGTTCTACGTCGTTCCCGCGCATGGCCTGAAACGCTCGGACTTCCCGCTTCTGAGCGTTCGCACCACAGAGCGCATCGCCGCGCTGGTGTCCGGCGCCGCCAAGGCGGCCATGGTCGGCGAACCGCAGGGTGAAATCGCCCGCGAGCAGGGCCTGATTCGCTATCTCGAGGATCTGTGCAAATACGACAACACGAGAATGATGCATGTGGGCAATCCCATTACCATCAAAAAGCACCCCGAACTCTACTACAAGTACTTCCGGGGCTGGCTGAAGGCGCACCAGTTGCTCAAGAATGACCCCGAAACCTACGCCAAGGTATACACCAAGGCGCTTCAGGAAGTCGGCGACAAGGCCAAGGTGAGCACCACGCTCAAGGTCGTTAAAAAGCTCAAGACGGAGGTTTTCCTGAGCGACGAGGTGAAAAAATACCTGAACGACATGGGTGACAAACAGATACAGCTCGGCTGGATCAAGAGCCACCCCGACTTCACCAAGAGTCCGCACCTGGATGACTCCATCCTCCGCAGGGCCGCGAAGGACATCGGCTTCAACTAGGCGCACGGACAAGACGTAAAGAACACCCCCCGGGGGCGGAAGCTCCCGGGGGTTTTCTGTTGCCGGGGCTGGACGCGGGGTTGTTGAAAAACCTCTCGTCGCTCGGTATTAACCACCGCCGGAATGACGATGCCTTTGCTCGGTCGATGAACAGGAATGTAGGGACAGGTCGCGACCTGTCCCTACAGCGTTCGCTGCTGTGTTGCCGTCATACCGGCGTTAAAAGCAAGTGAGGAACGAGTGTTTGAACCCGGCCAATGCGGGAGGGCTTTTTCTACAACTCCATATGTGTCCCCTAAAATCGAAGCAACAAAATGACGACTGTAGGGGCGTCGAACTTCCCGAAGAGGGGAGTTCGACCGTGCCCGCCCGTCGAATCATGTTCACCCCGAAATAGGACAGGCACGGAGGCCTGTCCCTACGGAGCCCCTTTGCCTTTTGAAACCAGCCACCTCTTTAGGGGGCTATTTCCCTGGGCCCGCGGGGAGACGGCGCGGAGCGCAGGGATCATCCCCCTGAGACATAAAAAAACCGGGCGCGGCAAGAGTCGCGCCCGGCTGGTAAGTGTTTGTTCCTGTTCTGATTACACCTTCTTATCCTGTGCGCCCATCGCCTCCATCATGCCCCAGCGGATGACGGTGCGGCTCTCGATGGGCTGGAAGAGCACTTTTTCGAGCACGAAGCCGAACAGGCCGAGGATGCCGAGCGCGACCATCATGAACGCGATGTCGAGGTATTCCTGCGCGTCGAAGATGCCGGCCGAAAGCCCCCAG
Source organism: bacterium (assembly GCA_965204535.1). Classification (GTDB taxonomy): domain Bacteria; phylum UBA8248; class UBA8248; order UBA8248; family UBA8248; genus Bin107. The sequence continues at coordinate 392,628 of CBDBEV010000001.1, read as the reverse complement.
CGGATGCCCGCGAACGCCTCCGCCCCAACGCCCGCGCGCCAGGCGCGCGCCAGGCCGATGCGCATGCCGCTCAGAATCATCGGCAGCGAGCCGGGCAGTACGACGGTGCGGAAAATCGTCATCTTGTCCGCGTTCATCGACTGGGCCGCGCGTATCCATACCGGGTTCACGGTTTTCACGCCCGTCCAGACCGCCATGGCGATGGGCAGGAACGAGGCGAAGGCCGTGATGACGATGACCGTCTGATCGCCGATGCCCGACCAGATGACGACGATGGGCGTCCACGCGATGGCGGGAATCGGCAACAATACGGAGAGAAGCGGTACGAAGAACGATTCCCAGAAGGCAAAGCGGCCCATCAAAATGCCCACGATGGTGCCGACGACCGCCGCGATGAAGAACGAGAACGGGAGGCGCCAAGCGGTGTTCAGCGTATGAAGCAGAATCGGGCTTTCCAGGAGTTTCCAGATGTGATCCACGAAACTCAGATTCGGATTCTCGGCCAGCGCCCGGAACAATGGGTCCGTAACAAGCTCCCAGGCCCGAAAGGCGATGGCGTCGACGGTCGGGAAGAGCCTGCCCTGGTTGCCCTGGGCCTGCATGGCGGCGACCTGCCAGATGGCCAGGATGACGATGAACGGGTAAATCGGCCTCAGTTTCACCCAGAACGGTGACCTCAACTCTTTTTTCTTCTCGTCCATCGGTTGAGGAACAGGCGTTGCCTCGGATGTCTGCATGGATAATTCCTCTCTAGAAATCGCGAATCAAATCGTTCACGTGTCGTTGCAGTCTGATGAACTCGGGCGCGAGGTCGTCCCTGGGTCTGGGAAGATCGACTTTCACGATCTCGCGGATTCTCCCCGGATTCGGGACGAAAACCACAATCCGGTTCCCGAGGTAGACGGCCTCGCTCAAGTTGTGCGTGACGTAGAGAATCGTCTTTTTCGTCTTCTGCCACACGTCGACGGTCAACTCCTGCAGTTCCTCGCGCGTCTGGGCGTCGAGCGCGCCGAAGGGCTCGTCCATCAGGAGGATTTGCGGGTCGAACGCCATGGCTCTCGCAACCGCCACCCGCTGGCGCATGCCGCCCGAGAGGTTGTGCGGGAAGAAATCCGCAAAATCCTCGAGGCGGACGAGACGCAGGTAATCATGCGCGATTCTCGAGCGCTCCTCCTCGGGCACGTTTCTGATTTCGAGGCCGTATTCCACGTTCTGCCTGGCCGTGCGCCACGGGAAGAGAGCGTATTCCTGAAAAACGACGCCCTTGTCGTAGTCCTGGGTGAGCGGTCTTCCGTCCATGGTAATGGTGCCCGCGGTGATCTCGACGAAGCCGGCGAGCATGTTGAGCAGCGTCGTCTTCCCGCAGCCGGAAAGCCCCACGAGGCAGATGAACTCGCCGTCCTCGATGTTGAGGTTCACGTCCTCAAGAGCGTGGACCCGCCTTTCGGGGGTGTCATAGATTTTTCTCAAGTGTTGAATCGATATTTTGGTAACCATGAATAAATGTATTCCCAATAATGATGAAAGACATAGCCTTTCGGGTGAATTGGAATCGAACCAGAGCAGACTGATTCTAGCAAATACACAACGAGAGAGAAACCGCAAATATACTTTCGCGGTGTTTTGTAATAATCTCATGGCGTTCATGTGTGCTGACGAATGATTCAAAGCCGGAAAGCGTTGATATTGCTTGAGATTCGGACGAATGCTCGGCTTTGTGGGAATTGGTTTGTTCCGTGCGCCGGGAAATCCCGGGCGGGAATTCTGGAAAGGACTTGATGATGGATGGTCGACTTCCGCTGGAGGGTCTTCGAATCCTGGCGGTGGAGCAGTTCGGGGCGGGGCCGCTGGCCTCGCAACTGTTGGGGGACATGGGGGCCGAGGTCATCAAGATAGAGGATCACGCCGTGGGCGGCGATTCCGCGCGGCCTGTCCCCCCGTATGCCCTTCCTCATAACGACAGCTACTATTTCCAGTCCTTCAACCGCAACAAGAAGAGCGTCGCGCTCAGGATCCGCACGCCCGAAGGGAAGGCGATATTGCGAAGGCTCGTCCCCAAAGCGGATGCGCTCTATGCGAATTGCCGGGGCGATGCACCCGAGAAGCTCGAAATCACGTATAAGCACCTGGGTCCCTACAACGAGAAAATCGTGTGTTGTTTTCTCTCAGGCTACGGGATGACGGGTCCCAGGGCGCCCGAGCCGGCTTATGACTACCTCATGCAGGCCTACGCCGGCATCATGGACCTGACGGGAGAGCCGGACGGACCTCCCACCAAGGCCGGCGTGAGCTTCGTGGATTTCTCTGGCGGATTCATATCGCTCGTTGGCCTGCTGGCCGCGCTGTGGGAGGCGAACCGCACGGGCAAGGGGAGGGACGTCGACGTGGCGCTCATGGACGGCGCCCTCGTGCAGCTTGCGTACATGGCCACCTGGGCGCTCAACTGCGGCTATGTGCCGCAGAAATTCTCCCGGAGCGCGCACCCCTCGATGGTGCCCGCGCAGAATTTCGAGACCAAAGACGGCTGGGTGAGCGTGCTTTGCCTCAAGCAGAGTTTTTTCCCCATCCTCGTCGAGCGCATGGGCTTACCGGCACTCGCCGAGGACCCGCGCTTCAAACTGGCCCAGGGCCGTTTCGAGAACCGCGAAGTTTTATTGGATATTCTCGAAAAGGCGTTCCAGGAGAAAACGAACGCCGAGTGGACCGATCTGCTCCAGGGCCATGTGCCCTTCGCGCCGGTGAACACCGTGGCGCAGGCGATGGAGGACCCCCAGATCCTGGCGCGGGACATGATTGTCGAGATGGAGCACCCCGCAGCGGGCAGCATGAAGGTGCTCGGGCCGCCCATCAGGCTGCCGGGCGCGGATATGAAGTACGCGCGGGCACCTTATCTGGGCGAACACACGAGAGAGGTTCTGGGTGATCTCCTCGGGATGGAGGAAGATGAACTCGAGGACTTGAGAGAGAAGAACATCGTGTCCTGGGCCGCTCCGCCCGAAGGGTAGGGCGCAGGGCAGAGCGATAATTTACCTGTTTTCATTCACATTTCGGAGGTGCTCTCATGGCGGATTTGCCTGTACCGCAAGTCGTAAATTCCCTGGACGTAGACGAGGACAAGGCCTATGAGCCGCCCTATGACATCCGCTGGGGCGTGAACCGCGAGACAACGGGGACGGAGACCATCACGATGGGCAGAACCATCATCCCGCCCAAGGGCCGCAACGCGCTACACTACCACAAAAACTGCGACACCACGATCTACGTGGTGAAAGGCCCCGTCAACATCTACTGGAAAGAGGGCGGGGAGATCGAAAGAAAAGAGGTGCCCGTCGGCCACTTCGTCTATTTCCCCTGCGGGTGCATCCACGGACAGGAGAATCCGAGCACGGACGATCCGGCGGAGTTGATATTCACCTACGGCGGGATGCCCAACAAGGAAGCGGCGGGCACGACGTTCGTGGACGATCCCAGGGACCCGCTGAGGGACTAGTTATTCGCTTTTTCGGGGTGCTCTCTATTCGGCCGTCATCACCCGAGAATGAGGAGGTGAGCACGCGCATGTTTTCCCCACGATTCCTCGTTTGTCTGCTCCTCATCTGTTTTCTGGGCGTCATCGGCTCGTTTGTTCATGCGCAGCAGGTCAGAAAGAAAATATCCGGCTTCGACGGCGCAATATTGGTGCACGTTCCCCCGGGGTGGTTCGTGATGGGCAGCAAGTCCGGCGACAGGGACGAGCGTCCGCCCCGGAAAATTTTCGTTTCGGGTTTCTGGATCGACGAGACCGAGGCGACGGCGGAGCGTTTTGCGCGCTTCGTCTCCCAGACCGGATACAAGACGACGGCCGAGAAGCGGAAATGGTCCTGGACGTGGGACGCTTCCTTGAGAAAGGGAAAGGGAGGCTGGCGAAAGACCAAGGGTGCGAACTGGCGTCAGCCCGAAGGCCCGAAATCCACCTGGAAAACAATGCCACAGCAGCCCGTCTCGCACGTGAGCTGGCCCGATGCGGAAGCCTATTGTGGGTGGGCGGGCAGGCGTTTGCCCACCGAGGCGGAATGGGAGCGAGCGTCGCGCGGTGCGGACGGAAGGCGCTATCCCTGGGGTGTGGCGCGCGACGCGATGAGAGCCAACCTGAAAGGGGGGAAGGACGGGTTCCCCGGCGTCTCCCCCGTGGGACGCTTCCCGAAGGGCGCGAGCCCGTTCGGGGCGCTCGATATGTCGGGCAACGTCTGGGAGTGGGTGGCCGACCGATATGCTTCGAGGGCGTACAGAAAAATGGTAAAGCGCGACCCGCATGGGCCGGCTAAGGGAAAAACCAGGGTCGTTCGCGGCGCCTCCTGGGGCAGTCCGGTCGCCTGGGCCACGGCGCACAACCGCTACCACCGCCTACCCGATTATACCAACAACAAGATCGGCTTTCGCTGCGCCACGGGCGAGGGTTCTTGATACGGCCGGAGTCGTATGACTCACTGGTCTGTGAGGGGAAGTTTCGGCTTTCCGCCAACAAAGTGTTCGAAACTCTATAGAGAATGACGAGGGAAATCAGGTGAAGCGCCGGTTTGGTTCTCCGTTCACTTCGAAGTTCTCTCAATCAGGGCTTCCAGGGCCCTCATGCTTTCGCGATGGCGGGTTTCCAGAGCGGCCATGGTTTCTTCATGCTGCCGTTTGCTTTGTGCTTCTCTTCTTTCGGTTCCACGCTGCATGAGTTTCAGCCCGTACCAGATGAGCGCGCATTGTACGACGCCCACCATGAGTGAGATAAAGGCATGAATTGCTGAAATCCAGAGTCCTATCCGTGAAATCTCGATTCCTGCACGTGAAATCTCGAGTGTTGCCATTTGAAATTCTGTCATCTTTTCCTCTCCGCGGGTCTGGCTTGGGAGTGGAGTAGCCTCTCGAATATGACGCATGGGGGTGGGGAAAGCAACATCCACCGTCGCCCGCGCCGTTGGTTCGGGATGGGCGATGGTCTTTTACCTTTAGACGAGGAGGAGCCTACCCGATATAGTGCATGGCGCGCCGTCGTCAAAGTGAAGGCCTTAGTTGATCGGCGCGGGCGGTACGACGAGCACGCCGTGCGCCCCGTTTCCCACGCGGATTTTCTTGATGTTGCGGTGTGTTTTCGCGTCCATCACGAACACTTCTTGCGAATCGCGGTTCGTCACGTAGGCGAGTGCGCCGTCGGGCGTGAAGGCGATGAGGTCGGGCCGCACCCCCTGCCTGACGCTGGCGACGCGCTTTTGTGCGGGCAGGGAGAAGACCGACACCCTGTTCTTGTGCGGCAGGGTGACGTAGAGGAATTTCCCGTCCGGCGTGATGAGAGCGTCGTGCGGCTCGCCGGAGAGTTTCATGGTGCGGATGATTTCCAGGGTATCGAGGTCGACCACGCTGTAGGAGTTCCGCTCCCCGTTCATGACGTAGAGCCTTTTGCCGTCGCGCGTCACGTCGATGCCCTCGATGTAGTGGCCCGACTCGATCTGCTTGATCGGTTTTCTCGTCTCGAGATCGACGACGGAGACGTCCTCGCTGAGCTCGTTCGCCACGAAGGCCCGGCGGCCGTCGGGGCTCAGTTTGATGTTCACCGGGTTGTTCCCCCCGTGCTTGATCAAGCCGATGATCCTGCGCGCCGCGACGTCCAAGATCGTCACGTTGTCCGAATAGGTGTTCACGAAATAGGCGAGCGCGCCGTCGGGGGAGAACGCCAGGTTGTAGGGGTCGCGGCCCGCGCGCACGCGGCGGACGAACTTGAGCTTGTGCGTGTCGAAAACGCGCACGAAGGCGCTGCCGTCGTTGATGACGAAGGCGTGGCGCCCGTCGGGCGCGAGCGAGAGGCGGTTCGCCTTCCTGCCGGCGGGGATTGTCTGGATGACCTCATGCGTTTCGCGCGAGATGACGCTCAGCGTGCCGTCGCGCGTGTTCGTGACGAGAATCCGCTCGCCCGCCGCAAGCGCGCTTGCAGGAGCCAAGAGCAGAAAAATGATGAGAGTGGTGACCGCTTTGTACATGATAGAAGAACCTACCGGCCTTCTTGCTTCAAAAACGTCTCTTTCGCCTTGGGGTCGAAACGGCAATCGCACATCTTGCGGATCAGGGCCACCAAATCACGAATTTCCTGTTTTGTAAACACGTTGCCCCAAGGCGGCATAATGGGGGAGAGGTCGCTCGCCCCGCCCCCACGGGTGATGGTGCGCACCATGTCCTCATCCGAGAACTGGGCCATGTCCTTCCCGTCGGTGAGATTACGCGGGCTCACGGGCAGCTTTTCGGTGTTGTTCACCCCCTTGCCGTCTCCCGTGGGGCCGTGGCACTGGATGCAGTACCAGCGGAAGTTCTCCTGTGCGCTCACGCGGTTCGCGGGCTCCTCCGCGACTGCAAAGAGGGGGGCGTTCGCAGCCGCCATCACGAGAACGAGAATCAGCGTTCTCCCGAGAGAGCGGAGCTTCATTTGAAACTCGCGATATAGGCGGCGAGAGCGATGAAGTCCTTCTCGCTCAGCTTCGTGAACGCCGCATCCCCGTAGGCCGGCATTCTTCCGTTGGGGTTGTAACGCGTAGGCTTTTTGAGGAAAGCCACGATGAAATCGGGGTTCAGCCTACGCCCCGCATCTTTGAAATGGGGCGCGCTGTGGCCGCCCACCTCGATTTTCGTCCGGTACACCGTCTTTCGTATCGAGACCATGTGGCACGAATAACACGGCTGTTTTTTCTGAAACAGGATTCTCGCCCGCCTGAGCACTTTCCGGGGGATTTTCTTCCAGCGCGGAACGACGCCGGCCGGCATTTCGGGGTCTTTGAGGCTTTCCAGATATGCCGCCACCTTCGCCGCCTCCTCCTCGGGCAGGGCAGGGTGCGGGTATTTGCCCCGCTTCATGGTGCCGTAGACGACGCCTCGAAAAGGTTCGGGTTTCGCGAGCCATTTCGCCAGAAAACCGGGCCGGAACTTGCTGCCCGCATACCAGAGCGCGGGGCCTTTGATGCCGTGGCGCGCGGGCGGGGGTATCCTGGTTTCAGGGCCTTTCAGGGTGTGGCAGCTTCCGCAGTTGTTTCGCTCAAAAAGGGATTTCCCCTCCTGAATCTCCGCCCCGTATGAATGAGCGCACGTGAGCAGGAGAGAGAAAACTCCCGCGAGGGGAAACGTCTTCTTTATGCGCTTCATCCGGATGGTCCTCGCTCGGTTCGAATCGGCTCGGGCGGTGGCGAGGTGGAGTTTGCCGAAAAAGCTTCACTTCGGCAACTCGGGGGTTTTGACCTCGGGGAGGTCGCCCGTGAGCGCGCCCATGAAGGCGATCAGGTCCTCTTTTTCGGTCTTCGTGAGCTTGAGCGGCTTCATGTCCGGGTCGAGATGCGGGTTCGGGTGTCCGCCCTCCTCGTAGAAATCGACGACTTCCGCAAGCGTCTTGAAGCGGCCGTCGTGCATGTAGGGCGCCGTCCGGGTGATGTGGCGAAGTGTGGGCGTCTTGAACTTGCCCCGGTCCTTGATTTTTTTGGTGATCGCCTCTCGCCCGAGTTGCAGGGGCTTCTTGTCCATCCCGACGCCCAGATTGTGGAACTTATCGTCCGTGAAGGGCGCGCTGAACTCGTCCACCAGGTGGCATTTCACGCAATTTCCCTTGGTTCTGAAGACCTCGAATCCCCGTATCGCCTGTGGCGAGAGCGCGGACTCATCGTCCCCGTATTTCCAGCGGTCGAAGGGGGAATTCCCCGAGAGCAGGGTGCGCTCGAAGGTGGCGATGGCCTGAGCGACTCGTTCCAGGCTGATCCCAGGGCTCCCGAACGCCGCTGCGAATCGCTCGCGGTATTCGGGGATCGCGCCGAGCGTGCGGATGATTCTCTCTTCGCTCGATGCCATCTCGCTCGGGTGGAGAATCGGCCCCCTGGCCTGCTCCTCGAGGCTGCCGGCGCGCCCGTCCCAAAACTGGGACTCGTTGTAGGCGGCGTTGATGACGGTGGGCACGTTCCTGAGCGTGAGCCTGCCATCGAAGCCGATTCCGTATTGGCGCGCGTTCGAGAATCCGCGCCGGGGCATGTGGCACGTCGCGCAGGAGACCTTCCCGTCGCCGGAGAAGCGTTTTTCGAAGTAGAGGAGCCTTCCGAGTTCGACCTTGGGCCGCGTCATGGGGTTGTCATCGGGCACAGGCACGTCGTCGAGGCCGAGCGGCGGTTCCGGGGGAAGTTCTTCCTGCGCAGGCGTGTTTTGCGCATGCGAGATCGGCGCGGGCGTCCATCCGATCGTCGGAATCAGGATGCACAGCGCTGCGATTCGCGCGAGATGAAACACGGTCTTCCTCTTCGAACCGGGCGGCCTGACAGGGCGGATCAAAGATTCTCCGGCGTCATGTTCTTCTCAGCAACTCGATGCTGACGCCATCGGGCGCCTCGATGAAGGCGATGCGCGTCGTCGGGTTGAATTGTACCGGTTTCACGGTGAATTTCACGCCCTTTTTCTTGAGGTCGTCGCAATAGGCGTCGAAATCGCCCGAGACCTCGAAGGCGAAATGATCCGTCCCCCACTCCAGGCCGCCCTTATCCCCTGCGCTCTCGCCGGTTCTCTCCCCGCGGACGATGACCGTGGCGCCGTTGAATTTTACGGGAATCTGCGGCGCGCCCTTGAACACGCCGCCCTCTCCGCGCTCGCCGCCGAGATTCTCGACGAACCAGTTCACGCTCGCCTCGGGGTCTTTGCTGATGACGTGCACGTGATCGAATACGATGCTGGCTGAACTCATTTCTAGGCTCCTATTTCAATTAACCATCCCAAGCCGCGCGACGGGAATCGCGCGCCCCGATTTCAGGTAGCTTTTTCGCCCATCAGTCCCAGGTCACGTCCCCGAATTCATCCGGCCCCGGCCGGCCTGCGGCGCGGAACCCGGCGACTTCCGCCTTGCTCTGCGCGACGGTGCTGTTCGCTCCGTGGCCGGGGTAGAGCACCGTCTCATCCGGCAGGGCGAAGACCTTGTTCTCGATGGAATCGAGCGAGGTCAGCAGTTGCCCGTGATTCCAGGTCTTGCCGGGGCCGCCGGGGAAAATCGTGTCTCCACAGACGCAGTGGCCCGGGTAGTAGAACATCAGCATGCCCTTGCAATGCCCGGGCGTGTGGATGGCCTTGAGGGTAATCTCGCCGAAAGTGATCTCCTCGCCGTCCGCGATGGTGAAATCCGGGTTGATGCCGAACTCCTTGGCGTCCTCGGCGTGCTGGCCCAGGGGCGCGCCCGTCCGGCTGCGCACCTCGTCCAGCGCGTCGATGTGGTCGCCGTGGCAATGGGTCTGTAGAATGTACTTGGGCGTGGCGCCTTCGCACGCGGCGAGAATCGGCTCGGCGGAATGGGAGGTGTCGATGATGACGCACTCCTTCGTCGCCTTGCATGTGAGTACGTACACGTTGTTGCTGTAGGGGCCGATGTTGAGCTTCTGGAAATCGAGTGCGGGAAGGTCCACTCTCTGGTCGAATTCACCCATGGTGTTTTCTCTCCTTTGTCTGATGAATGCCGGCGTTCATGAAGACGAGGTGACAGGAAACTTTACTGCCTTAACCGGGCAGACCACAACCTTGAGTTGAGAATTTTCATGGACAAACCCTTCGTATACGTGAATCTGGCGGTGACGCTCGACGGGAAAATCGCAAGTTTCGACCGCGAGGATTTCTCCCTGGGCTCGAAAGCGGACCGTCTCGAGATGGATCGCTTAAGAGCCAAAGCAGACGCCGTGATATGGGGCGGCGAGACGCTGAGGACGGCGCGGCATCCCGCAAGGGTGCGCGAGGAATCCCTTGCCCGCGAACGCGTCGAGCGCGGCCTCCCGCCGCATCCGGCGAACGCTCTTGTTACGAAAAGCGGCGAATTTTCCGATAAACTGCCCTGGTTCGAAGCCGATGAGATCAAGCGGCTCATATTCGCGGCGCCTGAGGGCGCGCGCCGCCTCACAGAAGACAGGGCCGGAGGCGCGCAAATCGTCGTTCTGGATGAGGCGGAACCCCTCGCGCCACAGGTGCTGGCCCATCTCGGGGAGCGGGGGATGAAGCGCGTGCTGATAGAGGGCGGCGGTTCCCTGGTATGGGAGTTCGCCCGTCATATCGACGAATTTCACGTGACGCTCACCCCCTGGCTGGCTGGCGGCTCCGACGCTCCTACGCTCATGGACGGGCCGGGGTTCCCCTCGGGCGAATTTCTGGGGCTCGCGCTCGTCGAGGTCCGGCAAGAGGGGGATGAGCTGTTCCTGCGCTACAAGGCGAAGCGCGCGTGAGGCATCACGCACCGGGGTATTGAAAAAGTTCCCTTTTCAGGAGGCAGGGGGGACGATCCTCTCGACTGGAAAACCAACCCCCCCTACCCCCCCTTAACAGGGGGGCAAGAAAAAACAAAAGCCCAGCTACCGGCGACGGGCGTCGCCTTTTTATACCCCCCTGACAAGGGGGGGTAGGGGGGGTTGCTCCTTTGGCAAAGGCTTTTTCACCAACCCCCCACTGCGCCGATTGAACCACCACCGCCCCGTGTGGTAGTGATGGGAGTCTAGAATTCACTTTCTCGCAATACTTCAAAAGGCGTATTCCGTTGTCATCGCCGGGAGGGGGAGGCCGTGGCCACCAGGGCGAAGAAGAGCAGATCGGCGAAGCCGAAGAGGTTGACGAAAAAAGACCTGAACGCGATGTACCGCAACATGCTGCGCATCCGCCGCTTCGAGGAGAAGACGGACGAGTTCTTCATGGCGGGCCGGGTGAAGGGGGCGGTCCACGTGAGCATCGGACAGGAGGCGTGCTCGGTCGGCGTCTGCACCGCGCTCGAGGATGAAGACGCCATCCTCACCACCCACCGGGGCCATGGGCACTCCATCGCCAAGGGTACCCGGATGCCCGAGATGATGGCCGAGCTTCTCGGCAAGTCCACGGGGCTCTGCAAGGCGCGCGGCGGCTCCATGCACATCGCCGATATTTCCAAGGGCCACTACGGCGCGCACTCCATCGTGGGGGCGAACATGCCGATGGCCACGGGCATGGGCCTCGCCTATCAGCTCGAAGGCGCGGGCCGCGTGGCGGTGGTCTTCTTCGGGGACGGCGCGTCGAACCAGGGCAGTTTTCACGAGTCGATGAACCTGTGCGCCATCTGGAAGCTGCCCGTCATCTTCTTCTGCGAGAACAACCACTACGCGGTGAGCTACCACGTGGAGCGTTCCACCGCCGTCAAGGACATCAGCGTGCGCGCGCAGGGCTACGACTCGCCGGGCCTCACGGTGGACGGCATGGACGTCGTGGCCGTCTACGAGGCGACGGCCGAGGCCGTGCGCCGTGCGCGTGAGGGCGGCGGCCCGAGCCTCATCGAGGCGAAGACGTATCGCTTCTTCGGCCACTCGCGCGGCGACCCCCAGTTCGGCCCCTACCGCACGAAAGAAGAGGTGGACGAGTGGCGAAAGCGCGATCCGCTCACGATCGCGGCCGACATGCTGAAACTCACCGAAGCGCAGAAAAAGGCGCACCTGAAAGCCGTGGACAAGGAGCTCAACGACGCCATCGACTTCGCGGAGGGAAGCCCCGAAGCCACGCTCGAATCCGCACTCGAGGACGTATACGCGTAAAAATTCCAATCCCCCGGTGCTGTGCGCCCGGTGAAAACACTGGAGAGAAATGAGATGCGAGAGATCACATTTGTGGATGCGTTGACCGAAGCCCATCACGAGGAGATGGAAAGAGATGAGCGCGTGATCGTCATGGGCGAGGACGTGGAACTGGCCTACGTGTTCGGCGTGACGAAGGGCCTCGCGGAGAAATTCGGGCGCGACCGCGTGCGCGACACGCCCATCAGCGAACTCGGCATCGTGGGCGCGGGCGTGGGCGCCGCCATGGCGGGCTACCGGCCCATCGTCGAGATCATGTTCATGGACTTCATCATGCTGGCGATGGACCCGCTCATCAACCAGGCGGCCAAGCTGCGCTACATGCTGGGCGGGCAGTTGAGCGTGCCCCTCGTCGTGCGCACGCCCGGCGGCGGCGGCGTGCAGTACGGCCCCACGCACAGCCAGTGTCTGGAGGCCTGGTTCATGCAGATACCGGGCATCAGGGTGGCCGCGCCGAGCGACCCTGCGGACGCCAAGGGCCTCATGTGCGCGGCGATTCGCGACGACAACCCCGTGCTCATGGTGGAGCACAAGATGCTCTACAAGATGAAGGGCCCCGTTCCCGAGGGAGAGCACGTCACCCCCTTCGGCCAGGCGGCCGTGAAGCGCGAAGGCGGCGACATCACCCTCATCGGCGTGGGCTATCAGGTGCACAACTGCCTGGCGGCGGCGGATGAACTCGCCGGGGAAGGCATCAGCGCGGAAGTGGTCGACCCGAGAACCCTGGCCCCGCTCGACACCGCCACGCTCGCCGAATCGGTCCGCAAGACGAACCGCTGCATCATCGTCGAGGAAGGGCACCTGAGGAGCGGCGTGGGTTCGGAGATTTCCGCCGCGGTTCAGGAAGAGGCCTTCGACTACCTCGACGCCCCCATCGGCCGCGTGGCCGCCCTCGACGCGCCCATCCCCTTCGAGCCCCGCCTCGAGGACTTCGTGCTCCCCAACACCGCCAACGTCGTCGACGCCGCGAAGAAGGCGCTGGGAGTGAGTGTGTAGGTCGATTCCGATTGATGAATGAGGCTTTGCCGGCGTGATGCGGTGCGGGAGGAAATGCGGGCTGTTGCGGGCAAATGCGGGGGTCGGCGAAAAACTTTTTTTGCCGCTATATCTGAGTGCGGGACGCTCAGGTTTCTATGGCAACTCTTTTTATTACAACCACTTGCATGGCCGGTAATTTTCAGGAATTTATCGAATAACCCCGTGAATTTATCGATATATCCAGAATATAAAAATTAAATTATTGTTTTCAAGCTGGTTATAAATTCCTTGAAATAAATGTAATCAAAACGCAAGCGGACTCATTACAACCCCAGAGCATCCCAGGGGGCGCGAGTCGTCGAAGACCGGGTAATCGTTCGTTGGCAGGGTGATAATACCACAAGGCTCAGAGGCAGTTGTTAGTATGGCACGGCGTATCCGATTTGGGTCGGCGAATTTTTGATGCTCATCACCCCATGAGAGAATGATTACTGGGGGGGCAGGCCGGGTAGGCGGAGGCATTGCTGCCCCCCGCCTGCCCGGCCGAATATTTTATATGTCCTCCAGAATCCGGGCCGTTGGCATACAATCCACGAAGGAATGTCCGCCTGTTTCGGCTTGGCCGTATTGTATTTGGCGGACGACCCGGAACATCAGCATACGATGCGATAAAAACGAATGAAACAAGGGAATAGGCGCCGTTTCGACCTGCGCACGGGCAGCGCGCAGCGTCTTGCCGCGACAGGGGCTTCTCCGGTCGGGATGCAACTCGCCGGGCGCCGCGGTGTGAACGAAAGAGGTTTTCGAACTCTCGGCCGGGGGGCGACATTGTTCCTTTTTTTCCGCAGCGCCTCGCTGCACGTTCTCCGGCGACCCTCGTTTTCCGGGAAACCCCCTTGATTTCAGGCTGAACCGATGAGCGATCCGCGCACGGACGCGGGCGCGGATTCTTCACGGGTGTACCTTTCGCGCTAGAAACAACGATTGAACGGGCGCTCGTTCTTTCCTTATGTTCGCGCGCCATGACCGCGTTCGACGACGATACCGGCGCCCCGCTGGACGAGCGGCTGCGCCGGAGCATTGCGCTCTGGCGCGCGCGCCGCGGGATGAGCGCGAGGCGCTTCGGGGTGGGCGCGCTGGGGATTCCCGGCTTCGTGGGTCTGCACGCCCGGGGGCGGCCCCTGCGGGTCGACACGGCGGACCGGGTGCTCGCGTTCATGGGGTACCCGCCGCTGGGACCGCTCCTGCGGGCCGAGGTCGAGGCGTTTCTCGCGGTGAGCGGGACCAAGGTCTCGATCCTGGGCGAGGAGACCGTGGGGAATCCCTCTTTCGTGGGGAGGCTGCGCCGGGGCGCCTCGCCGTATCTCAAGACCTTCGACCGGGTGCGCGCCTGGATGGCGGCCAACGCGACGGGAGAGGAGATCCGCGCCATACGCAGGAGGCTCGCGGACTTGCCCGACCCGTTCGACGGGACGTGGGACGCCGCGGGAGACGCCGATGAGCGCACGGAGGAGAACCACCTGAACACGCGGGAGGCGGCCGCCTGGCTCGGCCTCTCGCCCAAGACGCTGGAGCGCTACCGCGTGAGCGGAGAGGGGCCGGATTTTCTTCGCATCGGATACCGGGTGCGCTACCTGCTCGAAGACCTCGAGAAGTGGGCCTCCGCCCGGAGGTGGACTTCCACGTCCGAGGAGAGAGCCGCCCGGCGGAAGAGGCGGTAGGGAGATATTCGGGAGAAGACGGGCGTCCTGCACGCGGCGGACCTGCCCGGAGCGAAGGACATGCTCACGACGGAGGAGGCCGCGGCGGCAGAGCGTGAGACCATCGCCCTCCTGAATTCCGGACGCGGGCGGGGCGCTCCCGCCGCGAATTCTCTTCGTGCCTGTCCCGTGTTCGACGAAACGCCGGGCGGACCTCACCGCCCGTAGCGAAGCCTCGCCATCGCGCCCTGTTTCGCGAGTTGGCCCTGCGCGTAGCGCCCCGGCATGGCCGGCGACTGCCAGCGCCCGGCGATTTGCATCTCGACCAGCGACGCCCCCGCCGTGGCCAGGCTCTGGGCGCTGCCCACGCGCAGGCTGTGCCCGCTGATGCGCCCCTCCACGCCCGCGTCCCGGGCGCGCCGGATGATGATGCGCCGGATGCTCCTCTCCGTCAGGCGGCCTTCCCGTAGCCGGCCCGACTTGAACAGCGGCCGGAAGAGCGGCCCCTTCGTCAGGCCCGCCTCCAGAAGCCAGGCCCCGACGCGCGCCACCGTCGGCTCGCCCAGAAACTGCACGACGCCCTCGCCCTCCTGGTCGGTCTTCGAGCGGCGGATCAGCACCGTCTGCTCGCCCAGGTCCACGTCCTCGATGTCGAGCGCCTCGACCTCCGACACCCGGAGCAGGGCGTCGCTCGCCACCGCCACGATCGCGGCGTCGCGCAGACCGCCCAGGGTCCCCGTCCCCTCGGCCAGCGCCGCCGCCCGGTCCGCCTGCTCCCAGCGCACCCCCGCCACCTGGCCGCGGCCGCGCTCTGCGGCCAGGCGCCGGAAGCCGGCCAGCACCCGCTCCGTCGCAGGTCCCGCCGGGGAGGGCCGGCCGTTCAGCTTCGCCCGGAAGCGAAGCGCCGCGACCGCCATCGCGGCCACGGCCGCCGAGTGCCCCCCCTCGTAGAGATCCCCCAGGTACGCCGCTATCCCGGCGTCGGTCTCGGGGTTTCCCGAGCGCTCGAACCTCCGCAGGGCCGTCTCGTACACTCGCCGCGTGTTCTCAGACATCGACGCCTTCGCCAGGTCGGCGGCCGCACGGGCCGGTCGGGCCGGCCTCCTCGTCAAAGCGATGTCCTGTTCCGGGTCGGGCGGTGTTGCCCCCGTCGTCATGCCGAGAAGCCAACCTTCCGGGTCAGCGGCCGTTTCCATTCCCTGAGGCCGCTCCCGGGCCTCGTCGATTGCCGAGTATAGACGACGGCGGGGAATTTCCAATAAAAAAAGCCGTTTCGCAGGGGAATACCGGCGAAACGGCGGGTTTCTGGAGTCCGATAATCGCTATTATCAGAAAATATAACACCTCTCAAGGCCATGTCAAGCGCAATTCCGGGGTCCCCGGAGGGGTTTCGGGCGCCGTTTTGCGTCTTTTCGCGCTCATTTACGGCCCGGATGCGCCCCGAAACGCCTCTCCCGGCGGAAAGCGGGGCTTCTCACATCCGATAATAGCGATTATCGGCGGGCAGGCCGGGTGGCAGGCGGCTCGCCTCTGGAGGCAGTGAAAGGCGGGCGCATGCCGCAGGAACATGTCTCTCGCGGAACCACCGGCCCGGAGCATGAAAGGGTTTGAGCCTGCCGTATTTCAGGCGGCCCAGAATACGAATCACCAGTTTGTGAAGGCCCGAAAAAAAGCTGACGAAAGGAGGTTAATCGGAGAAAGCCGGAAATTCACGGAAGATCCCTTTTTCTATTGTGTATTCAGGAGGACTCACTAAATGATGTTCAAAGACAAGTATGTTCACAAGTTCTACGCTTTCGCGCTGGCGGCCGTGTTCGCGCTGACGCTGGCGGGCTGCGGCGGTGGCGGCGGGGCTCTACGCAAGCGCCGGCCGAGATGCCTGATGACTCGCGGATGGCGTGCGAGGACGCGGGGGGCCGATGGAATGCCGATGAGACATGCACTTCAGCCGCAGATTTGGCGGCAGAGAAATTGGCTATGGAGCGTGAAGACATCAAGATGAAACTGGCGGACGCCCAGACGAAGGTCTTAGCCGTCGACAACGCCTCGACCGCTGCCGAGGTGAGCGCCGCCGATGCGGCGATCATGGCCGCGAAGGCGGCGATAGCGGCGGCCGAAAATGTACCGGCGGCGGAGAAAACCGCGAACACCGGAACCGTCACCGCGCTGGAAACCCAGCTTGCCGCCGCCAAGACGGCCCGCACGGCGGCGATGGACGCTGCGCAGAAGGCCGCGGATGCGGCCATGATGGCGGATGCCCTGAAGCTGCACATGGGAATCGCTGCGCCGAGTGGCGATGCCACCACAACGACGGCCGCTAACACCGCCTTGACCGCGGACCAGCGGGGCGCCGCGTACAACAACGTCGACGTTCCCGACACCGGCGTTGCCGTCGACACGCGCATCATGGTGGGCATCGGCACCGCCGAGCCCGTCGCTCTTTCGGAAAAGAAGGATGCGACGGTCCCCGACAACCACGGCTGGGAGGGCAAGAAGTATACGGCCGAGCCCGACGACGACGGCATGTACGAAGCGGTCGTCTACTCGAACGTGGACGAGCCGACGCAGGGCAAGCCGTTCGGCACTCGCAGTCCGGCAGAAATCGCGAAATTCCAGTACTCGTTGAATGACGAAGGAGAACTGGAGGTCAACTCGACGACCGACGAGACCACCCAGAAGCGGATCGCCAGTCCGAGCTTCGACCAGGGTGCCGGGGTCAAGACCTTCGAGAAGACGGAAAGTCTTCGGCGTGTGATGATCGCCGGCAGTTTCCACGGCGTGTCGGGCACCTGGTATTGCACGCCCACCGGCACGACCATATGCGCCTCCCGCGTAGCGGGTAAGAACTCCTTCCAGCTTGGCACCGTGGCTTCGGCGACCGACAACACGTTTACGGCGAGCGCTTGGCACTTCAAGCCCGCCGACCCGAACGCCAGGGTCGTGAGCACGCCGGACGCCATCTACGCTTCCTACGGCTGGTGGATCCACAAGTCCGAGGACGGCAGCAAGTTCACCGCGAGCGCGTTCGCGGATGTGAAGGGCGCCGTCCCGGCTGCCGCTGCCCTCGATACCTTGAATGGAACGGCGACCTACATGGGCGGCGCCGCCGGCAAGTACGCGCTCTACAGCGCGACCGGGGGAACGAACGACGCAGGCCACTTCACCGCGAAGGCGACGCTTAAAGCCGATTTCACCGACAATTCGATCACGGGCACCATCGACAACTTCATGGGCGCGGACGGCATGTCGCGTGACTGGTCGGTCGAGTTGAAGGAGGCTGTCGTTGCTGCCACCGGGGGTATTACTCGGACAGGCACAGGCCAGGACGGCAACGATACGGTCTGGACCATGGGCGGGACGGCCGCCACCGCCTCCGGCGAGTGGGCCGGAACGCTCTACGACAATGACGACGGCGGCATTCCGAAGGTCGGGACCGGCACGTTCTATTCCGAGTTCAGCACGGCCGGCAAAATGGTCGGCGCCTTCGGCGTGAACAAGCAGTAGCAGCGAAGAGCAGGACGCCTTTGCCTCGGGGCTTCACCGCCCCGGGGCCCGGGCGAATCAAGTAGAGCGAAAAGGGGGTTGCCCGTTGGTTGCTTCCCTCGTGATGGAGCAAACTGTACCGCTCCCGGTTGTGAGTTTGAGTCCTCGAGCCGGGAGGGGGAACAACGGGCAGCCCCTGTTTTCGCTCCATGCAAGCAGGCCGACACCCCGATTTGGCCTGTGCACCTCAGGGATTGTGTCGCAGCAGTTCCCGCCTTCAGGGGTTTTTTCAACAACCCCTTGAGTCAGTCCTTTGAGGGGTGTCGGCCCTTCTCCAATCGGGTTGGCCCAGGTCAAATTCTCCTTCCTTGATTTTGCCGGACCTGTTCCGCCCTTGGCTGCAGGTGATGCTCCACGGGGGTCTCGCTTCCCTTCGCGACGGGATCGGGGAACGAAGCGGAGCAATCTTTCCTGCGCCCTCGCACCGTCACCGGCGCAGCGGGGGTGGACCGACAGCGAACCCGCTTCGTAGGGCGCCGCGCGCAGCCGCGGGATGCGCCCCGCCTCGTCGCTTCCGTTCATCTCTCCCCTTCCCGGGGCCGGAAAACACGGGGGAAAATGCATGCGCGATACAGACATGAAATCAAAGAGTCCGAATGCGAACAAGACATGCAACTTTTGGTAGAATGGGACGATAAACCGGAACAGATGTCCCGTCGTGAGGAAAGCCGGGCCGAGCGCGCCGTCCGGCTCTTTCTCGGGAAATCGAAATACAGGGAAGGGCAGGGCCGGGAAGTGAGAAACCGCGTGGAGAGAGCCCGCCGGGACTTGCAACCTGCAGGCGGCATCCCGCCGCATGGTGGGCGCCCGCTCGTATCCCTCACCGAAGCCGCCGCCCCGGCGGCGGCGCGGATCATCTGGTCCGCCGACCTGAAGTCAAACATCACCGTGACACACTTCATGAAACTGGATCTGAATTCGCCGCTACGGGTGGCATTAGCCGCACCGCAGATAACGATACGGTGTGGCCCATCGACGGCACGGCCGCCGCCTCCTCCGGCGAGTGGTCCGGCCGGCTTTACGAAAATGGCGACGACGGTGTTCCGAAGGTCGCGACCGGAACGTTCCACTCGATGTTCAGCACGGACGGCCGGATGGTCGGCGGCTTCGGCGTGAACAGGCAGTAGCGGCGAAGCAGGCGCCCGAAGCCGTGGGCGCGCGCATCGAGGGGAGCGCCGCCCCGACGCGGCCGACGCTCGGGGACCATGAAGTGGCGCTCTTCGTTCAGCGACACAGAGGGCGCTCTCTCTCGATGGCGACGTGACGGCGGGCGTGATGGGCGCCGATTACGAGTCGGGGGGGTCCTCGCGGGCGTCGCGTTCGCCTGGAGTTAGGGCGACGGCTCCTGGGCCATGCAGGGGCCGTCCATCATCATGGAATATGCGAACGACGCGCGGGGAGGCGGCAGCGGGGCGGTTTGAGTCCGCCTTTCCGGCGAAGCCGCTCGAACCCGGGGCCTGCCCGACCGCCCGGCAGTTGCGTAGTCAGTGCCACGGACTCCTGGCGGGAGGGGGCGACATCCCGCTCTTCCGCGTGTTTAGAGACGGTGGGGAGTTTCAGCAGGGGTGGAATCTTTTTAGTTTGTTGAAATTATTGCAGGTATTTGTTTTCTAGGAGTTTTGTTAGGGACTCGGTTTCAGTAATAAGTAAGCAAATCGAAAGCAGATTGATTCAAACTCCTGCGCATTTCGGAGCGTACCTGTCGGGTAAGCGTTCGGGCGGGCCGTGATGGACCCGGCGCCGGGCGCATCGCCTCCATCGGATAGAATTTTCCCGGGCGACTGGTAACGCGATTCGACATGTGCTAATGATGTCGGCATGAAGATTCGCGCAGAAGCTGTCGAGACGGAGTTGGCGTTGGCCGAGAGGCCGGATGAGCCATGGCCTCATTCCCCCGGGTTGTCCACAACCGCAGAGGCGTACTGGCGTTCGCTGTACGAGCGCGAGCGTGCGCGCGCGGAGGCGGCGGAGGCGCGCTGCGAGGAGTTGCGTTGGGCGGAAGTGGATTCCCGCTCCCGTGCGGGCAAGCTGAAGCGGCATCTCGACGCCAGCCGGAAGAAGCTCGAGGCGGCCGCCGGGGAGGCGAAGGAAGCCCGCCGCGCGGCGAAGGACGCGCTGTCGCTCAAGGCGGAAGTGGCGCGGCTGGAGAAGCTGCTTGCGGAGGCGGGGGTCGATCCGCGCAAGCGCAGCCCGCTCATGTCGCTGCGCATGGAGGTCGTCCGGCTTCGCAAGGAGCTCTCGGGCGTGCCGTCGCCGGGGGAGGCGGGGCGGCTGCGCAAGGCCCTGGAGGAGCGCAAGGAGACGATTCATGCCCTGCGCAAGGAGGTCGGCCGGCGGGAGAAGGAAGTTGCCCGGCTCGAAGATCGTCTGGCCCTGGAGAAGCAGAAGTCGGCGACCGACAAGGAGACCATTCGGAGCCTGGACGAGGAGGCCATCGGGCTCTACAGGAAGTTGAGGCGATTGCGCGACCAGGCGGAGGTGGTCGAGTCGCTGTCTGCGGAGGTCTACCGTCTTGAAGTCTCCCTGGGGGCCGTAGGCATTGCGACCGAACGGCTGAAGGCGCGGTTGCTGCGCGCTCTCGAGGCGGCGCGCTCGAAGTCGCCGTCTCGTGCAGATGAGGAACTGCGCAAGGCCCTGGGGAGGTCGCGGCGCCAGAAGACGGCGCTCAGGTCGCTGTCGAGGGAGAACGGGCGTCTTCGCAGGGCGCTCCGCAAGTCAGAGACCATCCGGGCGCGGCTGGAGGCCGATCTCGCGAAGCTTCGCGCCACCGGAGCGGTGCTGGCGAGAAGACTGTTCGGGCGCAAGAGCGAACGGCAGGAGAGGCCGCGCTCGGAGCGCAGGCGCGGCCGGCAACCCGGCGCCGCCGGTCATGGCCGCACCCCGCGGCCCGCGCTCGATGAGAGGACCGAAGTTCGCAACCCGCCGGCCGGTGCGCGCGTCTGCGCCGGTTGCGGGAAGCCCTACGTGGCCAATGGCGCCGAGGTCTCCTCCATCTTCGAGATCGAAGTCTCGGCCCACAAGCGCGTCATCCGCCGTCCGAGATGGCGCAGGAGATGCGCGTGCGCGTCGTCTCCGGTGGAAGTGTCGGCGCCCGCCGCGCCGCGCCTGTTCGCGGGCACGCCTTACGGGACGAGCGTGTGGGCGCGCTTCCTGTTCGAGCGCTACGCCTGCTTCCGCCCGCTGCGCCGGGTCGCCGCGTGGCTCTCCGACCAGGGGCTTCCGGTCTCTGCAGGCACACTGGGCGACAGCACGCACCGCTTCACGCCGCTCTTCGAGCCGCTGGCTGCGGCGATCCTCGACCGCCAGAACGAAGCGGCGGTGCGTCACGGGGACGAGACGACGTGGCGCGTTCAGTCGCTTCGCGAACAAGGACGCTCGAGCCGCGCCTGGCTGTGGACCTCGGTCAGCGCAGACTCCGTCTACTTCCACGTCGACCCCTCGCGGAGTGCTGAGGTCGCGATGAAGCTGTTCGGCGCGGCCGGCTCCCATACGGTCATCGTCTGCGACCGCTACAGCGCCTACAAGAAGCTGGCGCGCATTCCCGGGGGTCTGGTGACTCTCGCATGGTGCTGGAGTCACGTCCGGCGCGATTATATCCACTGCGCCGCCGGCGATGAGCGGCTGACGCCGTGGTGCGAGAGATGGATCGAGCGGATTGCCTTGCTTTACCGCCTGAACGAGGCGCGCCTGGCCAGTTACGACCCGGGCGTCGAACGCCAGGATGCGGCGTTCGACGCGGCGCACGACGAATTGAAGAAGGCGCTCAAGGACCTGTTCGCGCAGGCCCGACGGGAGATGGCCGCTCTGCCCGCGCAGGCGCGCGAGGGCAAGGCGCTTCGCTCGCTGCTGAACCACCGCGAGGGGCTGAGCGTCTTCATCGAACGCCCCTCGGTGCCGATGGATAACAACGCCAGCGAACGTGCGCTTCGGGGCCCTGTGATCGGCAGGCGGCTCTCGTTCGGCTCCGACAGCGAGGCCGGCGCCAGGTTTACGGCGATGATGTACTCGGTCCTCGGAACCCTCGCGTCGAACGGGGTCGACCCGCTCCGCTGGCTGGAGGCATGGCTCACGGCCTGCGCGGAGAACGGCGGCCGGGCGCCCGGGGACCTCTCCGCGTGGCTGCCCTGGTCGATGAGCACGGAGCGCAGGCGCGCCCTCACGGCGCCGGGATGACGCCGTGACCGAGTGCCGCTACCACGGACGCGACTTCACGACGGAAGAGATGGCGCTGCTGCGCGAACTGATCGCAGGTCCACCTGCGCTCAACCGCCATGCGCTATCGAAGGAGTTCTGCCGCCGAATCGGCTGGTACAAGCCCGACGGCGGACTCAAGGACATGATGGCCCGGGTGACTATGCTGGCCATGCACAAGGACGGCCTGATCACGCTGCCCCCACCGAAGTGGCGCCAGAACCGGCCCGGGCCGATCGTCTTCGGACCCGACACCGAACCTCCCCTCATCCCGGCGCCTGAGACCCTCGACGAAGTCCGCCCCCTCGATATGCGCGTCGCCGTGCGCGGAACCCGCGAGGGCAGGCTCTGGAACGAGTTCGTCGCCCGCTACCACTACCTCGGCTACAAGACCCTCGTCGGCGCGCAGATGCGCTACGCCGTCCACGACCGGGGCGGCAGGCCCCTCGCCATGCTCGGCTTCTCCACCGCCGCGTGGAAGCTCGCCCCGCGCGACAGCTTCATCGGCTGGACGCCGCAGCTGCGCGAGAAGAACCTCCCCCTCGTGGTCGACAACCCGAGGTTCCTCATCCTGCCATGGATCAGGATCCTCAACCTCGGCTCACACCTCCTCGCCATCATCCGCAGGCGCCTGCCCGAGGACTGGACCGAGCGCTATGGCACGACACCCGTCCTCGTCGAGACCTTCGTCGAGACGCCGCGCTACACCGGCGCCGTCTACAGGGCATCGGGGTGGATTCACGTCGGTATGACCCAGGGGCGTGGACGCTACGACAGATACACGAAACGAGACCAACCGAAAAAGGACATCTGGCTACGACCGTTGCGCAGAAACTGGAAGCAAGTCCTCAACCGGTAAAATCATCCCCCATTCCGGCCCGAACTACTGCTTCAAGGCACTACCATCACGGCCCGCCCGAACGCTTACCTGTCGGTGTAAGCGTTCGGGCGGGCCGTGATGGACCCGGCGCCGGGCGCATCGCCTCCATCGGATAGAATTTTCCCGGGCGACTGGTAACGCGATTCGACATGTGCTAATGATGTCGGCATGAAGATTCGCGCAGAAGCTGTCGAGACGGAGTTGGCGTTGGCCGAGAGGCCGGATGAGCCATGGCCTCATTCCCCCGGGTTGTCCACAACCGCAGAGGCGTACTGGCGTTCGCTGTACGAGCGCGAGCGTGCGCGCGCGGAGGCGGCGGAGGCGCGCTGCGAGGAGTTGCGTTGGGCGGAAGTGGATTCCCGCTCCCGTGCGGGCAAGCTGAAGCGGCATCTCGACGCCAGCCGGAAGAAGCTCGAGGCGGCCGCCGGGGAGGCGAAGGAAGCCCGCCGCGCGGCGAAGGACGCGCTGTCGCTCAAGGCGGAAGTGGCGCGGCTGGAGAAGCTGCTTGCGGAGGCGGGGGTCGATCCGCGCAAGCGCAGCCCGCTCATGTCGCTGCGCATGGAGGTCGTCCGGCTTCGCAAGGAGCTCTCGGGCGTGCCGTCGCCGGGGGAGGCGGGGCGGCTGCGCAAGGCCCTGGAGGAGCGCAAGGAGACGATTCATGCCCTGCGCAAGGAGGTCGGCCGGCGGGAGAAGGAAGTTGCCCGGCTCGAAGATCGTCTGGCCCTGGAGAAGCAGAAGTCGGCGACCGACAAGGAGACCATTCGGAGCCTGGACGAGGAGGCCATCGGGCTCTACAGGAAGTTGAGGCGATTGCGCGACCAGGCGGAGGTGGTCGAGTCGCTGTCTGCGGAGGTCTACCGTCTTGAAGTCTCCCTGGGGGCCGTAGGCATTGCGACCGAACGGCTGAAGGCGCGGTTGCTGCGCGCTCTCGAGGCGGCGCGCTCGAAGTCGCCGTCTCGTGCAGATGAGGAACTGCGCAAGGCCCTGGGGAGGTCGCGGCGCCAGAAGACGGCGCTCAGGTCGCTGTCGAGGGAGAACGGGCGTCTTCGCAGGGCGCTCCGCAAGTCAGAGACCATCCGGGCGCGGCTGGAGGCCGATCTCGCGAAGCTTCGCGCCACCGGAGCGGTGCTGGCGAGAAGACTGTTCGGGCGCAAGAGCGAACGGCAGGAGAGGCCGCGCTCGGAGCGCAGGCGCGGCCGGCAACCCGGCGCCGCCGGTCATGGCCGCACCCCGCGGCCCGCGCTCGATGAGAGGACCGAAGTTCGCAACCCGCCGGCCGGTGCGCGCGTCTGCGCCGGTTGCGGGAAGCCCTACGTGGCCAATGGCGCCGAGGTCTCCTCCATCTTCGAGATCGAAGTCTCGGCCCACAAGCGCGTCATCCGCCGTCCGAGATGGCGCAGGAGATGCGCGTGCGCGTCGTCTCCGGTGGAAGTGTCGGCGCCCGCCGCGCCGCGCCTGTTCGCGGGCACGCCTTACGGGACGAGCGTGTGGGCGCGCTTCCTGTTCGAGCGCTACGCCTGCTTCCGCCCGCTGCGCCGGGTCGCCGCGTGGCTCTCCGACCAGGGGCTTCCGGTCTCTGCAGGCACACTGGGCGACAGCACGCACCGCTTCACGCCGCTCTTCGAGCCGCTGGCTGCGGCGATCCTCGACCGCCAGAACGAAGCGGCGGTGCGTCACGGGGACGAGACGACGTGGCGCGTTCAGTCGCTTCGCGAACAAGGACGCTCGAGCCGCGCCTGGCTGTGGACCTCGGTCAGCGCAGACTCCGTCTACTTCCACGTCGACCCCTCGCGGAGTGCTGAGGTCGCGATGAAGCTGTTCGGCGCGGCCGGCTCCCATACGGTCATCGTCTGCGACCGCTACAGCGCCTACAAGAAGCTGGCGCGCATTCCCGGGGGTCTGGTGACTCTCGCATGGTGCTGGAGTCACGTCCGGCGCGATTATATCCACTGCGCCGCCGGCGATGAGCGGCTGACGCCGTGGTGCGAGAGATGGATCGAGCGGATTGCCTTGCTTTACCGCCTGAACGAGGCGCGCCTGGCCAGTTACGACCCGGGCGTCGAACGCCAGGATGCGGCGTTCGACGCGGCGCACGACGAATTGAAGAAGGCGCTCAAGGACCTGTTCGCGCAGGCCCGACGGGAGATGGCCGCTCTGCCCGCGCAGGCGCGCGAGGGCAAGGCGCTTCGCTCGCTGCTGAACCACCGCGAGGGGCTGAGCGTCTTCATCGAACGCCCCTCGGTGCCGATGGATAACAACGCCAGCGAACGTGCGCTTCGGGGCCCTGTGATCGGCAGGCGGCTCTCGTTCGGCTCCGACAGCGAGGCCGGCGCCAGGTTTACGGCGATGATGTACTCGGTCCTCGGAACCCTCGCGTCGAACGGGGTCGACCCGCTCCGCTGGCTGGAGGCATGGCTCACGGCCTGCGCGGAGAACGGCGGCCGGGCGCCCGGGGACCTCTCCGCGTGGCTGCCCTGGTCGATGAGCACGGAGCGCAGGCGCGCCCTCACGGCGCCGGGATGACGCCGTGACCGAGTGCCGCTACCACGGACGCGACTTCACGACGGAAGAGATGGCGCTGCTGCGCGAACTGATCGCAGGTCCACCTGCGCTCAACCGCCATGCGCTATCGAAGGAGTTCTGCCGCCGAATCGGCTGGTACAAGCCCGACGGCGGACTCAAGGACATGATGGCCCGGGTGACTATGCTGGCCATGCACAAGGACGGCCTGATCACGCTGCCCCCACCGAAGTGGCGCCAGAACCGGCCCGGGCCGATCGTCTTCGGACCCGACACCGAACCTCCCCTCATCCCGGCGCCTGAGACCCTCGACGAAGTCCGCCCCCTCGATATGCGCGTCGCCGTGCGCGGAACCCGCGAGGGCAGGCTCTGGAACGAGTTCGTCGCCCGCTACCACTACCTCGGCTACAAGACCCTCGTCGGCGCGCAGATGCGCTACGCCGTCCACGACCGGGGCGGCAGGCCCCTCGCCATGCTCGGCTTCTCCACCGCCGCGTGGAAGCTCGCCCCGCGCGACAGCTTCATCGGCTGGACGCCGCAGCTGCGCGAGAAGAACCTCCCCCTCGTGGTCGACAACCCGAGGTTCCTCATCCTGCCATGGATCAGGATCCTCAACCTCGGCTCACACCTCCTCGCCATCATCCGCAGGCGCCTGCCCGAGGACTGGACCGAGCGCTATGGCACGACACCCGTCCTCGTCGAGACCTTCGTCGAGACGCCGCGCTACACCGGCGCCGTCTACAGGGCATCGGGGTGGATTCACGTCGGTATGACCCAGGGGCGTGGACGCTACGACAGATACACGAAACGAGACCAACCGAAAAAGGACATCTGGCTACGACCGTTGCGCAGAAACTGGAAGCAAGTCCTCAACCGGTAAAATCATCCCCCATTCCGGCCCGAACTACTGCTTCAAGGCACTACCATCACGGCCCGCCCGAACGCTTACACCTGTCGGGGCGTCTTCCAAAGTCCGCCCCGCTACTTCTATTTGTTGCTTCGGGGCTTGTCCGGGACGATCATCTCGATAGGGCCCGCGAAAGAGGCGGTTGCACGTATTCCTTGGCCAGATTCGTCCGATCCTTGAGCCCCCGATTCTGAAGAGTTTTCGCTCGTGTCCGTTCGCCTTCCGGGGAACGGATGAGATTTCTGACTTGAAGGGGACTTGTCGGGTACTTGTGGGGCCGCATGTTCGCTGTGACGTGCGAATAATGTTCTGTATGCCTTAAGCCGACCTCGGAGAACCTCTCTTGGATCGAGAACCACTTCAGGCAGCCCCGAACCCGGATACTCGCCGACTGGCCGACATTAGCCGGTCCTTGCGGAGCGATACCCCAAACTCCTCGAAGTGGCCGTGTAGCGCGTTGATGGTCAACATGCGCGATTTCGTGTCAGGACAATCCCTTGTGTCGACGCACGTTGAGGGCCTTCCATTCCAGAAGCGGTTGGACCTGGATGCGTTTTTGCAAGGATGTATCGGAGGTCAGGATCGTCGCGTCGATTTCGCCTTTGTCCAACAGGAGATCGAGAAACGCCTGCTCGGCATCGGTAAACGGAAGCAAAGCGGACAGGCTCCTCCTGGTCTCCCCCAGCAGTTGCGCCCCGTATTCAGCGAGTGACGCCTGTTCTCCCGGCTGACGGACTCGAAGAGTGGGATCGAGTTGTCTCGCCAACTCCGATTCATCGTAGTCCACGTCTGCGACGGAGATGGTTCGCCAGTCCTTGCGGTTCATCGCCCCGTAGACGACGAAGGCGATGCGGAGCCGCTCGCGCTGAAGAGTGTCCGTATCGAGTATGCGGTGACAATCGAACAGATCTCTCGCCTGTCTGCGAGAAAAAAGCGCCGAGAGCTTGCCGGCCACGAGTTCATGCAGATCGAGCACGGGAACGTCTTTGGCCTGGTAGTTCCCGAGTGGATGTGAATCGGCCTGGTAGA
This sequence comes from bacterium, assembly GCA_965204535.1. Taxonomy (GTDB): domain Bacteria; phylum UBA8248; class UBA8248; order UBA8248; family UBA8248; genus Bin107. The sequence continues at coordinate 365,280 of CBDBEV010000001.1, read as the reverse complement.
TCTCCCAAAGCGGTTGCCTGAACATGAAATTCAAATCGACTTCGAGGCTCCCGGACTGCCCGGTATAGCTCGAATAGCTCAACCGCCACTTGCCTCCGGCGTGTTCGCTCGGCGTCCTCCGGACCGTGAACCCCTCGCGGGAGAAGACCGCCTGGGCCGCCCGCTCGATCCTCGGCCGCTCCTCCAGCATTTCCTCGCGCTCCAGTGCGCCGATGTAGTTGAGATCGATATCCACGGACAACCGGGGATGGCGGAGGACGAACAGGTTCAGGGCCGTGCCGCCCTTCAGGACCCATCTTCCCTTGAGCGAGGGGTGCGTGTTCAGGGCGTTCAGGAGATGCACCAGGCAGAAAACCTTCTCGACCACCTCCGCGTTGAATCCGTTGGCTCGGGCCACGGGCAGGATTTCCGAGGCGGAGAATCTCACGATACCTCTTCCCAGGACCGATTCAGGATTTCATCCGGAACCATCAGGTTCCAGTCTTTCACCAACAGGCAACCCCTCGGCCTGCCTCGCGTCATATGGTGGGGCTGCCTCGGGCGCAGCTTGCGCAAGGCATCAAGGTGGGTCTCCTCCACCATCAAGGGCTCCCTGTGCTGTTCCAGGAAAAACCCCACCTTCGCCGCCGTGGTCGCGTTCTCCAGCAGGCGGGTGTACTCGATGACCTGTTCCAGATCGAAGAACTCCACCGATTCCAGGGACCGCCATATCTCCTCCCAGGTTCCGGTCAGGTCCGGCCGGTCCAGCGCATCGACCAGGGTTCTTTCGTGGCCGGTCACCCGGAGTTTCACGCCGGAGCGCTCATGGCGGTTGACCCCGAACATCTCCTCTCCTTTCGCCAGCAGTGGCGGTGGCACGGGCGCGCGCCGGAACTCGTGGGATTGGAAGGTAAGCGGAAGCGACTTGGTCGCCGAGACGTAGACCAGCCTCCAGTGGACCGAGTATGCCCTCCCGTGGAACTCCAGGGCCGTGTGGTAGCCCAGCACCGCGTCCCCGGTCATCTTGGCCGCCACCAGGAATGGATCGACCGGTGTGGTTTCCGGGTCCATACCCCGGGGAAGCGTCGCATACAGGCCGCGGCGCACATGGACGATCCGGCCTTGCCTGCGGTGGTAGGCCAGCAGCGACTTGCGGGTGTGGGTGTTTCCGGATCCACGCTCGGACAGGAAACGATCCAGTTCGTCCATCGTGAACACGGCGCGCCGATCCAGGAATTCATTGAGTCTCACGGATTTGTTTCTTTGATTATAGGTCGACATAATAGCAATAAATTTAACTGTATTTAAGATATTTATCAATATGCATATGATAAACGGTCGAGATAGGAGGGATTTTATTAGTATTTGTCCACCGATTCGTCTTTTCTATATTCTGCTCTTTTAGCCATCTTGTAAGCAACGGAGAATATGTGGGAAGAAAACAACAGCAAGGAACACAACGATTCCGATGTAATTCAAAATGGAACTTCCAGTTCCGAACGGATCGACAAGAATGGTTGGCTCTAATTTACCGTTAATTTTGACGCCAATTACGTCAAAGAATGACAAAATGCCGGGAACGACACCGATGATGCTTGTAATGACATTGACCCCCCGTCCGTGGGGAGTTGACTCGGCCCAGAAATAAATTGCTATATGTATATAGAGCACCACAAACGTGAGGAAGATCAAATAATTTAGGTAAAGAAGCGGGTCTTTTGATATAAGTCATTTTTTTGCTAAGGAATGCGAATCTGCATAGCACCCAGATCGTAGCTGTAAACAGCGCCGGCAGCAAAAGGCGCAACATTTTTCCCAGAATTGCAGGAAAAGTAATCGTCACAAAAATTGTCAGAAATAGATGCCGGGGCCGGGCGAGCAGGTGGCCAGAATGAGGGCGGCGGCGGACGAGCCGAGAACGGGCCGGGGTCGCGAAGAACATGATGGCGTTAATGTTGGTCGTTGGCGTGGCTGGCGCCATGGCGGGGCCCGCCGCGGATCACCGAACCGGAGAGGACACCCAATCGTGCCGGAACCGATCGCGATGTGCTTCAGCGGGGGCAAGGACAGCTGTCTCGCGCTGCGCGCGTTGCAGCGGGACGGGAAGTACCGTGTCGAGACGCTGATCACCACCGTGACCGACGCCTACGACCGCGTGAGCATGCACGGGGTACGGCGTTCACTGCTGCGCGGGCAGGCCGCGTCGCTCGGCATCGGGCTGGCCGAGGTGGTGGTGCCCCCGAAGTCCTCGAACGAGGTGTACGAGCGCGCGATAGGGCGGGAGTTCGACCGGCTGTACGCCGCAGGGGTCCGTCGGGTCGCCTTTGGGGACATCTTCCTGGAGGACCTCCGCGAGTCCCGTGAGCGGCAGCTGGCGGAGTGCGGGCTCGAGGCCGTGTTCCCCATCTGGGGACAGCCGACGGACAGGCTGGCACGCTCGTTCATTCGCGACGGCTTCGAGGCGGTGACGGTCTGCGTCAGCCTGTCCGTGCTGGACGCGTCTTTCGCGGGGCGCCCCTTCGACATGGAGTTTCTCGCGGACCTGCCCGGGGACGCCGATCCGTGCGGCGAAAACGGCGAATTCCACACCTTCGTCAGCGCCGGCTCCATCTTTTCACGTCCCGTTCCGGTCGTCCGCGGCGAGGTGGTGGAGCGGGAGGGTTTCGTCTTCTGCGATCTGGTCGCCGGACGGGCAGTGCGTGGAGAGTCGGGCACCGTACCCGGAACGGCGCAAAGGCACGAAAAATGTAAAGTATAGAAGACATTTTGTAATGTTCAGATTACTATTCTCGCTTACTCCTTCCCACACCTGACCCAGAGTCACCATCATGTCCCTTGCCCGTGCCCTTCAGGGCATCAGAGTGCTCGACCTTTCCCGGCTCCTCCCCGGCCCCTTCCTCACGATGGTCCTCGCCGACCTCGGCGCCGACGTGGGCAAGGTGGAGGAACCGCGCCGCGGCGACGACACTGTTTCAGCGGCTGGCCGCCGAGGAACGGTTGAGGTTGGGCCACGGCGACCGCGACGCGCTGGGCTAGGCGTATTAGGAGCATGGAGCGAAGCCCGGCCAAGGCTGCCGCAACGGCCATCGTCCGGGTCGTCTCAAGATGGCGGAAGGGTTCGTCGAGTACGTGACATCGAGGACGTCTTCACTGACGAGAACGGCCGTCTTCTGCTCTCGCGCACGGCAGTCTCCGAACTCGGAGAACGTCTCTGGGAAGACTACCAGGCGTTTTGCACACGGGAGCTGGACGAGTAGGAGGTCGCCTACCTGTTCATCGACGGGATAGCCGAGCGGACCCACCCCGGAAGCAAGCGCGAGCCGGTGCTCGCGGCCTGGGGGACCCGCTGGTGGTGGTGAGCGACGGGGCGCCGGGCATCATCAAGGCGGTCGAAACGTGTTTCCCGCGTTCGGAGCGGCAGCGCTGCCTGGCGCACCGGATGCGGAACCTCGCGGCGAAGGTGACCGAGGACCTCTGGCCGGAGTTCAGAGAGCGGGCCGCGGCAGCTTACCAGGCCCCCTCACGCGCCCTCGCCTGGGAATTGGCCGAGGGACTCGCCAGGGACTACGAGTCCACGCTGCTTGCGTCATCTGGCAGATGTGATCACCGACGTGAGGTTCATCGATGGAGTGAACGAAAAAGAAACGGGAAGGGAAGCCGCTGAATTCAAGACGGCCATACACCAGATTTGGCCGTAACTCCTCACGCCTTCTAGCTCCCCTAATCCGCCATATCCCGCTTATCCTCCACCGGTTTCATCGGCAATTCCGGAGCGACTTCTGAGATATTTCTGCTGATTTGTTCGATTTCTTCCTCTCGCCCGTCCCTCTCCATGTCGCGAATGATGGCCTGTGCGACGAACATCGCAGAGCGCAACAAGTGGATTTCCGCCTCCGTGCGGGGCCATTCGTGGCGCCCCAGGGCTTCCATAACGAACTCTACCACGAGTCGGTTGGGCGACATTTCGCGTTTTCCGGCCTCATTTTCGATACGTTTCCACTGTTCGGGCGTGACTCTGATATTCTTCTGTATCGTCTGAACCATCCGTTTCGCCGCTCCTGTCGTGAAGATTTTCATCCGTTCCGGTCGCAAAGCGACCGCAAAATTCTCATTTCTTGCGCCAAACACACCCGCCTCGGGCCCAAAAACGATGCCCGTGACGCCGTTTCATGAACTACCATATTGGTAGCCATCATAACGCAGCACGCGTCCAAGTACTACCAATCTGGTATCCCGCCGGAAATCTCCGCATTACGCCGGATTGCATATGACATGCGCCATCTTTTAAGTGCAGGGATTTCAAAGAGATAACGTGACACCATATTGGTATTGCTTGTTTCGGCACGACAGAAGCCCGCTGGGGGATGAACCATAAAAGCAGGGCGCAGGGGGTCGTGGTCATTCGCAGCTTTCGCAATAAGTGCATCAGCGATGCGTCCGGTGTACAACCCGAAGCGCCTAAGGGCGGCTAGCGGCGGATTCCTGGGAACGAACGACAGGGGAATTTTCGCCGGAGAGAATGGCGAGCGGGAGCCGCCGCGGCGATTGAGCGGACAGAGCGAGGGGCAAAAGGGTGTGGGGGTGCTGAATCTTGTGCCTGGATTCACAAGCGGCGGACGCACGGGGCGCTGCAACTTGCGCTTTTCATCACAAGCAGACGAACGACACGGGAAGCGACGGGCCGCGCCGCCGGGGTGGAGACTGTGAAAGTATTCCCACGATTCTGGTGGGTGACGCTGGCGAGCGATGCCCGGGTTGTCTGTACATGCTATCTTTACCGGTGAGTGAGATAACCACATAAAGGGTCACCACCATGTCCGAGAGACGTTATCAGGAGGTGCAGTCCCGAAGCCAGATGATGCTGCTTCCGCCGTGTCTGGACGACTACGTGTCCGAGCACAATGCGGTGCGCGCGATCGATGCGTTCGTCGGCACGCTGGACCTGGAGGCGCTGGGGTTCGCGCATGCCGAAGCGAACTGCGGCGCCGGTCAGCCGGCTTTCGACCCGGCGCTGCTGCTGAAGCTGTATCTGTACGGCTACCAGCACCGGGTACGGAGTTCGCGCCGTCTCGAAGCGGAGACGCGGCGCAATCTGGAAGTGATCTGGCTGTGCCAGGGTGCGACGCCGAGCTACAAGACGATTGCGGATTTTCGCAAGAACAATGTGGCTGCGCTGCAGGAGGCCAACCGGGAGTTCGTGCTGCTGTGCCGCGAACTCTCGCTGCTGGGCGGCAGCCGGGTGGCGGTCGACGGGACTTTTTTGAAGGCCGATGCGAACCTGGACAGCTTCCAAACCAAGCGGTCCCTGGCAAGGGACCTGAGGCGTTTGGAGAAGAGGATTGCGGCGTATCACCGGCAGTTGGACGAGGCGGATGCGCGCGGGGAGGAGTGTGGGGACGGTTCGGAGGATCCGGACCTGCCGGTGAAGCTCAAGGCCTTGATCGAGAGGCAACAAAAGAAGAAGGCACTGCAAGAGCATTTGCAGGAAAGCGGAGAGCGTCAGGTATCGGGGGTCGATGCAGATGCTCGACTTCTGAGGAACGGCGATATAATGGTGGGCGGATACAACTGCCAGATCGCGGTGGACGACAAGCACAAGCTGATTGTCGCGGAGGATGTGGTGCAGGACGGCAATGACTCCGCTCAGTTGGAGCCGATGATGACGAAAGCCGGCGAAGCCATGGGCAGCGAACGCCTGGTCGGCCTGGCGGATTCGGGCTACTTCAACGGCGCACAGTTGAAGAGTTGCGAAGACAAGGGAATGGAGGTGTATGTTCCGATACCGAACCAGACGGCCCGCAAGGGCAAGGACGGACGATTCGGCAGCGATGAATTCCGTTACGATGCGCAGGATGACACGTATGTCTGTCCGGCCGGAGAGCGTCTGGTTCGAGGCGGCACGACCACCGTCAGGGGCAGGCTGTATTACTTTTATCGCGGGACGGCGGCGGTTTGCCGGGACTGTTCGTTGTCGGGCCGATGCCTGACAAAGTCGAGATCGACGCGCAGGATACAACGCTGGGAGCATGAGGACGTGGTGGACCGGCATCGCAAGAAGATGAACGCCCGTGTGCCATTGATGCGCGGGCGAAGCACACTCGTCGAACATCCATTCGGTACGATCAAGCGCTGGGCGGGGATGGATCATTTTGTGATGCGCGGACTCGGCAAATGCCGCGGCGAATTCAGCCTGATGACGCTGGGTTACAACTTCAAGCGGGTCATGCGTGTGCTGGGCGGAGCTGCATTTGTGGAGCATTGTCTGCAAAAACAGCGGTTGGGGACGAATGGCGTGTGAACTTGAAGCCGATTCTTCGAGGACTTGACCGCGACCCCGAGCTGACCGGCCGCCGAGACGTTTCTCTCCCGGCTCTGCGGTGTTGTTGCTCCCGAAGTTGAAGACAGTGTCCGGCCATCGGGCTGCAAGCGTAAGCGAGCCCTGTTCCGGAGACTGTGAAATCCAATACTCTCACAGTCTCCGCCGTGGCGACGCGACCCGAGGAGTGTTCACATCAGGCGGCCACGCGTTGCACGGGGATGCCGAGGCTTCGAGCCTTGTCGACGAGGTTGTCGGTGATGCCCGAACCCGGGAACGCGATCACGCCCTTGGGGAGGAGGGAGAGCAGTTCGTCGTTGCGCCTGAAGGGAGCGGCCCTGCCGTGGGCGTCCCAGTCGGGCTTGCAGACGATCTGGTGGACGCCGTTCCGCTCGGCCCAGCCCGCCGCGACCTTCTCGGCGCCGGGGCCGCCGCCGTGGACGAGGACGACGTCGGCGTACTTGGCTTTCAGCTTGTCGAGCTGGCCGATGATTTTGCCCGCGTCGGTGGCTTCCTTGCCGCCCGCGACGGCGACGAGGGTTCCCTGGGGGAGGTGGGCCGTGTTCTCGCGGTCCTTTTTCGCGCGCTGGAAGTCACGCGCCTCGATGACCGCCGATGTGAGCTTGCCGGTCTGGCTGACGTGCGAGCCTCGCCTGGGCCGCCATACCTCGCCGGTCTCGACGCGGTAGGCCTCGGCGGCCGTGTCGCGCAGTCCTTCGAAGGCGTCGCGGCGGGCGGTGAGATTCTCGGCCCGGTCGGTCGCGAGTTCGAGTTCGCGGGACCTGATCTCGGAGCCGTCCTGCTCGCGCTGGAGTTCACGGATGCCGGGGATGAGCTTGTCGGCGGCGCGGTCGAGGCGCTGGGTCTGTGCGTCCAGGGTGTTGACGAAGCCCCAGAGGAGACTCGCCCGCTCGTCGGCCAGTTGCGTGCCGTCGGGCGCGGCCTCGGCGAGCAGGTGGAATGCCTTGAGGACGGCGGCGGTGGACTCCGCTTCGCCCCACACGGGGCGGTTGTCGAACTCGTCCGGTCCGGGGGTCGCGCCGAAGAGGGCGGCCTGTTCGCAGACCATGGCGGTGAAGGATTCGTTCTGCGCTTCGATGTTGTCAACCTCGTGCATGATGCTCTCCTTGTGGTCGTGTGTCGCGGTGGCAGTCATCGTTCACTCCTTTGGTTGTCCTCAAGCGAGGGGATGGTTGAATTCGGGAAGAGCGTAGCCACGCTCGTTGCGCCCCACTTCTTTCGGCATCTCGTCGAGATACCCGGCGGCCCACTCGGCGGCGCGCGCGAGTACGTCGCCGTGGCACGGGAGGGGATGGCAGTGGCAGCCGAGTTCGCAGCCTTGCAGGTCGGCGAGTTCGTAGAGGTCCTGCTCTTCGCGCCGGATTTTTTCCCACAGCCATCGCCGGTATTTCTCGATGACCTCGTCGCGCTCGCCGTCCTGGCCGATACGGAAGGGGTTTCCCCACTTGGTCCTGCGGTCGATCCTGACCAGCAATCCGCCGCCGAATTGAGGCGCAACATAGTCGTTCAGGTTCACCACGGTGGTTTCCATGCCTTTCTCCTTTCCAGAGAGTTAACGGATGCGCTTCTTAGCGCCCCATTTTCAGCACGTGGTAGGCGTGGGCGTCAGGGGCGGTTTTCAGTCTTTTTTCACCCGGAGGGCGCGTAGCGGAAAAAATCCACGCTTCACCGATTTTTTCTGAAAAAAGATGCTTTTGCGTATTTTGCAAAAGCACCCTTGACCCCGCGCCGTGCGTGCTAAAATGGGAGCGCTAAGAGAGAGAGGGTAGTACCGCCACCGGGACACAAGAGCCTTTGGTGTTTCACGATGAAGGCGAAGCTCATCGGGAAACAATCTCTCATGCTGCGGAAAGGGTCATTTCGGGCCGTCTTTTTCCGGCCCGAAATTCCCGCAGCGGGGGGTGGACTGAGCCACTATCCAGAACATGGAATGAGTGCAGGTGCATGCCGGTTTTCCGGGAACACGGTTCATCGTTCACGGAACCGGAGGATTTACCGGGTGTTCCCGGTAGACGAGAGAGCAGGCAGGGCGGACTTCCTCTGGATAAGGAGCATAAGAAAAGGGCTGACGCCGAAGCGCCAGCCCCTTGAAGCGCTCAAAATGGAATTTCTTCGCCCACAACGCCGGCGGGCACCGCCACGTCCGCCGTCTCGGCGTGCGCGCCGTTGCCGTTGCCATTGCCGTTCCCGTTCACCTTGTCGAGGAACTGCACGCGCCCGCCCGGCGCGATGAGGATCTCGGTCGAGAACCGGTCCGAGTCTTCCCCGTCCTTCTTCCAGCGCCTGGTCTGCAGCTTGCCCGCGACGTAGATCAGGCGGCCCTTCTTCGCGTGCTTCTCGAACATATCCACCAGGCCGGGCTGGAAGGTCACGACCCGGTGCCACTCGGTCTTGTCCACCCGCTCGCCGGACTGCTTGTCGACGTAGCCCTCGTCGGTGGCGATCGAGAGGTTCGCGACGCGCCCGCCGCTCGCGAGGTGGTTGACGGTGACGTCGGCGCCGAGACGCCCGATCAGTTCCGCTCTGTTGAGTCCGAATGCCATGGTGATTCTCCTTCGTGGTGTGAGTGATGAAGTGGAAGGGGCCGGGAAGCCTCTCTCCCCGATCCCCCGATCTGCCCTATTCCCTCCTGAACTCCTCCTCGCCCCCCGCCTCGTCGCGGATCTTGCGGATCGTGTACGCGTCGAGTCCGAGTTCTGCGAGCAGTTCGTCCGTGGTGGGAACATCGACGTCGAAGTCGTTCTCGTACATGGCCAAGCCTCCTGTCGGGGTTGTCCCCGGCGGCGGGAGCGGGAGACCGTCTCCCTCTCCCCTGCCGGGCCTTTGCCCGGCTCCCCGCTTCCCTCCACCTCTCCCCCGGGAAGGTTCACGTCCGGTGAGGACCGCCCACGGAGCGTGAGCGGCCTCCGTCCCGACCGGGTAGCTCCGGAGAGAGACGGAAGCGAAAGCCCACCTGGGCCGGCGCGCGGTACGGGGTTCGGATGAGATGAGGGATGGGCGAACGGAGACGTATCGAGTGGGGTGGGATTCGGGGCGGCGACGTTCCTGTCACCGCCGGTGAGGTTTATCGTCGGTGATCTCGCGCCGCAGACCGGGGTGTCGGCGTTGATGCTGCCGGGGCAGGGTTGCCGGGTTAGCTCCGCGCCGCCTGGCGGGTCGGGATTGTGCTCGGCGCCTTCGTCACCGATGGCGGGACTGCTCTGCCGGGTTGCGCCCGCCCCGTGTGGTCGTATCCGGACTCGCGGCCAGACCCCCCGCCCGCCGTCCTGCGCGGCGCGCCCGGGTCCGGTTGGCGGCACAGCGGGGTGGCCTTCCCCCCGCTTCCGGCGAGGGCGAGAAGGAACCCGGAGGGTTTCGGGACGGCGATACGTATCCGACGGGCGGCGGCGGCGAGGCTGGGCGGCGACCCCCCGGCGGCAGGCCGGCTGCGCAGCAGGGCGACGCTATTCCTGCGCCGCCCCCCCGCCAGACGTATACAGGCCGGCGGCACGTGCAGGCGCGGCCGCCGAGACTCACTCCCAGGCAGCAAGGCTGGACATGATGGGCTCATCCACCACGACCTCGACCTGATCCCGAGAGAGCTTGGCGAAGGCGAGGCACATGGCGACCTCCTCCCAGGAGTCGAGGGGGCCGTGCTCCTCGCCCGTGGCTAGTTCGACCACGGTGAAGCGCGGCGGATAGACGGGCATCCCCTTGTGCTCTCCCGATGAGTGATACGATCGGCGCGCGCAGGGAGTACATCTCACCCCTGCGTCCGCATGGGCGCCGCAGTCGACGCAAAGCGACCGTGCCCGCCTGTCGTGATAGCGCTTCCTGCTGGCGGTGTTCTTGCGCGGACGGCGCTTTACGTCCCTTGCGGCGCACGAAGCGCACGTCGAAGCCTCATCGACGACTTCCGCACCGCACCGACCGCATCGCCCCCCGGCGCGTCTTTCGGCGTAGAGTTTCCTCTCCACCGCCCGCCGCGATTCCCGGCAGGGTTCGCAGACGGCGCCAGCCTCGACGGGCTCGCGTCCGCAGCGCGGGCACAAGCCGGCCTCCACCCGCTCGCGCCTGCGCTTCCTCGCCCTCTCGCGCGCCATGCGGCGGCGGCTCTCGGGGTCGCGTCCGCCATATGGGGCTCCCCCCGCTCGGGCTTCGGCGTATCGGGCGCGTCGGGTCTCCCGGTCCCTCTCGAGGCAGGGCTCGCACAGACTGCGCCCGGGCGCAGGAGGAATCTTTCCGCACCGGGGACACATGCCCCGCGCGAGTCGGTCGGCGGTGCGTTTGCGGTGGCGCTCGCGCTCATAAGCGCGTCGTCTTTCCGGGTTCTTGTGAGGCATGGGATTTTCCTCATGCGTTGGAGAAGTCGTACAGACGGCGCCGGGCCGGCGAGACGTCTTGCGGGCGGAAGTCCTCCCGGGGGGGACTTCCTCACCGGCACAGCATCCGTGCCCAGACGAGGTGCTCGCCCCAGAGCTGCAGCCCGCTGCCGGGGACGCGGAGCCCCGTGCAGACGATGAGTTCGTCGCGCGCGGGACGCATCTCGCGTACGGCTTTCCGCGAGGCCGTCGCTCTCTTCTTCTTGCGCCTCCCGCTCTCCCTGTCGGGCACGGGCCTGATGTCGCCATCGGCGGACTTGTAGCGTTTCACTTCGTAGCGCTCATCCGCCAGGCCGCGGGTGAAGAGATGGGTGAGGAAGGTGTCCGCTTCGGGTCCGGGTTTTCGCATCGCGCGCCTCCTTGGGTGGGTGGATGATGGCGGCGAAGAACGTCCTCTCCCGGACGCCCCGCCGACGCCCCCTCCCGGCCGGACTCCGCCTCCCGGGGGCGCAGAGCCGCCGCCGGCGGGAAAGATGGCGGTCCGGTTGTTCAGGGTGGTCTTCGTTCGGCCCGGGGCCTTCTACGGGAAGTGTGCGTCCGGGTCCTGGCCGAACAGTTCCTCCTCCTCGGCATCGCGGCGCCAGGCGTAGCGTCCCGTCCGGGCGGACCACTCGAAGTCCTCTTCTTTCCCGTCGGGCAGTTCGTAGCGATGAAAGGCCGTCCAGTCCCCGTGGCGGAACCCCCGCCACAGGACGCAGGAGAGAGCCGTGAGGAGGCTCCAGAGAACCGCGCAGGCCCAGATGAATCCCAACGGGCGGAGGCCGCTACCGGCCGCGAGAGAGAGGATTGTGGCGAGGAGCGCCAGAGCGGGTCCCGCCAGCACGAGGAGCCTCGCGCCGCACGATGGATTGTTCTTCGTCATGGCCGTGCCTCCGGGATTGCGGGTGAAGGGGTCGCGGGCGCCGCCCGGCCTCTCCGGCCCCGGCTCCCGCGCCCGCCTCCTGGCCCGGCTCGGCCTCTCGCCGGCGCAGGGCGGGGCCCGGCCGAAAAAAAATATCGCACTCCTGCGCAGCCGGTCGCATGCGTGACCGCGCATGGCGCGCGGGCGTTGGAAATACGCTATCGAAAACTCTTGCAGACGAGTTGTTTTTGCTTTATTTACGCTCTGCATGCGGGCGATGGACGCCCCCGCCCGCATGACGCCGGAGGATCGATCGGGGCGAAAGGTTCGAACGCGAAGGAGAGACGCATATGAACGGGAACGGCGCGAACGATCAGGTCGCACGGGAGCGCCGCCGCGTGAGCGGCGAGGCGGGAGAAGGCGTGGAAACAGAAGCGCCCGGACAGGCGGGTCCGCAAGTCAACCGCCCGAGGAGCTGCTGATATGGTCGCGTCGATAGGCGCCGTAGTCTCCCCCGCGCAGTGCGCGTCCTACTTCGAGCGCGACGACTACTACGCGAAGGACGACCCGAACCACCGGTCGGCGAGCGCCTGGCGCGGCAGGGGCGCCGAGGACCTGGGATTATCGGGTCCGGTCAACCCCGATACCCTCCGCGCGGTGCTCGAAGGCCATGTGCCGGACGGTTCGGGCCGCAGGCTCGGGCGCCCGGGCAAGGACGGGTCGTTCCACCACCGCCCGGGACGCGACCTCACCCTCTCGGCGCCCAAGTCCGTCTCCCTGCTCGCCTACGTCGGCGGCGATGCGCGCGCGATCTGGGCCCACGAGGTGGCCGTGGCGCGCACCCTGGCCTGGGTCGAGCGAAACGTCGCCGAGACCAGGATGAGCGACCCTGCGACCGGACAGATGGTCCGCGCAGGGGACCAGAAGAGCGTGGTCGCGACCTTCCGGCACGACACGTCGCGCAACCTCGACCCCCTGCTCCACACGCACGCGGTCATCGCCAACATGGTCCGTGGCGCCGACGATAAATGGCGCACCATGTCGAATGAGAAGCTCTATGCGAACAAGATGCTGATCGGCGCCTTCTACCGGGCCGAACTCGCCCGCGGCCTCGAAGGGTTCGGCTACCGGGTCGAGAAGACCCACGCCGACGGGCGCTTCGAGATCGCGGGCGTATCGAGAGAGGTGATCGAGGCGTTCTCGAGCAGGCGCGCCGAGATCGAGGCCGCGATGGAAGAGCGGGGCCTTGGCACGACGGCGGAGAACCAGCGCGCCGCCCAGCGGGTCACGCTCATGACGCGGGACCCCAAGCGGGAGGCCGACAAGGGGACCCTCATGGCCGTATGGGAGAAGCAGGCCGCCGATCTCGGCTTCGACGCCGCCGGCCTCAAGGACCGGGCGAAGGCGAGGAGCGCCGTATCCCGCGACGCCGGCCGAAGTGCTGCTGTCGTCGAACCCGCCCGCGAGGCCGTGGAATGGGCCGTGGCGCACCTGGCGGAGCGGGAGGCCGTCTTCGACCGCGCCGCCCTGCTCGCGGGCGCGCTCGCCTGGCGGCCCGGCGCCGTGTCGATGGCGGGTGCGGAGCGCGAGGTGGCGAGACTCGAAAAAACCGGCGTCCTGCACGCGGCGGATTTGCCGGGAAACAGGGACATGCTCACGACGGAGATGGCCGCGGCGGCGGAGCGCGAGACCATCGCCCTGGTGGAGGCAGGACGCGGGCGGGGCGCGCCCGCCATGCGGGGCTGGATGGTGAGCGCGCACCTGCGCAAGGGACCGCTGACGCATGGCCAAAGGGAGGCGGTCAAGCTGATCCTCTCGGAAAAGGACCGCGTGGTGGGGGTGCAGGGCTATGCCGGGACAGGCAAGACGAAGATGCTGAAGCGCGCCCGCGCGCTCTTCGAGAAACGCGGCTACGAGGTCCGGGGCCTGGCGCCCTCGGCCTCGGCCGCGCGGACCCTGGAAGCGGAGGCCGGGATCGAGAGCGAGACGCTCCAGCGCTTCCTCACGCGATACGCGGACGTCGCACAGGGCCGCCTCAAGAGAAGCGCCCAAAAACACTTGCGCGCGGGCTACGCGAAGACCGCCCTCGTCGTGGACGAGGGTTCCCTGGCTTCCACGCGCGAGATGCGCGAACTGCTCCGCATCTCGGAGGTCCTGCGCCTGCCGCGGGTCGTTCTCGTGGGCGACGCGAAACAGCTGGACGCCGTCGACGCCGGGAAACCCTTCGCGCAGCTGCAGGCCGCGGGCATGAAGACGGCCGTGATGGAAGAGATCATGCGCCAGCGCGACCAGGACCTGAAGGCCGCCGTCGAGTCCACGCTCGCGGGCGACGTGAAAAGCGCCTTCGAGAAGCTGGGCTCGAACGTGGCCGAGGTCAAACCGGACAATCTCGCGGGCGCCGCCGCCGCGCGCTGGCTGGCGTTATCGCCCGAGGCGCGCGCAAACGCGGGCCTCATGGCGCCGAGCCATAAGATTCGCGAGAAGATCAACGCCATCGTCAGAGAGCGCCTGGTCAGGGAGGGGGTCGTCTGCGGCCCGGCCTTCCTCACGAATCGCCTCGTCTCGCGCGGCTACACGAACCCCGAGAAATCGCTCGCCGCGAACTATTCACCCGGCGACGTCGTCGCCTTCCACCGCCCCTACAAGCGCCTCGGCGTCGAGAAGGGGGACGAGCTTCGCGTGACGGGCGTCGACCATGAAGGCCGTGCGGTCATCCTGCAAGGGAAGGACGGAGGGCAAGTCCGCTGGGAGCCCCGCCGCCTCGCGGCGCGAAGCGGCGGTGTAGAGGTATACCGCGTCGAGCGGATGGAACTGCGCATCGGCGACAAGGTCCGCTGGACCCGGAACGACAAGGAACTCGGCCTGGTCAACAGCCAGGCCGCCGAGGTGACGAGCGTCAGGAACGGCCGCGTCACCTTCCGGGTCGAGGACGGGCGCACGATCGGCATGACCGCCGGCGTTCCGCAGCTGCGCCATATCGACCGCGCATGGGCCTCGACCGTCCACGCCTTCCAGGGCCGGACGGTCGACACCGTCATCGCCGCGATGGAGGCGAACCACCCCGAGCTCACCAACCAGAAGACGCTATACGTCGAGATCAGCCGCGCCCGGGACCGGGCGGAACTCGTGACCGACGACGCAAGAGCGCTGCGCGAGCGGCTCGAAGCCGCGACGGGGGAGCGGGTCGCGGCGCTCGAGGCGATAGGAGCGGGCAAGGCGGAGAGCATCGGGGCGGAGAAGTCGAACGAGGCGACCCAGGCAATGGAGAGGCGGGCGCCGGCGATGGAGAAGACCCGATCGGATCGGGGGTTGGAGCTATAGGCCGATTCCCCGGGAGTGGCGCTCGGCGCCCTTCCCGACTGGAAAAGCATCCCCCCCTGAAAAAGGGGGGGACAGGGGGGCAACAGCGCCGATGGGGTGCAATTCTTCGTGAAAGCGGAATTTCCGTGTGATAAGTTTCGACTCGTGGTGATGACTGGAACCGCCTGACCGCCATGATGAATTCCATGCTTCACCGGGCGGACGAGGAGAGGACCCGTGGGGAAAATGCCGAAGTACGGGATGGACGAGGTTCTGACGAAAATCATGAGCCAGTTCCGGCGTCACGGCTATTCGGCGACGACGATTCGGGATCTCGAGGAGGCGACGGGTCTCTTTCGAGGCAGTTTGTACCACGCGTTCGGCGACAAGCGTGAGATGTTCTTCCGGGCGCTCCGCCATTATGGCCGCATTCATCGCGCGGAGCCGATCGCGGAACTCGAAAAGGGCGACTCGCCGCGCGGGGCGGTGCTGGCCGTTTTCGGCGCTGCCGCCTCCGCCGCGCCGGGAGGTGGTTCGCGAGAGGGCTGTCTCGAAGTCAATGCCGCCCTAGAGCTCGGGGCGCACGATGAGGAGGTGGCTTCCCTGGTTGCCGACGCCTTCGCCGGCGTGGCGGAGTTCTTTTGCGCTTCCATCGAGCGGGGCCAGGCTTGCGGGGAGATTTCCCCCGAAGTCGATCCGGAGCAGACGGCGAAGTCTCTGCTCGGTCTGCTTCTCGGCCTCAGGGTGCTGGCGTGCGTTTCTCCCGATGAGAGCTTTCCGGAATCCGTCGTGGGGCAGGCCGAAGCTCTTTTGCCTTCGCCTGCCCGGGATTCGGAAAAGCGTTCTTCAACAAACCCGTCAGCGCCGTAACGAAGGATGGGGCCCGGGACAGGCTCCTTCGATACGCGGCTTCGCCGCTGCTCGGGCTCAGGCGGAACGGTCCTCTCCGGGTTCCGCCCGCGAATCCACCGGTCGTCACGAAGGCCGTGTCCTGGTTTTTCCCGCCGTCTTGCGGCGCGGGGCCTTGCGCCGATGCGGACGTTGCCGGCCCGGTCCTTCTCGACCCCGGAACCGGCCAATCAATGGAAATTCACCCCGGCCCCGTTCACCGCATCCTTGAAGTTTTGTCCCGCCTTGAACCTCACGACCCTGCGGGCGCTGATGGGCGCTTCCAGGCCCGTCTTCGGGTTGCGCCCCATCCGGGCGTTCTTCTCCCTCACACTGAAGGAGCCGAAGCGCCTCAAGGTGACGGACTCGCCCCTCGCGAGGGATTCCCTGACGGCGTCGATGATGGCATCGACGGCCTCTTCGGCCTTGATCTTGCCGAGGCCCGTATCGTCGGACACGAGGCTGATGATGTCGATCTTCCGCAAAGGACTCCTCCCGCACCCCGTCCGGGTGAAAAACCTGAGATGAACGATTCGGATAACCTGTTGAATAGAATGAAATTTATGGGAATTATATACAATAGTGCCGAAACTTTATTTCAAGGTTTTTCTATATAATTAAATCAATCGATTTTACTATGGCAATTCCTTCTCTTTTTCTTCCTGTTGTTTTTGTTTCTTTGCGGCTTGTTCCGCTTCCACTTTTGCGCGTGAACGTTCTTCTCTAATCGTTTCGGTAAGTTCGTAACACTCTTTCCTGATAGCGGTTTTTTCTATTGCTTCAACCTCTCCCCGTAACCTCGCCAATTCCGGAGACCTGTCCGTTCCACTAACAAAGAAAAGCGCCGGCCAAAACAGAATCAAGCCGACTGCCATTGCACCAGTACTTTGTTCTGATTCGGCCCTTTGGAATTTTGTTACCTCAATGGCCCTGTAGTTTACTCTTCTATATTCTTCAAGTAGTTGAGAACATTTTAAGGACCGGTATTGCAAGGGAGATACATAAGCAGCCGAAATACCATCGGGGGAAGGAACACAACCGAATGTCAGGAATGCAGAAAGGATCAAGCTCATTACTTTTTTCATTGCCAATTCCTTATTAAACCCCAAAAAGATTTTTGGACACATGGGCGGTTGTGGCCTGGGTAGTCTGTTGCTTGATTTTTTCCAGGAAGGTTTCGCAGGATGAGAATAAATATTTTTTGAAATATTTGTCAAATATTATGGAAACGAAATAGTTTCAGGCACTCCCAAATTTATCACCGGCTCCGGGCGCGGGCAAACACTTGGCCGGCGCGCGCCTGCTGTGACCCTACAGCATGTCTTCGGCGATGCTCTCGGCGACCCGCTCGGCCGCCTCCTGCGCCGAGTCGCGCGCGAGGTGCGCGTAGCGTGCCGTCGTCTCCATCTTGCTGTGGCCCAGGAGCTTCCCGATCACGGGGAGCGCCTCGCCGAGCGCAAGCGCCCGCGAGGCCCAGGAGTGGCGCAGGTCATGGAGGCGCACGCCTTCGAGACCCGCGCGCTCCCTTATCGTTCGCCAGGCCTCGTCGATGTTCCTCAAGGGCGTCCCGGGCTTCCTGCCCGGTATGACCCAGGGGCCGTCGTGGGCGCCGAGGAGACCCGAGAGGAGTTCGACCGCCTGGGGCGGGAGCGGGACCGCCCGCGCGCCCGTCTTGGAATCGGGCAGCCTGAGCTCGGCCGCTTCGAGCGCCACGTCCTCGCGGCGCAGCCCGAGCACCTCGCTCCTGCGGCACCCGGTAAGCGCGAGAAGGCGTATCGCCGCCACAGTGGACGCGGAGGCGCCGCTCCGGGCCTCCGCCTCCTCGAGCGCTTCTCCCAGGCGGGTGAACTCCGAATCCGTCAGGAACCGCTCGCGCCTGCGCTCGGGGTATTTCACCAGGGCCTTGCAGGGGTTTGATAATCCCTCGGGGACCATTCCCCAGCCCGCGGCCAGGCGGTACATCGAGGAGAGGATGCGGAGCGCCGTGTTCGCCACCGCGGGCGTCTCGTAGAGGCTCTCGTGGAATTCCGCCACCTGCGCGCGCGAGAGCGCAGCGATCGGCAGCTTGCCCAGGGCGGGCAGGACGTGGCGGTCGATCACCGAGCGATAGAGCGCGGCGGTGCCCGGCTTGCACCGCACCGAGACGTATTCGGAGAGGTAGCGCGCGCAAAGTTCGGCCACCGTGGGGCCTCCCGCCGGCTTCATCGGTTCGGGCACCGCCTCCTCGCCCGCCTTGACCCTCGCGATGATGTGGGCGGCGCGCTTCCTGGCCTCATCGGCGTTGATCACGCCGTGGCGGCCCACGGCCACGCGTTTGGGCCCTTCCGGCCCCCGCGCCTGGGCGACGTAGACCTTGCTCCCGGTGGGATAGACCCTCACGCCGAAACCCGTGAGCTCCCGGTCCCAGAAGACGGTGTCCTTCTCCACCGCGAGCTTCCCGACCGCGCGGTTCGACAGCGTTTTGATTTTGGGCTGCGTCATCTTCACTCTACCTCCCTCGGCTCGTGACGTGCGCGCCGATGCTCCCGCCCACCCGCACCGCCGCCTCCCTCTCGGCCTCGTGCATCAGGTGCGCGTAGCGCGCGCTCGTCGCCACGCTCGTGTGCCCGAGGAGTTTCCCGATCGTGTAGAGGCTCTCGCCCAGCGCCAGCGCCCGGCTGGCGTACGAATGTCTGAGGTCATGGATGCGGACATCATGAAGCCCCGCCCGCGCCCGGACGGACCGCCAGTAGTATTGCAGGCCCGTGAGGCGCCTCCCCGGCCTTTGGCCCGCGATCACCCAGGGAACCTCCGGCTGATGGGGAACCCCGTCCAGCACCCTGAGCACGGGCTTCGTCAGGGGCACCATCCGGGGACCCGCCTTGGCGTCCCTGAGTCTCAGGTCCCCCGCCGTGCGGTCCACGTCGTCCCAGCGCAAGTTCAGTATCTCGCCCCTGCGGCATCCGGTAAGTACGAGCAGCCGGATGGCCGCTATAGCGGGCGGCCATATCCCGCCCTCCGCCTCGGTTTGCCTGAGCGCAAGGCCCAGCCTCCGGTATTCCTCAGGCGCCAGGAACCGCTCGCGCGCCTGCGTCCTGTAGCGGCGCACGGCGAGGCAGGGGTTCCGCCCGGGCGGTACCAGCTCCCACGCTTCGGCAAGTACGAACATGCGCGAAAGCAGATGGACCGCCTGGTTCGCCAGGACCGGCGTATCGCGAAGGCCGTGATGGAGCGCCGTGACTTCCGCCCCGCCGATCTCCTCCATGCCCATCCCGCCCAGGGCCGGCAGGATGTGTTTGTCGAGCGTGGTGCGGTATGCGGCAACGCTGGCGGGCTTCAGGTGTTTCTCCACGTGGGTGCGCATGAAGCGTTCGGCGAGTCCGGCCACGGTGGTCTCCGCCTCGGGCGCCGCGGCGCTGAAATCCTCGCCGCGCTTGATGCGGTCGATAATGAGGGCGGCCTGTTTCCTGGCCTCATCGACGGCCAGCTCCCCGTGACGGCCGAGCGTCACGCGCTTGGGACCCCCGGGTCCCCGGGACTGCACCACCCAGGTCTTCCTGCCCGTGGCGTGGACGCGCACCCCGAAGCCCGCCAGCTCCCGGTCCCAGAAGAGAGCGTCCTTCCCGTCGGCCTCGAGCGCGTCGACGGTGCGCTTCGTGAGTTTCAGTTCGCTTCGCTTCGGCATCTTCCCTCCTGAATCTGTAATCAAAACGCATACGTGCGACATCAAACTGGAGGCTATCTAAGCATATGTATGGCGAAAATGCAAGGGGTAGCTGGGTACGAAATAACAGAAATATGGTATTATAAACAATCAGTTATCGTAGACATACGTAGTCAATCATACTATCGCGCCGACACCGGGTTCATGACAATGATTAATCGCATTTTACGGGAAATATCATTATTTTTATTTTCATGCCGTCCCTGAACCCATTCCCGTCACGCTTCCCCGCTCCATCACCCCATCCCATGAGAAAGCCTCCTCCGCCTGCGCCTCAATCCGCCGGGGAAAAACACCTTCCCCGCGTCGCGCGCACGATAGCGCAGTCTGCGGTTTTGGGGATGACGGCAAATGCGGGCAAATGCGCCCCGGCCCGAAAACCACCCCCCCTGCCTCCCTTGTGGGGTTGTTGAAAAACCCTCCGGTGGGGAAGGAATCCCGATCATCGAATTGTTCACCGTAGCAAGGACAGGCCCCCGTGCCTGTCCGTGGCCCTCGCGCCCTTGCTGTATCCGGGTGAATACGACCGACGGGCGGCCACGGGGTCAGACATATATGTCTGACCCCTACAGTCGCCGTTCGAGGGGTGCGCAGGGGCCTTTTCAACAACCCCGACAAGGGGGGAGTTGATTGCATATCTCGCGCGTGAAGGGATGACCCTCAAGGGGGGAGTTGATCCTTTTTTGGGGTCTTGCTTTTTCATACCCCCCTGACAAGGGGGGGTAGGGGGGGTTGCCTTTGTTCGCTGTCAAGGGGGGAGTGATTCCCGAACGACAAGGCTCCCGTAGGGGTCAGACATATATGTCTGACCCTGTGGCCGCCCCACATCAGGACAGGCACGGGGGCCTGTCCCTACGGATACCTCTTCCCGGTTGACATTGACCGCCGCCAGAATGACGAACAAAGCCGAATCGCACCTGTAGCGGACGGGCCCCTGTGCCTGTCCGAGGTCGCGACCTGTCCCTACGGGGTCGGTGGCCAGAATGACGACCAAAGGCCTCCTCTGTGAACGGAGGATTCTCGTGTATGTCGGACATATATGTCCGACATACATGCGACCCTGGTTTTTTCGCCTCCCGGCGACGGGCCGCATGTATGCGGCCCCTACAAAACCGAACGTAACGAATCCGCAGGGCGGACCGATGTGTCCGCCCTTCCCCCGGTTTGAAACCAACCCCCCCTACCCCCCCTTGTCAGGGGGGTATGAAAGAGCCCTGTGCGCCCCCTCGAATGGCTCCCGTAGGGGCGGCCCCCTGTGGCCGCCCGTATCGAAGATGTCTACGCCCGTGGCCGTCCCACATCAGGACAGGCACGGGGGCCTGTCCCTACGGGTGAAGGACAACCACGGGGGGATGTTCTTTCGTAGGGGTCGCATATATGCGACCCGGCCGGTGAGGACGTTCCGACGGGCATGTCCCGTCCGCCCGCATCGGTTCGCATCGTCCGTATGGAAAAACGGGTCGTTCATCCGGGCAGGGAGGAACGGCCTGCGCTTCCCCCGGGTCCGCCCCTACCACCGCATCGAGCCCTTGAGCGCCACGCCGTGGACGGAAGCGCCCCCGTCCCTCTCGCGCAGGTCGCCCTCGAGGCTCATGGTGAGGGATTCGGCGAGCCGGAAGCGCCCGCCCGCGCGGTACGTCTCCCCGCTCCCGGTGAGCGTGAAGCCGGTGTAGGGCGTCAGGAGTCCGCCCCAGGCGTCGAGGCCCCAGCCCGCCTCGGCGTCGAAGCCCGCGGCGCCCGGCTCGAACGCACCGCCCGGCGAGAGGCCCGCCGCCTGCGACCAGAGCCGCTCGGCGCCGCCCGCGGCCGCGCCCCAGGACGAACCCGCGCGGAGCGAGAGACCGCGCCCGTCCGGGCCCGGCGCGTACCCCACCGAGGCGCTCACGCCCCATTCCTCATAACCGCCCTCATTGTGGGAGATGAGGCCGCGCGCGCGCACCTCCGCCGTCAGGGCGCCCGAGGACCAGCGGAGGCCGCCGCCCGCCTCGACGCCCCCGCCTGTTTCCGCGTCGCCCGAATCGTTCCGGAACCCTATCTCCACCGAGGGCGTCAGCACCGCATCGCCGAACCGGAGCGAGCGCGAACCCTCCAGCAAGAGCCGCACCCGGCTCGTCCCCGCTTCGGTCTCCGCGAGATCCGCCGCGGCGTCCGAGCGCGTGTCCGTCACGAGGACGTCCGCGCGAAGGGCGAGCTCGAACCCGCCCGGCGCCCGCGCGGGCAGGAGGACGCCGCGCGCGCCCCCCGCCGCCATTCCCATATCGACGTCGGCGTCCACCGGCGGCGCGCCCCCGGGCGTGAGCGTCATCCCGCCCGAGCCCAGGCCCACCACGCCCCAGAGCGAGAACGACCCGCTCACCCGGTAGCGCGCGTAGGGGTAGACGCCCGTCAGCGCGCTCTCCACCTCGCCCGCGCCGCCCGCGCCGTCCGCCCTGTAGGAACCGTCGCCCGAACTCCGCGCGAGCGCCACGCCCACCAGCCAGCGCGCGCGCTCGTAGTCCGCGCCCAGCGCCGCCGTCGTCACGTCGCCCTCGAGCGTGAGGACGCCCTCCTTGCCGCTGAACGAGGAGCGCGCCCCGCGGCCCCACACCGACCAGCGCCCCGGGGAGGCGCCCGCGTCACCCGCCGAGGCCATGTGAAACGAGCTCGCGAGCAGGAGTTCGCTCATCGAGACCTCGCGCACCGGGGGCGGCGCGTCTTCCCCGCGCTCGCGCCGGGCGCCGGCCTCGCGCCGGTAGCGTTCCGCCAGGCGCGCGAGGAGCGCCTCGCGGCCGGCGGAGCCGTCCAGGCCCAGTTCCTGCCCGCCCAGCACCATCCTCGCCGCCCCGGCGTCACCCTCGATGCGCGCGCCCACCGCCTCCACCACGTTCTCCGCCGCCGTGCGCCCGAAGCGCGCGAGCCACACCCCCGGCATCGGGTCCTCGTTCCGGATCACCCCCTTCGCCTCGCGGTGGATGCCCCGCAGATACGCCCCCCGCGGGTTCGACAGCCGGAGCACGAACGTCTCCTTGCCCTCGTCCACCGCGTCGTCGAGGATCGCCACGCTCACCGTCTTCGCCGTCTCGCCCGGCGCGAAGACGAGCGTGCCGGACGCGGCCGTGTAGTCCGCCCCCGCCTTCGCCGCGCCGTCCGCCGTCGCGTAGTCCACCGACACCTCGTGCGCCGCCGCGCGGTTCAGCGTCACCGCGAAGTCGAGCGATGCGTCCTTGCCCTCGCGCGCCTTGCCGCCCTCGATCCGGATCCGCACCGGGCCGCCGACCGTCGCGACCGGCGCGTTCGCGAGCGCCCGCCCGCCGGACGCGCACACCGCGCCCTCCTCCGCGCAGCCGCGGCCGTCCGCCAGCGTCACCGTCACGTCGCGCCACGCATCGGGCCTCACCTTCACCCGCCACAGCCCCGCCTCGACCCGCTCCACCTTCCTCGCCTTGCCGGCGCGCACCCGGAACGACGCCGGGCTCGGAACGCCGCCGCCCGCGCCCAGCGCCTCGCTGAAGCGCACCTTCAGCCAGAACGCCTCACGGCCGTCGTGCTCCGGGGGCACCGCCTCGAACGCCGCCGTCAGCGGCTCCGCGCGCGCCTGCGCCTCGGTCACGTCGATGCGGTAGGTCTTCCGGCCGCCCGGACCGCTCGCCATCACCCACAGCTCGGTCGCGCCGCCGTCCGGCGCGAGGGCCAGCGCGACCGCCGTGCCCGAGGGCCGCACCCGCGCCGGGCGCGTGAAGGTCGTCGCGCCCCAGCGCGAGCCCGCGAACACGCTCGCCTCGCCGCCCCAGTGCGGCGCCAGCGTCACGCCCGCCGTCCCCGCCGGCACCGACGCCCGGTAGAACGTCACCCCCGGCGCGAACGCCGGGCTCAGCGCCACCGCCCCCGAACCGGCCGTGAGCGCGAGCCCGCACAGCGGTCCCGCCCCGGCCTCGCACGCCGGCGCCGCCGCCACCGCCGCGACCGACGTGTTCGACAGCGCCCGCCCGTCGGGCGTGCACACCGCCCCGTCCGCGTCGCAGCCGCGCCCGCCCGCAAGCGTCACCGTCACCGCCTTCGCCGCCGAAGACGGCGCGACCCGCACGCGCCACAGCCCGGCCTCGACCTGCTCCACGCTCTCCACCCGGCCATGCGCGACCGCGAACGCCGCCGCCCGCAGCGTGCGGCTGTAGCTCGTCCCCAGCACCTCGCTCAGGCGCACCAGGAACGTGAACGTCCCGCCGTCGTGCGTCTCCGGCGCCGCCTCGAACGAGGCCGTCAGCAGGTCGCCCTGCCGCTCCCCGCCCTCCGCCTCGCCGCCCCGCACCACCGTCAGGGTGTACTTCCGCACCGCCGGCACCTTCGGCACGGACACCTCGATGACGACCGGGTTCTCGCCCTCCTCGAGCGGCACGTCGACCGCCGGCGCGCCGGCGTCCACCGCCTGGCCGTTCACCTTCACCGCCGCCGACGCGTACTTCGCCGCCGGCTTCACCGTCACCCGGTCCACCGCGAGCGGCACCCGCACCTCGTAGCTGCTGCTCTGCGCCTCAAGCGCCACCTCGCCCTGCGCCACCCGCTGCGACGGGTCCGGCGAGGTCACCGTCAGCGCGCGCAGGCCCAGGCCCCCCGGCCCCGGCAGCGCCAGGTCCGGCGCGTCCAGCCGCGGCGCGTAGGAATACGCGCCGAGCTCCAGGCGCGGCCCGGCCTCCCACAGTACGCACAGCTCCGCCGCCGCCTCCCGCCCGCCGGGCGGTATCTCCACCCTCCGGTACCCGGAGAGGGGCGAGGGCAGGGTCCGGGCGGCGGCGGTCCCGCCGCACGCGCCCCACGACGCCGCCCCGACGCCATTAAGGTGGAGGTGCACCGTCATGCCCGGCGCGCTCGGCCGGTCGAGGCGCACGGTCACCGTCACCGTGCCGCCCGCCGCCACGGCCTGCGGGTCCGCGTGCACCGACAGCGCCGTCGGCGGGTTCGGCCCCTGCACCCGCACCCTGACGGCCGCCGCCGTCAGCGCCGGATCGTGGGTCCCCGCCGTGACCGTCATCGTCCGCCCCGCGCCCGCCGCGGTCGCGCACAGCTTCACCGTCGCCTCCCGCTGGCCGGCGGCAAACATGTCGCTCGCGCCGTGCTCCCAGGCGCAGTCCGGGCCCCAGCGCGCCGCGCCGCCGTCGCCCGCGGTGTCGAACCACACCTCCATCGCCTTCATCGCCGGCGCGTCCAGCCGCGCCGTCACCGTCACCGAGCCTTCGTGCTCGATGGCCTCGGCGTCCACGCTCAGCGTCAGCGACGCGGGCGGGGCCGGCGCCGCCGGCGTGCCCGTGCCGGCGGACCAGGGCCATTCGGCCTCACCGGGATAGGCGTACGGGCGCACCCGCACGTCGTAGGCCGTGCCGTTGGCCAGCCCCCGAATCGTGTACTCCGTGCGGGAGGTGTAGCGGGTCTGGGGCACGCCATTGACAATCCGCGCGCGCCCGGGCGCCACCCAGCCGGTCGACGGGTCGCCCGGCGTGCTCGCGTCCGCGTCCGGCGCCGAGGACGCCTTCCACTGCACCTCATAGATATAGTTCGGCCCCCACGGCTTGTTCCACGTCAGCGCCAGCGACCCGTCGCCCGGCGCCACCGACAGCGCCAGGCCCGCGCTCGGGCCGGCCGCGGTCGGCGTCCGGGCGGTCGGGGCCGCGGTCGGGCAGGACGAGCCGGAGGGCACGATGCTCAGCGAGACCGTGTCGCCGGTGCGAATCGGCAGGGCCGGAGAGGGGGTCCACGCGGCGAAACGATTGCCCGCGGTATGAGTGGCGGATGAGAACGCCAACGCCGTCGCGCCGACGCACAGCTTGTAGCCGTCCAGCGTGACGGTCGCATCGCGGTTGAATTCGACCGTCAGGCGGTCGCCGCCATCGACGCCCTCCACTGCTGAAATCTCGTAGGTGTGGCTTGCGTGCGTGAAGTCGTCGTCCGTCAGCACCGAGGTCGAACTGCACTTGCTGCCCGTTACCGAGTTGTCGCACCCTCTGCCAGTGCCGGTTGTGGCCTTCGCCGTCAGCGTCGCCGACCAGAGGGGGGATGGGGTCGAGGCGTCCCACCGCATGGTGAGGTTGTAGGTCTTCTTCGTCGTGCCGTCCTGGGCCGTCACCTCGACCACGAGCAGGGTCGAGCCCGCCGAGAGCGCGATGGCCGAACTCTCCGAGCCGCTGTTCACCGGGCTCAGGACCGTGGCAAACTTGCCGACCTTGATGGAAGCGCCGGTGTGCGCCTTCGTCGGCGTCAGCTTCACATGCGTGATGTTGACGGGCACCGAGACCTCGTAGGTGGCCGAGGTCCGGGTCGCCGAGAACGCAGGCGTCAGCGAAAGCGAAGAGTACGCGCCCGTCGCGCTCGTCGCGCCCGCCGCCGTCAGACCGCTCAGGTTCGCGTTGGTGGACAGGGTGGCGGCCGCCCGCGTCACGGTGACGGTGTAGGTCCGCTTCGTCGTGCCGTCCTGGGCCGTGACCTCGACCTTGATGGCGTTCGAACCCACCGAGAGCGCGATGGCCGAACTCTCCGAGCCGCTGGTCACCGCCGAGAGGCTCGTCCCCTTGCCGACCTTGATCGAGGCGCCGGTGTGCGCCTTCGTCGGCGTCAGCTTCACGTGCGTGACGCCGTTCGCCACCGAGGCGGTGTAGGCGGTCGTCGCCGCCGAGAAGGTCGCCGGGGTCAACGCGAGCGCCGAGAACGTGCCCGTCGCGCTCGCCGCGCTCTTCGCCGTCAGACCGCTCAGGTTCGCGTTGGTGGACAGCGCGGCGCCCTGGGGGGTGCCGTCCGCGCTGGCGGACCAATGATCGTGAAAATTCCTTATACCTACCTGGACCTCATATGTGGTCCCGTTGGTCAAGCCCGTTATCGTGAATGAGCATGTAGTAGCGGCGCAGCTTTGATTGAATACTCTTTCGCCCTCACCGCCTCCTTGCCAGCTGCCTTGCGGGGACTTCACACGCCATCGTACCCTTGAGCCGAGGGTGCTGGCGGGCTTGGTCCAGGTGACCGCCAACTGTCCCGACTGCGATGCTGACACGGAGACGCCGGTAGGTGCGGTCTCATGAGTGGCCCCGACCGGGGCGGCGTCGAGCAGGCACAGCGCGCCGAGCACCAGCGCGAGGACGGGCAGCAGCGCGAGGCGGCGCCACGCGGACGCGGCCCGGCGCGAGCCTGCCGGAGCGGCGCCGTGGCCGCCGGTCAGTCCGGATGAAGGGGAGAGGAGCTTGCGTGCGCGCCCGCGGGGGGCGGCGGCCGGCTCAGGCGGGAGGGAGCCCCCCGATAAACCCGGGACGGGCTCCGCCGGGGTCCGGGAAGCCGGCTTGCGGCGCCCGGACAGCCGTCCGGCGCTCATGCCGCCCTCTTCTTCGGATGACGGATGACGGACCGCAGCCGCCTCCGCCTGCAAGCCCCGTCGGTCTTCTCTCGAGCGATGTCTCATTTTCCTGATCCCCCCTTCCCGGTATTGCGATTTTTCGCGACGGGCCGTCCGCCTCCCCTTCAGGTGGAACGTCTATTTATTATTTGATCGATCAATTATATCATGGCCGACCGTAATTTTATATCCTTTTTTTGGGGTTTCATGCTTTTTTCGTGTATTTTCACGTTTTCCCTGCCGCCGTTCCCGGGAGGCGCGGGCGATGAAGGGAAGCGACGAGGCGGGTTGTTGGAAAACCCTATCCGACCTTCGAGATTGTTCGCCGTAGGGACAGGCCCCCGTGCCTGTCCGTGGCCCCCGGCGCCTGTCCGCCGATCCTGCAGGGACAGGTCGCGACCTGTCCCTGCGGACTACGGACGTGCATGGTTATCCTTCGTCATTCCGGCAATCCCTCCCTCCTCGGTCGGCATTGATTGCCGGAATGACGAACAAAACCGCATTCACCCGTAGCAGGGCGGTCCCCAGAGGCCGCCCTGACCCCCCGTGGCCGCCCGTATCGGATATGTCCATCTCCGTGGCTGTGCTTCGCAGGGACAAGCATGGGGGCCTTGGACAGGCACAGGGGCCTGTCCCTACAGGGTCGGTAGCCGGAATGACGGCAATCCTGACACTGGAGGGTTCTTCAACAGCCCCCTCAAGGGGGGAGTGAATATCAAATTCTCCTCGGTGGAGGGAGTAACCCCCCCTACCCCCCCTTGTCAGGGGGGTATAAAAAAGCAATGCCCCGGCAAGTAGGAGGGTATAAAAAAAGAAGGCCTCCCCCCGACAGGGGGGAACAATAAAAAGACCCCCCTGACAAGGGGGGGTAGGGGGGGTTGCCTTTATCTCCTGAGAAAACGGGCTTTTTCAACGGCCCCCTCAAGGGGGGAGTGATTCCCGAACGACAAGGCTCCCGTAGGGGTCAGACATATATGTCTGACCCCGTGGCCGCCCGTATCGAAGATGTCTGCGCCCGTGGCCGCCCCGCATCAGGACAGGCACGGGGGCCTGTCCCTACGGATACCTCTTCCCGGTTGACATTGACCGCCGCCGGAATGACGAACAAAGCCGAATCGCACCTGCAGGGACAGGCCGCGACCTGTCCCTGCGGGTAGCGGCGCCACGGCAAAAACTTGAACGGAGGCCGAAACGGGGGTAATCCGTCCGCGACTCGATAACGTATGGAGGCGCGCGAACATAAGGAAAGGACGAGCGCCCGGCGCGATGAAATGAAGGTTCTGCAGGAAAAATCCCCGAAGCGTCAGAAACGGTAAGACAGAAACAAACCGCCGGAAAACCGGTCATCGTCTTTGACGATTGGACTGTCGGCGGCATCGCCGAGCAATCGTGAGTACCCGCCCCGGGCGTTCACCGCCCAGTTTTCCGCAAACAGATAGATGACGCCGAACCTGAAGTCCACCGATTTGAATCCGGACTCGGGGTGATATCGGGCATAACCCGAACGCGAAGACTGAACCGGATTCACGCCAAAGTAGCCTTCCATATAGTCGCCGTCCGCCCAGGTTGCGGATACGCCGAGTTGCAGCGCCGGTCCTTTCAGCCCGCCGGCACCCATGCCCGGCGAATCCATCCCTCCGGTTATCAGAGCCAGCGGCACGATGCCCCCGACGCCTGCCTCCACCAAAGTCCCGTCGACATCTCCCAAATGTCTGGAAGCGCCGATGTAGGGCGCAACCGGTCCGATGACATATTTTATTTTGAGGTTGGCGGCAGCGGCGTCATCGATATCACCCATGCCTCTCAGGTCGTTGCTGTCCGATTCATCCCTGCCGAACACATACCCCACCCCGACGCTGACCGTGAGGTTGTGGTCGTCGAAAACGCGCACGCCCAAACCCTCGCGCGAGTTGAGAAAAACCAGGTCTTTCCAGGTAACATCTATCAGGGGAAGAGCCCGCGCTTTCATCTCATCGGAACCTTCATACTTCGCATCGTATATTGCGCCCAGACCGATGCGGATATCCCAATCGCTTCCTTCTCCGGTTTCGGCGCAAATAAACCAGGCGAACAAGAAGATCAGGCACAGGATTGGCGAAAATTTCTTCGCCGTGTCATTTCTTCTCAAGTTTCGACTCCAAAAAGCTACAGGTATCCGGCGCCGATAAACATGGGCGCCGGTTGTTTCGATAATATGTATTCAAGAATTCAATAACCATATAAACTACGGAGTATATTTATTCTATTCAAGAATTCAATGAAGAGTGGTTGTCGACACTATCGCAACGCGACGACTCGATCGCGAGCACGGCATTGCATGTCTGCGCCCGGGTGAGCATGGCGATGATATTCCGGTTCGCCGGAGGGCTCAAGCTCCGCAATCCGCCTGCGCATACAGACGATTTTTTCTATTGACCGGGGCGGCAGCCGTCATGGCCGGCAATGCCACCCTTCATCTCCCGATGAAACTCTCAGGCCAGACGGACAGGCAAATCCGGGCATCCATTCAGCGTCCGGCTTCCTTGAAGCCGGTCCGCCGGCGCCGGGAAGGAGCGGGGCGGAACCCGGCCAGGTCGTATTGCACGCCCAGGGCGGCGGTCATCGCTGCGGGCCGAGCGCGGGCAGGGCCGCCGTGGCGAGAAGCAGAAGGATTACGAGAGACCAGCCGCCGAGCCTGGCCTGCGGCGGCGGCGCTGCGAGCGCCGGCGGCAAGGGGGAGTCGAACACGCCGGCCTCGTCCGGCCCGAGCCGGCCCCTCACGCGGCCGTAGGCGTCGACGACGGCGGAGATGCCGGCGTTCGCCACACGCACCATCGGCAAGCCCTCCTCGACCGCCCGCAGGCGGACCGCCTCGAAGTGCTGCCAGATCCCGGACGTGCGCCTGAACCAGGCATCGTTGGTGATGTTGAGCAGCCATCTCGGCCGCTCCTGCGCCGGCCCACCGGCGGCCACCGCCGCGCCGGGGAAGATCGCCTCGTAGCAGATCAGCGGGCTGAAGGGCGGCAGGCCGGGCAGGCGCAGGGTGCGCGGCCCCGGCCCGGCGGAGTAGTCGTTCGCCCCGCCGACGAGGATTGGCAGGGGGAGGATCGCGCTCAGCGGGTTGTACTCCGCGAAAGGCACCAGATGGTGCTTGTCATACGTCGCAGCGATGTCGCCCGCAGGCGTCAGTGCGTGGAGGCTGTTCCAGAAGACGGTAGGGAGCTCCTTTGAGCGGATGCGCCGCAGCGACCCGGTCACGAGGTGGCCGCCCGGCGGTGCGGCACGGGAGAGGCGGGCGCGAAGCGGCGCTCGCTCGGCCAGGTAGAAGGTCACCGTCGTCTCCGGCCAGATCACCAGGTCGGTTGCCTCGAACCCCGGCCGGCGCGAGAGTTCGACGTAGCGCGTCAGCGCCGCCATGCGCATGTCGTCCCGCCATTTGATCCTCTGATCGATATTGACCGATACGAGGCGCAGGCTTGTGCCGGTGGGCGGCGAATCGGGGGCGAGCGCGAGGCGGAGCTCTCCGCCCGCCCAGACCGCAGCCAGCAGTCCGAACGCCGCCGCAGGCAGCGCCCAGGAACGTCCGCTCCGGGGAGGGAGGGACAGCGCCGCGGGGGCGGCTGCGGCGAGAACGGTCACGAACCCCAAGCCATAGGCCCCGGCAAGCGCGGTGAACTGGAGCATGGCGATCGAGGGCGCCCAGACCGTGCCCATGAGGTTCATCGGGAAGCCCGTCAGGACGTTGCCGCGCAGCCACTCCGCAGCCGTCCAGGCGATGGCGAAAGCGAGCACGCGGCCGGCGATGGCCAGCGGAAGCAACCGCGCCGTGAAAGCGGCGAGCGCCGGATATACGGCGAGGACCACCGCGAGGCCGATCGCCGCGGGTGCGGACAGCCAGCCGAAGCGCGCGGGGCCGGTGAGCAGGGCCGGGCCGATCCAGTAGAGGCCCGCGATGAAATGGGCGAGGCCGAACCACCAGGCCACGGCTGCGGCGCGCCACGGCGAGGGGCTCGTGTGGATCAGCCGGACGAGGCCGGTGAAGGAGACAAGCAGCAACGGCACGGCATGGACCGGCGGCAACGCCGCCGCAGCCAGGGCGCCGAGGGCGGCGGCGAGCGCACGTGAACCACGCGCCGGCTCGTCAAAGCGAATCGGCACGTCCGCCCCTGCCACCCTGTCGGCGAGATGGACAAGAGTGAGGGCCCCGGCCGCGCCGCTCCCCAACCCCCGTTCCGCGCGTTACGATAGGGTGCAGTTTCATCTGGAGCATTTTGCTTTCACCATAACCTGGCATCAGCAAGCCGTCGCCTTGAGCTTGGTGTTGCAATTGCGCAGGTTGGAAGCATCTTCCGGAACTACCACTATCCGCGTATTGAACGGCCACCA
Source organism: bacterium (assembly GCA_965204535.1). Lineage (GTDB taxonomy): Bacteria > UBA8248 > UBA8248 > UBA8248 > UBA8248 > Bin107. The sequence goes on along the minus strand of CBDBEV010000001.1, from coordinate 334,158 downwards.
ATCGCCCAGGCGAGTCGGACAATGGGCAGTCACCCGACACCGTTCGTTCACCTTCTCGAATTTTTCTCTGACGCAAACCTTCGATGCCGGACTTTTGGAATAGTTTTCGCGGCATCTGTCGACTACGGAAGGTTTGGGCTTTTCGCTCCCGGCAGAGACGGGAACCGCATAGGCAACGACGATGAACGATACAACGCAAATGCAAAGCAAAAAGGTTTTTACGCCAGGGTTGGTAAAAGACATGTGATTTCCCCTTCTCCATGGGACTTGTACTGAATGTACGTGAGCAGTATGGGCCTTCGGCTATAAAAACCAGGCGTCAGGTCCTGGGTGGTCAACAAATTTATGCGACGGCAACACCGCCGTAACGCAAAGCGCCACTCGGGGAAGTTTCCCGGAACGTGGCCAACCGCGTCCGCCGGATAGGGCGAAGCCCGTCGCCCGGTGTCCCGTCCGGCTATGTCCCGCGCAACGCCGCTACAGGATCGAGCCTGGCCGCCTGCAATGCGGGATAGAACCCGAAGAACACGCCGGCGGCGCCGGCCACGCCCACCCCGAGGCCCATGGCCGCCGCCGAGATCAGGAACGTCCAGCCCGTGAACTGGCAGATCGCCCAGGTCGCCCCGATCCCCGCGGCGGTACCGACCATGCCGCCGGCCAGTGACAGCATGAGCGATTCGATCAGGAACTGGCTCTGGATGTCCGTGCGGCGCGCACCGAGAGCGCGCCGGATGCCGATCTCCAGACGCCGCTCGCTCACCGACACGAGCATGACGTTCATGACCCCTATCCCGCCGGTGAGAAGCGAGATGCCCCCCACAGATCCCAGCAGCAGCGCGAACAGCCGCATCTGCTTGTGCATCTGCTCGATCAATTGCTCGGCGCTTCGCACGTGGACCTCGAAACCGGGCGCTTTGCGCCGGAAATATCCTTCGACCTCCCTCGTCGCCGCCACATGGTGCGCTCCGGGACTCATGCGCGCCGTGACGTTGCTGATTTCGGGCTGGCGAAACACCCGCTGCGCCGTCGAGACGGGGATGATGATCGAGCGGTTCGCATCGAAGCGACGCATACCCCGCGAGGCTCGCCGCAGCATGCCCACGACGGTATAAACGGCGCCGTCCACCTTGATGGTCTCGCCGACGATGCGTTTGAAGCCGGCTTCGCGCATGTCCGAGGCGACCTGCGCCCCGACCACGCAGAAATACCGGTGGTGGTCGAGATCGGAAATGTACCTGCCCGCCTCGACCCGAAGCTTGTTGAGGTCGGCGAGGGCGGCGGTGGCGCCGATGAGCATTACATCCTTCACCGACTTGCCGGCGAGGGAGGCCTGTCCGTACGAGAGCGCGTAGGGCGCCGCCGCTGCGATGGCGGGAAGCGCCGCAACCCCGAGGGCGTCGCGCGGGGCAAGGCGGAGAGGGCCTGTCCCGGGGCTCCCGCGCCGGAGGCGGATGGTCAGAATGTCCGTGCCCAGTTCCTGGAACTGCTTGAGAGCCTCGCCCCTGACGATTACCCCCACCGAAACCATCGCGATCACCGAACCGACGCCGATCACGATGCCGAGCAGTGCGAGCAGGCTGCGCTGGCGGGCGGTGGCCAGGCTGCTCGCCGCTTCTTTCAGATTGGCCTTGAGGAGAACAATCATCCAGCTCACCGATCACGGCGCGCCGGGGGCGGAGGCCCGCTCCGCCGGAAGCGCCGCTTCGCTCAGTACGCCGTCGAGAATCCGGGTGCGCCTCGCGCACCGGCGGGCAACATCCCGGTCATGGGTGATGATAATGGCGGTGAGCCCCTCATCGGCGTTCAATCCGGCGAACAGCCCCATGATCTCGCCGCCTGTATCCGCGTCCAGGGCGCCGGTGGGTTCGTCGGCCAACAGGATATCCGGTTCGCCCACCAGCGCCCGCGCGATGGCGACGCGCTGCCGCTGGCCTCCGGAAAGCTCGGCGGGCCGATGGCCTGCGCGGTCCCCCATGCCCACCTTCTCGAGCATTTCGCGGGCCCGGCGCCGCATGATTGCCGCGCCTGCGCCCCGATACACCAGCGGAACGGCGACGTTCTCCCAGGCCGTCAGGCGCGGAAGCAGATGGAACGACTGGAAAACGAAGCCGATGCTGGCGTTGCGCAGGGCGGACAGTTCGGCGTCGCTCATCGCGCCGATCTCGCGCCCCTTGAGGAAGTAGGAGCCGGAGGTCGGCCGGTCGAGAAGGCCGATGATGTTCATCAGCGTTGATTTGCCGCAGCCCGACGGCCCCATGATCGACAAAAGATCGCCCTTGTACACGTCAAGCCTGATTTCCCGGAGTATCTCCGTCTCGATTGGCCCCGTGGCATAGCTCTTGCGGATATCGACCAGGCTCAGCATGATCTCCGGGTGCGCTTCGCCGTTTCCTTCGTTCATCGCTTATCGACCTCCGATCAGGATTTCATCGCCGGGAGATATCCCGTCGATGATCTCGACCGAGTCCACGGTGGTCATGCCGGTGACCACCTCGACCGCCCTGGCCTCGCCGGAGCCGCGGTCCCTGACCCACAGCCAGGGCCGGCCGTCCTGCAACTCCACCGCCCCGACGGGAATCAGCAATGCGTTCTCCTTTTCGTAGACGACCACCTCGGCCCTGGCGGACATGCCCAGGCGCAGCAGCCGGCGCACCTCCTCCGTCAGGGACTCCACGACGGCGGCGACCTCGAAAGTCGGCAGTCCCCTGCGGCCGGCGGCGGGGAGGATGGCTTGCGAAGAAACGCGGTTGACCTCGCCGCGCAGCACGACGCCGGGAAAGGCGTCGCCCACGACCCTGGCCGGTTGGCCCGGGCGGATGCGCGTTACGTCCACCTCGTCCACATGGCCGATGACCGTCAGGCCCTCGAGGTCGCCGATCGTCAGCACCAGGTCTCCCCGCTCGACGAACGCGCCTCTCGCCAGCTTGTCGTTCTCCTCGCCCCCATCCCCGGCTTTTCCTCCCTTCGAATGCAGGATTACCCCGGTCGCCGGTGCGGTCACCCTCGCCTTGCCCAGGATTTCCTCCAGGCGCTTCAGCCGGGCGCGCGCGTTGTCCAGTTCCAGCCGCGCCACGTCGAGTTCGGCGGCGCCCCTTGCCAGGACCGCCTCGAGGTCCATCTCCGCCGCCTGGAGGTCCAGCAACTGGTTGCGGTGCTCCCGCTCGGCCGCCTCGTGCTCCGACGCCGGGATGATGCCCCGCTTCAGCAGGAAGGCGGTTTCCGAGAGCCGGCTCTTCAGAGACTCCAGCGCGATCCTCCTCTTGCTCACGGCCCTCCGGGCGCGTGATACTTCGGCGTGATTGGACCAGTCCTTCAGCTCCTCGACCCGGTCGCGCGCCTTGATATGGGCGACCTGCGCCTCGCGATGGCTGATCCGAACCTCGGCAACGTCCATGTCCAGCAGTCGCTGGCCCTTGGCCACTCGTTGGCCCGGCCGGACGTGCACCGCACCCACCTTGCCCTGCATCGGGCTGACGACCTCGACCTCCCGTCTCGGCGCGAGCCGCCCGAGAATGGTGACGGTCGAGGAAATGCGCCGCGGCTCGACCACCAGAAGCCGGAGATCTTCCGGGGCGGGCGGAGCCGGGACGGCGGCTCCGCTTCCGGCCGGCGGGCCGGCGTCCATGCCGGCGTCCCAGAAGTACAGGCCGACCGCGGCGAACAGCATCACCAACGCCAGCACCGCGCCCGCCCTGACGACACGGATATTCTTCGAGGCCGCGCCCAGTTTCCGGCTCGTTTCCTCCAGTTTCAGATATGCTTCCCGGAGTTCGGCGTGCTTCGCCTCCATCTCCCTGGCCAGACGAAGTTCGGTTTCCCGCAACTCCCTGATCTCGGTGATGTCGCTGAACAACACGACCACGCCAATCCTGGCGGTCTCGCCGTCGCGCTCCTGCTTCAGATACGTCGTCGCCATGGACAGGGAGCGTGTCCTGCCGCCGAGGGTCGCCTCCACCAGGCGCTGATGGACCATGGACGAGTCGTAGACGGCGTCGAAGATCACGTCGGTGAATTCGTCCAGGCCTTCTTCCTGGGAGAAGACCTCGAAGAACTTGCGGCCGATCACCGCCTCGCCCGTCATGTTGCAGATCTCAGCGGCCGCCGCGTTGAAACTCGTGATGACTCCGTCGGCGCCGAGCGATATGACCCCGCTCGCCACGTTGTCCAGGACATTCTTGTAGATGAGACCGGCGGACGACGACCGGTCGCCGCTCCCGGGCGCTCGCCTCCTGTCCTCCTCGCCGCTCACCGGGCGCCCTCCCGGTCCACCTCGCCGACCTCGATGTTCCAGCGCTTGAGCGTGGTGCCCAGGGTGCGGTCCAGCGCCGTCAGGGCGGCCCGATGGGCTATGATCGAGTCCAGCTCGCTGTTCTGGGCCGACACCAGATCGTCCTCGAAGGCGACCAGGCGGAAGTTCGACGACAACCCCAGGCGCAGCTTTTCCTTTTCGATCTCCGTCTTCTGCTCCACGAGTTCGCGGGCGGAGCGCGCCAGTTCCACCTGCCGGCCCGACAGTTCCACTTCCCGGATGGCGTTGCTCACCTCGATGTCGATTCGCTGGCGCAGGTTCGCAAGGACGTTGCGGGACTTCTCGAGTGCGACGGCCGCCTTCACGTGTTCGTATTTCCCGGGATCCGTCGCCGCCCGGCCTATCGGGACGCCGAGATACAGCCGGGCGCCGTAGTCGGTGTCGTCGAGACGGCCCGCGGCGGCGCCCGGGGTCCTGCCCGTACCGGAGAATTTCGTCGACAACTCCACCGAGAGATCCCACAGGCGTTCGTTGGCGGCCACCTTCGCCCGGATTTCGGCGATCCTGACGAGCACAAGCGCCCGCAGGTAATCCGGGCGATGCAGACGGGCCGTCTCGATGCCGTCCGCCGCGTCGGTTCGCGGCGGCTCCTCCTCAAGGGCGCCGGCGAGGGCGTCCGTAAGCCGGAGCCGGGTCCGGCTGTCGATGTCGAGGATGTCCGCCAGCGCCAGGCGGGCGGCGTCGAGGCTGTTCCGCGCCGAGAGCAGACGCAACTCGCGGCTGGCGATATCGGCTTGCGTCTCCACGATGTCGCGCTCGGCCATCCGGCCGGTCTGCACGAGCAGCTCGTTCACCCTCAGGAGATCACGGGCGCGCTCGAGGGACTTGGCCCGGATTTCCACGCGTCGCTCGGCCTGCATGTAATCGCGATAGCTCTCGACGACCGAGGAAACGACTTCGATGATCGTCTGCCTGAGGGCCAGAATATTGATCTCCTCCGCAAGCCGGGCGGTTTTGACCGAGGCCGTGTTGACCCCGGCGCCCGCTCCGCGCAGCAGGGGCTGCGTGAACGTGAACTCCAGCGCGCTCGAATACCGCGGCTGCGATGAAGCGCCTCCGCTCCTGCGGCCGCCGCTCCAGGTGACCCTGAATGTCCCGCCGGCGGGCAGGCGCACCGTGGCCCTCGACGACACGCCCGCCGCGCCGGTGTCCGTGGACGGCGCGGTGCGGCTTTTTTCGATATAGGGGCCGATGGTCACGTGCGGACGGAACTTGTTCTCCGCCACCCGGAGAGAGAAGCGTTCCGCGACGCGATCGAGCCGCGCGTTGATCAGTTCGCGGTTGTTGCGCATGGCCAGGGAAACGGCCTCCCCGAGGGAAAGGTGGAGATGCTCCGTCATATCGCCTTCGGGCTCTTTTCCGAACCCCGGGGCCGCACAGCAGAACAGGCTGGCCGCGGCGATGCAGGAAGCCGCCTTTGCCGAGAAAGTCGTCACGACCGTGTTTCTCCGGATTCGACAGCAACTCGCCGGGATGCGCAGGAGTTGTACGCAGGATTCGCGGACCCCCAACTAACGCCTTCCTGCACCGGACGGCTCTCATGGTTCGTTGCCCGGCCCCGCAGGGATTTCGCGCCCGGCCCGCCATCCCCGCCCATATGATCGCCGGCCCGCGGTTCAGCAACTACCGACCTTCAGCCAGCCGCTGCAGTTGAGCAGCCGCGCGGCATCCTCCGGGTCCATCACTTTCCAGGAGCGTTTCGTACCGCCGCCCACCCGGCACGTCGCCGTGATGCGGCATCTGTAATTCATCACTTTCACGATTTTCTCGTTGGAGCAGGTCTGGCTTGCGGAACTCTTCTCCCAGTGGTTGCGGCAATTCTCGGCCACGGGCGGGGGGGCGTCGACGGGTTTCTCCTCCAGGGCGTACGCTGCACCGGGGAGCGATACGAGGGCGACGGCGAGTCCCATCGTGGCAAGGGTCAAGAACATTGCTGGTCTCCTTTCGTCTGGGGCGTGCGGAAGCCTTGCCATCGGCAAGCACCGAGTCCAAGGTCGCCGCCGCAGTTTTTCAGCCTCGAGGCATCCTTCGGCTTACTCAAAGTCATCCGCGCTCACGGGCAGGATGAGCGCGGTGCGCCGGCGAATCCGGCAAGAACTGAACGCTTGACCTTGACGTTGATGGTGGACCCACCTCGCATGGAGCGGCTCAATTTATCTAGCACGCTATCTTTCGCATGGTTCTTTTATCGACACAGTCCAGGCAAGCACCCACGACCAACGTCCCGTCGCAGTTCGTCAGGTCGCCGCAACGGCGGGAGTCAACAACATTGATGGTCGTATCCCTGTACTCGTTTGGCCGATGCGCCATTTCACATCGACCGCTCACCCTATACGAGTCGGCTCCGATCTTGGTGATTGAGACGCTTTTGCAGGTATGTCTCGCTGCGGAGCTGTTCTGAAAGGTGTTCCTACAAAAGAACGTAGGGTCGGTATCAACCGGTTTTTCTGACCCGGCATTCGCCACGGCAAAAGACCCTGCAATCGTCATTACCAAAACCGCTATCATGATTAGACTTTTCATGTGACATCTCCTTCTTTTAGGTTGGTAGCCTGTCGGACTTGAGCGACTACCGAGCAAGTTGAATCGCCGTTGTCGGAGCGATTCTCGGGGTTCACGGTCATTGATTGCCGCATCTCCCCACGACCAACTCCCCATTGCAGTTCGCCAGGACGGCGCAGTTGCGCGCGTCAGTGACCGTGATGGTCGTGAGCTTGGACCCGGGACCTGCATCAAGATTACAGTTACCGCTCACACGATACTGGTTGTTTCCAGGCTCGGTGAAAATGAGACCGTGGCAACTCTTCCGGGCGGGGGCGGGCGGAATGTTCTCATTAAAGTAGAACTCACATCTGTTAGACTCCGGCGGTTTGTCTCCCCCGGCATTCGCCACGGCAAAAGACCCTGCCAGCGCCGTTGCCAGAACCACTGTCATGATTAGACTTTTCATGTGATAACCCCTTCATTATTAGGCGTTCAGGTGAACGAAATTTCTTTCGTAGTTACGGCTTTTACTTCTTTAATTCGGAAGGAAAGCATCCCCCAGACACCATAACCACCCGATATATCTGCCTACACTTGCATAGAATTATATAAGTATGATATGTATTTAATGTGAGGTTTTGGGCTTCAGTCGTGTTATTTTCATGAGAAAATGCGGCTGGATGCGTTTTCCCAGTCCAGAGACCCGCTCCGCCCGGTCCAGTCCGGGTGTGACCATCGACAGGTGGGATCGAGCCGGATTTCGCCGCCGCTCTCCGGGGAGGATGAGGGGTTGCAAGAAACCGAACGGCTGAGGGAGGAGATCGAGGTGCTGCGCGAACGCACCTCGCGGCTGATCGCGGCGATCCTGCGCATCAGCGCGAGCCTCGATATGGACACCGTCCTGCGCGAGGTGCTGGAAAACGCCCGCGCGCTCACCGGCGCGCGCAACGGGGTGATCACGGTCGTCGATGAGGCGGGGAGCCCCGAGGACTTCGTCACCTCCGGCTTCACGCCGGAAGAGGAACTCCGGATGCTGGAGTGGCCGGATCGTTTCAGGTTCTTCGAGCACTTGCACAACCTCAAGGGGGCGATCCGGCTGGACGACCTTCCGGCCTACGTCCGCTCGCTGGGATTCTCCGCGGAACCGATACCCTCGAATACGTTCCAGGCCGTGTCGGTCCGCCACGGGAGCGTCAACGTCGGCAACTTCTTCCTCGGTGACAAGGAGGGGGAGGGCGGGTTCACGGGCGAAGACGAGGAGGTCCTGTTGCTGTTCGCGGCGCAGGCGGCGAGCGTGCTCGTCAACGCGCGTGCGCACCGCGATGAGCAGCGCGCGCATGCCGACCTCGAGGCGCTGGTCGAGACCTCGCCCGTGGGCGTTGTGGTCTTCGATGCGAAGAGCGGCAATCCGCGGTCGCTCAACCACGAGGCGACAGCCCTGATCGATAACCTGCGGATTCCGGGCCACCCGTTGGAGCAGCTGAGCAAGGTGATAACCTGCCGACGCGCCGACGGGCACGAGATTTCGCTGAGCGAGTTCCCTCTGGCCGAGCATCTCGGCAAGGCTGAGAGGGTGCGCGCCGAGGAGATCGTGCTCTCGGTCCCCGACGGGCGCAGGGTGAGGACGCTGATCAACGCGACGCCGATCCGCTCAGTCGACGGCGAGGTCGACTCGGTTGTGGTAACCATGCAGGACCTGACGCCGATCGAGGAACTGGAGCGGCTGCGGGCGGAGTTCCTGGGCATGGTGAGCCACGAGCTCCGCGCGCCGCTGACTTCCATCAAGGGCTCCGCCACTACGGTGCTGGATGCGTCGCCGCTCCCGAATTCGGCAGAAATGCTCCAGTTCTTCCGCATCATCAACGAGCAGGCCGACCACATGCGGGACCTGATCAGCAACCTGCTGGACGCGGGGCGCATCGACGCGGGCACGTTGTCGGTCGCGCCCGAGTCCTCGGAGGTGGCGGCGCTGGTGGACCAGGCAAGAAACACGTTCCTGAGCAGCGGCGGCCGGCACCCCCTCCTCATCGACCTTCCGCCGGATTTGCCCCGGGTGATGGCGGACCGCCAGCGCATAGTCCAGGTTCTGAACAACCTCTTGTCCAACGCGGCGAGGCATTCTACGGAATCCTCCCCGATTCGGATCGCCGCGGAACACAAGGAAGAGTACGTCGCGGTCTCGGTCTCCGACGAAGGCCGGGGCGTGGCGCCCGAACTGCTGCCCCGCCTGTTCGAGAAGCACACCGGCATCGCCAACGCAGACGAGGCAGGCGGGTTTGGCCGGAGCGGCTTGGGCCTTGCCATCTGCAAGGGTCTGGTCGAGGCCCACGGGGGCCGCATCCGGGCGGAGAGCGGCGGTCCGGGCCAGGGAACCTGCTTCACCTTCACCATCGCGACGGCAGGGGAGGCGGGCGAGGGCGCTGACGAGCGGCCGCCCCAGGAAGCGCGTGAGCCGACGCGCATTCTCGTGGTGGACGACGACCCGCAGACGCTGCGTTTCGTTCGCAACACGCTTACGGAGGCGGGTTACGCCCCGCTCGTCACGGGCGAGGCGGGGGAGCTCTCCCGGCTCATCCGGGCCGAGAATCCCCAACTGGTACTGCTGGACCTGGTGCTGCCAGGGGTCGACGGGATCGAACTGATGGAAAGCGTCCCGGAACTCGCCGACCTGCCGGTGATCTTCATCTCGGGCTACGGACGGGACGAGACCATCGCCAAGGCCCTGAAGAGCGGAGCCGCCGACTATATCGTCAAGCCCTTCTCGGGGACCGAGCTGACGGCGAGGGTCGGGGCAGCCCTGCGCCACAGGGTCGAGCCCGAACCCTTCCTCATGGGGGAGCTGGCCATCCACTACGATCTGCGCCGGGTGACCATGGCTGGGCGCCGGTTGGAACTGACGGCGACCGAATACGAACTGTTGCGCCTGCTCTCACTCCGCGCGGGGCGGGTGTTGACCTACGATTCGTTGCTGCGCCAGATATGGGGCATACACGACCCGGACGACCCAAAGCTGGTGCGCACATTCGTGAAGCAGCTCCGCCGGAAGCTCGGCGATGACGCGGCCCGGCCCACCTGGATCCTGACCGAGCGCGGGGTCGGCTACCGCATGGCCGCACCCGAAAACCCCTAAGAGCCCTGCGCTTCGGGCCAGGGCGGGCAGCCCCGCTCTGTTCCGGGTGTCCGAAGTCGCAGCCTGTGACGCACAGGATGTGAATCCGCTACGGCAAGACGGATCAGGAGGGCAGGGGCGTGGTGCAGTTCCCGGGGAAACCGGTTGTGGAGCCTATCTGGGCTTGGCAGCGCATGGAGTCTGGCGAGCGCCGGGGCTTCCCTGGCCGGGATGCAGGTCGCAGGCCGCCAGCGACCGCCGGTCATGCCGGGGCGCAATGCGCAGGTTCGGCCATGAGGTGAAACTCGTGCCGCCGGCCCGCGTTAAGCCATTCGTCAATCCCCACAAGAACATCGCTGCGGACGCTGGGTCGTCCACATACGCACGGCGCGCTGCAGGAGAAGAAAACCGGCGGCCTGTTCATCGTCGTAGAGAAGATGGTGTACGGGAAAGACACGCACGCGCCGTTGATCGGGAAACCCGGCGCGGCGTGAGGGTCAAGAAATCATTGTCTTCATTTGGTTGTTCCTGTTTACGGGGGCCATTTGCAGCCACCGCCCGCATCGCAGTGCCGACCCGGAGGTGGGCTACCTGTGGGCGGAACGACGTTTGCGCATCCGGCGCGTAATCAGCCACGCGGAAAACCCGTAGGCGGCGCCGTTCAGTATGCCGATGACGCCGACCGCCCACCACGGACTTGCGACGAGGTTCAGAATCGGAAGGGAAACGATGACGCCGGGAGTGGAAAAGATTTCCAGCGCAAACTGAACGAAACCCAAAAGGAAACGCGCATTCAGCGCGGCGAGAATTGCGCCTACCGGAAACGCAATCCAGAAAAGAATAGCGCCGACAGCAAACCAAATCCAAAAAATTCGGCTCTTCATACCGCCCGGTTCCTCTTGCGGGCTGCGGCACCGAAACAGCGACTTGATGCGTTTTGTACGTTCGCCCCAGCTTCCTCTTCCGATTATACTTCATCGATGTCCGCCTGGAATACTGGACCAGAGGTCCGCCGCTGACGACGCGTTCGACGGGAAGAGCGCGGTGACGGCGGCACTGGTGGTCCCGGCGCAGCCAGCGGCGACGGCGCAAGACGAAAGCGCAGCGATGAGGCTGCGCCCCGTTCGGAAGAGTGTCATTGCCGTGGTAGGCTGCGCAAGGGCGTGAGCCGGACGCCGTCATGGGGCGCGGACAGGTTGGGCGACGCGGGTTCGAGTCCCGCCTTGGGTACCATTTTCAAATACTCCGCACCACTAATTATTCCGCAACTTTGGTATATAATTCCCTAAGTATAATTCCCTTTTCCGAAGCGTTCGGTGCCCGGGCTACTGGCGTTTCGCGCCGAAGGCCCCCACGATACCGTTCCTCCGGAATTCGCCACCCACTTCCTGATGCCTGGGGCCGGTGAACATCCCGGCGATGTACTCGTTCCCGTCTCTCTCTCCAGCAAGTCCGCCGAACAAGCCGTCGTCCTGTATGCGAAGGTTCTCCCAACTCATGTCATCATGAGGGACTCCCTCGGTGACGTTATGGATATTGGTGAATGAAACATCGACATCGGGAGCCGCGAGATCGTCTATCGTGATCCGCGCGTCGCCGAGAAACACATCCGGCCCGTTCCGTAACAAAGCCAGGGCCCTGTCGGAGCCGGCTTCCGGGGATTCCATCCCGACCATGACGCCCGTCCATGTGGCCGACCCCACGCCCGCGGGCGTCGTTCCGGAGTAACTGCCCGCCATGAAGCCGAAGGCAATTCCGTTTTCGTAGTCCGGATCCGTTCCCGAACACCCTGCCGCGCCGACCGAACACCAGCGGGAGACGGAAACGCGGAATTCCGTGTGATCGAGCCAACCGCCGTAGGTTAGAAAATCCAAGAGGGTTGTCCGGGCTGTCTCCCCGGCTTCGAGCACCGGCAGGGTTCGGGTAGTGCGGGCCTTGTATTCAGCGACAGGAACATCGTTGTGGCCCAGCACTGGAGCGAATTGCCGAGTGTTGTCCGGAGGCGGCTCCAGGTCGCACTCGCCGGGCGAGCATGGGTCAGTCTCTATCTGGACGGCCGATGCGGGGTTTGCGCCGACACTGACAGGCCCCAGGATCACTCTGTGGGTAGACTTCCACGCGGCCGCCCTCCAGGCCGTGGACACTTGTGCGCTTGTCATGCGAAGCGTCGGGTTGCCGTCTGCGAAGCGTTTCCACTTGCCCGATAGCGACATCTTGCTGTCATCGCCGTTGGGGCCGCCCATGGAGACCGTGCCGCCACCGCCGCATCCGGAGAGCGCCAACGCAAGCGCCGCCACCATAGCGAGCGAAGAAACGCCTGGCCGCCGGGAATGCAATTCCGAAACCCTCCTCGCACTTGCCGTGAAGAAGCCGCCTGAGGTCTTGCCGCCAACTTACTATCCCGCCGCGAACGCTGCAAGGAAACATCCGGCGGTATCGGGAACCCCTGTCGTGGTATGCGGGCACTCGCGATTGCTTCGCGCATCCCTCGGAATCAGCACCGGACAGCTTGCGTTTGACGGCCCCTGTCGCCCGCTCCGCTGCGTCTCTCTGCATCGCGTCGTCGAGATGGACGCAGCGGTCAGTGGTGGAGGCGCGCCCTTCCGGGAACATCACACTATGGCGAGATGACAACGTTTACCCGTGTCCGATTTATTTTATACGTCTCCAAAGTCCGGCCCGCAACGACACGCGTCTGGCCGATGCGAAGGCGGCGGCCGCACGAACATGGGCGCCCAGCCTCCGCCTCCGGCCGGCGGATTCGCAAGTGCGGGCGCGCGCAAAGGCGTGAGCCTGTCGACGGGGACGGTGCGCGGCGGCGCGCCCGCCGATGAGGTTCTGGCGTATCTGCGCGCGGTGACGACCAACAAGCCGGCCGATACGGTCGGGCTCGGGACGCTTCGCGACCAGCCGGGGGACCGGGGTGCTGCCGCGCAACTGGCCGGGCGAGCATGCCTGCTTTCGATTCATCGAACACTCGGGGTCTTTTGGGGAACCCGGGCACGGACCGCGGTCCGCTCCGGGGCGGCACGCCGGCATGGGCGGGAGCACGCTTCTCCGCGCCCTTCGAACAGGGCCGGCCCTCGCCCCGAATCCTCCAGTAACTCCACGATCCGGGCGGCGGCGGGCTCGGCGAACATGGATCCGTGTCCGCCCTCCACGGCGAGGACCTCCGCGCCTCTGGATTCGAGGAAAGCGACCTCCTCGCCGGTCAGCCGGCCGACCGCCTGATCCATCGTGCCGTAGGCGTAGATCACCTTCGAGAGGTCCGTTCCCGCGAGGAGGCGGGTGTAGCGGTGTTTCCCGAGCGCCCCCTGGAACGCCGCCTGCATCCGGACCGCCCGCGGCAGCACACTGTCCGCGGGCGGCGCGGCCGGGTCCGGATCGATCAGACCGGCGGCCTGGTCGAACCGGGTGAGCGTGGTGCCGCCCTCGTAGAAGTAGGCCACGGTGCTTGCGTCGCGGAGCTTGCTCAGCCGGTTCTCGTACATCTTCCGCTCGATGTCGAGCCGGCCCGCCATGATCACGTAGCGGTCCGCCCCGCCCGGCCCCTTGAGCGCCAGGTAGCGCGGCACGATGAACGAGCCGAAGGAGTGGCTGAACAGCACCACCCGCTTGCCCCGGGCCTTGAAGTGGCGGATCACCCGGTCGAGGATCTCGACGCTCACGTCCATCTCCGCCTGGACCCGCGCGACGCTGTCGAGCCTCGCGTCGTCGATCAGCCCGGGGTTCAGGGTCTGCACCTGGTGCACGTTGACGAGGATCCGCTTCTCGTGGCCGGGGAACTCCGTCAGGTCCGATCCGGCGTCCAGCTCGGTGACGGGGCCTCCCTGCGAGAACAGCCAGACGGTGTCCGCGTCGGGGTCGCCGCCCGTCACCGTCTCGTAGAGCCGCGTCACGTCCTCGGGAAGCGAGGTGAGCGGAACGAGCCTCGGGACGGCGGCCTGCCGTACCGCGACGATCTTCTCGCGCTCGACGAGGGCGAGGAGGTCGGGCTTCCCCTCCCCGGCGCAACGCCCGGCCGTCGCCCCGAGGCGGAAGGTCAGGCCGAGACGCGCCGCGGTCTCGCCGCGGCGGGTGTCATGGTCGATGTCGAGCCCGAGCCGCGTGCAGCCGAGCCGGTAGCCTGCGCCGACCGCCAACCGCCAGCCGTTCCCGGCGCCGGAGCCCTCGCCTCGCCAACCGCCGCGGCCGGTCTCGCGGAATGCCCTTCCACTCAGCGTCCAGCGGTCGTCGAGGGCCAGGCGGTAGCGCAGTTCGGGGCCGCCCACGGCGTATTCGGTCAGCCGCGCCTGGCCGGACTCCCACCCGCGCCGTCCGGTAAGGGGAATGTAGTAGTTGGCCCCGATCCGGCTTCTTCCGATCTGGTAGTCCGCGCCGAGACTCGCCTGCCGGTGCGTCCTGTCGCGGCCGGAGCCGGAGATCCGGTTCAGGTCGTGGAACGCGTTCAGCCCGACGATGCCGTCGCCGGCCTCGAACCGGAATACGATCCCGAGCGAGGCGCCGTGGAGGGCGCGCCCGTCCGGCCCTTGCGAGAGCACCGCACCGGGCTGGAGGAACAGTGCGCTGCCGCGCCGGCTCCCGGGCTGGACCGGTATCGCCGCGTCGAACTCGATTCGGCCGGCGCCGCCGCGCTCCCGCGTTTCGCCGTCGGCCGCGATCTCGTAATACGACCGTTTTCCCCCGTCCGTCGCCCGGGCCGCTTCGCCGACAGTGGAGACTGTGAGAGTATTGGATTTCACAGTCTCCGGAACAGGGCTCGCTTACGCTTGCAGCCCGATGGCCGGACACTGTCTTCAACTTCGGGAGCAACAACACCGCAGAGCCGGGAGAGAAACGTCTCGGCGGCCGGTCAGCTCGGGGTCGCGGTCAAGTCCTCGAAGAATCGGCTTCAAGTTCACACGCCATTCGTCCCCAACCGCTGTTTTTGCAGACAATGCTCCACAAATGCAGCTCCGCCCAGCACACGCATGACCCGCTTGAAGTTGTAACCCAGCGTCATCAGGCTGAATTCGCCGCGGCATTTGCCGAGTCCGCGCATCACAAAATGATCCATCCCCGCCCAGCGCTTGATCGTACCGAATGGATGTTCGACGAGTGTGCTTCGCCCGCGCATCAATGGCACACGGGCGTTCATCTTCTTGCGATGCCGGTCCACCACGTCCTCATGCTCCCAGCGTTGTATCCTGCGCGTCGATCTCGACTTTGTCAGGCATCGGCCCGACAACGAACAGTCCCGGCAAACCGCCGCCGTCCCGCGATAAAAGTAATACAGCCTGCCCCTGACGGTGGTCGTGCCGCCTCGAACCAGACGCTCTCCGGCCGGACAGACATACGTGTCATCCTGCGCATCGTAACGGAATTCATCGCTGCCGAATCGTCCGTCCTTGCCCTTGCGGGCCGTCTGGTTCGGTATCGGAACATACACCTCCATTCCCTTGTCTTCGCAACTCTTCAACTGTGCGCCGTTGAAGTAGCCCGAATCCGCCAGGCCGACCAGGCGTTCGCTGCCCATGGCTTCGCCGGCTTTCGTCATCATCGGCTCCAACTGAGCGGAGTCATTGCCGTCCTGCACCACATCCTCCGCGACAATCAGCTTGTGCTTGTCGTCCACCGCGATCTGGCAGTTGTATCCGCCCACCATTATATCGCCGTTCCTCAGAAGTCGAGCATCTGCATCGACCCCCGATACCTGACGCTCTCCGCTTTCCTGCAAATGCTCTTGCAGTGCCTTCTTCTTTTGTTGCCTCTCGATCAAGGCCTTGAGCTTCACCGGCAGGTCCGGATCCTCCGAACCGTCCCCACACTCCTCCCCGCGCGCATCCGCCTCGTCCAACTGCCGGTGATACGCCGCAATCCTCTTCTCCAAACGCCTCAGGTCCCTTGCCAGGGACCGCTTGGTTTGGAAGCTGTCCAGGTTCGCATCGGCCTTCAAAAAAGTCCCGTCGACCGCCACCCGGCTGCCGCCCAGCAGCGAGAGTTCGCGGCACAGCAGCACGAACTCCCGGTTGGCCTCCTGCAGCGCAGCCACATTGTTCTTGCGAAAATCCGCAATCGTCTTGTAGCTCGGCGTCGCACCCTGGCACAGCCAGATCACTTCCAGATTGCGCCGCGTCTCCGCTTCGAGACGGCGCGAACTCCGTACCCGGTGCTGGTAGCCGTACAGATACAGCTTCAGCAGCAGCGCCGGGTCGAAAGCCGGCTGACCGGCGCCGCAGTTCGCTTCGGCATGCGCGAACCCCAGCGCCTCCAGGTCCAGCGTGCCGACGAACGCATCGATCGCGCGCACCGCATTGTGCTCGGACACGTAGTCGTCCAGACACGGCGGAAGCAGCATCATCTGGCTTCGGGACTGCACCTCCTGATAACGTCTCTCGGACATGGTGGTGACCCTTTATGTGGTTATCTCACTCACCGGTAAAGATAGCATGTACAGACAACCCGGGCATCGCTCGCCAGCGTCACCCACCAGAATCGTGGGAATACTTTCACAGTCTCCGACAGTGGCGACGGCGACGGCGAAAAGCGCCATAGAGGTGTCTGGTATGTTGAACTCCACGTCGTGACGGGCGCCGGCATCGCGGAGCCGCCTGATTCGCGCGGCGTTCACGTCCGCGGCCGCGATAACGTGGCCGAGCGCAGTGGACGGATTACTCGGAGCGGTATCGACGATATCGTTCAAACCACCCCGGATGGTATAGAGCGCGTTCGGGTCGAAGCTGCCGCCGCGTGCGGCGAGGTGCATTTCGATCTGCTCCGTCAACGTCGGTGCGGCATCCTGGTCGCAGGACGTGGCCGGGTTCATGCACGCCCCGGCGAAGGCGTAGTTCGTCCCGCCCGCGAGCGAGTACGCGCCCGATGCGCCATAAGCCTCTGCGACGATCTCAGCCCAGACGGGGTTCGGGTTCGTGGTGAAGCCGGTGCCGGGGGGAAGCGGAAGCCCTGGTCCTGCGGCCGCGTTGCCCGAATCGTCCAGGCTGTCGCCGAACACGACGACATTGCTGAAACTCTGCGCCCATGCGCTCCCGGCGAGTCCCAGTACGAGAAGAAAGACGCCAATCAGACGAAGATGACGAAGCATGGAAAGGATTCCTTTATACGACGAACCCCATCGAGTCGACCTTCGCCCCGATCCGGCTGCGAACGGCGAAGACGGATGGTGGCGAAGGACGCCCCGGGTTCCGTTTCTCCCTGCGAGCGGTAACCCGGCAGACCCGGCGCCCGCACGCTGCAACCTTCCCAGGAACGGTGAAGAACGATCTTGTACTTCATGGTGCGCGTCTCCTTCCCTGGATCCCTGGGGTACCGGGCCGCCGGGCATTCGACCTTTCCTGGTCCGGTTTTTCAAAGATGGCTGCAAGGAACCGGGCATTGCGCGGCGCGTCGACCGCTCAGAACGCCCGCCGCCAGCCGGCGAGGAAGGTGAGCCTCGGTCCGGCGGCGCCGCTGTGGCCGGGGTTCCGGCTCCAGACGACGCCGAGGCGCAGCCGCCCGTCCGCCAGCGGCCTCTCCCAGGTGGCGGCCAGGTCGATCTGGCGCTCATCGGGCGCGAGGGGCGAGGCGAGCGATGCGTGCAGCACCCTGCCGAGCTTGGTTCGCGCCACCGGAAGCGTCAGCGACGCCCGGCCGTCCTCGACGCGCAGGGGCTGCGCCAGGGAGAAGCGCACGGTGTCCTTATCGGTAACGGCGGCGCGCGCGTGCAGGGCGAACGCGCTGGTCGTCATCGGCGAGACCTCCTCGATGATTCCGCCCCGCGCCCTGGGCCGTACGCGCCCCCATTCCGCGCCCGCCCCGAGACGCCACGCGCCGAGCCTCACGTCTCCCTCGACGCGCACGAAGGCGGTGTCCGCCGCCAGGGCTCCGAAAGCGCCTCGGCCTTCGCCCCCCAGAATGGTCTCATCCTCTCCAATCCAGCCGAGGCGAAGTCCGAGAGGAGAACCTTCCGGCCGCCAGCCGAGCGCCCCGCCCACCGCGTCATGCTCCTGATTCGTCCCGAACACGGAAGCGGAAAACCCCGCCCGGCCTTCGAGCGTCGTCATCATCCCCCCCTCCATCAGAGAGAGGTGGCCGCCGCCGTTTTCTGTCGAAATACCCTGAACCCTTACCCCCGATCTGCGTGAGGAGCCGCCCGCTGTATCCGCCAGGAAGCCCCTCACTCTCGCGTCCACCGGCGGACCCTGCGCCGTCGCCACGAAATCGCCCAGCCTGTACCAGAACGGCGCGCCCAGATCGTCCAGGGCCATGATTTCACGGTTCGCGACAGCGCGCGCGAGTCCGTTCCCGAGCGGGGCTCCGAGGCGCAGGCGCGTCGTGTGCAGGCTGTTCCCGGCCCGGTTCGCGTTCGTGCCGAGGGGAACGTCCAGGACGCCCACCGGGTGCGTGGCGGCGGCGAGGTCGAGCTTGCCGCGGCCGTAGACGGCTCTGTCCGAGTAGACGCCGGTATCGTCGGCGGTCTCGAAGAGGCGGGTGACCAGTTCCGTGTTCGAGAGCTGATCCCGGAAGAGTTGTTTCATGATCGCGAGCCCGCCGGCCACGAACGGCGCGGCGAAGGACGTGCCGCTCAGGTTCGGGGCGATGCCCCGAGCCGCCCTGGTGTCGTCGTCGGGGTCGGGCCCGAAATAGGCGGCATTGACTCTTTGCCCCGGCGCCGCGAGGCAGTAATCCGCCGCGATGCCGCAGCGGTTGGAGAAGTCGGCGACCCTCTCATCGCCGGGTCCCAGCGCCACGACGGCGACGGTATGTCCCCTGAGTTCCTCGACCCGCGCGGCGAGACCCGCCAGAAGCTCGACCGATACGGCGTCGATGGTGCCTTGAGAACCTTGAGGAGGGGGATCCACCGAGCCTCCGGTGAAGGCGTCCTGAGGAGGGGGCTCCACTGCGACACAGTTGCTCGTCACGACGGCCGGGTCGCACGGGTATCCGTGGGCGTTGCCGGCCGCCCAGACGAGTATCGCCTTCTCGGAGGCTCCCGCCTGCGCCATGGCGGCGATCGCCTGCCCGTAGTTGGCGCGGAGTTCGGCTTCGCTGTAGAAGTCGATGAGACCCTCGTATCCGATGCTCAGGTTCAGGATGTCGACGCGCTTTTGGCCGTTTCGCCACGCCAGGGCCTGATTGATTTCCGACGCGAACGTGGCGTCCTCGTCCGCCAGGTCAGTCAGCGAGATGGGGGCGTACGTATCGCCTGCGCTTCCAAGAGTAATGGCGAACATGGCGATGTCGGCGCCCGGCGCAACGCCCTGCGGGGAGGTGGAGTCGGAGGGCGCGTGAACGCCGGCGGCGACGCTCGCGACGGCCGTGCCGTGGGAATACCCTGCAGCACCCGTCTCGTCCGCCGCGTCGCTCAGGAACACTTCGGTAACCGTCTTGCCCCGGAACATCGGGTGGTCCTGATCGATGCCCGAGTCAATGAAGCCGATGGTCACCCCGGCGCCGGGCTCGACGTTTTCACCCTTGAGCAGGTTCACGTGGGCGTAGGCCGAATCCGCGCCGATGGTCCCCAGACCCCACTGGTTCCTGAAGGGACCCTCCAGGCGGTATTCCCCGGCGAGCCGCTGCGCCTCGATATCGAAATCCCCGATTGAGGCGCAAGTCCCGTCGTGAAGCGGGATGCATCCCTGCTTAGGCTGTGGCGGCGGCTGAGGCGGCGGTGCGGTGCAGTTCGGAGGCGTCCCGACTTGACCCGGCGGGCAGGCCGGCGGCTGTGGCGGCGGTACGCTGCAGTTCGGGGGCGTCCCGACCTGCCCGAGCGGACAGGCCAGCGGCTGCATTCTGGCCCTTCCGCCCCCGCCGCCGCAGTTCGTGAGGACGAACGTCATGCAAACGACAATCGCGCAAATCAGGGCCCGGTTCGACGTGAACGCGGCTTTGGAGCCGTTTGCGCTCCCGGATCGGTCGCACATCACGAATTCGCCAAAAACTTTTTACGTCCTGCCATTGCCATGCCGCCTTCTGGAAGGCTCAACCATTCCTCCGGTCATCGTTTTGGTAGACTTTCCATAATAGCAGAATTCTGTAGAAAAACCTGGAAAGGATAACGCCGAATTGCGATAAACCCGGGGCGGGCTCCGCCTGGTGCGCCGGACGGCGCTGCGCGCTCTTGCCAGCCTCTTCGGATGACGGACTGTAGCGGATTCCGCCCACAGGCTGCAAGAGCCTGCGGGCTCTCTCTACGCGATTTCTCATTCGTGTTCCTCCCCTTCCTCTCCGGCAGCCGAAAAACGGGGGCAATACGCTCGCAAGGCCAGCCGGCCGGCCACAGTCCACGCAGAGCCTCTGCGCACGCCTTTTTGCGTAGCGCGCCCGGCTCGCGGCGTTCTTCTTTGGAGCGCGTCCTTCTTCGAGCGCGGCGCACGGACCGCATTGCGCGCCTCCTTGCTGTGGGTGGTCGGGAAGGCGGAGAACGTCCTCTCCCGGACGTTCTTCCGCCGCCCCCTCCCGGCCCGGCTCTGCCTCTCGCCGGCGCGGGGCTTGGGCGAGGCGCGCTGCGGAAAAATTTTTTATCCCACCCCCGCGTAGCCGGTCGTATGCGAGTCCGCGTATGGCGCGCGAGCGCAGGGAACTGGATATAAAAAACGCTTGCAAACGAGCTTTTTTGCCTTATTTTTCTCCTGAAAGCGGGCGATGGGCGCCCCTGCTCGCATGACGCCGGAGGATCGATCGGGGCGAAGGTTCGAACGCGAAGGAGAGACGCATATGAACCGAAACGACGGGAACAGCCTGAGCGCACGGGTGCGCCGCCTGCTCGCGGCGGGGGCGGAACGCGAGCCTCTCGAGAAAAAATAATCATAAATTGCCTGGAAAATCAGGAAATTTCCCGGAAATCAGTTGCAATCCTTGTCATCCCGACTCACATTTGTTTCGTCCGCCTGCGCCGCTTCGGCGGGACCGGTGCTGCTGCCGGCGGGACGGCAAATGCGCGAAGGAAGTCTTTGCAGCGGCCGCTTCGGGTTCAGCAAGACTTCCCGCCGCCGTTGTGCCCGGCGCCGAAGAAAGGGCGAATCACGATGAGAATTCACACGCGGCCCGTCATCATCGATCAGGCGGATTTGCCCTGGGAAGGGTGGGAGGATGCCGATGTCGCCACGCGCAGCGCCATCCGCTGGAAACTCCTGACCGCGGGCGAACGCACGGGGAGCGCCGGGCTCGTCACCGGCATCGCGGAGATCCCGCCGGGCGAGCGGCTCTTGCTGCATCACCACGGGCCGGAAGAGACCTATTACATCGTGCAGGGGCGCGGGCGCATGGAAATCGATGACCGTGCGGCCGACGTCGGGCCCGGATGGGCCGCCTATATTCCGCCCAATGCCAGGCACACGTTGCACTGCACCGGCGCGGAACCGCTCATCCTGGTATTCTCGTTCGCACGTGACCGCTTCGACCAGGTCGACTACCACTTCGACGAATAGCGCCTCGCCGTCATCGGCCTGCGTATAACCGCTCAATGCGCGGATCGGGCCGTGCCACCCGATCGCGCCATGGCGGCGCCGGTCTCCCGCCGGAAATATTCGAGATCCTCATTTGTGCAGCGCTTTCCCGACTGAAGAAGGAGTCAAGTGACGACCACTCTTCGAGGTCGTCCCGCACCGGGGAGGGAAAGCTTTCGCAGGCCGGTGTCCGGCCGCTACAGGCGCGATGTGTTCCGGAGGGTTTTCCTAAAGCATGTCTTCGGCGATGCTCGCGGCGACCCGCCCGGCCGCCTCCTGCGCCGAGTCGCGCGCGAGGTGCGCGTAGCGCGAGGTGGTCTCGATCCTCGCGTGGCCCAGGAGTTTGCCTATCACGGTGAGTCCCTCGCCCAGCGCCAGGGCGCGCGAGGCGAACGAATGGCGCAGGTCATGGAGACGCACGTCGGCGAGCCCCGCGCGCGAGCGGACGACCTGCCAGGCGTCGTCGAGCTTCCGGAGGTGCGTGCCCGGCTTCCTGCCGGGGAGCACCCAGGGGACCCCGGGGGTGCGCGGCAGAGCGGCGAGGAGTTTCACCGCGGGCTCCGAGAGCGAAACGACCCGCGCGCCTGTCTTGGAGTCTGAGAGCCGTAGTTCCGCTTGATCGAGCGCCACCTCCTCCCAGCGCAGCGTGAGGATCTCGGACTTCCGGCACCCGGTCACCATCAGGAGACGGATGGCGGCCACCGCGCTCGCCGACGCGCCGCCCTCCGTCTCGACCTGGTCGAGCGCCTTTCCCAGGCGCATGAATTCCGCCTCGGTGAGGAAGCGTTCCCGGCGGCCGACCGGGTATTCGGCGATGGCGCGGCACGGGTTCGTCCTCTCTGGAACCATGCCCCACTCCTCTGCCAAGCGGTACATCGCGGACAGCGCCCGGACGGCATGGTTCGCCGCCGCGGGCGTGGCGCTCAGTCTCTGGTGTATTTGCGCGACGTGGGCGCGCTCGACCGATGCGAGAGGCAGCTTTCCCAGCGCCGGGACGATGTTCCTGCCGACCACGGAGCGGAGCGTCTTCACGGTGCGCGGCTTGCACCGCACCGAAACGTATTCGGCGAGATAGCGTTTCGCGAGTTCGGCCACGGTGGGGCCACAGGCGGGCTTGATCGGTTCGGGAACCGCCTCCTCGCCCGCCTTGATTCGCGCGATGACGAGCGCCGCGCGCTTCTTGGCCTCCTCCGCATGGATCACCCCGTGGCGGCCCACCGCCACCCGTTTGGGTCCCTTAGGCCCCCGCGCCTGGGCGACGTAGACTTTTGAGCCGGTGGGGTAGACCCGCACCCCGAAGCCCGTGAGCTCCCGGTCCCAGAAGACGGCGTCGTCCTTCTCGGCGGATAGCGCGTCGACGACACGTTTGGTAAGCTTGCGTTCCCTTCTTTTCGGCATGGGTACTCCCCGGAAATCGTGCCTCGGGCCGGAGGATATGAACGATCCGTAATCAAATCGCATACGTCCGGCATCAAACATGCGTCCGCTATGGCGTAAATATGACGTAAATACAAGAGGAGGCGAAAAAGAAAGTATGATAATTACCGCTTTTAATACAGCAATTTATCATACCTGAGAGTATCAGATAGTATCATTGTCTATAGAGCTAAATTATGAACGTGTCTGATAAATTTCTAAAAATTAAATACGGCGATATGCCATAATTGCGCCTGGAAAATTGGCGAAGCGAGGGGGCGTACGTTTCCGAACCGATGGCGCAAAAGGAGGCGCGAGATGGGTCTTGTGAGCATCAACCATACGAGTTTCACGGTGTCCGACGCTCGGGCGATTGCCCAATGGTACTGCGAAACCCTTGATTTTACGATACTTTCCGATGAAACCCGGCCCCGGGACTACAGCGAGAAGGTGACCGGCATCGCAGGCGCCGACCTTCGCATCATCTACATCCGGGGCGGCGAATACAACATCGAACTGGTCGAATACGTGGGCGCGCCGGGCGTTAAGATAGACACGGCCACGAACAACGTGGGCAGCGCGCACATCGCCTATAACGTGAATGATCTCAACGGGATGTACGAGGCGCTCAAGCCCAGGGGGGTGCGGTTCGTCTCGCCGCCCGTGCCCGTCACGCAGGGACCCAACAAGGGCGGCTTCGTCGTCTATCTCGAGGATCCCGACGGCAACACGCTCGAACTCATCGAGCGGCCGAGCGATTAAGTCAAGCTAAATCAGAGCGTTACGCTCTCCCCCGGCTTCAGGACGATGATTTCCGTATCGAGGCCCCTCTTCCTAACCTCCTCGATGAACGCCTCGGGCGTTCCCGTCAGGTGGGGCAGGCTCGAGTGGTGGATGGGCACGACGCGCTTGGCTTCGAGCAGTTCACAGGCCAGCGCCGCCTGCCGCGCGCCCATGGTGGCCCTGTCGCCTATGGGCAGGCAGCACAGATCGGGCGTGTAGAGTTCGGCGATGATGCGCATGTCGCCGAAAACGGCCGTATCCCCCGCATGATAGAGGCGTTTGCCGTCCTCGAAGGTGAGAATCAGACCGCAGGGCTCGCCGGTGTATTTCAGTTCCGGCCCGTAGGCGCCCCCGTGAAAGGCGTGGGTGAGCGTGAGCTGGACGCCGCCGAAATCGACCGTGCCGTCCTTTCCCATGGGGGTGGCGTGGGTGCCCAGGTCGTATTCGGCGCCGATGGTGCGGATGAGGTCCATGTGGCCCGCCACGGGGCATGGATTCGCCTCGAAAACGGGAATCACGTCGCCCGTATGGTCGAAATGGCCGTGCGTGAGGCAGATGAGGTCCGCCTTCTGGGGTGTTTTGAGTTCAGGCGGGCAGACGGGGTTTTTCTCCAGCCAGGGGTCGATGTAGATGGTCTTGCCCCCGTCGGTTTTGACCAGAAACGTCGATTGTCCATGAAATATCAGCGTGGCGCCCATGTTTCGTATCACCTCCTATGTGCTTGATTTACCTGCGAATCCTATAAATGCCCCCGGAACCAGGCCGTCGTTTCCTTCAAGGCCGTCTCGAAGAGTTCGGGGTTGTTCACTTGATAGATGTCGTTGTGGCGTCCCCTGGGAAGCATGACGATTTTCTTGGGTTCTCCACAGGCCGCGTAGCAGGCGTGCGCCTCGGAGGGGGAAACCATGACGTCTTCTTCCCCGTAGATGAACAAGACGGGCCTGGGCGAGATTTTCCCGGCCACCCATTCGGGGCGATATCGAAAACACGCCTCCACGCTTTCGAGGTCGAGTTCGAGCACTTCCTCGGAGCCGTGCTCCTCCAGCGTCATCGGTGGTTTGGGGTTGTCCGGGTCGTCGCTGTAAATGTCGTGGCGGATAATCGTTTCCCGCTCATTGGTGGTCACGCGCTTCCGGGCGGCTTCCTGGATTCGGGACTTGAAGGCGAGCCACTCATAAGGCCTCCTCAATGCTCTCAGCCAGCGTTCGCCGTCGTGCACTCCCACGGCGGAGACGGTCGCCTTCACCCGCTCGTCGAATGCCGCCACCCAGATGGCGTGCGCACCGCCAAAACTGGTGCCGTAGAGGCCGATTCGCTCAGGATCCACGCCATCTATTGTTTGCAGATAGGTGATCCCGTCGTGGGTGTCCTGGGCTTGTTCCAACGGACGGTGACGCCCGCGAGCACCCTCGCTGACGCCATAGCCGCGATAATCGGGCGCGAGAGTGAAAAACCCTGCTTTGCTCAGGTGGATGGGCATGTCGATCGTGGCCAGATTCTTTCGACCGCTGTATCCCGTGACGCAGACGATTCCCGGCCGAGGCGGGTCGCCGGGCCGCCAGTCGGGAGGACGGTAGAGATGCGCGGCGATTTTGAGGCCGTCGCTGAAATAAGTGATGTTTTCGTGCATTTCCACTTCCTTTTTGATGTGTGCCATAGTTGTTTGCAGGATACCGGGTTTTTGACACAAAGGGCCACTGCTGATAGGGGTAAGGAGGCGTGCTATACATGGATTCTCTTGAAGTTTCCGAGAAATGCAAGTCCCCCGGCAGACCGCTCAAGGGTTTTACCGCATGGCTCGTCGTATCGCCGCTTAGAGAGGAGAGGCTGAAAATATAATGTCCCGTCAAAAGGTCTTTATCGTTCTGGCCGTCGTGGTTCTGGCGGCCGGGGCGGTGATTACAAGACTGGTGATTCAAAATCGGCCGAAACCCGAGGTTGTAATTGCCCCGGAGCCGCGCAGATTCGTCAGAACGATGCTCTTGAAAAAACAGGACAAAACCTTCTGGGTGAAGGGATTCGGAACCGTGCGGCCCAAGAAGGAGCTTTCCATCGTGCCCGAAGTGTCGGGGAAGGTGGTCGAGCGATCAAGCGGATTCAGAACGGGCGGCTTCATCAAAAAAGGGGATTTGCTGTTTCAAATCGACCCGGCGGATTACGAACTCGCCATCGAACGGCGCAAGGCGGAAATCGCGCAACTCAGAGCCGACATCGCTCGATTGAGGCAGGAGGAGAAGAACCACCAGGCCGATCTGGAAATCGCCGAGCGCCATCTGGAATTGGTTTCCCAGGAAAGGGAACGCAATAACAGATTGCGAAGACAAGGCGTTATTTCTTCCGGGCAATATGATCAATCACAACAAAATTTTCTCAGGCAAGAAAGGACGGTTCAGTCCATAAAAAACGTTCTGGCCCTACTGCCCGTTCAGTTGAGGCAGAAACGTGCGGCGCTCAATGCGAGCCGCTCGGAGCTCAAGAGGGCAGCTTTGCAGTTATCGCGCACGAAGCTCGTGTCTCCATTCGATGCACGGGTGCGGGAAACGAGTCTGGACGTGGGGGATTTCGCCAGTGCGGGTAGATCCGTTGGTAAAATTTATGATGTTTCCGTGCTGGAAGTCCCGGTTTCCCTGCCTGTCGAGGATGCGCGCTGGGTGTTTCGCCGCAATCAGGGGGCGGCGTTTCCGCGCAGCCAGGAGGAGGTGAAGCCGTTTTTGCCCACGGCGAGGGTATCGTGGGGTCAGTTTGGAGAGAAGGTCGAATGGCGCGGGCGGGTCTCGCTGGTGGACTCGGGTCTGGATGAGTCCACGCGCGCGCTGACGCTCGTGGTCGAAATTCCTGAGCCAATGAAGAATTGGATGCCCGGGGAGCGTCCTCCCCTTTTCGTGGGAATGTTCGTTGAAGTGAATATAAAAGGCGTCACGATGCCTGACGTGTTCGTTATTCCGCGTGCCGCATTGCGAGAACGGGATCATGTTTATTTGTTGAATGAGGGGAAACTCAGAATCCAGAAGGTGGAAGTCATTCGAAAAGGTCAGGATGGCGTCGTCATCAGAAACGGAGTGAACGAAAACGCCCGCATCATTATTTCCGCGATCCCCGACCCCGTTTCCGGCATGAGACTCAACGATCAAAACGGGATTGCCGGAGGGGCTTCCGCTCAATGAAGCAAATTCTGAATTGGTCTGCACGGCATACCGTTTTCGCCAACCTTCTCATGGGGATAATGCTGATTATCGGTGTTGTCGCCGTTTTTCAAATCCGCAGCGAGTTGCTCCCTCAATTCGCCCTCGATCGGGTGAGCGTCAACGTGGTGTGGGAGGGCGCGAGTCCTGCGGAGGTGGAAGAGGGTATTTGCATCAAGATCGAAGAGGCCCTGACCGGCGTCGAAGGGGTAAAAAAGATTACTTCGGTTGCTTATGAGGGTCGTTGTGATATTGCCGTGGAACTACATGCCTGGATCAAGAACTCCCGGGATTTGATGGAAGATATCCGAAGCGAAATCGACCGTATCAGGACATTTCCCGAGAACATAGAAAGACCCATCGTTTCGGAAGTAAAGCGGATAAATCAAGTAATTCGTCTTTCCTTGTTCGGCAATGTGTCCGAAGAAGCCCTGAAACGAAAAGCCACGGAGATCAAAGATGAATTGCTGGATTTGCCCGACATTTCAAAGGTGGTTCTGAGCGGCTTGAGAGATTGGGAAATTTCAATCGAAGTCTCTGAGGAGATGTTGCGCCGCTATGGTCTGACGTTTGACCGGGTGGCGAATATCATTCGCAAGAATGTGCTGGAACTTTCAGGCGGAGACATCCGTTCTGCGGAGCGGAGAATCAGAATCAGGACGTTGGGAAAGCGTTACACGGGACCCGAGTTCGAGCGGCTTGAAATACTTACCCAAAAAGACGGCGCGATTTTGAGACTCGGTGATATTGCTCGTGTGGTCGACGCTTTTGAAGACAACGATAAATCGGGTCGATTCAACGGCAAACCGGCTGCGCTCATCCTGGTGTATCGAACCGATGAGGAAGATGCGCTTTCGATTTCTAAAACGGTAGTTGAATATGTAAAGAAAAAGCGGAAAGAACTGCCCGAAGGACTGGATTTGGCCCATTGGGCGGATACCTCGCGCATGATACGGGACCGGCTCGATCTTCTGCTGAGAAACGGTCGCGTCGGACTCTTTTTGGTTTTCATCTCCATGTGGCTGTTTTTGAACATTCGCCTTTCTTTTTGGGTGGCGATGGGAATTCCCGTCTCCCTGTTGACGGCTTTGGGTTTTTTGAACTTCTCCGGCGGCACGCTCAACATGCTCTCGATGTTCGCCTTCATCATGGTTTTGGGGATACTGGTGGACGACGCCATCGTAGTGGCTGAAAATATCTATTCGCATATGGAAAGAGGCAAAAATCGCGTTCAGGCCGCTATTGACGGCTGTTATGAAGTCGTCCTGCCGGTTGCCGCCACGGTCGTGACATCCATTGTGGCTTTCGCTCCCTTGCTGATGGTGGAGGGAACGGTCGGGAAATTCATGGCGGTGCTCCCGGCGGCCATCATCGCCGCGTTAATCGCTTCTCTGATCGAATCGTTGTTTATTCTGCCGGCTCATCTGGGACATTGGGTGCGGCCACCCAGGGCAGGTGGACTCTCATCTCGTATGAGAAACGCCATTGATGGAGGCATAAACTGGCTCATCCATCGATTTTACGCGCCGATTCTGAGATTTTGCCTCAACGCCAGGTATCTGGTCCTCTCCCTGGCTTTGGTCGTTTTTATGGTGACGGTGGGTTTGGCGGTTGGCGGACATGTGAAATTTTTATTTTTTCCAAAAATCGATTCCGATTGGGTGCATGTCAAAATTCTGTTCCCGCTGGGAACCCCGATTCGGCAAACGCAAAACGCGGCGCAAAGGATTGAGCAGGCAGCCGTTGCCCTTGACGAGGTTGTTCGCTCAAAAACGGGTGAGCCGGTCGTCAAACATGTATTTACAATACTGGGTGAGAATATTGACCCAGGCGGCGGGCGCGTCGCGGGAGGGAGCCATATGGCGCAGGTGATCCTCGAGATGCTGCCCTCAGAAGCCAGAGGAATCAGCTCGGAGGAAATCATCAACCGCTGGCGTGAGAATACAGGAGAAATTCCCGATGTAACGAGCCTTACTTTCAGTACAGGAGGAGCCGGTCCGCCCGGTGGCAAACCCATCGATGTGCAGTTCTATGGTGATGACATCGGGGCTTTGAGAAGAGTAGCTCAGGAATTCAAGCGAGAGCTGACCAAATACCCCGGCCTATATGATATTCAAGATGATTTCCGGTCCGGCAAGCTTGAGTTCCGAACATCATTGAAGCCACAGGCCCGCGTGCTGGGAGTGAATCTGGATGATCTGGGGCGTCAGTTGCGCGCGCGCTTTTTCGGGCTGCAAGTCCTGCGCCTGCAACGTGGCCGGGATGACGTGAAGGTCAAACTTCGCTATCCGTCCGAGGAGAGGCGTTCTCTGGAAGACATCAGGAAAATGAGGGTCAGGACGTCATCGGGGGCGGAAATCCCTTTCCATGAGGTGGCGGAAGTCGAGATGATTCAAGGCCTTGATGCAATAAGACGAGTAGCCAGAACTAGAGCAATTAACGTAACGGCCGAAATCGACCCGGACCGCGCCAATCCCACCGAGGTTCTGAATGACTTGAATGCGAATTTCATTCCAAAACTCCTGAACCGCTATCACGGTGTAGGAATTCGATTCGAGGGTCAGGCCAAAGAGACGAGTGAATCATTCGCCAGCCTGTTTCGCGCTTTTGCGCTTGCAATAGCCGTTATTTTTGCGATTTTGGCTACATTGTTCAGAAGCTATTTCCAGCCCTTCGTCGTTATGAGCGCCATTCCGTTCGGGATCGTAGGCGCAATATGGGGGCATATTGTTATGGGTTTCGATATCTCCATCTTGAGCATGATGGGGATATTGGCTCTTACAGGCGTTGTGGTGAATGACTCTTTGGTTCTTTTGGATTTCGCGAACCGAAGTATCAGAGACGGGATGCCTATAGAAGACGCGCTGCAGCGTGCCGGTGTCGCAAGATGGAGAGCCATTGTTCTGACTACACTCACAACAGCCGCAGGCCTGGGGCCGATGTTGTTCGAGAAAAGCTTCCAGGCGCAATTCTTGATTCCCATGGCGATTAGTTTATGCTTCGGACTGCTTTTCGCCACGGTGATAACTCTCGTTCTGGTTCCTGTCATTTCATTGATAGGAAACGACGTAGGGCGGTTTTGGTGGCGGATCTGGACGGGCAGATGGTTGACGAGAGAAGAAGTAGATGTGCATTCTCCACAGAAAGGAGAAATGAGCATCTAGTTTGGGGCCATTAAGTTTAATCGTTTGTTCAGTTTGCGGAAAGTTTGTAATTGATTTCCAGGAAATGTTGCATTCATTCCATCAATTGAATCTCGCGGACAAATGGATGAAGGAAAATTTGATTTTATGTCCTCAAGGGTCGATGTGCGTTATGGCGAAGAGATAGGAGAGAAGATGGAAGCGGTTGTGATGACTGCTCCCGAGAATCTTGAAATTCAATCTGTTCCCGTTCCCGAACCGGATATCGGAGAGGTACTGGTAAAAGTAGAATGCACAACGATTTGTGGAACGGATATTGAAATCATCAAAGGCGGTCACCTTCCCAACTGGCCTCCTCAACTCCCGGCTATCCTGGGTCACGAATGGGCCGGCAGAATCGTGGCGATGGGTCCGATGACCGAGGGATTCGGTCTTGAGATGGGTGATGCCGTGGCGGGTACGAGCCATGCAGGGTGCGGCGCCTGTCGCATGTGTCTGATCGGCCGCTACAACCTCTGCTACAATTATGGAAATACGGTTACGGGGCACAGACAATATGGTCATATTACGCAAGGCTCATATGCGGAGTATGTGACAAACAATATACGCGCGCTGCACAAGATGCCGGAGGGGATGTCTTTTGAGCATGGCTCAGCCGTAGATCCGGCCGGTTGCGGGTTATGGACGGCGAAACGCGCAGGCGTCAACCCTGGTGATACTGTCGTGATATTGGGTTCTGGTCCCATCGGTGTTTTTGCTTATGAGTCAGCCAAAGCAATGGGCGCAGGGCGCGTGATTGTCGTGGGTGGTGGCCGGA
Source organism: bacterium (assembly GCA_965204535.1). Taxonomy (GTDB): domain Bacteria; phylum UBA8248; class UBA8248; order UBA8248; family UBA8248; genus Bin107. Next base: position 303,492 of record CBDBEV010000001.1, on the reverse strand, counting down.
GACTTGAGATATTAGAGGAACAAGGCGCTGAAGTAGTCAGTTACCGGGATGGTGGTGTGCCGGAACGAATAGACGAGATGACGAGCGGGAGAAAAGCAAACGTGGTGTTGGAGACGGCTGGGACCACGGATAGCTTTAGATGGAGTGTGGATTGTGGTGGCAAAGGCGCGCGTGTCGCCATTACCGGCATACCGGAAAACATTCCTGATATGGCATGGAAACGCGTTGTGCTCGAAGAGATGGATATTTTTGGCGTTCGAGCGAACCCCAATTGCGGAGATGAGGTTTTGGCGCTCATTCGTGCAGGCAGAATGAAGGTGGATCCATACATCACCCATCGGTTCCCCCTTAAAGAATACCAGGAAGCGCACGATACGTTTGTAGCCCGAAAAGATGGCGCCCTGCTGGTGAATCTGACTCCTGGAGAATAACGAAAATGCCTCGAGGCGAGATGAAGTATGGCGCGAGGATGATTGCAGAGGCGAACCTTGAAGCCGTTCCGAATCCTTCAAGGCAACGAGATTACGTAGTCGATTTTACTATTCCCGAATTCACCTGCCTTTGCCCGATCAGCAATTTTCCCGACTTCGCCACCATTCGTATTAAATATGTTCCTGGAGAAAAGATAGTAGAGTTGAAATCCTTGAAACTCTACATCAATAATTTCAGAGAGCGAGAAATTTTTCACGAGCAGGTGGTCAGCACTATACTTGATGACTTGGTTGAAGTATGTGAGCCGAAGTGGGTCTGGATTGAAGGCGATTTTAATGTGCGGGGGAATATCAAAACTAAAATTCGAGCCACCTTTGGCACGAGACCATCCGATGTGCCTGAATAAACAAACTTGTGAGTAAATTTGTGCGTTAGGTGGACTTGGTATTAAATGATTCATGAGTCACAGAAATTTCCAATGGGTTAAATTATATTTTTCTATGAGGTGTAAATGACAGACTATAAAGTAGCAGGTATGGGCCTCACCCGAATCGATGCCCCGGACAAAGTGGCTGGAAGCGCCAAGTATGCAGCTGACATCCCGTCGAGTCGCTCACTCATCGGTCTCGTTTTAGGCAGCCCGCATCCGTATGCGAAAGTGTTAAACGTGGATGCGAACGAGGCGCGCAAAATACCTGGCGTCCGTGCAGTCGTGACGCGAGACGAAGCTCCCCGAATCCGGTTCGGCGCCAATATCAAGGATCAGAGTTGGTTTGCGCAGGATGGTTTTGTTCGATATGGCGGTGAACCGGTGGCTGCCGTGGCCGCCGAAGATATGGATACCGCCCAAGAAGCCCTCGAATTGATTCGCGTGGAATATGAAGTTCTTGAGCCGGTAGTGAACGGCTTGGATAGCCGTGCCGGCAAAGGTCTTGCTGTTCATGAAGATTGGCGAGATTTAGGACTGGGCCCGAATGCGGACAAAAACATCATCGCCCGTTTTGAAAAAGAAATTGGAGATGTCGACGATGGGCTCAAAGAGGCGGATCGTATTTTTGAACATACCTTTTCCACGCCCTTCGTACATGCCGGTTATATTGAACCCCATGCATGCACTGCTGAGGCTGGTACCGACGGGAAGGTCACAATCTGGACAACTACGCAGGATGCTTGGGCAATTCGCGCAGATGTAGCCGAGGCACTTGGACTTCCGGCAACACATGTTCGTGTTATTCCTACTGAAATCGGGGGAGGTTTTGGCGCAAAGCTGAAGAGCACTTATGAGCATATCGCCGCACTTTTGGCTTTGAAGACTGATCAAGCTGTTCGCATGGAGATGACCCGCGAGGAAGATCACATCGGTGTGAATCCGAGGCACCCTCATTTCATCACGATACGCACAGCGGTTAAGAATGACGGTACGTTTGTCGCTCGCGAACTTGATGTCACGATGGATCATGGAGCCTATGGCCGTGGCGCGCCGTTCCAGTGCAGTAGCAAGATGCTTATGGGTTCATGCTCATATCGTATTCCCAATGTCAGAATTCGTGCATGTACGGTGTATACCAATGGCCCTGTTTGCGGTCCCGTGCGTGCTCCTAGCGGACCTCAGTACCACTTTGCCACAGAAGTGCAGATGGACATCATCGCGCGCGAGATGGGGATTGACCCACTCGAAATTAGGCGAATTAACTCCCTTCGGCCAGGAGATGAGACACTGGCTGGAAAGGAGCAAAATCCATCCATGCGTAGCGTGCTCGACTCAACGGCCGTGGAAGGAAAATGGGGCAAGAAGATTGAGGCTAACGGAGAAATCGAGGGAGCTGGATGGAAACTTGGTCGCGGAATTGCTTGCGGATATTGGCCGGGGCCTGGAGAGGCGTCTAGTTGCACGGTTCGCCTAAACCAAGACGGCACAGTACAAGTGGTAGCAGGAACGGTGAATCTTACTGGCATGAGCACTTCCATATGCCAACTCGCCGCAGAGGAATTGGGCGTAAGTTTAGATGAGGTGCGTTATACGAACGGAGATACGGATTCTGTACCTGAATCATCGGCAGCATCGGGAAGCAAGGCGACGCGTGCGGTGGGAATGGCTACCTTGAGTGCTGCGCGTGATTTGCGAAGTAAGATTTTGAATGTGGCGAGTATAAAGCTCGAAGCCGCTGCGGACGATCTGATATTGGAAGATGGGCAAGTCAAAGTGTCTTCGGCTCCCGATCGTGCCTTGTCACTTGCGCAGGTAGCCAAGGCGGCGCCTGAAATTCAGGGATTTTTGATTGGACAAGGTGAAAGCGCGAAGCCGCCTCCATGTCCGATACATACCGGCCAGATAGCGGATGTGGCCGTAAATCCCGAACTTGGGGAAATCAGGGTTTTGCGACTCACATGTGTGCAGGACGTTGGATTCGCCATCAATCCATTGTCTGTCATTGGACAGATTGAAGGCGCCATGATCCAGGGACTTGGATTGGCCCTCATGGAGGAGCAGCCCAGACGTCCAGATGGAAACCTGCACGGAGATACCTTCCACGAATATCTCATACCTACCAGCATGGATATGCCTGAACTGAAAGCCGTTTTGTATGACAACCCGGCCGAGGGCACACCTTACGGGATGCGGGGTGTGGGTGAACCTCCCATTGTGGCGACTGCGGCGGCGATTGTGAATGCCATACAAGACGCTGTGGGAGTACCTGTTTTTTCATTGCCTGTTGGCCCGCATCATATTCGAGAGGTTTTGGTTACGAACAGCGCATAAATTACCTATCCCACTTTTCGAGGAGAACCCAATGTCTGTGGACGAAGGAACTAGTTTGCCGGATAGTTTGGGCGTGACCGAAGAGATGATGGCGTGTCCTTTGCCAAGGCTACCCTTTGTGGATCCTGAAAACATTCCTGAAGAACTCAAGGAGGAACTCGCTCCGCTCTATGATTGGTCGAAACGGATGTGGGGCACAGTCCCACGCTTTTTGCAGCTTTTGGGAAATTCGCCCCCCACCGTGGAGGGATGGATGTTGCTCGACCAAAAGCTGCGCACGAATCGATTGAAGACGGAGTCCGATTATATCCGCCTCATGGAGCTTGTCATCGTTAAAACGGCCATCTTGACGGAGTGCAACAACTGAATCGGGCACAACGTGGAGCTCGGTCGAGCTCTGGGTCTTACCCAGGATCAAATCAATCTGTTGGAAGGCGATGACTGGAAAGACAGCCATTTGTTCGACGACAAGGAAAAAGCCGTCATCCGATGGGCGGATGAAGTATCGAAATTCAAGGCGAAGAATAACGATTTCGCATTCAATGAGATGAAGAAATATTTTTCCAATCGGCAAATCGTGGAACTCACTTTTATTTGTGGTATGTGGCATCTTTCCGGGAGATTGGCCGAGGCGCTTCACCTTGTGGTGGAACCGCCCGGAGGACGCATCGAATTTCAAGCGCAAGACATGGCCTAGACACAGGCCTGTTGCCTAAAACATTTATCGGGCGAGCCTTCGGTCGTTTCGTGTAGGCTCGGTGTACGCGCTCGCATACAAATAATATCCCAGACATGGTCATCTGAAACTCATCTTTCCGGCTTCCGTTCTTCGCCCTCCTCGAAAAGTTGACAGTTCACGCGCACACCCGGCAACAATGCAAGAATTTGCTTTGAATAACATATTTTATTGGTTGAAAAATAAGGGCTTAGATATAGAAAAGGTTGCTTTTTTTAACGATTTCTGTATACTCGCCCGCTTTGTGATGTTGCCTGTGGCAAAGCCCGGGTAAATTTGCATAAAGCCGCCCGTAGGATGAGGATGAAATGATCGAGTTAAGAGATAGTGATGTCGTTTTGGATCACGAGTTTTTTGCAGAATCTGGAGATGTGCTGCCAAGCGATGTGGACTATGGTGTGTCTGACAAAGGTGTAGCTGATGATTTCTATATTTTGAGTGACGGCGAAGGGGGGAATGCTCCTGCTGTAGAATAGTGTTTCTTTTAAGAAAGGATTCAACGCCCGGTTGAAGTATCGGCCGGGCGTTTCTTTTGTCCTGAAATTTTTGCAGGATATGTGTTTTCCTTCATGAATCGGGAAAGAAAATGTGATGGCTACGGACGAACACACGATTCACCATGAAGACATGCGGGGACGTATCCTCTCAGCGGATTCGATGACGTATTTTGACGAAAGGGTTGGGGAAAGGGACGTTCTCATTGGAGGTTCTTACGCCGCACGAATGACGATTTCCTGGGCAATGCGGCTGGGTGCGAGAGCAATAGTTGCCCATGCAGCGGGAGTCGGGAAGGATGATGCGGGGATCAGCGGCTTGTCTTTGGCTCAGGAATATCATGTGCCTGCGTTGGCGTGTGAGACCATGTCCGCGAGTCTCGCCGCGGGAGAATCCGTGTATGAAGGCAAAGTCGGCCATGCGAATCAGGCAGCTCGAAGTCTTGGTGTTGAAATCGGTCAGTCGATTGCTGAAGCTTCGAATCATTTGCTCGATGCCGAGATGGGCCGGAAAGTGACTGTGGAGGAAAGTCTTGATGATAGAATTTATGAACTAGAGCATTTGCCTAATGGCAATATACGCGCTTCATGGGGTATTCCCGTCCTGCGTTCCATCAAAGAACCAAGGCCAGATGATGTCTTTATCCAGGCATCACATTGCGGACTTACTCTCGTCCCTCATGTTATGGAGCTTAATCTGAAGGGTGTAATTGCGAATGATGCGGGCCGGGGGAAAGATGATTCTGGTATCGCGTCTTTTCCCTATCTGTCGCGAGAGGGGATAGCCGTGGCGGCGGTCGGCGCCATGAGCGCGCGCATTGGCGAGGTGATGAGCACATGGGAGGACGGCATCATTTCATGTATGAATGAAGTAGCCGAAAAGCGTGGGGTGCGAGAAGGCATGCGGACGCGGGAGGCGGCTCACGCCATGCTCAATGCGTGAGGGTTTCAATGGTGGAGGTGAGGGGATTCGAACCCCTGACCTCGTGGGTGCGATCCACGCGCTCTCCCATCTGAGCTACACCCCCACAAAAGGAACTTGAAGGTAGGCGAAGGAGCTTCGGGTGTCAAGTAAAATAGGGAGAGCCGATGAAGAACTCCCCCTAGGAGACTTCACCGGCTCTCGACCTGCCGCAGAGTCCGCCCGTTTCCCCCGCAGCAGGGAATTGCTTTTGACTTGAAACAGGAGCCGAGGACTCAACCCCTGAGGTGCATTATCCTCTACTCCCAATCCTGATTTTGGTGAGAGCCGGGGGATAACCCTCCGAGGATTTTCCCCCGGCTCTCGTCCCGTCGCAGAGTCCGCCCGTTTCCCCCACGACGGGTAAATAATTTCAAGAACACCCACTCGTTGCGCCGCAAGTCATACACTTCAGACACGTGCCGTTTCGCACCAAGGTGAATGAACCACAATCGCCACATGCCTCACCCTCATACCCTTTGGCGCGGGCTTCTTCGATTCGGGTATCTAGAGCGGAGCCTGCTTCTGCTATAGGCGCCAACGAAGCGATGGTGGATTCTTTCTCATAATTCAGACTTATCCGGTCACTGCGTGGTGCACTCGCATCCGGTCCCGGGAATACCGTTTGAATCTCCTCTTCTTCTTCGGTGTCGAATTCCGGGATCTCTTCCTGAGGGCGTCCAATCGTGTCGCTCCTCAAATCCTCCGACACGACTTGTGCAAGATCGTGGCGACCGAGATATGAAACTGCCAACTCACGGAAGATGTAATCGATGATGGAGGTGCTCATCTTGATGTGCGGGTTTCCTGAAACCGCTCCCCCGGGCTCGAAACGTGTGAAGACGAAGGCATCCACGAATTCATCCAGAGGGACGCCGTGCTGGAGACCCAGCGAAATTGCGATGGCGAAACAGTTCATGAGGCTTCTGAAGGCGGCGCCTTCTTTGTGCATATCTATGAAAATTTCGCCGATAGAGCCATCCTCGTATTCTCCGGTTCTAAGATATACCTTGTGTCCACCGATGACGGCTTTTTGTGTGTATCCACCACGGCGGGTAGGCAACTTGCGTCTTCTGGATTGGTAAATGATCCGGCGCACAATCTGCTGAGCTACGTGCACGGGAGCGCTTTGGGCAGCTGGTTCTTCCTCATTGATGTCAGCGAAGAGTTCCGCTTCGCTTTGCGCGGAAAGGGGTTGGCTTAGTTTCGAGCCATCGCGGTAAATCGCAATGGCTTTTGTCATCCGCTGCCACGATTCGTGGTAGATGTCCAAAATATCTTGGATCGTTGATTCCGCGGGCATGTTGATGGTTTTGCTGATGGCGCCTGATATGAAAGGCTGCGCCGCCGCCATCATCCGGACGTGCGCCATGGGGCTGATGAAGCGTTTGCCTTCGCGCCCGCATTTGCTTGCGCAATCAAAAACGGCCAAGTGCTCTTCTTTCAGGTGGGGCGCGCCCTCAAGCGTCATTTTCCCGCAAACGAAATCATTCGCTTCGCTGATTTGCTCGTGAGTGAAACCAATGGCTTCGAGCAGATTCAGATTCCAGTCGCTTATCTGCGATTCACTGAGTCCTAATTGCTCACGACAGAAGTCTTCACCGAGGGAGTACTTGTTGAAGGCAAACTGGATTTCAAACGCCCCTTCGAGCGCGGCTTCCACTTTTTCCAGAGCCTTGCTCGTAAACCCTTTCTCATGCAAAGACTCTAGATTGATATGAGGCGCATTCGTGAGGGTGCCCCGCCCTCGGCAATAGGCGACGATTTCGCGGACCTCTTCATCGTCATAGCCCAGATGCCGCAAGGCAACGGGAACGGATTGGTTGATGATCTTGAAATAACCGCCTCCGGCCAGTTTTTTGAATTTCACCAAGGCAAAATCCGGTTCGATTCCCGTTGTGTCACAATCCATCACCAAACCAATGGTGCCTGTCGGCGCGATAACTGTGGCTTGTGCGTTCCGGTAGCCGTTTCGATAGCCGATGGCTAAAGCATCGTCCCACGCTTCACGCGCCGCTTGGAGAAGATAATCGGGACAGATACCCGCAGCAATTCCGTTTGGCGCTTTAGAGAGCATTTCGTATTCTGCTTCCGGTACGGAATAAGCTGCGCGGCGGTGGTTTCTCAGAACGCGCAGCATATGTTCTTGGTTATCTTGATATCTGACGAAGGCGCCCAGTTCTCCGGCCATCTCGGCGCTGGTGGCGTACGAGCAGCCTGTCATGATCGAGGTGAGAGCGCCGCACCACGCTTCCGCTTCCGGAGAATCGTAAGGGATGCCGAGAACCATTAACGCAGTGCCGAGATTGGCATACCCAAGCCCCAGGGTACGATACTCGAATGAGCGTTTGGCTATTTCCGGGCTGGGGAATTGCGCCATGAGCACGGAAATTTCGAGGACAACCGTCAATAGACGAATGACATGACGATAGTCTTCTATCTGGAAATGATTCTTTTCAGTATCCAGGAATTTCATAAGATTCATGGATGCCAGATTGCATGCGGTGTCATCCAGGAACATATATTCCGAGCAGGGATTAGAACCATTGATACGCCCATCAGTGGCGCACGTGTGCCAGTCGTTGATAGTCGTATCGAATTGAAGGCCTGGGTCTGCGCAACACCACGCCGCATACCCAATCTGATCCCAAAGTTCTTTTGAACTAACGGAGTCGGCGATTTCACCATCGGTCCGCCGAATCAAGTTCCACTTCGTATTTTTCTCGATGGCTTTCATGAATTTATCTGAAACACGTACCGAATTGTTCGAGTTTTGTCCGGACGCCGAGGCGTAGGCCTCGCCTTCCCAATTCGTGTCGAATTCCTCGAACTCGATCTCGGTGATGCCTTGCTGCGCGAGTTGAAGGGTTCGATGAATATAATTGTCCGGAACACCGGCGAGCCTTGCGGCGCGTATCGCTTTGGCGAGTGAAGGGTTCTTGTCCGGTTGATGGAGGTTGCCATTCAAGGTCAGGTTCTTCTCTTCCCGGCAAGCTCCGAGAATGGCGTTCATGTGCCGGTTGCACATCTTGCTGCCCGATACGAGCGCAGCCACTTTCTGTTCTTCGTGCACCTTCCAGTTGATGAATTCCTCGATGTCGGGATGATCGATATCGAGCGTGACCATTTTCGCCGCGCGGCGTGTCGTGCCGCCCGACTTGATGGCGCCCGCAGCGCGGTCCCCAATCTTGAGGAAACTCATCAGGCCGGAGCTTTTTCCGCCTCCCGAGAGAGATTCTCCTTCTGCTCTCAAGCTAGTGAAATTCGTGCCGGTGCCCGAGCCGTATTTGAAGATGCGCGCCTCTCGCGTCCATAAATCCATGATCCCGCCCTCGTTGACGAGATCATCTTTCACCGATTGGATGAAGCACGCGTGCGGCTGGGGACGTTCATAGGCGTTGGTGGAGCGGAGTATTTCCCCGGTTTCGGGGTCGCAATAGAAATGGCCCTGTGCGGGGCGCGTAATGCCGTAGGCCCAGTGGAGGCCCGTATTGAACCACTGCGGCGAGTTGGGAGCCGCCATCTGGCTCGCGAGTATGTATACAAGCTCCTCATAGAACGCCTTGGCGTCCTCTTCGGTGTGAAAATAACCGTGTTTCCAGCCCCAATACGTCCAGCATCCCGCCAGGCGGTGGAAAACGTCCCGTGCGTCTTGTTCGCTCCCGTATTGCTCATCCTCGGGCAGGGATTCGAGTTTTTCCGTGTCCGGCTCCGAGCGCTGCAGCCACTCGGGCACGCCGTCTTCGGGAATCTTTTTCGAGTGGGCGGGGACGCCGGCTTTTCGGAAGTATTTTTGCGCCAGGATGTCGACGGCCACCTGAGACCAGTTCTCCGGCGCCATGATGTCCTTCGCTTCGAAGACGACCGAACCGTCCGGGTTGGTGATGCGCGAGGTGCGCGGCGCGAAACCGACCTCACCATACGCGTCATCTCCGTCCCGTGTAAAACGCCTCGTAAACTCCACTTCCCGTCTCCTTCGCAGGGCGCCCCGCCATGCTGGGGCATATTTAGTATGGCGAAATCAAGCCGTAACACTAAATGTAGTATGTTTTGCTATCGTCTGTCAATACCCTAAAAACGGATATGCACAAAATATATGAACTTACCCACACGTTATCCCCAAATGTTGTGTTTTCCTGTGGATAAGCGGTGCAAGAAGGGCAATTGGGGACAGAATACCGCGCCGTTATCCCGTACCGCCTCGTTTTGAGGGGCCGCGGCGCGCCCTTCATAGACGTTCCGGAGCGCCTGAATCTGAAGGAGAGAGCCGTCATCCGCCAGGCTGGTATCGCGAAAACGCCCTGCAACTCCCCGCATTTGCGCGCATTTCCCCTCGGAAATTTTCAGAAAAACACCGTGAATTTATCGAATTTTTCAGAATTGTTCAGGAATGGTAAAGCTTGATTTCGCCGCCCGGCGCCCGTCCCGATGACTCCCTCTCCCTGAAACCCGGATAGCGCTGTGAGAGATTTTCCAACGGGCTTTTCTCCAAGCGGCGACCCGCGGTTTCAAGAGCGAAGACCGCGCGTCGAGCAGGGGGATGGTACACCCTTTCGGAACGCGCTTCTGCGGGGAAATGCGTGGTCGAACCCGTCTGAGGATGGGGGTCAAGCGCGAGTGAGGAGGGAGCGTTTGCCGATCAATGCAGTGAGTGAGCTTTTTCGGCGCGGGGGAGGGGAGACTGAGGCAGGAGGGGCTGGGCGACGGATTAACACACAGGGTCGCTCAGTCCTGCTCCAAGAGTACAGCCAGCTTTTCGAGCGTCTCGCCCACCACGCGCGGCGGAGCCTGCGACGCGAGGCGCGTGCCTCTGGCGCGCCAGTCGAGGCTCTTCACCTGGTCGGCGAGAACCACGCCCGTAACGGGGCCTTCGGCGGGCAGCGCCACCTCGAAGGGATAGCCCTTGACTCTCGAGGTGATGGGGCAGAGCAGCGCCAGACTGCTTTTTTCGTTATAGCTTCGCGGGCTGACGACCAGCGCGGGGCGGCGGCCGGCCTGCTCGTGCCCGGCCTGGGGAGTGAAGGAAAGCCAGACGACGTCGCCTCTGCCCGGAACGTAGTCCGCGCCTGAAACCTCCCGTCTCGCTACCACGCCTCTGCGCCCTGCGCCGGACCGGCGTCTTGTTCGGCGTGCAGGTTGTCCGCGTTTATTTCGGCGAGCATGTCGGCCAACCGGTAGCCTCTCTTTCTCATCACCACCCGGTCGCCGCGCGCGTTCATCTCGATGGCCGAACCCTCGCGCACGCCCCATTGCTCGGCGATGGGCTTGGGGATGCGGACGGCCAGGCTGTCCCCCCATTTGGCGATATGTGATTTCGCGCCCATGTGAATATCCTCCTCTCGGATTTATATATCTATAATATATATCTTATAGAGGGCGTTGTCGAGAAGAAACGGGATTTTGGAAGAGATAGGAGGTAAGGTGTCCTTGACAGGCGTATATGCAAACGCCATACATCTGCGTCGGAATGGACCCATGCCGCCGAAACTGGAGAGATTGTAAATGAGCCGAATGAATATGCGGGTGAAAGACGAACGCTTGTCGCCCGACGAGCGCTCCGTCATAGAGCTTGATGATGAGGCCTACGAAATGTTTCTCGCAGCCCTCGATGCGCCCGCTGAACCGGACGACCGCTTGCGAGAGCGCCTCAAGCGCAGGCCGTTTTGGGAGAGGGGACGGGACACGAGCTACTGATGTCGTTGTTTCGAATATCGAATCGAAGAGACGTGTTTGGGAGGTTGGAGGTAGTTGACGAAGTGATGTCCATGTTCATATGGGTTGGCCTGGTCCACTTGAGCCGGGAAACTGGATTCCTTTCAGAGTTACTGTGTTTATACAATGGCAGATGGTTTGCGTGACGAAAACTCGGACTTGTCGAATTTCGCTTACACCGTATTCACTCTCAAGAATCTCGTCTTTTCTGTTTATGAAAAAAGGTTTAGCCTTGTCGTTGCTGCTTCCTGGCCTCCAGGAGGCATGACAAAATATATCTCTATGCACTTTCGCTTTTCGCATATCTTCTATTAGCACATGCAGATCCATTTGCTTGGATGGTTCAGCCCCTTCTGCAATTTCTTGCTCCAATTCCTGCTCATACAGTTTTATGAGTTCACCAAGAGGGTCTTTCAATGAATTTTTAAGTTTATTGAGCCAACGTTCACCCATTTCATCCGTTATCTGTTCGTGCCTTCTTGTTGCGGACAATGCGTAAATTGCTCTTGGTAGTATTGTTCTTTCTAGAAATCCAAAGGTTGCGATAGCCCTTCCGAGTTCTTCCCAAAATTCAGGACTCATACGATGTGTTGGCCAATACTTATTTAACTTCGTAAAATCAGACATGTAGGGTTCATCATCCATTGAGTTGAACTTCCTCCGTGTGGTTTGCCAGCGCATTTTTGTTTCTGTGATGTCTTTCCGATGCAGTAGGCGGCTTCGGTTGTCCCATTCCCCTCACCCGATCTTGAATCGCCAGCGGGCAGCGAGGCCGCTCAGGAGCAGAAGCACCAAGCTCGAGAACGATTGGAGTGTAGTAATGAAGCGAAGGGATAAAAGGTTTGCCGGGGATATTTTGTTGAGTAAATCAGATAATGATGAAGAGTCCAACGCGCCGAATGGACGAACAATCTGTTCCAGACTAAAGCGAAAGAATAAATGCAAATTGTCTGTATGAACCATATGTTCTTTTAGAAGTTCGTTGAAAAAGATTGTATAAATAGTTGCGCAAATAAAATAAGAGCACACTAGCCACACCAGCGGCAAAAAAATCTTTTGTCCATAATCGGATGTCTTCTCATAAAGCCAGGAGAGCAACTTCAAGAATTTCCTTTTTTCTTCACTGCGCCTGCTCTTCATCTCAAGGGCGTAAAACATTAACTGTTCTTGCCGCGCTCTTTTATTTTCCATATCTAGCTTTAGCGTTTGATATGCACCAATTGCATCATCGCTTTTCGTATCCAAAAACTTGGCGTCCTTGAAATTCGTATCTTGATGAAGCTGGCAATTATGAAAACGCGGCGCTTTGTGAAAGGTACAATTCTTGAAGCTGGTTTCTTGCCGAAATTTCCGGTTGTTGAAGTTCACTTCATCTAGAAATTTCGCACCAGAAAAATTAACCTCTCCTTGAAAAGCTTCCGCCTCGTGATTTTTTCCAGAACTCTTAAAATCTACGTGCCATTCAAATTCGGCATTTCTAAAGTCAATCTTCCCTTCAAAATTGGAATCTGTAAAATCGACGAGGTCATTGAATTTAGTATTACCGAAGATAGTAAGAGGGCCCCTGAATTGGGCAAGATTAAACAAAGAATCTACCTTAAATTGTGCATGGGTGAATTTGACATTACTTGTGAAATTGGCATCACGGAAGTCCGCAGTATTATGGAATTGAGCATAGGAGAAATCTACGAATGGGAATTCTATTCCTCTAAATTCGGGATAGCTTGGGAAAATAACGCCTCTTAAATCTAATGTATCCCCCTGGAAACTACATAACTTACTTACACGGAGCCTTGAGATATCTGCATAAAACTCCTCTATTTTGTCAGGAGTCCATCCCCCCTTTGTCGTTAGATTGCCGTTTTCATCTTCAAGCGGCGCGTGGAAGGGGCACAATTTCTTGCCATCCACATCCATCAAATCCCCTTCTTGAAAGTCGGATGAAAACTGACACGGGATAATGACTACTGCTTTACCCGATTTTACTGTTGTGCCTGCGCACGGCATTCAGATTCTCCTCTCCGGGTCACTCAAACCGCCCAAAGAATGACGCATCTTGCAGTCTATCGTAAAGCGTTATTGGTCTCACCGGGGATTCATTTCTTCAATAGAATGGAGTGGAAATTAGCGCACACTACAAACCCAGATCCTCGAACAACTCCTCGGTGCTATCGAAGCGCTTTCCCTTGCCTTCGTCGAGTTCTTTCATCGCCTTGCGGGTGGCGGGGTTCGGTGCGCGGACGACGAAGGGCAGCCTTCGCTCCTCCGCCACGCGCATCATGAGCAGGCGAATCGCATCCGAGACCGAAAGGCCCATGGCGTTCAGCGCCTCCGTAGCGCGGGCCTTGGTCTCGCTGTCGATTCGGGCGCGAACGACCGTATCTGTCGGCATGTGGGTTCCTCCTCTTCTGTAGCTTCATTGTAGCTACAATATCGCTTTCCACTTGTCAAGGCCGATTCCGTGGGGTTTCAGTCTGATTCCCCACCCCCGTTTGGCATCGGCGCGGAACCTTGGTCTAATGGGCGCGGAATTTGGTTCATAAAACGCCTTACCCGAAGGAGGAAACATGGCGGCGTATGACGTGGCGGTTATCGGCGGCGGCCCTGCGGGCTACGTGGCGGGCGTGCGCGTCGCCCAGAGCGGGGGAAGCTGCGTGGTCATCGAGCGCGACGAGCTGGGCGGCACCTGCCTGAACTGGGGCTGCATCCCCAGCAAGAGCCTCATCGCCGCCGCGGAAGTGTATCGGAACATCAAGAACGCGGACGCCTACGGCATCGAGGTCACGGGCGAGGTGCGCGCCGACTTGGCCGCCATGGTCGAGCGCAAGGACAAGATAGTCGCCGGCCTGGTAAAGGGAATTGGCGGGCTGTTCAAGGCCCACGGGGTGGACCACATGGCGGGCGAGGCCGAGATTCTGGAGATGGGCAAGGTTTCCGTGCGCGGAAAAGACGACGAGCACGAGGTGGTCGAGGCCGATAAGATCATCATCGCCACGGGTTCCCGGCCCGCACAGATTCCCGCCTTTCCCATCGACGGCGAAAAAATCATCTCATCCGAACAGGCCGTGCACCTGAAAAATCTGCCCGAGAGGGTGCTCATCGTGGGCGCGGGCGTCATCGGCTGTGAGTTCGCGTGTCTGTATAAAGAGCTCGGGGCAGAGGTGACGATGGTGGAATTGCTCGACCGCGTCCTGCCCTTGGGGGATGAGGACGTCTCCAAACTCATGGCGCGCGAGTTAAGAAAACAGAAGATTAAGGTCCGCCTGAATGAGAAGATAACGAGCGTCTCGCGCAAGAGTAGGGAGTTGGTCGCCGGCTTCGAGGGTTCGGATGATGAGGAGCGCGCGGACCTCGTGCTCGTCTCCGTGGGCAGGACGATGAACACCGACGGCCTGGGTCTCGAGCGAATCGGCGTCGAACTCGGCTCCCGCGGCGAGATCAAGGTGAACGACATGATGGAGACGAACGCCCCCGGTGTCTACGCGGCGGGCGACGTGGTGGGCGAGCCCATGCTCGCGCACGTAGCCTCCGCCGAGGGGATCGCCGCTGCGGAAAACGCCATGGGCGCGGAGATACGGATGGATTACCGGGCGATTCCGGCCGGCATCTTCACGCATCCTGAAATCGGCGTCGTCGGGATGGCGGAGCACGAGGCGGAGAAGGCGGGGCACACGGTGCGCGTGGGCAAGTTCTCGGTCCGCGCTCTCGGCAAGGCGCAGGCCGAACGCGCGCTGGAAGGGGAGGTGAAGGTCATCGCCGATGCGGGGGATGACGCTATTCTGGGCGTTCACATCGTCGGCGCGCACGCCGCCGACATCGTGCACGAGGCCGCCGTCGCCATGCAGCACCGTGTCACCGCCTCGGAAATGGCCAGCACCATGCACTCCCACCCCACGCTCTCGGAAGCCGTGATGGAGGCGGCATTGGACGTGCACGGCGAGGCGATCCACGCCCCACCCAAGAAAACGTAGGCCCGCGCTCTGCGGGATCGATACCGTCTTTCGCAGGAGCGATGAGGGGATTCGTCCCCTGCGGCGTGATGCGTGATGGAGTCGATTTGGCTCGTCTTTCGATATACTCGTTCGGTTTCACGCATCCTGGAAATCCGGGGAGGATGGCGGATGAAAACCCCTTCGCTCGAGCGGCGCCTCGTATGGAGGAGTGTTTTTTACCTCGTCCTCGCGGCAGGGAGTTTCGGCGTCGCAGCGGCCGCTTCGCCGGCCGCGCAGGGTGAGGAAGCGCTTCACGAAAAGGCCGGGCGCGAGCGGGTGCTTCTCGAGCCGGGCCGCGTCTTCCGGGATTGCCCGGAATGTCCCGAGATGGTGGTGGTTCCCGCAGGTTCTTTCATGATGGGCTCCCCCCGCGACGAGTTGGGGCGGAATGAGTATGAAGATCCCCGCCATCGCGTCACGCTCCCCAAACCCTTCGCCGTGGGCAAGTACGAGGTGACGTTCGCGGAGTGGGACGCTTGCGTGACGGACGGAGGCTGCGGCGGTCACCGGCCGCGTGATCATGGCTGGGGACGTGGGCGACGCCCCGTCATCAACGTGGGTTGGCATGCCGCGCAGGCCTACGTGAATTGGCTTTCGGAGAAGACGGGGAAGCGGTATCGCCTGCTGAGCGAGGCGGAGTGGGAATACGCGGCGCGCGGGGGTACCCGCGCGTCTCGCTATTGGGGGGACGATGCATTTGGATTTGCGCAGTGCGCGCACGCGAACGGGGCCGACGGGACGCTCAAGGCGCGAATCAGCAAAATCGGGGAGGTGGCGCCCTGCCGTGATGGTTTCGTGAATACCGCTCCTGTGGGTTCTTTTTCGGCGAACCCGTTCGGTCTCCACGACGTGCTTGGCAACGTAATGGAGTGGGTGGAGGACTGCTGGAACGAGCGTTATGTGGGCGCGCCGGTGGACGGGAGTGCCAGGAGGAGCGGTGATTGCAGTCGCCGCGTCGTGCGCGGCGGTTCCTGGGTTCTCGAACCGTGGCACCTCCGCTCCGCGTTTCGCTTCTGGAGTGCTGCGGGACGGAACACCACCATCGGGTTTCGAGTCGCCCGGACGCTCGCTCCCCGAATCCTTACCTCTTTGCCTCGGGACTCCAGGGGGCGAAACTCCCTGGCGAAATTTTTTGAGATTTTTAAAACCCTTGCGAAAGGAAGGCGAGGTTGAACGAAAAATCCCCGGATCGCACGCACCCGGCCCGATGCGAGCAGGTATGATTGGTTGTGTAGTGGCCGCATATATGCGGCCCATGGTCGGCAGGCGTAAAAAGCCGGGTCGCATATATGCGACCCCTACAACTTCACATCTGTCGAACCGAATAACGAAATTCGGGCTTTCCAACAACCCCCAAAGAGGTCATCGAAACAGCCTTGCGGATTTCGGAAGAACTAATACGGCACGTCGATGAGCATCCCCTCGCCCGAGCGCATGTCCTCCTCCAGCAACTCGCGCATCGCCTTCGTCACCGGACCGGGCTTGCCGTCCCCGATGATTTGATCGTCCCACTGCACGACAGGGGCGACGTATATCGAGCTTCCGATGAGCATCATCTCGGCGGACGCCTTGGCCTCGGCCACCGGAATGTCGTCCACCACCACGTCGGCGATGACGCCCACATCCACGAGGCGGCTCGCGAGTTCGAGAAGCCGCTTCACGGTGCAGCCGGAGAGGATGTTCTCGAACCTGGGATGCCGCAGCACGCGATCGTTCGTCACGAAGGCGCAGTTCATGTTTGAACCCTCGCCCACGTTGCCGGCCTCGTCCACGAAGATGCCGTTGTCGAGCCCGTGTTCTTTCGCCTCCATCTGCATGAGAGTGTTGGGCAGGTAGTTCGTGCTCTTCGTGACGGCGTAGAGCGGCGGCTTGATGGGGTAGGTGGTTGTCATCACCTTCATGCCCTCGGCGTAGTAGCGCTCGGGATAGTCGAGGCCGCCGAAGATCATCACGAAAAAGGCGGGCTTGGCGTCGCCTGCCGGTATCAGCCCCAGGTTGCCCGTTCCCGATGAGGCCCAATAGCGGATCGACCCTTCGCGGCGGCCCGAGAGGGCGCTCGTGCGGATGACGATCTCGCGCATCTCCTCGCGGCTCGGCAGTTCGAGTTTCGACGCCTCCGCCGAGCGGATGAAGCGGTCCAGGTGGTTTTCGAGGTCGTATATCTTCCCCTCGATGATGGCCGCCGTGTCGAAGATACCGTGGCCCCGGTGGACCATGTGGTCGTCGAAGGGGATGACCATGAGGGCGGGGTCCGTCACCACGCCGCCCAGGTGGCTCGAATAAAAGGCTGAAAAATCGACCTCCTGCGTCTCGCGCAGGTTCTTGAGGTTATCGAGTACGTCCTCTCTCGTGAGCACGCCAATGGTTTCCGCCATGTTCTTCTCCTATTTGTCGCATCTATTCCCTGGAACTTCAGGGAGTCATCCAGGTGGTGAATCCGTATTTCGTTCGATTTCATCCGCATGATGCCGCTTGGGTGATTTTCCGGCAAGGGCCTGCTACATTGTCGTCCTGAGAAAGTGCTGACGGGCGCGTGCGCTGCAGGAGAGACGGGTGATGCAGGAAAATGGTTTTTTGAACGAAGAGCAGAAGATGGTGCGCGATATGGTGCGCGATTTCTGCGAGCGCGAAATCGCTCCACAGGCGGCGGATATAGACGAGGGCCGCTTCCCGGCGGAGGTCGTGAAGAGCATGGGCGAGCTTGGGCTGATGGGCCTCACCGTGCCGGATTCCTACGGCGGAGGGGGTGCGGACCCGGTCTCGATGGCGCTGGCGACAGAAGAAGTCGCCGCCGCGTGTCCTTCGACGAGCGCGATTTTCGCCGCGCACAATTCCCTGGTCTGCGAGCCGGTCCATCGCTTCGGGAGCGAGGGGCAAAAGAAAAAGTTCCTGCGCGGTCTGGCGAGCGGGGAGTGCATCGGCGCCTTCGCCCTGACGGAGCCCGGAGCGGGTTCGGACGCCGCCTCGCTCACCACCACCGCCGTGCGCGAGGGAGACGTTTACCGCATCAACGGCGTCAAGCGCTTCATCACCAGCGGCAAGCAGTCGGGCCTGTGCCTTCTCTTCGCGGTGACGGATCGCGCCATGCGCCACAAGGGGCTGAGCGCTTTCCTGGTGCCGCGCGACGCCCAGGGTTTCGAGGTCGTGCGCAGCGAGGACAAGATGGGGATGCACGGGTGTTCGATATCGGAGCTTCGCTTCGACGCCGTGGAATTGCCCGAGGCGAACCGCATGGGGGAGGAGGGGCAGGGGTTCGAGCTTGCGATGCGCATCCTCGATTCGGGGCGCATCATCGTCGCGGCCCAGGGGCTCGGCTTCGCGCGCGCATGCCTCGACGCCTCAGTGGCCTATGCGCGCGAGCGCGAGACGTTCGGCGTCCCGATCAAGGATCACCAGCCTGTTGCGTGGAAACTCGCCGACATGGCCGTGCGCGTCCACGGCGCGCGGCTGCTTACCTTGAAGGCGGCGCGGCTCAAGGCGGCGGGCGCGCCCTATTCGGCCGAATCCGCCATCGCCAAGGTCTTCGCCACCGACGCCGCCCAGCGAAACGCCGAAGAGGGCGTGCAACTCCACGGGGGCAACGGCTACATGCGCGAGTATCCCGTGGAACGCTTCTACCGGGCTTCGAAGGTGACGCAGATATACGAGGGGACGAACGAGATCCTCCGCCAGGTCATCGCCAAGCACCTGCTCAACTGATACGAAATCCGCCCACCGCCCATATTTTGGAGTATCACGGAAGAGAAAAGCTGTTTTATCGTTCACAGATTAACAACAAAGCCATTTGCCGCTCACTTTTGGGCGAAAGTGATTGACAAAACCTCTTGCCGTGCATTTATTAACGACAAACGCATCTCCGCCCCAAATGGAGATGGATGAGCCGATGTCGGATTCACTCGTTCACTTGAATGATTCTTCGAAAAAGCGGGCGCCTCGTGCGCATTGGCGCCGCCGTTTTTTGCTTGTTTTCGCTCTCGCTTTCCTCGTGAGCGGCTGCGTTACCCCCACACCGAGGCGGCAGGGGAACATCTGCGAGGTGTTCGAGCAGCAGCCCGACTGGTACGACTACGCCCGCGCCTCCGAGAAGCGCTGGGGCACGCCGGTGCACGTGCAGATGGCGTTCGTGTGGAAGGAGTCGAGCTTCCAGAGCCATGCGAGGCCGCCCATGCGGTGGTTCCTGTTCATTCCGCTCGGCCGCCCCTCCACGGCGCTTGGCTATGCGCAGCCCCTGAACCCGACCTGGGGGGACTACAAGGCGGAGCGCGGCAGTTGGTTGAGCAGCCGCACGCGTATGAAAGACGCGCTCGATTTCATCGGCTGGTACAACGCCAAGACACGGCGCGAACTGGGCATCTCCCTGAACGACGCGCACAGGCTCTACCTCGCCTATCACGAGGGAAGGGGCGGTTACCGCCGCGGCACCTGGAAGAAAAAACCGAAGCTGCGGCGCGCCGCGCAGCGCGTGGCCCAGACCGCCCGGCGCTACAAGGCCCAGCTCGCGCGGTGCGAGTCGAGGTTTCGGTGCGATTCCTGGTATCAGATCTGGCCCTTTTGCCGCTGAGGTGTTCTGAATGTTTTCTTACCGTTTTCGTAGTTTTCCCATAATTGTCTTCGGTTTTTTGATCGCGCTTTTCGCCCTCGCACCCGGCGCTCTCCACGCGCAGGAGCTAGTGCTCGGCCGTTTCTCGGCGGGCGATCTCACGGGTTGGGAGCCCAAGAGTTTCGAGGGCGAAACCCGCTACCGCCTGACCAAAGACGGCGGCGGTGAAACCGTCCTCGAGGCGGTGAGCAACGCGGCTGCGTCCGGCCTCGTGTACGAGCGGAAGATAGACGTCACGAAAACGCCGATCCTCATCTGGCGCTGGCGGATCGAGCGCCCCGTTAACCCGCCGGATGAGCTCTCGAAAGAAGGAGACGACTTCGCCGTTCGCGTCTATTTCCTGGCGCCCGGCGCAGGCTGGCTCTCTTTCCCGGATTCGGTGGTCTACGTCTGGGCCAGCAATCAGCCGGAAGGCTCCGCCTGGCCGAACCCCTACACTAAAAAGGCCCACATGGTCGCTGTGGATTCGGGCGCGAAACACGCCGGGCAGTGGCGCACCCATCGCCGGAACATGCGTGAGGATTTCAAGCGGTATTTCGGCCGCGACATCACCGGGATCACCCACATCGCCATCATGACCGACACCGACAACAGCAAGCTCTCTGCCCGCGGCTGGTACGGCGATATCCGCGTCGCCCCCGCAAAGCCGTAAGGCGCTTCTCGCTGATTGACCTCGGCGTTCGAGGTTGGGGAATGTCTGCATGGTGAATCCCACAGAGCGCCTTGAATTGTCGGGATTATCTTTCAGCCGTGTGTACCGTCTGACGTTTGGCGTCGGAGTGTGTTTTCGGTCGGCGCGGAGACGCGCGCTACTCGCCGGGTTGTTCCTTGTGCTTTTCGATGGCCGCCATCGCCTGCTCGCGGTCTTCGGGGTCTTCCACGCGGCGCGCGGTGTCGAGAGCAGCCTCGATTTGCCCGGCTTCGGCCTGCGCCACGGCGATGTCCCGATAGGCCCAGGAACGGTAAAGCGCCTTGCTGATGCCGCTTGCGGAGTTGAGGGCGGCGGGGAAATCTCTCTCCTGTCCCTGGGCTGTGGCGATTTCCTGCAAGGCCCAGGAGCGCCAGGCGGGGTCGCCGATTTCACGCGCGCTCTGAACGGCGGCGGTGAAATCTCCCGCCTCGGCCATGTCCATGACGCTTAGCCACGCTTTTTCGGAAAGGCTTTTTTCGTCGCGGATCTCCTCGATCGTCTCCAGAGCGGCGTTCAACGTATGGGTGGAAATCGTAGCGCCGAAGCCACTCTTGATGGCGGAGAAGTGCTTGAGCGCCTCCATTCGATCGTCGGGGTCGTCGATGCGGCGTATCGTTTCGATGGCCTCGCTGATTTGTCCCGCCCTTGCCTGCGCGATGGCGATTTCCTGCAAGGCGGAGGCGTAAAAAAGAGCGTTGCCGATGCCTCGCGCGGTCTCAATGGCGGCGTCGATATCCCCCGCCCTCGCCTGTGATCCGGCGAGTTGACTCAGATGAATGGAGCGGTTGACGATCTCGCTGAGGAATCGGGCGTTTTCGGCCTCGGGCGTCTCCTCCCGGATTTCCGCGCTTTCGGGCAAGAAAGAGGCTGGCGCCTTTTCCTCCGCTTCGCGCGAACCCCCCAGAAATCGCATCAAGCTCCGGAGTATGTTTCTCATCCGGCTCCTCGCCTATCTGGTACGGGAGCGTTCTTCTCAAGCCCGAGTGGTCTTTCCACGGGATTGATATCATGAACGTCGCTTCAAACCATCTTGGTACGGATCATTATCTTCGCATTTACTTTGCATTGCAATAAATTAAGCACTCCAGCCCTGAAGTTTCGGACACCGCCACGAGAATGACGCAGTAGAACGGAAAAAAACGAAAACCGACGGCCGACGCCGTATCCGGCGCAGGGCAAGGAACTGGCGCGGTTTCTACTCCTCGATCGCCTCGGCAACGAGTTCGGCGATGTCGGCGGCGCGGATGTTCTTCTCCGGGTCGAGCGCCTTGAGCGCGTCGTCGAACATCTGCATGCAGAAGGGACACGATACGGCGGCGGTTTGGGCGCCGCAGGCCTTCACGTCGTCCAGCCGCTCGTGGTTGATGCGCTTTTGCGGCTCATCGTCCATCCATGCGTAGCCGCCGCCCGCGCCGCAGCACAGCGAGCGCGAGCGGTTGCGCTTAAGTTCGGTGAAGCCGCCGTCTGATATCTGGTGTAAAACCTCGCGGGGGGCGTCGTATACGCCGTTGTGGCGGCCCAGGTAGCAGGGGTCGTGATAGGTGAGGGAGCCGAGCGATTTCTTGAGCTTGAGCTTTCCTGATTTGATGAGTTCCGCGATGAGTTGCGTGTGGTGCACCACCTCGTAGTTTCCCCCGAAATCGGGGTATTCGTTCTTGTACGTGTTGAAACAATGCGGGCAGGTGGTGATGATTTTCTTGACCTCGTAGCCGTTCAGCGTCTCGATGTTCTGCTTCGCGCAGATCTGGAAGGTGAACTCGCCCCCTACGCGCCGGGCCGGGTCGCCCGTGCAGACTTCCTCCGCGCCCAGGATGGCGAAGTCCACGCCCGCTGCACCCAGAATCTTCACCATCGCCCTTGATACCTCGATGTTGCGGTCGATCATCGAACCCGTGCAGCCCACCCAGTAGAGGTATTCCGCCTTCTCGCCGCTTGCGAGGACCTTTACGTCGAGGCCCTCGTACCATTCCTCGCGGTTGTGCTGCGCGCCCACCCAGGGGTGGAGGCGCTCGTCCATGGATTTTAAGAACTGGCGCGCGTCCTCGCTCGTCTTCGATTCCATCATCACCAGATAGCGGCGCATGTCCACCATCTTGGGGATGTGCTCGATGAAGACGGGGCACTCCTGTTGGCAGGCACCGCAGGTGCGGCAGCCCCAGAGTTCTTCCTCGAGAACGGCGGGTTCGTCCGCAGGCTCGCCGAACAGGGGCGGCCTCTCGCCCGCCTCACCGTTTTCCGCAAGCGCCGCCGGGCCCGCTTCGCTCAGGTGCGCCTTCATGTCCTGAATCAGCTTCTTGGGGTTGAGCGGCACGCCGCTCATGTAGGCAGGGCAGACGTCCTGGCAGCGGCCGCAGTTCGTGCACGCGTCCAGATCGAGCAGGTTCTTCCAGGTGTATCCCTCGATCTTCTCCACGCCCAGGGTTTCGATGGCCTCGGGGTCGGCTTCCATCGTCGCCTCGATGTCGATGAAGCTCAGCTTGCCGCTGGGGGCCAGATTTCTGCAGAACATGTTCAACAGGCCGTACCAGATGTGGTTGAATTTGCCGAAACCCATGTAGCCGAGCAACACGAATGCGGAAATGGCGTGGAACCACCAGTTGATGCGGTGGAGAAACCGGAGCGTCTCCACGCTCAGCCCCTGGAGGGTCAGGGCGACCGCGTAGCCGCCCGGCGACCAGGGGGCCAGGGACGGGTTGTCCCTGAGCTCGGTCGCCGCGATGCGCAGCCCTTCCACGACGAAACCCTGCACGAAGACGAGCAGCAGCAGCCAGAGCGCAAGGTAGTCATCGAGCACGGAGTTCATGCGCTCTGGCTTCACCACCAGGCGCCGCCACAGGGCCATCACGATGCCGACGATCCCAAGCAGCCCGAACCCGTCGCTCAAAAGCGAGTAGCCCAGGTAGAGGTTTCCCTTGAGATAGTGGATTCCCGTCCATTCCTGAACGGCTATCATGGAGGTGGCGATGAGTTCGGCGAAAAAGCCGTAGAATATGAACAGGTGCATGAGGCCGGGGTAGGTGTCCCGCAGCATCCGCCGGTGGAGCACCAGCTCATCCACCACGCCCCAGAGACGCTTTGCCGGATTATCGGTTCTGAGTTCCCCGCCGCCCAGACGCCACAGGCGCACGCGCTGGTAGATGCCGTAGGACATCACGCCGATCGCCGCCGCGGCGAAAAGATATACCAGGGGGCCGAAGACGATGTTCCAGTAGATTTCCCGAGTGGGCGTCATGTAAGAATCCTGTGGGGCGATTCGTTGCGTTTTCGTTCATTACTGATTTTTTGAGGTTACGCAAACTCGGCCGAAAAGTCGACACACGCCTGAGTTCATTTGAATCGTGGTCTTCTTTACTTGATAATCATTCCTAGAACCTTCAGAAGTGCATCGAGAAGGAGGCGGCGGATGAACGAGAGAAAAATACGGGTGCTGGTGGGCAAGCCGGGTCTCGACGGTCACGACAGGGGAGCGAAGGTGGTCGCGCGCGCGCTCAGGGACGCCGGCATGGAGGTGATTTACACCGGCATCCGCCAGACGCCCGAACAGATCGCCTCGACCGCCATGCAAGAAGACGTTGACTGCGTGGGTCTCTCGATACTTTCGGGCGCGCACAACCATCTTTTCCCCAAAATTCGTGAATTGCTCGACGGGCACGGCATGGACGACGTCCTGCTCTTTGGCGGCGGCATCGTGCCGGATGATGACATTCCCTTTCTCAAGGAGAAGGGGGTGGACGAGATTTTCACCCCCGGCGCGACGATGGAGGATATCGTCGCCTACGTGCGTGAAACGGTGGCCCGGCGCAGGCAGAGCGCCTGAAGTCGCTGCTTCGTTGCGGCGCGAAGGCGCAGTTCGTATACTGCGCGCTCATGAGCAGGACGAGGCGCAAGATTCGGGATGAAAATTATCGGAGCGGCTGGATGAAGAACGTATGCCTGATGTCGCTGGCGGTCTGTCTGTTGCTTGTTTCCGCCTGTCAGCGCAAGCCCATCGAAAGGGCCGTGCGCGGCTCTCTTCCCAAGGCAGAGGAGAACGTGGTCGTCACGTCCTACTGCCAGAGCTGTCATCTGCACGCGAGTTTCCAGGCAGACCCCCACGTCGAGAAGCAACAGCTTCGCTATGACGAAAAGAGCCCGCTGCGCGCCGCCACCCGGTGCCTCGCTTGCCACCTCGTTCGTCCCGAGACGTTTTTCAAAGAAGAACTACGCAGCACCAAATTTCCGCACGGCGCGTTGGTCGACATCGCCAAGATCCCCAAGCCGAAGGCTGCGCCCCGCCTGAAAAGAGAGAAAGGCGAGGCGCCTGCGCCGAAGCAGGAAGCTCCCCCCGAAGTCAAGAAGAAAGAACCCGCGAAGAAGAAAAAGCGCTGGTATTTCCTCTATCTCTTCTGAGTCGGGTCGAGTAGGTCTCTCAGCCCGTCGCCCAGGACGTTCAGGCCCATGACGGTGAGGGCGATGGCGATTCCCGGATAAATCGTCAGGTGCGGGGCGACGAGCAGAAAATCTCGTCCCTCGGCCAGCATCGCCCCCCAACTCGGCTCGGGCGGCTGTATGCCCAGTCCCAGGAACGATAGCCCCGATTCGGCGAGAATCGCCCCCGCCATGCCGATGCTCGCCTCCACGATGACCGGCGAGATGATGTTCGCGAGCAGGTGGCGGGTGAGGATTCGCCCGGGCGTGGCGCCCGCGGCCAGGGCGGCGGTCACGAATTCACGCTCACGCAACGCCAGCACCTGCGCGCGGACGAGGCGCGCGTAGCCCACCCATCCGAACACCGAGAGCGATATGACGATGTTCCACAGACTCGGCGCGAGCACGGACATGAGCGCGATGGCGAGCAGAATGCCCGGAAAGGCCAGGAACACGTCGGTGACGCGCATGATCGCCTCATCCCACACCCCGCCGAGATAACCCGCGATTCCTCCGATGATGACGCCCAGGAAAACGGATACCGACACGGCGGCGAAACCCACGGTGAGCGAGGTTCTCCCGCCGTGTAAGACGCGGCTCAGGATGTCTCGGCCGAGCTTGTCGCGCCCGAAGGGGTGCGCCGCCTCGGGAGCCGAAAGGCCTTGCGCCAGCTCCATCTCGTAGGGGTTTTGGGGCGAGAGAAGGGGAGCGGCCAGGGTGGCGGCCAGCAAGAGGGCGATGATGCCCCCGCCCAGATAGAAGGACAGGCCGCGCCTCATGTGAGCCTCACGCGCGGGTCGAGCCAGGCGTAGGCGATGTCAGCCAGAAAGTTCGCGCTCACGTAGACGGCGGCGATGAACAGCACACAGCCCTGCACGAGGGGGTAGTCGCGAGACGCGATGGCCTGAATCACCAGGCGGCCCACGCCGGGCCAGGCGAAGACGGTCTCGGTGATGATAGCGCCCGAGAGCAGGGCGCCGAGCTGGAGGCTCAGGATCGTGATGAGCGGCAGGCACGCGTTCTTGAGCGCATGGAGCCAGAGCACCCTTTTTTCCGAAATACCCTTCGCGCGCGCCGTGCTGATGTAGTCTTGCGGCAGCACGTCCAGCAGGCTCGAGCGCGCCATGCGCATCAATATGGGGGAGAGCGCCGCGCCGAGCGTCACGGCGGGGAGGATGAGGCTCAAAACTCCCTCCCGGCCCGAGACGGGGAACCAGCCCAGCCCGATCGAGAAAACGATGATGAGCAGCGGCCCGAGCCAGAAGACGGGCATGCTCGCGCCCGCGACGGCGAGAAAGCCTGCGCCCAGGTCGAGCACCGTGCCCTGTCTTCGCGCCGCCGCGATTCCCAGCGGGAGCGAGATGAGCAGCGCGACGGCCATCGAAGCGAGCGTGAGTTCCGCCGAGGCATAGGTGCGCTCGAAGATGATGGCCGATACCGCTCTTTTCTGGTGGAGCGAATTCCCCAAGTCTCCCCGCAGCAGCCCGCCCATGTAATCGGCGTATTGAACGCCCAGCGGCCTGTCCAGCCCCAACGTCTTTCGCAGTTGTTCGCGCTGGGCGGGGCGGGCGGTTTCGCCCAGCATCAGGTCCACCGGGTCGCCCGGCAGCACCTGGGTGACGATGAAGACGAGCGTCGTCACCCCCCACAGAACGGGGATGAGGAGCAGAACGCGTCTTAAGAGGAATTTTCTCACTTATCGCCCGCCGCTGGGTAGAGCGTGGCCTTCGCGAGCGAGATGAAATCCGCATCCGGATATACCCGGTACCCCGATATGCGCTTGTCGAAGACGGCCACGTTCACACTGTGCCAAAGATTGATGTAGGGAAGCTCGCGGCCCAGGATGCGCTGCATCTCGCCGTAGGCGCGGGCGCGAATCTCGGGCTCGGCGGACTGGTGGGCCTCTTCCAGGAGCGCGTCCACGCGCGCGTTTTTATAGCGGCCGCGGTTCAAGCCGGCCGGCGGGGTGAAGCGGCTGTGAAAGATGTAGCGGTAGATGTCGGGGTCCGATATGCCGACCCACGTCAGGCTGTAGAGCTGGAAGTTCCCGTTTCTGATGTCGCCGAAAAACGTGCCCCATTCATAGGAGCGTATTTTCATCTTGATTCCCACGCGGGCGAGTTGGTGGCCGAACACGGTGGCGATGCGGCGGCCCAGCTCGTTCTGCGAGGTTTTGTAGACGAGTGTGAAGCGCGACTCGGGCCCCGGCCCGTCGGGGTCGGGGAAACCCGCCTCGTCGAGAAGTCTCATCGCCAACGCGGGGCGGTGTGCATAGCTTGGTAGACCTTTTTGGTGCGCCCAGTGATCCGGCGGCAGCAGGCTGTCCGCCTCCTGTACCAGGCCCTTTTGGATGAAGCGCACGATGGGCCGTCTGTCGATGGCGTGGGCGATCGCGCGCCGCACCTCGAGCTTGGAGAGAATCGGGTCTTCCAGGTTGAAGCCGATGTAGGTGAAGTTCGTGCCCAGACGCTTTCGAATCTTGAGCCGCTTGTTCTGGATGAAGCGCGGCAAAATGTCGGGGGAAAAAGCGTTCTGGAGGAAGTCGACTCCCCCGCTTTCGAGTTCCAGGACGCGGATGGTCTCCTCCGGCAGAATCCGGAAGATAAGGGTCTCATAAGCGGGTTTGCCGGCGAAATGGCCGGGAAACGCCTTGAGTGCGATTCGTACGTCCGGCGCGAACTCCACGAACTCGAACGGGCCGGTGCCGACGGGTTTTTGGGCGAAACGGCTCCCCGCTTCGCGCGCGCTTTTGGGGAGGATGCCGACCATCAGCGATTCCGCGAACGAGGCGGAGGGTTCTGTGAGATGAAAGACGACACTGTGCGGCGTGGGCGTTTCGATGCGCGCGAGTTCCTTGAGTCCCGCCGCCTTGGGCGAGGCGAGAGAGGGGTCTCGAATGGAGTCGAAGGTGTATTTCACGTCCGATGCGGTGAGGGCTTCGCCGTTATGGAACCGCACCCCGCGCCTGAGCTCGAAGCGGTGGACGAGGGGCGTGGGCCGCTCCCATTTCTCGGCGAGTTCCAGGACGACGCGTCCCTCGTGATCCTTCGATATCAGTCGGCTGAAGATGAAGCGCTGCACCTTGGAGGAGATGGCGTCCTGCGACAGCCTCGGGTCGAGTTGCGTGGGGTTGGTTCCGATTCCGACGACGATGGTGTCGCCTTTGGTTGCACCCTTCTCCCCGCAGGCGGATAAAGCGGCGCACGCTAGCATGAGGGTCACGAGAGCAAGCGATTTGTTTCTCACCTGAGCATACCGGCGGGCGGGAGACATCTGGAGATTCGCATACGCCGCGTCTCATCGTCAACGCGGGGCACCCTCGTGGTTTACAGCCCGCACCGGGCGGATTAAGATTCGCCTCAGCGGTGATTTTCCGGTTCAACGGCTTGGAGGTTTTCCCCGATGAGATGGAGCACGAATCATTTGGCGCGAACCATGCGTCTGGCGGCGTTGGCGTTCGCTTTCCTCCTCGTGAGCGCGGGAATGGGGGCGGCGGCGCCTTTCGATGAGAACCGTCCCAAGGTGGGGGAGGAGGCGCGAGATTTCGAGATACAGGGCTTCAAGCTCTCCGACCTCAAGGGTAGGAAAAACCTCGTGCTGGTCTTCTATCGGGGTCACTTCTGAGTGATCTGCCAGCGGCAACTCGTCGAGTTCCAGAGATTTTCCGAAAAAATTCATCGGCTGCAGACCGAAATCGTCGCCATCAGCGCGGACAATGCGCTTGAAATGAACAAGACGACGCGGGAGTTGAGCATCCGGTATCTGTTGATTTCGGACCCGAAGAAGCGAATCATTCAACACTTCGGGGTGCTGCATCCGAGAGAAGGGATCGCCCGGCCCGCCACCATCATCATCGACAAGAGCGGCGTCGTTCGCTACGTTCACGTGGGTAAATACCCCAGCGACCGCCCCTCGGTTCAGCAGGTGATGCAGGCCCTCGCTTTTTTGTGAGAATGATGCCCGGTATTCCCGCCCCCGCCCGGAGCGTGATGGAAACCGAATATGAGGATAAAGGAGCAGGATTCAGCGGGCCGGTTCTTGAGGTTTTCCCTTTGGGCGATGATTCTGTGCCTCACCGCTTTGAGCGTGTCGGACGCCTCCGCCGCGAAAAAAAGGCGCGCTCCGAAAAAGAGAATCGCTTCAAAAAAAGGGGTTGTCTCGAAGGCCGCCTTCCAGGCCAGGGTGAGGCGCGCCATAAAAAGGCAGTGCGTCCGCCCCGGACGCCTGGGTCTCTATATTCGTTCGGTTTCCACATCGCAGACGCTTTATTCCCATAACGCCGCCACAAGTCGTATACCCGCATCGAACGTCAAAATCTTCACGGCCGCCGCCGCGCTCGCGCGCCTGGGGCCGGACTACCGCTTCGCCACCGATTTTTATGTGAAGGGCAAGATACGAGGCGGCGTCGTCCGAGGCGACCTTTATCTCAAGGGTTACGGCGACCCGCTTTTTGTGCATGAAAAGATGCGCGATTTCGTGCGCCGGCTCAAACTGCGAGGCGTAAAGCGCATCGAGGGCGACCTGGTGGCGGACGATACGTTTTTCGATGACAAGAAACATGGGCGGGGGTGGCGCGTGGGCCGATCCATCCGGCCCTATCTGGCGCCGCACGGGGCGCTGTCCCTGAATTTTGGCTTGGCGAAGGTGCTCGTGGCCCCGGGAGATGGAGTCGGCAGGCCTGCCGTGGTGAACCTCGAGCCGCCTTCGCGCGCGCTTCGCCTCCGGGCGAGGGTGAAGACCTCGCGCAGGAGCTTGAAAATCCGGCTCGGGCGCAGACGGTCCAAGGGACAGGACATCATTCAGGTGAGTGGTTGGTTTCCGGCGGGGAGCAGAATGAAGCTGTACCGGGTGCCCGTCACGGACCCCACCTCCTTCACCGCCGGGGCAGTCGCCGCCGAGTTCGAGAAGCAGGGAATCGCCTTGAAGGGCGGGATACGGCGGGCCGCGACGCCGCCCGATGCAAGGCTTCTCGCGAGAAACCTCTCGCCGCCCCTGAGCGAGGTGGTGAGCGGGCTCAACAAGTTCAGCAACAATTTCGTGGCCGAACAGGTTCTCAAGACGATGGGCGCCGAAACGCACGGCGCGCCGGGTACCGCGGAAAAAGGCCTGCGCGTTGTGCGGGATTTCCTGATCTCCACCGGCGTCTCGGCGAAGGAGATAGCCCTCGCCGATGGTTCGGGCCTGAGCAGGATGAACCGCGCATCGCCGCGCGCTCTGGCGACCCTGCTCGAAGCGGCGCACAACGATTTCAGGCTGCGGCCCGAGTTTATGGCGTCGCTGGCCGTGTTCGGCGTAGACGGGACGGTGAAGAAAAGACGCCGCCGTGGGGTTGATTCGCGCCGGGTGCGGGTGAAGACGGGCGTGTTGAACGGCGTGCGCGCCTTTAGCGGATATGCGGCCGCCGGAAACGGGGAAATTCTCGCTTTCTCTATCCTCATGAACGGAAACGCCTGCCGACCCAAAAGCCTCACGGGCGAGGTGGTGCGCTCGATGGTTGCGTTGGACCGGAATTTTTCGAATCCCGTGAACGCTCATCTCAGAGGGTCTCGAGAGATGATGGCGCGTCCGATGCCGAAGCCTTCCATCAGAGACGGATGGCGCAGGCGCTCCTCTCCGCGCCCGGACCCGGCCGGAGAGGACGAGTTCGAGGAACTGGGTCCGGGGATCGTCCCGATCGCCGAATCGCCGCAGGATGATTCCCCCGGTGAATCGTCTGCGGGGATTTTCGAAGAAGCAATCCCGGCGGAAGGAGGCGCTGCGTGGCCCTCGAAACGCGACCCGGGCGGGCGAAGTCGTGAGTGATAAATGAGGGATGCGCTTGTTCGGAGTCGATTCTCCAGGTGCTGCGCCTGCGGACGGCGCAGGGGAGCATGAAGGGCCGATGAGTGATTCCACAGGCCCGCTCGCCTTTCCCCGCAAGTGGACCTTGCGCCCCGTCGATGAAGAATCCGCCGAAAAACTTTCCCGGGAATTGAACGTCCCCCCCCTTCTGGGGAAACTCCTCGCGCAAAAGGGAATCCGGCACCCCGATGAGGCGCGCAAGTTCCTGGATGCCCCCCTGGCGGGCCTGCACGATCCGTTTCTGATGAAAGGGATGGAAGACGCCGTTTCCCACCTCCTGGGGTGGATAAGAAACCGCCGCCCCGTCGGCGTTTATGGGGATTACGACGTGGACGGCATCTCCGCCACGGCGCTCCTTTGCCGGTTTTTCTCCCAGGTCGGCGTCAGGGTTCCCTACTACATTCCGAGCCGTCTGGATGAAGGGTACGGCCTGCATCGCAAGGGTCTGGAAAAGCTCAAGGAAGCGGGTTGCGAAACGGTGGTGACGGTTGATTGCGGAATCAGCGCGCACGCCGCCGCAAAGGAAGCCGAGGAGATGGGCGTTCGCCTCATCATCACCGATCATCATCGCCCGCCCGATGAGTTGCCGCCCGCCCTGGCCATCCTGAATCCCCGCCAGACGGGTTGTGAATACCCCTTTCGGGGTCTCAGCGGGGTCGGGGTCGCGTTCAAGCTCATCACCGCAATCCGGAGACGCTTGCATGAAGCCGGGTTCGGGGCGCCGCTCCCGAACCTCAAACAGCACCTCGACCTGGTGGCGTTGGGTACGGTAGCCGACGTGGTTCCCCTGCGGGATGAGAATCACATTTTCGTGCGCCACGGGCTTGGGATTCTCTCCCCGCCCGAAGTGGCCGAGGGCGGGTTCGAGACCCTGGATCGCCGCAAGGCGGGTGTCCGCGCCTTGCAAGCGGCTGCGAACCTCAAAGCCGGCACGCTCAACGTCGGCCACATCTCCTTTTTGATAGCGCCGAGGCTCAACGCGGCGGGGCGGGTGGGGGAGGCCTCCCTGGGCGTCGAGCTTCTCACCGCCGATGACGAGGGCGAGGCGCGCTCGCGCGCGGAGGTGCTCGAGGAGTGGAACCGACAGCGTCAGAATCTGCAGCAGCAAGCCTGGGAGGAGGCGATGGCCATGATGGCCTCGTCGGGAGCGGACGCTCGTGATGACGCCATCGTTCTCGCGAGCGGCAAGTGGCATCCCGGCGTGGTGGGCATCGTGGCCGCGAAGCTCGCGGAGGAGTATCACCAGCCTTCGGTTCTCATCCACTTAAAAGACGGGGTGGGGAAGGGCTCGGTTCGCTCCGCCATGGGTTTTCACGTATACGATGCGCTCGCGCATTGTTCGGACCTTTTGATCCAGTTCGGCGGACACAAGGGCGCCGCGGGCCTCAAGGTGGCGGAGGAGAAGATAGACGCCTTCAGGGAGCGTTTCCGGGAGGTGATTCGCGGGATGAAGAAATCCGGAGACGATGAGCGTGAACTCCTGCTCGACGCCCGTGTCGATTTTTCCGAAATGGACGCGCCGCTCCTCGAACAACTGGAAGAAATGGCGCCCTTCGGGGAAGAAAACCCGCGGCCCGTGTTCTGCGCCTCACGAGTCGAGGTGGCCGGAAGTCCCGGCGCCGTGGGCCGCGAGGGCGAGCACCTGAAGCTGAACTTGCGGCAGTTCCGCGAGGAGAGAGAAGCCATCGGCTTCGGTATGGGGGGGCTGCTCAAGGAGCCGGAGCGTTTGAGGGGCAGGCTCGACGTGGCGTTTTCCCCCGGCCTGAACCGCTGGCGCGGCAAGACCACGGTGCAGCTTGAACTGCGCGCCATCCGCCCGGCGGAAGTCTAGCCGAATAGGGTTTCGAGAGACTCCCTGTCGTCGGGCTTCATCGAGAATTCGCTCAAATCATCGAGCTTCAGGTTTTTCGATAACATCATGACCTTGATGGCCCCGCCCAGACCCGTGGGGCCCATGATGCCCATGACGGACTGGCGCTCGCGCCTCGTCTTGTCATCGTCCTCGACCGCCGCTTTTTCCAGCGCCTGTGAGAGGCCGGCGCCCAGGAGAAAGTGCGCCTGATCGGTGAAGCCCGCGAGTTTCATTCCGTGAGTGGCGGCCGCTCGCTGAATGGAAGTGAAGTCGACGTGGGTGGTGAGGTCGGTCTCCCCCGGACGTGAGAGAACGTCGTTCACGAGGGTGTGGTTCCTGTAGCCGCGGAGCGCGCCGTCGGGGCGGGTGGGGCCGTACAGGGCGCGCGCGGAGAAGCCGTAGTCGAAGATCAGGACCGCGCCCCGCTCCATCCGGCGCGCCACTTCGTTCACCCAATCGAAGGCGCACAGGTTCACCTCCGCCATCTGGCCCCTGGAGAGCCGAATTTCCAAGTCAGAGAACCAGTCTCGTAGGCGCTCATCCGAGGGCGGGCCTTCGCAAAACTGAAGCCTCTCGCCGCGCCGCGCCACGTATTTCTCTTGTAGATGTCTTTCTTTCTGGATGAGGGCGTGGACGGGCAGGGCGTCCAGGAACTCATGGGCGAGCACGACGCCCTCGAAGCCTGCGGGCGGATATGGGGAAGCGTCGGCGAATCGAACCTCATCGGAGTCCTGGAATTTCTCCCGTATCCGTTTTTTCGCCTGCGCGCTTTGTTCGACGAACGTATAGGCGAGCGCCCGATGGAGGGCCGCAAGGGATGAGCGAGTCGCCTCGAGGATGTCCAAGGCGAGCCATCCCTCCCCCGGGCCGTATTCCCAAACGGGCAGCGAGAGCGGTTCATCCATGCGTCTCCGGATTTTCTCGAGCAACGGCGCGATCATCCGTCCGAGCCAGGGGCTCTGGTGAGGGGAGGTGTAGAAATCTCCGTCAGGGCCGATTCGCGAACTTTCCCGGCAATAGTAACCGCCCTGCGGGTGATAGAGGGCGATTTCCATGAAGCGCCGAAAGGGAATGGGGCCGTCTTCGAGCGCATCCGCCAGTGCTTTTGAGAGTTCGGGATGAGAGGCGATGTTCATGGCGCTGAGTATACACTCGGAGAAGACGGGCAAGAAGTGCGAGCCGGCCGGAGCACCCCCCTTGATTCCGCCGGGTGTAATATCTATCATCCCGAAGAGAGATGACGGATTGCAGCATCAAGAGTGAGGAATCGCATGAAAGTCCGCGTGAAATGCTTCGCCTGGGCCAAGGAGGTGACGGGCGAGGACGAAATCGACCTGGAAGTGCCCGAGAGCGCCACGGTGGCCGATTTGAGGGATAGCCTCGCCGAGCGGTTTCCGGTTTTTTCCGGACGCATGGAGTCCATCGCGGTCTCCGTCAACCAGGAGTTCGCGGGAGAGGGCACGCCCGTGGATGCGGGCGACGAACTCGCGTTGATTCCACCCATCAGCGGAGGTTGCGCATGATTTGCCGCATCACCGATTCCGCCATCGACATGGACGAGTTGACGGAGAGCCTCGATTCTCCCGAGTTGGGCGGGCTCTGCACGTTCGTCGGCAAGGTCCGCAACCACAGCGCGGGGCAGGGGGTGACGCACCTCGAATACCACGCCTACCCCGAGATGGCGGAGAAGAAGATGCGCCAGGTGGCCGAGGAGATCGAAGAGCGCTTCGGCGTCGCGCATCTGGCGATGGCCCACCGGGTGGGAACCCTCGCCATCGGCGATATCGCGGTGGGCATCGCGGCGGCCTCCGCCCACCGGGACGCGGCCTTCAAGGCGTGCCGCTACGCGATCGACCGCATCAAGCAGATCGTGCCGATATGGAAGAAGGAATACGGCGAAGACGGCGTGGCCTGGGTCGAAGGGTGCGCGGTGGACGCGGAAACAGCGGAACCTCAGAAAGCGCAAAACGAGCGCGTTTGACTTTTTTTCCCCTCAAGCTAGAATTTACCTCATCCTCTAATGAATCGCGCCGCTCGGCGGCGGCGTTTGATGTCTTTGACGTATTTTTGCTTTATTTCTTTAACTGAATGCGCACGTATAGAGCTTCGTTTCATCCTGCTTTGGAAGCATTTGAAGAAAGGGCGGATTTTCCGCCGTGAGATTAGATGTTTTTCCCACCTGAAAGGAGGATAGAAAATGAAAGCAGTTCGCATCTTCATTGCAATCGCATTTGTGGTGACGACGGCGTTCTTCGCCAGCCCGGCACTGGCGGCGGACGAAATCCACTTCGGCGGAGCCATCTCCCAGACGGGCCGTTATGCGGAGCCGGCCGGCAGGTTCGTGAACGCCTACAAGCTGTATATCGATCAGTTGAACGCCAAGGGCGGTCTGCTGGGAAAGAAGATTAAGGTCACTCTCCTGGACGACAAATCGGACAAGCAGACCAGCATCAAGCTCTACGAGAAGCTAATCACGCAGGACAAGGTCGATATCACGCTCGGTCCCTATTCGAGCGGCATCACCGACGCCGTGGCCAACGTGCTGGAACGGTACAAGTACCCCACGCTGGCGCCGGGCGCCTCCTCCGGCATCATCTGGAAGAAGGGCAGAAAATACCTGTTCAACCAGAACGCCATCGCCCAGAACTATCAAAGGGGCGCCGTATTTCTCGCCAAGGACATCGGGGTGAAGCGAATCGCCATCGTCGGCGAGGACAGCCTCTTCCCCAGGCAGTCGGCCGAGGGCGCCGTTCATTGGGCGAAGCATCTCGGCATTGAGGTGGTGCTGAACGAGAACTATCCGCGCAAACAGACCGACTTCACCGCGCTGCTCCAGAAGATCAAGGCGCGCCGCGCGGATGCGCTTATCTCGAACAGCTATTTTGCGGATGCCGTGGCCCAGATTCGCCAGCTCAGAGAGCTCAACATCAACCTCAAGATTTTCGCCGGAACCGTCGGCCCCGGCCTGCCCAAGTTCGCCAAGCAGCTCGGCAACACGGCGGAATACGTGCTGGGCTTCAGCCAGTGGGAGCCCCGGCCCGAGATTCTGAAGTTCCCGGGCATGGAGCATTTCATCGACTCCTACGTGAAGCGTCACAAAGTGAAGCCGAACTACCACGCCGGAATCGCCTGGGTATCGATGCAGGTTATGACCCAGGCGATTGAGAAGGCGGGTTCTCATGATCGCCAGAAGGTCTGGAAGACGCTTCGCACCTCGCAGTTCCAGACCATCATGGGGAAATGGAAGGTGGATGAGAACAACCTGAACGATCATGACGGCCTCACCTTCCAGATTCTCGACGGCCAGCGCAAGATCGTCTGGCCGAAGGAGATCGCGGAAGTCCCCTACAAGCTGCCGATGCCCAAGTGGAAGGACAGGGCCAAGAACTAGGCAGGCGGCTTGTATGGCGAAGGTTGTTCAACCGCAGCGCGTCGTATTGTGATGGCGGCGCAACCTTTGAACTTCCATAAGAGGAGTATAGGAGATGAAGAAAAGCCTTGTTTTGGTTCTCGGCTTTGTTCTCGCCCTCACGGCTGCTCCCTTCGTGGAGAAAAGCCACGCGAAGGACAAGGTCACACTGGGGATCGCCATTTCGCAGACGGGCCGTTACGCCGAGCCCGCCGGACGTATGGTGAACTCCTATAATCTGTATGTGGATCAGATGAACGCCAAGGGTGGTTGGCTCGGCAAGAAAATCGATATGATCATCCTGGACGACAAATCGGACAAGCAGACCAGCATCAAGCTCTACGAGAAGCTGATCACGCAGGACAAGGTGGACCTGACCATGGGCCCCTACTCCAGCGGCATCACCGACGCGGTGGCCAACGTGCTGGAAAGATACAAGTACCCCACGCTGGCGCCGGGCGCCGCTTCTGGCATCATCTGGAAGAAGGGCCGCAAGTATCTCTTCGACATCATCGCCGTCGCCCAGGACTACCAGAAGGGCGCGCTCCACATCGCCAAAGACATCGGCGTAAAGAGAATCGCCATCATCGGCGAGGACAGCCTCTTCCCGCGCCAGTCGGCGGAAGGCGCCGTGGACTGGGCGAAGAAGCTCGGCCTCAAGGTGGTGTTGAACGAGAACTATCCGCGCAAACAGACCGACTTCACCGCGCTGCTTCAGAAGATCAAGGCGCGCCGGGCGGAAGCCCTGATTTCCAACAGTTACTTCGCGGACGCCGCGGCGCAGATTCGCCAGCTTCGCGAGCTCAACATCAACATGAAGATCTTCGCCGGAACCGTCGGCCCGGGCCTGCCCAAATTCGCGAAGCAGCTCGGCAACACGGCGGAGTACGTTCTGGGCTTCAGCCAGTGGGAGCCCAAGCCGGAAATCCTCAAGCGGCCCGGCATGAGGGCTTTCATCGCGGCGTATAAGAAGCGCTACGGCGTGGATCCGAACTACCATGCGGGTCAGTCCTATGCGTCCATGCAGGTTTTCGGCGAAGCGGTGAAACGAGCCGGCTCCATTGACAGGGACAAGGTATGGAGGACGATGCGCACCATGAGCACCACGACCATCATCGGTCCCTGGAAAGTGGATGACACCAACATGAACAATCACGAGGGCTTGACCTTCCAGATTCTCGACGGGCAGCGCAAGATCGTGTGGCCCAAGAAGATTTCGGAAGTGCCCTACAAGCTGCCGATGCCCAAATGGAAGGACAGGGCCAAGAACTAGGGCGGCTTAAGGGATAAGAACCGGTTTTCCTGCGTAATCGCATGATCCCGCCCCGCGCCCGGTTTCGCGTGGGGCGGGATTTTCGCAGGAGCAAAAACTATTTGAGGGTTGTTCGCAAATTCTTTGTAAAACACCCTTTGACATATGAAACAATATGCGTATCATATCGCACCTATTGATGGCTTAAATGCGTATCCGGAACTTCGAGAAGTAGAATTTTCTCGCGAAGGAATAGTCTGAATTACCGCATGTCGCCGTTATTTTACGAGCAGCAATTTCATCTTGTTTTCTGTTGTAAGGCAGTTTGTTTTTGTTTCCATCAAAGGAGTGTAAAGAAATGAAGAAATGCCTTGTTTTGGTTCTCGGCTTTGTTCTCGCTCTCACGGCTGCTCCCTTCGTGGAGAAAAGCCACGCGATGGACAAGGTCACCCTGGGGATCGCCATTTCACAGACGGGCCGCTACGCTGAGCCCGCCGGCCGTATGGTGAACTCCTACAAGCTGTATGTTGATCAGGTGAACGCCGGCAAAGGATGGAACGGCAAGAAAATCGACTTCACCATCCTGGACGACAAATCGGACAAGCAGACGAGCATCAAGCTGTATGAGAAGCTGATCACGCAGGACAAGGTCAACCTGACCATCGGCCCCTACTCGAGCGGCATCACCGACGCCGTGGCCAACGTGCTGGAAAGGTACAAGTACCCCACGATGGCGCCGGGCGCCTCCTCGGGCATCATCTGGAAGAAGGGCCGCAAGTATCTGTTCAACATCATCGCCGTCGCCCAGGACTATCAGAAGGGCGCGATTCACCTCGCCAAGGAAATCGGCGTGAAACGCATCGCCATCGTCGGCGAGGACAGTCTCTTCCCGCGCCAGTCGGCGGAAGGCGCCGTGGATTGGGCGAAAAAGCTCGGCATCAAAGTGGTGTTGAACGAGAACTATCCCCGCAAGCAGACCGACTTCACCGCGCTGCTTCAGAAAATCAAGGCGCGCCGGGCGGAAGCCCTGATTTCCAACAGTTACTTCGCGGACGCCGCGGCGCAGATTCGCCAGCTTCGCGAACTGAATATCAACCTCAAGATTTTCGCCGGAACCGTCGGCCCGGGTCTGCCCAAGTTCGCCAAGCAGCTCGGCGACACGGCGGAATACGTTCTCGGCTTCAGCCAGTGGGAGCCCAAGCCGGCCATCCTCAAGCGGCCCGGCATGAAGGAGTTCATCGCGGCGTACGAGAAGCGCTACGGCGTGAAGCCGAACTACCACGCAGGCCAGTCCTATGCGGCCCTGCAGATTTTCGGCGATGCGGTGGCGAAAGCCGGTTCCGCGGATCGGGTCAAGGTGTGGAAAGCGCTGCGCACCATGAAGACCATGACCGTCATCGGTCCCTGGAAGGTGGACGACACCAACCTGAACCAGCATGAAGGATTGACCTTCCAGATTCTCGACGGCCAGCGCAAGATCGTGTGGCCCAAGAAGATTTCGGAAGTCCCCTACAAGCTGCCGATGCCCCAATGGAAGGAAAGAGGCAAGAACTAGGGGTTGCATGAAACGCGAAAATGCAATAAACACTTGAACTTTCGCGCCGGGGCTGTTAAAAGCGGCCCCGGCGCGAAGACGAAAGTATCCGGATTTTTTGTTTCGTATACCGAGGATATATTTTCTCATGCAGGAAAGAGCGGAAATCCGTAGCAAATACTGGCTGGCGTTGTTTTTGGTAGCGGCGTACACGGTTCCCTTCGCCGTCGGTATTTATACGGATAACGTCTTTTTTGATCTTCAGTGGCTGGCGGACCTGACCACCGTCATCCTGAACGGCATCATGCAGGGCGGCGTTTACGCCATGTTCGCCGTGGGCCTCACGCTCATCTTCGGCGTCATGCGCATCATCAACGTGGCGCACGGCGAGTTGGTGATGCTGGGCGCCTACCTGACCTGGATGTTCTTCTTCTATGTGGGAATCGACCCGCTCCTCGCCCTGTTCCTCACGCTCCCTATCGCTTTTGTCATCGGGCTCCTTATCCAGAAGCTGCTGCTGAACGCCGTGGTGGGTGGGCCGGAACTGACGCCCTTGCTGATAACTTTCGGTATGGGCCTCACGATCATCCATATCGTGGAAGCCATCTTCACCACGGATTACCGCACCATCCCCTACGCGCCCGACGCGTTCCAACTCACCGAGACCATCGCGGTGAGCAGAAGCAAGATCATCAGCTTCGCGATGGCCGCCTTTATCTCCATCAGCGTATTCGTTTTTCTCAAAATACATCGCATCGGCAAGGCGATACGCGCGACGGCGCAAAATGCGGACGTCGCCATGGTCTGCGGCATCAACATCTTCCATATCTATATGATTACCTCGGGGCTGGCCGCGGCGCTTGCGGTGGCGGGCGGCGCACTGGTGTCGATTCAGTTCGGCTTCAACCCGGAAACGGGTGTCTTGTATACGTTGCAAGCCTTCGCCATCATCGTGCTCGGAGGCAGGGGCCACTATATCGGTGCGCTCATCGGAGGGGTGATGCTCGCGGTCATCGAGAGCCTCATATCCTTCATGATCCCCAACGGCACCGCCATGGTGGAAATTGCGTCCTACGGGATGATGGTTTTCGTGCTGCTTATCAGGCCCCGCGGTCTGATGGGGCCGAAAGAAAACTAGGAGAGATCTGAATGGCCCAAAATGAACACCTCCGCAATTTCGGAATGCTGGCCATACTCATAATCGTACTGTGCGCGTTGCCCTCGAATATCAATCTGTATCAGCGCTCGGTGATTATGTTCACGATGATGTACGTCGTTCTCTCCTTGAGTTGGAACATCATCAGCGGCTATACGGGTTATGTGTCGTTCGGCCACGTGATGTTCTATGGCATCGGCGCCTACGCCACGGCCATTCTGGTCGTGGACTACGGCTGGCACTGGATACCGACCCTTTTCGTAGGCGTGTTCGTCTCCTTTGTGGTCTCGTTGATAATCGGGTTTCCGGTTTTGCGTCTCAAAGGCCCGTATTTCGCCATCGCCATGCTCGGCGCGGCAGAAGGCACGCGCGTGGTGGCCACGGTGTGGGAGGACCTCACCCACGGCGGCGAGGGAATCGGTCTGCCCAACATCGAAAACTCCTTTGAAACGTATTTCGCCATGCTGGTGGTCATGCTGGTCACCATTGTGGTGTCCTACTGGGTGGGGCATTCGAGGTTCGGGATCCGCCTGAACGCCATACGCGAGGACGAAATTGCAGCCGAGAGCCTGGGCATCAACACCACGTTCTACAAGCTTTCCGCCTTCGCCCTTTCCGCCATTTTCCCGGCGGCGGCCGGCGGCATTCAGGCGTACAAGGTTCTCTACATAGACCCCGAAACCGAGTTCTTCATCCTTGTCACCATCTATATGAAGCTCTTCGCCATGTTCGGCGGCAAGGGAACGGTGATTGGCCCCATTCTGGGCACGTTCGTCTTGTATATCGTTCAGGAAATTACCTGGGTGAAATTCCCCACGGCTCACCTCATCGCCTTCGGCATCTTCATCGTCCTCGTGGCCCGTTTCATGCCGCGCGGATTGATGGGATACGCCATCGACAAGGGCTGGGCGCGCAAGGGAATGGTTCACTAAGAAACGGAGTAGCGCAAGAAAATGGCAGATGCGGAAATCGCCCTCGACATTCAGAACCTGAAGAAGTACTTCGGGGGCATCAAGGCGGTGGACGGATGCACCTTCCAGGTGCCCAAGGGCCAGATATCGGGCCTGATCGGACCGAACGGATCCGGCAAGACCACCACGTTCAACCTGCTCACGGGCGTTCTCGAGGCGGACAGCGGCGAGGTGTTTTATAACGGGGAGAATATCGTCGGCTTGAGGCCCTATGAAGTCTTCAACAGGGGTATCAGCCGCACCTTCCAGATTACCCGTATCTACCGCGAGATGACGGTGTTCGAGAACATGCTCTCCGCTTCGAGCATGAAGATGCCCGTGCGCGAGGCGCGCGCGCGGGCGGAGCAGTTGATGGAGTTCGTCACGCTCACGAAACTTCGCGGCGAATATGGCGGGAACCTCTCCTACGGACAGCAGAAGCTCCTCGAATTCGCGCGCGCCCTGATGACGGACCCCGATCTCATCCTCCTCGATGAGCCGGCCGCCGGCGTCAACAGAACCCTGCTCAACAACCTGCTGGAACACATTCACCATCTACAGGAAGACCAGGGGAAGACGATTCTCATCGTCGAGCACGACATGAACGTCATCATGAACCACTGCGAAAAGGTGTTCGTGCTCGACTACGGCGTGAAAATCGCCGAGGGTCTGCCCGAAGATATCCAGACGAACGAAGACGTTATCGAAGCATATTTTGGACACAGATAAATGGCGCTATTAGAACTCAAGGACATCAATGCGGGGTACGGCAGAATCCAGATACTCCACGACGTGTCGCTCCACGTGAACAAGGACGAGGTGGTGGCCGTCATCGGGCCGAACGGCGCGGGAAAATCCACGACCTTCAAGATCATCATGGGCTTCATCAACTACCTCGGCGGCGAGATCGAGTTTGATAGCCAGAACATCGTGGGCTTTCGCCCCGACCAGATTCTTGGCCGGGGGCTGGGCTACGTGCCGCAGGGCCGCATCGTCTTCAACCAGATGACGGTCAAGGAAAACCTTGAGATGGGCGCCTACATTGAGCGCGATCAAAAGAAAATCGACGAGGCGATGGATTACGTCTTCACGCTCTTCCCGCGCCTCGGCGAACGGCAAAAGCAGTTGGGGGGCACGATGAGCGGCGGCGAGCAGCAGATGCTGGCCATGGGCCGCGCTCTGATGACGAGGCCCAAGATGATCATGCTCGATGAGCCTTCCTTGGGCTTGAGTCCTCGTTTCGTAACGGAAGTGTTCGAGAAAATCGTGAGCCTCGCCAAGGAAGGGCTGACCATCATGCTCGTCGAGCAGAACGCCGCGCGCGCCCTGGAGATTTCAGACCGGGGCTACGTGCTCGAACTCGGCAGGAACCGCTATGAGGGCGGCGGACACGAACTCCTGAACAACCAGGAAGTCAAGATGATGTACCTGGGCGGCGGCTAACGCCCTCTCATCCCCCGGCAGTCGTATCCTCTCAAAGTCTAAAACGCTCTCCGGCCTCTCTGTCCGGTGAAATCTCTCCACTTTGTTACCCGTATCGCCCAAACGGCATCCTTCGGGGTTGTTGAAAAAGTCATCCTCGGTCGAGATTGACCACCGCCGCCGCGGCTACGGAATTCTCCTTTGTACTCATTGCCAACCGACGAGAGAAGAGAATCACTCCCCCCTTGAGGGGGAGTCGATGAAGCCGAGCGGTTTTTGCGAAGGCTGAATCGGTGGGGGGTAAAATGCGTTTTATCGCCATTCCGGATTATACCCCCCACCGAATCGCTTTCGGGCTTACGCCCTCAGCTCTTCGACTCCCCCTCAAGGGGGGAGTGGTTCTTCCTCTCTAATCAGCTGGCAATGACACTAAAAGAGGGGAGCAATTCAGAAGCTTATGTCGATGGAGAAACCAATTCTCTGTTCGTCACGAGGGCTTTTTCAACAACCCCCTTTGCGCTAGGCTTGCGCTTCGACTCTATGCTATAAATGCTTGCTCCGCTCGGGAGGGTTTCGCGACATGATCCGCGTGAAGATTTGTGGAGTGACGACGGTCGAGGACGCGGAATTCGCGTTAGAAGCAGGCGCCGACGCCCTGGGGCTGAATTTCGTTCCGGGCACTCCCAGGTGCCTGGAGATGGAGCAGGCGCGGGAGATCAGCGAGGCGCTCCCGCCATTCGGAACGCGGGTCGGCGTTTTCGTGAACGATTCTCCCGAGCGCGTGATGGAAATTGCGCGTCGCGTCGGTTTGGATGCGGCGCAGCTTCATGGCGATGAGACGCCGGAAGATTGTTGTTGGTTGATTGAACGGGGCTT
Organism: bacterium; assembly: GCA_965204535.1. Taxonomy (GTDB): domain Bacteria; phylum UBA8248; class UBA8248; order UBA8248; family UBA8248; genus Bin107. The sequence continues at coordinate 260,414 of CBDBEV010000001.1, read as the reverse complement.
GCGCGTCATTCGGGCCTTGCGGGTCAAGGGGCCCGAAACGATAGCGCAGATAGACGCTTTTCCCGGTTGCGCTATATTGCTGGACGCCTACGTGAAGGGCGCGCTCGGGGGCACGGGCGAGACTTTCGATTGGGAATTGGCCCGGCAGGCGGCCGACGCGAGGCCCATCATCCTCTCGGGGGGCCTCAAGCCCGAAAATGTGGGCGAAGCCGTGAGGAGTGTCCAGCCCTACGGCGTGGATTCGAGCAGCGGAGTAGAGGGCGCCGTTCTGGGCCGAAAAGACCCCGGGCGGACCTTAAGTTTCATTCAAAACGCGCGCGCGGCGATATCCGAATTTGAGGAAATGAGAAGATGAGCGAATTGGTATCCAGGGGAAGGTTCGGTCGATTCGGGGGGCGTTACGTCCCGGAAACCCTCATGCCCGCTCTCGAGGAACTGGAAGTTGCCTACGAGGAGGCCCGGGACGACCCGGCGTACCACGAAGAACTCGCCGCGTATCTCAGAGAGTTCGTGGGCAGGCCCACGCCGCTCTATCTGGCCGAGCGACTTTCTGATGATCTGGGCGTGCTCAGGGTCTATCTCAAGCGTGAGGACCTCTGCCACACGGGCGCTCACAAGATAAACAACACGCTCGCCCAGGTTCTTCTGGCCAGGAGGTTGGGAAAGACGCGCATCATCGCGGAGACGGGAGCGGGCCAGCACGGGGTGGCCACCGCCACGGCGGCGGCGTTGTTCGGACTGGATTGCGACGTCTATATGGGCGAGGAGGACATCGGCAGGCAATCACTCAACGTGTTCCGCATGCGCCTTCTGGGTGCGCGGGTGATTCCGGTCACCTCGGGCAGCAAGACCTTAAAGGACGCCACCAACGAGACGCTTCGCGACTGGACGGCTTCGGTGCGGACGACCCACTACATCATCGGCTCGGTCGTGGGGCCGCATCCGTTTCCGGAGATGATACGCGATTTCCAGTCCGTCATCGGGCGCGAGGCGCGCGCGCAGATTCTCGAGGCCGAAGGCCGGCTCCCCGACGCCTGTGTGGCCTGCGTGGGGGGCGGCAGCAATTCCATCGGCCTGTTCCACCCTTTCGTGGATGATGAAGACGTCGAACTCATCGGCGTGGAAGCCGGGGGCCGGGGCCTGGACACCGAGGAGCACGGTGCGTCCCTGACCGCTGGCCGCGTGGGTGTTCTGCACGGCTGCGAGACGTTTTTGCTCTATGACGATGATGGCCAGATCATCCCGGCCCATTCGGTGTCTGCGGGTCTCGATTATCCCGGCGTGGGGCCCGAGCATTCGCATCTGAAGGATTCCGGGCGCGCGCGCTACGTGACGGTCGAAGACCACGACGCGCTCAAGGCGTTTCAGAAGCTCTCCGTGCTGGAGGGCATCATTCCCGCGTTCGAGAGCGCCCACGCGATTTCCTATCTGGATCGCCTGGCCGAAGAGACGAGAGAAGCGGGCGGGATGAAGACCGTGGTGCTTTGCCTCTCCGGCCGGGGGGACAAGGACGTGCATCAGGCGGAGGGCCTTTTGACGGAAATGCTCGATGACGAGGACGTGCGCTGATGAGCCATAGACTGGAAGCGTGTTTCGACCGTTTGCGCGCAGAGGGCCGGGCCGGTCTTTTCCCGTTTGTCACCGCGGGCGACCCGGACCTGGGCTTCACCCGTGAACTGTTGCCTCTCATGACGGAGGCGGGAGCGGATGGCTTCGAAATCGGGGTTCCCTTCAGCGATCCCCTGGCGGACGGCCCCACCATCCAGCGATCGAGCATGCGCTCGCTCACGGGCGGAACCCGCCTGAGCGGCGTCCTGGAAATGGTCGGTGAGGTCCGCGCGGATATACCCGATACGCCTTTGGTTCTGATGACGTATTACAACCCCATCATCGCCGTGGGTCTGGCGGAATTCGTGCGCGGCGCATCGCAGGTGGGGGCCGACGCCGTCATCGTGCCCGACCTGCCGCCTGAAGAAGCGGGTGCTCTTGTCGGGATCATGAACGATTATCCGCTGGAGCCCGTCTTCATGCTCGCGCCCACGAGCACGCAGGAGCGCGTCGAGTTGGTGAACGACGTGGGTGGCGGTTTCATCTACTACGTCGGGCAGATGGGTGTCACCGGCGCGCGCGACGCCCTGGATTCGGATTTAGGCGCCACCCTGGCGAGGATCAACCGTGTGAAGAACCGGCCCGTTCTCGTGGGGTTCGGCATTAAGACGCCCGAGCAGGCCGCGGAGGTGGCCGGACACGCCGATGGGGTCATCGTGGGCAGCGCCCTGATAGACGTCATGGAGGCGGAAGCGTCGCGTGAGGAAAAGATGCGCGCGGCTTGCGATTACATCGCCTCTTTGCGGGAAGGTCTCGATCGCTCGAAGACGGTTTCTTGACATTCAATTTCAACATGATGCGTAAGAATCTGTAGATTATTTCGAGGGTAATGCCATGTCGAAAAACACGCTCTACGATAAGGTTTGGGATTCCCACACCGTGGCCAAGCTGGATTCGGGCCAGGACCAGATATTCATCGGCCTGCATCTCATCCATGAGGTCACCACGCCCCAGGCGTTCGGGATGCTCAAGGAAATCGGGTCCGGCGTCGCTTTCCCCGACCGCACGATGGGGACCGTGGACCACATCATCCCCACGCTCAGCCAGATAAGGCCCTACGAGGACGAGCAGGCCGAGAAAATGATGGCCGCCCTGGAGCAGAACGTGAACGAGTTCGGCGTCCGCTTTCTGCATTTGGGTTCCGGCAAGCAGGGCATCGTCCACGTCATCGGGCCGGAGTTGGGGCTCAGCCAGCCCGGCATGACCATCGCCTGCGGCGACAGCCACACGAGCACGCACGGCGCGATGGGTTCTCTAGGCTTCGGCATCGGTACGACCGAGGTGGGCCACGTCCTCGCGACGCAGACCCTGGCGCTGAACCGTCTGAAGGTGAAGCGAATCGAGGTCACGGGCGCTCTCGGCCCCGGCGTGACGCCCAAGGACGTGACCTTGCGCGTCATCCACGATCTGGGCATCAAGGGCGGACTGGGATTCGCCTATGAATACGGCGGCGACGTTTTCGACAACATGACGATGGAAGGACGCATGACGGTCTGCAACATGAGCATCGAGGGCGGCGCCCGCATCGGCTACGTGAACCCGGACGAGACGACGTTCGATTATCTGGAAGGCCGCGAGTTCAGCCCCGAGGGGGAAGCCTGGGAGAGGGGCGTGGCGTACTGGCGGGAGACCGCCTCGGGCGATGACGCGGAATACGACGACGTCCACGAGATTGCGGGCGAATCTATCGAGCCGATGGTCACCTGGGGCATCAATCCGGGGCACTCGGTCGGGATTTCACAGCCGCTCCCCGAGGTGGGCAGCTTCGCGGGCGAGGACAGGAAGACGGCGGAACACGGCTATGATTTCATGGACTTAAGGCCGGGCGAGTCGATTCTGGGCACGAAGGTCGATGTCGCCTTCCTGGGTTCGTGCACGAACTCGAGAATCTCCGACTTGCGCGAGGGCGCGCGGTTGCTGAAGGGCAACAAGGTGCACCCCGGCGTCAGGATGCTGGTGGTTCCCGGCTCCCAGCAGGTGAAGCAGCAGGCCGAGGAAGAGGGCCTGCACGAAATTTTCAACGAAGCGGGCGCGGAGTGGCGCGAAGCGGGGTGCTCGATGTGTCTGGGCATGAACCCGGACAAGCTCGTGGGTGCGGAGAGAAGCATTTCGACCTCGAACCGCAATTTCATCGGGCGGCAGGGCAGCCCGCGCGGAAGAACCCACCTGGGCAGTCCGGCCGTCGTCGTCTCTTCGGCGATTGCGGGCTGCATCGCGGACCCCAGAGAGATGGGAGAACAAGCATGAGCACGAAAAGAATCGAAAAAATCGTGGGCAAGGCCATTCCCATGCCGCGCGACGACATCGATACCGACAGGATCACGCCGGCGCGTTTTCTCAAGTCGATCACCTTCGAGGGCATCGAAAAAGCACTTTTTTGCGATGAGCGCGAGAACACGCCCGATCATCCCGTCGACAACCCCGCCCACAAGGGGGCGAACATGATGTTCGTGGGCAAGAACTTCGGTTCGGGCTCCTCGCGAGAGCACGCCCCCCAAGCGCTCAAGCGCTTCGGGGTCGACGTTCTCGTCGGGGTATCGTTCGCCGAGATTTTTGCGGGAAACTGTTTCGCCATCGGTGTGCCGCTCGGCGTGGCGTCGGCGGTTGACGTGAATGAGCTGATCAAACAGGCGCAGGAAGAGCCGGAGACGCGCTTCACCGTGGACATCCGGAATGCGACGGTCGGCTACGGCGACCGCGTGATTCCCATCGACATCCAGGAGACGCGCAAGGCCGCCTTTTTGGCCGGCACGTGGGACATGCTCGCCAATTTGCGGGCCAATCTGCCCCAGGTCGAAGAAGTGGCCGCGAGTCTGCCTTACGTCACGAATTTCGAGAGCGAAGCGCAATAAAGAGAGGAGTTTTCAGTGAGCAGTTACCAGATAGCCGTATTGCCGGGCGACGGCATCGGCCAGGAAGTGACGGCGCAGGCGCGTTCGGCCCTGGAGGCGGCGGGCGCTCGCTTCGGCGTGAGTTTCGAGTTCGAAGAAGGCCTTTGCGGCGGCGCGGCTTATGACGCGACGGGTGAACCCCTGCCCGAGGAAACCCTCGCCCTCTGCCGCAGGAGCGACGCCGGGCTGTTCGGCGCCGTGGGAGGTCCCCGGTGGGATGAACTTTCTCGCGACAAACGCCCCGAGCAGGCCATCCTGGGTTTGCGGAAAGAGCTGAACCTCTTCGCCAATCTGAGGCCCGCCGTCATGTTCGACCCGCTGGTGGAAGCCTCATCCCTCAAGCCCGAGGTGGTGCGCGGCCTCGACATGCTCGTCGTGCGCGAGGGCGTGAGCGGCATATATTTCGGCCAGCCGAGGGGCATCGAGCGGCTCTCAGCGGATGAGGAAAAAGCGGTCGACACGATGACGTACACTACGGGCGAGATTCGCCAAATCGTTCGGCTCGCGTACGAGTTGGCCTCCGTACGCGGGAAAAAACTCTGCTCGGTGGACAAGGAGAACGTTCTCGATAACGGCCGCCTGTGGCGAAAGGTCGCCGGGGACGTCGCCGGTGAGTTCCCGGAAGTCGAAACCAGCCACATGTACGTCGACAACGCGGCGATGCAGTTGATTCGCGACCCGCTGCAATTCGACGTCATCGTCACGGGCAACATGTTCGGCGACATCCTGAGCGACTGCGCCTCCATGCTCACGGGCTCCATCGGCATGCTCGCCTCGGCGAACGTGAACGAGACGGGCTTCGGCTTGTACGAGCCGGTGCACGGCACGGCGCCCGACATCGCGGGCCAGGACAAGGCGAACCCGATTGCGGCCATCATGTCGGCCGCCATGCTGTGCCGCTATTCGTTAAAGCGCGTGGACGTGGCCGAAGCCATCGAGGCGGCCGTGGCCGGGGCGCTCGATGAGGGCCTCAGAACGTCCGACATCCACACGCCGGGCGCCACTGCGGTGGGTTGTGCCGAGATGGGCGAGCGAATCGCTGCTCTCGCGGGCGGAGCCTCGTGATGCGTGTCGCCGTCGCCGGCGCCACGGGCGCCGTGGGCCGGGAGATGCTCAGGATTTTGGAGGAGCGCAAGTTTCCCGCCGATGAGGTCGATTTGCTCGCGAGCGAGCGCAGTGAAGGCCGGAAAATCCCGTTTCGTGACTCGGAGCTTGCGGTGAGCCGGCTCACGCAGGATGCGTTCTGTGGCGTGGACCTGGCGCTTTTCTCCTGCGGCGCTTCGCGGTCTCTGGAATTTGCGCCCGCGGCCGTCAAGGCGGGGGCGGTGGTGGTGGATAATTCCAGCGCTTTCCGCATGGATGAGGGCGTTCCCCTCGTGGTGCCGGAGGTGAACCCGGACGCGATGGCCGCGCACCAGGGGATCATCGCGAACCCGAACTGCTCCACCATCCAGCTCGTGGTGGCGCTCAAGCCCCTGCACGACGCCGCCCGCATCAGGCGAGTCGTGGTGAGCACCTACCAGGCGGTGAGCGGGGCGGGGCAGGCCGCCATAGACGAGATGCAGGCGCAAGTCGAGGGCGACGCCTCGGCGCCTGAGAAAATGCCCCATGAGATCGCCTTCAACTGCCTGCCCCATATCGACGTCTTTTTAGAGGGCGGGCATACGAAAGAAGAGAAGAAGATGGTCGATGAGACGCGGAAGATCATGGGCGCGCCTCATCTGGCTGTCAGCGCCACGTGCGTGCGGGTGCCCGTTTACAACGCGCATTCGGAATCGGTGAACGTCGAGTTCGAGCGGTCCGTATCTCCCGAGGAGGCGCGGGCGCTTCTGGCGCGCGCGCCGGGCGTGGAGGTGGTGGACGACGTGGAATCGTTCTCCTATCCCATGCCCAAGGACGCGGACGGAGAAGACCCGGTGTATGTCGGCCGCATCCGCCGGGATGATTCCCGCGAAAACACCCTCAACCTGTGGGTGGTGGCCGATAACCTGAGGAAAGGCGCCGCGCTGAACGCGGTGCAGATAGCCGAGGCGCTGATAGAGAAGGGAATGCTCCGGGCGGCCCCGGTGAAATGATGTCGAACGAGGTTATTTAAGTGTCTGAAGTGAATATCGGAGTCATCGGCGGCAGCGGCCTCTACGAGATGGCGGAACTGGGCGATGTGGAAGAACGCGCGCTCGATACGCCCTACGGCGCGCCCTCGGCCCCCTACGTTCTGGGGACGCTCTCCGGCAAGCGGGTCGCGTTTCTGCCCCGGCATGGGCGCGGGCACGTATATCTGCCGCATGAGATCCCCTTCCGCGCCAACATCCACGGGTTCAAGCAACTGGGCGTGGAGTGGCTCATATCCGTCAGCGCGGTGGGCAGCCTGAAAGAAAACATTCATCCGGGCGACATCGTGATTCCCGACCAGTTCATCGACCTCACCAGGACGCGCATAGCCACGTTTTTCGGCGACGGCGTCGTGGCCCACGTTTCCATGGCGGACCCGGTATGCGGGGCATTGAGCGGGGTACTGATGGGAGCGGCCCTCCGGGCGGGCGCGACGGCGCACGCGGGCGGGGCGTACGTCTGCATGGAGGGTCCCCAGTTCAGCAGCCGGGCGGAGAGTTTCCGCTACCGCGCCTGGGGCGCTTCTGTCATCGGGATGACGAACATGCCCGAGGCCAAGCTCGCGCGCGAGGCGGAGATGAGCTACGCCACCATCGCGCTGGCGACCGATTATGACTGCTGGCACGAGGAGGAAGAGGCGGTGAGCGTGGAGGCCGTGATCGCCCAGGTGATGAGCAACGCGGCCCTCGCGCAGGAGATCATCAAGGAAGCGGTGCCCGAGATCGACGGTGAGAGCCCCTACGCAGGCTCATTGGCGACGGCCCTCATGACCGACCCGGCCCGCATGCCGGATGAGACGAAAGAACGCCTGAGCCACCTGATTGGAAAATACATCTCGTGAACCGATCGAAATCAGAAGAACTCTTCGCGCTTGCGCAAAACCGCATCCCCGGCGGCGTGGATTCGCCCGTCCGCGCGTTCCGGGGCGTCGGCGGCACGCCCTTTTTTGTCGAAAAAGGGGAAGGCGACCGGATCCGGGACGCCGACGGCAACGCCTACATCGATTACGTGCTCTCCTGGGGGCCGTTGATTCTGGGCCATGCCCACCCGCGCGTGGTGCGCGCCATTCAGGAGGCGGCGGCTCAGGGCACGAGTTTCGGCGCGCCCACGGCGCTCGAGACGGAGTTGGCGGAACTGGTGAACGCGGCATACCCCTCCATGGAGTTGCTGCGCTTCGTGAACTCGGGCACCGAGGCGACGATGTCGGCCATCCGCCTGGCGCGGGGCTTCACGGGCCGGGACGTGATCGTCAAGTTCGAGGGCTGCTACCACGGCCACGCCGACGGTCTGCTCGTCAAGGCGGGCAGCGGCGGCGCCACCCTGGGCGTGCCGGACAGCGGGGGCGTTCCGGGAGATTACGCGCGAAACACGGCCACGCTGCCCTTCAACGATATCGAGGCGGTCCGGGATTTCTTCGCGGGGCGCGGCGCGGACGTGGCCGCCCTCATCATCGAGCCGGTGGCCGGCAACATGGGGCTGATTCCGCCCGAGGCCGGTTTTCTGGAGGTGTTGCGGGAGGAGACCGAAAAGGCGGGCGCCTTGCTCATTTTCGATGAGGTGATGACGGGGTTTCGGGTGGCGAGAGGAGGCGCCCAGGCCCTTTTCGGAATCACGCCCGATTTGACGACCCTCGGGAAGGTGATCGGCGGGGGCATGCCCGTGGGCGCTTATGGCGGAAGGCGCGAGGTGATGGAATGCGTCGCGCCGCTGGGTTCCGTCTATCAGGCGGGCACGCTTTCCGGGAATCCCCTGGCCATGACGGCGGGAATCGAGACGCTCAAGATCATCGAGGAGCTTGGACTGCCCGAAGCCCTGGACGGGAGGACGAAAGCGCTCTCGGAAGGGATGGCGGACGCGGCGAAAGTAGCGGGAATTCCATTCTCCGGTGCGCGCTGCGGGTCGATGTTCGGCGCGTTTTTTCAGGCGGGTCCGGTTCGCAATTTCTCCGACGCCATGCGCTCTGACACCGACCGGTATGCCAAATTCTTTCATTCTATGCTAAAACGGGGTGTGGCATTCGCCCCGAGTCAGTTTGAAGTGGGGTTCATGTCTTCCGCCCATACGGATGAGAGCGTGGAGGCCACGCTGGCCGCCGCGCGAGAGGTGTTCGCCGAGTTGTAGTCGATGAGGCTCGCGCGCCTCGGAGTCTGAGCGCGATGCGAAAAGCAGGACGATCATCCACCAAGGGCCAATCCCCGAAAGCCAGACTCTTCTTCTGGATGTGCGCGGGCGTCATCGTCTTGCTGCTCGGCTCCGCCTTGCTGGGCCGGGACGGGTATCTCGCCGTCATCGTGAACAAAGAGCGCGTGTCCGAACTCAAGAAAGAGAACGCGGAAATCGAGGCGAAGAACAAGGAGTTGCGCGCGGAGATTCGCTCTTTGCGCTCCGATGAGCGCGCTATCGAGAAAATCGCGCGAGAAGACTTAGGGCTCGTGAAGAAAGGCGAAGTCGTCTACGAGTTCATTCCCTCGAAAAAATAATTCATCATTATCGTTTCCTTGGCGCCAAGTAGCATCCTTGCATTCCTGGAAGAACTCCCTCTCCTTGACAGAATGCCCGTGCGGGAGTAGATAACACATATTGATGCGGGGTGGAGCAGTCTGGTAGCTCGTTGGGCTCATAACCCAAAGGTCGGAGGTTCGAATCCTCCCCCCGCTACCAAGCGAATAACGGCCGCGGGGTCTCCGCGGCTTTTTACTTGTCAGTTACATACGCGAAGTCATAGAGACATAATTTTCAAAAGTGAAAGGAACAGGAATGGCGGACAAAAAAGAACTGGGGCTGGCCATCGTCGGCTGCGGGGTCGTGGGGCGCATGCGGGGCGCGCTGGCCAGAGATTTCCCCGGAATCGGCTGGATCGGCCTCTCCGACATGAACGAGAAGGTCGGGCGGAATCTCAAAGAAGACATCGGAGCCGATTACTTCACGGCCGATTTCCACGAACTTATCGCCCGGCCCGAGGTGGATGCGGCGATCATCGCCACCTCGACCTGGGCGCACGTCGAACCCACGCTCGCCGCGGTGGAGCGGGGCCTGCCCATGCTGATCGAAAAACCGCTCGCGACGGACGCGCGCGAGTCGGCCTCCGTGCTCGCGGCGATAGAATCTGCCGGCGTGGACGCCGTCGTCGGCTACACACAGCGTTTTCGCAGGCGTTTCCTCGCCGTGAAGGACCGCGTCGATAACGGCCAGATCGGCGACGTCACGGCGGCGGTCACGCGCGCCTTCATGAACCGCATGGCGCCGACCGGAGAAGTCCGCCTCTCGCAGGACCGCCGGTTCCTGACGCCCATGGTCGTCTCCGGCACCCATAGCCTCGACATGTGCCTGTGGCTGATGGGGGACGCCAAGCCGGTCTCCCTCTATGCGCGCTCGACGGAGGGCATATTGAGCGATCTCGGCACCAAGGACGCCACCTTCGGCGTGTTCACGATGGATAGCGGCGCTATCTGGAGCATGAACATCTGCTGGGCGCTGCCCAAGGAGTGGCCCGGCGCGGTGTACGGGCTCGAAATCGGCATCGTGGGCACGAAGGGCGTGGTGGACATCGAGGACACGCACCGCGACGTGGTGATGGCGTCTGAATTTTCGCAGGGACCCGCCTACAATCCGGAGGATCTTGACCTGGAAGCGCGGCGGAACGTCGACTTCCTCACCAGCTTCCCGCCGGGCGACATGTATGACGGAGAACTCTGGGGCCCCATGCGCGAGGAGACCAATTCATGGTTCCAGCGGATTTATTCGGACAAGCGCACCCCCCATGCGACCGCCGCCGAGGGGCACCGCAATCTGGTGCTGACCATGGCGATGGACCTCTCGGCCAAGCGCGGCGAGGAGTTGAAGCTGCCCATCGATCCCGCGGAGTTGATGGCGGGTTTAGAGGCATAGGGACGTTCTCGATACATTTTGAGCGTGGGGCTGAGCAAAAACATGGCGACGCGGGAGTTGGGGATCATTCTACACGGGGCGACGGGCGGCATCGCCTCCTTCCAGCATTTGAGAAACTCGCTCGTACCTATCATCGCCGAGGGCGGCCTCGACTTGAGGGGCGAGAGAATCCTCCCGAAGCCCCTGCTCGTCGGCAGGAACGAGGAGCGCCTCGCGAAGCTGGCGGCCGAACACGGCGGCCTCGACTGGACGACCGACCTCGATGCGGCGCTTGAGAACGCTGCATATCCCGTCTTCTTCGACGCGGCGGCGACGCACTTGCGGGCGGGCGTATTAAAACGCGCCATCGCCGCCGGGAAACACATCTATACCGAAAAACCCGTTGCACCCAGCGTTCAGGAAGGGATGGCGCTTCTTCGCGCCGCGCAGGCGGGGGGCCTCAAACACGGCGCGGTGGAAGACAAGCTCTTCCTGCCGGGGTTTTTGAAACTTCGCCGGGTGGTGGAGAGCGGTTTTCTGGGCCGCGTCATTGGTTTTCAGATCAACTTCGGCTGGTGGGTGTTCGACGGGGTCGAGGCGGAATGCCAGCGCCCGAGCTGGAACTACCGGAAGGCGGGCGGCGGCGGGCTCATCTCGGACATGCACCCGCACTGGCGCTACGTCGTGGAGGGAACTCTGGGGCCGATTGCGCGCGTGGCGGCGCTCTCCTGGACGGGCCAGACCGAGCGCGCCGACGAGGCGGGGGAGCGCTTCCGCGTCGACGTAGAGGATAACGCGCACACGCTTCTGGAACTAGAAAGCGGGGCTCGCGGCGCGATCCTGAGTTCATGGTCCACCCGGGTTTGGCGTGAGGATCTGGTGACCTTCCAGGTGGATGGAACGGGCGGCTCCGCGGTGGCGGGTCTCAGACGCTGCTGGAAGCAGGCGGCGGGCGATACGCCCATGGTGCGCGGTTTCCTGATGGGCCGCGACGCGGACACGATGGACGTCTCGGTGGATTACCGCGAAAATTGGGAAGAAGAACTCGACACCGCGCCATATAAAAATCCCTATCGCTACGGCTGGGAGCGCTTCATCCGCCACGTGGCGGGCGATGAGCCATTCTACGCCGATCTCTCCGCCGGCATCCGCGATGTGCGACTCGCCGAGGCGTGTCTCAAAAGCGCGCAAGAGGGCGGCTGGGTGGATATGGCGTAGTCATAATGGCCCGGTATCTCGGGCTTCAGCCGATAGGGTCGTTCCCGCCGCCGAGATTCGTAACATCCTCATCATGTAATTGAACGAACGCCTGCGCGAGGACGATGGCGGCGGTGTTGGCGAGGTTGTAGGAGCGGATCGGCCCCGGCATGGGCACGTAAATCCGCCGTTCGGGCCAGCGCGCATGCCACGCATCGGGCAGGCCGGTGTTTTCGTTCCCGAGCAACAGCACGTCTTCGTCCCGGTATGAGACCCGGTCGAAGCGCGACGCGCCGAACTTCGTGATGAGCCAGGGCGTTCTCTCGCCCAGCCATTCGAGAAATTGGCCTTCGTTCTCGTGGATGGTGAGCTTCACGTCCGGCCAGTAATCAAGCCCTGCTCTTTTGAGGGAATTGTCCGAAAAATCGAATTTCGCAGGTTCGATGATGTGCAGATGCGCGTCCATCCCGACGCACAAGCGGCCTATGTTCCCGGTATTCTGCGGAATCGCGGGATGATAGAGAGCGACGTGAAGCATTTCATTCTATTCGAAAGTTGGGGCCCCGACGCCGAGCATCATCCCGAGACGGCGCCGCGAACACTCGCCTTGTCTACCGCGTCGGTGAGGATGTCCATCGCCTGATCCATCTGCCCCTCCGTCGTGGTGGCCGGCGGCACGAAGCGGAGCACGCTTCCCCCGCGCCGCTGGCTGAAGATGAGGCCGTTCTCGAGGCACCTACGGTTGATCTCGCTGCCCTGTCTGGTGGCGGGCGTTTTCGTGCGCCTGTCTTCCACCAGTTCAATCCCCTGCAGGAGGCCCCGGCCCCGGATGTCGCCCACCAGTTCATACTGCTCGCCCAGCCAGGTGAGGCGCTCTCTCAGGTGAGCACCGATTTTTCGCGCCTTGGCGGGAACGTCTTCTCCCTCGATGACGTCTAAGCTCGCCACACCCGCGGCGCAGGCGAGCGGGTCGTTCGTGTGCGAATGGGTGACGACGAACTCGGTGGACGCTATCTTCTCCTCCACCTCGGCGCTCGTCGAGACCGAGGAGATGCTCACGCCCCCGCCGAAATGTTTCGCCAGCGTCACCACGTCGGGCACCACCTCGTCCTTCTCGAAGCCGAACATCGTGCCCAGCTTGCCGAGTCCCGTCTGCTCGTCGTCCACGATGAGGAGCATGTCGCGCTCTTCGCAGCTTTCTTTGAGCTTCTTGAGCCACCCGGGCGGCGGCTCCACCACCCCGCCCGCGCTGAACAGGGGTTCGGTGATGACGGCGGCCGGCTTGCTCGTCGTTTGCGCGTCGATGAGCTCGAAGCTCGTGTCCAGACAGGCGATCTCGCAATCGGGGAATTTCTGGGCGAGCGGGCAGCGGTAGCAATAGGGCGCGACCATCGCCATACTCCCGGGCGATAGCGGCCCGTGTCCGCTGTGCCAGCCCGCGAAGGTGAGCGAGCGCGCCGTGTCGGAGAGGCCGTGGAAGCTGATGTGAGGGCTCGCCACCTCGAAGCCGTCCGTGAATTTGCGGGCTATCGTCACCGCCGCCTCGTTGGCGTCCGCACCCGAACCCAGAAAGAGGCTTTTCTCGAGCGGGGGCGGCAGCAGCGCGCCGAGGCGTTCGGCGAGGATGATTTCCTGGTCGTTGAAGAAGCTGCTGTGCGCGTGAATCAGCTCATCGCAGCTTTTCTTGATGGCGTCCGTGACGGTGGGGTGGTTGTGTCCGAGGGCGGAGCACATCTGGCCCGAGTTGAAATCGAGGTACTGCTTGCCGTTCACGTCCTCGACGGTGGAACCCTCGCCGCGCACGAAGACGGGACCCGAGAAAACCGACTTGTCCACCCGACCGCGAAAACTGTATTTCTTTGCCGAATCGAGCAGGTCTTTTTCGCTTCGCATGGGAATGCCTCCATGGGGGTCGCGAGAGTGGACGCTCGATGCGATCCTCTCGCCAAGGCGGTTTTCTCGGCCGGAGCCGCGCTCCACATAACGCTGATGTATGCTTTAATACTAGCGCATATTCATGGATTCGGATATGGCTTATCATCAAGCCATGAGGCGGCGGTCTTCCAACGATGAATCGCCCGGGAACTCGCGTGATCGCGCGAATCGTGAGCCGTGACTTGCGGGAGGTGGTTTCGAATGAACATGGCGGAGTTTTTGGCCCGCGCGGCCAGAGCCTGCGGGGAGCGGCCGGCCATATCTTATGGTGAAGCGGTCCACTGCACGTATGAGGAGTTCGCGCGCCGGGCGGGTTCCATGGCGGGTTTCCTTCGGGAAGATCTGGATATGAAGCCCGGGGATCGCGTCGCCATCACCATGAAGAATTGCCCGGCGTTTCTGGAGGTCCTCTACGCCATATGGCATGCCGGCTGCTGCGCCTTGCCCGTCAACGCGAAGCTCCATCCGAAGGAGATGGCCTTCATCCTGGAGAATGCGGGCGCGCGCTGTTGCTTCGCCACTTCCGACCTCATGGGGACGATTGCGCCGCTCGTCGATGAAATCGAGGCTCTCGAAAGCGTGATGGAGGCTGATACTCCCGAATATAGGGCGATTCAATCCCGAGAGGCCGTCCCCATCGAACCTCAAGAGCCGGATGATTTGGCCTGGCTCTTCTATACGAGCGGCACGACGGGCAGGCCGAAGGGCGCGATGCTCACGCACGAGAACCTCCACAGCATGAGCCTGAGTTATTTCGCCGACGTCGATCCGGTCTCCGAAAACGATTGCATACTGCACGCCGCGCCCCTGTCCCACGGCTCGGGGCTGTACGCGATACCGCACGTCTATCAGGGCGCGAACAACATCGTTCCCGAGAGCGGGGGGTTCGAGCCTGAAGAGATTTTTCGGCTCATCGAGGCCTATCCGGGCCTCGCCATGTTCGCCGCGCCCACCATGGTGACGCGCCTGATTCAGAGCGAGGCGATAGGGGATGCGGATACCACGAATTTGAAGGTCATCGCCTATGGCGGCGGTCCGATGTACGTGGAAGACCTCAAAAAAGCGATGGAGGCTCTGGGGAACAAACTCGTTCAGGTGTACGGGCAGGGGGAAAGCCCCATGACCATCACCGTCGTTTCGAGAGAGCGGCACGTCGATACGGACCACCCCCGCTTCGAGGAGCGGCTCGCATCCGTCGGGGTGCCGCATACCGTGGTCGAAGTGCGCGTGGTGGACGCCGGGGACAACACACTGCCGCCCGGAGAGACCGGCGAGGTGCTCGTTCGCGGCGACGTCGTCATGAAAGGCTACTGGAACAACCCCGAAGCCACGGCGAGCGCGCTCAAGGGCGGGTGGCTTCACACGGGCGACGTGGGCGTGATGGATGAGGACGGCTTCCTCACCCTCAAGGATCGCTCCAAGGACCTCATCATCAGCGGCGGCAGCAACATCTACCCCCGCGAAGTGGAGGAAGTGCTGCTGCGTCACGAGGGCGTTCTGGAGGTCTCCGTCATCGGGCGTCCCCACCCGGATTGGGGAGAGGAGGTGATGGCCTTCGTGGTGCCCAGGGATGAGCGAGGGGTGAGCGAAGAAGACCTCGACGGCTTGTGCCTCGAACACATCGCGCGCTTCAAGCGCCCCCGGGCGTACCGTTTCATCGAGGCCCTGCCCAAGAACAATTACGGAAAAGTTCTCAAGACGGCGCTTCGGGAGATGGCGGAGGGCGAATCCCGGGAAAACGGTGAATGATGAGGCCGGGCGCAGCACCGGGCGCGGAGGAGATGGGATTCTCCCGGCTTCAGGCAGCGTATGCCTCGGGCGATCAGACGCCTAAAGGCTTGGTGCATCAGGTTTGTGAGCGGATCGCCGCGCGCGGTGAGGACGGCGTGTGGATTCACTTGGAACCTGAATATAGGTTGCTCGCGCGTGCGCAAGAACTCGAAGCCCGCAGGGCGGATGCGGACGCACTCCCCCTTTACGGCGTTCCCTTCGCGGTGAAGGACAACATCGACGTGGCCGGGGTCCCTACGACGGCGGCGTGCCCCGAATACGCCTATACGCCCGAGGTGAGCGCTCCCTGCGTGGCGCTTCTGCTGGATGCCGGGGCGATTTTCGTCGGAAAGACGAATCTGGATCAGTTCGCGACCGGCCTCGTGGGAACGCGCACGCCTTATGGCGTGGCGCGGAATCCGTATCATCCCGACTACATTCCGGGCGGTTCGAGTTCCGGCTCGGCCGTGGCCGTCGCATCGGGCCTGGTGAGTTTCGCCCTCGGCACGGACACGGCGGGCTCGGGCCGGGTGCCTGCGGGGTTCAACAACATCGTGGGCTTGAAACCCTCACGGGGGCTGGTGAGCACGCGGGGTGTGGTTCCCGCCTGCCGCACGCTCGATTGCGTCTCGGTCTTTGCTCTCAAAGCTTCGGATGCGCTTTGCGCCCTCGAGACGATGGCCGTGCCCGATGAGGACCCGTACAGCCGCGCTCTTCCGGCGGGAGAGTCTCTGCAGATGGCCGCCGACTTGCCGGGTGGGCTGAAGGCGGGTGTTCCTCTGCCCGGACAAAGGGATTTCCTGGGAGATGATGAGGCGAGAAGCGCCTATGAGAAGGGGATAGAGCGCATCTCTGAGATGGGCGCGACTGTTCAGGAGGTTGATTTTTCCGCTTTTTTCGAGGCGGCGAAACTCCTGTACGGTGGTCCCTGGGTGGCGGAGCGGTTGGCGGCGATCGAGGATTTTATTGGAGAAAAGCCCGACGCCCTTCATCCCGTCACGAGGGAGCTGATTTCCGGCGCCGCCGGGTACTCGGCGGTCGACGCCTTCAAGGCCTTCTATCGCCTGGAGGAGTTGAAGTGCCAAGCGAGAATAGTATGGGAAGATACTGATTTTATGATGGTTCCCACGACGCCCACGGCCTACACGATAGGCGAGGTGAATGCCGACCCCATCGACTTGAACGCGAACCTGGGGATGTATACGAATTTTGTGAATCTCCTGGATTTATGCGCTGTCGCCGTCCCGAACGGGTTTTACGCGAACGGGCTGCCCATCGGGATGACCCTGCTTGCGCCCGCCTTCAGGGAGGGATTCCTGTGCGCGGTGGCGGAGGAATTTATATCGGGGGAAGGTTAAGATAGATGAAAATGAGATAATTTTTTGTGGAGGATATCTGATGAAGCGTTTGGGTTTTGTAGGAGTCGGGGCGATGGGCGGCCGCATGGTGCCGCATCTCATCAAGGCGGGTCATGAAGTGGGCGTGGTGGACGTCGTCCGCGAATCCGTGGAGCGCGCCGTGTCAAATGGCGCCGTCGAGGCGTCTGGTCCTGCGGAACTCGCCTCTACGTGCGAAATCGTTCTCACCTCCCTGCCCACGGGAGCCGAGGTGGAAGACGTCTACCTGGGCGAGGGCGGCCTCATGGAGGCCGTCGGCGAGGGCGGTTTGCTGGTCGACCTGTCCACGATCGATCCCGATCAGAGCCGCAAACTCGCCGCCGAGGCGGCCGAGCGCGGGGCGGTTATGCTCGATGCGCCCGTATCGGGCGGGGTGATGGGGGCGGACGCGGCGAGCCTCACCATCATGGTCGGGGGGCCGAAAGAGGCGTTCGATACGGTGCAGCCCGTTCTGGCGTTGATGGGGAAGAACATCATCCACGTCGGGGGGTACGGCGCGGGGCAGGTCGCCAAACTCTGCAACAATCTCATCGCGGGTGTCACCATGGTGGCGGCGGCGGAGGCGTTCGCCATGGGCAAGGCGTCGGGCGTGGACACGAAGATTCTCCACGAGGTGATCCGCACGAGCAGCGGCGGAAGCTGGGTGATGGAGAAAGACCCGCCGTGCCCCGATCTCATCGAGGGCGCGCCTTCGAGCAAGGATTTCGAGGCCGGCTTTACGGTGGACTTGATGCTCAAGGACATGTCCCTGGCCGTTTCGGCTCTCATGTCCCTGGGGATTCCGTGCCCTGCCGGCGCGGCGGCGAATCAGGTCTACCGCATGGCTTCACGTGACGGTCTGGGGGATTTGGATTTCGCCGCGGTGGCCATGTTGACGGGCGCGGCGGAGCGTCCCTGATGAGCGGCGTATTCCAGGAATGCACCTGACAGCGCGAAGCGCGCTGATTGGCTGATTTGAGGAGTCATTTAATGGAAGAGAGTAGTCCGGCCCACTTGAGCGCCCTTCGCGCTGCGGAAGCGATACGAGAAGGCGAATTGACCTCGGAGGAACTCGTGGGGGCGTGCCTGGCCCGCATCGAGGAGTGCGAGGAGCAAATCGGCGCCTGGGAGCATCTGGATGAGGAATTCGCCTTGAGGCAGGCGAGGGAAGCCGACCTCGCCAGAGGGGAAGGGAAGGCGCTCGGCCCATTCCACGGCGTTCCTGTAGGCATCAAGGACATCATCGACACCGCTGAACTGCCGACCGAGAACGGCTCGCCCCTTCACGCGGGCCGTCAGCCCACCGAGGACGCCGCGCTCGTATCCCTGCTCAAGAACGCGGGCGCCGTCATCATGGGCAAGACCGTGACGACGGAGTTCGCCGTCTATCATCCCGGCAAGACGAAGAATCCCCATGATCCGAATCGCACGCCCGGCGGTTCGTCGAGCGGTTCGGCCGCCGCCGTCGCCTCCCGCATGGTCCCCGCCGCGGTGGGCAGCCAGACGAACGGCTCCGTCATACGGCCCGCCTCTTTTTGCGGCGTCTGCGGCTTCAAGCCCACCCACGGAACGATTTCACGCTACGGCATGCTTCCGCAGTCGAGGCCGATCGACCACGTGGGCCTTTTCGCGCGCTCGGTCGAGGACGTCGCCTTCCTGGGCGATCAGCTGATGGTTTTCGACGCGCGCGACCCGGACATGCGGCATCGCGCGGCCCCGAGACTGCTGGAAACCGCCGCCTCGGAGCCTCCGGTAACTCCGCGGTTCGCGTTCGTGAAAACGCCCGTCTGGGATCAGGCGGATGAGGACGCGCAGGCGGCGTTTGAGGAGTTGGCGATGAGTCTGGGCGCGGAGGTCGTGGAGGAGGTCGAACTTCCCGATGCTTTCAACAGCGCGATCGAATGGCACCAGATCATCCTGGAATCGAACCTCGCGCGGAACTTCGAGACGGAATACGAACGCGGAAAAGACCAGCTGAGCGATCTTCTGCGCAAGATGATGGAACGCGGCAAGAAATATCTCGCGGTGGATTACACCCGGGCGGTAGAGAAGGTGCCCGCCCTGAACGCTCTGCTGGGAGAGACGTTCGAGCGGTTCGACGCCATCCTCACACCGCCTGCGCCGGGGCAGGCGCCCCTCGGGCTCGGCGCGACGGGGAATCCGGTTTTTTGCACCATCTGGACCCTGTGCGGAACGCCGGCCGTAACGCTTCCTCTGCTGGAAGGAGCGGACGGGATGCCGCTTGGGGTTCAGCTCGTGGGACCCAGGGGAGACGACGCCAGGCTGCTCCGGACGGCGAGATGGCTGGAGTCCCGATTCGGCGGGTAATCTTCCGAGATGTGAATAGCGTTTAGGCCCGTATGGCTTAAATAATTGCTCCGGGAAAATCGTCCCGCGTCTTGTTTCGTACATCAATTACCAATAGGGAGGCTTAGACGATGAGCCGATCCGTCGCTTTTATCGGAACCGGTATCATGGGCAAGCCCATGGTATTGAACTTGCTAAAAGCAGGCCATTCCGTGGCCGCGCACAACCGCAGCAAGCCACCTCTGGAAGAACTTACTGAGGCGGGAGCGGTGGTGTGCACGTCCGCATCAGAGGCAGCTTCCAAGGCCGACGTCATCATTACCTGCCTGCCCGATTCCCCGGACGTCGAACTGGTCGCCCTGGGCGAAGGGGGCATCATCGAAGGCGCGAAGGAGGGTTCCCTTTTCATCGACATGAGCACCATCGCTCCCGGCGTCTCCAGGAAGGTGGCTCACGCCTTGGGAGAGCGGGGCGTGCGCATGCTCGACGCTCCCGTCAGCGGAGGAGACGTAGGCGCCAGGGAGGGCACGCTCTCCATCATGGTGGGTGGGGCTGCGGCGGATTTCGAGGATGCTTTGCCCGTCTTCGAGGCCATGGGGAAGACCATCGTCCACGTGGGCGAGAACGTGGGCGACGGCGGGTACGTGAAGATCGCGAATCAGATTATGGTGGGCCTGCACATCGCCGCGATGAGCGAGGCGCTGGTGCTGGGCGCAAAAGCGGGCGTGAATCCCGAAAAAATGATCGCCGCCCTAACCGGCGGGCTTGCGCAATCCCGCGTGCTGGAGCTTCGCGGGCCGAACCTGGTGAAGGGCGAATATCCGCCCGGTTTCCGGATTCGTCTGCACCGAAAGGACCTGCGCCTCGCCATGGAGGCGGGAGCGGACCTGGGGGTTGCCATACCGGCAGCGGGGCAGCTCTATCAGATGTTCACGGCGCTTCTGGCGGCGGACCGGGGGGAGTTGGATCACAGCGGCTTCGCGACGCTCATCGAAGACCTCGCCGGCCACAGGGTTTGCGATACGGAATAGTCTTGGGGGGCTGTTGAAAACCCCCGGATGACTCGTCCGATAAATGAGCAAGATTCACTCCCCCCTTGGGGGGGTTGTTGAAAAAGTCCCTCTCCTAAGGGGATAAAGGCAACCCCCCCTACCCCCCCTTGTCAGGGGGGTATGAAAAGGCGACGCCCGCCACCGGTAGAGGGGCTTTTGTTTTTTCTTGCCCCCCTGACAAGGGGGGGTAGGGGGGGTTGCTTTTCAAGGCGAGAGCCTGCGCCGCCGCCCGGTTTCGGGTTTTGGCCATCATTCCGGCATTGCAGGGTTTTTTCAACAACCCCATATATGACGACCGTAGGGGCGGCCCCCCGTGGCCGCCCGTTGGTCATATTCACCCCGATACAGGACAGGCACGGGGGCCTGTCCCTACGGCGAACGATCCCGAAAGTTGACCAAGTGCTTCTTCAACAACCCCTTTACGCGACGACCTCCGGATCGCCGTCGCCTATCCACCCGATGGCCGTCATCGAGACTTCCGTACCCGCGACGGGCGAGACTTCCGGTATCTGAATGGCGGTGCAGGCCGGCCTTCGTTTCGGGAAATACTTTCTGAACAAGGGCTCGAGCGCCGAGAGGTGAGCGATGTTCTGGAGAAACAACGTCAGGTGCGTCACCCGGCCCATGTCTGCGCCTGCGGCTTTCATCGCGTCTTCCATCTGATCGAGAATCGCGAGCCCCTGTAAGACTACATTTCTCTCAGCCGGCGAAGACGCTTTCGGCAGTCTCCGGCGAAGCGACCCCCTCAATTCACTTCTTTTGCTGATCGGCTCACTGTCTCCGTTCAGGCCGACGAGATTCGAGAGGAACAACACGCCGCCCGCAGCGACGCCCAGACTCATCTGAGCGCCTGCTCCATCTTCGCCGCGAATCACCTCGCGCTTTATCTTGCTTTTATCCATCAGCGCCGTGGGTTCGATTTCGATCTTCTCCCCCTTGTGGCCGACTTCCGCCACCTGCATCACCGTGAGAGCCGGCGGGTCCTTTGGGAAAAACCGCTCGTGGATGCGGTGGAAGGTGGGAAAATCGCGCATGTCCCCGAGATATACGGTCAGGTTCAGGATGTTTTCGAGCGAAGACCCGGAGCCTTCCAGATGCTTGCGGATGAGGTCGTAGACGAACCACGTCTGCGCGGCGATGGGGCCGTTCCTGCTGTCCTCATGGCTCTGGCCGACGGAGAGGAATCTCCCCCGCTTGGGAATGTCGGGATAGTTGCGGATGAGGGGAGAGCCGGGCTTCGAAGTATCCGTCGGAATCTGGCCGGCGACGAAAAGATACGGCCCAGCACCCACGACGTGGGAGAAATGAGCGGCGGCCGAATGCGCCTTCGAGCCTTCATGCTTCTTCCTTTGTCCCAGAGTTTTCGCCGCCTTGGGGTTCAGGGCGATGGCGTCGATGTTGAATCGCACGGTAAGTTCCGGGTCGAACGCGCCCATGCCCACGGCGGTGCTCGGCGTGGGCGCTTTCGGTTCGTAATGACGCCTGATGCTGTCGAAGACCGGGAAAAAGCGCTTGTCGAGCTGATAGAGATGGAAGCGGAGCAGGTTTTCCAGTCCCCCGCCGTTGGCCTCCAGCGCTTCTCCTACGCCCTCATAGGTGGCGACGGCCTGCGCGCCGATGGGCGCTTCGATCTTGTCGACCCAGGGGTAATTCCTGGTCCGGGCGGGTCCTTTATCCCCGATTTCGGCGTACCTGGTGCAGATGTTCCCCGTTTTCGGGTGCATCCCCATCTGTCCGCTGAAGAACAGGAATGGCCCGCCCGAAACGCAACGGGGCCACTTGGCATGGTCTGCAAAGAATTTTCTGGACATTTACGCCTCTATGAAGGATGGGGGTTGAAACGCCGTGATCTCGGGAAGCTCTTCCTCGTAGCGCTCCATCTCCACCAGCGCGCTGTGCGCGCTCGGGCCCTGGCCGAGGCTGGAGGTTCCCTTGTCGGGCGTCAGTACGTTGGGGTTGCCGTGCTTGTCGAGCGCCCCGATTCTCCCCGGCTCCAGCGGGTCGTACCACGCGCCCGTGGAGAGCTGGATGACGCCGGGCAGCAGCCCCTCGGTGATGACGGCGCCCGCTAAAATCGCGCCGCGCTCGTTGAAGATTCGCACCACATCTCCGTCTCGAATCTCCCGCGCGGCGGCGTCTTCGGGGTGAATCCACACCGGTTCCCTGCCCTGAATCTTGCTCTTGATGCTGGTGGATCCGCTGTCCATCTGGCCGTGGAGTCTCGTGCGCGGCTGGTTCGAGATGAGGTGCAGCGGGAATTTGTTCGCCAGTGCGCTTCCCAGCCATTCTACGGGTTCGAGCCAGGCGGGGTGGGGCGGGCAGTCTGCGTAGCCGAAGCTCGCGATGCGCTCGGAATATATCTCGATTTTCCCGGAAGGCGTCTTGAGCGCGTTTTTCTCAGGGTCTTCCCGGAATTCGGCCAGATAGACGTGCGGCGTCTCCGGCGGGGCGACTTCGGTGTGCCCGGTCTCCCAGAAATGCTCGAACGTGTCGAGAACCACGCCCTGGGCGGCGGCTTTCCGGCGCGCCTCCTCGTAGATATGTCCGAGCCATTCCGTCTCGCCGCGGTCTTCGGTGAAGGCGCTCTTAAAGCCGAGGCGCCCGGCCAGTTCCGAGAAGATATCGAAATCGTGTCGTGCGTCGCCCACCGGCTCGATCACCTTGTGCATGGCGAGGATGAAGCGATCCCTCGAACTCGAGCCGATGTCGTTGCGCTCGAGCGTGGTGGTGGCGGGCAGCACGATGTCCGCATGGCGCGCGGTGGACGTCCACCAGGGGTCGTGGACGACTATGGTTTCGGGCCGCCGCCACGCCTTCACCAGCCGGTTCAAATCCTGGTGGTGGTGGAATGGATTGCCGCCGCACCAGTACACCATGCGGATGTCCGGGTAGGTGCGGCGCTCACCGTTGAAGTCGTATTGCTCGTTCGGCTGAAGCAACATGTCCGCGATGCGGGCGACGGGGATGAAGCTGCCGGTCGGGTTTTTCCCCAAATTCATTCTGACCGAAGGGATGTTCTCACGCGGTTCGCCGCGTCCGCCCATGCTCCCGTAGCCGAAGCCGAACCCCCCGCCGGGAAGGCCGATTTGGCCGAGCATGGCGGCGAGCGTGATGGTCATCCAGAACGTCTGCTCGCCGTGATCCCCGCGCTGGAGCGACCAGTTCGTGTTGAGCATGGTTCGTGTGCCCGCCATGCGTCGCGCGAGGTTTCGAATGACGTCCGCCCCGATTCCCGTGATGGGAGCCGCCCAGTCCGCGCTCTTGGGTCTCCCGTCGGTTTCGCCCGTCAGATAGGCTTCGAACTTCTTGAAACCGACGCAATAGCGCGCGAGAAATTCCTTGTCGTGCAGATTCTCCTCCCAAAGCGTATGCGCGAGACCGAGCATGAGCGCCACGTCCGTATTGGGCCGCACGGCGATCCACTGCGCGTCCAGAAAATCGGGCGCATCGTCTTTCAGGGGGCTTACGTTCACGAATTCCACCCCGTTCGCCTTCGCCCTTTCCAGCCATAGCTCCAGGGAGTGTTCTCCCGCGCCTCCCGCCGCCACCTGCGCGTTCTTGACGGGAACGCCGCCGAACATGACGAACAGCCCCGAGTCTTGCGCGATGCTGTCCCAGGTCGTGATGTGTCCGGCGCAGGAGATAAAATCCCCCATGACGTGGGGGAGGATGACGTACCCGGCGGCGATGCTGTAGGTGGTCACATGATCCGTGAAGCCGCCGTAACAGTTGAAAAACCTTTTCACCAGAGTGTTCGCATGGTGGAAGCGGCCCGCGCTCGCCCACCCGTATGAACCCGCGAAGATGGATTCGTTGCCGTGTTCGGTCTTGATGCGCTCTATCTCGTCAGCGACCAATCCTAGGGCCGTCTCCCAGGAGACGGGCACGAAAGGTTCGCCGCCGCGTCCTTCGGTGTTTTTCCCGGGGCCGTGCTCGAGCCAGCCCGTGCGGATCATCGGCCGGGAGATGCGGGTTTCATCATAAATGGCGTCCTGGATGGACTCCAGGATGGGAGAGGGCGCCGGGTCCTTCGCGAACGGCTCGAAACCCACCATGCGGCCATCACGCACGTGCGCCCGGAATGCCCCCCAGTGGGAACTGTGGTGACGTTTTTCGATTTCACCTCGCCCGTCGGGCATCAGATGATTTCCTCCACGATTCTGAGTCGAACCCATGATTTGGCGGAGTATATCACGAGTGGGAGCCAAGTCCCTCCGCCCTGGCGTTTCAAGCGTCCAAAACAGGTTGCGGGGTGATTTTAGGGCCGGAATGTGCCATTGTTCCACCTTCTGGGTTCAATTTTTCTCATCTGGAGACGCTCATGGATGTGCTCACGCGAATGGCCGGTGAAATCGGGCAATTGCTGAAGGATAAGGGACAAACGGTCGCCGTTTCGGAAACGTCCGCCGGCGGCCTGGTGTCGGCCGCTCTGCTCGCCGTTCCGGGGGCTTCCGCCTACTACATGGGCGGCGGGGTGCTCTACACCTACGATTCGAGGAGCATTCTTCTGGGGCTTCCCGAGGACGCCTTCGAGGGAATGCGGCCGAGCACGGAACCCTACGCGGCGAAGCTGGCCGCGGCGATCAAGGACAGGCTGGGGTCGACATGGGGCGTTTCCGAAACGGGGGCCGCGGGCCCTTCGGGCAACAGATACGGAGATGCGCCCGGGCATTCGTGCATGGCGGTTTCCGGCCCGGTGGACAAGGTGATGACGCTGGAGACGGGCAGCGCGGACAGGGAGGCGAACATGTGGGCGTTCGCCGAGGCGACGCTTGGCCTCCTCAAAGAGGCAATCGAGCAAAGCTAACCATATGGAGAGATGCGTTATGTTTCGTGCATTGGTTTTAGAAGAAGATGAAGGAAAAGTCAGTTCATCCGTTCAGGAACTCGATGAGGCGAGCCTGCCGGATGGCGACGTGACGGTCGCTGTCGATTATTCGACGCTCAACTACAAGGACGGGATGATCCTGAAGGGCATCGGACGTCTGGTGCGCAATTATCCTCACGTACCGGGCATTGATTTTGCGGGCACGGTGGAGGAGAGCGCGCACGCGGATTACAAAGCCGGCGACAAGGTGATTCTCACCGGCTGGCGGGTCGGCGAGGCGCACTGGGGGGGGTACGCCCAGAAAGCGCGCGTCAAGGGGGATTGGCTGGTTCACCTGCCGGAAGATATGTCCACGAGGCAGGCGATGGCGCTCGGCACGGCCGGCTTCACGGCCATGCTCTCCGTTCAGGCGCTCGAAGACCACGGCCTGGGCGTCGAAGACGGGGAAGTGCTCGTCACGGGCGCCGCAGGCGGGGTGGGTTCCGTCGCGGTGGCCGTTCTCGCGAATCTGGGCTATTCCGTCACCGCGTCGACGGGGAGAGAGGAAACCCACGCTTATCTCGAATCACTCGGCGCTTCCGCCATCATCGCGCGGAGCGAACTCGCCGAACCCACGAAACGCCCGCTCGAGAGCGAACGCTGGGCGGGTTGCATCGATTCGGTGGGCGGTACGACGCTTGGACGCCTGCTGACGCAGATGAAACACCGAAGTTCCGTGGCGGCGGTGGGTCTGGCGGGTGGTAGCGCCCTCGAAACGACGGTGATCCCGTTCCTCCTGCGGGGCGTGAATCTCTTGGGTATCGATTCCGTCATGTGCCCCTTCGAGCCTCGTCAAAAGGCGTGGACGCGGCTTGCGGAGCAGATGCCGATGGACAAGCTCGAATCCGTGAGCACCCAGGCGTCGCTTTCCGATCTGGCCGGACTGAGCGGCGATATCCTGAAAGGGCAGGTGAAGGGCCGCGTTGTCGTGGACGTGAACGCCTAGGCGTTTCGTTTTTTCGTCAACTCCCTGTCGAGCGCCGCAGCGAACTTGTGGCGGTCGGCTACGGCCATGGGCGGCGGGCCGCCCTGGACGAGTCCGCCCGAGCGCATATCCATCATGAAGTTTCTCAAAGACAGCCGCTCGCCCACGTTTTCCTCGGTATAGACCTCACCGCGCGGGTCGATGCCCAAAGCGCCTTTTTCGACCGCTTTCGCCGCGAAGGGGACATCCGCGGTGATGACGAAATCGCCCGGGCTCAGGTTCTCGATGATGTATTCATCGGCTACGTCCGCTCCGCCGGGGACCTGAATCGTGGAGACGGAAGGGATATCCGGCGTCCTCAGCTTCATGTTGGCGACCAGAACTGTTGGAATATCAAGTCGATCGGCGGTTTTGTAGAGAATCTCCTTGATATCTTGCGGACATGCGTCGGCATCCACCCAGATTTTCATGCGCTATCCCTCTCATCGCCCTTAATCACGGCGACTTCTTTTAGTATGATGCTTTTTATTCGGGATGCCTAACACGATATTCCGGATCGGGTGATATCCGTGCAGCCGGGAGAGTGAATATGCCACAACCGCAAGAGAATCATGAGAAAATAGCGGCGCGAATCGCGGAGATGGCCGAAACCGTCTTCGGCGTGCCACAGGATGAAATTGCCCACAAGACGGCGGATGATTGCGCGCAGATGCTCCAGATACTCTCCGATACGCCGGTGGAATCCACCGATGAGCCGTTTCTCCCCCCGCTCGAAAATCTCAAGGCCGATGAGGGCGCAGAATGAGTGAATACTGGCGGCTCTCGTTGAGCGAGGGCTTAAGCAAGTTGGAAGAAGGCTCTCTCACCGCGGCGGAGTGGGTGCGCTCTTTGTTGTCTCGCATCGACGCGTGTGAAGCGCAGGTGAAAGCCTGGGTGCAGGTGGACGCCGAAGGCGCGCTCGAGGCGGCGAAGGTTGTCGATGACGCCCGAAGCGCCGGTGAGGAACCAGGGCCTCTAGCGGGCGCGCCGTATGCGGCCAAGGATATTTTTGCCATACGAGGTCTCAAGCTCGAAGCGGGAACGGATATTTTCAAGGGACAGACGGCTCCCGAGGATGCCGTTTGCGTGGCGCGCCTGCGAAGCGCCGGCGCAATCGCCATGGGCAAGGCGGTGACGACGCCTTTCGCGCAGGGAGACCCCTCCATCACCCGCAACCCCTGGAACACCGAACGAAGCCCGGGCGGGTCGAGCAGCGGCTCCGCCGCCGCCGTGGGCGCGGGGATGGTGCCCGTCGCGTTCGGCAGCCAGACGACGGGCTCCACGCTTCGCCCCGCCGCGTATTGCGGCGTACCGGGCCTGAAACCCACCTATGGACGCATTCCCAGGACGGGCGTGATGAGCGTTTCGTGGAATTTCGATCATTTGGGAATCATCGCGCGCACGGTCGAGGACATCGCGATAATCATGGAGGTAGTGTCAGGCCCCGATGGCGCGGATCACAGCACGGTGAACGTCCCGCCGCCCGCCGCGAACCAGACGCCCCGGAAACCGGAGAAAATCGCATATCTCAAGCATCTACTCGATCTGGCGAGCGAGGAAGTTCTGGAGTGGACCGAACGGACCGTAGCTCAAGCAAAATCAAAGGGTATCGAAGTCGAGGAGGTGGAACTGCCCCTGAGCATGGATGAGATAAACGCGGCGCATTTCATCGGCCGGTGCGTGGATTTGGCTTCCTGTCACCAGGATTTGTACGAGGCGCACAGGGATGATCTCCCGCCTTTCGTGCGCAGGAGCATGACGATCGGCTATATGACGCCTGCCGTCCATTACGTGAAGGCGATGCGCGTTCGTGCGAATTTCACCCGGAAAATGGACGATCTGATGGAGCGCTACGATCTGTTCATGCTGCCGAGTTTCGATTCGGCACCGCCGCCGTGGGAGGAATCCACCGGCGGGCCGGCCTTCTTGCAGCCGCTCACCTTTTCAGGGCAACCCGCGATCACGCTGCCCCTGGGGCGCGGGGACATGAACCTTCCCCTGGGCATCCAGTTCGGTGCGGTGCGCTGCGGGGAGGAGAAGCTTTTGGCGATGGCGAGGTGGTTCGAGGAGGAGATGGGCTGGCGGGCGGAGTTTCCCGAATTTTAGAACGGCATATATTCTTTAGTTCTTGACATAGAGGGGCCTGAAATGAACGAGACCGGACTTGAAACAGCGGCACAAGAAACAACGGATGCGGTGAAGCTCAAGATCATCGACGCGGACATCCATCCGCGCATGAACGGCATGCACCAGCTTCATCCGTATCTGTCCGAATCGTGGCGCAAGCGCATGGGCGTGGCGCCGCTCAGTTCCGCGAAAGACCCCAACACCGCGCGGAACGTCTTTTCGATACCCAAGCGCTGGTACTACCATCCCCACGGTGCGGAACGCCCCGACGCCCTGCCGCCCGACGGCGGGAGGCCGGGTTCGAACCTCGACATGCTGCGCTCCCACCATCTGGACAAATATGGCGTCGACACCGGCATTCTCATCGCAGGCGACCTGTTCGGCATCGGCGGACTGCCGGACGCCGACATGGCGGCCGCCTTCATCTCGGCGAACAACGACTGGCTGCTCCACGAGTGGTGCGAACCCGAGCCCCGGCTCAAGCTCGCGATACACGTCGGCCCGCGCGACCCCGGGCTCGCCGTCAAGGAAATCGAGAGAATCGGCGCGCATCCCGCCGTGGTGCAGGTGCAGATCCCGCAGATGGACGTTTTGTTGGGGAACCGCCACTACTACCCCATCTACGAGGCCGCAGAAGCCATGGGCCTGGCCATCGGGATGCACGGCGCGGGAGAGGCGGCGGGGGTGAACACGCCCATGAACCCCACGGGAATCCCTGCCTATTATATCGAGGTCCACACGGGCGCGGTGACGATTGCGCAGGCGCAGGTGATCAGCCTGGTGTGCGAGGGCGTATTCGTTCGCTTCCCGAAGCTCAAGGTCGTCTTTCAGGAGATGGGTTACGCCTGGCTGCCGAGCATCATGTGGCGCTTCGATCAGGAATGGCGCTCGCTGCGCGCGGAGGTGCCCTGGCTGGAGCGTCCGCCGAGTGAATACGTCGTCGACCACATCCGGCTGACCACGCAGCCCATCGCGGAGCCGCCCACGAACGAGGACCACCGCCAGATTCTCAGGATGGCGAAGGCGGAGAAGACGCTGCTGTTCGCGTCCGATTATCCGCACTGGGACTTCGACAATCCCCGGCAGGTTTTTCAGGAGGTCTCGGATGAGATGAGGCGGCGCATCTACCACGAGAGCGCCGAGGAGCTTTATGGGCACAAGCTCTACTAGGAGATCGTAATAGGGCTTTTGAAATAGCCCCTCGTCGAGGGCATCGCTTCTACCCCCGATGCGAGATGGTTTGCCGGGCGACGGGGAAGAGGAAGTCCACCCGCATCAATCGGGTTTTCACCTGTAGGGGCCGCATATATGCGGCCCATGACGGGCGGAGAAAAAGGCCGGGTCGCATGTATGCGACCCCTACAACAGGAGCGACAATGACGCCGGAATGACGGCCAATAACGGACCATGTGCGGCTACTGGGGCAGGGCGGCCACGGGGGGCCGCCCCTACGGGTTCGTATTGTTACGTTCGGTTTTTGTAGGGACAGGCCCCTGTGCCTGTCCGAGGTCGCTTGGAATTCCCGCCCGTATTACAGATCGAGGCGGAATTTGTGGACCGCCTCCTCGTTCACTTCCACGCCCAGCCCCGGACCTTCGGGGACCTTGACGACCCCGCCTTCCGCCACGAAGCCGGTGACGATGTCCTCATCGTGCCAGGCGGGGGCCTTGCCCGATTCGTTGTAGACGATGGCGGGGGTCGAGGCGAAAAGGTGCGCGCAGGCGGCGTCGTTCAGCGCGCTGTGGATCACGCTGCCGCAGATGCCCTCGATGCCGTGAATCTCGATGAGGGCGGCGGCTTTTTTCGCATGGAGCAGCCCGCCCTCGCGGTTGACCTTCAGGTTCACGATGTCGGCGGCGCGCCTGCGGGCGATCTGGGCCAGATAATCGGGCCGGAACGATTCGTCCGCGCAGATGGGGATGCGCGTGTTCTTGTTGACGAACTCCAGGCCGTCCAGATCGTTGCCGGGCACGGGCTGCTCCAGCATGGTGACCCCGAACTCCTCGATGCGCGCGCACATCTGCACGGCGAGCTTGGGTGTCCAACTCATGTTCGCGTCGACGACGATGTGCGCCTCATCTCCCGCCGCCTCCCGGGCCGCCGCCACGCGCGCGATGCTCGTCTTCGTGTCGCGGTTCATCTTCACCTTGAACGAGGTGATGCCCAAAGCCATGGATTCCGCCGCGAGTTCTGCGGTTCTTTCGGGCGATTCTAGGGGCAGGATGTCGAAGGCGGGCATCTCGTCCCTGATTTTTCCGCCCAGGAGATCGTAGACCGGACAACCCAGCATGCGCCCGATAAGATCGTGCACCGCGCAATCTATCGCGGCCTTTGGCGAATAATGGAAGGGGATGGCCTTTTCCATCCTGTGGACGATGCGTTCCCTGTCGAAGGGGTTGCAATCGGCGACGGCGGGAACCAGGTATTCATCGAGTATCTGATACGCGCTCTTGAGCGTCTCCCCGGTCGGAAACGAGCGCAGCGGCGCCCCGCCCCAGCCCGAAACGCCCTCGCAGGTGATTTTTACGACGATGTCTTCTGAATGCGTCGCGGTGCGCGTGGCGCTCTTGTAGGGATGGTTGAGCGGGATGGCGACGGGGAAGAGTTCTATTTTCTCGATTTTTCTCATTCGTGCTCTCGGCTCCAATGGCGGGGGATCACACGTGCAGCATCACCAGGTCTTTTTCGAGCGTGACCTCATACGTTTCGATGGAGGGGTCTTCTTCCGCCTCGAGCGTCACCTCATAGGTTTTGACGCGCATCCTGTGGGGGTTGAAGACCGAGCGCCCGTTCGTGATGTCGAACTCCCAGCAGTGCCATGGGCACACGAGAACCTGCTCGTCCATCACGTATTCGTAGCTGTGGGGCCTGGAGGACTTCATCGTCCCCTTGACCTTGCCCAGGCAAAGCGGCGCGCCCTGGTGCGGGCAGGAGTTCCTGACCGCGTACAGGGAATCCTTGATGTTGAACACACCGATGGAGCGGCCCTCGACCTCGACTATCTTCCGCGCGCCGGGGGGCAAGTCCGATATTTTGCACACCAGGTGTTTCGCCATCCAGGATTCGCC
The DNA here is from genome assembly GCA_965204535.1 of bacterium. Classification (GTDB taxonomy): domain Bacteria; phylum UBA8248; class UBA8248; order UBA8248; family UBA8248; genus Bin107. Next base: position 229,273 of record CBDBEV010000001.1, on the reverse strand, counting down.
CCGTTTTAGCCTTGCGCGGCCGAGGCCGCCGCCTGTTCTCTCAGCATTTCCTCGAGCTTCGGCATGGCCCGCACCGACGCGTAGCGCGCATGCTGGCCGCTTTGCGTGGAGAGGTTTTGCTTCGAGCCTTTGGGGATGTGGATGATGGAGCCGGGGCCCGACGCTTGCCGCTCATCATCCACCTGGGCGTCGATGACTCCCTTCAGGACGTAGATGAACTGCTCGTGCGCGTTCTCGGTGGTTTCACCTTCGAAGCCCTCGGGTATTTCGCCGTAGCCGAACGCGAGGCGCCCGCCTTCGATCCACACGGTGTGGCGTCCCGAAGAGGCGGGAGCGTCGAGAGAGGGGAGTATCGGGTAATAGGAGTTGTTCAGGCCATCGACGATGATCTGCGCCTTGGAGGCGTCTTTTTCGAACTCTTCGGTGGAGCCGTCCTCGTACATTTCGTTGATTTCATCGACGCTGGGCGCCTTGTCCGGCACGACCTGGTCCCTGTCCAGACCCACGACCGTCCAGGAGCGATCCTTCACGTAGAGGTATTCCATATCGCCGTCTTCGGTGGCGATCATCTGGTGTTGCGCAAACGCGGGCACGTGAACGAAGGTGCCCGGAGTGACGACCCTTCTGTCCTTTCCGACGAGCGCGTTGATTTTTCCGCTGACGGGGAAAATCATGAGTTCGTTGGGGTGGTAATGGATCTGGGATCCCGTGCCGGCCACCTTGCTTACACGGCAGAAATACATGAATTCCCCCTCGACGATGGCGCCTTGTCCTGAGGAGAGATGGGGCGAGAGGGCTTTTTTCTCGATTTCCTCGAAACGATGAAACGACATCCGATAAACTCCTTTTTTTGACGAAATAATCCGTTCAGGGGTTTTGGTGATTCAAGGCAATGCGTCGCCTGGAATCAAAAAATTATTGTTGTCAGGTTTGTTGAACCCAAGGCGCGAATGTTACCCTTTCCCGTCGCGTCTGACAATTTATGATCGATAAAAAATGACGCGTCTCCCGGCGTTTGCTGGCGGTGGGCGCAAACGTGGATTCTTAACGGCGTATATCAAACTTACTGGGGGTTGTTATGGCGAATGAAAAAGTACGGTTGGCGTCCATCGGCCTGGCCAACTGGGGAACCATGCTGGCGAATGCCGCGAAAAGAGCGGGGAACGTGGAAATTACCCGGTGTTTCACGAGAACCGAGTCCTCGCGCGAGGAGTTTGCGGAGAAATTCGGTTGCCGCCCGGCGGCGTCTTTTGAAGAAGTGCTGAAAGATGACGAGGTAGAGGGCATTCTCATCGCCACGCCCCATTCCACGCATACGGACCTGATCACGCAGGCGGCATCGGCGGGCAAGCACGTCTTCGTCGAAAAGCCGCTCACCCTGACGGTGGCCGATGCGGACAAGTGCATCGACGCCACTGAAAAAGCGGGCGTTACGCTCCTGATCGGACACCACAGGAGGCGACAGGGCGCGAACCGCCGGATACGCGCGATGATAGACGAAGGCGCGCTCGGGATGGTTCACGCGCTGGAGGCGAACCTCTCGAATCCCAACGGCCAAAACCCGAGAAGCGGCTGGCGGAACGACCCGGCGGAATGCCCGGCGGGGGGCATGACGGGGCTGGGCGTCCACATGGTGGACAATCTCCAGTACCTGGCCGGCCCCGCGAAGCGGGTGAGCGCGTTCAGCAAACAACTGTTCGCCGCGGGCAATCTGGATGACGTGACGAACATCATCCTCGAATACGAGAGCGGCCCGCTCGGCTACATCACCACCTGCTACGTCACCTCCAAGCAATGCACGACGTCGGCCCACGGCACCGAAGCCTCCGCATGGAGCGAAGACGAGGGCGAGCGGCTGTATCTCCAGAAAAAAGACGAAAACCAGAGGAACGAGCTTTCCGTGGACGGCGGAGATGCGCTCGCAGAAGAGATACAGGAATTCGGCAAGTGCATCCGGGGCGAGGCCACACCCGAGACGGACGGGGCGGCAGCGCGGGAAGTCGTGGCCGTTCTGGAATCGATCGTCGAGAGCGCCAAAAGCGGGCGCGTGGTGGATGTTTCCGAGATCAGGGGGCACTGAGGGTGAGCACGGATTCTTGGGAAATCGGGGGCGTGGCGATAGCCGCAGGCTCCTATGAATACGTGAAAATCCCGGTGGCGCGGATGCTCACCGGCTCGGAGACGGGTCTGCCCATTCATTGCGTGAGAGGGGCGAAGCCCGGCCCCACTCTCTCCGTTTTGGCTTGCGTCCATGGGGATGAGCCGCAGCCCATTCGCGCGTTTCAAAACGTGCTGGCGCAAATCGATCGCGCGCAGTTGAGCGGCGCTCTTCTTCTCGTTCCGGTGGCGAATCCTTTCGCCTTTGCGAATTTTTCGCGCCAATCGCCGGATCAGCACGAGCAGACGAACCTTTGGGGCGCTTTTCCGGGTTCCGCCAAGGGGACGCTCACGCAGCGCTACGCGCACAAGATACGTGAAACCCTGATCGAACGCGCGGATTATCTCGTGGAGTTTCATTCCGGCGGGGCGGCCGGGAGAATCCAGAGGCGCGTCGATATGGACCCGGACTATGAGGGCGCGCTCGGCGAAAAATCGCGCGAGATGGCGATTGCTTTTGCCAGCGGGGGCGCTGCGCTGGTGCACGGCGTGCCCTTCAGCACGTCGAGCGCTTCGGGCTATGCGCTGACGCAGAAGATACCGACCATCAGCGTGGAGATTGGCGGCGCCTATCTGCCCGAATGCGAGGAGAACCTTTATCGCAACGATCTCGAACAAGGTTTCTTGAACCTCCTCGTTCATCTGGGGATGCTCCCGGGGGAAGAGAAGAGAGAGAAAATCACCTATTTCGATTTCGCCCACCGCGCCGAGGCGAATCCCTCCAGTGGCGGATACCTCATCTCGCGGAAAACGCATTTCGCAGACCTGGGCGCCAAGGTGAGCGAAGGGGAGCTTCTGGGCGAGATGCTCGACCCTTTCAGCCTCGAAGTGGTCGAGGAGCTTCGCAGCCCCGCCGACGGCGTGCTCTTTTTCAGCAGGTGCAGCGGGCCGTTCGAGGTTGGCAACAAGGGTTTCGCCGTCGCCACCGAATACCGGGAGATATGATCAAGCGCGCGTAAGCGTGGAATTTATCTATGAACCTTTGAAGGACAGATTGGAGGAAACGCAAGAAGATGCCTTTTTACGATCCCAAGACGATGGAGCAAAAACTGGCGGGGGCGAGCTACAGCACCTCCGAGGGCGTGTGGGTGGACGGTGAGCGCGTCATTTTCGGCGTCATCAACAAGCCCGCCGGCACGGGGAGCAGGCCGCACCGCCACCCCAACGAGCAGTTCATCTTCGTTCAGCAGGGCAGCCTGCAGGCGATGATCGACGGCGAGCGGAAAACGGTCGGAGCGGGAGGCATTATCCACATACCGGCGAATTCCCTCCACAGCATGGTGGCCACGGACGATGAGGACGTCATCTTCATCGTGGCGAAGGATACGACCTGGCAGATCGAGGGCGTCGCCGAGGACGATTCCTCTTATGGCGCCTACATCGGCGAGGGCGCGGATGCGGGTGTGGCCGCCCGGTTCCGTGATATTGCAGAAAAAGGCCCCGAATAAAGCGATAATCGGCCTTGGCAGGCAAAGCAGTTCGAGTCGATGAGCGCGCGAGAAATTCCATGATTCGAAAACGAGAAAATCTTTGCCCGATGATTTTGACTTGAGAAAGCAATTTTGCAAGAATGCCCGCAAATTAGACCTAAGCCGCAATGAACCACTTAGAATAGACGGATAATTCCATGGTTTCGGCCATGGGCGCATTGCATACGCTATGTTTTGAAATTCGCATGATTTGGGAGGCTGTTGATGGCCACGGCAACGGATGAAGTCAGAAGAGATGACGTAAAACTGCCTGACGAGTACACGAAGCAGGAAAGATTCTGGATGTGGATCAAGGACAACGTCCCGAGTTTTATTGCGGTGCTCGTGATATGGGAGTGCATCGCCTGGTACGTGAGCGAACCCGCGCTGTTTCCGCGCGTCTTTCCCATAGTCCACCGTTTTTATGAGGTCACCTTCCTGAAGTCCGGCGAGACCATGTGCGTCTTGTGCGTGCACTCCTACCACACCGCCTGGCGGATCATGGTGGGAATGATCATCGCCGGCTTCGTGGGAATCGCCATCGGCATCGCCATGGGCCGCATCGGATGGTTCGAGAAGTTCATGATCCCCATCCTGAGCATGCTCCTGCCCATTCCGGCCCTGGCCTGGAGCCCGATTCTCGTTCTGTGGTTCGGCCTCGGCAACACGACCATGATCTTCATCACCGCGTTCGCCGCCGCACTTCCGGCCATCTCCTCCACCTGGACGGGGGTGAAGACCATCAATCCGATATGGATACGCGCGGCGCAGTCGATGAACGCCGAGGGGATGACCCTGTTCTGGAAGGTGATTTTCCCCGGTTCGCTGCCCTTCATCCTCTCGGGCATCCGCATCGGCCTGGCGCGCGCATGGCGCGCCGGTATCGCAGGTGAGATGGTGGCCGCGAGTGACTGGGGCCTGGGCTACGCCATCTTCGACAGCCGCGAGGATTTGGACACCGCCTTCATGCTGGTGGGAATCGCGGCCATCGCCCTGGTCGGCTTCGTGATGGAGAAGTTCATCTTCGAGAAGTTCGAAAAGGTGACCGTCGTCAAGTGGGGCATGATGGAAGAGGTCGGCGGCCAGCGCCAGTAACGGTTAAAACCGACAGACCAAAAGATAAGGCCGGCTCCCGCCTGGGGCCGGCCTTTTTTGTTTGTGGTTTCTAATGCGGAGGCGGTGCTAGTTGCCGCGCACCGCTTCGGTCGCCATGTGTTCGAGTTCGATCACCCTCGGGTCGAAGGGGTCCCGGGGGCGCGGCACGTCCACGATGATCTCCTTGTGAATCACCCCCGGCTGGCCCGCGAGAACGACGATCCTGTCGGCGAGGTAGACCGCTTCGCTCAGGTTGTGCGTGACGTAGAAGATGGTCTTTTTCGTTTTCTCCCACACCTCGACCGTCAGCGACTGGAGGTTCTCGCGCGTCTGCGCGTCGAGCGCGCCGAAGGGCTCGTCCATCAGCATGAACTGGGGCTCGTAGGCGTACGCCCGCGCCACGGCCACGCGCTGCTTCATGCCGCCCGATAAGTTGTGGGGATAGAGGTGGGTGAACTTTTCGAGGTGGACGAGTTCGAGAAATTGCTGCGCTTTCTGCGTGCGTTCCTCCTTGCTCAGGCCTTTCATCTCGAGGCCGAACTCGACGTTCCTGAGCGCGGTGCGCCACGGGAAAAGCGCGTATTCCTGGAACACGACGCCGCGGTTCATGCGGCCCGCAGCCGAAATCGCGTCGCCGTCGAGCAGAATGGAGCCGGCCGTATGATTCAGGAATCCGGCCAGGATGTTCAGCAGCGTGGTCTTCCCGCACCCGGAAAGCCCCACGACGCAGAGGAACTCGCCGTCCTGAATGTCGAGGTTGATGTCCTTTAAGGCGTGAACCTTCCTGTCCTTCAGGTAGTATTCCATGTGCAGATTCTTGATGCTTACTTTCACCGGCATGTTGTTCGGTCCTTATGAGATATCTGATAGATGTTGATTTCACTTTTTTGTTTTTTGCGATGAATCCGAAAAATAGCGCAGATGATTCCCCCCCGTCAATTCCGCTGGGCTACTCGATTCGTTTCGCCAAAATCAGAAAATGGCGGCAAGCCCCTCGAAGTTCATCACCACGAGAATACCCCCCATGATGAACAGGATGAGCGTGACGATACGGAAGAACGCCTGGTCCGTAAAAATGTTGTATATCTTCGTGCCCACGAAAAAGCCGAGCAGCACGGGCGTTGTCAGGATGAGGATGAGCCACAGGGCCGTCGCGCCGATGTAGCCCGCCGCCGCGATGGAGGCGATGGCCGCGACCCTGAGCACGACCTGGCTCGCGCTCAGCACGAACAGGTATCGCTCCTTGGAGATTTTCATTCCCGTGAGATAGGAGGCGATGACGTGGGAGGGGATGTTGATGGTGCCCAGCATCAGCCCTGCGACCGCTCCCATGCCCAGGGATCGCTTGAGGGAATCCTCGGGAGCGGGTTTCTCGGGCTGGAGCCATTGCCAGACGATCTGGCATATGATGAAGGCGCCCAGGATGAATTTCATCAGGCGCGGGTCGGTGTTCAGGAGGATCGTGAGGCCGGCGGCCAGGCCCACCAGGCTCATCGAGAAGAAGGGGATGAAGGGTCTCAAGCCCTCGTGGACGGCGGCGCGCGTCCGCCAGGCGTTCATGAGGCTCGTGCACAGGGTGGGGATGGAGATGACGGCGATGGCCGTCGGCAGATCCCAGAAGATGGCCACGGTGGGCGTCGTCAGGGTGGCGAAGCCGAACCCGCCCACCGCCTTGAGACCCGAGCCGACGAATGCGGCGCAAAAAACCAGGATGAATACCAGAGGACTCAAAATGACCCCGTCAAAAAGAATTTTTGCGCCGGGCGAGATGAGGCTGAATGCGTTTCCCTGAGACGTGAACGGCTCATTGCGAGAAATCTACAAACATGGCGCTCAACCTTGACGCTGCTGCGTTTATGTCGGCATTATAACCGCCAACCTTGGGTACGGAAAATCTCACAGGCTTGTTTCATCATTATGTGCCGGATGCCCATTTTCGGCATCTGAGTGACGGTGAAGGGCAGGCTCCGCCACTGGAATCGAGGGTTTTGAATGGAATTTTCGCTGTTCTACATCCTGTATCGTCCCGAAGACATGACCGAGACCCAGGTCCATGAGGATATGATCACGGAAAGCATACTGGCGGACGAGTTGGGCTACGCTTGCGTATGGTACGCCGAGCATCACTTCTCCCGCGTCGGGATGATCCCCGACCCTCTCCTCATCTGCGCCGCAGTCGCGCAAAAGACAAAAAAAATTCACCTGGGCACGGCCATTTCCATCATGTCGTTCCACGATCCCATCCGGCTGGCCGAGCAGGCCGCCATGGTCGATCTCTTAAGCGGCGGCAGGCTGGAGCTGGGCATCGGGCGCGGCTCCCAGCCCAAGGAGTTCCAGGGGTTCGGTGCAAAACCGTCTGAAAGCCGCGAGCGCTTAAAAGAGGGACTCCACATTCTCTCCCGCCTCCTCGAAGGGCAGAAGGTGACGTTCCAGGGCCGGTATCATCAGTGCGCGGACGTGGAAATCTTCCCCAAGCCCCTCCAAAAGCCCAGGCCCCCCATCTGGCTGGCGGGAACGAGCCCCGAAACCTACACCTATGCGGGCGAGAACGGCTTCAAGGTGATGGCCTCGGCGGGCTTCACCGGCCCGGAAGTCTACAAGCAGAAGTTCGGGCTGTATGAGGACGCCATCCGAAAATCGGGCGGCGACCCCGCCGGAATCGAGAGGCCACTGGTTCACCATATCCACGTGTGCGACGCGGCGGATGCGGAGGAATACTTCAACCTCACGGTGGAGGGCGAGGGCGAGTACCTGCGCTACCGGGCGAAGATGAACGAGGTGGAAATGCCCGAGGATGAGGCGAAGCACTTGAAGCGCAACTGGAGCTATGAGCTGGACGTCGCCGAGATCGTCAGGGGCGGCGGCATCATCGCCGATCCGGGGGCCGTGGCGGAAGACATTTGCAGGCTGCGCGATGAGTACGGGGTCAATCACGTCATCCTGGCCCCCTGGCGCGGGCCGGACCACGCCTCGGTGATGCGCTCGATTGAGAGCTTCGCCAACGACGTCATGCCGCTGGTGAACGCCACCGCGCCCGTCGGCTCGAATGGAAACAACGCTTGATGACATCTTTTTTCTCTGAAAATTCAGGAGGCGCTTTTTCGTGGGTATGAGCTTTAGTCTTCATTTGGTGCCGGATGACGTCCAGGTCGTGGCGGAGCGCTCGAAATACGCCGAGGACAACGGTTTCGAGCAGGTGTGGATAGCGGAGAGCCACCTCACCTGCCGGGATCACAACATCGCACTCGCCCTGGCGATAGAGAACACCTCGCACGTGAAAATCGGCCCCGGCGTGACGAATCCGGTGCTGCACGACGACAGCGTGGCGGCGAGCGCCATCGCCACGCTCGACGAGCTTTCGGGAGGCCGCGTGATCTTCGGCATCGGCTCGGGCGATACGCCCGTCTACACGCTGGGCAAGAAGATGGCCCGACTCGCGCGGATGCGCGAGTCCATCGCGGCGGTTCGCGCCTTCACGCGCGGCGAGACGGTGGAATACGCAGAAGGCGTGAACGTGAACATGTGGTGCGCGCGCGATATCCCCATCTACACCTCCGCCGAAGGCCCCAGGACGCTCGCCATGTCGGCCGAAGTCGCGGAAGGCGTCATCGTGGGTTCGGGCGTCTACAAGGAGACGGTGGACTGGGTCATGAAGTATCTGAACGAGGGGATGGCGAATCGCGACCCCTCACTCGGCGAGATGGACATCATTTTCGGCGCGGTCGTATCGGTGGATACAGACAGCGTACGCGCGCGGGAGAAGGTGCGGGCGCGGGTGGCGAACCGTGCGCACCATAACTTCCGCATGACGCTCGACTCGGTGCCCGACCCGTACAAGCCCGAAATCAAACATCTTCTGGACAACTTCGACGTGAGCAACTGGCGCGACCCCAAGCACGTGCCGCTCATCACCGACTACATTCTGGACCGCTTCACCATCACGGGAACGCCCGAGGAATGCGTCGACCGCATCCAGGAGATCGAGTCCTACGGGGTCAGGAGCATCATGATCGACCCCCCGAACCAGGATTTCGACGAATCTCTCAGAATGTTCACCGAAGAGGTTTTGCCCAGGTGCGTATGACCGCATCCCGGGCGGAATCGACCGTCTTTTTCATATGAGGAACCCAAAATGGCGCTGATACCCGAATCTCATGCCGGCATTCTCGACACCAAGGCCCTCCTGTATCTGGGCACGCAGAACAAGGACGGCTCCCCGCAGGTCTCACCCGTGTGGTTCGGGACCAACGGAGACATCATCGAGGTCAATTCGGCCAAGGGCCGCCTGAAGGACTTGAACATGCGCGCAAGGCCCAAGGTGTCCATCGCCATCGTCGACCCGGAGAATCCCTATAAATATGTGGGGATTCAGGGCACGGTGGTGGAGTTCACCGAAAACGGGGCGGATGCGCACATCGACGCCCTGGCGAACAAGTACCTGGGCGTGGACAGCTATCCGAACCGCCGGGAGGGCGAGGTGCGCGTCATCTACCGCATCCGGGCGGACAAGGTGTTCACGATGGGCGCGTAAGCCGCCCGGCGCACACGTTTATCATGTACGGGATGGAGACCTGAAAGATGAAATTCTCGCTTTTCTATATTCCTGCCTGTCAGGAGGGAGAAAGCTACAAGCACGAGTTCGATCAGCTGATCGAACAATGCGAGGTGGCCGACGGACTCGGCTACGACACGGTGTTCCTGGCCGAGCACCACTTCTCCCGCGTGGGCATGTGCCCCGACGCCCTGATGGTCGCACTCGCCATCGCGCAGAGAACCAGGAAGATCAGGATCGGCACCGCCATCTGCATCATGCCCTTCCACAATCCGGTGCGACTGGCGGAGCAGGCCGCCCTGGTCGACGTTCTGAGCGGCGGACGCCTGGAGTTGGGCGTCGGACGCGGCTCCCAGCCCAAGGAATTTCAGGGCTTCAACATCTCCCCATCCGAGAGCAGGGAGAAGATGCAGGAGGGTCTCGAAGTGATGACCCGCCTGCTGGAGGGGGAATGCCTCACCTATCACGGGAAGCACTACAGCTGCGTCGACGCGGAAATTTTCCCAAAACCCATCCAGAAGCCGCGCCCTCCCATCTGGCTGGCCGGCACGAGCCCTGAAACCTACGTCTTCGCGGGCCAGAGGGGGTACAACATCATGGCGTCGGGCACCTTCAAGGGGCCGGACGTGTATCTCGAGAAAATGGCGCTCTTCCAGGAAACCGTGCGGGGCCGGGGCGGCGACCCGAACGATTATCCCTCCCTCATGGCGCATCACGTCCACGTGTGCGACGACCCCGAACACGCCTGGCGGCAAATCGAACCCTCCGAATCCTGGTATCTCTCCTACCGCAGCGCGGTGAATTCCATCGAGATGCCGCTGGAGGAGAAAGAGGCCCTCAAGCGCAACTGGAGCTACGACGTCGACATTCGCCAGGTCATCGAGGGCGGCGGCGTCATCGGCCCGCCCGATAAGGTGATTGCCGATCTCAAGCGGCTTCAGGCGGAGTTTCAGGTGAATCACATCATGATCTTCGTGCTGCGCGGCATCGCCCAGGACGAGGCGATTGAATCCATAGAGCGGTTTGCGAAAGAGGTGATGCCCGCGTTCGCAGAAGAGCGTGCGGCGAAATCAAACGACTAGCATCGGTATCGAGGAGAGAGGAGAATGTGGATATCCCCATTAAGGCTGAATGACGCCGAAGAGCCCGCGCGCGGGATACTCGAGGGCATCCGGGAGAAAAGAGGCGCGGTGCCCAAGCTGCTGCTCACGATGGCGCGCAGGCCCCAAGTCCTGAACGGGCGCCAGACGATGAACATGGCCGTCCACGGCGGCAATTCGACGCTGGGCCAGAGGCGCGAGGAACTGATCTCCTACTACGTCGCCACCATCGGCGGGTGCTATGGCTGAACGATAAACCATGGCCAGGCTTTCCGTGCTGAAAGCGGCGACGACGTAACGCTGGCCGACGTGGCCACCGTGGTGACGGACAGGGACAATTCTCCGGCTCTCGACGATGCGGACAAGGCGATGCTCGCCTTCGCCGAAAAGCTCACGTTCGACCACTACGCCATGAGCGAAGCGGACCTGGACGCGCTGCGCGAGGCGGGTTTTACCGATGAGAACGTGCTCGACATCATCGGCTCGGTGTCGTACCGGAACATGAGCAACCGGCTGAATATCGCGCTCGGTCTCGACGCCATAGAACCCGAAGGCCCCGATGAGTTGATGGAGGTGGTGCGCTTCTCCCGAACCGCGCGGGCTTAACGACATACACCCGTTCACCGGCCTTTTGACGCCAGGCCGGTGATTATCAGGCATTTGCTTGCCATCGTTCATTTGCGAGCCGCTTCGGCCGCGAAACAACGCAGAAAGGAACCGTTTCCATGCCAGACCTCACCATCCGTCCGCTGAACTGCGGCACCATCCATACGGATTACTCCAACATGGTGTATTGGACGAATTTCGGGACGAAACTCGAGATTCCCTCGTTCATCTACATGATCGAGGGGGCGAAGGACCACGACGGCAAGGACGTGAAGGTCGTGGTCGACACCAGTTTTCTCGATCCGGAGCGCGGCGGCGCCCCCTGGCCCGCGAGCAGGGAACCCGGCCAGGGCGTGCGCGAGCAGTTGGAGGGCGCGGGCTGGAAGCCCGAGGAAGTGGACATCCTCATCCTCACGCATTTGCATTGGGACCATTCCCAGAACTGCGATCTTTTCACCAACGCGATCAAGTACGTCTGGGCGGAGGAGCTTCAATACTCCATGTGCCCGGTCGCGCTGCAGGCGAAGCCCTACGACGCGCCGATCCACCCCAACACCCGCTGGCCGGTGATCGCCCAGCAGGGCATCATCTTCGAGCCCATCTGGAAGGACAATACCGAGATCGTGCCGGGCGTCACCTATTTCCATACGCCGGGCCATACGCCGGGGCACTGCTCGGTCGCCGTGGAGACGCGCGTGGGCACCTACGTCATCGCCGCCGACGTCATCCAGATAAACGAAGGCCTCGAGCGCCGCGTTCCCGCCGGCCAGATGTCGAGCATGCGCGACGCGATGGATTCCATTCATAAGTGCATCGAACGCGCCACGAAGGAGGAATACATCCTGCCCGGGCACGAGATTTCCGTGCTGGAGAAAGAGGTGTATCCATAGGGGCGGATAACGCTCGCCGGTATGAGCGAGTGTCTGCATAAGGAGGATTCACGATGGCGATGAGCGAGCGGGGCAGGGCCTTGTACGAGGAGATGAAGGCGGCGCGGGGATTCATCTATCCGGCGTACGAACTCCTGTGCGAGGTGGACCCGGAGCTTCTGGAGAACTACGAGAACCTGAAGAACCACATCATGAAGAAGCAGGGCCCCTTTCACGAGAAATACAAGGAACTCTTCATCGCCGTGGCGAGCGCCTCGCGCGATCCCTCCGATACGGAGGGCATCAAGAACCACCTGAAAAAGGCGCTGCAGCTCGGCGCGACCGTCGAGGAGGCGACCGAGGCGCTCGAGTGCATGCTGCCCCCCTGCGGGATGACGGCGCTCGTGGCCGGCTGCACGCAGCTCAAGGAGGTGATCGACGAGGGGTATTAGATGAGAGCATCGCATGATGCGACCGGGGGAGCGTGAAAACTCCCCCGGTTTTTTTGTGTGGAGTGGGTCGAGTGTCGTGTAGGGACAACCCCCTGTGGTTGTCCCCATCAGGACAGGCACGGGGGCCTGTCCCTACGCAAGGATTGTGTCTTTCGTAGGGGAGAACCTGCGTGTTCTCCCGTTTTATTGTGCCCGTGTCAGGTTGGTCAGGGTCCGCCCCTACGCCATCATTCAGGTTCAAGGGTCGCAGGGACAGGTCGCGACCTGTCCCTGCGGACTATCCGATTCTTGGCATTACATTTAACGGTTGCGTATTCACGCCAAAAGATGTATATAATATATATGTTTAGGAGGCGTGCCCCATGCGGCTGACCGTTCAGACAGACTATGCCCTCAGGATGCTGATGCACCTGGCCTGCCACGCAGGCGCATTGGTCACGATCCACGAGATCGCGGAGCGATACGGGATCTCGAAAAACCATTTGATGAAGGTCGCACATGCGTTGGGCCGCGCAGGGCATATTGAGGCGATTCGCGGGCGCAACGGCGGCCTCCGGCTCGCCAGGCCGGCGGCGAAGATTCCCGTCGGGACGGTGGCGAGGCACACCGAACAAAACAGCCCCCTCGTCGAGTGTTTTCCGGGCGGAAGCGGGGGGTGCCTGGTGATGCCGCACTGCAGGCTGAAGGGCGTTCTGGCCGAAGCGCAGGAAGCCTTTTTCACCGTTCTCGATCGCTATACCATCCACGATCTGGTGAAACGCAATCCGGCGCTTCTCGAATTGCTTGCAGGAGACAGCGCATGAACACCACACATCTCGACATCGTGGGAGAACGCCGGGCCGAAGTCCAGGCGAAAGCCGCCGCGATGGGGGTCGACGAGGCTTACGTCTCTGAACTCGTGAATGCTTTCTACAGCCGCATCCGTGAAGATCGGCTGCTCGGGCCGATATTCGATGAAGCCATTCGCGATAGATGGGGGCATCACCTCGAGAAGATGAAGGATTTCTGGGCGACGGTGGCCTTGAACGCCGGGCGTTATTCGGGGGAACCGATTCAGGCTCACAAGAAACTCGTGGAGGTCCAGCCGTGGCATTTCGACGTCTGGCTGGAAATGTTCGAAGAAACCTTGAGAGACACGGCGCCGACGCCGGAGGCGGCCGCCTATTTCATGGAGTACGCCGTGCAAATCGCCAAAGGGCTGCGAATCGCCATGTACGGCACGGGCGGTTCCGGGCATCCGGTGGCGTGAGCAATGATGCGGCATTCATCCTCGTGCCCATGTTCCGTGCCGCCGGCATTGGCGCATCACGCAGCTCCGAATGGGAGGATTCGATATGATTGAGAGTGTGCCGGCAGGACTCGTCAAATTCTACGAAAGCAAAGTTTTCACCGAGGAGACGGTCCCCAAAAAACTCAAGACCCTGCACGATACGAAGCCCGGCATCTGGGCCAGAATCGTGGTGCTCGAAGGCTGCCTCGACTATGTCGTTCCGGATTCGCCCGAGCGGAGTCGCCGCCTGGAAAGCGGCGATTACGGCGTCATCCGTCCCACCGAACCCCACCGCGTGGAACTCCTCGAAAAAGTGCGGTTCAAGCTGGAATTTCTAGGCGCGTAGACGCGTACCGGTATTCGCGTGGACTCCCGGTTTCCTCGGGCCTCTCTCTAACCCCCGTCGCAGTGCGCCCGGGCGGCGGTGGCGAACATGCCGGCGGCGTCGATGAGGTTCTGCGCGGGCACGCGCTCGTTCGGCAGATGGGCTTCGGAGATGAACTCGCCCGGGCCGAAGAAGACGCCCGGAATCCCGTTCTCGATGAAGAGCCTGAGCGCGCCCGGAGATTCGATGCCGGGCAGGTATTCGTTGGGCGTCCCCCGCACGGCGGGCACGACGCGCTCCATGAGCTGCACGACCGGTTCGTCTTCTGCGATTTCCGTCACCTCGCGCGCGCCGCTCGGCATGATCTCGACCGATGCGTCGAATTCGGGGTCATCCGCCGCGAGTTCATCGAGGATGCCTTCGAGCTTCTCCTTGACGCCCGCGGAGGTCTGCCCCGGCAGCATGCGCACGTCGAAGGTGGCGCTGCATCTGCCGCCCACCACGTTCACGGCGGAGCCTCCGTTGATGGTGGAAAAGGCGAGCGTGCCCGGCCCGAGGAAGGGGTGCGGCGGAGGTGCTACGCGCTCGGCCCGGAAGGCGTCGATGATCTTCGCCATCTTCTCGATGGCGTTGACGCCCTTCTCGGGCACGCTCACGTGCACCGAGCGTCCGCGCACTTTTACTTCAAAGAACACCCGCCCCTTGAAGGAGCGGATGATGTTGTTGCCCGTCGATTCGGTGTAGAGCACCATGTCGCCGCCCAGTTCCCTGAAAACGCCGTTGTTGACCAGCGACTGCGCGCCGTAGAAATCGCCCTTCTCGCCGTCTGAGAGCAGGACCCAGGTGAGGATGCCGTTCAGCGAGATTTTCTCGTCCTTGAGCGCTTTCAACGCGCCGAGGGTGGACGCCAGCGCGCCCTTCATGTCGGCGGCGCCGCGCCCCCAGATTTCGCCGTCTTTCAACTCACCGCTGAAGGGGGGAACCTCCCAGGCGTCCACCTCTTCGGGGTGGACGGGCACGGTGTCCATGTGGCCGCCGATGACGAAGTGCCCACCCGGGCCGCCGTCGCCCGTCTGGATGATGAAGTTGGGCATGCCCGCCTCGTATTCGTGGGTGGTGATGTTATCGACGCCGATGGATTTCAGTTCCGCGAGGATGCGCTCGGCCATCCCGGAGCAGTCGCCGGGCGGATTTTCCGCCGGTATGCGGATCAAATCCTGCGCGAGGCTTATGACGTAGTCCCCGTCCACGGAAACCGGTGCGATGGCGCTGTTCATGAAAAACTCCTTTGAAATGTGCATAAAAGACCTGAGTTAACGATTTCTTCTAGGCGGTCAATTCATAAAAAATCCGCCGGTTGAATTCATAATTTCTCCCACTAAAACTACTCCCTCATGCTTGGGTATTTCTCACTCCTGAGAGAATTTCAAATCCACGCTCCCTCAGGGGGTTGTTGAAAAAGCCTGATTTCGTGATTCGGTTCGACGGATGTGAAATTGTAGGGGTCGCATATATGCGACCCTGCCTTTTCGCCTGCCGACAATGGGCCGCATATATGCGGCCCCTACACGACCAATCACACCCCCTCGCATCAAGCCGGCTTCCCCTCAACCGCTGCGTGAGACTGCATACCGTTCGTTCACAGGACCGGGTTATTCAACAGTCCCCTCAAGGGGGGAGAGGCTACATCGTTTCCTTGCAAATCCAAAATCCGACTACCGAGTTGCTAAATAATTCCCTGTTAGACCTCAGGCGAAGAAACCGCCCCGTTGGTTCTACTTACAAATTAAGCGCCAGGCGGCTTACGGTGATTTCCGTTTCCTCCAGGATTTCCGCCCGCGTTCTTTTTCCGCTCAAGACGGCCGTCAACTCCTCGTGCAAGAGGTCCACGGCCTCATCTCTCGATAGCTCGCCGCGCATGACGCCGCTGATGTCGAGATCGGTGTTCTCCGCCATGCGCGCCGCCGTGCGGGGATTCGCTGTCACCTTGATGGTGGGGGAGACGGGGTGGCCGATGGGGTTTCCGTTCCCCGTGTTGAAGACGATGGCCTGCGACCCGCACGCTCCGAGCGCCGTGACGTTCTCCACACCCGCGCTTGGCGCGTCCAGGAACACGCAGCCGCGCTCATTCGTGCGCTCGCCGGGCACGATGACGTCGGCGATATCGCGCGTCCCCGCTTTTTTCACCGCGCCCAGGCTTTTCTCCTCAATCGAGGAGAGCCCGCCCTGGATGTTGTCCTCCGTCGGGTTGCAGCCGATGATGTCCATCCCCATCTCGTGGGCGTAGTCCATCGTGCGCGCAACCGCCGCCAGCAGCTTCCTGCGCACCTTCGGGCTGGCCGCCCGTTTCGCGAGAAGATGCTCGGCGCCTACGATCTCCATGGTCTCGGAGAAGAGAACGACGCCGCCCGCGTCCACGATCCTGTCCGCAAGCACCCCGGTGACCGGGTTCGCCACCAGCCCGCTCGTGGTGTCCGAGCCGCCGCATTCCGTGCCCAGGGTAAGTTCGGACAGATTGCACCTTTGCCGTCTTCCTGTGCTCAGGTGGCGGTAGAGCTTCTGGGCGATCTCCACCCCACGGCTCGCCGTCCGGAGCGTGCCGCCCGTCTCGTGGACCGTGAGGGTCTCAATGGGCATCCAGGGCGATGCTTCCGCCGCCACGTTGGCCACGTCCTGCGCGCTCTTGGGCTCGAGACTCACGACGATAGCAGCGCCCACGTTCGGGTGGCCCGCCGTGCGGCCCATCACCCGGTAGTGCTGCCGCTCGTCCTCACCGAAGAGGTTTCTCCCAAAAGTGGTGTTCACGACGACCGCCTCGCGCACGAGTTTCCCGATCCGCCGCGCAAGGGGATTGGCGTTATCCATCGCGCTCACGACGACGAGGTGGTTCCGCGCGCCCGGCGGCCCGTCCGGCCGCCTGTAGCCCATGAAGGTGTTGCTCGGTTTTCTTCTCGGCAAGTTCAATCTCCTGTTTTGGGGTTTTTGTAAACCCCCTGATTTCGTGATTCCGGGTATTTTGACGACCAACGAGACAGGTTACAACACTCTCTTCTCAAGGGGCTGTTGAAAAACCCCCGAGAGGGCAATCGCAACCCTGTGAAAGGGAAACCTCATAAAGGCAACCCCCCCTACCCCCCCTTGTCAGGGGTCAAACGCGAGTCATGAACGAGCGTTTGCATGAGCCATTGACGAGAAACACATCGTCTTGCAAAACCTCCCTCTTCGGTCGGTTTTGACCCCTGACAAGGGGGGGTAGGGGGGGTTGGTTTTGTAGGGACAGGCCCCCGTGCCTGTCCAATGCCCTGTTCTATAAGGGACAACCACGGAGGGTTGTCCCTACGGACCCTCCCTCGTTGGCGCCATACGCCGGAGTACAAAATCAGGACTTTTCGGGCAGCCCCGATTGGCAAAAAGGTTTACGGGAGACGCCCCCTCAATCCTCAAACGGCGCGGGGCGGTGGTGGACGTTCACCTCGCGCGCCTTGATATATTCGATCACGCCGATGAGACGTTCCACCACGGCCTCGTGGAAGGCGCGCCCTTTCTCTTCGGTCGCCGCCGTCGGGTCGCCGGATTGCCCCTGATCCCCGATTTCGGCGCGGTATTCGCCCACCGTCTTGGGGTAGAAAAAGCGCGGCGCGTCCACGCCCGGATCGCTGATGTGGTGCCCCGTCATCCACTCAGGGTTCGGGTTCGAGTTCTGAGGCGTGGCTTTCTCCATGTCCACGAGGTGGGAATACATGTGGAGCGCGTGCGAGGTTTCCAGTTCGCACGCGTGGCCCTGTCCGCCGGGGGGCGTGGTCCTGATATCCGGAATCCTGTCGAAGGCGATGATGCCGACATCCACGACGGCGAGCGCCGCCCCGGTCTTCTGGCGCATCTGGTTCACGGCGATTTCGAGCGGCGCCAGGTTGGCCCGCCTGTGCCCGTTCACCAGGATCACCCGGTTGAAGCCGTGGTAGAGGAGGCTCGCCATGATGTCGGTCACGACGGCGGTCAGGGTCTCGGGCCTGAGCGTAACCGTGCCCGTGAGCGCCATGTGGTTGTTGGTCCAGCCGTACCAGAGGGTGGGGTAGACCAGAACGCCCGCGCGCCGGCCCGCGTCCTGGGCGACGTGGTGGGCGGCGAGCGCGTCATGGCCCATGGGCATGTGCGGGCCGTGCTGCTCGATGCTACCCACGGGCAGGATGACCAGATCGTTTCCCGAATCCAGGTATTCGCGCACCTCGCGCCAGCTTTTCTCATGCGCCCAGGGGGTTTCGGCGGTATCCATAGTGATTCTCCTCTCGTGTGGGGGTTATTGAAAAACCCCTCGTCGGGGCTGTTGAAAAAGCCCGGATAAACGATGGTTTGACTCGCCCGATAAATGAGCAAGATTCACTCCCCCCTTGAGGGTCTGGCTTCCCGAGGGGAAAGCCAGACGGTGAAGCTGAGCGGTTTGTGCGAAGGCTGATGCGGTGGGGGGAGTTTTGCTCTGTGGCATGTCCCCCCACCGAATCGCTTGCGGGCTTACGCCCTTAGCTCTTCGACTCCCCCTCAACGGGGGAGTGAACTTCAAAAGCGTGCGCTCAACCAAAATCGCTCTATAGGACTTTTTCAAAAACCCCATATGGGTTTCACTAAAACAACAGGCTGCGCAGGCCCGGAAACAGCATGAACGTGCAAACGCCCGCGCCGAGGCCCGCGAGCAGGTTTTTCCGGGCAGCATAGAAGACGCCCACGCAGACCGCCAGCCCCGCGAGGCGGTCGATGAGGTGTGATTCCGCGAGCGCGCCGCCGGGCAGCAGGATGATCTTCATCATCAGGCCGGTGGCGATGGCGTAGGCCACGCAGGTCACCCACTCGAAGACGGGGCTGTCGTCCTCTATCCGGCCCGCGATGAGCACGCCCATCCAGCGCCACGAATACGTGCAGACGATGGCGATTCCCAATAAAGTCGCGGCGTCAGGCATCCTTCTTCCTCGCTCTTCCGATAGCGAACGCGAGCGTTCCGGCCAGGACGCCGCCCGTGAGGAGCCCCCAGTTGGTGGAGACGAGATAGCCCGCCGGCACGAGGGCGCAGCCGAGGACCACCGACATCAGAACCGCGCGCCGGCTGCTTTGGGCGGCCAGCAGCAGCATGAAGAGCGGCGTGATGAGCATGAGCGTGCGCGCGATGAGGCCGGGCATCTTGGCGGCCATCGTGTAGCCGAACGCCGTGCCGAGAAGCCCCATGGACATGCAGGCGGTCGTGAAGCCGAAGAAATAGGCGGCGCGCAGGTTTTTCTCCGGGACGTGGCGGCACATCTCGACGACCTGGACGAAGGAGGTGACCGAGTTGACGTGGGCCATCCAGAAATGCACGGGCTGAACGCCCTGGCGGGTTCTCAAGAGCGGCATAGTAGCGATGGTGAGCGGGAACATCCGCACGTTGGCGATGGTGACCGAGGCGATGAGCGCGACGCCCCCGACGCCGGCGGCGAAAAGCTCCACGAAGGCCACCTGGCCCGGCGTGCTCCACATGCCGCCCGTCATGCCCAGCGCGATCAGGAGCGAGACGCCGCTGTCCTTCGCGAGCGCGCCGAAACCCGACATGGCGGCGAAAAGCCCGATGCCGGGCGCCTGGGTGCAATGCTTCATCCCCTGGCGGAAATAGGCGCCCCATGTCTTTTCGGTGCGGCGAAAATCCATCAGAGGCTCATTATCTTTTCGAGTTTGTCGGCGGCCTTGAGACCGTGGCCCGTGGCCGGAACGACTACGGTTTCAGACGGCTTGACCTTCCCTTGTTCCTTCAAAAGAGCGAGCGCGGCGAACGCGACGGCGCTCGTCGGCTCCATCAGGACGCCCTTCTCGCCGAACTCCCGGAGGAGGGGAGGGATGGTTTCGTCTTGGGCCGCGACGAAACAGCCCCCGCTCTCCCGGACGGCGTCTCGCATCTGCTTCCAGCGCACGGGCGCGGCGATGGAGATGCCCTCCGCCAGCGTGTCCTCGGGCGCGATCTCGGGGACGGCTTCGAGGTTCTCCTCCCACATCCGCACCATCGGCGCGCAGTTTGCCGCCTGGGCCGCGAAGATTTTAGGGAGTCCGTCGATATAGCCCGCCCGGAGGAGTTCCGAAAATCCCAAATACGCGCCGATGAGCGCCGAGCCGTGCCCGGCGGGGGCGACGACGGCGTCGGGCGCACGGAAGCCCAGTTGCTCCCATACCTCGAACGCCCAGGTCTTGGTGCCGTGGTTGAACCAGGGGTTCCAGAAATGGGAGGCGTAGAAGCGCTCCTTGGCCGCTTCCACCGCGACGGCGGTGGATGCAGCCCGGGGGCCGGGGATTCTGTGGAGATTCGCGCCATAGGCGGTGATCTGCGCGCACTTGGCTGCGGAGGTGGAGGCGGGCGCGTAGATGTCGCACTCGATTCCGGCGCGCGCGGCGTAGGCGGCGACGGCGGCGGCGGCGTTGCCCGAAGAGTCCATGAGCACCTGCGCGAGGCCCCATTCCTTCATCTTGCTCATGAGCACGGTGGCGCCGCGGTCCTTGAACGAGCCTGTGGGGAACAGGAAATCGAGCTTACAATGTATTTCCGCGCCCGAGAAAGCGAGGGGGACGAGCGGCGTCATCCCCTCGTTCATGGAGACGATGTTCTCATCCTTCTCGATAGGAATCGCCTCCCGGTAGCGCCAGAGGGTGGCGGGACGGGCGGCCAGGGATTCGCGGGTGAAGATGGCGTTCGGCGTAACCTCCAAGGGTCCACCGCAGGCGCATCGCCAGCGGGGTTCACTCGGGGGGTATTTCTCCCCGCAGTCGATACAGGCGAATTCCGCTTCACTCATTTTCCGGCGCCGGTTCATTCGTTATAGTGAGGGTAAATGACGTTAAAGGCTAAATGATTCCGCGCGTCGGCGTCCAGTCGCGCGGGGGAGATTCGAGTGGGATTGATCCTTTGGAGGGGGGTGTTGAAGAAAGTCCCGATGAATGAAGGTTCGACGTAAACGGGTAGTAGGCGGTTTTTTGTAGGGGCCGCATATATGCGGCCCATGACGGGCGGCGAAAAAGGCCGGGTCGCATGTATGTGACCCCTACAGGTGAAATGCGATTGACGCGCGAGGAATTGTAGGGACAGGTCGCGACCTATCCCTACGGGTGAAGGGCAACCACGGGGGGATGTTCTTTTGTAGGGGACGCATACATGCGTCCTGACCGGTGAGGATGTTCCGACTGGTATGTCCCGTCCGCCTGCATCGGTTCGCATCGTCCGTGCAGGAAAACGGGTCGCATATATGCGACCCCTACAAAAGGAGCGGCAGTGACGCCGGAATGACGGCGGTGGTCAATTCCGAGCGGGGATGAAAAGCGCAAACGCTCATTCATCAATCGCGTTTGACCCTCCAAGGGGAAGTGGTTCTCTTCTCACACGCCGGTTGGCGATGCTGTTCGAAGAAATCATAAATTCAGGTATATAATTCCAGTTCATCTCGATAATTTCAGGAGATATCCATGGTAACGGACCCCAGGTTTTTCCCCAGAGACGGCCGGGCAGGTGATGCGGCGGCTGCGTTTTCTGCTGAGGAGCGCGACAGGCGGTGGAACGCGGTGCGCGCCGCCATGGATGCGCGCGGCCTCGACTGCCTCATCGTCATCGGGCGCGGCTCGAACGGAAGCGGCGACACCCGCTGGCTCGACGGGGGCGATTACGGGGAGCGCAGCATGGTGTTCCCCCGGAAGGGCGCGCCCGTCACCTTCTGGCTCCTGCAGAACTGGGGCAAGTGGTACACCGAATCGTGCTTCGAGGGGGTGCGCTACCGGGGGCACGAGGGGAAGGTGAGCATCGTGGCCTCAGACGCCGTCAAGGAGCTGGGTTACGAGAGCGGGCGAATCGGCGTCGTCGGCCTGATCGGCGGGGGATACGGTTCTGAGGGATCGATCCCCTACATGACGTATCAGAACCTGAAGCGCCTTCTGCCGGATGCCGAGTTCGCCGACGCTTCGGACATCCTCACGCGCCTGCGCATGATAAAGAGCGCAGAAGAAATAGCGATGCTCGAAAAAGCCGCCGAGATGGTGAACATCGAGATAGACGCCGTGCTCGGCTGCTGTCGCCCGGGCGTGCGGGAGAGCGAGGTGTACGCGGCGCTGTTCGGCGCGAGCCTGCGCGCGGGGGCGGAGCCGGGCCGGGACAGCTGGCTCATCATGTGTTCGGGCAAGGGCTATCCGGTGAACAGAAGGCCTACGGACAGGATTCTGCGGACGGGCGACATGATGTGCATCGGCTATTACGCGCGCTACGGGGGCTACTGGAGCCATCCGCACACCTCGATGTCGCTGGGCCCGATGGATGCGGAATACAAACCCCTGCGCGAGGCGGTGCGCGAGAGTCTCCACGCCGCGCTCGACGCGCTCAAGCCCGGCACGCCGTGGAGCGAGGTGGACCGCGCGTCTAACGAGGCGGTGCTCAGGGGCGGCTACTATCACGAGATTCCCCAGGTGCACGGGGTGGGGATCGACGGCATCGAGCCGCCCATGACGACGATATGCGCGGGCGAGATTCCCCGGAAATTCTCCTGGCGCGAGCCTTTCGTGGAGGGAAGCCTGGCCGAGAACCCCGAATGGCGCGAACTCGCGGGTGAGCGCTACGGCTTTCTGGCGGATTTCGAGGTCGAGGCGGGCATGTCCCTCGCCGTTGAAATCAAGGCCGCACACGAGGACAGGATGTTCATCGTCTTCGGCCCCCAGGTGATCGTGGAAGAGAACGGCCCGCGAGTCCTCACGCCCGAGGCGATGGACGTGATCGAGTTGTAATCAAACGCGACTGTGGGGGGGCTGTTGATATAGCTCCCTTGTCAGGGGATAAAGGCAACCCCCCCTGCCCCCCCTTGTCAGGGGGGTAAGAAAAAACAAAAACCCCTCTACCGGCGGCGGCGGGCGTCGCCTTTTAATACCCCCCTGACAAGGGGGGGTAGGGGGGGTTGGTTTTCAAGGCGAGGGGAACGCGCTTTTGCCCGTCATTCCCGCATCATTACCCTGAAAGGCACATCCTTAATGATTTCGCCATGTTTGCGCAAGAGGGTGAAATACGCGTCCTCACCGGCGGGCAATTCGGGCATTTGTTCATCCTATCCGCCAAGCCGTCACGCCACCCTGCGCGTCGAGCGCGGCAAGCGCGCGCCCGTCCGGCCGCCAGTACAGTTTCGCCCCGATGCCCGCCAAAACCGCGGTCCCGATCGGACGGCCATTTCCATCCCTCTCAAGCGACCACACCACCACGGCGCCATCCCGTGCCGCCGATGCCAGGCGCATCCCGCGGCGAGCGAAGGCAAGCGTCGTGACGGGTTGAACATGAAACTCCAGAACACCGGGCCGCGTGCCTTCGGGACCATCTCCCTCGAAGCTCCAGACCGTCACCGCCTCCCCTCCGCCGGTGGCCAAAAGGGTGCCGGTATCATCGAAAGCCAGTGCCGACGGCTTGGCGGAATATCCTGACATCATGGCGTCCCGCTCCGTGGAGCGACGCCAGAAGTGCACCGTGTTGTCCTGGCTGCCGCAGGCCACGATATCCCCGCCCGGGCTCAGCGCCATCGACACCAAGGATCCCCGCCACTCCAGCATCTGGCGAAGCTCGCCGGTGGGCGCGTCGAAGAACGTCACTCGACCGTAACAGGCCGTCGCCAGCTCCCCTGCGCTCGACCAGGCGATCGCGCTGACCGTGCTGGGATGATCATCAGATCGCCAAACCTCCGCGCCGTCCACGCCATACGCGCGAACCTGCCGGGAGCAGGAGGCCGCCAACCACTGGCCGTCCGGCGACCACGCCACGTTCTCCACCCAATCGCCCCCGATGTCGATAGCCTGTTGTACCTGACCTTCGGCGACACCCCAGATAAGGACTCGTCCGTCCTGGCCAGCCGTAGCGAACGTGGTTCCGCTTGGGTGGACCGCCACCGCGAGCACACCGCCTTCATGAACCCCGCGCCGCTCCCAGGTGGTCGCGCCAGACTTGCCGTCGAATGCGTAAACGCCACCCGCAGCGTCACCGACCATCAGCGCCTCACCACGCAGGCTCCAGCCACCGGCGATAGCGTAGTCGCCAACCGCCGCAGACCAGCCCCGGCGAAGAACACCCTTTGGGGCGTCGACATTTTGAAGTGCTGCCGACATCTCAATCAGCCTTGGCAGTCGCAATCGCTGCGATGTTGGCCAACAGCCATGCGGATGCAGCAAACAACTGCAACCAATCCCCACCGGACCTGATCCCGTAAGTCAGCATGCTGCCAATCCAGCAAACGCTGGCGACCGTTTGTCCGAGCCATTCGATGCTCCGCACCCTGGCCAGTCGGCTTCGCCTCGCACCAGACGCGGCGGCCCCTTCGTCGTTTCCCGTCAACATACGCACTCCTCCCCGCAATAGGAGAGGTCATCGAGATACATGCCCCACTTGCGGTACTCTTCCAACTCTTCCGCCGGCAGCCCCAACGAGGTCGCAATGGCTTTGGCGACAACGGCGAATCGTTGTCGATACTTGTAGATAAAACAGAAGACGGAATTGTCATGGCGAACTGCGGGGCCGCAGAGAAATACGCCCGGTACGATGGTTGATTCATCGTGTTCGCTCAGAAGCGGAAAGCCATCGTCGCGTCGTTCAAACAAATCCGCGACCAACTTGTGACTCCCCTCGAATCCGCCCGCCCATAGCGGCGGCACGCGGGTTTCAAACCGATGCCCGTCTCGAGCCGTGACTTCATACATGGCGTCCACGCGAGTGACCGATTCGATAGGTGTGTGCGGAAACAGTTTCACTTGCTCGACAAACCAGTCTTCACGCATCCGTTCGAGCGTAAACGGGGAAAGCGCGACACTGGGATCGGAACTCTCTTCCTCCCACGGGCAATCCTTGTCGAACAACCGCACTCGTTTGTCGCGGTACGCCAGGTGGTAGGCCACGTCGACACCACTTTCGTAGCCACCCACAACGATGAAGTCGTCACCGTCAAGCTCTCCATAACTGGCGATGGTCGCGGTGTGACGACACAATTGGCTGCCGACAAACCCATTCAAGCGCGGGTATTGGAACTCGCCGGCGGCCCAGATGACGTGCTTGGCTTGCAAGGTCCCGTCGGCCGTATCGATGCGAAAGCCGTCGCCAACCTTTGCTATCTGCATCACGTCGGTATCCTGGCGTACGGGTAACTCAAAGAAATGTGCGACTGCACGCAAATATATCGCGTACTCTTCACCCGTCGGATGCTCAACCTCCAAACTGAACGCGGGTGAAGTTCCAATCGCGATCGAGTTCAAATCGAGCATGCCAATCGAATTGGTCGGGTACGAGGGCGTGATAAAGCGAGTCTCGGCCGGCCATGAGGCGAACGATGCGCCGACCGTGTGACGATCGAGAACTACGAAGTTCTCGATGCCGGCATGCCTGAGAGCCACCGCGGCGCCCACGCCTGCGGCGCCGGCGCCGACGATCACTGCGTCATAGAAGATTTCACTGCTCTCGGTGCCGCTCATGCAGGCTCCTCCTGTCGATATTCAAATCAGGCATGACTCGAATCCCTGCCGCATGCTCTGTTCATCGAGGTCGCGGCCGATGAAGACGAGCTGATTGCGCCGGGGCGAGTCTCCCCATGGACGATCCGGCTGGCCGTCAAAGAGCATGTGAACCCCCTGGAAGACGAAGCGACGCGACTCACCCGCGAGGCTGATGAAGCCCTTCATTCGGAAGATGTCCACCCCGCGCTCACGGAGCAGTTCGCCAATCCAGGCGTCGAGCTTTTTGGGGTCGACGTCGCCGTCCCTCTCGATCGCGATCGAGCCCACCTC
The DNA here is from genome assembly GCA_965204535.1 of bacterium. Classification (GTDB taxonomy): domain Bacteria; phylum UBA8248; class UBA8248; order UBA8248; family UBA8248; genus Bin107. The sequence goes on along the minus strand of CBDBEV010000001.1, from coordinate 203,588 downwards.
GTCGTCGTGCTCGTGCTGTGCGACCCAGGTGCGCTCCACCTCCTGCCTGATTGTCGCTCCTTCCGCGTTCCTCAGTTGGAGATCGAACTCCTCCGCGCCGTGCTCGGCGTAGAGGGCAACCCGCACCTGCGTGTCGACCTCCAGGAAGAACGACTTGCGCCCCGGGGAATCGAGCTGGAGATTCACATGCTTTCCGAGGGGAATCTCTTCCCCCGGGCGAATGAGCTCCGCAGGTTCGGCGTACTGCCGCACACACCACTCCGCACCCTCACGGAGGGCAGCGTCATCCGTGCCCTGGTCGGACACGACGACGAGCGACATCGCCGGATCAGGTCCATCGGCGAGGTCGAGTTCGTAGCGGCCGGTATCGAGCGAATAGACTCCGGTCCATTCGAACGGATACTCCGGCTCGAGGAAGGTGGGACGACGCTCGAGCACCTGGTCCAGGTCGAAGGCGCCGAGGTTGAGGACCGTGTCGACCGAAACGTCCGCCCGCTCGCTGCGCACGACGCGCGCCATTCGGTTCATGTCCCGGAGCCGGGCTTCGAGCCTGTCGAGCGCCTCGCCGTTGACGAGGTCCGTCTTGTTGAGCAACAGGACGTCCGCGAACGCGATTTGCTCGGTGCTTTCGTCGCTTCGGCCGAGCTGTTGCTCGATGTGGGCTGCATCGACGAGCGTGACGATCCCGTCAAGCGCGAACTCCGCGCGAATCTCGTCGTCCATGAAGAAGGTCTGAGCGACCGGGCCGGGATCGGCGAGCCCTGTGGTCTCCACCAACACATAGTCGAACTTGTCGCGGCGCTTCATGAGATTGCCGAGCACGCGAATCAGGTCTCCGCGCACCGTGCAACAGATGCAGCCGTTCGCCATCTCGAAGATCTCTTCGTCAGCGTTGATGACGAGCGCCTGATCGATGCCGACCTCTCCGTACTCGTTCTCGATCACGGCAATGCGCTTGCCGTGCTCTTCACTCAATATCCGGTTGAGCAGGGTCGTCTTGCCAGAGCCGAGGAAACCGGTGAGGATGGAAACAGGTACTTTTCGCGGCGTGTTCATCTAGTTCTCCTCGAGCAGAGGTGCGGGTATTGGAATTTGGACGTCGAACGTCCGCGTGATGGCCCAATGGGCTCTCATGGAACGTCGCGCGAAGCTCTTGATAGATTTGAATCCGGCTCGACTCTCTCGTGCGGCTCACGCGGAGAGCCGGGCGCCCTGCAGGACGTGCGCACGTGAAGTACGGATGACCGAAAGGCGCCACGAGATGCCGGTGCCCCTTTCGCCAAAACGGACGAGGCAGTTCCGGTCATGCCGGCTCCTCGGCCATAAGAAGCTCCGGAAACGGGTTCCGGAGCTCTGCCCAGACCTTGCTGCCAGCGGAGGCGAGGCGCTCGTCGAGCAGGCACGCGTCGAGGCGGGCGCGTATCGCCGCCTCGTGCATCTGCTGGCCGATGAAGACGAGTTGCTGCACGCGATCGCCGAAGCGGGGATGCCAGTCCGGCTCCTGGTCAGGTCGCTCATCCTCGGGGTGCTCCCAGTGTTCGCGAGGCACGGCCGCCCACCACATCCCGGCGGGTTTCACGTCGCTGACGCCGCCGGCCAGAGCCCACTCGTAGGCGATCCGGTGGTCAGCGGCGACCCAGAAGAGGCCCTTTGAGCGGAGCACGCCGCTCCAGTTCTCGTCGTCGTGCAGGAACGCCCACAGCTTCTCGGCGTCGAAGGGCTGCGCCGTCCGATAGGTGAAGCTCGATATCCCGTACTCCTCGGTCTCCGGCGTGTGCTCACCCTGAAGCTCTCGAATCCAGCCGGCGGAGCTCTCCGCCTTCTCGTAGTCGAACAGGCCCGTGTCGAGCACGCATTCGAGCGGGACCTGTCCGTGCGTCGCCATGAGGAGCTTCGCGCCGGGGTTGAGCGCTTTCACGATAGCCTTGACCTCGAGAGCCTGATCGTTGCTCACGAGATCGATCTTGTTGAGCACGATGACGTCGGCGAACTCGATCTGGTCGATGAGCAGGTCGGTCACCGTCCGGTGATCATCTTCGCCCAGCGACTCACCGCGGTCCTGGAGCGCGTTGGCGGCGTTGTAGTCCCGCAGGAAGCTCTCCGCGTCCACGATCGTGACCATCGTGTCGAGGCGCGATACCTGCCCCAGGCTCACACCGTTCTCGTCCTCGAAGGTGAAGGTCTGCGCGACGGGAATGGGCTCGGATATCCCGGTGGACTCGATGAGCAGGTAGTCGAAGCGTTTCTCCTGCGCGAGCCGTGAGACCTCAGCGAGCAGGTCGTCTCGCAGCGTGCAGCAGATGCAGCCGTTCGACATCTCGACCAGTTTCTCCTCGGTCCGCGAGAGTTCCGCACCGCCGCGCTCAACGAGCGCCGCGTCGATGTTGACCTCGCTCATATCGTTGACGATGACCGCGACGCGCATGCCCTCGCGGTTTTTGAGCACGTTGTTTAGAAGAGTGGTCTTGCCTGCACCGAGAAAGCCGGACAGGACAGTAACGGGAAGTCTCTCTGACATGGGCACTTTGGTTCCCTCACTCAAAGGGTGATGACCAGGTCGGGCGCGGCGGGGGCGAGCGCTGCGTATAGCTGCGGGAAACAACCGGCGCCCACACCGGCCACCAGGCCCTTCGCCTTGACGTCGCCGGAGCCGCACTGTTCGAACGTGCCCTCGGCGAGGTTGCGCCGCACGGCGCACTGATCGCAGACCATGAGGAGGATGTTCTGCTCCGCGGCGACCTTGGCCAGTCGCTCGCCCACCTCGTCGCCCTCGCGCAGGCAGAACAGGTTGTCGTCGAAGAAGAACATGCCGACGACGTTCACCCCGTGGTTGCCGGCTTCGAGTTGCGGCAGGATCATGGTGCCCAGCTTGTAGGTCGCCGACATGTCGGTGGCGAAAACGTATGCGATGTTCATCCTTCAGGTTCCTCCTGGATTGCGTCTTTCAAACGGTGGATGATGACCCTGCTATCCCTGTTTTTCAGCGAATACCACACCCTGCTTGTGCGGCCGGGGCACACCGGCTGCCGCCCCACGCCGAATTGCGGGGAATCTCCTCTCCGCAAGGTCTGTCCGTACCCTGGCGCCGGCTAAAATTCGGCGGCCAACTGGACGGTGAAGTTGTCGGTGTGCTCGCCGCTTCCGCCTTCATCGGCGCCGTAGTCCGTATCACGCGCCCACTCGAAGCCCAGAGAGAGCCCGTCCATCACCTCGGACGAAAGTCCGACCAGCATGCGTTTTTTCGGCAACTCAAGCGCCAGCGCCTCATCCGTCGTCTGGTAGCTGGCGGCCAGCGTCGCCTCCTTGCCGGCCAACTCGAACCCGTAGGCCGCCTCGACCATCCAGGCGGATGGTTTCGCGCCGTAGTCGCCGAACGCAACATAGTCCGCGCCAAACGTATCCATCGCTCCCAGATACTCGCCGAGCACCGAGACGCTTCCAATCGTCAGGGTCGCGCTCGCCGAAATGCCCGCAACGCGGTCGTAGCCTTCCGCACCTTCGACCTCCAAGCCGTCCGAATCACCCAGGTCGTTGGTGTAGGAGAGATTCAGCCCAAGCTCGAAGCTGTCCGTCTCGACCGAATAGCCCGCCGCGAAACCGAAGCCCTGGATGAGGTTGTCGCCGTCTTCCATGTTGTCGCCCTTGAAGACGAATACCGACCCGCTCAGCGCGCCGGCCGAAGCGTCGAGTTGGAAGGCGGTCTGTCTCGTCTCGCCGATGTCGAGCGTCAGGGGGTCGGAGATCAGGTTCGTCTCGAAGGCGCCGAACGGAACGTAGAGCTGGCCACCCGTGATGGACCATGCGCCCTCGGGCGGGCCTATCGTCACCGTCGCGGTATCGACGTCCACGGGACCCTCGCCCTGTTCCCAGAGGAGCACGACCTCTGCGTTTACCCAATCGCTCACCTGGGCGCCAATGCCGATTTCGAGCGAGTCCACGACCAAATCTGTTTCGTTATCTCCCTCGGGGGGGCTGGTCACGATTCCTCTGAGATCTATGACGCCACCGATTTCCACGGCTTCGAACCACTTGTCTCCACCGGTGAGCCTGGCTATTTGCTTGTCTTTCTCGGCAATTACCTTATCCTGCGCGGAGACGCGCTCTTCCAACTGCCTGATGCGCTTTTCCATGTTGAGGAGGCGTTCCTCGACGGACTGTTGAGCCAGGGCGGGCGCGTGCCAGAAAAGCGCGGCCGCGGCGGCCAATAACAAAACTCTCGCCTTCACCGATTTCTCCTTTCCCTTTCAGATTTCCCGTTCACGATGCGCCATGAAGCGCTGGACCGGCTCGCTTGCTTCACCGACCACACACAGGTGCCCGGACAGACTCCTGCGCCTGTCCGGCTACAGAACCATCGAAACTCCCTTCGGTTCCGTTCGCCGCTACGAAAATAGCGGGCGGCTCCCGGGGATATGCGGGGGGAATAGAGCGGGCTGGTTCATATCCCCGGGAAGCGCCGCCTCAAATTATTTCCGCGAAAGACACGTATTGAGCGATTTCGCCATGTTGCGCAGGAGGGTGAAATACGCGTCCTCACCGGCGGGAATATCCGCGCCCAAGGGGTCGAGCACACCGGTTCCGGCACCCGTTCCCTCCATGACGACCCTCACCAGTTTGGGTTCGAACTGCGGCTCGGAGAACACGCAGATAGATTTCGTGTCCCTGACCTTCTTGCGAATCTCGACGAGGCGCGCCGCGCCCGGCTTGTTCTCGGGCGAGATGGTCACCGAACCGATGGCGTTCAGCCCGTAGCGTTTCTCATAGTATTGATACGCATCGTGAAAGACGATGTAGGGCGCGCCTTTCAGGGGCGCGAGCGTGCCTTTCAATTCCTCGTGCAGGGCGTCCAATCGAGCCATAAGCCTCTTTTCGTTCGCCTCGTATTTTTCGCTGTTCGCAGGATCCGCCTCTTCGAGCTCATGCGTGATTTCATGCACCCACTTCTTGGCGTTCATGGGGTCGAGCCAGACGTGAACGTCGAGATCGCTGTGATGATGCCCGGCCTTCTCGCCGTGGTGATCATCCTTGGCTTTCTCGTGTTTATGTTCATCGTGGTGCTTGTCTTTGGCCATAGCGTGTTTGCGATCATCATGGTGATCGTCTTTGGCTTTTTCGTGCTCATGCTTGTGGTGGTCATCTTTGCCTTTGCCGTGTTTGTCCTCATCGTGGTGATGGTCGTCTTTTTTGGCCATGCCGCGCTTATGTTCGTCGTGGTGGCCGCCTTTTTCGTCCTCACCGTGATGATCGTCGTGCCCTTCCCACAAGCCGCCTTCCCTGAGCTTCAACAGCTTCAGACCCTTTATCTCCGCCATGGCGACGACCTCCGCCCGTTTCGGCAGAACTTCGAGGGGCCGCTCGAGGCTCGGGGCGAGCGACTCGCCCACCCAGAAAATCACGCGCGCCCGCTCGATCTCCCTGGCGTCGGAGGGTTTGAGCGAAAACGTATGCGGCGAAGCGGCGCCTTTTATCAGCAGATAAGGTTCGCCGACCCCCTTCATGACGCCCGAGACCAGCGAATGAAGCGGCTTGATGGAGGCCACCACCTTGGGCGCGGCCGATGCGGGGGCGGCCAGGCGCGCAATAAGCGTCATTGTCAGGGCCGCAGTGAACAACATATATTTCATGGATTCGATCCTATTCATGAATTCTTTCCTTTCGGCGTGAAATGGGATTGAATAAGTTTTCTATTTGTTATAATATAACATTACTATTTTGCTCGTCAAGGAACTTTAGATGACATCGATGAAAAAGAATTCTCCCGGCAGGGATCGCGACCACGGGGCCTGCGTCGAGAGCGCCCTGGAACAAGCCGAAGCGCTTTGCAGGGAGCGAGGTGCGAGGCTCACGCCGCTCAGGAGGCGGGTGCTGGAGATCATCTGGGAGAGCCATACGCCCATGGGCGCCTACGACGTGCTCGAGCGTATGAACGAGAACGGAGGGCGAAGCGCCCCGCCCACGGTCTACCGGGCGCTGGATTTCCTCCTGAAGCACGGCCTCATCCACCGCATCGAGAGTCAAAAGGCGTTCGTGGGCTGCGCCACACCGGGGAACGCCCACAAGGCGCAGTTCTTCATCTGCCGCGACTGCGGAACCGTGGCCGAGACGCACAGCGAGGAAATCGGCGAGGCCATCGAGGCGAGCGCCACCCGGGCCGGTTTTCTGGTGGAGACGCCCGTCATGGAAATCAGCGGCAGGTGCAAGGAGTGTCATGATGATAAATGACGCGCGGCGCTCTCTCGTCACCGCCGCGAACCTCCATCTCCGAATCGGCGAAACGACGATACTCCACAACGTGGGCCTCGACATTTCAGCGGCTGAAATCCTCACTCTCATCGGGCCGAACGGCGCGGGCAAGACCACGCTCGTCCGCGTGCTGCTCGGCCTGCTCAAGCCCGATTCGGGAGAAGTCCGCCGGAAAGAGGGACTCTCGGTCGGCTACCTGCCCCAGTCCTTCGAGGTGGACCACTCGCTCCCGCTGACCGTGCGCAGATTGCTGCGCCTCACGCAGAAGCCTTCGCCTAAGGAGATGGAGGAGAGCCTCGAGGAAGTCGGCGCCGGAGACCTGCTGGATCATCCCGTCCAGAGCCTCTCCGGCGGAGAGCGCCAGCGCGTGCTGCTCGCCCGCGCCCTGCTGCGAGACCCCGAACTGCTCGTTCTCGACGAGCCCATCCAGAACGTGGACGTCAACGGGCAGAGCGAACTCTACCGCCTGATCGCGAAGATCAGGGACGACAGGGGCTGCGGCGTCATCCTGATCTCGCACGACCTCCACCTCGTCATGGCGTTCACCGACCGCGTGGTGTGCCTCAACAGGCACATCTGCTGCACGGGGCATCCCGAAGCCGTGAGCAAAAACCCCGAATACCTCGCCCTGTTCGGCAAGCATGCGGCCGAGAGCCTCGCCGTCTACACCCACAAGCACGACCACGTTCACGGTCCGGATGGAGAGATTCTCCCCGTCGAGGTCGAAGAAGCCCGGCACTCCCACGGGGGCCGTTGAGAAAGTTCCTCTTAACAGGGGACAAAGGCAACCCCCCCTACCCCCCCTTGTCAGGGGGGTATAAAAAGGCGGCGCGCACTGCCGGTAGAGGGGTTTTGCTTTTTCTTGCCCCCCTGACAAGGGGGGGTAGGGGGGGTTGAACCCGACCGGTGAGAAAGGAATTCACTCCCCCTCAAGGGGGGAGTGAAAATGAAACTCAAGGAAGGTGTGTTTTTGCTCGTCATTCCGGCCAAGGCCGGAATGACGGGGAACCCGGCATTGCAGGGATTTTCACAACCCCTCAAGGAGGCGCGTGATGGAGGATTTCATGTTCCGGGGGCTCATGGGCGGGGTGGGCGTCGCCCTGGTGACGGGCCCGGTGGGTTGTTTCATCGTCTGGCGCAAGATGGCCTACTTTGGAAGTTCCATGGCCCACACGGCGCTCCTCGGCGTGGCGATAGGCTTCGCCTTCGGGATCGACTTGCGGCTCGGCATCCTCATCTCCTGCATGAGCCTCACGATCCTCCTGGTCTTTCTGCAGAGCCGGAAAACACTCTCCACCGACACGCTGCTCGGCATCTTGGCCCACATGGCGCTTGCGGTGGGCTTCATCGCCGTCAGCTTGCTGGAGACGATCCGGGTGGACCTGATGGGCTATCTCTTCGGGGACATCCTGGCGGTCGGGGCGCTTGATTTGTGGTGGATATATCTCGGCGGAGCGGCGGCGCTGGGCGTGCTCGCGTGGCTGTGGCGGGGGCTTCTCGCCGTCACGGTGAACGAGGAACTGGCGAGCGCCGAGGGGGTCCCGACCTTCGCCGTGAAACTCGTCTTCATGATCCTGATCGCCTTCATCATCGCCGTCGCCATGAAGCTGATCGGGATTCTGCTCATCATCTCGATGCTCATCATACCGCCGGCGGCGGCGCGGCGGTTCTCCAAAACACCCGAGCAGATGGCGGCGCTCGCCGTTCTGGCGGGGGTCGTCTCCGTCGCGGCCGGCCTCTGGGCGTCGCTCGAATGGGACGCGCCCGCAGGTCCCTGCGTCGTCGTGGCGGCTTCGGCGCTGTTCCTCTTCAGCTACGTCTGGGAGATGATCGCGGGCAGGGGGTGAGCGGCGCGTCGTTTCGCAGGGGCGGACCCGGGTGTCCGCCCGTATCGAATATGTCGATCCCCGTGGTTCCACTTCGCAAGTACAGGTCACGACCTGTCCGTACAAACCCTCCAATTGCAGGGCCCTGTGTGGGCTTTTTCGACACCTCTGTGCCGGGGTAGTAACCCCCAACCCCCTTGTCGGGGTCGTTGAAAAACCCTGCAATAACGGCAACGGGATTCCGACTTGCCGAAGGGAGTGTAGGGGCCGCATACATGCGGCCCTTGCAGTAGGTGAAAAAAGCAGGGTCGCATGTATGCGACCCCTACACACAAACAAATTTTCCCTCGTCGGGGGGCTTTTTCAACGACCTCTCGTCGGAAGGGTTTTTTTGTTTTTACCCCCTGTTAAGGGGGTTAGGGGGGTGGTTTTCAAGTCGAGAGAGAGGCGAGCCGGGTCTGCACCCGCATTTCCCCGCAGTTGGCGTTACCGGGCCTGCGCCCGCGCCGGGCAGAATCGGGCGCGCGAACGGGAGGAGTTCCGATGGGCTCGGGCAGGATGGACTTTCACAGGGCAAAGCAGACGGACCCGGCGGCCCGGGTTCGGCCGGCGAACGGATCCGGCGCTTCGCGCGCGCGGAATTACTGAAAAATACGATAAATTCACGGGGTTTTTCGATAAATTTCTGAAAAATAATGTACAGATAAATAATTGTAATCAAAAGGGTTATCAATTAAATCTGAGCGTCTCGCACTAAGATTCAGGGGTAAAAAAAGTTTTTCAGGCGCCCCTGCATTTGCCCGCAAAAGCCCGCATTCGCCCCCAGCGCCGGCCTTGAGCGCAGACAAGCGGGAATCGTTCCGCCCGGCCGCGCAAACAGGGGCGGAATTTGTTACAATGAACTTTTGACGATAATAGAAAAATACAGATATATAACTGAAAAAGAAGAGTTTTCAGCTTGGAGGACAAAGCATGGGTTATGCAGAGGTTCACGGCCGCTCCCTCTCGGAGGCGGAGGCCTTCTGGGCGGAAGCGGCGGAGGATATCCACTGGTACAAGAAGTGGGACAAGGTGCTCGACGACTCGAATCCGCCCTTTTACCGCTGGTTCACGGGAGGCGAGGTCAACACCTGCTACAACACGGTCGACCGGCACGTCGAGGCGGGGCGCGGGGATCAGCTCGCGCTGATATACGACACGCCCATCACGGGCGAACCCACCCAGAAGATTACTTTTAGGGAATTGCAGCACAAGGTGGCGCATTTCGCCGGCGCTCTCAGGGCCCAAGGTGTGGAGAAGGGCGACCGCGTCATCATCTACATGCCGATGGTGCCCGAAGCCGTCATCGCCATGCTGGCCTGCGCTCGCATCGGCGCGGTGCACTCGGTCGTTTTCGGCGGCTTCGCGCCGAACGAGCTGGCCACGCGAATCGAGGACGCGAAACCCAAGCTCATGGTATCCGCCTCGTGCGGGGTCGAGCCCTCGGGCGTCATCGCCTACAAGCCCCTGCTCGATGAGGCGATAAACCTGTCCAGCACGAAGCCTGAAAAGTGCATCATTCTGCAGCGCTCCCAGGTCGAGGCGGAACTCATCGAGGGCCGCGATATCGAGTGGAGCGATTCACTCGAAGGCGCGGCCCCTGCGGACTGCGTGCCCCTCGCCGCTACGGACCCGCTGTATATTCTCTATACCTCGGGCACGACGGGCGAGCCCAAAGGCGTGGTGCGGGACAACGGCGGCCATCTCGTGGCGCTCAAGTGGTCGATGCGAAACGTGTACGACGTGTCGCCGGGTGAGGTGTACTGGGCGGCGTCCGACGTCGGCTGGGTGGTGGGGCATTCCTATATCGTCTATGCGCCGCTGGTTCACGGCTGCACGACCATCCTCTTCGAGGGCAAGCCCGTGGGCACGCCCGATGCGGGTGTTTTCTGGCGCATCATCTCCGAGCACGGGGTGGAGGTCTTCTTCACCGCGCCCACGGCGTTCCGCGCGATCAAGCGAGACGATCCCGACGCCGAACTCATGAAAAATTATGACCTCAGCCGTTTCCGCATTCTTTTCCTGGCCGGGGAGCGCTCCGACCCGGACACGATTCAGTGGGCGGAGGAGCACCTGAAGGTTCCCGTCATCGACCACTACTGGCAGACGGAGACCGGATGGCCGATGCTGGCGAATCCCATGGGCATCGAGCACATGCCCGTCAAGTACGGTTCTCCCTCGAAGCCGGTGCCCGGCTTTGACTTCAAGGTCCTGGACAGCGAGTGCCGCGAACTGGGTACGGGCGAGATGGGCGCGCTGTGCGTCCGGCTTCCCTTGCCGCCCGGATGTCTGCCCACGCTGTGGAACGCGGACGAGCGCTACGTCGACTCCTATCTGAGCGAGTATCCGGGCTTCTACAAGACGGGCGACGCGGGATACATGGACGAGGAAGGCTATGTCTACGTGATGTCGAGGACGGACGACATCATCAATGTGGCGGGCCACAGGCTTTCCACGGGCGGTATGGAAGAGGTTTTATCGGCCCATCCCGACGTGGCCGAGTGCGCGGTCATCGGCGTGAAGGACCAGCTCAAGGGTCAACTCCCGCTCGGTTTCCTGGTGCTCAAGGCGGGCGTCGAGAAGGAAAACGAGGAAATCGTCGGCGAGGTGGTGCAGCTCGTTCGCCAGCAGATCGGCGCGGTCGCTTCCTTCCGCCAGGCGACGGTGGTGAAGCGCCTGCCCAAGACGCGCTCGGGCAAGATTCTGCGGGGCACGATGGCGTGCATCGCCGATGGCGAGGAATACAAGATGCCGGCCACCATCGACGACCCGGCCATCCTGCCCGAGATCACGGAAGCGCTCGCCGGACTGGGTTATCCTCCCGCCTAGACGAAGAGGGAAAATTTTTCCCGCCGGCCGTTCAGAGAGCCGCTCCGCTCATTGGCCTCTGCGCGGATGCGTCTTCCCGCGCCCTCGTGTGATACCTGCCGGAACGAGCCGTGGACGATTCTCCGGTTTTTGCGATCTGGATGAGTAGGGTGCGGGCTTGACGCCCGCTTCGGCGGCTTCATTATCCGGCAGCGCCGGACGGATTGTTCTTTTCAAGGGGTCGTTTTGCTCAAATCCTTGGACCCGAACCTCCTGTCGTTCATCGCGGCGTTTTTCGTCGCCATCTCCCAGGTATTCTATCGAAAAGCGTTGATCCACATCGGCCCTGCGATTGCGGCCATCGCGATGAACGTCCTCTCCGCGATGCTGGCGAGCGTGCTCTACCTCGCATGGGACGAGAGCGTTACATGGCATTTGAAGGGCGTCATGTGGTACATGCTCATCGGCCTGTTCGGGAGTTCTATCGGGCGCTATATGATTTTCGGCTCGATGCGCCTGATCGGCCTGGCGCGAACGCAGATCATGGTGCAGTCGGTCCTGGTGTGGTCGGCGCTCATGGGGGTGTTCATACTGGGCGAGCGGTTCTCAGCGGGCGTAGCCGTCGGTACGCTGGCCATCATGATCGGGGCGATTCTTCTCGTCTATAAGAGAGAGTCCGCCCCAAAAGAGTCTGTCGAGAAGGATGTTTCACTCCTTTACTTTCTCGTTCCCGTAATCGCCTCTTTCCTGTTTTCCCTGACGTTTGTCTTTAGAAAATACGCCATCCTCGTCATGCCCTCGGAATCCTTGGGAATCGCGATTTCCACATCCACGGCGGCATTCCTGCTCATTCTCGCCATGCCGTTCACGAAAGAAGAAGAGGGGACGAAGAACTGGAGTTCCAGAGGACTGGTGACGATAGCCTGCGGGGTCGTCGCGAATATAATAGCCGCCCTCTGCTTCTGGACGGCGTTCCGGGAGGGGGAAGTGGTGCAGGTGATACCCATCAACCGCCTCTCCGTCTTGTGGGTCATCGTCTTCTCCTGGTTTTTTCTCAAAAAACAGGAGAGTGTCACGCTGCGCATCGTGATAGGCGGCGTCTTGTCCGTAGTCGGAGCGTTCGCGATCGCGTGGGGGAAATAAAAGGGAGTTTCAAGAAGCCGGGGTGGTTGGGCTTATTTCTCCACCCATTTCGCCGAGAAAGGCGTCGAACCGCCCAGGACGATCCCGGCGTCCGAATCCGCCCAGTCGGCGTAGAAAAGAAGTGCTGCCTCATAGCTCTTCGAGCGCGTGTTGCTTGTGCGCGTGTGGGTGATGACCAGATGGGCCAGCTCCAAGGCCTTGGGCAGTCCTTTCTCCCAGATTTTATGCGCCCCGTAGACGGCGTGCTGTATCTTCTCGCCGAACTCGGTGATTTTGCCGGGCGGCACGCCGGTGCCCGTAGAGGGACCGCCGGGGTCGGGCGCAGATTCGAGCGGTTTCGAGATGTCGTGCAGGATGCATGAGGCGATGAGCAGGTCGCGGTCGACCTCGACCCCGTGGAGACTTTCGGCGATATCGGCCATGGCGAGCGCCATCTTCGTGACACCCTGAATGTGGCCGATGAGCGTCATGTGTTTTTCTTCTTTCAGGTTTTTGGGAATGTCCTCGAAACGCTCCCAGGCGGTTTCGCGGGCCAAGTCGAGCCAGATATCGATCACCCCATCGCGCAACTCGGAGTCTTGGATTTGCTCCAATTCGGGGAAAAGGGCCCGAATCTCGTCCGCGCTCGTCTGAATCGCCATATTCTTCGCTCTGCGCGGTCTTTCTCAAGCGTCCGGGACTTCGAGGCCGACGAGGGGACCGAACTGCTGGCCGCCATAGCAGTCGCCGTCTTCCAAGTCGCAGGAGAACACGGGGCGGGGAATGGATATTTTTATCGCGCGCGCGGCGTCATGGTGGACGAGCAGCACCTTCTCCTCGGCCAGATTGTAGAGGCGGCAGAACACCTCCTTTGTGAGGACGTTCGATGCCACCACGCGCCGGTAGGTTTCTTCCTCGTCGAACATGACGTCGAACGTGAGGTTGAACGGCCCAGCGTTTTTCGAGCGGATGAGTTTTGCGAGTTCGCCGAGCGCCGCCATCAGTTCGCCACCTCCATCGTCTCGCTCGGGAACATCTCGTAGGGGTCGTCCGGGTGGACGACGTGGTTCAGGTTGAATCGGTATACGGGGCCTTTTTCGAGTTCCGCCGGGGTGAATGGAAACGCCAGCGTCGATATGAGGCCACCCCACTCGGGGATGGGGTAGTGGAGCGCGAAATGGGCCAGCGTGGCCGCCATCGTGTTGGCGGATACCTGATCCTCAGCCGTCACCTCGAAGAGGACGCCCACCTCGTGCGGAATCCGGCCGGCCTCTGGTTCGAGCGTCCCCATCACGGCGTCGCGTCCGAACACGCGGATGGTGAGTTGGTAGGCGGGTGGCGATTCGCGGTCGGGGAAGATTTCCTGAACGCGCGTCTCGAAGCCCTCCCTGATGCCGTCGAGCCAGGAGTCGAGTTGTTTGAGGATCATGGGGTCGCGCACCCCGCCGATGATCACCGACTGGTAGCCGACGAGTTCGGCTCCTTCGAGCTTGATGGAATAGCGCTGCGCCGTATGGAATTCGGAACCCGCCACGCGCACGGCGCGCTCGCTCTCCGCCGAATATGCCGAGCGGGTCGTATCGAGTACGCCCGCGGGTTCGGTAATGCGGTAAGGGTCCGTGTTCTCATACAGGGTGTGCGAGGCGACGCTCTGCGGGGTGCAGTACATCTGCGGGTTGAGCGGCTCGACCACGAAATGATCGTCACGAATCCAGGCGAAACAGCCATCCGGCCGCGCGCGGTGGACGGCGCAGGCCGCGCCGCATTCAAGAATCTTGGCCGCATGCCAGGCGAGGCCACGGTCGGCGCCCATCCGCACGGGGTGGCAGGCGAAGACGGAGGTATCCGAAGCCCTGCCGGTCAGCACCACGTCCGCTCCTTGGTCGAGCGCCCGGGCGATGGGTTCATCGCCCATCATGCCCACGATGTGCGCGCTGTTTTCGATGATTGCTTCATCGAGCGGGGGCGCCGGGTCGAGCGCCTGTATGCGGCCTTCTTTGTATCTTTTCTTGAGATACGCCTTTTCCTGTTCACCGCGAACCAGGGCGAGGTTGAAGCTCAGGCCCTCCTCGCGGGCGATTTCGAGGCAAATGTCGCGCATCCACTCCAGCCCCGCATCGCCGCCCGCCGTGCCGCATGAACCCACGATCATGGGGACGCCCAGGCTCTCGCGCCCTTTGAGCATGAGCTTGAGATCTCGTTTGGTCGCCGAGCGGGAGAAGTTCGGTTTTCCCGCGCCGAGAAACGCGGGCCCGTTGTCCGTCGAACCCCCGTCGCAGGCGATGACGTGGGGTTTCATGGACAACCCGCGCTCAAAAGAGCTTTCAGGGAAACCGGAGCCGATGACGCCGCAAGGAGAGAGTACACGTGCTTCCAAGATAGGTTCACTCCATTCTGGTGGGTTTGATGCGCATCCTGCTCCTGAAGACACGCCCCGAGGCGGTCTTGTCGCCGGATGCTGCCATGTCGATATAGCGGTTGCGTATCCTACACCGGTTTTCTTGTGAGAGAAAGGTAAAGGCGCTTCAGGCCGCCCGCGTCATTCCTCGTTCAATTTTCTGCGCACGGCGAGAAGCGCGGCGAGGTTGCTCGTCATCACGGGCAGGTCGGGGTAGCGGGCCTCAATTTCGGGCAGGGCGTCGACGGCGGGCAGGTTCGTGCAGGAGATGAAAAGGCAATCCGCTTTTTTGAGATTCTCGTGAGTGAGTTTCTCTTCCGCGAACGCGAGGATTTTATCCGCCCGTGTGTTGCCGATCTCGATATTGTCCGTTATTCCCATGCCGTCTATGGAGAGAACCTCCCGCCCGTCTTCTTCCAGGGACTCGCGAATGGGCCCGTTCAACTCGTCGATATAGGGTGTGAGCACCAAGAGTTTCTTCGCGTTCATTTCGGCGAATTCACGCGCGAGCGCCGAGAGAATGGTCGCCGTCTCCGCACCTGTCTGCTCCTCGATTCGCGCTTTTATCTTCTGGTCGTGCGATTGCCCGAAGAGTGCGCCGCCCGACGTGCAGCCGAAGACGCAAAAATGCGGCGCCACCGTCTTGAGCATCCGGTTCGCCTCGGGCAGGGATTCTTCGAGCATGCGGATTTCGGCCTGTTTCGTCGTCTCGTCCAGGAACATGCGGGAGGTGGCGACGTAGACATCCCCGGGCAGGTTCTTGTGGAAATCGCGTTCCATGGTGGCGTTCGAGGAGGGAACGAGAAGGCCGACGCGGAACTGGGTTTTATTTGTCGCGCTCATCACAGACTCCGGGGCAACTGATGGATTCAGGGATTGTAGAGCAATTCGTGGGGTGAGCAAAATGGAACCGGCGGGTCGTTGCGTCCGCGACGCGGCATGGCTTCATCGATATGCGCGTCGCCTCGCCTAGAAAACGAAGGTGTTGTAAAACTTGGGGTGCGACGCGCTTTTGGCCGTTTGCGATGAAATATCTCTGAAGAGCCGGAAGGGAATTTCGTGGACTTTCAACTCGAAGAATCGGACCGCCTGCTCCGGCAGACGGCGCGAGAGTTGGCTTTGAGGGAATTCGCAGGGGACGCCTTCTCCTATGCGCGGACGGGCGAGTACCCCCGTCGCTCGATGAAGGTGCTGGCCGAGCACGGCATGATGGGCATGACGGTGGCCGAACCCCACGGAGGGGGGCAATCGATTTTCGAGGCCTGCCTGGTGATGGAGGCGGTCTCGCAGGTATGCCCCCACAGCGGCGACGTGGTGCAGATGGGGAACATGGGGCCCATCCGCGTGATAGACGAGTTGGGCTCCGCCGAGCAGAAAGAGCGGTTTCTGCCCCCGATATGCCGGGGGGAGAGGATCGTCTCCATCAGCATGACGGAGCCCGACGCCGGCTCGGCGGCCACGGATTTACAGACCACGGCGGAATATGACGGCGAGAGAGTCCTCGTGAACGGCCAGAAGTGCTTCAGTTCCAACGCGCCGCACGCGGATTTGTTCGTCGTCTACGTCCGCTTCGGCCCCAGGACGCGCGATTGCGGCGCCGTCGTGGTGGAGACGGGAACGCCCGGCTTCACGAAGGGGAAGACCGAGCACTATATGAGCGGGGAGGCGCACTGCGCGCTTCATTTCGAGAACGCACGTATCCCCAGGGAGAACGTGCTGGTGGATGAGGAGGGTTTCCGGGTCCTCATGCCCGTGTTCAACGTGGAGCGGCTCGGCAACGCCACGCGCTGTCTGGCCCTGGCGCAGGCGGCCTACGACATGACGGTCGCCCACACCAGCGAGAGGCGCCAGTTCGGCCGCCCCCTGTGCGAGTTTCAGGGCGTACAGTGGATGGTGGCGGACATGCGGGTGAAGCTCGAAGCGGCGCGCCTGCTCTTATACCGGGCGCTATCGAACGCGCGCGCGGGCCTGCCCTCTGCCGTGGAGACGACGAGCGCGAAACTCTACTGCAACGAGATGGCGCGGCAGGTGGCCGACGACGCGATTCAGCTTCACGGCGGCTATGGCTTTTCGACCGAGATGCCGCTCGAGTTCCTCTACCGCAAGATTCGCGGGTGGTCTATCGCGGGTGGCTCCACCGAGATGCTGAGAAACCGCTTGGCTTCCCTTATATACGAACGCCCCTTCAGCCAGCGCCCGCCAAAAGCGTAGTTTTCCTCAATGAGTTTTTGGGGACTCGCCCGATCATGAAACGCTCCACCAAAGAGAGCCTTGCCCGGCTCCTTTCGCCTGAATCTGTTGCGGTCGTCGGGGCGTCGGCGAATCTGGAGCAATTCAACGGCCGCGTGGTGAAAAACCTGCTGCGCCACGGCTATGTGGGCAGGGTCTATCCCGTGAACCCCAAATACGAGGAAGTGGCCGGACTACGCTGCCGGCCGAGGCTCGATGCGCTCCCTGAAGCGCCCGACGTCGCCTTCATCACCGTGGGACGAGAGCGCGTGGCGGGCGTTTTGGCCGAGTGCGCCGATGCGGGGGTGGGCGCGGCCATCATCTATACCGGCGGTTTTTCCGAGGCCGATGAGGCGGGCGCGCGCCTGGAGGCCGAAATCCGGCGCATCGCCCGAGATGCGGGGATACGGGTCTGCGGGCCGAACACGGCGGGCGTGCACAATTTCCATTACAACTTTCACCTGGCGGGCCTGATCGCGCTCGACGTGGAGAAGATGCTGCCGGGGAGGGTCGGGGTGGTCTGCCAGAGCGGTAGCATCGGCGGGGCTTTGCTCTCGCGCGCGACGCAGCGCGGGGTCGGATTCAGCCATCTCATCTCCTGCGGCAACGAGATGGATATGGAACTCTCCGATTATCTCGATTATCTCATCGACGACCCCCACACCCGCGCGGTCGCAATATATCTTGAGGGAGTTCGAGACGGGGAGAAGTTCAAACGAGTGCTCGAAAAGGCGTTGCAGCGGGAAAAACCCATAGTCGCCCTGAAAGTGGGGGAAGCAAGCGAGGGGGAGCGCGCGGCCCTGAGTCACACCGGCGCCATGGTGGGTGAGGAGGGGGTGTATGAGGCGCTGTTCCGAAAGTGGGGCGTCGCGCGGGTGGATGACCTGGAGGCGCTTTTCGAGGTCGCCCATATGTTCTGCGTCTCACCGCGAACGGATGGGGAGCGGATAGGGATTGTGACGACGACGGGCGGGGCCGGCGCCCTGATGGCCGATAAGTGCGGCGCCTTGGGCTTGGAAATCGCCGAGGTGGATGACGCGCTCCGTGCCCGGATGCAGGAAAAACACCCCGCCTTCGGGAGGATAGAGAATCCGCTCGACACCACCATCGCCGATATTCACCTGTATTCTGATTTTTTAAAATCTTTTCTGGAAAGCGGCTGCTTCGATGCGGTGGTCCCCATCGTGGGCTCGAGTGCGCAGTTCAAGCCCGAGATGGGCGTCGAACCCATCGTGCGGCTCAAGCGAGTGAGCCCCGGCGTTCCCATGCTGGCCTACTTCAATCCCCATGCGGAAGATGCGCACAGGCTCCTGGCGAGGGAGGGAATCGCCTCTTTTCAGTCCATCTCGGGCTGTGCCCGCGCGGCGGCGGCCCTGGTCCGGTATGGGAAGGTTTTGAAGCGGGAGAAAAAAAGCGCGCCAAGACTCGCGTCTCAAGCGCCGTCTCCCTCGATAACGGAAAGGTTGTCGACCGCAGGGACTCTGAATGAGGCGCAATCTCTGGTGCTCGTCCGTGATTTCGGCCTGCCCGTGGTGGCCCATCGGTTTTGCCGCTCGCAAGATGAGGCCCGAAGCGCGGCGCGCGATTTGCGCTTCCCGCTCGTTTTGAAGGGAGTTTCCTCGAAAATTCATCACAAGTCGGAGTGGGGGCTGGTGAAAACGGGCATTGGTGATGAGGCTGCTTTTGAGGGCGCGCTCGCGGAAATCGCGAGTCTTTGGGAGAAGTGTGGCCTGAAAGGCTATCTGCTTCAGGAGCACGTCGGGGACGGTGTGGAATTCTTGCTCGGCGTGAAGAAGGACTCTCAGTTCGGCCCTGTGGTGACGATTGGACTCGGTGGCCCGGATGTGGAGCTACTCGACGACGTGAGCACCCGCGTAGCCCCGCTCACCTTTGATGACGCTTGCGAGATGATGGATGAGCTGAAAAGCAAGAAGATTTTCGGGAGCCACCGGGGGCGCGGGCCGCTGGATAAGGCGGCGTTCGCCGAGGCTATCTGCCGCGTGGGAGAGCTTGCTTTCGCTCACTGCGAGCAGATTAAGGAGATGGATTTGAACCCCGTTTTCCTTCATGAAAGGGGCAGGGGATGCCTGGTGGCGGATGCGCTCATCATCACGGCAAATGATACCTGACACGCGTTGACACAACTCGCTTGGCGGCAGAAGTAAGACTGCGCCCATAGGCCGAAAATCGCCGATTGACTTTGCAGTCAACAAGATTTAGTATTCCCCAGACCTTGGATTCACAAGGAATCAAAAGACATTTTGCGGGATTTTCCGGCTGGTTTCGTAAGGATAAGGGTCTTTGAGCGCGCTTCTGGAAATCGAAGACTTGAGAACGCATTTTTTCACCACCTCCGGCGTCGTCAAGGCGGTCAACGGCATCTCCTACGACGTTCAGGAAGGCGAGACGGTGGCGATAGTCGGCGAGTCGGGCTGCGTATTTCATCCCCGGTGTCCCATCGAGATGGAAAGGTGTTCGCAAGAGGCGCCCGCATTGCGGGAGATAAAACCGGGCCATCGAGTGGCCTGTACGGAAGCCTGAAATTTTTCGTATCCGTTGTTCCTTTTGTTGTTGATTTGGGATGTATGAATTCTAACCGAGTTCCCAAAGGGAGAAACGCGTATGTGGGAGACTCGTATCAAAGCCTTGGTAGTCGCGGCGGCGCTGCTTGCTTTGACGTTGTGGAGCTTCGCTTCATCCGCCGAGGCGGCCCCCAAAAAGGGCGGCACGCTCAAGTTCGTCGTCGGCAGCAAGATTCCCTCCTACGACGGCCACATCGAATCCACCTTCGGGATGATTCACCCGATTCGCCCCTTTTACAGCCTGTTGATTCGCGTGAATCCCGACAACCCCGCATCGCCGACCGATTTCGTCTGCGACGTGTGCGAGGGCGGGATTCCGGCGCCGACCGAAGGCCACACGAAGTACACCTTCAAAATCCGCGGCGACATCTGGTTCCACAACGGCCAGAAACTCACCTCGGCGGACGTGAAGGCGACGTATGACAAGATCATCAGCCCGCCGAAGGGCATCGAGAGCAACCGCAAGGCGTTTTTCAGCATGGTGAAATCCGTCACCGCGCCGGATCCGAAGACGCTGGTGTTCAAGCTGAAATACCCCACGGGCGCCTTCGTGCCTGCGCTGGCGCTGCCCTACAACTTCATCTACTCGAAGGCCGACCTCGACGAGCACGGCTACAATTGGCACCGCAAGAACGTGAACGGCACGGGCGCTTTCCGCTTCGCGCGGCACCGGCCGGGCGCGTTCGTCGAGGGCAAGCGGTATGAGAAATACCATCACAAGGGCAAACCCCATCTCGACGGCTACCGGGCGATTTTCGCGCCCGAGATGGCGGTTCGCCTCCAGGCGATTCGCGGCGACCGCGCGGCCATCGAATTCCGCGGCTTCCCGCTTAAGGCGCGCGACGACCTCAAGAAGGCGCTGGGTGACAAACTCACCGTCCAGGAGAGCGACTGGAACTGCAACCTCATGGTGACGCCCAACCACAAGCGCAAACCCTTCGACGACGCGCGCGTGCGCCGGGCGCTGACGCTGGCGATCGACCGCTGGGGCGGCTCCAGGTACCTCTCGCGCATCGCCATCGTGAAGGCCGTCGGCGGCGTTGTTTTCCCGAAACACCCCCTCGCGGCCACGAAAGAGGAGTTGACGAAAATCGCGGGCTACTGGCCGGACATCGAGAAATCCCGCGCCGAGGCCAAGAGGCTCCTCAAGGAAGCCGGCTATCCGGGCGGCTTCGAGTTCACCCTGCACAACCGGGGCGTGGACCAGCCCTACAAGTTCGTGGGCGCCTGGGTTGTCGACCAGTGGCGGAAAATCGGAGTCAAAGCGAAGCAGAGGGTGCAGCCCTCCAAGCCTTTCTTCGACACGCTGCGCAAGAACAACTTCGACGTCTCGATCGACTCCAACTGTCAGTCGGTCATCAACCCGCTGGTGGACGTCTCGAAGTTCATCTCCGACGACAAGGCGGGCAACCAGTACGCGCAGTACCAGGACCGCCAGCTCGACAAGTGGTTCGAAGAGATGAACAAAGAGCCCGACGTGAAGAAGCAGCGCGCCATCATGCGCAAGTATGAAAAGCGCGCGCTCGACGAGATGGCGCATCAGTTCGTGACGCTCTGGTGGTACAAGATCAACCCCCACCGAAGCTACGTGAAGGGTTGGAAAATTGCGCCGAGCCACTACCTGAACCAGCATCTGGACAACGTCTGGATCGAGAAATAGGCTGTATCGCCTTCTTGCCACTCGCATCGCCGGGTGGCAGGGGAGGGTGTTCTTGGCGGGACGAGACGAGTATTCGGGGAAAGAGACGGGAATCACCGGGTAAACCCGGTCGTATTCCCCCTCCATGAGGCGCCTCAAAGATTCTTGAGTTGCCGGTTGCGCCTGCGCTCTTTCTTGGATGCGCGCCTGGGGTTTCCCTTCTTCTTCGTGTCGCGTCTGGGCGCTCGGGACGGCTCATCCACCGGATCATCTTCCTCCATGAAAGCCGCCTGGTAGAGCCGATCCCGAAACTCGCCCGTGCGCAGGACCGCCGAGGCGAAAGGTTTCGCCGCTTCTCCCAGCGCCCTGTCCGAAGTGACGAGAACGGCGCCCCTGTAGTGGTTCTTCAGGAGGCGCAGGATGAGCGCGTCTGCGATTTCGTGCCGGGAGAAGAGCACCTCGACCCCGCCCGCGTTTTTCCCGCCTCCATGGTCGTGGTGGGATTTGCCGTCGAAAACGACGGTGATTCGGAGATTTATCGGGGAATTCCTGCGGTAGCTCCGGAGCATCTCGATGAGGCCTTCACGACCGGCTTCGAGGTCCTGGTGGAGCACGCGCCTGAGTTCGGGTATGGCGGGAATCAGGTTGTATCCGTCAACCACGATGCGCATGACTTATCTCCGAAACCTCCTAAAAGGGCTGGAAGAGGACGTCCATGAGAGCGCCCGCTTTTTGCGCGTTTCCCTCAATGAGGAGGGAGCTTTCTGCGATTTTATCGGCGCGGTCTACCCGGCCCGCGCACAGGAGCACCATGTCGCTCGCAGATGCCGAAAGGGCGGCGTCGGGGGAGTCGGAAAGGCTCTCAATAGCTGACGCCTCGCCATCGGCTATAACTATCTCCCATACCGCCTGAGGCTTGCCGGTCTCGAAGCGGAATACGCCCGAAGGCCCGGTTGCGCCCGAGCGGTTGAAGTATAAAGGCAGTCTTGTTTTCAGGATTTCGACGAGCATATCCAGGGAATCCGTTTTGAGCGGCGCATCCGGGTCGTTCTCCAGGTCCCACCCGTGGAGCGCCACCTCGTAGAGCCTTTGATCCGGAAAAGTGCGCACCAGCGTGTCGCCCCTCCTGTGCCAGAGCTTGCGGTCCAGATCGCCGGGCTCCAGGCGCTCGATTTCTGTCTGGAGGTCGTCCTGGCTCCTCTCTATCCACTCGATTCGATCTTTTGGAGACATGGCGACGGATTTTCGGGTGATTTCATCGCGCGCGGCCTGGAATTCGGCAGGCGAGTCGGCGCCGAGCGAGAGGATGACCTCGCCCAGGCGCGCCGCCCGGATGCGCTCTGCATAGGAGATGGCCCCGCCCGTCATGTGGCCGACGAGTTGGGCCGCGTTCCATTCGGGGCAGAAGGTGGGTTTCAGCCAATCGGCGTCAGAAAGCGCGCGGAGCCTGTCGATGAAGCGCGCGTTCTCGTGCGCGAGCCACCGAATCGAGGGAAGGGGAGGGACGTCGTTCAATTCGAAATCGCCACGGGCATAGAACTCGCCCCCAACGGGTGGGGGCGAGGAGGAAAGAACACGTTTTGCCGGGAAATGCGCGCGTCCGGGGCGCAGGTGCTATTCGCCGGCGGCGCGGATCCAAGCCTTGCCGATGGCGCGCGCGGCGTATACGCCCGCCAGATGGCGCCTGAAATCCGCTCCGGCGTAAAAATCATCGAGCGCGTCGACGCCTTCACCGGCCGTTGCTGCCGCCTTGCGGATCGATTCCGCGCTCGGCGCGCTGCCCGTGAGGGCGCCTTCGACGCTCGTGGCGCGATATGCGGACGCGGCCACGCCCGTCACGCCTACGCGGATGCGCTCGACAGCGCCGTCTGCGTCCAGCGCGAGCCGGGCCGCCACGCCGCACACCGCGAAGCCGCTGGCCTGCTGGGCCGCCTTGAGGTACGCGCTCGAACCCCGCGCGGCCGAAGCCCGTACGCGGACGGAGGTCAGAATCTCGCCCGCGCCCAGGGCCGTCTCGTACGCCCCGGTGAAGAAGTCATCGGCACCGACGACGCGCTCCCCGTCCGCGCCCGCGACGGTGATTTCCGCATTCGCCGCCAGCACGACCGCCGGGTAGTCGGCGGCGGGGTCGGCATGGGCGAGGGAGCCGCCCAGCGTCCCCCGGTTTCTCACCTGTACGTCGCCGATGGCGGCGGCCGCCTCGGCGAGGGAGCGGCAGCTCCCTTGAACCAGTTCGGACGCCTCGATCTCGGCGTGGGTCGTCATCGCGCCGATTGTGAATCCGTCCTCCGATTCGCTGATGCCCGAGAGGCCCTCGATGCCGGCGATGTCGACGAGGACGCCCGGGTCGGCGAGCCGCGCCTTCATCACGGGCAGGAGGCTATGGCCTCCGGCGAGGACTCGCGCTTCGTCTCCATGCTCTCCGAGCTGCGCGAGAGCGTCTTCTAGCGATTGTGGTCGAACGTAGTCGAAAGAAGCTGGAATCATTTTCTTAGGCCCTCTTCTCGGCGATGGCGCGCCACACTCTCTCGGGGCGCAGCGGCATGTCGATGTGCGTGATACCGAATGGCGAAAGCGCGTCGATCACGGCGTTCACCACGGCGGGCGTGGAGCCGATGGTGCCGGCCTCGCCCACGCCCTTCGCACCCAGCGGGTTCACGTCCGTCGGCGTGGTGGTGTGCAGAAGCTCGAAACGCGGCAGACGGTTCGCCTTGGGCAAAGCGTAGTGCATGAACGAAGCGTTGAGCGGCTGGCCTCCCTCGCCGTAGAGCATCTCCTCCTCCAGCGCCTGTCCGGTCCCCTGAGCGATGCCGCCGTGGATCTGCCCGTGCACCAGCAGCGGGTTGATCATGTTGCCCACGTCGTCCACCGCCACGTAGCGGAGAATTTCCACATCGCCCGTCTCCGGGTCGACCTCCGCCAGTACGATGTGCGTCCCGAAGGGGAAGGTGAAGTTGCTCGGCTCGAAGAAGTGCGTCTCCTCGAGGCCCGGCTCGGTGTCTTCGGGAAGCGCGATGGCGCTGTAGGCCATCATCGCGACGTCGGCGAAGCCGGCCGATTTCTCGGGCGCGCTCCTGACGAAGACCTTGCCGTCCTCGAATTCGATGTCGTTCGCGTCCGCCTCGAATTCCATCGCCGCGAACTTGGCCATCTTGTCGCGCACCTTGTCGCGCGCGTAGACGACCGCCGAACCGCCCACCACGGTGCCCCGGCTGCCGAAGGTGCCGACGCCGTAGGGCACCACGTCGGTGTCCCCGTGGACGACGGTCACGTCGTTCGCGTCGATGCCGAGGCCGTCCGCCACGATCTGGGCGAAAGACGTCTGCTGGCCCTGTCCGTGGGGCGATGCGCCCGAAAACACGGTGGCCTTGCCGGTGGGCTCCACGCGAACGCGCGCGCTCTCCCAGCCCTGGCCGCCGAGTGCTGCGGAAGGACCCATACCGCAGATTTCGACGTAGGTGGAAAAGCCGATGCCCAGATATCGACCCTCTTTCCTGGCCTCTTCCTGCTGCGCGCGCATGGCGGGGTAATCTGCCGCTTCGAGCGCGCGGTCGAGCGCCAGGTGGTAATCCCCGCTGTCGTAGCTGAGGCCTGCGGAGGTGGCGAAGGGGAATTCGGATTTGTCCGGGAAGTTCTTGCGTCTGATCTCCACGGGGTCCATGCCAAGCTCTACGGCCGCGATGTCCATCATGCGCTCGAGAATATAGGTCGCCTCGGGACGGCCCGCGCCCCGGTAGGCGTCGGTCGCCACCTTGTTGGTGAACACGCCGGTGGCGTTCATCTCGATGTTGGCGATCTTGTAGGGGCCGGGGAGCATGAGGCCCGTGAGCGTGAAGATGGCCACGGTGAGCAGCTGGTAGTAGGCGCCGCAGTCGGCGAGCACGTTGTAGCGGAACGCGGTGATGGTGCCGTCGTTCTTGAGGCCCATCTCGATTTCGCCCACCTGGCCGCGTCCGTGGATGGTGGTCAGGAAGTTCTCCGAACGGCTTTCCACCCACTTGATCGGCACGCCGAGTTCGCGCGAGACGAAGGCGGCGAGCGCCTCTTCGCGGTAGATGTTGAGCTTGCTGCCGAAGCCGCCGCCCACCTCGGGGGCGATGACCCGCATGCGGTTCTCCGGCATCCCGATCTGGCCCGCCACCAGCGTGCGCACTTTATGGGGCACCTGCGTGGAGGTCCAGAGCGTCATCTTGTCCTCGCCGGGGAGGTAGTGCGCCAGAACGCCCCGGGGCTCCAGAGCCAGCGGGGCGACGCGCGCGTTGGTCATCTTCTCCTTGACGATGACGTCGGCTTCTTTCATGCCGGCTTCTACGTCCCCGCCTGCGATCCCCCACACGAACGCCTCGTTGCTCTCATAGTCGTCGTGCACCTTGGGGGAGCCGGCTTCGAGCGCGGCTTCGAGGTCCACCACGGCGTCCAGCGGCTCGAAGTCGATCTCTACGAGAGCCGCCGCGTCGCTCGCGCCGTAGCGCGTCTCGGCGATCACCGCCACGACGGGTTCGCCCGCGAAGAGCACCTGTTTGTCGGCCAGTATGGGTTGTTCCGGAACCTTGGCGTCGGGCACGAGGCCGCCCACGGGAACGGGGCCGATGCCCTGCGTCTCCTCGTACGTGTAGACGGCGACGACGCCGTCCGCCGCGGCCGCCTTCGAGACGTCGACCGAGCGGATGTTGGCTTTGCCATACGGGCTTCTCGCCAACGCCATGTGCAGTGTGCCGGGTGGATTGAAATCGTCTACGTAGTGGGCGAGGCCCTGGATGAGACGCGGATCGTCTCGTCTTTTGATGGGCGCGCCGATGAATTTGGGTGCTTGCGCCATCTCTTAATCCCTCATCTGAGCCGCCGCCGCGGAAATGGCGTCGACGATGTTTTGATAACCCGTGCAGCGGCATATGTTGCCTTCGATGCCGTGCCTGATTTCCTCGTCCGTCGGATCGGCGTTGGACGCAATGAGCTGGTTCGCCGTCAGGATCATACCCGGCGTGCAGAAGCCGCATTGCAGTCCGTGCTTCTCCCAGAATTGTTCTTGCAAGGGATGGAGTTGATCCCCATTGGCCAGTCCCTCGATGGTCGTGACCTCACACCCTTGCGCCTGCGCGGCCAGGACGGTGCAGCTTTTCACCGCCTTGTCGTCGAGGAGCACGGTGCACGCGCCGCATATCGAGGTTTCGCACGCGACGTGCGTGCCCGTCAGGCCCGCGTCATCGCGCAACAGGTGAACAAGAAGGGTTCTGGGTTCCACGTCGAACGTCCGGCTCTCGCCGTTGATGCTGATATTGATTTCCAAGGTCTTCGGGCCCCCCACACAAGAAAAAAGTTCAAAGCGAATCCCCGCAAGGGGAGTCTTTCGCCTCACCGAAGAATTTCGTTCCTCCATGAAATGATCGAGTGAAACCATTATTGAAGATAGGGCGAGGCCGTGTCAAGACGATAATTTTCGCGGTATGAACCGGAGCAATTTGAGCCGCCCAATCGCCTTTCGGCGCGAATGCGTGTAGGATGGGTTCATCTCATCACCTGAACAGGATATGAAAATGGCCCACGCAGGTTTCGCCACGGAAGAGGGCACGCAAGGCTACGCCGAGGCCCATTCGTCCGTCTGCCATCCCGAGCATTACAGGCAACTGGACGGCCTCTGGCTATCTTCGGTCGGTATCGGCACCTATCTCGGAGAGGCGGACGAGGCGACCGACGCCGCCTACCGCGAATCCGTGGCCGCCGCCGTCCGCGGCGGGTGCAACGTCATCGACACGGCGGTGAACTACCGTTTCCAGCGCAGTGAGAGGAGCATCCGCGCCGCACTGGACGATCTGTTCGCGGCGGGCGAAGTCGGCCGGGAGGCGCTCGTCATATCCACCAAGGGCGGGTTCATCCCCTTCGACACCCATCCGCCGCAGGGACAGGCGGATTTCATGGACTATTTGCAAAAAACCTATTTCGAGCCGGGGGTTTGCGCGCCGGAGGACATCGTCGCGAACTGCCACTGCATGACGCCCGCCTACATCCGGCACGAACTCGACGCCAGCCTCGAAAACCTGGGGCTCGAGACGGTCGACGTCTATTACGTCCACAACCCCGAGACGCAGCTCCAGGAGGTTTCGCGCGAGGTTTTCCTGAGCAGACTGAAAGAAGCCTTCGAGACGCTGGAAGCAGCCGTGGCGGAGGGGAAGATCAGAAGCTACGGCACGGCCACCTGGAACGGCTACCGCATGGAGCCGGGCGAGGGGGAGTATCTCTCGCTGGAAGAGGTTCTGGGCATGGCAAGAGCCGCGGGCGGCGAGGACCACCATTTCCGGGTCGTTCAACTGCCGCTCAACCTGGGGATGCCCGAGGCTTTCTCCAAACCGAACCAGAGCCTGGGCGAGGAGACGACTTGTTTTCTCGCCGCAGCGGCGAAGAACGGCGTCACCGTGATGACGAGCGGCTCCATCCTCCAGGGGCGCGCCGCACAGGGCCTTCCCCCCGTGATCGGGGAGGTGTTCCCGGGGTTCGCCACCGACGGGCAGCGCGCGATCCAGTTCACGCGCAGCGCGCCCGGCGTGGCCGTCGCCCTGGTGGGCATGCGCCAGTTGTCTCACGTCATCGAGAACATGGAAGTCGCCAGGACGCCGCCCGCTCCCTTCGAGGATTTCATCCGCCTGTTCCGAGAAGAATAGGTTCAGGAAAAAAACTTCCTTCGGCGCTTTTCCAGGCCCGTCCTTTTCCATAGAATGCGCGGCGAATCTCGACAGTTCGCTTCTCGACATCATTCATTCCAGATGGAGGAAACATGCCCAGACCCTCATATCATCCCAACCCTATTCGCGGCGGCGGCAACGACGCCTACACCGGCGTGGACCACGTGCTCACCGAGCCCTGGGAGGAGGAGGCGCACAACGTCCGCCTCGTCGCCCATTCGGATTTGAACGGCTGGGGCGACGCCTTCCAGATTCAGGTGGGCGGCGGCATCTGCTACGTCGCGGCCTCGGGCGTGAACGGCCACGACGGCATGACGATCCTGGACGTCACGGATCCGGCCAATCCCAAAATCATCAACCAGCTCGTCGACAGCCCCGCCGCGCGCACCCACAAGGTGCTCCGCATCAACGACGAGGTGCTGCTCACGAACTCCGAACTCAGGCCCGCCCTGCGCGATCAATACCCCGACGCCATCGGCGGCCTGCGCATCTTCGACAACCGCGACCCGTTCCACCCCAAGTTCGTGAACTACGTGGAAACGGACGGCTTCGGCATCCATCGCCCGATCTATGACCGAAAGCGCCAGCTCCTCTACAGCTCGGGCTTCAAGGACGGCTATGCGGGCAAGGTGCTCCTGGTCCACGACATGAAGGACCCCTGGGCGCCCGAGTACATCGGCATGGGCCACGTGCCCGGCCAGAAAGACGGGGAGGAGCCCTCCTGGGACCCCGAGATCGTGGGCGACGGCGGGTGGATTCACGAGGGGAATCCCTGGGGGAACTACGTCACGGCGGGCTATTGGGACGCCGGCATCGCGCTCTTCGACCTCACCGACCCGACCAAGCCCGAACTCATGTGGCGGCACAACCCGCACGAGACGCACGGCTGGGCGGGCTGTTATCACAGCTTCATCGTGCCGGAGGGTTCCGAGTTCGGCATCGTGACGCAGGAGACCACCACGGTGAACTGCGACGATCCGCCTGCGTTCGTGACTTTTTATGACTTGCGGAACGTCCACGAGCCGCTGCCGGTGAGCACGTTCATGCCCTATGAGATCGACCCCATCGAGATGCGGCCCCTCGATGACAAGTGGAACAAGACGGGCTCGCGCCACGGCGCGCACAACATCTGGCTCGACATGACGAAGGACGACCTCATGTACATCACCTGGTTCAACGCAGGGCTCCGCGTGGTGGACTGGTCGAACCCCTTCCGTCCCAAGGAGGTGGGCTACTACATCCCCGCAGGCACCAAGGAGCGCTGCTGCCCGCAGAGCAACGACGTGCAGGTGGACAAGGATACGGGCCTCATCTACATGGCCGACCGCTGGGGGCTGGGCCTCCACATCATGGAGTACACGGGTTAGGGTGTCGTAGCCGGAGCCGCCCGAAAAGCCCCCCTCCTCAGAGGATAAAGGCAACCCCCCCTACCCCCCCTTGTCAGGGGGGCAAGAAAAAGAAAGCCCCCTTGTCGAGGGCAAGAAAAAACAAAAGCCCCTCTACCGGCGGGGTGCATCGCCTTTTTTTACCCCCCTGACAAGGGGGGGTAGGGGGGGTTGGTTTTCAAGCCGAGGGGGGTGTCTCCTCTACCCCCTGAAAAACCCCGTATCCGGCTCCTCTTGCTTCCTTGGCGAGTTCCCTCCCCCTCAAGAAATATGAAAGTGGCGGAAACGCCGCCGGGTGGGGTATTCTCCCCGCACCTGCCCGGGTGGTGGAATGGTAGACACTAGGGACTTAAAATCCCTTGGCCGAGAGGCCGTGCCGGTTCGAGTCCGGCCCCGGGTACCATGTGCGCAATCTGTACAAATTGGGACTTTTGAAAAAGCCCTGATGAAATAGGGTTTTACGCGACCGGTGAGGGGCGGTTTTTGTAGGGGCCGCATACATGCGGCCCTTGTAGTGGGTGAAAAAATCAGGGTCGCATGTATGCGACCCCTACACACAAACAAATTTCCTCTCTCCGGGTTTTTCGGCAATCCTGAATTAGAGGCATTCTGCATATTCATTTTTTGGAAACAGCCTGTGCGGTGAGGCCTTCCGTTCTTCGTCGCGCCGGTTCCATCCGTTGAGGGAAAGATGTCCGAATCGCAAGCCAAAGCGCCCTTGAGCGGTTTCCGGGTGCTGGATTTCACCCAGGTCGTCGCGGGGCCGTTCTGCGCCGCCATGCTGGCCGACATGGGGGCCGAGGTGGTGAAGATAGAACGCCCCGGCTTCGGCGACGACACGCGCCGCATCACCCGCTACAAGGATCGCGAAGAGCACGAGGATTATTTTTACGCGAACAACCGCTCGAAAAAGAGCGTCGCCGTCAACATGAAGACCGACGCGGGCCGCGCCGCCGTGCGCGCCTTGGCGGGGAAGGCCGACGCGCTCATCGAGAACATGGCGCCCGGCAAGCTGGCCGAACTGGGCCTGGGCTTTGAGGACGCCCGCGCGGCGAATCCCAGAATCGTCTACTGCTCGCTCTCGGGCTTCGGGCAGAGCGGCCCCTACCGCGACCGGGTGGGGCTCGACCCGATCCTCCAGGCCGTCTCGGGCGTCATGAGCGTGACGGGCAACGAGGACCCGACCCAGATCGGCGCGCCTTTGGCCGACGTGCTGGCGGGCATGTTTTCGGCCTACGCCATCGTGAGCGCGCTCCACGCGGTGAAGCGCGAGGGGGAGGGCCGCCATATCGACGTGAGCATGCAGGACGCCATGGTGGCCGCGCTGGGTCCGCGCATGGGCGAGACGCTCCAGGCGGGTGTCTCCCCCGGCCGGCACGGCAACGAGAACCCCATGCGGGTGCCCGCGAACACCTACCGCACGAGCGACGGGGAGTACGTGACCGTCATCGTGCAGCACGACGGCTTCTGGCCGGGCTTTTGCCGCGCGCTGGGGGTGGAGGACTGGCTCGAAGACCCGCGCTTCTCGACCGCGCGGGCGCGCGTGGCGAACCGGGGCGCCATTAACGAGCGGGTGTCGAAGATTTTCGCCTCGCGCACGATGGCCGAGTGGGAGCGGCGACTCGAAGCCGAGCGCGTGGGTTTTTCCCCGGTGAACGACTACGCGCGCGCACTTGCAGACCCCCAGGTCGCGCACCGGGGCCTCATCAAGCGCGTCGAACATCCCGTCTCGGGGGAGATTCGCGTGGTCGGCGCGCCCTGGATCATGAGCGGCGCGCAGGCGGAGGTGAAGCCGCCGCCCCTGCTCGGCCAGCACACGGCGGAGGTGCTTCGCGAATGGCTCGACTGGCCGGAAGAGAAAGTCTCGCGCTTCATGGCGGGGGAGGGGGTGAGGTAGGGGTAAAGGCTTCTTTCACTCCCCCCTTGAGGGAGCTGT
The DNA here is from genome assembly GCA_965204535.1 of bacterium. GTDB lineage: Bacteria > UBA8248 > UBA8248 > UBA8248 > UBA8248 > Bin107. The sequence continues at coordinate 172,704 of CBDBEV010000001.1, read as the reverse complement.
TGAAAAACCCGGTATGGGAATCCTGCTGGCAGAAGGTTTGTAGGGACAGGCCCCTGTGCCTGTCCTGCGTCTCCGGGTCGTATATCAATAACGGGCGGGCACGGGGGCCCGCCCCTACGGAAAAACACGTCTCCCTGCCGAAGTGAAAGAATCAACTCCCCCCTTGAGGGGGAGTCGAAGAGCTGAGGGCGTAAGCCCGAAAGCGATTCGGTGGGGGGTATAATTCGGAATGGCAAGAAAACGCATTTCACCCCCCACCGATTCAGCCTTCGCATAAACCGCTCGCCTTCATCGACTCCCCCTCAAGGGGGGAGTGAACTTCTTTGCTCATTGCCGGCAATTCCTGTCTATTTGGTTGTGTAAAACTCTGATTTGGTAATGATGCGCGCAATTAGTTTCCTCTGGATAAGAACCGGCGTATCATTCGGGCGATTATCGAGCGGACAAAGAGGAGGTAATCCTGCGAACGACGAAACTACCATTCACGACATGGGCGAAGGGGGTGAGGCCGAACCCCGTGAAAAACCCTCCGAAGTATTCAATCGGTATTTCGGCCCTGAGCACGGCGTCGAACTGCCGCCGCGCGCCCGCTACGGCTACCGCCCGCTCGACCTGAGCGATGATGAGGAGGCGTGAGCGGTTTGCCCCTTTCTGGAACCCGCCCCGATCGGAGGATATCCTCCCGCCGCCGCGCCCCATGCGCCGGAAAGGAGAAGCCATGCGCAGGCCGTTTTCCCTCTCGCCCGGACGCCGGTTTTTCGCCGCCTGCGCCTCGGCGGCTCTCCTCGCCCTGGCGGCCCCTGCCTTCGCCGCGCCTCAGGCGGCCTGCACGAGTGACGGACGCCCTCTCAAATACGGTTTCTACGCTTTCTTCAAGCCCGTGAGCTACAGCGCGGACGCGAACCCCGAATCGCCCGGCTTCCACGTCCACCGGGGGTACGAGGCGGACCTGCTGAGCGCCCTGGAGGCCATGCAGGACGCGGGGCTCGCCTTCTCGCGCCGGGGGGTCGGAGCCTGGAAGGACATCTGGCTGCGCGCGGCCGGCCCGCAATTCGACATGGTGGGCGGCGGCATCACGATTCTCGAATCCCGAACCCTGGACGCGGCCGGGAGGAAGGCCGTCGTTTTCACCTCGGGGCACGTCGCGTTCCGCCAGTCGCTTCTGGTGCGGGCGGAAGACGCCGGGCGCATCCGGGGGCATGATGACCTGGGGAGCGATGCGCGCGTCGGCGCCCTGTCCGGGACGACGGGGGAGGCGCGCCTTTTGGTGTTGACCGGACTCGCGAGTCCTTCCGGCGTTCTGGCCGCGGGCGTCCGGGTGAGGACGCCGCGCGGGGAGGTCACGGTCGACGGGAGCGGGGATTACGTCATAGGTGCCGCCGGCGCGTCGCCCGTCCTCGCCGGGCGGACCTCCATCGATCCGCCCTCGGCGAACATGCCCCGGGTGGTCTATCTCGGCTCGAAACTCGGTGAGGCGGAGCTCTTGGCCGCCCTGCGCGAGGGGCGCATCGACGCGGTGGCCAGCGGCGAAGTCGGCAACAGCGACGCGGTCCACGCCTCGGGCGGCGAATTCGCGGTCACGGCCCTGGACCCCGCCGCCGAACACGGCGGTTTCGCTCTCTCCGCCGGGGACGCTGCGCTGGCCGCCTGCATCGGCCGCAAGATCGACTGGCTGACGGACGGGCGGCGCATCGGGTATCGGCAGTGGCGCGCGGATCCGTCCGTCTTCATGCGGCGCGCCCGGCTGTGGCGGGCCAGCCCCGGGCGATGAGATCAATCGCGACCAGGGAAGGTCAATCCCGATGGAAGAGGGGTTGGTGGAAAAGTCCCCTGACGAGTGAGATAAAAGAAAGTCCCCCTGACAAGGGGGGAGATGGGAAGACGGTTTTCCTGCGTCCCTCGATACGGCCCTTGCGGGCCTACTCGGGATGAGGGTGTTTTTCGGTTTCCTCACCCTGAGTAGCCGCCGGAGGTAAAACGCGACTGAGAAAGGAGCGTTTGTATCGAAGGGCGAGGACCCGCATCCGTCGGGGGGCGTCGTTTTACCCCCCTGTGAAGGAGGGACAGGGGGGTTGGTTTCAAGCCGATGACAAGGGCGGACACATCGGTCCGCCCCTACGGGTCAAACCCGGTCGAGGAGCGAGGGATTGTTCGCCGAGCGAAGCAGGAAGAATCGCCCGGGGGCGGCGCGCGCTCCCGCCGGGATTCCTCGCGTTCTTTCCAGCGAAAGGAGAGACCATGATCTTTCAGAAGTGGGACGACATCCCCAAAATGCGCATCATCCACGAGAACATCCCGCCCGAGAGCGTCATCGAACTCCAGATGATCGTGGGCGAGAAGCAGACGCTTGCGCTCTGGACGTTCTCGGAAGGCTCCGAGGTCGCCTCCCATAAACACCCCCACGAGCAGATGTCCTTCATCCAGCGCGGGCGTTTTCTCTTCCGCGTCGAGGGCGAGGAGGAGCGCGAAGTGGGCGCGGGCGAGGTGGTGGTGTGCAAGTCGAACGTCGAGCACTGGCTGAAGGCGCTCGAGGACGGCTCGCAGGACCTCCAGATCTTCAGCCCCAGGCGCGACGACCTGCTCGAGTTCCGGGGAGCGTATATTCCGGTGTGATTGCCCGCTCCTTGAAAACGGAGGATATCCCATGCTCCGCCGAATAATCTTCATGGCTCTTGCGGTTTGCCTGTGCGCCTCCTCGGCGAATGCCGCGACGCAAGGGGCTTCATGCGCCGATTGGGGCAACTCGGGCCCGGCATTCTTCCGTGCGGCGAAGGTCAAGGACGTGAAACGCTGCCTCGCGGCCGGCAAGGACGCGAACGCCCACAGGATAGGGTGGACCGTCCTGCACTCCGCCGTCACATACGGCGCCCCGCCGGAAGTGGTCGCGACGCTCCTGGGTGCGGGGGCGCGGCTCATACCCGAGGTGCGAAGCGTCGTGCCGGAGCCTCTCTTCATGGCGGCGTCCAGAGTCTCGAATCCCGAAGTGGTGCGGGTGCTTCTTTCGGCGATGGCCGCCGACCCGCCGGAAGGTATACGGGAACGGTTGAGCTTCGCCCTGCGTGGGGCGGTGTACTCGAACAATAACCCGGCGGTCGCCGCCGCCCTGATCGAGGCGGGCGCGGACCCGAACGCTCGCGGCTGGGACGGCGGCACCACCCTGCATACGGCGGCCTTGACGAACGCGGAACCCGCCGTCGTGAAGGTGTTGCTGGACGCGGGCGCGGATATCGCGGCCCGCGACGAAAACGGCGCAACGCCCCTGCATCTGGCCACTGACGAGGAGAACCCTCTCAACCGGAGTCCGCATTCGGAAAGCCCTCACGTGCTTGGGGTCCTGCTTGCGGCCGGGGCCGACTTGTCCGCGCGCGACGGGAAAGGCGACACGCCCCTGCTTGCGGCGCTCCGGATAGCACGCCGTCTGGAGCGCGAAGACCCCAGGCTGACGAAAGCCGTCAGGACCTTGCTGGAGGCGGGAGCCGACCCGGATGCGCGGGACCGCCGCGGCCGGACGGCCCTGCATATTGCGGCTCGTCGGGGCGGCCCCGAAATGATCGCAGTTCTATTGGCCGCCGGGGCCGACGCGAACGCGAAGGACGAGCGCGGCAGGACGCCTCTCGCGCATGCCCGGCTCCGCCTGAATGCGCTCGGTGCGAACAAGGAGGCGATTCAGGGGATGATCAAGACGCTCGAAGCCCGCGGCGCGCGCAAACCATAGTTCGCCGTATCGCTCTTTCTTTGAGGAGATATCCATGCTCCGCCGAACGATTTTTCTCGCTCTTATCGCCTGCCTATACGCCTCTCCCGCCCTCGCCGCGCCGCTTCACGATGCGGCGCTCAGGGGCGAAGTGTCGCAGATCAAGGCGTTGCTTAAAGGAGGCGCGGACGCCAACGAGCGGGACCGCCTGGGCATGACGCCGATTTTTTATGCGGCGATAAAAGGAGACGCGGCGGGAATCGAAGCCCTCGCCGCGGGCGGTGCGGACCCGAACGCGAGGGACAAGATTGGCAAGGCCCCGCTCGATTGGGCGGCCTTCCGGGGGCACGGGGCGGCGGTGGCGGCGCTGATTCGCGGGGGCGCCAAGCCGGACGGGCGGGACAAGGCGGGCCTGACCGCGCTCCACGGCGCCGCGATGAAAGGGAGCGCGGCGGGGGTCCGCGCGCTGCTCAAAAACGGTGCGGACGTGAACGCAGCGGGCGCAAACGGATTGACGCCGCTTCACGTGGCGGCGGGAAACGGGCTTACGCAGGTGGTGAACCTACTCCTCAAGAGCGGCGCAAAGCTCGAGGCCAGAGACGCAAAGCACTGGAAGACCCCGCTCCATTGGGCGGTTTTTGGAGGAAGTGCGGAGGCCGCCCGGGTTCTGATCGATGCGGGCGCCGACATAAACGCGAAAGACGGACGCGACCAGACGCCCCTGAGAGCGGCCCGGTTCCGCATCAAGGCGCCGGGCGGGAACAAGGCGCCGTTCCAAAAGGTGATCGAGGTCTTGAAAGCCCGCGGCGCGAAGGAGTGAGGGCGGTTCACTCCTCACTATTCTTGATTGATAACTGATTCCTTGATTGGCATTGGATTGTAGGGGCCGCATATATGCGGCCCGTCGCCGGAGGGCGAAAAATCAGGGTCGCATGTATGCGACCCCTACAAACGCTTTTCATTGCATCGCTCGGGTTTAACCATCCTGCCGTCATTCCGGCAATCAATGCCGACCGACGAGGGAGGGATTGCCCGGAATCCATTTTTACGCTTTTTGCCTTTCGTCAGGGTTCCCGCGCATCGGCGGGAAATGGAACGCCGTCGTTTATTCACCCACACCCGCAAATGGATTCCGGCTCAAGGCCGGAATGACGATCAAAATACGGGGCCTCTCGCAATGGTGGAAAATAAAACGTAGGGACAGGTCGCGACCTGTCCTTACAACTTCATCGGTCGGCAATAACCCTCAAGCAACCCACATTTTTCATGGACTCGAACTCCCCTTGCGCTATACTGGAGAGGAATTGTTCTCATCACTTCCGGGCGTCGCGCCCTTCACGTATCGCTTGCAGGCTTCGGCAGCGGAGCCGGAAAGGAGTCCGAAATGAGCAGAAGAAAAGTTTTCGGGTTGTTCGCTATCTTCCTGGCGGCGTCTCTGGCGCTTGCCGGTCACGCGCAAGCGGCCGAGAAAAAAGAGATGAAAGCGGGCGTCTGGTTCATCGAGCCCAAGGACGGCGCGGAGGTGACGAGCCCCGTCAAGGTCGTGATGGGCATGAAGGGCATGATCATCAAACCCTCGGGCAAGGTGGTGAAAGGGACGGGACATCATCACATTATCATCAACGGAGGTCCCATGCGCAAAGGTTTGGTGATACCCACCGACGACATGCACCCGCACTACGGCAAGGGACAGACGGAGGCGTCTCTCAAGCTCGCGCCCGGGGACTACAAGCTCACGATGCAGTTCGCCGACGGCCTGCACCGCTCCTTCGGGAAGAGGTGGGCGGCGACCATATCGATCAAGGTGCTGCCGGGGAAGTAGGCGCAAAGACGCGAGAGGCGGAGAAGAGACTCACGCCCGTAGTGCGCATTTGCCCGCATTTGGCGTCATCGGGCGGACTCCGGCGTGTGGCAGGATTCCTCCGCCCGCGAGGGGCGTATGAACTATCCCGCCTTGCTGGGTGCGCCACTGTCCGCGCAGCCCAAGGTCGGGCGGGGTGGACATGGCACGCGCCAGCCTCTCCGGGGCATGTAAAACCTCCCTGCGGAATTTCTGAAAAATCCGATAAAATTCGATAAATTCACGGGGTATTCCTGAAAATTAACGTGCGCCCGCCATCCCTCGAAACGAAATCATATACTCCTCTCAACCTTTTGTATTATATGAGAAAATAAATCTGTGCCCTTGGCTGTAAGCGCAGGGCTGGCCGGATTGGCCTCTCTCGCGTATGATGTCTCGCGCAGGGTCTTTGATGAGGCCTAACGCATTGAATAATCAATCTTTGGGGGATTTCAGACCATGCTCGAGGGCAAGAAGGTCATCGTCACAGGAGGCGGCAGCGGCATCGGCCGCGCCACGTGCGTTCTCGCCGCCGCAGAGGGAGCCGATGTCGCCGTCGCCGACATCAACCCCGAGACCGCCGCCGAGACGGTCTCGATGGTTGAAAAACAAGGCGCTAAGGCGATCCTGATCGAGATGGATACCTCGCAAAAAGCGGACGCCGAGCGCATGACGGCGGAAGCCTTGGATGCCTTCGGAACCATCGACGGCCTCGTCTGCTGCGCGATCAAGCTCGTGCCCGGAAAGTTGGAAGAGTTGCCCGAGGCCGACTGGGACATGGTGATGGACATCGGACTCAAGGGCTATTTCCTCTGCGCCCAGGCAGCGGGAAGGGTGATGCTCGAAAAGGGCGCAGGCTCCATCGTCTTCGTCTCCTCCATCGGCGGGATGCAGACCTATCCTCTGGCGGGCGCTTACAGCATATGCAAGGCGGGGGCGATTATGCTCAGCAAGCTCTTCGGCGTGGAGTGGGGCGATCGCGGCGTTCGCGCGAACACCGTCTCGCCGGGTCAGGTGCGCACCCCGATGACCGAAGCCATGTTCCAGGACCCCGAAATCGCGGCGGGCCGCGCCGCTGTGGTGCCGATGGGCCGCGTGGCCACGCCGGAGGACATCGCGGAGGGATGCGTGTTCCTGCTCTCGGACCGGGCGAGGTACGTCACGGCGGCGAACCTCCCGATTGACGGCGGACAGGTCGAGAGCAAGATGATTCATACGCCCGGCAGAAACTGGGGCGGCAGGAAAATCGAGTATAAAACGACTTGAGAGAGGAGGTTCCGCATGGGCCGTTTCGATGGAAATGTGTGCATCGTCGCCGGGGGCGCCCGGGGTATTGGCGCCAAAACGTGTGAGATGTACGTGGAACAGGGTGGGCGCGTTCTCATCGGCGACGTGAACGAGGAGTTGGGCGTCGAACTGGAGGGCAGGCTCGGGAAGGATAAGGCGGTGTTTCAGCGGCTCGACGTGTCGGATGAAGGGTCCTGCCAAGCGGCGGTGGAGCGCGCGGTGGGCGAGTTCGGCGGCCTGGACCACCTCGTGAACTGCGCGATCAAGATGGACCCCGCTCCGCTGGTCGATCTGCCTCTGGCGAGCTGGAAAATGGTGCTGGACGTGGGTCTTACGGGCATGTTCCTGATGTGCCAGGCGACGGGCCGCTGGCTGATTGAGAACGAAAGGCCCGGCGTCATGGTGAATCTGTCGTCGAACGCAGGGGTTCAGCCTTACGGGATGTCGGGCGCGTACAGCACGGTGAAAGCGGGCATCATCATGCTCTCCAAGCAATTGGGCATCGAATGGGCGCGCAAGGGTATTCGCGTGAACGCCGTGTGTCCCGGCCACACCGAAACGCCGCTGACCGCCTATCTGCAGGACCCCGAGATCAAAAAGGGCAGAAGCGCCGTAACGCCCCTCGGCCGCGTGGGCCAGCCGGTGGATATCGCACACGGCATTTTGTTCTTGCTCTCAGAGGAATCCGACTGGATCACGGCTTCGCGCCTCGATATCGACGGAGGCATCCTGAACAGCGTCTACAACCACATGCCGGGCAGGAGATGGGACTGAAAACGAGAGATTGAGAAATTGCACTCGCCCTGCTAGGCTGTTCCCGTAATTTCGACCGCCCCTGCTTCGAGGACGCATTGAAAACAGCGTCATATTTGTTTCGCCCCGTTTATTGTCTGTCGGTCGTCGTTGTAGGCGCATTCATTGCGCTTGCCCCCGCTTCGTTTACGCCCGTCGCCCGCGGCGCCGTGGGGGCCTCCGCCGTCACCGCCGCCCTCGTTTTGAGTCCATCCATTGCGGAAGCCAGACGCTTCGGCGGGGGCCGTTCGTTCGGCGGATTCGGGCGCATGCGTTCTTTCGGCGCGCGCTCATTTTCGAGACGAAGTTATGGACGGGGCTACAGTAGAGGATTCGCGGGCCGGCGCGGTTTGGGCGGATTCGGCATGGGGATGGGCTTGGGCATGCTGGGGGGATGGGGGTTCGGCGGGCTCGGTCTTTTCGGTCTGGGCCGGATGCTTCTCTTTCCGCTCCTCTTGCTCTTTATCTTGAGGATGATGTCTCGACGTTGAATACTACCTTTACTCGACAAGGAGTTTCTCACATGAAAAAAATCGCGATTGCAGCCGTTTTAAGTCTCATGACGCCAACTTTGGCGTTCGCTCAGGGGATGCCTCGTATGGGCGTCGGCACGGGTCTCTTGCTTTCGATTGTCTATGGCCTGGTCGGCATCGCCTTGCTGATGATCGGGTACAAGATTTTCGAGTGGATCACGCCGTTCTCGGTGAACGATGCGCTGTCGAAGGATCAGAACAGGGCGGTCGGAATCGTCGTGGGTGCGATATTCATCGGCGTGGCGCTCATCGTGGCGGCGGCGCTGGGGTAATTGATGAGAAGTATTTCGGCATTTGCATCGAGAGCCTGAGACCATGTGTGGGGAAGCGGGCCTGACGTGATGATTCAACTCAAGGAAAAAGCGGATTTCCGGGTATCGCTCGCGGATCCGCTTTTTTTCTCATTGCAGGGCGAGGGTGCCACCATCGGATGTCCGTCCGTCTTCATTCGTCTCATGGGCTGCTCGGTGGGTTGCGTTTGGTGCGATACGAAGTATTCCTGGTCCGGGCCTCCGGTGGAAGAAGTTACGATCGCGGAAATTCTGGATTTTTGTCGGGAACACGAAGGCGCCCAGGTGGTGGTGACGGGAGGTGAGCCGCTCGAATCCCCGCAGTTTCCAACGCTTATCGAGGCGCTTCATGATGCGGGTTTACGAGTGGAGGTGGAAACGGCGGGCCATGTGCCGCCGTCTGAAGACGTTCTCGAACGGGTGGATCAGTGGAACGTCTCGCCCAAGCTGAAATCGGCCCAAATCGCAGAGGAAAAACAGCCGGAAACCCTCGACTGGCTGCGCCGGGCAAAGGAACCCTACCTCAAGTTCGTGGTTCACCGCGCGGAGGAACTCGATGAAATTGAAGCAGTTCTCGATAAATACAGCCTTGGTGATTTTCCGCGAAGCCGTGTCATCATTTCGCCTGGCGGCAAAACGCGCGAGCAGATGGCGCACAGATTGTTCGCCCTGGCGGAGGTTTCGATGAATCGAGGCTTTCGGTTCACCCCCAGGCTGCATGTGATGTTGTGGGGGGACAAGCGCGGGGTATAGCTTCAGGCTACAGGGAATTCCATCGTGTTCGATGAAAAGAAAACCCCCTCCGGGCGCTACCGGAGGGGGTTTTAGATTTCACTCAGGAACTTAGGCCGGAAGAGCGATTCCCTCTTCCTCCGTGAGCCTGTCCCAGTTTGCCTCGGTTCGTTTTTTGAGCTCATCCATGAACTCGCGCGTCATGAAACTGGGCATTTTGACGTTCTCATTCGCCCCTTCGTACACGCGGGAGGGGACATCGTATTCTTCATCTGTATAGCCCACTTTTTTCTCAAGTAAACGTCCTCTCAGGTAAGAACGCCTGATAGCCTGATTCACGTCTTCTTCCGTCAACGAGACGCCGAACATGTCGTTCAGGCTGTCGACGATATTCTCGTTGGGCGCGCCTGCGAATTTGCAGGTCCCGATGAGGTCGTCCCGCGTATAGTAGATGCCGTTTAGGATGGCGTTTTCCCAGTAATCGATGTCTGTCTGCTGGCCGTCGAGAATGAGAAGCAGGAACGTGCGCATGCTCATGTGGCCGCCTGCCAGCGCCCAGGGGTAGCCGGGGTTGGTTTCGGGCAGATAGGCCGGGTATTCGAGTCCCTTGCCCTGCATGGCGAAGGAGAGGTCGCCACATTGCTGGGCCAAGCGCATGGTGCCCTGCGCCAGTTCTTCACATTCGCCCGCCGCTGCTTTGCGGATTAACTCTTCCATCTTTTTGGCATCGCCGAAGCAAATGCCGTCGAGTACGGGTTTGTCCGGGTTTCTCTCGTTCCACTCCATGGCGTAGCTGATGGTGGCTCCCAGGCTGATGGCGTCGTAACCCATGCGATCGCCCAACTCCACGAGTTCCAGGGATTCTTCCGCGTCATAAACGCCACAGTTCGCCGTGATGAGGTCGAGCGGCTCATAGTCGAATTTGACCCTGAATTTTCCTTTCTTCGCCTTTCTGCCCTCGGCCGTTTCTCCCTCGGGCCTGTCGTAGATGTTTTTGTGGCACGCGATGCCGCATTTGAAGCAGGACTCATCCTTGATGACGTAGGGTTCTTCAAAACTGCCGCGGTATAGTTGAACGGCGTCATCATTCCCCGGCGCCCAGAAGTTCCTCTCGGGCAGACAGCCCATGGGATGCAATCCCGCGATGTTTCGCCAGGTGCCGCCGCCGCCATCGGCCTTATAGGCGTCGCGGTAGTTCTTGGAGCCGGCGCCCCGGGAGATGACCTTGTTCGCTTCTTTGACGACGTTCGTTACGGCAGATTTGTCATCAGGAGCCTGCGCGACGATGGCGATGAGATTTTTGGAGCCCATCACGCCGCCGAAGCCGCCGCGTCCGCAGAACCTCGGTTTGCATTCTCTCGTTTTGAGCTGGTTTTCCGTGCTCAGGACGATGGACGCCATGCGGTTCGTCTCAAAGTTCTCCCCCGGAGGGCCGATGACGGCGAAATGAGCGTCGTCGTATTCATCGGCGAGCGCCATCATCTTCTCGTGTGAATCCTGACCCAGGAGGGGTGAGGCGTCTACGAGTTCCAGGCTCGGGGGCCCGCCCAGGGTATCGCTCTTGATCACCAGCGTAACGGGCTTCTCACTCCTGCCGGTGAAGATGATTTCATCGATGCCCGCGCAGGCCACCTTGGTTCCGAATTTACCGGAGCCTGCCGAGTACATGGCCGAAGGCGCACCGGCGAGCGTGCTCTTGAGCGGGCTGTAGCCGCCAAAGAACGTCCTCAGCCCCGTCATCAGGTTCGTTCCCGAGAAACAGCCAAGCTCCATGACGAGAGGGGAGGAGGGTGCATAGGGGTCTGATACGTCGTGATGGGAGAGAATTTTGAAAATCCTGCCGATCCCGCCCAAAAAATCCTCCCAATCCTCGCAGGTTTTCTCTTCCACCGTGATGCTTCCACTGCCCAGATCAACGGTGGCGCTTTTGTACTTGTAATCAGTTACCGAGTTATTCCCGTTTTTGGCGTCGGTCCACATTTTTCTGCCTACCTCCGATAAATATGCCATTTAGGATGCTGAAAACACATTTTTTGGTTAATTTTCTTGATGTGATTATTCCGCGTTTTAGCCGCTTGGGCAAGCGGTAAGACGAGGTAAAGCCGCTAGAAGGCTACAGGTTCTTGAAATTCTCCGAAAACGCCGCGCAGCACATCCGTAATTTCTCCGATGGTTGCATATGTTTCCACCGCCTCGGAAATTGGCTCCATGAGGTTCTCATCGCCTCTGGCGGCGTCTTCCAGGTGTCTGAGACTTTGTTCCGCCCGCGAGGAGTCTCGCTCTTTCTTCAAATTGTTCAGTTGTTTCTTCTGGCGTTCTTCAAGTTCAGGGTCGATCGTGAATATCTCTTGTGAGGGAGGCTCCTCCCGCGCATATTTATTCACGCCGACGATAGTTTGTTCCTGTGCATCCACCGCTTTTTGCCAGCGAAACGCGCTCTCTGCTACCCACTTTTGCACTACGCCCCGTTGGATACACTCGACCATACCGCCGCGCTCTTCCACATCTTCGATAATCTGCACCATCCCATCTTCCATGCGGGCAGTCAAATTTTCCAGGTAATATGAACCGCCGAAGGGATCCGCTACGTCGGGTGCGCCGCTCTCATGAGCGATGATTTGCTGGGTGCGCAAGGCGAGAAGGGCGCTTTCTTCGGTCGGTAACGCGAGCGCTTCGTCGTAAGCGCAAGTAAAGATGGTTTGAGCGCCTCCGAGCACGGCGGACAGCGCCTCATAGGTAACTCTGACGATATTGTTTTCGGGTTCTTGCGCTGTGAGCGTGCTGCCGCCGCAAACGACACCGAAGCGAAAGAGCCAGCTTCTCTCGTTTTGAGCGCCAAAGCGCTCTCTCATTAGTTTGGCCCATAGCGTCCGCATGGCTCTGTACTTGGCGATTTCTTCGAAAAAATCCATGTGGGTGTAAAAATAAAAGCTGAGTCTAGGGGCGAACTCGTCGATATCAAGCCCGCGCTCCAGGCATCTTTCCACATAAACAATAGCATCCGCGAGGGTAAAGCCGCCTTCCTGGACGGCGGTTGCGCCGGCATCCCTGAAATGAGCGCCCGCTGCGCTTATGGTGTTGAACCTCGGGGTGTTTCTCGCTCCATATTCGACGGTATCGACGATCAGCCGTAGTGAAGGATCGGGCGGGAAAATCCAAGTACCGCGGGAAACGTATTCTTTCAGAATGTCGTTCTGGATGGTGCCGGTAAGCTGAGCGGGCGAAACGCCTTGTTTCTTGCCGACCGCGACGTACATGGCATAAAGGATGGCGGCCGTTGAGTTAATGGTGAAGGACGTGCTGATCTTATCGAGCGGGATGCCTTGAAAAATGGTTTCCATATCCGCCAGCGAGTCGATGGCTACACCTACTTTACCGACTTCACCGGCTGATTTTGCATTGTCGCTGTCAAGTCCCAGTTGTGTCGGAAGATCGAGGGCAACGGAGAGCCCGGTGTTTCCCTCGTCAAGTAAAAAGCGGTATCGCTGGTTCGTATCTTCAGCGGTTCCGAAACCCGAATACTGGCGCATCGTCCACAAGCGTTTTCTGTACATCTCAGGATGAATGCCACGTGTGAGAGGGTATTCTCCGGGTTTACCCGGTTCATAGCTCTGAGGCATATCTCCAGGGTCGTAAGTGTTTTCCAAGGCGAGGCCTGAGCGGGTTTTTATCTGTAGGTCATCGTTAGTCATTTTGGGGTTATCTCCCCTTGAATACGGGTCTTCTCTTTTCAAAAAACGCTTTTACCGCCTCATCATGGTCTTCTGATACCCAAAGATCTGCAAATCGGGACGATTCCCAACTCGTCGTTTTCTCCAGTGTATTTTCTAATCCGAACAAGAGCAACGCCTTCAATGAGCGGATGGCTCCCGGAGCGCTTTTAGAAATTTCTTCCACCATCGCCCTGGCGACGCGAAGACCCTCCCCTTGGGGCACTACGGCGTTTGCAAGTCCCATCTTGAGCGCATCTTCCGGGCTCAGTTCTTTGCATGTAGTCAAAAGTTCCAGCGCTCGCCCGTATCCGATTGTGCGGAGGAGACGCCCCCCGCCTCCCCAGCCCGTCATGAGGCCCACGCGGGCTTGCTTGAAACTCATGTAAGCGTGCTCCTCGATGATCCGCATGTCACAGGCCATGGCGATTTCGGTTCCACCACCCAGGGCGTATCCGTTCAAAACGGCTATGACGGGTATGGGTAATGCGGACAGACGCCCCATGATTTCCTGCATCCGTCTGCTCATGCCCAACCCGGCCTCGCGAGATTCAAAAGACTGTAACCATTTCAAGTCGCCGCCCGAGCAGAACGCCTCCTCACCTTCACCCGTGAGGATGACGGCTCTTAGTTCGTTCGAAGTTTCAAGCGAGTCGAGTGCCTCGGTGAGCCCCTGCATGATCTCTTCGTTGACGGCGTTGCGAACGTCTTTTCTGTTGAACTTGAGGATGGAGAATACGCCCTCGGCTTCATGAATGAAATCGGGCATGGGGCCTCCTGCAGATTTTTGTCTACTAGAGCCGAGGTGAGGTCTGAAATGCAGGTGTTACCAATATTTCTCGTAGTGGATGTTTCCCTTCGTCCGGCCGTAGTCCATTGTGAAGCCGCGATCTTCCATGATCTGGATAACGCCGGGCGCGCCTTCTGGCCATATCTTCTCGCCTTCACGCACTTTCGGGATGCCGATCATGTCGGGGTTTCCGCACAAGAACAGATGCGTGTTCGCAGGGTCCATCTTACGACCGAGGTTTTCCTCGAACATGCCCGTTGCGAGATAATCCTGAACATATACCTTGTTGTTGATGGTATCCGCCTCGCGCGTGGTGAGCGCGTGATATGTGAGTTGGGGATATTTCTTCTCAAGTTCTCTATAGATGGCTTCGTATGCGAGGTCGTTATTGTAGCGCACGACGTTGATGCTGGCGATTTGGCCTTTGTAACCCGTACGAAGGAGTTCCCATATCATATGATTGTGCGGGCCTTCTCCTGTCCCTGTGCCTGCGAAAACGACGAGAGAGTTTTCGTCACCCCGAATATCATTCATGCAGTCGAGCGTGTATTCACCAGTAAATTTTTGACCCATGTGGATACGGTCGCCGGATTTCAAGAGGAAGAGTCTCGGGGTGAGCAGGGGCGCAGGTTCGCCTTCCTCGCCGATGACCAGGACGATGTAGAATTCCAGGAAATCCAGGTCGTCCGGTGGAAATAGTTCTCCCGCTCCGTTGACAACCGGGTGAGACACAGAATAGGCCCGCCTGCCCAATCGCCTGATTCTTTTCTCGTCGAGCTCTTTCTCCTTGACGGCGTCTACGTGACGGGGCTCCCAGTTACCCAGCCCCAGCGTCGTGTATTGCCCCGATTTGTATTCGGGAAAATCGAAATCGGGTTTTACCCGAAAACATGCGAGCGATTCATGCTGCCAGACGATATCTGTAAGAGTGGCGTTGTAATGTTTTTCTCTTAACTCTCGTTTTGTTGCATCATCAAGCATTCAGTCCCTCATCGGATATTTGAATCAATATAACAAAACGCGTTACGTCCAAACCGCAGGCGAATACTACCCAATCCGCTTGGGAAGATATAGCCTTGAGCGGGGATTTTTTCAGATTTTTATATCGAAATCGCCTCGAATGATACCGCATATTCAAATCCGGCTTGTTTCCCCGTTTCGACGGCCGCTTGGGTGAGGAAACCGACGGGGTCGAACCCTTGCGCGAGATTGTCGATATAGAGTTGGTGCGTTTGCAAAGATTCAATTCCTTTCTCGAGGTACCCGCTGACGTCAACGGCATATGAAGGTTGAGGAGAGCCGCTGAGCAACACCATGCGCACGCCTGTCCAGGGATTCAGCCCTTCACCCAACAATTCCGGGAAAATCCAGCGATTCCCTGCATCACGGCTCGCATCCATCACGCCATAAGCGAGCCAGCGGTGGTCCGCCATGTTCAAGGGGCCACCCGGCCAGGTGAGGTGGTGGGAAAGCGTTATAACGATTTCAGGCCGATATGCCCTGATTTTCCTGGTGAGGTCGCGCCTTAAAGCCAGATTGTACTCAATCACCCCATCCGTATAGCCCAGGAATTCCACCTTCTCAACGCCGACGATGGCGGCGCTTTTTATTTCTTCCTCTTCTCTTACAGGGCCAGTCTCTTCCGGGGGCATGCCGTCGATTCCCGCCTCGCCACTCGTCATGAGAATGTATGAGACTTCCTTGCCTTGAGCCGTCCACCTGGCGACCGCGCTTGACGCACCGAATTCCATATCATCTGGATGTGCCACAATGGCAAGCGCACGCTGCCAATTTTCATCGAGAGTGGGTAATTTGTCCGCCGTCATTTTTTCACCCTTTTTGTAAAAATAGGACTGCTCCAGGCCAATGCACCGTCTTCTTGCATCAATCTGATGAAATAGGGGTTCCAGCCATCGTGAAAATCGCTTTTATCGATGTCGAACGTGACGTTCGCGTAAGGGTTCCCTGACGTTGGACTGATGCGCTGCACTTCCACCTGTTGACGAACGCCGCCCGCTTCAATCACATACGGAACGGCACTGATATCATCGAGTTTCACCTCAAAGGAAACGACTTCGGTTTCGAAGAAGAGCGTTGCATCGTCTCCGCCTGTATGGCGGAATTCGACGCCGTCCGCATCCCCGGTCGTTCGGCTCAGCCACTGGATACTTCGTTCATCGACCGCCTGTATGCCTTCTTCCAGGTTGTCCACTTGCCAGTTTCTTGGCTCTTCGATTCTCCCTTTATCGACCCGCAAACCGCCGTGCCAGTGAGTCTGGCGGTTGCGCTGGTGTATTCGGGCGCCGCTCCAAGATACACGAAACCAATCTGAGTTCCGGGCAATTGCATCTTTGGGGCGATAAGACAAAATGGTCTGCGAAGCGCGCTTGAGTTCTATCGACTCGATGCCGCATTCGCCCATGGCCCGGACCTTGAACACAGGGGGGTCGGTAGATTCAAATTCCTCGCCCATGAAATGGTTTCCAGCCGAGAAGGAGAGATGAATCTTCTTCCCGGTTGTTGCATAGACGCGCCTTGCTTGAATCGCCTCCCAAAGGCTTTCGCGTGTGAGTTCTTCCGAATAGATGCAGGCGTAACCGCCATAGACTCCGAAAATAGCGGCGCCAGGGTAGCTGGCTCCCGGTCGTCCCTTGTGTCCATCGCTTCCGGCCGTTATGCCCACGCGCCAGCCTTTTGCCAGGGCTTCTTCCACGAACCATTCAAAACGGCCCCAGGAAGAATAGATTTCCATAACGCGCTCAAGCCCTGCGTGGTGATAGTCCAGGCTCGCCCGCCGGCCTCCGATGTGGGGGATTAGGGTGACGTCGCTACGCCCTTCCATTGCGCTGTAAAGCTCATCGAGGGGGTATCTGTCCGTCTCCTGATCATACCAATCATCTATTTGCCAGTGGCTGGTTCGGTGCAAGGGGCCGTCATCACCGAGGTACATGACGTTTCTGTCCCCGCCCATTCCCGTCACGGCGGACCATTCGACCCCCAGGAACGTGACGAAGCGACCCGGTTCGTTGTATTTCTTCGTGGCCGCTCGAACGGCGTCCCAGGTATCTTTCGTGACTTGAAAATCATTCCCCTGGTGGCAGGAGAATTGTGCTCCGGCCATATCGCGGGCGAAAGCAAAATAATCATCCGCTGTGTTTGTGCCCACCGTCTCTTCGCTCTGGCCGTGGAGGTCGCCCCAGAATGGCCGCCATTGGTGGATTTTCTTCATGGCGTGCACGTAATTACTGTAAGCCGGGAGAATGTTTCCTCCGGCGTCGCCTCGTATACGCCCCCATCTGCCGGGTTCCCAACATAAGTTTTCCAGGCGAACTACAGCGGGTTTACCGCGCTCGAAACGAATTGTTTTTGGCAATCCTTCACAACTCGCGCCCTCTGGGGCGAGTGAGACTTCCGCGTCTACGCCATGGCACGGATTCCCCCATATATCCTCGAGTTTCACCTGCATCCAGGATGTCTCATCGGGTGCTTGTTCCGTCGCGCCATGGATGACGAGGCGGGCGGGTTTTCCAGGGACAATGGAGAAGGCGGGTGTATCGGCTGCTTCGATGAAGCGATTCGAGCCGAAGCAATCGACGAAGAGCCGGAAGCGGAAATTTTTTTCGCAAAAGGTTTGTGCGCGGGTTCCCGCACCGCCGCCGCTTCTATCTCCCAGAACGATGGTTACCGTATCTCCTTGCGCCAAATAGCTGTCGAATACGTCGATGGCCAAGCCTTGCTGCCAGGGTCTGATGTTCGATTTCGGGTCCCACCTTACCCTGAGGGATGCGCTTCCACTCGTGGTTACGCTCGCATAGTGAGCCTCACCGGGTGCGTCGGTTTGCGGTTTGGCCCAATCGCTGGCAAAGCGGCGAGAGAGCACAATCGTTCCCCCATCGTCCACCCCATATCTGCCGACATGGTAGATGATCGTCCAAGTGCCCCATGCGCCCGCTTCCACGTTCCCGGCGGGAGTGAGTTCACTCCATCCCACCCATTCGCGAACCCAGGATTCGCTCTTGCCGTGTCTGCCGTCTGGCGTCGTATCCATGATGCGTCAACTACCTTGCTGGTTGTTCCCAGGATGAAGACCGGCTCGTTTTTCGCTCTCATCTTGCGCCTTGGGCGGTTCTCCGGTCTGGGCCAAATGGTTTTTGAGGAAAATCAAGGCGAGCCGAATCGAGTCTTCTCTTTCCCGGGGAGTTCTCCTCCTGAGAACGAAATTGTGGCCAGTACCCTCGTAAAGTTTCAATTGAGCGTAGCCCGATTTTCTCGCTCGCAGCTTTCTCATCATCGTGAATGATTGCTGGACGGGGATTATCCCGTCCACTACGCCATGAAACATCAAGGTGGAAGCTTTCGTGTTCTGTATCTTGTTGGTGGGGCTGTGTAGTTCCAGATATTCTTTCCAGCGCAGCAGATTCTCGGTCGCCAGGGAGAGGACCACGGAGTTGATGCGCTTTTTGATGAGAGCCGCATAATCATAGGGACCATAATAGGCTACCACGGCCTTCACGACCGGAAGCGACGCGGCCGCGCGAAACGCCTTGTCCGCGCCGAGTGAGAATCCGATGAGACCGACCTTGTTTTGTATGCAATGCGCGCTTTTCGCAAAGGCGGAAACGGCTCGGTTGATGTCTTCGTTCTGGCGCTCGAAATTCGATTTTCGTTGAATGAAAGGTGTTCTGAGACCCTCGAGGTCCACCTGGTGCACCGAGTAATAATTGATGACCAAGGATGAGAATCCATGGCTCGCGAGTTTTCGGGCGTAGCGGATGTATGCCCGCCACCAACCGCCTTTCCCGTGAAGCAATATGACGCAAGGGTATCTTCCATCTTTCGAGGGACGCACCAGGTATCCCGTCATCGAGGCGTTTTCGATGCTCGATGGCAGTTCGACGTAGTTCTCCTGGTGATCGTAGCTTCCAGTGGGAGCAGGAGCCAGGTTCAAGGTTCGGGGCCGGGTGCAGCTTGTCACCATCAGCATGGCGAAGATGAAAAGCAAGAGGGCTCTTATGCGGATGATCTTGAAGAAGCGATGAATTATGCTAAAAATGGATCGAATCATGCGAAATCCAATTTTTGCTCGGCGGCAAAAGAATTGGCAGGTTCATACCATCTCTGAGAATAATCCGGGGAAACGATTTCGGCAACATCTTGGCGAATATAGCTCATGTGAAGGAGAATTGAATGTCGGCGGTGATTGATTTTTTGCGGGCGAGAAGGGAGCAGAGTCTGGAAGAACTCATCGAATATCTCAAAATACCCTCCATCAGCACATTGGGGGTCGGTGTCGAGGAGGCGGCGGCGCATCTGGCGGGATTGATGAGTAGCGCAGGCATTCAGGCGCAGATTCTTCCGACCGAGGGCATTTCGCTCGTATACGGCGAAGTGAAGGGACCTCCGGATGCTCCGACGATGCTGAGCTATGGCCACTACGACGTTCAGCCGGCCGATATTTCTGAGGGTTGGAGCTCAGAGCCGTTCGAGCCACAGGTGCGAGATGGCCGCCTCTATGCAAGAGGCTCGGGAGACAACAAGGGCCAGCATTTCGCGCAAATCAAGGCGGTCGAGGCCTACCAACAGACAAACACGAAAATGCCCATCAATCTCAAGTTTTTGATAGAGGGAGAGGAGGAGATGGGTTCGCCAAATTTGAGAAAATTCATTCAGGCGAACAAGGAGTTGTTAAAAGCAGATATCGCCTGCTCATCCGATGGCTCCATACACCCCTCGGGCAGGCCGACGCTCTCTATGGGATGCAGAGGGCTACTCTATATCGAACTTATCTCACACGGCGTCGGGAAAGACCTCCATTCCGGGTCTTATGGCGGAGCGGCCCCGAATCCGTTCTGGCGGCTCATGGAGGCCGTGCAACGTCTGCGCGACGGTGAGGGAAGGGTGCGCGTGCCGGGATTTTATGAGTCCGTGCTCCCGGTCGGCGGTGCGGATCAAGCTGCTCTGCGAGGAATTCCCGACCCGGAGGCGGAACTTCGGGCTGTCATCGGAGAAGGCGCCTCCCGGATTCCTAATCTTTCTTCCTTTTATACAAAGACGCTCACCCAGCCGAACCTGAACATTTGTGGATTCCAGGGGGGATATTCCAACGATGGAATGAAAACAGTTTTGCCGGGTTCCGCGAGCGCCAAGCTGGATTTCCGCCTTGTTGTGGCGCAGGACCCGGACAAGCTGTTTGATGATGTGTGTTCGTTTTTGAATGCAGAGGGTTTCGATGACATCGAAGTGCGCAAGATGGCCACGTTCGACGCCAGCAAAACGCCGGCGGACGACCCCTATGTGCAGAAAGTCATCAAGGCTGTCAGTGGTTTCGGGGTCGAGCCCGTCATCTACCCGAACTTCGGCGGCAGCGTTCCCGACAGCATGTTCACGAGAGACTTGGGGCTCCCTTCCGTCTGGTTCCCGCTCGCCAATGCGGATTCAAACGCTCATGCTCCCGATGAGAATATCGACGTGGAGATATTTCATCGTGGTTGCGAGATTGCAGCCACGCTCATGGGAGGTCTCGCTTGAAGCACCCGCTCTGGACAATAGGCCACAGCAACCACAGCGCGGAGAAATTCCTGGGTCTGCTGAGCCGCCACGGCATCGCATGCGTGGTGGATGTGCGCAGCATCCCCTACAGCAGGAGAAACCCTCAATTCAACAGAGAAAGTATAAGCAAAAGCCTCTTGTCGCGAGACATTATATACGTCTGGGAAGGGGAGGCTTTGGGCGGAAAGCGCGATTTCAGACAACGTCCAGAATTTTTTGACCCCCAAGGACGCATCGACTGGAAGAAAGTGAAGCGCGATGAGAGTTTTATCCACGCTCTGGAACGACTAAGAACGCGAGTGGGAAAGGAACCGACGGCGGTTCTTTGTGCGGAGGAGAACCCGAGAAACTGTCACCGCCTGCATCTGGTATCCGCGGCATGGGCGGAGAGTTGCGATGAAAATATATCGCATATTCGTGGGGACGGGCGTGTGGAGACACACGCGCAAATCTTCCCCCAGCCCGAATTGTTTTGTTGATCATTCTCCCATACCCTGTCGATAGGCATATTTTCGTGGCCAGCGGACTTTCACCCACTCATCTGAGGAATTCATGATTCACCCCCGTCAGCAGAATCGCCTCGCACAGGAGACGAGCCCCTATCTCTTACAGCATCAATACAATCCGGTGCAGTGGTACCCATGGGGCGAGGATGCGCTCCGCAAATCAAGAGAAGAGAACAAGCCCATTTTCTTGTCCGTCGGCTATTCTGCCTGCCACTGGTGTCATGTGATGGAGCACGAGAGTTTCGAGGATGAGGGAATCGCCGAAATCCTGAACGAGCATTTCGTCTCCATCAAGGTGGATCGAGAAGAACGCCCCGATATCGACGGTATCTACATGGAAGCGGTGCAGATGATGACGGGCCAGGGGGGCTGGCCCATGAGTGTCTTTTTGCTCCCGGATTTGAGGCCTTTCTTCGGTGGTACATATTTTCCGCCACATGACAAATGGGGCAGGCCCGGTTTCAAGAACGTGCTCTTGAGGCTGGCCGAAGTCTACCAGACAAGACAGGACGATTTGCACGATAACGCGGAGAGCATCACGGCGAATCTACAGCAAATGGGAGTCGTTACGCCCGCAACGGGTGATTTGAAAGCAGAGTGGATCGACCAGGCCGCTAAGGAACTGAAAGAGCGATTCGACTCGACATGGGGCGGCTTTGGGAGCGCTCCCAAATTTCCACCCTCCATGGCGCTGATGCTGCTTTTAAGAAAATGGAAGCAGTCCCCGGATCAGGAACTACTGAAGATGGTCGAGGTAACGCTTCAAAGAATGGCGCTGGGCGGGATGTATGATCAACTCGGTGGAGGTTTTCACCGCTACAGCGTAGATAATTATTGGCTTATCCCGCACTTCGAGAAAATGCTTTACGACAACGCTCTGCTTGCCAGGGTTTATCTCGAAGCATATCAGGCGACGGGAAGCGCGTTTTACCGCTCCGTGGTGGCGGATACGCTCGATTACGTTTTGAGGGAGATGACCAGCCCGGGCGGAGGATTTTATTCCGCGCAGGATGCTGACAGCGAGGGGGAGGAGGGCAAGTTCTTCGTTTGGCGTCCTGAGGAGATAGAAGAGGTTCTCGGCAAAGAAGAAGCCGACATATTCTGCCGGTTCTACAGCGTGACGGAAGAGGGGAACTTCGAGGGCAACACCTCCGCCTTGTTCATTCAGAAACCACCCCGCGTTTTCGCCGAAGAACTGGGAATCACGGAAGAAAAGCTCTTTGATGTCTTGCAAAGAGGGCGCGCAAAACTCTTCGCCGAGCGCGAACGGCGCGTGAAGCCGGGACTGGATGACAAAATTCTCACGAGTTGGAACGGACTCATGATCGGCTCGATGGCTTTGGCGGGCAGGATTCTGGAGCACCGTCCCTATGTAGAAGAAGCGGGCAAGGCGGCGGATTTTATTTTGAACAACATGCGCGATGAGCGCGGCTTGCTGAGAAGCCACCGGGAAGGCGTAAGCAAGTTCAACGCGTATCTGGATGATTATGCTTTTCTGATCTTGGGGTTGGTGGATTTATACGAGGCGAGCTTTGAGCCAAAGTGGATTCGAGCGGCCTCGGATTTGGCGAGAGAGATGATATCTCGATATTGGGATGACGAGGCGGGCGCATTCTTCTTTACGGCCCACGACCATGAACAGCTCATCGTGCGGAAGAAGATGACGCAAGACGGCGCCGTTCCGAGCGGAAATTCCATGGCGGCGCTGGGTTTATTGAAACTGGCGAAACTCTCGGGCGAGGCGGAATTCGCAGAGCATGGCGAGGGCGTTTTGCGCTCGTTCGGAGATTACCTGAGCCGCGTGCCGGCCGCTTTCCACATGATGCTGGTGGCGCTGGACTTTTATCTCGACTCCCCGGTGGAAGTGGCTATTGTCGGAGAGAGAAACGCAGAAGATACGCGCGCGGCCCTTAAAGTCGTTGATTCGCGCTTCATTCCCAACAAGGTTTTGGCTCTCAGAACCGAATCGTCTGACGAAGAAACAGACGCCGCAGTGCCCTTGCTTGATGGGAAATCCATGGTGGATGGACAAGCCACGGTATATCTTTGCGAAAATTTCACATGCAAGGAGCCGCTCACGGACTTGGAGAAGATAGAAAAAGCGCTCGAGAGGGATTGAGTCTCTTATTTCGCCCGCACGATGAATGCCCCGTAGCCGTTGCGCTGCAGCTTTTCCACCAATCGTTTTGCGTTACCCTCGCCGGCCAAGCCTTTGATCTGCACGTGGTAGTGTTCGTAGTTTCCGTGCCAGCCGGGCCGGATCTCCGAAATCGTGCCGTTTCTATTAACGTAATCGGCGAATTCCTGGGCCTCTGGTTTTCCCATAAATCCGCCTACCAGGATCATCCATTTCGGGTTCGGCTCCTGGGGAATGTAGAGGGGTTCGACGGAAACCTCGGTGGTGCCCTTGCGCAGCATACCGATTCTTCGGGCCGCTTCTCGGGAGAGGTCGATAACCCGGTTTATGAAAAAAGGGCCGCGATCGTTGATGCGCACTCGGACTTCTTGTCCATCGTCGCTTCTGCGCACCCGTACGATGGAACCAAATGGAAGGGTGCGGTGCGCGGCGGTGAGCGCATGCATGTCGTAAGTTTCGCCATTCGCCGTTTTGCGCCCATGGTAGGGATTTCCGTACCAGGAGGCGATACCTTGCAAATTGTCCCCCTGGATGTCGTAACTCTTCTGAGTAGGTAGAAAGCCACAGCTACTCAAAAAAATGGAAAAAGCGACACTAATGATAAGACCACGCAAGGGGACTACATATAAAGGATTGTTTTTCGCGTTCATCGGGATACATCGGGGCGGATTTCGTAAATAGACGAGGTCATTATATCAGTTTCATCCGGTGCCGCCAGATGGATATGAAATTTAAGTGGCTAGCGTGGTTTTACCTAGCCTCGATACTTGGCGAATGTTTCGCCGATGCTCACGCCTTTTTCCAGTTCCGCGGTAATTTTTTCTTCGATTTCCGCCAGTTCATCCATCTTGTCGATGACTTCCTCGAGTCTTTCACTGGGGATGACGACCACGCCGTTGACGTCTCCCAGAATGACGTCTCCCTGCCTCACCGCGACGCCCCCGCAATTGATCGGCTCTCCAACGCTTATGGGGACCGTATATCCGCCGCTGCCGTGAACAGACACTCCTCTGGCAAACACGGGAAACCCCATCTGGCGGTGTTCCTCGATATCTCTGGCCCTGCCGTCAAGAACGACTCCTCCGAGGTTCATCACCTTCGCCCGCGTACTCATCATCCCGCCCCAGTTGGCTGTCGTGACACCGGGCGGGATGCTGATGACAACGATGCTCCCCTCGGGCGCCGCGTCGATGTGGTGCACCTCGCGCTTGGGCAGGGGGCCGCCACCGGCGGGTACCATTCGAACGGTGTGGGCTTCGCCCACCATCCGGTATTCCGGGTCGGGCGATAACAGGATGATGTCGGGCATGTGGCCCCTGATTTTCAGTTTGTCAAAAGCGTCCGCCGCCTGACAGGTCGAATAGCTTCCCAAGCGATTTAACAATTCGTTGCTCATGAAATTCTCCGCAATCCGTTGTCTCCAAATACGTCGGCGTCAAGTGGCGAATGGAGTGCTCATATTCTCTTTGAAGGCCTGCGATTTATACACGGAATTCCGAAAATCGCACACCATCCGGATCGAGCTCCTCCAGGGCGCTCAGTTCTTCGGCGCTTGGCGCAGGAGTTTGCGCCACAATGCTCGGGCGCTCCAGGTCGAAGCCTGTTTTCTCGACCACTTCATCCATCGAGTGGCCAGGGTGAACGCTGGCGATCTCGAGCCCGGCGGGTTTTTTCTCGAACAAGGCGATGGGTGTCACGACGTGGCTCAGATTGCCCGACTGCGTCGAGAAATCGACCCTAGGTACGAGAAATCGTTTGTCGTGAACTGTTCGCCATATGACGGTTCGTTTCACCTGCGGCATGATAACGGCGCCTCCCCCGCCGCCTGGGAGCCTTACTTTCGGGTGGAACGGGTCGCCTATATAGCTCAAGTTGGCTCGGCCCTGCTTGTCGAGTTGGGCAGCACCCAGAAAAGCGAAGTCCACCCCGCCGCGTGCAAAGAGATCATACATATCCGGGTTGTAGAACATAGAAGCCGCACCATGGCAGAGTTCAGGGTCGGCCGTGCTGTTCGGCATGAAGCGTGGTTTGGGGTCCACCGAGCCCGCGACTTCTATGAGCGAGCAGTTGGGGGCATGTCGTTTCTTGGCCAAGAAGATCGCGACCATGGGAAGCGGGGAGTTGACCCCGTGAAACACATTCTCGCCGTCTTCGATGAGGCGCGAGAGCGTTACGGCCATCTGGTTTCCAGCGCGGATCACATACTCGGGCAACGAGGCCAGGCGGTTGCCCATCGTTATTTCGTCACCGCGTCTTGTGTGTGTGTTTCGTCGGTACTCGCCAGATATTCCCGAAGCCCGTCCTGGCTTTGGGTCAAGGTCATGTAGCGCCTCATTTCTGTTTTGTCGACCCCGTAAAATGGATGGCAGCTACAAGGAGACGCGCCGCCCGGCGTTTCCACGACTGCTTTGACGAGAAAACTCGGGATGGTGGTTCTCTCCGGTTCCGCTGCGATTTCTTCGGAGTCTACGATTTTCTCGGTCGTGAGAATGACCCCTTTTTGCGCCGCGCGCGTCATTTCAACGTCGAATTGCTGATTGCCCAGGATTTGCGCGTTTCCCTGAGGGTCTGATTTTTGGACGTGGATCAACGCCCAGTCCGGCTTGAGGGCGGGAATCGCATAGAGTTCCTCATTCGTGTAGGGGTCTTCAATCGTGAAGATGCCGCTTTGTTCGGGGATATCACTCCCATCGAATCCGCGAATGGGCTGGAAGGGAACGCCGTAGGCTGCGGCCCGCAGCCCAGCAAGCACGCTGGCTCAGGCATGCTCGGTGAGGCCGGCCATTCCTTTCTCTATCGCCTTTCGATAGTGAGGCGCCAATCCGAATTCCGCCTCGAATGTAACAATGCCGCTGATGATTTTCTTCACGGCGCCTGCGGCGCAAAGGAGATCGGCGTCGTAACCGGGAGACGGCTTGATGAGCGTGAGGTCCCGAAGACCCGCGCGCGCAATTTCGCGGATGAGGGCGGCGGGTGTTCTGTGCAATAAGGTTCCGCCGGGACTGATCGCGTCTCCATTTTCGATGAGTGATGCGGCATCTTTTAAGGAAACTTGTTTGCTCATGGGCAGTTTTCATCCCTTTGTTTAGAGCGTATGCAGCGGGAGACAGAAATTATGGAGCATAGTTTAGCAAAAGTAGATGTTTTGTGCTTGCGTTCATACGCCTTTTTGCAGGCAGAGAGGTGATTTCGACGCATTCATTGACCCGCGGCCTCGGTGTGGCGTAAATATCGGTGAAATGACACTTTCTATAACGTGTCGGCATACATCCAGACGAATCTATCAAAGGAGCATGGAATGCCACGAATTTCCTTGTTAGAACCCGAGCAGGCGGAAGCATCCGCGAAACGCATCATGGAGAACTTACAAAAACAGTTCGGCGTCGTGATTCCGCCGGTGAAGGCACTGGCCCACAAACCGGATTTTTTGCGCTCTTTGCTGAGCCTGACCACGGTGGCGGATGGCCCTGGGGAGATTGACGTCGGATTCAAGGAAATCTTGAACATTCGCGCGTCGGTTCTAAACGGATGCCATTTTTGCGCCAACATGCACTCCAACATGGCGAAGATGCACAAGGTGGGGGATGAGAAGACGAAAGCCGCGCAAGAGGGTTCTGCAAGCGATGTCTTCGATGAGAAAGAAAAGGCGGCGCTTCGCCTTTGTGAGGAAAGCACGCAGGGGGTGAGCGTCTCGGATGAAACTTTCGAAGCGCTGAAGACGCACTATTCGGAAGCGCAGATAGTGGAGCTTCTGGGCGCCATCGCGCTCATCAACACCTGGAATCGGCTAATCGTCGGAATGGGCTTCTAGGCGCGGTTTTCCCCTGCGCTTGGGTTGTCGGGAAGAGAGGTTTAGAGGCTCAGCGCAGCCCGGCTGACCGTAAGTTCGGTTTCTCCCAGAAGTTCCGATGCCGTGAGTTTTCCACTCATCACGTCGATGAGTTCTTTTTCGAGCATATCCCTCGCCTCATCTATGCGCATCGTCCCCTCCATGACGCCGCTGATATCCACGTCGATGTTCTCGGACATCGTCCGCGCGGTTCGGGGATTGCCCGTCACCTTGATGGTAGGAGAGACAGGATGCCCGATGGGATTGCCGATTCCGGTCGAGAAGATAATCGCCTGCGCCCCGCTGGCCGCCAGGGAGGATATGTTCTCCACGCCCGCGCAGGGAGCGTCAGCGAAGATGGTGCCTTTTTTCTTCGGGCGTTCACCCACGCCGATGACCTCGACGATGGGATGGCTCCCCGCTTTCTTGACGGCTCCCAGGCTTTTTTCCTCAATGGACGATAGACCACCCCGAATGTTGTCCGGTGCTGGATTCGAACCGATGAAATCGACACCGATGCTTTCGGCATAATCGACGGCGCGCCTTGCGGAATCGATGATTCTCCGCGCTGTTTTTCTGTCCGCGGCCCGGCGGGCGAGAAGATGCTCGGCACCTACGATTTCCAGGGTTTCGGAAAAAATGACCGAACCTCCCGCTTCCACGACCCTGTCGGCGACCATGCCCGTCACAGGGTTCGAGATGACGCCGCTGGTCGTATCCGAACCGCCGCATTCGGCCCCGATGGTGAGTTCGTCCAGTTCACAGCGGGCGCGCTTGGCGGATGCAAGATGGGCGGAGAGTTTCGTGGCGAGTTCCACGACGTGCGAAGTGGTGCTGAGCGTGCCCCCGATCTCCTGAATGTTCACGGCTTCTATGGGCATCCACGGAGATGTTCTCGCGGCTACTTCCGCGATGGCGTTGGCGCTTTTTGGCTCGAGGCTTACGATAATGGCGGCCCCTACGTTCGGGTGGGCGGCGGTGTGCCCCATGACCCGCCAATGCTGCGCCTCGTCCTCACCCATCAGGGCGCGTCCGAACGAGGTGTTGACGGGCGTGGCGTCTCGCACAAGCCCGCCGATTCTGCGGACGATGGGGTTGGAATTGTCCATTCCGCTGACGATGGCAAGATGATTCCGGCCGCCCGGAGGGCCTTCAGGTCTCCTGTAGCC
Source organism: bacterium (assembly GCA_965204535.1). Classification (GTDB taxonomy): domain Bacteria; phylum UBA8248; class UBA8248; order UBA8248; family UBA8248; genus Bin107. The sequence goes on along the minus strand of CBDBEV010000001.1, from coordinate 144,846 downwards.
CCGGAAGGTAGGAGTGCCTCTTTTACGGGCCAAACCTAACCCCTGGTGCTCTTGATGTTATGGACGTGAACGTGACTGCCGGCGGATATCTCTTGTGTGGCAGTGCCGATGACCTCGCCGTATTTGAGCACTTTTGCGTTTGAGCGGATCTTGCGCAGCGCGATTTTGTGTCCGAAAGGAATCGCTTGCGTTGCGGAAAGCGTAAGTGTCTTATCATCGCCTTCGATTTCTACACTCTGCTCGGGGGAGATGTCCTCGAGCACCGTGGCCACGTTGTCTTTCGGGTGCATCACCAGCGCTCGGCTCATCAGGGGCTCTCCATGGCGAGTCTAGTCGTCGTCGCCGACATTTCCGGGGAGCCTCAACCGCAGCCGCTCGACGGGGCGTCCGTTTTTCAGATGCTCCTCGATAAGTTCAGGAACGTCTTCCACCGTTACGCCCGTGTACCAGACCCCCTCCGGGTAAACGACCAGGGTGGGACCCATCGTGCACGGACCCAGGCAAGTGGCGCCGGCCATGGCTGTATCCGCAGCGAGTTCATCATTCGAGCCTATTGCCTCTGTTATCGCTTGCGCGACTTCGATACTGCCCTTGCTCTGACAACAGCCCATCGGATGAGTGGGCGGGCGTTGATTGATGCAGACGAAAACATGTCTTTTAATATGTTCCACAATTATCCTCTTTTCGAATATGGTGGTTTCTTTTGGAATTTCTCAGAGCGAGGTTTCAGAATCTTCCAACATCATCCCTGAATGACTTTGCCAGAGGAGGATGATACGCTCCGCTCACTAGAAGTCAAGGGATTCGGCGCTTTCAGATTGACTGCACGTCGGATTGGTCGTCTTGGCCAGGAGTGAGCCTGTTTCGATAATGTTCAAGAAATTTCCAAACGACGCGAGTGAAGCGTTTTCTGAAGACAAAAAACCTCTCGTCTACCGGATGAAGGGTGGCCCTGCCTGTCTTTTTCTGCCGGACTCCACCGCTCCCGCCGTGAGCGTGCAGGCATGGTTTCGCGTCGGCAGTCTCACAGAAACGGACCAGCTTGAGGGTATCTCCCATTTTCTGGAGCACATGATATTCAAGGGTTCGGAAAATCTGGAAGTAGGGGAACTCGCCTCTTTGGCCGAGTCTTCCGGAGGGGACATCAACGCCTATACGACGAATGAATCCACTCATTACGATTTGATATCGATGCCGGATAAATTTGAAGAATGCCTGGAAGCGCTACTCGATGCGCTTTGGTGGCCTCGGTTTGAGGATAGCGAAGTTCGCCAGGAAAGACAGGTCATTCTTTCCGAATGGAACCGCACCTATGAACAGCCTGACCAGGTGCTTCAATATCACCTTTATCGTGAAGCTTACGGCCCCCGGCATCCTTACGGCCGCGCCATTCTGGGTACGCGGCAGACGCTCAAGAACATTGGCGCGGCAGAGTTGAAGAAATATCACAAGCAATTCTATCCGCCTTCATCCGCCGTCTTGGTGTTTGCCGGAGCTTTCGACGTTCCCCGGGTAAAATCCATTTTGATAAAGAGGCGAAAAAATTTTTTCGCCAAATGGCCGAAACTTCAGGGAAGGAAAATGCCGAAAGTTCCCCGGCCGACCCCCCTGAAACCGGGGCCGCGCATCGTCGTGAGACTGTGAGAGTATTGGATTTCACAGTCTCCGGAACAGGGCTCGCTTACGCTTGCAGCCCGATGGCCGGACACTGTCTTCAACTTCGGGAGCAACAACACCGCAGAGCCGGGAGAGAAACGTCTCGGCGGCCGGTCAGCTCGGGGTCGCGGTCAAGTCCTCGAAGAATCGGCTTCAAGTTCACACGCCATTCGTCCCCAACCGCTGTTTTTGCAGACAATGCTCCACAAATGCAGCTCCGCCCAGCACACGCATGACCCGCTTGAAGTTGTAACCCAGCGTCATCAGGCTGAATTCGCCGCGGCATTTGCCGAGTCCGCGCATCACAAAATGATCCATCCCCGCCCAGCGCTTGATCGTACCGAATGGATGTTCGACGAGTGTGCTTCGCCCGCGCATCAATGGCACACGGGCGTTCATCTTCTTGCGATGCCGGTCCACCACGTCCTCATGCTCCCAGCGTTGTATCCTGCGCGTCGATCTCGACTTTGTCAGGCATCGGCCCGACAACGAACAGTCCCGGCAAACCGCCGCCGTCCCGCGATAAAAGTAATACAGCCTGCCCCTGACGGTGGTCGTGCCGCCTCGAACCAGACGCTCTCCGGCCGGACAGACATACGTGTCATCCTGCGCATCGTAACGGAATTCATCGCTGCCGAATCGTCCGTCCTTGCCCTTGCGGGCCGTCTGGTTCGGTATCGGAACATACACCTCCATTCCCTTGTCTTCGCAACTCTTCAACTGTGCGCCGTTGAAGTAGCCCGAATCCGCCAGGCCGACCAGGCGTTCGCTGCCCATGGCTTCGCCGGCTTTCGTCATCATCGGCTCCAACTGAGCGGAGTCATTGCCGTCCTGCACCACATCCTCCGCGACAATCAGCTTGTGCTTGTCGTCCACCGCGATCTGGCAGTTGTATCCGCCCACCATTATATCGCCGTTCCTCAGAAGTCGAGCATCTGCATCGACCCCCGATACCTGACGCTCTCCGCTTTCCTGCAAATGCTCTTGCAGTGCCTTCTTCTTTTGTTGCCTCTCGATCAAGGCCTTGAGCTTCACCGGCAGGTCCGGATCCTCCGAACCGTCCCCACACTCCTCCCCGCGCGCATCCGCCTCGTCCAACTGCCGGTGATACGCCGCAATCCTCTTCTCCAAACGCCTCAGGTCCCTTGCCAGGGACCGCTTGGTTTGGAAGCTGTCCAGGTTCGCATCGGCCTTCAAAAAAGTCCCGTCGACCGCCACCCGGCTGCCGCCCAGCAGCGAGAGTTCGCGGCACAGCAGCACGAACTCCCGGTTGGCCTCCTGCAGCGCAGCCACATTGTTCTTGCGAAAATCCGCAATCGTCTTGTAGCTCGGCGTCGCACCCTGGCACAGCCAGATCACTTCCAGATTGCGCCGCGTCTCCGCTTCGAGACGGCGCGAACTCCGTACCCGGTGCTGGTAGCCGTACAGATACAGCTTCAGCAGCAGCGCCGGGTCGAAAGCCGGCTGACCGGCGCCGCAGTTCGCTTCGGCATGCGCGAACCCCAGCGCCTCCAGGTCCAGCGTGCCGACGAACGCATCGATCGCGCGCACCGCATTGTGCTCGGACACGTAGTCGTCCAGACACGGCGGAAGCAGCATCATCTGGCTTCGGGACTGCACCTCCTGATAACGTCTCTCGGACATGGTGGTGACCCTTTATGTGGTTATCTCACTCACCGGTAAAGATAGCATGTACAGACAACCCGGGCATCGCTCGCCAGCGTCACCCACCAGAATCGTGGGAATACTTTCACAGTCTCGTCGTGCGGCGCGGCCGTTCGGGAACGGCGCACGTGGAACTCGCTTTTGAAATTCCTCCCCTGACGCACCGGGACGCTCCCGTGCTTGAGGTGCTCGGCATCGTCCTGGGAGCAGGCGAAAGCTCCCGCCTGTATGAACATCTTTGTATGAACACGTCGCTGATGTTCGACGTTTCAACCGATGTCTATCTTTCCGGAGGGCCGGGTCTGTTTTTCCTGGGCGGATACGCGGCACCGGGAAACATCGAGAAGGCCATCGAGCAAATCCTCCAGGTAGCGAAACAAATTTTCGAGGAGAAGACCGTAAGCCCAGATGAATTGGATAGAGTGCGCATGAATTATCTGACGGGTCTGGAATTCAGGCGAGAGGGCATGACGGGCCGCGCTCGCGTGGCGGGCTATTCCGAACTGATTACCGGAGACCCGAATTATCATTTCAAGTACATGAAGAAGGTGATGGAGGTAGACGCGAATGACGTATCGGACGTAGCGAGGCGCTATCTGTCACCATCAAGATTGACAGCGGGCGTATTCTTCCCCAAGGGAGAAGCGCCGCGAGTCGGCGTGCGAAGGATTCGAAATGCGATATGGAGCGGATTCGAAAATCATCTTGAGCGAAAACGAAATGACGCGAATCGAAACCAGGGCACAGCGGAGAAATCAGCCGTGTCTAGTCGCACCCGCTCCGTTTCACAAAAAAGAAGCTGCCTCAAAAATACGAGGCGCTCCGGAGTCAAGAACACACCGATGGAGAGACAGCTTCCGGGTGGCGGGCGGTTGGTTATGCTCCCGGATGGCGGCCCGCGCGTTTTCTCTTTACGCGCCGTATTCCCTGGAGGGCAAAGAAATGAACCCGCCCGTCTAGCTGGACTTCACGCCCTGATGATGTCCGTCGCCCCCATGGCGACGGAGAGATGTCCATCGTTCATTCATACCAAAGAAGTGGAAGGTTTGGGCGCCAGTATGGATGGATTTTCGGGGCGAAATACTTTTGGGCTGACGGCTTCCGGCCTCAGCGCGGTTTTACCCGAAGTAATGGAAAGATTCGTGGAACTCTTATCTGCGCCCGCTTTTGATGAGGAAGATGTTGAATTCACTCGCACGGAACTTAATGCGGAGCGCGACAGCGAACTCGATGACTTGGGGCAATGGTGTCGGCTCAAGGGATATCAACTCTTGTATGGCAAACATCCATTGGGCCGTCATCCACTTGGGACTTCCAAGACGATGGCCGCCTTTAATCAGAGGGCGTTGAGGCGAGAATGGCGCAAAAGGACATCGCCTGCGGATCTTGTCGTCGCGATGGCCGGCAATTTTGATGTTTCGTATCTGGAAGAACGTCTCCCCAAAATGCTCAAGCCTTGGGCCGCAAGCGCTTACCGGGAAACACTCATTTCTCGGCCTGCACCGCCTGGAACTCCCTCCAGAAAACGGTTTCGTTCATACACGCTCGAAGGAGCTTCGCAAAGCCATATTCATATGTCGTTTCTGGGAACGACTTTTCATGATCCGGCCAGACATGCGCTTGCCATTATAACAGCTGCATTGGGGAGTCAGGGCGGAGGATTCTTCCTTGAGTTGAGGGAAAAGCGCGGGCTTGCCTACGATGTGAGCGTTTCCTCGCACGAGTCTCTAGACCCGGGCCCGATTTCGATGTATGCGGCCACGCCTGCGGGCAAGGAAAAGCTCGTGGTTGATCTCATGCGGCAAGAAATTGCCCGCATTAGCGCGGAGGGGCTTGGCGAAGAGGAATTCGAACGAGCGAAGGCTTATATCGTCGGCGGATTGCATCGCACTTATCAGAGGGCCTACGTGAGGGCAGCCGACTTGGCGGGTAGATTCGTTCATGGACTAGGATGGGAAACGCTTGAAGAAACAAAGCGGCAGATTGAACAAGTGGATATGGATTCCGTAAGAGAAGCCGCGTGTCATTTTATGAAGCCCAGCAAAGAATGCCTGGTGATAGTATCGGGCAATTCTTTGAACTAGCCCGACCCTCTAGCGATTGGTTTGTTCAATATCGAGCAAATCTTCTTGTAGTTTTATCAACCGGCGGCGTAATTGAGTCATTTCCTCGATGATGTTTTCTTCTTTTTGGTAAGTGAGTAGCGTTCGCTCCAATTCTCTCGCTTCGGCAGCCAGCCTGCGTCTTTCCGAAGGATTTCTTGAGCGGATTTGCTGTCGTTCGATATCTCGAATGCGTTCTCGCAATTCTTCGAGAGTCATCGTCGTACGTGGCGGCAAAGGCATTTCTTTTGAGGTTGTATTTCGCGTAATTTCCCTGGACGTTTGCCGGGCTTGGCCAGGCCTCAGGTTTTCCTCCACTGCAGCAGGAGTTCTGGATGGGAACCGATCCTGCGAGCGTGGCGTTTCAGGAAGACGGACTGCGGGGCTTTTTTTATCTTCAGTACTTTTATCGTTTGCAGGTTGTTTTTCTTCGGTGTCATTTCGTCCGTATGCGTGGTTCCGCTGATAATTTCCGATCGTGATCAGCGTATTCGTAACGGCTCGCTGGGTCTTGAAGTATGCGGACCAAGCAGTGGATTTCGTCTTCTCCCAAATTTCTTGTGAAGAAAAGCCGCTTCCGGTACAACCCCCGGCCAGAAAGCTCAGCAACACAGCGGATAAAAGAATAAGTTTTCTTGCAGAATAGAAATCAGTTTGCGATTTGCTCGAATTCAGGCGTTTCATCTTGTCTGTCCATGCTCAATAGGCGGCGGGCTGCCTCCTCCACTAGGGGGATAAGGCTTTCGGCGTCTATGCCGCTTACGGGGATACCGTTGAATCGACGACACAGATTGGCCAGACGGATGTCATCCGTCTGGTCCATTTTGTTGAAAACCCGAATGAGAGGCGTGCCTTTCAGTCCAATCTCATCCAGGATTTTCTCCACGGCAAGAAGGTTGTCCTCACAATGCTGAGAAGAGGCGTCGATCACGTGAAGGAGAAGGTCCGCTTCGCTCAGTTCCTCCAATGTCGAGTGGAACGCTCCTATCAACTCCTGAGGGAGGTCGCGAATGAAACCGACGGTATCGGTGATGATGACTTCCTGCTCGCGCGGGAGTCTGAGTCTTCGGCTCGATGTGTCCAGGGTGGCGAAGAGTCGATCTTCAGCCATGATCTTGCTGTTCGTTAAAGCGTTCAGCAATGTGGATTTCCCCGCGTTGGTGTAGCCCACGAGGGAGAGAATCGGCACTTGGCGACGCTGGCGCAGCCTCCTCCCCTGAGAGCGTTTTTTTTGTAAATTTTCGAGTTCTTTCTCCACTCTGCGAATGCGCTCGAACGCGCGACGGCGATGAATTTCCAGCTTCGTTTCGCCCGGCCCCCTGCCGCCGATGCCGCCGGTGAGTCTGCTCAAGGCCGTGTGTTGGGAGGAGATTCGGGGCAGCGTATATCGCAACAACGCCAACTCCACCTGAAGTTTTCCCACGCGGCTCTTTGCTCTTTGGGCGAAAATGTCAAGGATGATCTGCGTCCGGTCAAGGATTTTCAGATCGGTGAATTCGGATAAATTCTTGATTTGCGAGGGCGTCAACTCGCTGGAGAAGAACAGGGCTTCGGCTCCCACCTGCATCGAGTTCATGAGGACCTCAGCCAGCCGGCCTTTGCCAATGACGAAGCGAGGGTCCGGCTTCTTTCGGCGTTGCAAAATTTGCCCGCAGGGGATGAAACCGGCCTCACGTGTGAGAAGGGACAATTCCTCGAACTCGGTCTCAGGGGAGCGGTTCGAGTTCTGCCCGGTATCGAGATGCACCAATATGGCGCGCTCACCCTCTTCGAGTTCAATGGATGTTTTCTGTAGTCGGGCGAACTCACTCTCAAGAGAGTTGATGAGGGCCTCGATGTCGATTCGGGTCGATTCGAGATTCGGGAACGACTGGATTTCCCATGGAGCGCGATTCTTCGCTAAGGTCAAGTGGCCGTTGGCTTGCCCACTCTCGTCAGGAGGCCGGGGTGTAATGTGGGCGAATTGGAAGTGGCCCGTATTCCCGTCATCCACGACTTCAATGACTCCCATGGCGTCGAGGCGGAGGAGGGCCATATCCGTCAGGTCTTCCTGGGATAACGGGGAGGCGTTTAAGTGGGTGTGTACGCACCGAAGGCCTCTGAGTCTGGCCGTTCCGGCCCGTGCGCGGCCCAGTTCCGGGATCTCGATTCCTCGCGCATCGCCGATGATCACGTAGCGGACGACGCCGAGCCGATCGATGAGCAAACCGATTTGACGCGAGATTTCATGAGATAAAAATGCCAGTTCGCGGCCAAGCTCTAAATGAATGAATTGACCGGGTGGAATTTTGCGGCGGTAAAGCCTTTCCAAAACTTTCATTTGCTTAGGCTTCAGCCCGGTGAGGCGACCATGAAGTCTAGCGATGGTAAGGTACTCCCCAAATCAAATGGGCGAAAATGAAGGAACTGCGCCAGCGATTTTTCCCATAGCATAAACGACGATCTGCCACCAAGATATGCTAAGTTTGCCCCTAACACAAGATGATTGACACTCCCCATAGTGTTCAATAGACTCTACGCCCTTTGGACGCCATGTTTGCTTGATTATTTGGGGATCAGCCATGGTAAACGAGCGTGATCCGAGACTTCTTCGCGTAGAAGACATGGTGCGTCGGCTTTTAAGGCATAAGGCCGACGCCAATCTTTCCAATGCGCTGGAAAAAATGCACGCGGCCGAAGTGGCGCAGATTTTTCAGCATTTCCTGCCCGAAGAACGCCAGGAAGCGTTTTCCCTCGTCCAAAATCGTGAGCACCGCGCCTCCATTCTGACGGAATCGGATTCTCACATCGTACGGGAACTCCTGGAGCCGGTGTCGAACCAGGACGTCGTCCCACTGATCAAGGAATTGGACAGCGACGACGCGAGATACATTCTCGAAACCCTGCCAGATGAGCGTTCCCAGGAAATAGTTGCGCTCCTCGATGCGCCGGAAACAGAGGCGATACAGGACATGATGGCGTATATGCCGGAAACCGCCGGCGCCATCATGACGGATTCCTATGTGGCTCTTCCCGAGGAGCTTACTGTGAATGAGGCCATCTCCCAGGTACGGAAAGCCAGCGAGGTGGACTATATATTCTATGTGTACGTCATCGATTCGAATGGTTGCCTGAGAGGGGTGATTACTCTTCGTCAACTCTTGCTGGCGGATCCGTCCAAAAGCTTGTCCGAAATCATGATTACCAACGTCTGGAGCGAAAACGTACATGCCGACCAGGAGCACGTCGCACGCGTCGTCTCTCGCTACAACATTTTGGCCATACCCGTTGTGGATGACGACAACGTCCTGGTCGGAATCATCACGGTGGATGACGTGCTCGACGTCATCAGAGAAGAGGCGACCGAGGACATCCTGAAAATGGCGGGGACGCACTCCTATCAGGATGAGGTGACGTCGCTTTCCGCAAGGCGCCTTGCGTGGATTCGTTTACCCTGGCTGTTCTTCAGTTGGCTGGGGGGCATTCTCGCCGCCCAGTTGATCCATCAGTACTCAGACCAATTGAGTAAAATAGTGGCTCTCGCCGCGTTCATGCCGGTTATCATCGGCATGGCGGGCAACGTGGGCACACAGAGCGCGACCATCGTGGTGCGTGGCTTGGCGACAGGGCGCATCGATCCCAAATCATGGCTTCGCGTCATCTCGAAAGAGGTGGCCGTCGGGACGCTTCTGGGCATTTGCTATGGCTTGTTGTTGGGGTTGTTGGCAACGTACCAGTTCGACTCCGTCGCCTGGTTGGGTTTCGTCGTGGGTCTTGCGATATGCGTGGTGATGATGTTCTCTGCCCTTCTGGCCTCGTTTTTGCCGTTGCTGCTTCATCGTTTTCGGGTGGACCCCGCCGTGGCGACGGGGCCTTTCGTCACGACCGGGGTCGATGTCCTGGGACTTTTGGTTTACTTTAACATCGCTCGTTTGTTTCTTTTTTCATAACCGCTCATAGGTTTATCCGGCTTGGCTCTGTCCATTGATTTCCGTGTAAGGTATGCCGAAACCGACCAGATGGGTGTGGTGCACCACTCGGTCTATTATGTGTGGTTCGAGCAGTTGAGAACGGAGTATTTTCGTAAAATCGGGTTTCCCTACGGGCAACTCGAAGAACAGGGCGTTTTCTTTCCCGTGGTGGAGAGCCGTTGCGAGTACAAGGAAGGCGCCCGATATGATGGCGAGGTGAGGGTCACCGGCTGGTTCAGAGAGCCCGAGGGCGTCCGGGTCCGGCTCGATTATCTGGTGGAGCAAGAGGGGCGGATTCTGGTGAAAGGCTATACGCTTCATGCGAGAACCGATGCGGGCGGAAAACCAAGACGCATTCCGCCTGAAATTCTCAAAAAGATAAGAGAGGAGGCCGCGCCCGTCCCAGAGGGAGCGCATCTGAAGTAGCGCAAGTATTTTGAAACAGCCGCAGTGCCTGTATAAGAATTCAAGAGACATATACCGAAAAATTGAGGAAATTGATGCTCGGCGAATATAGTCCATCAAGTTACGAGGAAAAGTGGCAGAATCATTGGGCACAGGAGAAGATTTTCGAAACCTCCGATCATCCCGGTGAGAAGCCCACCTATTATTCACTGATGATGTTTCCCTATCCGTCGGGTGACCTGCACATGGGTCATGCGTGTAACTACACGATGGGCGACGCCATCAGTCGTTACCGGAAGATGCGCGGCTTCGAAGTCCTACACCCCATGGGTTGGGACGCCTTGGGGTTGCCCGCGGAGAACGCCGCCATCAATGCCGGTGCGCACCCCGCCGAGTGGACGAAAAAAAACGTCGACAACATGAGACGCCAGCTTCGCATGGCGGGTCTCGCCTATGACTGGCCACGCGAGATTTCCACCGCGCATCCGGGCTATTACAAGTGGACGCAGTGGATATTCCTCAAAATGTTGGAGAATGGCCTGGCGTATAAACGCGAGGCCCTCGTCAACTGGGACCCGGTGGATGGCACGGTTCTCGCGAACGAGCAGATTCACGACGGCATCGCCTGGCGCAGCGGGGCCAAAGTGGAAAAACGCTGGCTCAGCCAGTGGTTCTTGAAGATTACCGACTATGCGCAGCGCTTGCTCGACGATCTGGATGGCCTCGTCGGCTGGCCCGAGCACGTCAAGCAGCAACAAAGAAACTGGCTGGGGCGCAGCGAGGGTGCGCGAATCGATTTCAAACTCGAAACGACCGGCGAGACGCTCTCCGTGTTCACCACCAGACCGGATACGGTATACGGCATCACTTTTATGGTCTGTGCGCCCGAGCATCCTCTCATCGATCAACTGCTGGAGGGCAATCCACGCGCGGATTCCATCCGCGAGGCCGTGGAGGTCATGCAGGCCCAAAGCGCCGCGGAGCGCATGAGCGAGGAGAGCGAAAAAACAGGCGTTGAAACGGGTCATTTCATCATCAACCCCGTCAATGGAGATCGTGTGCCCTTGCTCGTAGCCGATTACGCGCTGATGGAATACGGCACGGGTATCGTGATGGGCGTGCCCGCGCACGATCAGCGCGATTTCCTTTTTGCCAGGAAATACGGCATCCCCGTCAAGGTGGTCATCCAGCATCCCGAGGGGGGGCTCGCTGGCGACACGATGGAGGAGGCCTACATCGAAGACGGCGTGATGGAGAACTCCGGTCCCTTCGACGGGCAGCCGAACCGCGAAGCGTATCCGAGGATGATCGATTATTTCGCAGATAATGGTTTTGGGGATAAGACCATCAACTGGCGCCTGAGAGACTGGCTCATTTCGCGTCAGCGTTATTGGGGGGTGCCGATTCCCGTCATTTATGAGGAAGACGGCAGCATCACCCCGGTGCCGGACGACCATCTGCCCGTCATGCACCCACGCGACGTCGAGTTCACGGGCCGGGGCGGAAATCCTCTGGACCAGAGTGAAGATTTCGTGAACGTCATCAGTCCGAAAACAGGCAGGCCCGCGCGCCGTGAGACCGACACGATGGACACTTTCGTGGATTCGTCCTGGTATTACCTGCGATACGTGAGCCCCCGCGATGATGACGCCGTATTCCAGTCGGAAAACGTGAACCGCTGGCTGCCGGTGACGCAGTACATCGGGGGGGCGGAACACGCCGTCATGCACCTGCTGTACTCGCGGTTTTTCACAAAAGTACTCTACGACCTGGGGCTCGTCTCCTTCGAAGAGCCGTTCGAAAATCTCTTCACCCAGGGAATGGTGTGCAGAATGGCCTACTATGTGGCGGATGCGCGTGGCCGCATCTGGGTGCCTTATCAAGACGTAGATGAAGAAGCTCTGGTTGTTACTGCCGACGGCCCCGCCGGCAGTGGCTACGAGGCCGGGCAAAAAGTGCTCACCGAGATGGCCTCGATGAGCAAATCGAAGATGAACGGAGTCTCGATTGAAGAATGCACGGGAAAATACGGGGCGGATGCGGGCAGGCTCTATACGCTGTTCATCGGACCCCCGGAGCGCTCGAAGGAATGGCGCGATGACGGCCTGATCGGCGTGCACCGCTTCCTGCAAAGGCTTTGGATCACGTTCTCCGAGCGGCTCGAAGGCTGGAGGGAAACGGAGGCCTATTCAGGGGATGGGGATGGACTATCCGCTTCAGGGAGAAAACTCAGGCGGGACGCCCACGCCACCTTGAAGGCTGTGACGGAAGTTTATGAGCACTCCTTCTCGTTCAACACGGCGGTGGCGCGCATCATGGAACTGGCCACGTCGCTTCGCGCGGAGGCTGCTGCTGAAACGGCAGTGCAGCGCGAAGCGGCCCAGATTCTGCTTTGCTGTATGGCGCCCATGGCGCCTCACGTTGCTGAGGAGCTCTGGCAGGCCCTGGGCACGAGTGGGGGAGAGGCGAGTATCTTCCGTGAAACATGGCCGGAGGTGAACGAGACAGCCATTGCCGCCGAGGAGAAAGAATTCGCCGTACAGGTAAACGGAAAGACGAGGCGCACGTTCATGGCGTTGCCGGACGCGCCGGAGGAGGAATTGAAGAAAAAGGCGGAAGCCGTCACGGCCGGCTATATTGGCGATAAAGAGATCGTGAAGCACATCGTCGTACCGGGGCGTCTGGTGAACCTGATTGTGAAAGGGTAGATAATTCCAGTATCATTCTGGAGCAATCAAACGGGAATGATTTATAAAATCATGGTTTTTCGAGAGGAGATGGAAAATGGCCGAGCGCCCGACCGAAATGGATGAGTTTTTACAAGAACCCCACATGGCGAGAATCGCCACCACGAATGCGGATGGCTCACCGCACGTCGTCCCGCTTTTGTATCTGTTCAATCCCGAGGATGCGAGTTTCTTCATCAGCACGGGTGAAGATTCGGTTTCGGTGAGAAACTTAAAGCGCAACCCGGCCTTTGCGATTTGCATCGATGATGAGAATGCTCCTTTCCGCGCTGTAGTCGTGGAAGGGGAAGCGCAGGTTTCCGAGACGATGGGAACGGACCACGAGGGGCTGAAAAGCGTTGTGGATCACTTCTTCGGGCCTGAAATGTGGGCGAATTACGTCAATACGCCCATCGCGCAAAAAATACGCGTACGCATCACCATGGTGCCCAAGAAGTGGAAATGGTGGGATTACCGCAGAATGTTGATGGGCTCGGTGACGGTGGACTGAATTTACTGGTCTATGGAAAGCCCCGGAGAGTTATCTCCGGGGCTTTTTTCGGTTTATTTCTTTCTCGCCTGTTGAATCATGCGGGCTAGCTGAGCCGAGGTGAGTGCGCCCGGGAACATTTGTTCGCCGATGACAAAGGCGGGTGTGCCGCGTATGCCCAGAGAACGCGCCAGGGCGCGTATCTTGGCGAGATAGGCCTGGATGTCAGGCGCTTGCATGTCTTTTTTCAGGCGAGCCGTGTCGATGCCCACCGCCGTGGCGATTTTCATGATGCTCGATTCATCATAAGAGATTTTGGCCTTCATGAGAGCCTTGTGAAAAGCGAGGTATTTACCCTGTGCGCGCGAGGCGAGCGCCGCCCGGGCCGCCAATACCGAATTTGGACCCAGGACAGGGAATTCCTTGTAGACGATGCGGATTTTTTTGTCTTTAGCGAGCGCTTTCTCTACGACGGGGGCCACCCGCTTGCAATACCCGCATCGGTAATCGAAAAACTCCACAATTGTTACGTCCCCGTTTAGGTTTCCGCCCACGGGGTCTTCGGGGTTTTCGTAGATTTGTTTCCTGTTTTTCTGGATGGAAGCCTGAGCCGCCTGCGCGCGTTGCGCCCGTCTCTTTGCTTGTAAGGCTTGGATGGCCTCCTCGAGCACTTCGGGGTTGTTGATGAGATATTCTCTGATGATTTTCTCGATGCGCTTTTTGTCCAGATTTTGCGCGACGAGGGCGGGGGAGGGCGCTGCTTTCGGCTTGACTTCTTTCGAGGCGAGTATGATTGCGGAGGGGTTATCTTTTTGACTATTAGCGGATGGAGGCAGGAAAACGCCGGAGAAGAGCATGGCGCCGGCAAGCAGCACGGCCAGAAAACCTGTTTTTTTCGACATTCGAATCCCCCTTTCATTGGGGTATGAAGCGGCTGATATCCAAACGGGACTCTTGCGCGCCAACCACGCTTGCGCATGTTATGATGCCGCACCATTTTAGGCAAACGAATTTATTCTGCTCTACATTCGTTCTAGGAGGGATAGGAATGGGTTGTAATGTCGCAAGGCTTGGTCACATGGGTATCCACGTGAGTGACGTGGATCGCTCCATCAAGTTCTATCGTGACGTGGTAGGGCTTAAGCTGACGGGCAAGTGGGGTCCGCCCGATTTTTTCCGCCCGATTTGTTTTATGCGCTGCGCGGAAAAACACCACACCCTGGTCCTTTTCGAGTTGCCCGAAGACGCTGTGAAAGCGGGCCTGACGACGACCGACTCCGAGCATCGAACGGACGTGGGACTCCACCATATCGCTTTTGAAGTGGATGACCGTGAAAATTGGCTTCTCGCCCAGGAACATGTGAAATCCTGTGGCGTCGAGTTCGTCTCGGGCCCCTATGTTCACGCGCATGAGGGGCTGGATGAGAACGGGTTCATCGGCGGAAGCGGAAGCCATGCTTTCTACTTTCTGGACCCTGATGGCAATCGGATAGAAATCTATTGCTGGATGATGCGTGTCACCAAGGCGAGCGTTTCCGCTCCCAACCCCGATCTGTAATGAAAGGTTTTTCCGCACATGAGTCAAAGTGAAGAGCGCATCGTCAACGCGGACGCTCTGCGCGATTTGATGGAGCGTATCCTGGCGGCCGCTGGTTGTTCGCACGAGCAATCGATGACGACGGCCGACGTATTGATAGAGGCCGATCTCAGGGGGTATTCCACCCATGGTTTGATTCGCCTGCCGAATATGATCAGGAGAATAGAGAGCGGGATGATCAACGCCCGGGCCAGGCCCCACGTTGTGCACGAGCGGGAAGCGACAGCGCTGGTAGAGGGCGACCGCGCCATGGGCCCTGTGGGCGCGACTTATGGCGCGAGCCTCGCGGCCAGGAAAGCGGAAAAGGCGGGTTCCTGCGCCGTGGGGGTCGTGAACAGCGATCACATCTGCATGACGGGCTATTATGCCGAGCGCATCGCCCGGGCCGGCTGCGTGGGAATCGTCCTCGGCGTCACGCAGCCGCTCGTGCATCCATACGGGGGAGTGGAGCGCTTAATGGGCACGAATCCCTTTTCAATCGCCGTTCCAAAGAGCGGAGACGAACCCGTACTCCTCGATTTCGCGACGAGCGCGATTCCTTATGGGATGATCTTGAAGGCGAGCGTCACGGGAGAGCCGATTCCCGAAGGCGTGGCGGTAGGGCCGGATGGCGAACCGACGACGGATGCCAAAACGGCCGCCGCGGGCGCGGTTGCCCCTTTCGGGGAGCACAAGGGTTACGGTCTTTGTTTGTTGATCGGCCTTTTGGCGGGGCCATTGCTAGGAGCCAAGGTCGGCAAACCGCTCAGCCAGTCGGTGCAAGAGGGGCATTACGACAAGGGAGATTTGTTCATCGCCATCGACCCCTCCGCTTTCGGGGATACGAAAGTGTTCAGGGAGATGGTCGATTTCCACGTCGCCGAGGTCAAGAATGTACGCAGGGCTCCTGGCGTAGAGGAGATTCGCGTGCCCGGGGAACGCAGCTTCAGGGAGAAAGAAAGAAGGCTGCGGGAAGGAATCCCGGTGGGCGATGGTGTTTGGAAACAGGTGACGGAAATTGCCGGCGAACTCAAAGTAGCGATGCCCGTCTGATTCTTGTATGCGGGAATTTTCAGTCTCACTTAACCATGCGTAAGGGCGCAATTTCATAATGGCTGAGTTCTTTGCTCACGCAACATCTTGGGTAGAGAAGGAAAACCACAGGTTCATCGAAATCTTGAGAGGCTTGAGCGAGCAAGAGTGGCGCGCGTCCACCTTTTGCCCCGGCTGGTGCGTGGCCGACGTAGTGGCGCATATGACGCTGGGAGCGCGTTTTTATGCGCACGTCATCCCTGCCGGCACCGCAGGGCGCCTGGAGATGCCTTTCGGCGCTTCGGATCTGGAATCGTTCTGGTCGTATCGAAAAAAAGTGGGGGATGAACTCGTCGCGCTTCCTGACGATGAGCGAATAGGCACCTTTGCAGAAGCCGTATGGCGGTTGCAGGAAATCCTTGAAGAAGTGCGCTCCGAAGATATGGACAAAAAGGCATGGCACTGGCTTGCACCGTGCCCGATACGCACGTTTCCCGGACAGAGGCTCTATGAACTGATCCTCCACGATTGGGACATTCGCAATCAGCCCGATAGCGATTTGCCTGCCTCGTCCCTGCCCGTGGTGGTGGATTGTCTCTCCGAGCGATTCCCCATCTTCTTCGGTGCGCGGGGGGATAAGGATTTCAGCGGAACCATCTGCTTCGAGACGAAAGAGCCTGACCGGAAATGGGTGTTGCGAATCGAAAATGGGCGTCCTGAAATCTTGGTTTCTGATCAGAGGGATTGCGACGCGCGCGTCGTATGCGCCGGAAGCGACCTGGTTCTGCTCACCACGGGACGGGCGAGTATAGAGAAAAAGGAAAAAGCGGGCCGCCTGCGCATCGAAGGAGAAAGGACGAAAGCCATCCAGGTTCTGGAAGTGTTGAGTCGTCCCTTTTAACGTCCGCTATGCTCCGGAAGTTTCTCGTGGCGTTTCATAGACGAACAGGCACATGAAGATACAGAACAGCAGGCCGACCGCTATCCCGACGAAGGGGATCATGTAGCTTCCCGTATAGTCGAAAATAAAACCCGCTAAGGGCGGGCCGATGAATCCCCCCAGCCCAAAGAAAATTTCCAGCAATCCGATAGTGGCCCCGAACGAGGGACCTTTGAACGCATCCGCGGACATGGATGAGTAGCATACGCTCATCCCGCCAAGGCCCATACCGTAGACGAATATGAAGACCCATCCCATCAGAATTTTCGACGACATATGAGGGATGGAAAGCAAAATAACGATTCCGCAAATTGTCATTAAAGACGAAAGCGCCTGGGCGCGCTGCCGACCGATGATATCGCTCAGCCAGCCCATGGAAAACGTGGCGAGCATCCGGATCGCGCCCAGCATCCCGAAGAAAAAAGCCGCCAGAGCCGTGCTGTATTCGGCGTCCACCAGAAAAAGCTGGAGTTGGCTCAAAATAGAGTTGTTGTTCAGCCCCATGAAGAAGACGACGATGAGTAGCGTCCAGAAGTTCTTTTTCCGGCGGACCTGCCGAAACACCTTGAGCAAAGGCGGACTCTGCGATTTTTCGCTTGCTCTGGACGGTGGATGGGCGCGAGGCTCGGATTCTCCGTCAAGGTATTGCCCCACTTCTTCGGGTCCTCTTCGGAGCAGCAATGCAGTCAGGGGGACGACGATGCAAAGGATGGCCAGACCGAAAATCAGATAAGTCAGGCGCCAGCCTTGGGAGGAGATGAGCCATTCAATAAGGGGGATGAACAGCAGGATTCCCGTCCCGCTGCCCGAGAGGGCCAACCCCGTGGCGAGGCCGCGCTTTTTCTGAAACCACCGAGGCATGAGGGCGCTGTGCATCGCAAAGCCGCTCAGCGCCATTCCGATTCCCACGAACAGGCAAGGAACCAGGTAGACGTGCCATAGGTCGCTGATGAAATAGGCCAGGGTGAAGCCTACGCCTACAAACACCGAACCCCAGGGCATGACCGTCCGCGCTCCTTTTTTGTCGAACAGGTTTCCCGCGATGGGGCTCAATAGCGCATAGCTGCCCAGCATCAGAGCGTATGCCCCGCCCAAGGCGCCGCGCCCCCAGCCGAATTCCTGGATCAGCGGAACCTGAAAGATGGAAAATGAAAAGCGCGCCGTTTGATGAAACGCCATGGCGGTGAAGGACGTGCCGACGATTACCCACCCATAATAAATCCAGGGAGGGGTGGTTTTTCTGGGTATCATAAGATGGGTTTTATCTCTCAGTGCTGTAGACGAACTGACAGACAATGAGCGCAAGCACCTGTAAGAGAACCACGAGGCAGAAGGGCAGAACATAGCTTCCCGTGAAGTCGAACATGAAGCCCGCCATCGGGGGGCCGACGAATCCCCCGAGACCGAACGCGATTTCCAGCAACCCCATGATGACGGCGAACGAGCGTCCGGCGTAGGCGTCCGCGCACATGGCCGCATAGCAGGCCGACATGCCGCCGACGCCGAAGCCGTAGATGGCGGCGAACATGAATGCGAGAACGACGCCGTTGTTAAAATGTGGGACGGAAAGCAAGACGAGGACGCCGAGTCCCGACAGGAAAAGGGCGATGGCCTGAGCCATTTTGCGCGCGATCCGGTCGCTTGCCCAACCAAGAACGATGCTGCCCAGAATTCGGATTGCGCCGGTAAGCCCGAAAACGAAAGCACCGAATGCGGTGCTGAAATTCGCATCGACGAAGAATATCTGAAGCTGGCTCCAGATAGAATTGTTGTTCAGGCCGATGACAAAAGCGATGATCATCAACGCCCAGAAGTTCCTCTCCCTCTTCATCAGCCCGAACACTTCTCCCACTTTCTGCGAAGGGGATGCGGTGGGTTTCGGAAACCCGGCGGCCTCCGCGTCCGATACGCCGTCGATGTTCTGACCCACGTCGGAGGGAGCGTTTCTGAGCAGGAGCAGTTTGAGTGGCAGGACGATGAGAAGTATCGAAGCGCCGAAAATCAGGTAGGCGTAGCGCCAGCCGAAGACGGTAATGAGTCTCTCGATGGTGGGCATCAGGATGAAAGAGCCGATGCCGATGCCCGAGATGGCGATGCCCGCCGCCAGCCCACGGTTTCTGAAAAACCATCGCGGCATGAGCGCGTTGAGCGTTACGAACCCACTCAATGCAAGCCCCACGCCGATCATGACGCCGATGAATATATACGCGTGCCAGAGAGAAGAGATGAAAAAGCCCAGCATGAGCCCTGTCCCAATCGAGACGGAGCCCCAGGGGAGGAGGGCTCTCGGGCCTTTTCTCTCTAAAATAGATCCTGCCGCGGGGCTGCAGATTGCGTAGAGACTCATGCTCAAGGCGAATGCGCCGCCCAAGGCGCCCCGGCTCCAGCCGAATTCCTGAATAAGGGGAACTTGGAACAGGGAAAAGGAAAAGGTGGCCGCCATGTGGAAGCCCATGGTGATGAACGATACGCCGACGATCACCCATCCGTAATACAAGCCGCCTGTTCGCCCGCGCTGAGCGGAGTGGCCCGAAGCCGGGATGGAACCGCCGGATTTGCTCAAGAAGTCGCCTTTCTCTTCGTTTTTTTCCGAAGCATGGGTATAATGTGGCGTACTCTAAAGGGTTTTTCGTCATTCAGGAAGCGCCGTGAGGGTTTTCAGGTGGATAGCGCTAAATTCATTCAAAAGCTGACCGACGTCGTGGGGGAGGAATTCATCCACACCGATCCGGTAGCGCTCAGGACGTATGATTGCGACGGCCTCACGATTTACAAGGGCATCCCCTCAGCCGTCGTTTTGCCCGAGAGCACCGAGGAAGTCCGTCAAATCGTCGAAATCTGCCGCGAGTACCGCGTACCTTTAATCGCCAGGGGCGCGGGCACGGGCCTCTCGGGAGGAGCGACGCCCCTGCCGGGCGGCGTGCTCATCGTCTTCACGCGGATGAACAGGATCCTGGAACTCGACTACGTTAACCGCCTCGCGCGCGTGCAGCCTGGTGTGGTGAACCTTCATCTGTCGCGGGAGACCCTGCCGCACGGCTTTCATTACGCGCCCGATCCTTCCAGTCAGGCGGCCTGCACCATCGGCGGCAACACGGCGGAAAATGCCGGCGGCGCGCATTGCCTGAAATACGGAATGACGACGAACCACATTATGGAGATGACCGTCGTCTTGCCGACGGGCGAGGTGGTGCATCTGGGCGCCGACGGGGAGGATGCGCCGGGTCTGGACCTGCGCGGTTTCTTCGTTGGTTCCGAGGGCACGTTCGCCGTCATCACGGAACTCACCGTGCGGCTCACGCCGAACCCCGAGAGCGTGCGCACCATGCTCGCTTGTTTCTCGCAGGTGGGGGATGCGTGCCGGACGGTGAGCGACGTCATTGCCGCAGGCGCCGTGCCCGCCGCGATGGAGTTGATGGATCGCTACACCATCGAGGCGGTCGAGACTGTGGTCAAGGCGGGTTATCCCAAGGGCGCCGAGGCCGTCTTGCTGATCGAACTCGACGGCTTGCCGTCTTCCATCAAACCGCTTGAGACTCTCATTCGCGAGATAAGCGAGAAGAACAATTGCTCCTCGTTCCGGATCGCACAGACAGAAGAAGAGCGCGAGAGTCTGTGGATGGGCCGGAAAAAGGCGTTCGGCGCCTTCGGGGTCATTGCGCCTACCTACTACTGTCTCGACGGCACGGTTCCCCGCTCAAAGCTGGCGCAGGTGCTCGAGGAGTTCGATGAGATATCCGCCCGCTATAATTTACGCATCACCAACGTGTTTCATGCCGGAGACGGGAGCCTGCATCCCAACGTCTTGTTCGACGATCGGGTGCCCGGAGAAACGGAGCGGGCAATTGAGTGCGGCTCGGAGGTGCTTCGTGCTTGCATCCGGGCCGGGGGCGTGCTCTCGGGCGAGCACGGCATCGGCATCGAGAAGATCAGGGAGATGAAGGATCAGTTCGACGAACCCACGCTCGAGATTATGGAGCGCGTGCGCGACGCCATCGACGGGGACGGCCTGATGAACCCCGGCAAACTCATACCCGATGAGGAAAACGTGTTCCCGGTTGCTCACAGCGGCGCCATCGCCCGGATGGGCGGGGGAATGACGAAGTAGGATACCCATGGCCCTCAAACTCGATTCGTTCGCCCAATCCTTAGAAACAGATTTAGGCGACTCCGTTCTGTTTTCGGATGAGAGAGCGGAATCGTTCAGGCTGGGGGGCAAAGCGCCCTCGGTCGTGGTGAGCCCCGCCGGCCATGAAGCCGTATGCCGCGTTCTCGCGCGTGCGAATGAAGCGGGCTTGGCCGTATTCCCCTGGGGGGGAGGCACGGGCAGGGGGACGGGATATGCGCCCGAGAGGTACGACGTGGCGCTCTCGCTGGAGCGTATGTCGAAGGCGGTGGAGTTTTTGAAAGACGACCTTACCGCCGTTGTGGAGGCGGGAATGAGCGTCGAGGGGCTCGATGCGCTGACGGGCGCCGAGGGCCAGACGGCGGGTCTCGACCCCCCGTATCCGGGAGCCTCCACCGTGGGGGGAACCATTATCGCGGATCGTTCGGGCCCGATGCGGGTGCGCTGGGGCAAGGCGCGCGACCGCGTGATGCGCATGAAGGTGGCGCTGGCCGATGGCGCGACCCACACCTACGGCGCGCTGGTGGTGAAAAACGTCACCGGCTACGACATGAACCGCCTCTTGTCGGGGAGCTGGGGGACGCTCGCGGTCGTTACCGAACTGGCGATTCGTCTCTACAAGGCTCCCGAACACATTGGAGCGAGAGCGGCCTCTTTTCCGTCCACGGACGCAGCGTTCAAAGCGGCCAGGGCGCTGATGGTCTCGCCCCTCATGCCCGTTTGGGCAGAAGTGCTGGACGATGCGCGCATCGCCGCTCTGGCGCCAGAGGACGGGGCCGCCTTGCCCGGCCCGGTGTGTCTCGTGGCTTCTTTCGGGGATTTTGAGGAAGGGCTGAACGATCAATTGGCCCGCTTCGAGGAAATCCTCGCGAGAGAGGGCAGAGACGACATCTTTCACCTTGATGATGAGGCGACCTCGCGCCTAGGCCGCACCCTGGCCGACCCGCCGGGAGGAGATTTCTCCGGCCCCGAAGTGCTTGCTCTCAGAGCCTCGGGCCGTCTCGATCAGCTGCCCCGCTTCGCTGAAGCAACGAGACGAGCCGCTGAAGCGGGGAAATATCGCTCCGCCATATCGGCGCACGCGGGAAGCGGTGTGCTGCGCTCTTGGCTAACGCCTGAGGATGAGGAATCCTCTCCGCTTGAGGCGTGGCGCGTCTTCTCTTCACTTTGCAGGGAAGGCAGGAACGAAAGCGAGGCCCGCTCGGTACACCTGCGCCTGGATTCGGGGCCGGACTCGCTCAAGGAACAGGTATCCGTGTGGGGTGAGGACGCGCTCGAACCCGGGGCGCTGCAGGTGATGCGCAACATCAAGAAAACCTATGACCCGAAGGGAACTTTGAGTCCCGGCCGTTTCGTGGGCCGGACCTAGGAGGAAAGCCCTCAGTGGCCACGGAGCAAAAAACAAGTTTCGCGCAGGTTTTTCCCGAATACGAGAATCCCTTCGTCGGCCCGGATGCTCCCGACAGGGAGATGATTCAGCGCTGCATCCACTGCGGGTTCTGCGGCACGAGTTGTCCTACTTTTACGCTGCTTGGCAACGAGATGGACTCCCCGCGCGGGAGAATCTATCTCATGCGCATGGTGACGGACGGCGAGATGGCGCCGAACGAGACGGTCATGAAACACCTCGATCGCTGCCTGGATTGCCGCGCCTGCGAAACGGCGTGTCCATCGGGTGTGCCCTATGGTTCTTTGATCGAGGCGGCGCGCGAAGGACTCGAAAAGGTGCGAAAACGCTCACTCTCGGTTCGGATTTTGAGGAGAATCCTCTTCCGCTGGCTGTTGCCGAACAGGACGCTGCTTAATCTGGCGGGCGTGGCCACCCGGCTGTATCAGACCACGTTCTTGAAAAACGTAGTGAGGGGTCTGGGTCTTTTGCCCAAAAAGCTGGCCGAGCTCGAACCCATGATGCCCGAAGCCCCGCCCGTATCCTCGATGAGGGCCCTTCCTCCTGAAGTTGCGCCCATCGGCGAGGAAAAATACCGCGTCGCCTTCTTCGGCGGTTGCATTCAATCCACCTTGTTCGGAGACGTGAACCGGGCCGCCATACGCGCTTTGGCGGCGAACGGGGTGCGCGTCGTGTTTCCCGCCTCGCAGACCTGCTGCGGCGCGCTGCAGGCCCATGCCGGAGACAGGGAGGCAGCGAGAATCCTCGCGCGAGAGAACCTGGACGCCATCGACACAGGCGGGTTCGACGCGGTCGTCCTGGCTGTTTCCGGTTGCGGGGCGATGCTCCATGAATACAGGGATTTACTCGCGAAGGATCCCGTATACGCGAGCCGGGCCGAGGCGTTCAGCGAGAAGGCGATGGACGTAACCGTGTTCCTCGCGAGAATCGGCGTTAGAGAGGCGCATCACCCTTCGCCCCGGAAAATCGCGTATCACCACCCCTGCCATCTTTTCCACGCGCTCAGGGTGCGCAAGGAGCCGCTCGAGGTTCTTTCCGCGATCCGCAATGTCGAGTCGGTGCCTCTCAAGGAGAGCGATTGGTGCTGCGGCTCCGCCGGCAGCTACAATCTCACGCAGACCGAGATTTCCATGCAGCTTCTCGACAGGAAAATGGGGCACGTGAAAGACTCCGAAGCGCCCGTGGTCTGTACGGGCAACCCAGGTTGTCAGATTCAAATCGCGTTCGGTGCCCGCGAGCGGGGCATGGACCTTCGGGTGGTGCATCCCGTCGTCCTGCTGGATGAGGCGTATGAGGCGGAAGGCGTGTATCAAGGCGCGGCGCTTCCATAACCTGATACCGGCGAGGTGCTTGAAGATGACCAAACATATTTCCAGAGCCGTACCCACAACGATTATCCGTTTCGCCGAGATCATGCCCGATTGGGATTCATCGCCCGATGCCCGTGGGGAGGGGCACCACCGGGCCGTTTACCGCTATATCGGGGGACCTCGCGACAAAGAGCCCAAAGCGGCGCTCCCCGGCTGGGAATTCGCCAACGGGATTGTGATGGCGCCTCCCGGAAACGGCGCGCCGCTCCACAGCCATGGGTTCGAGGAAGTTTTCATGGTGTGGGAGGGAGCGTTCGAAGTCTTCTGGGTCGACCCGCGCGATAGAGAGATAAAAAACGTCGAGCTCGGGCTTTACGACGCCATCCGGATGCCGGCCGGCGTCATGCGCGGCTACAGGAATATTGGGGATGACGATGGATTTCTTTACTACCTACATGGCCGCGGCGCGTATGAGCCGCCCGTGTTTCAGGGAAATGGGGAGGACGCGGCGAGCGAGAGTGCTTCTTTCGTCGATCCCCACACCCAGGTGGTGCGCTATGATGATTGCCCCAAGAATTATCAGGTCTATCATGAAACCTCGCTGCCCGAGGGCGTGCGGGGGATTCGCCGCTATATAGGACACGTGGGCGGTGAACTCGAGGGCGTGGGTCCGCCCCCGTCTCTGTCGGAGGGAGAGTTCTCCTTCGTCATCAACGAGAACCGGGTGGGTTCCGGCGCTCCGCTGCACGATCACCCCGACCTGGAAGAGGCCTTCATTCCTCTTGAGAGCGACTGGACGGTGTTCTGGACCGATGAGAGAGGAGATTCGTATCAAGAGGTTCTCGGTCCATGGGACATGTGCTGGACACCCGCGGGCGTACAGCGCGGATTTCGCAATTCAGGCCGGGGATGGGGCAAGCTACACGTCATTCAGGGCCAGGGAGGCGCACTGCCGCCCGCGTATGACCAGGATTATTCGCACCTGAAAAATTAGGGTATCTGGATTTGAGCGCTGCCCCACGAAAGAATTTGGCTCAGAAAGGAGTGGAGCGAATCGATCACTACATCGATTCGCTTGACCCCGGCATCACTTTGCACCTGAGAGAAAAACGTCCCAGGGGCAAGAAGAAATTCGAGGATCAGGCCACGCTCCTCATGGTGCACGGGCGGATGGCGCCCGGCCCCGTGGCCTACGACTTGCCGGTTCCCGGCTATTCATGGATGGATTATATCGCTTCCCGCGGGTTCGACGTCTTCGCGCTTTCGATTCGGGGTTTTGGGGAATCGACCTGGCCGAGGGAGATGCGCGAAAGCCCTAAGGGGAAGCCCCCAGCAATTCCGGGGAAGGTGGCCGTTAGGGATATCAAGGCGGCGGTCGACTTCATTTACGAACGGCGTGGGGTGAACAAACTCGGCATCCTGGGCCGTTCCTGGGGAACGACGACGAACCCGGCGTATGCGGCCGATAATATGAAGCAGGTGCATAAACTCGTTCTTTATGCGCCATATTACGCCTATGACAACCCCCAGCGCGCGAAGCAGATGGAAGACCCCCGAAAGCCCGGCGAATTCGACGTGAGGCGAGGTGCTTGGTCGTGGTGCACGGAAAAAGATGTGCACCAGCGCTGGTGGGGTCACATACGGGGAGATGCCCATCACAAATGGCGCGATCCCAGAGTACTCAAGGCTTATTTTCGCGAACTGCTTCGCTACGATCCGGAAGGTACCAGGCGCAAGGCACCCGCGTTTCGGCTGGCGAACGGCTCGCTGGCTGATCTGTACGATAGGGCGAGGAACATACCGCTTTATGACGCGGGCAAGATTACGTGTCCCGTTTTGCTCATCCGGGGTGATCAGGACGGCGCCTCGGCTGATCCGGAAGCCTGGGGGCTATACAAGGCGCTCTGCAACAGCCGGGGCAAGCGCTACGTCATCATCAACGACGGCACGCATTTCATGGAACTGGAAAAGCGCAGGATGGAACTCCTGAGCGAGGTTCAGCTGTTCCTGGAAGGGTGAATCCTCGCCCACATCGGCTCCGCTCTTGCGCTCTGGGAAGTGAACGACTAGATTAGGCCACACCTCCGAGAGAACGGGGATTTTCTCATCGTTTCCAATACAAAGGAGCACCCATGTCAGCCATATCCGCACCCACGAAACAGCGCTGGTGTCTCATCGATTCGACGGCCATCGGCGTAGACAAGAAATACGAGCCGCCCCTCATCATCGCGTGGGGCGTGGACAGCAATGCCACCGGCACCCAGACCATCACGATGGGGCGTACCATCATTCCCCCCAAGGGCCGCAACCAGAGGCACTACCACGTCTGCGATGCGACGTTCTACATCGTCAAGGGCCCGATCATCGTCTGGATGGGGGAGGACAGGGAAGAGCACACGGTGCCCTCGGGCACGTTCGTCTATTGCGCGGCGGGCGAGATTCACGGTCTCTACAACCCGAGTGAAACCGAGGACGCCGAACTCGTCTTCACGTACGGCAATTGCCCCAACCGGGACGCAGCCAAAACCATCTATGTGGAAAACGAGTGGATGGAAGAGGACAGCAGGGACAAGATTCCCGGCTAGGTCCTAAGCACGAAAAAGAAAAAGCCGGCCCATGAGGCCGGCTTTTTTCGTGGGTTGATTTCTAGTTGAGCATCGACACCAGTTCCAGAAAATTCTTTTTGAGACCCTCCGCTTCGGGCGCGCGCATGATGGCCTCGTAAATCTCCCCTTGCGCCTTGCCGTATTCTTTTTTCTGAAGGTGGATGCGCCCCAGGTTCATGTAGGGGAAATGGCGGGGTTCGTACCTGGGCGCGGACTTCGCTTTTTCGAGCCACTCGGCCGCTTCGTCGAGTTCACCCAACTGCATGAGATAACAGCCGATATCGTTGTAGGGGTTTCCGAACTCATCGTCGACCTCGATGGCCATGTGGCACTCCTCAATGGCCTCCTCGAGTCGGCCCTGCTTGCTGTACATCCAGCCCAGATAGGTGTGCGCGTCCGCTGTGGGGTAGTAGGCGATGGAGTCCCGGTACAACTCGATGGCCTTGTCGAGGTCTCCTTTCGCGTGGGCGACGCCACCCTGGTTCAAAAGATCCAGAGCGCGCTTGAGGTCGGAGTTGACCTTGGATTCTTCTTCATACTTTTCGTCGAAACTCACGTCTTCGTTTTCATCCGTCATCGCATTACTCTCCAAGATCGAACCCCACGCCAGCTGAAATTATGCCACTTCTCGTCGGCAGTTTGTCAAGGGAAAATCGGCTTTGTGCTATGGCGATGCCGCCGGTTGATGTGAAAGAATAAAGGGTGCTTGCTTTGAGGTCAGGACGGCGGATAAGTTGTTTTAGATCAAGAAGAAGATGCGGTTCGGCGAGAATCGAAATCATCGTTTGAATTATCGTTATTTCCGGGAAGAAAGGACGTATGGCCGATTCGGTACGAAAAAAATTCAGAAAAATTCTTGAACGACCGGGGGCGACGATCATCCCCGGAGCGCACGACGCGCTGACGGCCAGACTCATCGCCTCCAAGGGATTCGAGGCCGTCTATATGTCCGGGGCGGGCGTGGTGAACGCACTGGCGGGGTTGCCCGACAACGGGTTGGCGTCATTCAGCGAAGTGCTCATGAATGCGAGGTATATGGCCGACGCCGTGGAGGTCCCGCTGGTGGTGGACGTGGATACAGGCTACGGCAACGCGGTGAACGTCGTGCGTACGGTGCGTGATTTCGAGAGGGCGGGCGTTGCGTGCATTCAGATAGAAGATCAGGCGCTGCCCAAACGCTGCGGCCATCTGGACGGCAAACAGGTGGTGAGCCGCGAAGAGTTTATTGGAAAAATCCGCGCCGCCGTGAATCATCGAACGGACCCGGATTTCGCCGTCATGGCGCGAATCGACGCCAAATATGTCCACGGGATGGATGAAGCCGTCGAAAGGGGCAATGCAGCGCTCGAAGCCGGGGCGGACGTCATATTCATCGAGGCGCTCGAAACGCGCGATGAGTTCGTCGAGTATGCCGAGCGTTGTCCGGGGCCGCTGCTCGCCAACATGACGGAGTTCGGCAAGACGCCTCATATCTCCAAAGCGGATTTCGGGGAGATGGGTTACAAGCTCGTCCTGTTTCCGGTGAGCATCATGCGCGCGATGCTCAAGGCGGGCGAATTGCTGCTCGACGAATTAAAAGCCAAGGGCACGATGTCGGATTATCTAGGCAACATGATGACGCGCAAAGAACTTTACGAACTCCTGGATTATGACGCCTATCATGCGATAGAAGCAGAATATCTACCCAGGGATTGAGGTCAAAATGAACGGCCACACGCGTGAACTCGCGCGATTCATCAGCGAAACTTCCTATGGTGATTTATCCGATAACCTGCGCGCCTGCATGCGCAAGTATTTTCTGGACGCGGTCGGTTGCGGCCTCTACGGCACGACCACCGAATCGGGGCGCATACTGTCTCGCTTCATTCAGGAACAAGGCGGAAGCGCGGAGGCCACCATGTGGAAGAGCGTCTGGCGCGGGCCGGTGGGGCCCGTGGCGCTTTGCCTGGGCACCTGGATGCACGCGTTCGAACTCGATGATTACCACAGCGGCGCGAAGCTCCATCCGGGCGCTGTGGTCTTCGCCGCCGCGTATCCACTTGCCGAGAAGATGGGCGCGGACGGCAGGATGTTCATGACCGCTTGCGCCGTGGGCTATGAAACGATGATCCGCGCGAGCATCGCCGCCAACTGCCTGGAGGTGCGCAGGCGGGGGTTTCACCTCACGGGCCTGTGCGGTCCCTTTGGAGCCGCCGCCGCAGCGGCGCACCTGATGAAATTGACCCCCGAGCAGACGGCCAACGCATTGGGTCTCGCGGGAACCCAGGGGGCGGGGACATGGGCCTTTCAGTGCGATGGCTCCGAGACGAAGCGTTTTCATGCGGGCCGCGCGGCCCAAAGCGGTCTCCTGGCCGCCGCTTTGGCCGAGGGGGGCTATACGGGCCCCAAGGAAATTTTCGAGTACGAAGACGGCGGGTTCATCCGGGCGTTCAGCGGCTGCGGAGACCCTGAGCCGCTGACGAGAGGCTTGGGTGATCATTGGGAGGCGGAGGGTGTCTCCTTCAAGCCCTATTGCTGCTGCGGCAGCACGCATTCGACCATCGACGCGGTTCTCGCCCTGCGCAGGGAGCATGGTGTCGCGCCCGATGACGTACAGGAAATGGAGATCATGAACCACAGCGTGGTGAAGCAACAGTGCTCCTGGCGTTATGAGCCGGTGAGTTCGCTGCGCGCGCAGATGAACATCGAGTATTGCGCCGCGGTCGCGCTCACCGACGGGGAAGCGGGACCGGGACAGTTCACGCCAGATCGAATCGCCGACCCGGAGCTCGTAGCGCTGGCGCGTCGGGCGCGCTTCACGGTGGACCCTGAGATCGAGAAACTCTACCCCAAAACCTTTCCCGCGAAAGTGGCTATTCGCACTCGTGACGGCCGCGAACTCAAGAGCCGCGTCGCCGGTCCCAAGGGCTCGCCCCAGAACCCGATGGATTTCGACATGGTGGCGGGGAAATTCAGACAGATTACGGGCGGCGTGATTCCGCCCGACGCACAAGACGCTTTGTTGGA
Organism: bacterium; assembly: GCA_965204535.1. GTDB lineage: Bacteria > UBA8248 > UBA8248 > UBA8248 > UBA8248 > Bin107. Next base: position 115,848 of record CBDBEV010000001.1, on the reverse strand, counting down.
GGCCGCCTCGAGTCTGGATGATATCGAGGCGATGGGCGTCCTGGTGGCGCATCTCGCCTAAGGCCGAGTCTGATTCAGGATCAGGAGACGAACATGGAAACGATGAGCGACAAACTGGCGCGCTTCGCCGCCGGCTTATCTTTTGAGGACATTCCCGGGCAGGTAACCGAAAAGGCGAAGCTCCATCTGTTGGACGCTTTGGGTATAGGCTTGGCTGCAACACGGGAGGCCTACGCGGATGCGGTGACGAAAACGGCGCGCGATTGGGGCGGCGCGCCCCAGGCCACCGTATGGCGTTACGGAGACAGGCTGCCCGTCGCGCACGCCGCCATGGTGAACGGCAGTTACGTGCACGGGCTTGATTTCGACGATACGCATACGGATTCCATCACCCACATGAGCGCCTGCGTGGTGCCAACGGCGCTGGCCGCGGGCGAGGCCGCCGGCGCAAGCGGGCGGGATATTCTGGCGGCCATGGTGGCGGGCTATGAGGTCATCGCCAGAATCGGGGGCGCAGTGCCGGGGGCGTTTCACGCCGAGGGCTATCACGCCACGCCGATATGCGGCGCCTTCGGGGCAGCAGCCGTCATGGGGCGTCTGATGAACCACTCACCCGAAGTCATCGCCAACGCGTTCGGCGTGTGCGGGAGCCAGGCGGCGGGGATTCAGGAATTTCTCGACGATGGAAGCTGGGTCAAGCGCTTTCATCCGGGTTGGGCTTCCCATGCGGGCGTCACCGCCGCGCAGATGGCGGGCCACGGGTTCATGGGCCCCCGGAAAGTTCTGGAGGGCAGATTCGGCCTCTATGCGACGCACTTGAGCGACCCGGCCTATGACGCGGAAATCCTGGCGGGCGGACTTGGCGAACGATGGGAGACGCTGCGCATTTCGTTCAAGCCCTATCCATGCTGCCATTTCAATCATGCGACGATGGATGCGGCGAAGAATCTGGTGCGCGAGGCAGGGATATCCATTGATGAGATCGATGAGATCGAGACCATCACGCCCGAGCCGATCCTCCATATCGTGTGCGAGCCCATCGAGCACAAGCGAAGGCCCAACACGCAGTATGCGGCGCTTTTCAGCCTGCCTTTTTGTCTGGCCGTCAACGTGGTGAAGGGCCGGGCCACGCTCGATGATTTCGAGGAAGAACATCTGGGCGACGCGCAGGTGCTCGAACTGGCCGGGAAAGTGAGGTGTACAGGCGTGGAATCGGACAGGTTCCCCAAATACCTGCACGGCGGCGTGAGGATGGCGCTCAAGGACGGCCGTGTCCTGGAGCGCGATGAGCCCGTCAACTGGGGCAATCCCGAGAACCCGATGGAGTGGGCGGACGTCGAGGCGAAGTTCCGGGGGAACGCGAGTCGCGTCCTGCCCGAGAGCAAGGTCGATTCCGCCGTGGGGGCCGTCATGGGGTTCGAAGCGGCGCCGGATGCGAGCGCGTTGATGAACGCTTGTAAGGCCGCCTGATGACGAAAGACGCCTGGGGGGAGGAGGAATTCGCCAAAAGCTGGGACGCGGTGAACGCCGCGCGGGACAATCCCGACCGGGCGAATCAACTCGATATGCTCATCTCCCTCCTCGAGGGTGTGAGGCCGGACGATGGCTGGATGCTGGATTTGGGCGCAGGCTCGGGACGGGTGGAAACCCTCATTTTCGAACGCATCCCCCATGCCAGGGTCGTATGCCTCGATAGCTCTGAGGAAATGCGGAAGCTCGCCTCAGAGCGCCTGAGCGATCATGAGGGCAGATATCTTTCGCTTCTAGGTGACATGAACGATCTGGAAGCGGTCGAATTTCCCCATGCGCCATATGCGGCTGTTTTCAGCAGCCAGGCGCTGCATGAAATTCCCCACGAGAGCAAACAAGCGATCTTTGAAAAAGTGTTCGAACTCCTGCGTCCGGGAGGCGCTTTCTATATCCTGGATCGGATCGAGCCGCGCTTCGACGACCTGCCCGATGAATATGAATGCGTGTGGAATCGTCTGAGCCGGCGAATGGATGAGCCGATGACATTTCACGAGTACCGAGAACGCTACGACGCGAAGGGAGATTACCCCGCAGGTCTGGATGAGCAACTCGGGTGGCTGGTGGCCACAGGCTTTGTCGCCGCGCCCCTTTATCTGCACTACAACCGCGTGCTCATTGCGGCACGTAAGGCCTAATCCCCTTTTCTCCGCAGGAATTCTTCCAGGACGCTCCTGAGCGTATGCCCGGAAATGGTCTCCAGGGCGTCCTCGGGGGAGAGCCAGACGCGCCTTCGCTCGTGACTCTCGGGCCAGTCGTCCTCGACGACCTCGACCTCGATTTCGAAGATGTCGACTTTGCACCTGCCCGCGCCGATGTCGTATTCATAGCGTGCAATGGGCTCTGTCGACGCGACTCCGCGAACGCCCGCCTCCTCCCATGTTTCAGCGATGGCGGCCTCCTGGGTGGTCTGCCCCGGCTCCACACCGCCCTGGGGCACTATCCACCAGAAATTGTCCTCGTCCAGGGGCTTGTCGCGCGCCGTGATGAGGAGGATCTCCAACTTATCTTCCGTTATTCGCCAGGGCACGGCCCCGGCCAGGTGAAATCTGTTGTTCTTCATGGAGGCATCCCTGTATCCATCAGGCGGCTTTAACCCGCGCCCGGGTTTTCTCGATCAGGCGCTCGTATTCCTCGCCCTGCTATTTCGGAAAATCCGACGCCTTGATGACTTCCGGTGGTGGATAAATGGCCGGTCGTTGCGGTAGGCGGCGGGCATTGCCGATGTGCGCAAAGTTGTAGACGGTTGGCCCGCAGACATACATCGCGACGTGATCGGGTTTCGCCGGCACAAACGGCTCTTTCGTTCGCTTCATGGTGTTGGTCAGGCGCAGCGTCATCTCCGCACCTCGGAGATGGCGGCGTCGCTGTCGTCCGACTCGACGGGTAGGATTTTCGGCTGCCGGGCTTTGCTGGTCTCGAAAATCTTCAGCGTGTCTCGGAGCGCGGATTCGTCTATATCGCGCGTGATGAAGACGATCCGGGAGCGGCGGTCTTCACTCGGCCATTCCTTCAGCATGACCGCCGGGTGGACGATGTGCTGGACGCCGTGAATAACAACCGGTCCATCGAGATCGACGACATTGATGATTCCCTTGGTTCGCAGAAAGTCCGCGCCCCGGAGCAGGAGTAGCGCTTCGAGCCAGAGATCGAGCGCATCGCCATGGATCGGCTCATCGATCGTGAGGCAGAACGCCTTGATGTGAGCGTCATGGCGATTGACGTCGTTATGTTGGTGTGTGTGGTCATGTTGGTGTGTGTGGCCGTGGCCGGCCGTTCCGTGTTCATGTTCGTGCGACTCGGCATAAGCCTCCGCCTTGAGCCAGTTCTGCACGTTGAGGCTTTTGGTCTTCGGGTCGTAAAGACCGGCGTCGAACAGCAACGCCGGATCGGCGGAACCTTTCTCTGCGATTATTTGAGGGGCGGCGGGGTTCAAGGCCCGCAGACGGTCCTGCAATCTGCGCAGTGTATCGGGGTCGACGAGATCAGCTTTTGTGATCAGCAGGCGATCGGCCATTGCCGCCTGCTTGACCGACTCGATCTGGCGATCGAGCGTGTCGCCGCCATTGACCGCATCGACTGTGGAGATCACCCCGTCCAGGCGATAGCGCCACGCGACGTCCGGTTCGTTCATCAAGGTATGAAGGATCGGGGGCGGATCCGCGAGCCCGGTGGTCTCGATAACCACCCGGTCGAACCATAGCTCGCCCCTGCGCGCAAAGCGTCCGGGGGCCTCGCGCAAGGTCTTGGCAAGGTCGCCCCGGATGGTGCAGCAGAGGCAGCCGCTCGACATCTCGATGACGACGTCATCTTTGCTGTACGTCACGAGGTCGTGGTCGAGGCCGATCTCGCCGAACTCGTTGATGAGCACGAGTGTCCGGCTCAGTGCGGGTTGCTGGATCAGATGGTTGAGCACGGTGGTCTTGCCGCTGCCAAGGAAGCCGGTCAGCACCGAAACCGGCAGACGCCGCGATGATTCATCGAGATCCAAGCTTTCCATGGTGTGCCCCTCTTTCCTGTTCACAGGCCGCGCCGGCCGCGATGCAACTCGCTCAGTTAGTTTCCCGTGGTTGTCTTCAAAATTCGTCCAGCGTGCAGAACACTTCCACGAGGTTGTCCGAGGGGTCTCTGAAGAAAAGCTGCCGCAAACCCAGCCCGGCGTTGATGCCGTCTTTCACGTCCACGCCCGCGATTTCGAGCCTTCGCTTCACGGGCTCCAAGTCAGACGCCGCGAAGGCGAAATGCGTTTCACCCGCCCCTGTGCCCGGAATGCTCTTTTCGCTCGCCCGGTCTCGGCGTCCCGTCAGATGAAGCTGACATGCGCCCGCCTGGAACCAGTAGCCCGGATTCGGTAGGTCCGGACGATCGATTTCCGCGAGTTCCAGCAAACCGGCGTAGAAATCACGCGCTTCTTCCAGGTCATCAACGCTGATGGATATGTGGTGCATTCCCTCCAGCATGCTCCGCCTCCGCTTGTCAGCTTGTGGATGAGGCTACGAATTCCGGCTCAATTTGTTCGGGAATGATGCCTGCCTCCGCTGCGCGGTTCAACAGCGTGGAGACGGCTTTTCGCCCGGCATCACCGTATGAGCGCGTCCATTCGTTCACGTACATGCCGACGAATACGTCCGCCTTGTCACGCGGCAGATCCCTGGCGTAGGCCATGGCGTGGTCGAGCGCCTCGTCCCGGTTCTCCAGCGCGTAGACGATGCTCTGGTGAAGCAGGCGGCTCACCTCGCCCACCACTTCGGGGCCTAAATCTTTTCTGATGACGTTGCAGCCCAGGGGCAGGGGGCCTCCGGTTTCGCGCATCCACCACTTGCCGAGGTCTTCGACGAGATGAAAGCCCTCCTCCTCATAGGTGAGCTGGCCCTCGTGAATGAGAAGCCCCGCCGGCGAGGCGCCCTTCTTCACCTCGTCCATGATGTGGTCGAAATGCACTACGCGGTGTTTCGGCTCCTCGCCCCCCAGATAGAGGCGTAGCGTGAGATAGGCCGTCGTCAGCAAGCCGGGGATGGCGATTTCCGCGTCCCGGAGCGCCTCTGGCGTCATGGGCTCACGCGAGATGATGACGGGGCCGTAATTCTCCCCGAAGCTCGCCCCGTGCGGCAAAATGGCGTAGCGGTCCGCCAGGTGGCAATACGCATGAAAGCTGATGGCGCTCACCTCGTACTTTCCCTCGAAAGCGGCTTGGTTCAGCGTCTCGATGTCGTGGAGTTCATGGATGAATTCATATTCGCCCTGCGCGATCTTCTCGTTCGCCAGGGCGTGGAACATGAAGGCATCGTCCGAATCGGGGCTGTGGGCGACGCGAATTACTTTCGACACAGGCTTCGTTTCTCCTAAAGTGCGGTTTTTGTAGGATTTCAAGCATCAGAGGGCGACAAATAATCCCGCCTCAAATCCGGCGCTCCTCCCTCGGCGGCGGAGCGCAAAAGAGCGCCGATGAGCGCCGCCATGGCTTCCAGGTCCGATTCCATGAAAGTCTCCACCGGACTGTGGGAATAGCGTCTGGGCATGTTGATCGGCACGACGGGCAAGCCGCCCGGCCGGGATTTGCTTAAAGTCGCGGAATCGAGAAACGTGCCCACGAACACGTCTTCCTGCAGGGGCACATGGGCGTCGCTCGCCACGTCCTTCACCCACCGGATAAGCTCCGGCGGGGTGATATAGCCGTAAAGGCTCATGGGCTGGTGATCGTACCTGCGCAACACCGGCCCGGCTCCGATCTTGGACCCACGGGCGTCGGAGCGTCCCGGACCGTCCGAGGGCACGTTATCGAGCACGATGGCGAGAGAGGGGGGATCGCTCCCCCCTTCATCCACCGAAAGAACCGAAGCGCCGCGCCCGCCGATTTCCTCCTGCGCGCAGAAGGCGGCGCTCAGGCGGAGCCTGTCCGATAGAGAGTTCGCCGTGTTGATGAACGCCTCCACGCACAGGGCGCAGCCCGAGCGGTTGTCCACCGCCTTCGATTTCCACGCTCCCCCTGGAAGCTGGATGAAGGGGCTGTGGAATACGCCCGGCGTGCCTGCTTCTATCCCGAGGGCGCGAATCGGCGCATCGTCCGAAGCGCCCAAGTCTATCCACATCTCGTCGACGCCGGGGTGTTCCTGGCCCTGTAGGGACTGGAGATGTCCGCTGCGCACGTTGACGACGCCCCGGTGGAGATTCCCGTCCAGCGTCAGGAGGGCGACCTCGCGTCCGGGGAAAATCGCATCCGCCACGAGCCCCACTTTTTCAAAGCGAATCGCGCCGCCCGCCTCGACTTTCGTGACGATGAGGCCGACTTCGTCCATATGGCATTCCAGCACGATGTGAGGCGCTGACTCGTTCGCCTCGTGCCGGGCAATGAGGTTCCCGATATCGTCGCGCCGCAACTCGCTCGCGCTGTCTTTCACCATCTCCGCGATGGCGTCGCGCACGGCGCCCTCATGACCCGGCGGGCCGGGCAGGGCGCACAGCGTCTTCATTCTTTCAAGCAAGGCAGATGACATATAAATATCCTGGAATTTAAGTGATTTTCATTAAATTATCGGCGCGGAGATACTCTCACGGAGGGCAACGCTTGCCAAGCCTGAGAGCTTTTAGGGCTTAAAAATAAATTGACCATGCAGGGGGGAGCATGTAGGCTTTGGCGCGATACCCTCGTAAACGAATGATGCGCCCGACCCTCGGATGGAGACCTGCGGTGAGCGATGATGGCCAGATGACGGATTTACTGAGCGTGGTGATGCCGTGCTACAACGAACACGACACGATCCGCGAAATCGTAGCCCGCGTCCAGTCTGTGCCGATGAACATCGAACTCATCATCGTGGACGATGGCAGCACGGACGGCACCAGGGATATCCTGGCCGAGATTGAACAAAACGGCGCGCGCGTCATCTACCGCGAGAAAAACGAGGGGAAAGGAGCCGCCCTGTGCGATGGCTTCGCGTCGGCGAACGGGGACGTGATCGTCGTGCAGGATGCGGATCTGGAGTACGACCCCGCCGAATACACCGATCTCTATGACCCGATACGCCGGGGGGCGGCCGACGTGGTCTACGGTACGCGTTTCGGGGGAAAACCCCAGCGCGTGCACATGTTCTGGCACAAGGTGGGAAATTGGATGCTGACCACGCTGGCGAATCTGCTTTTCAACTGCACGCTCACCGACATGGAGACCTGCTACAAGATGTTCCGCCGCGAGGTGGTGAAGGACATGAAAATCCGCGCCAGGGGGTTCGACTTCGAGCCGGAATTCACCGCGAAAATCCTGAAACCCGCGAAATGGCGCATCTACGAGGTGCCGATTTCCTACTACGGACGTACCTACGCGGAGGGCAAGAAGATAACGTGGCGAGACGGTTTCATCGCCGTGTGGACCCTCCTGCGCGAGCGGTTTTCCTGAATCATCCCCTCACGCGGGCGCACACCGCCTCGGTGATGGCCTTGGAGCCGTCGACGGAGCGCCCCTTGCCGTCGAGGCGGATTTCCCCGGCTTGGAGTGCTCCCCACACGCTGGTTTCAATCTGCTTCGCGGCCTCGCTCTCCCCGATGTGGGCGAGCATGAGAGCGGCGGAGAGAATGAGGCTCAAAGGGTTGGCGATTCCTTGACCGGCGATGTCGGGGGCCGAGCCGTGTACCGCCTCGAAGAAGGCGAATTTCTCCCCGATGTTCCCCGAAGGACACATGCCGAGGCCGCCCGCCGTGGCGCCGCCCAAATCGCTCAGCAAATCGCCCAGCATGTTCTCCATCACGAGCACGTCGTAGTGTTCGGGGCGAATCACCAGATTGTAGGCGCAGGCGTCCGAATACAGTGTTTCCGCCTGGATATCGGGGTAATCGGCGGCGACTTCAAAGAAAATTTCTCGGAAAAACGCCAGGGAGCGCAGGACGTTGCCCTTGTCCACGCAGGTGACGCGCCGCACGCCGTCTTCGGGGGCGCCGTTTCTTTTGCGCGCGAGCTCGAAGGCGAATCTCGCCACGCGCTCCGCCCCTTTTCGGGTGATGATGAGGGTGTCGGCCACGGCTTCGGGGCCGCCGACCCCCTTGTCGCGCGAGGCGTAGAGGCCTTCCGTGTTCTCGCGAATCACGACGTAATCGATGTTGCCGGGTTCATAGCCCGCCAGGGGACTCCGGATGCCCGGGTAGAGCTTGACGGGCCGCATGTTGGCGAAGACGTCGAGACTGGTTCTGAGTACGCCGCCGAGAAGCCCGCCCTCGGTGCCCTCCGGCGTGCGGACGGCCGGGTCGCCCACGGGCGATTTGAGGATGCCGTCCGCCTCGTGGCAGGCCTGCAGGGTTTCATCGCTGATGCGCTTGCCGTACTTGGCGTAGCGGCCCGCGCCTGCTTCGTGTTCTTCGAGGTTGAGTTTCAAGGCCCCGTTCACCTCCTGTACGGCTTCGAGAACCGCGATGGTGGCCTCCATGAGTTCGGGGCCGATTCCGTCCCCCGGGATGGTGATGATGCGATATTCCTTCATTTTCTCTCCTGTGGTGGTCTATTTTAGGCGCCCCGTCTCTTCATTCGAGAGGATGAACGGGTATAATCACCCCTCCAAGGGAGCGGCGTTCTCATCAGCATGGGAGTGTAGCGAAAATTGTTTCGTTTGGAGAACCCCCATAGCGAATCTTTTCAGAAATTCCTGCGCGCGCAGGGGCCGCTCCGGTTGCGCTTCACGGAAGCCATCGCCGAGGGTGGAGAGGACGTTTCTCTTTGGGTGGACGACCTCACCGCGCCACGACTGGCGGTGCACACCGGACGCGGCTGGCTCGCGCCGCTCGGGCGGCCCGAGGCGATACTCGCAAAACTGGGAGACTTGGAGCGCCTCTCCGCGCAGATGGAAGAGAGCGACGGGTATCTCAAGTTCTCCTCTGTCACTCTCGAGGTTCAAAAGGCGGTTGAGAGGCGAAGAAAACTCATCCGGGGCTCGCCCGTGGGCATGTTCATTCTCGAGAAAAAAGATTTCAGGCCCGTTTTCAGCTCGCACCGCATCGGAAGCCTTGAAAGCGAGGATGCGAAGACGCTGGCCGAGAATTCACCCTACGACCAGGGGGAGGAATACGCTCTGGCGAGAATCCGAAACGCGCCCACCGCCGCGATACGCATCGGGGGCGAACTCGCCTCCTACATGGTCGTTCATGCGAACGGCTCAATCGGCATGCTGCACACGATGGATCAATTCCGCGGCCAGGGGCTCGCGCGCGTGGTGGTGTCCGCCCTGATCGAGGCACAATTCGCCAGGGGGCGCGAGGCGTATTGCTACATCGTGGCGGGAAACGAGGCCTCCGAGCGCGTGTTCGAAAGCGTGGGTTTCAAGAGGGTGATGGACGTCTACTGGAGCGCGTTTGAAAGGCATGAGGCCTGAGCCTGACTCCCGATACTCACGCGCGCGAGGCGGTTCTCCTTCACAGAATCGACAAAATTATGGAAATACACTAGTTTTTCTTGTTCGCCATTCATCTTTTCATAGGAGGTTGATAGATGCAGAAAGAAGACTATATCGACAGGCCGCCCGGCCCTCTCGGGGGCTTGTGGAGCATGTGGTACCTGGACCCGTTTCTGATGATCAAGCGCGAGTTGAGCGGATTCAGAAAAGTTCGCCACAAGGCGTTCGAGGATCAACTGAAACCCGGCCAACCCGCGCCTCCGGTAAAACTCCAGAGCACGTCTGGAGAACTCGTGGACCTGGCCGATTTCCGCGGGAAGAAGAACATCGTCTTGGAGTTCGGCGCCATCACGTGACCGCCATTCCGCCGGCAGGTGCCGGGCATGGACGAGTTGCATGAGCGCTACAAGGAGGAGGACGTCGAGTTCTTCGTCGTATATTCCAAGGAGCCCCACGCGCAGGAGCGCAAGTACTTCAAGAAATACACCCAGCACACCACCTTCGAGCACAAGATGGGCTACGCGAAGGAGTTGGTGGCCGAATTCGGCATGAAAATCCCCGTGCTGGTGGACGACATCGACGAGGCGGTGGTGAACGCCTACGGGCGCATGCCGAACATGGTCTTCGTCATCGACAAGGAGGGAAACATCGCCTACAAGGCGAGCTGGACGGAGCAGCCCCGCGTCGACCGGGTGCTCGATGAACTCCTGGCCGAGCAGGCCGTAACGGCTTAAGCGAAGCGAACAGAAAAGGCGGCTCCTCGAGGGCCGTCTTTTTTTATGCGCGTTTTATGCGCGTGAATCATCGGACTCTCGGCAGGAATAGCGCGAACGCGCAGGCGGCGATGAAAAAGCCGGGCAGCGCCCAGAAGGCGTTGGCCAGGCCGAACCACTCGCCGAGAACGGACATCGGGTAGACCGAAAGGCTCGCGATGAACCACGAGAGTCCGAGCGTGATGGAACTGGCCAGACCCCGGTTGTGGGGCATGAGTTGCTGGGCGAAGGCCATCGTCACCCCCATCGGGAGGTAGGTGGCGACGCCCAGGAAAGCCAGCAGCACGAAGCCCCACTCGGGCGGCGCAATCAAAAACGCACAGACGCACAGGGCGCCCAGGCCGATACCGCCGACGATGAGTTCTTTCTTCCCGAAACGGTCTCCCAGGACACCGCCCGCCAGGACACCCACTGCGCCCGAAGTGAGCATAATGGCGCTGGCCGCCCCGCCGCTCCAGATGCTCATGCCGTGTTCGGCGTAGAGCGAGGGAATCAGGCTGATGAAATTGATGTTCACGACGGCGCGGCAAATCGTGACGCCGGAGAGCAGAAGTAGCGGTGTGCCCGCTGTACGAAGCGCTGTTACGAAATCCCAGATAGAGGCTTTCTTGTCGCCGCGTCCCGGGGGCGATTCGGGTTTCGGCAGCCCGTATTTCACCGCCAGGGCCATGGCGACGGCGACCAGGGTGAACGACCAGAGCCATTTCATGTCCCCCCCGAGCGAGACGATGCCGATGGCGATGACGGGCCCCAGCCCGTGACCCACGCGCCCTCCGGCGATGAAGACGCTCACCACGAGTCCCTTCCGGTATTCGGAGAGCGCGCCCGCGCGCGACGCCATGTCCGGGTGGCAGAGGCCGACCATCGAACCGCCGACCGCGGCCATGACGGTGAGGGCCGTGAAGTTGGGCGCCCAGCCGATGGAGGTGATGAAAAGCGCGCTGCCCACCATCCCCACGGCGAGCCAGGGGAGCGTCGGCCAGCGGTCCACCAGAATCGCCGTTACGGGTTGTGAGAGCGCCGCGCTCATCGAGACGAAGGTGAGCAACAAGCCGCCCGTTGAGAGTGAGACCTGGAATTGCTCGCGAATCAGGGGCAGGAGCGGCGCGATGAAATTCACCGTGCCGTCCACCACGAAGTGGGCGGTGAACAGGATGGCGAGTGCGCCCCAGGGGATATCCTGCGCCGGGCCGCCTTCACCTAAACTCGCGTCGAGTTCCTGTGCCCGGCTCATGTCTCGCCCCCTTGCGTCTGGGGCTGCAGGACGCTTTCTTTATGCAGGAAGATGGCGATGAACCCGCCGATAACGAACATCGAGGCGTAGAAGGTGAACGCCATTTGAAGCCCCATCGCTTCGGCCACGAGGCCGCCGACGAGCGGCGATAGCGCACTGGCCGCCTCGTTGAAGCCATAGATCATTCCCACCGAACTCGAGCGCACCCGCTCGTCCACGAGTTCCGTGCCGACGGCCAGCACCAGGGTGGGCACCGGCGTGAGGATGCAGGCGACGGCGAAAAGCGCGAGCAACAGCGTCGTGAGGCTTGCGACCCAGGTGAGAGAGGCCATAGCGGTGGCGCACATGAAGGTGAGCACGACGATGAGCTTCGTCCTGCCTGTTTTGTCCGACCACCTGCCGATGATGATGGACATTGTCGAACCGATGAGAAAATAGGCGCTTAGCAGCCAACCCACCCCTTTGGTGTCGAAGCCGAATTGCTCCGCCAGAAGAAGCGGCAAAAAAGCCATGAAGCCGCGAAAGCCCATGATCCGGAACGAGGAGAGGGCGATGAGGAGCATGAGAGACTTGTTTCGGAACAGGGCGCCGAAAGTGGACCTCGCCGCCTGGCGGAAGGGGAGGCGCTCTCCGAGTTGATCCTGAAATCGGAACCAGATGAGCGCCGCCCAGATGATGCCGGGTATGACGTAGAACTGCGCCGCCATGCGCCAACTCGCCAGGTAGACGGCGAGCCAGCCGACGATGGCGGGCGAGATGATGTTCCCCATTTCGCCACCGCCGTTGAACAGGCCCGTGCAGAAACCGCGCCTCTCGGGCAACTCGCGCGTGATGAGCGCCACGGCCGGCGGGTGATAGGCCGCGCTCCCGATGCCGCCGATGAAGACGAACAGCAGCAGCAGGGAGTAGTTCGCCGCGTAGCCGTAGAGCAGAACGGGCAGCGCCTGCGTGAGCAGGGAAAGCGCCAGGACCGTCCGCCAGCGCCGGGTGTAGTCCGATATGAAGGAAAGGGGGAACTGAAAGACGCTGTTCGCCACCGAATAGGTTGTCACGATGAGGCCCGCCTGCACGTAGTTGAGTTCGAATTCAGCGACGATGAGCGGGAGTACGGGTATGAGAAGCTGCGTGTAGAAGGCGTTGACGGCGTGGCTGCCCGCGATCGCGAAAAGGTTGAATATTTTCGATGGGGCCATGGAGAGTCCATTGATGACGGGAGCGCGAAAAATGCTTTCATTAGGCTTATAGGTTCTGGGGAAAACGCGCGTCAATGGCGGAGGGGTCATTCGGGAGGAAACCGGCGGGCCGCATCTATGTGTTTCTCGCGGGAAAGGCTATGGGGATGCTGTTTGCAGGGGACGTATACGGGGCTGTTGGAAAAGCCCTAAGAAAAATGAATCACTCCCCCTTGAGGGTTACTATTGCCCAAGGAGAGGGGAAAACTCCCCCCTTGAGGGGCCTGTTGAAAAAGTCCTGATGAACGAGGGTTTTGTGCGACCGAGGAGGGGCGGTTTTGTAGGGGCCGCATACATGCGGCCCTTGTAGTGGGCAAAAAAATCAGGGTCGCATATATGCGACCCCTACACACAAACAAATTTTCCTCTCGGGGTTTATCAACAAGCCCTTGAGGGGGAGTCGAAGAGCTAAGGGCGTAAGTCCGCAAGCGATTCGGTGGGGGGTATAATTCGGAATGGCGATAAAACGCGATTCACCCCCCACCGATTCCGCCTTCGCACAAACCGCTCGGCTTCATCGACTCCCCCTCAAGGGGGGAGTGAACTTCAAAAGCGTGCGCTCAACCAAAATCGCTCCACGGGACTTTTTCAACAGGCCCCTCCAGGTGGGGAGTTTTTTTCTTCTCCTTGGTCGAGCAGGACCCGCAAGGGCTTCTTCAACAACCCCGCATGCCTCCCCGACACCGGACATCCCGTCCGTTTTTGTGTTAAGAACAAATTGAATTGAATCGGTTTCGACTGAAAAGGCAATGAAACGATGAGAGAAAGCGCCGCATGAGCCAGCCCCCCGGTTTTGATGAGAAAGCGGCACGGCGCGTCGAGGCCGTTTACACGACGGCGGACGTGGCCGCGCAGCGAGGCGTCCTTCTGGAGATGATCGCTCCCCGGCCGGGTGAGCGCGTGCTCGATTTGGGTTCCGGCCCCGGCTTCATGACGCTGGAAGCCGGGCGCATGGTGGGGGAGGGGGGCGCCGTTTTGGGCGTGGACAAGAGCGCGCCCATGCTCGCCCTCGCCGAGAAGCGATGCGCATCGCAGCCGCAGGTGTCGTTCCGCGAGGCCGACGCGCTGAGCCTCCCTTTCGAGGATGGCGGTTTCGATGCGGCCATCATCTCCCAGGTGTATGAATACGTCACCGACATGGAAGCCGCCCTGGCGGAGCTTTTCCGCGTCCTGCGGCCGGGTGGCCGCGCCCTCATCATGGACACCGATTGGGGCTCGCTCGTGTGGAACGCGCAGGACGCCGAACGGGCGAAGCGGATTTTCACCGCATGGGACGCGCATCTGGCGGACCCCCACCTGCCGAGAAGGCTATCGTCCCTGCTGCAAAATGCCGGCTTCGAGATTTTAGACTTGAGGGTTTTGCCGCTTCTCAATACGGAGTATCCTGCGGAGAACTACAGCCACGGGATGGTGAGCGTCATCGTGCCCTTCGTCATCCGAGTGGGCGGCGTGGCGAAGGAAGAGGCCAAAGCCTGGGCGGAGGATTTGACGGCGCTCGGCGAGCGCGGCGAGTATTTTTTCAGTCTCAATCGCTACGCCTTTCTGGTGAGAAAACCTGAGGCATAAAATGGACAGGTTCATCGACTGCCACAACCACCTGCATGGATTCAGTTTCGACGACTGGGAACTCCAGGGCATGTGCGGGATGGTGGGTTCCGTCCTCTCCTGCGGGAACCCCCACGTGCACCGCGAGATATGGAAGCGCCCGCCCGGGCCGGAAGACGTGAGGAGGCTTTGGGAGAGTCCTCTCCGGATGGCCGAGGCCGCCGAAGCCAAACACCACATTCGCGCCATGTGCGCCGTGGGCGTCAGTTCGATGACGCGGGTGGACGATTGGGAGCGGCTCATCGACGCGCTACCCGGCTATCTGGAAAGCCAAAGGGTTGCCGCCCTTGGCGAAGTGGGTCTCGATCCGGGCCAGTATTTCGGTTTTTCCTGGGATTTGGAAGAACAGGCCAAGTGTCTCGAAGCGCAGGCGTGCCTCGCGGCGGAACTGAAAAAGCCCCTGATTCTTCATACGCCTACCTATAAAAACCCGCAAGAATTCCTGGGCGGCGTGGATACGCAGGGAGATATTTCGCCCGAGGAATTCAGGCTCCATTACCTGAAGATGGACCTGGAAGTCATCGACGCCGCAGGTCTCGACCACTCCTTGCTCGTCATCGACCACGTGGATGCGACGATAGTGGATTTCGTTCACGAACAGACGGGTGCCTGGTGCGCGACGAGTCTCGGGAGCAGGCTTCGTCCGATTCCTCCCGCCGCCGTCGTGGAGTGGGTTCGGCGTCACGGGGCAGAGCGCATGATGCTCAACTCGGACCTCATCCCCTACACCTCGAACGATCTTTACTGCATTCCCCGGGCGATTCGCGCCATGCGTCGGGGCGGCATCGCCGAGGCGGAGATCGAAAAGGCCGCCTTCGGAAACGCGAACGCGCTCTTCGGCTTCGGCCTATAATTCAGTCCAGCACCGCTACGGCGCGCACGGGCGAGCCGGTAGCGTCTTTCAGCTTGATGGGCAGGCACAGGAAGGTGAAGCGCTTGCCCACCAGGCGTTTGGGAATCACCAGATTCTCCGTGTTGAGCATACCCCGCTCCTTGCACACCTGGTGAGAGGGGTAGGGTTCTTCCGATTCGGGAAACATCTGCGTGGGGTTTTCTATCGTGAACGCCTCACAGCCGATGTTACGCACCCCGCGATCGGCGAGATACTCGGTGGCGGGCCGGCTCAGGCCCGCGAATTCCTTCCACCATACATCGGGATCCGGGTCCTTGAAGGACTTCTCGAAGTGGCCCGTGTAGTACAAAAAGGCGTCGCCTTCTTCGATGGCGAGCCCGTGTTTTCCCAGTTCGCGCTCGATATGTTCGGTTTCGATGTAGGTCTTGGGCGCGACGTCCGAGAAATCCACGCAAATCGCGCTCGAATAAAAACGCTCCAGCGGCAACTGGTCGATGGAAGGCGCGTCTCCGGGCACGTAGTGGTTCAGGGCGTCGACGTGGCTTCCGGTGTGGTCGGACAGCGTGAGCTTCATGGCCGCAAAGGAGAATTTCCCCAGAAATTTTTTGGAAGACTCCTCGTGCGTCATCATCGGCTCAATGGCCACCTTGGGATGAAACGGACGCTCGAATCCGCCCGCCGCCACAGTTTGTGAGAGGTCGATCAATTCCATGAAATTTTATCCTTTCCTCGTGAAACGCGAATCAAATCAATATCTTCAGGCCATCATGGTTTCCACGGGCGCCCAGAAGCGGTCGATTTCCAGATCCTCCGCGATCGCGTTCGCGCAGTTGTAGCCGGGCGCTCCCGTCACCGCGCCGCCCACGTGCGAGCTTGAACCGCAGAGATAGAGTTTCCCGATCGGCGTGCGGAAGTCGCTCACGTCCGGATGCGGGCGGTTGTGCCCCAACTGCTCGGGGATGTAGGCGCCCACGTGATGACTCGCGCGGACGAAGTTCGGGTTCATGCGCACGATGTCGAGCGGCGTGTAGAGATAGCTGCCCATGATGTTGTCTTGGTTGATGTTGGGCGCGTAAGGCGTCCATGAGTCGATGAAGTGCTGGGTGTACTCCTCGCGCCGCGCGTCCCAAGCCTCGGCGCCGCCGTCTTTGAGTTCAAAGGGCGCAAACGGCCACCAGTAGCCCACGTGCGTGCCGTCCGGCGAGTAGGTCGGGTCGAAGTGGCTGTTGCTGCCGCCGTTGCCCATGAGCTTGGGAAGTTCGCCGTCGTGGATCGTCTCGAAGCACGCGTCGATCTCTTTGGTCGAGTCCGCGCCCCAGAAGATGTTGAACGTCTTGTTGACGTCGGGCTCGAATTTCGCCGCCTTGAAATCGGGCGCTTCCTTGAGCGCCAGGTGGATGGTGCACAGCCCGTGGCTCGCCCACTGATACTCGAGAGCTGCTCTGGCGAGCTTGCCGCCGAAGTAATCCTCCCCGGCCAGACGCACCGTGAGCGGCCAGTTCACACCGCTCGCCACGAACTCGGTGGCATCGATGCGTGTGCCGTCGTCCAGGATGACACCGGTGGCGTCCCCGCTTTCCACCGTGATCTCGCGAACCTCCGCATTCGTGAACACCTTGCCGCCGCCTCGCTCGACCACGCGCTCGAGCGCGCGCGTGAAGTTCACCGACCCACCCACGGGCAGGGCGAAGCTCGCGATGCGCGAGAAGATACGCGGGAAGAAAATGCCGGTCGTGGGCGTGTTCTCGAGGGTGAAGGAGCCGAGGAAGAGCTTGAAGAGCACGCGCAGCTTTTCGTCCTCGAAATGCTGGTCCACCGCCTCGTACATGCTCAAGTTCGTGTAGCTTAAGAACTCACGGCCCAGCGGCCCCGCGAAGCGCTCTTTCAACTCCTCGGGCGGCAGGGGGGCGCAGTACATGAAGGAGGTGATGATGTCGAGCATCCCCTCGGTGAACTTGACGTGGAGGTCGCGGTAGGTTCTCGCGTCGTTGCGGTTGATGCGTTCGATCGACTTGATGGTCTTCTCCACGTCGCGGTGGATGACGAACGCCGTGCCGTCGCTGAAGATGCAGCCTTGCTGAAACTCCGGGAAGATGAGGCTGAAGCCGTATTCGTGGAGTTCCAGATCGCGCAGGATGGGACTTCTCTCCAGACCCACATAGTAATTCGAGTGCAGGTTGTGCTTGAAGCCCGGTAGGGTGACTTCGTGCGTGGAGCAGCCCCCGCCGGCGACACTTGCGCGTTCCAGAACGGCTACCTTTTTTCCGGCTTTCGCCAGATAGGCGGCGCATACCAGGCTGTTGTGTCCGCCGCCGACGAACAATCCATCGTAAGATTCGGTCATGATCCCTCTCCTCTGAAAGGACTCAGCCTCACGGGCTGCTTGCGAACCGGTCTGTATGTGTCCCTATTCTGCCTTGTTGAGGCGCATTTCTCAATACGCGTTATTTCCTCAGGCCTCTGGCAGATAGGCCGTGGCGTCGATTTCGACGAGAAAATCCTCGGAAGCCAGCCCGTCCACGATCACGCCCGTGCTTGCGGGCGCATGGGGGCCGAAGTATTCCGCGATCACCGCGTATACGGGTTTTCGGTACGCCCTGTCGGTGATGTAGTTCGTGAGCTTCACGACGTGGGAGAGGTCGCCGCCCGCCTCAGCAAGAAGCTGACGGATGTTCTCGCACGCCTGACGCGCCTGGGCGGCGGCGTCGCCGAGTGCGGGCGGTGTGCCGTCGAGTCCCTCTCCGGTCTGACCCGCGAGATAGAGCGTCCTGCCCGCCAGGAGGCCCTGGGAATAGCTGCCCGCCCCGGCGGTCACCTGCGTGGTGTGGAATTTTTGAAATGGCATGGCGTTATCTCCAGAAATCAGCGGAAAAACGTGGATGCGCCGGCGATGGCGCTTCTATGCCGTGTTTATGAGCTTCACCGCCCGTGCATGAGGGGATCACGGCGGAGTGCGCACCCACCCCCGCGCCTCGCGCGCGTTACTCCATGTCGAACATCGCCGTGGACGCGACCTCGATCAGGTTGTTTTCCGGGTCTCTAAAGAAGATTTGGGGATACCCGTAAGGCTCGTCGTGGAACGGGATGCCGTGCGACTTGAGCCGTTCTTTCATACCTGCCAGATCCTCGGTCACCATCCCGAAGTGGTGGTCCATATAGCTGTCTTCGTTGTCGCTGATGGAATGCTTGACGTGCGTGTCGCTCACTTTGGCGAGGTGGATCTGGTGGTCCTCACCCGCCTCGTACCAATAGCCCGGGAAGGGGAAGTGAGGCCGGGGCATTTCGGGCAGTCCCAGGATTTCGTTATAAAACTTGTGCATGGCCGGCAAATCCCGGCAATAAATGCTGAAGTGCTGCAGGAACTTGATCTTGGACATCGGTGTCTCTCCTCGGATTGTCGGGTGCTTTCTCACACTAATAATGCTCTTTTCCCTCTCTGGCAAGGTGCGGCTCCGGCGGGGATATTCAAATCCGCCCGATTGTCGTATTCTCAGGAAAACACCAAAGCGGAGGTTTCCCCCATGGCGGGTCGTTTCGTGATCGAAAACGCCTGCGTCCTCACGCAGAACGAGGCGCGCGAGGTCATCCCTCGTGGGTCGGTGCTCGTCGAGGATGGCCGTGTCGCCGCGATATCGGAATCCGGGATAAACGCAGGCGCGGCAGAGGTGATCGACGGCGAGGGGATGGCGCTCATGCCGGGGCTGGTGAACGCCCACAGCCACATCATGTGCATTCTTTTGCGGGGCGGTCTGGGTGCGGACAGGCGGCTGATGGACTGGCGCCTGAACGTCATGGCGCCCGGCCAGGTGGCCTATACGCCCGAGGATGCGGCGCTCTCCGTAAAACTCTTCGCGTGCGAGGCGATTCGCTCGGGCACCACGGCGGTGGTGACGAACGAGCGCATCCCCGTCCCGCTGGCCGAGGCGATGATAGAGGCCATGGACGATTCCGGCATGCGGAGCGTCTTCGCCTTGAGCTTCAACGAGATGTCCCCTTCGGGAAAGCTCGCCGAGCGGGCGCACTCCCACATCGCCGCCTGGGGAAAGACCTTTCCGCCGAGCCTCAAGACGAGGGATGAAGTGTTCGAGGAGACTTCCCATCTGGTGGATAAGTACCACGGCCGCTCAAATGGCCGGGTTCTCGTCTGGCCGGGGCCGAACATCCCCGTCTACGTGAAGCCCGAGACCTTCCGCGAGGTGGACGAATGGGCCGGAGCGCGCGGCCTTCGCGTCTCCACGCACGTCTCGGAAGACCCCATGGAATCGGAAGTGGGCGGCCTTCCCGTGGTGCAGCATCTCGCCGCCTGGGGCCTGCTCTCGGAGCGCCTGGTGGCGGGCCACTGTATCCACCTGAGCGAGGAAGACATAAGGCTCCTCAAGGAATCCGGCACGCAGGCCGTGCACCTGCCCTCGAGCAACATGTATCTCGGCTCCGGGATATCGCCCGTGCCGCGGATGCTGGGTTACGGCATTCCCGTGGCCTTGGGTACGGACAATGCGAATTGCAATGATCTCGCCAACATGTTCTGGGAGATGCGTCTCGCCTGTCTGCTCCACAAGGGGGTGCACCAGGACCCCGCCGCCATCACGGCGCAGGAGGTGCTCGACATGGCCACTCGAAACGGGGCGCGCGCGCTCGGCCTGGAAGCGGAGATAGGCTCCATCGAAGTGGGCAAGCGGGCGGACATGATTCTGCTCGACATGAGCGGTCCCCATATGTTCCCGAACCACTATTTGCCTTCCATCCTCACGTATCAGGCGCACGGGACGGAGGTGCGCTGGGTCTGGGTGGACGGCGAGCCGCTCATGGAGACGGGGCGTTTGAGCAGAATATCGGCAGATGAGGAGCGTGCGATTCGCGAGGGGGCGCAGGCGGCGTCCGCGGCTATCGTCGAGCGCGCGGGCCTGATGGTTCCGGGAACATAACACCGCGCTTGCGCATCGAGCGCTTTTGACGAATGAGGAGGCCCAATCGTGTTTGATACCCAGGTGGTGAAGTTTCAGATGTCGGGACCCGAGGACGTCTCGGGTCTCGCGGCGGCGGTGGCGGAGGGCCGGATTCAGGCGGCGGACATTCAGGCCATCATCGCCAAGACCGAGGGCAACGGCCGGGTGAACGACTATTCGAGGCCCTACGCGCTCCATTCCTTCGAAGACTACATGATGGAGAAGCTCGATCTTTCCCGCGACGAGGTGCAGGGCATGTGCGCCATGGTGATGTCGGGCGGATGCGAGGGGGTCATGAGTCCACACGCGGTGGCGTTTTCCAAGACCGACGTGGGCGACGCCGAAAGCCCTGGGGGGAAGCGCCTCTCCATGGGAGTCGCCTTCACCCGTGAGCTTTTGCCCGAGGAGTTGGGCACGATGGCGCAGGTGGACATCGTGGCCGAGGCGGCGGCGGAGGCGCTCGAGAAGGCGGGGGTGGATTCGCTGGATGACGTGGGCTACGTGCAGGTGAAGTGCCCGCTCCTGACGTCGGACCGCATCAACGATGCGGCCTCGCGCGGCAAGAAGGTGGTGAGCACGGACACCACGCGCTCGATGAGCCTATCGAACGGCTGCTCGGCCCTGGGTGCGGCGGTGGGCATCGGGGAGATCCCCCGCGATTCGTTCGAGATAACCGACGTCTGCAGCCGGGGCGACCTGTATTCGGAGATGATCTCCTGCTCGGCGGGCGTGGAACTCATGCGCTCGGAAGTCGTCGTGTTGGCGAATTCCTCACAATCCGTGAGCCGCTACAAGATCGGCCGGGCGGTGATGCAGAACCTGATCGACGCAGACGCCGTCCGTCAGGCGCTCAGAAACGCAGGCCTCGCCTTCGACGGCCTGCCAAGCCAGGGCGATTTGAACAAAGTGGTGCACGCATTCGCGAAGGCGGGCGCGCCCTGGGACGGCAGGCTTCTGGGCAAGCGCGTCACGCTGCTCACGGATTCGGTTCTGGGCACGCGGCCCGTGCGCGCGGTGGCGAACGCCGTCATCGCGTCGGTGGTGCAGGACCCGGCGGTCTACGTCTCGGCTGGCCTCGTTTTCCACCAGGGGCCGGTGGGCGGCGGCGTGGTCTCCGCCATCATCGAGGCGTAGAGATAGAGTGAAGGGCAGAATAGTCAGGGAGAAGGGCGCCTGGAAAATTTTGATGATAAGGTGTTGAAATATATGGAACTTGAGATTTTCCGGCGCTTGTGAGAACAAAAAATGCTTGACACGGAAACCGTCATTCGCTACGATTTTAGAGTACAAATCGCAAGTAGCAAGAGGAGGGCTGTCATGGTAAGAAACTTGATAGTAACCGCCTACGACACATCTCTCCGGAGGGTCCTGAAAACGGCTCATTCGAGAAAGAGGGTTCTCAAGAAACCCTAAACAACCCCTTGGTGTTACCTGAAACGGGACATTGAGGGATTTTCAAGAAAACAGCAGGCGGCGTCGACGGGCGCCGCCTGTTTTTTTGTTGCAAAGCTCGGAAAATCGCCATCCGGGAAAATGTCTCCCGGTTAAGGCGATTCTCCCTCTTATTCCCCGTGTCCGGGCGGGCGGCCACGGTTCATCTCGTCGGGTTCTTCGGCGAACTCCATGCGGCTCTTGATGGCGTCTATCGTGAAATCCTCCTTGTTTTCTGCGAGTTCCGGGTCCCACATCGGGTAGAACACCTCGAGCGCCATCCCCGGCTCATCGCTCACCAACTTCAGGGTGTGCATCGCGCCCGCCTTGACGTGCACCACGTCGCCCGGCCCGATCCGCCGCACCTCGTCTTCGAGCGTGAACTCCCACTCGCCCGCCTGGATGTAGAAGAACTCCTCGTGATCGGGATGATTGTGCAGTTTGGACGGCGTGCCGCCCGGCTCGGTGATCAGGTGTTGCATCTGGATGTTGTCGCCGAAGATCCGCCTGTGCGCGACGCCGGGGCGGTCGTGGCTCAAGGGGAGCATGTCCCAGTTGTAGAAACTCATGGTGTATTCCTTCATCGTGAGAGGCGGAAAAAATTTCGTTTTTGAACACGAAGCCTTGACGTATTCGGCCTCGTGAAGCATGCGCGGGCATTCTAGGGGCAGGAGACGGAATAAGACAATCCGCGCACCCGGCCACATGGGTGAAAGGAGGCAGGGACCCTGCTTTGTCTGGCCGTGCGCGCCTCTGTAGGATACACTCTTCCTACTCGCATTCTACTTTACGTGGTGATTCGGAAGAGGAGATGGATATGCGGTTCTCCGTTGTGGGTGGTGACGGCTTCGACCAGGGGACGGACGCCCTGGTTTGCCTCATGGCGAAAGATGAGAAAGACGAGCGGCTCGAAAAATCTCTGGGCAGCGCCCTGGGCTCCTTGCTCGAGCGCAAGGTTTTTGGGGGAAAGGAAGGGCAAGTCTCCGTTCTGCCGGTTCCCGAGGGGGGCGGAGCGCCCGATTTCGTGATTCTCGCAGGCCTGGGGGAGAAGATAACGCCCGAATCGGTTCGCTGCGCCAGCGCTCTGGCGGCCAAGCGCACTCGCTCAGAGGGCCTTGAGAGCGTTGCGATCTCGGCTTCTTCCGTTGTTGGCGATGACCTTGATGCCCGCGGGGCGGCCCAGGCGATTGTCGAGGGCGTGGGGCTCGGCCTCTACCGGATGGATAAATACAAGAGTGCGGATGACGATGAGAAAGCCGAGGTTTCGCGCGTCGTTTTGTGCGGCGGGGCCGGCAGGAACCTGAGCGCGATGCGGCGCGGGGTGCGCTACGGGCGCGCTCTGTGCGAGGGAACGAACTACGCGCGCGACCTCATCAACACGCCCAGCAACGAGAAACGCCCGCCCGCACTCGCCGATATGGCGCGCGCGATGGCGCGGCGCGAGGGCCTTCGCTGCCGCGTGCTGGACGAGAAACAGATGGCGAGGCAGAAGATGGGCGCGCTTCTCTCCGTAAGCCGGGGCAGCAGCGAACCGGCGCGCATGGTCATTCTGGAGTACAGGCCGCAGGGCGCGCGGACGAAACCCATCGCCTTCGTCGGGAAGGGCGTTACGTTCGATACCGGCGGCATCTCCATCAAGCCGAGCGGCGGTCTCGAGCTCATGACGACCGACATGAGCGGCGCCGCCGCCGTGCTGGGCGCGATGCTCGCCGTCGCGCGCTCGAAGCCCCGCGTGCCCGTGGTGGGCGTGGCGGGTCTCGTGGAGAACATGGTGGACGGCGACGCCACCCGCCCCGGCGACATCGTGCGCTCCATGAAGGGAACGACGGTGGAAATCCACAACACGGACGCCGAGGGCCGGCTCGTACTCGCCGACGCGCTCCACTACACGCGCGAGAAATACGAGCCCCAGTGCATGATCGATCTGGCCACCTTGACGGGCGCGTGCATGGTGGCCCTCGGCCAGAAAGTGACCGGCATGTACGGAACGCACGATGAGTTGCTGGAACGGGTGCGCGATCTCGGCGAGCGCACCGGCGATCGCGTCTGGCACATGCCGCTCTTCCCGGAATACGGTGAGTCGATGAAGGGCAAGATAGCCGACATGTGCAACATCTCGGGCGCCCGCTGGGGGGGAGCGAACACAGCGGCGGCGTTTTTGCAGCACTTCGCCGACGAGACGCCCTGGGTGCACCTCGACATCGCGGGGCCCTCGCACACCGGAAAAGCCGAACCCTACCGCCCCGAGGGCGGCACCGGCGTGGGCGTGCGGATTCTCGCGGAACTTGCGATGGCCTGGAAACGTCTTACGCCCCAGGAAGGCAAGGCCTACGGGTGTTAGGGGGCGAGCGCGTCGCTAGATTCACGACGCCCATATGCCAGATTAGACGATAGTTCCAGTTTGCAACTACTCCACAACGAACGCCTTCGAGACGGGCCGATTCGTGTTGTTCCATCCGGGGATGATGAACGAAGAAGGCCCGGGCAGGCCGCCTGCGACTAAAAGCGTTACGTCTTCCGGTTTCCGGATCATAGGCGCCATGCAGTCGTCATCGTCGTGATCCACCCACACGGGCCATTCGCTCTTTTCTTTCCCCCGGTAGCGGCCGCCGCGCTTTAGCAGCCCTACGGGTAGGCTGGCGCGCTCTGCGAGTCCTTGTTTGGCGTCGTCCCGGCTGAATCCGTGGTCGGCGAGAAGCTGCGCGTGTTCGGGTCCCATGATGACCGTGAGGCCCACGGGCGAGTAGGCGTGGCGCGACCCCATGGTGGAGATGGTGCTCGCAATCGTGGTGAGCACGCCGTCCGGATGGTCGCTCGAATCATCGAGCGCGACGCGCGGGCCTTCCCCCGCGCAGGCGGTGACGACGTTTTCTTCCTTTTCAAATCCGCGCTCCTCGGCGAGTGAGGGCCAGGGGCTGATTTCCTCGTTCTCGCGCAGGCAGTAAGCGAACTTGCTCGGGCTTCCGAACGTGCTCATGTCCACCACGCCGGGAACCCCGCCGCCCAGGTTCAGGAGCATGAGCCTGAGCGCGCGGCCGATGGTCGCGTTGGCCCGAAAGCCCGGTCCCAGGCATCCCGTGCCGCCGTGGACCCCGATCTCGCGCGGGTAGGGGCCGTTCATCACGATGAGGGGGCCGGCGGGGTTCATCGTCGCCTGAATGCCGTTCATGTTGAAGCGAGGGTCCAGAATGCACGATAGCGCGCACAGAAGCGCCGGGAAGTATTCGGGCTTGCAACCCGCCATGACGGCGTGGAGCGCGACGGCTTCCATCGTGGCGAGGTGATTCGCCGGCGGCACGTGGCCGATGAGCGTATCGAACGCATGATCTCCCAGCATGTCCGAGAGGCGCTCTTCGGTCGGCACGACGACGGGCAGGCCGTCGGACCAGGGCTGCGCGAAGAAATGCTCGACCGGGTCTAGAGCGTCCGCCATTTGCTTAAGCCTATGCTCTTTCGGCGATGGCGCGGGCGCGGGCGAGCACGTTCTCGGCGTGCTTGACCATGGCGACGTCGATCATCTTGCCCTGAAAGGAGACCGCGCCCAATCCTTGCGCCTCGCCCTCGCGGTAGGCTTCGGCCATCTCGGTGTAGTAGGAGACCTCTTCTTCGCTCGGCGAGTAGACGTCGTTGAAGATCGGCACCTGCCTCGGGTGGATGGCCGCCTTGCCGGTGTAGCCGAGTTTCTTGGCGAATTCCGCGTCCGCCCGGCAGCCGTCGTCGTCCTGTAAGCGCATGTAGACGCCGTCGGTGGGGTGGGGCAGTCGCGCGGCCCGCGCTTCGACGAGCACCTTGCTCCGCGTGTAGAGGAGCGTCGTGCCGTCTTCGGTCCAGGTGGCCCCCAGGCTGCGGCAGAGATCCGCATCCTCCGCGCTCCCGAGATTGACGCCCACGACCCGGTCCGCCGCCTTGCAGATGTCGTAGCAATGCACGACGCCCGAGGCGCTCTCGATCTGCGCGATGACCCCGACGCCGCCTTCTTCCAGGCCGCGCTCGCGCTCGTATTTCGAAAGCAGCGCATCGGCGGTTCTCACGTCCGCGGCGCTCTCGGGTTTGGGCAGGAAGATGCCGTCGAGTCCTTGGGTCACGATGGCGTCGATGTCTTCTTCGAGCATGCCCGATTCCACGTCGTTCACGCGCACGAGAACCGTGGAGGGGCCGCCGGGCGCGCCGCTCGTCTCCGCAATCCCTGCGCGCACGAGTTCGCGCGCCGCTTCCTTCATCTGGGGCGCGACGGAATCCTCGAGATCGAACAGGGCGGCGTCCGCCTCGATGGTGGGTCCTTTTCCCACCATCTTCTCGCTCGAACCGGGGATGAAGAGCATGGAGCGCAAGGGGGTGTCGATGTCTGGTCTGGCCATGGGATTTCTTGCTCCTCTTTCAATTCGTGGCCGATCCGTGGACGTGAATCGTCGATTGTGAATCCGCCTATGGGTTTTGGTATTCAGTATTCCAAAAGGGAAAAGTCCATGTTCTCAAGCGCCGCGCGCATGTCGGAGATGAACCTGCCCGCCGCCATTCCGTCGTTCACGCGGTGATCGAAGGTGATCGCCAGAATCATGACGGGCCGAACCGAGACCGCGCCGGTCGGAAGGGCTACCGGGCGCGGCGCGACCGCCCCCGTGCCGATGATGGCCACCTCGGGCGGGTTGATGATGGGGTTTCCGCCCAGCGCGCCCGAAGCGCCGAAATTGGTGAGCGTGAGCGTCCCGCCCCGGACGTCGTCGGGCGTGAGCGCGCCCTCGCGCGCGCGGGCCGCCAGATCGTCGAGGCGGAGGGATAGCTCCACCAGGTTCATGGAATCCGCCGATTCGAGCACGGGCACCACGAGGCCGCCCGGAGAATCCACGGCTACTCCCAGGTTCAGGTAGCGCCTGATGGTGAGGGCGTCGTCTTGAAAAGTGGCGCTGAAGCGCTCGTTATCGGTGTTTCTTAACGCGTGGACGAGCGCCATGATGAAAAAGGGCGTGTAGGTGAGGTTTACGGCGTGTTTCTCGCGAAACGCCTCCTTGTTCGCGTCCCGAAAGGCCGACACGCCGCTCATGTCGACTTCCAGCCAACTGGTGACCTGGGGAATCTCTCGCACCGAGCGGGTCAAGTTCTCGGCGATCCGCTTCCGGACCCTGCTGAGTGGTTCTACGCACTCGTCATGGTCTTCGCTCAACGGCTCCACGGACATCTCGATTTTTGGCGGTGCGCCGCCGCCTGCGATGAACGCCTCCACGTCGCGCGCGCTGACCCTTCCGCCCGCTCCCGTGCCCTGAATACTTAAGATTACGCTGAGATCGACCCCGTGCGCGGCGGCGAGGCTCTGGACGCGCGGGGAGAGCCAGGTTTTCCCCTCAGTCGATGGGCGCAGCGCTTTTTCCACCCGCGCCGCCGGGATGACTGGTTTTTCCCTGGGTTGCAGCGGCGCGACGGGAGCCGCCCAGTCGCTCGCGCCCGATTCCGGTTCTTCCGGTTCGGGTGTTTCGTCTGTGACCTCGGTTTCGGTCTCCATGGTCGCGAGCACTTCGCCGACGGGCACCGTCTCTTCCGCTCCCGCCAGGATTTCCGTTATCACGCCGTCGGCGGGGGCCTCGACCTCGAACTCCACCTTGTCGCTCTCCGCGGATAGGAGCACCTCGCCCTTCGCCACCGTGTCGCCCACCGCCTTCTTCCAGGCGACCACCGTGCTCTCGTGCACGCTGGTTCCCATGCGGGGCATTCTGATGCGCGCGGTGTACATGGGGGCTCCTTCAAGCGTGATGGGGAATTTCCTGGGGAGTATATACCAGAATCCGTTCCGTATTTACAAAAGCGGGGCGCGCCCGTCATCCCGGTCTCAAACCCGGCCAAGGAGGGGTTGTTGAAAAAGCCGATTTCGGGAGCGGGCGCGCAAGCGCCCCAACCTCCTCATCCTGAGTAGGCGCGCCAGCGCCGCATCGAAGGAGGAGGGACGAACGTCCCCCGGCGGGTGCGGGGCAATCGCTTCCGCATTGGGGCTGTTGAAAAAGCCCCTGCGCATCCCTCGAATGGCGACTGTAGGGGTCAGACATATATGTCTGACCCCGTGGCCGCCCGTCGGTCGTATTCACCCAGATACAGCAAGGGCGCGAGGGCCACGGACAGGCACGGGGGCCTGTCCCTACGGTGAACAATTCGATGATCGGGATTCCTTCCCCACCGGAGGGTTTTTCAACAACCCCCTCAAGGGGGGAGTGGTTGGTTGGCGCTCTGCAAGAGAGGAAAGCGGTTCTGGTTCGTCATTCCGGTGTCAGACCCGACCAATGCGGAAGGGTTGCATGGGCGGCCCCATATGTCATTCGTGTTCCATCATTGCATTTTCGGGGTGTAGGGGTCGCATACATGCGACCCGCATGCCGGACGGGGGAGGGCCGCATATATGTCGGACATATATGTCCGACCTACATTGGAATCCCGACAGTCCCGCAAGGGCTTTTTCAATTCAAACCCTCATTCATCAATCGGGTTTGACCCTCAAGGGGGGAATGAAAAACCTTTGGCGGACTAGAACGCGGCGAGATCGCGCAACTCGTTCACCACTTTCTCCGTGCTCGGCAGGTAGGCGCGCTCGAGCGGGGGGCTGAGCGGCACGTGGGCCTCCGGCGCGCCGATGCGGCGGACGGGCGCGTCGAGATATTCAAAAACCTCCTCGCTCACGATGGCGGCCAGCTCGCCGCCCACGCCGCCGCGTTTTCTGGCTTCGTGCAGGAAGAGGATTTTCCCCGTTTTCTTGACGCTTTCGAGGATCGCCTCTTTATCGAGCGGAACGAGGGTTCTCAAGTCGATGACCTCCACCGACACGCCGTCATTTTCGAGCACTTCCGCCGCTTCCAGGGCTTCGAGCACGGTGGTGCCGAAGGTGATGAGTGAAATGTCCTCTCCCTCGCGCAGGGTTCTCGCCTCGCCGAAGGGCACGGTGTAATCGTCTCCGGGGATCTCGGGCCTCAGGACTTCGGGCAATTCGTCGACCGGGTAGTTATAGAACTTTTTGTATTCCATGAAGATGACGGGGTTGGGGTCTCTTATCGCTCCCTTGAGCATCCCCTTGGCGTCATAAGCGGTGGTGGGGGCGACGATCTTGAGGCCGGGCGTTCCGAAAAACCATATCTCGGGGTTCTGGCTGTGGAACGGCCCCGCACTCACGAGCGCGGCGGCGGGCAGGCGCAGGACGATGGGCACCGGCCCCATCTGCCGGTAATGGTTCCCGGCGGCGAAGTCCACGATCATCTTGTAGGATTCGGTGACGAAATCGGCGAACTGAAACTCCACCACAGGCCGCATGCCGCATAAGGCGGCGCCGATGGCCGTCCCCGTAAAGCCCGCCTCGCTCAGGGGAACGTCCACCACGCGGTCACGCCCGAATTTCTCCATGAATCCCTTGGTGATGTAGAAGGCCCCGCCGCCCAGGCCGATGTCCTCGCCCAGGAGAAACACGTCCTCATCGCGCTCCATCTCCTCCCAGAGGGCCTCGCTCAGCGCTTCGCGGTAGGTGATCATTCGGCAAAGACTCCTTCGGTCAGGCCCGCGGGATCGGGCATCGGGCTTTTGAGCGCTTCATCGCGCGCGTCTTCCGCGTCTTTTCTCGCTCGCTTATGCGATTCGGTTACTTGTTCCTGCGTCATGACGCCGAACTCGATGAGCGCCTCATCGAGCCGCTTGATGGGGTCGCGCTCGCTGGTCCATTTCTCGAAGTGTTCCATATCCACGTAGTCGGCGAACTTGTCATACACCGAATGGCCCGCGGCGCGCAGCGTGATGCTCTCGATGAGCGTGGGGCCGCCGCCCGCCCTCGCGCGCGCGAGCGCCTCGCTGCAGACGTGGTGCACCAGGGGCGCGTTCGTGCCGTCGATGAGAAAACCGGGAAGCCCGTAGCCGGGCGCCTTGAGCACCAGGGCGTCGCATGCGTACTGATCGCTCAGCAGCGTCTTGTAGGCGTACTGGTTGTTGTCGATGATGATGACGAGGGGGAGTTTGCGCACGGCGGCGAAGTTCACCGCCTCGTGGAAATCGCCCGCACTCGTGCCGCCGTCCCCGATGTAGTTGATGGTGGCCTCGCCCTTGCCGCGCGCCTTGGCCGCCCACGCCACGCCCGTCGCGATGGGCACCATGGTGCCGATGTGGCTGATGAGCTGGGTGATGCGCTTGGGCTGGTAGCCCATGTGAAAATTCCCGTCGCGCCCGCCCGAGGGGCCGTCTGCGCGACCGAAGAAATGCGACATGATGCTCCTGGGCGGATGGCCCTTGGCGAGGTGCGCGCCGCAGTTTCGGTGCATGGGCACGAGCCATTCGTGATCTTCGAGACACATCGCGCTCGCGACGCTCGCCCCCTCGTTTCCTCGGCCGAAAAAGGCGGTGCCGGGGATGTGGCCGGCGCGAAAGGCGGAATCGAGCGTCTCCTCGACCGCGCGCGCCAGCGAGACGAGATAGTGCATCCGCTCGGCGGTTTCCTGGTCGGGGAGGATCTCTTTTTTGGTGAAACTCACCCAGCGCGCTTCCAGGCCGTCCACGGCGAGGTAGCGATCGGCGAGATCGGCATAAAAATCGAGGTTGGCCAGTTCCTCGCGCGTGGCGAGGGGGTGTTTCGCGTCCATGCGGCTCTCCTTGCGCCCTTGCAGCGGAAAAGTGTGAGAGAGCGCTCCTTTTGAGCGGTCTTATCGTGATTCTCACTCGCTGTCAGGGCCATCGGTATTAAACCATAATTCGCCGGGAAATGAATATCCCCTTTGAAACGCGCGCGCTTTGAATATAGAGTTGGCCTCCTGAAGCATGAGGGGAATGGACGCGCTTTCGCCGGAGCTTTCCGGCGGGGCGTGGGCGTTGTCGTGTGGCGGCGCAAGCCGGCCAGTATGAAAAATTGAGGGAAAGATGAGTCTTCTGGTGGTCGGTTCCATGGCGATTGATTCGGTGAAGACGCCCTTCGGCGCGCGCGAGGAGGCGGTGGGGGGCTCGGCCACCTATTTCTCGGTGGCGGCGAGTTATTTCACGGACGTGCGGCTCGTGGCTGTGGTGGGGGCGGATTTTCCCGAAGGCACGCTCGAATTCCTGAGAGAGCGCAAAATCGACATATCCGGCATCGAAAGAAGCGATGGCCGGACCTTCCGCTGGAAGGGGAAATACGGGTTCGACTTGAACACCGCCCACACGCTCGACACGCAACTGAACGTCTTCGAGAGCTTCTCACCCAAGTTGCCGAATGATTTCAAAGACACCGAATTCATCTTTCTCGCGAACATCGATCCGGAACTTCAGGCCGCCGTCCTGGGCCAGGCGAACACGCCCAGGCTCGTGGCGTGCGACACCATGAACTTCTGGATCGAGGGCAAGCGCGAGGAATTGCTCAAAACGCTCTCGATGGCCGATCTGGTCGTCATCAACGATGCGGAGGCGCGCGCCCTTTCGGGCGAGGCGAACATCGCGCGCGCAGCGCGCCGCATCAGAAAAATAGGCCCAAAGACCCTGGTGGTGAAACAGGGCGAGTACGGCGCGCTTCTTTTTCACGAGGACGGCGTGTTCTCCGCCCCGGGGCTGCCGATAGAAGACGTCTGCGACCCCACGGGGGCGGGCGACAGCTTCGCCGGCGGCTTCATGGGCCATCTCGCCGCAACGGGCGACCTGAGCGAGGCGGGAATGCGCAGGGCGGTCGTTTTCGGCAGCGTCATGGCGTCGTTCAACGTGGAGTCGTTCAGCTACGATCGCATGCGCGCGCTCTCAGAGGAGGAGATTGACGCGCGCTACCGGGCGTTCAGCGAACTGGCCCACTTCGAGCGCCTCTGAGGCCGGGCGGTGTCGCTCAGGATTATCGGCGGCGCGGCTAGGAGCCGGAGAATCCCCTCGCCCGAAGAAGAGGGCGTACGGCCCACGGGCGAGCGGGTGCGCGAGGCACTGTTCAACATCTGGGGGGGCGCGGTCGTCGGCGCGCGCGTGCTGGATTTGTGCGCGGGTTCGGGCGCGATATCGCTCGAGGCGCTCAGCCGGGGCGCGGCGGGCGTGCTCGCCGTAGAGAAAAACCCGCGGCTTTGCGCGGCGATGCAGAGAAACGCCGAGGCCTTAGGCCTTAGCGAAGGCCTGGAGGTGCGCTGCGCGGACGTGGCCCACGAGACCGGGCGCATCCGGGCGCAGGGCTCCCGCCGGTTCGAGTTGGCCTTCGCCGACCCGCCCTGGAGCGAAGAGGGCTTGCGGCATGAGCTTCTCGATGCCGTCTTTTTGCCCGAGCCGATATGCGCACAGCTGGTGATGGAGGCGCCCCGGGGCGTTGAGGCGAAAAGCGAGGTGGGCGAGGCGAGACTCGCGCGCGAGAGGCGCTACGGCGATACGCGCCTGCTCTTCTACGAGGCGGGACCAGCGGGGATATCGGGCGATGATGACGTGTCAAAATGATAATTCTAAAGGAGCCGTGGGACGCGAAAACGGGATTTCGTCCATGAAACTTGTGCAAAAACAATGCTTAAAACGAAAGCGCAAGGCCCGACGAGGCGAAAATTTAGTGTATGTCATTGAAATTATTTGTGTTAAAAGGTTTGCCCAAAAATGTGTCAATGTGTTTTAAGTGACGGAAAATAGGGGGTTTAGAGGCCCTCCCAACAGACTTATCCACAAGTTATTCACGGATTCTGTGGGCAAATGTTACAGAATTGTTACAAATAGGGGAAAGTAAATTGCCACAACTATTTGATTTAAGCGGAAAGAAGGCTTTGGTCACAGGAGGCGGCACGGGACTCGGACGCGCGATGGCCCACGCGCTGGCCGATGCGGGCGCCGACGTCGCCCTGGCGGCGAGGCGAAAGGAAAAACTCGAGGAGGCGGCGGAGGAGATTCGCGCCCTGGGCCGGGCGGCCCGCGTCGTCGCCTGCGACCTGACGGAGCCCGACTCCATACGCGACGCGGCGCGCGAGGCGGAAGACGCGCTGGGGGCCATCGACGTTCTGGTGAACAACAGCGGCGTGAGCGGGGAGGGCTGGGCCACTGACTTGCCGATTGAGCGCTGGAACCAGGTGCTGGAGACGAACCTGCGGGGCGCGTTTCTGATGTGCCAGGCCGTGGCGCCGGGCATGATAGAGCGCGGCGGCGGCGCGATCGTGAACGTGGCCTCGGTCGCGGGCTTCATCGGGGTGAAGATGCTCTCCGCCTATTCGGCGAGCAAGGGCGGCCTGATCCAGCTCACCAAGACGCTCGCGCTCGAATGGGCGAAGACGGGCGTGCGCGTGAACGCCCTGGCGCCGGGATATTTCCTCACGGACATCAACAGCAAGTTCTTCGACTCCGAGGCGGGCGAGAGGATGATCAAGGCCCACATCCCGATGGGAAGGGTCGGCCGGCCGGAAGAACTCAAGGGGGCGATCCTCTTCCTGGCGAGCGACGCTTCGAGCTTCATGACGGGCTCGACCCTCGTCGTGGACGGCGGACAGTACGCGCAATAGGGGTTGTTGAAAAAGTCCTATCCGCCTCATCCTGAGTAGCGGCGGAGCCGCGTACCGAAGGTCAAACGTGATTGATGAATGAGCGTTTGCTCTCGCCCGGCGCGAGGCGTTCAACCCCCCGCGCCCTTCGATACGCCGCCTTCGGCGGCTACTCAGGGTGAGGAAAGAGGCGTTGGCGGTTTGCGGGGGCCGCAGACGGGGCTTGTTCAACAACCCCGATTCATGTGTGATTCAGCCTTGGCGTTCTGGGCGTCGAAGCCGAAAAATCGAAAAAAACGAAAGAAGGGACTTGACCTCGGCGCGCGCTTGACCCATAAGATCGGTGTTGCTTTTGCGGGGAATTGCGTGATCTCCGCCCGTTGAGCCACGCAACCTCGCGTCTGATGGATCGATATGGAGCATTGATTCGATGAAGCATCAGGATCGCAGGAGGTCCTGGGGCGTGTTCAAGACGCCCCGCCATCCACTGGCTTCTTAGGAACCCAGCGCGTTCACCCGTCTTGCGCGCAAGCGCCCCATCACACACGAAAACCCGGCGTTCCGCCAAGGCGCACTTTCACGAAAACGTAGAAATTCCTAAGGAGCATGGAACCCATGGCGAGAGGAGCCACGGCAGTACCAAAGAAACCATCCAGGGGCAGGGCCTCGAACAGAATACGCATTTTCGACACCACGCTCAGGGACGGAGAGCAGTCGCCCGGCTGCAGCATGGATCATTTCCAGAAGGTGCAGATGGCGCTTCAGCTCGAAAAACTGGGCGTGGACATCATCGAAGCCGGTTTTCCCATCGCGTCGAACGACGAGTTCGAATCGGTGCGCGACGTGGCCAAGGCGGTGACGAAGACAAGCGTCGCCGGTCTTTCGCGCTCGGCGCGCGAGGACATCGACCGCTGCTGGGAGGCGGTGCGCCACGCGAAAAAGCCCAGAATCCACACCTTCATCGCCACGTCGGACATTCACTTGAAGCACAAGCTCAAGATGACGCGCGCGGAACTCCTGAAGGAGATCGCCGCCTCGGTGCGCCACGCGCGAAAACTCTGCAAGGACGTGGAGTGGAGTGCGGAGGACGCGACGCGCTCGGACTGGGATTTCCTGGCCGAGACGGTGAAGATCGCCATCGGGGAGGGAGCGACGACCATCAACCTCCCCGACACGGTGGGATACATCATCCCCAGCGAGTTCAAGCGCTTCTGGGAGCACATCTTCGAAAAGGTGCCGAGCTATGACGAGGTGGTCTTCAGCGCGCACTGCCACGACGACCTGGGCCTCGCGGTGGCGAACAGCATCGTGGCGGTCGAATCGGGCGTGCGGCAGGTGGAGTGCACCATCAACGGCATCGGCGAGCGGGCGGGCAACGCCTCGCTCGAGGAGCTCGTGATGGCCATCGCCACGCGGCGCGACGAGCTCAACTACAAATCGGGAATCAAGACGCGCGAGATCTACCCCACGAGCAGGCTCCTCACCTCCATGACGGGCGTGCCCGTACAGCCCAACAAGGCGGTGGTGGGCAAGAACGCCTTCGCGCACGAGGCGGGCATCCACCAGCACGGGGTGATTTCGAAGGCCATCACGTATGAGATCATGACGCCCAAGTCCGTGGGCAGGCCCTCGAACACGCTCGTGCTCGGCAAGCACTCGGGGCGCGCGGGCTTGAGGAAGCGCTACGAGCAGCTCGGCTTCAAGATGTCGCGCGAGGACATCACGGCCATCTACCCGCGCTTCATCGACCTGGCCGACAAGAAAAAAGAGGTCTACGACGAGGACTTGATAGCGCTCTTGCAGCAAAACCGCGCCGAGGGCGGGGAGAACTACTACAACCTCGAGTTCCTTCAGGTCACGTCCTCCACGGGCACGCAGCCGGCCTCCACGGCCACGGTGCGGATCCGCCAGGGCGAGGCGGAGTTCTCCGACGTGAGCCAGGGCAACGGCCCCGTGGACGCGGCCATCAACGCCATCTGCCGGGTGGTGGGCATCGAATGCCGCCTGGCGGATTTTTCGGTGAACGCCGTCACCCGGGGGCGCGACGCCCTCGCCGAGGTGAACATGATGGTGGAGTTCGACGGCGATCTGCAGATAGCGGGCCACGCCACGAGCCCCGATACGGTCGAGGCGGGTGCGAAGGCCTTCGTGAACGCGGTGAACAAGTTCAAGCTCACCGAAGATATGCGCAAATCCAAGGGCAAGGGGCGCAAGGCGAAAGCGCCCGCCGAGCGTCCGCGCGGCATTTGACGTAAAATCGGGGGCGGCCCTCTCCGGGGGGCCGCCCCGCATATTTGTTGCTCTCCTGATTCATCCCCATGCAAGGAGATTCCTCCATGACATACCCGGCCACAAGAGAGCTGGCGAAAAGAATCGCCGCGGTCCTTCCCCCCGACGTCGGCGCTGCGGCCCGCGCGGGGGCGCGGAACGCCGTCCTCGACACGCTGGGCGTGATTCTGGCGGGCCGGGACGATGATTGCGCGCGGCTGGCGCATCGGCTGGCGGTCGCCGAGGGCGGCGCGCCCCTCGCGCGGCTTATCGGCACGACGGGGCGCACGAGCGCCTCCTGGGCCGCCTTTGTGAACGGCACGGCGGGCCATGCGCTCGATTACGACGACGTGGATTTCGTGATGCTGGGCCACCCGAGCGTCACCCTGGTGCCCGCCCTCATCGCGCTGGCCGAAGAGCGGGAAATCGGCGGCGCGCGGGTTCTCGAAGCCTACACGGTCGGTTTCGAACTTTTGCACGTCCTGGGCCGCGCGGTGAACCCCCGCCATTACCGCCGGGGCTTTCACGCCACGGCCACGCTGGGATCCGTCGGCGTGGCGGGCGCCTGCGCCTATATTTTGGGTCTGGACGAGGAGCAGACGTGGAACGCCCTGAGCTTGGGGGCGAGCGGCTCGGCGGGGCTGGTGTCGAACTTCGGCACGATGACCAAGCCCTTCCACGCGGGCCAGTCCGCGCGGGCGGGTCTCGTGGCGGCGAAACTCGCCGAGGACGGCTTCACGGCGACGGAGGATACGCTGGAGACGGGCTTCACGGCGGCCATGGCGGCGGAGGAAATCGGGCCCAAGGCGCATGAGTTCGCGGACTGGGAGGGCGCGGTCGCCCCCTGGGGGCAGCCCTGGGACATCGAAGAGGGCGTCTGCGTGAAGATTCACCCCTGCTGCGCCATGACGCATCCGGGAATCGACGCCATGCTCGACCTGGTGACTACCGAGGACATCGCGGTCGCCGACGTGGCGGCCCTGGGCGCGCGCGCCTCGACCATGACGCTGAAAGTCTTGCGCTACAAGGAGGCGACCACGGGTCTCGAGGGAAAATTCTCCATGCCGTTCTGTCTGGCCTCCGCCCTGGTGGACCGCAAGGTGGGCATCCGCCAGTTCGAGGAAGACAGCGTCGCGCGGCCCGAAATCGCCGCCCTGCAGAAGCGCGTGGCCTTCGAGCTCGATGAGAAGATGGCG
Organism: bacterium; assembly: GCA_965204535.1. Lineage (GTDB taxonomy): Bacteria > UBA8248 > UBA8248 > UBA8248 > UBA8248 > Bin107. Next base: position 79,510 of record CBDBEV010000001.1, on the reverse strand, counting down.
CGCGAGGACCCCGAGACCGAGGCGGCCGAAGTCTGGATAAAGCTCAACGACGGCCGCGAACTTTCTCGCTTTTTCGCCCGCGCGCGCGGCCACGTCGAAAATCCCCTGAGCGAGTTCGAACTCAAGGAAAAATTCCTCGAATGCGCCGCCGACCTTCCCGAAGGAAAGGCCGAAGCCGCCTGGGACGCCTGGTGGCGGCTCGACGAGGCGGAGGACCTTACCCGTCTCACCGCCATGCTGGCGGGGTAGGTGGAGGAAGCGAGGCCCGCGTAATCGGTTACCCGCAGGGACAGGTCGCGACCTGTCCCTACAATCTTGATTTCCTCTGTAACCAGGTTTGTTCTTGCCCGTCGTTCCGGCGTGCGCTGGAGAGGCGGTGACGTTTGCCGCATGGGCCGAAACAAAGCCTCATTCTCCGGACGGGATTCACAATCTTGCCGCCGCGCGGCGTGGGGGATATTATCGTCTCGCCGCTGGAAACTCGTACCAAGGAGATCGAACATGAAACGCAGGGAATTTCTTGTAGCGTTGGCGGCGACGGCGCTGGCCCCCACGAGCGTATGGACGGCGCCCGCAGGTTTCCGTCTCAGGGCCGAGCCGGTCACCGCCCGTCTCCTGCCGGATGGGCAAGGGGTGACGCGGATGCTCGGGTTCAACGGGTCGACGCCGGGTCCCGAAATCCGCGCCCGTCAGGGCGGCCGGGTAGCCGTCGCCTTCGAGAACGGGATCGACAGCGCTTCCGCCATCCACTGGCACGGCATCCATATCGACAACGCGATGGACGGGGTGCCGGGCCTCACACAGGCGGCGGTCAAGCCGGGCGGCGCGTTTGACTACGTTTTCGACGCATCCCACCCCGGCACCTACTGGTACCACTCACACGAGCGCTCCTGGGAGCAGGTGGCGAAGGGACTCTACGGCCCCCTGATAATCGAGGAGCGCGACCCCCCGCGCGTCGACCACGACATCACGGTGGTTCTCGACGACTGGCGCCTCACGCGCAGCGGCGAGTTGCACGCAAACTTCGGCAACCGGCACGACTTCTCCCATGACGGGCGGCTCGGCAACTTCGCCCGCGCGCTGGCCTCACGCGAAGTGGTAAGACGCGGCGACCGGGTTCGCCTGCGGCTGATCAACACGGCGACGGCCCGGATTTTCCCGGTGCGGATCTCAGGCGGCGCGGGCAAGGTCGTGGCGCATGACGGCATGCCTCTGGCGGCGCCCGAGCCGCTCGGCGAACTCGTTCTCGCCCCCGCTCAGCGGACCGACGTCATCCTCGACGTGGCGGGGTCCGTCACCTTTTCCCTCCTGACCCGGCGCGAACCTTATGAACTCGGCAAAATAGCGGCGGAAGGCGCGAACCCGGCGCCCATCGACACTCCTATCGCGGCCTTGCCGCCGAATACCGTTTCAGCGCCCGATCGGAAAAAGGCGAAGCGGCTGACGCTCGCCATGCAGGGCGGCGCGATGGGCGGGCGGCACGGGGGCAAGGATTTCTGGGCCTTCAACGACTATTCCGGCTTGCCCTATGTGCCCTGGCAGCGCTTCGAGCGAGGCGAAACGGCGCTGATCACGATGAAAAACGACACCGCCTTCCCGCACGGCATCCACATCCACGGCCACCACTTTTATGAACTCGACAAGAACGGCGCGCCCGGCCATTACCGCGACACTACGCTGGTCGACCCGCGCCGGCGGCGGGACGTCCTCTGCGTGTTCGACAACCCCGGCAAGTGGCTTATCCACTGCCATACCCTGGCCCACCAGGCGTCGGGCATGAAGACCTGGGTCGAGGTCGTCTGACGGGGGTTCTGCGGGCAATAGCGTTCGCCACGGAATCGGGTCATTCCGGCGCCTGCGCCGGATGGGGGTGAATTCACCACATTGCCGTAGGGGCGGGCGGAAAGCGAGTCCGGCGTAGCCGCTCGCTCGTAGGGGCAAACCCCTCCTCGGAGTTGCCCCACAGTTCGCGAACCGCCCCTCCAATTGCGTTTCTCACTTGGAAGAATTGATAAGCCACCCGTAGGGACAGGTCGCGACCTGTCCCTGCCCAAAACCTCCACAAACCGAAATGACGTAGGGGCGGGCCCCTGTGCCCGCCCTCGTCAGGACAGGCACGGGGCTACGGTCGGGATTTTCCCGTATGATAGGTGTGCTCTTGCTCGTCATTCCGGCGAATGCCGGAATCCAGTACCGATGAGAGAATTCGGGGTATAGGAAACCCTGACACCCTTGCGGGATCTCCACATTCACGCCTTTCGTTCAATTTCGTCCGATCTGGATTCCGGCCTGCGCCGGAATGACGGCGGCTTGCTCCGAATAGGTCGTGTCTGACTCATGGAATGGATAAGCCCCCTATTCTTGACACTACACCCCCTCGATACCTAGCATGGGGCATACGGAATCTTCTCTCACGCCTGCGGGACGGCGGTTGCGGTCCCCCATCCGGACGATAAGCCATGAAACCCTCGGAACTTTTTGACGTAAGCGGAAAATCCGCGCTCATCACGGGTGCTTCGGGCGCGTTCGGGGCGGTCGCAGCAAGAACCCTGGCCGGGGCCGGCTGCCGCCTCACGCTGACCGCCGGCAACGCGGAGGCGCTCGAGGCCGTCGCGGGCGAGTGCCGGGACTTCGGAGCCGCTGTCGCCACGGTGAACGCGCGCCCCGAAACCGAGGCCATCGCCGACGCCATGGTGGAGAAGGCCGTCGAGGCCTATGGCCGCCTGGACATCTTGGTCGTCGCGTCGGGCATCAACAGGGTAGGGATGATCGAGGAGATGGCGCCCGATGCGTTCGCCGACGTCATGGACGCGAACGTCACGCAGTCCTGGCTTCTGGCCCGCGCCGCGACGCGGCGGATGAAGGCGCAGGGAGACGGCGGCAAGATCGTCCTCGTCTCCTCCACGCGCGGGATTCTCGGCCACCCGGCGGGCTATACCGCCTATTGCGCCTCGAAGGCGGCGGTCGACGGCATCACGAAGGCGCTCGCCTGCGAACTGGGGCCGACGGGGATCACCGTCAACGCGGTCGGGCCGACCGTTTTCCGCTCGGTACTCACGGACTGGATGTTCACCGACGCGCCCAAGGCGGTGAAGACCCGCGAGAACATCGTGAGCCGGGTCCCGAAAGGGCGGCTGGGCGAACCTGAGGATCTGGCCGGGCCGCTCCTGTTCCTCGCATCGAGCGCGTCCGATTTCTACACCGGCCACATTCTCTATGCCGACGGCGGCTACACCGCGGGATAGGGCGGTGACGGCGACCGCCCGTAAACTTCCCTTCCTCCTTTTCGGGCGGACGGTATGACGGCGTATCTGCGCGCGGCGGCGAACGTTCTCGTTCACGCTCCCGATCTGGTTCGCTACGGCTCGAAGCCCTGGCGCGAGGCTTTAGAGAACGATCAGGCTCTGGGCGACGTATTCGCCAGCCTGCGCACTTTTGACGAAGCAGTCGGCTACCCGCCGAACCAGGCTTTCATCGGCAACCTGCCGCCGGAGAATTTAGGGGAAATCCCGGCTCCGTGGTATGAGAATCCCCTCGCAGGCGCTTCGCCTGAGGGAGCATTCGGGGAAATCCTCCCGCAGGATGTTATCTATTCCTTACTCGAAGCTGCGGATCAGTTCGGGTTGGTCATGCTCGATAAGGAGCGCTTGGTTTCAGACGCCGCAGGTTCGGAATCCGCTGCCGCCCTTCTCGAAAGAGAAAAACCTCCCAGGGAATACAGGCAAGCAGAGGTTTCAGGGCGCATCGAGGGAGGAGAGGCCCTGCCGCTTTTTCAGGATGGAGAACTCATCGGGTGCGCGCGCCGCGATCATGATTCGGACGAGTCCCTGGACGCCCGCATTCTTCTCGAAAACCTCTCGGCCAAGGCCAGCGGCGCGTACGCGCTCAGCCGGCTTCTCGTACAGGAGAGCATCGCTCCCGAGCAGGTAGAATACGTCATCAGTTGTTCGGAAGAGGCGGTCGGGGATCGCTACAACCGCGGCGGCGGCAATCTCGCAAAGACGATTGCCGAGATGGCGGGCTGTGTGAATGCCGCCGGCGTCGACGTGAAGTCCTTCTGCGCGGCGCCGGTCTATGCGCTCATACACGCGGCGGCGCTGATAGAAGCGCGCGTCGTCGAGAACGCCGTCGTCGTCGGAGGCGGATCGATGGCGAAGCTCGGGATGAAAGCGTATTTCCATCTGGAAAAGGGGGTGCCCGTCCTGGAAGACGTGTTGGGCGGAGTAGCGTTTCTTCTCACCAACAATTCGGAGGATAGCCCCCGAATCAATCTGGAAATCGCCGGACGCCACGCGGCGGGCAGGCCCTCCACCCCGCAAGGATTGGCCGAAGCGCTGGTGCGGGACCCGCTGGCGCGGGCCGGGCGCAAGATTGCGAGCGTCGATAAGTACGCCGTCGAACTGCATAATCCCGAAATCATGCTGCCGGCAGGGGCGGGAGACGTGGCGGCTGCGAACTACAGGATGCTGGCCGCCATGGCGGTCATGAGCGGGGAGATCGCCTGCGAGGAGATACCGGACTTCATCGAAACACACGGGATGCCCGGTTTCGCGCCCACGCAGGGCCACATTCCCGCTGGGGTTCCCTTTCTCGGACACGCTCTCGAGAGGATGCGGGCGGGCCGCCTTGCGAGTACAATGGTCCTCGCCAAAGGAAGCTTGTTTCTGGGCCGGATGTCCCGTCAGGCCGACGGGGCTTCGGTGCTGATAGAAGCGTGATTCATTCGTTTTTTGTAAGAAAGTGGAGGAAATCCATGTTCAAGGGCAAGAAGGTGATCGCGCTGGGCGAGCGCGACGGCGTTCCCGGCCCGCTGATCGCCGAGTGCCTCGAGGCGGCGGGGGCGGAGGTCGTATTCCAGAAGACGGAATGTTTCGTCTGAACCTCCGCGGGCGCCATGGACCTGGAGAACCAGGCCGCCATCAAGTCGATAGCGGATGATATCGGCTCGGATAATCTGATGGTGGTGTTGGGAATGCCCGGTGAAGGCCTTCGGCTCGCCGTCGAAACGCTGACCACCGGGGACCCGAGCTGGGCCGGGCCCCTGGCGGGAGTCCCGTTGGGACTCTCCGTTTTTCACATCCTGGAAGAAACTGTGCGATCCCATGTTCCCGAAGACGTTTATGCCGATAAGCTGCTCATGATGGAAATGGTGCTCGATTTGGAGCAGATAGAAAGCGATCTCGCCGATATGCGCGCGGCAGGGTAGGGGACAACGATGTCCATGCGACTCGAAGTGGGTATATTTCCCGTTTCCAGAATCATCATCGGTAAGCGATTCGCGTACAAAGACGAAACGCTCACCGTGGATGCCGATGAACTCCGTGAACTGGCGCTCGAAGACGGCGGTCTCAAGGACGTGAGCTTTCACGCCGCGGTGCCGGGCGATTCTGCCCGCATCACCAATGTCCTCGATGCGGTCGAGCCTATCTACAAGGTAAACGGGCGCTCATGCGCATTTCCGGGATTTCTCGGCCCGGCGAAGACAGCAGGAGAGGGCCGCACCCACAAGCTCGCCGGGATGTGCGTCATCAGCTCCACGTATTTCCTGGGTCCCATGACGGGCATCATGACTTTCCGGGAAGGGATCATCGACATGTCCGGCCCGGGTGCGACCCACTGCACGAATTCAGAGACCGCGAACATCGTCGCCTGCTACGAGCCTTTGGAGAGCGCATCGAACGAAGCGCACGACGACGCCGTTCGACTGGCGACGCTTAAAATCGCGTCCCGGCTGGCGGAGCGAACGAAGGATATGGAACCCGTTCGCGTGGAAACCTTCGAGATCAGCGATGTAGACCCCGAACTTCCCCGCGTCGTCTTCGTCGATCAGGTCATGCATCAGGCGTCCATGGTGCAGACGTTCATGTACGGCAGGAACCTGGGGGATTCGCTCCCCACGCTCATTCACCCCAACGAGATGCTCGACGGCGCGGTGGTGGGGGCGAACTACAAGACGCAGCAGAAGGCGCCGACCTACCTGCACTGCAATATGCCGCTCATCTACGAGCTCTACCGCCGCCACGGGGCGGATCTCAATTTCGCAGGGGTGATCATCACGCGCGGCCACCATGACAACCAGGCGCTCAAGGAACGCTCGGCGCAATACGTCGCCAAGCTCGCCAACCTCCTCAAGGCCGACGGCGCGGTCCTCGCCTTCGAGGGCGGCGGCAACTCCACGGTGGACTACTGGCTCACCGTCCAGGCGCTTGAGCAGATGGGCGTGCGCGCCGTTCCGATCATCTACGAGGTGGGCCGGCCGGGCTCGGGCGAGTTCCCGCTCGTCTTTCATGTGCCCGAAGCCGACGCCGTCATCTCCAAGGGCATGCAGGGGGAGCGCATCGACGCCCCGGCGGTGGAGCGGGTCATCGGCTCGGAAGTCGTCGAATTCTACAACGGCAAGCGCGTCAACACCCGCGAGGCCTTCACCCTGATCGACAGCGACTACTACGCCAACGAGTGGGCGAAAGACATCAACAACATGGTGGGCAAGGATTATTGAGGGCGGGAGTCGCTCAACCAGGTGTTCGCCACACAAAAGAATATCAAGAACTACGTGCAAGAGAAGATGGAAAGCCGGGAGTTGTTGACAAGGCAATCACAGGTGGTGTAAAAAAGACGAAAATTAATAATACTCATATCCTGTATGTTAAAAGCAACTGGAATTTTCAGGCAGCTATTATTGTAGGCCTATGGAGAAAATTACGTAGGTGGAATCGCTGGCTAAGGGATTTGACTGCAAGCGGCTCCGCAACATTGACTTGATTTCATAGCTTAATCTGGCTGAAACTAAAAAAAGTTTTTGTTTGGCGTAGAATTATATAAAGAGGACTAAACAATATGGCTACGCCGGATCAAATTCCCACTGATCTGACCATTGACTTGGGAGACGACTTGTCCCCCAACGATTTTATGTTGGCTATTCGTAATTTCTTGGGTTATGTCGCCGAGATTACCGATGCGCAAAAAGGCGATGGAGCCGACATTACATGGGTTGTTCGCGTTCACGAAGGCAGTGCATTAGTTGGAGTAGAACCAGACCCATCTGCGCCAAAATCTAGGTTGGCTATGATCTACAAGAAGGCAAAACATGGACCAATAGCACTAGCAAACGGTAACGTTGAAGATGCGGGACTATCTGAAAAGGCTATAGACCACTTGAAAAATCTATCTAACTTGGTTGTAAAGCATCAGAATGGCAAGGGCGTAAATCTTTGGGTTGAGAAGAAACCGATAAACATAAGCTCTGGAATCGCGAAAGTTATTCGAGAGGATTGGAGAAGCGATTATTACGACTTTGGTACAGTTGAAGGCAGGTTGGAGGCCATTTTGGACGCGGCCGGGGGATTAAAGATCAGAGTCAGAGACTTCCTCTATCCGCGTGCAATTAATTGTGTTGTACCAGAGAGTTTGATTAACAAGGTGCTTGACAACTTCCGGCGTCGCGTCGAGATCGAGGGGCGTATTCACTATCGTCGTAACGGCACTCCAATAAGTATTGAAGTCGAAGTGATCCAGGAATTGCCGGAAGACGATGAATTGCCTACAGCGGATGATGTGCGCGGGATTATGGCAGGCACATAATTATGGTGGAAAAGATTTATTGGGACAGTGATTGTTTTCTTGGCCACTTTCAAAACGAGGAAGGGAAAGTCGAGAAATGCGACGGAGTATTGCAAAGGGCAGACAGAGGAGACGTGGTTATAGTCACATCGACTCTTACGATTGCAGAAGTCTTGTGGATGCGTGGTGCTCCACGGATCACGAAAGACAAGGCTGAGATAGTTCAAAAATTCTTCCGACGTAGTTACATACGTGTTTACAACGTTACGAGAAAAATTGCTGAATCGGCACAAGATCTTGTTTGGGACCATTCCATCAAACCAAAAGATGCCATTCATGTGGCGACAGCTATTAATCTCACGGTAGATGCGCTTGAAACCTTTGACGAAGATCTAATTGGAAAGAGCGGCACTGTTGGAACGCCACTTCTTCTTATAAGAGAGCCACAACCTTCAGAACAAGGGAGACTTAATTTCCCAAGTTCAGGAGAGACGAAATCTTGAAATTGGAAAAGAAAATGAACTAAGAAAAGAATCGCCGAGGCAGTTCAATCGAAATAGAAATAACTACCCCTATCCCTTAAACAATAAAAATTGTTGTTTGCTCCATCACTCAAGACTCACCAAAGAAATAGTGAGGTAGTGGTGTTATCTCGAAATTTCGAAAGACAAGGTGATTTGAGTAAAATAGTTTATAATTCCCAAATATTTTTGTCTGAATGAATAGTTGCAAGGAGGTCAGGCATGAGCGCTAAACTTCGGGTCGTTCACTACTTGAACCAGTTCTTCGCAGGCGTCGGGGGCGAGGACATGAGCGATCATCCCGTATTCGCCAAGCCCGGCCCCGTCGGCCCCGGCGTATTGCTGGATAAAATCCTGGGCGGGGACGCCGAAGTCGTCGGCACCGTCTTCGCGGGGGACGGCCTTTTCGCTGAAAACGAGGAGACATGCGCCGCAGAAGCGCTTTCGCTCATCAAGGAATACGCGCCCGATCTCCTTATCGCAGGACCCGCCTTCAACGCCGGGCGCTACGGGCTGGCCTGCGCCGCCGTCTGCCGCGCTGCGGAGGAAGCAGGAATTCCCGTCGTCACCGCCATGCACCCGGAGAATCCGGGCTTCCCCGCCGCCGGCACCGGCGTCCACACGGTCCCCGCCGCAGATTCCGCCGTCGGCATGGAAGAGGCCCTGGAAGCCGCCGCACGGCTGGGCCTCAAGCTCGCCCGGGTCGAGGAGATCGGGAGCGCCGCAGAGGAGGGCTACCTCCCTCGGGGAGTCCGCTACAATGAAATCGCCGAACTACCGACCTCGCGCCGCGCCGTCGACATGGTTTTAAGGAAAATCAAGGGCGAACCCTACCGGACCGAACTCGACGTTCCCGCGCTTGAAGAGATAGCACCGCCTAAGCCCGTCGCCGACCTCAAGAAAGCCCGCATCGCCATCGTTTCGGAAGGCGGAATGGTCCCCCCCGGCAACCCGGACCGCTTCTCCGGATCGAGGAACGGGAACTGGGCCACGTACTCATTCGAGGGGAAAGACGCACTTCCGGGCGGCACGTTCATCTCGATCCACGGGGGCTTCAACACCGTGTTCGTGAACGAGGAGCCCGACCGCATGCTCGCCGTGGACGCTTTCCGGCGTCTTGCGGACGAGGGCGAGATCGCCGAACTCCACGACGATTTCCTGAGCACCTGCGGGAACGGCGGCGCCTTCGTCGAGATGGACGGCATCGGCCGCGCCTGGGCGGTTGAACTCAAAAAAGGCGGTGTCGAGGGCGTCGTGCTCCCCGCCACGTGAGGCACCGGCACGCGCAGCGGGGCTGCGCTGGCGAGAGCCTTGGAGCGGGAGGGCATCCCCACCGTCATCGTCACCTGCCTGCCCGACGTGGCGCGCGACATCGGGGTCAACCGCATCGTCAACAACCGCGCGGGGCACTTCCACCATCCATTCGGCGACCCTTCCCGGACGCCCGAGGCCGAACGTGAGTGGCGTCTCGGCGCCGCCCGCGCCGCCGTCGCCGTGCTCTGCGAAAAAGTGGACGGCCCCACAGTGTTCGAGTATTAAGGGGAAATCACCACGCCTCACCGTCTTGCACAGGTTCGTTGCGTCTGCATCCCGGAATGACTCTCCTGTGAACAGAACGGGCGGAATGCCGACGCACCTTCGCTTTGACATCTTTCGCGGCCTGGGTGAAACTGGCTTGGCTTGCTATCTCCACGAGAAAATAATGGAGAGAACAGAATGACGGAATACGAAACTGCAAGCCTCGCCTTGCAAGAAGCCGCTCTCGCGGCGCAACAAGCCGCCGTATGGGTCGCCGCGATCGTCGGGGCCGCGCAATGCAGTCTGATCGCCTATGGTCTCTACATCATGCGCCAGGCCGCGAAGCAACGCGACGCCCAGCACCGGGAAAACATGGCGCAGCATCAAGAGACCATGAAGGCGCTGGACAGCCGGCATCAAGAAGCCATGGCGACGCTGAAAGGTCAGCAAGAAGCGCAAAACGACCAGCACCGGGAAACGATGGCGGCTCTGGATCGCCAACACCAGGAAAACATGGAGGCAATCGAACGCCGGCATCAGGAAAACATGGCAGCGATCAAGGTCCAGAGCGAGTCGCTCAGGGAACTCATCCGCCGCACGTCCGCGCCACCCGCTCCGTAGGGTGGTTGAAGGGGCATCTGCCGCCGCCCCGGAACAGCGCCGCCGCCACATGAGTACACAGACAATCGCCAGACAATTCGCGGCGTTCGCCTGCGGTCTGGAATGCATCGACTCGGACGGCAATAAAGTTGCGGACAGGGCCATGCTCGATACCCTGGGCGTCATGCTTGCGGGGGGCGCCCATCCATCGGTGCGCGCTCTGGCTCAGGCCACTTTGCGCGGGGAGGGGAAGGCGACGCTCGCGACCGGCGGGCGGACGGACGCCGAAGCCGCAGCGCTCGTCAACGGAACGGCGGCGCACGTCTGGGACTTCGACGATACGTCCTACACGGGCATCATGCACGGCTCGGCGGTGGTGCTGCCCGCCGCCATGGCTCTGGCGCAGGAACTGGATTCCGGCGCCGACGCGCTTCGCCGCGCCTTCATCGCGGGTTCCGAAGTGGCGTACGCCCTCGCCGACATTTGCACGCACGCGCACTATTTCGACGGCTGGTGGAGCACGGCCACTTTCGGGCTCACGGGCGCGACAGTTGCCGCAGGATGCCTGCTGGGGCTGGACGAGGACGCGATGACGAGTGCGATCGGCCTGGCCGCAGCCGCCTCAGGCGGCGGGAAGGCGGTGCTCGGCACGGACGCCAAGCCCCTCCTGGTCGGCGAGGCCGCGCGGCGGGCCGTCACGTTCGCCCGGGCGGCGCAGGCCGGGCTTACCGGGCCGGAGGCCGCGTTCGAGGATAGCCGGGGTTTCCTGAAGCTGCTGAACCGGGGTGTTGCCGTAGAAGCCGAACTCGAAACCATCGGCAGGCGCTGGCGCCTGTGCGAGCCGGGCCTTTTGTTCAAGACCAGTCCGGTATGTTCGGCGGCGCTGGCGGCCATCGAGCAGATGAACGAACTCATGGCCGAACTCGGCGCAAGCGTGAACGAGATCGCAGGGGTTCATGCCGAAGTGCCGAAGCTCGTCTACGAGAGCCTCGTCTTCCCGAATCCGGCCACGCCGCAGGAGATGCAGTTCAGCCTGCCTTACGCCCTGGCCTGCGCCGCGATTCACGGCCGGGTGCGCTTCGAAGACCTGGTACCCGGCGCTGTCAACCCCGAGAAGTCCTCCCTCATGGCGCGGGTGAGTGTGAAGCGCGCCCCAGACCTTTCCACCGACGCCATGCGCGCGAAATACCCCGAGTGCATCCGCCTCACGCTGACGCTCGGCGACGGACGGTCCGCGGCCGGGTTCTGCGGGGTGGCTTACGGGATGCCGGAAAGGCCGCTGAGCGACGCGGAACTGCTCGAGAAGTTCCACACGGCGGGCGCCTACGCGGGCGTTTCATTGCCCCGGGTGGATATCGCGGACTTCGATCCGGTGGTGGTGTTCGAGCAGGCGGCGGGGGAGGCAGGTCCGTAGGGACAACCCCCTGTGGTTGTCCCACATAGGACAGGCACGGGGGCCTGTCCCTACAGCGAACACGGTTTTAGCCGTCATTCCGCCTGGCCAAAAGGAGTGCAGGGGCCGCATACATGCGGCCCTTCTAGTGGTGAAAAAATCAGGGTCGCATATATGTCGGACATATATGTCCGACCTACAAAAACCGCTCCTCTCCGGTTGCGTCAAACCCTCATTCACCAATCGGGTTTGGCCCTCAAAGGGATGTGCTTCTCTTCACTCTCTTCGGCGGCCAAGCCGTCCGGTACCTCGTCCGGCTATGCCTTCATGCGGGCGTTCTCGGGGTCGAACATCGCCGAGCGCGCAGCCACGCTCACCGGGAAGCGCTCGTTCATGTATTGCACCTGCAGCCTGTTGCCGGGCGCCGCCTGGTCGATCGGCAGATAGGCGAGCAGGAGGTATTGGCCGAGGGAGGGTCCCGCGCCGGCCGAGGTGACGAAGGACTCCCGTCCGCGCGCGTCGACGAGGCGCTCCCCCTCGAGCGTCAGGATCGGTTCGCTGCTGCCGGCGGGGAAACGCAGCATCCCGGATTCGCCGGCCTGGTCGTCCACCGTCAGCGTACACAGCTTCGCCGCCGGACCTTCGGCGCGCGCCTTGAGGTAGGCTTCTTTCCCGATGAATTCCGCGGCCTTCACGCGGGGCCGCGCCAGGCCCGCCTCCACCGGCGAGTACTCCGCCGTGAGATCGGCGCCCATGAGCGCGTATCCCTTCTCCAGGCGTCCTGTCGTGCCGTAGACGCCGATGCCGACGGGCCGGGCGTCGAAGGCGCGGCCCGCCTCCCGGATCGCGTCCCACAGGCGGGCGCCGTGCGACGCCCGCGTGTAGATCTCCCATCCGCTCTCGCCCACGTAGGAAATGCGCAGCATCGTCGTCGGGACGCCGTCGATGATCACCTCCCGGGTCGTCCCGTACGGAAACGCTTCCTGCGTCAGCGGGGCGTCCGCAATCCCTGAGAGCAGCGCGCGGGCGTCCGGCCCCCATACCCCGATGGTGCACAGTGCTGAGGAGAGGTTCTCGAACTGGACCGAGCCGTCCCCGGGCAGATGGCGGCGGAACCAGACCTCGTCGCGCGCACCGTCGAAGACGCCGGTCACGACCCGGAACCGGTCGTCCGCCAGCCTCTGTATGGTGAGGTCGGCGCGGATCCCGCCCTCGGGCGTCAGCAGCGGGGTGTAGATCGAAGAACCCACCGGACGGTCGCAGGGGTTGACCGTCAGCTGATCGAGATAGGGCACGACGCCGGGTCCTTTGACGTCGAAGATCTGGAAGGCGCTCAAATCCACGATGCCGGCTTTCTCCCGCATGTGGAGATGCTCCGCGTTGATGATCGGCGACCACCAGCGGCGGTCCCATTCGTGCGGGCGGTCCGAAACGCCGTAGCGGTCGACGAGGTCCTCGTTCGACGCGTACCACTGGGGCCGCTCCCAGCCGTGCGCTTCGAAGAATTCGGCGCCCAGGTCCGCGGTGCGGTCGTGGAACGGCGCCCGGTGCATGCCGCGCTCGGACTCCCACTGCTCGCGCGGATGCACGATTCCGTACGTCTTGTTGAAGTGCTCGCGGCAGCGCTGCCGGATGTGCTGCTCGGTCCGCTCGTGCGGGTAGAACCGCGTGATGTCCGAGCCGTGCGGGTCGCACAGGCGCGGATAGCCGTGGGTGATCCACTCGGCGATCAGGCGCGCCGTGCCGGGGCCCTCCTTGATCCAGACGGCGGCCGCCGACCAGAGCTTCTCCACCTCGGCGGTCTCGCCCAGCACCTGCCGCGCGTCCGGGGTCAGGGAGAGCAGTCCGTTCACCGAATACTGCATCTCGGAACCGGCGAGCAACTCGCCCATGATCGCCCGGGCGTGATCGAGCTGCGGAGCGAAGTCATCGCCGGTGAAGGGCAGCTCGGTGGGCGTCCGCTCCGCCTCGGTATTGGATGGGATGTCGTCGGGCCGCACCAGGATGGGGCGATGGGCGTACGAGCCGATCTCCATCGCCTCGTGGCTCTGCCGCTCGTACATGAAGGTGTCCATGTCGCGGACGATCGGATAGTCGATCTCGTTTCCCGTCCTTTGCAGCAGGTCGATCGAGCCCATGTCGACCATCTGGTGCACCGCCGGGGTAAGCGGGATGGTCGCTCCGGCGAGCGCGGCGACCCGCGGGCTCCAGACGCCGCACGCGATCACCACCTGCTCCACCTCTATCTCACCGCGCGTCGTCGCCACGGCCCGGACCCGCGGGCGGCCGAACGCCGGGCGCGACACCTCAAGCCCGGTGACCTCGGTGCCCTCCAGCACGGTCAGCGCTCCTTTGGCCTGCGCCCGCTCACGCATGATGGCGCCCGCCCGGACCGGGTCGACCACCGATACGCTCGGCGTGTAGAAGCCGCCCAGGATCACGTCGCCGTTCACGAACGGCACCCTGGCGACCACCCCGGCGGGATCGAGCAGCTCAGCCTCGATGCCCCGGCAAAGCGCCGAGGTCATCCGCCGGCGCAACTCTTCCATGCGCGCGTCGGTGCGCGCCACTTCGATGCCGCCGCACGTGGTGTTGACGCCGAGCGCGGCGTACTGGCGCTGGCTCTCCAGCGTCAGCAGCGTGATTTCGCGGTCGTGGTCGGTGGGGAAGATGAAGTTCGACGCGTGGCCGGTCGAACCGCCGGGGTTGGGCAGCGGCCCCTTTTCGATCAGCACCAGGTCCTCCCACCCGAGCTCCGCCAGATGTCCCACCAGGCAATTCCCGACGATGCCGGCGCCGATGACGGCGATCGTCGCCCGCGCAGGCGGCGGCGAAGCGCTCTCGGCTGGATTGGTGATGGCGTCTTTCAGGATGGATCCCCCAGGTACGCATGACGGTCACGGCCCGCGAGGCGCCCGGCCCCGGAGCCGGGAGCGCCGGTTTCCGGTCTCGCCCCCGTGAGCGGGGTCGGCGTCCGCATCACGCCCCGACCGGAAGATCGGCCTTGAATCATGGCATATATGGCATATAATTCGCCCTGTTTACAAGTTTCGCGAGCCAGGAGGGGTTGTTGAAAAAGCCCTCGTCGGGGGCATCCCTTTTGCCCCCTCCCGATGCGGGAGGGTTTTTCGGGCGAGGGGAAAGAAGCGCTACTTTCGCACCAAGCTGGTTTTCACCTGTAGGGGCCGCATATATGCGGCCCATGTCGGGCGGCGGAAAAATCGGGTCGCATATATGCGACCCCTACAACAGGAGCGGCAATGACGCCGAAATGACGCTGGGTGGTGAATTCCGAGCAAGGACAGCTATTTCAACAGCCGCCGCTTGAGCATTTAGAGGCGCTCGCGCACCGGAGCCGCGCCGGAAAGCCGTGAGGCGCGGCGGAGCAGGAGGAGCCATGAACGGACAGCCGCAAAGTGTCGACCAGTCCGACCGGATCGTTCCCGTCAACCTGCGCCAGAGCGGCCGGACGCCCGTGGAGATGCTCATCTCCACGCGGGTGCGGAAGTCGCCCTACTGGCACCTGTCCCACGAGGCGGGCTGCTGGCGGGCCACGGTCTACAACCGCATCTACCATCCGCGCGGCTACGTCAGGCCCGAAGAGGGCGGCGCGGCCGTCGAGCACGAGGTGCTGACGAACCACGTGACGGTCTGGAACGTCGCGGTCGAGCGGCAGATTCAAGTGAAGGGGCCGGACGCGGAGCGGTTCGTCGACTACGTCATCACGCGCGACGCGACCCGCATCCGGCCGATGCAGGCGAAGTACGTCATCCTCTGCAACGAGAAGGGCGGGATCCTGAACGACCCGGTCCTGCTGCGCCTGGCCGGGGAGGAGTTCTGGTTCTCGCTGGCGGACTCCGACCTGCTCTACTGGCTCCAGGGCGTCAACGTCGGGAAGCGGATGGAGGTGGAGATCAACGAGATCGACGTCTGCCCGCTGCAGATCCAGGGGCCGAAGTCGCTCGCGCTGATGGTCGATCTGGTGGGCGAAGACGTCCGGGACATCCCCTACTACGGGGTCCTGGAAGCCGAGGTCGCGGGCTGCCCGGTGGTCGTCACCCAATCCGGCTTCTCGGGAGAGAAGGGGTATGAGATCTACCTGCGCGACGCCACCCTGCACGCCGAGAAGCTCTGGCGCGCGGTGATTGAGGCGGGCGAGCCGCACCGGCTCATGGTCACCGCCCCCGGCCACCAGCGCCGCATCCAGGCCGGCATCCTCTCCTGGGGGCAGGACATCGACCACGAGACGGTGCCCTTTCAGTGCAACCTGGCCTATCAGGTGCCGCGCAAAAAGCGGGGCGACTACATCGGCCGGGCGGCCCTGGAGGGGATGCGGGCCGAGATCGAAGCGGGGCGGCCGCCGTTCTCGATGGTGATGGTGGGGGTGAAGCTGGGCGGCAAGCCGATCGACGACTACGCGCCCGACTTCTGGCTGGTCTCGGACGCCGGCGGAGGCGACCCCATCGGCTACCTGACTTCGCCGTGGCACGCCCCGGAACTGGGGTGCAACATCGCGCTGGGCTACGTGCCGGTCGGCAAGTCGGCGGTCGGGACCGAACTGCTGGTCTGGCTGCCGGACGAGTACGCCGGCGAGCCGGGCCGGCCCGAGCGCGCGCAGGTCTGCGAGGTCCCCTTCTGCCCGTCGGTCAACCCGAGCGCGCGCGAGCTGGCCCACGCCCGGGGCGAGGACGCGGTGGACTAGGGCGGGGGTCATCGAATAAAGGGGCTAATGGAAAAGTCATGATTTCGTGATTCGGCGTCTAGAACCGACCGTTGAGAGGGGTCCGTAGGGACAACCCCCTGTGGTTGTCCCACTCAGGACAGGCACGGGGGCCTGTCCCTACAGCGAACACAGGGGCGGACCGGCGTGTCCGCCCGGTCGGGCATTACGGCGATGGGGAATCGTCGGATATGGCGGCGACGCGGCGCGCGGGACGGCGGACGTATTCGGAACCGGATGCGTCCTGCATGGCCCGAATGTCCCGGAAAATCTCCGCCACGTCGTAACCGAAGCGCGCCGCGTGCGCATCCCGCGCGGCCCGGACCTCGGCGATTATCGGGTCAGTCTGCGTCGTCCGCACGGTCGGCCTCCATCAGTTCGTTGGGCGTGCATATCACGGGCGGTTCATAGCCCGACTCTCTGCATACGCGCTCGATCCGGCCTCGCATTGCGGCATTCGCAATGTGCCGGAAATTCCATGTTACCAGATAATCGACGCCGTTCGTAACGGCAATGGCGATGTGCGCGGCATCATCGATGGCTTGGCGCGGAAGCGTACCGAAATCAAGCAGTTTCCGGGTGAATTCCTCGGCGTCCAGGGTTGCATCGAGAAGCGCAACGCCTTCGAGGGCCATCATGCGGGAGTGGGCCGTATCCTTGTCGCCCGCTCCGGCTTCCGAGACGACGAGCGCCGAGGCGACGAGAGCGAACCTGTCAGGCGCATCGCGCCACCATTCATTTGTTATTTCCTGATACGCCGCGACCACGACATCGCGGGATGGTCGCGCAGTGAGATAGCTGATAACCGATGTTTCGATGTATACGGTGGGCTTCATGGCGCGAGTCTCTCGACGCTTTGCATCGTCCGTTTACCTTGTGGGGTCTGGGGTGGAGCCTCGTGGAGCAGGTAATCCTATCATTTTCCCGGTATGGCTCCAATCCGCCGCGTCGCATCGGTGAAAACGCAACCTGTAGGGGCGGCCCCGCGTGGCCGCCCGCGCCTGTGCGACAAGGGACAACCACGGAGGGTTGTCCCTACGAAACCATCCCCTCCGTCAACATCAATATCCCCGCAATCCGTCTCGCCGTGTCGGTGAAGTGCCGGATTTCTTCGGGCTTCAAGGGGCGTTCGAGGATGGTCTGCTCGCGGTAGGAAAGCCACTTCTTCAAAACCTGATAGCCGCCTAGTTTGTAGTTCCAGACGTTCGCCGGGACGCCCCGCCAGAAGGCATGGTCGTTGAGATACACGTCGAAAGCCGTCTCGCCGAGGACGAATGCGGCCTCGCCCAGAGCCGCGCGTTCTTCCTCCGTCCAGGCCCGCTCGACGGCGCGGCCCGCGCCGGGCATCACGGCATCCCCCGCCCCGAGGCGCCCCCACCCCGCCGTTACGGCGAAATCATCGCCCGTCATCTGGCCATCACGCTCCGTGGCGGGAACGGCGACGGCGGCCATCTCAGGCCTCAGGGGAGCTTGGGTTACGCCCGGAACGGGCGTATCAGGGTCAAGTAACGCCGCGAGTTCGCGGCCCCGCGCGGCGGATTCGGTCAAAATCTCCGCTGCGTCTTTCGCCCCGCCGTTCGGCCATCCGGGGAGGGGGATGCGGGGCCATTCCATGCGGAGCGCGCCCGCGTTGGCCTCCCGGTAGGCGGGGTCATGGAGCGTAGCGAGGACGTGATGGAACAAATCCTCCACATTCGCGCCGACGCGATCGAGATAGCGTGAGGTGGTTCTTGATATGTTTGGAACCGGGGGATATTTCGAACCGTCATCACCTTCACGGATACTGTCGTCGTGACGGAGCCATGCGGGGAACCATAGAGCACCTCGTTCGATCAGGTGGTACGAACCCATGTGTCGAGTGAAATTAGTCTGTGGCTCCGTCGCGCCCTTGCGCAGGTGCTGAGCGGCGGACAGACAAAGATTCCCCTCAAACACATGCGGCCTGTAGTCGGCGCGCTTCTCATCGAGCAGCTTCGTTTCCCCCTCCCAGTAGAGCCACCGATTGTCGAATGGCCTGTAGGCGTAGCGGATGAAGCCGTCCTCATTCGGCCCGTCGCGCGCGAGGAGCGCGTCGCGCGTGGCGTAGGCGTCGAACCGCCCGGTGGTCTGCATCACGCGGGGATGACGCCGGGCGATCTCCTCATGGCTAATATCCGGGTCGAAATAATCGGCTATGCGGGTTTTGAGGCGGTCGATGTCGGTATCCACGAGAAACGAATCGCGGCTTGTGGTAACGCCGGGAAACGAGGTCGGAAACAGATCGGGCAGGGCGGGCCAGTCGAACCAATTCTCGCTAACTTCTATCGGCGTGAAGGGAAGGCCGAGAGGCCGAACAGGCGCGACCCTCTCATACAGGGCGTCCGGCTCGGCTTCGGAGGTTTCCAGCAGTTGCTCTCTCTTGGCCCGTCCCCAGAGATGGCGAAAGGCGACTTCCCCTGCGGGGGCGTGATCCTGCTTGCGCACGAGCGTCGCTATGGCGGTTCCCACCTGAATGCCCACCGGGTCGCCGGGCGTCGAGAAAATGCTCGGGTCGGGCGAGCCGTCCGGCGCGACTTTGCCGGTTTTGTATTTGTCCCCGTTCAGGCAGTCGACGCGCACAGCGTCGAAGGCTGCGAGATATCGCTCGCGCATTCCGGGAAATGAAAGCCCGTCCAGCCAGGAATAGTTCGAGATGAAGCACACCACCCCCCGGCCCGTTTTCTCGACGATGCGCCGCTCCGCCATGCGGAAAAAGCGCACGTAGAGGTCGTTCAGCCCCTGTCCCTCGGGCTTTCGGACGCGCCGCACCGTTCGGTAAGCGTTGGTGAGTTCACGCTCTTCTTCCACGGCCACGCCCGCGTAGCCGTTGTAGGGCGGGTTGCCGAGAATCACAAGAACGGGCGTTTCCCGCTTTACCTGATTTGCACGGTCACGCTCCTCTTCAAGTTCGGGAAAAGCAACCATCTGTTTTTCTTCGTCCGTCGGTTCCCAGCCGGTGAGCGCGTTGGTGAGGAAGACGCCCGCGCGTTCATAATCCGCCAGCGGCGCGCCGAGGCTGTCCAGGGCGAGGCCGACTTGTAAATGCGCGACGACGAAGGGAGCGGGCATGATCTCGAAACCGAACACGCGCTCGGTTGCCGCCTCCCTGACTCTCGCGCCCGCGAGCGCGCCCATACCCTGACTCGCCAGATTCGCATTGATGCGCCGCAGGACTTCGGCCAGATAGGCCCCCGTGCCGCAGCAGGGGTCGAGCACGTAGACGTTCTCCGCCGCAAGGCCTTCGGCGATTTCGAGATCGTCTTTTAACGCCTTGTCCACGCGGGCGATCATGTAGCGCACGACCTCGTTCGGCGTGTACCAGACGCCGAGTTGCTTCCTGAGGGCGGGGTCGAAGGCCTCCAGAAATGGTTCGTAGAAATAGGGAACCGCCTCGCCCTCGTTGAAGCGGGCGAAGAAGGCCTCCCTGTCCACACGATCCAGCGCGGCAGCGGTCCAGTCCAGCACCTCGACCAGATCGAAGAGTTGCAGCCGGTTGGGGGCCGCGACTTCCTGAAACAGCGCGGCGAGCACGGGGGCGCGCAGGTGCCAGACGGCCTCTCGCCAGTTGAAGGCGTCCGTTTGCCGGGTCGGTTGTCGCGCCCAGAGCACCCAGGCGGAGAAGACGCCGTAGAAGAGCGTCTGCACGAGGGTTGAGTGGAAAAACCGCGTCCCTCGCTCGCCCTCGAAGCGGACGCCCAAGCCCTCTTCCAAAGCGCCGCGCAGCGCGGCCAGCGCGTCTCCGCCAGCGTCGATGCGCTCGACGCGAGAGAGGCCGTCGCGCGCATAGGAGGCCAGAAGCCACGCCAAATCCTTCGGCTCCGCGATGGCCGCCTGATGCGAGAGTGCGCGGGTGAGGTATTCCGTCAGTCCGGCTCCCATGCTGCGGGCGAAGGCGCGGGGTCTTTCCAGACGTCGCTCGAAGTCTTCCATATTCTCTGCGAGCCTGAATTTCTCCAGCATCGCGGGCCTGCCCGTCCGCTCGCCCACGAGCAGGAAATCGCGTGTGTTCGTCACCAGCACGAGGCGGTAGCGTTCCCAATAGCGGCTCACCTGATCGGATTCCGCCGTGAGCCAGGCGTCGTCTCCTGCGGACTTCACCTCCACCACGCCGCGCTCGGGTGTCTGGCCCTCGCGCGGTCGGCCCCGCTGCACCTGCCGCGCCGCATAGAGGCCGAAATCGGGATGGCCCGCGCCCTGATCGGCAAGTTCGGGGATGCAGAACGCCTTGGGTCTCAGCGTCGCGCCGACCGCGTTTAGCAGGTTCGCCAGCGCCGGATAGTAGGATCGCTCGCTTGTCGCTCCGCCCGAGGCGCGGATGCGCGCAAGATCGGAGAAGTAGTTCTCCACCGCCGCCGTCAAGTTTCGGTTGACCGGACTCATGCGTTATCTTTTCGCCGATTGCGCGGGGAGAAGCAAGGGGGGATGGTGCTCGATTGACGAACCTTGCAGGCGGGCACTCAGGTCCCCCCTACGGGAAATCTTCACCTCGGTCGGAATTGACACCGCAATGACGGCGTTTTCCAGGAAGAATGGGCGGCTCGCGAGCCGCCCCTACGGTATAATTCGCCTCTAACACGAAAGGGCGGAGGCGGTCGAACTTCTCTTCGTCAGGAAACCCGACACCCCTACGAAAGGGAATTATATATAATAGTACCCTAAATTTTTATTTTTTAATAAATCTCCAAATTCCGAAGTCATGATTGAAACTCCTTTGTGAGAGCTTTTGCAGTATCATGACCAATTTCAGGGGCTACTCTCATTAAGTCTTCGGAAGTAATATCACATATACGAATTTTCTCTTTTCTTAGTTGTCTGACCTTTTCTGGCAAGTATCCATTTCCCATAAAACCTGAAACCAAATCAAAAGCTGCAATATATGCTTCTCCATTATTCCCAGAACCAATGGATATATTCGGTTCAATTTGATATTGAAATCTTGTAGCAAGGCTTTCTTCAAGGACAATAGTGTTTCCTTCTTCAAAGCGAGGATCAAGCAAATGGATGCATTCATGTGCTAATTGCCATGCCGCTCTTTGGGGTTTGTTATTTTGCCATTCTTTAAGAGCTTCTTGGGTTAGTATAATTACGATACCCTGCGTATGACGATCATCAATTATAGTCGGGCTACATATTCTTACCCCAAAGCATTCACTCAAATTGTAGCTTGTATCTCTAGTTCCATAAATGAATTCAATTTCCTGTAGGTATTTATCTCTTTTCTTTCGAGCCCAATCATTAAAATCCTCGTCATGACAATATAAAATTGTTCCCATGTTTTTTACTTCCTCCTGATCTTGTACTTTCATCGCAGTCCGGGTTTTGGTTCTTCGACTTCAATCATTTCAACGATACAGCCTATATTATATAAGATTGTTATCTCCCAATTTAGCATCAATTTTTTGGGTAATTACGTAGCCTCCCTCCTCGGGATTGTTGAAAAATCCCTCATCACTCACGTTCGATTACGCATTTCCCCGCAATTGCCGTTATCCCCGCAATCCCGGAATCCGCTATCGTGCGCGCGGCGCGGGGGAGCAGTATCTCCCGCATGGGCCGGAACGGAACGAAAAGGCGCGGAGGCTTTCTCATGGGATGCGGTGACGGGGCGAGGGCTAGGGCGGCGGACCCTTCCGCAAAGTCTTCGAACGCTCCCTCATCAGTCGCGTTCGACACTCCTTCATCCGTCGCGTTCGACGCTCGTTCCTCACTCGCGTTTGACCTCCCCAGGGGGGCTTTTTCTCGCCGGGGAGTTGCGCTCATGGAAGCAAGGATAACGGCGATAATGAAAATAATGATATTTCCCGTAAATATCGAGAAATTCACGATGTTTTTCGATAAATTTCTGAAAAATGATGGTCAGATAAAGCATTGTAATAAAAAGAGTTATCATGTAAATCTTAGTGTGGCGCACTCAGATATAGCGGCAAAAAAAGTTTTTCGGCTCCCGCGCATTTGCCCGCGTTTGCCCGCGTTTGCCCGCATTTGCCCGCAGCGGCGCCCGCCGGACAGACCGCCGCCCGCCTCCCCGCGCCGTGTGGCCTCGGGCGGAGCGTGTGGTGTATAACGTGCCCTGGCATTGGATGGTGAACCATGGAGGCGGTGATGGCGGAGCGCGTGGTGGTGGCGATGAGCGGCGGGGTGGACTCTTCCGTGGCCGCGGCCCTCATGGTGGAGGCGGGCCATGAGACCATCGGCGTGGGGCTGCGCCTCGCCGACAGGCCCGCGCAGGAGTCCTTCCACAGGGGCTGCTGCGCGCCGCGCGACCTGGCCGACGCCCGCGCCGTGGCGGCCCGGCTCGACATCCCCTTCTACGTGATGGACGTGCGCGAATCCTTCCGCGAGAGCGTGATCGCAGACTTCATCTCAGAATACGAGAGCGGCAGAACGCCCGTGCCGTGCGTCAAGTGCAACCAGGCCGTGAAGTTCGACTACCTGGCCGAGCGCGCGGTGGCGTTTGGTGCGGAGGTGCTCGTGACGGGCCATTACGCGAGAAGGGTGGAGGTCGACGGGAGGCTGAGCGTCGCCAGGAGTTTTGATAGGGAAAAGGACCAGACCTATTTCCTCTTCGGCATGACGCAGGAACAACTCGCGCGCACCGCGTTCCCCCTGGGCGAGTTCACGAAGGAGCGAACGAGGGAATACGCCCGGAAACTGGGTCTCCCCACCGCGGAGAAGCCCGAAAGCCAGGAGATTTGCTTCGTGCCGAAGGATGATTACCGCGCTTTCCTGAGATCTGAAAAACCGGGGGTCGACAGGCCGGGCGACATCGTGGACCTGGAGGGAAACGTGCTCGGCAGGCACGGGGGGGTGACCAACTTCACCGTGGGGCAAAGGCGGGGCCTCGATTTGGGGGGCGGCCCCCCGCGCTACGTGGTGGAACTCGAAGCGGATTCTGCCACCGTCGTGGTGGGCGAACGGAAAGCCCTCGCGCGCGAGGTATTCCGGGTCCGCGACGTGCGCTGGTCGATTCCCCCCGAATCCGCGGATTTGCAGGTGCAGGTGCGGCACCGGGGCCGCGCCGCCGCCTGCGACGTCAAGCCCAAAGGGGATGGTACCGTCGAGATCAGGCCCCATGACCCCGCGTATCTGGGCGCCGTGGCACCGGGGCAGGCGGCCGTTTTCTACGCCGGCGACGTGCTCTACGGCGGGGGCTGGGTGGCCTAGGGTGAAGCGAATCCTTCTCGCTGCGATGGTGGTGTTGTTTTTCGCCGCCTCCGCCTCCGCCCAGGAACAGGACAAGAACCTGGAGGGGGCGTTTCTCCCGCTGCTCGGATCCCACCAGGGCGAGTTGCTGGTCGCGCGGCCGGGCATGCCGGACGGTCGATTTCGCCGGAGCGTCATTCTGCTGGTGGAGCACAGCGAAAGGGGGGCTTTCGGGCTGATCTTGAACCGCGTCGCGCAGAACATGTCCCTCTCCGCGCTGTTCAGGAGCTTCGGTATCGAGGCGCCTCGGGGGGACATGGGCCGCGTGGACATTCACTACGGCGGGCCAGTATCGCCCGATACCGGTTTCGTGCTCCATACGAGGGAGCAAGAACTCGGGGTGGCGCATAAAGTGGGAGAGAATGTAGCGGTAAGCCCGGTGGATTCGCTGCTCCGGGCCATGGCCCGGGGCCGGCGGCCCGAGAAAATCGTCATCGTGGTCGGCTATGCCGGCTGGGGGGGCGGACAACTGGAGAGCGAGATGAGGCGCGGAGACTGGTATACGGCGCCTGCGGACCCGGATATTTTGTTCGACGGTGACCACGCGAGCAAATGGAGCCGGGCCATGGAGCGGCGGTTTCGCGTCATGTAGGTTCCATGAGGGCATCGGCATTCCGGCGATATTGCATCAGGCGCCTTGCGGCTCGGCGGATTCACCGGCTTCGCCATTCAGTTACACCACTTCACGCACGATGCGACTGCTAGCCCGGCGGCCATTCCATGCGACGCCCGCCCAGGAGGTGAAAGTGGATATGAAAGACCGTTTGGCCCCCGTTTTCTCCGCAATTCGCCACGATTCGAAAACCATCTTGCGCGATTCCGCGTTTCCGGGCGATTTCGTTCGCAACGACGAAAATCGAGCCAATCAACTCCTTGTCCGCATCCTGTATTTCGTGGAGCGTCTCCATGTGTCTTTTGGGAATGATCAGAATATGTGTGGGCGCCGCAGGGTTGGCGTCTTCAAATGCAAACAATGCGTCGTCTTCATACACTTTTTTGCAGGGGATCTCGCCGGCTACGATTTTGCAAAAGACGCAGGATTGCATGTCATGCCTCCAGAATGGATGAGAATGCAGAAGTGATGGAAATTCTATCCGCAAGCCATGTCCTGTGACAAACGCATCCGTGGCCCGAGGGGGGATGAGTCGTATTTCCCGCTC
Source organism: bacterium (assembly GCA_965204535.1). Lineage (GTDB taxonomy): Bacteria > UBA8248 > UBA8248 > UBA8248 > UBA8248 > Bin107. Next base: position 54,817 of record CBDBEV010000001.1, on the reverse strand, counting down.
TTGCGTTGAGGCAGGATATAGCCAGTTCTGCTATGATTTCCGGATAGAGAAAAATGCCTGCGCAGCCGCGGGCTTACGACTCGAAATTACCTGCCGTCTTCCAGTGGAAGGAGATGTTCGAATGAATATCAGCCGAATGCTTGTCGAGCACGTTCACGCCATTACATATGATTCTCTGCCCGATGAGGCCAGAGAGCGCGCAAAGTATTTCCTTCTCGATCACCTCGGCGTCACATTGAGAGCTGTGGAAGCGGCCAGTTCGCGGGTATTTCATAATTTCGCCCAAAAGCGCGCTCCCCGGGGCGGGCCGTGCACGATTATCGGTTCGGCTTTGAAAACGGATGCCCCTCATGCCGCGCTGGTGAACGGCGGCGTCAGCCACGCTACCGAAATGGATGATGTGACTACGCGCTCGAGCCTGCATCCTGCCGTCAGCGTCATGCCCAGTACGTTAGCCGTTGCCGAGGCGCATCAGCCTGATCCGAAGTGGGTAATCGCCGCTATCGTGGCGGGTTATGAAGTCACCAATCGCATCGGAAATGCCGTGAACCCCACGAGCCACTATGAGCGCGGGTTCCATCCCACGGGCACATGCGGCACTTTCGCCTCCGCGATCACGGCGTCGAAGCTTCTAGGGCTGTCGGTCGAGGCCACCTCCAATGCAATGGGCATCTCGGGCAGCCAGGCGGCTGGCTCGATGCAATATCTCGATAACGGTGCCTGGACGAAGAGGTTTCACCCGGGATGGGCGGCGCATAGCGGTATCATCGCCGCCTATCTGGCCCAGGAGGGTTATACGGGGCCGGAAGATATTCTGGGCGGGAAAACGGGATTTTTGCATGGCCATAGTGATGACTATACGCCCGAGTATGTCGTGGAGCACTTTGGTGAGTACTGGGAAATCTGCGAGAGTGCCATAAAGCCCTACGCCTGTTGTCGCTATAACCACGCTTCCATTGACGCCACAATCGAAGTTTGCAGAGCACATGATATTCAGCCTGAGGAAATCAGGCGGGTGAAAGTCCGGGTTCCAGAGACGAGCGTCATGGTGGTCATCGAACCCTATGATATGAAAACGAATCCGCAAAACATCGTTGATGCGCAGTTCAGCCTTCAATACGCCGTGGCGGTAGCGATTCTCAGGCGCGCCGCGGGGCTTGATGAGTATGCCGACGATTTCCTTCGTTCTCAGGTCTACTCTTCCATTATCAAGAAAATTGAATGCTACGGCGATGCGGAAATGGAAAAGGAATTTCCGGACAAATGGCAAGCGCGTGTCGAAATCGAGACTGATCGCGGCGTTTTCGAAGCGCATCAGGATTATCCCAAGGGGGATTCACGCAATCCGTTGACGTGGGATGAGTTAATCGAACGATTCCGCGTGATGACGGCCCCTGTGCTCGAAAAGGAAACGGGTGATTTGCTCATCGATCGGGTCAGGAACTTGGAAAATCTGAGCAGTATCTCCGAGGTCATGGAACTTGCGTCCAAAACGCAGGGAGTTCCAGCCTGATGATTCATTAGCGGGAAAGGAGAACATGGCGAATCGAGCGCTTTGATTCAAAGAGTCGATTGTGCCGTTTTTCCATTGTTGAATCGCTGAAAGATGGAAATACCCAAAGCCAAACGCATTGCAAGGCGCCGGAGGAGGTGGGTCGCCATCCCTTCTTGATATCGCTCGGGGTCTTTTGAACCCAATATGAGAAAACCGATTTTTTTCTCATGGATTTCTAAAGGTACAATAGCGGACGATTGTATTCTTTCGCTCAGTGCACTTGGGAACAAGGGTCCCCCGCCTCCCTCCAATTTGCCTTTCAGCACAACGCCCCCTTGTATGGGGACGAGTTCTTCTTCTATTTTGCCTAATGGGCGGATGCGGGCTGATTCGTCAGATTTTGCCGCGATAACCGGAATGCCATCGATAGGTTCTAGAAGTAAAAAGCCCGCGTATTCAATTCCAAAGCGCGATTCGATGTTCTTTACGATTTCCGTAAGGCTGGCCAATGAAGGTGCTTGCTCAAAGAGAAGTTGTTCAATCGCGATGAAGTCCTTTTCGATTTGTTCATTTTGGCGAACGATTTCTATCGTTTCATCGAGAAGACGTATCAAATCCTCTCTTTCGCCTTTAAGGCGGTCAAAAAGTTTGGCTCGCAAGTTCAAGACCCTGGCTGAAGTGCTGTCTTGTGTCAGCAGGCCGCTTTGGCGAAGTGAATCCGGATGTTCGATGAAAAAACCAGGATTCTCTTCCAGATAACACACTACCTCGTCCGCCGAAATCGGCGCCATTTTGTTCTCCTTGCGCGGCATATGGAAAAAAGGGGCGGATTGATGAGAAAAGCTTGAAATTCCTGAAAAGCTTACCACTCCATCCGGGGATTGACAAAAACCTTCGAGCGAATGAAAACATCCTCACGCATGGCGGTGTCTTCAATAAAAAATTTCATCCAGACAGCGAGGTAATCATGAAAACTCTAGAACCAGGAAGCGTCACTATCGGTTTTGTCGGAATCGGGAAGATGGGAACGCCTATGTCGAAAAATCTGAGGCGTGGTGACTACGCGGTCGTGGCCTTTGACACGAGGCCGGACAATGTCGCGGCCTTGAGGGATGATGGAGTGCAAGGAGCAGAAAGCTTGGCCGACCTCGCCAGGCGGGTCGATGTTGTCATCACAATGTTGCCCGATAGCGATGTCGTGGATGCCGTGGTCGATGGGCCGGATGGCATATCCACGCATCTGGATAAGGAAAAATTGATAATCGATATGAGTTCCTCCTATCCCACGAGGACGAGCGCTCTTGCGTCACGTCTGGAAGCCAAGGGTCTACACCTTATCGGTGCACCGGTTTCGGGTGGTGTCGTAGGTGCAGAAGCCGCCACTCTGGCGATCATGCCAGGCGGTCCCAAAGAGATTGTTGCAGCCGCGATGCCTATTTTCGAGACATTGGGCAAAACCATTGTTCATATCGATGAAGCACCAGAATCCGGACATGCAATGAAATGCGTAAATAACTTTCTATCAGCCACGAGCCTGCTCGCATCTATGGAGGCCATGGTTTTAGCATCGAAGTTAGGTTTAGACTCCGAAAAGGCACTTCAAGTATTCAATGGTGGCTCAGGCATGAATAGTGCTACCAAAGATAAATGGCCCCGCTTTCTTCTACCCAGGGATTTCACCTGTGGTTTTTCCACGGGATTGATGCACAAGGATCTCTCGATGGGGAGCGATTTGGCACGCGAAAACGGTGTGGCGGCGTTTTATCTCAATCATGCCAGGCAGATATATGGTCTTGGTTTACAAAAATACGGGCCGGATTCAGACCAGACGGAATTGCTGCAAATGTTTGAGGAATGGTCGGGGCAGGAGGTGGGCGAATCACCCGCGTAGCAAGAGGCCGCAATAAAATCGGGGGCAGCTGAATTTTGAGGTGTTTTTCCTCATGATGTTTTCAGGGTAAACTGATGTTTTGAATATCTTTTGGCGTTTTCACGTCGGGCGATTTTCATAGGGTTTTGAATCATGTTCCGAAAATGGAATCAAGGGGATATGTGTAAAACTTCATCAAGGTTTATTCTGGGTTTCTGTATTCTCCTTTTGTTTCTTCCAAGTATATCGGGTTGCGCCAAAACCAGGAAGCAAATGGGTAAATGGTGGGAGAGAAATGTTGAAAACCCGGTTAAAGGATTCAAGGACCGTCAACTTATCATCACCTCGAATCCACCGCAGGCTGATGTTTTCATTAATGATGTTTTTCAAGGCAAGACACCTTTGCGCCTAAAATTCAAGGTAGGCATAACAGATGTCTTTAAGGGTTTTACCGTATCTGTGCAAAAAAACGGATATTTGCCTGTCAGGCGTACCATATCGTATCGGGCCGAACGGGTGACGTTTAGCTTGATCAAGAAGAAAAGAAAATAAAAACAATGAAAAACATAGTCATTTTGTTCAGACTTTGAATTGACTTTTAGGGGCTGGATTGATAGATATCCTCCACGTTGGTCAGAAGTTAGGGAAATAGTTGATTTTTAAGACCAAAGCATAATTTGGGCGTCAAGGAGAATGTTTGAATGTATGCTGTAGTGGAAACTGGTGGTAAACAGATGCGCATCGAAACAGGAGATCAAATCTTGGTCGAGCGCTTGCTTGGGAATGTTGGAGAAAGTGTCGAGTTTGAGGATGTCCGACTTATCGTAGATGGGGAAGATGTTGTTGCAGAAAAAGAGGCGTTGGATAGTGCCAAAGTAAGAGCGGTGATTCGTGAGCACGGGCGGGGAAAAAAAGTTATTGCTTTTCGATTCAAACGCCGCAAGAAAGTCCGCACCAAACGAGGGCATAGGCAGCCTTATACTCAAATAGAAGTGACAGACATCCTCAGATCGGGGTGAAAGGATAAGGAAATGGCTCATAAAAAAGCTGGTGGCAGTTCCTCTAATGGTCGAGATAGCGCAGGGCGTCGTTTAGGTGTGAAGCGTTTTGCGGGTGAAAGCGTGCACGTGGGAACCATCCTCGTCAGACAGCGCGGCACGGTCTTCCATCCGGGTGAAAATGTCGGTTTAGGGAATGACCATACTCTCTTTGCCAAAGCAAGTGGAAGATTGAAATTCGAGCGCAAAGCCAAGGGCCGCCGAATTATCAGTGTCATTCCGGCGGAGTAGTCTCCAATGGGCAGGCTCCGCCCCTACCATGTTTGTTGATACTGCGAAAATACGCGTGCAAGCCGGTCGCGGAGGGGACGGTTGTCTAAGCTTCCGGAGGGAGAAGTTTGTGCCGAAGGGCGGTCCTGACGGGGGAAATGGCGGACGAGGAGGGCATGTCGTTTTTAAGGCGACATCGTCTTTGAACACGTTGACGCACTTTAGGTTCCAACCGTTTTTGAGGGCAGAAAAAGGCCAGGCAGGCATGGGGAGCAATAAACATGGGGCCGATGGAGAGGATTTATTGCTGGAAGTGCCTCTTGGAACCATCGTGCGTGACTCTGAAACGGGAGACGTTGTGTTCGATCTTTCAGGAGAGGGTCTGGAAGTAATCATCGCGCAAGGAGGGCGAGGCGGGCTCGGCAACGAGCATTTTAAGAGTTCAACAAATCGAGCGCCGAGGAGAACTACAAAAGGGAAAGCAGGAGAAGAACGTCTGTTGGAATTGGAATTGAAACTACTCGCGGATGTTGGGCTCATAGGCATGCCTAATGCCGGAAAATCTACTCTGATATCGAGAATTTCTGCGAGCAAGCCAAAAATTGCTGATTATCCGTTCACTACGCTTCAACCCAATCTGGGGGTGGTAGATTTAGGCGATTACAGTTCATGCGTGATAGCCGATATCCCAGGATTAATTCCAGGAGCCAGTAAGGGTAAAGGCCTGGGGCTGGAATTTTTACGCCATGTAGAACGCTGCGAGTTGTTGCTGCACTTGGTTGATGCCTCTTTGCCGCCTGAGCGTGGACTCTCGGATTTTGATGCGGTGACCCATGAATTGTCTGCCTTCTCGCCTCTGTTGGCGAAGAAGCATAGATTGGCGGTTTTGACAAAAATGGATGTAACGGATTCGAGGGATCATTTTGTGCGACTACGAGAGGGAATCATAACGCGGGGAGTGGAAATCCATGCCATCTCAGCGGTTTCGGGCGTTGGTTTAGACGAGTTGTTGGGTAAAATATCTCAAATGCTCAGGCAAACGAGAGAGTTGGAAAACGATTTTACTTTCACCGAATAAACAAAGAGCTAATGAGTGAGACGATGATTAAAAGGGACGACCCTGTTCTCCAAAGCCGACGCATTGTGGTCAAAGTGGGAAGTTCGGTTTTGACGGCATCTGATGAACTAGGTGTCAACCGAAGGGTTTTGGGGCGTATCGCCTCCCAAGTCGCGAAACTCAGAGAAGAGGGGAGGCAAGTCGTTGTTGTTTCATCTGGAGCTATTGCGGCTGGTGTAAAAAGGCTGGGGCTTAAAGAAATTCCTAAAGCAGTCCCTGAGCGTCAAGCCGCCGCTGCCGTTGGCCAACCCATCTTGATGGAAGCATATGGCCGTGCATTCAAACAAAGGGGAATCGAGACGGCGCAGGTTTTGCTCATCCATTCAGATTTAGATGAGAGAAGCCGATTCCTGAACGCCTGTAATACCTTTGAGGCATTGGTTAGTAAAGGCGTACTCCCGATTGTGAACGAAAACGATACGGTTTCCATTGAGGAAATCCGTTTTGGGGACAACGACACACTAGCCGCCCAGACGGCACAAATGGTTCAAGCAGGTCTCGTCATCATCTTGTCAGATGTGGCGGGTTTATATGATGAAGATCCCCGGCAATCAAGAGCGGCGCGTTTGATTTCTCGTGTTGAAGGTCTACCTAAGGAAATCGCGTCGGTCGCAGGCACCAGTCCAAACCCACTTGCCCATGGGGGCATGCGCACGAAGGTTGAGGCCGTTAACATCCTCAATAAAGTGGGCATAAGCACACTTATCGTGAAAGGCAGGGACCCTAATGTCATTGAACGGGTGGTGATGGGGGAACAGTTGGGGACGCTTTTTGTGCCGAATGGCGCGCGCTTAAAGGGGAAAAAGGGCTGGATAGGAACAACGGCCAAACCTCGCGGGTGGCTCAAGCTCGATAGCGGTGCCGTAAACGCGATGTTGAAGAGAGGGAAAAGCCTATTGCCCAGTGGTGTCGTATCTGTTGGGGGAAATTTTCGGTTTGGTGACGTGGTGGAGATACAAGATGTGCAAGGCATGGCTTTTGGGCGCGGACTGGCGAATTATTCAAGTGAGGATGCTGCTCGAATCGCCGGGAAACAAACCAGGGAAATCGCCTCGATTCTTGGAAGCAAGGACTATGACGAGATTATTCATCGAAACAATTTCGTTTTGATTGAGGAATAACGGGAAAAACCAAGGAGAGCGATTGCGCATCGGGATTGTAGGCGGGACATTTAACCCGATTCACTATGGGCACCTCCGGTCTGCCGAAGAGGTGCGCAAAGCGCTCATGCTTGATGAAATCAGGTTCATTCCCTCTGCTTTTCCTCCTCATAAGCCGCATGATGAAGTCGCCTCGGCTGCTGATAGATTGGAAATGGTTGGGATTGCTTTGGAGGATTACCCCGCATATGTATGTGACCCCGTTGAAGTAGAGCGGGGAGGGGCATCTTATACTCTTGATACCTTGGAAGAATTAGCGAGACGGTTACCTGATGAAAACGACTTGTTTTTCATCATCGGTGCGGATGCGTTTCTTGAGTTGAACACATGGCACAAACCAAAAGAGGTGTTACACGCCGTCGATTTTGCTGTTACCTTGAGAGGAAATCAAAATACTTCAGAGTATTGGGAAACGCTTCTCCGAGTGATTCGAGAAATCGAGCCGGCTTATTACCTGGATGAGTCCTTACAAGAAATTAAATTTGCAGACAATGAGCGGATCATAAAATTCATTTCGATACCTGAAATCGACATTTCGGCCACCCGGATTAGACAGTGCATTAGGGCGTCTTCCTCCATACAGCATTTATTGCCACGCGAGGTCGAACTCTATATAATTCGCCGCCGGTTATATGGCCATTCGGGAAATGTTGACTAAATATTGTGGGGGATGAAGACCCATTAAGAAACTAGAGAATCGGCTTCATACACTCCAGGAGTCATTGGAAGCGAAGAAAGCGATGGACGTAGTGCTCTTGGACCTTCGGCCTTTATCCGTCGAGGTGGATGCTTTTTTGATTTGCCACGGAACGAGCCTTCGACATGTGAAAGCGCTTTGTGAGGCAACAAGAGAAAAACTTAAGGACATAGGTGATACTGTATTTTTAACGGAAGGGTTAGCAGAGGGAAATTGGGTGCTGATGGATTGTGGTGATTTCCTTGTCCACATATTCAACGAAAAGAGTCGAGATTTTTATCGATTGGAAGATTTATGGTCACACGCATCCGTCATCAAGCCAATGGCACCTAGTGCTTAGGTCATCAGAATGAAAGTTGAGGTTCAAAGTGAAGCATTTGACTAAAAAACAGTTGAGGGATCTAGAAGAAAGATTGAATGAAGTTCGCCGTGAAATACTTGGGGATGTGGAGAAAAGTAAGATACACACCAAAGAAATTGGTGATGATGGGACTCAAGATATAGCTGATATGGCTGCCGACACGTATTCTCGGCAAGTTTTAATGGATTTGGGAGAAAGGGAGCGGGAGCGTTTGCGGGAAGTGGAGGCGGCATTCCAGAGGATCGAAGATGGACTTTATGGTATATGTGAGGAGTCGGATGAGCCGATTCCCTATTCCCGCCTGGAAGCGATCCCCTATGCGCGTTATACAGTGGCGGCTCAAAATGCAATTGAAAGGCGCGGCGGTAGTTAGGTACCGAGCGATGAGTTGCGAATGAAAATTCGGACTCTCCTCATTCTGGCAGTTCCGGTTGCGGCTGCTGTCTATTTTCTTCACTACAATCGAGAAATCATAGACCTGCGTCTCACCGATGCCTGGTCAGTGCGAGTTCCATTAGCTCTGGTGGTTATCGGAGCGGCTCTCGTTGGTTCGTTTCTGGCTTCCGTTCTAGGGTGGGGCGAGGCTGCGCTCGGTTGGTTTTCGCGGAAGAAAATGGCAAAGAAACAAAAACGTTTGCATCGCGCTCAGGAGCGATTTGCCAGGGCTCAAAACCTTGGAATTCAAGGAAAAAGAAGACGCGCTCGAAGAGAACTTAAGCGTGCACTCAAGGATGACCCTCATTTTACTCCTGCCTTGAGGCTCGCAGCGGATTTGGCGATAGATTCCGGCAACCCCGATGACGCTATTCAATGGAATGAGCGCCTTCGTGCTGTTACGAACAACTCGCCTGATTCCATTATCCGATTGTCGGAGACTCTCGATCATTCCGGCCAGGCGAAAAAAGCTCTTGAGTTGCTTGCGCAAAACAGTAGAGGGAGAGGCGTGAGCCCCTCAGTGTTGCGAAAACTCCGGGATATGTATCTGGAAAATGGCCGTCTCGAAGCTGCTGTCGAAATTTGCGAGAAACTCTCGCAATTGAATGTTTCGGATTTGGATCGACAAGAAGACAACCAAATTGCTGGCCGCGTGTATCTTGCGGTAGGTGAGACGAAATTCAATAACTCGGATTCAGAGGCTGCCATTCCATTTTTAGAACAAGCTCTGCGTTATCTGGCCAAAGAAAAAAAAGCATATCTTTTGTTGGGTGATGCGCAGCTAGCGGAAGGTCGTGAGAGGCGAGCTCTACGTACTTGGGAAAATGGATATCAGGCTTTAGGTGGTTTGGAGTTTTTGCAACGGTTAGCGTTGTCGGTCGGACCTCTGGAGTCACATAACGCGATAAAAAAAGCTGCCGCAAATGTTCATTCTGCAGGCAAGCGCAGAGAGAATGATATCCATCATCACGTGCTCCACGCAGCGTTGATGCTCGAAGCAGGTCAAATCGAGAAAGTCAATAAAAGCTTGGAGCAGGCATCTGCCATGGCCGTGTCGATGGAAGGTCAGGATTCTTGGGTGCGTCTGGCACTGCATTTGATCGAGGCGCGATGTTTGCAGGAAAAAGGCGAGAGGCTGGCCGCAGAGAATGAATTCAAAAAAACAGCGCAGGAGGCATCAAGAATTCTTTTGGGCAAAGCAATTTCTGGAACGGAGCTGAAACCATATTGAATCCTTGTGTTGAAGAATCATGTTTTTGCACGAGCATAGTTATTGGCATTGATGATAAAGGTCGTTATTTAAGTGCGGGATTACACAGATTTTGGAATGGCTGTGTGAATGAGTGATTTCTTGACTTATAATTTGCTACGGCCTAGTTTTGAAAGGCTGTGTCCCTCCAACGCGCATCGCCCGGAGAATTCCGATGAATCAAATCGCTCTTGCAGCTGATCATGGGGGATTTGAACTCAAAGAAGCAGTGAAGCAACTGCTTGATGATAGAGCGATTCCATACCATGATTTCGGGACAAACTCGGATGAATCTTGTGATTATCCCGATTATGCCGGGCCCGCCGCTCGTTCGGTGAGTGAAGGCAAATCCGAGCGAGGAATTTTTTGTTGTGGGTCAGCAGCGGGTATGGTCATCGTGGCGAATAAATTTCCGGGTGTTCGCGCTGTCGCTTGTCACAATGAATGGGCCGCGCGTATGAGCCGCCTGCACAACAATGCCAACGTCTTGGCTCTGGGTGGCCGGGTGCTGAGCCTTGAGGAAGCAAAGAGAATTGTAACCATTTGGTTGAAAACGGAGTTTGAAGGCGGGCGTCACGCCCGTCGTCTGGATAAGATTGCCGATATTGAAGATGCGCCTCAGCCGATGTCTTAGTGATTCTACTGCCCGGACTGGATCCTTATGAAATGTCCGATTTGTAGTCATTCCGAAAGTAAAGTGGTCGACAGCCGTACGACCAAGGAAGGAAATTCGATTCGTAGAAGACGAGAGTGCGAAAAATGCGCGCACCGATTTACGACTTACGAGAGGGCAGAAGTCTCCTGGCCGCTCATTGTCAAAAAAGATGGCACAAGGGTGAATTATCTTCGCGACAAGATCAGCATAGGCATCAAAAAGGCATTGGAGAAAAGGCCTGTATCCGCTGAGGATCAAGAAGCGATTGCCGACCGGGTAGAGCGCTATATCCTTGATAGTGGCGAGAAAGAGATATCGACAAAAGCAATAGGTGAAAAATTGATGGATGAGTTGAGGGAAGTAGATGAGGTGGCCTACGTTCGCTTCGCATCGGTCTATCGCTCATTCGGGACCCTCAAGGATTTCGAGGCTGAGTTGGAAAAATTGGAAGAACGCAGCCATACCGGATAAAGATTGAAGTAGATTCATTCGCTGATGGTTTCACCCACCGGGTCGGTGCCATTGTGAGAGGTGCCGGATGCCAGCAAACCCTCAATTTCTTCATCTTGAAACCCATATTCCTTTAGAATTTCAACTGAATGTTCTCCCAGGCGGGGTGGCGGGAGAGAGTCTCTAATAGGCAGGTTCGAGAATTTTGGGGCTGGCCGCGTGCCGGGATAAGTCCCTTTGACAGGATGTTGATATTCCCTTACGAGTCCACTCGATTGAACCTGTGTGTGTCCGAAGCTTTCGTGCATATCAAGAGCTGGGCTCACACATACTTCTGCGCCATCAAAAAACGCAACCCACTCTTCGAGTGCCTTCGATTGAAAAGTTTTATTGAGTGCTTGAATCACTTCTGTGCGTCGCGTTCCTCTGGCGCCATAATCGTCATAAAAATCTTCATGCCCGAGCATCTCGCACAAATTCACCCAAAACTTCGGTTCCGAGCAGGCGACGGAGAGCATCCGACCGTCTTTGGTGGGATAGAGACGATAACATGGTCTCCGGCCATTATGCCGCATCTCTTCGCGTCCTGGGCTCAGTCCCGTCGAGAGATATGTTTGCCCATGGATGGATAGGAAACTCATCACGGCATTGAGCATCGACATGTCGATAAATTGTCCAGCGCCCGTCCGCTCGGCGAGGCGCAACGCTGCGAGTATGGCGAAAGCCGCCCACATGCCGGCGCCCACATCCCCGATGAGCACCCCGGGCACATATGGAGGACCGCCGGCGTCGCCAGTGAGTTCTACGACACCGCCGAGGGCCTGGAAGTTCAAGTCATGACCCGGAGTTCTGGCGAGAGGGCCTTCTTGTCCATATCCGGTGATAGAGCAATGGACGAGGGCGGGGTTCTCTTTTTTGAGTATTTGATAGCCAGTGCCAAGGCGCTCCATCACCCCGGGCCGAAAGCTATCGACGAGCACGTCTGTATCTCTCACCAATCTGAGGAGTGTGGATACGCCATCTACGTTTTTAAGGTCCAAAGCCAGGGAGCGTTTGTTGCGGTTGTAGCAGAGGTGAAGGGGGGATACGCCATGCTCATCAAAAGGAGATGCGAGGCGGATATAATCGCCGCGCAGCGGTTCTTCTATTTTGATGACATCTGCCCCCATATCGGCGAGCATCAATGTGCATTGCCCGCCGGGCAGCAAGCGGCTTAGGTCTAATACACGTACACCTGTCAGAGGCATCTCATAACTTTCCTTTTCATTCTGGAAATAAATAGAATGTTTATTGCGATATCATTCGACGTTTCAAAGATCAATTTATAAGAGCATAAAAGTTCTTTTCCGTCTTTTATCCCTCGCTCAAGATGGGCTACCCTAGGCGACTTTGGAGCGCAAGGCGATGGGAGTGGTTTTAAATTTCGGGGGAAGACATGACGAGCATAGTGCAAATTGTTGGGCGTGAAATCTTGGATTCTAGGGGGAATCCAACTGTAGAGGTCGACGTTCACTTGGCAGGGGGTGGTTTCGGGCGAGCGGCAGTTCCCAGTGGCGCAAGTACGGGGAAGCGCGAGGCGGTCGAATTGCGCGATGGCCAAAAAGCTTATTACCTTGGTAAGGGCGTTACCAAAGCGGTGAATCACGTGAACAAGACGTTGGCATCCGAGTTGCTTGGTATGGATGCGTCTGATCAGAAGGGCATCGATGCGCGTCTGTGTGAGATTGATGGTACGAAAAATAAGGGCCGGGTAGGGGCAAATGCAATTCTGGGAATTTCCTTGGGTGTGGCGAAAGCGGCCGCCGACGCACACGGATTACCACTTTATCGCTATATCGGAGGTGCGGGAGCCCATACGCTTCCAGTTCCGATGATGAACATCCTCAACGGTGGCGCACACTCTGATAACTGTGTGGATTTTCAGGAATTCATGATTATGCCCGTCGGGGCTAATAATTTCCCCGATGCTTTGAGGATGGGCGTTGAGATATTCCATCAGTTGAAAGTAGTACTGAAAGGCCGGAGCCATAGCACAGCCGTTGGGGATGAAGGGGGGTTCGCCCCTGATTTGCGGGATAACGAAGAAGCGGTTGAAACGATTCTCGAAGCCATTTTGAAGGCAGGCTATCAACCGGAAAAAGATGCAGTCCTCGCTCTCGACCCGGCGTCGAGTGAGCTTTTTGAAAAAGGGAAATATGTCTTTCGCTGGTCGGATAATAGCAAGAAAACGCCTGAGCAAATGGTAGCGCTCTATGAGTCCTGGGTTCGTCAATATCCGATCATATCAATCGAGGATGGCTGCGCCGAAGATGACTGGAATGGATGGGCGGCTTTGACCGAAGAAATTGGCGATAAAGTGCAACTTGTAGGTGATGATGTTTTTGTCACGAATGCAGGAATACTCTCCAAGGGTATCGCCGACGGAGTGGCCAACAGCATCCTGATTAAAGTGAATCAGATCGGCACTTTGACGGAAACTCTCGAAACGATCCAGCTGGCGACGCGAGCGGGCTATACATCCGTTGTATCCCACCGCTCGGGTGAGACCGAGGATACGACAATTGCCGATTTGGCGATTGCCACGAACGCGGGCCAGATAAAAACAGGTTCTGCCAGTCGCTCAGATCGGCTGGCGAAATACAATCAGTTACTCCGCATTAACGAAGAGTTGGGAGATGAGGCTGTTTACCCCGGGCGCGATGCCCTTTTCAATATTCAGGGAAATAAGTAGAGAGCTGAGTTCCCTGCTATAAGACATTAGTCTGCAGGGATTAGAGGACATCTCTTGGTTCGGTTCGTTTCACGCAGTTGAATTAAATCGATGAGAATTTATTTGGATAAATAGATGTGCACGAGACCGGCTTGATCGACGAAAGCGATGTCGTCTTTCGCATCTTGGTTGAAATCTGCGGTAAGCAAATTGGATCGAACGGGTGAGGGAATAGGGCGCGACCACCTGAAGTGCCAGCGATTTCCGAAGAGCGCGAGACCGCTCAAATATTGCTGGCCGATTTCTTGCATCACGGCTTCCACAACGCCACGGCGTCTTAGCAAGGCGAATTTCCAAAGGTTTCTGGAACCAACCGAATGCGTAGTGAAACCAGCCATGCGAGCTCGCTCGCGGAGCCGATCGCCGCTTAGCCTCAGCGCCAGCAAAAGGCCTGACAGGTGCGGCGTTTCTACGGCTAGAATTTTAGGAGCGCTGCCATCTATGTTGAATGCGCCCAACAGATGCGACCAGCGATTTCCGGCCCCGATTGCACCGCTTCGCGCCTTGAGCATGAGTTTTTTGTTCCTCATTCCCAAAACGAGATGGGCTGCCCCACTATCGAAATCGCTTTTTGTAACGAGAATTTCATGCTTCCCGTCTTTGTCCAAGTCGGAGACGAGGGTGCCAATGGCTTCAAAAACACTGTTCTTCCCTGCGGTGTATGTAGCCATCAGTTCGAGAGAATTTTGGTTGAATCGATACGCATGAATTTCCGTGGGTTCGATATCATCGCCGAGCACGGCGTGCCTGTATAGTTTGGATGGTACAGCAGGCACGATAAGTTCTTTTCGACCATTGCCATCCAGATCGGCTGTCGTTAAAACAGCATCTGGCAATACCCTTGCTGTTTTCGCTTTTATCAGTTGGGTTTGCAGCCATTTGTCTTCTTTTTTTTGGAATAAAAGTATGGAGCCATCGACTCCGACCATTGCCACGTTAGCTCTGTCCAATACAGCGGGTTTCGATAGGATTGAAGGGCGGATGCTCGGCCAGACGAATGACCAACGTCGCTCGATAGTGTCGACGTTGATGAACATTCCGCTTTTTCCTGCACCGACAAAACTGCCATCTGGTAGCTGGGTGGGTGGGACACTAGCAGCCAGGTCGGAAGGGGTGGGGTGATCTTGCACATTTACACGAAATACCCCGCCTGTTTTCTTGAAGGTAATCGGATGAAAATCTCCATCCATTGTAAAGGCCAGCAGAGTAGCATTTGACTTGGAGGAGCCTTTTTCGGCAGGTGCTGTCAATAACCATTTCGTTCTGCTTGAAACCAATGCGGTGAGAGTTTGGTGGGTATCTAGGGCAGTTTCTCCTGCAGCGATATTTTCAAACGGATAGAAGGTGAAGAAGCAGACCAGAACTATCAAAAGAGAAAATTTCTTTCTTGAAATTCTCATCATCGCATCGCGCATGTTTTCTACCCTGCCGTGACGCCCCCATCCGAAAGCACAATCGAGCCATTCATGAATTCGTTTCCAGGAGAGACCATAAACAGAGCAGTGGCCGCCATGGTTTCAACCGTTCCGATTTGATGGAGTGGTATGCCCTCTAGCCTGGACTGTAGATATTCAGGTTTTGCATCGAGCCTTGCCTTTACGCGCGGGCTTGCAACCAGGCCCGGCGCCAGACAGTTTATGCGAATCCCATGAGGTCCTAATTCAATAGCCAAGCATTTCGTAAGGTGATGAAGCACGGATTTAGTCACTGAGTATAGACTCGTATCGGCTCTGCCACGGTGGCCGGCAGCTGAGCCAATCATCAGGATAGAGCCGCTTTTTTGAGGAATCATCACCTTTGCCGCTTCTCGGGATGCGATGTAGGCGGCTTTCGCATTGACTTCGAATAAAAGGTCGACTTCATCATCCGTGATTTCGACGATGGGTTTGAAGGCTCTTGTGCCCGCGCAAATGACTAAAATATCAAGTCCACCAAGAAAGTCGACGCCATCGCGAATCAGTTGAGACGAACGCTGCGCTTTAGATAAATTATAACATTTTCCACCAGCGTTTACGCCAAGGTTTTTACACGCATCAATGGTGCTTTGTAGTCCTTGAAGGTCGCTGCCTCCTGCGCTCCATATGTGAGTTCCCGCTTTCGCGTATTCGTGAGCGATAGCGGCTCCGATACCGCTTGATGCTCCTGTGATGATGACACGTTTATCCGCTAGTGGTTTCATAGACATGGAATATCCTTTTGTGATGCAGGAGAAGAGCACGAATGAATATTATCGAATAGATTGCGATGAGCGTAAATACATTTGAAGTTTCGTAGTTTCTAACCATGGCGTGGAAACCGGCGGTTTTGAGGTAGAAGGCCGAGTAGGTTGTGCGGGCGTCACACTTGTTACCTGGTGATATGATGTGAAAATGAAAGCGATAATGTTGACGAGAGGATTCTTCGATCGAATCGTTCATTTGAATTGCTCAAAAAGTGCAGAGTGTTTACAAGGCCGGATGAAAATATCTGGAATATGGGCAGTTACATATATGAAAGGAAATGAAATGGGTAAGAAAGTAGAGCATCTCCATTGGCCGGATGCACCTGATCTGTGGATGCCTTATGCGCCGGTTATCAAAGTAACTGAGGGTAGCCTTGTATTTCTTGCTGGAGTAACCGCAGCACCCGTCTATCACCATCATCCGCATCAGCCGGAAGAATTTGATGCCATGCCCCGGGATATGGAAGGGCAGGCTCGAGCGGCGTTGGCGAACTTGAAAAAAAGCCTTGAGGCGGTGGACGCTGATTTTGGCGATGTCGTTTCTGCCAGCCGATTTGTAACCAACATGGAGGGTCAAGATTCCCTAAACAAGGTGTGGGCGGAGTATTTCGGAGACAACAAACCAACCACTACCACCGTTCAGGTGGTTCAACTGGCTACAGATCCACGTTGTCTCATCGAGGTGAACGCCTTGGCCGTTGTCGATTCATAACGATAAAATCGAATTTATAACTCTTTCAGGCATGAGAACTTGGATGACTGCAGGAGATACGAAGCTCTTGTCAGGGCAGGGCGCCCTTTGCTAGCATTTCTTCATACGCATGAAGGTGCCCTTTATTCCCTGCCGAGAATCAGGTGTCAATGATACGTCGCTTGAGTAATCCAGAAGCCCGAATCAAAGCTTTGGAAGGGCGTTTGCAACAATACCCCGCCTCGGCTGCTTTTTTCCCTTTGGCATCCCTTTTATGGGAAAAAGGTGAAGTAGACCAGGCCGAAAATCTCCTGAGAGGTGGATTGGCAACCTATCCCAACTACGCAGCCGCGGGTGTTCTGCTTGGAGGAATACTCCTCTCGAAAGATGAACACGAACAAGCAGCCCGTTTTATCGCAAAAGCCCTGGAAATCGCTCCTTGGAATATCTCGGGTCAACGTCTTTTGGCCGAGTGTTGGCGGAAAAAGGGCGATGAAAAGGCCGCGCAAGTTGCGTTAAGGGCGGCGGAGGTGTTCGGGGCCGATGAAGTATCGCCCCAAAGCACGATAACCGATTCCGATGTTGATAGCTCCTCACCTGTTGTTCCCGAGGAAGAATTGGACGCAGTGGCCACGCCGGCTCTTGCTGAACTCTATATGGCTCAAGGCCATCTGGATAGGGCGCGGGACGTTTATGAGCGTCTTTTGGAGTCTGAGCCCGCTAAAGTCGAATGGAATGAGAAGTTGGCTGCCATCCGAGAGCGATTATCGCGGGGCGAGGATGTTGATGTGCCCACGGGATCCCCCGAGACGGGAGAAAATCTCGATTTAATAGCAGGAAAAATAAAAGGTGAGGCAAACGTACCAGTTGAGGCGAAGGGAGATGATGTCGCGTCCGGAAATATGGAAGCAGTTGAAGAGGACGCCGATACGTCAGCCGCCGAATTTGAAGATTTGGGTGATGCTTTGAGCCCTGCGGATAAAGTAGCTGAAACCGTGAGTGAGGGGCGAGAGTCTGGTATCGCGCCAGGAGAAGAGGGTGTTATCGGGGAAAAAGCCGTCGACTCAATTCTCCGAAGGATGGTTGAACTCTACGTCGAAGAGGAAAACGATGCACAAGCGCTGGATATGTGTCGAAAGGCGCAAGCCTTGGGAGAGGATGCCCCTTGGATATTGGGGAAAATATCGGCGCTTGAGCGAAAAGTGGAAGAATCGGCCGCATCCCTGTTGCGTAATGATGCGGAAGAGGATAAAGACCGAACGATGCCGGTTTTCCCTCTTGCTGACCAGATAGTTGTGGAAACTTTGGAAGGGTGGCTCGAAACGTTGCAGCGGCGCAAGGCGAACGCATGACCCAATCCGGGCACATTGAATGGATTGCATGAAATATCGGGCCCCGATGGCGGGACGTGGCATAGAACCGGCTTTTTTAGTTTCTTCCCCCTGTAAGCGAGCATATCAGGCATGACGAAATTCTCGACGGAAAAAGAGCGGTTTTCCGGCATGAGCATCTCCGAACAATCGATTCACACCATACGCACACTTTCGATGGATGCGGTGCAAGTGGCGAACAGCGGCCATCCGGGAACGCCAATGGCTCTGGCGCCGCTGGCGTATGAATTGTGGATGAACCACCTGCGCTATAATCCCCGAAATCCCGAATGGTTTGACCGGGACCGCTTCGTGCTCTCGTGTGGTCATGCCTCCATGCTTCTTTACGCGGTTCTCCATCTGAGCGGTTATGACCTTCCGCTCCATGAGATCGTCCGTTTTCGTCAGTGGGGAAGCAAGACGCCGGGGCATCCCGAATACGGGCTTACGCCGGGTGTCGAGACGACCACAGGCCCTCTGGGACAGGGATTCATGAATGCACTGGGCATGGCAATGGCGGAGGCGCATTTGGCGAGCGTTTTCAATCGACCGGGCCACTCGATAGTGGATCACCGTACGTACGTGTTCATGAGCGACGGCGATATCATGGAAGGCGCCTCCCATGAAGCGGCATCCCTCGCTGGACATCTGGGTCTCGGCAAATTGATTTGTGTCTATGACGATAACCGCATTACCATCGACGGCGAGACGTCGCTCAGTTATTCCGATGATGTAGGGAAGCGCTTTGCGGGGTACAACTGGCATGTGCAAAACCTGGGTGACAGCGCGGAGGATTTATCCAGGATTTCCGGTGCGCTCAACTTGGCGGAGGCAGAGGCTGAACGTCCGTCCTTGATCGTCGTTCGCTCGCACATCGGATATGGCTCGCCTCGATATCAGGATACCGCACGCGCGCATGGCGCTCCCTTGGGGGATGAAGAAGTCGAGGCTACGAAAAGAAGCTATGGCTGGCCTGAGAATGAAACGTTCCTGGTGCCTGATGAAGTGTCCGCTCACATGGGAGAGGCGGTTTCCCGCGGCTCCGCGCTTGAAGAGGACTGGAATCGCCGGTTCGCGAAATATGAGGCGGAGAATCCGGAGTTGGCTGCGAAGTTTCAGGCGGCGATTCAAGGAGAACTGCCGGCCGGTTGGGAGAGCCGGATTCCCCGGTTCCAGGCTGACGGCGGGGCGCTTGCTACGCGGGCGGCATCCGGGGAAGTACTGAATGAAATCGCCCCCGCCATGCCCTGGCTTATCGGTGGAAGCGCGGACTTGGCGGCTTCAAACAACTCGCTCATCAAGGCATCGGGAAATTTCGCCAGGGGGGATTTCTCCAATCGCAACATCAACTGGGGCATCAGGGAACACGCCATGGGAGCCGCCTGCTCGGGTATGGCCCTGCACGGAGGTGTTCGTCCTTATGCGGCCACTTTCTTCACATTCACCGATTACGCCCGCCCGGCGATACGCCTCGCGGCGCTGATGGAATTGCCCGTCATCTACGTGATGACGCATGATTCCATCGGCCTGGGCGAGGACGGCCCCACCCACCAGCCGATCGAGCACCTCGCATCGCTTCGCGCCATGCCGGGCCTCACCATCATTCGCCCATGCGACGCGAACGAAACCGCTGTCGCTTGGCGGGTGGCGATCGAGCGCCTCGAGGGTCCGACCATGCTCGTGTTGACCCGCCAGGGCCTGCCCATCTTGAAGCGTTCGGAGGAGAACGAAGCGGATGCCCTGTCGCGAGGGGCCTATGTCATCTCGGCGGAGAGTGGGAATTCCCCCCAAGCTGTATTGATCGCCACAGGCTCGGAGGTTCATCTAGCGATGGAAGCGCAAAGCGAATTGGCAGCAGGTGGAATCGATGCCCGGGTCGTGAGCATGCCGAGTTGGGAGCTTTTCCGAGGGCAATCCCCCGCCTATCGCGATTCTGTTCTCCCGCCGGAAGTGAGGGCGAGGGTGGCGATCGAGGCGGGCGCCACCATGGGCTGGCGTGAGTGGGTGGGGGATGATGGCGCCGTGATTGGAATCGATCGATTCGGGGCGAGCGCGCCGTACAAGGAAATATATTCGCATTTCGGCCTCACGCCGGAGAACGTCGCCGCGCGCGTGAAAGACCTCCTCTGAACCGTTTCACGTGAAACGGGACGCTGACGTCGTTCGCCCCCGTGGCCATCCTCGGCGTCCTGATCCGGAAGCGCCTCGTCACCGGCTTCAGCTTCGGCGCCGTCCGCAAGCAGCGCCTCGGGCAAATGCGCGCAAATGCGGGGGTCGGCGAAAAACTTTTTTTGCCGCCATATCTGAGTGCGGGACACTCAGGTTTCTATGGTAACTCTTTTTATTACAACCACTTGCATGGCCGGTAATTTTCAGAAATTTACAGGAAAACCCCGTGAATTTATCGTATTATCTAGGAATTTGGAAATGCTAGGCGTTTTCCGTCATGTGCAGGATTCCTTTATCGTATTGATATTATTTCAGTTTACTCATTTTCCGACCTGATCCCGAACCGATTCCGAACCGGCCCCGCAGAGCCTGTAATCAAGCCGCAAGCGGATTCATTATAACCCCTGCGCATCCCTGCGGGCTATCGTCCGTGAGCGCTCGAGCCAATCATTCAGCCAGGCCGTAACAGCAAGTTCCCGAACAGCGGCAGTTCGAGATACCGTTCACCGCCATTCGCAGGGACGACTCGCGAAACAGCCCACTGCGGCGTGAACGAAAGAGGCTTTCGAGCTCTCGCCCGGGAGGCGGCGTCCTTCCTTTTTTTCCGTAGCGTCTCGCTGCGCGTTCTCCGGCGACCCTCGTTTTCCGGGAAACGCCCTTGATTTCAGGCTGAACCGATGAGCGACCCGCGCACGGACGCAGGCGCGGACTCTTCCCGGGTGTACCTTCCGCGCTGGAAACAACGATTGAACGGGCGCTCGTCCTTTCCTTATGTTCGCGCGCCATGACCGCGTTCGACGACGATACCGGCGCCCCGCTGGACGAGCGGCTGCGCCGGAGCATTGCGCTCTGGCGCGCGCGCCGCGGGATGAGCGCGAGGCGCTTCGGGGTGGGCGCGCCGGGGGTTCCCGGCTTCGTGGGACTGCAGGCCCGGGGGCGGCCCCTGCGGGTCGACACGGCGGACCGGGTGCTCGCGTTCATGGGGTACCCGTCCCTGGGACCGCTCCTGCGGGCCGAGGTCGAGGCGTTTCTCGCGGTGAGCGGGACCAAGGTCTCGATCCTGGGCGAGGAGGCCGTGGGGAACCCCTCCTTCGTGGGAAGGCTGCGCCGGGGCGCCTCGCCGTATCTCAGGACCTTCGACCGGGTGCGCGCCTGGATGGCGGCGGGCGCGACCCGAGAGGAGGTCCGCGCCATACGCGAGAGGCTCGCGGACTTGCCCGATCCGTTCGACGGGACGTGGGACGCCGCGGTGGAACCCGGGGCCGCGGGAGGCGTCGATGAGCGCACGGGGGAGAACCGCCTGGACACGCGGGAGGCGGCCGCCTGGCTCGGCCTCTCGCCCAGGACGCTCGAGCGCTACCGCGTGAGCGGCGAGGGGCCGGATTTTCTTCGCACCGGATACCGGGTGCGCTACCTGCTCGAAGACCTCGAGAAGTGGGCCTCCGCCCGGAGGTGGACTTTCGCGCCGGAGGAGAGAGCCGCCCGGAGAAAGAAGAGGCGGTAGGGAGATATTCGGGAGAAGACGGGCGGACCTCACCGCCCGTAGCGCAGCCTCGCCATCGGGCCCTGTTTCGCGAGTTGTCCCTGGGCGTAGCGCCCCGGCATGGCCGGCGATCGCTGGCGGCCTGCGACCTGCATCCCGGCCAGGGAAGCCCCGGCGCTCGCCAGACTCAATGCGCTGCCCACGCGCAGGCTGTGCCCGCTGATGCGCCCCTCCACGCCCGCGTCCCGGGCGCGCTGGATGATGATGCGGCGGATGCTCCTCTCCGTCAGGCGCCCTTCCCGCAGCCGGCCCGACTTGAACAGCGGCCGGAACAGCGGCCCCTTCGTCAGGCCTGCCTCCAGAAGCCAGGCCCGGACGCGCGCCACCGTCGGCTCGCCCAGAAACTGCACCACGCCCCTACCCTCCTGATCCGTCTTGCCGCAGCGGATTCACATCCTGTGCGTCAAAGGCTGCGACTTCGGACATCCGGAACAGAGCGGGGCTGCCCGCCCTGGCCCGAAGCGCAGGGCTCTCAGGGGTTTTCGGGTGCGGCCATGCGGTAGCCGACCCCGCGCTCGGTCAGGATCCAGGTGGGCCGGGCCGCGTCATCGCCGAGCTTCCGGCGGAGCTGCTTCACGAACGTGCGCACCAGCTTTGGGTCGTCCGGGTCGTGTATGCCCCATATCTGGCGCAGCAACGAATCGCAGGTCAATACCCGCCCCGCGCGGAGTGAGAGCAGGCGCAACAGTTCGTATTCGGTCGCCGTCAGTTCCAACCGGCGCCCAGCCATGGTCACCCGGCGCAGATCGTAGTGGATGGCCAGCTCCCCCATGAGGAAGGGTTCGGGCTCGACCCTGTGGCGCAGGGCTGCCCCGACCCTCGCCGTCAGCTCGGTCCCCGAGAAGGGCTTGACGATATAGTCGGCGGCTCCGCTCTTCAGGGCCTTGGCGATGGTCTCGTCCCGTCCGTAGCCCGAGATGAAGATCACAGGCAGGTCGGCGAGTTCCGGGACGCTTTCCATCAGTTCGATCCCGTCGGCCCCCGGCAGCACCAGATCCAGCAGGACCAGCTGGGGATTCTCGGCCCGGATGAGCCGGGAGAGCTCCCGCGCCTCGCCCGTGACGAGCGGGGCGTAACCCGCCTCCGTAAGCGTGTCGCGAACGAAACGCAGCGTCTGCGGGTCGTCGTCCACCACGAGAATGCGCGTCGGCTCACGCGCTTCCCGGGGCGGCCGCTCGTCAGCGCCCTCGCCCGCCTCCCCTGCCGTCGCGATGGTGAAGGTGAAGCAGGTTCCCTGGCCCGGACCGCCGCTCTCCGCCCGGATGCGGCCCCCGTGGGCCTCGACCAGACCCTTGCAGATGGCAAGGCCCAAGCCGCTCCGGCCAAACCCGCCTGCCTCGTCTGCGTTGGCGACGCCGGCGTGCTTCTCGAACAGGCGGGGCAGCAGTTCGGGCGCTACGCCCCGGCCTTCGTCGGAGACCGAGACCGCGACGTACTCTTCCTTGTGTTCCGCGGCGATCCGAATCGGGGAGGATTCCGTAGAATGCCTCGCCGCGTTGGACAAGAGGTTGTTCAGAACCTGGACCATGCGCTGGCGGTCCGCCATCACCCGGGGCAAATCCGGCGGAAGGTCGATGAGGAGGGGGTGTCGGCCGCCGCTGCTCAGGAACGTGTTTCTTGCCTGGTCCACCAGCGCCGCCACCTCCGAGGACTCGGGCGCGACCGACAACGTGCCCGCGTCGATGCGCCCCGCGTCCAGCAGGTTGCTGATCAGGTCCCGCATGTGGTCGGCCTGCTCGTTGATGATGCGGAAGAACTGGAGCATTTCTGCCGAATTCGGGAGCGGCGACGCATCCAACCGCATTTTCTCATGAAAATAACACGACTGAAGCCCAAAACCTCACATTAAATACATATCACACTTGTATAATTCCATGCACGTGCAGGCAGATATATCGGGTGGTTATGGTGTCTGGGGGATGCTTTCCTTCCGACTGAAGGGAGCCGGGTGTCCTCATCGCGAGAAATCACAATACCGGGAAAGAGGGAGGAGCAGGAAAATGAGACAGCGCTCTAGGGAAGCCAACCGGGACTTGCAAGCGGAGTCGGCATCGGCTACAGTCCGTCATCCGTCATCCGTCATCCGTCATCCGTCATCCGTCATCCGTCATCCGTCATCCGTCATCCGTCATCCGTCATCCGTCATCCGTCATCCGTCATCCGTCATCCGTCATCCGTCATCCGTCATCCGTCATCCGTCATCCGAAGAGAACGGCATGAGCCCCGGGCGCCGCAAGCCGGCTTCCCGAACCCCGGCGGAGCCCGTCCCGGGTTTGTCGAGGGGCTCCCTCCCGCCTGAGCCTGCCGCCGCCCTCGCGGGCGCGCACGCAAGCTCCTCTCCCTCTTCCCCCATCCGGCGGCTGCTTCGTCGAGTCCGGGGCGGCAGGGTCCCGGCGCGCCGGTCAGCGTCCCCGTGGCGCCGCCTCGCCCTCCTCCCCGCGCTGGCGCTGCTGCTCGGCGCGCTCGGCCTGTTCGCGGCCGCGCCGGCCCAGGCGCAGAATACCGTCACCCTCTGGTCCGCCATGCTGGACGTGCAGAACTACGACTACACACGGGCTCATTTCGGTCACATTGTCGGTCGCGGTTGCACGGAGCCGAGATTCGTCTCAACAACCTATCGCTGCCGGGGTGCGCTGACGGACGACAGCTTCAGCTATGGCGGCCAGACCTACCGGGTCGCGGTTCTCCAGTCTACTAGCTATCTCTTCTCGGGTACTCGACGAAACCAGATCGACATCGCGTTGGATCGGAACATCCCCGCTGCCTTCGCGCAGCGCGCGACGCTGGTTGTCGGCAGCACGCGCTGGTCGCTGGCGGACGGCGCTGTGGGCGGTTTCTCCGTCTACCGGAATGGCGTCGAAGACGCCTCTCCAAGCGAAAACGGCTACTCTTGGTTGGGCTCGCTGCCCGCGTCGGGCCGGGTTCGCGTGAGTCTGGAGATGCCCGCCCCCGGTGTGCCCTCCGTCGACGGGGGCGCGGGGCGGAACACCGTCTGGAGCCCGACGCTGACAGTCGATGAGGGCTCAGGGTTTCTCGGCTGCTCCCTCGCCGCCTCCGCAGACAACTGCTCCGTGGCGCTCTCGGACGATGAGTTCGAGTACAACGGTGTGACCTATCTAGTCGAAGGTTTGTTTTACTTTCCTACCAGTAGGTCGGCAAGAATTGACATCAACCCGACACCACGGTCGAATCTTGCCGGGATGGTGTTGCATCTCGGCGCTACGCGGCTACCCGTTGGTTCATTCGGCATTGAAGAAAGTTACACATGGAACGGCGTCAACCCGCAATGGAGCGACGGCCAGCAGGTCGGGGTGAGGCTGACGGCGCCGGACCCCTCTCCGGCCCTGAGCGCCAGCGGTCCGACCCTGAGCGCCAGCGGCGCGCCGCGCGAGGGCGGCGCGCCGGTCACGGTGACGGTCACGCTGCCCGAGCCGGCGCTTGACGGCGGCGTGAATGTGACCGTCAACCTCGGCGGCACGGCGACCTGGGGGGAGGACTACCGCACGCCGGTACCGGCCGGTCCGGAATATGACGATTACAGGAGGCCGGTGCGCAACGAGGGCAAAGGCTGGTTCGGAAGGACGTCTTCCGAGACCGTCCAGGCCGCGAACCTGCTGCACATCCCTTCCGGGAGCCGGAGCGCGAGCTTCGAGATTCACGTCGTCGACGACCCGCACGAGGACTCCGGCGAGACGATCGACATCGGCGTCAGGGCGGACCATGCGGGCATTCAGTACACCGGCAGGCAAGTAGAGAACTGCCCGACGTGCAGCAGGCGGACAAGCCTGCTGACCTACATGGGCGCTGCCGAGCTCACCCTGACGATTACGAACCACGAGGACGAGGAGACGGAGGCGGCGCGGCTCGCGGCGGAGGCGGCCGCGGAGGCGGAGAAGCAGCGGCTGGCGGCGGCGCGCGCGGCGGCGGGCGGTCCGCTGAGCGGTCTTGCGCTCTCGGCCGGCTCGCAGGCGGTGGCGCTGGTCCCGGCCTTCTCGCCGAATGTGCTGTCCTACCGGGCGGAGGTCCCGGCGGGGACGGCGGGCGTGACGCTGGCGCCGCACTGGGGCGCGGAGGCCGAGCTGGGCGGCTCGCCGAGCGTGGTTTTGGTTTCGCAAGGGCCAGCGGCGATGCTGGCGCAGGCGCAGGTTCACGCCTCCGGCACGGCGGCGGCGCTGGCGCTGTCGCCGTCCGGCCCGACCAGGCTGGAGGTGACGGTGCTCGAACCGGACGGTTCGGGGAAGCGATTGCAGGGGACGACCACGACGTACCGCGTCGAGGTGGCCGGGGCTGCGGCGCCGCAGACGGCGGCGGCGGGCGGTCCGCTGAGCGGTCTTGCGCTCACGGCGGGCTCGCAGGCGGTGGCGCTGGTTCCGGCCTTCTCGCCGGGGGTGAAGTCGTACCGGGCGGAGGTCCCGGCGGGGACCCGTGCGGTGTCGCTGGAACCGTCGTGGGGCGCGGCGGCCGCGCCGACCGTGTGGGCGCGCTCGCGCCGGCCGGCGCCGCATCTGACGCTTCTGTCGCGGCAGCGGGTCCATGGCTCCGGCACGGCGGCGGCGCTGCCGCTGTCGCCGGACGGCCCGACCAGGCTGGAGGTGACGGTGTCCGAACCGGGGTTGACGACCACGGACTACCGCATCGAGGTGACCGAGGCGCAGGTGCAGGCGCAGGTGCCCGAGGAACAGACCCCGCCGGAAGAAGAGGCCCAGACCGTGGCGGTAGAGTTCGGCAAGGTCCCGGAGGAGCATGACGGGCGGACGGCGTTCGTCCTCGACGTGCAGTCGGGCTCGGAGCCCGCTGCCGACGCGTTCAAGGTGACGGCCGGGACGGTCACGGGCGTGGAGCCGCTGGACCCGGTGCTGTGGCGGGTCCGCGTCGCGCCGAGTTCCTGGAAGGACGTGAAGATCGCGCTCGGCGAGGCGTCGGCGAAGGTCCCGGGCCCGGCGCGCATCCGGGTCGCGGACGCGCGGGCGAAGGAGGGCAAGGACGCCTCGCTCGACTTCGCGGTGACGCTCCACCGCGCGGCGTCGGGGCCGGTGTCGGTGGACTACGCGACGAAGGACGGCACGGCGGCGGCGGGGGCGGACTACACGGCCGCGTCGGGCACGCTCGTCTTCGCGCCGGGCGAGACGGCGAAGACGGTCCCGGTGGCGCTGCTCGACGACTCGCATGACGAGGGCAAGGAGACGTTCAGTCTCACGCTCTCGAACCCGCAGGGGGCGTATCTGCGCAAGATGCACCGCGAGGCGAAGGGGGTCATCAGGAACGACGACCCGCTGCAGGCGATGTGGCTGTCGCGGTTCGGGCGCACGGCGGCGGAGAACGTGGTGGAAGCGGTGGGCGCGCGCATCGGGGGCGGCGCCGCCGCGGGCGTCGTGCTGGGCGGCCACAGCCTCACGGGCGGCAAGGCGGAGCGCGAGGCCATCGAGTCGCGCCTCGCCGAGGCCCTCTTGAAGGAGAGGGACGCCCGTCTCGGGCGCGGCGAGGAGATGCCGGCGCCTTCGGTGCGCGAGGTCTCGATGAGCGACCTCCTGCTCGCGAGTTCGTTTCACATGGCCTCGGCGGAGAATATGGACGCCGGCTCGCGCTGGTCGCTGTGGGGCCGCGGGGCGCGCTCCTCGTTCGAGGGCGCCGGGGGCGGTCTCTCGCTCGAGGGCGACGTGACGACGGCGACCGTGGGCTTCGACTACGAGCGGTCGCGCTGGCTGGTGGGCGTGGCGCTCTCGCGGAGTTCGGGCGACGGCTCGTACAAAATGGGCGGCGCGTGCGATACGGGCTGCGCGGGCGAGGTGGAGAGCACGCTGACGGGCGTCTGGCCCTACGCGCGCTACCGTGTGAGCGGGTCGTTCTCGCTCTGGGGCGTGGTGGG
Organism: bacterium; assembly: GCA_965204535.1. Taxonomy (GTDB): domain Bacteria; phylum UBA8248; class UBA8248; order UBA8248; family UBA8248; genus Bin107. The sequence continues at coordinate 27,430 of CBDBEV010000001.1, read as the reverse complement.
CCTGGGCTCGGGCGGGATGACGCTCACGCCCGAGGGGGCTGAGTCGATGGACGCCGACCTCGACATGGGAATGGCGGCGGGGGGCGCGCGCGGCGTCCTCCTGCCCGCGCGCGGGCCGGGCGGGTTCGAGCTCGCGCTCCGCGCGGACGTCCTGGTGACGGACACGCGCTCGGACGCCGCGGCGGGCCTGGCGGAGACCGAAGCCGGGACGAGCCGTGTGCGGCTCGCCCTCGAGGGTTCGCGCTCGTACAGGTTCGGCGATGCGGTGCTGACGCCCTCGGTGGAGATAGGGTTCCGGAACGATTCGGGCGACGCGGAGACGGGCGGGGGCGTCGAGGCGGGCGGCGGCCTGCGCTGGACCTCGGGCGCCCTGACGGCGGAGGTGAGAGCGCGCGGCCTCATCGCCCACGGCGCCGGCGGTTATGAGGAATGGGGCGTGAGCGCCTCGGTGGGGTACGCGCCGGGTTCGGACGGACGGGGCCTCACGCTCCGGGCGGGTTCTTCCTGGGGCGCGGCCGCGGGCGGCGCCGAGCGGCTCTGGTCCCGGGCCGGGGGGAGCTTCGCGGGAGGAGCGTTCGACCCCGTGGCGGGCTTCGACGCCGAGGCGGGCTGGGGCCTCGACGCCTGGGGCGGACTCCTGACGCCCTACACCGGCTTCACCCTCACCGGGAGCGGGGAGACGTACCGCGCGGGCGGGCGCTTCCGGCTCGCCGAGTCCCTCACCATGAGCCTCGAGGGCGACCTGCGCGAGAGGGACGGGGGCGCTTCCGTCCACGGCGTGGCGCTCAGGGGCTCGATGCGGTGGTAGGGGCGGACCCGGGGGAAGCGCGGGCCGTTCCTCCCGCCCCGCTTCATCGCGGCCCCCCTCCCGGCGGGTCGTCCCGCCGGCGCCGGCGGAGGGTGGCGAGGAGTTGGGGATCATGAACCATGGCAGGATGCCGGCAGCAGGCTGAAACGGCTTCGGGCGGAGGAGGACAAACCGAACCCGGCGTTCCGGCGTTCGCGCTTCCCGGTAAACGCCGGGACTTATCAGGGGGCATGGGTAATGGACTTGACAACTGCGGGCGTGGAATCATCTCATAACCATAATATAAGAGCCGAGAGCCGAGAGCCGAGAGCCGAGAGCCGAGAGCCGAGAGCCGAGAGCCGAGAGCCGAGAGCCGAGAGCCGAGAGCCGAGAGCCGAGAGCCGAGAGCCGAGAGCCGAGTTGCGTCCGCGTCTGCGGGGGTCTGAGTCCGTGACCCGCTCGCGCGTCCCGTCCTCCCGCCGGGCCGCGTCCGCGTGGCGCCGCCTCGCGCTGCTCCCCGCCCTCCTCCCCGTCCTCGCGCTGCTGCTCGGGATGTTCTCCCCGTTCGCCGCCGCGCCCGCTTCCGCCGACGTGCTGGTGAGCACCGTCGGGCAGACCGCCGCGGCCGGCGGGGGCCGGGTGTGGGCGAACCGGTGGCACGCCCAGGCGTTCACCACCGGGAGCAACACGGCCGGCTACACGCTGACCAGCATCGAGGCGCGCACCAACCAGTCCGAGGCCGCACCCAGCGAGCTCCGGGCGCAGCTTTGGTCGGACGTGACCGGCAACCCGGGCGTGAAGCTCGCCGATCTGACGGTGCCGGCCACCATCTCGGCAAGCGGCGCCACCCCCGCCAACATCGTCTTCGCCGCGCCGGCGGGCACCCGGCTCGCGGCGAACACTACTTACTACTTCGTCATCGGCGGCGCCGCGAGCCGGTCCCCCGCCACCAACATGCAATTCCAGATCCTGAACACGGCCAGCGACAGCGAGGACAGCGGCGCCGCGGCCGGCTGGAGCGTCGACGACACGAGCCGTTTCGCCACGGGCAACAACGGCAACCCCCCGAGCAGCTGGTCGACCTGGACCGAGACCCGGCTGATCCGCGTCAACGGCTCGGCCAGGGGGGCCGCGCTGTCCACCAACGCGAACCTGAGCGCGCTGGCGGCGAAGAGCGCGACGAGCGGGACGGGGACGTTCTCGGCGCTCGCGCTGAGCCCGGCGACCTTCGCCAAGGCGACCCTCGCCTACACCGCCTCGGTGGCCAACAGCATCACCCACGTCAAGCTGACGCCCACGGTGGAGGCCACCGGCAAAGCCACGGTCAAGGTCGGCAAGGGCACGAGCCTGACGGCGGTGGGCAGCGGCACGGAGAGCACGGCGATCGCGCTCTCGGAGGGCGCGAACGCGATCAAGGTCGAGGTCACCGCCGAGGACGGCACCACGAAGCGGACCTACACCGTGACGGTGACGCGGGCGGCCTCGACCGCCACCGCCCCCTGGTCGGCGACGCTGACGCCGGCGAGCGGTAACAATGTGATCGGGTGCACGAGCAAGACCGACTGCGATACGCGGCTGACGGACAACAGCTTCACGGTTGGCGGCACCGCATATCATTTCACCGAAATAGCGGCCTCCTCCGGCCTTGGTCTGGGGGTGAGTTTCAACGCTGCCCCGAATGCCGCGCTCCGGGCGCTGAAGTTCTGCGTCGGCACGACCGGGTATTCAATCGGTATTGCTCCCAGCCAGATTCTTACCAGCACCAACCCGGGCTGGACCGCCGGCACGCCGGTCTCCCTGAAAATCGCCGCGTCCTGCGCGGCCGCGACGACCCCGCAGGTGAGCTTCGCCTCGACGACCTACAGCGTCAACGAGGGCGCGAGCGTCACGCTGACGGTGAACATCTCGCCCGCGCTGACCACGGCCAGCAGGGTCGCCGTCCTGGCGACGACCCCGAGCTCGTCCAACAATCCCGAGGACTACACCTTCAGCGGGCTGACCGGGCGCGCGGGCTCGCGGATGCTGGCGCTGCCGGCCAACGCCACGACCGCGACCTTCACGCTGGCCGCGGTGGCGGACGGGACGACGGAGGGCGCCGAGACCGCGACCTGGTTCCTGCAGAAAGTCACCGGCGAGCCCTACACGGTGGTCCGCGCGAGCGAGAAGACGACGATAACCATCGCCGACACCTCGACCGCCGCGCCCGCCTCCGCCAACGCGCTGGTGAGCAATCTCGGGCAGACCACGTTCACGCCCACCGTCACGGTCGGCAGCAATCCGGTCGCCCAGAAGTTCACGACCGGAAGCGCCACCGCCGGCTACACGCTGGCGAGCCTCGAGATCGACTTCGCCGCCGCGGTGGGCACGCCTGCGAACCTGCGGGCGGAGCTGTGGTCGGCGACCGGCGCCGGCGCTCCGGACTCGAAGCTCGCGAGCCTCACGGTCCCGTCGACGGTCGGGGCGGGCGCGGTCGCCTTTGCCGCGCCGTCGAACACGTCGCTCGCCGCGAGCACCTCGTATTTCGTGGTCGTCTACAGGAGCGGCGCCACCACCGGGTCGCTGCGGACCACGAGGACCAACAACGAGGATTCGGGCAGCGCATCGGGCTGGAGCATCGGGGACACGCGCCACGGCCGTGCCGGCACCGCCTGGAGAACCAATTCGGTCGAGTTGAAGATCCGCGTCAACGGCGCGGTCAAGGGGGCCACCCAATCCACCAACTCGGAGCTGAGCGGTCTGACGGTGAAGAGCGCGGCGAGCGCGGCGGGCACGTTCTCGGCGCTCGCGCTGACCCCGTCGACCTTCTCGGCGACGACGACCTCGTACACCGCCTCGGTGGCGAACAGTATCACGCACGTGAAGCTGACGCCGACGAAGGCGCACACCGGCGCCTCCATCAAGGTCGGCAAGGGCACGAGCCTGACCGCGGTGACGAGCGGCACGGAGACCTCGGCCATCGCGCTCTCGGAGGGCGCGAACGCGATCAAGGTCGAGGTCACGGCCGAGGACGGCACGACGAAGCGGACCTATACCGTGACCGTGACCCGGGCGGCCTCGGGCACGACCCCGCCCGCCGCGACCCCGACGGTCTCGCTGTCGGTCGACCAGAGCAACGTGGTGGCGGAGGGCTCGTCGGCGACCATCGTGGCGACGCTGTCCGCGGCGCTCGGCAGCGACGTGGTCATCCCGGTGACGGTGACGCGGGGCTCGGCGGAGGCCGGCGACATCGGCACGCTGACGAGCATCACCGTCGCCCAGGGGTTCACCGTGGGCGCCGCCGACATCACCACGGCGCAGGACACCGACGCCGACCACGAGACCTTCACGGTCTCTCTGGGCACGCCGCTGCCCTCGTCGGTGTCGGCGGGCACGCCCAACTCGGTGACGGTGACCGTCCAGGACGACGAGGCGACCCGGGACAGCCTGGTCGGGCTGTCGCTGACGGTGGGCGGCAGCGCGGTCACGCTGAGCCCGGCCTTCAAGACGAGCACGACGAGCTACACCGGGACCGTGGCGGTCTCGGCCACCAGCGCCTCGGTCACCCCCACCTGGATCGAGGGCCACAACGTCGAGACGACGGTCGCCTCGGCGACGCCGGACTTCGACAGCATCCTGACCCAGCAGGGGTCCGCGCTCGCCTCCTCGGGCACGTCCAAGACGGTGACCCTGGCCGCGAGCGGGGCGACCTGGGTGTCGGTGACCGTCTCCGACGACACCGCGGAGACCAGCACCACCTACCGGGTGGTGCTCAACAAGCTCGCGGCGCCGTCGGCGGCGCCGACGGGCCTCGACGTGACGGGGGGCGACGGGAAGCTGGACCTGTCGTGGACGGCGCCGTCGGGGACGGTGAGCGGCTACACGGTGCAGTACCGCCGTTCCGACGCCTCGAGCCTGAGCGTGACGGGCGACCCCGACACCGGCTACGCGGATGCCGGCCACAGCGGCACGGGCACGACCGCGGCGATCACGGGCCTGACCAACGGGGTCGCCTACACGGTGCGGGTGCAGGCCGTGAACGCGGGCGGCGGCGGCCCCTGGGCGACCGGCACGGGCACGCCCGTGGCCGCCACGACTGCCCCCACCGCGCTGACGCTGGAGGCCGGCGCGCGGCCCGGCGAAGGCGGTGCGGGGGTGTTCATCACGGCGCGGCTCAACGCGGCGGCGCCCACGGGCGGCACGGCGGTGACGCTCAGCGTCGGCAGCGCCAGCACGGCCACGGGCAGCGGCGCCGGCGCCGACTACACGCTGTCGGCGACGACCCTCACCATCGCCGCGGGGCAGACCTCGGGCAGGGTGACCCTGACCATCGTCGACGACGCGGTGGAGGAGTCCGACGAGACGCTCGTGCTCAGCGCCGCGAGCACCAACCCCGTGCTGACCTCGAACACGCTCACGCTGAGCATCCAGGACAACGACGCCACGACCCCGGCGGTCTCGCTGTCGGCGGCGCCGAACCCGGTGGCGGAGGGGTCTCCGGTGACGGTGACGGCGACGCTGTCGGAGGCGCTGGCGGGCACCGTCTCCATCCCGGTGACGGTGAGCCTGGGCAGCGCGGAGTCCGGCGACATCGGCACGCTGGCGTCGATCGCGATCGCCGCCGGGTCGACGACGGGCACGGGCACGATCACCACGGCGCAGGACGACGGCACCGACGACGAGACCTTCACGGTGTCCCTGGGCACGCTGCCCTCGTCGGTGTCGGCGGGCACGCCGAACTCGGTGACGGTGAGGATCGCCGACGACGACGCCCCGGGCAGGGTGCCGGCCGATGCCGGCCCGAGCGCGGGCCTGGTGCTGTCGGTGGCGACGGGCGACGGGTCGCTGGCGCTGACGTGGAACAAGCTGTGGGGCCCGAACCACAGCTACGAGGTGCAGTGGAAGGTGTCCCCGGCGCCGGACGCGGACGCGACGACGCCGGGCGACCCGTCGACCGGCTGGGTGGCGCCCGGGCGCGCGCGGGTTGTCAATGGCGTGCCCCAGACCGTGTACGCTACCGGCACGGCGTACACGATCGGGGGGCTGGCCAACGGCACGGCCTACGACGTGCGGGTGCGCCCGTTGGCCTATCCCCATGAGACCCCCGTTCGCTGGTCCACCGGCGCGGGCACGCCGCGGGCGCCGGCCCCGCCGGCGGCGCTGACGCTGGGCGTGGACCCCGTCGCCCTCGCGCATGGCGGCGCGGTGACGGTGACGGCGCGGCTGGACGCGCCGGCGAAGAAGGCGATGGAGGTGTGGTTCGACACCGCGGGCGACGGCGGCGCGGCGCGCTGGGGCCCGGACTGCGCCTGGGAGCACGGCACGGGCGCCCTGTTCGCCGCCGGCGAGCGGGAGGCGACGGTGAAGCTGTGCGCGACCGCGGCGGGCGCGGGGCGGACGATGACGGTGACGGCGGGGACCTACGACCCGGCGCTGACGGCGGCGGCCGTCAGGGTGCGGGTGCAGGGGCCGAACCCGCCGACGGCGCTCGTCGTGGAGGCGGACCCGCAGGCCGTGGCGGCGGGCGGCACGGTGACGGTGACGGCGCGCCTCGACCGGCCGAGCGCGCCGGGCATGACGGTGCACCTCCACCTCAACGGCATCGGGGCGGCGTCGTGGGGCGCGTGCGGCGGGACCGCCGCCGCCCGGACCCTGCCCTCGCCGCTCGCCGGGCTTGCGACGGTGGAGATCCCGCCCGGCGGGCGGGAGGCGACGGCGGAGCTGTGCGTGCTGTGGGAGGCCGGGCCGCGCCTGGAGCTCGGCGCGTATGCCTACGCGCACGCGCCGCGGCTGGACGCGCCGAACCTGGCGCTGCCGGGGCCGGGGGGCCTGGGCCTGCGCGCGCTGACGGTGGCGTCGCCGGACCCGGCGCAGCGGGTGGCGCAGGGCGAGGTGGCGCTCGAGGCGCAGAGCAGCAGCTACGAGGTGCGGGTGCCGCTCGCGGTGGACCGGGTGACGGTGAAGCCGGCGGTGAAGTACGCGTCGGCGGCGGCGAAGGTGAACGGGAAGCCGGTGGACGCCGGCACGCCGGCGGTCGAGGTGGCGCTCAAGGAGGGCGAGAACCCGGTCATCATCGAGGTGTCCGTGCCGAAGGTGGCGGCGGTGCGGAAGTACACCCTGACGGTGGTGCGCAGCGACGCGGCGAAGGAGCCGGAGACGCAAGTGGTGGCGCGGCCGGCCTGCGAGGCCGGGGCGGGACCGCTGTGCGGGCTCGCGCTCACGGCCGGTTCGGGGGCGGTGGCGCTGAGCCCGGCGTTCGCGCCGGGGGTGACGTTCTACCGGGCGTCGGTGCCGGCGGGGACGGCGGGCGTGACGCTGGCGCCGCGCTGGAGCGGCGAGGCGAGCGTGTTCGCGGGCTCGCGCTGGGGCGCGGCGACCTTCACGCGCCCGGCGCGGGTGCGGCCCTCGGGGACGGCGCTCGATCTGGCGCTGGCGCCGGACGGCGGCACGACCGAGCTGTGGGTGATGGCGGTGGGTTCAAGCGGCCGGAAGACCTACCGCATCGACGTGACCGGGGCGCCGGCCGCGGTCGCGGTGTCGCTGTCGGCCACGCCGAACCCGGTGGCGGAAGGCTCGCCGGTCACGGTGACGGCGGTGCTGGCGAAGGCGCTGGCGGCGGACGTGGCGATTCCGCTCACCGTGACCCGGGGCACGTCGGAGGACGGGGACCACGGGACGCTGGCGTCGGTCACGGTGCCCGCCGGCTTCACGTCGGCCTCGGGCACGATCGCGACGGGCGACGACGCCGACGGGGACGACGAGACGTTCACGGTGGCGCTGGGCAGCCTGCCTTCGGGGCTGAGCGCGGGCGCGTCGTCCTCGGTGGAGGTGACGATCACCGACGACGGGGCGCAGCAGCAGCAGGCGTCCTCGGACGCGACGCTGAGCGCCCTGACCGGGAGCACGAGCGGCGACGGCGCGTCGTTCGGCGATGCGCTCGCGCTGAGCCCGGCGTTCTCGCCGGCGACCGCGAGCTACAGCGCTTCGGTGCCGCACGGCGCGACCCACGCCAGGCTGACGCCGACGGCGAACGACGCGGGCGCGGCGGTCAGGGCCGGCAGGGGGACGAGTCTGTCCGCGGTGGCGGCCGGCGGGTCGAGCGGCGCGATCGCGCTCGCGGTGGGCGACAACGCGCTCGCGGTCGAGGTCACCGCCGCCGACGGGACGGTGAGGACCTACGCGGTGACGGTGGCGCGCGCGGGTCCGCCGCTGACGGCGGCGTTCGAGGGGGCGCCCCCGGAGCACGACGGCAGCGGGGCGTTCTGGCTGAAGGTGCGCTTCAGCGAGGCGCTGGGCGAGGGCGCGGTGGCGCCGGTCCCGGCGTCGTTCAAGGTGCGCGCCGGCCAGGCGCGGAAGGTGGAGCGCATCGAGGCGGGCCTGTGGCGGGTGAAGGTGAAGCCCGATGCGTGGCGCGACGTGACGGTGACGCTGGCGGACGGCCGCGGCTGCGCGGAGGAGGGCGCGGTGTGCGCGGCCGGCGGGCGGGCGCTCGCGAACGCGCCGGTCGCGAAGATCGGCGGCCCGGTGCGGGTCCGGGTCGCGGACGCCCGGGCGAAGGAGGGCAAGGACGCCTCGCTCGACTTCGCGGTGACGCTGAGCCGCGCGGCGTCGGGCGCGGTCTCGGTGGACTACGCGACCGCCGACGGCACGGCCACGGCGGGCGAGGACTACACGGCCACGTCGGGCACCCTGACCTTCGCGCCGGGCGAGACGGCGAGGACGGTGCGCGTGGCGATCCTCGACGACGCCATCGACGAGGGCAAGGAGACGTTCGTGCTCCGGCTGTCGAACCCGCAAGGGGCGTATCTGCGGGGCATCCACCGCGAGGCGAAGGGGGTGATCGCGAACGACGACCCGATGCCGGGGGCGTGGCTCGCGCGCTTCGGGCGGACGGCGGCGGAGAACGTGGTGGAAGCGGTGGGCGCGCGCATCGAGGGCGGCGCCGGGGCGGCGGGGATGGTGCTGGGCGGGCAGGAACTGGGCCTGGACGGCTCCGCCGGCCGCGAGGCGCTCCTCGCGCGCCTGGCGGAACGCTACCGGCGCGAGGCCGGCGCCCGGCTCGAGCGCGGGGAAGACGCGCCGCTCACGGTGCGCGAGGTCTCGATGAGCGAACTCCTCCTGGGCAGTTCGTTTCACATGGCCTCGGCGGGTGACGCGGGCGCCTCCCCGGGGCGCTGGTCGGTGTGGGGCCGCGGGGCGCGCTCCTCGTTCAGCGGCAAGGAGGGCGTCCTCACGCTAGAGGGCGACGTGACGACGGCGGCGCTGGGCGCGGACTACGAGCGCGCGCGCTGGCTGGTGGGCGTGGCGCTCGCGCGGAGTTCGGGCGACGGCTCGTACAAGGCGGACGGCGCGGGCGATGCGGGCGAGTTGGAGAGCACGCTGACGGGCGTCTACCCCTACGCGCGCTACCGTCTGAGCGGGTCGTTCTCGCTCTGGGGCGTGGTGGGCCTGGGTTCGGGCGGGATGACGCTCACGCCCGGGGGCGCGTCCCCGGTGGACGCCGACCTCGACATGGGAATGGCGGCGGGGGGCGCGCGCGGCGTCCTCCTGCCCGCGCGGGCGCCGGGCGGGTTCGAGCTCGCCCTTCGCGCGGACGTACTGGTGACGGACACGCGCTCGGACGCCGCGGCGGGCCTGGCGGAGACCGAAACCGGGACGAGCCGGGTGCGGCTCGCCCTCGAGGGTTCGCGCTCGCTCCGGTTCGGCGATGCGGTGCTGACGCCCTCGGTGGAGATAGGGTTCCGGAACGATTCGGGCGACGCGGAGACGGGCGGCGGGGTGGAGGCCGGCGGCTCTGTCCGCTGGACCTCGGGGGCCCTGACGACGGAGGTGCGCGCGCGCGGCCTCATCTCCCACAACGAGGGCGGTTATGAGGAATGGGGCGTGAGCGCCTCGGTGGCGTACGCTCCCGGCTCCGGGGGACGGGGCCTCACGCTCCGGGCGGGCTCCTCGTGGGGCGCCTCCGCCGGTGGTGCGGAGCGGCTCTGGTCGCAGGCGGCGGGCCTGGCGCCTGCCGGTGCGTTCGAGCCGGGCGCCGCGGGCTTCGAGGCCGAGGCGGCCTGGGGCCTGGACGCCCCGCGCGGGCTGCTGACGCCCTATACGGGCGTGGCGGTCTCGGGGAACGGGGAGACCTGGCGCGCGGGAGCGCGGTGGAAGCCCGGGGCGGCCACGGAGGTGAGCCTCGAGGCGAGCCTCACCGAACAGGCGGGCGGCGGGAGACCCGAAGGCGGCCTCCTGCTCAAAGGCTCGAAACGGTGGTAGTAGCGGAACCGGGGGTAGCGCAGGCCGTCCCTCCCGGTCCGCCTCATCGCGGCCCCCCTCCCGGCGGGTCGTCCCGCCGGCGCCGTTCCGGGGGCCTGGCGCGTGAGGCGAAGCGTTTCCTCCCCGTGCTGAACGACGCGCGGAGAGGCGGGGGCGGCCCTGTAAACAGACGTTCCACCTGAAGAGGAGCCGGACGGCTCCATCGCGAAAAATCACAATACCGGGAAGGAGATCAGGAAAATGAGACAGCGCTCGAGAGAAGCCAACCGGGACTTGCAAGCGGAGGCGGCATCGGCTACAGTCCGTCATCCGTCATCCGTCATCCGTCATCCGTCATCCGTCATCCGTCATCCGTCATCCGTCATCCGTCATCCGTCATCCGAAGAAGAGAACGGCATGAGCCCCGGGCACCGCAAGCCGGCTTCCCGAACCCCGGCGGAGCCCGTCCCGGGTTTGTCGAGGGGCTCCCTCCCGCCTGAGCCTGCCGCCGCTCCCGCGGGCGCGCACGCAAGCTCCTCTCCCTCTTCCCCCATCCGGCGGCTGCTTCGTCGAGTCCGGGGCGGCAGGGTCCCGGCGCGCCGGGCCGCGTCTCCGTGGCGCCGCCCCGCGCTGCTCCCCGTCCTCGCGCTGGTGCTCGGCGCGCTCGGCCTGTTCGCGGCCGCGCCCGCCCAGGCGCAGTCCCAGATCTGGTCGGCGACGCTGACAGTCGATGATATCGACGACGACGGGGCGTATCTCGGTTGCGCTACCTCGAACTGCCCCTCGCTGCTCACGGAAAATGAACTCCAGCACAACGGTGAGAGATATACCGTTACAGACCTTTTTTACAACAATGGTAGGGTATCGTTGAAGTTGCGCGGGATACAACCGAGCGCGACGTCACCGGCCCCGGAACCAGGGTCGAAGTTTGACGGGATGGTGTTGCATCTCGGCACTGTGCGGCTACCCGTTGGTGGAGTTGTTAGATTTAGCGATACCGGTTGGCACAACTGGTATGTCGACCCGCAATGGACCGACGGCCAGCAGGTCGCGGTGAAGCTGGAGATTCCGGCGAAGTCGCCGTGGTTGTGGCCGGACGGGACCCGGCATCACGACAAGAACCAGATCTGGTCCACCACGATGGCGGCGAAGGCCCTCGAGCCGACGCGATGGGGCACGGACTCGTCCGGCTGCCGGACCGGTGTGTCGGGGGGCACTTGCCCCCTCGCGATGGGCGCCAACAGGTTCACTTACGCGGGCAATACCTACACCATCAGCGATTTCTATCACCGCAACGGCACTCTGTTCGCGGGCTTGAGCTCGGGCAGCGCCGCCGCGATCACCGCTGCAAGGTCGCTGATGCTGATCGTCAAGTATCCCGCTGGCGCCGAAAGGCGGTTCCCCCTGAGGACTCTGACCGCCAGTGGCACTTCGGCCACCGCCTCCTGGCCCGTCGACGACATGCGCTGGGGCTCCTACGGTCATCCACACCCCACCGACCCACAACGAAACCCCGCCGTGTGGGCGAGCAACTTCGCGGTGACTCTGGCCGTGGTCGAGGTGCCGGAGCCTGTGACCGTGACCGTGACGAGCCCGGCGCCGCGCACCCACACGGTGACCGTGTCGGTGCCCACGGCGGTCGCCGCGGAGACCATCATGTCCCTGTCCACGTACGGCAGGGTCGGCAGCCGTGTGTGGACGGACCTGAGGGATCCCGACCTGGTAAGCCATTGCGATCCGATGGATCCGTTGGACCCGGCCACTCGCGCGGTCAACGAGCACCCGGATCGCAAGTATCCGATGGCCTACATCCAGGCGGGGCAGCGGAGCACCACGTTCAACCTGTGCCTTCTCGGAGTCCCGAAGGACGTGGAGAACCAGATAATGACAAACCAGGTCACCGTGTACCTGCCGCGGGGGAGGTCGTCGGTGACGTACGACATCAACGTCGGCAGCGCCTACGGCGGCGGGTCCGGGGCCGCGGAGTTCGAGGGCGGCGAGGGGCCGGGCTCCGGCGGGGAGCAGCAGGGCGACCCGCTGACGGCGGTCTTCGAGGACGTGCCGGAGGAGCATGACGGCACGGAGTTCGCGATCCTGGTGCGTCTGAGCGAGACGGTGGGGAGTTTCAGCCGGTCGCCGCGCGCGTGGTCGTTCGCGGTGACGCAGGGCCGGGTGACGGGCGTTGAGCAGATCGGCGCCGGGCTGTGGCGGGTCACGGTGCGGCCGACGTCGCCGAGCGACGTGACGGTGACGCTCGCGGGCGGACGGGACTGCGACGACGAGCCGTCGGGCGCGGTGTGCACGCCGGACGGGCGGGCGCTGTCGAACACGTCGAGTGCGAGGGTCGCGGCGGGTCCGCAGCAGCAGCAGGAGGTGTTGGTCACGCCGGAGCCGGCCGACGTGCGGGTGGTGCCGGGCGACGGCAGCCTGACGGTGAGCTGGACGGCGGTGGCGCACCCGCGCGTCGCTGCGGAGCGGGTGCAGCACGCGCTGCGCTGGAGCCAGGAGGCGGGCGTGTGGGCCAACCCGTCGGGCAACAACGGCGTTGCCGTGGAGGCCGGTGTGAACGGCTACACCATCACCGGGCTGAGGAACGGCGTGGCGACCGGGGTGTTCGTGCGCGCCTTCGTGGGCCGGCTCCGCTCGGAGCGCAGCGAGCACTCGAGCGGGTGGGTCCGTGTGAAGGGCGAGCAGACGACGCCGCGGGCGGCAACCCAGACCGTGGCGGTAGAGTTCGGCAAGGTCCCGGCGGAGCATGACGGGCGGACGGCGTTCGCGCTGGAGGTGCAGTCGGGCTCGAAGCCCGCCCCCGAGGCGTTCAAGGTGACGGCCGGGAAGGTCACGGGCGTGGAGTCGCTGGACCCGGTGCTGTGGCGGGTGCGCGTCAAGCCGGAGTCCTGGAAGGACGTGAAGATAGCGCTCGGCGCGGCGTCGGCGACGGTCCGGGGCCCGGCGCGGATCCGGGTCGCGGACGCGCGGGCGAAGGAGGGCAAGGACGCCTCGCTCGACTTCGCGGTGACGCTGAGCCGGGCGGCGTCGGGGCCGGTGTCGGTGGACTACGCGACGGCCGACGGCACGGCGGCGGCGGGGGCGGACTACACGGCCGCGTCGGGCACGCTCGTCTTCGCGCCGGGCGAGACGGCGAAGACGGTCCCGGTGGCGCTGCTCGACGACGCGGTCGACGAGGGCAAGGAGACGTTCAAGCTCACGCTCTCGAACCCGAAGGGGGCGTATCTGCGCAAGATGCACCGCGAGGCGAAGGGGGTCATCAGGAACGACGACCCGCTGCAAAGGATGTGGCTCTCGCGCTTCGGGCGCACGGCGGCGGAGAACGTGGTGGAAGCGGTGGGCGCGCGCATCGGGGGCGGCGCCGCCCCGGGCGTCGTGCTGGGCGGCCACAGCCTCACGGGCGGCAAGGCGGAGCGCGAGGCCATCGAGTCGCGCCTCGCCGAGGCCCTGCTCAAGGAGAGGGACGCCCGTCTCGGGCGCGGCGAGGAGATGCCGGCGCCTTCGGTGCGCGAGGTCTCGATGAGCGAACTCCTGCTCGCGAGTTCGTTTCACATGGCCTCGGCGGAGAATATGGACGCCGGCTCGCGCTGGTCGCTGTGGGGCCGGGGCGCGCGCTCCTCGTTCGAGGGCGCCGGGGGCGGTCTCTCGCTCGAGGGCGACGTGACGACGGCGACCGTGGGCTTCGACTACGAGCGGTCGCGCTGGCTGGTGGGCGTGGCGCTCTCGCGGAGTTCGGGCGACGGCTCGTACAAAATGGGCGGCGCGTGCGATACGGGCTGCGCGGGCGAGGTGGAGAGCACCCTCACGGGCGTCTGGCCCTACGCGCGCTACCGGGTGAGCGGGTCGTTCTCGCTCTGGGGCGTGGTGGGCCTGGGTTCGGGCGGGATGACGCTCACGCCCGGGGGGGCTGAGTCGATGGACGCCGACCTCGATATGGGGGTGGCGGCGGGAGGGGCGCGCGGCGTCCTCCTGCCCGCGCGGGCGCCGGGCGGGTTCGAGCTCGCGCTCCGCGCGGACGTCCTCGTGACGGACACGCGCTCGGACGCCGCGGCGGGCCTGGCGGAGACCGAAGCGGGGACGAGCCGGGTGCGGCTCGCCCTCGAGGGTTCGCGCTCGTACAAGATGGGCGATGCGGTGCTGACGCCCTCGGTGGAGATAGGGTTCCGGAACGATTCGGGCGACGCGGAGACGGGCGGGGGCGTCGAGGCGGGCGGCGGCCTGCGCTGGACCTCGGGCGCCCTGACGGCGGAGGTGAGAGCGCGCGGCCTCATCGCCCACGGCGCCGGCGGTTATGAGGAATGGGGCGTGAGCGCCTCGGTGGGGTACGCGCCGGGTTCGGACGGACGGGGCCTCACGCTCCGGGCGGGTTCTTCCTGGGGCGCGGCCGCGGGCGGCGCCGAGCGGCTCTGGTCCCGGGCCGGGGGGAGCTTCGCGGGAGGAGCGTTCGACCCCGTGGCGGGCTTCGACGCCGAGGCGGGCTGGGGCCTCGACGCCTGGGGCGGACTCCTGACGCCCTACACCGGCTTCACCCTCACCGGGAGCGGGGAGACGTACCGCGCCGGCGGGCGCTTCCGGCTCGCCGAGTCCCTCACCATGAGCCTCGAGGGCGACCTGCGCGAGAGGGACGGGGGCGCTTCCGTCCACGGCGTGGCGCTCAGGGGCTCGATGCGGTGGTAGGGGCGGACCCGGGGGAAGCGCGGGCCGTTCCTCCCGCCCCGCTTCATCGCGGCCCCCCTCCCGGCGGGAGGGGGCGCGCATCCGGCTCTTCCGCGTGTTTATAGAGGGTGGGGGATTTTCAGCGGGCGCGGCATCCTTGCGCGCAACGCCGCGTTCATCCCGGAGTCGTCCTGCGGCGTATCATCTGTTTATCACGCGCCGGGCGATGAAAATCCCGACGACGAAAACATCCGGGTACCGGTCACGGAGAACGCTTTGCGCCGCCTTGAAATGGGCGCCGCTGGTAAGCACGTCATCGAACAGCGCGACGTCTCGGGGAGGCGGTTCCGCCAGGCTCTCGTCGATGCGGTAGTTGCCGACGAGATCCCCCACGCCGGGCCGGCGCGCGCTCGTGTGGGCCGCCTCCGTGCTTTCGTGCTGCAGGATCAACTCACGAACGTCGAACTCCTCTCCTCTTCCGAGTTGACGGAGCGCGCGCAGCATCCGGTCGTCGTGTTCCGGATCGTCTCTCGCCCTTGACGGCGGGATGGGAACCAGGGTCATGTTCCGGAGAGGGTTCAGGGGAATCGATTTCCGAAACAGCGCCGCCACCTCGCGGATCGCGCGCTCTTTCCATTTCCATTCGGGTTTCCCTTTTTTCGTCACCGGCTTCTTGAAATCCGATACGAGGCCGTTCGTATCGCTGAAGGAAAACCCCTCCCGCGGCGTGTACTCCCCGAGGAAATAACACCGGTCTTCACGCTCGAGGCGCGAGTGGTCCCCGCGCGTCAGGTCATCGATCCTGGAGAGTCTGAGCGTCGTCAAGATGCCGCCCGATGTCGCTGTATTCCCGGACCCGGACGGCGCCTTTCCCGGCGAATTTCGCGGGCCACGCGAGTTTCGGATTCTGGAAGCAGTTGTCGAGAATGAACAGCTTCCGCCCCTGTTGCAGCGCGGCGCGCGCCTGGATCAGCGTCCCCGACGTCTCGCCGGCCTCGACGATGACGGTCGCCTCGGTGAGGGCCGACATCGTGATGTTGCGCTCCGGGAAGAAAAGCCTGTTTCTCTTCGGGCCCTGCCGGGAATGACGCCAGACGGGAACCTGGCTGATCAGCAGATGCCCGGCGGCGATCCGCTCCTGGAGTTCCGCATTCGCTTGCGGGTAGGCCCGGGATATCGGCGTTCCCATCACCCCTATCGTCCTGCCGCCCGAGTCGATCGCCGCGGCGTGCGCGGCCGCATCGACCCCTCCGGCCAGTCCCGAAACAACCGTGAAATCGTCGGCGACGAGCTTCCCGACCAGACGGCGCGTGCGCGCGATCCCTTCCGGTGAGGCTTTCCTCGCGCCGACCACCGCCACGCAGCGCGTATGAACCAGGTCCCACCAGCCCCGGTAATAGAGCAACTCCACGGGGTTCGCGGCATCCCTGAGCTTGAGGGGGTATTCTCCCGCGCCGTGCACGCGTATGCCGAACCCCTCGATTCCGGCCTCGGACAGCATGTCGCGAACGCGGTGGGCGAAGTCGCGGGCGTCCGACCTCGACACGAAATCGGACAGCATGGAACCGGGCCGCCGGCGGCGCCTTTCCGCGAGTTTCCGGAAAGACATCCCCTCCTCGTTCCAGAGCGCCTCGTAGGCGCCCAGCTCCCTGAAGGGGGAAATCGCCGACGATTCCAGATCGGAAGTGTCGAAGGGAAGCTCTCCGGTCATTCGTTCGCCTTGCGGGCGGGTGGTCTGGTATCCCCTGCACGGTTCCGGTCCACAGACTGCTCGTGAACGTGGCCTCCATCATAGACCGGCCCGGTCCCCGAATCAAGCGTACCGTCCAAGCGAAATCACGGCGCGAGACCTTCGGCGAATCCCGCTCTCCCGCGTGGTTAGAGAGGGTGGGGGATTTTCGGCAGGTAGGGAATTCCGCTATTCCGTTGATATTATTGAGAAATATGTGTGGTTCTTGATCTTGATCGGAATTAGCTCTCTGTAAGAAGTAATCAAATCGGAAGCGGATGAATTCAAACTCCTGCGCATCTCGGAGGGTTCCTGTCCGTATCCGATGGGGTGGACGTGCCCTCCTCGCAATATCACACTGTGGTAAGGCGACATAGTTTACCGCCCTGCAGGAAGGGAATTCATGAACAGTTACACATCTTCGGGATCGCTCTGGCGAAACGGGTTTTCAAATCGACGGGGCGCGCCCGGACGGGTCTGTCGCGTTCCGCAAGAAGCTGACGCGGGGGAAGGTATTGGGCTTTCTGGAGTCGCTGCTGCGGTGCCAAGTTTAACGCGCAGAACATGATGCGTCCAAAGGTAGACTTCAATGCCACGAGACTCTCGGAATGCACGATTGATTGCGGTACTATTCATGAATAAAGTAAACTGAATCTCCCGTCGGTTGGCTACCGAGCGGTACATATAGAAGAGATTGGACTCTTCTAATGTGTCTCTCTGAACTGCTCGGCAATCCGTTTACTCACCCACTCGAATGCTTCATGCGCCAACAACGCCGTCGGCATCACTGATTCGGGATCGAAGATCGCCTTTAGCATATAGGCGGCATTTTCCAGCGCGGTGCTTCGATTTTTCAATTCCAACTGATTTACAGCTCCTAAAAATCGTTGTAACGCCAACGGATGGTCATAGCCTCGGCCTATCGTTGCCTCATGCAACAAGAGCCAAGCATGGGCAACTGTGATCGCAAGTGCTCGAAACTCTCGCTGACGGCCAGAACCAGCATTATCTAAAATCCAATTCGTAGCGAATTCATCCGCTCGAAACTCTTGCACAACTTTCATCGAAGCCGGCAGTAACCGCAAATCTCCGTGATAAATATGAGCAATTTCGTGAAGCAGAATCCAACTTAGAGAGCCATAAAAAAGATTGTTGATTCGCCCATCAACAGAGTCAAATTCTGCATCACTTACTGGCGCTCTGAGTCCTTCCGGCCACTGCTCATCAGCGCGGAAAAGGCGGCGGGCATAGTTCAGGTAAGCATCAAGCTTCAGTTCGTTCCACTGATTGCTGATATCGATTTGAGACCCCTGAAAGTCATTGTCACGTGTACTTCGAGAGGCAATATCCATTACACAATATGCAGTGAATGTTAGACACCACAGACTCGCTAACCCAGCGAACGACAGATATACTGCCCGCTCTTCGACTACAGCGTAGAAATTGGCTTTAGTCCGGCTTGGTCGCAGTTCCCATTCATCGTTGCCGAACACCTCCTTTACTAGTTCTTCGGCTTTCTCAGGCGCAATATTCAATGGCACCCGTCCAGCCAGTACAAAAAGGCCCTTGGTAGCTTCCTCGGTTGTCTTCATTCTTCTCTTCGACTGCGAATCATAAAGGGATTAATTAAGCAAAGTTAACAAAATTCACTTATTTTTGAGGTGGCAATTTCTTAATATATTTGAGAATCTGAATAATATTATTATCCATCATATTTATTCGTGATTTAATTTTTCTACGTTAAAAGAGAAGAAAATGAAAACAATACTTGAGTTTCTTTATTGGATTTTTGTAGGTCTTATTGTCATGACAGTTTGGAATTATAAAGATAAGATAATTTCAGGATTCAAATTTATTTTCAAGGAGGGGAGATGGTTTTGGATAATATGTGTACTTTTAAGTGCTCTGGTAATTTACTCGCAGTTACATATTTTTCTTTCATATAAATATGCACCTGTACATCCAGGGGTAATTGTATCTGAATGTTTAAAAGAGACTTGTTCTAAGAGCAAACAAAAAGCCATTGATCGTTGTGTATTAGAAGCTACTAGATTTTATGAATTGGGAAATCAAGATAGAACAATACCTCATTATTCGGATTTTTTTATAACTGATCTTCGTCGATGTCTTAAGGTTGAAAATTTGTCTTTAGCAAATTGTGATCAAGACAAAACGGGTTGTATTGAAGTTCCAGGTAAGATGAGAAGCAAATAAATTATTCTATGTCAAAATGAATCTTTGAGTTACTGTCAAATCTTGTGTATGGCCGTCCTGAATTCAGCGGCCCTCCTGCCCGTTTCTTTTTCGCCCACACCATTGATGAACCTCACGTCGGCGATCACATCGGCCAGATGACGGAAGCCTCGTAGGCGGCGCCATCGCTTCTCGGCGCTCATGGTGAGTAATGCACGAGGCTCAGCGCTGCCTTCTTCAATTCCGCCCATACACAAGATCTGAGGGTAACTCCCGACAGCCTTTGCGACCCCTTATTGGTCGGCAAAATATCCAATTCTGTCATACAGTTGCGATCAGCTAAGGCAACGTGTCGTAACGTGGCGGTATCACGATTGTCGTATGCTTGGAGTTCTTGACAACCTGCTGATTTTCTGGCGGTCCCCAAGGGCGTAAACCGCGTCCGCCTGCCCAAGGTTCAAGGTTCTCTAAGATGTTAGAGTCAGAGCCTTCGTTCCCATAGATTTTTTGGGGATCGAGGCGCCATTCCTCTCCGCTCACTGTTTGCCACATTGCCCAGAGACGATCCACGTTGGAGTGGAGCAGGAAGACGAACGGATCCTCGAAGGCCGTGTGTTCATTGCCGATTGAGCCGCCTATGTACGCGTGAATCGAATCATGGTTTGGAGGACTTTCAATCTTTTGCCGGAATGTCTTCCACTGATCGCCTCGAGCAACTCCGTTCGTCGAATTGATGATTGACGAATCAGTGTCTGTGCCAGTCGGGGCAGGGGCGTTTTTTCCCCCTGCCACCTTTCGAGCAAATGCAGGAAAATCGGTGAAAGGCGACCCGACGCTTCTGAACGCCGCTCCCATGAACTCCGCCGTAAACAGATCTATCGTGCCACCAGCTCCATCGCCCGCCCGTCGTGGATCTTCTGTCCAGTCCCAATAGTGTAGCGATAGCTCCTCATCGCCTTCTCGCAGTAGCTGTTCGAAACGGTTACAGAGCTCTCGGTGCCAAGGCAAGAACGACGGCTTGTGGTGAACATAAGTATCCTGATGGATTTGGTCTTGCTTGACCCACTTCGAAACATTGTCAGGATAATATCTACTGTTGAGCTCAATAATCGCATCTCTGAAGCGTACTCGCTCTACTGTTGAAACATGAGCGATATTTCTTCGTATTCCATCTCCAAGTGCCATGTCTATCCTCCTGTTTAATGTATCGAATTGTAACAGAAAAGCAGTCGACAGACTCCTATTGTATTTTGCCTAAGAGCCACCGATCTATCTTTTATATTGACTTCATCTAGCTAGATTCACCGTGTCGCGTGGTTCAAACGTTAGGGTTGAGCCAATAGCTATGAGGTCTATATAGTTTGTTGAAACTGTTGTGGGTATTTGTTTTTTGCGAGTTTTGTTGGGGGCTTGCTTTCCGCAACTTGTAATCAAATCGAAAGCGGATGAATTATAACTCCAGCGCAGCCCTGCGAGCTACGGTCGTAAGCGATCAAGTATCCGTTCGGTCGCAGGGTTATGAGCATCAAAAATTCGTCGACCCAATCGGATACGCAGTGCCATACTAATAACTGCTTCTGAGTCTTGCGGCATTATCACTCCATGACACTACCGCTACTATTGAGCAGTCGTACTCTATAGTTCAACCTGCAATGGCTCGTTCAGAGTTATGCGTCGGCACACCGCAACTTATACCAAAAGCTCCGATCCGCGCCTAAAGACGACTTCTGAGCGCGACTTGAGTGTAGTCGACCTGTAGTAAAATCATATTCAAAACAGGGCGATGCGGGACGCAAACCCTTCTAGCATGAAGGTACCTCGGCTTATACGATCGGCCTACGCCATTCTGCACAACCCGTGAGGGCAAAGAAATCCGGATCAGGAAAGCGAATTACGCGACGAACATTCGTAGCCGATAACGGTTGCACTATTCGATCTTCGTAGTCAGTTGACTCTGTCATGCGGTGGTCTCGGCTGGCCAGGAATCGACGGACGATATTGAGAGCAAGAGGTTCGTGTCTCGCAAGTGACGAAACCGGCACATCAACCTCGACGATGCAAGGTGTCCCTACATCGCGGATAGCGGGTGACGTAACAGGATCATCCTCGTGAGAATTGTAAAGAGCCTCACCTCCCCAGTGGCGGAAGAACCGTTCGATTCCCCCCTCTCCCGCCTTCCTCGGCGGAAAAAAGCAGAACCAGACCTTTCCAGCACGGTTCTTCTCATCCGATTGATTCTTACTCTTGAGTAGACATGCGAGATCAGGGGCGATTTCATTGGATTCCACAAGAGCATCGATGCGGCGTTCCAGCATGGCGGCATCGGGCATTTGTATGCCGCTACGTAGGATATCGTCTGCTTCTGCAGCTGTGATCCGCGTGCAATGCCAACCCAAGATCACATACGGCTGTAAGATACCCATCAATCCTTGCAGGGCACAATCATACGCGGAAGCGGAGGGCTTATCTTGTTTGGTCTCCCACCCCAGGAACAAATCGTAATACTCACCAAGATATGCACACAATTCTGGTGGCCATGCCTTGGGCCGATCAAGTTCAAGTAACCCTGTCAACATCGTGCTCCTCATTGCCGGTCTTGGAACGCTCCAAGCCCTGCCTCCTCATCGTGAATTGATTTCGAAGGCTATTGTCCTGAAATCCATGGAAGTTGAAGGGGATGAGGATTTTATTGAGCTTTCTTTTGCTCATCTTGATGCCGATTCTCTCGGGTTTCAACTCCTTGGCAACTTACGTCCCCGATTCAGACTAGCCGAACCAACGAAAGACGAAGCGGTCGCTTCTCGTCACTTTGCCCGAGTCACCGCGCGGACCTGTTTCATCACAAGGAACATGCGTGCAGGATTGCTGGAGAAGGAAGTGAAACCAAAGTTTTCGTACCACGCTCTACGACGCGCAAGTGCTTCTTCCCCTCCATCCGAGATGACATCAAGGATGATTGCATGGCAACCGGCCATTTCGGAAATCTTGCATGCTTTTTCGAAGACATGGTACATGAGGATGCCGCCAAGACCTGTATCTTGCGACGGCTTGTCCACTGCGACCTGTCCCAGGAACAGCACCGGGATCTCTCCATGCTTCGGTGTCCCGCGCGGTCGATGCTCGAGCTCGTCCACGTTCATCTTGCCCACGTTGATCGCATGGTAGCCGAGGATGCGCGTGCTCCCCTCTTCGACAACAACATAGACGCGGGTCATGTCGTCTTTCTGTTGCTTCTTTGCGCTCAGCTTGAGGTAGTTGTTCAGGCGATCAACACCGCAATCGAAACCGACGCGGTCATGCCGTGCTGGATCAAAAGATTCGATTCTAAGGGCAGGTGTTTCAGTCGGCATGAACCACGCGCGCGCGATAGTTTCGTGCCGCCTCCCGAGCGCGTGGAGTCAGAGCGGGGGGGGAATCAAGGGCCGCAGCGAACTGCTCGGCGTCCTCCGGTGTCAGAACATGTCGGGATTGCGCTTCAAGCACATGTATTGCCTCGCGCTCAATCACTGCGCGCAGGAAGACCGATTTATGCACAGCTAGCGACAGTGCAGCACGCTCAATCAGGGTCGCTAGTCGATCATCGTGACGCACCTGCGTGGTTCTAGTGTGTTTGGTAGAAGAACTTGATGATATGTCAAAGTCTAACATGGCCGCCCCTTTCACAAGGCTAATGTAGTGCACTTCACACTACAGTGTCAAGTGCCAAATCAGAAGCATTGATTTGCTCGTGTCCCCGACCAGTTCGGACCTGGCACAAGAACCGCCGAGCCGCCTGCGACTACTGGTGCCTTCGGTTGTGTGGCTTCCAGCAAGTCTACCCCGCAACGAGGAAACCGTTGGGTGCTCTTAGGCGCAAGTCCGATCCAGCAACTTATTCACCTTCAGCTTCCGTACCGACACATCTGGGAACTGACCACACCGCTCAATTTACAGATTCATGCCCAGCATCACCCGATCGCAACCTGACTTAGGACTCGGAAAAAAGTTGCCGATGAATCGCACACACTTGAACTATCCACAGATACAGACCATTCCCCGGCTACGTTCCACTTCACTTGACAATGATTATGAGAGCAATAAGTCATTGTCCTGCATAAACTTTATGCAGAGTTACCCTCAGATCTTGTGTGTGGGCTGAATTGAAGAAGACGGCGCATTCCTGCTGAAATAGGGTTGTCAGAAGCCCGATCATTCAGTAAATAAGAGATGCGCCACCATGCACAAAGATATGACGATTCCCTTTATGAATCCAGCCTTTCGCAACGAGTGGTTTGCTGCCACCCCTTGAATTGCTACAATTGAGAAGAGCATACGCGAAAACGTCTAGCTACTGTGGTTTGCGGCCACCCCTCGACTTGCTACAATTAGAGGCATTATAGGCGAATCCACCTATGAACTGTGGTTTGCGGCCACCCCTCGACTTGCTACAATCGCGAAGCTCGGGCTTACGCTGCGGTGCTCACTGTGGTTTGCGGCCACCCCTCGACTTGCTACAATTAAAGGCATTCTATACGAAAACGCCTAGTAACTGTGGTTTGCGGCCACCCCTCGACTTGCTACAATGATCTTGATGTAGATGCCGATACTTTAGATACTGTGGTTTGCGGCCACCCCTCGACTTGCTACAATTTCGTCTGGCCATGACATCGCGCCTCCTTCACTGTGGTTTGTGGCCACCCCTCGACTTGCTACAATAAATCCGGTTGTTGCTCCTGTAAATGAAGCACTGTGGTTTGCGGCCACCCCTCGACTTGCTACAATCGGTGGGCGTAGCGCTCCTCGATGATCAGGACTGTGGTTTGCGGCCACCCCTCGACTTGCTACAATATTTTCGGCAGTGATTCGGTGAAGAAACGACTGTGGTTTGCGGCCACCCCTCGACTTGCTACAATCAGGCCAAGAATAACCAACAGAGGCCCATGACTGTGGTTTGCGGCCACCCCTCGACTTGCTACAATTTGCTTGAGTTCCGTAATCCCCTGACTCTTACTGTGGTTTGCGGCCACCCCTCGACTTGCTACAATATTCCTGTCGTCCACATCCTTCGAGACACACTGTGGTTTGCGGCCACCCCTCGACTTGCTACAATCAAGAAGCAGGTGGATCTGCACGCATTCTAACTGTGGTTTGCGGCCACCCCTCGACTTGCTACAATCGGACGCGTGAGCGTGAAGAACCTGCACCAACTGTGGTTTGCGGCCACCCCTCGACTTGCTACAATCGATGCGAGCATGAGGAAGCACCACGCTGGACTGTGGTTTGCGGCCACCCCTCGACTTGCTACAATACCGGGTGCAGGTGAGCCTCGATGCCGCGTACTGTGGTTTGCGGCCACCCCTCGACTTGCTACAATGGGCTCTTTGCGGTCCACAAGACGAGGAGCACTGTGGTTTGCGGCCACCCCTCGACTTGCTACAATCGGTGACGGCTTGAAGGCGCAACTTCATTCACTGTGGTTTGCGGCCACCCCTCGACTTGCTACAATGGATCGGGTTGTCTACGCTTCCCGTCCTAAACTGTGGTTTGCGGCCACCCCTCGACTTGCTACAATCGAGTTTTCACGATGCTTTTTCACGATCTTACTGTGGTTTGCGGCCACCCCTCGACTTGCTACAATCTTTTGTAGCAAAGCCCGGAGTGATGGTAGACTGTGGTTTGCGGCCACCCCTCGACTTGCTACAATAATGCGCGGAATCAATCGGCAAGCTCGCAGACTGTGGTTTGCGGCCACCCCTCGACTTGCTACAATCGCTTTTTCGTAAGGTACTGAAAAAAGGCCATTTCCGCCTGATCGGCGACAAAAAAATCCAGCCGATCGGGCGGAAGAAACCATTTCCTTACAATCTCGCGGATATCTTATAACTGGTTCAATCTTTGGCTGGACGTATGCGACCGATGGGATCGATAGAAATTTTTTTCGCGCCGCTGTTTATAATAGGATTGGGACTAGGTCGAAATCGAGTCGTTCCAGTAGCGTCGTTGTGGTCAGCCATTACTACCGGGCCAGCCGCCCAAATGCTCTCGACAATTCGCACCTTGGCTTGGTCGTTGTCAGGAAACCGCAATGCGTCGCCTTTTGAAAGCGACATGATGAGGCACGCACCGTCCTCGCGCTTGCGCCGCACAATGTCTTCGCGTCTTGCCAGACGCTGCGCCGCATCGAACAAAGAAACGACCTCGAAATCGATCTCGCCGTCGGGCAGGCGGTAAATCGCCATGTGGTGATTCTCGCCTGGGTCGGCGTAGCCGGTCCCGGCTTTCGCCATCAGTTTCAACTGCTGTTTCTTTCGTAAGCGCACCTTGCGGATTTCAGGACCGTTCCGCCCGCATAGCGGAAAACCGGAGGAAAATGCTTTTTTCGAGTCTCCGCCATTAGTGTTCACCCACTCTTTGACGATTTTACGCACTCTCTTATCCGGCCACATGTCTTCGTTCTTATCCGCCAAATCACTCTTGCTTAGTTCTTCGACCTTCTTGCGCGTAACGAAATAGCGGTGGGTTCCAGATTTGGTAACTGCGTCTTTACGGGTATCGCCGTAAATTGTCCCCAAATGCAGCGGCCCGGATATTTTCTTGCGAACACGATGCGACACGACGATATCAGCGACGGCCTTTTCCGCGTCGGCGCGAATCGTCTCCCAAGGCCGCTCCAGACGCGGCTTTCGGGCGTGTGAGGTTTCTTTGATCCGTAAGTCCCTGACCTGCCAATAGCGAGAGAGCTTCTGCGTCATGCCGAGATGCGTACAGGCGACTGCCAGCGCGTCAATCGCGTGATGGCGATGATCGGATCGCGTCTTCTTGCCGCTCTCGCCAAGAATGTCGTTCAAACCCCAGAGCCAGCGAAGCTGCGCAGTAACGCGGCCGGATACGGCCTGCACCGTCATGGGTGCTTCAGGTCCCGCGTCCGGCCACAATTGCCTGAGGAAAGACACGGCCTCGCGCGCGGCGTATCCGGTGTCGTTGAGTTGGCGCGCGGCGAAGTCCTCCGGTATCTCAGTCGCGAGAAATCGTCTGACCTTGCCCGGCGACATGCCGACCCCGCTCTTGGTCGCCTTCATTCCTTCCAGTCGCTTCACCAACCGATCCCAACTCTCTTCATCGCTACTCAGATATTCAAATGGAATGTGATTGCCTTTCCTGAGATTTCGTCCTTATGGCACAGAGTCTTGTTTCTGAAACTGTTGTCGAAAGAGCGGGAACGCGGCCAGATGTGTTCGACCTGAAATTCGTTTTCGTGAAACAGGGCCTCGAAACCGATACCCTTTCCGGTGTAAGGACAGAAATGCCCGCACTCTTCCCAGAGCATCCATTTTTCGACGTCATCGCGCGAAGGGTTGGGTATCCCTCTTTCTTCGAGAGCTTCCTTCGCCTTTTTCCGTCGTCCTTCCTGTCGCCTCATACCGATCGACATATCCTCGCGTTGGCGCTTCGACATGCCGACCTCGCGTGCCAACTCCACGCGGATCAGGTCCGGTTTTCCGAACTTGTCGATGAGGTTGTTGACGACCTTGCGCAATTCGTTGCGCGCCCGCGCGAC
The DNA here is from genome assembly GCA_965204535.1 of bacterium. Taxonomy (GTDB): domain Bacteria; phylum UBA8248; class UBA8248; order UBA8248; family UBA8248; genus Bin107. Next base: position 1,303 of record CBDBEV010000001.1, on the reverse strand, counting down.
CGTGGGATTGCGCAATTTAGCGACGCGCGCCCTTTCCTCCGGATCCGCCGGACTGGGCAAACGATCCCGAATTTCGCCCGTCGGCTGCTCCATTCGCGGAAAGGTTTTTTCTCGCCAATTTTCCCATTTGGGCTCAGGACTGCTCACCAGCGTACCGAACCGCACGCCCTCTTCGAGATGGGGCAAAAATGCTTTTAACGCCGCGACCGAATAAGGCTCCCATCCCGTGGGTAGCTTGAGGTCTTTGAGCTTTTCGGCCTGAGCTTCGGTGACGCCGAAATCATCCACAAAACCATGCGCCGCCTTTGCGCGCCTCCTCTTGCGTTCTTTCGCTGGGAGAATGACTACGCGCTGTGAGCCGGTTTCCCCGTAATCCGCATGCCAAAGTCTGTCATGCACGGCGTCGCGGATTTCCTGCTTGCGCGAATGCGCTGGCCAATCTTTACCGAAAATGTCCGCGAGTTTCTTTTCGAGCGGGTTGCCAATGAGCTTTTTCTCACTGTCTTCCAAATTGAACTTGAGGCGCTTCTCCTCGCCCGGCATACCGCGCTGTTCATAAAGCGGCTTGAGCGCGCCCCGAACTCTGCTCCAGGTCATGGACGCCTGCGTTTGCAGTTTGTCGAGAATCGCCCGGCGTTCTTCTGCGTCGAGGCAGCGGGCGCTGCCGCCCACCGAGAGGTTGTTGACCTTCTCCAGCATCCGCTTCTGTTGAGAGAGCCATGCGCCCCTCGGACACAAGGGCGCTTCGGGGACGAAACGGCATTCCCCCAACGTATTTTTGCGCCAAAACACGGGGCGTTGAGCGAAAATCGCCTCGCGGATGGAGTCCCTCAATTCCTCGTCCTGAAGCACAGACAAATGCTTCTTCTGCTTTTCCCAAATTTTCTCGAACTCATCCTCGACGATTTTTCGCGTTGCATGCTCGTCTCGCTTGCGTTCATGCGGCCCGCGCTCCGCCAGCCACGCGCCGAGCGTCTTATTCTCGTCTTTCAGTATTGCTATGGTTGATTCGCGCTTGCCCTTGGCTTTCTTTTCATCGGCGTCCGCTTTTTCCTCTTTCCGATCCTCCGTCTGGGTATCATCGGAAATCTCGTCGACGTCCCGCCCCTTGAAGTGACGACGCTGGGCAAGGTGGTAGATCGCCCTCCCGAACTCATGCGGGGAGATAGGCGCGCCATCGAAAGCCCGCCTTCTGAGATCGTAGGGGTCGTACTTCATTGCCTTGTCCCATTCGGGGGATCCGTAAGTGGGGAGTAGACCGGCTTCGGACAACAATTTGCCGAGCGAACGCCTTCTTTCGCGA